>NZ_JALIFO010000006.1 GCF_022867805.1 Cuneatibacter sp. NSJ-177
TGGCTTTAACTGTACCATGTAGGTAAAATATTATCCGAGGAAATCTTCTTGAAAGCCTTTACGGATGGTGCTTTTTAAGAATTTCCTCGGATAATTGAATATCTGGGATAATGCGCCCTATCCCAGAACTCGGATAGGGCGCACTTCTATACATAGTCCATAGACCATGTATCGTGCGTCCTGCGGAGCCGCCCCCTGACCGCCGATAGAATCCGCTGTCCGGGAGCCTGCGTCGCTTTGCTCCGTACAAGGGGGCTACACCCCCTTGCGCCGCTTAAGCGGCTATCCCCTGTGTCCTTTGTGTCTGCGACAACCCGTTACCGGCCTGTCACATCCGCAAAGGCTGATAGATGAATACCGACACTTGACCGTTATCCATACGGTCTTTTCTTATCCCATAGCAAAGGAGGGATTGTCACATGAATAAATCACTGGAAGAATTACAAAAGGAATACGAGGAAAACACCGCCAAGCTGGAACAGGAACGTCGTAAGCTGCGCCGTCTGGAAAACCGAAAATCTTACTTTGAAAGCGGCTCCCGCAAGCAGCGCAGCCACCGGCTCATTACCCGTGGGGCGGCGATAGAGAGCGTCATGCCGGAAGTGAAGATACTGACCGAGCAGGAATTTTATTCCCTGATGGAACGCATATCCCAATGGCAGCCAGTTCAGAACATGGTGCGGTTGACCGTTGAGAAGTACAATCAGCCGCCAGTCAGCCCAAAGGACGGTGACTGACAATGGCGCTGTATCATTTGACGGTCAATCAGATCAAACGCAGCGCCGGACAGAGCGCCATTGCCGCCGCAGCCTACCGAGCCGGGGAACGGCTTTACAGTGATTACTACGGCGAGTACAGCGACTACACCCACAAGGGCGGCGTGATCTGTTCCGAGATTATTTTGCCGCCCCATGCCCCGCCGGAGTACCAAGATCGGGCAACCTTGTGGAATACGGTGGAACAGGTGGAGAAGCACCCAAAAGCGCAGCTTGCATATAGCTTTGATGTTGCTTTGCAGAATGAGCTGTCAATGGAGGAAAATATCGGGCTGGCGAGGGAGTTTGTACGGCGCTGTTTGGTAGATCGAGGCATGATTGCCGATCTTGCCATTCACGCCCCAGACAAGGAGGACGGCGGCATCCCCAACCCACATTTCCATGTCATGACGATCATGCGCCCCCTCAATCCAGACGGTACATGGGGACAGAAGCAGCGCCGGGAATATGTCCTTGACAATGCGGGCAACAGGGTACTGGATGAAGCCGGAAAACCAATATTCAACGCCGTACCTACCACCGACTGGGGCAGCCCGGAAACATTGGAAGAATGGCGGGAAACATGGTGCCGGATGGTGAATGAGAAGTTTGCGGAAAAGGGGCTGGACGTCCGCATCGACCACCGCTCCTATGTGCGGCAAGGGCTTGACCTGATCCCCACCGTCCATGAGGGGCCGACGGTTCGGCAGATGGAAGCAAAGGGCATCCGCACTGACAAAGGCGAGCTGAACCGCTGGATCAAAGCAACTAACCGGCTCATGCTGGATGTAAAGAGGAAAATCAAATCCCTGTTCGGCTGGATTGCGGAGGTCAAAGAGGAACTTTCCAAGCCTAAGACGCCGAGCCTTGCCGACCTGCTGATCTTCTATTATGAGGACAGGAACGCCGGGGCATGGAGCCAGAGAGCTAAGGGGAAGAACCTGAAAGAGTTTTCGGAAGCGGTCAATTACCTGATGGAAAATAAACTGCTGTCACTGGAAGCATTGGAAGCCCGTCTTTCGTCCGTCAGCACAGAGTTTGACGCATTGAGCGGCGCTATGAAGTCTAAATCAGCCCGGATGAAAGAATTGCAGGAGCTGATACGGCAGGGCGAGAACTACAAACGGTTGAAGCCGATATATGACGAGCTGAACGGCATCAAGTGGAAAAAGCAGCGGGAGAAATTTGAAACAGCCCACGATGCAGACCTGCGGCTGTTCTACACCGCCCGCCGCATTTTGAAAGAGAAGCTGGACGGCAAGCTGGTGACGTTACCCGCATGGAAGCTGGAATATAACCGGCTGCAAGCGGAGTACGCCGAGCTGTCCCCGCAGTATAAGCTTCTCCGGGAGGATTTGCTGAAAATGCGCCGGGTACAGCATTGTATTGACCGGGCATTGGAGCAGCGGCAGACACAGGAGCCGTCGAGAAAGAAACACGATATGGAACTTTGACACAACCGGCAGTTTTCAGGCTACCGGCATTTTTATGGGAGGAAGCATTTGAATGTATTTGAAGCGGTGAAGCAGTCCGTCACCACCCGGCAGGCTGCTTCTTTCTATGGAATACGGGTGGGCAGAAACGGTATGGCCTGCTGTCCGTTCCACAATGACCGGACGCCGAGCATGAAAGTGGACAGCCGCTATTACTGCTTCGGCTGCGGCGCTTCCGGGGATGTGATCGACTTTGCCGCTTCGCTGCATGGTTTGGGAAAGCGGGAAGCCGCCGTCAGACTTGCGGAGGATTTTTCAATTCCCTATGACGATATAAAACTCACCGACAGGAAGCGGCGCAGACCACCGCCCCGCCAAAAGACAGCCGATCAAAGATTTAGGGAAGCTGAACAGCATTGTTTCCGGGTATTGTGCGATTATCTGCACCTGTTGGAACGCTGGAAAACCGAATACGCCCCACAGCCGCAGGATGCCGTCTGGCATCCTCTTTTTGTGGAAGCATTGCAGAGAATTGATTATGTAGAATATCTGCTGGATATTTTGCTGTTTGGAGAATTGGAAGAAAAAGCGGCGCTGCTCGCCGAACAGGGAAAGAGGGTGATTGAGATTGAACGACGAATTTCAGAGCTTGCCGCCGGCGGCGCAGGAAGCGGTCAGGCGGACAATGGATTTAATGGAATCGGCGCAGACTACGGAGGAAATCAAAGAAATGCTGGAGGGAACGCAGAAAGGCGGCGTGAAGAACAGCATCAAAAACTGTCTGACGGTGTTCCAGCGTGACCCGCTGCTGCGTGGGGCCATCAGCTATAATATTCTCTCCGAGCGGGTAGATATTGTGAAACCGTTGGGATGGGAGCGAACCGGTTCCGCGCTGACCGATATGGATATGAAATATCTGCTTCTGTATCTGGAAGAACACTACGGGCTTACCAGTGAGAAGAAAGTGGAAAACGCTATCCAGATCGTAGCCAACGAGAACCGCTACCATCCTGTCAGGGATTATCTGAACGGCCTGCAATGGGATGGAACAGAGCGCATCCGTTATGCCCTGCTCCACTTTCTGGGAGCCGATACAGACGATTATACCTTTGAAGCCCTGAAGCTGTTTATGATGGGAGCAATCCGGCGGGTATTTCAGCCGGGGAGCAAGTTTGAGGTCATGCTCTGTCTGGTAGGTGGTCAGGGAGCCGGGAAATCCACCTTTTTCCGACTGCTGGCAGTCAAGGACGATTGGTTTTCCGATGATTTGAAGAAGCTGGACGATGAAAACGTATATCGGAAGTTGCAAGGGCATTGGATCATGGAAATGTCGGAGATGATTGCCACCGCCAACGCCAGAAGCATTGAGGAAATCAAGTCGTTTCTAAGCCGCCAGAAAGAAACCTACAAAGTGCCGTATGAAACCCACCCGGCAGACCGGCTCCGTCAATGCGTGTTTGGAGGAACCACCAACCGGCAGGACTTTCTGCCCCGTGACCGTGTACCCGGAACGGGCGGAGGTTCACATACTGGACGATGAAGCAACTTCAAGAGCGTATATCGACCAGATGTGGGCGGAAGCCATGACGATCTATCGCGGCGGCAGATACAAGCTGTCTTTCAGTGCGGAGATGAACGCTTACCTGAAAGCTCACCAGCAGGATTTTATGCAGGAGGACACGCAGGCCGGTATGATCTACGCCTATTTGGAGGACAACACCGGCGAGCGGGTATGCTCCAAGCAGCTTTATGAGGAAGCGTTAGGGAACTGCAATCCCCCGGCAGAATGGGAAACACGGGCGATCTGCGAGATCATGAACACCGGCATTGCAAACGGCAGCATACGGGGCTGGACGGCTTACAAAAGCCCCAAGCGGTATAAGAAGTACGGTTCCCAAAAAGGTTGGGAGCGTGTCAACCAGCCCCCAGCGGACGAGGATGGTTTTCGGGAGATCACGGAGGAAGAAGCCCGGCAGATGGAGCTTCCCTTTTGAAAAAGCTCCCGGTTGACAGTTTGGTTGACGCTTCGGTTGACTGCCGGTTGACAGGAAAAAGCCTGATATTTGGGGCATTTCTCTCCTTTGTCAACCATGTCAACCAAGAAATCAAAGAAAAGTTAAAATAGAAAAATAGAGAGCCTGCGGATTGTTTTCAAAGTCTTTTATGCCGGTTGACACGGTTTGGTTGACATTGGGATATTCCGCATCACACCAGCCTGACATTTCCTTGTCGGGCATATTTCATTTGCGTGGGCAACGAGCCAAGCGGATATGCTTGCATATCCATTTGGCGACTGCCGCGACAACGTCAGTTTATGGAGGTAAATGCCTATGAAAGAAATCCCTATTTGGGAAAAGAGTAATCTTAGTCTGGAAGAAGCGGCAGCCTATTCCGGGATTGGAGTAAATAAACTGCGGGACATAACTAACGATGAAAATTGTCGGTTTGTTTTGTGGGTAGGAAATAAGCGATTGATAAAGCGACGCCTGTTTGACCAGTATATCGAACAGGCGTATTCCATCTAACACTATCTTTTGCAAATAAGTGATGTAAAATGCGGCTTTGATATGATACAATGAATGTGTCATATCAAGGCTCTTTCCATCACGGAAAGGAGTTTGACAATGTCCGAGAAACGCAAAGACCATAAAGGAAGAATCCTGCGGACAGGAGAGAGCCAGAGAAAAGACCTGATTTATCAATATCGGTACACAGATATTCGCGGAAAGCGGCAGACCGTTTATTCCTCTGATTTGAAAGAACTGCGGGAAAAGGAAAAAGCAATTCAGAAGCAGCTTGATGAGGGGATTGACTATGCCGCCGGAGCAATTACCGTGATTGCCCTTTTGGAGCGGTATATCAGTTTGAAACAGGGCGTGCGCTACAACACGAAAGTCGGTTACAATTTTGTGCTGAATCTGATTAAGAAAGAAGATTTCGGCTATCGGCAGATAAGGGATATTAAGGTATCAGACGCACAGCAATGGATTATGAAGCTGCACAATGACGGCAAGGGATATAGCACAATTACCAGTGTCCGGGGCGTTGTCAAGCCAGCCTTTCAAATGGCATACAATGAGGACATTATCCACAGAAATCCCTTTGACTTCAAATTGGTAGACGTTGTACCCAACGATTCGCAGAAACGGATTGCCATGACAGAGGAACAGCAGAAAATCTGGATGAGCTATATCCGGGAGGATAAGACCTATGCCAAGTATTATGACGAATTTGTCGTATTGTTGGGAACGGGTATGCGTGTCAGCGAGTTTTGCGGCTTGACTAAAAGCGATTTGGATTTTGAAAATCGGAAAATCCGGGTAGACCACCAGCTTGTCCGGGAACGGGGCGGAAAATATTACGTTGAGAAAACCAAGACGGAATGTGGCTGCCGTTTTATCCCCATGACAGAGGAAGTCTATCAAAGTCTGAAAAATATTCTTGCCAATCGCCGGAAAATGAAAACGGAGATCATCGTGGACGGATATAGCGGCTTTATTCTGATTGATAAAGACTGTCACCCGAAAGTAGCCTTGCATATCGAGAATGAAATGCGGTGGGCTATGAAAAAGTACAGAAAGCTGTACCCGGATAAGCCATTGCCAAACATCACGCCCCATGTGTTCCGGCATACGTTCTGCACGAATATGGCAAACAAAGGCATGGATATTAAAACCTTGCAGTATGTCATGGGACATTCTGATGTGGGAGTGACGCTGAATGTTTATACCCATGCAAGCTATGACCGGGCAGCGGAGCAGATGACAAAAATCATCGACTTGAGCGAACAACGAGGAAAACACCTTGCTTGCAAGTGTGTTTGACGACTGCCGGACAACGCAGGCAAAGCCTGCGTGTAAGGGAAGCGGTACGCAAGCTAAGCAGAGAAAATCAGGCTGAAATTGAACAGAGTTACTACACCATTTACTACACCATTTGCCCGTGAATTTGCGTAGAATTACATAGAAAAGCGTAGGTTTGGGGCAAAAAGCAAAATTGAAGAAAAGTGCCAAAAAGCTTGAAATATCAAGGTTTGTAGGCTTATGAAAGGATATATTCAAGATGATAAAAATACTTTTTATCTGCCACGGCAACATCTGCCGCTCCCCCATGGCAGAGTTCGTATTCCTCAATCTAGTAAAAAAGGCCGGTTGCGAATCCGAGTTTGAAATCGATTCCGCCGCCACCAGCCGGGAGGAGATCGGAAATCCCGTACACCCCGGAACCCTCCGGAAGCTGGCAGAGCAGGGTGTCCCGGTCCGGGAACACCGCGCCCGCCAGATGACACGCCAGGATTATCAGAAATACGATTATCTGATCGGCATGGACGCTCAGAATCTTCGCAATATGCTGCGAATTTTGGGCGGAGATCCGGAGGGAAAGGTGAAGCTCTTGCTGGATTTCACCGGGAATCCCAGGGACATTGCGGATCCTTGGTATACCGGGAATTTTGACGCGACCTATGAGGATATCCGGGAGGGATGCGAAGCGCTTTTGAGGAAAATGGAAAAAAGTTTTTTGACGGAACATTGACAGGAAACGGGAAAACCGATACTATGAAAGAGAGTAAAAAATTAACAAAAGGACATACAGGAGGATACGATGAAACAAGACATGATTGTGATCTTGGACTTGGGAAGTACGGAAAATACAGTCCTTGCACGGGCGATCCGGGCATTGGGCGTGTACAGTGAAATTTATCCCCATGATATCACAGCGAAAGAATTGGCGGCCCTGCCCAATGTAAAGGGAATCGTGATCAACGGCGGCCCCAACCATATAGTAGACGGCGTTCGGATCGACGTTTGGCCGGAAATTTATGAAATGGGAATCCCGGTTATGGCCGCTGCCCATGAGCTGGCCAAGTGTGAGCGACAGATTGCCGCATGGCCCGAATCGGAGGAGGCGTGTAAGGAGGCTCTGAGGCCTTTTGTCTTCGATGTATGCAAAGCTGAGGCAAATTGGAACATGAAAAATTTTGTTGCCGATCAGGTGGAGTTGGTCCGGCAGCAGGTTGGGGATAAAAAGGTTCTGCTGGCTCTGTCCGGCGGCGTGGACAGCTCCGTGGTGGCCGCCCTCTTGGTCAAAGCCATCGGCAAACAGCTGACCTGCGTCCATGTCAATCATGGTCTGATGCGGAAAGGTGAGTCGGAGAGCGTTGTCAATGTCTTCCGGAATCAGTTGGACGCGAATCTCGTTTATGTGGACGCTGTGGAGCGGTTTTTAGGAAAACTCGAAGGAGTGGCCGATCCGGAGCAGAAGCGGAAGATTATCGGCGCGGAGTTTATCCGTGTGTTTGAGGAAGAAGCCAGAAAGCTGGACGGCATCGATTTCCTGGCTCAGGGGACGATTTATCCGGATATCGTAGAGAGCGGCACCAAGACGGCAAAGACCGTAAAATCCCACCACAACGTCGGTGGACTGCCCGAAGATCTGGATTTCCAGCTGGTGGAGCCTTTGCGCCAGCTGTTCAAGGATGAAGTGCGGGCTTGCGGCGTGGAGCTGGGCCTGCCCTACGAGATGGTATACCGCCAGCCTTTCCCCGGACCGGGTTTAGGCGTGCGCTGCCTGGGAGCGATTACGAGAGAGCGGCTGGAGGCGGTTCGGGAGTCCGACGCGATTCTCCGTGAGGAGTTTGCCAAAGCCGGACTGGACAAAAAGGTATGGCAGTATTTCACCATTGTACCGGATTTTAAATCCGTGGGTGTGAAGGACAATGCCAGATCCTTTGAGTACCCGGTCATCCTGCGGGCGGTCAACACCATCGATGCCATGACAGCCAGCATTGAGGAAGTGCCGTGGCCAATCCTCCAGACGATTACGAAGAGGATTCTCAGTGAAGTGAAGAACGTGAACCGTGTCTGCTATGACCTGTCGCCGAAGCCCTGCGCTACGATCGAGTGGGAATGAAGCAATAAGGAAATCTGCCGGGAGCCGGCCGGTTCCCCACCGGGGATGATTCCAGCTGCAATTCCGAACCTGGAAATAGCAATGGGAAAAAGTTTTCACAGCAATAATCAATACGGCCCTGCTGGTATTTTGAATCAGCAGGGCTGATTCGTTTTGAAATGCCTGGACGGAACAGAATAGCTAACCACCGCAAAAACTTATTATAGGAGGAGGCCAAAAGTTGCAGATCACAATGTTGGGAACCGGACATGCCATGGTAACGGAATGCTACAATACATGTTTTGCTCTGGAAGAAAGCAACCATTATTTTTTAGTGGACGGCGGAGGGGGAAGCACGATTTTAAGGCAGTTGAAGCATGCAGGAATCAACGGGAAAGACATCAAGCATATTTTTGTCACGCACAAACATATCGATCACCTGACGGGAATCATCTGGATGATCCGCACGATCTGCCAATCGATGAACCAAGGCGAATACGAGGGGGAGGTTCTGATCTATGCGCATGCAGAGCTGACTGAGATGATATATGAGATTTCAAACATGCTGCTGCAAAAAAAGGAAACCCGCTTATTGGGGGAAAGGGTCCATCTGATCCCTGTCTCGGACGGCGATGAGGTTGAGATTCTGGGGCGCAGAACCACTTTTTTTGACATCCAATCGACCAAAGCAAAACAATACGGGTTTTGTATGTACTTGGAAAACGATGAAAAGCTGACCTGCTGCGGAGACGAGCCTTACAAGGAGTGTGAACGCAAGTATGTCCAGGGCAGTAAATGGCTGATGCACGAAGCATTTTGTCTGTATCGAGAGGCAGATTTATTCCGGCCATATGAGAAGCAGCATTCGACGGTCCGGGAAGCATGCCAGACGGCGGAGCGGCTTGGCGTAAAAAATCTCTTGCTCTATCATACGGAGGACCATCATATAAAGGAACGCAAGAAGCTATACCATGCGGAAGGGTCCCAATATTTTCACGGCCGCTTATACATCCCCGATGATTTGGAACGCCTCGTCCTTTAAATTCCCGCCGGAAACGATTTTGTCCCAACCGTGTTAATTTCCTGAAAAACCGGGCATGCTGGTAGAAAAAGAAGCCGCAGCCTATTCGATCCGGCTGTGGAAGGGAAAGAAGCATGATGGCGCAAGGGACATTGACGATGGAATGGGTCGCGCTGACCCTCTTGGTAATTATAATATTCTTTTATTGGGGGAGCATCCGCACGCTTACGCATCCGGTTAAGATGTACTGGGCGTGCCTTTTTCTTTCCGCTATGGCTATTCTAGGGAGGATCCTTCTCATTGCTCTGCCGGAGGCAGGGCTGAGATTTTCTTCACCCTGGAATCAGGCGCTTCCCAGTCTGTATTATCTCTTTGCTTTTCTGGCAGTCACGGCGATTGCCCTGGACCTTTCAAATCACGTTTTAAGACACGCGGAGAATCGGAACTGCCGGGCCGGTTCACGGCGTCTGATAAAAGTCTTGTTCCTCTTTTTTGTTCTCCTTTTGCTGCTAAATTTTCGGTCCGGAATCATTTTTAACGTGGATGCAAACGGGGTGCCGGGTCCTCTGCAAAATATCGTGATCATCTATTTGCTGGCCCAATGCCTGCTGGTGTACCTGATCTCTCTGTGTTGTTCTTCCTGGGACGGCAGAAGGCAGCGCGGTATCATTTTTGCTTTTCTTTTGGCGTTGCTGGGCCTGATCGTAGGAAAAGCGCTGAATCCTCTGAGTTCTTTGGACGGATTCGGGCTGGCGTTTGCCAATTTGATTTTGTTTCTCCGCGTGCAAAGTCAGAGGCTTGAGCTGGACCCTGTGACCGGACTTCGCAATCGCAGCGGTTTCTTCTTTGAAATGCAGAACCGGATCTCGGAAAAGAGAGATTTTTGCGCCGCGGTCGTTGCCCTCGAAAATTTCAATCAAGTCTATGAGCGGTACGGTCAGGGATCTGCCGACGAGTTTTTGTATCAGATGGGGAATTGGATGGCGAAAACTTTAAAGGGCGGAGAATCGGAGGTATTCCGCTACGTGGGCGCTTCCTTTGCCCTGTTGATGTCCGGAGATTGGCGCGAGTCCGAAGAAAAATTGGGAGCGGTGGAGGAGCGGTTCCGAAAAAAATGGTATCTGGGGGAAGCGCCGTCGGAGCTGCTTTCTGTTACGGTCTGCGATTTTTTATACGAGGGCGGAAATCAGACCGCGGAACAGATCGCCTCGGATCTGGATGAGATGCTGTTTCTGGCAAGGAGGAGCGGAAAAGACCGGATATCATTGAACCTGGAAACGGCACAGCTCCTCCATCGCCGGAAGAAATATACGCTGTGGCTGAAAAAGGCGCTGCGGGAAAAACGGTTTCAGGTCTGGTATCAGCCGGTTTACCGCCGGGACAGCGGGAAATTTGTGTCGGCCGAGGCTTTGATCCGTTTGCAGGATGAGGCGGGAACTTTTCTCTCTCCCGCGGAGTTTATGAAGCTGGCCGAGGAAACCGGGCTGGAGAATGATGTCTTTTGGCAGGTTTTAGAGCAGGTCTGCTCTTTTTTGCAGAAGAATCCGGAGCTTCCCTTGGAGTCGATTTCCGTCAATCTGTCCGCGGCTCAGATGGAGATTCCCCATTTCGCGGAGCGGGTTTTGGTCTTGCTGGAGCGGTACGAAATTACGCCCGAACGGATTTGCTTTGAAATTACGGAACGCATAGAAGGAAAACAGGGCGGTATGGCGTGGGATACGGCCGCGCGGATGGGAGAAAAAAAGTTTCGGTTTTACCTGGATGATTTCGGGACCGGGTATTCCAATCTGAACCTGCTGCTTCGCGCACCGTTTTCCTGCGTCAAGCTGGATAAAAGCCTGTTGGAGGAAAGCGCGGGATCGGAAAAAGGGGAGCAGCTTCTTCAAAATTTAGTGCAGCTTCTCCATGGGCTGGGCTTGGAAGTCATCGCCGAAGGGGCGGAGGAGGAGAGTCAGGCAGAATATTTATGGGAGGCGGGAGCCGACCGGATTCAGGGATATTTTTACGCCAGGCCCATGCCGGAGGAGATACTATGTCCTTTTCTGGAACCGGAGGCCGGCAGCATTATAAAAAAAGAGGAGGGATAAAATCGGCTCCCATTCACGGCCGCTAAAATTCATTTCACACCGTTTCCGCACTATTGACAATCTGGATTATTGCGCATACAATAGTTGTATATGCAATGAAACAAATCAAGGCAGAGAAAGGGAACGTCTGATGCTGAAACGAATCTTCTCTTATTTTCACAGCTATAAAAAGTATGGCTTTCTCACCGTATTCTGTGTGGTTTCCGAGTCCGTATTTGAATTGATCATCCCGCTTTTGATGGCGGATATCGTGGACATCGGTGTGGCGGGCGGTGATAAAGCCTATATTTTTCGAAAGGGATTGCAGATGGTGTTTTGTGCTCTGCTCGCCCTGATCTTGGGAATCGGGAGCGCGCGGTTTGCCGCTGTCTGCGGACAGGGCCTTGGGGCGGAGCTGAGGAAGGCGGAATACGAAAAGCTCCAGTCTTTTTCTTTCTCTAATATTGACCACTTCCGCGTCTCCTCCCTGGTGACGCGTCTGACCAGCGATGTGACCAACATTCAAAATACGGTTTCCTCCGGAATCCGTCCGGTGTGCCGGTCGCCGGTCATGCTGCTGGTGGCCACGGGAATGGCTTTTTCTATCAATAAAAATCTGGCGCTGGTGTTTTTTGTCGCCTTGCCGGTGCTGGGCTTTCTCTTGTTCCAGATTATTTTACATGTGCGCCCGCTCTACACAAAAATGCAGGTGGCGATTGACGCGGTAAACCGGATCGTCCAGGAAAATTTAACCGCGGTCCGGGTGGTAAAATCCTATGTCCGGGGAGATTATGAGATTGAAAAATTTGATAAGGTGAATGCAGACCTGAAAAATACGTCGGAACGAGCGTTCCGCCTGACGGCCATGAATATGCCGGCTATGCAGTTCGTCATGTATGGCACGATCCTCAGTATCCTCAGGTTTGGCGGAAACATGGTACATGTGGGGACCATGAAAGTCGGAGAGCTGACCGGCTTTTTGAGCTATGTCATGCAGATATTAAATTCTTTGATGATGATGTCTGCGGTTTTCATGATGCTGACCCGTTCCCTGGCATCGGCCAAACGGATCACCGAGGTTTTGGTCGAAGTTCCGGAAATTACCGATGCGGACTCAGAAGAGATCGCGGTAGAGCGGGGGGAAATTGAATTCGACCACGTCTATTTTAAATATAAAAAAGAGGCGCCGGAGTATGTTTTATCCGATATCAGTTTTCATATCGAAAGCGGACAGACCATCGGCATCGTCGGGCAGACCGGATCCGCAAAGTCAACGCTGGTACAGCTGATCCCCCGTCTCTATGAAGCCACGGAGGGCTGTATCCGCGTGGACGGCCGTCCGGTCCGGCAGTATCCCGTGGAGCATCTCCGGGACGCCATTGCGATGGTGCTGCAAAAGAATACGCTGTTTTCCGGCACGCTCCGGGAAAACCTGCGCTGGGGAAAGGCGGACGCCACGGATGCGGAGCTGGAGGAAGCCTGCCGGATTGCCTGCGCCGATGAATTCATCGACCGGCTGGAGAGCGGTTTTGACACGGAGATGGGACAGGGCGGCGTCAATGTGTCCGGCGGCCAGAAACAGCGGCTCTGTATTGCCCGCGCACTTTTAAAAAATCCCAAAGTCCTGATTTTGGATGACTCCACCAGTGCTGTGGATACGGCCACCGAGGCCAAAATCCGGAGCCAGCTGGCGGAAAAGCTTCCGAACATGACTAAGATTATCATCGCGCAGCGGATCTCCTCGGTACGCCACGCAGACCAGATCCTGATCTTAGAGGACGGCAGGCTCTGCGGCATGGGCACCCATGAGGAACTCCTTGCATCCAATGGGATCTATCAGGAGATCTACGAGTCTCAAAAGGAAGGAGCGGAGCTGTAATGCCGAGATATGTGGGATATAAGAGACCGAAAAACACGAAAAAGACGTTAAAAAGCCTGCTTCATTATTTTGGCTATTACAAATGGATGCTGGCATTGGTGGCCCTGCTGGTTTTGATCAGTACGTCGGCCAACCTGCTGGGAACCTACCTTTTGAAGCCGGTGATCAACCAGTATATTCTTCCGGGGGATATAGGGGGCCTGATTGCCGCGCTCTTTGGAATGGGAGTGATGTATCTGTGCGGCGCTGCGGCCACCTTTGGCTATAACCAACTGATGGTAAAGACCGCCCAGAAGGTAATTAAAAAAATCCGGGAGGATCTTTTCGCCCACGTACAGAAATTGCCGCTTCCTTATTTTGACGCCCATACCCATGGCGACTTGATGAGCCGGTTTACCAACGATGTGGATACGGTTCAAGAAGCGCTGAACAACAGCTTTACTTTGCTGATTCAAAGTTTTTTGATGCTGTCCGGAACCATTACCATGCTGTTGGTGCTGAGCGTCCGGCTGTCTCTGATCGTCATCGTTTTTCTCATGGTCATGTTCGCTTCCATTAAATTCAATGGAAAGCGCAGCCGCCGCTATTTCCAGAGACAGCAGGCGGAGCTTGCCAGAATCAATGGGTTTGTGGAGGAGATGGTGGCGGGCCAAAAGGTGGAGAAGGTGTTTAACCACGAAAAGGCCGATCTGGAGGAATTCTGCCGCCGCAATGAAAATCTGCGGAAGGCATCCACCGGCGCCTTGTCCTATTCCGGTATGATGATCCCGACGATTGTCTGCCTCTCTTATGTCAACTATGCAGTCTCTGCCTGCGTCGGCGGTCTCTTTACCCTGGCCGGCCTCTTTGACCTGGGCAGCCTGGCTTCCTATTTGGTCTATGTTAGACAGAGCGCCCAGCCGTTAAACCAGTTTACCCAGCAGGTTAATTTCATTTTGGCAGCCCTCTCCGGCGCAGAGCGGATTTTTGAGATGATGGAAGAAGAGCCGGAAGTTGACGAGGGGGACGTTACGATCAGCCGGGTCCGGAAAAGGGAGGATGGAAGCATCCAGGAGTGTCCGGAGTATACCGGGCAGTTTGCCTGGAAGAAGCCGGACGGAACCCTCGTCCCTCTGCAAGGGCAGGTGCAGTTTGAGGACGTCGTCTTCGGCTATGTGCCGGAAAAGCCGGTGCTCAATCGAATCAGTTTGGAAGCGGAGCCTGGGCAGAAATTGGCTTTTGTCGGCTCCACCGGCGCGGGAAAGACGACGATCATCAACCTGATCAACCGCTTCTACGAGATTTCCGGGGGGCGGATTACCTATGACGGCATTGACATCCGGGACATCCGGAAACGGGACCTGCGCCTTTCTCTGTCAATGGTAATCCAGGACACCCACCTGTTTACGGGAACCATCGCGGAAAATATCCGCTACGGAAAGCTGGATGCCACCGAAGAGGAGATCCGCCGTGCGGCAAAGATCGCCAATGCGGATTCTTTTATCCGCCGTCTTCCCCAGGGCTATGATACCATGCTCTACGGCGACGGCAGCAACCTGTCCCAGGGGCAGCGGCAGCTTTTGGCCATTGCCAGGGCCGCGGTTTCCCGGCCGCCGGTGCTGATTTTGGATGAAGCGACCAGCTCCATCGATACCCGGACGGAACGCTTGATTGAAAAAGGAATGGATGCTATTATGGAGGGGTGTACGGTGTTTGTGATTGCGCACCGGCTGTCCACAGTACGGAATTCGGAGAAGATCCTGGTGCTGGAAAAGGGCGTCGTCATTGAGCAGGGAAATCACGAGGAGCTGGTGTCTAAGAAAGGCAGATATTATCAGCTTTATACCGGCCAGTTTGAAATGGAGTAGACCATGCAGAAAAGCGAAGTAAGAGAAATTCTTTGGGAGCTGGATTCGGCGAGACGCCGTCTGCTGCGACCGTATTTTTTGGAGATTGGATTGACATTGGGGGAGGGGCAGCCCCGGATTTTGAGATGGCTGGCGGAGCACGGCCCCATGAGCCAGCGGGAATTGGCGGATGCCTGCCGGCTGGATGTGACTACGATGTCCAGAACCCTGGACCGACTGGCGGAAGCCGGGTACCTGGAACGGGAGAGAAACCCGGAGTGCCGCCGTTCCCACCTGATTTCTTTAACGCCCGCCGGCCGGGAAAAAGCACAGCAGGTCATAGACGGTTTTCGGATCGTGGATGAACGGCTTTTGGCTGGCTTCCGGGAAAACGAGGCGAAAGAGATCTTGGCGGGACTGAGACGGATGTTAAAAAATTTGGAGAGCGCTCCCGCAATAGAGGCGGACAGCGGAAGCGGTACCGACGGGAAAGATTTTGCTCTGTAAAAAAATAACGAGTAAAAGAACCGGGGCCGGAACTTGACAAAAGGCCCCGGTCCGTGATATTCTGTATAACAGTCTAAAATATATCTTGGGGAGGTGTCTGTTTGGAGTCGGTTCGATAGGGAACACAGACTGCATAGCGATAAGGAAGAGGAACGGCGGTCATAGGATCGCTTGATTTGCTGTGCAAGAAGGGTTTCATATGGAGCTGTGACCGGCAGACATGCTCATTCTGTCTTGTTGGACATGGTCTTGTGCTATGTCTTTTTTTGGTTCCTCCGCGCACACACCTTGTTCTGTCTGATCTGTGTTTCCACTTTCAAAAAGGTTATGTAAGCTGATAAAATCAGCAGGGATCGAGCAATATAAAATTTTAGAGGTCTTCCGGATTTTTTTGCTTCTTCTACGGAGGAGCAAAGGGAGAGACCTGGGCCGCCCGGCCGCCGGCTGGGCTGGTTTGCTGTGGAAACCGTCCGGATGGATCAAGAAAGAGAGAAAATTAAATGAATACCCATTGGAGAGCATTAGAATTTGACAAAATCATAGAGCAATTACAGGAAGTATCGGTATCGGAACAAGTCAAAGAACGTTTTCAGGATTTAGCGCCCTATCCCAAGGAGGATACCTGCATACGGGCCATGACGGAGACCACCCAGGCCCGCCGGATTTTGGACGCCTGCGGCACGCCGCCGCTGCCCTTGATGAAAGGGATGGAAGAATTGCTGATTCAAAGCGAAGCTGGAGGGATGCTGTTGCCGGAGCAGCTGACGGAGACCGCGTGTTTTGCCTCTTCCTGCAGACGGATGGCCGCTTATCTGGCCCGCGGGGAATCGATGAACCAGGCGGTTGCCGCTTACGGCCGCGGGCTGGGGGACCTGACAGCCTTGCAGGAGGAGATTGTCCGCTGCACCGGAGAGGACCGGGTTTATGATGAGGCAAGCCCGTATCTCCGGGAGATCCGCCGTCAGAGGGAACATCTGGAGGAACAGGTAAAGGAGAAGCTGGCCCAAGTGCTCCGCAGTCAAAAACAGATTTTGGCGGACGGCTATATTTCAAAGCGGGGCGGCCGCTATGTATTGCCAGTTCAGCGCCGCTTTCAGCATCAGTTTTCCGGTTCCGTGGTTGAGGTGTCGGGCAGAGGCTCCACCGTATTTATGGAACCGGCCGCCGTCTCAAAGCTTCAAGCGGAGATGGACCGTCTGGCCGTGGAGGAAGACGGGGAAGTGCGAAGGATCCTGTACCTCCTGACCGGTATGGTGGCGGAGGCTGCGCAGGTGATCCGGCGGAATATGGAAATCATGCAAGAGCTGGACTTTTTATTTGCCAAAGCCAAGCTGAGCGCGGCCATGAAAGCGCGGGCCGTGGAGATCGGCGGTGAACGCCGCCTTGCCATTTGCCAGGGGCGCCATCCGCTGCTGAAGCCGGAAAGCTGCGTTCCGCTGGATTTTTATATGGAGGAGGGAACCTTCGGCGTGGTCATCACCGGCCCTAATACCGGAGGGAAAACCGTTGCGGTGAAGACGGTTGGGCTCCTGTCTATGATGGCCCAGTGCGGACTGCATATTCCCTGCGGGGAAGGCACCTATATCGCGATGCAGGATGGATACTGGTGTGACATCGGGGACAGCCAGAACATCGCCCAGAACCTCTCCACTTTTTCCGGCCATATCACCAATGTGGTCCGGATCCTGGAATCGGCCAGCCGCGACAGCCTTGTGCTCTTGGACGAACTGGGAAGCGGGACAGACCCCGCGGAAGGAATGGGGATCGCTGTGGCGGTTCTGGAAGAGCTCCGAAGGCGGGGATGCCAGTTCCTGGTGACGACCCATTATGCCCAGGTAAAGACCTATGCCTGTGAGACCGAAGGGATTTTAAGCGCCCGGATGGCTTTTGACCAGGAAACCCTGCGCCCCCTCTACCGCCTGGAGCTCGGAAAGACCGGGGAAAGCTGCGCCCTCCAGATTGCGGAGCGCCTGGGGATGGCCCCGCAGCTTCTGGACCGCGCCTACCGGGAAGTTTACGGAGAATCGAGGACAAAAGCCAAAGTTCCAGAACCCATGCCTGTACCGGAAAGCCGTCTGATCCGCATTGCGCCGAAAAAAGAAGTCCACGATCCTGGGAATAAGTTTCAGATGGGCGACAGCGTAGCGGTCCTGCCGGAGGAAGAACTGGGGATCGTATACCGGCCGGCCGATAAAAACGGCGATGTGATCGTCCAGGTAAAGGGCCGGAAACGAAAAATACGCCACACCAGGCTGCAGTTAAAGGTGCCGGCCAGCGAGCTGTATCCGCCGGACTATGATTTTTCCATCATTTTTGACACGGTGGAAGATCGAAAGGCCCGCAAACAGATGAGCAAACATCACCGGCCGGATCTGATGATAACCCACGAGAAGGAAGAGTGGGAGCAGCCATAAGAACAGGGGGCGCTTATCCGAAATAGAAAGTTGGAAAAAGTCTTGACAACCCAAACATTCCGGCATATGATGGATACAACTTCATTCCCCAAAACAGCGATGACGGAACGAGTACCCATTCCTCCATTGGACAGAGAGAGGAGACGTTTGCTGAAAGCCTCCTTGCAATGAAATGGCGAAAACCACTCCCGAGCTGCGGCAGGACGAACTGCCGCCGTATGCCTGCGTTAAAGGATCCGGTTTGTCAGAACCAAAGTGAAAAATCAAGGTGGGACCGTGCTGCGAGAGGAGCACCCTTGGATGGCGAGAGCTGTCCGAGGGTGTTTTTGCGTGAAGAGTTTTTTCGCTACTCTGCCCTTTTTCGGCCGGAGTAGCGGAAATCGTGATAAAACAGATTGGAGCAATATAGATAGAACAGGAGGAAAACAAAATGAAAGTTACGCTAAAGAACGGAGAAATCCGGGAATTTGACTGCCCGATGACCGTGATCTCGATTGCCGGGGCGATCAGCGAAGGGCTGGCGCGCAATGTCTGCGCCGGTCTGCAAAACGGCGAGGTGGTGGATCTTCGCACAGTGATTGCAGAAGACTGTGAGCTGACGCTATTAACCTTTGACGATGAGGAGGGCCGCAGCGCATTCCGCCATACGGCGGCTCATATTCTGGCGCAGGCGGTGAAACGCCTGTATCCGGAGACCAAGCTTGCCATCGGCCCGTCCATCGCAGACGGCTTTTACTACGATTTCGACCGGCCGGAGCCTTTTACCCCGGAGGATCTGGAAGCCCTGGAAGCGGAGATGAAAAAGATTGTCAAAGAGAATTTAAAGCTGGAGCGCTTTACCCTGCCCAGGGCTGAAGCGATTGCTCTGATGAAAGAGAAGGATGAACCTTATAAGGTGGAACTGATCGAAGATCTTCCGGAGGATTCGGAGCTGAGCTTTTACCGCCAGGGCGAGTATGTAGATCTGTGCGCGGGACCGCATCTGATGACCACAAAGATGGTCAAGGCCTTTAAACTGACTTCCATCGCCGGGGCGTACTGGCGCGGAAATGAAAAGAATAAGATGCTGACCCGGATTTACGGCACCGCGTTCACCAAGGCTGCGGATCTGGAAGCTTATCTGACCCGGATGGAAGAAGCGAAAAAGAGGGATCACCGAAAATTGGGGAAAGAACTGGGGCTCTTTACTCTGATGGAGGAAGGGCCGGGATTTCCGTTCTTTCTGCCGAAGGGCATGGTTTTAAAAAATACGCTGATCGATTACTGGCGAGAAATTCACACGCGGGAGAACTATGTGGAGATTTCAACGCCCATCATGTTGAACCGGACGCTCTGGGAGACCTCCGGCCACTGGGATCATTATAAGGAGAATATGTACACGACGGTGATTGATGAGACTGACTTTGCCATCAAGCCGATGAACTGCCCCGGCGGGGTGCTGGTATATAAGTCTCAGCCTCACTCCTACCGGGATCTGCCGCTCCGGATGGGGGAACTGGGCCTGGTGCACCGCCACGAGAAATCCGGCGCGCTCCACGGACTGATGCGGGTGCGCTGCTTCACGCAGGATGACGCTCATATTTTTATGACCCAGGAGCAGATCACGGATGAGATCAAGGGAATTGTCCGGCTGATCGATGAAGTCTACAGCCTGTTTGGGTTTAAGTATCATGTGGAGCTTTCCACCCGCCCGGAGAACAGCATGGGAAGCGATGAGGACTGGGAGATGGCCACCGACGGACTGCGGAAAGCCTTGGATGAGCTGAATCTGGACTATGCGGTCAACGAAGGGGACGGCGCGTTCTACGGTCCGAAGATTGACTTCCATCTGGAAGATTCCATCGGGAGAACCTGGCAGTGCGGCACGATCCAGCTGGATTTCCAGCTGCCGCTGCGGTTTGAGGTGGAATATACCGGGGCCGACGGGGAGAAGCACCGCCCGATCATGATTCACCGGGTGGTCTTCGGTTCGATCGAACGGTTTATCGGGATTCTGATCGAGCACTATGCCGGAAAATTCCCGGTATGGCTGTCTCCGGTACAGGCCAAGGTGCTGCCGATCTCAGAAAAATGCAGCGAGTACGCGAAGTCGGTCTACCAGACGATGCGAGGGCATGGCATCCGCTGCGAATATGACGACCGCCCGGAAAAGATCGGTTATAAAATCCGCGAGGCACAGATGGAAAAGGTGCCTTATATGGTGATTACCGGCGCAAAGGAGGCTGAGGAAGGCACCGTTGCGATCCGCTACCGCGATTCCGGCGAAAATGTGACCATGTCCCTGGACGCCTTCATTGCCAAGGTGCAGAAAGAGACGAGGAACAGGGAGTAAAGAAACCGCGAGGAATACGTTCCAGCCAGCCGGGCCGGTTCGCCGCCGGCTCCGGAAACTTGGCGGGACGCAGGAAAAAGAGGATAGATTTGGAAAAACCGGAAACACTAGGGACAAATCCAACGTCCGAAATCCGCCGCGATTTTGGATAACGGCGAAATCTATATCAATGATGAGGGAGATTGTATGAACAGCAAAACATTTTTTCATATGTCCTACGGCGTCTATGTGGTGACGGCCATGGATGGGGAGCGGCCCGCCGGCTGCGTGGCCAACAGCATTATGCAGATTACATCCTCACCGGCGACGGTGGCTGTCAGCATGAATCACGACAACTATACGAATTCTTGCATTGCCGGGAGCGGCAAATTTGCCTTCTCGATCCTGGCGGAAAATACGGACCCGGCCGTGATCGGAACATTCGGGTTTCATTCCGGCAAAGATATGGATAAGTTCGCCGGAAAAGAGTATGAGATCGTGGAGGGGGTTCCGGTGCTGAAAGAAGGCTGCGGCTATGTGGTGTGCCGGGTTATCGACCGGATGGAAACGGAAACCCATACCGTATTTTTGGGCCAGGTCGAGGCGGCCGAGAATCTGCCCTGTGATTCGCCGGCGATGACGTATTCCTACTACCACAATGTGGTGAAGGGAAAGAGCCCGAAGAATGCCCCGACCTATGTGGCGGAGGAACCGGAAAAAAAGACCAAGAGCCGCTGGGTCTGCCAGGTCTGCGGCTATGTGTACGAAGGGGATGAGCTGCCGGAAGGCTACCAGTGCCCGGTATGCGGAGTGGGCCCGGAGCACTTTGAAAAAGAAGGGGCAGTCCCGGAGAAGAACCCGGCCAAATGGGTCTGCCAGGTCTGCGGCTATGTGTACGAAGGGGACGAGCTGCCGGAAGGCTACCAATGCCCGGTATGCGGGGTAGGCCCGGAGCACTTTGAGAAGCAGTAGATTTCGGGAATCCGGACGTTGAGGCTGCAAAATCTTTGCCCATCCGACAAATATCGCAAATCCGGCCGGGAAATATCGAAAAAGGACTGGCGGAAACGAGAGAAATAGGTTAGAATAAGGAACAGGTGGTTTCTCAAGGGAATCCGCCTGTTTTTACTGTCCAAACGACTCTGAGTGGCATCGTTTTTCCTTCGGAAGACCGAACAATCCGGCGATACTGATGCCGGACCCGGATAAAACACTGTAATTCGCTGTCGCCTGGCGGCTCAGCTTCGCTGGGTTTTTCGTAAAAGCAAGGGGGAGAGATTGTTTTGGCAAAGAAAAGTTATGAAATTGACATGTGCAGCGGACCACTGTTTGGGAAGATTCTGCGGTTTACCCTGCCTTTGATGCTGTCCGGCGTGCTCCAGCTTTTATTTAACGCGGCGGATATCGTGGTGGTGGGACAGTATGCAGGCAAACAGGCGCTGGCGGCGGTGGGTTCCACCAGTTCTCTGATCAATCTGCTGATCAACATTTTTATTGGTCTCTCGGTGGGGGCCTGCGTGCAGGTCGCGCGGTATTACGGGGCGAAATCAGACCGGGATATCAGCGAAACCGTGCACACGGCGATTACTTTGAGCCTGATATGCGGCGTGTTCCTGGTGTTTTTCGGCTTCTTCCTGTCAAAGCCCCTGCTTTCCCTGATGGGAACGCCCGATGATGTGCTGGACATGGCCACACTTTATATGCGGATTTATTTTGCCGGAATGCCGGTCATCATGCTTTACAATTTCGGCAGCGCGGTGCTCCGGGCGGTCGGCGACACCAAGCGGCCCCTGTATTTCCTGATGACCGCCGGTGTGGTCAACGTGGTATTGAATCTGTTTTTTGTAATCGTCTGCAAGATGGATGTGGACGGCGTGGCGCTGGCGACGGTTCTGGCGCAGTGCATCTCCGCCGGTTTGATTTTGCACAGCCTGATTCACACGGACAGCAGTTATCAGCTTCATCTGAAGGAGCTTAGGATCCATAAGACAAAATTTCTGGGAATCCTGCGCACCGGGCTTCCGGCAGGCGTCCAGGGAGCTTTGTTTGCCATCTCGAACGTGCTGATTCAGTCCTCGATCAATTCCTTTGGCTCTGTGGTGATGGCGGGGAATACCGCGGCTTCCAATATTGAAAGCTTTGTCTACACGGCAATGAATTCTTATCACCATGCGGCCCTAAGTTTTACCAGCCAGAATATGGGCGCAAAAAAGTATGACCGGATGGGCCGGTCGCTTCTCATCTGCCTGGCCTCGGTGACAGTATTGGGTTTTGTGGCCGGAAATCTGGTTCTTTTAGGCGGAAATTTTCTGGTGGGAATCTATTCGCCTGATCCGGAGGTAATCTCTTACGGCGTCCTCCGGCTCCATGCTCTGATCCGCGTTTATTTTATCTGCGGACTGATGGACACGATGGTCGGGTCGATCCGAGGCATGGGATTTTCCGTAATGCCCATGATTGTATCCACAATCGGAGCCTGCGGCCTGCGGATCCTGTGGATTTATACGATCTTTGCGGCATATCCGACGCTGGAGATTTTGTATCTGTCGTACCCGGTATCCTGGATCGCGACAACATTGGTACACATGCTCTGCTATTTCTATGTGAGAAAAAAAGTGCTGCCGGCAAAAGCAGCATTGGGAGAGTGACAAGATGAAACGAAGGCTTAATCGAGAATTTCGGCAGGGACTCCGGGACGGCCTGCCGATCTGCCTGGGGTATCTATCGGTATCCTTTGCCTATGGAATGAAAGCAGTTCTGGCCGGGCTTCCGGTCTGGATCGTGACGGTAATCTCGCTGTCCAATTTGACCAGCGCCGGGCAGTTTGCCGGAACCAATTTGATTTTATCCGGGGGCTCGTATTTAGAAATCGGCCTGACGACCCTGATCATCAACCTGCGCTACCTTTTGATGTCTTTGTCCATGTCGCAGAAAGTGGAAGAAAAAATGACCTTTCGGCAGCGTCTGGCCGTCTCCTATGGGGTGACGGATGAGATCTTTGCCGTCTCCATGCAGCGGCCGCGGGAGCTCTCTGCCTGGTATATGGCGGGGCTGATCCTGACGCCGGTCATCGGCTGGACCAGCGGCACTTTCCTGGGAGGCGTTGCAACGTCGCTGCTTCCGGACACGCTTTCCAGCGCTCTTGGCATTGCGCTCTATGGGATGTTCATCGCGGTGATCGTGCCGCCGGCCAAAAAGAGCAAACCCGTGCTGTTTACGGTGCTTTTGGCTGTGTTTTTCAGCGTTTTGTTCCACTATGTGCCGTTTTTTGAAGTCCTGTCCGGGGGATGGGGGATCATTGTGATCACAATCGTGGTCAGCGGAATTGCGGCGTTTTTGTTCCCGATTCAAGACGAGAAGAAGGAGGAAGCGTGATGGAAGGCGAGATGCTTCGGGTGATTGCAAGCGTCGGTGTGATGGCTGGGGTTACCTATCTGATCCGGATGCTTCCGATGGCAATCTTCCGGAAACGGATCGATAATGTGTATGTCAAATCCTTTTTAGCGTATGTTCCCTATGCGGTATTGGCGGCGATGACCTTCCCGGAAATTTTTGGCTCAACCGCATCCGCGGCCTCTGCAGTGGTCGGGACAGCGGCGGCCGTACTTTTGGCTTATTTTGGAAGAGGTCTGCTGACCGTGGCGCTGGGAGCCTCGGCAGCGGTTTTTCTTGTGCAAATCTTGGGTTTTTGACAAAAATTGCTTGATTTTCCCCACAAATTCGGATATAGTATGGATGGCGTTTTTTGCAGTTTCATGCAAACTGTGTAGGGAAATCGTAAGATTGGAGGATTATAAATGGTAAGAGCGATTGTAGGTGCCAACTGGGGCGACGAAGGAAAGGGAAAAATTACGGATATGCTGGCGAAGGAATCCGATATCGTAATTCGTTTCCAAGGTGGAAGCAATGCCGGGCATACGATTATCAATGATTATGGACGATTTGCTCTTCACCTGCTGCCCTCCGGCGTTTTTTATGGACATATCACCAATGTGATTGGAAATGGCGTGGCGTTGAATATCCCGTACTTTGTCAATGAGATCTCCGAGCTGACCGCAAAAGGGGTTCCGGAGCCGAAGATTCTGGTTTCGGACCGGGCGCAGATCTTAATGCCCTACCATGTGCTGCTGGACCAGTACGAGGAGGAGCGTCTGGGGGGAAGATCCTTTGGCTCCACCAAGTCGGGGATTGCGCCGTTTTATTCTGATAAATATGCAAAGATCGGCATCCAGGTCAGCGAGCTTTTCAACACGAAGACGCTGCGGGAACGGGTGGAAAAGGTGTGTGAGCTGAAAAACGTGCTGTTTGAGCACCTGTATCACAAGCCGCCGATGGAATCGGACGCCCTGATGCAGACTCTTTTGGAATACCGGGATATGATTGCTCCGTATGTGTGCGACACCTCCGCGTATCTGCACCAGGCGTTAAAAGAAGGGAAGAATATCCTGCTGGAAGGACAGCTGGGATCTTTAAAGGATCCGGACCATGGAATCTATCCGATGGTGACATCCTCCTCCACTCTGGCGGCGTACGGCGCCATCGGAGCCGGGATTCCTCCCTATGAGATCACGAATATCACAACAGTTGTCAAAGCGTATTCCAGCGCGGTGGGCGGCGGCGCTTTTGTCAGCGAAATCTTCGGCGATGAGGCGGAGGAGCTGAGACGGCGCGGCGGCGACAAGGGAGAGTACGGCGCAACCACCGGAAGACCCCGCCGGGTTGGCTGGTTTGACTGTGTGGCGAGCCGCTATGGCTGCCGGATCCAGGGCACCACGGAAGCGGTTTTGACCATCGTGGATGCACTGGGATATCTGGATGAAATTCCAATCTGCGTCGGCTATGAGATCGACGGCCAGAGCGTGCAGGATTTCCCGGCCAGCGAGAAGCTGGACCGCGCGAAACCGGTCTGGAGAAAGCTTCCCGGCTGGAAAACGGATATCCGCGGGATCCGGAAATACGAAGATCTTCCGGAAGCCTGCCGGAACTATGTGGAGACCATCGAAAAAGAAATCGGCGTTCGGATCAGTATGGTATCCAACGGTCCGGGACGGGATGATATTATTATGCGCTAAGGCATTTGGGTCAACCGGCGCGGCAGGTTTTTCTGCTGCGCCGGTTTTTTGCTGTCAAATTTCGATCACAGCAATTTCATTTTTTGTTTCGACTTTGTTTCGGATTTCACCTCAGCTTATTGACAAATGCCTGGTAGGATAGAGCCAAGTTTAAGTTTGAAATGGAGGCGGAACAATGGGAATTCCAGGAAGGAAGAAAACAGACGGTACCGTGCAAAAGCAGGCGTGCCCGGCGGGAAAAAGAAAGAGAAAAAGAAAAGCAGCGGCGGTTACGGCCGGGTTGGCGGTTTTAGTGGCGGCAGGCATTTATATTTTAGGCCGGACGGACTCAAAACCGGCGATGGCGTCGTCCGCCTTGACGATGTCGGCGAATGTGGAGACCGGGTCAATCTCCACCACGATCGAGGGCTCCGGCTCGCTTTCCAATCTGGAAAGTACGGACATTAAAATCCCGGCCGGGCTTAAAGTGGATCAGGTTTTGGTCTCAGAGGGAGACCAGGTGAAGGCAGGAGACATCCTGGCCACGCTGAATGAAAATTCCGTGAAAGCACAGCTTTATGCAGCAAAGGAAGCCATTGAGGACGTGGAGGATGATCTGGAGGATGCCGATGACGACACGGCGGAATATTATGAATTGCTCCAGGAAAAAGAAGAGCTAGAAGAGAAATATGAACGTTTGTCCCAGCTGTCCGAGACCAATACCATTCCGGCAGATTCCGATGGGATCATCACCGGCGTCCATGTATCGGACGGCAGTTCTTTATCCGCGTCGTCGGCTGCCGGCGTCGGGACGGCATCCGCAGGCGGGGCAGGCCTCACCCTTCTGACAAGTATGGGCGGAAACGCACAGGGGGCGGTTTTTTTGACCGCATCTCTGGAAGGGCAGCCGGAATCCGGCGCTTCACAGGAAGGGGAGGGAAAGGATCCGTCCGTTCCCCAGGATGGCGGAGAGAGTTCGGAAGAGTCACCGGCGGCCGTGCAGGTCTTAACGGAGCTGGAACCGATTCCGATTGCCAGCCCGGTCACCGGCGCTGTGCCGGAAACCCTTCTGGCCGAGACGGAAACTTATCGGGCCGAGATCGTCTGGGCTCCTGCTCAGGAACAGTTCCAGGCGGATATCGCTTATTCGGCCGTGGTTCGCCTGACGGCAAAAGAGGGATACGCCTTTGACCCGGCGATAGTTCCGGTGGTCGAGAATGCGGTGGTTTCCGGATGTATTGTGACTGGGGAGGGGCAAGGAAACCAGCTGACCTTTACCGCCACGTTCCCGAAGACAGAGGCAGCGCCTGTCGGGGAGGTTCCTCAAAATGGAGAATCCCAGAGCGATTTACAAAACCAGGAATCCAGTGTATCCGCCGGTTCGGTTTTAACCGCCGGGAACGGGAGCAGCGGAACCTCTGTCACGGCGGGAAGCGGAGTGACCACGTCCGGAGGAACTGCACAGTCTTCCGAGAGTACGGATCAGGTGGCGGCATTTAGCATTGCGTCTCAGGATCAAATGAAAGTTTCTGTCAACGTGGATGAACTGGATATTCTTTCCGTAGCCGAGGGTCAGAAGGTGAGCCTGACCTTGGACGCCATCCCGGAGGAGACCTTTGAGGGAGAGATCACCGGAATCGGAACGACAGGGACCTCAAGCGGCGGTGTGACCAAGTACCAGGTGGAAATCACCCTGCCGAAAAGCGAATCCATGATGGCGGGTATGAATGCCTCGGCGTCCATCATCTTGGAAGAAAAGAACGATATTTTATTGATTCCTTCGGCGGCGGTACAAGAACAGGGGGGAAGAACTTTTGTCTATACTGAAAAAGATGAGGAGACCGGGGCGCTCGGCGGCGAAGTGGAGGTGGAAACCGGCCTCTCCGACGGCGCTAACACGGAAATCACATCTGGGCTCTCGAACGGTGATACCGTGTATTACAGCTCGATTTCCAGCGGTGGATCCAGCGAAGAATTCTCTTTCGGCGGCATAGATATGGGAGGCATGCAGATGGATATCCCTGGCGGAGGCGGCCGGGAGGGGGGAGCCCCAAGCGGTGATTTCTCCGGAGGCCCGATGGGAGGTGGAACCCCATGATCTGTCTGAAAGATGTATGTAAAACCTACTGGATGGGGGCGGAGGCCGTCCACGCCTTGGACCACGCCAGTATGGAGATCAGCCAGGGCGAATATGTCAGTATCGTGGGCCCTTCCGGCAGCGGGAAATCGACGATGATGAATATCATCGGTTGTCTGGATTTACCGGATGAGGGGGAATATCTGTTGGATGGCCAGCCGATTCAAGGCTACACGGAAAAGGAACTGGCCCGGATCCGGAATCAAAAAATCGGATTTGTTTTTCAAAGCTTTTTTCTGATCCCCAAAATGACCGCGGAGGAGAACGTGGAGCTTCCATTAATTTACCGGAGACTTCCCGCCTCTGAGCGGAAACGATTGGTAAAAGAAGCCATGGAGCAGGTCGGGCTGGACGGCAGAATGCAGCATAAGCCAAATGAATTGTCGGGCGGCCAGCAGCAGCGGGTGGCGATCGCCAGGGCGCTGGTGACTTCCCCCTCCTTGTTCCTGGCCGATGAGCCCACAGGAGCGCTGGATTCCCACACCAGCGAGGAAATCATGGATTTATTTCACGAGCTCCACGAGAGAGGGAATACGATCGTGGTGATCACCCATGACGAATCGGTGGCCAATCTGGCGGAACGAAAAATCCGGATCAAGGACGGGCAGGTGAGTGAGGTGGCGATATGATTTTTCAGTCGTTCAAGATGGCTTGGAAATCCATTGCCTCCAGTAAAATGCGTTCATTTCTCACGATGCTGGGCATTATCATCGGCGTGTTTTCCCTTGTGGTTCTGGTGTCCCTGGTGAACGGCGCGACCAGCTCCATCACGGACACGATTTCCAGCATCGGCACGAATCTGCTGACCGTGACGATCAGCGACGATAAGGACCGCCCTTTCCGCTGGGATGAAGTGACGGCCCTGGCCGATTCCGAGGAGTTTGCCGAAGCGGCTCCCTCGGCAAACGCCAATGTAACGGCAAAGAATAAAACGGCCAGCGGAAGCCTCAGCGTCACGGGCACGACGCCCGGCTATGCCTCGATTCAAGGACTGGAGCTGGGAAGCGGGCGATTCCTAAAAAAAGCGGATGTGGAAAATCACACGTATGTTGCGGTCATCAATGCCTATACGGCGGAAGAACTGTTCGGGACCGCCAATGTAACCGGAGAAACGATATCACTGAATGGGATCCGCTTCCAGATCGTAGGGGTTTTGGCTGAGGAGGAGAGCACCTCCGGATTCAATATGGAACGGATGGAGGCGTACATCCCATATACGACCTTGATGCGTCTCTCCGACAGTGTCAAGGACGTGACCAGCTTTTTTGTCTCCTCCGAAGATGAGAACAGCATGGACACAGCGGAGAACCGCCTGACCCAGCTTCTCCTGGAACGGCTGGACAGCGATTCCGACGCGTTCAGCATCCAGAACCAATCGGAGATTATGGAAACCATGACCAGCGTAACGGATACTTTGTCCATCCTTTTGGGAGGAATCGCCGCGATCTCACTGATTGTCGGCGGAATTGGAATTATGAATATCATGCTAGTTTCAGTGACGGAGAGAACCAGGGAGATTGGGATCCGAAAAGCGATCGGGGCGTCCTATGGGACGATTTTGACGCAGTTTTTAATCGAGGCGTTGGTGATCAGCCTGATCGGCTGTCTAATCGGCATCGGGATCTCCTGGCTCGCGATCCTGGTGGTGGCCCAGTTGCTGCCGGACTACTCGTTTTCCCTCTCCATGGGAGCAGTGTGGGTGGCAGTTGGATTCTCGGCTTTGATCGGGGTCGGCTTTGGAAGCTATCCCGCAAGCAAGGCGGCGAGAAAGAAACCCATCGATGCACTGCAATTTACCTGACCGGCAATTCATTTGGTTGCGGAAAGGAGGGAGGGTATGGTACAATAGCAACACAGAAATGAAATCGTTAGGCCCGCCGCAGAAAAATGCGGCGGGTTCCTTGGATTTTGAGGAGGACGGCCGGTGAAACTAAAACAAAAGATACTATTATCCGTCAGCCTGTTGGTTTTTATTTCCCTGATCACCCTGTTTCTGACCGGAAACCTGGTCATCCGTCTGTTTTCCAGTCAGTTTGATCCCAAAGAACTGGTAGTGGCGGAGCCCTATGTATTTGAGGCGGGAGAGATTTTAAAAGAGGCTTTAAACGGGGAGAAAAACTGGGAGGCTGCAGGCCGTAAGCTGGAAGCCCTTGGCTACCGGATGGCGGTTGGCACCGATGACACCATCATCTGGACATCAGGAGAGACAAAGACAAATGTCTTTTCGTCTGCCCTGCCCTTTTCTTGGAAGGAAGAGGAACTCTTGCTGTATCGCCAGAAGGGGTGGTCTATTTTGGGGATTCGAAACGGCGAGTATACGCTATTGGCGGCCGGTATGCCGGAAGGACCGGGAACTCTTCTGGAGGATCAGTCGGAGCCTTTTACTTCCATGCGATTGACTTATTTTGTCGTAGGAATTTTGTCGATCTTGATTATTCTGCTGGTCAGCATGATCTATACCAGGTTTCAGGCAAAAGCTATTCTAAAGCCGGTCAAAGCCCTGGAGGAAGGTGCCCGCAGAGTAGAGCAGGGGGATCTTCTCGTTCCCGTCCTCTATGAAGGGAAAGATGAATTCTCCACGGTCTGCGGCGCATTCAACCGGATGCAGGATGCCCTACGCAGGGAACAGGAAAAAAATAGGGCCTACGAAAAGGCGAGATTCGATATGGTAAATGGCATTTCCCATGATCTGCGAACCCCGCTGACTTTTATCAAAGGATCAATCAAGGGGATTCTGGACGGTGTCGCCGCCACGCCGCAGAAGCAGGAGCAGTACCTGACCATTGCGTACCGGAAGACCTGCGAGATGGACGGGCTGCTGCAAAAGCTGCTTTCTGTATCCCGCATGGAAGCCGGGAGCATTCCCCTTCTTATAAAAGAAAGAGATCTGGGAGAATTCGTCCGGAATTTTGCAGAAGAATCGGAGGCGGAGTGGAAAAACAGCGGGATTATAAGCCGGATTCAAGTGGCTGCAGGTCCTCATCCCGTAAATATGGATGAGGAACAACTGCGCCGGGTTTTGTGGAACCTCTCCGACAATGCGGTGAAATATGCCGCCTCCGATCCGCTTACTTTTACGATTCAGGTTTATTCCGGGACGGAGGGGGAGCATCTGGTCTTTTCCGACAATGGAGCGGGGGTGCGGGAGGAAGATTTGCCCCAGCTGTTTGAGCAGTTTTGGAGAGGGGACGTTTCGCGGAGCCCAAAAAACGGAGAGGGAAACGGCCTGGGCCTTGCGATTGCAAAGCAGATCGTAGAGGCGCATGGCGGACAGATTACGGCGTACAACCGCGAAGGCCTTGCGGTCGAAATGATTTTTCCCTCCGGAAAGGAGAGCCATGCGTAAAATACTGATTGTGGAGGATGACGCCGAGATCGCCATGTTGGAAAAAGACTACCTGAATATGAGCGGTTACAGCTCAGAGGTGATCGGTGACGGACTCGAAGCCCTTGAGGCCCTGCGCAACGGCGAATATGAGCTGGTCTTGCTGGATTTGATGCTGCCGGGCTGCGATGGTTATGAGATCTGCCGTTTGATTCGGGATGAGATCGATATTCCGATCCTGATGGTGACGGCCAGAGTGGAACTGCCAGACCGCCTCCATGGGCTGCAGCTTGGCGCGGACGATTACATTCTGAAACCATTTGATCCTGCGGAACTGGTGGCCCGTGTCATTTCTCACCTGAGACGGTATGAGCGGCTGACTGAGTGGAAGGCGGAAGAAGAATCGGAAGAACCGCTGACGGCCGGGGATATTCGGATCGATCCCCGGCAAAGGTCCGTCTATGTCGGGGACCGGGAGGTCCGTTTTCCCAAACGGGAATTTGACCTGTTAAAATATTTCGTCTCGAATCCCAATGTAGTCCATTCAAAAAAGCAGCTTTTTGAGACGATCTGGGGGTATGATTCAAGCGGGGATCTCGCAACCGTGACCGTACATGTCAACCGCATCCGTGATAAGATAGAGAAAGATCCCTCCAACCCCAAGAGAATTGAAACGGTCTGGGGAATTGGATACCGTTTCCATTGTCCTTAAGTTAATAGAAAAGATTTTGTAAATTCCTGGAAAGAGAAACCAGTTTTTTGCTTTTCCGGGGATTTTTACGTAGAAAAAAACACGGTTGTGCGTTATAATGATAAAAATGGCTCCGGAACCAAAGAACGATTGGTTTTTCGCTCATAGGAAGCGATGGGGAGTGAGGACTGCCCGGCTGGTTGCTCAGTGCGGCGCAGAAAACAGAGGATAGGGGAGGAGCATTCCATGGATCTTTTTGAAGAGAGAAGAAGTATTCGGAAATATACCAGCCAGCCGGTAACGGACGAGGTGCTGCATCAACTGATCGAGGCCGCCCGTGTGGCTCCGTCGGGGAATCACACGCAGCCTTGGTATTTTATTGCAGTCCGGTCCGAAGAGACAAAGCGCAAGATCGTAAAGGCGGACCATGACCAGGAGTGGATGATGGGGGCGCCGCTCTTTCTGGTCTGCGTGGCGGACGGCTATGTGCGTTTAAAGGACGAGACCATCGAGCTCAACGAGGAGACACCTTATAAAGGGCAGAAGCTGGTTCTGCGGGATACGGCCATCGCCACCGAGCATATTGCCCTGAAGGCCGTGGAACTGGGACTTGGCACCTGCTGGACCGGTTATTTTGTCCAGAAGGAGATGAAGGAGATCCTCGGCATCCCGAAGGACAAGCATGTGGTCGCTGTCTTGACGGTGGGATATCCGGCGGAGGAGCCGAAACCCAAGGAACGAAAAACTGTGGAAGAAATTTTGATGTATGAGCGCTGGGGATAAAAAAGAGAAGGCGCCGGGAGGCAATATGCAGGAGAATGATTGGAGATCCCTGGGACGGGATATCCGCGATATTGTGCAGGACGCAGTGGACACCAAAAATTTTCATACCTTGAATCAGACATTGCGGACCGTACTGGAACAGACGGCCGGGGCCGTGGGCGACGGGATCCGGAACGCCGGAGAGGCGATTGAAAAAAATGTCAATCAGCGCAGGAGTACGGGCCCTGCCAATCCGAAGCGGATGGGCGGAAACCAAACGTTTCAGACTTCCCGCGAGAATGCGCAGCCCCCATCGCGGCTATTCGCCAGTACCTACGGATACCGGGCCGGGGGAATGGCCATGAAGGTCATCGGAATTATTTTCGGCCTGACATGCGGCATCGCGGTTGCGGTGCTTTTACTGATCGCCTTGGCGAGCGGCGTGTTTTCCTTTGGACTCCGCCTGGCGGTTTACATTTTGGCGCCGTGTCTGCTGGCCTTTCTTGTTCTGGGCGGAAAAGGAAGCTCCATGCGAAGGATGGCGATGCGGTTTCAAGAGTATGTCCGCTGCCTGCACGGCAGAACCTATTGCCAGCTGGAAGAGCTGGCTGCCGCGGTGGATCAATCCGTCCGTTTTGTCCGGAAGGATTTGAAAAAGATGATTGAAAAGCGCTGGTTCCCTCAAGGGCACCTGGACCGTCAGGAAACCTGTCTGATTGTGGATGAGCCTACGTACCGACAGTATTTGACGATGATGAAGGAGCAGGAGCGGAAAGCGAAACAAAAACCGGAGATCACGGTGGAAAAACAAGAACCGGATTCCAAACTTCCGCCTGAGGTCCGGGAAATCATGGAGGAGGGCCGGGCTTACCTGGCGGAGATCCGCCGCTGTAACCAGGCGATTCCCGGAGAGATTATATCCGCGAAGATTTCCCGTATGGAGGTTTTGGTGGAGCGGATTCTGGTTCAGGTGGAAAAAAATCCGGAGGATGTGGCGGATATCCGCAAACTGATGGAATACTATCTTCCGACCACGGTCAAGCTGCTGCAGGCTTATGAGGAGTTGAGCGCTCAGCCGGTGCAGGGGGAGAACATTCTTTCCTCGAAAAAGGAAATTGAAGGTACGCTGGACACTTTGAATGCTGCCTTTTTAAAGCTGCTGGACAGCCTGTTTCAGGATACGGCCTGGGATGTGTCCACAGATATCACGGTGTTGAAGACGATGTTGGCGCAGGAGGGATTGACAGAAGACGTGTTCTCGAAAAAGACAGCGCCGGAGGAGAAAGGAACAACGACATGAGCGACAATCAGATGTTTGATGGATTGGGAGCGTCACCGACGCTGACTTTGGATCCCTTTGCCAAGGAAGAAAGCAAGCCCGCTCCGGCGAAAGAGCAGCCCCTCTGGGATGACAGTGTTTTAAGCCCGGAGGAACAGCAGATGGTAGAGGCGTTTTCCCGTCAGATCAACCTGGAGGATTCCACCATGATTCTCCAATATGGAGCGGGAGCCCAGAAAAAGATGGCGGATTTCACGGAGACTGCTCTGGACAACGCCAGAACCAAGGATTTGGGGGAGATCGGGAGCCTGCTGACGGATGTGGTCGGAGAGCTGAAAGGGTTCGATGAGGAGGAGGAAAAAGGTTTCCTCGGATTTTTTAAGAAGTCTTCCAACAAGCTGACGGCCATGAAAGCCCGCTATGCCAAGGCGGAGTCCAATGTCAATCAGATTTGCAGAGCGCTGGAGTCCCATCAGGTACAGTTGATCAAAGACATCGCTGTACTGGACAAGATGTATGAGGTCAACCTTAACTATTTCAAAGAGCTGACCATGTATATTCTGGCAGGAAAGAAAAAACTGGCCGAAGTGCGGAACGCGCAGCTGAACGAGCTGATTGCAAAAGCGGAGCGGACCGGCCAGCCGGAGGACGCTCAGGCAGCCAGAGACTTGGACGCCCAATGCCTTCGTTTTGAGAAAAAACTCCATGATTTGGAGCTGACCCGGATGGTTTGCCTGCAAACAGCGCCTCAGATCCGGCTGATCCAGGGAAACGATACGCTGATGACAGAGAAAATCCAGTCCACCTTGGTGAACACCATTCCTCTTTGGAAAAGCCAGATGGTGCTGGCCCTCGGCGTCACCCACTCGGCCCAGGCGGCGGAAGCACAGAAAACCGTGACGGACATGACGAATCAGCTTCTGAGAAAGAATGCCGAGACCTTAAAAATGGCTACGGTGGAGGCGGCCAAAGAATCGGAGCGCGGCATTGTGGAGCTGGATACGCTGAAAGCCACTAATGAGTCCTTGATTTCCACTTTGGATGAGGTACTCCAGATCCAGCAGGAAGGCCGGCAGAAACGCAGGGAGGCGGAAGTGGAAATGCAGCGCCTGGAAGGGGAGCTGAAAGCGAAGCTGTTAGAAATCAGAAGATAGTGTTTTTCGGAAAATACCGGGATTGATCCGGTGAGTTGGGAAACCGTTCTGTCTTTCCGAGGATTTTTTTGGAGAGTAGAACGGTTTTTTGGTTTATTCTTTCTTTTGTTTTCCAAAATTTACATAATCTTTATTGACATTGGGGGATAAACGCGGTATAATCACCGAAACTAATACATATCAGGGACAAAGGGAGTAGTTGAAAGTTCTGCTGTCAACAGCACGGTGGAGACACCTGGCGGCAGGCGCCGGTAAACGGTAACGAGACTTTTAGAAAGTTCTTTTTAGGGGAAAGATATCCTAAAGGGCTTTCTAATGGCCTCGTTCTTTTTTTACCAAACCGCTGGACGAGGCCGGTTCCCTGGGAAAGGAGTCAAGCATGACGGAAAAGAAGTATTATCAGCAGACAGTGGAGGAAACCTTTCGAGAACAGGAGACGGAGGCTTCGGGATTGACGTCCCAGGCTGCCGCAGACCGGCTGAAACAGACCGGTCCCAATGCACTGGCCGAAGGCAAGAAAAAACCGGTATTCCTGGTATTTTTGGAACAATTTAAGGATTTGCTGGTTGTGATATTGCTGCTGGCGGCCGGGATTTCCTTTGCATCCGGCCAGAAAGAAAGCACCATTGTGATTACCGCGGTTTTAATCTTGAATGCAGTGCTGGGGACTGTGCAGCATGTCAAGGCGGAAAAGTCGCTGGAAAGTTTGAAGGCCATGTCCTCCCCGACAGCGAAAGTGCGGCGGGACGGACAGGTTGTGGAGATTCCTTCAGCGGAAGTGGTGCCGGGAGATATCATCAGCCTGGAGACCGGAGATTTGATCGTGGCAGACGGCCGGCTTTGTGAAAATTTTTCTCTGAAAGTCAATGAAAGCTCGCTGACCGGCGAGTCGGAGAGTGTAGAGAAAACGACAGAGGCGCTGGGAGACCAGGAAGTGTCTCTGGGAGATCAGAAAAACATGGTATTTTCCGGATCCTTGGTGACCTACGGCCGCGGGACCATGGTCGTGACCGGAACGGGCATGAGTACGGAGATCGGCAAGATCGCTTCCCTGATGAACCAGACCGAGCAGAGAAAAACGCCCTTGCAGGTCAGCATGGATCAATTCAGCCGGAAGCTGGCCGTTGCAGTTCTCGCTATCTGCGCGCTGGTGTTTGCCCTCTCCGTATACCGGAAAATGCCGACGCTGGATGCCATGATGTTTGCGGTTGCCTTGGCGGTTGCTGCGATTCCGGAGGCGTTGAGCTCGATCGTGACGATTGTGCTTGCCATGGGAACCCAAAAGATGGCAAAGCAAAATGCAATCATGAAAGAATTAAAAGCGGTGGAAAGCTTGGGCGCGGTATCGGTGATCTGTTCGGATAAAACCGGCACACTGACCCAAAACCGGATGACAGTACAGGAAGTGTACACCGCCGGGGCAGTTTTACCCGGCACAAAGATGGATCTGCAAAACCCGGTACATCAAGAGCTGCTCACCGCCGCTGTCCTTGACAATGATGCAACGGAGAATGATGGAACCGGTGTCGGAGATCCCACGGAGATCGCCCTCGTAGTATTGGGGGAGAAGCTTGGAGTGGAGGAAACGATCTACCGGAACGATTATCCCCGGTCTGGCGAGCTGGCTTTTGACTCGGAGCGGAAACTGATGAGCACGCTGCATGTGATGGATCAGACACCGGTCATGTTCACCAAAGGCGCGGTGGATGAAATGCTGGAGCGCACGGTTTCCCTTTTGACGCCGGAGGGGGAAAAGCCGATTACAGAGGAGGAAAAGCAGGAGATTCTTAGGGTAAACCAAGAGTTTTCCGAACAAGGCCTTCGAGTGCTGGCTTTTGCGAAGAAAGACCTGGATCAGAGCAGAGAATTGGTTTTTGAGGACGAGAGCGGCCTTACTTTCCTCGGATTGATCTCCATGATTGATCCGCCGAGGGAGGAGGCCATCCAAGCGGTTGCCGATGCGAAAAAGGGTGGGATCCGCACGGTGATGATTACCGGAGACCATAAAGTGACGGCGGCGGCCATCGCTAAGAAGATCGGGATTTTCCAGGAAGGCGACATCTGCCTGAATGGCCGGGAGCTGGATGCGATCAGCGACGAGGAGCTGGATCAGAAGCTATCGCAGATTTCCGTGTACGCCAGAGTTTCCCCGGAACACAAGATCCGTATTGTTTCCGCCTGGCAGCGGCGGGGCGCGATTGTTTCTATGACAGGAGACGGAGTCAATGATGCTCCGGCGCTGAAAGCCGCGGATATTGGCGTGGCCATGGGAATCACCGGAACCGAGGTCAGCAAGGATGCCGCGGATATGATCCTGGCCGACGACAATTTCGCGACAATCGTGAAAGCCGTAGTCAATGGCCGGAATGTTTACGGCAATATCCTGAATGCCATCAATTTCTTGCTATCCGGAAATATGGCCGGTATCCTCTGCGTGCTGTTCGCCTCCCTGGCCGGGCTGCCGGTGCCGTTTGCGGCTGTGCATCTGCTGTTTATCAACCTTTTGACCGACAGCCTGCCGGCGATCGCCATCGGCATGGAGCCTGCGCGGGCGGACCTGCTGAATCAAAAGCCGCGGAATCCGAAAGAAGGGATTTTGAACAAAGCATTGGCAATGAAGATTTTTGGCCAAGGCGCTTTGATTGCGGCTGCTACGATGGGAGCATTCTTTATCGGGCTGTCCAGGGGCGGAGCAGGACTTGCCAGCACCATGGCCTTTGCAACCTTGACCCTGTCCCGGCTGTTTCATGGGTTTAACTGCCGCGGAAAGGCTTCCATCTTCCGGCTAGGCCTGGGATCCAATCCCTATTCCCTAGGAGCATTCGGCCTGGGTGTGCTGCTGCTGGCGGCGGTGCTGTTTGTGCCGGGCGTGAAGAGTTTGTTCCTGGTACAGAATCTGAGTTTGAGCCTGATCGGTTGGATTGCGCTTTTGGCGGTGGCTCCTACGGTGGTGATACAGGGGGTGAAGATGGCACGAGGGAAGCAGTGACAGCGATAATTGGTGGAATCGAGTGATTTGAGGGAGAGGAACCGGCCGGACCGGGTGGTGAACGGCGGGCGGGGAATGAGACCCGGAAGGATTTTCTAATGAAGATTCTTCCGGGTTTTATATTTGTACCGTGGGAAATGTGACGGTTGAGATGTATGGATCTGGCGGTCTTCCTTTGCCCTCTTACTGCTAAAGAAAATATAAAAAAAGTTGAAACAAACAGCGGTAGTTTTCCGGAACTGTTTTACAATGTGTGACATAATGTTGTGAAAAAATGATATATGTTGAGAAAAATGTCGAAATGGTGTATAATTCAAGAAAAATAAAAAAAAGAAGAGGAATTCAGATAAATGTATTACATCAAAGACGGAGACCGATATTTAGCTCATATCAGTGAAGACGGGCGGGAACAGACGGTGGCGGAACACCAATGGGGGGTGGCGAAGAGAGCGGCAGAGTTTGCTGCGGCTTTTCAATCAAAGGAAATGGGATGGCGATGCGGAAGTATCCACGATTTGGGAAAATTTACCTTGGAATTTCTGGACAGGCTGCACGGCGGCAAAAAAATTGATCATTCTACGGCTGGTGCTCAGGAAGCTTTCCGCGCCAAGGATATTTTTTCTGCCATGTGCATCGCAGGTCATCACGGTGGCTTACCGGACAGCGGAACTCGTTTTGATGACTGCAGCGGAAATACCCTTTATGCAAAACTAAAGCGAGAACCTGGAAAACAAATTCCAGATTACAAAAAAGTAGTAGGAGAGATCTCGATTCCTGAAGCAACTCCCCCGGACTTTTGCCGGAAAGAAAAGTTTTCCTTCGCATTTTATACGCGGATGCTCTTTTCCTGTCTGGTTGATGCGGATTTTTTGGACACGGAATGCTTCATGAACGGAGAGCAGCCTCGCGGCAGGTATGAGGATATTTCAACTCTTTTAGAGCGCCTGAAAGATAAAGTTGAACCTTGGTGGGAGGCAAAGAACGACCTGAATGCGAAACGATGTGAAATTCTCCGCAGATGCTTTGATTTTGGAAATCAGATCAGGGATCTCTATTCCTTAACTGTCCCGACCGGAGGCGGCAAAACAGTTGCCACCCTTGCGTTTGCCCTGACCCATGCAGCATTCCATCAAATGCCCCGGATCATCTATGTAGTTCCCTACGTCAGCATCATCGAGCAGACCGCCGGAGTCTTCCGGGGGATTCTTGGAAAAGAGAATGTGGTAGAGCATCATTCCAACGTATCATTTCAAAGAGAAGGAAAGACTGACGATTTTGATCATGAGGAAGGAGAATGGGCACGGCGGCAGGCGCTGGCTACGGAAAATTGGGACGCACCTGTCATTGTAACCACTGCTGTCCAGTTTTTTGAATCCCTCTATTCCAATAAAGTGTCAAAATGCCGAAAACTCCATAATATTGCCAACAGTGTGATCATTTTCGATGAAGCTCAGATGATTCCCTTGACCAGCTTGAAACCCTGTGTTTCTGCGATTGCCGAATTGGTAAAGAATTATAATTGTACGGCAGTTCTTTGTACCGCTACACAGCCATCGCTTCAGGAATATTTTGCGCCGATGCCGATTCGAGAGATCTGTCCGGATGTAGGTGGTTTATTTGATTTTTTTCAGCGTGTCACTTATCAGAATTTAGGAAAAATCAACAATTCCGAGTTGTCAGACCGGTTAAAAAAACAAAAACAAGTTTTGTGTGTGGTGAACACGAAAGCTCAGGCACAGAAATTGTACCGCGAATTTGCCGGAGAAGGAGGGTTCCATTTATCCACACTGATGACACCCAATCATCGGAGAGACAAACTTAAGTTAATACGGTTAAGATTGAAAGATGGCTCGGACTGCCGTGTGGTATCGACCAGTCTAATTGAGGCTGGGGTTGATCTGGATTTTCCCACAGTCTATCGGGAACTGGCTGGATTGGACTCTATTTTACAGGCGGGCGGCCGGTGTAATCGGGAGGGGATCCGGACTAGAAGCGAAAGTCTGGTCTATGTGTTTCAGGCGGAGGGGAAAATCCCCCCGATGTTTATGCCGAATGTAAAAGCCACGGAATATGTGATGGAAAAGTACGAAGAGATTTATTTGCCGGATGCAATTCAGACCTATTTTAACTTTTTACATAAAATCCGAGAGACAGAACTGGACTCAGCGCATATCTTAGACATGCTGGAAAACGGCGCGAATGGAAGCGTACTGCCTCTTCGTACTGTCGCCGAACGATTTCGGATGATTGATTCTGAGACAAAGACCGTCTACATTCCAAATGAAGAAAATAAGGAAGAGATCGAAAAACTAAGGCTGGGGCTTTGGTCCAAGGATCTTTTGCGTGAAATCGGTCAGGATTCGGTCAATGTCTATCCCAATCATTGGAAAAGGCTTGATCAGATGGGAGCCTTGGAAATGTTAAATGAAAATGCAGCAATTTTATGCCGGTCAGATTTGTATCGGGAAGATATAGGGTTGGATATGGAAGGCGAAGAAGGAATCGGATGGTTTTTGTAGATAACAAAATAAAATAATATTGTTGATAAGATATTTAAATTGTAGTAAGATTTAAATAAAGAAAAATAGTGACATCTACAAATTGTTGATTTTATCTATCTTTCATATAACAGGCGAAAGTATAAATTGCGGAGACAAAAGAAAGGGAGTGAAACGATGAGCGTAAGGGTAGAGGTATGGGGGGATTATGCCTGTTACTCGAGACCAGAAATGAAGGCGGAACGGGTCAGTTATGACTGCATGACGCCGAGCGCGGCCAGAGGGATTTTGGAAGCAGTCTACTGGCACCCGGGAATGGTGTGGAGAATAGACAAAATCTATGTCCTCAGCCCGATTCAGTTCACTAACATACGACGGAATGAGGTAAAGTCTAAAATATCCGCCCGGAATGTTCAAACTGTGATGAACAGAGGGACCGGCCCACTGTATTTAGTGACTTCGGATGATATCCAGCAGAGGGCATCGTTGGTGTTAAAAGATGTCCGCTACGTGATTGAGGCACATTTTGATATGACAGACAAGGCCAATGCCAGTGACAATCCAGGAAAGTTTCAGGATATTATCAAACGGCGTTTGGCCCGCGGACAATGTTATCACACCCCCTATTTTGGCTGCAGGGAATTCCCGGTCCATTTCCGTTTATACGAGGAAGAAGAAATTTCTACAGCCTACCCGGACACGGATCGAGAATTAGGCTATATGTTGTATGATCTTGACTACAGTAATCCAGAGGATATCCGGCCGATGTTTTTCCGGGCAACTTTGATAAAGGGAGTTTTGGATTTGCGGGATTGTGAGGTGGTTCGATGATTCTGCAAGCATTGGTCAGTTACTACGAGTCTTTAGTGGAAAAAGGAAAATTGGCGCGTCCGGGATGGAATTTAGTCAAGGTTTCTTACGCTCTTCGAATCGGTGAGGATGGCTCCTTACTTCAGGTCGTACCTTTAAAGCAGGAGGTGACTCGTGGAAAGAAGCAGGTTTTTATTCCAAGAGAGATGAATCTTCCGGCGCCCTTTAAACGGTCGGTAGGGATCAATCCCAATTTTCTTTGTGATAATTCCAGTTATATTTTGGGAATTGATAAAAAGGGAAAACCAGAGCGGACAAGGGAATGTTTTGAAGCATGCAGGGCCTTTCACGAAAAACTTTTGTCAGGAACCGACAGTCCGTTTGCTAAAGGAATTCTGGCGTTCTTCCAGAACTGGAATCCTGACCAGGCAGCGGAGCATCCGGAGTTGTCAGAAGTTTGGGAGGATATTCAGGACAATGCCAATCTGACTTTTCAGATGGATCTGACTTTGGCCAGTGAAGATCAGGAGATCCGAGATGCCTGGCAAACGTATTACGATAAAGCAGAAGAGGATTCGCAGCAAATGCCATGCCTGGTCACCGGAAGAAAAGCTCCTGCCGCCAGATTGCACCCAAACCTGAAAGGCGTACGCGGAGCTCAGTCTTCGGGGGCATCCTTGGTCTCCTTCAATGCAGCATCCTATGAGTCCTATGGCAAGGAACAGGGATTGAACGCGCCTGTCAGCGAATACGCCGCATTTGCCTATGGGGCTGCCTTAAATTATTTGCTTTCCCATCCAGGACGGGTCCAGATGATTGGAGACACCACAGTGGTGTCCTGGGCGGAAGATGGGGATGAAGTAAAACAAGATTTATTTATGGATTTCTTTGCGGGCGCTGGAGAAGATACTCCGATGACGGAAAATGAATTGACGAGTCTTTTGTCAAAATTAGCAGAGGGAAAACCAATTGACTGGAAGGGAATCGAGGTGGAACCGTTCAATCGATACTATATTCTGGGGCTGGCTCCAAATGCAGCACGCGTATCCGTGCGTTTCTTCCTGCAAAAAGATTTTCAGACTTTGGCTAAAAACTTGAAAGAACATTACGAACGGATCAGAATCGTACGTCCCGCTTGGGACCGGTGGGACGATATTCCTTTGGATCGTCTGCTTTTTGAAACAGTAAATCCAAATGCCAGAGACAAGACGCCCTCCCCGGAGATGTCGGGCGAGGTGCTGCGGGCAATTCTGAATGGTTCCAATTATCCGGCCACATTTTATTCGAGCACGATGCTGCGGATCCGCGCAGAACGCCAGATTACCCGTGGAAAAGCCGCGATAATAAAAGCTTATCTGTTGAAAAACTATGAGGAAAAATATCGGGAGGTGAACATGGTGGGATTAAATCCAGATAGGATGGATGTAGCGTATGTACTGGGAAGACTGTTTTCTGTGCTGGAAGCGTTGCAGCAGAATGCGAATCCAACCATCAATGCAACAATTCGGGACAAATATTTTAGCTCAGCCTGTGAAACTCCGGCAATGATTTATCCGGTGTTGATAAAATTATCCGAAAACCATCTGAAAAAGATTCGGGGGAATGTAAGTGCAAATGTATATTTCGAAAAACAGATAACGGATTTGATGGGGAGAATCGGAACTTTTCCGACGCATTTGAACTTAGAAGATCAAGGGAATTTTCTTTTAGGCTATTATCATCAGACACAGGATCGGTATACGAAAAAGGAGGATAAGTAAAATGGCAGAAGCGATTAAAAACCGGTATGAGTTTGTAATTCTTTTCGATGTGGAGAACGGGAATCCAAATGGTGATCCGGATGCGGGAAATATGCCTCGATTTGACCCGGCGACAGGCGTTGGATTGATTACAGATGTATGCTTGAAAAGAAAAATCCGCAATTATGTGGAAACGGTAAAAGAAGATGCAAGGGGTTACCGGATTTATATTAAGGACGGTGTTCCGTTAAACCGGAGTGATGCGGAAGCATATCAGGCTCTTGATGTGGATGATAAAACAATCAAAGATCGAAAAAAGAAAGATCCGGATGTGGACCAGAAAATTCGGGACTTCATGTGCAGCAATTTTTACGACATTCGGACCTTCGGAGCAGTGATGACTACTTTTGTAAAAGCAGCCTTAAATTGCGGACAAGTTCGCGGCCCTGTCCAATTGGGTTTTGCTCATTCCGTAGAGCCGGTGATGCCACAGGAAATAACCATAACTCGTGTGGCAATTACGACGGAAGCGGATGCAGAGAAAAAAGGAACTGAGATGGGACGAAAATATATTATTCCTTATGGCCTGTACCGGGCAGAGGGATATGTGTCGGCAAATTTGGCAAGAAAAGTCACTGGCTTTTCGGAAGAAGATCTGGAACTTTTATGGGAAGCTATTTTAAATATGTTTGAGCATGACCATTCAGCAGCCCGCGGAAAAATGGCGGTTCGGGAACTGATCATCTTTAAGCATGACAGTGAGATGGGGAATGCCCCGGCCTATAAGTTGTTTGAGACGGTCACTGTAGAGCGGAAAAACCCGGAAACACCGGCGCGTAGCTATGGAGATTATCGAGTGGAGGTAAAGGCGGAATTAATTCCGGAAGGAGTTACTTGTCTCCGCAGATCGTAAAGAAATGGAGATGCCAGGATGGAGGAAGAGGACTATTTAATGATTTCGGGGCTGCAGCATTTCTCCTTTTGCCGGCGTCAGTGGGCACTGATCCATGTTGAAAACCAATGGGAAGAAAATCTACGAACTGTGGAGGGGGAGCTGTTCCACAAACGCGCTCATGAGGAAGAACTGACAGAAAAGCGGGGGGACCTTTTAGTCACTCATGGTATGAAGGTTGCCTCTCGGACAATGGGAGTTACGGGCGTTTGTGATGTGGTGGAATTTCATCAAGATCCGGATGGTATTGCTTTGCGTGGCTGGGATGGGTTTTGGAAGCCCTATCCGGTAGAGTATAAAAAAGGCCTTCCCAAAGCCGTGGATGCCGACCGCCTGCAGCTTTGTGCTCAAGCGATGTGTCTGGAAGAAATGTTGGTGTGTTCGATTCCGGAAGGAAGCCTGTTTTACGGAGAAAGCCGCCGTCGGGAAGAGGTAGAGTTTTCCACGTGTTTAAGAAGTCAGGTGGAGGAAATGTTCCGGGAAATGCACGATTATTTTCAAAGAGGGTATACCCCTAAGAGCAAAAGGACCAAAAGCTGCAACGCCTGTTCTTTGAAGGAAGTCTGTTTACCGCAGCTTGGTAAAACATTATCGGTCCAGGAATATCTGAACAACGCCATGAAGGAGGAGTGAAAATGAAAACTTTACTGAATACGTTGTTCGTGATGACCGAAGATGCGTACCTTACTTTGGACGGAGAAAATGTGGTTGTCCGTAAAGGGGAAGATGTGATGGGACGTTTCCCGTTACATACACTGCAGGGAATCTATTCTTTTTCCTATGCGGGAGCAAGCCCTGCCTTCATGGGAGCATGTGGGAAGCGGGGGATTAACCTCTGCTTCCTGAGTCCCGGCGGACGTTTTTGGGCGAGAGTCAACGGGCCAAGCCAAGGCAATGTTCTGCTGCGCCGCAAACAGTACCGTTTGGCAGATCAGGAAGATGAATGCTGTAAAATTGCGCGTTTCTTTATTTTTGGAAAGGTGTATAATTGTCGGTGGAGTATTGAACGGACTCTTCGGGATCACGCGCTGCGAGTGGAGGAAGAACGGCTGCGGCAGGTATCCGGTCAGTTGGCAGAATCTCTTCCTGAGATTTTAGCGGCTAAAAACTTGGAAAGTCTCCGCGGGATAGAAGGGAAGACGGCGGAACAATATTTTAGCGTATTTGACGAAATGATTTTGAATCAGAAAAAAGATTTCTATTTCCAGAACAGAAACCGTCGGCCGCCGAGGGATCCGATCAATGCAATGCTGTCGTTTGCCTACACCTTATTGGCATCCGATTGCGCGTCGGCCTTGGAAGCGGTGGGATTGGACTCTTATGTTGGTTTCCTACACTGTGACAGGCCAGGGCGAACTTCTTTGGCACTGGACCTGATGGAAGAACTCAGAGGCGCTTTTGCTGATCGTTTTGTTTTGACACAGGTGAATAACCGCGCGGTTAAGAAGGCACATTTTACATGGCAGGAAAACGGAAGTGTTCTTTTAAATGAGGAGGGCCGGAAGCTGTTCCTAGGAGCTTGGCAAGAACGTAAGCGAGAAACAATTACGCACCCTTATCTAAAGGAAAAAATTCCCTGGGGATTAGTCCCCTATGTACAGGCCCTGTTGTTGGCACGTTATTTAAGAGAGGATTTGGACGGATACCCCCCGTTCTTGTGGAAATAAGATGCTGGTATTGATTACGTATGATGTGAATACAGAAGATGCAGCCGGAAAGAGCCGCCTGAGGAAGATTGCAAAGCAGTGTGTTAATTATGGACAGCGGGTTCAAAATTCTGTTTTCGAATGTCTCGTCGATGCGGCCCAGTGCAAGGTATTGCAGAGTAAGTTGCTGGATATTATGGATAAAGATAAGGACAGCTTGAGGTTTTACTATCTTGGAAAACAGTATGAGACAAAGATAGAGCATTTTGGGACGAAAGAGGGTTATAAACCAGAAGGAACATTGATGATTTGAATTGATTGATAATAGAAATAATGGCTGGTGCGAAGGGGAAGCTATCATAAAATCCTGGGAGGTTCGCACCGGAAATAGAGAGAAATGCGAAAGGAAAGGTCTGAAAATTGCTGGGGATATGGTGAAGAATTAGTTTGGATGTAATTGGATGTATTGTTTTATGGCTTGTTGTTTGTATTTTTGCGGTCGCTCCCGCTTGGGAGCGTGGATTGAAACAAATGAGTAGTGACCGATGGCAATGACTATTTACGGTCGCTCCCGCTTGGGAGCGTGGATTGAAACCTTGTTTCTCATTTCTGCGAACGATGCCCTCATCGTCGCTCCCGCTTGGGAGCGTGGATTGAAACATACTTGTACTCGTTTTCCTGCCGGATTTGATGGTCGCTCCCGCTTGGGAGCGTGGATTGAAACCCGTGGCCGTGACTTCTTCCTCCGGCGCTGCAACGGTCGCTCCCGCTTGGGAGCGTGGATTGAAACTTTTATTGCTTCTGACCTTGTGGGAGCAAAAGGCGTCGCTCCCGCTTGGGAGCGTGGATTGAAACTGCATCAGTAGGGAGAGAGGCAAAGACCTCGTCCATGTCGCTCCCGCTTGGGAGCGTGGATTGAAACTGGCTGTCCGATGCGCCCGTAGTGGTCGGGTCCGGTCGCTCCCGCTTGGGAGCGTGGATTGAAACATACGGCAAATGTGGTTAATATTGCGTTCCAGTTGTCGCTCCCGCTTGGGAGCGTGGATTGAAACCGGATATCGAGGCAAGTGGGATCTGGGGGATATCGTCGCTCCCGCTTGGGAGCGTGGATTGAAACGTAGCTGTCGTGACCCCTACAATTCCTGTAGCCACGTCGCTCCCGCTTGGGAGCGTGGATTGAAACCTTTATGGCTGAAATCGCAGATGAAAGCACCTCGGTCGCTCCCGCTTGGGAGCGTGGATTGAAACGGAGGATTTTATGAGCCTTGGAATAAAGGGAGAAAGTCGCTCCCGCTTGGGAGCGTGGATTGAAACGGATCGGATGTTGCACGAGGATGGACGTCTGATGGTCGCTCCCGCTTGGGAGCGTGGATTGAAACATAACTACCTGGAAGCAATCAATAGGTATTCGAGTCGCTCCCGCTTGGGAGCGTGGATTGAAACCAGATTGACACAAAGAAATTCGAGGAGTGGCGGGAGTCGCTCCCGCTTGGGAGCGTGGATTGAAACTCCGTTAAAAACTTAATTATCCAAATATCTGCATCGTCGCTCCCGCTTGGGAGCGTGGATTGAAACGTTTATTGTCACGTGATCACCTCCTAAAGGATAGTCGCTCCCGCTTGGGAGCGTGGATTGAAACGTAAGGTATGACAAAAGAAACCGAGGTCAAATCGTCGCTCCCGCTTGGGAGCGTGGATTGAAACCCTTGATTTTCTGATTAATACGCGATTTGGTAATTGTCGCTCCCGCTTGGGAGCGTGGATTGAAACTGCAAAAACATTACGCCGACGTGACCACCAACGAGTCGCTCCCGCTTGGGAGCGTGGATTGAAACGCAATGGTGACAAAATGTCTCAATAAACCGGATGTCGCTCCCGCTTGGGAGCGTGGATTGAAACGGCCCAATAGACATGCTGCACGGTATCCGTTGTCGTCGCTCCCGCTTGGGAGCGTGGATTGAAACTTGCGGAAAAATAACGATGAATCCGTATGAGTGCGTCGCTCCCGCTTGGGAGCGTGGATTGAAACGTTTTACCATGTTCCTTGTTGTGGCACTCGTGACGTCGCTCCCGCTTGGGAGCGTGGATTGAAACCCCAGCTGCCTCAAAGTGATACACCTTATCTGTAAGTCGCTCCCGCTTGGGAGCGTGGATTGAAACGCGCCGACGCCTGGTTGATTATCGCTTCGGCCTGTCGCTCCCGCTTGGGAGCGTGGATTGAAACTCGTACCACTTCCACTCCAGTTGCGGTTTTATAAGTCGCTCCCGCTTGGGAGCGTGGATTGAAACATCGATGTCCGCTTGTTTCATCCGACCAGAAACGTCGCTCCCGCTTGGGAGCGTGGATTGAAACCGCGCGATAAAAATCACTGTCATAACATGAATTAGTCGCTCCCGCTTGGGAGCGTGGATTGAAACCCCGAAGCGACTCAATTAGCTCCAGGAAAGCCTCGTCGCTCCCGCTTGGGAGCGTGGATTGAAACCTGCGGCGCGTGCTGATAATAATGAAAACGCACTTGTCGCTCCCGCTTGGGAGCGTGGATTGAAACGCCAGTCGGCGGCGCTCGATTGCATCCACCCCCGGTCGCTCCCGCTTGGGAGCGTGGATTGAAACTTTTCCGGATTAAGATCATCATAAATAATTTCTGGTCGCTCCCGCTTGGGAGCGTGGATTGAAACCATTGCCCGATGGCGCTCTTGGTTCAGGTACTTCTGTCGCTCCCGCTTGGGAGCGTGGATTGAAACTGTCATTTTGATCTCTGTTCTATCATCTTTTCGTCGCTCCCGCTTGGGAGCGTGGATTGAAACCAGGTTATCCCAGGATAGAGTCACCGCTGGATTGGTCGCTCCCGCTTGGGAGCGTGGATTGAAACCGTAGACCACACACCGGCCCTGGCGGATGTCCAGGTCGCTCCCGCTTGGGAGCGTGGATTGAAACACGGCTCCGGATGCTGCCGGGGCTTTTTTTGTCGTCGCTCCCGCTTGGGAGCGTGGATTGAAACACCGCTTCTTTCTACATAATCCATTTCTTTACCGTCGCTCCCGCTTGGGAGCGTGGATTGAAACGTGGTCATACTGCATGATCACATCGGTCATATCGCGTCGCTCCCGCTTGGGAGCGTGGATTGAAACGTTTTACCCGATATACATCCGGCACCTTTGTAAGGTCGCTCCCGCTTGGGAGCGTGGATTGAAACAGCTCCCTTCCACTAAAACAAGCCCCCAGGATCAGTCGCTCCCGCTTGGGAGCGTGGATTGAAACAGTTAATTGATAATTTTATTCAGGGTCTTACCGAGTCGCTCCCGCTTGGGAGCGTGGATTGAAACTGTAGCGGCTGTCCAAGTTACGGGATAGTAACTCGTCGCTCCCGCTTGGGAGCGTGGATTGAAACGAAGCGGGTCTTGTAAACGAAATAGCCAGACGTGTCGCTCCCGCTTGGGAGCGTGGATTGAAACATCATTTCGGTGTTTTCGTGCATGACATAGGCTTGTCGCTCCCGCTTGGGAGCGTGGATTGAAACATCATACAACCTCCCTTCTTTTTTGTATATCAAGTATCGCTCCTGCCTAGGAGCAATATTAAAACATAACCCCATACCAAAGTTTATAAGCTTTTGCCAAATTCCCCAAAACTCAAAGTACATACAACCTCCGCCCCTTATTTCCCCACATTTTTCCTGCCCCCTCTTGACAAAATCCTTCAACTCCACTATATTAGATAAGAAATCCCCCATCTACGGGGGCATAATAGTTTGAACAGCTAAGACGAAGAGGAGTACGTTCGCAGCGCTGACAGAGAGGATGGCTCACCGGCTGAAAGGCTATCCAAGTATGCGCGAATGGAAGGTAGCTTCCGAGCTGGACCGCTGAACGAGCGAAAGCAGTAGGCGGCCCCGTCTTGCCGGCGTTAAAGGCCCAGAGAACCAAAAAAGGTGGTACCGCGGTTATCATCGCCCTTTGCATAAGCAAGGGGCTTTTTTCTTTCCACTGACCAGTAAATCCAAACCACCGAAAAGAAACAAATATCATCGCTGGTTTCACTGAACCGCTGTTCGTTGCCGTCCCTGATGCCTACCCGGAATTTTGATTCAGTGAAACAGAACGAAACTTAACAGCAGTACCAGGAAAATACCCGCAAAAGGAGAAAAACCATGTCCAAGGAACTCAGCAAAACTTATAATCCAGGGGAGATCGAATCCCGTCTCTATGAGAAGTGGCTGAACAAAAAATATTTTGCAGCCAAAGTCAATAAAGCGAAAAAGCCGTTCACGATTGTGATGCCTCCGCCCAACATCACAGGACAGCTTCACATGGGTCATGCTCTGGACAACACACTCCAGGACATCCTGATCCGCTATAAGCGTATGCAGGGATATGAGGCTCTCTGGCAGCCGGGCACAGACCACGCCAGCATTGCCACCGAAGTGAAAATCATTGACAAGCTGAAATCGGAAGGCATTGATAAAAATGATTTGGGCCGGGATGGATTCTTGAAAAAAGCTTGGGAATGGAGAGAAGAGTACGGCGGCCGTATCGTTTCCCAGCTAAAAAAAATGGGCTCTTCCGCCGACTGGGACAGAGAGCGCTTTACCATGGATGAGGGATGTTCCAAGGCTGTTCAGGAAGTGTTCATTAAACTCTATGAAAAGGGTTATATTTATAAAGGATCCCGGATTATTAACTGGTGTCCGATCTGCCAGACCTCGATCTCAGATGCTGAGGTGGAACACGTGGAACAGGCTGGTCATTTCTGGCACATCAAATATCCGATTGTCGGAGAAGATGGCTATGTCGAAATCGCGACGACCCGTCCGGAGACTCTGCTTGGCGATACGGCCGTGGCGGTAAATCCTGATGACGAGCGTTACACCCATCTGGTCGGTAAAATGCTGAAACTGCCGTTGACTGACCGGGAAATTCCAGTGATTGCCGACCCTTATGTAGATAAGGAATTTGGAACCGGTTGCGTGAAGATTACGCCGGCCCACGACCCCAACGATTTTGAGGTGGGAAAACGTCATAACCTGCCGGAGATCAATATTTTAAACGACGACGCCACGATCAATGAAAACGGCGGAAAATATGCCGGCCTGGATCGTTATGAAGCCAGAAAGCAGATGGTGGAGGAACTGGAGCAGCAGGGCCTGCTGGTCAAGGTGGTGGATCATGTCCACAACGTCGGCACCCACGATCGCTGTAAGACAACGGTGGAGCCGATGATCAAGCAGCAATGGTTCGTCCGCATGGAAGAATTGGCAAAGCCCGCCATTGGGGCCCTGAAAACCGGAGAATTAAAATTTGTACCGGAGCGTTTTGATAAAATTTATCTGCACTGGCTGGAGAATATCCGCGATTGGTGTATTTCCCGTCAGCTGTGGTGGGGTCACCGGATCCCGGCGTATTACTGCGACGAATGCGGGGAGGTGGTCGTCTCCCGTGAGGCGCCGGAGGTCTGCCCGAAGTGCGGATGCCGCCATCTGACGCAGGATCCGGATACCTTGGATACCTGGTTCAGCTCGGCTCTGTGGCCGTTTTCCACGCTGGGGTGGCCGGACAAAACCGAGGATCTGGAGTATTTTTACCCCACAGATGTGCTGGTGACCGGCTATGATATCATCTTTTTCTGGGTAATCCGGATGGTCTTCTCCGGTTATGAGCAGACAGGAAAGAGCCCATTCCATACCGTCCTGATTCACGGCCTGATCCGCGATTCCCAGGGACGCAAGATGAGCAAATCCCTCGGGAACGGAATTGATCCTCTGGAGGTGATTGATAAATACGGCGCCGACGCATTGCGCATGACGCTGGTGACCGGCAATGCGCCCGGCAATGATATGCGCTTTTACTGGGAGCGTGTGGAATCCAGCCGGAACTTTGCGAACAAGGTCTGGAATGCGTCCCGCTTTATCATGATGAACATGGACGGCGTGGATACGTCGAAAGTTGCCTTGAGCGACCTGGAAGACGCCGACAAGTGGATCCTCTCCAAGGTAAATCGTCTGACCGGCGAAGTGACCGAGAACATGGATAAATATGAGCTTGGAATCGCCATGCAGAAAGTTTATGACTTTATCTGGGAGGAATTCTGTGATTGGTATATCGAGATGGTGAAGCCTCGTTTTTACAGCGAGGGCGGGGACAGCAGTAAAGCGGCGGCCTGCTGGACGCTTAAAACCGTTCTGATCACGGCCTTGAAGCTGCTGCATCCGTATATGCCGTTCATCACAGAAGAAGTTTTCTGTAATTTGCAGGACGAAGAAGAGACCATCATGCTGTCGGCCTGGCCGGCTCCCAAGGAGGAGTGGAATTTTGCCGAGACCGAGGAACGGGTGGGGATGGTGAAGGAGGCCGTCCGCGCGATCCGAAACGTTCGAATTTCGATGAACGTACCGCCGAGCAAAAAGGCTGCCGTTTACGTTGTTTCAGAAAAAGAACATGTCCGGGAAAGTTTTGAGAGCAGCAAGGCCTTCTTTGCGGCCCTGGGTTCGGCCAGCGAGGTGACGATTCAGGCCGATAAGGAAGGGATCGCCGACGATGCGGTTTCGGCCGTGACTCCTGACGCTGTGATCTATCTGCCTCTGGAAGATCTGGTGGACATTGCCAAGGAGATCGAGCGCCTGGAGAAGGAAGAAAAGCGCCTGACCGGCGAACTGGCCCGCGTGAATGGGATGCTTTCCAATGAAAAGTTCTTAAGCAAAGCCCCGGAATCCAAGATTCAGGAAGAGAAGGAAAAACTGGCGAAATATGCCCAGATGATGGATCAGGTGAAAGCCCGTCTTTCCCAGCTGAAATAAGGAGAGATGAGAAGCAGGGGAGCGGAGACATTCGTTAATTCCGCTCCCTGCACCGATTTGAAACCAGAAGTCCGAGCCCCGGAGGGAGCAATATGAAAAAATTTATATCCTGGAATGTCAATGGCCTGCGGGCCTGCGTAACCAAAGGCTTTTTGGACTATTTTAAGGAAGCAGATGCAGATGCGTTCTGCATTCAGGAAAGTAAGCTGCAGGAGGGACAGTTATCGCTGGATATACCCGGCTATCATCAGTATTGGAATTATGCCCAGAAAAAGGGGTATTCCGGAACCGCGATTTTCACTAAGGAAGAGCCACTGTCGGTCTCATATGGAATCGGGATTCCGGAGCATGATCAGGAAGGCCGTGTGATTACCCTGGAGTTTCCGGGATATTTTCTAGTGACTTGCTACACACCGAATTCCCAGGAAGGCCTGGCCCGTCTTTCTTACCGGATGGAATGGGAGGATGCCTTCCGCAGCTATCTGAAGAATCTGGAGGAGACAAAACCGGTGGTTTTCTGCGGCGATCTGAACGTGGCTCACAAGGAGATCGACCTGAAAAATCCCAAGACCAACCGAAAAAACGCAGGCTTTACCGATGAAGAGCGGGGGAAATTCACCAAGCTCCTGGACAGCGGTTTTCTCGATACGTTCCGGTATTTTTATCCGGACGCAGAGGGAATTTATTCCTGGTGGTCTTACCGGTTTAAAGCGCGGGAAAAGAACGCCGGATGGCGGATCGACTATTTTTGCGTTTCTCAGTGCCTGAAAGAGAATCTGATCTCTGCCTCCATCCACACGGATGTGTTTGGTTCCGACCATTGTCCGGTGGAGCTTTGTTTTGAGGAGTCCAAATGACTTTTGCCGAATGGAAGCAAAAATATGGCCTCAACGGCTTCTGCCTAAAAGTAATTGCAATGGTGACGATGCTGATCGATCACGCGGCGATTGTGTTTTTGATACCGGGAGAAACCTATATTAATCTGCGGATTATCGGAAGGATCGCCTTTCCGATTTTCTGCTTTTTATTGGCGGAAGGCGCAATTTATACTCATAGTTTAAAAAAATATACCGCACGGCTGGCTGTGTTTGCCTTGCTTTCCGAGATTCCGTTCAATGTGGCAATCTACGGCTCCATCTGGTATCCGGATTCCCAAAATGTGTTTTTTACTTTAGCACTGTCGGTTCTGGTGCTTTGGTTTTATCAGTGGGCGTATCAGAGGCAGCAGGTTGTCCTGGCGGTTCCGGTGGCAGCGGCAGCTATGGCGCTGGCGGAGTGGATCCACAGCGATTACGGCGCCATGGGAATCTGTATGGTTCTCTTGTTTTATTTTCTTCGGGATCTTCCCTGGTGGAAGTATCTGCTGATCGGCGGATTCTTTGGCCTGACTTGGTGGGGGTCTCTGCAAATCTACGCATTGCTGGCTTTTCCCTTGTTTTTTCTTTATAACCGTGACCGGGGACCAGCCTTTAACAAATATGTATTTTATGGATTTTATCCGGTCCATCTGTTGCTTTTATGGGGAATTTCCTGTATTCTGTAAGGGAGAAGATTTTGCGGGCAATATTCCCGCACGGAGGATTCCGTAATTTCGGGAGGAAGATTTATGTTAGACGGAAAAAAGTCGCTGTTCAGCGGAATGCAGGCGACGGGAAACATTACAATTGGAAACTACATGGGAGCTTTAAGAAACTGGGTTTCCTTAAACGAAGAATATGAATGCTTTTTCTGCGTGGTGGATGAGCACTCGATCACGATCCGTCAGGATCCGGCAGAGCTTCGGAAACGCGCTAGAAATTTGCTGATGCTTTACATTGCGGCCGGTTTGGACCCGAAGAAAAACTGTATTTATTATCAGTCCCATGTGTCGGCTCATGCGGAACTGGCTTGGATTTTAAACTGTTTTACCTACATGGGTGAGCTGAGCCGTATGACCCAATTCAAGGATAAATCGCAGAAACATGCGGATAATATCAATGCAGGTTTGTTCGATTACCCAGTATTGATGGCGGCCGATATTCTGTTATTCCAGAGCGATGTGGTGCCGGTCGGCGTGGATCAGATGCAGCATCTGGAACTGACCAGAGATGTGGCTCAGCGCTTTAACGGAATCTACGGCGACGTATTCACGATCCCGGAAGCTTATATCGGCAAGGTTGGCGCCAAGATCATGAGTCTTCAGGATCCTGGTAAGAAGATGAGCAAATCTGATGAGAATCCCAATGCCAGCATATATCTGATGGATGATCCGGATGCGGTGATGCGGAAATGCAAACGGGCGGTTACAGATTCCGAGGGAATCATTCTTTACCGCGACGAGCAGCCTGGAGTGAAAAACTTGATCGATATCTATTCGGCCTGTACCGGCAAGAAGCCGGAGGAAGTTGTAAAGGAATTTGACGGAAGAGGCTATGGCGATTTTAAGATTGCGGTAGGGGAAGCATTGATTTCTATCATGAAACCGATTCAGGAAGAGCATGCCCGCTTGTCGAAAGATAAAGCCTATGTGGACGGTATCATCAAGGAAAACGCGGAGAAGGCTGCCTATTATGCCAACAAAACCCTGCGTAAAGTGCAGAAAAAGGTTGGTTTCCCGGAGCGGATCCGCTAACTTTTCGGAACATTTCCAAAAGAGAAGGCAGGTCGCCGCAGGGCGGGGTGCCTTAGAGGAGGTACAATATGGATAATTACAACAGCCGTGCGCGGGAACTCCGCCGCAGAAGGCGCCGGAGGCGTGTAATCCGGAACCGTATTATTTTTGCCTGTGTGGTGATTTTGCTGGTAGTCGGAATCGTTTTTCTGGTGAAATGGCTGAGCAGCGGCTCTTCTGAGACGCCAAAGGATACCAGCGCTCCGGCGGCAAATGCGACGGAAGCGACAGGGACAAGCGCCGAGGCGGGAACTACACAAGCGGCTGCCGGTGCTGACTGGCAGGCGGTGCTGGCCGAAGCGGATATTCATTGTAAGCAGTATAACTATGATAAAGCGATTGAATTGGTGAAGGGAGTTAACGGCTACGAGGGCATTCCGGAGCTGTCTGATGCGATCTCCCGCTATGAGGCGGAGAAAGCAAAAGCAGTGCCTTATGATAAAATGTCCGAGATCACCCATGTCTTTTATCATACGCTGGTCATTGACGGAAGCGTGACTTTCCATCTCAGCGACGCTAAAAAAGTCAAAGATTACAACCAGGTCATGACCACGATTGACGAATTTAATAAGATTACCCAAGAAATGTACGACCGGGGTTATGTATTGGTCGATATTCACGATATCGCTCACCTGGAGACCCAGCCGGACGGCACCCAGAAAATGGTCTGGGGAACGATATATCTTCCGGAGGGAAAGACTCCCTTTGTCCTGTCCCAGGACGATGTCAGCTACTATGAGTATATGGAGGGCGACGGCTTTGCCAATCGTCTGGTGATCGATGAGAACGGCAGTATCACCAACGAGATCGATCAGGCGGACGGCAGTGTGGTGACTGGCTCCTATGACATGGTGCCTCTGGTGGAAGACTTTATTCGGGAGCATCCAGACTTCTCCTATCGGGGGGCCAGAGGAATCATTGCGCTGACCGGGTATAACGGAATTCTTGGCTATCGGACCGCGCCGAAATACGGGGATCCCAGCGATTCCAGCTATAAACCGGAATATGCCAAGTACAATGTAGACGAGGAGCGCCAGAAAGCGACGGCGGTTGCAGCCCGGATGCAGGAACTGGGGTGGCGTTTTGCCAGCCATAGCTGGGGGCATAAAGACTACGGTGCACTGAGCTTTGAGAAACTCCAGACTGACGCTCAGAAATGGGAGGATCAGGTGGAGCCCCTGCTGGGCGGGAATATCGACACGATTATTTTCCCATTTGGAGCGGATTTGGGCGAAGGAAGCTGGAGAGGATACGACCATTCGGATTCGATTCAGCAGAAATACAAGTACCTGGACGGCTTGGGCTTTGACTACTATTGCCCGGTGGATGGTTCCCAGTATTGGACCCAGATGAAGGACGGGTATTTCCGTCAGGGCCGGAGAAACTTGGACGGCATTCGGATGTGGTGGGCTGTTTCCGGCTATAAGGATACGCTCTCAGATCTGTTTGATGCAAACAAAGTGTTTGACAAGACACGGCCGACGCCGGTAGAAAATTTGTAACGGAATCGGCTTGACAAAAAGACTGCGCTTGAGAGGCTGGTAGAACAGACCGGCATTTCAGGCGCAGTATTTTTTATATCACGGAAATTTCCTGTGATATAAAAAACACTTCGCAAAGGATCCTCTCTCTTCACGTGTGGTGAACCTAGGGGACGCAAATGCAATGGAACATGTCGCTGACGAGACGCATTTGCGGTCCAGAATTTCGCAGAAAGCCGTAAATTTGTTTTTTTGCCCGAACATAGGAAAAGGAAGAAGATTCCGTGGATTATCTAAAGTTAGGAATTTGAATTAAAAAGAATGCGCTTCATAGGTACCAAAGGAAAAGAGAGAAATGCTTAAGACCAGCAGAAATGCGGAACGTCAATATAAGGCGAAGCGGCGTTACATTTATAAATGTGAAAAAATATCATAAATAAAAGATATAATATGAATAAAATCGATTGATAGCAAGAAAAACTTCTATTGGAATTTTGTCTCTCTCTATAGTATGATGAACCTAGAAAGAGAAGAAACGAAATCGACAACCGAAAATATAAAATAAAGGAGTAGACGAGCATGAACCAGAATGTGAAGCCTGTAGTGATTGGCACGGTGGGAGCGGGGTATGCCGCTTATCTGCATGGAAATGGATACGAGAAAGTCTGTGGTGTCCCGGTCCGTCTGAAGACGATCTGCGATGTCAAGCTGGAGCTGGCCGAAAAGGTCAAAGAGCGCTATGGCTATGAGCAGGCCATGACCGACTATGCCGAGATGCTGAAGGATCCGGAGATCGATGTGATCGATATTGTGACGCCTCCTTTTCTGCACTGCCAGATGGCAATCCAGGCCCTGAAAGCGGGAAAGCATGTCATCTGTGAGAAACCTCTGACCGGATATTTTGGAAAGAGAGGGGAAGAGAACGTCGGAAAGACCACCCCTAAGTCCAAGATGTTTGAGGAAGTCATGCGGACCATGGACGAGCTGAAAGAAGCGGTGGACACCTGCGGAAAGAAATTCCTCTATGCCGAGAATTTTGTCTATGCGACTCCCGTACAGAAAGCAGCGGAAATCATCCGTGCAAAGAAGAGTAAGATTTTGTTCCTGAAAGGCGAGGAGAGCCTGAAGGGTTCCAGCTCCCCGCTGGCTGGCAAGTGGAACGGCACCGGCGGCGGTACGCTGATCCGGACCGGCTGCCATCCTTTGTCCGGTATGCTTTGGCTGAAACAGCAGGAAGCTAAGGCGCGCGGCGAGGAGATCACGGTGAAGAGCGTGATTGCGGACACCGGCGTGGCGACGGCCTGCCTGAATGAGTACGAGCACCGTCATATCAAGGCGCGTCCGGAGGATGTGGAAGATTTCGGCACGATCACAGTTACCTTCTCGGATGGAACCAAGTGCATGACGATTGCCACCGACACGGTGCTGGGCGGAACCAAGAACTACATCGAAGTTTACAGCAATGATAATGCGCTGATGTGCAACATTACTCCCACGGATATCCTGAATACGTATTTCCTGGACGAAGATGGTCTGGAAAACGTAGAGATTTCTGAAATGCTTCCGGCAAAGCTGGGTTGGAACAAGGCTTTCGTGTCGGATGAGATTATCCGCGGCTACATGGGAGAACTCCAGGATTTTGTGGAAACGATTGCTTTTGATAAAACACCGTCTTCCGATTTTGCGCTGGCCTATGAGAGTATGAAAGTGATGTATGCGGCTTATCAGTCCGCCGAAGAGGGACGCAGAATCGATTTTTGATTGTTTCTTGTTTGAAATCTGATCTTTTTATTCCATCGATTGCTACTCCTGGATTGGGGGCTATTTTGGGAAACCGAAATGGCTCCCATCTTTTTAATTTCCTTGCTTGTAATTTTGTCTGGGATTTTGATCTATTTTGAATCAGAAGGCGAAAAGAAAATAGATTCTGAACTATTGCATTTTAAAAAGAAGTGTGCTATGATGCAGTTGTGGTCAACATTGGTTGACCAGAAAGGAGGATGGTTTAGTGGAATATGACGTGAAGAAGCTGAGAGAGGATCTTGTAATCACAAGATCCTGGGAACCAATGGAGTACACCGGGTGGCAGGATGAGAATTTGTCCTGGAAAGAAGACTGCTATATCGGTGACTGGAGCCAAATGGTGGAGTTTCACGTGACTGGACCGGATGCTCTCCGGTTGTTTTCCGATTATGCCGGGAACAGTTTGGAAAAGTTTGAGCTGCGCCAGGCAAAGCATGTGATCTTTTGCAATCAGGAAGGAAAGATCATCGGAGAGGGGATACTGATCCGTTATGGGGAGGAAGAATTTGAGTTTCAGTCGGGCGGTCCGGTCTGGAGCTGGCTGGAATATCATTGCCGGAATGGAAAATACCGCCTGACCGCAGAAAAAAGAGACTGCAAATTTAAATATCAGGTATCCGGGCCCAAATCCATTTTCCTGATGGAAAAGCTGACGGGAAAAAGCCTGAGAGATATCCGGTTCATGCACTTGGGCGAAGGCGAGATCAAAGGAGTAAAAGTTGATTTGCTCCGCCAGGGCATGGCGGGTGAGATCGGTTTTGAAATTCAGGGGCCCAAGGAATACGGAAAAATGATTTATGATGCGGTCTATCAGGCCGGAAAGGAATTTAAGATTCGGCGGATCGGGGCGCGGACGGCAATGGTAAACCATATGGAGGCCTGCTTTCCGACAGTGGTCCATGATTATCTTCCTGCCCTGACCGGTGATGCGGAAGCCGATTATTGGAAAAGCTACCAGGAGCAGTTCGGCGGTTTCTCCCGGTTCCTGAAAGTATCCGGCAGCTTTGAAGCGGACCGTATCTCCGGGTGGTTCCGAAGTCCTTATGAACTCGGCTGGGGAAACCGGATTAAGTTTAATCATGAATTTTACGGCCGCGAAGCACTGGAGCGGGAAGCGGCCGCGCCGAAACGGAAAATCATGTCGCTGGTTTGGAATCTGGAAGATGTGATGGATGTGGTTTCCTCCATGTTCCGGGACGAAGTTCCTTATGATTTCATGGAACTGCCCAGAACGCAGTGGTATTGCTGTCATGCAGACCGGGTCATGGATCAGGACCGGCTGATCGGCGTTGCAACCAACCGCTGCTTTAGCTACTATTTCCGGCAGATGATTCCCCATTGTGTGATGGATCAGGAGTATGCTGAAATTGGCCGGGAAGTGACCGTGATCTGGGGAAATCCGGGATCCAGACAAAAGACAATCCGTGCCGTTGTGGCGCCTTCTCCTTTTAAAGAAGATCATCGGTACACGGATTTACATGCTCTTCCCAAGTAAATGAAGGGAATTGGCAACAGAACTTGACAAAGGCAGCTGAATTTGCTGCCTATTTTCTCAAATAAACTGGTTGATGTTGGTCGACCAATAACAAGGAGGAAAACATGAAACTGGGTTTTATTGGTTTAGGAACCATGGGAAAGTATATGGCGCTTAATCTGTCCCGCAGCGGGGAACTGGCTATTGTAAATGATGTCAGAGAAAACGCTTTTCCGAAATTTACCGAAAAAGGCATCCAGGCGACCACCTGTCTGGCGGAAGTAGCGTCTGCGGATGTAATCTTTTTGAGCCTGCCCAATACAGAGATTGTGGAACAGGTGATCCTGGGTGAGCATGGTCTGATGCCTCATTTACACGAAGGGCAGACCGTCGTGGATTTAAGCACCATTAAATATCGAAACACAGTGGAACTTGCGAAAGCTTTGGCGGAAAAATCCGTCCGGTTTTTAGAGGCGCCGGTATCCGGAATGGAGTCCAGGGCAAAAGATGGGACTTTGACCGTGATGTGCGGGGGCGAGGAAGCGGTGTTTCAGGAGATTGCTCCCTATTTTGAATGGATTGGCAATAAGATTCTTTTCATGGGGCCTCACGGAAGCGGCCAGCTGACTAAGCTGATCAACCAATTACTCTTTGATATCAATGCGGCCGGATTGGCGGAGATTTTACCGATGGCAGTGAAGATGGGCTTGGACTGCGAAAAAATCGGCCAGGTGGTGAACAGCGGGACCGGACGCAGCTATGCCTCGGAATTTTTTATTCCGCGGATTCAAAAAGGTGTGTTTCATGAGGGCTATCTCATGAAAAATGCCTATAAGGATTTGGTCAGCGCCGCGGAACTGGGAGCTGAGCTTGAAATTCCGATGCCGGTTTTGGCAAGCGCCACGGTGACGTATCAGATGGCCCTGCGCCGGGGGTACCGGGACTATGATAAGGGAGGAATGATCCGGGTGTATGAGGAGCTGCTCGGCGTCGAATTCCGCACAAAGGAGTGAACCATGTATCGAAGAGGAAATGAAACAGACATGACGGAAGCCTATTTCACCGGGCTGATGGGCTCCGTCGGATATCGAAGAAAAGATATTGCCAGGAAGCCGGTCATTGGGATTGTAAATTCCTGGAACGATGTTAATCCCGGCCACCGTCCCCTAAAGGAGCTGGCCGAACATGTAAAAGCCGGCGTCTGGGCCGGCGGCGGGACTCCGGCGGAATTTACCGTGCCCGCGCCCTGTGACGGGATGGCCCAGGGGGAGGGGATGCACTATGTTCTGCCTCAGCGGGACCTGATCGCGGCGTCGATCGAAACAATGGTGGAAGCCCATGGTTTCGACGGAGTGGTATTTCTTTGTTCCTGCGATAAAATCGTGCCTGGGATGCTGATGGCGGCGGCCCATCTGAATCTGCCGTCTTTGTTTTTGACGGCGGGGTCTATGCTGACCTATGAAGAGGGCGGAAAGACATATTGTACTTCGGATTTAAAAGAAGCCATTGGAAAATTCAGAGACGGATTGATTGACCGGAAAACCTTTGACCGCTGGCAGGACAATATGTGTGCATCCGGTGGAACCTGCTCGATGTACGGCACAGCCAACACAATGGGAGCATTTTTAGAAGCAATCGGGATGGCGCCGTTCGGCTCCTCCACCATGCTTTTTTGTGAAGGAGGAAAGATCCGGCAGGCCAGAGACGTGGGCGAACGGATCGTAGCCCTGACGAAAGAAGGACGGAGATTCCGGGATTTTGTAACTTTCGAAATGCTGGTGAATGGGATTCGCTATGTTTCGGCGACCGGGGGATCCACCAATGCGGTGCTTCATCTGCCTGCCCTGGCCAAGGTCCTCGAAATTCCCATGACACTGAAGGATTTTGATGCAATCCAATCGGCGGTTCCGGTGGTTACAAAGTTTAAGCCATCTTCCCCGTATACGATCTATGACTTCCACCGCGCGGGGGGCGTTCCCGCGGTATTGTACAGCATCCGGAACTATTTGGATCCCGATGTAATCCTCGCTTCGGAGGGGTGCAGCCTATCTGAATATTGGAACCGATTTGACGGAATCGTTGACCGCGAGGTTATCAAAACCGCGGAAGAACCTTTGGCCCCGGATGGCTGCTATGGAATTCTGACCGGAAATCTGGCGCCCTTGGGAGCAGTTGTAAAGAAGACGGGCGTAGAGCCATCCATGTATTATCACAAAGGACGAGCGGTGGTTTTTGACTCAGAGGAGGAAGTGCGGGATTATTTTGTCCATAGTACCATTGAACCGGGTTCTGTCCTGGTGGTCCGCTATGAAGGACCGAAGGGCGGGCCAGGAATGCGGGAGCTTTCGATTCCTGCGGCCATGCTGGTTGGAATGGGGCTCCACACGTCGGTGGCTATGGTGACGGACGGCCGTTTTTCCGGAGCAACCAGAGGACCGTGTATCGGCCATGTATCACCGGAAGCCTGGGAGGGAGGGCCTCTGGCATTGGTAGAAAATGGGGACTGGATTGAAATTGATATCAATCAGAAATCCATTCGGTTGTGTGTGGACGACGAAGAGCTGAAACGGCGTCAGGCATGTGTCAAACGGCCGAACCGCCCGTTAAAAGGTGTGATGGCTGCCTACCGAAAAGGTGTGGCAGGCGCAGAAGAAGGCGCAGTCTGGCTTTATCGGGACGATTTAGAAGAGCAGAAATAGGAGAGGACGAATACATGGACAGCAGAAAGAAAGCAAAAGAGATGGTAACCGGCAGTATTGATTTTCATATTCATTCCGGCCCGGATATTTTTCCTCGCCTGCTCAATGATATGGAGGTAGCCGCCCAGGCGAAGGAGGCAGGCATGGCGGCGGTTCTGTTAAAGAGCCACTCGGAGTGCACGGCGGCCCGCGCAGCCATGGCCGGATATGTCAATGATTTTCCGGTTTTTGGTGGAATGGCATTGAATTACAGTGTGGGAGGGCTGAATCCGGAGGCTGTGAAAACGGCAGTTCGGATGGGAGCAAAAGAGATTTGGATGCCGACGATCCACGCGGCCCATTATCTGAAAGAGGTGGACAGTGTTCCGATGTTTGCAGCTTTGCTGAAAAGCGGTATGAAGGGAATCTACCTTTTGGATGATTCCGGCAGACTGAAAGAATCTGTGATCGAGATCATCGAGATCATTGCGGAAGCGGATATTGTTCTGGCCACCGGCCATATCTCGTCGAAAGAGGCAATGGTATTGGTGGAGGAAGCGAACAAGCGGGGCGTGAAAAAAATTGTGGTGACACACCCAACCTCGCCGATGGAGGCTTACACCGTGGAGGAAATGCAGGAGATTGTTGAAAGAGGGGCTACGATGCTGGAGCATGTGGTCAACGACACCACTCATCAGATGAAAAATCCGATTGCTCCGTCCGTAATAGCGGAAGCGATCCGGGCAGTCGGCGCAGAGCATACGATGATGAGCACCGACAGCGGACAGGTTATTAACCCCGCGCCAACTATTTCCATGGAGAACTTCATTTATCTGATGCTGGAAGAAGGAATTCCGGAGGAGGAAATCCGAGTGATGACCAGGGATAATCCGGCCAGGATGCTGGGGCTTTCCCTTTGATTTTCGCGGGGACGGAGTAAAATTTATTTTAAGAGGGTCTTCTTTGAGTTTGAATAGAGAAGGGAACTGGGAGAAAATTTGCCTTGGCTGCCGGCCTGAGTGCAGGAATTGCATTCGGGCCGGTTTGCGTAGAGGCACAGGTGAAATGGAGTGGATTTCTTCCCATTCAATCTAGGAAGGAGCAGGCGGGAAGGTTGGATGGAGCAAATCGGACAAAAAACGGAAAAGTAGGACAAAGCGACTTCCAGCTTGACAAATACTATTTTTGTAAGATACAATAAGTAAAAATGTGGTTAGAAAACCAGGGAATCAGCGGAATGTGGCTGGAAATTTGAAGGGAGCCGCCGGTCTGTTTCTGAATGAAAACAAACTATGATATGGACCGTGATTGGCCAGGGGATCATAGAAGAAGGCCGGCAGCCGAATGGCTGTGGATGTCATGGGAAGATAGGAGAAACGTATGAACAGGCAGAGGACAGAGCTGATCAAGGAAATTTATGACAGTCTGAAAAAGGGAGAGATTGTCCGGGACGACCAGATCTTTTCGGAGCGGGAACTGTGTGAAAAATTTAATGTGAAGCGCAGTGTGCTCCGGGAAGCGCTGATTTCCTTGGAAACGCTGGGGATCATTGAGATCCGGGAGCGCCAGGGGATGTTTGTCGGAGAGGGAACTTCCAAAGGGCTGGACAGCGGTCTGGATTTTCTGTCCGGATATTCTCCGATGATCATTCACAATCAATCCATGGAAGTTCGTTTGATGGTGGAGCCCAAGGCGGCCGGGCTGGCTGCGCTGCACCGGACAGAGCGACATTGCACCGCACTCCGGGAAGAGCTGGACTTTGTGGATCAACTGCAGTCGAGAGAGGACAGCGAGGCAAAATACAGTCTGGATTACCAGCACAATATTATTATTCACAATATCATCGTGGACGCAGCTGACAATATGGTCTTGACGGAAATTTATAAATATCTGTCCACTCTGTCCAGAAATGTATTTTCCGTTTTGGGGAACGGGACCTTGAATTTTCACCCATATGCCCTCTGGCCGGATACGCTGCACAGCGAGCACCGGGAGATCATCCAGGCAATTTTGGGCCAGGACAGCGCGAAAGCCGAAGAGCAGATGCGGATTCATCTGGAGAATTCTTTGGAGAGAAACAAAGGCATGATGGAGTGGAAAACCAGCGGTTCCCGATTTGTTTGACAATTCATGGAAAAATCCGCAGTGACCGGTGCGAAGGGGAAGCAAACATGAAAACAGGGGAGGTTCGCACTGGAATATGAGGCGGGGATGTCGCGGATGGAGGAATATTGTGTGGTAACTTGGGGTGATTCCTGGGAGTTGAGAGGGAATTTACTGGGATATGAGGGTAATGTGGGGATTTGTATTTATATTTGCGGTGTCGCCCCTTTGTGGGGCGTGGATTGAAACGCGCGTAAAGCATATGAGCGGATATACCGCAGATGTGTCGCCCCTTTGTGGGGCGTGGATTGAAACAAATGCAGCCTGATATGCCTGAAATGTGGATTTTGTGTCGCCCCTTTGTGGGGCGTGGATTGAAACGTAATCTGCTCCATCCCTGCATAATGTTGGGTCAGTGTCGCCCCTTTGTGGGGCGTGGATTGAAACCGCGTCCGCCTTGTCAGTAATGGTCGAGGCGCGTTGTGTCGCCCCTTTGTGGGGCGTGGATTGAAACGGGAACGAGTGTCGGCAGAGAAAAAGGTAGCCGAGTGTCGCCCCTTTGTGGGGCGTGGATTGAAACGGAAATACAGTGCCCTACAGATCGCCGGAGCTTTCGGTGTCGCCCCTTTGTGGGGCGTGGATTGAAACGACTATTGAGTGGAACGATATCTCCGGGAATATGGCCGCCCCTGTGTGGGGCGTAGATTGAAACGCCTTATTTAGCTTTGCAGCCAATACCTTAGTAGGTCGCCCCTGTGTGAAACGTGGGTCGAAACAATACATAGTCATATTCAACCAATACATTCTCTGGCTCCACCCCTATGCGAGGGATGGATCGAAAATATCAGCGCTTATACAGATCTCGCTGGTTATTTTTCGTACTTCAAAAGAGTGTCCCCAAATACTAATATCAAATTTTTATAATAAAATCAAAAATATTTTTTAAAATATTCGATAAGATTCTGTTTGAAGATATATAAGGATGTAAGAGCCTAAATAATAAAAAACCATCAACGAAATTATAAAAATACAATAAGGCATAATCTTGACATCTTCTTTCAGACATGATACAATTTTTATATCTGGTTGACCATGGTAGACCAGCGTAAGGAGGTAACTTTGGACTACAGAAGTACAGCAGCTCATTTGCTTCAGGGGGCCTATGACCTGCATGTTCATGCTTCCCCTTCCCATGATGCAAGGAGTGTGACCGACTGGGATGTCTTGATGGATGCGGAAAAGGCCGGAATGGCGGGGGTACTGATCAAAAATCACTATGAGCCAACCGGAGGCCGCGCAGAAAGCGTGAATCATATTTTTAACGGAACGGCGCGTCTTTACGGCGGAATTGCTCTCAATCTTCCTGTCGGCGGAATCAATCCTTATGCTGTGGAAAGCGCAGTCCGTCTGGGGGCAAGGATGATTTGGATGCCGACGTGGGATGCAAAAAACAGCATAGAACGAGCTGGGCGAGGCGTTTTCCGTCCTCATCCGGGAATTTCTGTTTTGGATGAATCAGGAAATTTGATTCCTTCGGTATATGAAGTCCTGGAGATTGCGAAGCAGTACCAGGTCTGCGTCTCCACCGGACACCTGTCCTTTCGTGAATCTTGGAAGGTTTGCCGGGCGGGAAAAGAGGTTGGAGCTCAGATGATTCTGACACATCCCGAATATGATCACACAAGGATATCGGTGGAAGATCAACTGCTTTTTGTCAGAGAGGGCGTGATGATTGAAAAGGATTGGGTGGACATCGCCCTTCGCATGGCGTCTGTGGAGGATGTTGCCGGAAGTATTCGGAAGATTGGCGCCACTCATATCTATTTGGCGACTGACCGGGGCCAGGCGTCGGGTGAAAAGCCGGTGGAGGGAATGCTTCTCTTTCTGGAAGGTCTACTGAGATGCGGTGTCACGGAAGAAGAACTCGTCGTAATGATTCAGGAAAATCCTCGAAACGTGCTGCAAGGCGGCTGTATGAAGCGATAGGAAGATAGGAGAACCAAAGTTATGCTAAGGCGAAATAGAATTGAGTGTTAGCGATAGGATTTTGCAGTCTTTTGACTTTTGGAATCACTGGTAGTTCAGCGGAGACAGGATCCATTGCGGCGGGATCCGAACACCGGACAGCGATCTCCATAGAAACGGAAACTCCGGAATCTCAAAAAGAGGGGCGAAGAGCTGTATCGGCGTGGCGGCTGCGATGGCCAGTGTTCCCTGACCAACTGCATCACGGCAACGGGCCTTGCCAATTGCCTGGCCGGCATGATTTCAAGCTTGGGGCGGAACAGGCAGGTATTCAGCTTAATTATCACAATGTTTTGGACGCTGCTGTTTGGAATGGGAGCGCCAAGATTTCAAATCTGACGTGGCCGGTGGCGCCTGCAACGATTATTGCCGGGAAGATGACAAACGTCAATTACGTGAAGGTTTGCGGGCACACAATGAAAATGTCGCTTAGTGCTCTTATTCTGCCATATCTTTTTGTATTTCTGCCTGCGCTTTTGATAAACGGATCCCCTCTGGAAAATTTGAACGTGGTGGGAACTACTATAGCTGGTTTGATTCTGCCTTCTTTCTTTGCGGAGCAGTTTCTGTTGACAAAACCGACTTGGATTCAGCAGCGTTTTCTTCTGGCTTCCAGTATATCGCTGATCTTGCAGTTTCCCTTCTCCAGCCGATAGCAGGGGTACTTTGTGGGATCTTCGTGATTTTCTGGCAGCAGCTTCTGGTAAAAAGGAGAAGATTGCCGGAAATAGCGTATAAATCAGATCGCTATATTTACAGGGAGGAAACATTGCGGTATACTAAGGAGGCGCGGCAGTCTGCCGCGCTTTTATCAATATGCCGGTGGTGTTTGCAGGGGAAGGTCAGGATGAAAAGATGGATTTAGCGTTAATTTCACTGGAAAAAATTGTTGAGATGTTTTTGATTTTGGTTCTGGGGGTCGTATTATACCGCTGTGGATTGATTACCTCCGAGATGAACCGAGGGCTTTCCAATCTGCTGCTGATGTTCGTGGCTCCTTTTTTAGTATTCGTGTCCTATCAGATGGATTTTACCACTCAGTTGATGAGCGGCTGGATCCAAACATTTCTCCTGTCGGTCCTGTCCTTCCTTTTGACCATCTTTATGACCCGGTTTGTGATCCGGAAAAGCGGAAATTATGACCGGGAAATTGAACGAATCTGCGTGATCTATTCGAATTGCGGCTACATCGGACTCCCCTTATTGAATGCGCTGTTTGGACAGCAGGGAGTTTTTTACATGACGGTTTACATGACGGTTTTTAATCTATTTACGTGGACCCAGGGAGTCAGCCTGGTCAGCGGGAATAAGAATTTCCGGCAGGCAGTCCGGAATCTGTTCAGCCCGATGGTAATCGGCGTTCTGCTGGGAGTGATCTGCTTTTTCGGCAGGATCCATCTGCCGGACATTTTGCTGAACCCGATGTGCGCGATCGGAGATATGAATACGCCGCTGGCCATGCTGGTAGCCGGCGCATCCCTGGCGGAAACTGATATTAAAAAAATGTTGATTAAGGTTAGAATTTATTGGATCAGCTTGATCAAGCTGATTCTCTGCCCGCTTTTGTTTTTCCTGGCCGCATTCTGGTTTCGATTTGAGGAGCTGCCTCTCATGACGGTGTTTTTGGGCGCAGCTTGTCCGGCCGGAACCACGGGAACTCTGTTTGCGCTCCGATACCACCGGGATAATGTCTATGCAACGGAATTGTTGGCTGTGTCGACCATCCTGTCGATCCTGACCATCCCAATGATGATTTTAGTCAAAAATTTTCTGCAAGGTTTTCTATGAGAAAGAATTTCTCTTTGCGAAATACTGTGCCGCAAATGCGTCGTGTCAGCGACATCTTGCTTGGCATTTGCGCACCCTAGGGGCAGATTCTGCACTTCCATAGTGAAGCCCTTGTTTCGATGAAATTCCAAGGGAATTCTAATAAAATGAAAAATGCGTTCCCTCTACCGTGATGTTGGTATCATCCGGATGGGGATCGCATTTTTCGATTGTCACAGGATCTCGGCCGTGTTTGGCAGACAGAGGAAAAGAAAAGGGAACTTTATTTCTTTTCTTCTTGGGCGGTCCGTCTTTTTTGCGGAAGCTGAGCCAATACAATTGCGGCAAACATAACGGCGCATCCGAAAATCTCCCTGCTGCTCAATTTTTGGCCCAGCAGGATCCAACCCGCCAGTACGGAGATACAAGATTCCAGACTTAAGATCAGCGAGGCCACAGTTGGATTCATTCCTCTTTGCCCGACGATCTGGAGCGTATACGCGACGCCGCAGGACAGTACGCCCGCATAAAGTAGCGGCACCCAGGCGTCGAAGAGAGCGGAGACCTCCAGGCTCTCCGTAAAAAGGGCTGCGATTCCGGACAAAATCCCGCAGATGAAAAATTGGATACAGGACATTTTTACTCCGTCGGCCAGCGGGGAAAAATGGTCGATGACTAAAATATGAAAAGAGAACAGCAAAGCACAGACCAGGACTAAGAGATCCCCAAGACCGATGGAAAATCCATCGGTGATGCAGAGGAGATACAATCCGGTCAGCGCCAGAAAGACCGCGGCCCAAAGAAATGGGCTGCATTTTTTACCGAGAAATAAGCCGAGGACCGGTACGATTACAATGTAGCAGGCGGTGATAAATCCGGCTTTTCCGACAGTGGTGTACTGAATACCAAACTGCTGGAAATTGCTGGCGAGAAAGAGAAGAAGACCGCAGCAGATTCCTCCGCTCACCAGATTCTTTTTTCGAATTCGTTTTTGCTCCGCTGTGTCGGAGGCCTGAATCCAGACTGCTTTTTTCTCACGGACCCAGATCAGCGGCAGCAGCACTGCTCCGCCGATCAGGCAGCGGACACTGTTAAAGGTAAACGGGCCGAGATATTCCATTCCGACACTCTGCGCCACAAAAGCAATGCCCCAGATCGTTGCCGTAAACAGAAGATACAGGGAGTTTTTAAGCGGGATTTCTTTTGTTTTCATATCAAACGCTCCTGATCGGAAAAATTTACACCGATTCATTATAGAACAAATTTCAGAAAGAGAAAAGAGGAAAATAAAAAATAGCTGCGAAGCAGATATTTTTGTCCAAACGGAGCAAAGCGGAGTTCGGACTTCCCGTCCTTTTTATGGAGCGGCATAAAAATACCGGCCTCCAATCGTTAGATTTACAGGTCTAACTTTTGGGGGCCGGTACATCCGGATCCGAGACGGTGAATTTTTTATTCCACGCTTTTCAGCGATTCAATCATATCAATCTTCCGAAGTTTGAAGAATACAAGCAAATTGACCAGCACAGAAAAGACCACGGTCAAAAGACTGCTGTACAGGTAGCTGGGAGGCTGGATGGTTTGCCCGAACATCAGCATATCAATCTCCACAGTCCGAATCAGGAATTTGTGAAGCCCAACGCCAAGCAGCATCCCGGCGCCGATTCCCAGGATGGTCAGCAGAATGTTTTCCCGGTACACATAGCTGGCCACTTCCCCGTCGTAAAAGCCAAGGACTTTCAACGTGGCAAGTTCTCTGCGTCGTTCCGAGATGTTGATATTGTTCAGGTTGTAGAGCACCACAAAGGCAAGCAGTCCGGCGGATATGATCAAAACCCAGATTACCAAATCAAGGCTTCTCATCATATCGTCGACCGTAGCCTGAAGGCTGCGGATGAAAGAGACCGACAGGATCTCATCGTGGGAGATCAGTTTGGCGGCGAGATCATTCTCCTGCGGGGATTCCATGGTTTCCGTCGTCATCAGCAGCGTGTTGTACTCCGGCGTCTTTCCATATAGTTTTTCATAGAGGGCCGGGGTCATATAGACATAATGATGCAGGTAATTTTCCACGATTGCCGTTACCGTCACGTCCACAGTGCTGGTTTCCTCCTCGGCAAGGGAGATGGTGTCGCCAACAGAGACATCCAGCATCCGCGCCAGCTTTTCTGTTATGATAACGCCATCATCGCTGAGCGTGTAGTGCTCTTTGGAAACCCGGTTCTTCAAATTCACGAAATCGCCGAGGGAGTCCAATCTTTCCGGTACAAAAAGAGTGGCTTCCTTTGTCGTTGATCCATATCCCGCATCCTTGGCAATCTGATAAATCGGCAGAGTTTCATGGATTTGAGAATACTGCTTCACCATCTCCTCCGTGGATTCCGGATCAAAATCGGAGTCGATGTTCAATGTGGCGTCGTAGGTGAAAACCGTTGAGTATTGGTTGTCAGCGATTTTGGCAATGGAATCCCGCAGCCCAAAGCCGACCATCAGGAGAGCCATGCAGCCTCCGATGCCGAACACGGTCATAAAGAAACGCTTCTTATAACGGATCAGGTTCCGGACCGTGGATTTGCTGGTAAAACCGAGGCGCTTCCAGATAAAAGGAATATATTCCAGGAGTACCCGCCGTCCTTCCTTCGGCGCCACCGGGCGCATCAGCTGGGCCGGAGTGGACGTCAATTCCCGGTAGCAGGCCGCCACCGTGGCCGCCACGGTGCACAAAACGGCCAGGGCCGTGCTCATCAGGGCATAGTTGGTCTGAATGGGGACCACATACTCCTTCAGGTTCACATATAAGATTCCGTAGGCCGACATGATCACCCGCGGAAGGATCTGGCTGCCGGCCACGACGCCGAGGAGGCTCCCCAGCAAGGTGGCGGAAAGCGCGTACAGAATGTATTTAGCCGCAATCGAGTTTTTGGAGTATCCAAGCGCCTTCATCGTACCAATCTGAGTCCGGTCGTCTTCCACCATACGAGTCATGGTGGTCAGGCTGACCAGGGCAGCCACCAGGAAGAAGATGGCCGGAAATACTTTGCCGATGGCGCCGATCCGCTGCGCGTCCAAATCATATTCCACATAAGTCTGAACGGAATTCCGGTCTAAAACGTACCATTCCGGATATTTGATATCGGAGATCTCGTCCTCCGCGTCCTTTAATTTCTGTTCCGCATCGGCGATTTTTTCGTCCGCCTCTTTCTGTCCGTCTTCATAGTCCTTCCAGCCATCTTCCAGTTCTTTTTCCGCGTCGGCAATCTCTGTCTTCGCGTCCTCGATTTGCTGCTCGCCGTCTTCGATCTTGGCTTTGGCTTCCTCTAAAGCGTTTTTCCCATCCTGGTACTGATCCTCGCCGTCCTGAAGCTTCGCATAGGAAGCGTCCAGTTCTTCTTTTCCAGCGGTGAGCTGGGCTTCCCCCTCCGCAATCTGCGCCTTGGCGGCGTCCATTTGATCCTGGGAATCCGAGAGGGTGGAATAGGTTTCATCCAGTTGTTTTTTTGCTCCGGCCAGCGCCGGTTCCATCTGGGCGATGGTTCCCGCCAGGGTCAGATAGTCGGCACTTTGTGAGGGATCGATCCCCTGTGCGGTCAAAGCCACCTCCAGCTGATCTTTCTGCCCCTTTAAAGATTCCAGTTGAGCGGCATTGGTGTCATATTCGGATTTACCGGTTTGATAAGCCTCCCAGCCCGCAGCCAACTCTTGCTCCTTGGGCTCCAACTGTTCCTTGGCCTGGGTCAGATCGCGCTCACTGTCCGCCAGGGCCTCCTTGCCGGTATTGTATTGTTTCCAGCCGTTGTCCAGCTCTTCTCTGGATTTTTTCAGCTTTTTCTTGGCATCGGCAATCTCCTGCCTGCCGTCCTCCAGTTCCTGCTCCTTTTCTGCCAGAGTGGTTTTGGCGTCCTCCAGCTCGGCTTCCCCATCCTGCAGGTCTTTTAGCGCGTCCCCCAGTTCCGTTTCCGCTTCTTCCTTGGCGTCCGCCAATTCTTTTTTTCCGTCCTCCAGCTTTTCATTGGCTTCGTCCAGAATGGATTGATAGCGGATTTCACAGCGCGCATCGGCAATTTTTTCGATTTCGTCGGTGACGCTTTGAATCTGGTTGTCATAGGTTTCGCTCATCGCCGTAAGGGCCGCAGCCCCTTCCACCGTCGCGTAGATCACCGTATGGTAATCCTCGGTAAACGTTTCCGGCAGCACAAAAAGCAGACCGTCGATGTGACCGTCCCCGATGGAGGCGGTGCCGCGGTCAAAGGTGAGGTAGTAGGAGCTGGTCATGTGTCCGACTACGGTGAATTCCGTCTTCTCAAGCGTATCGGCCAGGCTGCCTTCCCCGGAGTCCTCGTCTTCTTTTTTCTTGTCATCATAGAGAGCAATGGTGCTGCCGATCGGGTATACATCGGAAAGTGTGGTGTCGATCAGACATTCCGATGTGGTTTCCGGCAGCCGTCCGTCCAGTAAAGTGGGAAGATTTACCCGTTCAGTCAAAGAGGAGACTTGGAGAACCAGCTCTTCTTCCCCGTCGTCGGCCAACGCTTCCAGAGAAGATGCGGCCTCTGCATCTTTGACGCCGGGAATTTCCCGGATGGCTTTCAGATCATCGTCCGTGACGCCCAAGGTCCCCAGGATACGGATATCCATAAAATTCGTTTGGTCATACAGCCGGTCGGCGGAAAGCCGCATGTCCGGCTCAGAGGAGCGGACGCCGGAAAAAAAGGCTACTCCCAGCGCTACAATAAAAAGAAGAGAGAGCCAGCGGTTCCAGCTTTTCCTGATTTCGCGAAAAAAATCTTTTCTTTGTGCCTGCTTCATAGAATCACCACTCGATTTCTTCTACTGGCCTGGGATTTTCGTTTTGGCGAATCCGGCTTACCAGCCCGTTTTTAATCTCAATAATCCGGTCGGCCATGGGAGCAATGGCAGAATTGTGTGTGATTACAATGACGGTCATATTCATGTTGTGGCAGGTATCCTGCAATAGTTTCAAGATGGATTTTCCGGTCTGATAATCCAGGGCTCCGGTAGGTTCGTCGCATAGAAGGAGTTTGGGATTCTTGGCCAGGGCGCGGGCGATGGCGACGCGCTGCTGCTCGCCGCCGGAAAGCTGCGCTGGGAAATTTTTCAGACGTCCTTCCAGCCCTACCTCGGATAAAACATCGGCGGCGTTAAGAGGATTCTTGCAGATTTGCAGCGCCAGCTCAACATTTTCCAGGGCGGTCAGATTTTGGATCAAATTGTAAAATTGAAACACAAATCCGATATCCTCCCGGCGGTAACCGATCAGCTGCCTGCTGCTCAGGGTGGCCACATTGACTCCATCCACCCAGATTTCTCCGCTGGTGGCGCGGTCCATGCCGCCGAGAATATTTAAAACCGTCGTCTTGCCTGCGCCGCTTGGCCCGACAATCACGACAAACTCTCCCTTTTCAATGGAAAAGTCGATCCCGTCCACGGCGGAAATCTGGACTTCCCCCATCTGATAGATTTTTTTCACCTGCTTTAATTCCACAAAAGCGGCCATAACCGAACCCCTCTCTAAAACCTTTTATCGTATGTTTATTATAGCATTTTTCATTTTTGGTAGCTGTAAAGTTTTTCTAAAATAGTATAAAGGAAAAAATCGATATTATAAAAAATGGAATTTATCTGACACGGACGCCGGAAAAAGCCTAGATATACGTTATCCTGGAAATCATTCGCGGATTTCCAGGATAATCAGGTGTTAGGCAAAATAAGGAGAGGATGCCTCTATCGAAAGAGGAGATGCCGGGAAAAAAACGCTTGTGCCTTTTCCGGGAGCCGGGTCTTTCCGACCGCCCAGTAAAAGAGCTCGGCCAGGGCGACGCCTGCAATCATGTCCGGCAGATAATGCTGCTTGATGGTCTGCGTACAGATACAGATGATGATGGCAAAGATTAAGGCGAACCTCCGGTACCAGAGGGGAATATCCTTCTGGCCCCGGACACTGATCCAAAGCATCCAACTGGCATAGCAGTGCATGGACGGAAAAAGGTTGGTGGGCTGATCCATTGTGTAAATCAGCGTGGTCAGCCAGCCGCAGAGTGTATCGGCGGTCACCTCCGGCCTCACTACGGTGGTGGGGAAAAACAGAAAAATAAAAAAGGTGGTGACATGCAGCAGCTCGATCGCAACAAAAATATGGAAAAAATGTTTGTTTTCCAGGGTCCCTGCCAGCAGAAAGCCGAAGTACCAGTATGGGTAGGTCAGCACGTAAGGGATGATGGAAATGGTTAGAAACGGGATCGCCCGGTCCAGAGCCGTCGTCAGATCATAATGGTAGTAGCCCGCGGTCAATACCATGGGAATATAATAAGTTGCCGTGTGGGTGATCAGGATGATCAGCAGCGGCAGCCAGGCGTTTTTCGGTATTCTTCTTTTTGGCGTGAAGCGCATGGAACAATCCTTCTTTCAGAAATTGGTTAGGCAGCGGCACTCTCAGATAAATTTTGTCTTTTGCGCATGACCTGTTTCACTATAGCATAAAATTTCCATGGCTACAATCCATTTTCCCGCTTAACCGGCGAAAATTTTGACTTCTTTGTTTTTTTGGGGAACTCAGATTGCGTTTCGTATCCAAGTCCGTTATACTAAGATAGGAAGAGAAGGAGACGAACATGAAGGTACAATTGATCGCAACTGATTTGGATGGAACCCTGATCCCTTACGGGAAGGCAATTCCGGAGCCGGTGCTGGACGCCTTACAGGAAGCGCTGGATCAGGGGATTTTTGTAGTGCCGGTGACCGGGCGTTCTTATGCCGCCATTCCGCCGGAAATTCTTTCCCTTTCCGGACTTCGGTATGTCATATCGTCCAATGGAGCAGTGATTTTGGACCTGTATCGGGATCAGATCCTAAACCGCACGCTGATTCCTGCGGGGGAGGCGGCCGGTATCTTGCGGAAGCTGAAAGACCAGGGGATTTACAGCTGCGTTTACTCCGACAACAGAATCTATAACTGGAGCCGGCTCCCTTCCTACCTCGAACAGTATTACCGGCCGCGGATGACGATTTTCCGCCAGAATCCCAGAAACGATCTGGCAGATTTCTTGGAGAGAAACGGCCTGGATGTGGAAAAAATATTTATTGCGGTTCACGAGGAGGGGATGAGGGAAACGCTGCGGCGGGACCTGCAAAGGCACTCCAACATTTTATTGACTTCGTCCTCTCCTTGGAATTTGGAAGTGAATCACCGGAATGCGGACAAAGGAACGGCGCTTCGTTGGCTGGCCCACCATCTTTTGCTGTCATCATCGGAAATTTTAGCCATGGGGGATAATGAAAACGATATCACCATGCTCCAGTTCGCCGGTATCTCGGCGGCGATGGAAAATGGGACAAAAGAGGCGAAAACCGCTGCAAGGCTGGTGATTCCGGACTGTGAGCAGGCGGGCGCCGCGGAGTTTCTCAGAAAAAATATTCTTGACAGATAGCAGAAAAGTCTTTATAATGATAATTATTCTTATTATTATAAAGAAAGGATGCTTGGTAGGATGAAGTATAGTAGGCAACGGGAGGCGATCAAAGATTTTTTGATGACCCGGACCGATCACCCCACAGCAGAAGCAGTTTACTTAAGCGTCCGGGAGAGCAATCCGAAAATCAGCCTGGGAACCGTTTACCGGAATCTTTCTCTCTTGACTTCTCTGGGAGAGATTCAAAAGATTTGCTGCGGGGACGGTGTGGAGCGGTATGATGCGAATGTAGCGCCCCATTATCACTATCACTGTACGGCCTGCGGCTGTGTCATGGATGTGCCGATGGACCAGGTTCCCACTTCCAAAGTGCTGATCGGAGCGGATTTTCCGGAAGAGGTGGACGGTTACACGGTGTTGTTTCATGGGACCTGCCGGGAATGCAGGAAAAAAATGGAAAAAAGTAGTTGACAAAGCAGAGGTTCTGTGATAGATTAAAAACAGAAATGATAATTATTACTAATTATAAAATGAAAAGGAGATCATCAGAATGAAAAAGTTTGTATGTGAAGTTTGTGGATATGTTTACGAAGGCGAAGCTGCTCCGGAGAAATGTCCTCAGTGCGGCGCACCGGCCAGCAAGTTTAAAGAGCAGAGTGGTGAGATGACTTGGGCGGCTGAGCATGTAGTTGGCGTAGCACAGGGCGTCAGCGAAGATATTCTGGCTGATCTGAGAGCGAACTTCCAGGGTGAGTGCAGCGAAGTTGGCATGTATCTGGCGATGGCTCGCGTTGCTCACAGAGAGGGCTATCCGGAGATCGGCCTGTACTGGGAGAAAGCCGCTTATGAAGAGGCGGAGCACGCTGCAAAGTTTGCCGAGCTGCTGGGTGAAGTTGTCACCGACAGCACCAAGAAGAACCTGGAGATGAGAGTGGAAGCCGAGAACGGCGCGACCGCAGGCAAGTTTGACCTGGCAAAGAGAGCGAAAGCGGCTAATCTGGATGCGATCCATGACACGGTACATGAGATGGCCAGAGACGAAGCACGCCACGGAAAAGCATTTGCCGGCCTGCTGAAGAGATACTTTGGCTAATCGAATCCTTATTTCGAAAAGAATGCGATAGAAGCAGAAAGAGTTCCGTTATTCGGGACTCTTTCTGCTTCTATCGGTTGATGTTATAAAGCGTGGACTTTCTACGGCAGCATACTCTGGATGCGATCCTGGTACCAGGGCTGTCCGCGGCAGATCAGAACGTTCATCCCAGAGAATCGATGGCCGGATACTTGAGCGGAAGAATCGGCCGCCGGGCATGGGAAAAGGGAGCACGGATGACTGCCGCACTCCCTTACAACGAACAATCTGTTATTCTCTTGCGCTTTACACTTCATCGGCGTCCGCCGTGATGGAAAACGGTAGTGAAAAAGCTGTTTTACCTTCTGTAATGAAAGGTACAGGCCTTTACACGGATTATAACTTCGTTACGTTGGTAGCCTGGGGTCCCTTTGCACCATTTACTACGTCGAACTCGACTTCCGCGCCCTCATCCAGGGACTTGAAGCCTTCCATGTTCAGACCAGAGTAATGCACAAATACGTCATTGCCCTCGGCGTCGGAAATAAATCCGTAACCCTTTTGGTTGTTAAACCATTTTACTGTACCTCTCATGCGATACCTCCAAAAATAATAGAAAATAGATAGTAGGTCCAGTTGCTTCTTGCAACTATCCTTACAATATCATGGTTTTCATATAAAGTCAAACAAATTATGAAGAAAATATGAATTCCTTTTAAAATACTATAAAATACAAGGGGAATAGAGGAAAACGGCATAGAAAAGTGTCGAAAACAGGTGGATTTTAGGTCTAAATTGGTAAATAAAATGTTTACAATTATTTTATTGACTTTTATAAAAGTTTGTACTATATTTTATAAGGAAACGTAGCAAGGCAGAGCAGGCGGGCCATGACGGAGTCGGAAGATCTCCATGGCGGCGGCGCGGGATGAAAAAATGCGCCGGGGCCGGTTCTGAGTATGGTATCCATGCTGAGTTTGAAGAGAGAAGAAAGAAAAGGAGATGTTTTTTTATGTGCAAAAAACAGGGAAGTCTTTCAATCAACAGTGAAAACATTTTTCCAATCATTAAAAAATGGCTGTATTCCGACCATGATATTTTTTTCCGTGAACTGATCTCGAACGGATGCGACGCCGTGACCAAGCTGAAAAAGCTGGAGGGGATGGGAGAATACACCTTCCCGGAGGGCGCGAAGCAGAAAGTCGACGTGATTCTGGATGAAGAGGCAAAGACGATCCGTTTCCTCGACACCGGTTTAGGAATGACCGCAGATGAGGTGGAGAAGTACATTAACCAAATTGCTTTCTCCGGGGCGACTGCTTTTTTGGAGCAGTACAAGGATAAAACTAACGAGGATCAGATCATCGGCCATTTTGGGCTGGGATTTTATTCCGCATTTATGGTGGCCGACCGGGTGACCATTGACACCTTGTCCTATCAGGAGGGCGCCGAGCCGGTATTTTGGGAGTGCACCGGCGGCACCGAGTATACGATGAGCGAAGGAACCCGGCGGGAAGTCGGGACCGAGATCACCTTATATCTGAATTCCGACAGCGCAGAATTTGCAAAAGAGTACCGGGCCAGAGAGATCATCAACAAATATTGTTCTTTCATGCCCGTAGAAATCTACCTCTACACCAACGCGGAGTGGGAGAAAGCCCAGGAAGAAGCGTCGGTGGAGACCGTGGAGACGGAACCGGCAGAAGAGACGGAGGAGAAGGAAGAGGAAGATAAAAAAGAGGAAAAGAAAATCCCTCAGTCCCTCAGCGATACGAATCCGCTCTGGACGAAGCATCCCAACGACTGCACCGAGGAAGAGTACCGGGAGTTCTACCGCAAGGTTTTCCTGGATTTCAAGGAGCCTCTGTTCTGGATTCACCTGAATATGGATTATCCTTTCAATCTGAAAGGAATTTTGTACTTCCCGAAGATCAACACGGAGTACGATTCTCTGGAAGGTACGATTAAGCTTTATAACAACCGCGTTTTCATCGCTGATAATATTAAGGAAGTGATTCCGGAATTTTTGATGCTCCTGAAGGGCGTCATCGATTGTCCGGATCTGCCGCTGAACGTATCCCGCAGCGCTTTGCAGAACGATGGGTTTGTCCGTAAGGTATCCGATTACATCACGAAGAAGGTGGCGGATAAGCTGACCGGCATGTGCAATACGGACCGGGAGAACTATGAAAAATACTGGGACGACATCCATCCGTTCATCAAGTTCGGCTGCCTGAAGGATGACAAGTTCTACGATAAGATGAAGAGCAGCATCCTGTTCAAGAATCTGGATGGGAAGTATCAGACCTTTGCGGACTTGACTGAGGGCGACAACAAGAATATCGTCTATGTAACCGACGAGCTGCAGCAGGGGCAGTACGTGAAAATGTACAAGGAAGCAGGCCTTAACGCTGTGATTCTGCCGTCCAACATTGATTCCCCGTTCATCACCATGTTGGAGCAGAAGAACGAAGGAGTCAAGTTCCGCCGGATCGACGCGGAGGTGACTGATTCCTTCAAGGCGGAGGGAGAAGAAAAGACGGAAGAGGAGCAAAAAGCGGAAACCGAAGAGCTGACCAAGATTTTCCAGGATGCGCTGGGCAAGGAAAAGCTTTCTGTGAAAGTGGAAAATCTGAAAGATGAGAAACTTTCCGCCATGATCACTCTTTCCGAAGAAGGCCGCCGGATGCAGGAAATGATGAAAATGTACGGGATGGCCGATATGGCCTCCGGAGCGGATGAGACCTTGGTGCTGAACGCAAACAACGCCCTGGTGAAGTTTGTACGTGAGCAGAAGGAGTCCGGGCATGTGCCGATGATCTGCAAACAGCTTTATGACCTGGCCCGGATCAGCCATGCGCCCCTGACCGCGGAGGAGATGTCCGAGTTTGTAGCCAGAAGCAATGAAATCCTGATGCTCCTGACAAAATAAAAAAATAGCTGCGAAGCAGATATTTTTGTCCAAACGGAGCGAAACGGAGTTCAGACTTCCCGTCCTTTTTATGGAGCGACGGAGGAGCGCAATAAAAAAAGATAAGAGCTGCCGCCAAAACAGAGGTTCCCTCTGTAAGAGTGGCAGCTCTGCTTTTGTCTTAGGGAAGCGCCGGTGTCTTATCCGCAGAAGAAGCTGATTCCTTTGCCGGAAGCGCCGGATCTCCGGTTGCGGCTGCGGAGTCCATCCCGTCCGCCGTGGAAAGCTTGGAATCCGTATCGGAAGTATCCAGAGCCGCAGAGATAGGTTCGGTCAGCGCGGAGGCGGCCGCGTCTGCGGCATCCGCCAGGACAGATCCTGGGCTTTCTTCGTTTTGCGAGGGCTTTTTCACCTGCACTCCAAGGATCTTCGCCAGATTACTCATTGCCTTCCCCATGTAGAGGAAGATGGCGGAGTGCATAAAGATACAGGGGTTGACGCCCAGGGACGATAAATCCACCCGGTCGAAACAAAAGGCCATTCCAATAAATACAATGCCGATGATACCGGCTTTGATTACTCCGTTGAGAAGGATCTTCAAGTCAAAGCTTAACCGGTTGATCCCAATTTTATAATAAAGCCCCAGCAGGATATTCATCCCGATGCTGACGAGCAAAACCGGCAGATAATGTAAAATATCGCTCATATATCCTCCGTAAAGTTTCTTTCCTTATTTTATTCCCGGCACGGGAGTTCGGTTCCAGGACAGAAATATTTGCGCAATTTTTACTGGAATCCGTGCAGGGCTTTACACAGATTTTACAAAAGGGTGCTATAATAAAATCGTTGAAAAGAGAAAAGATAGGAAAAAGATAAGGGGAAAGAAGATGACGATTTCGGATGTAGGCATGCTGTTTCAATTCGTCGGTGGATTGGGCATGTTCCTCTATGGAATGAATACGATGGCGGAAGGACTCCAGCAGTCCGCCGGAGGAAAGATGAAACGGTGGCTGGAGATTTTGACCAATAACCGTCTGATGGGCGTACTGGCAGGCGCCCTGATCACAGCGGTGATCCAGAGTTCTTCGGCGACCACTGTCATGGTGGTAGGCTTTGTCAATGCCGGCCTGATGAATCTGAACCAGGCGATTGGCGTGATCATGGGCGCCAACATCGGTACGACGGTCACCAGCTGGCTGGTATCGATGAGCGAGTGGGGAAGCGTGATGAAGCCGGAATTTTTTGCCCCGCTCTTGATCGGAATCGGCGCTTTGATGCTGATGTTTTGTAAAAAATCCGGGAAAAAGCTGACCGGTGAAATTTTGTTGGGTTTTGGTATCCTGTTTGTCGGACTCAGTTTTATGTCCGGCGCCATTGAGCCATATCGGGACGCGCCGATCTTTGCCTCGGCGTTTACCTTTTTAGGAAAAAATCCGATTTTGGGAATTTTAGCTGGTATGTTGGTGACCGCGGTCATCCAGAGTTCCTCCGCCTCCGTCGGTATTTTGCAGACCTTGGCGAAAAACGGCGTGGTTACCTGGAACTCTGCTGTCTATATCACGCTGGGTCAGAATATCGGTACCTGTGTGACCGCCCTGCTGGCCAGCGCCGGAGGTCATAAGACGGCTAAGCGGGCCGCTGTGATGCACTTGATGTTTAACGTGATCGGAGCCGTGATCTTTGGAATCATCGGTTTCACGGTATTTTCCTTGCTGCCGGATTTTGGACCCAGGACCATCAACAGCGTCCAGATTTCCGTCTTCCATACGGTGTTTAACATTACCAACACGTTGATTTTGTTCCCGTTTGCAGGTAAGCTGGTCAAATTGTCCGAAAAACTTCTCCCGGAAAAGCCGGAAGAAAAGGCCGATCCGATTCAGGATGTGAAGCAGAGACTGGCCGAATACCGTTCCGATACCCCGGCGTTCGCCCTGGAGGCGGCCACCCATGAAGTTTTGGCCATGGGCGCGGTATGTCTGGACAACGTGCAGACGGCGATTCACGCTTTGCAGACTTCCGATGAAGAAGCAATCAAAGTTGTGCTGAAAAAAGAGGAGGAGATTGATCAGCTGGAAACCATTCTCACGGAATACATGGTAAAGCTGAACAATCTATCCTTAAACGACAGTCAGTCTATGCAGCTGAGGAACCTGCTGTACACCATCAACGACCTGGAACGGATCGGAGACCATGCGGAAAATCTGGCCGAGCTGGCTCAGACCCGGATCCGCAACGGTTTAGAGTTTTCCCCGATGGCTCTCAAGGAATTGAAGGTGATGGGAGACAGCGTGATGGAGGCCCTGGAGCATGCGTTCCTGGCCCGCGCCCAGTTCCGGATGTGCAATGTGGAAACCGTGGAAGAATTGGAGGAAAAGGTGGACGCCTACGAAGAACAGTTCCGCGCCGAGCACATCAACCGGTTGTCCACCGGGGATTGTAAGGCCCATGCGGGAGTGATCTTCCTGGACTCCATCAGTAATCTGGAGCGAATCTGTGACCATGCTGAAAATATCGCAGGTTATGTGGCTGCGGAGCTGAAAAAGAAAAAATAATTTAAGAAAGCCGCAGGCGGGAGGAAGGTCCGCTGCGGCTTTTATTTTTCGTCCTTTTTCGGAAAGGTGAGGAGGAATTCCGTTGGCATCCGTGGATTTTTCATCCACGTACTATATTATATAGAAGCCGGCCGGATTTGTGACGTTTGGAAGAAAAATTATTCCAGGTCCTCCGGTTCCATGGGCGTCAGCCCGTCTTTTGTCAGGCAGTACAGCCTGGTGCAGACCTCTTTCAGGTATTTCCGGTCATGGGACACACTGATTATCGCTCCGGGAAAGGCGGACAGCATCCGGCGGATAACCGGGTTGGACAGGGGAGAAAAATTGCGGGTCGGTTCGTCTAAAAGCAGCACTTCGCAGCCGGAAAGAGAGAGGGAGAGCAGCAAAATTTTGGCTTTCTGCCCTCCGGACAGGTCCCGGATCGGATGACTCCGCTCTTCCTCCGTATACTTCAAGCTTCCCAGATACGTGCAGATCCGGCTGATTTCTTCCTTTTCTCCGGTCAAGGATAAAGCTTCCACCGGAGTCTGGTCGAGATTCAATACTTCCTCATAATTCTGCGGCATATACGCTGCTTTCAGATCGGTTCGGCCGGTGAAGGTGGCTGCGATTTGCCGGAGCAGCGTGGTTTTCCCCACGCCGTTTTCTCCGAAAATACCGACCTTTTCCGGCCCGGTAATCCGCAGGCGGATTTCTCTGGCGAGAAGCCGTCCGCCGTTACGAAGCTCCGGCACTTCCAGGTCCAATACCCGTTTGCCGTTTGGTACACGGATCTGGTCAGAGAAGCGAAAGAAAATGGCTTCCTCGGCATCGGGCCGCTCGGTCAGATTTTCCTGCTCTTTTTCAAAACGCTTCTCCATGGATTTTACCGAGTGCATTTTTCGTTTTAAGATAGCGGCCCCAAAGGGATCCTGGCGGGAAATCTGATTTTGCTGGTGTTCGACTTTCTGCTCGATCCGCTGCAGACGTTCCTGCTTCTTGGCAAATTCGCTGTGCTCTTTTTTGGCAGTCTGCTCCTGGCGTGCCAAGAGGTGCTCCCGTTCTGCGATGTACTTCTCGTAGCAAGTCCGTGCGATGGTGTGGCGCGGAACGGTTTTCTTCCGGATCTGCTCCAGATGGATGATCACGTTGGCCGTCCGCTCCAGCAGGACTTCATCATGGGAGATGTAGAGAACCGGGCAGCGGCATCCGAGGATGAATTGCTCCAGCCAGGCCAGCGTCTTCATATCAATGTCGTTGGAGGGTTCATCCAGCAGCAAAACGTCCGGATCCGTCAGAAGCAGGCTGGCCAGTTGGAGCTTGGTCCGCTCCCCGCCGGACAGTGTTCCGATTACTTGATCGGAATAAAATTGGTCTAAAGAGAGCCGGAGTTTTGAGGCCAGCGCGGACAATTCCTTGGGGGTCCGGCCGTCGAAGCCGGGCCGAGAGGAGAACCACGGATAGATAGGCATTTTCTTTTCTTCTTCGGTCCATTCCTGGGCCAGATAGCCGATCCGGGCCTGATTCCGAAGGATTTCGCCGGTGAATTCTATATATCGCTCCACCTGGGGATCGCCTGCGATCAGCTTTAACAAGGTGGATTTTCCATTTCCCTCCTCCCCGATCACGGCTGCCTTATCTCCGGGCCGCAGGACAAAGGAAAAGTCCGTCAAGATGGGCCGAAGATCTTTTTTATGGGTAATGGTTAAGTTTTTAATCTGTAACATAAAAAGCCTCCTTTTGCGTCTGCCGTCCGGGCTGCCTGCCGAAACCAATGACACAAAAAGAGACCTGATCCTTGCGCATCAAGACACCATGTATCAAAGCCACTGTTTCGGAATACAGAAAAAGATCTGCGGGGCAGACCGGTCATACCATTCTGTTTTTCGCGAAATCATAGCTTACTGAAACATGCTGTCTCCTTTCTTTCTTTGCTGATGCGAATTATATCATAGGGAAACCGGCCTGTCAAGCCAGCCGTCCCGGACGCGCTGTAAAAGCACAGGGAGAAGCCGGTCCCGGTTATCCGGTGTGACAAGAATCCGTTCCACTTCCGGGTGGGAGGAGATCTGATCCAGCCAGGAAGGACGTCCCGTCTGCTTCAGCACGCCCAGGACCGGCGTCTTTTGATCCAGGGCGGTGATAATTGCTTTTTGGAAAGCGGGTGCGCTTTGCTCCAGAAATCCGCATTCGTCAAAGATCTTGAGGGGCCAAGGCCGGGAGGCATCTTCGATGTAGGAAACGCCGCGGGTTTCAAATTGCCGGTCAAACGCCTGTGGAGGAACGCCTGGCTGAAAAAAGGCCAGACGGTGGGCGACGTCAAAGACAGGCATTTCCCAGGCTGGGCACAGATAGAGATAGTGTTCTGGTTCCAGGCGGTCCGGTCCGAAATAGGTCTGGAAACCGCCGGGGATCAGGCCCAAGGTGCAAAGAAATTTTTGGATAAGTGTGGTTTTACCAACCTGGATCTCACCGGTCAGGAAAAGGTGCTGTTTCATGGATGGCTCCTTTTGATTTTGCATGCAATCGCCTGTCATTCGGCTAATTGTTTCAGCGTTTCACCGGCAACCCGAAAGACGGTCCATTCATCCATCGGCACGGCCCCAAGAGAACGGTAGAAGTTGATACTGGGCTGATTCCAGTCGAGACACCACCATTCCAGCCGGCCGCAGCCTCGGTTTACGGCAATCCGAGCCAGCTCCCTGATCAAAGCTTTCCCATAACCTTTGCCCCGGTGTTCCGGATAGACGAACAAGTCTTCCAGATAAAGACCAGCCCGGCCGAGAAACGTTGAAAAATTGTGAAAGAAAAGAGCAAAGCCGACCTCGGCGCCCTCTTCCAGAACAAACAGCACCTCTGCTTTTTGCTTTTCAAAAATCCATTCCCGCAGAAGCTCTTCGGTGGCGACGACTTCCACTTCCATTTTTTCATAAGCGGCCAGCTCTTGGATAAAGTGCAGGATCAGCGGCGTATCTTCCGGCATTCCCAGACGAAATTGTGGCGTGTTTTCCATGGTATGATCTCCTTTCCGGCTTATTCGGGCTTTTACGCTAGGAATAGGGCTGCCAGCGCAGCCGCGTTCCGGCGCAAGTTTGCGCAAAACGCACATTTTAAACTAGCATATCATAAACAGGGACAAGATTCCAGAAAAAGTGAAAAAAACATCCCCCAGGGGGGCTTGTGGAGGGGTACCCTGCCTGTTACAATAAACTCAATAAAGGGGATGAAGGATTAAAGTTTTAGAGAAAGGAACTGGGAAAATGAAGAAAAAAATGCTGCATACCTTCGGAGCGGTGGCTGCGGCCGTCATAATGCTGGCAAGCTGCGGGAATCCTTCCACGGAGACTCAGGCCACCTCTGCGGCGGGAACCGCGGGGGCAGGGACCACAGCCGTTCAGACAGAGGCGGCGGGAACCGCGGAGGGAAAGGACTCGGTCATTGTGACCATGCCTACCACCTCGGAGCCGGAGTCCGGCTTTGATCCGGCCTATGGCTGGGGGGCAGGGGAACATGTTCACGAACCTTTGATTCAGAGCACATTGACCGTCACGACCAAGGATCTAAAAATAGAAAAAGATCTGGCCACGGACTATCAGATGAGCGAGGACGGCCTGACCTGGACGGTGAAAATCCGGGATGGCGTTATGTTCACGGACGGTGAGAAATTGACGGCCTCCGATGTGGCGTTTACCTATAATAACGTAAAAGAGAAGAGTACGGTCAACGATTTTACGATGTTGAAGGAAGCAGTGGCTGTCGACGATACCACCGTGGAATTTCATATGGAAAAACCTTACTCCATCTGGCCCTATACCATGGCGATTGTGGGAATCGTGCCGGAGCATGCCTATGACGAAAGCTACGGCCAGCACCCGATCGGATCCGGCCGCTATATCATGAAGCAGTGGGATAAGGGCCAGCAGGTGATCTTTGAGGCAAACCCGGATTACTACGGGGAGCAGCCGAAGATGAAAAAAGTGACGGTCCTGTTTATGGAAGAGGAAGCCGCTCTTGCGGCCGCCCAGGCTGGACAGGTGGATGTGGCCCACACAGCGGCGTCTTATTCGGATCTTTCCCTGGATGGATACTCGCTTTTCAGCGTGGCCAGCGTAGATAACCGTGGATTTAACCTGCCTGCCACAAAGGCGGAGGAGAAGGACGGTCTTCTTGTGGGGAATGATTTCACATCGGACCCTGCGGTGCGGAAAGCCATCAACATCGGGATCAACCGGGAGGAAATGATCCAGAACGTGTTGAACGGCCACGGGACGCCTGCCTACAGCATCTGCGATAAGATGCCCTGGTACAATCCGGATTCCGAGGTGAGTTATGACCCGGAGGCAGCCGTAAAATTGCTGGAGGAGGCGGGATGGACCGCAGGATCCGACGGAATCCGGGAAAAAGACGGAGTCCGGGCGGAGATGACGCTGATGTTCAGCAGCGGAGATTCGGTCCGCCAGGCCCTTGCTGAGGACACGGCCAATCAGCTGAAGGCGCTGGGAATCTCGGTGAAGACCGAAGGCGTGGGCTGGGACGTGGCCTATGACAGGGCGCAGAGCGAGCCGCTTGTCTGGGGCTGGGGCGCTCATACGCCGATGGAGCTCTACAATATTTACCACTCTAAGGCGGAGACCGGCCTGGCAGAGTATTCACCTTATGCCAATGAGACCGTGGACCGCTACATGGATCAGGCTCTGGAGACAGATCTGGAAGGATCCTATGGGCTGTGGCAGAAGGCGCAGTGGGATGGGGCCACAGGCGTCACTCAGGACGGCGATATCCCCTGGATCTGGCTCTGCAACGTGGATCACCTGTACTTCGTCCGGGACGGGCTGACGGTGGCGGATCAGAAAATCCACCCTCACGGCCATGGATGGTCGATTGTAAACAATGTCGATGAATGGGATTGGAAATAGACGACTTTGAAGAATCTGAATTTCGTGTTAAAAAAACTAATCCGGATGCTTTTGCTCCTGGCGGCTGTCAGCGTGGCCGCCTTTGGGCTGGTCAGTCTGTCCCCGATTGACCCGCTGCAGGCCAATGTGGGTCAGGCGGCGCTGGGCTCGATGAGCGAGGAGCAGAAGGATAAGCTGAAATCCTACTGGGGGGTGGATACCCCCCCGGTGGAACGGTATCTTAACTGGGCCAAGGATTTTGTGCGGGGAGATATGGGAGTTTCTCTTTTGTACCGTCAGAACGTTTCCGACGTGATTGCGGTCAAATTGGTGAACTCCCTCTTTTTGCTGTTATTCGCCTGGGTGATTTCCGGCGTGCTGGGGCTTGCCCTTGGGATTTTAGCAGGGGTGAACCGGGGCAGATGGCCGGATAAGGCAGTCAAAGTGTATTCCCTGACCATCGCCAGCACACCCGCTTTTTGGCTGGCGCTGCTTCTTTTGATGATCTTTGCGGTTTGGCTCAAGGTGCTGCCGGTGGGGCTCAGCGTACCGATCGGAATGGAGGCGGAGAGCGTGACGTTTTTGGACCGGGTCCGCCATGCGATTCTGCCTGCCGTGACTTTGAGCATCACAGGCGTGGCCAATATCGCGCTGCACACCAGGCAAAAAGTAATTGATGTCATGGAGAGCGAATACGTGCTGTTTGCCCAGGCCCGCGGGGAGAGCACCTGGCAGATCATCCGCCATCATTGTCTGAGAAATATTCTGCTGCCGGCCATGACCTTGCAGTTTGCTTCGATCAGTGAGATCATCGGCGGTTCCGTGCTGGTGGAACAGGTCTTCTCCTATCCGGGACTCGGCCAGGCGGCTGTGACCGCGGGAACTGGCAGCGATGTGCCCCTTCTTTTGGGAATTACAATGATCACGGCGCTGATCGTCTTTGCAGGAAATTTCCTGGCCAATGTCCTCTACGGCGTAGTGGATCCGAGAATCCGGCGGGGAGGTGAGCGCGGATGAAGAAACGGTTATGCTGGAACCAGAGGACCAAGACCCTGATTTTATTGGCGGTAGCCGTCTTCTATCTTGCGGGCGTGGCTGTCTGGGGGCTGGTGGGACGGGAGTCGGCGCTCGTTACCGATTTCTCCCGGAAAAACCTGACGCCCAGCCTTTCCTACCTGTTTGGGACCGACTGGCTGGGGCGGGATATGCTGGCCAGGACCGTGACCGGTCTTTCCATCAGTATTATCATTGGCGTCTGCGCAGCGGCGGTCAGCGCCGTGATTGCCGGGCTGCTGGGCGTTGCTGCGGCCACGCTTGGAAAAAAGGTGGATGCCGTCATTACCTGGCTGATTGACCTGATTATGGGGATTCCTCACATTTTGCTGCTGATTTTGATCTCCTTTGCCGCCGGAAAAGGCTTAACCGGCGTGATTTTGGGCGTTTCTCTGACCCACTGGACGTCCCTTGCGCGGGTGATACGGGCGGAGGTGCTGCAGCTCAAGGAGAGCACTTATATCCGGACCGCGGAAAAGTTGGGGCACAGCAAATGGAGAATTGCCAAAAAACATATGCTGCCGCACCTGATTCCTCAGTTTCTGGTGGGTCTGGTGCTTCTGTTTCCCCATGCGATTCTCCATGAGGCCAGTATCACTTTCCTGGGATTCGGACTTTCCACGGAGCAGCCTGCCATCGGCGTGATTTTATCGGAGAGCATGAAATATCTGGTCACCGGAAAATGGTGGCTGGCCCTGTTTCCCGGATTGATGCTGGTGCTGACCGTAATGCTTTTTGACTTGCTGGGAGAGTGTCTGCGGAAGCTGACGGATCCGGGCAGCGTTCACCGCTAGGAGGCCGTATGGAAGAAAAAATCTTATTGGAAATCCGGAATTTTTCGATTTCTTTTACCCAATATGAGCGCGGCCTGCGCCAGAAAGAATTGACCGTAATTCGGGATTTAAATGTCCGGGTTCGGGCCGGGGAGCTGGTGGCTGTGGTGGGTTCCAGCGGGTCGGGGAAAAGCCTTCTGGCCCACGGAATCTTGGGAATTCTCCCGTACAACAGCCGCTGCGAAGGGGAGATTTTATACCGGGGAGAGCCGCTGACCAGGCGGAGATTAAAGAAACTGCGGGGCCGGGAGATCGTTTTGGTGCCCCAGAGCGTCGCCTATCTGGACCCTTTGATGAAGGTAGGAAGGCAGGTTCGCTCATCCCGCAAGGATGCGGAAAGTAAGAACAGGGTGAAAGCCTTATTCCGCCAGGCAAATCTGCCGGAGAACACGGAAGATAAGTACCCTTTTGAACTTTCCGGAGGAATGGCGAGAAGAGTGCTGGTATCAACGGCACGGATGGGACAGCCAAACCTCGTGATTGCCGATGAGCCGACGCCTGGCATGCACTTGGACGCGGCGAAACAGACCATGCAGGCATTCCGCGAGATGGCGGACGGCGGAGCCGGCGTACTTTTGATCACCCATGACCTGGAATTGGCGGTGGAGACGGCAGACCGGATTGTAGTTTTTTATGCAGGGGAAACCCTGGAAGAGGAACCTGCCTCCGCTTTTATGCAGGAAGAGACGCTCCGCCACCCTTATTCCAAGGCGCTCTGGCGAGCCATGCCGGCCCACGGGTTTGCTTCGGCGCCAGGTAGCCAGCCCTACGGGGCGGACCGGCCGGAAGGCTGTATCTATGGGCCCAGATGTCCGGAGTATACCTGCGCCTGCGGTGCTGAAATCCCGTTTGTTCCGGCGGGAGAAGGCTGGGTCCGCTGCCTGCGGTGCGTAGAACAGGGAGAGGGAGGAGAGGAAACGTGAAATTAGAAGCCAGAAAAATTTCCTTTCGTTACTCTGAGAAGGAGAGAGAGATTTGGAAGGACTTTTCCCTGGAGATTGACAGCGGAGAACGGGTGGGACTGTCTGCACCCAGCGGTTTTGGCAAAACAACGCTGTGTAAGATTCTAGCGGGATATGAAAAACCGGAGAGCGGAGTGATTCTGCTGGATGGAAAACCCCTCTCCGAGTATCGAGGTTACTGTCCGGTCCAGATGATCTGGCAGCATCCGGAGTATGCGGTCAATCCAAGACTTCGGATGGAAGAGGTCCTTCGGGACGGAGATCAGGTGGAGGAGCGGGTGATCCGCGGTCTCGGCATCGAGGACGGATGGCGGAAGCGGTTTCCGGCGGAACTTTCCGGAGGGGAGTTGCAGCGATTTTGTATCGCAAGGGCGCTGGGAAGACGGACGAAATTTCTGTTGGCCGATGAGATCAGCACTATGCTGGATTTGATTACCCAAAGCCAGATCTGGGAGTTTTTAATCCATGAGACAAAGGAGCGTGGGATCGGACTGCTCTGCGTCAGCCACAGTGAAGGGCTGCTGGAGCGGGTAAGCACCAGGCGGATTTCCCTGGAGAACAAAGAACAAGAAGCAATCCCGGCCGATATGTAAGACGGCGGGATTGCTTCTGAACCAGCGAAGCGTATCTTGGTTGGCTGAAAGATTCGTCCCATCATATCAATGAAAATATTTTTAAAATTTATTGAAAATCATGCTTGACTTTTCGGGCATCGTATTGTATACTAACTAATGTATTCCAAATATAGACATTGATTCTGCGCCGACCGTACTATCAAGATCTTATTGATAATGCACTCGGTGCCTTTTGTTTTATTATGGGTACAAAAAAAAGATGGAGGTACCCAGATGAATAAAGGTACAGTAAAATGGTTTAATTCGGAAAAAGGCTACGGTTTTATCACCGACGAGAATAACGGAAACGATCTGTTCGTTCATTTCTCCGCAATCATGGGAGACGGATTCAAATCCCTGAACGAAGGACAGCAGGTTTCCTTTGATGTTGAGCAGGACCCGAAGAACAAAAACAAATTTAGAGCTGTAAATGTAGCAGCAATCTAAAAACAAAAAATGCCGTTCTCAGCCCAAGGTGGCTGGGAACGGCATTTTTTTATTTTATGACTATAAAGTTGTCAGCTTTCTGGCAGAACAAAAATCCCTTCGGGCAGGAAGTACTTTGTCTGTCCGAAGGGATTGCCGTCCCAGGCTGATGGGCAGTCTGGGACAAGGAGAAAGAAAACGGTTATTTGCAATCTTCCTTCGGCGGGGTGTCGAAGTCCGGATTGTATGCGTAAAAGTTTTTGGTCTCAATGTTATCTACCGCATTGCGGAGCGTTTCGCCGAACCGCTGGAAATGGACGATTTCACGTTCTCTTAAGAAACGGATCGGGTCGCAGATTTCCGGGTCGCTGATCGTACGGAGAATATTGTCATAAGTAACGCGAGCTTTTTGTTCGGCAGCCATGTCTTCCACCAGGTCGGCAATCGCGTCGCCCTTACTCTGGAATTCACAGGCATTGAAGGGGACTCCGCCTGCGGCCTGCGGCCAGATCCCGGTGGTGTGATCAATATAATAAGGGCCGAAGCCGGAGGCTTTAATCTCCTCCATCGTCAGGTTCCGGGTCAGCTGATGGATGATGGCGGCTACGATTTCCATGTGGGCCAGTTCTTCGGTTCCGATATCTGTCAGCGTACCTTTTGCCATCTTAAACGGCATCGCATAGCGCTGGGAGAGATAGCGCATGGAAGCCCCGATTTCTCCATCTGGCCCTCCAAGTGGCAGATTGAGAGAAAAATGGAAAAAGCATGATACAAATATAACTTTTAAAAAAGTGTTTATTGTAATGGATGGATGTCATAGGAAAAAGCAGGATGGGAAAAACTCGGAAATCCATTCCTTGCCCGGCAAAATGTATACAATCGTGTCAGAAATGTGCAGAAAAGGTTGAATCTTAGAAATTTAAAAAATGACGTACTTGACAGAGGAGCGGATATTCTTTACACTAATACACAAAGCGTTTTTGCTCATTCCTATTCCTGTTCCAAAAAGGAGGCTTGGCTCCTCGGAAAGCCGGGCTGCAGAGACGCTGATATGAAAGAGGCTACTCTTTCCATATCCTCCCAAAGGATGACGCCTTGCGAAAGTCGGTCGCAGGGCGTCTTACTTTTTTTGCACGGCGGGAATATGTTTTTGGCGAAGCGCTGCCCGCTTTGCCAGAAGCTTTTTTTTATCTTCCGGATAACTATTCAATTTTTGGGGCGGGCCGTAGACGCAGGAAATCTGGGAAGGGCGGGCGGAAAGTGTTTTTTTCATGAAATCATCCTTTTGGGGGCTCATTTTGTTCTATGCGGAAAAAGGTCCGATTAGAAATCCTTCACTCATAGAGAAGTGAAATTTGCAATAGGATAAAAGAAAAAGGCGGTGCAGGTTTGACAGCGGCAGCCTATATCCGGGTATCCACGGAAGAGCAGATTGAGTATTCACCGGCAAGCCAGAGAAAAAAGATTGAGGAATACGTGAAAGGAAGAGGAATTCTTCTACCGGAAGAATATATTTTTATCGATGAAGGGATCAGCGGCAGAAAGGCGGAAAAACGGCCTGCCTTCATGCGGATGGTAGGGATGGCAAAACAAAAACCCCGCCCCTTCGATCTTATATTGGTCTGGAAGTTTTCACGTTTTGCGAGAAACCGTCAGGACAGTATTCTTTATAAATCCATGCTCCGGAAGGATTGCGGGATTGAAGTGGTGTCCATCACAGAACCTTTGGGCCATGACCCTTCGGCTATGCTGATGGAAGCGCTCCTGGAGGCGATGGACGAATATTATTCGATCAATCTGGCGCAGGAAGTGCGCCGGGGGATGAATGAGAAATTTTCGCGGGGAGGCGTGGTCTCGCCGCCTCCCTATGGTTACCGGATCGGCCCGGATGGGGTTGTTGCCGAGGCGCGGGAAGTGAGAGTGGTCCGCGGCATGTTTCAGGCTAACCGGCGCGGCATGAGCTGCCGGGAGATTGCGGAAGCGCTGAATCAAAAAGAAATTTTGACGGCCCGCGGAAAACCGTGGGAAAGCCGAAGCGTGCGGTATGTGCTGGGCAATCCCTACTATATCGGATGGCAACGGCGGAGCCTAGAAGGCCGGAGGGAAGAGGACCGGTACCGCCGGGGCAAAGAATTCGCTGTGGTGCCGGGCGCCCATGAGGCGGCGGTGGAGGAGGACCTGTTCTGGGAGGTACAGGAGCAGCTTTTCCGGGAGGGGAACCAGGAATTAAAAAAAACAGAACCCTATCTCCTGCGCGGTCTGGTGCGCTGCGGCAGCTGCGGACGGATTTTGACCAGGGCAGCCGGAGGCGAGGCTCTGCAATGTCCAGGGTATGGGAGAAAAAAATGTAAAAAATCTCATTTTGTTCGTATGGAAGAAATCGAATACGCTGTATGGAATCAGGTAAAACTGGATTGGGGAGATCAATTTCCCCAATGGAATAAAAAAGCGATGGATGAAAGCAATGCTGTTTTGCGGTCATGGATCGGGGAGATCCTTTATTTTGCAGAAGACCGGAGCATTGAAATCCGTTACCGGAGGTAGGAGAAGGCAGCAAACTCTCTTATTCTGCCACCCGCTCCTCCATACTGCGACATGATATACGAGGCTATCTTAGGGTTGGGCTGGGAGATTTTTACAGGGTACTGCAAACGTTTCTCATATCTCCACATTAGCACATCCCTCCTTCCCAGGGCCACGGATCATCCAGCCAAGTCCAGCCGTCCGCCGTGTTGACATCGGTGATCTGCAAGGGTCTTACGGACATTACGTATTCTTGATAAACTAGATTGTAGGCGGCCCGCATTTGCTGGTAGTAGGCAAGCGCTTCGGCATTATCCGGATGGGTATCCAAGAACAGGATGACGTCATCTACGGCAAAACCGTATTCATAGACTTTTTGCAATAATGGATTCATCTGCATTTTGTGCCGCAACCTCCTCCCACCAACCAGGGATAATCAAGATCCTGGAAGATTGTGCCGATCATCAGCGCCTCTTCGGTGTTATAGATATTTTGCCATCTCTGCCAAGGCACATAGGTCATGCCGACCGGGAAGCTGTCGATACATTCCGGAAGAAACGGCATCTCCGGAGTAGCTGGCATGGTCCTTTCACAATCGGGCACAGCCATCTGCGGCTCTCGTCTGCATCCGCAGGTTTCCTGGGGCTGACGGTTCCGGTTGCAGTTATTCATCGCCGGGCCCTGTGCCTGATTGCGCCGGCAGCCGCAGTCTTGATTGCGCCGGCGCATGGAATAGTCAGGGGAATAGCTCAAAATTCATTCTCCTTTCAGTTTCCTACTTGTTTTAGAATAGCTTATGGCAGGGACTGGCAGGAGGTTCCGGTCTACGGCTGGCGGATCGTGTCTTCTTTCTCATCGTAAGGCGGTACGAAAGAATAAATCTCCCGGTAGGATTCGTATTCCGCCATGTTGATGGGGGCGGAGGGAATCAGGCCGGTACAGTCTGTGTTGCTGGCAGCCTGCAGGGTTTCCTGGCTGATGTGGTATTTTTTGTCAGAATCTAATTTGTTTTTCATGGGATCAGCTCCTTTGTATTCAATTAAAAGCGACGTGTGCTTCCTCTATTAGCTTGATCCGATGCAGGGGAAATAAACGTGGACAGCAATGGGAATCCTGTGCTATAATGCCTAAAGTGTGTAAATTTTGTGAACTGATATGACAACCAGGAAGAAGGTTTGGTTGAAAATGGATAAAAAAACGCGTGTGGAAAGAATCACCCCGCTTCTGACCGGATGGTACCGGGAGAATGCCAGAGCGCTGCCCTGGCGGGAGAACCCCTCCCCTTACCGGATCTGGATTTCGGAGATTATGCTTCAGCAAACCCGGATTGAAGCGGTGAAGCCATATTTCGACCGCTTTTTAACTGCCCTGCCGGATGTTCGAGCCTTGGCGGAGGCTTCGGAAGAAACGGTGTTGAAGCTCTGGGAAGGGCTTGGCTACTACAGCCGCGCAAGGAATCTGCAAAAAGCAGCCCGCCTGTGTATGGAACAATACGGCGGCGAGCTGCCCCGGTCCTACCGGGAACTTTTGGAACTTCCGGGAATCGGGAATTATACAGCCGGCGCGATCGCATCCATTGCCTGGGGGGAGAGGGTTCCGGCTGTGGATGGAAATGTACTCCGCGTCCTCGCCCGTCTCTGCGCCAACGGAGAGGATATCACAAAGCAGCCGGTCAAGCGGGCCGCCGAACAACTGCTTCTGGAGACTCTGCCGGAGGAAAAGCCAGGGGACTTTAACGAAGGGATCATGGAGCTGGGGGAGACCGTATGTCTGCCGAACGGCGCGCCGCTTTGCATGCTCTGCCCTCTGCGGGAATATTGCCTGGCTTTTGAACAGGGAAATACGGAGGAGTATCCGGTGAAAGCGGCGAAGAAGCCGCGGAGAATTGAGGAGAGGACTGTTTTTCTGATCGAGATTGGACGGCGCGTTGCGATTCGGAAACGGCCGGATACCGGGCTTTTAGCCGGTCTGTACGAGCTCCCGGCGATGGAGGGGCATCTGTCGGCCGAAGAAGTGGATCACTGGCTGCAATCGCAGCAGGCCTCCGCTTTATCCGTGGAGCCGCTGAAAAAGGCAAAACATATATTTTCTCATGTGGAATGGCATATGGTGGGATACCGGGTTCGCTTGGAGAAAGAACTGGCCGGAGACTGGATTTACGTACCGCGGGAAGAGGTACGGGAGGTTTATCCTCTCCCCACGGCTCTCAAGGCTTATGCAGAATACTGGAATTCATGAGGGGGAACGGATGAGAAAGAAGCTTTTGTTTGTTTACAATCCCCATGCGGGAAAGTCAAAAATACGGGGGAAAGTGTCGGATATTTTAAGCTGTTTTATCCGCGCCGGTTATACGGTTGAGGTCTACGTGACCCAGGCCGCCGCGGAGGCCACCGAGGTGGTGAAAAAAAGAGCTCCCCAGTTTCAGCGGGTGGTCTGCAGCGGCGGGGACGGCACGCTGAATGAGGTGATCAGCGGTTTGATGGAGCTTCCTCCGGAAAAACGTCCGGTGCTCGGCTACATTCCGGCGGGAACCACCAATGATTTTGCCCATAGTCTAAAGCTGCCCACCGATATGGTGAAAGCTGCCATGGTTGCGGTAAAGGGAGAGCCGTTCCCCATTGATATTGGATACGCGAACGATTCCTATTTTACATACGTCTATGGATTTGGCGCTTTTACCGAGGTTTCCTATGAAACTCCCCAGGAAATGAAAAAAGTGCTGGGACATCAGGCGTACATTTTGGAGGGAGCGAAGAGTCTGATGACTCTAAAGCCTCACCACATGACAGTGACCTGGGAGGATCAAACGATCGAAGGCGATTTTCTGTTCGGGAGCGTCAGCAATTCTTTCAGTGTGGCTGGCATGAAGGGGCTCTGGGGCAAGGATATCCAACTGGACGACGGGAAATTCGAAGTCACTCTGGTCAAACAGCCGCAGAATGTATTGGAGTGGCCGGAGCTGATGGCAGCTTTGATCACGAAAGGGGGAAAATCCCCCTCACTTCTCCAATTCAAGGCGAAGAAGGTTCATTTTTCGGGACCGGAAGACATTCGCTGGGTAAAAGATGGGGAATTTGCCGGTTCCTGGCAGGAGGCCACCATCGAAAATCTGCATTTGCCCCTGACAATTGTCAAAAATACCTGACTTTAGAAAAAATTTAGGGAAAACCCACGTTTTTTGTATTTACTTTTTTCACGTTCTCTTGTATAATCTAAGTTCAGAGTATATAGCCCGGAGTAGGAGCTTCGATCGAATGACAAGAGAAGCGCTTGCGGCCGAGCTGTTTGGTGCTTGTGGAAAGGATGCGCACAGTGGAAAAAGACAATTTCATTGAGAAACTGAAAAAATTAGTAGAGCTGGGGAAATCCAAGAACAACACGTTGGATATCAACGATATCAATGATTTCTTCACCGGCGTGACATTGTCAGAAGAACAGCTGGAAAACATCTACAATTATCTGGAAAACCAGAACATCGACGTGCTGCGCGTGATGACGGATGAGCCGACCCCGATGGAAACCATCCTGGAAGAAGAGGATGATTTTATCATAGGGGAAGAGGAAGAAGAGGAAATCGACCTGGATGCGATTGATCTTCTGGACGGCATCGGCACAGAAGATCCGGTCCGGATGTATTTAAAGGAGATCGGTACCGTGCCCCTTTTGACGGCCGAGGAAGAGCTGGAGCTTGCGAAGCGGAAAGCGGAAGGCGATGTGGAGGCCAAGGAGCGCTTGATTGAGGCGAACCTGCGTCTTGTAGTCAGCATTGCGAAGCGCTACACTGGCCGCGGCATGAGTTTTCTGGATTTGGTACAGGAAGGAAACCTGGGGCTGATCAAGGGCGTTGAAAAGTTTGACTATACAAAAGGATATAAATTGAGTACCTATGCGACCTGGTGGATCCGTCAGTCTGTGACCAGAGCTTTGGCTGATCAGGCCAGGACGATCCGCGTTCCGGTACATATGGTGGAGACCATCAATAAAATGTCGAAGATGCAGAGGAAGCTGACGCTGGAGCTGGGTTATGAGCCTTCGGTGGCGGAGCTTGCCGCTGCTTTGGATATGTCCGAGGAAAAGGTCATGGAGATCATGCAGATCGCCCGTGAACCCGCCTCCCTGGAGACTCCCATCGGCGAGGAGGATGATTCCAACCTCGGCGACTTTGTCGCGGACAGCAACGCCGTGACCCCGGAGGGGAATGTGGAGTCGGTTATGCTGAGAGAGCATATCGATGTGCTTTTGGATGATCTGAAAGATCGGGAAAAGCAGGTGGTGATCCTGCGGTTCGGTCTGGAGGACGGACATCCCCGGACTCTGGAGGAGGTCGGAAAGGAATTCAACGTGACCAGAGAGCGGATTCGCCAGATCGAGGCGAAAGCGCTGCGGAAGCTGAGAAATCCAGTACGCAGCAAGAGGATTCGGGATTTCCTGTAGAATAAGAATAAATGTGCATTCCTTATGGAGCTTTTTTCTTCGACAGGCAATTTTGAAGAATTTTTCTATCGAAGAAGCAAAAAGGACATCTGCCTGGCGGCGGGTGTCCTTTTTGCTTCTCTTAGAATTAGTTGTCTCCCTCTTCCATCTGGGCCGTGTACACTTGACGCTTCATCGCCATCTCGTCACTGGCCAGGTATTCGTCATAGGTGGTGATCTTGTCGATCAGCTTGCCGCCGACCAGTTCCATGATCCGGTTGGCCGTGGTCTGGACAATCTGGTGGTCTCTGGACGAGAAGAGCATAACGCCGGGAAACTTGATCATGCCGTTGTTCAGGGCGGTGATGGACTCCATGTCCAGATGGTTGGTGGGCTCGTCGAAGAGCAGCACATTGGCGCCGGAGATCATCATCTTGGAGAACATGCAGCGGACCCTCTCGCCTCCGGAAAGCACGTTGATCTTCTTGACGCCGTCCTCACCGGCGAACAGCATCCGGCCCAGGAAACCGCGGACATAGGTAACATCCTTGATCGGAGAATAGCCGGTCAGCCATTCGGTGATGGTCAGCTCTTGCTTGAACTCCTCGGAGCTGTCCTTCGGGAAATAGGCCTGAGTGGTCGTGACGCCCCACTTGTAGCTTCCCTCGTCGGGCTCCAGTTCTCCCATCAAAATCTGGAACAGCGTGGTCTTCGCCAATTCATCGGAGCCGACCAGAGCTACCTTGTCCTCACGGCCGAGAATAAAGGAAACGTCGTCCAGTACCTTCACACCTTCAATGGTTTTGCTCAGGTGGCTGACCTCCAATACCTCGTTGCCGATGGCGCGCTCCGGGCGGAAGTCAATGTAAGGGTATTTCCGGCTGGAGGGTTTGATCTCATCCAGCTCGATTTTTTCCAGAGCCTTTTTCCTTGAAGTGGCCTGTTTGGATTTGGAAGCATTGGCGGAGAACCGCTGAATGAATTCCTGCAGCTCTTTGATCTTTTCTTCCTTCTTCTTGTTGGCCTCTTTCATCTGGCGGACCATCAGCTGGCTGGATTCGTACCAGAAATCATAGTTGCCGGCATAGAGCTGAATCTTGCCGTAGTCGATGTCCGCGATCTGGGTGCAGACTTTATTCAGGAAATAGCGGTCATGGGAGACCACGATCACCGTGTTTTCAAAGTTGATCAGGAATTCCTCCAGCCAGGCGATGGCGGCCAAATCCAGATGGTTGGTCGGCTCATCTAAGAGCAGGATGTCCGGATTGCCGAACAGGGCCTGGGCCAGGAGAACTTTCACCTTTTCACTGCCGTTTAATTCCTTCATCAGTTTGTAGTGGAGATCCGAGTCGATGCCAAGACCGTTTAATAAGGTGGCGGCGTCGGATTCGGCCTCCCAGCCGTTCATTCCGGCAAACTCCGCCTCCAGTTCGCTGGCGCGGATTCCGTCTTCATCGGAGAAATCTTCCTTTGCGTAGAGGGCGTCCTTTTCCCTCATAATCTCGACCAAGCGGGGATTTCCCAGCATGACCACATCCAGGACCGTCTGATCGTCAAATTGGAAATGGTCCTGCTTTAAGAAGGAGAGGCGTTCGCCGGGGGTGATGATTACTTCCCCTTTGGTGGGCTCCAGTTCGCCGGTCAGGATCCGGAGAAATGTGGATTTGCCCGCGCCGTTGGCGCCGATCAGGCCGTAGCAGTGGCCTGGAACAAATTTCACGTTGACGTCTTCAAACAGTGCGGATTTTCCGAACCGAAGAGTCACATTGCTGGCTTGTATCATGATATCATATCCTTTCTATACGACAGATCTCAAAAGTTTTCCGGATAAAGGCCGGCGGCTTTCATTTGGGCGATGGCCGCCTCCACCAGCGGTTTATCCTCTTTATAGGTGACGCCGTACCACTTGTCGGCGGTTTTCAGCACTTGTACGGTGGCTTTTTTTTCCTCCAGCAGCTCGTGAACCACCGTTGGAATATAGTATTCACCCTTTAACGGGTTTTCCTTCAAACTATTTTCCAGAAATTCGGAAAAACGCTCCTCGGTCTCCCGCAGGAAATTCCGGGAAAAGCCCCACATGTTCATGGACACCGTGGCATCCGGGGAGAGCTCAGTCCAGGTGGCGCCATCGTCTTCGGTGAAAGCGGGAACCCCGTTTCTCCAGGCGATATGGGTGCGCTCTGCGATATCCGTCAGATACCCATCAGCGTTGATGGAGCAGACGCCGCGGGCCACATGCCCATTCTCTGTCAGGGTATTTTTCAGGTGATAGCCGCCCATTGCAAAATGATATTGGATATCATCCTCATACTCGGTCAGATAGCGGTACAGGTCAAGGAACGCCTGTTTCCCATAGTAATCGTCGGCGTTGATCGCCACAAAAGGGCCTTTCACCACATGGCGGCAGCTTAAGAGCGCGTGGGCAGTTCCCCAGGGTTTGACACGGCCCTCCGGAACCGAAAAGCCTTCCGGCAGATCTTCCAGTTTCTGAAAGACATACTCCACTTCCATGGTCTGAGCCACCCGGTCTCCGATGATCCGGCGGAAATCTTCCTGAAACGCTTCTTTGATAATAAAAACAACTTTTTCAAATCCGGCTTCCCTGGCGTCGAACACCGAGAAATCCATGATGATGTGTCCCTGCGGGTCCACCGGGTCAATCTGCTTCAGGCCGCCATAACGGCTTCCCATTCCGGCGGCCATAACGACCAGACACGGCTTTTCCATAAATGTATCCTCCTCAATTAAACTGCGTACAGTATCCTTACAGAGTTTAGCATTTTCTGCAAGAAATGTCAAAATGAAATCCTGCCATTCTTTGGTTTCTGCCCATAAAAATTTCTCCTTGCGCATTTTTCCAAAAAATTCGGTCATACTAGAGCTCAGGAAGCGTTTTCAAAAGGCTTACTACCGATTTGCGCGGGTCGGAAAACAAACCGGAGTGCGCATATCATGTAAGGCAGATGGATCCGCATGCGGCAAGAAGGTAGGAAGTGGAAAGAAAGGAAGCGAACGACATGATGCAGGGAAAAGCTAGCATTCGGTTTCAAAACCCTCCTCATATCCTGGGAACCGGTTCGGTGGCCGGGGAGAAGGAAGGACAGGGACCGCTGGGCGAATTGTTTGATGAGATTGAAACCGATCCGATGTGCGGACAAGAGAACTGGGAGGCGGCGGAAAGCCATCTGCAGTCCAAAGCGGCGGAGATTGCCATGCGGCATGCAGGCTGTGTCAGCGCGGATATCCGGTATCTCTTCGCCGGGGATCTTTTAGGGCAGTTGATCGCCACTTCTTTTGGATTGAAGAATCTGGAAATTCCAATGTTTGGCCTTTACGGGGCCTGCTCCACCATGGGCGAGGCGTTAAGCTTGGCGGCCATGGCGGTGGACGGCGGATATGCGGATAAGACCCTGGCCCTCGCGTCCAGTCATTTTGCTTCCGCGGAGAAGCAGTTTCGCTTTCCCTTGGCCTATGGGAATCAGCGTCCCTATTCAGCTACCTGGACGGTCACCGGCTGTGGAGCTGTGGTGCTGGGAAAGGACGGAGGAAAAGTCCGGATCGCCGGTATCACCACCGGTAAAATCGTAGACCTTGGCGTAAAAGACTCCATGAACATGGGCGCGGCCATGGCGCCTGCCGCCGCGGACCTGGTGATGCAGAACCTGATTGATTTTGACGTGACGCCGGAATACTATGATAAAGTAATCACCGGGGATCTGGGGACCATCGGACAGCGAGCCATGCTGGACCTCTTAAAGGAAGAGGGGGTCAATATGGAAGGCTATCACATGGACTGCGGAATTGAAATTTTTGATCCGGACAGCCAGGATACCCACGCCGGCGGAAGCGGCTGCGGCTGTTCCGCGCTGACGCTCTGCGGCAAAATTATCCGGGAAATTTCCTCCGGGCATTGGAGAAGAGTGCTCTTCATCCCCACAGGCGCGCTGCTGTCTCAGACCAGCTTTAACGAGGGGCAGACGATACCGGGCATCGCCCACGGAGTGATTTTGGAAAGGGTGTAAAAAATGGATTATTTAAAAGCATTTTTGATTGGCGGACTCATCTGTGGTCTCGTACAGATTTTAATGGATAAGACGAAACTGATGCCGGGGCGTATCATGGTGCTGCTAGTGGTTACCGGCGCTATTCTCGGAGCCGTGGGAGTGTACCAGCCATTCCTGGAATGGGCCGGATCCGGCGCGGGCGTACCGCTTTTGGGATTTGGAAATACGCTGTGGAAAGGCGTGAAGGAAGGGATTGGAGAGAAGGGGCTGCTGGGCCTTTTTACCGGCGGCTTAACCGCAAGTGCGGCCGGAATCTGCGCCGCCTTGGTCTTTGGATTCCTCGGCGCTTTGATTTTCAAGCCGAAAATGAAGAAATAATCGGGTATATTTCAAGTAAGCGTCCGCAGGTCGGGCCTTGCTTTTAATATAAATGAAGGCTGCCTCCGGCGAATCAAACTGTTTGCCGGAATGGGCAGCCTTTTTTGCGTTTAGAGAAGCTTTTTCTTTTTAAAAAACCAGAAACAAAAGATGACCACAGCCACGCTTAAGAGAATGACGGCTAAGTAACCGTATTTCCAAGTCAGTTCCGGCATGTTGGTGAAATTCATGCCATACCAGCCGACAATCAAAGAGAGCGGCAAAAACACGGTGGTGACTACCGTGAAGATCTTCATCGTGTTGTTCAGGTTATAATCCAATGCGGCCTGATAGGTTTCCCGGACGTGGATCAGGCTTTCGCAGAGAATCTGGGTATTTCCGATCAAACGGTCCACCCTGCCGTCGAAAATGTGCAGGTAGCGGAACGTATCGTCCGAAAACAGGTCGTTTTCATCTTCCTGCAAGGCCTCGCTGAAGGACAGCAGATCCTGGAAATAGTTTTTCCGGATGGTCAGATCGTTTCTCATGCCGAAGATCGTCCGGTTGATTTCCCGGTCGAATTCGCTGTCGAGGATCTTTTTTTCCATCTCCAGGATTCGCTGTTCATATTCTTCCAAGATATCGTTGCTCCTGCCGAGAAGGCGGATTAAAATTCCGCAGAGAATTCGCTCAATGGTAAACTGACTGGCGGCATGTTCCGCCACAGTGGAGAGCATATCTTCCCATTCCCGGCCCGGTTCCTCTAAGCCGACCAGAAGCATAAAATTCTTGCGGAAAAAGATCGCCAGCTTTTTCCTGGGCTCCTGTACTTGCTCTATATTCAGAAGGTGAAGGATTACAAAGCTAAAGCAGTCGTAGACTTCCAGAGTGCTGTGGGAACGATGATGGGCAAAGCGGCAGGCTTCGTAGCTTTCCTCTGAGAAGCCAAGATCCTGATAGCACTCGGCGAATTGATCCAGCGTCAGATAACCGATGGTAACCGTGTCCTCATTGTGCTTCCCAAGGGTTGGAAATTTTTCCAGTACGCCGTCATGGCAGGTATAATACATGAGCGGACTCCTTTCCGGTTATATCAATAGTATAACGCGGATTTGGGAAAATGGAAAGCGCCGGCGGGCTAAGATTTTGGCTCTTTGGCGGCTCTTAAGAACCGTCCCGCCTGGGACAAGATACTTTGGGCCCGGTCAAATTCATACCAGTAGAGCAAAAAGCCGTGCATCATGCCGGGAGCGCGAATCTGCGTCACCTCATTTCCCGCCTCGGAAAGTTTTTGGGCAAATGTTTCCCCGTCGTCCCGCAGCGGATCGTACTCCCCTGTCACGGAAAATGTAGGAGGAAGGCCGGAGAGATCCGCCGCTCTTCCAGGATAGCGGTAAGGATCCTTGTGATCCATGCCGAGGGGCGTATAAAGGCCCTCGCAGAGAAGAAGCATGGGGGTTGGCAGGACATAGTCTCCGCCGCCAAAAAGACGGACGGATTTCGACTCTTCCGTGGACACACAGCCGTAAGTGCCGTAAAACAGCAGCTGTCCCCGAATGGAGGGGCCTTTCCGGTCTCTGGCCATGAGGCAGAGGGCCGCGGTTATATTGGCGCCTGCACTGTCCCCGCCTACGTAGAGATACTGGGCGTCACCGCCGATGATCGAGGCATTCTGGGAGGCCCACTGCAGCGCGGCATAGGCGTCGTTAACCGCGGCAGGATAAGGAAATTCCGGGGCCAGGCGATAGCCGACAGAAACCACCAGGCAGCGCCCTTTTTTCGCTAACATCCGGCAAAGAGAGTCATGGCTTGCAAGATTGTGCATGATGAAACCGCCGCCGTGAAAATAAAGCAGAATCGGAAGATAGTCCCTGTCCTCCGGCCAGTAAAGGCGGACCGGAATCGGTCCTTCCGGCGTGGGAATCCGGCGCTCCTCCGTCTGGTAGATATCGGTGCGTTCGATTCTGTCGTGGAACGCGGCATCCGCCTGCTGCCGCATCTGTTCGATGGTGAGCGGGCAGGAGCCGCGGTTTTCCAAGGTCTTTTTCCGCGCGTAGAAGGCTGCTACTTGGGGATCCAAAGGCATGAGGAACCTCCTTTCAAAAAGGGCTTAAAAGCAGTTGCGGAGCGTCTCTTCGTCCAGCTTCTTTTTGGACAGCAGACCGGTGACAAAGTAAGCGATTCCGCCTGCCGCCAGGCCAAACACAATTTCATGGATATGGAACGGGGCAATCTTTACCTGATTAAAGAAGATAAAGACGGCAAGTCCGACCACAATCGAAACGATACAGCAGGTGCTGTTTCCTTTTTTCCAATAAAGGCCGCCGATCAGAGGCCAGAAAAACGTGGTTTCCAGGCCGCCCATCGCAAACAGATTGATCCAGACAATGATATCCGGGGGATTCAGGGAAATCAGGAACACGATCAATCCTAGAACCGCGGTCAGTAGAAAGCTGTAGCGCGGAAGTTTCCTTTCTGCTTTTTGGCGGCGTTCCGGCTCTTTGCCGACGATGTAGTTCAGGTACAAATCTTTTAAAATCGTGGCGGAGGCCAGGATCAGCAAGGAGGAAACCGTGGACATAACAGCAGCCAGCGGTGCGGCTAAGAACAGTCCGGCCGCCCAGGCAGGCATGTAATTCAGCACCACGTATGGAATCACCTGGTCCGTGCTGGCAATGCCGCCCTCCGGGAGAAGCGGAAGCGTCAAAGCTCCGGCAAAGTGCATGCCGATCATCAAGATTCCCACGACAATGGTGCCGTAGATCATGGCCCGGTGCATGGAATGGGTATCTTTAAAGCCCATGCCGCGGACAGCGGTCTGGGGCAGGCCCAATACGCCGGCGCCGACCAAAACCCAGAAGGAGATCATATAGCCGGGGGACAGCGCTGTGGTATCGGCCCCGTAAGGACCTTTGCCGATCAGATTCCAGCCGGGATTCATGGCGTCCAGCTGAGTCGTCAGATTTTCCATGCCGCCGCCTGCCCGGATCACGAAGAACAGCAGCAGGAAGGTGCCGAAGGTCATAATGATGCCTTGGAGCGTGTCTGTGATGACAACCGCTTTAAAGCCCCCGATCGAAGTGTAGAGGATTACGATCAGCCCGAAGAGAGCCAAACCGGCCCAGTAGGGGAGGCCGGTCACCGACTGCACCAGCGTGGCCCCGCCGATGAACTGGGCCACCATCTGCGTGATGAAGAAGACAACCAGGCAGAGGCCGCAGAGGATGACGACGGCGGAAGAGCGGTAGCGGGCCCGGAAATAGTCTGTGACCGTGACGGCGTGGATCTTCCGGGAAATGATCGCGAAGCGTTTTCCAATCACGCCGAGGGTCAGGAAGGCCGTGCCGATCTGAATCGCAGCCACCCAGGACTGAGACAGCCCCCAGGAAGCGGCAAGGCCGGGGCCTCCGAGGAACGAGCTGGCGCTGGTATAGGTAGCCACCAGGGTCATCGCCAGCACCAGGCCTCCCATGGAGCGTCCGCCCACGAAGTAATTTTGGAGAAAGCCGTGGGAGGCATGCTCCTTGGCGGAACGGCGGCTCATGACAAGGCCGAGAATCACATTGGCCGCCATATAGACCAGCAGGATGATGAGAATAATAATCTGATTAGTGGACATCTCCGGTTTCCTCCGTTTCTTCTTGCTCAAAATCAAAGTTGACGAACACCTTTTTCAGCAGGAAAAGGACGCCAGCTACAGCGACCACAAAAACGCCGGGCGTGCTGATCAGCCACCACAGGGGCAGGTGGAATACGGTGATGTCGCAGCCCGACAGGCCGTAGCCGAAGCCGACGTGCCAGGCGCAGCAGAGCAGAAACAAAAGAACGGTTGCCAGGGCTTCTTTTCGGATCTGCCGGTTTTTTTCCTCATGAGTCATGGGTTTCATGGGATCCCTCCTTATACCAGTTGGTAGAGATTTAATGTTGTCTGCCGAAGAGACAACAAAAAACATCCGCCTTCCGGTTCGGACCCGGAAAAGCGGATGGATAGAATTCCAAAACGAGAACCGTACCATTCCCGTGTCCGATATGGCCGTCCCGTTCCATTTGGATACAGGCGGATTTTGCGGAAGGAATGCTCCGGCTTACCAGAAATAGATGAAATTTCCGGGTATAGTTTCAAATTGAATACTATCCACAAGGTGAATATACCACGGGGAGGGGGATTTGTAAAGGGAAAATGCCAGCAAAATGATGTTGTCCGGGGAATCCTGGGACAGTCTAATAAAAAAGCTATACCGGGCAGAGAAAAGACTCTGTGCGGTATAGCTTTTGTTCTAAGGCGTTGTCGTTGTGGTATCTACGCCGTGGTTTCCGGAGCCGCCGGTACTGTTCCCGTGGTTTCCGGTGTTGTCGCCGGGGGTGGTTTCGGGAGTAGTGCCGGGAGTGGTTCCGTCTCCGGGAACTGTGGGAATCTCTACGACAGGGGAGGTGTGGAGATCGCACTTCTGCCTGGAGTATCCGGCAAGTTCGCTGTCCTGGGTAGTGCCGGTTGTCTCCTCCGGCAATCTCAGGCGGGCGACGGACGTTGTCTTCGGGCAATACGGGCCGGCTTTCATATGAGATTCGCTGCAGACGGTGACATAGTAGTGCAGGTCGCATTCTTCGGTCGGTTCCGTACCCTTTGCAAAGTATTCCGTATAAACCACAGAGTCACGGCTGCGGGCGTCGCTTCTGCAGGCATCTGTGGCCAGTTTGCCCGACTTACTGCAAATCTCCACCTGTACGATATCATCCGGCATATCAAACCCAATGTCCGCTTTCCCCGCCGTGATCTGTTCCATAATCTTTTTCCAGATGATCTTGTGATAATCCCGGTCGGTTTCCTTCGGAATGTTGGAGTTGTCGTCAAAGCCGCTCCAGATCGCCATGGTGTAGTATGGGGTGTATCCGACGAACCAGAGGTCGTTGACATCACTGGTCGTACCACTCTTACCGGCCGCTGACATGTTTTCCAGGTGTGCGGCAGAACTGCTGGAGCTAAACAGTCCGTTTAATTTCTTATCCTCCATGGATTCCTGCATGGCACTGGTTAACAGGAAGGCGGACGATTCCTTGATTACGCGGTGGGTTTCCGGCTCGTTGTCGATCAGGATTTTACCGTCGCTGTCCAGAATCTTCGTGTACAGAATCGGCTGATTATAGACGCCGCCGTTGGCAATGGAAGCGTATGCCGCGGTCAGCTGCATGTTGGTAACACCCTGAGAGACACCGCCGAGGGCCAGGGAAGGGTACATGTCTTTCTCCTTGACCAAGGTGTTGATCCCGAAATTCTCCGCATATTCAAAGCCGAGATTCGGGGTGACGGTTTCCATCAGGCACTTCAAAGCAACGATATTCATCGAGTAGACAATACCCTGGCGGATGTTGGCATACCCGGCAAATTTACTGGAGCTGTACCAGTTCTTAAACGTCTTCCCGCCGTAGGTATACGGTTCATCATAGTAGGTGCTGGCCAGTGTCTGTCCCATCGCATCGATCGCCGGGGCAAAAGAGGTCAGAACCTTGAAGGTGGAACCAGGCTGTCTTCTGGTGTTGGTGGCGCGGTTCAGGGAAAGGCTGGTGGTCTTCTCACCGCGTCCGCCGGTGATTGCCAGCACGTGGCCGTTGGTCTGGTCGATGACCACAGCCGAAGTCTGGGGCTGAAGCGTGATGTCTGGCGCGTCGCTTAAAACTTGATCGCCTTCCTCCATGACGCTGTCCTCAAACTCCTGAATCAGAGCATAAATTTCATCCTGGGTTTTAAAATCCAGTTTTTTCTCGTAATATTTTTTAATGTCATTTTCCGTGTAGGTGCTGGTGGTTTCGTCCGGGTGCTTGATTGTAATTTTCACCGTAAACGAGTATTGGGTGACCGACTCTTCATAGTTGTCCGGGTTGGAGACCTCGTTGTCCACCACCGCCTGAATGTCCGGATCCTGCGTGGTATAAATTTGCAGGCCGCCGCTGTAGAGCAGGCTGTAAGCCTGATCCTCCGTGTAGCCCAGCTTTTCCTGCAGGTCCTGCGCCACTTCATAGGTCAGACGGTCCACAAAATAGCTGTAGGGACTCTGATTGGTCTTGTAGGTGGCGTTTACCTTCTGAATCCGGTCATACACGTCGTCGGCCAAAGCCTCCTGGCGCTGCTCCTTGGAAATATAGCCCTGTTCTTCCATATACTCTAAAACCGTATTCCGGCGCTTGACATTTTCTTCCGGATGGGTAATCGGGTTATATTTATAGGGGTTTTGCGTAATCGCGGCGATTGTCGCGCATTCGGAGAGGGTCAGGTCGCTGACATCCTTACCGAAATACCGCTTAGCCGCTGTCTGAACGCCGAGACTGTTGGCGCCAAGGTTGATCGTATTCAGGTAGTTCTCCATAATCTTTTCCTTGGACATCGACTTTTCCAGCTCGATGGCAAGGTACTGCTCCTGGATTTTCCGTACAAAACGAGCGCCGAGCGTTTTTTCCGCGCCGCCCTCAAAGACATTGTTTTTGATCAGCTGCTGGGTGATGGTGCTGGCTCCCTGAGTCTTTTCTCCGCCGCTGGAAAACAGGAGATAACTGGCGCGGAGCACGCCGCGCACATCCACCCCTTCGTGGGTCCAGAAACGCGAGTCCTCAATGGCGACAAAGGCGTTGACCAAGTTTTTCGGAATCTGATCATAAGTCACCGGGCTTCGGTTGGCTCCGGACGCAATCAAGGTTTCGATTTCGTTCCCCTTTGCGTCATAGACCTTGGTGGCCAATCCCTTCGGAGACACATCGATATCCCCCATATCCGGGGAGTCGTGAAGCACGCCGTTTACCATACCGTAAAGCAGGCAGCCTCCGACGGTTCCGACAAATAAAATAGCAACCAGAAACAGTTTGAAAACACTGATTGCAGACTTTGTCTGCAGCTTCTTTCGTTTGGACTGAAGCTGTTTCAACTGCTTCTGGGTTCCTTTCCTGCCAAAATCCATGGAAATTCCTCCTTATAACTTAATATTATATCAGAATGTCGCAAATAAATAAAGTGAAATCTTTCGTAAGCTGTGGTAGACTAGGAGAAGCAAAAAAGAGGAGGAGGAACGGAGGATGGCGGTAAAAATCCTGTATGCAGGCGGAGTCGGAGAAATTGTCGAAAAAAAATCCCGTTTTATCGCGGAGACGGCTCCGGTCCGTTCGGAAGACGAAGCCATGGCATTTCTGGAGGCCATACGCAAAAAGTATTGGGACACGAGACACCATTGTTCGGCCTTTGTGATCGGGGAGAAAAATCCGGTGACCCGCTGCAGCGACGACGGCGAACCTTCCGGGACGGCGGGCCGGCCGATCCTGGATGTGCTCTTGGGCGAGGGGATCTGCAATGCCTGCGTGGTGGTGACCAGGTATTTCGGCGGAACGCTTTTGGGGACCGGCGGACTGGTGCGTGCGTACGGGCAGGCGGCGAAGGCTGGGCTTGCCGAGAGCATTGTTTTGGAAAAACATCCGGGCGTGGAGATGAAATTTGTCTGTGATTATAGTGGAATTGGAAAAATCCAGTATATTGCCGGGAGTATGGGGCTGACGGAGACCGGGAGCGAGTACACGGATGTGGCGGAGCTTTCTTATATGGTTCCTGCGGAGCAGGCCGGCGAGCTGCGGGCCAAGGTGACGGAAGCCACGGCAGGACGCACCAGGATTGAGGAGCTGCGGAAAGCGGATTTTGCATTTTATGAGAAAGAACTTCTCATTTTATAAAGACGGGGGAATCAGATGAAACAGGAAGACTTTGCGTCCTGCCTGCGGGAAGCCGCGGCGGAGGAAACACCGATCATCGGCAAGGTGTTTCGGGGGGAATCAGTGGCCGGGCTGCTGGGGGGAAAAGTGGATTTTCGCTCCGTGCGGCTGGAAAAATGCCGCTTTTGGGAATGTGATTTTGAAGGCTCTTCTTTCCAGGAGGTCGTGTGGACGGACTGCGATTTCTCAAATTGCTCCTTTGCGCGGAGTTATTGGAAGAAAGTGCTAATGGAAAACTGTAAAGGGCAGGGAGCTGATTTTCGCGAAGCCTCGATTCATGACGTTTTGATGAAGACGGTAAATCTGGACTATGCCAATGGGAGCCGCTCCGTCTGGGAACATGTGGAGATTACAGGATCCAGCTTTGTCAGCGCTTCTCTGTCCGAGGTGAAACTGAAAAAGATCAAAATGAAGGACAACCGGTTTGAGAGCACCGATTTTTTCCAGACCATACTGAAAGGCATGGATTTTTCCGAGTGCGAGGTGGGAGGCCTTTTGCTGTCAGATACCTGGAAGGAAGTGGAAGGGGCGAAATTCAGCGCATGGCAGGCAGTCGAGCTGGCAAAGCGCCTGGGAATCGTGGTTGTTTAAAACACAGAGAGAAGAAAGAAAAACAGCACAGGTAAACCTGTGCTGCTTCCATAAAAACTCCCTTTTGGGAGCAGTCCGGACGAATTAGACGGTCTCTTTTTCGCCTAACTTACTTTCAATATAGGTCTGAACTTCCTCGTAGGTGATGTCGAGCACCACGGCGAATTCCCCGTAAATCAGCTTTTCGGCCCGCTTACGGTAATCCATATCCAGCTGGCCCGGCTTGCGGCCGCTCCGAATGGATTCCTGATTCCGGCGGTAGGTGCTCTTCATCAAACGCAGCAGCGTTTCACTCTGGTGCGTCTGCATCGCGGCCTGGTACTGGTCGGAGAGCAGCTTTAAATTGTGGGAGTCATAAGAGGTGGCTTCCAGCTCCGGAAGCAAATCGATCAGCCGGTCGACTTCCTTTCGGGTCAAAACAGGACGCATAAAAATTTTGGTATTCACAGGTGTATAGATGACGCCTCCGCCATAATAGGGGAGCAGACGGTAATAAATAGTATCTTTTTTTGCGGCGGAAATGGAAAGAGGCCCTACTTCTTCCACCCGGCACACGCCGGTGTTGCCATAAACGATAATATCACCTTTTGAAAACATGTTCGATTAACCTCCGAATCTATGAATGGCAGGTGAATGAGAAACGAAAGCAGCGTGCTCCTACAACTGGCTAGTCAATTGGGAACAGCACGCTGCTATTTTATTTTAACATAGATTTCGAAGAAATGTAAGGGCAAATGCCAAAGTTTTTTATTTCGTTCCTCTGCCGCTTCATAAAATACGGCGGGAAGCCTAAACTCAGCGAAGTAGAGGCAGGCTTCCGGTCAGGCGGCTGACTTGTTTTTTATTCCCGCACAGGGCGAGGCCAAGGTAATGAAGGCTTTCGCTTTCCGCCTTGGCCATTTTTTCGATAAACTCATCATAAGTTTTGCAGCCCTGGGCCAGATCGGAGAAATCGACGGCTTCCATATCCTGAAATTCTGGCTGATTAAGCTTGCAGAGGATATCCTGGATTTGTTCCGGGGTCGCTTTCAGCACAGGGATCGGGATCTGAACGATGCCGGCATGGCGGTATCCGCTCCGGTCCGTCACTGAAGGACCCACGGCCTCCGGCCATTCTTTTCCAAGAGACATGCCGAGGATGGCCGCCGTGTTGGCGGCGACGCCGGAGGGAAGAGAAGCGTCCAGCAGGACCACACATTTCTTTTCATTACTGCTCATATTTTTTGATTCCTTTCTTTCCTGCATTCCGTTTCCGGGAGCTTATCCAAAAAAATTTCCCGGTAAGCGCCGGGGGTGATCCCGGTGCACCGGCTAAAAAAGTTGGTAAAGTGGCTTTGGTCAGAGAAACCGGCGGCCAAAGCCGCTTCAGCCGGACGTGCTCCCTGTTCCAGCGCTTTTTTTGCCTGATTCATCCGGACCCCTTCCAGGTATCGGTAGGGCGTCGTTCCCTTCCACTTTGTGAAAGAGCGGAGGAGCGTCGATTTGCTGAGGCCGGTGATCTTCTCCAACTGATGGAGGGAGAGCGGTTCGGCGTAGTGGGCCCGGAGAAAACGGCAGGCTTTCTCCACCTCTTTCCTGCATTCGGGGAGAGGCGCCTGGGGAGGCTGGCTGTGACGGCGGAACAGCTCGGAAAAGGTCAGAAGAAAAAGTTCTTCTTTTTCCCATGCCGGCGCGCCCCCGGTTACAAGCAGGTGAAGCCGCCGCAGGCCGGAAAGGATTTCTTCGTCCTGCAAAACTGTCTGGGAAAAACGGGGCAGATAGCCGGAGCCTGTCAGGTCTAAAGCCAGCTCGCGCATGGTTTTCTCGGATAGATTCAGACCCCGGTAATCCAGCGGCTCTTCGCCCTCCGGCTGGCAGGAGTGGGTGTCGTCCGGGTGAAAGATCAGGATATCTCCCTTCTTTACCAACTGGGAACATCCGCCGCAGGTCAGGCGTCTTGCTCCATTTTCCATATAGCCGATCACATAATGGTCGTGAAAATGACTGGGAAACGGGCGGACAATGCCTTCCAGGCAGTAAGCTTCTACGTGCAAATCTTCATCGTAACAGATCGTTCGGATTTCTTTTTTGGCAGGCATCGTTGCCTCCTTTCTGGGGAAATTATACGGGATGAAAGATAAAAAATCTTGTAAAATAGCGTCATCTGAAAGACATTCAGCGGTTCGCTGCTTCTGAAGAGGTGAGAAGCAGAATAAAGTGTGCTTTTTTAACGGAGCGCAATAAAAAGGCCGCGGAGATACCGCGGTCTTTTAAGTCAGAAAGGAATTACTTCTCCGTGCCGGGGTCTTGGCGGAGCCTTGTCATCAGCTCGCCGGGAGCGCCCAGAGTCATGCGTTTTTCCACACAGGTCTTTAAGGAGATGGCATCGTAGATATCCTCCTGAAAGACCGGACTGATCTTTCGGTATTCGGAAAGCGGAAGATCGTCCAGGCCGATTCCCTTTTCAATGCAGAGCAGAACCAGCTGCCCGATGATCCCGTGGGCATCCCGGAAAGGCACTCCGTTTTTCACCAGATAGTCGGCGGCGTCGGTGGCGTTGGTAAAGCCGTTGACCGCGCTCTTTTTCATGTTTTCTTTGCGGAAGCGAAGAGTCTTTACCATGCCGGTAAACAGGGTCAGGCAGGTCAGGACCGTGTCGATCGCGTCGAAGACGCCTTCCTTGTCTTCCTGCATGTCCTTGTTGTAAGCCAGCGGCAATCCTTTCATGGTAGTCAGCAGGGCCATCAGGTGGCCGTAGACACGGCCGGTTTTGCCGCGGACCAATTCTGCGATATCCGGATTCTTTTTCTGCGGCATAATGCTGCTGCCGGTGCTGTAGCCGTCGTCGATTTCCACAAACTGATACTCATTGGAATTCCAGAGAATAATCTCCTCGGAAAAACGGCTTAAGTGCATCATGATCGTGGACAAATCCGAAAGAAGCTCGATCAGATAGTCCCGGTCGGAGACAGAATCCATACTGTTGGCGGTCGGCCCGTCAAAACCTAAAAGCTCCGCCGTGTATTCCCGGTCCAGAGGATAGGTGGTGCCTGCCAGGGCTCCTGCGCCGAGAGGGCACTCATTCAGCCGGTTGTGGGTGTCGGCCAGGCGAGAGAGATCCCGCCGGAACATTTCGTAGTAAGCACCCAGATGGTGAGCCAGCGTGGTAGGCTGGGCCTTTTGCAGATGCGTGAATCCCGGCATGTAGGTTTCCGCGTGCTCGTTCATCAGAGCTTCCAGGACATCCAGCAAATCCATCAGATGGCTGTTCAGCTCGGAAATCTCATCCCGGACATAGAGTTTCATATCCAGGGCGACCTGATCGTTGCGGCTGCGGCCCGTGTGAAGCTTTTTGCCGGCGTCCCCGATACGGGCGATCAGGTTGGATTCGATAAAACTGTGAATGTCTTCGTATTGGGTCTCGTCCGGAACCAGCGTACCGGCCTCTACATCGGCCAGGATCCCGGAAAGGCCGTCCAGGATCACATCCCGCTCCGCTTCGGTCAGAATTCCCTGTTTGGCCAGCATTTTTACGTGGGCCATGCTGCCGGTGATGTCCTGATGGTACAGGCGTTTGTCAAAGGACAGGGACGCGTTGAACGCATACGCTAATTGATCGGTCTCTTTGGTAAATCTTCCTCCCCAAAGTTTCATTTCTTTCCTCCATTTTCCAGCTTCGCTAGAATTTCTTCCAGTTCCCTTTTTGTTTTTAACAGTTCCGGGTCCAGCTGTTCTTTTTTCTCCTCCGGCTCTTCCTCTTCGTCCAGATCCGTGACGGAGAGATTTGCCGCTGATCTTCTGTGATGTTCTTCCATTTCCCGGTCGGCGGCTAGTTCGGCGGCCAAATCTTCATCCCATTCAGCTTCTTCGTCAGGAAGGAGCGTAGCGGAAAGTTCTTCCGATGCGAAGGGATCCAGGAAGGCGGAGCGGCGCTTCTGGTTTCCTCTTTGAGCGTCGGATGAGGCTTGTGGATCCGAAATCTCTTTCACTTCCTCGCCGGGAGCCGGAGAGGATCCGGGCAATATATCCGCGGTTTCTGCGCCGGGAGCCGGAGAGGATCCGGGCAATATATCCGCGGTTTCTGCGTCGGGAGCCGGAGAGGATCCGGGCAATATACCCGCGGTTTCTTTATCTGGCGCCGGTGCGGGTGCGGACAATACACCAACATTTTCTCTTTCGGGCGCCAGTGCGGGTTCCGGTGAAACCTTAGCCGGTTCCGAATCTGGGGCCGGATTTTTTTCCACTGCCGGTGCTGACGTATCGGCCGGCAGAACAATGACCTGAACGTCTTTCTCCTCGGCAGGCTCAGCCTGTGCCGTCTCCAAGGGCAACGGTTTTCTCCCGGAGTCCGGCAAGCCGTCTTTTGGACCTTCCGGAGCAGGACTCTCATCCGCCGGGATTCCTGCTCCGGCTTTTTTCATCCGGGAGCGCTTCTGCATGAAGGCCAGGAGTGCTAAGAGCAGGAGCGCGCCAAGGCTGGCCGCAGAGATCAGGGCTCCGGTGGCAAGGCCTTCCGGCAGATATGTCATCTCAATCGTGTGTGTACCGGCGGTAAGCGGGACCGTCAGGAAAGACTCGGCGAATTCTTCGGCTTCTACCACGGCTCCGTCCACCAGTACGGTCCAGCCCTTTTCATAGGGGATGGAGGTAAAAAGCATGCAGTCAGAGGCAGCGGTCACCGTACCGGAAACCTTGGTTTGGGTCAAGGTGTTGGTAAATTCGGTCAAGGCCAGCGGCTCGCTGTTTAGTTTCTCGTAAGCTTGAATGAAGTTGGCTTCGTTGAACGCGTAGACCGAGGCGGCCAGGGAGGTGACTTCCTCGTCGGTGGATTTCAACGTTACGACTTCATCGGCTTCACAGTATCCCAAATCCAACAGGTAGCCGCGCTTGACGTTGTCATAGGTTTTGGTGGAGCCGCCCACGGTGGCGGTGATCTTGTCCGCTTTATTGGTTTCGATATAGGCGAACAGATGAGCCCGCTCGCTGGGAGTCGCCGTGTAAGTGCTTCCGGTGGCGCTTCCCTCTATCTTGGTCAGCACGTCGCCGGCTCCGGTGGTGATGTTCACAAAACTGTTCTGCACCTTGGCCGGATTGGATCCGGTGAAGCTCCAAAGATCCGCCGTATCCGCCGGGATCGTGAAGCCCAGCGGCAGCGTATACAAGTTTTCATAGAGATACGTGGTGTCTTCCCAGGTCCGATAGCGGTAAAGCTGGGATTCCGGGAGCTGATCTGTGGTCAGCGTATATTTGACTCCGAGGAGCGAGGCCATCAGAGGCGTTGCCCCGGTGAAACTGTAGGCATTGGTATTTCCCTCCAAACCCAGCTTTTTATAGATATCACTGATACCGGCATGGGTGGTGGAGGAGAAGATGGACGCCGACGGATAGCCGATCCAGGCGCCGTCGTTTTTCGTTCTTCTGGTATCTTTTTCCACCCGGTAGAACAGAGACTCGTCGCCGGTGTCCGCCAGCAGCTTTCTATAATTTTCCGTGTTCTTCCAATATTCGGTGCGGCTGGTGATGGTCACGCTGGTCACCGCCGTGTTGAGCCCCATCTCAATGACCAGAATGCCGATGATCAGCACAAAGGCAGTGGAAGAGAGGAGGCGCTTGGTTTTTTGCAGGTACAGCATCAGCGTGTATAACCCTAAGAAAATCAGGCTGACGTAGAATACATGGTAGGCGAATTCTTCCGCCGTCACCAATTTCTCCAGGATCAAAATGAGCCCTGCCGCGCCCCAAAAACATCCGACCAGACGGCCCTTGGACAGGGAGGAAAATCCCTGAAATCCTTCAAAGCACATCACCAGCAGAATGATGGTGTAGAGGAAGGACTGGCGGGCCGGCAGGCTGTTCGGGAAGTGGAAACCATGCCAGATATAGTTTGGTATATTTAAGGAAAAGCTCAAAAGAAGAACGAACAGCAAAATTGTCTTGACAATCTTTTCCTTATAAGATACCTTTGAATTCATATAATACATCGGCAAAAATAGAAAAACTAAAATGCCGCTGTATAGGTTAGGCCAATGGTCCAGACCGATTTCGACCTCTACATCCACGAGATGACGGGCTAACATCTCGACGATGGAGAAGTAGGAGGTCATAGCAGAGGGGAACGTCGTATCGGCGGAAGCCGTCGTCATCAGCGCATAGGCCGCAGGCACCAGCAAAACGGCCGCGAGCCCACCGGCAATCAGGGAAAACAGGGCGAAATTCCCGATCTTGATCAGATATTGCCGCAGGCTCTGCTTCGGAAGCAGAATCACCAGACAAATAAAATACAGGACCAGGAAAAGGCACAGCATGATGGAAATATAGTAGTTGGTCAAAATCGCCAGCCCCAGCGTTACACAGTAGAGGAAGGGCTTATTTTCTTTGACCAGCCGTTCCAGGCCGAGGAGGATCAGCGGCGCGAGCCACAGGCAGTCCAGCCACATAATATTCCAGCTGTAGGCCGCCATGTAGCCGGATAGCGCATAGCAGATGCCGAAGATTGCCATGCCGGGATTGTTGGTCCGGAACTTTTTCCGCAGATACCAGGTCATCGTAAAACCGCAAAGACCGATTTTCAGCACGATCAGGTAGGTCATGAACTCGATGATCAGGCTCTGGGGGAGGAAAAACAGCAGCCAGTTGAACGGACTGGAGAGGTAATAGGCAAACAGCGCGATGTAGTTGCTGCCAAGGCCGATATCCCAGGCGTAGGTCAGGCTCCCGCCTTCCTTCAGGCGTACCAGAAAATCATTGAAGAAGGGCGCGTATTGATGGTACATGTCGGTGCGCAGAAAGCTCTTTTCCCCAAAGGGATAGATGGATTTTCCGGCGAATACGCCGATCATAATCAAAATCGGTATCACGAAGGCAAGAATCAGAGGAAGCCGTTCCTCCATCGTGTGCTTTTTCTTTAAGGTCATACTACTTCTCCTTCTTGAAAATGAACAGTTTGCTGAACACATAATTGATCACGACCACGAAGACGGCGGCAATCAGCTTCATAATCCCGTCGCTGAAATGCAGCGCTTCCACCGTAAAGACCAGAAAGCCGGTCTCGCAGACCAGAGAAAAGATTCTGGCTCCGGCGAAGAGGACGATTTCCTTGATCAGGACTTTGGAATCAAAGGATTTGCTCTTGAATACAATCAGCTTGTTGGTGACAAAAGCAAAAGCTACGGCAAAGATCCAGGCGATCACATTGGCGATCCAATAGGGAATCCCAATGTACCGGCAGGGATAGTAAACGGCATAGTTGACCACCGTGGTCAGTACGCCGAAGACCAGATAGGAGACAGTCTCCGGATTCAGCAGCTTACGGATTTTTTCTATCAAGATTGGTCTCCTTTACAATAAAAATTGGGCGGTCCTTTGCTTCCATATAAATATGGGCAATATATTCGCCTAAAATACCGATCGAAAGCTCAATGATACCGCCGAGGAACAAAACGGCGCTAAGCAGCGTCACATAGCCGGGAACATCGATGCCGGTGATCATGGTTTTGACCAGGGTAATCACGATGTACAAAAATGCGAACAGGGAGATGAAGCAACCCATTCCCGTCACCAGGCGGAGCGGCGAGATGGAAAAGGAGGTGATTCCTCCGATCGCATATTTGAACAGTCCCCAAAAGCTCCACTTGGTTGTTCCGATGGCCCGCTCAATATTCTCATAAGGATACCATTTGGTGTTGAAACCGACCCAGGCGAAAATTCCTTTGGAGAACCGTTCTACCTCGGAAAGTTTCAGGATCGAGTCCACCACTTGCCTGGTCATGATCCGAAAATCCACGGCCCCCTGGGCCATCCGCACATCGGTCATCCGATTGCTGAGCTTATAGAACAGATTGGAAAATGCGCTGCGGATCTTGCTTTCCCCTTCCCGGTTGGAGCGGCGGGCCGCACAGCAGTCGTAGCCTTCCTCGATTCCCCCCAGCATGTCCGGAATCATGGCAGGCGGGTGCTGGAGATCGGCGTCCATGATGATGACCAGGTCCCCGACGGAGTAGGTAAGTCCGGCGTACATCGCGGCTTCCTTCCCAAAATTCCGGGAAAAGGAGAGAAACTTCACATTGGCGTGTTCGGCTGCCAGCGTCTTCATGACGTCCAGCGTGCCGTCGCGGCTGCCGTCGTTGATCAGCAAAAATGTAAATTGGTAATTGGGAATCGTATCCAGCACTTTTTGCGTTTCCTGATAAAAAACAGAAAGTCCCTCTTCCTCGTTGTAACATGGGACTATGATATCGACTGTGTTCATAAATATCCTTTCCGGTCTGACGTAACCCGACACTCTTGTCCATTTTAATATAAAGAAGTGAAAATGTAAAGAACCCAGTTATACAGTCCTGCATTACGATTTGCAGCCGTGATTTTGCGAAATGCAATTTTGTATAGTTTCATTTAAATTTTGCAGGGGTGGAGGATTCTGTCGGATTTACTCGACCGGTTTTTGGTATAGCGGGGAATTCCTGGGAATATATATGCTAATAGACTCCCCGCAGGGAGGAAACCATCGTTTAGGAGGAAATGTACCAATGTCAGAGAAAATTCTGGAGAACAATCGAGTGAGCGTTGTCGGAGAGGTGGCGTCGGAATTTACGTTCAGCCATGAAGTGTTCGGTGAAGGCTTCTATCTTACGACAATCCTGGTAAACCGGCTTAGCGACCAGACCGATGAAATTCCGCTGATGGTCTCGGAGAGGCTGATGGATGTGAACAGAGATTACCGGGGAGGCATCATCGAAGCTACCGGTCAGTTCCGTTCTTTCAACCGCCACGAGGGCAACCGGAACCGCCTGGTGCTGTCTGTCTTTGCCAGAGAAATTAACTTCCCGGAGGATTATTCCGACAGTACAAAAACGAATCAGATTTATCTGGACGGCTTTTTGTGCAAGGCGCCGATTTACCGGAAGACGCCGCTGGGACGGGAGATCGCCGATCTTTTGATCGCAGTGAACCGCCCGTATGGAAAATCAGACTACATACCCTGCATTGCCTGGGGCAGAAATGCCCGCTACGCGTCAAGTTTTGAGGTGGGGAGCCGGATCCGCGTCTGGGGCCGGGTGCAAAGCCGGGAGTACACGAAGAAAATCAGCGAGGAGGAAGTGGAGAAGAGGATTGCCTATGAGGTGTCCGTCAGCAAGTTGGAATATGTCGAATAATCGAATGGGACCATTCCGGCCTAGTTGACAACGGGTCAAAAGAATGGTAAAATTTTTCCTTAAGCAAGACGCTAGAGGAGGAGTTTAGCATGGCAATTTTTAAAGGAGCAGGCGTAGCAATCGTAACCCCTTTTAAGGATAATTATGAGGTCAATTTTGAGAAACTGGGAGAGCTGATCGATTTCCAGATTAACAATCAGACCGACGCGATTATCATCTGTGGAACTACCGGTGAGAGTGCGACACTTTCCATTGAGGAACATAAGGAAGTGATCCGCTACTGCATTAAACGCGTGGCCGGCCGGGTACCGGTCATCGCCGGTACCGGTTCCAACTGCACCGAGACCGCCATTGAGCTGTCGAGGGATGCGGAGAAGGACGGAGCGGACGGCCTGCTCGTAGTCACTCCTTATTATAATAAAGCGACCCAGAAGGGTCTGGTGGAGCATTACACCATGATTGCAGAGTCGGTGGAGCTCCCCATCATCATGTACAATGTTCCGAGCCGGACCGGCTGCAATATCCTGCCGGCAACCGCTGCGGAGATTGCGAAGAAAAACAAAAATATCGTGGCGATCAAGGATGCCGTGGGCAATCTGGCCCAGACCGCCCAGACGGCGAACCTGGCCGGGACGGATCTGGATATCTATTCCGGAAACGATGACGAAGTGCTGCCGAGCCTTTCTTTGGGCGGACTGGGAGTCATCTCGGTGCTCTCCAACATCATGCCGAAAGAGACCCACGATATGGTGATGAATTACATGAGCGGAAATGTGGAAGCCGCCAGAGAGTTCCAGCTCAAGGCGATCCCGCTGATCAACGCGCTGTTCTGCGAGGTGAATCCGATCCCCGTAAAGACCGCCCTGAACCTGATGGGCATGAATGTGGGACCGCTGCGCCGGCCGATGAGTCCGATGGAGCCGCAGAATGTAGAACGACTGAAAAAAGCCATGGCCGATATGGGCCTGTTGAATTGATAGGAGAAAAAAATGGTACGTGCGATCATGAGCGGATGCAACGGCGCAATGGGACAGGTGATTACCCAGATGGCCGCCGAGGATCCGGATATCGAGATTGTGGCAGGGATTGATATCAATACGGAGCAGAGAAACGGATATCCGGTGTTTTCTTCCCTTTCGGAGTGTACGGTAAAAGCTGATGTGGTGATTGATTTTTCTTCCGCGAAGGCTACGGATTCCCTGTTAGCCGGGATGGCGGAGAAGAAGCTGCCGGGCGTGCTTTGCAGCACCGGCCTTTCCGAAGAGCAGATCCAGACCGTGAAGAAAACCAGCGAGCAGGTGGCGGTTCTGAAATCCGCCAATATGTCCGTCGGAGTCAATCTGATTTTTAAGCTGCTGGAGACCATTACGCCGGTCCTCGCAAAAGAGGGGTACGACATGGAGATTGTCGAGAAGCATCATCACCGCAAGGTGGACGCGCCGAGCGGCACAGCTTTGGCCATGGCCGATGTGATGAACGCTTCGGTGGGGAATGCCTACCACTACAAATTTGACCGCACCCAGGAGAGGCAGAAAAGGGATCCGATGGAGATCGGCATCCAGTCCGTGCGCGGCGGCACCATTGTCGGGGATCACGACGTAATTTTTGCCGGGACCGACGAGGTGATTACCATATCCCACACGGCCTACTCCCGTGCGATCTTTGGAAAGGGTGCCCTGGCGGCGGCTAAGTTCCTGGCAGGGAAGCCGGCTGGCTTCTATGATATGAGAGATGTGATCGGCTGACCGTTCACGAAATAAACACAGATTTACCAGAAAATTATCACAATTAGAGCGTATCCTATGACACTAGGATGCGCTTTTTTGTTTCATAGGGAATTCCTTTGGAATTCCCTATGAAACAAAACGCTCCGCTATGGATGCACACGCAAATGCAAAGGAAGATGTCGCTGACGCGACGCATTTGCGGCGCAGAATTTCGCGGAGCGAAATTCTATCTTATTTGATACAAAAAACGCTCCGCAAAGCAATTCATCGGGAATGGAAATTTATTAGGGAGGAAATGAGATGATTGAAGTCAAAAATCTCACGAAGCGGTTTGGCGACCATCTGGCGGTGGATAACCTGAGCTTTACCGTGGAGAAAGGCCAGATCTATGGCTTTCTGGGGCCCAACGGCGCTGGAAAATCGACGACGATGAACATCATGACCGGATATCTGGGGGCTACCTCAGGCCAAGTGATCATCGACGGCCATGATATTCTGGAGGAGCCGGAGGAGGCCAAGGCCTGCATCGGTTTTCTGCCGGAACTGCCGCCGCTGTACGTGGATATGACTGTGCTGGAATACATGAAGTTTGCAGCGGAACTGAAAAAACTGCCGAAGGAGAAACGGTGGGACGATATCGAGGAGGCCATGGAGACAGCCGGCATCCTAGATGTGGCGGACCGATTGATCAAAAACCTGTCCAAGGGCTACCGGCAGAGGGTCGGCTTAGCCCAGGCGCTCCTTGGCATGCCTCCGATTATCATTTTGGATGAGCCGACGGTCGGTCTGGATCCCAAGCAGATCATCGAAATCCGGGATGTGATCAAGAACCTGGGGAGAGAGCACACGGTGATTCTAAGCTCCCATATTTTGTCGGAGATCAGCGCGGTCTGCGACCACATCCTGATCATTTCCCACGGCAAGCTGGTGGCCAGCGATACGGCCGAAAATCTGGCGAACCGGGCCAAGCACACCAACTCTCTGGAACTTTTGGTAAAGGGAACGCCGGAGGAGGTCCGGGCGCTGGTGGAAAAAGACAGCGAGCTGGAGGTGGTTGAGCTGAAGCCGGGCGAGGAAGAAGGCACTGCGGGGCTTTTGCTGGCATCGAAACACGAGGAGGATATCCGGGAGCGGGTCTTTTACTTCTTTGCGGAGCACCGGCTTCCGATTCTGGGGATGAGCCAGGATAAGGTTTCCTTGGAGGAGTTGTTCCTGGAGCTGACCGGTGAAAAGGAGGGAGAATAATGCTTGCCGTCTATAAAAGAGAATTCAAGAGCTATTTTACATCGCTGACCGGATATTTGTTCATGGCATTTATCTTGTTTTTCATCGGGCTGTATTTTACCGCCTATAATCTCAGCAATTACTATGTGGCGAGCTTTACCTACCCGCTTTACAGCGTGAATTTTGTGTTCATGATCGCCATTCCGATTTTGACCATGCGGACGCTGGCGGATGACCGGAAGAGCAAGACCGACCAGCTTCTTTTGACTTCGCCGGTCAGTGTGACGAAGATCGTGCTTGGAAAGTACCTGGCCATGGTGTCGGTCTATTTCTTGGTCTGCGTTGTCTGCGCCCTTGGGCCTTTGGTAATCTCTCAGTACGGAACCCCGAATTTCCGGACCGATTACGCCATGCTTCTGGCATTTTTCCTGAGCGGCTGCGCGTATCTTGCCATCGGGCTTTATATCTCTTCTCTGACGGAAAGCCCGGTTTTGGCCTGTATCGGTACCTTCGGCGCGCTTTTGATTTTATATCTGCTGTCCGATATCGGAGGATTAATTCCGATCGATGCGGTGGGGAGCCTGTTCACCAGTCTGTCGATCCAGGAACGGCTGATGAATTTTGCCAATAACCTGCTGGATCTCCCCTCTTTGATCTATTTCCTTTCGGTTGCCGGCTTTTTTGTCTTTATGAGCATTCAGTCGGTCAATAAGCGCAGATGGCATTAAGGAGGTCCGGTATGAGCCAGAGTAAAGAAAAAAAAGAAAAGAAGACGATGAAGGAGCGGCTGGGAACCACCAAGGTCCGGTACGGTTCCTACAGCGCGGCGATTTCCGTGGTGGTGCTGGCGATCTTGGTGGTGGTGAATCTGATTGCCTCCAGCCTGCCGGGCAAATATACCAAGATCGACACCAGCGATTCCAGCTATTATTCCATCGGAGACCTGACCAAGAATATCGTGGGCTCCCTGGAAACGGATGTATCGGTCTCGGTCATGGCTTCCGAGGAAGATGCCAGATCGGATGCGATTCTCAGCATCCTGATGGAAATGCTGGACCGGTATCAGGCATTGTCGGATCATTTAAAAGTTTCCTATGTGGATCCGGCCCTGAACCCAACGTTTGCCTCAGACAATGATGCAGACAGCGCATCGAAGGGAAGCCTGATCGTCAAGAGCGACAAACGTTCCACCGTGGTTTCCTACAGTGATTTGTATCAGGTGGACTATGACTATTCCAGCTATTATACGACCGGTTCCACCTCTTCGACCCAATCCTACGACGGGGAGTCCGCGGTCACCAGCGCCATCGACTATGTGGTTTCTGACACGCTGCCGGTCCTCTACAGCCTGACCGGGCACGGGGAGGGAAGTCTTCCTGCCTCAGTGGAGAAACAGGTCAGCCGGATGAATATCGAAATGAAAGAATTGAACCTGCTGACGGCCGGGGAGATTCCGGAAGACGCCAACTGCCTCCTGATCTACTGCCCGACGAAAGATCTGTCGGAGGAGGAAGCGGAGAAAATTCTCGCGTATTTAAAGGATGGGGGATCCGCGCTGATCATTCCGGCCTTGACCGGCGAGGCACATCCAAATTTTGATCAGATTTACAATGAGTACGGTATGAGTCTGACCAACAGCCTGGTGCTGGAGGGGAGCACAGAGCACTATTACCAGTCCCCGATCTACCTGGTGCCTGAGGTGGAAAGCCATACGATCACTTCCCCGATCACGGAACAAAACATCAGCGTTCTTTTGGGCGGAGCCCAGGGACTGACGATTTCCAGCGATATTCGGTCGTCTCTGACAGTATCTCCGCTGCTGTCCACCTCGGATGAGGCATACGCCAAGGCTCTGTCCGGAGGGAAGGTTTCCACCACGGAGCGGGAAGAAGCGGATGCGGCTGGGCCTTTCTATCTGGGGGCAGCGGCAACGGAGACGGTCGGAGAAAAGACCTCTCATCTGGTGGTGATTTCTTCGGAAGCACTCCTCAGCGAAGACATCATTGAACGCTTTACGGTCTCCAATGCGGATCTTTTCCTGAATTCTCTCAGCTGGATGTGCGAGCATGAAAGCACCATTTCCATCTCCCCGAAGAGCATGGATATCAACACACTGACGATGACTGAATCCCAGAGCCGTTTCTGGATGATCCTGACCATGGGTGTGATTCCGGTAGCGTTGATCGGCTGCGGCATCGGCGTTTGGGTATGGAGGCGGAAGAAATAATGAAGAAAAAGAAAAAATCCAGAAACCTGATCCTTCTCCTGGCCCTGCTGCTTGCAGCCTGCGCAGGTTATTATGCGCTGACCAAGTACAATGCGGCTCAGGAAGCGAAGGAGACGGAAAGCGGGGAAGAGGCGGAAAAGCTGCTGGGTTTGACCGGTACGATCAATCGGATCTCCTATGAGGCAGGCGGGGAGACGGTCTCTCTAATTCAGACTGATTCTACCTGGCGCCGGGAGGGCGACGAAAACTATCCGGTCAACCAGGGCAGCGTCAGCTCTATGCTGAGCACGTTAAAGGCGGCGGAAAAACAAAAAGAGATCCCGGACGCGGCTTCCAAACCGGCGGACTATGGCCTGGATGACCCAGCGGTGAAAGTGACGGTCGGCGATGACACCGGCGCCAGCGAAGTCCTATGGATCGGAGACGTGAATACCACGGCGGGCGGCTGTTACGGGATGATCGAAGGCAGCGGCCAGGTCTACCTGACGGACTCCGCGCTGGCTTCCACCTTTGACAAGGGGTGGCTGGAACTGCTGGCGGTGGACGACGGCCCGGAGATCAGCTCCACAAAGATCAAGGATATTACCATTGAAAAGGGCGGACAGACGCAGTATTTAAAGTATGAGGCGGCTGGGTTGCCGGAGAACGACTATACGGAGAAGGCCAATCTGTTCTATCAGAAGGAAGATGGGAGCCTTATTCCCTTTGGAACCACGGCGCAGAGTTCGGTTTTAAACAAAATCAGCGCCTTCTCTTACAACACGGCGACGGCTTACCAGCCGGCCGAGGAGGAGAAAGCGGCGGCGGGGCTCTCCGAGCCCGCGGCGGTGATCACGATCCGCTACACCGAGGAGGAGACCGTGACCAAGAAGGCGGAAACGGAAGGGGAGGAGGATACCACCGAGACTGTGGAGACAGAGAAACAGTTTGTCCTCTATGTCGGAAACTACGATGAAGAGAACGACCAGTATTTCGTCTCCTATGAAGGTGGTTCCACGATCCTGACCATGGACGGCGACAATCTCAGCGCGCTCTTAGATCTCAGCGAACGCACGATTGCGAATTTGAATCCGAATGAAATCGCGGATACTTCCATCGATGGCATTGAGCTGACCTACGGCGGAGTGACCAAGACCCTGACTGTGGAGAGAAAAGAAGCGGCGGAAGAGACCACCGCTGCGGAATCAGAGTCTGCGGGCGATGGAAGCACGGAGGAAACGACGGCGGAGGCCGCGACCAAAACCGAGGTGACCTATTACCTTGATGGGGAGGAAATCACAGCGGAGGCCTTCCAGAAATATCAGAAAGCCCTGAAAATGGAAGGGCAGCGGGTTTTGGAGGAAGGAGAAGCCCTTCCGGTGTCCTCTGATTCCTTTACTGTGACTTATCATCGGAATGTGGAAGCGTTCCCCACGGTAACCATCACCTACATCCCGTACAACGAGAATTATTATCAGGTATCCGTCAATGGCGCGGAGCCTTCGATCGTGGTAAACATCCGCGATGTGGAGAGCCTGATCCAGATATTCCAAAACGGGGTGACGGAAGAGTAAAGAGGAGAAGGATCCAATGAGTCTGCAATACAGAAGATCCCAGATTTACCAGGGCGGCCCTTGCGGCCGCCCTTTGCATGTGGTAAACTAAATGGACAACGAGTTTTTGCCGGGCGAAGGTCCGGCTGATCTCAGACTGGAGGAGACGCCATGAAGATTGTGTTGATTACGGGAAGTCCCCATAAAAAGGGAACTTCCGCGCTGCTGGCGGAGGAGTTTATCCGTGGGGCGGAGGAAGCAGGGCATACGGTGGCCCGGTTTGACGCAGCATTTCAGGAGGTTGGCAATTGCCGCGCCTGCAATTACTGCCGGAACCATGATGGCGAATGTATTCAAAAGGACGGGATGGAGCAGCTGCTTCCTATTTTAATGGAGGCGGAATTGGTTGTCTTTGCGATGCCGCTTTACTACTTTGGCATGCCCGCCCAGATTAAGAGTGTGATCGACCGGTTCTATGCAAAGAATTCAAAATTGCTGGGATCCGGAAAGAAAGCAGCGCTTCTCGCCACCTGCGCGGACACGGCGCCCTGGGCGCTGGATGTGCTGACTGCCCACTACCAGACGATCTGCCGGTATTTGCAATGGGAGGACGCCGGAATGGTGCTGGCTCCCGGTGTTGGGGTAAGGAAAGACATCGAGGAGACGGATTACCCGGAGAAAGCCTGGGAGTTTGGTAAAAGCTTATAACTTAGAATGATACATAGAAATACGCCGCCTTTGGGAGCAATCCGGAAGGCGGCTCTTATTTTTTAGAGAGCAGCTATTTTTTGATATATACAAATTCCACCGGCCGAGGTATAATGAAAAAGTTAGAAGGTGCTAACAACTGGAGCGCCAATACACAGGAGAAAGAGGGAAGTTCTATGTGGAATCTGATTTTCATCACCACATTGGCAGGGGTGGCGGGCACCGGCCTGGGAGGTGTGGCCGGTGCCTTGTTTCGGAGGGATTCGAATCGGACCGTCAGTTTGCTGTTAAGCTTTGCCGGAGGTGTGATGATCAGCGTGGTCTGTTTTGATTTGATTCAGGAGGCCATTGGGACCGGAGTCGGCGTGTTACCTGTTTTGGCCGGGGTCTGTCTTGGGATCGGAATTGTTTACCTGCTGAATGCGGCGATCGATAAAAAGACGGATCCGGAAGTGGCTCATATTGATCAAAAGCACCCGAAGACGGCGGATGATCTGGATGAGCTGACGCATGCCAATCATTTGAATGAACACCGCAGAAAAGGAGATTCCAGCGCCTCTTTATTTGTGGCCGGTATCGTGATGGCCTGTGCCATTGCCCTCCACAACGTGCCGGAGGGGATGACCATCGGAGCATCCTATGTCAGTACGGACAATGCCCTAACCGGGGCTTCGTTAATTTTGGCGGTCCTGATCGGACTGCACAATATTCCGGAAGGCATGGCCGTGGTGGTGCCCCTGGTCAGCGGCGGCATGCACCGGGGCATGGCGGTCTTGATTACAGCGCTCAGCGGCGCGCCTACGGTGCTGGGGGCAATCCTTGGCTATTGGATTGGAGATATCGGACCGTTCGGTCTGGCGGTCAGCTTAAGCTTTGCCAGCGGAGCGATGCTCTACGTGGTGTTCGGCGAGATCCTTCCGCAGTCGATTTTGATGTACCGGAGTAAACTGCCGACCTTTGCCGTCACGTTCGGCATGATGGTCGGAATCGTGATGATCTATGGATGAAACGGCGGCGGTCCGCCGGGAGGAGCAAACAATGACGAAAGAAAAATTGGCTTTGGAAATCGTGGAACGCCTCAAACAGGAATATCCGGACGTCGGCTGTACACTTGATTATGATCAGGCGTGGAAACTGCTGGTCAGCGTGCGTCTGGCGGCCCAGTGCACGGATGCGCGGGTCAATGTGGTGGTGCAGGATCTGTATGAAAAATTTCCCGATGTGAACGCCCTGGCGGACGCCGAGGTGGGGGAAATCGAACCAATCGTCCGGCCCTGCGGCCTCGGCCGCAGCAAAGCGCGGGACATCAGCGCCTGCATGAAAATTTTGAGGGATCAGTACGGCGGTAAGGTACCGGATGACTTCGACGCGCTGCTGAAGCTCCCAGGGGTCGGGCGAAAAAGCGCCAACCTGGTGATGGGAGACGTATTTGGCAAGCCTGCCATTGTGACGGATACCCACTGCATCCGCCTGGTCAACCGGATGGGGCTGGTGGACGGCGTGAAAGAGCCGAAGAAAGTGGAGATGGCTCTCTGGGAGCTGATTCCCCCGGAGGAGGGCAGCGATTTCTGCCATCGTCTGGTCTTTCACGGCCGGGATATCTGCACAGCCAGAACAAAGCCCCACTGCGAAAGATGCTGCCTGAACGATATCTGCGCAAAAAACGGGGTGGAAGAAAAGTAGAAAACTGCTTCACACAAAAGAGGGGCTGTCGCAGCGACTGCCCCTTTTTTGTGTGAAGCAAAACCCATCAGCCGGTCAGCTTTTCTTAACGGTAATCATAGAAAATTCATTCCACCGTTTTACTTCGATTCCCCAGGCCCCGTTCAGCGCCATCAGATTTACATGATTTTTTCTTCCGATTTTTCGGAGGGAGCCTGCCGGAAGATGGCTTTCCTGAGATTTCAAATCGATCTCCAGAACCCGTTCTACCGTTCCTGTGTCGACCCAGACCGCATCCCTTTCCCAGACCGGAAGACTGGGAAGCGTATGGATCCGGTAATTTTCCACGGCTTCCAGTGACCCCTCCCGCAGCGCCAGTTTCTTCTCCGGCGGATTTTCCTTGAGATAGCGGTTCAGGAAGGTCAGCACAGCCTGGATGATTTCCGGTTTTTGACCGTATTCGCCCTGGGTATTGCAGAACAGGAAGGAGGTCACATCGGCCAAATTCAGCTGCCAGAAGGTGCGCAGGCTCTGATTATTGGCGATGTCCACGTGTTTCATGCCGTAGCCGCCGAATAAGGCCACCGGGGGCGAGGACGGCGTGATATGGGAAATCGGGGAGGCGTCCTTGGCTTCCGCTAGTTTCTGATCCCACGCAGGGTCGGATCCGGCCTGGCCTTTTTCCATGTATTCTCTCAGCGCGCCAATGCCTTTTCCCTTTCCGGTAAAGCCGATCACCTCGGAGCAGGGAGAGAATTCGCCGTCGGTGCGGGCGTACTTTTGGGGCAGGAGTTCCGGCTCGTTTTGGTATTCGTCCAGGATATCTTTTCCCATATTCAAAAGATCGCTCCAGGCAAAGCCAGCCACCGCCGCCTGGACGCGGCTGGATACGCCGGAATTGCCGCCCACGGTTCCTTCCAGATTTTCGTCCTCCGCGCTGATCGCCACCATCAGAGCGGTATTGCCGCCGAGGGATTGGCCGTAGCATCCGATCCGGTCCGGGTCGATCCCGTAACGCTCCGCACTGGCGCGAAGAAAACGGATGGCTCCTTTGACGTCGTGGATGTAATCCGGATAGTAGTTGGAAGGATAGTTCCTCAGATCCACATTGGCAATGGCATAGCCTGCCTCATAGAAGGCTTTTATCGGCTTGCTGAACAGCGAGATAGTCTGTCCGTATCCGTGGATATTGACGATGCAGGGAGCTTTTCCCGCCTTCCTGTCCGGATGGAACAGGTTGATCCACAAGGTTTTGACTGCGGGGGCGAACAGCGTCTCCGCCCGCGGCTGCACCGGCACAGTATCCAGATAGAGGTGCCGGCAGGCCGGGAGCGGCTGCGGTTCCTGCCCTCCGCCGGTGTAATCCTGAATCACGCCGTTCTTTTTCGGCTTTTCTTCCCCGACAAAGGTAAAACCTGCCGAAGAGAAGCGGGCCTCCATTCCCTGCACCGTATATTCCGCCTCCGGCGTACCGGCCTTCAGCCGTTTCCAAGAGCCATCGGCATAGAGATAGATATGTTTCTCAAAAAAGTATAGGGTACCGCTTCCATCGTAAGAATCCGTGCGGACGTGGCCGTTATATACGTTATCCGTGGCTTCCACAAAGGGAATCCGGATCAAAGAGGCATGCTCGCCCCCGGTGAGGAGGCGTACGGTCGGAAGATTTCCCTCCTTAACCATTGCGTGTTGGTAAGTATGGTTGTCGGCGCAGGTAATGGTTAGGCGGATGCGGCTCCCTTTTTCAAACTGGTAGGCAATGGGCTCGATGGCAAACTGCAGGTGCACCGGCTTTTCCATGCCTTCGGCAAGACAGGCATTCACGTCGGCCTCGCTGCTGGTGTGCCAGGTGGCTCCCATGCTCTCCCAGGCTTCATTGGGGGCGGAGATCCGGTGGGAAGCGCGGATAACGCCGTCTTTGATGAAATGGGAGGTTCCGTCCTTCTTAACTTCTTCCAGATAGGCGAGGAAGTCGCCGTCCGGCGCGGTGGAGGTAACCCAGAGGTCGACGGAGACGCAGCCTGCCATCTGATTTTCGTAGACCGGAAACAGCGGCGCAGTGGTGAAGGTCAGCCCTTTGGCATCCACATCCGGCTCCATATCCCCGTTCCAGCACATGGTCATCCGGTTGTAGGTGGCTCCTTTCCCGTCGTGATTGTCGAAGACGGAAATCGAAGGATCCACCAGATAGGAAACTGCTTCCTCTTTATCTGGGCAGAACGGGGAGAGCACGCCGTCGTTTTTTGAGGCGCTGGTGCCGGATTTTTCCGTGGTCAGATAGAGCGTGGTATAACGCACGTTTTCCAGAGGCCAGGAATCGGCGTACCGCCAATGTTCCCCGTCCCCTGCTCCGAACACATAGTAACAGACCGGCGGCGCGTCAAAAAATCCATTGTCGATGCCTTTCAGGCTGGCGTCGAACCAGCGCTGGTATTCGGCGGAAAAATCAAGCATCCCCTCCGGCACGTCCGGATTCCCGATGCGGGACTGAAAGTGGGTCCAGGGGCCAAGGACCACGCTTCCTCCGCCGGTTTTATATTGCGCCAGCTGTCCAAGCGCGCCGGATTCCAGCTGTCCGATAAACTGGTGCTGTCTGGTTTTATGATCCCGGAAATCCCGCAGCCGGAACAGAGGCGGAATCGTTAAATTGGTGGGATCGCCGTGGAAATCCGGGTTCGGGGTATCCCGCAGCATATTGGGGTGAAGAAGGGATTCCACAAACATCCGGTTTTTTCCATAGTGGCCGGTCAAATAGGCGTCGTAGGCCAGATCTCCGGCCGGATCTTCATCCACCGGGCGGACGGACGCCAGCAATTCTTCCTTGGTCTGACGCTGCTCCTTGCAGCCGGCGGCGTAGTGGGAAGTCAGATGGCTCACCGGAACAGCGGAAACCCCATTGGGATAATTTTGATAATAGAAATCCGAAATCGCCACGGTCGGCGTGATGGCGTCCAGCTCATCCGGAAAATGGGACACGGTGCAAAGCTGAATATAGGCGCGGTTGGAGATGCCGGACATTCCGACTTTCCCGCTGCACCAAGGCTGTTGTTTCAGCCAGCGCACGGCGGCAATGGTGTCCCGGCAGTGCTCTAGATTTCCAAAACTGTTGTTGGTTCCGTAGGACGCCCCGCAGCCTCGAAGCTCCACTACCGCCAGAATATAACCGTGGGAGAGAAAACGGAAGGGGATGGCGTCTCCGTTGCCCGATGTCCCGTCGAAACGGCCTCCGCGGGAGGCCACCAGGATGACAGGGAGCGGATGATCCGGCAGTTCCTTCGGTGGATTGACCGGAAAGACCAGATCCATGGCAAGTTTTGTGCCATCATAACTTTCTATATATTGAGAAAGGATGCGGGTACTCGTGTAGCAAGGGGCTGAAAAACCGGAATACCGGCCGGGCAGCGACTGCTTCCTGTTCATAGAATAATTCCTCCTTTTATCAGCTCTTCCCCTGGGGAAGTTTCGTTCGGTCTTTATAGACAGCAAATTCGGTGCCAAAATGAAAGCGAGGCGGATTTTCCCTGCGTTTCTCTAGGGAGCAGGGAGATTGGAAAACAGGAAGAGGAGAAAATGGTTCATTTGAAAGGATCCGTTCATTTCAAATGGAATGAAGGATTGCAGAATTGGAATTGTGCTTTCAAAGGAGATTTCATCTGATTTCCTTCTTGCCATATCTAGGGAAAGCCGCTATAATATTTAGATAGTTTATCATACATGGATTCGGCAGAGACGGAACTTTGCATGGATGTTTCGCCTGGAGGGCCGGGAAAGGGCGCTTCGGGCGCCTTCTGCTGTCTTCCCAGTAGTTATTTATAGAACAAAGGAGCAAAGATATGGCATTGACGAAAAAGCCGGTGAACGGCATGAAGGATATCCTTCCTCAGGAAATGCAGATCCGGGATTATGTGATCGGCCTGATCAAGGAGACTTATAAGAGCTTTGGATTCACCCCGATTGAGACGCCGGTGGTGGAGAGCCTGCCGAATTTGACCAGCAAACAGGGCGGCGACAATGAAAAATTGATATTTAAGATTATGAAGCGCGGCGAAAAGCTGAACCTTGAGACCGCGACCTGCGAGGAGGACCTGGCGGACAGCGGGCTGCGCTATGACCTGACCGTGCCGCTGGTGCGCTATTATACGAATCACGTCAATGATCTGCCGAAGCCTTTTAAGGCTCTGCAGATCGGACCGGTGTTCCGGGCCGACCGGCCCCAGAAAGGGCGGTTCCGCCAGTTTTACCAGTGTGATATCGATATTCTCGGAGAGGCCGGAAATATCGCTGAGATCGAACTGATCCTGGCCACCACGACGCTTCTCGGAAAGCTGGGCTTTTCCGGCTTTACCGTGCGGATCAATGACCGCCGGATGTTAAAAGCCATGGCGGCTGCCAGCGGATTCCCGGCGGACTCCTATGACAGAGTCTTCATTATTTTAGATAAGATGGACAAGATCGGCATGGAAGGCGTGGCGAAGGAACTTGCCGAGAGCGGGTTCGATCAGGCGGCCATCGACAAGTATCTGGCCATGTTCGAAGCGCTGTCAAAAGAAGAAGACGGAATCTCTTACCTGGGGAAAGTCCTGGGCGGCCACCTGGAAGAAGGTGCGGCCGAAGGGCTCAAGGAGATTGTGGACAGCGTAGAAGCCACGGCTTCTGCGGATTTCAAGCTGGCCTTTGATCCGACCCTGGTGAGGGGAATGTCTTATTACACCGGAACGATTTTCGAGATTGAGATTGCAGGCCTTGGCTGCTCGGCAGGCGGCGGCGGCCGGTATGACGAGATGGTAGGAAAATTCACAAACCTGCAGGTCCCGGCCTGCGGCTTTTCCATCGGTTTCGAGCGGATCATCACGATCTTGATGGATCAAAACTTCCAGGTGCCCGGAGCGGCCGGTAAGAAAGCTTACCTGATCGAGAAAAACATGCCGAAAGACCGCCTCTGCGAGATTTTAAAGGAAGCTCAGGCGGAGCGGGAGCAGGGCGCGCAGGTCCTGACCGCGGTGATGATTAAAAATAAAAAATTCCAGAAAGAACAGCTTGCGGCGGAAGGCTATACGGAATTCCGAGAGTTCTTTTGTGACTCTCAGAGAAACTGAGCGAGAAAGAGAAAGCAAGCGGGCGAGATCCGCATAAGGCGGACAGAGGGAAGAAAGCGGGCAAGGCCCGTTGATATAGGAGGAGTTGTCATGGCAGAATCCATGCAGGGCATGCGCCGGACCCACCGGTGTACCGAGGTGACCGAACAGAACATCGGAGAGATTGTGACGGTCATGGGCTGGGTGCAGAAGAGAAGAAATTTAGGCAGTCTGATTTTTATCGACCTGAGGGACCGTACCGGTCTGCTTCAGTTGATTTTTGATGAAAATGACATTGGCACGGAGGGCTTTGCGAAGGCAGGGACGCTTCGGAGCGAATTCGTGATTGGTGCCACCGGCCGTGTGGAAACCCGTTCCGGCGCGTTTAACGAGAATCTTGCCACCGGCCGCCTGGAAATCCGGGTGACGGATCTTCGCATTCTGTCTGAGTCGGAAACCCCGCCGTTCCCGATTGAAGATGAGATTAACACCAGGGAGGAGCTTCGCCTCCAGTACCGTTATCTGGACCTGCGGCGGCCTTCTTTGCAGAGAAACCTGATTCTCCGCAGCAAGGTGGCCACCTTATCCCGCCAGTTTATGGCGGAGCAGGGCTTTTTAGAGATTGAGACGCCGATGCTGACCAAGAGCACGCCGGAGGGCGCGCGGGACTATCTGGTTCCGAGCCGTCTGCATCCGGGGGCGTTTTACGCGCTGCCCCAGTCTCCGCAGCTGTTTAAGCAGCTTTTGATGTGCGCCGGGTATGACCGCTATTTCCAGATCGCCCGCTGTTTCCGGGATGAGGATCTGCGCGCGGACCGTCAGCCTGATTTTACCCAGATGGATATGGAGCTCTCCTTCGTGACCGAAGAGGACGTGATGAATGTCAATGAAAAGCTCCTTCAGTTTTTGTTCCGCGAGGTCCTGGGCGTGGAGGTTTCGATTCCATTCCTGCGGATGCCTTACCGGGAGGCGATGGACCGTTTCGGTTCCGACAAACCGGATATCCGGTTCGGCATGGAGCTGAAAAATGTTTCGGAGCTGGTGAAGGGCTGCGGATTCGGCGTATTTACAGGAGCCCTTGCCGCCGGCGGTTCGGTCCGGGCCATCAACGTAAAGGGACAGGGCCACATGCCAAGAAAGAAGATCGACGCCCTGGTGGACGTGGCGAAAGGCATGGGAGCCAAGGGATTGGCATACATTGCCGTAGGCTGTGGGGAGAACGGCGCGCATAAGTGCTCCTTCTCGAAATTCATGACTCCGGAGGAGCTGGAGGCATTGATCTCGGCTCTGGATGGAGAAACCGGGGATCTGCTGCTGTTTGCGGCGGACAAGGACGGCGTTGTCTTCAATGTATTGGGCAGCCTGCGCCTTATGATGGCAAAGCAGCTGGATCTCCTGAAGAAAGATGATTTCCGCTTCCTGTGGATCACCGAATTCCCGCTCTTAGAGTATTCGGAGGAGGAAGACCGTTATGTGGCCATGCACCACCCCTTTACCATGCCGATGGAGGAAGATCTCCCTCTGCTGGATACGGATCCCGGCAAAGTGCGGGCAAAGGCGTACGACATTGTGCTGAATGGCAATGAAATCGGCGGCGGCAGCATCCGTATTCATCAGGCCGACGTACAGGAAAGAATGTTTGAGGCGCTTGGCTTTACAAAGGAAGCGGCGAATGAGCGGTTCGGCTTCCTGCTGAACGCATTTAAATATGGAGTGCCGCCCCACGGCGGACTGGCTTACGGCCTCGATCGTCTGGCCATGCTGATGGCCGGAGCAGACAGCATCCGCGAGGTGATTGCCTTCCCGAAGGCAAAGGACGCCTCCTGCCTGATGACCAGCGCGCCGGATATGGTGGACAAGAAGCAGCTTGATGAACTTCACATACGCTGCGAGACGGAAGAATAAAAGGCCGGCGACGGCTGGGGGAGAGGCTATGATATGAAGATCATTATCATGGGAAGTGGAAAAGTAGGTCATAAGCTGGTGGAACAGCTGGCCCAGGAAGGCCACGATATTGTGGTCATCGACAGCAATCCGGCGGCGCTGCAGGCATTGGTGGATACCGAGGATGTCATGTGCGTCGAGGGAAATGCGGTGGATTATCAAGTCCAGCTGGAAGCCGGAATTTCGGAGGCCGATCTGGTGATCGCCTGCACGGACGGGGACGAGCTCAACATGCTTTGCTGTCTATTGGCGAGAAAACACGGGGCGGCCCGCACCATTGCACGGGTGCGGAAACCCGAATACTACGATCAGCTTCCCTTTATCCGTGAAGAGATGGGGCTGAGTTTTGCAATCAATCCGGAGAGAGCGTCCGCAAACGTGATTTCCCGCGTGCTGATTTTCCCGGCGGCCACCAGTATCGAACCCTTTGCAAAGGGGCGCGTGGAGCTGATGGAGTTCGCCTTGGACGCGGGAAACGCGCTGATTGGGAAATCCCTGGTGGAAATCAACAAGAGATTCAGCTTTCGGGTCTTAATCTGTGCGGTACAGCGCGGACAGGAGGTTTTCATCCCCGGCGGCAGCGACGTGCTGGAGGCGGGGGACCGGATTTATCTGGTTTCTTCCCATGATGAACTGCAGTCCTTTTTCAAAGAGATCGATCTGTTCCGCAGCAGCGTGAAAAACGTGATGATTGTGGGCGGCGGCAAGATATCTTATTATCTGGCCAAGCGCCTTTTGTTCCAGGGCATGCATGTTAAAATCATCGAGCAGAATATGGAACGCTGCCGTGAGCTCTGCGAGCAGCTGCCCGCGGCCACGGTTGTCTGCGGAGACGGAAGCCACGAAGAACTGCTGCTGGAGGAGGGGATCCAGGAGGTCGACGCGTTTGTGGCGATGACCGGAATGGACGAGATCAATGCGATTCTTTCCCTGTACGCAAAGACGCGCAATGTTTCCAAGATTATAACAAAGGTGACGCAGCTGTCCTTCACCGAAATGTTGGAAAAGATCGGAATACAGACCATCATTTCTCCCAAGGAGGTTACGGCGAATCAGATCGTCCGGTATGTGCGCGCCGTATCCGCGTCGGTGGCGGACAACAGCGTGGAGTCTTTGAGCCGCCTGATCGGAGGACGGCTGGAAGCGTTGGAATTTTTGGTGGAAAAGAAAGCGCCGTTTACCGGAATTCCGCTGAAGGATCTCTCGATTCAGCCGGGCTTTCTCGTGGCCTGTATTGTAAGGGACAGAGAACTGATTATTCCTGGCGGCAATGATACCATAGAGGAAGATGATACGGTGATCCTGGTGACAACGAGGCCCCACGTGAAGTCCCTCCATGAGATGCTGGCGTAGAGGAGAAGGTTATGAATGGTAAAATGATTAGCCACATCCTCTATAAGCTGATGGGGGTGGAAGGCGTTTTGCTGCTGATCCCGATGGGGGTGGCAATCCTCTATGGGGAGGAGTCTTACCTTTCCTTTTTGATTGTAGCAGCGGCGTTGATTGTGCTGAGCCTGGTGCTAGGGGCAAAAAAACCGAAAAATCCAGTGATCTACGCCAAAGAGGGGCTGTTTATCGTCGGGCTGACCTGGCTGGTCTGGTCGATCTTTGGGGCGCTGCCCTTTGTGATCAGCGGAACCATACCGAACTTCCTGGATGCCTTTTTTGAGACGGTATCCGGCTTTACCACCACCGGATCCACGATCCTGACCGATATCGAGGTGCTTCCGCGGGGCATTTTGTTCTGGCGGAGCTTTACCCACTGGATCGGCGGCATGGGGGTGCTGGTCTTTGTATTAGCTATCATACCTTTGGCGGATAAGCGCTCCATGTATCTGATGCGAGCCGAGGTTCCGGGGCCTACGGTCGGCAAGCTGGTGCCGAGGACCATGGGAACCGCGAAGATTCTCTATGCGATCTACATCGGACTGACGGCCTTACAGGTGATTTTACTGATGTTCGGCGGACTTTCGCTGTACGATGCGCTGGTACATGCCTTTGGAACGGCCGGAACCGGTGGATTCAGCGTGTACAATGCCAGCATTGCCGCATACAACAGCGCCTATGTGGATGGGGTCATCACGGTATTTATGATTCTGTTCGGCATCAACTTTAACTTGTTTTACCTGATGATTGCGAGAAAATTCGCCCAGGCGTTTAAGAGCGAGGAACTTTGGACTTACCTGGGGATCATCGCCTCGTCGGTCCTGGTGATTACGATCAATATTTATTCCTTATACGGGAACGTGATGACATCGATCCGTTATGCTTCCTTCCAGGTGGCTTCTATCATCACGACCACTGGATATGCGACCGCGGACTTTGCGCAGTGGCCTTATCTATCCCAGATGATCCTGCTTTTGCTGATGATTCTGGGCGCCTGTGCCGGATCCACCGGCGGCGGTATCAAGACCGCCCGTGTTGTGATCTTGGTGAAATCCGTCCGCCGGGAGATGAAACGGCTGGTTCACCCCCGCTCGGTCAGCGTTGTGCGCATGGAAGGAAAAGTGGTGGAAGAAGAGACGGTACAGGGAGTACATACTTATCTGCTGTTTTACACAGCGATCCTGTTCGTGTCTGTCCTGCTGATTGCACTGAACGGTTTTGACGTGACGACCACGGTCTCCTCGGTGCTGGCCTGCCTGAATAACGTGGGTCCGGGCCTTGGCGAAGTGGTGGGGCCGACCGGGAACTTTTCGACGCTGTCCTACTTTTCCAAGGTTGTCCTCAGCCTGGATATGCTGATCGGACGGTTGGAGATTTTCCCGATTCTGCTGCTGGTGATCCCTTCCCTTTGGAAGAAAAAATAATCTTTGATGGAAATACCAATATTGTGAAAATACCGCTTTCACCCATGTTTTGGGAGGAAGCGGTATTTTAGTTTTATACGAGGAAAAACGATATCAAAAGTGTAATGGATAAAACAAAATCCAACTATTGTTTCTCACTATTGGAATTTCTATAATTTGTATACCTGTTATTCCGATAAAAAATCAGAGGAGATTTCATCAAAAGGAGGAAAACATGCACACAGAACAAGAAATCTTGTTCCAGAGATGCCGGATCGGCGGAATGGAACTGAAAAATCGGATCGTTATGGCTCCGATGGGAAATTTGGCGGATTTAGACGGAGGTTTTTCAGAAAGGCAAAAGGCTTACTATGCCGCGCGGGCGAAGGGAGGCGCCGCTCTGATTGCTTCCGGTTCCTTGTTTTTTACTGACCGGTTCGGATTTTCTGCTGCCGGAATGTTCTGTAAACCAAGCCATGTCGGGCGTTTGAACGAGGTGGCGGATGCGGTTCACCGCTACGATTCCAAGCTGGCGCTGCAGTTCAATCTGGGAGGCGGACGCTGCGGAGGAACCCTGTCGGCCAGTGAGGTGCCGTCAGTGGCGGATCCCAATGTATTGTGCCGGGCCATGACCAAGGAGGAAATTCAGCACTGTGTGGAACAGATCGGGGTTTCTGCGGCTCTGGCAAAAAAGGGCGAGGCAGACGCCATTCTACTGCATGCGTATGCCGGTTATCTGCTGGATCAATTCCAATCTTCCCAGTGGAACCACCGGACCGACGAGTATGGGGGATCGCTGGAAAACCGGATGCGGTTTACCGTGGAGCTGATCCAGTCCGTCAAGGCAGCCTGCGGCAGCCGTTTTCCTGTGATTGTGAAATTTTCCGTCACCCATGGGACCAAAGAAGGCCGTCAAATCGAAGAAGGACTTGCCATGTGCCGGATTCTGGAAAAAGCCGGAGCGGACGCGATTCAGGTGGATACGGGATCTTTTGAGACCCAGTGGAACCGCTGTATTCCCACGGTCTATGAGCCGGAGGGATATTCTCTGCCTGCGGCAAAGCGGGTGAAGGAAACAGTAAAAATTCCCGTGCTGGGACAAAATAAACTTCTGCGGCCGGAGATGGCGGTCCAGGCGGTTACTTCCGGATCTTGCGATCTTGTGGCCCTGGGCCATGGGCTTCTGGCCGAGCCGGAGTGGCCAAACCTGGTGAGACAGGGCAGATGGGAGGAGATCCGCCCTTGTATCGGCTGCAATCAGTGCCTTTTCTCCATCAATAACGGCAAATATTTTCATTGTTCCGTGAACCCTTGGCTTTCCCACGAGGAAGATCCGTCGTATCAGCTGAAAAAAGCCGGTACGCCCCGGAACGTGTTGGTCGTGGGAGGAGGGCCGGCCGGCATGGAGGCCGCAGCCGCTGCGGCAAAGGCGGGCCATATCGTGGAGCTTTGGGATCGGGAGGAAAAGCTGGGAGGAAATATGACGGCCGCGGCCGCGCCGTCCTTTAAGCAGGATATCGCGAGGCTGATCCATTATCAGGAAAAGCAGTGTGAACTGGCCGGAGTCAAGATTCAAAAAGGGAAGGAAGCCACAGTGTCCGCCGTTTTGGCTGCGGGAGCCGACCGGGTTATCGTGGCCACCGGCGCGTCGGCCAAATTGCTGCCGGTGGAAGGAAGGGAGAAGTCCCATGTAAAAACGGCGCTGGATCTCCTGCACGGCAGGGCGGAAGCCGGAGACCGGGTGGCGGTGATCGGCGGCGGCCTGGTGGGCTGCGAACTTGCCTTGAGCCTGGCGGAGCAGGGAAAACAGGTGACAATCTTGGAGTTCCTTCCGGATATTCTTTCCAATGGGGCGGAAGCACGGAACAACCAGCTGGCCGTGCGCAGCCTGCTGCGGGAACGCAAAATCACGGTCATCTGCGGGGCAAGGCTGGACCGGATCTGCGACGATCATGTGGAATATCTTTATCAGGGAAAAGAAGAAAGCCTGAGCTGTGATTCCGTCGTTTTTGCCGTGGGCTTTGAACCGGTCCAAGGGCTGGTAGAGGAACTGAGACAGGCAGGGCTTGACCCGGTGGCGGCCGGCGATGCGCGGGCGGCGAGAAATATCGGCACATCCATCCGGGAAGGGCTGTTTGCCGCGCTGGATTTAGAGTCTGATTAAAGGAGAAACACACATGAAGATACAGTTTTCCCTGGCTCAGCACACGGTCCCTTTTTGGTCTCCGCCGGAAATGATCTATAACGCAGCCTCCATCGGCTATGACATGGTGGGAATCCGGATCATCCGGCAGGGAATCGCCGAGGAGGGAGACTTTGATCTGGTCAACGACAGCCGCCTGATGGAGCTGACCAAGGAAGCCCTGAAAGCGACTGGAATCCAAATTCACGATATTGATCTTGCCATGATTGATCGAAAGCGAGACGTCTCGGATTATGAACCGGCCCTTGCGGCGGCGAAAGAGCTGGGAGTAAGGGGCGTCATCGCCAGTATCTGGACGAATCAAATGGAAGTCTACCTGGATCAGTTTTCAAGGCTTTGTGATCTGGCGGCCCGCTATCATCTGGCTGTTTATCTGGAGTACGTGACCTGGGCCAGCATCTCAAATTTACAGGCCGCCAAAGCGGTGCTGGAGCTGGTAAAAAAACCAAACGCCAAGCTGTTGGTGGATGTGCTTCATCATTTCCGTTCTCAGGTGACGGTGGAGGAGCTGGAACAATGTCCGGAAGAATGGTTTGAGCTCCTACATCTTTGCGATGCCCCGATGCGGATTCCGGATACCCAGGAGGAATTGATCGAGACGGGCAGATCAAAACGCCTCTATGTAGGGGAAGGGGCGGCTGACATCGCCGGGATCGTGCGGCGCATGGGAAGAGACGCCGTATTTGCAATCGAAATTCCTCACCGCAGGAGAATGCAGGAGCTGGGTGCCTATGAACACGCCAAACGATGCCTGGATACGTCAAAGGCATATTTGCGGGAGCATTCGATTTTATAATACGGATCTATTTTAGCGATCGGAAGCGGAATCAGGGAGCGCGGTTAAACACCGGACTCCCTGATTTCTTTGAGAAGAAAATTCAGAAAAGCTTTTACCGCAGGGGAAAACCAACGATTTTTCATGTAGGCGACATTCACGGAAAAAGGGATCTGCTCCAGTTCCGGGATACGGAGCGCTTTTACTGGTTTATTGGATAGATCTACTGCTTCGTCGACGATCGAGATTCCGTAGTTGACGGAGACCAGGCCGACAATGGTGCATTCTCCCTGGACCTGGGAAAGAATGGTAGGATACAGTCCCTTTTGATGGAAAATCCGCAAAAGAGCGGGAGCCCGCTCGCTGTTCATAATAAAAGGATATTTTGCCAGCTCTTCTAATGTCACTTTTGTTTTAGGCGCCAGAGGATGCCGGTCTGGGACAACGGCGATCAGATGGCTGAAAAAAAGAGGTGTAAACTGAATTTCCGGTTCATCCGGCAGGGAAGAACAAAGGACGAGGTCACAGAGATTGTTTTTGATCAGCCCGATCAACTCCGGGGTGGAATTCTGGAACAAGCGGATGGAAAAGCCTCGATTTTCTTTTCCGGCGCTGAAACGCTGCAGGATGTTCGGAACAATCTCGGAGCCCAACGGAAACGTCAATCCGATGTTGATTTCGCCTATGGTCGGATCCGCCATAGATTTTACTTTTTTGGTTCCAAGCTCCAAGCTGGTCAGAGAAGCCTTTACATACTCGTAATAGGAAGCTCCGTACTTGGTTAGCTGTACATTCCGGCCTCTTTTTTCGAAAAGATTGACGCCCAGCTCATCCTCAAGGGCATTGATGGAACGGCTCAGCGAGGACTGAGCGATCCCCAGCTCTTCCGCTGTCAGGGAATAATGTTGTTTCTCCGCCAAAACCTTGAAATATTGTAGCTGTGTCATGTTCATATTGCATTCTCCTTTGCATTGTTGCTCCTTCTATTCTAAAAGAATTGTTCGAAAAAATCAATTAAAAATATTTGAAATTCCAATGATATTTATTAATTATGATAATAACGTTAAAATGACAAAATATACCAAAAATGTTATGAATTCAAGAAAAAAATGTTATGGATTGATTGCAGCCCAAAGTTTCCCTGAGGTTAAAACAAAAAGAGGTTTGTAAGAAGGAGATGGATAACAATTATGTAATAAATCCGAAAGCCTGCCACCGTTGATTCTTTCACCGGTTCCTTTATAATAAAAAAGAAGAGGAGGGGTGGTTTCCCGAATCGCCGTTTTCTTGTGTTAGGACAAGAAGAACAAAATAGGAGATTGCTCTCATTTCATCAACAGGAGAGCGGATCAGGAGGGACAATGAAAAGAGAGATTGCTGTCGGAACCATTGGCGCAGGATATGCAGCCAGGCTTCACGGGGAGGCCTACCGGAGAGTGAGCGGCTGCGATATCCGATTAAAAACGATTGTGGATCTTGACCGGGAGAAAGCAGAGGAATTGCAAAAAACTTATGGTTATGAGGAATGTCTGACGGATTATCATTTGATGCTGGAGGATCCAAAGATCGATGTTGTGGATATCTGTGCGCCCCCAAATCTGCACGTAAAGATGGCCAGGGAGGCATTCCAGGCGGGGAAACATGTCATCTGTGAAAAGCCGCTGACCGGATATTTCGGAGAGCCGGGGGATCCAGAACCGATCGGACTGCAGGTTCCCAAAAAGAAAATGCTTGAAAAAGTCCTGGCAGATATGGATCAGCTGCGGGAGGTCTGGCTTGCCTCCGGAAAGAAGTTTTGTTATGCGGAAAACTATGTTTACGCTTCCGGCGTACAGAAAGCCATGGAGATTGTGGAAAAAAAGAAAAGCAAAATTCTTTTCTTAAAAGGAGAAGAAAGCCTCAAAGGATCCGGTTCCATGAACACAGGAGAGTGGAAACAGATTGGAGGCGGCGCGCTGATCCGCGCAGGCTGCCACCCCCTGTCCAGCTTGCTGGCGCTCAAACAAACAGAGGCGGTGGCCAGGGGAGAGGAGATATCCGTCGCGTCGGTTTCGGCGGATATGGGGATGGCAAGCAAATGCCTGACGACCGATTACGAGCACCGGCATATAGCGGCCCGGCCTCATGACGTGGAGGACTACGCCAATCTCAGCATCACTTTCAGCGATGGGACCAAAGCTTCGGTTCTGGCCTCAGATCTGGTTCTGGGCGGGACAAAAGGCTATGTGGAAGTGTACACCAACGACAGTGCGATTCATTGCCGGGTATCTCCGGTGGATGTGGTCAGCAGCTATTTTCTGGATGAGGACCGCCTGGAGGACGTGGCTGTATCCGAGATGCTGCCCAGCAAAACAGGATGGAACCATCCTTTTGTCGCGGATGAAACGCTTCGGGGTTTTCTAGGGGAGGCGCAGGACTTTGTAGGCAGCATCCGGACAGGCCGGGAGCCGTTTTCCGGTTTCCCGCTTGCCTATGAGACGATGAAGGTGATCTATGCGGCTTACCAGTCGGCGGAGGAGGGAAGGAGAATCTTTTTATAGGCGAAGGAGGGACATTGATTTCGGGGGAAGCCGGGAGCAAGAAGCGGCGGCGCGGACGCGTTCTGGTTGACTTTACCAAATAAATACCATATAATTCCATCGTGGCGGCAGACGGTTTTGCCTCTGGCTACGCCGGGATTTCCATCCCAGGGCGAGAAAGCCAAAGAGGGAACGCGGCCTATCATGAAAAACGAGGGAAGACCAAGAGGATTGTGACCGCGGGATCGTTCTGCGGAAAGGAAAACATCACGCGATCTGTTTGGAAAGGACAAAAGTTATGGTAAAAAGAGTAAGGATCTGCTTCACCGCCGGAATTGCAATGGGAATGATTCTGTTATCCGGATGTTCCAATTCGGGAGAGGAGACGGTTTCCTCCCCCGCCGCCGCTGTTTCTTCTACGGCGTCGGAAACTTCTCTGCCGGAAACAACGGCGCACACGGAGATCGTCATTCCGAAATCAGGGACAGAAGCTCCGGCGGCTCCGGCAGCCAGCGCAGCGGAGACGAAAACACCTACGAAGGAGATGGCTTCGGCAGGCCCGGAACAGACGACGGCTGCGGAGCGGGAGAAAAAGACAGTCAAAGCTTACATTCTGGAAACCGGGGAGGATACGATCTATGTGGATCTGGAGAACCCGGCTGAGCGGGCTTACGACGGGGAGGGCGAGGACCGGAAAGTAGCCTTTGACGTCGGAACCGCGGCCTTTATCGATCCGGCTCACGGATCCGTAGGAGAGTCAGTGGAGATCACCTATTACGAGGAAGAGGGAAAGAAAATCGCCACGAAGGTGACCGGAGACGGAGTGAAGCGGGAAGCTCCCAAAGCTTCCTCCGAGGAAAAACATACGGTTTATGGGACTTTCCAGGGGTATGAGGGAGATAAGATGATTCTGGAAGGCGACGATGGGGAAACCTATTTCTTTGTGACGGAAGAGTTGGAACTGCCCGCGGATCTCGCGGCGGATGACTACGTGGAGGCGGTTTATCGGAAGGATTCGCCGGAGCGGTATGTGCTGGGCGCTTTGGAAATATTAGAGAAAGCGTCTTAAGGTAATAATAAAAAAGCGGTATCCAGTTGTGAGTGCTGGATACCGCTTTTTTATGGCAGGAAAATGGTTTCCCAATCATTCATTGACACGTATCTCGGCCGTATCCATATCACAGATAATCAAAGAGTAATTCCCAGGCTCTACCCGGCCCAGTTGAGCGCGGATGGAAATAAATAAATTATTGTCATAGGGAGTGCGGTATTCTTCGGTGATCTCTCCGGTCAGGACGTTGCGGATCTGGTAGACCAGAGTGTCCTTCGGATAAAAATGGTTCAGCATCTCCGGGCCTAAAACCGGGATGAAAAGCCCCCCTTCGTTGATGCGGACTAATACCCGGTCGTGAAACAGAATCTGACGCGCCTTCCCTTTTACAAAATATAAAAAAGATGGGAGTCCCAATCCCGCCCTATCTCACCCGCCTTTTACAGCAGTAAAAAAATCTCGTGAATGTAAAAACAAAAAATGGGAAAAAATGAGAGGGGGCCTATGACTGCAATTAAAAAAATGAGGGCAGGCTGTCTGTGAAAGGCATACCAATCACACCGCCCAGAAACTTATAAAATGAAGAAAGTTAAGCCCGCATACGACAAAAACGTTAAAATGTCGTTAAAAAGATGTCAAAAAAACCATTGATAAAATGGGAGAAATAGTGTAGAATTGATGGTATATTTTTGGTTCCTCTCAGAATTTTCAATCGTATGCCGAAGGGAAATTGGAGCAGGGCCAATAATGATTCGGCAATTTGGACATAATCTGACAACAATTTGTCTGAATTGCCAGAAAATAATAGGTAGGGAGGGAAATGCATGTCGATTGAGAATATGAAGCGGATTTCTGACAGCGAGGAAGAAGCCGTTTCCATTCGCAAGCAGGCACAAGCGGATTCCAAAAAGCTGCTGGAGCAGGGGAAAAAACAAGCTGCCGAATTGGTCGAAACTGCGCGTAAGCAAGCGGATGACGCCTATCGGAACACCCTGCGGCAGGCGGAAGCCGAGGCGGAAAAGGCTTATCAGGCCCGGATGGCCGAAGTCGCCGCCGAATGTGACGCCATGAAGGCGCAGGCAGAGAAACGCTTGGCGAAAGCAGCTCAAATCATTGCCGGAAAGGTTGTGAAGTCCAGTGGCAATCGTTAAAATGAAAAAGCTGTCCGTCATTGGCCTGGAGACGGAAAAAGCCGGTCTGCTGAACCGGCTGATGGATCTGGGTGCGGTGGAACTCAACGACCAGAGCGAAAAGCTTTTGGATTCCGAATGGTCGTCCATCGTCACGAAAGACGGGGATGAGGACCAGGTTTCCGAGCTGGACGGCCGCCTTGCCAAGGTAGAGACAGCGCTGGAAGCCATCGCCCGCTATGACACAGCGAAAAAGCCATTGTTCCGGACAAGGAAGCCGATGAGCCAGAAGGCATACGACGAAGCTCTCGGAGACGGCGTGGCGGTCAGCCAGGAGATTTTGGAAGTGCTGAATCTCTATGACAAGTGGAGTGAGAGCAAATCGGAAGAAAATACGATTGTTTCCACCCAGGCGTCACTGACTCCATGGCTTGGCTATGAACTTCCTCTGGATATGGCGGGAACCCGCTCGGTCCGTGTGATGCTGGGAATTGTTCCGGCTGTTGCGGATGTGGAAGGAATGAAGAAACAAGTGTCCGCAGCCAGCCCCGACACGGTGGTCACCGTGATCGGTCAGGACGCAGAACAGCAGTATCTGAATGTGATCTGCCTGAGAGCCGAAGAAGAGGCGGTTTTGGATGTCCTCAAAAGCTACGGCTTCGCTTTTGCCCTGTTCAAGGAATTGACCGGGACGGCGAAAGAGAACATCACCCGTCTGAACGAAAAGCTGGCGCAGGTGAAGAACGATCAGGAAGAGCTGGAACAAAAGATCGCGTCTTTTGCCGGACACAAAGAAGAAATTCAGTATTATTACGACAGTTTATTAATGAAGCGGGACGAAGCCAAGGCGGCGGAAAACCTGCTGAAGACGAAAAAGGCATTCTATTTTGACGGATGGGTGCCGGACGGCGCCTGCGACCAGGTGAAAAAAGTGCTGGAAGACGCCGGATGCAGCTACGAGATTGTGGAACCGGAAAAGGGAGAGGAGACACCGGTGCTCCTTGACAACAAGGGGCTGGTCGTTCCCTTCGAAGCCATCACCAGCATGTATGCCCTGCCGAAATCCTACGAGGTGGACCCGACGCCGATCTTTGCGATTTTCTATTTCATTTTCTATGGAATGATGTTCGCGGATATGGGCTACGGCCTGATTCTCGCCGGGGCCTGCTTCCTGCTTTTAAAGAAGTTCCCGTTGGAGAATACGGCGTACCGCCTGGTGAAGTGTCTGGGCTTCTGCGGAATCTCGACCTTTATCTGGGGCGCATTGTTTGGCGGCTTTCTCGGAGATATCGTCACGGTTGTCGCCAGCACGTTCTTCGGCGCGACGGTGGAGATCACGCCGCTGTGGTTTAATCCCTTAAGCGACCCGATGAAGCTTTTGATTTTCTCCTGCGTACTGGGTACGGTTCATCTGTTCATCGGTATGGGAGTAAAAGCCTACATGTACCTGAAAGACGGAAAAGTGGCGGAAGCGATTATCGAAGTCTTTGCCTGGTATCTGTTCCTGATCGGCCTGGCGCTCCTGCTCTTCGGCGGAAGCCTGTTTGACGGCGCGGCAGGCATTGGAAAATGGCTGGCGATTGCCGGTGCGGTGATTATCGTCGGCGGGCCTCTGATCCGCGGCAAAGGCGTTGGGAAGCTCCTTGGCCTCTGGGATCTGTACGGAACCACCAGCTATCTGGCGGATATCTTGTCCTACTCCCGTCTGCTGGCTCTGGGACTCGCTTCTGCGGTTATCGCCCAGGTGTTCAATGCGCTGGGGTCCCTGTTCGGCGGCGGAGTGGTTGGCGCGATTCTCTTTATCATCATTGCAATTTTCGGCCATGCGCTGAACTTTGCGCTGAATGCGCTGGGCTCTTATGTTCATGCGAGCCGGCTGCAGTACGTAGAATTCTTTGGCAAATTTTATGAAGGCGGCGGAGATCAGTTCCAGCCTTTTGAAAAGAAAACGAAATATGTGAAGCTTGTGAAGGAGGAAAAGTGACATGACTTTAGGATTAGCATTGGCGATTGGCGGTGCTGCGATTGCAGCAAGTGCGGGTGTAGGTAGTGCTCTTGGCGTAGGTGTGGCTGGTGAGGCGGCTGCCGGCGTAGTGGCGGAAGACCCTAAGAAATTTGGTCAGACCCTGGTTTTGCAGGCTCTGCCCGGCACACAGGGTATCTATGGTCTGCTGATTGCATTCTTGATCTTGGTAAAGACCGGCGTGATGGGCGGAAATCCTGCGGATCTGACGACGCAGCAGGGGATTTATTTCCTGTTTGCCGGTATGCCGATCGGTGTGGTTGGCATCTGGTCTGGATGGGCGCAGGGCAAAGCTTCCGCAGCCGGCATTATGCTGATTGCAAAGAGACCCAGCGAGCTGGCAAAAGGTATTATCTACGCGGCCATGGTTGAGACCTACGCCATTCTGGCTCTGCTGATTTCTTTCCTGATGTGGATGTTCATTACGGTTTGATTTCAGAAACCTAACGAGAACAAATCGGGAAAGGGATTGGTGACCTATGAGCATTGAAAGTATTACGGCCCGGATTTTGCAGGAAGCAAAGGACGAGGCGGAACATTTAAAAAAGCAGGCGGAAGCCGAAAAAGATACTCTGCTCGCGAAGGCGGCGGAGGAAGCCGAGGCGGTGAAGAAAGAGACCGCCGCCAAGGCGGTAGAAGATGCCAAGGTCTTAGGCGAGAGGAGAAATTCTGTGGCGGAGCTGGAGGCGCGCAAGCTGCGTCTTTCCGCAAAGCAGGAGATGATCGACCGCAGTTTCGAGGAAGCGGCGGCCCAGCTGGCCGGTATGCCAGCTGCCGAGTATCAGGCGTTTCTGCTCGGTTTGGTGGAGCCGTATCGGGCGGAACCGGGCGAGATCCTCTTGAATGAGAAAGACCACAAGGCTTACGGCAAGGCGCTGGAGGAAGCGTTAAAAGACAGTCCTCTGGCTGTTGCGGAAGAGACCGTCCCGATTCAGGGCGGCATGATTCTGCGCCAGGGCTGCGTCTCCCTGAATGCGTCTCTGGAAAAGTTGATGGAAACCCAGAAAAAGCAGATTACCGCGGAGATCGCAGGGGTTCTGTTCTCATAATATGGGAGGCGGTGTTCCCCAGGAAGGAACTCTTTGTCTGGGGGATTACCGAAAAATAGAAGAAAGGAGGAATCCCTATGGGAGCAGATTATACCTTTGCCTGTGCCCAGGTTCGCAGCGCGGAAAAGAATTTGCTGAACAAAGAGCGCCTCGGCGTTATGGTGGAAGCAAAGACCATGGAAGACGCGCTGAAAGTGCTGCAGGATTTTCAGTACGGTGCGGAAGGCGAGACGATTCTGCCCGCGGCCTACGAGCGGACGCTGGTGCAGGAGACCTCGAAGCTTTACCGTTTTCTGACCTCGATTGCGCCGGATGAAAAAGAGTTCCGTATTTTTTCCTATCCCTTTGACTACCACAACATTAAGACTCTGCTGAAAGCGGAGTTTTTGGGGGTGGATGGAAAAGCGGTTCTGATGGAAGGCGGGACCATCGACGCGGCGACGATGGCGGTTTTGGTCAAGGAGCGAAACTTTATTCCAATGACCAACCACATGAAGGCCGCGATTGAAGAATCCGTGGATACCCATGCCAGAACCAGGGATCCCCAATGTGTGGATCTGATCTGTGACAGAGAATGCTACGCAGATGTGTTGGAGGCAGCAAAAGGAACCGGAAATGCGTTTGTGATCGGCTATGTCCGTCTTTTAATTGATACGATTAACCTGAAAACTTTCGTGCGCTGCCAGAAAATGGGGCAGCCCTGGAGCTTCTTTGGAACCGTATTTTTGCCGGGCGGCAATATCGACGAAAAAGTGTTTGTGGCCGGTTATGACGAGCCGTTTCATCAGTTTGCGGCGCGTCTGGTGCCATATGCGCTGATGGGAGCCGCCGAGGAAGGCGGAGCCTCCATGAAGGAGACCGGCAGTTTTACCGCTCTGGAAAAGCTTTGCGACGATGCGCTGATCCAATATGCGAAACAGGCGAAATATATCTCCTTTGGGTTGGAGCCGCTGATTGCGTATGCGGTGGCAAAGCAGATGGAGATCAAGAGCGTGCGGATCATTCTGGCGGGGAAGGCGGCAGGCCTGGAACCGGCGCTGATCCGGGAAAGATTGAGGGAGACTTATGGGTAAGATTGGCGTAATCGGCGATGCCCAGAGTGTCCTGGGGTTCAAGGCTTTTGGCCTGGACGTGTTCGCCTGCGAGGTGGTGGAGGACGCGGTGCACACTCTGCACAAGATTGCAGGGGAGGGCTACGGCATCATCTATATCACCGAGCGGTTTTACAAGGATATGGAAGAAGACATCGCCAAGTATTTTGATATGAGAGTTCCGGCTATCATTCCGATTCCCGGAGTGGACGGAAGTTTCGGCATCGGCATTGCGAATGTGAAGAAGTCCGTGGAGCGGGCCGTTGGTGCTGATATCCTATTCGGAGGTGACAATTAATGAGTCTAGGAAAGATCGTAAAGGTATCCGGTCCTCTGGTCGTAGCGGAAGGCATGCAGGAAGCGGATATGTTCGACGTGGTTCGCGTAGGCGACCAGAACCTGATCGGCGAGATCATTGAGATGCGCGACGGCATGGCGTCGATTCAGGTATATGAGGAGACAGCAGGCTTAAAGCCCGGCGCTCCGGTCAGCACCACCGGTGCTCCGCTGTCGGTGGAACTCGGCCCCGGCCTGATTGAGACCATCTATGACGGAATCCAGCGTCCGCTGGAGGGCATGGTAAAAATGTCCGGCACCAACATCAGCCGTGGTATTTCGATTCCGGCCCTGGACCGCACGAAAAAATGGGAGTTCGTCCCGACCGCAAAGGTTGGCGACGAGGTGGAAGCCGGAGATATCATCGGAACCGTACAGGAGACTGTGGTAGTGGAGCAGAAGATCATGGTTCCGAACCGGGTCAAAGGTACGATTAAGAGCATTACCGGCGGCTCCTTTACCATTGAAGAAACCGTCTGCGTTGTGACAACGCCGGATGGCAAGGACGTGGAGCTGACCATGATGCAGAAGTGGCCGGTCCGTGTCGGCCGTCCTTATAAAACCAAACTGGTTCCGGATATGCCGCTGATCACCGGCCAGCGTGTCATTGACACCATGTTCCCGATCGCAAAAGGCGGCGTTGCCGCCGTACCGGGCCCGTTCGGTTCCGGAAAGACCGTTGTGCAGCATCAGCTGGCAAAATGGGCGGATGCCGATATCGTGGTTTACATCGGCTGCGGCGAGCGTGGAAATGAGATGACCGACGTTCTGATGGAGTTCCCGGAACTGAAGGATCCGAAGACCGGCGAGAGTTTGATGAAACGTACCGTATTGATTGCCAATACGTCCGATATGCCGGTGGCGGCCCGTGAGGCTTCCATCTACACCGGTATCACGATCGCCGAGTATTTCCGCGACATGGGTTACTCGGTGGCCCTGATGGCCGATTCGACTTCCCGTTGGGCTGAGGCGCTCCGTGAGATGTCTGGCCGTCTGGAAGAGATGCCCGGTGAGGAAGGTTACCCGGCTTACCTGGGTTCCCGTCTGGCTCAGTTCTATGAGCGCGCCGGAAGAGTGATCAGCCTTGGGAGAGAAGGTCGCGAGGGCGCCCTGTCTGCGATCGGAGCCGTATCCCCGCCCGGCGGCGATATTTCCGAGCCGGTATCCCAGGCGACGCTGCGTATCGTAAAAGTGTTCTGGAGCCTGGATTCCGATCTGGCTTACAAGCGCCATTTCCCGGCGATCAACTGGCTGAACAGCTATTCCCTGTACGCCAGCCGTCTGGATCAGTGGTTTGCGGACAATGTCAATAAAGAATTCCCGGAGCTTCGCGCCAATGCCCTGCATTTGCTGCAGGAAGAGGCGGAGCTGAATGAAATTGTTCAGTTGGTCGGCGTGGACGGACTGTCCGCCACGGACCGTCTGAAGCTGGAAACCTGTAAGATGATCCGTGAGGACTATCTGCATCAGAACGCATTCCATGAGATTGATACGTATGCGTCCATGAACAAACAGTATCATATGTTGAAGCTGATTCTGCTGTTCCACGAAGAGTCTTTAGCCGCGCTGGGACAGGGAGCAGATTTCCAGAAGCTTTCCGCAATGCCGGTCCGTGAGGAAATCGGCCGTTTCAAATATGTGGAAGAAGCGCAGGTTGACGCGGAATTTGAAAAGGTGAAACATACCTTGGAGGAGGAAGTACACGCAATCATCGGTAAGGAGGCGGAAGCAGAATGATTAAAGAGTATAAGACAATCACCGAAGTCGCCGGCCCTCTGATGCTGGTAAAAGGCGTGGAAGGCGTCGGCTACGATGAGTTGGGCGAGATCGAATTGCCCAACGGCGATATCCGGAACTGCCGTGTGCTGGAAATCAACGGTTCCAACGCGATGGTGCAGTTGTTTGAGAGTTCCGCCGGATTGAACCTGAATGAGAGTAAGGTCCGGTTCCTGGGCCATGGCATCGAACTTGCGGTTTCCGGCGATATGCTGGGACGCGTATTCGACGGTATGGGACGCCCCATCGACGACGGCCCGGAGATTATTCCGGAGGAGACCAAGGATATCAACGGCCTGCCCATGAATCCGGCGGCCAGAGATTACCCGTCCGAGTTTATTCAGACCGGCGTTTCCGCCATCGATGGTCTGAATACCCTGGTCCGTGGACAGAAGCTGCCGATTTTCTCCGGCTCCGGTCTGCCCCACGCCGACCTGGCGGCACAGATTGCCCGTCAGGCCAAGGTGCTGAACACCGACAGTAATTTCGCCGTTGTGTTCGCCGCCATCGGTATCACCTACGAGGAAGCGGATTTCTTCATCTCCGACTTTAAGCGCACCGGCGCCATCGACCGGACGGTCATGTTCATGAACCTGGCCAACGATCCGGCCGTAGAGCGTATCGCCACCCCTCGTATGGCGCTGACCGCCGCCGAGTACCTGGCTTTTGAGAAAAACATGCACGTACTGGTCATTTTGACCGATATCACCAACTATGCCGAGGCTCTTCGTGAGATCTCCGCCGCCCGGAAAGAGGTGCCGGGACGCCGCGGCTATCCCGGCTACCTGTACACGGACCTTGCTACCATGTACGAGCGCGCAGGAAAGAAGAAAGGCGTGGACGGTTCCATCACCATGATCCCGATTCTGACCATGCCGGAGGATGACAAAACTCACCCGATCCCTGACCTGACCGGTTACATTACCGAGGGCCAGATCATTCTGTCCCGTGAGCTCTACCGCAAAGGCGTAAAACCGCCCATCGACGTACTGCCGTCTCTGTCCCGTTTGAAGGATAAAGGGATCGGCAAGGGCAAGACCCGTGAGGATCATGCCGACACGATGAACCAGCTGTTTGCCGCCTATGCCCGTGGTAAGGAGTGCAAAGAACTGATGGCCATCCTGGGCGAAGCCGCCCTGACCGACGTGGATAAGCTGTACGCGAAATTTGCGGACAATTTTGAGCGGGAATATGTGTCCCAGGGCTACGAGGCTAACCGCCCCATCGAGGAAACTCTGGAGATCGGCTGGAAACTGCTTCGCCAGATGCCGAAGGGCGAGCTGAAGCGTATCCGTGATTCCTTCCTGGAGAAATATTACGACCAGAAGCAGGAGACCGAAAACTAATTTCAGAGAGGTGATGACATGGCACGATTAAACGTAAATCCAACACGAATGGTGCTCTCCAATCTGAAAAAGCAGTTAAAGGTTGCGGTCCGCGGTCACAAGCTGATGAAGGATAAACGGGATGAGCTGATGAAGCGCTTCCTGGAGCTGGCCCGCGAGAACAAGCGTCTGCGGGAAGAGGTGGAAAAGGAACTGATGGAGGTATATTCGAGCTTTTCGATTGCCAGCGCCGTGATGACGCCGAGCATGATGGAAGAGGCCCTGATGTACCCGAAGCAGGGCGTTTCGCTGAACATCGGCAGCAAAAACATCATGAGTGTGGATGTTCCGGTATTCGATTTTGAGACGACCTCCACCGAAGCGGCCAATATCTTTCCCTACGGCTTTGCCAATACGTCCGGGGAACTGGATACCGCGATTGAAAAGCTGTCCGAGGTATTCCCGGTCATGCTGAAGCTGGCGGCCATGGAAAAAGAGGCCAGCATGCTCTCCGACGAGATCGAAAAGACCCGCCGCCGGGTGAACGCGCTGGAATATGTAAAGATTCCTCAGTATCAGGAGACCATCCGCTACATCACGATGAAGCTGGATGAGGATGAGAGAGGAAACCAGACCCGCCTGATGAAGGTGAAGGATATGATGGTGAAGGAAGCCATCGAAGAGCGCCGGGAGCAGGATCAAGAGGCGTATGTAGAATTCGCTGCGAGCAAGCAGCCATAAGTGATTTCAGGAAGCGGCGGCCAGCCGGAAAAGTTGGCCGCCGTTTTTATATTGATGAGGTATTGGAAACCCCTCTTTACAACGGCGTGATTAACTTTCCCGGCAGAATTCTACCAAAGGCAGGATGGCATCCTTTGAGGCACAGTCGAAGGAGCGCTGGACCATCCGGTAGGCCTCGCTGTCGCCTTCCGTTTTCTTCAGCATGGCGCGGAAGGCAGACATCATTAAACGGTCCGGCAACCCCATCCGCTCATAGGAAAGGCCGCTTTGAAAATAAAAGGTCTTGATTTTGGCCCGTTCTTCCTCGGTGAGGTTTTGTTCCCACGCTTTTGAGATGCCTGGAGATCCGGCGGGCGCTGCCCCGGTGGCAAAAATGGCAAGCTTTTTCCCCTCCAGCTTGGGGGCTTGGCTGAGAAACCATTTAACCCCTTGGATTCTTCCGGCGTGGATCCAGCCGCCAAAAAGGATCGTGTCGTAAGAATCGAAAGATTGTTGTTTTCTGTCTCCATAGGCGGCCAAATCGCAGGAAAGCGCTTCGCTGATCCAGCGGGCGTACCGCTCGGTAAAACCGGTTTTACTGCGGTAGATGACAAGGGTCTTGTTCATGGAAGCTCCTTTCTTACTGCTCCCGAGCCTGACGGAGAAAGGCCTGGTAAGCTAGTTCCAGTTGGCTGGTTATCTCTTCCTCCGGGATTCCGGAATCAGTGGTTGCCAGAATCGTTCCGATCCCCACCGTATAGATCAGCATGTGGAGATGAAGCGCCTTGGCCTGAGAAAGTGAAATTTGTAGCGTTTCAGCGATCGTGACAGCGGCCTCCGGATTGGTTTCAGTCTGATACAAATCCGTGAGAGCTCTAATATGTTCCCTCTTTTTCAGCACAAACAGTTGAAACAGATGAGGCTCCTCCTTGGCAAGCTGGATATAAGCATGGCCGGTGCTCCGAAAAAAATCAGACGGATCGATGTGGGAGGCAATATACTCCTGAATAAAGCGAGAGGCACGGCCCACGACATCCTTGCGCAGTCCCTCCATGCTTTGGCAATAGCTGTAAATCGGCTGGACCGAGCAGTCCAGCTTTTGCGCAATGTTCTTCACGATCACCTGTTCCATTCCGCCGGTTCTCGCCAGCTCGAATGCGGCTTCAACTACCATTTCTTTTGTAATTCGCTGCTTCGGCATAAAAAACCTCCAATATAATCATATTATATAAATGATTTATATAATATGATTATAACTTTTTATAACGGATTGTCAAGAAGAGAATTTGCGGCGGCTTTAAAAATCAATCTAAGAGCAGGAGGGAACAAAAAAGCTGGATGGGTGCTTTTAATTGCACCACATCCAGCGGCACTGCTTGAGATCGACACAGCCGTTGGCCTTGATCGGCACCCCTTCATTTAGCAGAAGGCGGCGCTGATCAGTCCAACCGGGAACCAGCCGTCCCACACTGTTGACAACCCGGTGACAAGGGAGTTCATCCGGCGCATAGTGCATCGCCTGTCCAACCATCCGGGAGCGGTTGGGGGCGCCGATCATCCAGGCAATCTGCCCATAGGTGGCTACCTTGCCTTTGGGGATTGCGGCCACGACTTCAAAAACCTGCGAAAAAAATTCCATACGGTCCATGGGATCTGATTCCTTTCACAAAATGGTGACTGTAAAGAGGCCCTACAGCCTCCTTTTCGGAAATACTTTGCCGCTGAGAGGCTTTATAGGACGGTGGATTCCCTAGAGGGCGGTCCCTTTTTTGGGAACAAACAGGTGATCCATCGATACGCCTTCCAGTTTCAGCAGATGAATTTTTTTATCAATCCCTCCCGCATATCCGGTCAGGCTTCCGGTTGATCCGACTACCCGGTGGCAGGGAATGACAATGCTGATGGGATTGTGACCGACCGCTCCGCCCACCGCTTGGGCGGATACGTGTTTTCCTTCGGACTGGGCTTCCATCTGTTTGGCGATCGCGCCGTAGGTAGTTAGTTCTCCGTAGGGAATGGACAGGAGAATCTGCCAGACCGATTGACGGAATGCGCTGCCCTGGGGGGCCAGAGGCGGTAGGAAATCCGGGTTGGATCCGGAAAAGTAGATGTTCAGCCAATCCTTTAGTTGTTGGAATACCGGAAGCTCTTTTGCTTCGGTCTCTTCAGAAAGATTCGATTCAAAGTATTTCTGGCCTTCGATCCAAAGGCCAACGATGTTTTCCCCGTCACTTGCCGCATAGAGCTGTCCGACAGGAGAAGGGATTTGGCACAGATAGGTCATGGGGTACCTCCTTAGGGCGAAATCCGTCCGGTTCTTTTCATTCGTTCCGTTGTCCGATCCAGGCGATCGCTTCTTGTCAAATTTTGTCTTTCGTATTTTTATTATACAATACCCGGCAGGCAATTACAACCAGCGGCTGAGAATGGTATTGACGGCGGCGGGAGGAAACGGTAAGATGAAAGCATTGGAAGAAATGACCGCCCCGTTTCATCAGAAGAACGCTCGAATTGAAGTAGGGATGAAACCATAGGCAGGACAGACGGAAACACCGCCGCCATCAGTTCTTGGGGCTGGATACATAGACAGAAGATCCGCCGAAATGAAGGATCAGCTGGAATTGGATAAGGAGAACGGATATTCTATGAAAGAGTCAGAGACGAACCGGGAAAGAGAGAAAGGACGGCGCGGCAAAAAGAAAAAAAGCCTTTGGTTTTTGAATCTGCTGATTGTGATATTAATTGCGGTGATGGTTTTTTGTGCCTACCAAATTATCAGCCAGCTTCTGGAAGACAAAAAGGGAAAGGATGTCTATGGGGATGTCGTTTCCGAGGCGGTAATGGAGGAGACGGAAACGGCAATCGTAGAATCCGGAGGCGTGGAAGAGACGGTCACACTGCGGAAGATTAACTTTCAGACGCTGTGGGGTATCAACAAGGATGTAATCGGCTGGCTGGAATGTGAAAATACGATTGTAAATTACCCGGTAGTCCAGGGAAAGGACAATGAATATTATCTGAAACATTTGCTGGACGGAACGTATCACCGTTTTGGCACTCTATTTGCCGACTGCGCAAATGCAGCGGATTTTACAGATCAGAACACGGTGATCTACGGGCACCACATCAAGGCCGGAACCATGTTTCAAATGCTGGATAATTATAAGGAGCCGGACTATTATCAGGAACATCCTTATTTTATGCTGTATCTTCCGGATCGGACATATCGGATCGAGCTGTTTGCCGGCTGCCTGGTAGATGGAGCGGACGGGGTTCCGCTGAATTTTTCAGATGCACAGGAATATCAGGACTATATTGACTCTCTGCGCGCCAAGTCTACTTTTACCAGTCCAGTAGAAATGACGGCGGAGGACCGCATGGTGACGCTGTATACCTGCGCTTATGATTTTGAGACGGCTCGGTATGTGGTCTGCGGGAAACTGGTCGAAGTGACCTCATAACAGGCCGGTTGCATGTATATGGGGAGGTAAAATCTATCTTTGTGACATATGCGTACTTTGGGAATATGTGGGAATTATTCTTGCGCATGTCCGAGGATCACGTAGAGTGTAGGTGGTTATATATGCAAAGAATCTGCATAAGATTCGAAAGTATTTTAGTTGAGAAATAACTCGACAGAACAAAAAAACCATGATATGCTTCTAAATGTAACAAACTGTGTCGAAAACTAGGAAAATAGTTGCATGAGACAAGAATGTGTGGTAACATTAACTACACAGGTAATCGTGGAGGAAAAAGTTGTGAAAGCATTGACTGAATGCGAAGTTGTAGTGATGAAATGTATCTGGGAAACCGATCATGACATGGCTCTGCCGGAAATCATGGAGATGGTGAATCGCCGGTTCCAGAAGAGCTGGAAGCCACAGACAGTATCAACGTTTCTGACCCGCTTGGTGAAAAAGGATTTTCTGAATATGTATCGCCAAGGCCGCAGCTTTCTCTATCATCCCTTGGTAGCTGAGCTGGATTACGGAGAAGGGCAGATCAACAAATGTGCAGATCTGTGGTGCAACAACGACGCCGACCTGTTCATAAGCGCTTTAAATAAGCAGCGCAAGCTGAAGAAAGATGAAGTTCAGAGAATTCGTGCTTTGATCGATGACTTGGATTAATCATTTATTCTTCGCTGCCTGTCTTTGTTCCGTCTCCGGCACGCTTGCTCTGCTCGAGTGGAAGCTTTTGCTTCCAATTCTCGAGCGGTGGCGGCCAAATCTGAACGCTGTGATGCTGAAATTAGTTGTAATCCAATACCTTTGTCCGATTGTATATATCGTTATGAGGTGGAGTCGGATGAGCTTTCAGCACGAGCAAAGGTTTGGTATGCTTTTCATAACTACAAATCTAATTGGCGCAGTTATGAAGGTTTTAGGAGTGGTGTGGCTGATCGCCATTATTCTCCAGCTGCCAAAACAGGTACGGATGTTTCTTCGGGATCGCGAGATCCTCCAGGGCAACGTACCGGTGGAGATGGAAGGCGCGGAAGAACTGTTTCGGGAAGTTTGCAAGGAACTGGGGATTCGCAGAAAAATTCGTTTGTTTGCCAATGATGCGTGCTATTCTCCGGTAAGGATCCGGATTGTCCGGCCGGCGGTTCTGTTACCTTACGGGATGGAGTGCGATGAACAAGAACTTCGGATGATATTCATTCATGAGCTGACACATTACCTTCACCATGATTTAGCGTATAAAGTTGCCTGTTTCCTAATTTGTATCATCCACTGGTTCAATCCATGTGTAAGGAATTTGGTGGAACACTACGAGGAATGGGCGGAAACAGCCTGTGATGTAAGTACCTGTGAAAAGGGCAAGCGGTATTTTACGAAAACCGAATATGCCCTGATGCTGCTCCGTCATGCGGAGGAAGACAACGGCGATGATCCGGAAGGACACGTCTTGTCACTTTACAGCAATGATAATGAAATCGAGAGGAGAATTAACAGATTAAAGACAGTAAGAAATATTAAGAAGCCGTTACCTAAAGCAATGCTAGCCATCTTGACTGCAGTATTATTTGTTGGAAATAGTATACCAGCATTTGCGGTTGGTGATATGTTGGCAAATGGCTACGAAGAAGTTTACGAAAGTACGTCGGAATTTTTGGCGGAGTCCCAAAAAGTAAAGATGACAATCAGTGCGGAAGGATTCAAAGTCAATGAAGCGGGAGAAATTGAGATTCCTGCAGATGAAGTAAATCCAGAGGGGTTGCCTGAAATTGTTATGGAAGGGGATAATAAGGCCGAAGCTACTAAGTTCTATAACTGGGATATTCCAGCCAATACATATGGCCGGTCTTTTGAATTTACCTGTAAATCTGGTAGCCGGATAGCAATAATGGGTAAATTCGATCAAACAATTCAAGCTGGTATAATTGAGCCAAATGGAAACAGGCGGTGTGTCATCGATTCAAGCGTAATAAGTCATACGTTTACCTTGGATCAGGCTGGAACTTACAACTTCTATGTAAAGAACACGAATGACTTTGAAATCCATGTGGAAGTGTCCGTAGCATATTAGAAGGACAACGATCCGAAGTAATATGTCGTGTTCCTTTACAATAGCAACAACGAAATCGAGAGGAGAATAAGTAAATTGAAGACAATGAGAAATTTAAGGGCAATGTTATCAAAAGTTATGCTGACTACCGTTGCTGCCGTGGTATTTGTTGGGAACAGTATTCCTGCATTTGCGGCTAGTGATGTTTTGGCAAATGGTTATGAAGATGTTTACGAAGGCACGTCGGATTTATCGTCAGAGGCCCAAGAAATAAGAATTACGTTCAATGCGGAAGGTTACGAAGTGAATGAAGCAGGTGAAATTGAGATTCCAGCAGATCAAGTGAATCCAGAGGGCTTGCCGGAGATCGTGATGGGAGGAGATGAAAGGCTTAGGACACTAAAATTTTATGAATGGGATGTACCGGCCAATACCTACAGTCGTTCATTCGATTTTACCTGTCAATCCGGTGGACGTATTGGGATATCAGTTGTTTGTGATCATACGATTCAAGCCGGTATTATTGAACCGAATGGTGATAGACGGTGTGTTATTGATTCAGGTGTATTCAGCCATACGTTTACATTGGATCAGACAGGAACTTATAACTTTTATGTGAAAAATACCAATAATTTTGAAATTCATCTAGAGGCATCCGTAGCATATTAAAATGGTAGCTCCTGCTAATACATACGGACGCTCTTTTGATTTCACATGTAAATCCGGTGGGAAAATTGCTATAGCAGTTACTTGTGATAGCACAATCCAAGCAGGCATTATTGAACCTAATGGTGATAGACGTTGTGTAATTGATTCGGGGGTATTCAGCCATACGTTTACGCTAGATCAGACTGGAACGTACAATTTTTACGTAAAGAACACGAACAACTATGAAATACATGTAGACGCATCGGTAGTTTATTAACAACAAATTTACCACTCAAAACCAACAACTACAAAGGAGGCACATAGATATGCTGCTTAATCTTCCTTTCACAAGGGATCTTCAGGAAATTCAGCGCAATTTGGAAAAGCTGATTATGAGTTACTTGAAAATTAGCTTTAATCCTTATCTTGATATTATCCATGATTACGAGCATTACCACATTCATATGGATAAAATCGTTTATCTGGAGAAGTGCCAGAGAGTGACCGAGATTCACACAACGGATGGAAAGATATTCCGGACTTATCAACCCATGTACAAGTATGAAGAATTACTGCCGGAATCCATGTTCTTCCGAATTAGCCAGGGCGCGATTGTTAACTGGAGATTCATGCACCATGTGAAGGGGTACCGGGCGATCGTTCGCTGGGGAAAAGATAAGTCGGTGGATCTACCCGTGTCCCCGAAAGTGTATAAGTTTGTGAAAAACGAACTGTCATTCAAGACAAGCGATCGGGCTTGATCCGCACCGGTCCGGCGTGGTATTCATCGGGCAGGAGGATTCGGTGACGGTTCCAGACCGCCAGGCGGTATAAGTCGGCGGCCCGGCGCTCCGGCGTAAGGGAACCTTCAGGAGCGTTGGCTGCCTTGACTAAAATCGGAAGTTCCGAGCAACGCTTGATTGCCTTCAAGGCTTCGGTGCCATATCGGAAGCCGAGAAGACGGATGAAAGGGAGAGGAGACTCTCCCTTTTTCGTGCCCAAAAGCAGATGGAGCAGGGCCCTTTGGACGCGGGTCAGGGTATAAATCGGAGATTTCACGGCGCTTGCCAACTCCGTAAAACTCCGTTCCGGGGCAGCGAACCGGATGATCCGGGCCGCCAGCTCCGGCGTTACGTCGGCATATTCGATTAGTTCTTCCGGATCCAGCATCTGCAAACGGCAGGCCAGCATAACGGAAAAATCATCGGCGTCCATGGTATAGGGAAGCAGGCCTGGCACGAAATCCGGCACCTGACCGGCCAGCATGGAAGCATCTCCCATGGACAGGGCACTGCGGATGGAAGAAGCGCTTTCGTGATAGCCGCTGCCTTGGCGGAGCAGAGCATGGGGCGTGATCGGGGAGTTAAGGCGGGTCAGCGCCTTGTGGTATTCAACGGCTAAAATGTTGTTGGGGGAATTCAGCAGATGGGCACATTCCGGCAGGAAACGTTTCAGGGCCTGGGTTCTTGCCGCAGGAAAACTAAGGCCTTTTTTCAGGCCGTTCCGAAGCTCTAAACAATAGTCCTCCGGCTCTTTCAGCAAAAACTCCGCGGTCTGTTGAATCAAAGAGACATCCGCTGTTTCACTGCCATACACCAGGTCGGTGACTGCTCCAAGGCGGTGAAGCAGCGTCACGGCCCCCCCTGCAAATCCTTCGGCGCTGGCCGTGGCATCTGCGGTCGGAAGCTCAAACACGGCGTCGGCCCCAGCTAAGAGAGCCATCTCGGCGCGGCGGTATTTGTCCACCAGGGCCGGAAGGCCGCGCTGCACAAAATATCCGCTCATCAGTACAATGACGGCGTCGGCCCCGGTCAGAGCCCGTGCTTGGCGGAGATGGTAGAGATGTCCGTTGTGGAACGGGTTGTATTCCGTGATGACAGCAGTGATTTTCATGGGGAAGCCTTTCTATAGTAAAGATGCAGATCGTCTGCGGTTTGTTCTATCGTGCGTTGCGATGCGCCAGGTCAAAGAAAAACTCTAGCCAGGCGTTCTCATCATACCATAAAAGGAGAGCAGATGCCAAGGGGCTTCCTCCGCCTCTTTTGGTATCAGAGAATAGACCCATTCTGTACCTGGCGGTTAAAATTTGGCGGCCTTTTCAGGATTCCAATTAGAAAAACGCAGAATTGAAGCCGGCAGATACAACAGGAAAAATAGAATTAATAATCTCCTTAAGATTTCTTTATCGCTTTTTAGGGAAATCATAAAGACCCTATGTAAAATTTTCTTTATAATAAGAATGAAAAAGGAGGGAAATCACCGTGCATAGAATAGAAGCTTATGTAAGACTAGCGTTGATTTTCATAGTCATATCGACAATTTTATATTTGCCTGTTTTGTTTTTCTTTAAAAAGCGAGGGAGAAGTATTCCCCGGCAAATTAGTTATCTTGGGTTGTTTTGTTCGTCGTTCCTCATTATTTTCGCAACGATTTTATTCACCCCAATTACGTTTCATCCGGAAACACATACTCTAAATATCATCCCCTTTGCATGGGTAGGAACGGTAGATGACTTCAATCAGTTTGTCGTCGAAAAAATTCCTAATGTATTACTTTTTATTCCATTTGGATTTTTTCTCCCCATCGTATTCCCAAGATTGAGAAACCTTTTCAAAACAACTTTGTTCTCTTTTTTCGTGACCTTTTCAGTAGAGTTGATCCAGTTTTTTATAGGACGATCTTCAGATATCGACGATATTATCACGAATTTATTGGGTTCTATTATCGGCTATTTGGTTTTCAAGCTGTTTCATAGAATATTTCATAACAGAAAATGCTGGAAGATGTTAATCAAATGCGAGTAAAGGAATAAGAGAAAAATATTTATTTTATGTAAAACATTCGAAACGTTTGAAAAACGGAGTTGTGCGGCACGGAGAGATCCGTGCCGCGCTGCATTTTCATTCAGTTCCAACGATTCCGTGCAGCCTCAGCGGGCAGAATTCAGAAACACTGTTTGATATCCTGGGTTTCGGCACGAAATAGAGATTGACAATCGGCCGGTTTTGCGGTAAGCTGAAACTGCCACTAATTAAAAATGATTAGTGATGGCGAAATTAAGATTAGTGAATCTCAGTCGAACAGAAAGCCTGTCTGGCTGCCGGGTCGTCCGACACCTGTTTGAAATGAGGAGGAGGGGAAGCCAATGAATCTTGCGCTATCTGTGTTTGCCGTGGACGCCCATACAACCGGTTCGCCAATCCGGGTAATCACCGGAGGAATTCCTACCCTGAGAGGAAAAAATATATCAGAGAAGATGGAGGACATGAAAAAAAATTACGACCATCTTCGGACCTGCATTTTGCAGCCGCCCAGAGGATGTCCTTCCCTGATGTGCGCGGTTTTGACGGAACCCACGGAACCGGACGCCCACTACGGACTCTTTTATATGGACGCGGGAGGCTATCAGCCGATGTGCGGAGCCGGAACCATGGCGGTGGCCAAGGTTTTGGTGGAGAATGGAATGGTCCCCCGGACCGGAACACGGACGAGGGTGCTGTTTGAGACCGGTCCTGGAAGGGTCGCGGTGGACGTGGTGGATTTAGAAGGAGGAGGCACCAGGATTGAACTGGAAAATGCGCCTGCCTTTTTATATGCCATGGATCAAAAAGTCTCCGTCCCGCAGATCGGGGAAATCCAGTTTGACCTGGTGTTCGGCGGAAATTTCTTTGCCCTGGTGGACACTGCTCAACTAGGGTTTTCCATCTGCCCGGAGACCATTCCCCGGATGACTTCCTATATGCCGCAGATCGTGGAGGCCATCAGCCGGAATTTCGAGGTGGTCCACCCGGAAAATCCAGCGATCAATTATCTGAATGAAATGCTCTTTATCCAGGAAACCCAGGATCCGGACGGCGGTTATCTGGGCCAGGCGATTTTTGGAAATGCCCAGGTGGATCTTTCTCCCTGTGGAACGGGAACCTCCGGGCGCATGGCTCAGCGGTATTTTCGGGGACGGATGGGCCTGGGAGAAACCTTTATCCATAAGCAAGCGTACGGAGGTGTCTTTACCGGCACGTTGCTCCGGGAGACGGCGGTCGGCGGTAAGCCTGCGGTGATTCCCCGGATTTCCTGCCGGGACGTACAGATCACCGGCTACAATCATTTGATTGCGGAAGCCGGGGACCGGTTGAAATATGGATTTTCCTATTAATAAGACATTTCGGAGGCAAAGCCACCATGAGATGACAATCGAAAAAAGGAGGCAGAAGGCATGAGTAATCCATTTTGGGACGGAGACGGCGCGGCGCACCGGCGCGTGATCTACAAGGGAGCAGGATATTCCGATTGCGATATCCGAAATAAGCCCCATATTGGGATCGGGAATACTTACAATGAAGGGAGCCCGGCCCACGGACAGATGCGTTCCCTGGCGGAAGCAATCAAGCAGGGGATCTGGGAGGCCGGCGGCGTTCCGGTGGAGTTCGGCGTACCTGCGACCTGCGGAAATGTTGCGATTGGCACCGAGTTTATGCGCTATGAGATGGCAGGACGGGATGCGGTTGCCATGGCAATCGAGTTTGTCGCCTCGGTCCATCAGTTTGACGGAATGGTGCTGACAGCCTGCTGTGACAATATTATTCCTGGGACCATCATGGCGGCGATCCGGACTAAAATTCCCAGCATCGTTTTGACCGGAGGCCCGATGTATCCTGGAAATTATAAAGGAAGGCAGCTGATCACGCCGGACATCAATGTGGGGACTTTTTCCGACCGTGTGCCGGAGGATTTTTGCGCCATGGAGGATGCCTGCTGCCCCGGCGCAGGCGCATGCGCGGTGATGGGCACGGCAAATACGATGCAGATTTTGACCGAAGTATTGGGCATGTCCCTGCCGGGCAGCGCCACAATTCCGGCCCCTACGGCCGACCGGATCCGGGCGGCACGGGAGTCGGGCCGCCGGGCGGTGGAGCTTGCCAGGAAAAAGATCCGTCCGCAGGATATTATCACGAAAGAAGCCCTGGACAACGCTACGGCGGTGGATCTTGGGATCGGCGGCTCCAGCAACGCAGTGCTGCACATCCTGGCGATCGCCAATGAGCTGGGAATTCCCTATTCCCTGGATGAATTTGACAAGAGGGAGAAGATTCCCTGCATCTGCGGCGTACGGTCCGCCGGGCCGTATTCCGTGGTAGATCTCCACGATGCGGGGGGCGTGCCTGCTGTGGAGAAGATTCTCTCCCCTTATCTGAATCTGGAAGCAAAAAATGTGGCGGGAACGACGCTGGCGGAGGTGATTGAAAGTGTGGAGCCAGTGCTTGGCGGAGTGCTGAAGCCGCTGGACGCTCCCTGGCACAGCTGTTCCGGCCTGACGGTTTTGAGGGGGAATCTGGCGGAGAACGGCGCGGTGATCCGCACCACGGGGGTAAAGGAGCACATGCGCCGTTTCCGGGGACCGGCCCGTGTATTTGATCAGGAAGCCGATTGCGCAGCCGCGATTCTGGAAGGCAGGATTCATCCCGGAGATGTGATCGTGCTCCGGTATGAGGGCGTAAAGGGCTCGCCGGGGATGAATGAACTGATGCAGGCGACGGATGCGCTGGTGGCCCGCAAATTGGACGACAGCGTGGGATTGATCACGGACGGGCGTTTCTCCGGATTTAATTACGGCCCTATCGTAGGCCATATTTCGCCGGAGGCCATGGAAGGGGGAAATCTGGCCCTGGTGGAGGAAGGCGACGGGATTGTCGTGGACTGCTGCGAAAAACTGGTCTACGTGGAAGTCGGGGAAGAGGTCCTGGCGGAGCGGAGAAAGCACTGGAAAGCGCCGAAGCCGAAAGTGACTCACGGAATGCTTTCTCTCTACGCAGCCACTGCAAGACCTTCCCATGAAGGCGGCGCAATGCAAAACTGGGATGTGGTGCCGAAATAGCAAAAACCCCCGAATTTCCTTCTTGTTTTCGGGAAAGAACGCGAAAAAAGCGGTTGACAAACATTGGAATTGTTTGTATAATCGAAAAGTACGGTTTGAAAGAGTACGGGAAATTCAAGAAGATAGGAGGTCGAATCACATGTCTATTTGTCCCAAAAATAAATCCTCTAAGGCAAGAAGAGACAGCCGCAGAGCAAATTGGAAAATGAGCAAACCTACCTTGGTGAAATGCAGCAAATGCGGTGCATTGATGGTACCTCATAGAGTTTGCAAAGCTTGTGGCTCTTATAATAAGAGAGAAATTATTGCTCAGGAAGACTAAGTGAAGCGAAGGGCTTTCCGCGGTGGCGGAGGGCTCTTTTTTCTTTCCCCGTCCGGAACGCGAAAGCCAGTCCGGCGGTCAGGGCGGATTTTGCCTTTCTAAGGGGTCCCCCACAAGGGAAAGGGGAGAGAATATAGATGATGCGGCCCATGACCGAACGGTAAATCTTAAAGAATTGTGATCTTCCGGAGGAGGCCTTGCATTTCAGGAAAAATCTTGTTAAACTAAAAATACGATTGTTTTAAAAATGGAAGGAAATTCCGTACGGCCGTTTAAAACGTGGCGGGACTGCGGCGTTTTCTGGAATGAAGCATGTTTGTTTTTAATAGAATACATCAGATGATAGGGGGGTTTTATGAGCAAAGAAAAGCGGACAATCGTTCGGGGAAATCTGAATGGGCGAAAATTTACGCCTCAGATGACGATTGATGATTGGGATCAGACAGGGGATTTGCCGGAAATCCGGCTGGAAGAGCTGGAGGAGGACCGTCCGGCGGAAAACGCGGGAGGCTTGGATCCGATACTGGGAACTTCCGATGTGAATGTGGAAGATCTGGATCAGACGCGGAGCATTCCCAGAGTGAATGTGGAAGATCTGGATCAGACGCAGAGCATTCCCAGAGTGGATGTGGAAGATCTGGATCAGACACAGAGCATTCCTAGAGTGAATGTGGAAGATCTGGATCAGACGCGGAGCATACCTAGAGTGGATGTGGAAGATCTGGATCAGACGCGGAGCATACCTAGAGTGAATGTGGAGGACTTGGACCAAACAAGAAGCATTCCCAGAGTGAATGTGGAGGACTTGGATCAGACAAGAAGCCTGCCGAAAGTAAGTGTGGAAGACCTGGATCAGACGAGGGGCCTGCCGCGGAGTATTCCGAAAATGCCCGGCGGAAATTCGGATCAGCCGCAGGAACTGCCGGAGATCCGTGTGGACGATCTGGATCAGACCATGGGGATATTCCGGCTCGGCGAGGAAAAAGCAGATGCAAAAAAGGGTATGCCGGAATTCGGGATGGAGGATTTAGGACGGACTTCGAGCATGTCGCGGGTATTGGAAGGCTTTTTGGATTCGGAGGAAGAGAAGCCGGAGCGGACGGCTCCATCCGGCCGCAAACCGGCGGAAGAGGATCCGGACGCCACCAGAGCCCTTCCTCGGTTGAATGAAGACGGGAGAAGGCGGGCGGCGGCCTCTCACGGAGTAGAGATTGAAGATTTGGATGAAACACGGGTGATTCCGTCTATTTCTCTGGAGAAAGTGGAGACGGATAAAGAGCCGGAACCGGGAGAGATCGGGGAAGCTTTGCTTCAAGCTGGCCAGGAGGCTTCGGCCGCCGAAGCGGTCTTTCCCGGCTGGAGCCCAGAGAGACCAGAGCAGAGGGTTCCGGAACCGGAGAGTGACATTCCCCTCTCGCCCAGGGAGCAGGATCCGGTGGGAGCGCCGCCCAGAAAGCGGCCTCCGAGAAAACCTCCGAGGGAGGAAATGCCGGAGGAAGAGCTTCCCGTGGAGGCGGATGCCGGGCGGAGCCGGAAACGGCTTGTGATCATTGCGGTGTCGGTTGCCGTTGTCCTGGTTCTCGCGCTGGGAGGATTCGGAATTTACCGGGTGATGGAAAACAAGAAAATGATGGCGTATTATGAAAGCCATTTCCTGCCTGCCACAATGATCAATGGCAACGATTGCTCCGGTATGACGGTGGAAGAGGTAAAGGAATTATTTTCTCAGGAAGTGAAAAACTATGCCCTGACCATCCGCGGCATCGACGGTTCGGAGGATAAAATCTCAGCGGCTGAGATCGGCCTTGTCATGAAATTTGATGTGGATTTCCATGGGCTTCTGGATTCTCAGGATAAATCGGGCTGGAGGAAAGCGGAAGAGAATCCTTCCTCCTATACCTTCACCAGCGGCTGGGAGTACGACGCCAAGCTGCTGAAGGACCGGATCGGTATGAGCTCCTTGTTCCAAAATATGACGGAATCCAAGGATGCGGAGATTGTCTACGACGAGGCTGCGGCTCAGTTTGTTCTGAACCCGGAAGTGATCGGCACCAAGGTGGACCTGGAACAGGTTTTCGGCCTGGCGGAGAGTTCGGTCGGAACCTTGCAGAATACCTTGTCCCTGGAGGAAGCGGGCTGCTACCCTACGGTGGTTAAGGCCGATGAGGCGATGGCCAAAGCCGTGGAGACCATGAATGTCTATTTGAAATCGAAGGTGGCCTATTCCTTTGGCGACACAACGGAAACCTTGACGCCGGAAATGATCAAAAGCGCTATTTCCTACGACACTGCTTTTCAGGTGACGCTTGACAATACGGTGTTTGAGACGTGGGTAAAAGGACTGGCGGAGAAGTACAATACGGTTGGAAAATCCCGCTCTTTCCGCAGCACAAAAAGCGGAACCGTCACGGTCAGCGGCGGAAATTACGGATGGAAGATGAACCAGGAAAAGACGCTGGCCCAGATTTTGGAAGCGGTGCAGACCGGAGGGACCGTGACCGGCGACCCGGTTTACTCCCAGGAGGGCAAATCCCGCGGCAGCAACGACATCGGCGACACCTATATCGAGGTGGATCTGACGAACCAGGTCGTCTATTACTACGAGAACGGTTCCCGGAAACTGAGTTCCGATGTGGTCACCGGGCGCGTGATCCGGAATACTAAGACCGTGAAAGGCGTTTACTACATCTATGATAAGGAACGGAACCGGACGCTGAAAGGGGCGGATTATTCCAACGACGTCAGCTACTGGATGCCGTTTTACGGAGGATATGGCCTTCATGATGCTCCGTGGAGAAGCTCTTTCGGCGGCAGCCTGTATCTGACTAACGGATCCCACGGATGTGTCAACATGCCGGTCAGCAAGGCAAAAAGCCTGTACAATATGATTTCCGAGGGTACGCCGGTGATTGTGTTCGGCGGGGTGGATTCTTATGCGGGAGATCCGGAGGATACGACGACGAAAGCGCCGGAGACTACCACGACTGTGCCGGAAACCACCACGAAAACACCAGAGACCACAACGACTGCGCCGGAGACCACAACGACTGCGCCGGAAACCACCACAACAGCGCCGGAAACCACGACAACAGTGCCGGAGACCACCACAACTGAGCCGGAGACCACCACGACGGTTCCGGAGACTTCCCCGCAGGAGCAGCAGGATGATTCCAGCGGAAGTTGATACAACTGGAAAAATAAGCAAGGAAAAAGGGATGCCCGTAAGAGCACCCCTTTTTCGTGGGAGAAATTTTTTATTTTACCATCGTACCATATACTTCGCCCGGAGCGGGTGCCAGAGCATTGGCCTCGTCCGTGTCGATATGTACGGCAGTAGCATAGGAAGCGCTGACGCGGACCACCACGTCGCCGAAGATCAAAGAGCGATCCGGAGAATCGATCTTCAGGCTGATAATATCCTTGTCCTTCAGACCCATCTCAGCGGCATCTTCCGGAGTGATATGCAGATGACGCTTGGCTGCGATCACACCTTCGGTCAGCTCCACTTCACCAGCGGGGCCTACCAGCTTACATGCGCCGGAGCCTGCGATATCGCCGGATTCACGGATCGGCGCGGCGACGCCGAGAGAGCGGGCATCGGTCAGGGATACCTCGATCTGGGTTTCCTTGCGGACCGGGCCCAGTACGGACATCTTCAGTGTGCCCTTCGGTCCAACCACCTGTACTTTTTCTTCAGCGGCGAACTGGCCGGGCTGGCTCAGCATTTTCTTTACGGTCAGCTCGTGACCTTTGCCAAACAGGATTTCCAGGTGCTCCTGTGATAAATGTAAATGTCTTGCGGAAGTTTCTACTAACAATTTGCGGTCCATGGTATGGTTCCTCCATCTGTGAGTTGTTGATTATCATGATTATCATAGCGCGGACAGGCGGGGATGTCAAGAAAAAAGCAGGGGAAACTTGCGCGTTCTCTCCCTTAATTGATACGGAAAAAGATTCTGAAGATGTCCCTGGAAATCCGCAGGGAACTTAGATAAGCACCCCGGCATAGGTTAATAGTAAATCTCGTGACGGGGTGCCCGCTGTGAAAACATTTCCAAAACCCTTATCTGCGCAGGAAGAGAAATATTATGTCGAACTTCTGGAGAAGGGAGATCGTGCGGCACGGGACATCCTGATCGAGCGCAACCTTCGATTGGTGGCCCATTTGGTCAAGAAATACAGCCAGAGCGAAAGGGATGTGGAAGACTTTATTTCTATTGGAACTGTCGGACTGATCAAGGCAGTCGATACGTTCCGGGCCGGGAAGGGAAACCGGCTTTCCACCTATGCGGCAAAATGTATTGAAAATGAAATTCTCATGACGCTTCGCGCCGAGCGCAAGTACCGGCGTGAGGTCTCCTTATTCGAGCCCATCGGCACGGATAAGGAAGGCAATGAGATCCATCTGATGGATATCATGGAGGGCGAGACCAAAGATATTGTCGGCGAGCTGTACCAGGAGGGGATGCTGAAACGGCTGCAGTCCTCTGCATCCGTGACTTTGACGCCCCGCGAGCTGAAAATCCTCTCCCTGCGCTATGGCCTGGGAAACGGAGGGGAAGAGAAGACGCAGCGGGAGGTGGCCGCTGTGATGGGGATTAGCCGCAGCTATGTGTCGCGGATCGAGAAAAAGGCGCTTCAGAAGCTGAAACAGCAGCTGGAGAGCTAAAAAGAGCCCCCTTCCTTCCCGTGCGGTCCAGAGAAAAGCAGAGCCAAGGAATCACCGTTTTCCTTCTGGCGCTGCTTTTTTGCTGCCGGAAAGCAACAGAATTCTCCGCCTTTTCCTTCGGAAATATGACTTCCTTATTTGAAAACCTTGTGATATAATATTTTGGTATACACAAAATTTCCGACAATTTGGAGGGGAACATGGACTACAAGACTTATTTGAGAAATTATCCGGATAAGGATGGAAGATACGGCCCTTACGGCGGCGCTTACCTGCCGGAGGAGCTGGTGCTTGCTTTTCAGGAGGTGGACGAGGCCTATCAGACCATCTGCCACTCTTCTCAGTTTATCAATGAGCTGCGGCGCATCCGCCGGGAATTCCAGGGACGCCCGACGCCGGTTTATCACTGCGAGCGCCTGTCGAAGATGATGGGCGGAGCCCAGATCTATCTGAAAAGAGAGGATCTGAATCATACCGGCGCCCACAAATTAAATCACTGCATGGGAGAAGGGCTTCTCGCCAAATTCATGGGGAAAAAGCGCCTGATCGCGGAGACCGGAGCCGGGCAGCACGGCGTGGCGCTGGCCACGGCGGCCGCGTTTTTCGGCCTGGAATGCGAGATCCATATGGGAGAGGTGGACATTGCCAAACAGGCGCCCAATGTGACGCGGATGAAGATTCTGGGCGCTGAGGTGGTTCCGGTCACCCACGGTTTAAAAACGTTGAAGGAAGCGGTGGATTCCGCCTTTGAATCCTACGCCAAAAATTATAAAGATTCGATCTACTGCATCGGCTCCGCCGTGGGTCCTCATCCGTTCCCTCAGATCGTCCGGGATTTCCAGGCGGTGGTCGGATACGAGGCTAAGGACCAGTTTAAGGAGATGACCGGACTGAATCCGGATGTAGTCTGCGCCTGCGTCGGCGGCGGCAGCAACTCGATCGGCATGTTTATCCCGTTCTTGGAGGAGCCGGTGGATATCGTCGGCATAGAGCCTCTGGGCCGCGGTTCCGAGCTGGGCGATCACGCCGCTTCGATGAAATACGGGGAGAAGGGTGTGATGCACGGATTTGAGAGCATCATGCTGAAAGACGGGAACGGGGAACCGGCGCCGGTTTATTCCATTGCCAGCGGTCTGGACTATCCGTCGGTGGGACCGGAGCATGCGTTCCTGCACGACCTGGGCCGCGTCCAGTATGAGACGATCAGCGACGAGGAGGCCATGGACGCGTTCTTCAAGCTGTCCCGCTATGAGGGGATTATTCCGGCCATTGAGAGCTCACACGCGGTGGCATGGGCCATGAAGGCGGCGAAGGAGATGCGCCGCGGATCCATTCTGGTGAACTTAAGCGGCCGTGGCGACAAAGATATCGACTATGTCGTCGAGCATTATGGCTACGGAGAGAAATTTTTATAATCATCTTGACTGGTTTCGGGCAATAATAAGTAAAGGAGGGCCTGATCATGGCCCGGCTTTTGGAAAATGTGATACCGCTGCTGCTGCTGATTGCATTCGGCTATTTTCTGCGGCGGAAAAATTACTTTGAAGAGACGGCGATCAAGGGGCTGACTGGTTTTGTGGCAAACTTGCTGATCCCCTGTGTGCTGTTCAACACCTTTATGAATCTGGATTTCCGGACAGAGCACCTGTGGATTGCCGTCAGCTTTTTTATCCTGATGCTGATTCTGATGGGCTGCGGGTTTGCTCTGTACCGGATCCTTCCGGGGCAGCGCCGCTTTTTTCCATTCTTTCACTGTGCGTTTGCCTTTGGCTTTATGGGAATCCCGCTGTTCTCCACGGTATTCGGCGAGGACAAGATGGAGTATCTGGTGGCGATGGGAGTGGGACACGAGCTGTTTATCGGCCTGATCTTCATGACCGCCTCCCAGCTCTATCTGAAAAATAAGAAGGTGGAAAAAAAGGCTCTGGGAAAATCGCTTCTTTCTCCGCTTTTTATTATGATCACTCTTGCGCTGCTGATCCGTGCCCTTGGCTTAAAGGAAATCATCGAGGCGAATTTCCTCGGAAAAGGAATTTTGGACGCGATCTCACGGCTCGGCGGGGTCACCACGGTTTTGATTATGATCATTGTCGGCTACCGTATCCGCTTTGACAACCGGACGAGGCTGATGGAGAGTATCCGCCTGGTGGGAATCCGGTATCTCTTGACCTTTTCCGTCGGCTACCTCTATAAGTTTTTGGTGATGGACCGGCTGAGCGGCGGGAGTATTTATTTTGATTATGCGTTTTTTACCTTGCTTTCCCAGCATGGATCGGTTGTTTTGACCGCTTATATCGGAGAGTATGGGAGTACGGAGGACCTGGAGGTGGCCAGCAATGCGCTGGTGATCAATGAGCTGGCCGGAATCGCCCTCTATTTGATTTTTGTTTTTATGATTTCTAAAGGAGGCGCTGTATGAAAAAGGAATTTTCTTTTCTTTCCGCAAATGATAAAACGCAGATCCACGGGATTTTATGGATTCCGGACGGAGAGGTCCGGGGCGTCGTGCAGTTGGTCCACGGCATGGTGGAACATATCGGACGGTATGAGGAGTTTGCTGGGTTCCTGAATCAACAGGGGTTTGCCGTGATCGGGCACGATCATTTGGGCCATGGACTCTCCATCTGTTCGGAAGAGGATTATGGCTTTTTCAGCGATAAAATGGGACAGGTGGCTTTGCTGAAAGATATCCACCGGGTGACGAAGATGGCGAAGGCCCGCTACCCCAAACTGCCGCTTTTTGTGCTGGGACACAGTATGGGATCCTTCCTTCTCCGCCGGTATCTGACCATTTACGGAAGCGAGATCGACGGGGCTATTATCATGGCTACCGGGTATGAACCCTTATGGGCAGTGCGCTTCGGGAAAGTGCTGGCAAAGATTTTGATGCTGGCCCGCGGGGGGCATTACCGCAGCAAGCTGGTCAATGGGCTGTCGCTCGGCGGCTATGTGGCGAAGTTCGGTAACCATCGGCGTCCCGGATCCTGGCTCAGCAAGAATGAAGAAAATGTAAAAGCCTACAAGGCGGATCCCCACTGTCATTTTGTTTTTTCCGTATCGGCATACTATGATTTCTTCTGTATCTTGGAAGACTTGGCGCGCAGGAAGAATTTTGAACGGATTCCCAGGAATCTGCCGCTCTTTTTGGTTTCCGGTATGGATGATGCTCTGGGCGGATTCACAAAACACGTGCTGCATGTGTACAATGAATACCGGGAAATCGGAATGGAGGATGTGGAGATTCAGCTTTATAAAGATGACCGCCATGAGATTTTGAATGAGCTGGACCGGAACAACGTCTATGAGGATATCCGGGCCTGGCTGGAAAACCATATGGAAGCGAAGAGGGGCCGCTAGAGCTGCGCTCACGCAAAAATGAATCGGCAGGAGAACAAATTTGGTGTACCATCAAAGAACGGATCAGAAACCGGGGAATGGGCAAGTCGGAATGCGAGCCGCCGGAGCCAGATGGGCGGCTTTGTTTTTCTGCATCCTTTTGCTGGCGCACACGTCTTTGGCCTGGGCGGCCGCCGGAGGCGGGAAGACGGTACGCGTCGGCTATTATGATATTTCCGGTTTTATCGAGAAGGATGAATCCGGAAATTTCAGCGGTTATGGGGTGGATTATCTGAACCGGATTGCGGAGAAAACCGGATGGAACTATGAGTATGTCTACGGGACCCTTCCGGAGTTGTTTCAGATGCTGGATGCGGGAGAGATCGACCTGATCGGCCGGATCCAGTCGGATTCAGAGCTGCGGAAGCAATACGTGTACACCGGTTATTACAACGGGCTGGAGTACAGCCTGCTCTATGTGAACGCCGGCCGGGAGGACGTGTACTATGACGATTATTCTGCGATCCAGGGAATGCGGATCGGGACGGTCGAAGGCTGGGAAGCTCAGGATATTCTAAAGGATACAGTTCGGGAAAAAGGGATTGCCTGCACGATGCTCCTGTATCAGATCGAGAAGGAGACGGCGGAAGCTTTGCGAAGCGGGGAGATCGACGCGGCTCTTCTGGCGACTGAGAATTATGAAGAGGAATTCCGGCTGGTCGGGCGGTGGTCTGCGGATCCGGTTTTCTTTGTCAGCAGTCAGGCCAACCGGGAGCTGGTGGATCAGATGGACTGGGCGGTCATGCACATCTTGACCGAGGATCCCAATTTTCAGAGCGACTTGTACCAAATGTACTACGCTGCCCCGGACAACAAAATTTGGCCGGAATTCACCAGGCAGGAAGCAACGTTTATTCAGGAGGCGGATCCGATTACGGTGGCGGTCGCCACCGGGCGTTTCGCCTGGGCGATGGAGGAAGAGGAAGGGGACACTTCCGGCATTACGGCCGAGGTGTTCCGGCAGCTGGAAATCATCAGCGGATTGCAGTTTGAATTTATCAAAGGACAAAACCAAGAGACTCCCCTGGAACTGATGCAGCAGGGAACCGCCCGTTTGGCCGGGGGCGTGATGCGGCCGGAAGGGGAAGTGGTACTGGATCGATGTATCCTATCGGAGTCTTATATGTCCGGTTCTATCGTGGCGGTCAGCCAGAAAGGTTTTAGCCGTCCCTTTACAGAAGCCCTGCGCGTGGCGGTGCCAATGCGGTTTGACCCGCTGCCGATGCAGATTTCCTACTATCACCCCCAGTTTGAGCTGGTGGAATATGAGGACGTCACCGCCTGTATGGAAGCGGTGAAAAACGGCGAGGTGGATCTGCTGATGGAAGATTCCCTGGTCGTAGACCGGTGCCTGCAAAGACCAATCTTTTCTGATTTGCAGGTGATTCCAAATTTCTCCGAGACGGAGGATCTGTGTATCGCCGGTCAGCCCGGCCGGGACGATGTTCTGATTTCTATTCTCAATAAAAGCATCGATCTGTTGGATGAAAACGAGCTGAGCAATTTTACGATTCAGCATACGGTGGGAGCCCCATACCAGCTGAACGCGTTGGATTTTCTCTATCAGTACCGTTTCCATATCGGCGCGGCTGCTGCAGCGATCCTTTTGCTGGCGTTTCTCTTGATCCTGTATTATCATCAGCAGCACGTCCACAACCGTGTGCTGGAACGCAAGAACACCGAGCTGCAGCAGGCGCTTCATCAGGCGGAGGCGGCCACCCAGGCGAAGAGCGAATTCTTGTCCCGGATGAGCCATGAAATCCGGACGCCCTTAAATGCGATCATGGGTTTTTCCCAACTGACGGACAAAAAGCGGGATGACCCGGATCAGGTGCACCGGTACCATGAAAAAATTAAAGTGGCCTCGGATTTACTGCTTCATATTATCAATGATGTGTTGGATATGTCCGCCATTGAGCGGGGGAAGATGAAGCTGGCGAGCGAACCGTTTTCCATACAGGAAGTGCTGGATTCCCTCGACGCCGTGTATCAGGAGCAGTGCAAGGAAAAGCAGATCGGCTATGAGATGAAGCGGGAGGGGCTTTTGGAGGCTTCTCTGGTTGGAGACTCCCTGCGGGTTTCTCAGATTTTAATGAACCTGCTGTCCAACGCGCTGAAATTCACAGAAGCGGAGGGGAACATCTGGGTTTCTGCCAGAGAAGAGATAAAGGACGAAGAAAGTTTGATTTTGAAACTCCAGGTTCAGGATACTGGCGCTGGAATGTCCGAGGAGATGCAGCGGCACTTGTTCCAGCCCTTTGAGCAGGAGAATGGATCCGTGGCGCGGAAATACGGAGGGTCCGGGCTGGGGCTTTCCATTGTCAAACGTCTTGTGGATCAGATGAACGGAGAGATCCGGGTGAGCAGCAAAAAAGGGGAAGGGACAAAATTCCTGGTGGAACTTCCGTTTGCCTATGCGAAGAACGCTGATTGCCGGAAGAAGGACGAAACGGTTTCCGCTCTGGACCTTACCGGGCGGAAACTCTTGCTGGCGGAAGACAATGAGATGAACGCCGAGATTGCCAGGGCGCTTTTAGGAGAGTATGGATGCCAGGTGGATTGGGTGAAAGACGGGGCCGAGGCAATCGAGGCCTACCGGCGGGCGCCGGAGGGATTTTATCATCTGATTCTGATGGATATCCACATGCCGGGAACCGACGGCTATACGGCGGCCGAAGAGATTCGAAAAACCGAAAGGCCCGAAGCGCGGAAGATCCCCATTGTCGCTATGACCGCCGACGCGTTTCAAGAGGATGTGCTCCGCGCCAAGACGGCCGGGATGAACGACCATATTGCCAAGCCGGTCGACGTGAAAGAGCTCCAGAGGGTGCTGGGCCGCTGGCTGCGGGATCCTGGCCGGCCGGAGGAGGAAACGTCAGAGCGGACGGAGGATTAAGGTGCTCAAAGCATTCAGCAGCGATGCGATTTCCTCCGGCGTCTCGCGGTTTTCTTTGTTCAGCCATTGCCGGATGATGGCGTAGCCGCCCTGGCAGACAAACAGTTTGATGTATTCCTGCTGCTTTTCTGTATAATGGTCCGGCATGTGGTTTTGGAGCAGGGCATGGATGGCGGGAAGGCGGAACAGTTTTTCCGAAAACTCCTGATCCGGCACGGTGTTGATCAGGACGCAGCATTTTTCCTGTTCAGCGTCCAGATAGCGGAGGACCTGGACCAGGCAATCCAACTCCGCCTGCATGCCTGTGGCAAGAAGTTTTTCCAATTCGCGGAAGAGATCATTTTCAATATCGTCCAGCAGGCCGTAGGGGCTGCCGTAATATTTGTAGAACGTGGTTCGATTAATCTGGGCCTGCTGGCAAAGTTCATATACGGTGATTTTCTCAATCGCCTTTGTCTTTAACAGGCAGATCAATGCTTGTTTCAACATGGATTTACTCAAACGAATCCTCTGATTTTCCATTTTGCCCCCTTACTGACTCAACAAAAACAATAGAAAATGTCGATTTCAAACCAAAAAAGTTGGAATCGTTTCTGTCACGACATCTCAAAAACAACAGTTGGTTGATCTTAAATCGTTTTGTGTATTATAATGCAGGGAGAGAGAAAAGTCAATCAAAGAACTTGAGGGGTTGGGATTAGAATGAAAAGAGCGGCGGGTTTTCTTGTTAAAAAGAGATATTGGATACTGGCCTTCATGACTGTCCTCTTGGCAGTCAGCGCATTCCTTGTGCCGCAGGTGACGGTCAACTATGATATGACCAAATACCTGCCCGCCGATTCTTCGATGAAGTCAGGCATCGATTGGATGGAACAGGAATTTCCGGAGACAGAGATGATGCAGACGATCCAGGTAATGTTCCAGGATCTGGACGCCGGGGAACGGGAAGAAGTCTGCGCGAGGCTGGAAGCGATTCCCTATGTGGACAGCGTTGATTTTGAGCCGGACAGCGAGGATTACCAAAAGGATCCTTACACTTTGTATGTGGTCAATACGGCTTATGATTATGAAACCGAGGAAGAGAGTTCCATCGAGAAGGCAATCCAGGATGAATTTGCTTCGTATCAGATGATATTCCGAAACGGGGATACTGCCGCCAGCAGCATCCCGGCCTGGATCATCGCGGTGGCGATTGTGATTTTGATGGTGATCTTGTTCGTCATGTGCAGTTCCTGGGTCGAACCGGTCCTCTTTTTGATCACCATTGGTTTTGCCGTCGTGATCAATCTTGGGACCAACCGGTTTCTGGACAGCGTCTCCAACATTACTTTTTCCATTGCAGCCATTTTGCAGTTGGTGCTTTCCATGGACTATTCCATCATTCTGATGAACCGTTACCGTCAGGAGTTAAAGCAAAACGACAGCCGGACAGAAGCCATGAAACTGGCCTTAGCCAACGCCTTTTCTTCCATCGCCAGTAGTTCCGTGACCACGATCGTGGGCCTTTTGGCCCTGGTGTTTATGCGGTTTCGAATTGGCACGGACTTGGGCGTGGTTCTGGCGAAAGGCGTTCTGATCAGTATGCTCTGTATTTTTACCGTGCTGCCGGGGCTGATTTTGGGCTGTGACAAGCTGATCCAAAAGACGGAAAAACGGGAACTTCCCATCCGCATGAACTGGCTGGCGGCGTTCAGCTATCGGTTCCGCCGCGTACTGGCGGTCAGCTTTGTCTTTTTGTTTGTCGGAGCCTATTTCTTACAGGGAAATACGAAGATTGCCTATACGCTGGAAGAGGAAAACCCAATCGCAGAGATCTTTCCCGCCTCCAATGCGATTGTGCTGCTCTATGAGAACGGCGACGATGACTCGGTCACCAAGATCGCAGAAGAGCTGGAACAAAAGCCTTTTGTAAAGAGCGCGCTCAGCTTCTCGACGACCTTGGGGAAGCCCTACCGGGCGGAGGAGCTGGCCGATGCGATTCGGGATATGACAGACGAGATGGAAGTGGATCCATCGCTTTTAACAATTCTTTATTATAACTACTATACCGGCGGGGAGCTGCCGTCCATTCCTCTGGGGGAGTTTCTCCATTTTATTGCCAAAGACGTTGTGGAAAACCAGGCGTTTTCGGAGTATCTGGAGGGAGGGATCCGGGAGGAAATCCATCGGATGGAGACTTTTGCGGACGCCGGTACTCTGACCCGGCCGATGAACGCGGCGGAACTGGCGGATTTCCTGGATATAGGGGAGGATGAGATCCGTCAGCTGCTTCTCTATTATGTCATACAAAACGGCGGGGCCGAAACGGGGACGATGACACTTCCGGTTTTTGCTGATTTTGTCGGAAATGAGATCGCTTCCGATGAGGAGTATTCGTCTCTGCTTAATGAAACGTCGCTGTCCCAGATGCAGATGCTCTCGGACTATACGGACGCCGAAAATATGACCAAACGCCGCAGCCCTGGTAAGATCTCCGAACTTTTAGGCGTGGATCCGGAGATGGGGAAGCTCTTGTTTGTCTATTACTATGCTTCTTCGGACAATTATGACCCAGGAGAGATGACGGTCCCGGCCTTTGTCTGGCTGATCCAGGAAAAAGTGGCGCAGAATCCAATGTTTTCCGCCTATTTTGACGGGGCGTCCCTGACTCAGGTGAAGATGCTTGCCCAGTACACGGACCGGGACTTTATCGAGAGGCAGCAGACCGGCGCAGAGCTGGCCGCGGCGATTGGGATGGAAGAAAGCCTGGTCAATCAGATTTTTTATCTTTATTACGGCGGGGCTGGGGAGACCCAAGGGATGCCTCTGCCAGAGTTCACCGGCTTTTTGGTGAACCATGTTCTGGGGAATGATGCCTATGCCGGTTATTTGGATGAGTCTTTAAAAGCGCAGCTGACCAGCCTCAATCAGCTTGTGGCCGCGGCTGCTTCCGGCCAGGAGTTTTCTGCGTCCCAGCTGTCTGAGCTGACCGGGCTTGACGCTGTCATGATCGAGAATTTATTTGCTTACCGGGCGGCTGCCTCCGGCCAGGAAGTATCCGCCATGACTCTTCCTGGGGTCTTGGGGTTTGTGACCGAGGAGGTGGCGGCGGACCCTCAGTTTTCTGCTTTCTTTGACGAACAAACGCTCGCCCGGCTCGGCTGGACAAAGGCCTTGGCCGCGGCAGCCGCTTCCGGCCAGGAATGGACGGCGGAAGAGCTCTCCCGGTATCTTGGGATCGAGGAGGCCTTCATCCGGCAAGTATTTCAGATGAAAGACGCTTCCCAGATGGAGGGAAAGACGTTGTCTCTGGAGCAGATGGTGGACTTTCTCCTGTCGGATGTGGTCACGCAGGAGGCCTTTGCGCCGTATTTCGACGAACCGGCGGTGCAGCAGCTTGCTTTTCTGCAAACCATCATGAAAGCTTCCCTTTCCGGAAAAACCTTTGATTGCGCCGGGATGGCGCAATTGACCGGCATGGAAGAAAGCTTGATGAAAATGCTTTACACCTATGGGGCGTCCCTGGGGGAGACCGGTTCCTGGCGCCTTTCCATGCAGACGGTGGTCAATTTCCTGGCGGACAACAAGGAGGCATTCCGCACCCTGATGGGGAGCAAGGAGCTGGATCAAGTGGAGACGGCAAAAAACATCATCAATGGTTCGATGGACAATACCCGGTATTCCTGTAAAGAAATGGCGGATCTTTTAGGAATGGAGAAAGACCAGCTGAATGCTCTGTACTTGCTCTATATCAGTGAACATGGGGACACCAGCGGATGGAAACTTTCCGTTCAAACATTTGTGGAATTTATTGTTTGCGATCTTTTGCCCGACGAGACGTTTTCCGGCAGGATGGACGGGGATTCGGCGGAAGAACTGAAACAGGCGAAGACGGTGATCGACGCTGTTGTTTCCGGAAAAGCCTATACGGCGGAGGAATGTGAAGATTTGCTGGCGGGATTTGAGGAAACCTTGAGCGGCAGCACCATGGAACTGCTGTACCTGTACTATGCCAGCGAAGAGAACATCGACCCGGACTGGACGCTGTCGATCCGAACGCTGTTTGATTATCTGTCCGGCGATATTCTAACGGACCCGCGTTTTTCCGATTTGCTGGATGATAAGTTCCGAAAGGAGATCGAAGACCGGAAAGAAGAGATGGATACCGGGGCCGCCAGCCTGAGAGGGCCGGAGCACTCGCTTTTGATGCTGAACACCACGCTGCCGGAGGAATCGGCGGAGACCACGACATTTTTTGATGAATTGACCGGGCGGCTGGGGGAGCTTTCCGGGGAATACCACTTGATCGGAAACTCCGCGATGAACTATGAGATGGAAAAAAGTTTTGACCGGGAGATGACCACGATCACGCTGCTGACCGCTGCAGCCATCTTCCTTGTGGTGGCGCTGACGTTCCGTTCCCTGATTATTCCGGCCATTCTGGTCTGCATTGTCCAGTGCGGGGTTTATCTGACCATCACGGTGATCGGCTTGCAGGGATACAGCATTTACTATCTGGCGCTTTTGATCGTACAGTGTATCTTGATGGGAGCCACGATTGATTATGGAATCCTGTTTACCAATTACTACCGGGAAAAACGACAGAGTATGGGGCGGGAGGAAGTCCTGGCGGCCGCTTACAACGGATCCATCCATACCATTTTAACATCCGGGCTAATCATGATTTTGGTGACAGGGATTGTGGGATATTGCTTTTCCAACCCGACGATCGGGCAGATCTGCCGGACCATTTCCATCGGAGCCCTTTGCGCTACCTTGCTGATCCTTTTCCTTCTGCCGGGGCTGCTTTCGACCTTTGACCGGATTGTGTCCAAAAAATAAGTCTTATTTTGCGGAAAGCTTTTCTTCCGCGTCTTTCAGGGAGGCGTAGCCATAGGCCTGAACCGTGGAGGTCATGATACGGTAGGTCAGGTTTTCCCCTCTTTCCTGAAGGCCGTGCAGAAAGTCCAGGTAGAGCATCAGCGTCCGTTCGGAATAGGTTTTCAGCTCCCCGCGCAGATAGGTCTCAAAGGAGGTCTCTTCCGGGGTATCCTCCGAAGCGTACAAGGCGCGGTTCCCGGAAGCCAGAACCGGATAGGCTTTCCGATATTCGGCCATCCAGGCGGTTTGGAGGGCCGCGGCTTCCTCGATCAGCCGGAGAAAACCGGAGGAGAGCAGAGGCAGAGAGGGGCGCAATTCCTGAAAGCGTTCCGGGCAGGTGGATTCCATCATCCAGGCGTATTTTTCCGCCAGGGGGTTCCGCCCGGCCGCGGCTGCTTCGGTCAGGTCGGCTTCGTAGCTGTTAAGAAGCTCCTCCGGCCACGCGCAGAATTGGCTCCGCCGCATGATAAAGAAGGTTTCCGGGTCTTCCTGGCAGGAGGCCCGGCCGCCCTCGTTTTCCACCTGCTGAAAAAAGTTCCATTCTTTTTTTATGATTCGCTCTTTCTTTTCTTCGATTGTCATGAGTTCCTCCGTGACTTAGCCTTCCATCACATGACACCGGCGCAGTTCCGGGTCTTTGATGCGGGCCATGATATCATCGACGTGCGCTTCCAAAAAATCATCGTTGGCCGTCGTCAAGTCCTGGCCGTGAAGCTCCCGGATGACTTTGCCGCAAATGCTCTCGATCAGTTGAACCTTCCGGTCGGCCCGGTTGACATAAGGGTTGAACCGGGGGGAGCCGGTGTCCTCCCAGGCCCGGTTCTGGACGCCGAGTTCCGCCAGCTCTTGCAGCATGGGGGCCACGGCAGGGGCCAGGACGGGCAGTTCCTTCATCCCATGGAACATCCATTTATAAAAGGGCGTATACCGTTTATTCAGAAGGTAAACCATGGAGACGGCTGCCCGCACAAATTCCGCGGCGGAAAGCAAGGCGGCCACGGTTTCTCCGCGCCGCATGCAGCGGGAATAGTTGTACTGGCCGGATTGGGCCATGACCGCGGCGCGGGCCGCGATTTTTTTGATCCGGACGTCTTCCGGATAGTAGGCCAGGAGCGATTCCCGGATCGAGGAAAATTCTCCCAGGGGATCCTCGAACACCCTGCCGCTGGTGGCAGCCGCCAGTTGGTGCTCCGGCAGGTACAGCCAGCGCATCAGGGATTTCGGTGGCTGCTCGGAGCCGATAAACTGCCGGTAAAATCCTTGAATCGTGAATACTCCGACCCGTCCGCCGCCGCGGGCGCTTGCGATCCGGCCGGCTGCTCCCAGGTAATCCTTGGGGAGCCGGTCATAGGCGTCCTGTAAGTCATTTCCGATCTCTTTCGCATCTTCTTCGGTCAGCCAGAGGCAGAAGGAAGGGCCAAAGTCGTGATCCGTGGAAATGGCGTCGTCAAACCCCAGGCATTCGGAGCCCTGACCTGCGAGGCCTGCGGCGATCCGCCCTGCGTATTCAGGGAAGAGTTCCTGTATCATCGGCTTGCCGCAGGCAAAATAGTAGGACTCGGCCAATTCTAATCCTTTCATTTCTTCTGGTTCTCCTCCCATGCCTTTTTTGCCAGTTCCAAATTTTTTTCCGTGATGCGGTAATCGTTGTTTTCTCCGAAGCTTTCCCGGATCTCAGCCAATGCGCGTTCGTAGAAATCCACGGCCCCTGAAAAATCACCGGTCCGGTAGGAGAGTTCGGCCAGGGCCGCCAGGGCGGCGCCGTAGTGGGCGTCTCTTGGGCCAGGCTGGGACTCAAAGAGCGCAATGGCCTGTTCCAGGTGCTTTTTGGCTTCCTCCGCCTGCCCCATGGAAAGGAGAGAAAGAGCCAGGTTGGAGTGGGTGGTGGCGATTTCCACCTCGGCGTCCGAGAGCGCGGTCAGGATTTCCATGGCTTGATTCAGGCAGAAAATCGCGTCGTTGTGGCGGTTCAGCGTTTGGTAGACCTGGCTCATGTTGTTGAGCAGGCCGGCCATCGGGTATTCCTTTTCAACTCCCAGGGAGCGGAAAATCTGAAATGCTTCTTGATAAAGGGAAAGCGCGCGGGTCAGGTCTCCGGCCGCCCGGTACGCGGTGGCGGCGTTTAAGAGCGTGGTTGCATGGGGCGCTGTTCCGGAAAGTTTCATCAGGCTGACGGCGCTTAAAGCCTGCTCCGCCGCCTCCAGGGATTTTTCCGGCTGGCTGACGCTGCGGTAAAATCCGGCCAGCTCATTCATTAAAGTCAAGGCGGAGCCTGCGTCTCCCTCCTCCAAAGCCACCTGCAGGCGGCCGGTCAGGAAAGGCTCGACTTCCGCCAATTTTTTCTGCACGAATAATTGATCCAGCTGATCGAGAACCGATTGGATTTCCATAGAAACCTCCTTTTCTTTCCCTTAGAATATCACAGCCGGGGCGGAGAAGCAAACGGATTTCCGCATTCGGCCGCTTCCGGTCGAATCTTCCCGAAAACTTTTTGCCCCTGCGGCGGATAAGCTCTCCAATTTTCTTGTTCCTGCCGGAATTTTATGCTATGATAATTACGATATGTAAAGTCTATCAGATACCAGCTCGCCGGATTTCAATCGATCCGACAGGAAACCAAAGAGAACGGAGGGATGCGTATGACGATACGGGAGCAGACAGAACAGCTGGAATTAAAGTTTCTTAGCCCGTATGCCGCGTTTAGCAAGGACAGCCAGGGCCGGGAGAGGCCGGAGGCGCCCTGTGATATCCGCACGGACTATCAGAGGGACCGGGACCGGATCATCCACTGTAAAGCATTCCGCCGCATGAAGCATAAAACCCAGGTATTTCTGGCTCCGGCCGGAGACCACTACCGGACCCGCCTGACCCATACGCTGGAGGTCGCTCAGATTGCCCGGACCATCGCCAAGGCCTTGCGCATGAACGAGGATCTGACCGAGGCGATCGCGCTGGGGCATGATCTGGGCCATACGCCGTTCGGACATGCAGGCGAGCGGATTTTAAATGAAATCTGCGAGGGCGGTTTTACCCACTATGAGCAGAGCGTCCGAATTGTCGAGCGGATTGAAAAGGACGGGGCAGGACTCAACCTGACAAGGGAGGTCAAGGACGGAATCAAAAATCACCGGACCAGTGGGCGTCCGTCGACCATGGAGGGGAAGATCGTCCGCCTTTCGGACAAGATTGCCTACATCAACCACGATATCGACGATGCGATCCGGGCCGGCATTTTGAATGAGGAAATGCTGCCGGAAGAGTTTACCTCCGTGTTGGGCCATTCGGTGCGGGAGCGGCTGAATACGTTGATCCACAACGTGATTGCAAACAGCAAGGATAAGCCGGATATCCGGATGGACGAAGAAATTGAAGCCGCCATGAGCGGACTCAGACATTACATGTTTGACAACGTCTATACCAACAGCGTCGCCAAGCAGGAGGATAAAAAAGCCCAGGCGCTTTTAAAAAGCCTTTATGAGTATTATCTGGAACACACAGAAGAGCTTCCGGAGGAATATTTTAATATGATCTGGATCAGCCGGGAGCCGGTCTCGCGGGTCGTCTGCGACTATGTGGCCGGAATGACCGACGGCTATGCCATCGACACCTACCAAAGATTGTTTGTGCCGGTTTCCTGGAAATATTAGGAACCGGATAGAAGGAGGAAGCTTTGTTTTACCCGGAGGAAATCGTGGAGGAGGTCCGGTCGCGCAACGACATTGTGGCGGTGATCTCCCAATACGTCAAACTCATCAAACGCGGCGGAAACTATTTCGGCGTCTGCCCGTTTCACAATGAGAAGACACCATCTTTCTCCGTCTCTCCGGCCAAGCAGATGTACTATTGTTTTGGCTGCGGCGCCGGCGGGAACGTAATCACTTTTGTGATGGAGTATGAAAACTACACGTTTCCGGAGGCTTTGAAATATCTGGCGGACCGGGCGGGCATCTCCCTGCCCCAGGTGGAAGAGACGGAAGAACAAAAAAGACAAGCAGATCTCAGAGGAAAGCTTCTGGCGGTCAACAAAGAGGCGGCCAGATTTTACTTTTACCAGCTGCGGAACCGCGGAGGCGAGAAAGGTCTTTCTTACCTGACAAACCGGGGACTGACCCACGAGACCATGCAGAAATTTGGTCTCGGCTATTCCCCGATGACGAGTAATGCGCTGTATCAGTACCTTCGGAAAAAGGGCTGGCACGACGAAATTCTAAAGGACAGCGGCCTGGTAAAGATCGATGAGAGGGGGGCCAGGGACCGTTTTTGGAACCGGGTCATGTTCCCCATCATGGATATCAATAACCGGGTGATCGGGTTTGGCGGCCGTGTGATGGGAGACGGGGAGCCCAAATATTTGAATTCCCCGGAGACCCGGCTGTTTGACAAGAGCCGGAATCTGTACGGGCTGAATCTGGCCCGGCTGTCCCGAAAGCCGTATCTGCTTCTGTGTGAAGGCTATATGGACGTGATCGCCTTGCACCAGGCCGGTTTTGACTGTGCGGTGGCATCTTTAGGGACTGCGTTTACGCCGGGACATGCCCTGCTGATCAAGCGGTATGTATCGGAGGTGGTTATCACCTATGACAGCGACGGCGCCGGTCAGAAAGCGGCCCTCCGGGCGATACCGATTCTGAAAAGGGCCGGGCTTTCGGTCCGGGTGCTCAGTATGAAGCCCTACAAAGATCCGGACGAATTTATCGTCCATCTGGGGCCGGAGGAATATCAAAAGCGGATCGGCGAGGCGATCAATTCCTTCCTGTTCGAGACCGACACGCTGCGGGATCAGTACGACCTGAACAATCCGGAGAAAAAAACGGATTTCCATAAGGCAGTGGCCGCGAAGCTGACGGAATTTTCCGATGAGCTGGAGAGGAACAATTACCTGGAAGCGGTGGCCGCAAGGCATCAGATCCCACCGGCGGCGCTCCGGGACATGGTAAACCGGTACGGAGGCCGCATGGTGGCCGCGGAGCCGGAGGAACGGGAGGAAGAAGGAAGACCGAAGAAGAAAAAAGAAAAGGATGAAGGACTTTTAGAAGCCCAGCGCCTGCTTTTAAACCTGCTGGCTACGGAGCCGGAGGCTTACCGGCGCATCCGGGATATTTTGGGGCCGGAGGACTTTACCGGAGAAGTGTACCGCGCGGTGGCAGACCATATTTTCGGCGCTCTGATGAAAGGGGAGCCAGTCAATCCCGCCGGTATTCTAAACCGGTTTTTGGAGGAAGAAGACAAAAGAAACCAGGTGGCAGCCGTGTTTAATACCGCCCTGTCGGAAGAACTTTCAAAAGAGGAGCGGGAGAAAATATGGACGGAAACGGTGCGCCGGGTGAAACGGAACCGGTTGGACGCGCAGGTTCGGGAGGAAACCGACCCGCGGCGTCTGCAGGAATTAATTTTACAGAAGGCGCGCCTGGAAACTCTGCATATTTCCCTCGATTAAGGTAAAACTAGGATCGATGGAAGGTTGGATCATATGGGAGTGAGTGCGGAAGGCCTGGAGCTTCGGTTGGAAAAGTTGCTTGCAGTAGCGGCGAAAAAAGGAAACACGCTGGACTACGACGAGCTAATGCAGATTTTAGGCGACGAGGATCTGGATGCGGACCAGTACGAAAAAGTGCTGGAGGTTTTGGACGAGAAAAAGGTTACTCTGGTGGAGAACGTGGAGGAACCAGCGGACGAGGGGGAGCTTTTGCCCAGCGACCCGGTGAAGATGTACCTGAAGGAGATCGGAAATGTGATCCTTCTGACACCGGAGGAGGAGACGGAGCTTGCGATCCGCATTGCCGAAGGCGATGAGGAGGCAAAGCGCAGACTGGCGGAGGCAAACCTGCGTCTGGTGGTCAGCGTCGCCAAGCGGTACGTCGGCCGCGGGATGCAGCTGTTGGATTTGATCCAGGAGGGCAATCTGGGGCTGATGCGGGCCGTGGAAAAGTTCGACTATCAAAAAGGCTACAAATTCAGCACGTATGCGACCTGGTGGATCCGTCAGGCGATCACCAGATCCATTGCCGATCAGGGCAGGACAATCCGGATTCCGGTTCACATGGTGGAGACGATGAACCGCTTGCTGCGGCTGTCCCGTCAAATGGTGCAGGAATTGGGAAGAGAGCCGAGGCCGGAAGAGCTGGCGGAAAAAAGCGGCATTCCGGTGGACAAGATCGGCGAGATTTTAAAGATGACCCAGGAGCCGGTGTCCCTCAACACGCCGATCGGCGAGGAGGATGACAGCCGTCTGGGGGATTTTATTGAAGACGAACACGTAGAGGTACCGCTGGACGCGGCCACCTATTCCCTGCTGCAAGAGCAGTTGGGTGAGGTGATGTCGACGCTGACGGAGCGGGAACAAAAAGTACTGGAGATGAGATTCGGCCTCCTGGACGGCCACAGCCGGACACTGGAGGAGGTTGGGAAAGAGTTTCAGGTGACGAGGGAGCGGATCCGACAGATTGAATCCAAGGCGCTCCGAAAGCTTCGCCATCCCAGCCGGAGCCGGAAACTCAGAGATTTCTTGGAGTAAAAATGGAATTATCAAAACGATTAAGCGTGATTGCCGGGTTGGTGACGCCAGGAGGCCGGGTTGCCGACGTGGGCAGTGATCATGGGTATCTGCCGATTGATCTGGTGCGCCGGGGCATTTGTCCCGGCGCTATTGCGATTGACGTGGGAAAAGGACCTCTCGCGCGGGCCAAAGCGCATATCCAGGAGCAGGGGCTGACGGATCGGATTGAAGTCCGTCTGGGAGACGGTCTGACGCCACTTTTGCCGGGGGAGGCGGACACAATCGTGATCGCCGGTATGGGCGGGCCTTTGATGCAGAGAATCCTTGCGGACGGTGAGAAGACGGCGAAGGCTGCAAAGGAGCTGGTGCTCTCCCCCCAGTCCGATGTCCGCGAGTTCCGCCGGTTTTTAAAGACGGAAGGGTATACGGTGACGGGGGAGCAGATGCTTCAGGAGGACGGAAAGTATTACGCCGCTATGCGCGTCATTCCCCAGCCGGATCCGGATGAGTGGACCGAGGCGGAATATGCCTATGGGAAATGGCTGATCCGGGAGCGGCCTCCGGTTTTGATGGCGTTTTTGCAGAAGAAGCTGGCTTCCTGTGAGGAAATCCTCGGCCGGTTGGACCAGGCGGATCCGGGAAAGGCGGCGGCCCGAAGGCGGGAGGTCGAGGCGAAAATCCGGGAAATCCAAGATATCTTGAATCTTTCCGGGGAAGAGGGAGAAAAAAGTCTTTCCGCCATGGAAAAGGATGGGAAGGGATGAGATGAGGGATTGAGAAGGATCATAGTCTGTTACATAGGAGGAATCGAATGAAGGTACGGGAATTGATGGGACTCTTGGAGGAGCTCTGTCCGCTCTCTTATGCCTGCGACTGGGATAATTCCGGTCTTCAGGTGGGGCGGCTGGATGCGGAAGTGTCCCGGATCATGATTGCGCTGGATTTGACTGATGAGGTGATCACGGCGGCGGTAAATTCCGGATGCGGGCTGATTTTGACCCACCACCCGCTGCTTTTTTCCCCGCTGCGGCAGGTGTCCGGGGAAAATATACCGGGCCGGTATGTGCTGCGCCTTGCAGAGTCCGGCATGGCCTGCGTGTCCATGCACACCAATTTCGATGTTGCGCCGGGCTGCATGGCGGATCTGGCGGCGAAGCGGCTGGGACTGCGGGATACCGTGCCGGTGGAGCCGGTCGGTGACGGCGGAATCGGAAAAGTGGGAAATCTGCCGGAGGCCATGACGCTTCGGGCATTCTGCGATCGGGTGAAGGAGGCGTTTTGCCTGCCTTCGATTATCCTTTATGACAAGGGAGAGATAAACCGCCCCATCTCACGGGTCGGGATTCTGCCCGGAAGCGGGAAAGGGGAGATCGGCCTTGCCCGCGCTCTCGGCGCCGAGGTCTATGTGACCGGCGATATGGGCCATCATCCGGCTTTGGACGCCATGGCCGAAGGTCTTGCGGTGTTGGATGCGGGGCATTACGGCCTGGAGTGGATTTTTATGGAATTTATGGAGAACTATTTGCGGGAACGCCTTCCCCAGGAGATGGAAATCCGGACGGCGCCGTTTCAAATACCAGGCCGCGTGATCTGACGGCAGAAGGAGGAGCAATGATCGAGATTCAGGTAGCAGGGAAAAATGTGGAGGCGGCCCAGGGGGTGACCTACGGCGAGCTGGCAAAACAGTTTCAGCCCCAGTATGAGAACGATATTGTGCTGGCCACGGTCAACGGGAAGCTTCAGGAATTACATAAAAAGCTGCAGCGGCCCTGCAGCATCGAGTTTGTGACCACGGCCCATACGGCGGGAATCCGGTCTTATGAGAGAAGCCTGGTGCTTCTGATGAATAAGGCCATCTACGATGTGGTCCCGCTTCCGGATATCCGGAAAGTCACGGTGAAATTTTCCGTGACCCATGGACTTTACGTGGAGGCGGAAGGCGCCTTTTCGGTGGATGAAGAATTTCTCCAAAAGGTCAAATCCAGAATGGATGAACTGGTCCAGGCGGACCTTCCCATTAAAAAAACCAGTATGCACGTGGACGACGCGGTGGCCTTTTTTCGGAAGGTGAAGATGTACGACAAGGAACGGCTCTTCCGGTACCGCCGGAGCTCCCATGTGAATATTTACAGCATCGACGGCTTTGCCGATTACCATTATGGCTATATGGTGCCGTCCACCGGTTATCTCAAGTATTACGAACTGAAACTCTACCAGGATGGCTTTGTTTTGCTGTTCCCGACCTGGAAAGAGCCGAAAACGGTGCCTCCCTTTGAGCCCCAGGAGAAACTGTTCGGCACGCTTCAAAAGGCGTCCCGCTGGAGCGAGCAGCTCCATGTGGATACGGTGGGAGCGGTGAACGATATGATTTCCAGCGGGAGGATCCAGGATCTGGTGCTGATCGCCGAGGCGCGGCAGGAGAGGGAGATCTCCGGGATCGCGTCGATGGTGGCATCACGGCCCCATGTGAAATTCGTGATGATTGCCGGGCCTTCTTCTTCGGGGAAGACCAGCTTTTCCCACCGGCTGTCGATTCAGCTCCGCTCCCAGGGACTGACGCCGCACCCGATCGGCCTGGACGATTATTTCGTCGACCGGGACCGGACGCCGCGGGACGAAACCGGGGACTTTGATTTTGAAGCTCTGGAATGTGTGGATATCGAGCAGTTCAACCAGGATATGACGGCGCTTTTGGCCGGGGAGAAGGTGGAGATGCCCACCTTTAATTTCAAGCAGGGGCGCCGGGAATATAAAGGGAATTATTTGCAGCTGGGAAGCCATGACATTCTGGTAATCGAGGGGATTCATGGCCTGAACGATGCCTTGTCCTATTCTCTGCCGAAGGAGAGTAAATTTAAAGTTTACATCAGTGCGCTGACTCAGCTCAACATTGACGAGCACAACCGGATCCCGACCACAGACGGCCGCCTGATCCGCCGGATGATCCGGGATGCCCGGACCCGCGGCAACACGGCGGAGGACACGATCGCCCGCTGGCCCTCGGTGCGGCGCGGGGAAGAAAAAAATATTTTCCCGTACCAGGAAACCGCGGATGTGATGTTCAACTCCGCTTTGATCTATGAGTTTTCCGTGTTGAAATCCTACGCGGAGCCGCTTTTGTTCGGCATCCCGTCGGATTCGCCCCAGTATCAGGAGGCGAAACGGCTGCTCAAGTTTTTCGATTATTTTCTGGGCGTTGACAGCACGGCGATTCCGAACAATTCTCTGCTGAAAGAATTCATAGGGGGAAGCTGCTTTAATGTATAAGGCTTGCTTTTTCAAGGGGAAGTGTGATACAATGAGCAAGGCGTAAAAAGGTTCCCTCCTTTCCGGGCGGGAACGGCGAAAACGCGTGATCGGAGTAGAACAGGTAATCGCGGCTGCCTTCGGGCAGGTGAGGAAAGTCCGGGCTTCACAGGGCAGGATGCCGGATAACGTCCGGTGGAGGCGACTCCAAGGCCAGTGCAACAGAAATATACCGCCGGGGATCTCCCCGGTAAGGGTGGAAGGGCAGTGTAAGAGACTACCGCCCTCCCGGTAACGGGAGGGGCACATGTAAACCCCATCCGAAGCAAGACCAACAGGAAGCATAAGGCGGCCCGTCTGCTTCCGGGTAGGTCGCTTGAGCCTGGCGGCGACGCCAGGCCTAGATAGATGATTACCCAACGACAGAACCCGGCTTATCGTTCTGCTCTTATCACAAAGCAAAAGCAGGTTTTCTTTTCGGAGAAAACCTGCTTTTGCTTTTGAATGCTGGGGAACCCGGCGGGAATTTTGAAACGCGGTCTTTGGCCGCCGGGGTATCGCTGTAGAGGCAGTCCGCGTTGTCTATCCCTTGCTCTGCACGACATTTCTCTTCTCAATGAGATAAGTCGCCGTAAAATAGAGCAGGTAGATCAATAAGATTGCCGCTGCGATCAGCCCTGCATTGCGGTAGATTTCCCAAGCCTGCCCCGCAAAGCCGGCGATGGTCATGATTTCCGCAGAGACCATGGAGGTGGGAATGCTGAGCAGCAGCGGCAGGGCAAAGGGCAGGAAAAAGAATCCGAAGGTCTGACGGAATAAGGTTTGGCACTGCTCCCGTTCTCCTGCGCCCAGACGGTACAGGACGGCATAGCGTTTCCGATCCTCTGTGATACCGGACAGGGTTTTCAGGGCGAGGATCGCCATGGCCATGAAAATGAAAACCACTGCGATATAAAGCGCGCCTATGACGAAAATGGCGGTGGTGCTGTTTTTCTGGAGCCTGCCGTACTCTTTGAGTTTATAATCGCAGCGCTCATACGTATGATCCTCATATTTGCTCGTGTAGGAGTAGGAAAGGGCGGAGCGCAGCTCCTGGGGATCGTAGTCTGCATCTTTCAGCCGGAAAGCCACACAGTTGGATTCCACCGTCAGGCCGTGGACCGCCTCGTCCGGCACAACGGCAAAGAAATAGGTGTAGTAGAACATCGGCAGATCAGAGATCATGCCCTGATACCGGTACGTTTTTCCTCCCAGCGACAAGGCTGCGTCCTGAAAGTTGGAGTGGGCAGCCTGGGGAACATTGCTGTTGGCGCAGATGAGAAAACTGCCGTCCAGGCGGACCGGCTCCCTTCCCAGCCGGTTCAGCAGGAGGTTGAAATCGCTCTCCGCCATCAAAGAATCGTGGAGCCCTTCATAAGACGCTCCGCTCCATCGGGTATACTGGTGGAGTTCACTGGCGCCTGTGGTATAGAAGGTGTAGGGGATGACCTCTTCGATCCCGGCATACTGGGAAATGATTTCTTCCGCCTGATCGGGTCCGACGGACGTCTCGACGGATGCGTCCAGGTTGGCGTTAATGTCAAAGGGATATTCCCGGTCCAGGGCCAGCCGTTCGCTTACTTTCATGACAAAAGAGACGTTGGATCCAATCACGGCAAAGGCGATCAGAAAGGACAAAATACCGACGATGACCGAGTTGGAGCGAAGCTTTCCGGAGAGCTGGCGCAGCGTAAAGGTGTTGGTTCCCGAAGAGCAGAAACGCCTGTTTTTCAGTAAAAGATTGACGATGCTCCGGGCAAGGCTGATGTGGAACAAAATCAGTGCCGCGGCAAAAACCATCAGAGAGACAAACAAGCCGCTTCCAGGAGTAACGTCTCTCAAAAGAGAAGCACGGATCTGCTCCTGAAAGAAGAGAAAACTGACGGTCAGAGTGACGAAAGAAGCCACTGTCAGAATCATCCATATCCCTGGACGGCGGACATTTCTTTCCACCATGCGGTCTCCGTGAAGCAGGTGAAAGATGCTGACTTTCTTTAAATAGCGGGCCGATACGGCGGAGGAGATCAGGAAAACGGCAGTTACCAGCACGATGGTCAGGATCAGACCTTGTGCGGAGTAGGCGGCAAAAGCAAAGTCCATATCCAACAGGTGAGTCATGATCAACATCAGGCCCTGATAGAAGAAAAGGCCTAAGAGCAGGCCGAGTCCCAGGGCGGCTGCTCCCATGATCAGGGTTTCCAGGTTGAAGAGAAGAAGGATATTCTTTCGTGTCATGCCGAGGGTCAGATACATTCCAAATTCCCGTTTCCGAAGCCTCAGCATGAAGGAGGTGGCATAGCTTAGGACAAAAGCCACGATCAGCGAGAGAAAGACAGAGATGCCGATCATTCCGGATTTCAGCTCTTTCATCGTCTCAGCGTAGGCCAGGATCTGCTCGTTGAAGATGATATTGTTGACCGCAAACATCAAGGACACAGTCAAAGCCACTGTGATAAAATAGATCAGGTAATTCCCGATCTGGCGGCGGACATTCCGAACGGCAAGCTCAGTGAACATCCGTATCACCTCCCAGCGCAGCCATCACGGACAAAATTTCCTGGTACATGGCTTTCCGGCTGCGTTCTCCCCGGACGACTTCGCTCCAGATCTTCCCGTCTTTCAGAAAGAGGACACGTCCGGTGTAGGAGCCGACCACGGCGTCGTGGGTCACCGTCAGGATGGTGGATCCCAGCGTTTGATTCATCCGGACAAACGTTTCCATCAGGATCCGGGAGTTGGTGGAATCCAGGGCGCCGGTGGGCTCATCGGCCAGCACCAGAGCTGGGGAAGTGATGAGCGCCCTGGCGCAGGCAGCCCGCTGGCGCTGGCCGCCGGAGAGTTCATAAGGGAATTTTGAAAGCTGGTCCAAGACGCCAAGGGCTTCGGCTACCCGGTGCAGCTCTCTTTTTGTTTTCTGGTGATCCAATTTTTTCAGATTCAGGGGGAGCGTGATGTTTTCGCCCACGGTCAGCGTATCCAGCAGGTTGTATTCTTGGAAGATAAAACCCAGCTTATCCCGCCGGAAGGCGGAGAGCCGGTTTTCCTTCTGACCGGAAAGAGGGATCCCTTCAACGAAAATCTCCCCAGAGCTGACCCGGTCGATGGTGGAGATGACGTTGAGCAGCGTACTTTTTCCGGAGCCGGATGCGCCCATGATGGCGGTGAACTCTCCTTGACCGACGGAAAAAGAGATGTCGTTTAACGCTTTGGTGACGACGCTGCCAGTCCCGTAATATTTTGTGACATGTTTGACTTGTAAAATTTCTTTCATATTTTTTTACCTCCGTTTCGTTTGTCCCGTACGGGTATGATAACACGAAACCTCGGTTTTTGTTCTAACGCTGGCATGCGTTCTTCCTTACAGTTTCGTAAGAGAATCAAAGGCTAAAGAAATCCGGGTGTACCGGCCTTCCTCGGATTCGATGGTCAAAGTGACGCCCAGATTCTTACAAAGCTCTGCGGCAATATAAAGTCCCATGCCGGTGCTGTCTCCCCGTTTCCTTCCGGCTGTGCCGGAAAAACCTCGCTCGGTTACGCGGGGAAGCTCATGGGAAGGGATGCCGGTGCCGTCGTCCCAGACGGTGATCACGCCGGATCCGGCGGTCATGGTCACCTGGCAGCCGGGGCAGTATTTGGCACAGTTGATCAGGAGCTGTTTCAGGATGAAAAGAATGGATTTTCCGTCGGTGCAGACGGAAAAGTCTCCCTCCACCGTCACCCGGATCCGGGCGGCGATCAGAAGTTCCATCTGGCTTTTTACCGCTTCGTCCATCAAAGCGGCCGCGTGGGTCTCATGGATTTGCAGATCCTTCTCAGCCGTGCGCATCCGGGCAAAATAGAGGATGCTTTCTGTCAGGTTATCGGCACGTTTGATTTCCTGCTTGAGTTTTCGGATGTCCCCCTCATTGGATAGGATCAAAGAACAGGCGGTCAGAGGGGTTTTGATCTCGTGGATCCAGCTTTCCACATAGTTACAGTATTCTTCCTTCTCGCGCCGCGCCGTATCGGCGATGCCGATGGCAGAACGGGAGACGGTTTTCATAATCATAAAATACTGCTTCTCCAAAAGGTTCGCGGGAGGCGGCAGAAGTTCGCCCAGGAGATATTTCTCCGGCAGCTCCTTTAAAATCTGATTCAGACGGTCCAGCCGCCGTCGCGAGAGCAGATATCCGCAGAAAAACCAGGCGGAAAACAGGAGCAGAAAAAAGAGGCAGAAGATCCAAAGAAACGAAAGCTCTACACCGGCGAAGGCCAGAATGCAGAGGAACGTCACACATCCGATCCCAGCGAAGCACAAGGTTACGGCTTGATGGCGCAGATATTCCCAAAGCGTCATAACCGGTACCCCACGCCGCGCACGGTCCGGATAAAATCCAAAGCGCCCATTCGTTTCAGCTTCTCCCTCAGACGGTTGACATTGACATAGAGGGTGTTTTCATCGATGTAGAGGCTGTTGCTCCAGAGATCCTCGACGATTTCCTCCCGCGTACAGAGATCTTTTTTCATCAGGCAGGCCAGAATGCGGGTTTCATTTTTGGTCAGCTCTTCCGTCCGGCCCTCATAGCTTACGGTCAGATCGGACAGATGAAGCGTCAAGCCGCGGACCGATAGGACCGGGTTGCTTTTCCGCATCAAAAGCCGGGAGATCCGCGCCAGGAGGACGGAAGAGTGGTAGGGTTTTCGAATGTAATCGTCCGCACCGACGCCAAAGCCGAGAAGCTCGTCCTCGGCAGTATCGCGGGCGGTCAGAAAGATCACCGGAACGTCCGAGTGAACTCGAAGTTTCCGGCAGATCTCATAGCCGCTCATCTCCGGCAGATTGATGTCCAGGAGGGCCAGATCGCAGGGAAGCGCCTCCACCGGATGGTAGCCGTTGTTTTGGAGGAGCAGGATCAGTTCACTTTTTATGCTGGGGTCGTCTTCAACCACCAAAATTCGGTTCATAACAGAGAGTCTCCTTTTCAGGCGGAATCAAAGGTGTCAGGCGTTGGAAAGGCCTCGCTTCAGCCAGTTTCCTCGCAGGTAATAGATCAGGAAAATGACCGAGGTGATTCCCCAGCTGACCGGATAACAGATGGCTATCATGCCGATGGTATGGTGAAGCGGCAGGATAAACAGCATCCAGACCACACGGAACAGGCAGACACCAAAAATCGAAACGAGCATGGGATACAGGGCCTCTCCGACGCCGCGGATCGCTCCGGAAAAAATTTCAATACAGGCAAAAAGCGCGTAAAAGGGTGTCAGCAAATGAATCAGCTGCATACCGCAGGCCAAGACATCCGCATCGTTTGTAAAGATTTTTAGGAGGTACGGCCCGGCGGCAAGAAAGAGAAGACTGCTGAAAGCAGCAGCGGCAAATTCCATACTAAGACTGATCCGTACGCTTTTTCGGATGCGGTCAAAATTTTTGGCGCCGAAATTTTGGCCCACAAATGTGGTGACTGCGATGCCGAAGGCGCCGCTGATCATCCAGAATATGGAATCCATCTTGGAAAAGGCAGACCAGGCCGCCACCATATCTGTTCCGAAGGAGTTGACCCCGCTTTGAACCACCACGTTGGAAATCGAGTAGGTAGCAGACTGAAGACCTGTCGGAAAACCGATCAGAAGGATACGCCCCAGCATGTTCGGCGTAAAGTTCAGCTTACGGAAGCGGAAGGTAAACATACTTTTTTTCCGGATCAGGCTGATTGCCACTAGGACTGCGCTCAGCAGCTGAGAGAGGATTGTGGCCAAAGCTGCGCCGAAAATACCAAGCTTCATCACGGGAACCAGGAGCAGATCCAGCAAAATATTGACGATGCAGCAGGCGATCAAAATATACATCGGGGATTTGGAATCCCCCAGAGCTCGAAGAATGCCTGTTCCCATGTTATAGAGAAAAGTCGGTATCATGCCAAGAAAATAAATGCGGATATAGAGCAGAGCGCTTTCAAAGCAGTCGGCAGGCGTGTTCATTACGCGCAGAATCGGATCGGACAGCGCCAGACCGATCAGCATGAAAAGAAGACCGCCGGCTAAGGAGAGGGCAACGGAAGTATGAATGGCCTTTTCTATATCCTGCGTCCTTTTCGCTCCGAAAAATTGGGAGATGATAACGGTGGAGCCGGAGGAAATTCCGACGAAAAAACCCACCAGAAGCTGGATCGGCTGCCCGGTGGCCCCTACGGCCGCCAGTGCTTCCTTTCCTACAAATTGGCCTACAATGACGGTGTCCGCCGTATTGTACAACTGCTGGAAAAAAGACCCCAGCATGATCGGAAAAAAGAAGAGCAATAACTGCTTCCAGATGACCCCTTCGGTCAGCTCATAATTTGCTGTGTGTTCCTTCTTCATAGCCATTTCCTCCTGTCTGTTCAGTATATACAAAGTCCGTAAGAAATGCAATGAATTCTATAGATGTTCTTGGGGAAAAAGAATGCCTGCGGCCAAGCAAAACAGGTGGATTTACGGGACAAAATATGTTACAATAATACCAATTATTTCTGGTTATCCAAGAAGGGAAAAAACAGATGGCAGAACATAAAAACAGCTGTGTTGACTGCGGGCTGGTCAACTGTAACCGTCATGAATCCCATTACCCGGAGTTTTGCGTATCTCAGCATGTATCGCCGGAGTTGGCTGAGGAAGCAAAAGCGCTTTATCATGCGGAAGAGATCAATGAAAAGATTGCCTACGCTTCGGCCTCGATTGAGTCGGACTTTTACTGTGAAAAGACCCGGCTGGAGGAGGTGGCTCTTTTTGCGGAGCGGATCGGAGCGAAAAAGCTGGGGATCGCCACTTGTGTGGGATTGATCCGCGAGAGCCGGATTGTAGCCCGCTATCTGCGGGAAAAAGGTTTTCTGGTGTTTGGCACCGGATGCAAAGTAGGCGAGGTGGACAAAGCATATATTGGTCTTACCCAGGTGAACCCTTGTCTCGGCACCAATATGTGTAATCCTATCTTGCAGGCAAAGGTGCTGAACCGCGAGCAGACGGACCTGAATATTATCATTGGTCTCTGTGTGGGACACGACAGCCTTTTTACCAAATATGCCGAAGCGCCCTGCACAACTTTGGTCGTCAAGGACCGGGTCCTTGCCCATAACCCAGTGGGGGCGATCTATCAGGCGGACAGCTATTATAAGAGAAAACTTTTTGGAGAATAAGAAAGCGTTTTTTCTGCGTTGTCTGCACGGACGACGCACGGCTTCATTGACTGAAAATAGGAGAATCTGAGAGTGAAATAATTGATTTGTTACGATCGTTGTGCTATAGTTAAACGTAGTGCTTCAGGAAGCCTCAGGAAAGACTTGGGGCTTATTTTCCATTAGGAGATTAAATGGGTAAAGATACGAAAAGAATGCAGGGTGTACGGGGGATTTTAGTGGGAATGGCGGTGGCGCTGACTGTGACCGGCGCGGTTCCGGTTTTTGCGGAAAACGGGTCTCCGGACGGAGAGGAAGCCGGCTCCTCCAGCGCAAATTACAATAGCCAGAGTTCTTCGGATGAGAAGGAACCGGAGCAGTCCTCGGAAGCGTCATCCGAGTCTTCTCAGACGCCGGAAAGCTCCGAAAGCGGGGAAGGGACTTCGCCGGAAGAGAGTAAAGAAGAGTCCGGGGAAAGTCAAACCTCGGCGAGCGAGAGCGGCGGGAAAGAGACCACCGGCAGTTCCTCGGAGACTGCGCCGGTGAATCCTTCGGAAAAAGAGACCACCAAAGTTTCACCGACCGAGACGCTGCCGGCGGAGACCACGGTACCGGCGGTTACCACGCCGGCCGAATCCTCCCCGGCGGAAAGTTCTTCCTCCGAGACGGAGTCTTCCAGCGAGGAAACCTTGCCGGAGGAGACGATCCCGGTTAAGATTTTTACGCCGGGGGAAGGCGTGGATCTGGCCAAGGCGGAGGCCGAGCTTCCGGTCAATCTGTCCCCGATCCGAAAAAAGATTGCCATGGAAGCCTATTCCCTGGTGGGCCAGGTGGGATATTTCTGGGGCGGCAAGTCCCTGGCCTATAACTGGGACGGACGCTGGGGAGACGTGCAGATGGTGACCATCGAGGGAAGCAAGTCCACGGGGACGCTTCGGTCGTTCGGTTTGGATTGCAGCGGCTTTGTGGCCTGGGTTTATGTCAATGCCTTCGGCAGCACCGGGATTTTTGACGAGGTCGGGGAGACGACCGCCTCCCAGTGGGCGAAGTCCTATGAGATCGGCTGGGATCAGGTGCTTCCGGGCGATTTGGTTTTTAAAAAGCAGCCGTCCGACGGCGGGACCAATCATGTCGGCGTTGTGGTGAAAGCCGAGAACGGCGAGATCTGGGTGGCTCACTGCGCCAGTAGCAAGAACAACGTGGTGATCACGGATGCCAGCCGTTTTTCGTATGCGCGCCGCCCCTATCTGCTGCAAAACGAATGTGCCTGCACACGGATGGCGGGAAAGATTGTGATTCACGAAGCGTCCTGTAAAGAATATACCGGATTGAATACGAACCCGGATGCGGCGGATCCCAAGGTTTGGGGATCCGTTGAGCAGCTGACGGTGGATCTTCAGTCCTTGTTCCCGGACGCGACTTTTGCCGGGGCAGTGGCGGATGCCCTTTGGGAGCAGTATGCGGCGGTGCCGAGAGAGACGGCCGGCCGGATCGCCCAGGAAGTTGCGGCGGAGTGCGATGATATTTTTGAGCTTGCCAGAGAGATTGAGACGCGGATGGCGGCGGAGCCGAAACAGTTGAATCTGGGAGAATCGGGTGCGGAAACGCTGCCGGAATTTGTGATGGAGGCGGAGCTTTCTGTCAAGGCGAACGGACAGGTTTACCAGGAGGAGCGCCGGCAGGCGGAAGAGACCGGGGCGCCTTTATCTCCGGAGGCCGAGGCATGGGTTCCGATCCGGGATATCGAGGGCATCCAGTATTTAAAGTCGGCCAGGGAGATTGACCTGGCTTACAATGAAATTACGAGCCTGACGGCTCTGGATTACAGCCGGACGGACGCAGAGGGAAAGCAGATTTATGCGTACTCCGGATATGTGCAGAATCCTTTGACCGGACTTTGGATCGAAGCCCCTGAGGGAAAGGAGCAGCCGGACGGAATTTTGCGGCTGTATTTCGGCGGCGGGCTGCCGGGAAGCCTGAACACCTATGAGACGGTGCTGCGTCTAGCTGGAAACGAGATCACCGAGGCGCCGGAAGAGTATCCCGGCCGGTTGGTGTTTGACGGATTTCCGGCGGAGCCGGAGAGTTCGGGGCCGGAAACAACCGGAGCGGACACAGAACAATAAAAAGGAGTCAATCGATGCCGGATCAACTGAGGCAGACTTTTGCCGGAAGCGGAACTTATATTGTATCGGAGCCTCTGATGGAGGCGGTAAATATTGCGATTGCCCTTAAAAAGCCTCTCCTGCTAAAAGGGGAGCCTGGCACCGGAAAGACGATGCTGGCCCAGGCGATCGCGGAGGCGCTGGGATTGCGCCTCCTTATCTGGAATATTAAATCCACAACCAAGGCTCAGGAAGCGCTGTACCGTTACGATACGGTACAGCGTCTTTATGACAGCCAGTTCGGGGAGGCGGGCGTGGATGAGATCGCGCGCTATATTCATCCCGGAAAGCTGGGGGAGGCTTTTTTGTCCGAAGAGCAGGTGGTGCTTTTGATCGACGAGATCGACAAGGCGGATCTGGAATTCCCCAATGATCTGCTCTGGGAACTGGATCAGATGGAATTTTTCATCCCGGAGACCAAAGAGACGGTGCGGGCCAAACACCGGCCCATCGTGATCATCACGTCCAACGGGGAGAAAGATTTGCCGGATGCTTTTCTCCGCCGCTGCATTTTTCACTATATTGAATTTCCGGATCCGGAGCTGATGGAAGAGATCGTGAAAGTTCATTTCCCTCAGATCGAAGAACATCTGCTCTGTGCGTCTTTGGAAGCTTTTTACCGGGTGAGGGATAGCAAAGGGCTGCAAAAAAAGCCGGGCACCTCGGAGCTCATCGACTGGGTGCGCGCCCTGTCACTCGGAGGAATCCCGGCTGAGCGGCTGGCTGAGGCGATTCCCTTTGCCGGCGTGCTGTTAAAGAAAAAAGAGGATTTGGCTGTCTTTCAGGAGAAACGCTGATGTTTACCGGTTTCTTTTATTACCTGCGGGCCGGTGGGTTTTCGGTGGGGCCGGTGGAATGGATGACGCTGATGGAGGCGCTGGATCAGGATCTCATCGGATCCAGCCTGGATCGTTTCTACTGGATCAGCCGGGCGGCGCTGGTCAAGTCCGAGGTGGAATACGACCGGTATGACCAATTATTTTTTTCCTATTTCCGGGAGGTAGAGGAATACGCCGCACTTTCCGGGGAGATGAAGAACTGGCTGGAGAATCCCCGGATGAGGAAAACGTCGGAGGAAGTGGAGGCGCTGCCTCTGCCGGAAAAGAGGAATTTAAAAGAACTGATGGATCGGCTTTCCTGGATGAAAAAGCTGCAAGAAGGGGAGCACAATCAGGGAAATTTTTGGATTGGCGCAGGCGGAAAGTCCAATCTTGGCCATTCGGCTCAGGAGGGAACCGGACTTCGGCTGGCCGGTTCCTCGAAAAACCGGCGGGCTCTGGGAACCTGCGGAGAGCGGAAGTTCCAGGATTTCCGGAAGAACGCGGTGATCACCAGCCGTCAATTCCAGCTGGCCCTTCGCCGTCTGCGCCAGCTCTCGGAGCAGTCGAACCAGGAAAAAAGCGAGCTGGACGTGGAGGAGACAATCCGTCAGACCGGGGATCACGGCGGCCTTTTGACATTGGCCTACCGGAGGCCCAGGAAAAATCAGATCGCGCTGCTTCTTTTGATGGACTGCGGAGGTTCCATGCGCAGACACAGTATGCTTTGCAGCCAGTTGTTCCAGGCGGTGGACCAGTCGACTCATTTTCGGGACGTGAAGGTCTACTATTTTCACAACTGTGTGTATGATGAACTGTTCATGGATCCCAAGTGTGAGGCGGATTCTGCGGTCTCCACCCAGTGGGTTTTGAATCAGTACGGGGCGGACTACCGCGTGGCTGTGGTGGGAGACGGGACCATGTCGCCGGAGGAACTGTTTGATGTGGGCGGAAGCTATCAGGGGAAATTCAACCAGGTGGCGGGCATCGAGTGGCTGCGGCGCTTCCAGAAAAAATATACGCATATGGTTTGGATCAATCCTTCTCTGCGGGAGCGGATGGGAAGGGGCTTTTTGGTGGAAACTTTGTATTATTTAAAAGAGATGTTTCCGACTTACCCTTTGACGCTGGAGGGATTGGAGGGAGCGATGAAAAAATTGCTGAGAGGGCAGAGCAAAGAATAGCCGAAGAAACCGGACGCCGGCTGTCAGGCGGAAGACGAAAGGAGAAGGTGTCGGCTGTTTGTGATGGCGGAACCAAAGACGCGCTGTCCCGGCATGAGAGAAAGATACTTTCATGCCGGGGCAGCGCTTTTTTTGACCTTCCGCCGCAAAAAGTCCACATCCGAAAGGCAGTGCGGGTTACAGCCACGCCCCACGAGCTTTCTGTCTCCGGGATTTAGGGAAGGATAAAGTGGGAGCTGGACTGCTCCTGCTCGATGACCTCCTGAACGTACTCGGTACAGGTCCGGATGGTCTCCTGAAGCGCCGGATAAATAAACTTATTTTTGTGATAAACAAGGAAAAATTCTCTGGTCATGTGGACATCCTTAATAGGGATGGAGTAGAATTCTCCGGATTTCAATTCATTCGCCACCAGGATCGAGGACACCAGGGTGACGCCGTGGCCGCTGCGGACCGCAGACAGGATGGCTTCATTGCCGGAGCAGCGCCAGGTTTCCCGGTAGGTCACCCGGAATTTCTGAGCGAGTTCATGGAGGTAATTGCGCAGATAACTGAAATCCTCCCGGGAGATCACGGACTCCCCTTGAAGATCTTCCATGGAGATGGATTGTCCGTAAAATTTGTGATTCTTACTGCAGATCAGGCATAGCTGGTCGGTCAGCAGATGGGTGCGGATGATATTGGGATCGGAGGTGGAGCCTTCCACGACTCCGATATCCAACTCACTGTTTAAGAGCATTTCTTCCACCGCCTTGGTGTTGACGACCGTGATATCCGGCTGGATCTGCATCGGGCCGTCCCGCAGGCGCTTGGCGATCTCCGGAAGAAAACAGGTGCTGAAGACGATGGTGGCCCCCAGGCGTACGGTGGGCCGCGCCGATGAGTTTTTCATTTCCAGCTCCATGCTGTCAAAGGTGGAGACAATATAGCGGGCGTAGGGGAGGAGACGCCGTCCATTGTCCGTCAGATATAAACGCTTGGAGAGCCGGTCGAAGAGTTTCACTTCATAATAATCCTCCATCTCTGCGATGGCCTGGCTGATGGAGGGCTGCGAGATGTGCAGCGCCTTGCTGGCGGCGTTCATGGTCTGGTAATCCACCACGGAGATAAAAATGCGTAGATAGCGAATGGTCATGGGAACCTCCCAACTTCTATAATAAAATCATTATTAAAAATATCAAAGTTACGTATTATACATATATTATCAAGTATGTTATGCTATTGTCAAGAATTTTGAGAAAGTGATTTCATATTGCTCAAGGAGGTCGTAAGGACAATGGCAGAGTGCGGTTGTAAAAAGAAGGTAAGGCTTCGGAATGTAGTTCTGGGGTCTGGCCATTTGGCGCTGATCATGCCGGTTGCGGCAAAAGACAAGGACGAGGTTGTTGCCTTGACCAAAGAGTTCGCGCCTCATGATCCGGATATTCTGGAGTGGAGAGTGGACTATTTTGAAGAGGTGGAAAACCTGCCGGTTTTACTGGAAACGGCAAAGCTACTGAGGAAAACAGTGGGAGACAAGGCGGTGATGGTGACGCCAAGGCACAAGGAAGAAAACGGGGTCCGGGACATCAAGCCGGAGAAAAAGAAAGAGATTCTGTTTGCCTTGATTCAGAGCGGAACCATTGACATGGTGGATGTGGAGATGCGTTACGGAAAGATGTACATCCAAAGTATCCGCGAGGAATGTCAGAAATACGGAGTGGCTCTGATGATTTCGTATCACGATTTGGTACATACGCCGGAAAGCCCGGAGATCATTTCTCTTTTAAAGAAAGAAGTGGAACTGGGCGCCGATGTCTGTAAAGTATCCTTTGTGGCGGAGACCTACGGGGATAATGACCGGCTGGGCAAAGCCATTGCCGAAGCCAGAAAAGACGGTGTGGAAATCCCGATTGTGTCCATCTCGGCGGGGCCCAAGGGAACCCTGTCCCGGATCTGCGGCGATGTGTTCGGTTCCGATGGAACGTTTGTGTCAACGGGAAAGACCCACCAGATTCATATTGACGATGTAAGAACTTTACGAAAAAGCTTAAAATTAGACCGATAAAAGGAAAAAGGAAAAAAGAATAAGGAGGAAAGTAGTAATGAACGGAAAAGTGAAAAAAGCAATGGCCTTCCTGATGGCCGGAATCCTGGCAGCGGGATCTTTGGCCGGATGTTCTTCCACCGGAGGGGAATCCACCACAGCCGGCACGCAGGCCGCAGGCTCAGCTTCGGAAGGCACGGCGGGCGGAGAGGCAGGCGATTATCCGAATCAGGCGATCACCGGCGTCAGCACCTTTAGCACCTCGTCGGGTACGTTCAGCGACGCCGTGAAGATCTGCGGGATTGCGGAGCAGTATCTGGGCGGCAGCATCACGGTTACTGACCACGCGGGCGGTTCCGGAGCGGTCGGAACGGATTTTGTGTACAACTCAAAACCGGATGGTTACACGCTTCTGTGCGGCACCGACAGTGTGTCCCTGTTTGGCGTGATGGAGCTGTCCGACATCACTTACGATGATTTTATGCCGATTATCCTGGCCTATGGAAAAGTGTTTTACCTGGTAGGCAACAAGGACAGCAAATATAACTGTATGCAGGATCTGATCGATGATGCGAAGGCAAATCCCGGCCGCGTGACGGTGGCGATCACCGGAGCCGGCAGCGTGCCCGCCGTTTGGTTCTCCCTGCTTTCCAAGCATTTTGACGTGCAGTTCAATATCGTTCAGTACGAAGGAAACGGGGATGCGATGACGGCTTTGATGGGCGGCCATGTGGATGCGTTTATCACCAATACGCAGCAGAGCCTGTCCTACGTAGAATCCGGCGATATCAAGCCGATCACGCTGCTCTTCGATAATGAAATACCGCAGCTTAAGGGCACGGAAAAATTGTCGGAAGCGTATCCAGAGCTGGCACAGTACAGCGGATTCGGAAATTTCTTCCAGATTTCCGTCCATAAGGATACCCCTCAGGCGGTTATCGATAAGCTGACCGACGCATTTATGCAGGCCTATAACACTCCGGAATTCCAGCAGTACATTAAGGATAACGGCCATTCCGCCCTGGGCCTTACCGGCGCAGAGGCAATTACGTATGAAAAGCGGCACCAGTCCATTGCTTCCTATATTATGTACGATGTAGGGGCCACGGAAGTCAATCCGGCTGATTTGGGCATCGAGCGGATTTCTGAGTAAGCATACACCTGCTGACGCAGGCATCATCAGGAAAAATGCCTGCGGACAGGGGAAATGGATCCGCTGTCCGCAGGTATTTTGTTTCCTGTTCTATTGATCGGAGGATTGAGATGAATAAAAAAACAGATCGTACCCGGTCCTATCTGATGATCTTTTTTATGCTGATCATCAGCGCGGCGGCTTTGATCGGCTCGATCAAGATCTATGTGAAGCGGCCCGGACTGGCGGATGCGGGGATGTATCCCCTTTTGATGTCGATTTTGATGGTGATTTCCATGATCGGCGCGCTGTTTCAGACCCGGCGTCTGTCGAAAGAGGCGAAAAAGGAAGCGAAAGAGGAAGAAAAAAGTGAGGGGAATTCCATTCTGGCGGCTCTGAAAGCGGAGTTTCCGGCACGAACGGTTTTTCTGGGAGCCTGCATGCTGGGCTATGGGGTTTTATTTCACTTTATCGGATTCTACCTTTCCACGGGACTATTTATGTTGGTATCCATGCTGGGGCTGTACCGCGGGAAAAAAGTAAAGATGATCGTGTGTGTGACGGCAATTACGCTGGCGTGCATCTACTTGATTATTGAGAAGGTTTTCAACATTCCGCTGCCGTAGCCTGTGAGGGTTTCATAAATAAGTGAGGAGAGCATAGATGATTGAACATTTAATGATATTGTTTTTTGAGCCGTCCCTGCTTTTATATCTGACGGGCGGTATGATTTTTGGCATGTATGCCGGGGCGATTCCGGGAATTTCCGTTACCATGGCCGCCTCGCTGATTATTTCTTTTACGTTTTCCTGGTCGCCGATGCCGGCGATCGCGGCGATCCTGGGGACTCATATCGGCGGCGTGTACGGCGGCTCCCGGTCGGCTATCCTGCTGAACGTACCGGGTACGCCGGCTTCCATCGCAACCACCTTTGACGGCTATCCTTTGGCGAGGAGAGGGGAGGCGGCACACGCGCTGACCACCACGGCGGTCCAGTCCGTGGTCGGCGGCATCATTGGCGCCCTGCTGCTGCTTTTAGCGGCCCCTCTTTTGACAAAGTTTGCCCTGCTGTTCGCGGCCAGGGATTATTTCTTCCTGTCCCTGCTCGGTATTTTCCTGCTCAGCGGCATGACGGGAAAATCCTACAGCAAGGGAATGTTCTGCGGTTTCCTAGGCATGTTTCTCGGATCCGTCGGCATGGACCAGATGACGGCTGTGAAACGTTTCACCTTTGGCTCCATTGAGCTGACCTCCGGTTTGGCCGCGGTGGCGGTCTGCTTCGGAATGTTCGGTATCGCTGAATCCCTGAATCAGGTCAGTGATCCGGAGAATGTAAAAGTAAGAAAGCAAAAGCTGGACCGCATGAAGGTAAACTGGAAGGAGACGGCAAAGCATCTTCCTCTGACGATCCGCTGCTCGCTAATCGGTGGAATCATCGGCGCATTGCCGGGTACCGGCGGCAATATCGCCTCGATCGTGGCCTACAACTATGCAAAAAAGAACGTAAAAAACCCGGAGGTTCCCTTTGGCGAAGGCGCCATCGAGGGGCTGGTGGCTCCGGAGAGCTCGAACAACGCAGCGGTGGGCGGCGCTTACGTGCCCATGCTTGCCCTGGGGATTCCGGGTGACAACACCAGCGCTATTTTGATTTCCGCTCTCTATATCCATGGCGTGACTCCCGGCACCACGCTTTTGACCAATTCCCCGGATATGTATTACCTGATTATCGCCTGTATTTTGATCGGAAATATCATTCTCCTGCCGGTCTCCCTGTCCGGCATCAAGATTTTCGCCAAAATTGCGGAGGTCCCCAAGGAGGTATTGCTGCCTCTGATCGTGGTGCTCTGCGTGGTCGGCGGCTATGCCATCAATAAATCCGAATTTGATGTGTTTGTGGTTCTAATCGCCGGTTTCTTCGGTTATCTGTTCAAACGGCATGATTTTCCGGTGGGCTCCATCATTCTGGGATTGATTTTGTCTTCTCTGATCGAGCTGAATCTGAGAAGGGCGCTGAACGCTGCTTTCCTCAGCATCCCGGAGTTATTCCTTCAGATTTTGACCAGCCCTCTGTCCCTGATTTTGTTCTTGGCGATCGTTTTGCTGACCGTCTACCAGATTCCGGCGGTGAAGAGAGGAATGGCAAATAGAAAAGCAAAGAAAGCAAGAGATTGAAAAAGATTGAAAGAGAGGAAATAGCAATGCAGATCATTGACATGTATCTCCGTCCTCCGATCGAGGGATTTTTAAGAGGTTCGTTATACAACGATCCGGAGCGGGCGGCCGATTATTGCCGCCGTTGGGATGTGTCTCTTCCGGAGTCCGTGAAGCAGCAATCCATGGAGCTTCTTTTGGAGGAGATGGACGAGTACAATATTATCGGCGTGGTTCCAGCCCGCAAGCGGAAACCGTATTACATGAGCAACGATGAGATTGTAAAGCTGCTGGAGGATTATCCGGGGCGCTTTATCGGCATGGCAGCCATTGATGGAAATGCCTCACGAAAAGAGACCATGTATGAGATTGACAAGTACGCCGTGTCCGGCCCCTGCCAGGGCATGACTTTTGAGCCCGGCTATTTTGATCCGGAAACACCTCTGGACGACGCCCGGTTCGAACCAATCTTTGAAAAATGCCAGAAGGAGAATATTCCGCTGCTGCTTCCTTACGGCGGCAACTGCAACCGGACGATACGCTGCTACCAGCCGGTGATGATCGACAATGTCTGCCTGAAATATCCGGATCTGCATCTGATCCTGACCCACGGCGGCTGGCCTTATGTGGCGGAGATGTGCTACATTGCCTTTAAACGGCCGAATCTATATATTTCTCCCGATGTCTACGGCGTACATACTCCTAGCTCGGAGGGTTATTACGAAGCGGCCAATTATTACCTTCATGATAAAATGATCTTCGGGTCTTGCTATCCCAGCAATTCCATCAAAGATCTGATCGACTATAATCAGGCGCGGGTGGAAGAACGCTGCTGGCAGGAATACTTCCACGATAATGCCGCGCGGGCATTGAATCTGCGATAAGATGTCTGCTTTCTACATTCTTTTTTGGCAAACAGGCGCGCGGGAAGGGCGAAAGCAATGAGAAAAGGGCTTTTGCCCTTTTTCCGGAAAAACGGGAAGGGGTGGACAATCGGCGTGGAATATGGTTTAATTTTCATGGCGGCAGTTCTGGGCGGCGCGGTGAATGTACTGACCGGATTCGGCTGCGGTATTGTGGTGATGGTATTTTTGCCGTATCTCTTTTCGGTTACCCAGGCAGCGGCCATCTCGAATATGATCAGCCTGTGCCTGATCACGTCCTTTGCCATTCAATACCGAAAGGAGGTCCGGTTTTCTTCCTTTCCGGTGCCGTTGCTGTGCTATGCGGCGACCTCCGGGGCGGCGATCACGCTGGCCGCCCGGATCAATGCAGCGGTGTTAAAACCTTACTTCGGCCTGTTTTTGATTGCGGTGGCGGCGTATTTTGCCTTTGCCGCGCCCCGGATTAAGTTAAAGGCAAACATAAGAACCTCCGCGGCCTGCGCGCTTTTGTCCGGAGTGTCCCAAGGATTTTTTGGAATATCCGGGCCGCCGATGGCGCTGTATTTCCTGCTGATTTCCGAAACGAAAGAACAGTATATTGGAAATCTGCAGGTGTTTTCCCTGTTTACCAGTGTGTACGCTCTCGCGATGCGGATGGTGAACGGTACCGTACAGCTCTTTATGCTTCCTCTGGCTGCCGCTGGAGTGGCGGGAGTCTTTGCCGGGAAACGGGTTGGGATGCGAATCTCCGCGCGTTTTGATATGGAACAGATGAAAAGGATGGTTTATCTGTTTTTGGGAATATCCGGTTTTTGGACCTTTATCAGCAATCTTTGAACTTTAGAAGGGAAATCTGCGATGAAGCTTTCATTTTCTGTTTCGCGGGAGGATTATCTGTCCGCGCTTTTGTTTCTGCTTCGGAGAAAAAGCAGGAAGCCCTGGGGGATGTTTACCGCTTTTATGTTAACCATCGGGCAGTTTGCCGCTGTGTCAAGCTTTTGTATCGCTGGTTTGGTCACCGGCGCGAGGGCCGTTTTCCTGCTGATTCTTTCCGGAATTGTCCTTGTCATGAACGGATTCCTCTATCTCCCCACGCCTTTCAGGGCCAAGCTTATGATGATTCGGATGAAGAGGGGCGGCCAGTGGGATCCGGAATATGAAAAGCGGCATACGCTGACCTTTGAAGGGGATAAGCTGGTTCTGCAATACGGGAAAGTGCGGAGAAAACTGGCGGTGGAGTCGATTTCCCAGGCGGCGGAGTGGCGGCATTCCTTGCTGATATTGACCGGGGATGTTCTTTTCGGTGTGATCCCCGCATCTGCCTGGAAAGAGGGCGGACAGAGAGCAAAAGAAGACTGGATCCGGGAACTTCGGGAACGGAAATTCGCAGCGTCCATAGAAGCGATCCGAAAAAAGCGAGAAGAACTTTCTGCCGGGGGCAGAAAGCCTTACCGGTATTCTTACCGGAAGAAAAAGTATCTGGAAGATCTAAGAGAGGCCCACCGAAAGGCCTATACGATGGGATTGGCCTGGGGCTTGCAGGCCCTGCTTCGGGTGGGAGGATCCCTGATCCTGCTGTATATCCTGATCCAGCCGGTGGAGTGGGGCTTTAAGATCCTGGCACTGCTAGCCGCTTTCATCCTGCTTTATCCTTATATCCGTACCTTTAGTTTTCTGCTGAACGGTTTTTTGGAGCGGGGGCTGACGGAAATTTTGTCTTTTGCTCCCGGCACGGACGTGGATTTTTTTGTGTCGGAGCAGGAGTTGGTGTTTCTGGGAGAGATCCACTACTTTGTGATTCCCTGGGGGGAAGTGCTGGCCGTGAAAAAGCTGCGGAATGGAATTGCCTTTTACTTGAAAAATCAGATGATCCTTCCCCTGCCGGGAGACGGGGAGAAGCTCTGGGCATTGGTGCAGCAAAGGGGAAGGGACTCTTAGAGAAAAACAGAATAAAAAGGGAAGGAAAAACCGGTCAAGGGGGATTTTCCTTCCTTTTTTATTTTCACAATATCAGCGGCAGAAGGAGCGCAAAGGCCCGTTAAAATGAGTTCTCCCAAGAGGACGGTTCTTCCCCGTGGGTTTGATGGGTGAAATAGTCCTGAACAAAATCCCAGAAATCGAGGGCTGCCTCGGACATCAGGGATTCCTTGCGGCGCATCAGAGAGACCTGGCGTGAGGTATTATAATTTTTAATAGAAAACGTTCGGATATCCGGCGACAGGCGGCGGGCAACCCGAAGGCAGCATTCCGGCAGGATGCAGATGGCTTTTCCCGCGTCGACAAAGCGCATTTTTGTGATAAAGTCCTCCGTGCTGCAGAAAATCTTGGGGGAGAATCCGGCCGCCCGGCAGATCTTATAAGTAATGTCGGAGTAAAAGACGGTCACATCCGGCATTTCAATAAAAAAATCATCCTTTAGATCTTCCATGGCAAGTTCCGAAGTCTCTTCCGGATAACGGCGGTACCTCGGCGAAATGAAGAGACAGTGCTGTTCTTCAAACAGAGGATGGATAAACCAGGCCTGCTCCTTTTTGCTCAGCATGATCGCTTCATTTTGCGTGCCCAGGACAAAATCGGTCTGATCGGCCAGTTCTTCATCTTTATCCCTGGATTGCCCCAGCGTGATCTTGATTTTGGGATTTAGTTCCGTGTAAGCCAGAACGCAGTCGGTGATACAGTCGGCGAAGGCATGGCAGACAATGCGGATTTCCCCGCAGGTATCATACCGGGCCTGTTTGACAATCCGCAGTCCATTTTGAAGGTTGTCCAATGCTTTTTTGGCGTAGATGGCAAAGTTCCTTCCGTAATCATTCAGTTTGATTGCGTTTCCGCGGCGGTCAAAAAGCCGGGTCCCCACCTCTCTTTCCAGATTGGAGATACTTTTGCTGAGGGCAGGCTGGGAGATGCCGATAAAGGCAGCGCTGCTCGACATATGTTCCTGCTCACAGAGAACCAGAAAATATTCCAACTGTTTCATATCCATATCCACTGCTCCTCCCTTTCCACTATTTCTTTTTGTTATACTACCATAAAAGACGGTCCATTGCCAGATAAAATAATTCTGGATATAATTTACTAGGAAGGATCCGGACGTCGGACATAAATAAGCCATGCTTGCATGAGCGAATTTATGGACATCGGACGGGCAAGAAAGTATGAGCAAGGAGCCTGATACGGCGGAATGCGAATACTTTTGGCAGCTGCGAGGGCGCAGGGCGAAATTCTTTTTTTAAAAAAGGGAGAGGGTGGTATAAACAATGAACTTTTATTATAACCGGGAAACACTGCATTTTACGGCAGACTGGAATATTGCTTTGACGGATCGGTATCAGTACCGGATGGCGGGAGCCGCTTTGGCTACGGGTCATGATTTGCTGGTTCCGGCCAAGGATTTGCAGCGTCTTTATTCTCCTGAAATGAAAATCCAGCTTTCGGAGGAAGAGGCGGTTTTTGTGATGAATGGCAGAACCGTGCGAGTAGAGGCAGGCAGCAATCGTATGTTTTTAAATGGAAATCCGGTGCATTTATCAGCAGAGTGCCGCATGGAGAATGGGCTTTTGTACGTACCAGTGGGACAACTGATGAGCCTGGGCTTTGAAAAGAACGTTCGGTCGACAGGAGAACTGACGCCTACCTATATTAGTCCGGAGGCTAAGGGGATTAATAATCCGGGAGGGATCCTCCCGGACGAAGAGATGATTGTGGCTGTCAGCGAACACGGTGATTGTCCGATTGACGGCGCTTTGCTCCGCTATATCGACCTAATCCGCCGGGGGAAACGTTACGGGGAGCAGTACTGTACCTATTGGATGGACGGACCTCAGAAGGTGGTACCCTATATTACGTATATACCAACTTCTTATCAGCCGGGCGAGCCGTCAAAAATGGTGGTGTTTTTGCATGGAGGAAGCTATGATTTGGGAGAAAAGTATGCATTTCGCTTTGCCGGACATAAGCTGCAGATGGCCTGCGAAAAGTATCATTACATTCTTTTATGCGCCAATGCTTGTACGCTGCTTAGCAGTTATGGAAATATGCCGCCGCATATCCAAGCATGCGGTACGGAAGAAGAAAAGAAATATTATCAATGGGGCGACGATTCTGTAATGCAGGCGATAGCAGAGGTAAAGAAAGCGTATGCCATTGATGAAAAACATATTTATCTGATGGGAAATTCCATGGGAGCGGGAGGAACCTTTTATCTGCCGACAGTACACCCCGGCATGTTCCGGGCTTTGGCTCCTGGAGCTGGAAGCTTAAAGGTGATGTGTCCGGAGCATCTAGAAGCCTTAGACGGCATGCCTATCATTTATCCGGCAGGCACGGAGGATGACTTTGGTTTTGACCATATTTTGGAATCCAGAGATATGCTGACGGCGGCTGGAGCAGAGGTGGAGATGGCGATCGTGGGCGGCGGCCATCACCTAGACGCTTGGGTCGATGTGATCGACGATATTTTCAGGTTCTTTGAAAAACACGCATAGGTAGAGACAGATGAAGGGAACAGAAAAAGAAAATGGGATTTCCGCACAGGAGCGGCTTTGGAGCCAGGACTTTATTCTGTTGTGTCTGGTGGCTGTAGTGGCTAGATTAGCTTTTACCTGTCAGTATACGGCTATCCCGCTTTTTGTGCAGGAGATCGGGAACGGAAAAGCGCAGGCAGGAATGGCTGCCGCAGTGTATTCTTTGACAGCCTTAGCTTTTCGGCCATTTATGGGGACCATGGTGGATTGCTGCAGCCGACGGTTTACGATGGGATTGGGAGTGGTGGTTTTTACTGCGGCAATGGGGATTTATTTGTTTTTGGGTTCTTCTGTAACCTTAGGGGTCGTGTATCTTTTACAAGGGGTAAATGGAATTGCGTTTTCTGCTTTGACGGTCGGGATGACCACTGCCTGCACGGATGTGGTTCCGCTTTCCCGTTTGACAAAGGGAATTGGGATTTTCGGTTTATCCTCCACCATTGCCAATGCATTTGCGCCTGCATTAGCTCTGCATATGATCGGCAGCAGCGGCGGATATCGTACTTATTTTACCGCGGCCGGTATCATTTCCTTCGCGGGTTTTGTCGGAATCTTGCTGATTCGTTACGAGAAGCGCCTGAAAGGGGGAAAAATCAGCGCTCCGGCTAGAGGCGCGGAAGAAAAGGAAAGCCGGGTATTCTGGGAAAAATTTGTGGAGAGAAGCGCTGTTTTTGGTTCTCTCATGGTGATTTTGGTTATGTTTGCCGCTTCTTCGCTCAATAATTTTCTGCCTACTCTGGCGGAGGAATACTCCATCTTGAACATCAGCCTGTTTTTTACGCTTCAGGCAGTGGGAACCGCTGTCTCTCGTCTAGGAGCAGATGGAGTTTCTCGGAAAATTGGATATATGCCGGCGTTAATTGTAGGATATGCTTGCTATATCTTGGGATTTATAGGGATTTTTATCATGTTTAGCGACGGCTTGGTTATTGCCATGGGATTTTTCTGTGGAATTGGACAGGGGCTGACGCAGACCATTTTGAATATGGCCGCGGTTATTCGGGCTCCGCAAAACCGCCGCGGTTCGGCCAACGCTACTTTCTACATGGCGATGGATATTGCAATCGGTCTGGGGGGCTATTTCTGGGGAATTATTGCGGATGTGGCCGGCACTCGTATGGTTTATCTGGGGACGGCGTTGGTGGTGGGAGCTGTTACTGCTTATACCAGCCTGTTTCATAAAAAATTGGATAAAAAAATATTTCATTGACAGGAGGTTGGAGAGATGGCTTTATTAAAGGCAAAGACAGAATCCGGCTGGGTGGAGGGAATGCCCGCCGCCAATCAGCTTTTTTCTGTGTTCCGGGGCGTTCCTTTTGCAGCTCCGCCGGTGGGGGCGCTGCGTTGGAAGGAACCGCAGCCGTTAGAGCCTTGGGAAGGGGTTCGCCCCTGCTACCGTTTTGCGCCTAGAGCGATGCAGGAGCGAATGGCATCGGAAGGCGGAGGGATTGTAGCCAAGGAATTTTATGTAGGCGACTATGACTACAGTGAGGACTGTCTATATCTAAATATCTGGACGCCGGCCAAAAGTGCGGAAGAACGGCTTCCCGTGGCGGTTTATGTGCATGGCGGCGGCCATCAGACCGGCTACAGCTATCTGAACTGCTATGACGGAGAAGGATTTTGTAAGCGCGGTGTGATCATGGTGTCCATCGCGTATCGTTTGAATGTTTTTGGATATCTGGCGCATCCGGAGCTGACGGCGGAGCAGGGCGGAACTTCCGGCAACTATGGGATGAAGGACCAGCTGGCGGCGCTTTTGTGGGTACGGCGCAACATTGCCGCCTTTGGAGGAGATCCCAGCCGGGTGACGCTGTTTGGCCAGAGCGGAGGGGCTTCCAGCGTAGCGAATCTCTGCGCGCTGCCTGCCGCAGAGGGTTTATTTCAACGGGCTATCATGCAGAGCGGCGGAGGAATCCGTAAGGTATATTCCTATTGGTCGTCTTCCCTCTCCCATGCGGAGGAAGCCGGCGAGAAGTTTTTCGAGATGCTCGGCGTATCCGGGCTTGAGGAGGCCAGACGGCTTTCCGCCGAGGAATTACTGGACGGATATACAAAATTTAAAATGGTAAACATCGGTGAAATGGACACGCCTTCTCTGATCGGAGGCTATATGCGGTTTGCGCCTGTGGACGACGGGATTTTCTTCCCGGAACCGGTGACAAAGCTTTATCAGGAGGGCAAATATCCGGAACTGGACTATATGCTGACTTCTACCAACGGTGAACACAAGGAAACCACCTTCCAGAATCTTGCTTTCGCGGAAGTAAATGCGCGTCTGGGACGTAAGCCTTGCTATCTCGCTTACTTTACCTATGTTCCGCCCGGCGCGGATTGCGCGCATCATTCGGTAGAACATCATTATGTTTTTCAGACTTTAAGTCGTTCTTTCCGCCCGTATAGCGGACGGGATTGGGAACTGTCCAATGAGCTGGCCGACTACTGGGCCAACTTTATGAAATACGGAAATCCCAACGGTATGGGAGCGGAAACTTGGGAGTCTTACGAGGCGGGTCAGTACAATGTTTTGGAGATCGCCGGCGATGAAAGAAGGATGATTTCTCTGGACAAAGAAATGTGCGATTCGGAAATCCGTAGCGTTCTGGAGTAAAGGAGAATTTATGGCAATACCAAAAGCGCCCCTGGGGCAAGAATTTGGATACGATTTTCAATATGCCGTCTTTTTAAAGGCGTCGGAGAGGGTTTCTCTGTTTCTTGATTCCTATCTCTATGAGCCGGCTTTTCCTCCAACTGTGATTCACGGGGAGGTCTATCTGGCGGCGTCGGAGCTGTGCCGAATCTATGCGCCTTACCTGCAGATAAAATGGCAGGACGAGACGGCTGCGTTTACTTACCGGCATCCGCTGGAAGAAGAACGGGTGGGAGAGCTAAAGAAGGATGAAATCTGTTTCATCGAGAATCAGCCCTATGTGAAGGCGGCTGGCGTCGTAGGGCGCTGTCTGGGCAAATCCGTTCAGGAAGAGGAGGGGTTTGCTATCCTTGCAGTGGAAGGAAAACAGCCTGTCTGTGAAGCTTTTTCCTCGCCTTTTGCCCGGAAGAGCTTGGAAAATCGACTGCACAATAAGGTATATGGGGAGCAGAATTTTTCTGTGTGGATGGAAGAGGCCGAGAGGATTATTCCCTACCGGATGTATATCCCTTGCAGCTATCGTCCTGGTACGCCCCAGAAGACAATCGTCTGTTTCCACGGCGGGGACGCCAATGCGGACTATGTATTTCAGCATACAGACAATGAGATTTGCCTGTATGCTGAAAAATACGGCTATTTGATTTTAGCCCTTTGCAGCTATCGGAAATATACGTTTTTCGGCGCGTCCAAGGTACCGACCGGCGGGGAGAAGGCAGTGCCTAATTCCACCAATCCCTGCGGTCTTACGAAAGAACAGATGACTCACTGCAATACGGCGGAGGCGTCCGTGCTTTTTCAGATCGAGGACGCCAAGAAAAGATTTACGCTGGATTCGGCTCATCTGTACGCGATGGGAAATTCCGGAGGCTGTCTTGGGATTTTCCAGCAGATAAAAATTCTTCCCAAAGGCTATTTTAAGAGAGTGGTCTGTTCGGGCGGAATGCCCTCCATTGATTTTTTAGATACGGAGCTGCTAAAGGAAAAGAGAACACGGATCCTTCTTTTGATGGCGACGGAGGATATATTTGACGGACAGTATACCTGCCAGGTGGGGTATCCATTTTTGAGAGAGCGAGACGTTGCGGTGGATTTTCATCCGGTGGGAGGCGGCAGCCATCTGCTTGGCTGGACGCGCGCGTTGGATGTCATCTTTGCGTATTTTGAACAAGACTATTCCAAATAGTTATACTACCATGAGACCTGCATTATTGCCTTTTTCTTATGGGAAATATATAATCTGATACAGTAACCAGTGATTTGAAGCGGATCGCGCATTGCCGGCAGCAGCGGACAGCTTCCCAAAACACAAAACTTATGAGAAGTAGTAAAGGAGAGAGAAGATGAATACAGGATTAATACTGACATTAATCGCATTTGTATTTGTTGCAGTTGCCCTGTTATCCGGGAAAATTGCTCCTTCCGTGGCCTGCGGCGTAGCCGTTGTATTTTTGTGGCTGGCCGGCGTTATTGATATGACGGAAGTGTTTGCCAACTTTGTAAGCAGCAATATCGTTGTTATGGTGGGCATGATGATCGTGATTGCCGCCCTTTTGAAAACAAGCATTCTGGCCAACATCGCTGGATTGGTAAAGAAATCAAAAGGAAATAGCATTCGGCTTCTGCTTGTAATCGGTATGATTATTCCCTTTATTTTGTGCCAGTTTATCGGCGGCGTTACCGCTATGATTACGGTGCTGCCTCTGCTGATCGCCCTGGCCGCTGAGATTGGCATATCCCCGACTTTACTGGTGCTTCCCGCATCTGTCGGCGCTCAGGCAGGCTTGATGGCGTTGCCCATCGGCGGCGCGGCAGCCATGTACTTAATGAAAAACCAGATGGCCGCCAATGTGGGCAGTACGGAAGCTCTGGGGTTCTGGGATCTGTGCTTGACCCGTCTGCCTGGAACGATTGTACTTATGGTATTTGTCGTATTGGTTGGGTATAAGCTGCTTCCGAAGAGAGCCTTGGGAGATGCGGAGGCCCTGGACCACAAGCCGGACGTGCTGAAAAAATCCCAGCTTCCCAAGTGGAAGGAGACGGCTGCTTACATTATTTTCTTCGGCTCTCTGGCCGCGATGATTTTCAGCGCTCAGCTGGGAATTTCCAACGCGCAGATTTCTACGATTGCTGCTTTCCTGTGCGTGCTGCTTGGTATTTTGAATGAACGTGAAATGTATCAGGCGGTAAACTGGTCTTTGATCTTTATGATGTCCTTTATGCTGGCTATCGTAACCGCTCTGTCCAACAGCGGCGCGGGAGACTTGATTGCCAGCGCCCTGTCCGGAGTTTTCGGTTTGGGCAACATGGTTTTGATCGTGGCCATTGTCTTTATCGTATGCGTGGTTTTGACTCAGTTTATGGACAATATGTCCCTGATCAATATTTTGACGCCGATCTGCATTATGGCCTGTATGCAGAACAACATCAGTGCGCTGCCGATCATCTGCGCCATTGATTGTTCCTGCCTGGCGTCCTTCAGCACGCCGCTGGCTTCCCCCAGTTCCCTGATGGCATACAAGCTGGGCGGTTACAGCATGAAGGAGATGCTGAAATTCAGCGTTCCGCTGATTGCGCTGTCCGCAATCGTTTCCATTATCTGGGTGCCGCTGTATTTCAGCTTCCGATAAAGCACAAAGAACGACATATCTCCTCCTTCCGGAGTGACGCGGGGGAGGAGATTTTCATTGAATGGAGGTAACTGATGTCTCAGGACAAGAAAAATAATACAAACCATGACTTTGATCCAATGATGTTCCAGCCGCTGGAGCCGGTAAAGCTGTTTGACGACTATTATTTCATCGGAAACAAGTTGGTTGGATTCCATGTATTAAAGACCAGCGAGGGACTGGTTCTCTTTGAGGCCATGGATAAATATGACGTGGACGATGAATTTTTGCTCCCCGGCTTAAAGAAATTGGGCCTTGAGAAAGAAAAAATTCTCATGCTGTTTTTAACTCACGGCCATTTCGATCACTATATGGGGGCGGAAAAGATTCGCCTGCGTACCGGCTGTGAGGTAGCTTTAAGCGCGGAGGATGCCGTTTTTATGGTAAACGGGCCGGATAACTACTTAGATATCGACGATTTGCGTGTTCCTCGCATTACCCGGATTTTGAAGGATGGCGAGGATTTGACGTTCGGCAGCCATACGGTTCATGTAATTTTTGCTCCGGGGCACACGCCTGGCTGCCTGAATTATTCCTTTGAGGTTCATGACAAAGGAACGCCCCATCGGGTGATCATGGTAGGCGGTTACGGCGTCTTCGGCCCCGGCGTCTATCCCGGCGGCCATGAGTACCCCCACAGCGTGACCTATGCGGTCGAACAGGCTCTGGACTTTGCCGTCTCCTGTGTGAAGACATGGGAATATGTGAAAGAGACCGGCTGTGATGTGTATCTGAACCCGCATCCGCATCTTTGTGATCTCTTTGCTCTGGCGGAACAGAATCAGTCTCGGAAAGAAGGGGAAGAGAACGCCTTTGTGACCGGCAGGGACGGCGTCAGGAAATGGATCCAGGAGCGCTTTGACGTGTGCCTTGATTGCGCGCAGAAATTTACGGATATCCGTGGGAATTGAAAATATCCTATTCAGAAATATGCCGCCGGCGCCTGGCTTATCCCAGGTGCCGGCGGCATATTTTAATGAATAAGGGAGGGCAGCAGCTCTAAAATATCGCTGTCCTCGTATGCCTTCACGGTCTCGATGAACTGTTCCATATCCGGGGAGAGATATTTATATTTATGGCGGACCAGGCTGAAACTCCGGTTCCAGACGCCTCCTTTGACCGGCACCACCCGGATCGCTCCGGCGCGGATTTCTTCCTCCACGAGGCGGATCGAGATCACGGAAAGCCCCAAATGGTTCATCACCGCGCGCTTGATGGTTCCCGCGTTTGTGCATTCCCAGCGGATGTCCAGCGTATACCCTCTCTCGGACATGAAATTTTCAAACAGAGAGCGGGTGCCGCTGCCCTGCTCCCGAAGGATAAAGGGCTCGGCCGCAATCTCACCCAGAGAGACTTCCTGACGCTTGGAAAAGGGATGATCCTTGCCGCACACCAGCACCAGGAAATCTCGTATGACCGGTTCCGAAATCAAGTCGGAACTTTGAACATTTCCTTCCACCAGCGCAATATCCAGCTCGGCGTTCAGGAGTTTTTCCTCGATGGCGTGGGTATTATTGACATAGATACGGAGATCTGCACTGGGATAAGACTCCCGAAACTGGCGGAGGATTTTGTGAATCACACAGTCGCCGATGGTGACCGTGGCCCCGACATGGACTGGGAGAGTCTGCATGGACGAAAGCATGGTATCATTCAGCTTGTGATAGGCGGCCAGCACGTCCTTAGCGTTCTGGAGCAATAATTTCCCAGCCTCGGTCAGATAAAGGCCTCTGGGATAGCGTTCAAACAGCTTGGTCTGGTAGTATTTCTCCAGCTCTGCGATGGACTGGCTGACAGTCGGCTGGGAGATAAAAAGATGAGAAGCCGCCAGGCTCATTTTCCCGCAGACGGCAACTTCCACAAATATTTGCAGATGACGAAGGGTCATATTGTCTCCTTAAATCCATATGATGGGATGTATTAGTGTTTACTTATAGACACGATTCGATAATACTATTTTACGGACCAAAAAGCAAGTATTATAATTATAATGAAAACTTAGAACGAAAGAGCTTTTCCCTATGGCGGCTAAAAGAGAGAAAAGTTCCAAAAGAAATGAGGAGGAGCAACATGAAAGTATTGATCATCGGCGGAGTGGCGGCCGGAACCAAGACTGCTGCGAAGCTGAAACGCGAACATCGGGAATATGAGGTAACCATCCTGACCAAGGGAGAGGATATCTCTTACGCGGGCTGCGGGCTGCCTTACTATGTCGGCGACGTGATTCATGAGAAAAGCGAGCTGATTGTAAATACGCCGGAATCCTTTGCGGGCCTGACTGGTGTGGACGTGAAAACCCGTACGGAAGTAACCAAGCTGAACCGGGAGGCAAAGACCGTTCTGGCCAAGGACCTTGCGACCGGCGAGGAGAAAGAATACGCCTATGATAAGCTGGTCATTGCCGTCGGCGCGGATCCGGTCAAGCCGCCGTTGCCGGGCCTGGATCTGGAAGGCGTGTATTTCATGAGGACTCCCACGGATGCGATTGTTCTCAGAGAGGCCATTGAAGCCGGGAAGGTAAAGCGCGTGGTGATTGTAGGCGGCGGCTTCATCGGACTGGAAGTGGCGGAGAACCTGCAGGCCCAGGGCGCCAAAGTTTCGATCATCGACATGGCTCCTCAGGTGCTGCCCGGTTTTGATCCGGAAGTGGCCGAGTATGTGGAAAATTATCTGGCCGACCGCGGGATTATGGCGTTTACGAATACCAAGCTGGCCGGTGTGGAAGGTGAGAACGGCCATGTAACCAAGGTGCTTACCGAAAAACGCGGCATGAAGGCCGATACGGTGATCCTTTCCATGGGGATTCGCCCGAACACAGCATTCCTTGCCGACAGCGGCCTGGAAATGTTTAAAGGCACCCTGGCGGTGGATGAGCATCTTCAGACCAATGATCCGGATATCTACGCCGTAGGCGACTGTGCCTTTACCTGTAACCGCCAGACCGGAAAGAAGGCCTGGTCCCCGCTGGGATCCTCGGCCAATATGGAAGGCCGTGTGGCCGCCCGTGTGATTTCCGGAGATGACGTTTCCTATACCGGCGTGTTCGGCACCAGCGTCGCTCAGCTGCCCGGCTTAAATGTTGGACGGACCGGCCTGACCGAGACAGCGGCGAAGGAGATGGGGATCGAGGCGGAGAGCGCGGTTTTGATCACCGACGATAAGGCGCATTATTTCCCCGGCGCCAGCACTTTTATCATTAAGCTGATTGCCGAGAAGGGTACGAAGAAACTGCTGGGCGTTCAGGTCGTAGGCGCAGGCGCTGTGGATAAGGTGGTCGATATCTGTGTGATGGCGATTGCCATGAAGGCAACCTTGCAGGATATGGAAAATCTGGACTTTGCTTACGCGCCGCCTTTCTCCACGGCGATTCATCCGCTGGTCAATGCGGTGAATGTGCTGCTGAATAAGATGGAAGGCCGCCTTGTATCCATCACTCCGGCGCAGTATAAAGCCGGCGCGGCGGAAGGTTATAAAGTGATGGACGTCTCCCTGAGCCCGTCGGTCGACGGCGCTCCGTACGTGGATCTGACGAAGATCGAAGGCGAGGTTCCTGGTTTTGCCAAGGACGATAAGATCCTGGTGGTATGCAACAAGGGAAAACGGGCTTATCTGACCCAGAACCGCCTGAAATTCTACGGCTATACCAATACGGTGGTGCTGGAAGGCGGAACGATCTTTACGGAAGTAAAAGCATAATTTTCATTCCTTTTGCTGAGGAAGTGCTTTTTGGAGGCATTTCCTCAGCATAGTATCCATTAAAAAACGAGTAAAAAAGGCGAAGCATTGGGTTTTCTGATCCATGTGATTGGATAATCCAACTTTACCAATGGGTAAACTTCGGCTATAATAGTCAAAGAATTAACAATACCTGCCGCCTCCGGCAGGAAAGAAATAAGAAAAAATAACAAAGACAAGGAAGGAAGCAGACATGGCAATAAGCGCAGAAGATATCAAAAGAGTCAAAGGAATGGGATTTCTGAACAACAAGGGGACCGACAATTTTTCCGGCCGGATTATCACGGTAAACGGAAAGATTACGGCGGAGCAGAACCAGTGTATCGCGGAGGCAGCCGCGAAATACGGAAATGGTACGGTAGCTCTGACGACGCGTCTGACTATTGAAGTACCAGGAATTCCCTACGAGAAGATTGAGGAATTCCAGCAATACATAGCTAAAACCGGCCTGGTAACCGGCGGAACCGGATCAAAGGTCCGCCCGGTCGTATCCTGTAAGGGAACCACCTGCCAGTATGGCCTGATCGACACCTTTGCTTTGTCGGAGGAGATTCATCATCGCTTTTATGAGGGGTACCGCGGCGTCCTGCTCCCTCATAAGTTCAAAATCGCAGTGGGCGGATGTCCGAACAACTGTGTGAAGCCGGATCTGAATGATCTGGGGGTGATCGGACAGCTGATCCCGAACTATGATGAAGATTCCTGCAATGGCTGCCGGAAATGTTCCGTTGAAGAGATTTGTCCGATCGGCGCAGCCAAAATGGAGGACGGCCTGCTTCAGATCGATCGGGATGCCTGTAACAACTGCGGGCGCTGCGTAGGAAAATGCAACTTTGATGCGATCGAGGACGGTGTGCTCGGCTATAAGATTTATCTGGGCGGACGTTGGGGGAAACGCGTCACGGTTGGCCGGGCGATGTCCAAAATATTTGCGGATAAGGAAGAAGTGATGAGCATCATCGAAAAAACGCTGCTGCTGTTCCGCGAGCAGGGAAAGACCGGGGAGCGTTTTGGAGACACGGTTGCGCGTCTTGGCTTTGAAAATGTGGAGGCGCAGCTGCTGAGCGATGAGATTCTCGGCAGAAAGCAGGAGATCCTGGATGCGAAGCTGCATTTGGTGGGAGGCGCTACCTGCTGATTGGAACGATTTTTTTACGCCGCCGCAGAGAGATCTGCGGCGGTTTTCCTTTTCCGGGCAAAACCTTGGGCCGGAGAGGAGCGGAGTAAGAATTTCGACTGGTTTTCTATGGAATTTGTAAGGGATTTCTGTATTTATTAAGATTTCCTCCCTTGATTCTCCTATCCCGCAATGTTAGAATGATAGAAATGGAAAACCAGTTAGAGAAATACAAGGGGGATTTCAAATGGAAGATTATAGGGGAAGAAATCGAGATACCCGGCGTAGGGCGAGACACCGCCGGGCGATTCGAAACAGAATTATTCTGACGGTTCTGCTGCTGATTTTATTGGTAGTTGCAGTGGTCCTTGGAAAAAAGTTTTTAGACGGTGATTTTAATAAGAAGGAAAACACGACCTTCCCGGCCGGTACGACCGCGCCTGCGGAAGGCGGGGACAATACCGGGGAGAGTTCTCAGCCGGAGACCACTGCCGGAGCCGTGACCGATCAGGGAACCGCATTGACACAAGCGGCTGCGCTGGCGGCGTCCTACGACTATGACGGCGCGATCGACCTGTTAAAATCGGTTTCCGGCTATGAATCCAACTCGGAGATCACGGCGGCAATCAGCGGCTATGAGGAGACGAAGAAATCCCTGGTGGCTGCCGATATCACACAGATTCCGCATATCTTTTTCCACTCCTTGATCGTGGACACAGACAAGGCCTTTGGATCGGAAAAGGCAGACGCCTACAATCAGGTGATGACAACCGTGGACGAGTTTGACCAGATCATGCAGCAGATGTATGAAAAGGGATATGTGCTGGTGAAGATCCATGACATGGCCTCCAAGCAGGACGGAGAGATGAAGAAGGGAACGATTCTTCTCCCGGCCGGCAAGAAGCCGTTTGTGCTGTCCGTGGATGATGTTTCTTATTATGAGTATATGAAGGGGCATGGCTTTGCCAACCGGATTGTGATCGGCGAGGACGGCTATCCGACCTGTGAGATGGATATGGATGACGGCAGCGTTCAGACCGGAGCCTTTGACGTGGTTCCCCGGTTGGAGGAATTCATCAAGGCTCATCCCGATTTTTCCTACAAGGGAGCCCGCGGCATTGTGGCCCTGACCGGTTATGACGGAATTCTCGGCTATCGGACCGCGCCGAAATACGGAGATCCCAGCAGCGACAGCTACAAGGCGGAATACGCCAGCATCGACGTGGATTCCGAGCGGGAGAAGGCAAAAGCCGTGGCCGCCCGGATGGAAGAGCTCGGCTGGGAATTCGCCTCCCACAGTTGGGGACACAAGGACATGGGGCAGGCCACCATGGAGCACATGAAGACCGATATGCAGAAATGGCTGGACCAGGTGAATCCGCTGCTCGGCGGCGATACAGATATCCTGATCTTCCCGAAGGGAACGGATATTGGAAGCTGGCGGGGGTATGATGACAATGAAAAGTATGATTATCTTGCCAGCGTTGGTTTTGACTATTACTGTAACGTAGACAGCAACCAGCCTTGGGTTCAGTGTACCTCCAAGTACCTGCGCCAGGGACGGATCAATGCCGATGGATTTGAAATGTACTACCATGCGGATAAGCTGAGCCAGTTCTTTGACGCAGCCACCGTCTTTGATAAAGCAAGACCGACACCGGTCAAACAAATGGGCTGATCCGGCCAAACGTTCGGATAGACAAAAAGCCTCCGCATGGAATATGCCATGCGGAGGTCTTTTTATTTGATAGGAAATTCTTTTTTACTATAAATTTGCTGGGATGCCTTTTTGCGCGGCCAAAAATGTTGTTATTTTTTTAACTTGAACGCAAACCGTCGGTTTATTGTGCGCTCCCAGTTCTATCCAAAAAGAACTTATTTTTTTCTCTCAATCGCTTTCTCCACCCTGATTTCCTCTTCAAAATGAACATTTTTTAATAGAACGAACAAAAATTAATGGATTCTTATGATTTGTTCATCATGTGAAAAGTTTCCTCTTTGGCTTTTTGTTAAAATGTGTTATGTTATGACCATCCTGATACCGCGGATGAATGCGCATATATAAATATCAAATATTTCTTTTTGATATTTGTGAAAGCACAGTGCGGTGGATTCCGATAGGAGAAAGAATAAGGAGGAGAAAGATGAAAGTATTCAAATGGATCGAAGAAAATCTGGAAGAATTCATTATGTGTATTCTTCTGATTGCCATGGCCTGTATCATGATGATTCAGGTTATCGCACGATTCGTATTCAGCAACTCGCTGGGCTGGTCGGAGGAGTTGACCCGTTATCTGTTCGTATGGTCGACCTTCCTGTCTATCAGCTACTGTGTCCGGAAGAATTTGACAATCCGGATCGATATGATTGTGGAGGCATTGCCCAAAGCTGTCAAGAAAATCTTCTATGTTGTAGTGGATTTGATTCAGTTGGTGATGTTCGCTTACCTGGTACAGCCTTCCTTTACTTATTTACAAAGAACGATCGAGAACAACCAGGTCAGCACGGCTATGGGAATTCCGATGCAAGTGATTTATGTAGCTCCTTTAATCGGATTTATTTTGGCGGTGATCCGCTGCATCCAGGACGTTTACTTCCAGTTTACCGGCAAGGGTTCCCAGAAGCCGGCTCCGGAAGAAGCCTAAGAGAGAAAGGAGATAGATAAATGTCACCAGCAATTGTATTTATTGTCTTTGTAATTTGTCTGTTTGGGGCCATCCCGATTTCCTCGTCCATTACCATCGCTTCGATTCTTCCGGGATTTGAAAACGCAAAGCTGTTTTCCCTGACGAACCTGATCCGTGGTATGGTGGAAGGCGTCGACAGTTTCACCTTGTTGGCCATCCCGATGTTCATCCTTTCCGGTATTCTGATGGCGCGGGGCGGCGTTTCCAAAAAGCTGTTTGAAGTTTTTTCCTTCTTCTTAGGAAAGGTTCCCGGCGGAATGCCTTGTGCGGTTATTGTTACCTGCTTGTTCTACGGCGCTATTTCCGGTTCTGCTCCGGCTACCGTGGCTGCCGTAGGAAGCATGACGATCCCGGTTCTGGTAAACCTGGGTTATAAGAAAGACTTTTCCGTGGCTACCGTGGCGGTTGCCGGCAGCTTGGGCGTTATTATCCCGCCCAGTATCCCGATGGTTCTGTACGGCATGGCCAACCAGGAAGCTTCGGTCGGCGATATGTTTACCGCAGGTATTGTACCTGGTTTCCTGATCGCCGGATGTTTGATGCTGTACGCCGTGTTCTATTGCGTAAAGTTTGGTGAGGACAAGGAGAAGATCAACCAGGAAGTTGGCGCATTACATAAGAGAGGCTTCATTAAGATTTTCTGGGGCAGCTTCCCGGCCATCCTTTCCCCGGTTATCATCCTGGGAAGTATCTACGGCGGCATTGCCTCCCCTACCGAGGCGGCTACGATTTCCGTGTTCTATGCTTTGATCGTTGCCATGTTCATTTACCGGACCCTGAAGCCGAAGGATCTGTGGCCGATTTTTGTTGAGACGGTCCGCACCTATGGTCCTCTGCTGTTTATCCTGAGTTCCGCCAGCGCGTTTGCCAAGGTTTTGGCTCTGCTGAAAGTGCCGGCAATCGTAAATGACTTCTTTACGAGCACGTTCTCCAGCTCCTTCGTGATTATCCTGGTTGTCAACATCTTCCTGCTGTTTGTCGGCATGGTGATGGACGGCGGCCCGGCGATCCTGCTGCTGACCCCGATTCTGTGGCCGATCATGAAGAACTGCGGTATGAACCCGATCCACTTTGGTATCAACATGGTAGTAAACCTGGCAATCGGATTTGTTACCCCCCCGATCGGTATCAACCTATTTGTCGCGAGCCGGTTGGTCGATATGCCGGTTATGACAATAGCAAAGAACGCATTGCCATATATTATCCTGTTCCTGATTGCACTGGTACTGATCGTGGCGATCCCTCAGATCTCCCTGTGCCTGCTGTAAGGAAAACTGTTCTGGTATGATCCGGGCCGGTTTCGGCCGGTCCGGTACATATAAAAAATCATTTTTTCAAGGAGGAAGAAAAAAAATGAAAAAGATTGTAGCAATGGCTATGGCTGCTATGATGGCTGTTTCCATGACGGCCTGCGGCAGCGGCAATGACACGACGACTACGGCTGCACCGGGAACCACCGCTGCAGAGGCCACGACCGCTGCGGAAGGAACCACTGCGGCAGAAGCTACCACCGCTGCCGGAGCCACGACTGCCGCTGCCGGAACGACTGCTGCCGGCGGAGCTGCCGCGACTGATTATACGTTTGACCTTGCAAATGTCAACGAGCAGGCTTGGACGCTGGGTACCGACAGTGTAGAAGACGCTGTAACCCACCTGTTTGCAAAAGAGTTCGAGAGACTGCTGGAAGAGTACAGCGAAGGCAAAATTGACCTGGAAGTATATCCGAACGCTCAGATCGGAAATGATAAGTCCCTGCTGGAGTCCGTAAAGGCTCAGGACGGCGGCGCAAACTTCCTGGTACAGACCACTGCTCCGGAAGTTGCTTTCATGCCCAAGCTGGCTGTATTTGATATCCCTTGTGCATTTGCCACCATCGACGAGTTCCGTGCTGCCATTGATAACCAGGCATTCATGGATCAGGTTGACGCCGTTTACAACGAAGGCGGCTACAAGCTGCTGGGCTTTGCGGATCAGGGCTTCCGTGTTATGACCGCAAACAAAGAGATCAAGACCATCGATGATTTCTCCGGTATCAAGATTCGTACCATGGACAACAAGTACCATATGGCATTCTGGACCGCCATCGGTGCAAACCCGACTCCGATGACCTTCTCTGAGGTTTACACCAGCCTGCAGACCAAGGCTCTGGATGCTCAGGAGAACCCTTATGAGGTAGTTGCCGGTTCCAAGTTCTACGAAGTGCAGAGCCACGTAATCAACACCAACCATGTGCCTCACACCCTGGCTCTGATCACTGGTACCGCTCTGTGGGATACCCTGAATGAGGATGAGCAGAATTTGGTTATGAAGGCTGCCAGCGAAGCAAAGGTATATGCTCGTCAGCAGGCTGATGACCGTGTAGATCAGCGTGTGGAAGTAATCACCGGCGGCGGCGCTACGATCGTTGACCTGTCCGAGGATCTTCGTCAGCAGATGATCGAGAAGTCTCAGGGCGTTTACGAGGAGATCAAGGGTGTTGTCGGCGACGACCTGTACAATGCTTACCTTGGCAAATAATTGACTCGGATTTAAAACTGTGATATTCTTTGGGGAGGGCAGAAGCATCTGCCCTCCCTATTTCAATAGGAACGTGCTGATTACACAAGAAAGGAATTTCTCATCCCATGGGTAAGGAAACAAAGACGGTATTTCCGATTGAAGATCGGTACCAAAGAAAACTGGTCAAAGATATTTATTTAAATATCATCATCATACTTGTTTTTTACGCCACCTTTAATCTCTTATTTAAAGATCATCCGCGTTATCAGAATTTGATTAAGTATCTGCTGATTGTTATTTTTATTTTGGCAGGCGTGCTGATCATCTTCTCCGATATGCTGCGGATCCGTAAATTCCAGGCGATTTGCTACCGGATTAAAGCGGACGGGCTGGAGTACTGTGATGGGAAGAGAACGAAAAAGTACCGCTGGGATTCTTTTCAGAAGGTCATGTACGATCCCAACAAGATTTCTCTGACTTATCCCTGCTGTTTTTATACCAAGGAGGGAAACTTCTTTCTTCACAGGCGTATCGCAGATCCGGATCTTTTGATTCCCGCCATTATCGCACACGTTAAAGACTATGCGAAAATTGACCCGGAAATCCCGAAGACGCTCCTGCCGAAGTAAGGGGTGCGGGAAATGGAAATATTGACAAAAATGCTGTCCCTTTTGGGACCGCTTGCTCTCGGCTATTTTTTGAAAAAGGTTCACTTCTTCGGTGAGACGGACTACCGCCTGTTGGGAAAAATTGCTCTGAATATCACATTGCCGGCCGCGGTGATCTGTTCTTTTGCCAATTTCGAGTTGGACTACTCGCTGCTGAGTATTGTTCTGATCGCTTTTTTGTCCAACTGGGCCGGCCTGCTGTTTACTTATTTTACGACCGGGAAAGACCGGAACGACCGAAAACTCCGGTCTTTAAAAATGATCTGTGCTTCCAGTTTCAATATGGGAAATTTCTTGATTCCCTTTGTCCAGCAGTTATTGGGCGGAAGCGGCGTGGCGCTGACCGCGCTGTTTGACTCCGGGAACACCGTGATGGCTACCGGAGGCGTCTATATTTTTACCACCAGCGTGATCAAAGCGGAGGGGGAGAAGGTTACGGTGAAGGACATCTTCCGGAAACTTTTTCATTCCGTGACGATCCTGACCTATCTGACCTTGATTATTTTGGCTTTGTTCGGGATCCGTCCGCCGGAGGCGCTGGTGACGGTGGCTCAGCCCACAGGGAATGCCAATGCGTTTGTATCCATGTTTATGATCGGCCTGATGTTTGAGATCCGATTTGACAAAGCATACATCAAGGCGGCTTTTGGGATTCTCTGGAGAAAATATATTTGCGCGCTTTTACTCGCGTTGGTTTTCTATTTTCTGCTGCCCTTTGATGGCCTGACCAGACAGGTTCTGGTGATGTGCGCGTTTGCCCCGATTCCCAGTATCGCAGGCATTTATACCGAGCAGATCCAGGGCGATGTGGGACTGGCCAGCTTCACGACCTCGCTTTCCTTCCTGATCAGCTGCGGTATTATGGTAGTCCTGATGGCAATGTTGTAGATTGGATTTCAATTGCTGAAATAGGGAAACAAAACACGCAGGGATGATTTCTTCCTTGCGTTTTTTGTGCCTGGGCTTTATAATAAATAGATATGAAACGGGGAGGTAGCATGGGAAAAAATCGAAAAATGCCGTTGTTTGTGAACGCGTTTCACAGAAAGAGTATTTTTTATAAGACTTTTGGGATGCTGTCTATTCTGTCGGTAGTTACTGTTCTAATGTTTGCCCTTTTTATCAATCAGTTGGTGGTCCGCACGCAAAAGGACCGGATCGACGATTTGAATCTGACTCAGCTGCGCCGGATCGGGGATGATGTGGACACGCGGCTTCAAAATATTGCTCAGAATATGGAACAGAGTCTCTGGTCCAGTGATTTCATTTCTCTGATGGTGAATCCTTATAATAAAGACTCGGATCGTTCTTTCCGGATTGTGGATCAACTGGCCGGGTATGTGACGGGAAATGCTTTGATCGAGCAGGCGTTTCTCTATCTTCCCGCATCCGAGGAGGTTTTTGGTTCCGACGGAAACTATCTTCCCTTGGACAGTTTTTCCGACCAGAATGCGATTCGGTTGTATTTGGACAACCATGACCGGGAGCGGAAGAGCCAGGGGGACACAGAGTGGAAAATCTTTTCCTATGAGGATCACCTCTATGTGGCTGTGGATTTCTGCGTACCCAATTTTATCGGAGCTATTTTCGCCCAGCTGAACACAGATCAGCTCTACACGGTGATTCAGTCGGAGGGAGCTGAGGCGGTCGTGCAGGTGTTTGACGGCGGAGGGAATACGTTGTTTGCCGGGAAGAAGGGGCAGCAGGAGGGCGTGTCTTTTGAGGAACTGTCCGGGGATAATTGGTACCGGTATCAATCGCCGGTGACCGAGTGGACTTACCTGCTTCCGGTGGGAAGCGAGGGGCTGACCAGCAACCTGCTCCCTGCGGTCGGGATCGGCCTGCCGTTCTTGTTGGCATACGCCCTGTTCAGCCAGTTGTTTTCCGTCTATATTACCCGCAGCATCTATCAGCCGATCAACCGGCTGATGCAGATGACGGCCGGGCATCAGGATTTGGAAGGGATGCCGGCGGATAAGGTGCGGAATGAGACAGATTATCTGGAACTGGCCTACGCAAACCTGGTGGGAGAAAACATGCAGCACCGCCAGTTGATGCAGTCGGTGTCCCAGGATATCATGGAGCAGATGTTCCGGAAGATTTTGCAGCGCAAGGAGATCACAAAGGAGCAGATCAAGAATACACTGGAAGGAATCGGGATGTCCGATTTTATTACCGGCCGGTATCTGGTACTTGCCGGGGCGCTGGTTCTGCCGAAAGACCGGGAGCTGACCATGGTGGAGACCAATCTGTATCAGAGGAGTATCGTTGGTATCTTAAGTGAAATGGAGCCCAAAGAAGGGCGGCTGTTTCCCTTCTATATGGAGAAGGATATTTTGGCGGTGATCTGCTGTTTCCATGAAGAGATTTCCGTCATCCAGGTAAAACAGCAGGTCCGGGAACTGATCGGGCGGGTGGAAAACCAGACCGAGGCACTGCCTTATGAGGTTTTGTTTGGAAAAGGGAAAGTGTACAGCGACATGCTCTCCCTGTCCTACTCATTCCAGGAAGCCGTGGCAGAGGTGAGATACCGCCGGTACATGGCGGAAGACCCGGAAAACGAAAACATTGTGGATTTCGGCCAGAAATATTACCGGGACCGGGGCACTCAGATCGCCGAAATGGTGGAGAAGAGCGGAAAGGATGAATCGGAAAAGGCGGCGGAAAACCTGATCCAGGAGATCGGAGAAGGGGAAGAGCCGGGGGACTGCCTGCCTTATTATGAGTTGATTATGGAGATTATGCTGGAAAAGCTGGCCGCCTGTCATGTCATGGATGGGGAGAAAAAGGAAGAAAGTTTTTCTGAATGTCCGGAGCGGCTCCGGCAGATCGGCGACGTGCGGGAGATGGAACAGTTTATGCGCGATTTTTATCGCAGAGCCATTCACGTCATCCAGACCGGAAGCAAGAAAAACCGTTACAAATATGTGGAGGCGGCGAAGGATTATATTGCTTCCCATTATTCGGACGGGAATTTGTCCTTGAATGAAGTCAGCGAGGCCATCGGAATTTCCTCGCCTTACCTGAGCGGGATTTTTACCGAGGTGAATAAAGGAGGTTTTTCTTCCTATTTAAATGCGTTTCGTGTCGAACAGGCCAAACAGTTTTTGAAGGAAGCCGAGGAGAGTGTGGCTGAGATCGGTTACAAGTGTGGATTTAATTCAGCCCAGAGTTTCAGCCGGGTATTTAAGAAGCATACGGGATTTACTCCGGGCCAATACCGGGAGCGCCAGAAGGAAGGGGGAGAGGGAAATAGTGAAACGCATTCTTAGCATCGCCCTTGTACTGTTGCTCGGCCTGGCCGGATGCAGTGGGCCGATGGAGGAAATAACGACGGAGGCCCCGACCGAAGCGCCGGAGACGGATTCCGTCCGTCTGGTCATGGCGACTTCCGCCAACTGGACCGGCGTCCTTCGGGGGGAAGTGTTTGAACAGTGCTGCGATGCCCTGGAGGAATGGTCCGGCGGGAAACTGACCATGGACATGTACGATGCGGCTAAATTGGGCGGCGATATCGAGCTCATTGAGGGTGTAAAACTAGGGACGTTGAACATTGTCAACACGGTGCCGGCCTATCAAAAGGAGGCTGTGGCAGAAGCGGCGCTCCTGGATGCGCCGGGGATTTTTTCCAGCGTGGAGCAGTACAATCAGATGATGGACGACGGGTATCTGGAAATCATGCAGGAATATTACCGGGATGCCGGTCTGGAACTTTTAGAAAGCTATGCCCTGTCCTTCCGCCAGCTGAGCAGCAACAAGCCTGTGTACACGATGGAGGATTTTAAAAACCTGCGGATTCGGACGATGGAAAGCCCTTACCAGTCTCTGTATTGGTCTTCTTTGGGCGCCGTTGCCATGCCGCTTCCCTACAGCGAGGTCTATATCGCCCTCCGCCAGGGAACCGTGGACGCCCAGGAGAATCCGTTGTACAATTTGGTCTCCAAGCGGTTCTATGAGGTTCAGAAATACCTGATCTTGACCAACCATGTGCCGATGGTCACCAACTATGTAATGAATAAAGAGCAGTATGACGCGCTGTCTGAGGAGAATAAAGATCTTTTGGCGCGCTTTATGAGCAAGCTGAAAGAGGAGGATATCCGAATGATGCCCCAGGAAGACGCCAAGCAGTTGCAGCAGCTTCAGGAGGAATGGGGGATGGAAGTGATTGTGCCGTCCAATGACCTTTTGGAGCAGATGCGTTCCGGAAATGCGGATCTGTTGGATCAGCTGCGGGCGGATCTGGGGGTGGAAAAAGTCAACGACTTCTTGGCTGCGGCGGAGAAGGCGAGAATCGAGGTCAGCCGGTGAATGTTCCGTGACGGTGCGATAGCCCGGCGAAAAAATGGTAAAACAGGCCGTTTTCCAGGTATTTTTCCGGAGAGCTCCTGTTTTTCCTGCATTTAGAACAATTTTACACTGTGGAATTCTTTTTCAAGAAAAACCGTGATGTTCGATTAACAAAATAAAGTCTGACTGAGTTCCATGGAGTTAGAAGGTGCTTATAAATACATAATTAATATAAAAATATATAGAAATATTTATAAAAGATAGGGGATCTGCAATGGAAAACTTGTTAATTCTGTAACAGGGAAGCCTGTTAACCCGGAAAAAGCAAGGAAAACATAAGGTTTGGGGATACAATATATACCGTTGACAAATAAGGATTTTTCCTTCAAATTTTATTTTACAAATATGATCAACTTTGTTATAATACAGAAAACAGCGTTGCTGAGAGCTGTGTAAACTCAGAGAAAGGTATGGTGGATATGTACAAGATTTTACGAAAAGCTGAGCTGAATCCTACGGTGACCCTGATGGATATCGAGGCTCCCCATGTTGCCCGGAAAGCAGAACCCGGTCAGTTTATCATCTTGCGCGTGGATGAGAACGGCGAGAGGATCCCGCTGACGATAGCGGATTATGACAGGGAAAAAGGGGTCGTTACGATTATTTATCAGATTGTCGGAGCTACAACGGCAAAGCTGAACCACAAAGAGGCCGGCGATTATATTCAGGATTTTGTGGGACCGCTCGGTACTCCGTCCCATCTGGAGGGATTGAAGAAAGTTGCGGTTGTCGGCGGCGGCGTCGGCTGCGCGATTGCGTATCCGGTTGCGAAAAAGCTCCACAGCATGGGCTGTGAGGTACATACGATCGTTGGTTTCCGCAGCAAAGATATTGTGATTTTAGAAGATGAGTTCAAAGCTGTCAGCGATAAAATGATCATGATGACGGACGACGGAACCTACGGCGTCAAGGGACTGGTTACTCAGGGACTGGAGGAACTGATTCTGGCCGGTGAGAAGTACGACGAGGTCATTGCCATCGGACCGGTTATCATGATGAAATTTGTTTGCCAGGTTACCAAGAAATATGACATCAAGACCGTGATTTCCATGAATCCGATCATGATTGACGGTACGGGTATGTGCGGCGGCTGCCGTCTGACCGTGGGCGGCGAAACCAAATTCGCCTGCGTGGACGGCCCGGAATTCGACGGACACCAGGTAGACTTCGCAGAGGCAATGTCCCGCGGCGCGATGTATAAGCCGTTCGAGAAGGAAAGATACGATGAAACCTGCAATCTGTTTAAGAAGGAGGTTCAGTAATCATGGCAAACATGTCTCTTGTTAAAAATAAAATGCCGGAGCAAGATCCGAATGTCAGAAATAAAAATTTCAATGAAGTAGCGCTGGGATATACCGCAGAACAGGCGGTCGATGAAGCGCAGCGCTGCCTGCACTGCAAGAAGAAACCTTGCGTACAGGGATGTCCGGTTAACATTAAGATTCCTGAGTTCATCGCCAAAGTGGCGGAAGGAGATTTTGAGGGCGCTTACCAGGTCATCAATGAGGACAGCTCCCTGCCCGCCGTCTGCGGCCGTGTCTGCCCCCAGGAAAGCCAGTGTGAGAAGTACTGTGTCCGCGGCGTAAAAGGCGAGCCGGTTGCCATCGGCCGTCTGGAGCGTTTTGTGGCGGATTATCATAACGCGAACTGCTCTGAGGCTCCGGCGAAACCGGAACAAAACGGCCACAAGGTTGCCATCGTCGGCGCCGGCCCGGCCGGACTTACCTGCGCCGGTGATCTGGCGAAGATGGGCTATGCAGTAACGATCTATGAAGCGCTGCATCTGGCTGGCGGCGTGCTGGTATATGGTATTCCGGAGTTCCGTCTTCCGAAGGCCATCGTCCAGAAGGAAGTCGATACTTTGAAGGAGCTGGGCGTAAAGGTTGAGACCAATATGGTGGTCGGCCGTTCCATCTCTGTAGACGAGCTGATGGAAGAAGAGGGCTTCGAGGCTGTATTCATCGGGTCCGGCGCGGGACTTCCGAGCTTCATGAAGATTCCGGGCGAAAACTTAAAGGCAGTATACTCGGCCAATGAATTCCTGACCCGCGTAAACCTGATGAAGGCTTACAAGGATGGAAGCGATACGCCGGTCATGCACGCGAAGAGAGTTGCGGTAGTTGGCGGCGGAAACGTGGCCATGGACGCCGCCCGTTCGGCCAAGCGTCTGGGCGCGGAGGAAGTTTATATCGTATACCGCCGTTCTGAGGCAGAGCTTCCGGCCCGTGCCGAGGAAGTGGAGCACGCGAAGGAAGAGGGAATTATCTTCAAACTCCTGACTGCTCCGACTGAGATCATCGGAAATGACGAAGGCTTTGTGGCAGGCATGAACTGTATTCAGATGGAGCTGGGAGAGCCCGATGCCTCCGGCAGACGCCGTCCGGTAAAGATCGACGGATCGGATTTTAAACTGGATGTCGACTGTGTAATCATGGCCATCGGAACCTCGCCGAACCCTCTGATCCGCAACACGACCAAGGGTCTGGAGACCAACCGTCACGGCTGTATCGTGACCAACGGCGACGACGGGCTGACCAGCCGCGAGGGCGTATATGCCGGCGGCGACGCGGTGACCGGCGCGGCTACGGTTATCCTGGCCATGGGCGCAGGAAAATCGGCTGCCGCTGCCATTGATCAGTATATTAAAGGAAAGAAATAAGGTGCCTTGGTAGGATTTACTGAGAAATTTTATCATGCTTAGGGAAGAGTCTGTGCGGCTCTTCCCTTTTTGTTGTTCAGACAAGGAGCGTCCGCAGTTTGAGCCCTGCCGCCAAAGAAGACAGTTAATTTACCAGGAAGAAGACCGGAAGGTTCGGTATGGAAACCATTGGATTTCCAAAAGGGAGCTTTGAAAAACAAGAATAGCGGGAGTTAACTTGAGAAAAGTAAGGGGGATGGTTTTGCGTGCGAAAAAATTGATGATACCATTAGTTTATTTGGAATATGTTTGAAAAAGAAACTGTGATAAACTCTAAATATCGAAAACCTAATCTTTTTAATATAAAATTAAAAAAATAGGTTGGGATCGAAAAAAAATCAGGGAGGTAAAGTATGAAAAGGAAAATGTTTGGCAAAGTTGTCTCAGTCTGTCTCTGTTTGGCAATGGTGTTCGCCTTCACTGCCTGTAGTTCAGAATCGGGGGCCACAACAGAAGCGCCCGCTTCCGGCTCCGAATCACAGGCGCCTGCCACGGATAATACGAAGGCGGAAGCCACGACGGCTGCCCCTGCTGCTGCCGGCGATACGATTGAAATCGGCGCCGTTTTACCTTTGACCGGATCGTCCACCGGCGAGTACCTGAAGGCAGCCATGGAAGTGGCCCAGGATATCATCAATAACTCCCATGATTTGGATTGGGATCTGGCAAAAAAGGAAGGAATCCTGGGCGGATCAAAGATCGAACTGGTTTTTGCGGACCACGAAGCCAACTCGGATAAAGCCACCACCGAAGCCAGCAAACTTTTGGACCAGGGCGTCGTAGCGATCACCGGCGCATACAACAGCGGATGCTCTGCGGCAGTGGCGAATGCAGCGCTGGAATACAACGTTCCGATGATCTGCGGTTCCTCCAGCTCCGCAGCTCTGACCGACGGGACCACCTACGCATTCGGCTCCATTTTTAACCGGGTAGCGGCTAATGATGAGCAGGAGTCCGACGAATTCTTCGAATACCTGACGTATCTCAATGAAAAGTACAATGCCGGCATTGAGAAGGTTGCCATTGCCTGGATCAATAATTCCTACGGCATCCACGCGGAAGAAATGTTTAAGAAATTTGCGGAACAGTATCACTTTGAGGTTGTGGAAAGCGTTTCCTACGATGCGTCCAGCACCTCCTTTGATACCGAGGCGGCAAAGATCAAAGAATCCGGCGCGCAGGTGGTCTTCCAGGCCTCCTACATCGGCGACCTGACTTCCTTTGCGAAAGCCTACAAGTCTCTGAATTTTGACCCGACGGCAATCATCTGTTACTGCGGCGGCTTCCAGGATGCTTCCTTTGCTGCGGTGGCGGCGGATCTCGGCACGGATACCTATGCCGGAGGCCAGGCCTGCACGGCCCAGCTTTCCAGCAAGATGGAGATTTTTTCCTATGTAAATGAGCTGTACAAGGCGAAAACCGGCCAGGACATCGACGGTCCGGCCCTCGAAGAATTTGCTTCCGTTATTGTAGCGGCCCAGGGAATTGAGAAGGCGGGCAGCACCGACGCCGACGCCATCATCAAAGCGCTGAAAGAAAATAAATTTGAAGCTCCGTATCTGATCACAGAAGAAATCCAGTTTGACGAAAATGGCCAGAACATTATCATGCCGGCCGTCGTCACACAGTTGATCCAAGGGAAGTATGAGGTGGTCTATCCGATCAACGATTACACCACGGCAGAACCCGTGCTGAATCCGTAAATTTAGCAAAGGGAGGCCGGAAAAGAACCGGCCTCCCTTTTTGGAACACAGGCTCTGTGAGGAACAGGAGGATTTTATGGGACAGATCATGATCAATGGGCTCATGAACGGTTTCGTCTATGCGCTGGTTGCCGTTGGCCTGACGCTCACCTGGGGAGTGATGGACATCGTCAATTTTGCCCATGGCGAGATGCTGCTCTGGGGCATGTATGCGGCATTCTGGATTTGGAGTCTCCTCTCCATTGACCCGATCCTATCTTTGCCGATCGTTATACTCCTTATTTTTATTCTGGGCGTGCTGATGTATTTCCTGGTCATCAAACGAGTGTTAAACGCCCCGCCTTTGACGGCGCTTTTGGCTACCTTTGGTCTCAGCATGGTTTTGAAAAATTTAACTCAGTTTTTCTGGACCGCCAACTACCGGAACATTACAAACCCCCTGGTCGGGAGCGACAGCATCCAGATCGGAGAACTGTTCATCCGGAAAGACTATATTGTGGCCGCCGTGGGATCCCTGCTGCTGACCTTTGTGGTCATCTGGTTCGTCAATAAGACGAAGACCGGCGTGGCAATCAAAGCCACCTCGATGAACAAAAGCGCGGCAAAACTGATGGGAATCAATACCAGCAAGATCTTTGCGATTACCTTTGGGCTTTCAGGAGCCTGCGTCGGTGCAGCCGCGGCCCTGATGTCCTCCTTTACCCCGATCTATCCGGAAGCCTGCGCGCTCTACAGTACGTTAGCCTTTGTCATTGTAGCGCTCGGCGGCTTCGGGAACATCAAGGGGGCCTTGTTCGCCGGTCTTTTGATCGGCCTTGCCGAGGCGGTGGGCGGATACCTGATCGGTACCTCGTTTAAGTATCTGGTGGTTTTCGTGATCTACCTTGTAGCCATTCAAATTCGTCCAAAGGGGTTGTTCGGATGGTAATGCTGAAAAAATACCGGTTTGCAATCGTAATCTTTGCTGCACTTTTCCTTATCCCTCTTACGATTGGAAACAATACGGATGTCCATAACGTGATCATTTATATGCTGATTTATGCCATGGCCGGGGAAGCCTGGAACCTGATCACCGGTTTTACCGGGCAGACTTCTTTCGGGCACGCCGCCTATTTTGGAATCGGCGCATATACTTCCACCGTCCTGCTGGAATATTTTCATATCACTCCCTGGGTCGGGATGTTTACAGGCGGGATCATTGCCGCGGCGCTGGCCTTTGTGATCAATTTTAAAATGTTCCGATTAAAGGGCCACTATTTCGCCATTGCAACGCTCTGTGTGGCGGAGATCCTCCGGGTGCTGTTCAGCAAGTGGAGTTACGTGGGCGCCGGCGACGGCATCGCGCTGACTCCCATCAATACGCTGGTGGAAGGATCCTCCAAGTCGGCCTGGGGAAAGATTGCCTGGCTGAGCCTGGACGTCAGAAACCGCATTCCGTTTTTGATCGTCACCCTGGCCGTATTTATCCTGGTCTTCATCCTCTGCCTGGCTTTGGAGCACTCCAAGCTTGGATTTTATTGGAAGGCGATCCGGGAGAGCCATGAGGTGGCGGAGTCGGTCGGCGTTAACCCGCGGAATTATAAGCTGGCCGCCATGTGCATCAGTGCATTCCTGGCCGCCGTCGGCGGTACCTTCTTCGCTCAGTTTTTCAAATACATCGATGCGGAGACCGTATTTCCCTTGAGCGTCTCCATGATCTTTGTACTGGTCACGGTTCTCGGCGGGATCGGGAACGTGTACGGCCCGATTATCGGTTCGGCAATCTATTACTCGCTGGAACTTTGGATGCGGCGGCTGACCGGAGGTTCCGGTTCCGGGCTGAATCTGATTATTTTCGGCCTGCTGATTGTGCTGGTCACTTGCTTTGAGCCTCAGGGGATCATCGGCGTGGCAAAGCGGATTCAAAGCCGGTTTACCCGGAAGAAGGAAGCGGGAGGTGATGGTAAGATTGAAACCCATTCTTGAGATTCGGAATATCACGAAAAAGTTTGGCAGCCTGGTGGCCAATGAGGACGTTTCCTTCACCGTCGGGGAAAAAGAGATTGTCAGCCTGATCGGACCGAACGGAGCCGGAAAAACCACCCTGTTCAACAGTATCGCGGGTTTTTATCCCCCCACCTCCGGAACCGTCTTGTTTCACGGAAAAGATATCACCGGGCTTCCGTCCTATAAGATCTGCAAGCTGGGGGTCACCAGAACCTTTCAGATTGTGCAGACGCTAAAAGAAATGACGGTGGAAGAAAATATCATGACCGGCGCCTTCCTCCACACCAACAGCGCGAAAAAGGCCAGAGAGGCGGCAGGGGAGATTCTGGAACTGACCGGTCTGACCGCCAAAAAAGATGTGCTGGGGGGAAGCCTGACCATCGTCGACAAAAAGCGGGTGGAAATCGCCCGCGCCCTGGCCACAAAGCCGGAGCTTTTGATGCTGGATGAATGTATGGCCGGTTTGAACCAGACGGAGATTAAAGACGTGATGCAGTTGTGTTTAACGCTGCGGGAGAAGGGGCTGTCCCTTTTGGTCGTAGAGCATATCATGGAAGCGATCATGCCGATCTCCGACAAGATTGTGGTTCTGAATGCAGGAAAGAAGATCGCAGAAGGCCTGCCGAAGGATATTGTAAACAACGAAGAGGTTATCAAAGCTTATTTGGGAGACAGATATCATGCTAAAAGTGGAAAATCTTAAATTGGGATATGACGGCGTACCGGTCATTTTCGATGTATCCCTGGAGGTGCATGAGAAGGAAATCGTCTCCATCGTCGGTTCCAACGGCGCAGGAAAATCAACGATTCTCCGGGGGCTTTCGGGCCTTCTCAAACCAATGGCCGGAACGATCACGTACATGGGGCAGAAAATCAATCAGGTGCCCGCCCACAAGCTGGTGGAGATGGGGATGGCCCATGTGCCGGAAGGACGCCAGCTCTTTGGGAAGCTGTCGGTAAAAGAAAATCTGATGATGGGCGCCTATGTGCTCAAAGACGAGGTGACCAAGAAAGACTGCCTGGAGCAGGTGTTTGAGCTGTTCCCCCGACTGAAAGAGCGGGAAAACCAGGCGGCGGAAACCTTCAGCGGCGGGGAGCAGCAGATGCTGGCGATCGCCAGAGGAATGATGAGCCGTCCCAAGCTTTTGATGATTGATGAGATGAGCCTGGGGCTGGCGCCGGTTCTGGTGGATAAGGTCATGGATTCTCTGAAAGTGATCAATTCCATCGGGATCACGGTACTGCTGGTGGAACAGAAGGTGCAGGAGGCGCTGGAATACGCTGACCGCGGCTATGTCCTCCAGAACGGAAGAATGGTCATCAGCGGCACCAACGAAGAGCTGCTGGCGTCCGACATTGTGAAAAAAGCTTACCTCGGCATGTAACGGCGGAGGATGAGCCATAGGCCGGAGATTCCCGAATGTGCGAGCAGCGGGATCTCCGGTTTTTCTTTGCCGGGATTGCGGATCAATCGTGCGGCTTATTACGGATTTACTTGAAATGATGGGGCAATTATGCCATAATAAATAGAAATAACGAGCGTTGTGGTGGGAAAGGTATGTCGATTGATAAATATCGGGTTTTGTTGAAAGTTTTAGAAACCAAGAGTATCCAGAAGGCGGCCAAGGCTCTGAATCAGGCTCCATCCACGGTCAGTTATGCGATCGCAAGCCTGGAGGATGAGCTGGGAATTCCGATTTTAACCCGCAGTCACCGCGGAGTTTATTTGACTGCCTATGGGGAGGAGATCCTGCCGAAGGTCCGGCAGCTGATGGATTGTCAAAAAGAGATTGAACTGCTGGCGGTCCAGTACCGGCGGTTTCATTCCGGCGTCCTGCATGTGGGAGGATCCCAGACTTTCCTGGCCCGCTATGTCGCGGATCTTTTGACGGCGCTGGGGGAATCCTGCGGAATCCAGGCGGAGCTGCAAATTCGTCCCTATCAGGAGATAGAAACCGATCTCTATAAAGGAAATCTGGACGTGGCCTTCCTTCCAAAGACCATTCTGCCGGACTTTAAATTCATTCCGCTGGTGGAAAACCACTTTGTCTTTATCTTGCCAGAGGATCATCCGCTGGCCGGCCGGGAGTCTGCGACGCTGGGAGAGGTAAAGGAAGAAAACATCATGGTGCCGGACTGGTTTTCTCACCACCCGGAGCTGAATTTCTGGCAGGAACTGCTGCAGAAAGAATTTCCGAGGGACCATCTTTATTCGGTGGACGATGTCAGCGCGACGATTTCTCTGGTTCAAAACCATTTCGGCGTGGGAATTTTGTTTGAATCGATTCTTCCCGCAGCGCGGGATTTTGTGACTTGCAGGGTAACGGGCGTGGATTCTTATCCGGTGGGAATGATGTTTTTAAATACCACTTTATCCCCGGCGATGCGCACATTTGTAAAATTCTCCAAGCAATATTTTCAGGAAAAAGGGCTGAAGCTGTAGGGAGGTGCCGATGGAAAAAAGAACGTCTACCATGAGCCGCGGGGAATTGGTTGGATACGGCTTCGGTGATTTGGCGGGCCAGCTGCTGATCAATTTTGTCAGTATGTTCTTTTTGATCTACTGCACGGATATTCTGATGATATCTGCCGAAGCGGCCGGACGGATTTTTTTATTTACCCGGATCAGCGACGCGGTGACCGACCTGATTATGGGGCGGGCGGCGGACCGGACGAGAACTCGCTTCGGGTGCTACCGGCCTTGGATTCTGGCCGGGATTCCGGTGGCGTCGATTTCCATTGTAATGATGTTTTCCCGCGCGGCGCTCCGGAAGGAGGAGGCGATTATCTGGATGGCTTCCTGGTATTTCATCTACAGCCTGGGCACGACCATGACGGGCGTTCCTTACGGGGCCCTGCCCAATGTGACCACGATGGACCGCCGGGAACGGACTTTGATGGGAGTCATCCGGGACTACGGGGCGAATTTGGCCGGATTTCTGATCAGCACCTTTGGAACGATTCTGGCGCTGACGTTCAGCGAAAATGAGCAGGCCCCGGACGCCGGCGGCTACCGGGCAACGGTACTCCTGGTGGCGGGTTTTGCTGTGATTGGCTATCTGGTTGTGTTCTTTACCCAGAAGGAGCGTTACCGGATGCCCCGAAATGATGCGGATGCCAAAGCGGCGCTCCACGCCTTTTTCAAAAATAAGCCTGCCATGTGCCTGATCGGGATTGCTCTGGTATTTTCTTTTTGTCTCAATTTCCGTACCGCCTGTACCAGTTATTTTTGCATTTATTATTTAAAGAAGACCGAGGCGATTTCCGTCCTGTTGTCAGTGGTATTTACCATGCCTTTATTCTTGCTGCCGCTGGTGCCGAAGATGATTCAATGGGTCGGAAAACGGAATATGCTGATGGTTTCGGGGGTTCTCCCGGTTTTTTCCGGGATCCTGGTCTTTGTCAGTGAGAAAAACATGGTTTGGCTGGTAGTTTCGTCTATTCTGCTTGGAATCGCTCTTAGCTGTGTCTTCGCCCTGGTATGGGCATCGATCCCGGAAGCGGCGGAATTCGGCGAGATTGAAACCGGCGTCTGTTGTCCCGGCGTCATCTATGCCATTGCTACCTTTGCGATCAAATGCGGAAGCGGATTTTCCGTTTATTTTGCCAGCCTCGTCATGGATTCGATCGGATACAATTACGCGCTGGAAGTTCAGTCGGTGGCGACGGAGCGTGGCTTTGCTTTTTGGTATGGGATTTTACCGGTGGTGGCCGGGATTTTGATGGTGTTCATTTCTGGGCGCTATCATCTCGATGAATCCACGGTTTTGAAGAATACGGAGAAAATCCGAAAGAAGCGCCTGACTGTCGTGGATGGCTATGTGCAGGCGGGTAAAGAAGGGGAATGATGGAAGAAGAACAAATTTTGCGAAAACGCTTTCTCGATTTAGCGGAAAAGGCGTACCGGCAGAACCTTTATTGCTACACCGGCTTTTTGTCGATGGCGGAGCAGAGCGTGCTTGGGGCCATGGGACGGGATCTGGCTTTTGTGGAAGTCCGTCTCTTCGGAGGCCGGGAGGGCTGCGACCGCCAGATGGCGGAATTTGGTTCGGAAAAGGATTTTGGCTACCCGGGAGAATTTCCGATCGCTCTCCTGCATGTCTCGCCAAAGCAGGAAAAGTTTGCGGATAAACTGACCCATCGGGATTTTTTAGGAGCCATCTTGAATCTGGGCCTGGAGCGGGATGTGATCGGGGATATCCTGGTGAGCGGCAAGGATGCCTATGTTTTTTGCTCGGAACAGATGGCCCCATTTCTATGCGAGAACCTGGACCGCGTCAAACATACGGCTGTGACCTGCGAACCGGCGGGCGAAATTCCGGAGGAGATTGCTGTGCGGAAGGAAGAACGCCTGCTGCTGACGGCTTCCGAGAGAGCGGACGCCGTGATCGCAGCTTTGTGCGGAAAGTCGCGGAGTCAGGTGGCGGAGATGTTTCGCAGAAAACTTATCTTTATTAATGGAAGAGAGGCGGAGAATTCCAGCTATTTCTTAAAACCCGGAGACAGGATTGCCGTGCGGGGATTTGGAAAAGCAGTCTATCAGGGAGTGGAAGGGGAGACAAAGAAGGGACGATGCCGTGTCCGAATGGAAGTGCTACTGTAATCTTAAGAAAATTGTAGGATTTTGTCCCAAATTCGGTTACAAGTCATTTACAAATTTTCTCTATACTGATTATGACAAAAGCAAACGGTTCATACGGGGAGTGTTGAGGCGGAATGAGCGAGAAGGTATGGAGGAATGAAGACGACGGGAAAAACAGCCAGGTACGGGAGAATAGTTGGGAACAGCGAGTGGAGAGCAAAAGGAAAAAACAGAAGCAGGAACGGCAGATCCGGGCCGCAGTCTATGCCGGAATTTTGCTCGTGGTTTTTCTGTTTGGCTTTGTGACCGGAAAGGGATGCCAGGGCGGGGCCGCGGAAGTACAGGCCGCCGGGGGGAAGATCCCTGATGTGGAAAAAAGTACGGTGGCCGTGAAGATGGGAGAGGTGCGAAAGCTGCCGGAATATGTGGACGAGCAGTACCTGACGGTCAATCCTCATTCCAGGCCGGGGAAAGCAACCGGCGACATCCATGCGGTGGTGATTCATTATGTGGGGAATCCGGGAACGACGGCGCAGCAGAACCGGGATTATTTTGAGGATTTGGCATCCGGGGAAGAGGATGTCTACATGAGCAGCAATTTTGTGATTGGGCTAAACGGGGAAGTGATTGCCTGCGTGCCCCTGGGGGAGGTGGCATACGCCTCCAACAACCGGAACAGCGATACGATTTCCATCGAGAACTGTCATCCGGACGAGACGGGAAAGTTCAACGACGCCACCTATCAGTCCTTGGTAAAGCTGACGGGCTGGCTCTGCCGCCAGTATCAGCTGGACCCGCAAAACGGCGGGGTGATCCGCCACCATGAGGTGACGGGGAAATGCTGCCCCAAGTATTTTGTGGAGCATGAGGAAGCGTGGAAACAGTTTTTGCAGGATGTAGATGCCTGGCTGAAGAAATGAGGTTGAGAATGAAAATAACAGAGAGAACAAAAATTTCGGAGCTGCTGCAGACGGATGAACGGGCGGCGCAGGTGCTGGCTTCTGTGGGGCTTTCCTGTGTCGGCTGCCTGACCGGCGGGGAGGAAACCTTGGCGGAAGCAGCGGCAGAGCACGGGATGGACCCGGTTCTTTTGGTAAGGAAGCTGAATCTGTACTTGAATGAAACCATTGAATAATACAACGGCTCCTGTAAATTCCGCTTGTAATTGCCGGCCGGAAGGGGTATACTGTTTTTATTCCCGGATGCGGTGCGGTTTTGGAATACCGGACGGTGATCCGGGAAAATAAGCGGGGAAGGAGGGAAAAGCATGGCCTTAAGCAGAGAGGATTTGGCGGCGATCTCCGAGGTGGTCCGGGAGCAGATTCAGGCGACAGTTCCTGGGATCGTGGACGACCGGATCCGGGCGATCGTACCTGGAATTGTGGACGACCGGATCGATGCCCGTGTGCCGGGGATGATCGAGGAGAAACTTCATCATTCGGAGAACCTGATTCTGGCTGAGGTGGACCGCGTCTGGGAGGTTGCCCAGGAAAACCGGCGGGAGATCAAGGAGCTCCGGGAGGATGTAAGAGTCTTGAAAGCCCGGAACGATATTCCGGATCTCTACGGTCTGGTGAATCACTTGGCAGGCCGGATGGACCGTTTGGAAGAGAAATTGACGGAGCATCTGGAAGAACAGGGAGCGTAGCTTAGGGGTGTGATATCATTATGTCAAGTCTTGGGGTGTAAGACCGCAGCGTCCGCTGGTAAGCGGAAGGGGCTGCGGTCTTTTTATTTCCCGGTGCGTGCGCCAAGCGCTTCCTTTCTTCTTGAATTTTTTTGCGGAAGGAGAAAATTTATAAAATTTCCATGAAAGGTGTTGACAAAGAAATACCGCAGTGGTATCTTATGTAAGAAAGGTGTTAGCACTCTAATGAAACGAGTGCTAATAACGAAAAAGGGGTGAGCAGATGGAGCTGGACGAAAGAAAGCAGAAGATTCTGAATGCGATCATCCGGAACTATCAGGAGACCGGCGAGCCGGTGGGTTCGCGGACCATCTCCAAGTATACGGAGCTTCAGCTATCCCCGGCGACGATTCGGAACGAGATGGCGGATTTGGAGGAGATGGGACTGATCATCCAGCCTCACACTTCAGCAGGCCGGATCCCGACCGATAAAGGGTATCGGCTTTATGTGGATCAGCTGATGCAGGAGCAGCATCTTCCGGCGGTGCCGGATCAGGATTTCCTGCTGAAGCGAGTGGACCGGGTGGAGGAGCTGCTGATGCAGATGGCAAAGATTCTTGCTGCCAATACCAATTATGCCACGATGATTACCGGGCCCCGTTATCGGAAGAATAAGGTGAAGTTCATCCAGCTTTCGATGATGGGCGGCGGCAAGCTTTTGGCGGTGATTGTCCTGGAAGGCAATATCGTTCGAAATAATATTCTGAACATTGAATTTGACCTGGAGCAGGATGAGGTGCTGAACCTGAATTTCCTGCTGAACAGCAGCCTGAACGGTCTTGCCATCGAGGAGATTAACCTTGGCGTGATCGCAAAGCTGAAGGAGGATGCCGGGTGCCACAGCGATGTGGTCAGCAAGGTGCTGGACGCGGTGGCTGAGGCCATTGGCCAGGAGGACGATGTGCCGGTCTACACCAGCGGGACTCCGAACATTTTCAAATACCCGGAGCTGACCGGAGGCGATAAAGCCAGTGAGCTGATCAGTACATTGGAAGAGAAGGAACGGCTGGGCACGATCATTGCCGAGGAAAGCGGCGAGGAAAAGAAGGATATCCAAGTTTATATCGGCGATGAAGTGCCGGTGGAATCCATGAAGGACTGCAGCGTAGTTACAGCCACTTATGAATTGGGAGAAGGCGTTCAGGGCAAAATCGGTATTATCGGCCCGAAGCGCATGGATTACCAAAAGGTGGTGGACACCTTGAAGAACACCATGTCCCAATTGGACGATATATTTAAAAAAGAATAGGAGGGATTCGTGGTGGCGAAGAAGGATAAAGCAAAAAACGAAAAAGAAATGGAACAGGACCGGAAGAATCAGGAGGCGTCTGCGGAGAGCGCAGAGCAGCAGGCGAAGAATGACGGTCCTGATGAAGCAAAGGATTCAGGCGCGGCGGATCAGGAACAGGAAACCGCGGAGATGGAGAACGACTTGGAGAAGAAGCTTTCGGAGATCACCGACCGGCTTCAGAGAACCATGGCGGAATTCGATAACTTCCGGAAGCGCACGGAAAAAGAAAAGGCGGCCCGGTTTGAGATTGGCGCCCGCAGCGTGATCGAAAAGATTCTGCCGGTCCTGGATAATTTTGAGAGGGGCTTAGGAGGCGTCGAGGAGGAGAAAAAGGAAGATCCTTTTGTCAGCGGAATGGATAAGATCTACAAACAGCTGACGTCCACGCTGGAGGAAATCGGCGTCAAGCCGATCGAGGCATTGGGCCAGGAGTTCAACCCGGATTTCCACAATGCCGTGATGCACGTGGAGGATGAAGACGCCGGTGAAAATACAATCGTGGAAGAGTTCCAGAGAGGGTACACATATAAAGACAGCGTCGTACGCTATAGTATGGTGAAAGTGGCGAATTAGCGGAGTTTCTCCGATCAAATAAGACAACAATCAGGCAGGGCAAAAGCCCAATTTGACAAATATCAATTAGGAGGAAAAAACAATGAGTAAAATAATCGGAATTGACTTAGGAACGACCAACTCCTGTGTAGCCGTTATGGAAGGCGGTAAGCCGGTTGTAATAGCAAATACAGAAGGAGTGCGCACCACCCCTAGCGTGGTGGCATTTACCAAGACCGGCGAGCGTCTGGTCGGCGAACCGGCCAAGCGTCAGGCCGTCACCAACGCAGAGAAGACCATCTCTTCGATCAAGAGACAGATGGGCACCAACTACAAAGTAACCATTGACGACAAGCAGTATACACCGCAGGAAATTTCCGCGATGATCCTGCAGAAGCTGAAAGCCGATGCGGAGAGCTACCTGGGCGAAAAGATTACCGAGGCGGTGATCACGGTTCCTGCCTATTTTAATGATGCGCAGAGACAGGCGACCAAGGACGCAGGTAAAATTGCGGGCCTCGATGTGAAACGTATCATCAATGAGCCGACGGCTGCTGCCTTGGCTTACGGCCTGGACAATGAAAAAGAGCAGAAGATCATGGTTTACGACCTGGGCGGCGGTACATTCGATGTCTCCATCATCGAGATCGGCGACGGCGTAATCGAAGTATTGGCTACGTCCGGCGACAACCGTCTGGGCGGCGACGACTTTGACGAAAAGATCACCCAGTATATGCTGGCTGAGTTTAAGAAAAACGAGGGTGTGGACCTGTCGAACGACAAGATGGCCCTCCAGAGACTGCGCGAGGCCGCAGAGAAGGCAAAGAAGGAGCTGTCCAGCGCGACGACCACCAACATCAACCTTCCGTTCATCACCGCGACCAGCGAAGGCCCGAAGCATTTTGACATGAACCTGACCCGCGCGAAATTCGATGAGCTGACCCATGACCTGGTTGAGCGCACGATTATCCCGGTAAACAATGCACTGAAAGATGCCGGAATCACGGCTTCGGATCTGCACAAGGTGCTGTTGGTCGGCGGTTCCACCAGAATCCCGGCAGTCCAGGATAAGGTAAAACAGCTGACCGGCCATGAGCCCAGCAAGAACCTGAACCCGGATGAGTGCGTGGCCATCGGCGCTTCGATCCAGGGCGGCAAGCTGGCCGGAGATGCCGGCGCCGGCGAAATCCTGCTGCTGGATGTCACCCCGCTGTCTCTGTCTATTGAGACCATGGGCGGCGTGGCGACCCGCCTGATCGAGAGAAATACGACGATCCCGACCAAGCACAGCCAGGTATTCTCCACGGCTGCGGACAATCAGACCGCTGTGGACATCAATGTGCTCCAGGGCGAGAGACAGTTTGCAAAAGACAACAAGAGCCTCGGCCAGTTCCGTCTGGACGGAATCCCGCCTGCCAGACGCGGCGTTCCTCAGATCGAGGTTACCTTTGATATCGATGCCAACGGTATTGTAAACGTATCCGCGAAGGACCTTGGCACCGGAAGAGAGCAGCACATCACGATCACTGCCAGCTCCAATATGTCCGAGAGCGATATCGACAAGGCGGTCAAAGAAGCCGCTGAGTTCGAAGCTCAGGACAAGAAGCGCAAAGAAGGCATTGACGCGAGAAACGATGCGGACGCCATCGTGTTCCAGACCGAAAAGGCGATGGAAGAGGTCGGCGACAAGCTGGATGCAGGTCTGAAGTCCGAGGTGGAAGCAGATCTGAATGCGCTGAAAGAGACTGTGGCCGCTACGATTAACGCCGATGAGCTGACCGATTCCCAGATCCAGGAGTTAAAGGACGGGAAAGAGAAGCTGATGAAGAGCGCGCAGGCACTGTTTGCCAAAGTCTACGAGCAGGCGCAGGGCGCTCAGGGCCAGCCTGGACCGGAAGCAGGACCGAATCCGGAAAACATGGGCGGCGGCGCGGCCGGCGGAGCCGATGACGACGTTGTGGACGCGGACTACAAAGAAGTATAAAATAAATCCTGTGTGGCATCTCAGAATCAGATGCTCTGCAGGCGGGCTTGGCCCGGCAAAGGTAAGAATAGAGTCTGTAGCGGGCGGCCAATTTTGGTCGCCCCTATGGACGTTAAAACCGATGAAACAGAAAGGGCAAAACCATGGCGGAGACTAAAAGAGATTATTACGAAGTGCTGGGCGTCGGCCGTGATGCAGACGACAACGCTTTGAAGAAAGCCTATCGCGCTCTGGCTAAGAAATACCACCCGGACATCAATCCCGACGACAAAGAGGCCGAAGCTAAATTTAAAGAGGCTTCGGAGGCTTACGCTGTTTTGAGTGATCCGGAGAAACGCCGTCAGTATGACCAGTTCGGCCATGCTGCATTTGAGAACGGCGGCGCCGGGGCAGCCGGCGGATGGGATTTTACCGGCGGCGATATGGGCGATATATTCGGCGATATTTTTGGCGATCTGTTCGGAGGCTTCGGCGGAAGAACCCGTACCCGCCGGTCAAACGCCCCGATGAAAGGCGCCAATCTGCGGACCAGCGTCCGCATCACCTTTGAAGAGGCGATATTCGGCACAGAAAAAGAATTAGAGATGAACCTGAAGGACGAGTGCACCCACTGCCACGGCACGGGCGCAAAGGAAGGGACCACCCCTCAGACTTGTCCGAAATGCAGCGGAACAGGCCAGGTAGTCTATACCCAGCAGTCCATGTTTGGTATGGTGAGAAACGTACAGACTTGTCCGGACTGCGGCGGAAAAGGGACGATTATCAAGGACAAATGTCCTCACTGCTACGGAACCGGATTTATCCAGAACCGGAAGAAGATTCAGGTGTCGATCCCGGCCGGGATTGATTCCGGGCAGAGTGTCCGCATTCGCGGAAAAGGAGAGCCGGGAGTAAACGGCGGCGAGCGCGGCGACCTGCTGGTGGAAGTGGTGGTCTCTCAGCACCCCACCTTTAAGCGTCAGGATACCAATATATTTTCTACCGTGCCGGTTTCCTTTGCCCAAGCGGCATTGGGCGACACGCTGCGGATCAAAACCGTGGACGGCGAGGTGGAATATCAGGTGAAGCCCGGCACCCAGACGGATACAAGAATCCGCCTGAAAGGAAAGGGCGTACCGTACTTAAGAAATAAAAATATGCGCGGCGATCACTATGTGACGCTGGTGGTGGAGGTGCCGGAGCATCTGAACGAGGAACAAAAGGAAGCCCTGCGTGCCTTTGACGATGCGATGAAGGGAAAGCCCCACGAAAAAAAGAAAAAAGGACTCTTTAAATAATGAAGTGGAAAAAGTTCACGATTGAGACGACGACGGCGGCAGTGGATTTCATCAGCGAAGAGCTTTCGGAGCTTGGAATCGATGGGATTGAGATTGAGGATCATGTGCCCTTGACGGAGAGCGAGACCAAGGGGATGTTCATCGACATCCTGCCGGAGATGCCGCCGGACGACGGCTCAGCCAGGATCAGTTTTTATCTGCCTGGAGACCGTGAGACAGCCGAGACCGCTTTTAACGGAGGGGACGCCCCTCATATGGGCTGCACGCTTTTGGACCATGATCAGGTACTGGAAAAGGTCCGGGAGGCCCTTGAGGAGATCCGGCTCTTTGTGGAAGCGGGAAGCCTTACGATTCAGGAGTCCGAGACGGAAGACAAGGACTGGATGAACAATTGGAAGGAATTTTTCCACCCCTTTGCGGTCGGTGATATCCTGATCAAACCTACCTGGGAGGAAGTCCCAAAGGAGCACCAGGATAAGCTCTGTATCACCATTGATCCAGGCTCGGCCTTTGGCACAGGAACCCATGAAACCACACAGCTTTGTATCTCCGGCCTGCAAAAATATCTGCAGCCAAATGACAGGGTGCTGGACGTGGGGACCGGCAGCGGGATTTTGGCGATTACCGCTTTGAAGCTGGGGGCCGGCGCAGCTTTTGGAACGGATCTGGACGAGAGCGCAGTGACGGCCGCCAGGGAGAACGCGGCGGTCAACGGCATCGGGGAGGATCAATTTAAGGTGATCCCCGGCAACTTGATCGATGATCCTGCTGTTCAGGAAACGGCGGGCGACGAGGCCTATGATGTGGCTGTGGCCAATATTCTGGCTCCGGTGATTATTTTGCTCCAGGATGAAATCGGCCGCCATATCAAACCCGGCGGAATCTGGATTACTTCCGGTATTGTTGACAGCAAGGAAGAAGAAGTAAAAGCCGCCTTTGCCGTACATCCGGAATTTGAGCTTCTGGAAGTGAATCACCAGGGCGAATGGGTTTCCGTGATCGTTCGAAAAAAAGAAAAGAATTTATGAATTTTCAATTCTCCATTGTATTTTGAATAGGGATTTGTTACAATGTTCGACAGGCAGGCGGAGACCGGCCTGTCGAATTTTTGAAAAGAGGAACCGATATGAAAAAAATAGTTGCATGGGCAATGACCCTAATGCTGGCGTTTTCTTTGACGGCGTGCAGCGGAAATGATACAAAGACAACAGCGGCGGATACCACGGCTGCTGAGTCCACCGAGGCGGCCACCACGGCGGCTGAGACTACTGCAGCGGACACGACGGCCGCTTCCTCGGAAGCCGGGACAACTGTGGCGGAGACGGTTTCGGCGGAAGAGCTGGCGGAGTTTAAGGAAGCTCTCGCCCAGTACAACGCGCTGAGCGCCAAAGAGGAACATATTCAGTTAAGCCAGATTCTGGGAGAAGGGACTTCGGCCCAGACGGTCAACCTGGATGCGACGATTAAGCAGATCGGTGATGGAGACACTGCCCAGGTTGAGTTTAGCGGAACCCAGATCAATAACGGCACCTCGACAGACATTCTCCTTTACTATAAGGACGGCGTGGCATATTTGTCCACCGGCGGTCAGAAGGTTCAGGTTGCCAGCTCTTTTGCCAGCGTGCAGCAGATGATCGGCGGCAAGTATATTTCCGGAGTCGAGGACATTACTTATACGTCGGTTGCCAAGGAAGAGCAGGCGGACGGCAGTGTGAAGCTGGTTCTGACGGTCAGTGCCAGTGAGGAAGGCATTGACAGCGGAATTGTCGAGCTTGTGATCGGATCGGACGGCCAGATCATCTCTCTCCATGCGCTGCAAGAAGGATCTATCACCAGCGGTACGACTTCCATGAAGGCAACGGTGGAGATGACCGTGGAAGTGCTGAACACCAACGACGCGGTTAAGATTGATTATCCGGATTTCAGCGATTACGTGGATTCCAACGCCTCTTCGAATACGACGGCGGCAGAGACCACGGCGGAGGGCTGATTTCAGAGACCAAAATACCAGAGGCGCTGCTCCGCTCTGCCGTCCGTATCCGGGCGGAGGGCGGTCCGGCGCTGTTTTTGTTTCATGGGAAATTCCAATGGAATTTCCCATGAAACAAAAAATGCTCCGCTAAGGATGCACTCGCAAGTGCAAAGGAAGATGTCGCTGACGCGACGCATTTGCGGCGCGGAATTTCGCAGAGCGAAATTCTTTATCATTTGATAGGAAATTCCGACAGAGGAGGGTTCCATGTATCATTTTTTTGTGCCGGCAGGCAGAGAAAACGAAGAGGAGTTCCGGATTACCGGCCCGGACGTCAATCATATCCGAAATGTGCTCCGGATGAAGCCGGGAGAAAAAGTGGCAATCAGTGATGGACAGGATCGGGACTGGTATTGTATAATAACAGAGATTGCAAAGGACTTTGTCCTGGCAAAAGTCGAGAGTGAGGCGGAGGCAGCGGAGCTTTCTGCGGAGCTGATCCTCTACCAGGGGCTTCCGAAAAGCGATAAGATGGAGTTCATTATTCAGAAGGCCGTAGAGCTGGGAGCAAAGCGGATCGTGCCGGTTCAGATGAAACGGTCCGTTGTGAAATGGGAAGAAAAAAAGCAGCAGGGCAAACTGGCCCGCTGGAACGCAATCAGCGAGAGCGCGGCCAAGCAGTCCGGACGGAGCACGGTGCCTGCGGTGGATCCGGTCCTTCGTATGGAAAAAGCGGCGCAGGAGGCTGCGGAGCTGGATTTGATCCTGGTTCCGTATGAAAATGCAAAAGGAATGGAGGCTACGGCCGAGGCGATTTCCCTGGTGAAGCCGGGAATGCGGGTCGGAATCTTTATCGGGCCGGAAGGCGGCCTGGAAGCCTCGGAGGTGGAACGCCTGAGGGAAGCGGGCGCCCGCGTGATCTCACTGGGCCGCCGGATTCTTCGGACCGAGACCGCGGGACTGGCGGCGCTGACCCTTTGCATGTATGCACTGGAGCTACAGGGAGGAAACAATGGAAATCTATTTGGATAATTCAGCCACGACCGGGACTTTCCCCAAGGTGCGGGAGATGATGGTCCGAACCATGGCGGAGGATTTTGGAAATCCTTCCTCCATGCACCGGAAAGGAGTGGACGCAGAGCGATATGTCCGTCACGCCAAGGAGCAGATTGCAAAGAGCCTGAAGGCGGAGGAAAAGGAGATCTTTTTTACTTCCGGCGGAACGGAGTCCAATAATCTGGCGATTCTCGGCACTGCAGCGGCGAACCAGCGGGCGGGGAAACATCTGATCACCACGTCCATCGAACATCCTTCGGTCTCGGAGACCATGCGGTACCTAAAGGAGCAGGGATTTTCCGTTACCTATCTTCCGGTAGATTCTCTCGGAAGGGTTTCAGCAGGGGATTTGGAGAACGCCATGACTCCGGAGACGATCCTGGTGTCAGTGATGGCGGTAAACAATGAGATTGGGACCAGGGAGCCCATTGAAGAACTGGGGCCTTTGATCAAAGCGAAAAATCCCAACTGCCTGTTTCATGTGGATGCGGTGCAGGGCTTTGGGAAATATGTATTTCGGCCCAAAGCCGCAAAAATCGACCTGCTGTCGGTCAGCGCCCACAAGATTCACGGACCCAAGGGCGTCGGTTTTCTCTATGTCCGGGACGGTGTGAAAATCCGCCCGATCGTGTTTGGCGGAGAGCAGCAAAAAGGCCTTCGCTCCGGTACGGAGAACGTGCCGGGGATCGCGGGGCTCGGCACGGCGGTGGAGGAGATCTACCGGGATCATGAGGCACGGATTGACCGGCTTTACGCCTGCAAGGAACGGCTGGTTCAAGGGCTGCTGCAGCTGCCCGATGTCACGGTCAACGGGCCTTCCGGGCGGGACGGCGCCCCCCATGTGGTCAGCGCCAGCTTTGGCGGCGTCCGCAGCGAAGTCCTGCTTCATGCCTTGGAGGAAAAGGGGATTTACGTTTCGGCCGGTTCGGCCTGCGCTTCCAATCATCCGGGACTCAGTTCCACTTTGGTGGCCATCGGACTGCCCAAACGGCTATTAGAGAGCACCCTCCGGTTTAGTATGAGCATTTTTACCACGGAAGAGGAGATCGATCAGACTCTTTTGGCGCTGAGGGAGCTGCTTTTGTTCCTGCGCCGGTTTACACGGAAATAAAAGGAGAAAAAGATGGTATTTCAGGCATTTTTGATTAAATATGCGGAAATCGGGATCAAGGGCAGGAACCGGTATGTGTTTGAGGACATGCTGGTCAGCCAGATTGCGCGGGCGCTGCGGGCTGTGGAGGGGCGCTTCTCAGTGAGCAAGACCCAGGGACGGATCTATGTGAAGGCGGAGTCCGATTATGACTATGACGAGACGGTGGATGCGCTGGGACACGTGTTCGGCATCGCCGGAATCTGCCCGCTGCTGCAGGTGGAAGATAGTGGGTTTGAGGAGCTGTGCCGCCAGGTGGTGGCTTATATGGATGAGATGTATCCGGACAAACACATGACGTTTAAAGTGATGGCCCGGCGGGCGAGGAAAAACTACCCGATGGATTCCAATGAGATCAACCGGCAGATCGGGGAGGCCGTGCTGGAGGCATTCCCGGATATTCGGGTGGATGTACACCAGCCGGACGTCTATTTAAATATTGAGGTGCGGGAGATGATCAATATCTATTCGGAGATTCTTCCGGGACCCGGCGGGATGCCGGTCGGCACCAACGGAAAAGGGATGCTTCTGCTTTCCGGCGGCATCGACAGCCCTGTGGCCGGTTATATGGTTTCCAAGCGCGGCGTCCGGATCGATGCGGTTTATTTCCACGCGCCGCCTTATACCAGCGACCGGGCAAAGCAAAAAGTCGTGGATCTGGCGCAGATTATTTCCCGGTATACCGGGCCGATTCACCTGCATGTGGTAAACTTTACGGAAATTCAGCTTTATATTTATGAGACCTGCCCCCATGAGGAATTGACGATTTTGATGCGGCGGTACATGATGCGGATTGCCGAGCGGCTGGCCAAGGAGAACGGCTGCCAGGCGCTGATCACCGGCGAGAGCATCGGCCAGGTGGCGTCCCAGACCATGCAGAGCCTGGCTGCGACCAACGACGTGTGCACGATGCCGGTGTTCCGCCCGGTGATTGCGTTTGATAAGCAGGATATCGTGGACATTGCAAAGAAGATTAAGACCTTTGAGACATCGATCCAGCCCTTTGAGGACTGCTGTACGATTTTCGTGGCCAAGCATCCGGTTACAAAGCCGAACCTGAATATTATCCGGCATTCGGAGACGAAGCTGACGCAGATCGATGAGATGGTGGAGAGAGCTCTTCAGACCGTGGAAGTCATCCGGGTCGGCGAGTAAAAATATCTGTTTCAAGGCTGGGGAGCCCGAACAGAGCAAAATAAAAAGTGCTGTGAAAGCCAGTTCCCGCAAGTTTTGGATGCCGGTGCGGCATCCATTGACTGCGGGGCTGCTTTCCGCAGCACCCAAGCGGCGGATCAGCCTTTGTAGAGATAGGGATCCAGGGATTTCATGATGTCGTCCATGTTGGAGTCGGAATGGATGTTCAGCGTGATCGGTTTGGAGAGATCCAGACTGAAAATACCCATGATGGATTTGGCATCGATGACATAGCGTCCCGAAATCAGATCGAAATCGGTGGGAAAATGAGTAATATCACTGACAAAACTCTTGACTTTATCAATCGAATCCAGGACAATCTGTACGGTTGTCATAATTAGTTCCCCCTTTATTTTCCTTTCTTGTAGTGTAGTCCGGCCCCGAAAAAAAGTCAAGTGTTAGGAGCGAAAACCATGAAAAAAGTAGCATTTCACAATCTGGGCTGCAAGGTCAACGCCTATGAGACCGAGGCCATGCTGCAACAGCTGGAAAGCCGGGGATACGAGATCGTTTCCTTTGGGGAGACGGCCGATGTCTATGTGGTCAACACCTGTTCGGTGACGAATATTGCGGACCGAAAGTCCCGCCAGATGCTGCACCGGGCCAAAAAGAAGAATCCGGACGCTCTGGTGGTGGCCGTGGGATGTTACGCCCAGGCCGACCCCGGCCGGGCCCTTGCCGACGATGCCGTGGATCTGGTGGTGGGAAACGATCAGAAAGGCCGGCTGGCAGAGCTGATCGAGGAGCGGACAAACGGAGTTTTGGATATCGGAGCGGTGCGGGAGTATGAGGAGCTGACCATCTCCGGCAGCGAAGAGCACACCAGGGCTTTTTTGAAGATTCAGGACGGCTGCAATCAGTTTTGCAGTTACTGCCTGATTCCCTATGTGCGGGGGCGGGTGAGAAGCCGCCGCGAAGAGGAAGTGGTCGAGGAGGCTGCCCGGCTTTCGGATAAGGGGTTTCAGGAGATCGTTCTGACCGGAATCCATCTCAGCTCCTACGGCCTGGATTTCGGCGAGGCTAAAATGGGAGAGCCGCTGCTTCACTTGATCGAAAAGCTCGCAGAGATTCCTGGGCTTGCCAGGATCCGTCTTGGATCCCTGGAACCTAGGATTGTGACCGAGGAGTTTGCCGCGGCGCTGGCGGAAAATCCGAAAATCTGCCCCCATTTTCATTTGTCCTTGCAGAGCGGCTGCGACGAAACGTTAAAAAGGATGAATCGACGCTATACGACCGGGGAATACTATGAAAAATGCGAGATTCTCCGAGCTCATTTTGAACATCCGGCGATTACCACCGATGTGATCGTCGGTTTTCCAGGAGAGACCGAAGAGGAGTTCGAGGCGACCCGGCAGTTTTTGGAGCGCGTGGGTTTTTATGAGATGCACGTGTTTAAATTCTCCAGGCGGAAGGGCACCAAAGCAGACACGATGCCGGATCAGGTGCCGGAAGAAGTGAAAGCAAAGCGGAGCGCGGTTTTATTGGAGATGACGGAACGCCATTCCAGAGAATTCCGGAATTTCTATGAAGGTAAGCAAGGAGAGATTTTGCTGGAAACCGAGACGGTCCGGAACGGAAAGGCTCTCTATGAAGGCTTTACGAAGGAATATGTAAAAGGGTATGCCGAGACGAAAGATCACCGGCCCGGCCAGCTTGTGACGGTCGCGCTGGGAGGAGAATACGGATTTTAGAGCATCATACACACGAAAACGCCTCGCAAAATTGCGGCCGTGAAAAGTAACAACAAAAACAACTATTTTCCGTAACAACTGAAAGTCCGCTTGCTTCTTTGAAAAAATTGTATTAGAATAGAATGGAATCTTAATTAAGGACGTGACGGTTATGGCAGATTTGCAGAGAACACAGAGCTTCGTGACAGTGCAGGAAAAGAAGATCGAAGTTCGGGAAGTATTGGAGCGTGTGTACCAGGCGCTGACCGAAAAGGGTTATAACCCGGTGAACCAGATTGTCGGGTATATCATGTCCGGCGATCCGACCTACATCACAAGCTACGCAGGAGCCCGCAACCTGATCTCCAAAGTGGAGAGGGACGAGATTTTGGAAGAGCTGATGAAGGTATACATTGAAGTCATGCAGTCCAAGTTCTAGGAGGAATGATGCGAATACTGGGGTTGGACTATGGAAGTGTGACGGTTGGGGTGGCGATCAGTGACCCTTTGGGAATTACGGCCCAGGGTTTCGAGACGATCACCCGGCCGGCGGAAAATAAACTGCGCCGGACCCTGGCCAGGATTATGGAGCTGGTGCAGGAATACCAGGTAGAGAAAATCGTGTTGGGATTTCCCAAGAATATGAACAATACCGTGGGAGAACGCGGTGAGAAGGCGTTGGAGTTCAAGGCACAATTGGAACGCCGGACCGGTCTCCCCGTTCTTATGTGGGACGAGCGTCTGACGACGGTCGCCGCCAACCGGTCGCTGATGGAAACCGGCGTCCGAAGGGAAAATCGGAAGGAGGTAATCGACCAGATTGCGGCTGCGCTGATTTTGCAGGGATATCTGGATTCGATTCGATAGGATTGTGGAGGAAAAGCTGACATTTACCGGTGAAAACGGGGAAGAGATTGAACTTTATATTTTAGAAAGCACCCGCATTGGCGGTGTGGATTATATTTTAGCGACCGACGCCGCTTCCGGCGACGGGGATTGCTATCTTTTCAAGGACAAATCGAACAGCGCGGATTCTACAGCGGTTTATGAGCTTGTGGACGATGAGAACGAGATGGATTACCTGCTGTCGGTGTTCGCCGAGCTGCTGGACGATGTGGATTTGGAATTTTAAGTGAGAAATCAAGTGGGGGAAGGGAAACTTTTGGCCCTTGTTTTCTTGCGGAATAAAATGAAAAACGAGAACGGAAATAAGAAATAGGAGGTTTATTTTTGAAGAAACAAGACAATTTAAGATTGAAAGTCATTCCTTTGGGCGGCCTGGAGCAGATTGGAATGAATATGACTGCCTTCGAGTACGGAGACAGTATCATTGTGGTGGACTGCGGTCTTTGCTTCCCGTCGGATGACATGCTTGGAATCGATCTGGTGATCCCGGACGTGACGTATCTGGTAGAAAATCTTCACAAAGTGAAGGGATTTTTCATCACTCACGGCCATGAGGACCATATCGGGGCGCTTCCCTATGTGCTGAAACAGGTTCCGGTTCCGGTTTACGGGACCAAGCTGACCCTCGGCATCATTGAGAACAAGCTGAAGGAGCACACGATTCCGAAAAATATCAAGCGGAAAGTAGTGCGGTACGGCCAGTCCATCAATGTCGGAGATTTCCGCGTTGAGTTCATCCGGATCAACCACAGCATTGTGGATGCGGCGTCTCTTGCGATCTTTACACCGGTGGGGACCTTGATTCATACCGGAGATTTTAAGATCGACTATACGCCGGTGTTCGGCGATCCGGCGGATTTGTCCCGGTTTGCCGAGCTGGGCAAAAAGGGCGTGCTGGCTATGCTCTGTGAGAGCACCAATGTGATGCGGGAAGGCTTCACGATGTCCGAGCGGACCGTGGGAAAGACCTTCGACGGCCTGTTTGCGGAACATGAGGACAGCCGGATCATCGTAGCCACTTTTGCGTCCAACGTGGACCGGGTGCAGCAGATCATCAATACCGCGTATAAATATGGCAGAAAGGTCGTTGTGGAAGGCCGGAGCATGGTGAACATCATCTCCACGGCCCAGGAGCTGGGCTACATCAAGATTCCCGACGGCTGCCTGATCGACATTGAAAAACTGAAAAACTATCCGAAGGAGAAGACCGTGCTGATCACCACCGGCAGCCAGGGCGAGTCCATGGCCGCTCTGTCCCGGATGGCGGCCAGCATCCACCGGAAGGTTTCCATTGAGCCGGGAGATACAATAATCCTGAGCTCTACACCGATTCCGGGCAATGAGAAGGCGGTCTCTAAGGTCATCAACGAGCTGTCCCAGCTGGGCGCCAACGTGATTTTCCAGGATACCCATGTGTCGGGCCATGCCTGCCAGGAGGAGATCAAACTGATCTACTCCCTGGTGAAACCGAAATATTCGATTCCGGTCCACGGCGAATACCGCCATCTTCAAGCGCATTCCCGCCTGGTGCAGGATATGGGCATCCCGAAGGACAATATCTTTGTCATGCACTCCGGCGAAGTTTTGGAGATGGACGAGCAGTCGGCCGGGGTGACCGGCCAGGTGCAGGCCGGATCCGTGCTGGTGGACGGCCTGGGTGTCGGCGATGTGGGAAATATCGTGCTTCGTGATAGACAGACCCTGGCCCAGCATGGTATAATCATTGTAGTAGCTGTTTTGGAACGGGGAACCAATCAGCTTTTGGCAGGACCGGATATCGTGACCCGCGGCTTCGTTTATGTGCGGGAGGCCGAGGATTTGATGGAGGATGCCAAGAGCGTTGTGCTGGGCTCGATTATGGAGTGTCAGGACAAGCGGATAACCGATTGGAGCAAGATCAAAAATGTGATCCGCGACGATCTGAGCGATTATCTGTGGAAGCGGATGAAGCGGAGTCCGATGATTCTTCCGATCATCATGGAGGCATAAGAAAAGACGCCGGGAGGGAGCATGAAAAAGAAAAAGGACAGACTGAAAACCTTAGATACCTTGACCAGGATTCTCAGCCGGTTCGGTATCCGCATTGTGATCTATGCGGCGCTGGCCGTTCTGTTCTATGTCGGAATCACCAAGGCATACGCCTTTGGCTATTCGGTGTTTACCTCCGATCCGATCTCCGTACCGCCGGGAACCGATATCGTTGTGACGATCGAGGACGGGATGGATTCGCAGCAGATTGCGGAGCTGTTAAAGGAAAAAGGAGTGATCCGGGACGAACAGGTTTTCACGGTGCAGGAGCTGCTTTATACCAGTAAGAAGCATAAGATTTATCCCGGCACTTACACCCTCAACACGTCTTGGGGGGCCACGGAAATCATTGATTTGCTGACCAAAGAACCGGAAACCACAGAGGAGACCACGGCTTTGGCCGGTGCGGCCGACGCGGCGAAGCAGTCGAAGGAAAACTCTTCGGAGAACGCGGAAGGCAGCGCGGGGAGCACCGAAAATACAAAGAAGACAGAGGCAGAGGACTGATGGATTCAGAAAGGCTCCGGGTGTATCTTTCCTCCCTGGAACAAACCCCGTCCCCTTTGATTCAGGAGATTGAGGCCCACGCGGCCGCAAACTTCGTTCCCATCATCCGGCGGGAGACCGCGGCACTTCTAAAGACGCTGGTGGCGATGAAGCAGCCGAAGGAAATCCTGGAAGTGGGGACTGCGACGGGGTATTCCGCCCTCCGGATGTGCGAGGCGCTCCGGAAGGATGGAAAAATCACCACGATTGAAAAATATGAAAAACGGATTCCCATTGCCCGGAAGAACTTTCAACGGGCCGGAGAGGAAGACCGGATTACGTTTTTGACAGGGGATGCGGCTGAGGTTTTAAAGACCTTGGCCGGTCCCTATGATTTTATTTTTATGGATGCGGCCAAGGGGCAGTATCTCTCTTTTTTGCCGGAGGTGCTGCGACTGCTTCCGGAAGGCGGCGTGCTTTTGACGGACAATGTGTTCCAGGACGGCACGCTTTTAGAGTCCCGCTACGCCGTGTGCCGCCGCGACCGGACGATTCACGCAAGGCTGCGGGACTATCTCTATGAATTGAAACACCGGGAAGATCTTCTGACCAGCGTGGTGCCCATCGGCGACGGCGTGACGGTCAGCGTAAAGATTTTGCCGGAAAAGAAAGGGACAAGCGAGGAAAATCATGAAGAAACCTGAGTTATTGATGCCGGCGGGAAGCCTGGACATTTTGAAAACCGTGATTACCTATGGGGCGGACGCCGTCTACCTGGGCGGCGAGATGCTGAGCCTTCGGGCCAAGGCTAAAAATTTTACCATGCCGGAGATCAAGGAAGGAATCCGTTTTGCCCATGAGCACGGGGCAAAGGTTTACGTGGCCGCGAATATCTTCGCCCACAACTGGGATCTCAAGGCTGCGATGAAATTTTTTCTTCTGCTGAACAATTATCAGCCCGACGCTCTAATCATCTCGGATCCGGGCCTGTTTACGCTGGCCCAGAGCCTGGTGCCGAACATTCCGGTTCACATCAGCACCCAGGCCAACAACACCAATTACGGAACCTATCTCTTCTGGCATAAGCAGGGCGTAAAGCGCGTGGTAGCAGCCAGGGAGCTGAGCATCGAAGAACTGAAAGAGATCAAGGCCAATATTCCAGATGACATGGAGATCGAGGCCTTCGTCCACGGCGCTATGTGCATTTCTTATTCGGGCCGCTGCCTGATCAGCAATTTCCTGACCGGACGGGACGCCAACCAGGGCGCCTGCACCCATCCTTGCCGGTGGAAATACCATCTGGTGGAGGAGACCAGGCCGGGCGAATATATGCCTGTCTTTGAGGATCAGCACGGCACTTACCTCTATAATTCCAAGGATCTGTGCATGATCGATCATATTCCGGAGCTGGTGGATGCGGGAATCAGCAGCTTTAAGGTGGAGGGCCGGATGAAGACGGCTCTGTACGCTGCCACCGTGGCCCGCGCCTACCGGGCGGCCATCGACGACTATGCGGAAGACCCGGAGACTTATTATAAAAAACTGCCCTGGTACCGGGACGAGGTGGGAAAATGCACCACGAGAGAATTCTGCACCGGCTTTTATTTTGAGCGGCCGGGGGCGGAGGCTCAGATTTACGACAGCAACACCTACAGCAAAGAGTGGACTTATCTGGGGACCATTGAAGAACAGGAGGGACGTCCTTTCCTGCTCCAAAAAAATAAATTCTCCGTCGGCGAGGAAGTGGAAGTCATGCGGCCCGACGGCAGCAACCTGCCGGCCGAGGTAAAAGGACTGGTCACGGAGAGCGGTGAAGCGGTGGAGAGCGCACCCCATCCGGGACAAAAGCTCTTTATCGATCTGGGGATCCCGCTGATGCCCTATGACATTCTGAGAAAAAAGGCTTAAAACATACGGGGGAAAAGGAATGACGGTTTTTTTGCTGATCCTGGCGGCGGTCTGTCTGATTTATTTCCTAATCCTGATGATTGGGGCTGGGGTCAGCTCCGCTTTCGTTTGGTTCTGGGCCGCCGCTGCGGCCGGTTTTGGAGGTCTCGGATGGCTCCGCAGGAGGATTCATCTGCCCCGGCCGGTCCGGGTGACGGTTCTCATCCTGGTAATCGTGGGGCTGATCGTTTTCCTGGCGGTGGAGGGCATGATCCTGTCCCACTTCCGCGATGAGGGGGATCCGGATTTGGATTATCTGATCGTTCTCGGAGCCCAGGTGAAGGGAACCACAGTGTCCCGATCCCTGCGGATGCGGCTGGACACCGCCGTCAGCTACCTAGAGGCCAATCCAAGAACGATTGTGATCGTCACCGGCGGTCAGGGCAGAGGGGAAGAGATCACGGAAGCCCAGGCCATGGCGGATTATCTGATCGAGAAAGGGATTCCCGAAGTACAGATCCGCCGGGAGCAAAACTCCACGACCACGGAAGAGAACCTGCTTTTCAGCCGTGAATTTTTTGCGGAGGAAGCCCCATCCATCGGCATTGTGACCAATGACTTTCATCTGTTCCGGGCCATTCGCCTGGGAAAGAAAATTCTTCCCCAGGCCAAGATTTTGGGCATTGCAGCCCCGTCGGAGACTTTTTTGCAGCCCAATTACCTGGTACGGGAGTTTTTTGCCGTAATAAAATATGGAATTTCTGGAAACCTATAAAAAATAGCTGCGGAACGAAGTGGAGCAGATATTTTTGTCCAAACGTAGCGAAGCGGAGTTCGGACTCCCCGTCGTTTTTATGGAGCGACGGAGGAGCGCAATAAAAAATAGCTGCGGAACGAAGCAGAGCAGCGCAAAAAAAATAGCAACACCTGTCGGAGGTAATAATATGAGAGTGCCGGAAGCATACACCTTGCTCCAGGAAGAAGAAGTGAAAGAGCTGCGGTCCGCCGCTTATCTGCTTCGTCACAAGAAAAGCGGGGCCCGTCTATTCCTTCTTTCCAATCAGGATGAGAATAAGGTTTTCACGATTGGATTTCGGACTCCGGCCGGAGACAGCACCGGCGTGCCCCATATTTTGGAGCATTCCGTGCTCTGCGGTTCGGACAAATTCCCGTTGAAGGATCCGTTTATTGAGATGGAGAAAAGTTCTCTTCAGACCTACTTGAATGCAATGACCTTTGCGGATAAAACGATTTATCCGGTGGCCAGCTGCAATGATAAGGATTTTCAAAACCTGATGGATGTCTATATGGATGCGGTGCTGCATCCGGCGATCTACCAGGAACCCAAGATATTCCGTCAGGAAGGTTGGCATTACGAGCTAAAGAGCCCGGATGAGCCGCTGACCATCAACGGCGTGGTCTACAATGAGATGAAGGGGGCCTTCTCCTCACCGGATGAGATTTTGGAGCGTTACTGCCAGTCTGCTCTGTTTCCGGATAATACCTACCAGTATGAATCCGGCGGAGACCCGGAGGTGATTCCGGATCTCACGTATGAAGAGTTTTTGGACTTCCATCGGACCTATTACCATCCGTCCAACAGCTATATTTATCTCTATGGCAATATGGATATGGAGGAAAAGCTTCGTTTTCTGGATGAGGAATACTTGAGTCACTATGAGGCAAAGCCGGTGGATTCTGAGATTCCAATGCAGAAGGCCTTCCCGACTCCGGTAGAGCAGGAAATCTTTTATCCGCTGGAAAAAGGCGAAGACCCGGCGGAGCAGACCTGGCTGTCCATCCAGTGGGTGCTGGGCACGGTGACGGATGAAAAACTTTATCTGGCGTTCCAGGTTCTGGAATATGTCTTGCTGTCGGCTCCCGGAGCGCCGCTTCGGAAAGCACTGGTGGACGCAGGAATTGGAAAAGATGTATTCGGCGGCTACCGGAACTGGATTTTACAGCCCTATTTTTCCTTGGTGGCGAAGGATACTGAGGGAACGAAAAAAGAAGAATTTCTCGCGGTGATCCGCCGGACCCTTGAAGAATTGGTGGAAAGGGGAATTGACCAAAAGGCGCTGAAAGCCGGGATCAACAACCTGGAATTTCGCAGCCGGGAAGCAGATTTCGGACCGTATCCCAAGGGCCTGATGTACGGAATCGAATGCTTTGACAGCTGGCTTTACGGGGGAGATCCTCTGCTTCATTTAAAGTATGAGGATACCTATGCGTTTTTGAAAGAGCAGCTTTCCACCCGGTATTTTGAAGAGCTGGTGCAAAAATATTTCCTGGAAAATACCCACGAGGCGTTGGTCATTCTGACGCCCAGGCCGGGCATGGAAGAAGAACGGGAGACAGAGCTGAAAAATCGGCTTTCCGCTTACCAGTCCTCCCTTTCCCCGGAAGAAACCGAGCGCCTGATCCGGGAGACCAAGGAGCTGGAAGCGTATCAAGACCAGCCGTCCGCCCCGGAGGATTTGGCGACCCTGCCGAGACTGACGCTTTCTGATATCGGGGAAGAGGTGCCCCGCCTGTCCACGGCGGAGCGGAGCGCGGGCGAAGTACCGGTGATGTTCCACGAAACCTTCACCGGGGGAATCGCATATCTGCGGTTCCTGTTTGACGCGAGCCATGTGAAAAAAGAAGATCTTCCCTATCTGGGCCTGCTCCGTTTTATGCTCTGCCAGGTGGACACCGAGGAGTGGGGATACGCGGATCTGTGCAATGAGATTAACATCCACACCGGAGGCATCGGCAGCGCGGTCTCCATGTTTGAGCAGGTGAAGGAACCGGGGGTGTTTACGCCTTACTTTGAGATTCAGGGAAAGGCGCTGTACGGGGATCTGAAAAAGGCGCTGGAGCTGATCTCGGAAATCCTTACAGGTTCTCGGTTTACCGATGAAAAACGTCTGCGGGAGCTGGTTTTCCAGGTCAAGTCCCGCGGAGAGATGCAGTTGTCCGGAAACGGCCATTCCACGGCGGTGCTGCGGGCAAACTCCTACGGCTCCCCGTTCTCCTGGTTCAATGAGCAGTTGTCCGGCATTGATTATTTCCGTTTTTTGGAGGACCTGCAAAAACATTTTGACGAGAGAAAAGGAGAGCTTGCGAAAAAGCTGGCGGAACTGACCAGACATCTGTTTCAGGAAGAACGGTTCTTTGTCAGCCTGACGGCCGACGAAGATGGGTTCCAGGCATTGGAGAAGCTGCTGCCGGAATTTGCGGAAAGCCTGGGAGGAGAAAAGGCAGAGAGAACGGGCCATCGCGGATACGCGGAAGAGATCCTGCTGGAAAAGAAAAACGAAGGATTTACGACGCCCGGCCAGGTGGTCTATGTAGCGCGCAGCGGAAATTTCCGTGAGAAAGGGCTTCCCTACACCGGAGCGTTGCGGGTGCTGCGGGGGATTTTGGGTGATGAGTATCTCTGGAATAACGTGCGGGTGAAGGGCGGAGCCTACGGCTGCATGTGTAACTTTGGGCGGAACGGCGTCAGCTATTTTTGCTCTTACCGGGACCCGAACCTTCGCCGGACTAACCAGGTATTTGAGGACATCGTGCCTTATCTGGAGCAGTTTTCCATGGATCAGGAAGAACTGGTGAAATTCATCATCAGCGCCATCGGGACCTTGGACCGGCCCATGAACCCCTTGGAATGGGGAATCGCGTCCTTGCAGACGCATCTTTGCGGAATTACGGATGAACTGCGCAGAGAGGACCGGAGGCAAGTGCTTTCCTGCACGCCGGAGGTGATTCGTTCTCTGAGCCGCTATATCAAGGCGGTGCTTTCCTGCAATCAATTCTGCACCGTGGGGAATGCAGGAAAAATTGAGGAAGACCGGGATCTGTTTTACCGGACGGAGCCGTTGGTGCGTTCCTGACTGGATATGAGAAGAAAGAGGGAGGAAATCGATTGGAGAAATGCTTTAAATCCGGCTTTGTGGCCTTGATCGGCCGGCCGAATGTCGGAAAATCTACCTTGATGAACCATTTGATCGGCCAGAAGATTGCGATCACGTCCGACAAGCCCCAGACCACCAGAAACCGGATCCAGACCGTCTATACCGACGAGCGCGGGCAGATTGTGTTTTTGGACACGCCAGGGATCCACAAGGCGAAGAATAAGCTGGGCGACTATATGGTTAATGTGGCCGAGCACACGCTGCGGGAGGTGGACGTGGTGCTTTGGCTGGTGGAGCCGACGACCTTTATCGGGGCCGGGGAGCGCCATATCGTGGAGAAACTAAAACAGGTGAAGACGCCGGTGATCCTGATCATCAATAAGGTGGATACGGTGGAAAAAACCGAGGTGCTGAAATTCATCGACACCTACCGGAAGATCTACCAATTTGCGGAGATTATCCCGGTTTCGGCGCTCAAAGACATCAACACCGACGAAGTGCTGAACGTGCTGTTCCGGTATCTGGGGGAGGGCCCCCAATACTTTGACGACGATACGGTGACCGATCAGCCCATGCGTCAAATCGCAGCGGAGCTGATCCGGGAAAAGGCCCTGCGGTATTTGAGCGATGAGATACCCCATGGTATCGCGGTGACCATCGAGAAAATGAGTGAGCGGAAAAACGGCCTTTTTGACATCGAGGCCAATATCGTCTGTGAGCGGGATTCCCATAAAGGCATCATCATCGGAAAACAGGGGGCTATGCTCAAAAAAATCGGTTCGGCGGCCCGCCGGGAGATCGAGGCGCTGATGGGCGCTCCGGTCAATCTCCAGCTCTGGGTCAAAGTCCGGAAGGAATGGCGGGACAATGAACTGTTCTTAAAGAATTACGGGTACAGGAGCGAAAATGAGTGATCTGATCACTGTGACCGGGATGGTGCTTTCTTCGATGCCCATCGCCGAGTACGACCGGCGGCTGGTGATTTTGACCAGGGAGCGCGGAAAGATTTCCGCCTTTGCCAAAGGAGCCAGGCGGCCGAACAGCAGCCTTCTGGCCGGCAGCCGGACGTTTTCCTTTGGAACCATGGAGCTTTACGAAGGGAGGACTTCCTATAACGTGCGCTCCATGGAGATTCAGAATTACTTTGAGAATCTCAGCACGGATTTGGAGCTGGCCTGCTATGGCAGCTATTTCATGGAGTTCGTCGATTATTACGGCAAAGAGGGGATCGACGGAACCCCTCTGCTGAAACTTTGCTATGTGACACTGCTGGCCCTTGGAAAACCAAACCTGGACCGGCAGTTGGTCCGGTACATATTCGAACTGAAGGCCATGGCCGAGAGCGGAGAGTATGCGGAGCAGCCTTTAAAGCCGGTGGGGGAGGCGGCCGCCTATGCCTGGAAATTTGTATTGAACACCCGTCCGGAAAAGCTTTACACCTTTGCGTTGGAAGAGCACGCCAAAAAAGAGTTCATCTCGGCGGTGGAGGAACTCAAGAGGTATTATTTGGACCGGGAATTTAAATCGCTGGAAATACTGGAAGGAATTTCAAAGATCGGGCTGCCGGATCGGTGAGTAATCACGGGATGGCGGCCCGATCATTTATTATTTGATAGAAAATTCCTTTTTCGTTATCCGTAAAAAGAATGGATTCTTGCGCATTGCCGTATTCGGAAACCCAGAGGTGGGAGTAGGATTTGTTTTCGATCCATTCCTAAATCGGGATTCGAATCCGGAAGGTGGCTCCGCCGCCCTCCGTGTCCTCCACCCAAATCTTTCCCCGGTGCAGGCGGACGATCTCCTGGACGATGCAGAGCCCTAGCCCAAAGTGTTCCTTATCCTTGTGGGCGGAGTCAACCCGGTAAAAACGGTCGAAGATGTGTTCCTTTGCATCGTCGGGGATTCCCGGTCCGTTATCACAGATCTGAAATTCCACAAAGGAACCGGCGCATGCGGCGGCCAGACGGATTTTGCCGCCTGGGGGCGTGTAAGAGATGGCATTGTCCGTAAGGGCCGAGAGAATCTGAATCATCCGCTCCCGATCGCAGAAGACGGCGGGCAGGGGGTCTTCCGGAAAATGGATGCCAAAAGCAATGGATTTTTGTTTTGCTGTCTGTTCGAAGTTTTCATAGACGGTGAGAAGCAAAGTCTCCGGTTCCCAGCGGCCCATCTGCATGCTCCAGGTCTGATTGTCGGCATTGGCGAGCTGCAGCATATCGTCAATCAAGCGGGACATGCGGCGGCCCTCCGACTCGATGGCGGCCTCATAGCGCTCCCGGTTCTCTCCGGAGCTCTTTTTTAATGCAGAGAGGCTGGAAAGAATAACGGCCAGGGGAGAGCGCAGTTCATGGGAGGCCGCGGCGATGAATTGAACCTGCCTTTTTCGGTTTTCCTCCAAAGGCTGTATCTGCCGCTTGGTAAAAAACCAGGCAAAAAGGCCTAAAAACAGCAGGGCGATGAGATCAACGGCGACGAAGAGCTGACGTTGACTTTGAATCTGGCGGTTTTGCGATTCCTGGGAATAGCAGATTAAAGCGCTGAGCTTCCCGCGGGATTTTGAGAATCGGACCGCCGAGACATAGTAGCCGGGGCCTTCCGGACTGTCCAGCTCAAATTCCGTGTGCTGGGTCAGTTTTGAAGCGCCGGCCGGGTTTTGGACGTCCAATCCGTATTCATCGCGGGCCTTTGTAAGGGCTGCTTCCAGAAGCTGATCCCGGTACTCTGAACGGTGGATGGATTGAAAGAGCAGCGGTTCTCCGTTGTCAAAAAGGTAGATATAACAGATTCCATCCTGTTCCATCTGACTCAGCCACTGATGGGAGACCGTGAGCTGTGTCTCCACGGAGCTGAAAATCGTCTGGATACTGCTGAGGAAAAGGTTGTAATTGCTGTCTTTCATCCCCTTCTCCGAGATTACAAGACAGATGCCGGACATGGTGGCAAGGATCAAACCTGTGATCAGCGTGCAGAAAAAGGTTAGTTTTTTGTGGAGACGTTTATACATCCGCCACCTCCAATCTATAACCGATCCCGCGGACGGTTTTGACTTCAATGGCGCTCTTTACGGATCGCAGCCGCTTCCGCAGAAAATGGATGTAATTGTCCAAGTTGCCGTCCTCCACCTCTGCGTCGGGTCCCCAGACGCGGGAGAGAAGCACGGCCCTGGGAAGGGTCTGCCCCGGATTTTTGAGGAAGAATTCCAGGAGGCTGGCTTCCTTTTTGGAGAGGGAGCAGGACGCCTGTCCGCGGGAGAGAAGCAGGCGGACCGGGTCAAAAGAAATGTCCCCAACGTTTAAGTTTTCGGAAGCTTCAAAATTTCGCGGTCTCCGGCTGATGGAATGGATCCTGGCCAAAAGTTCCGGGAAGGCAAAGGGTTTTACGATGTAATCGTCGGCGCCGCTTTCCAGGCCAATCACTTTATCGGTCAGTTCTCCCAGGGCGGTCAGGAGGATCACAGGAGTGAAATATCCTTCGGCCCGGATTTTTTTGAGAAGGGAAATTCCGTCCATGCCCGGCATCATTCGGTCCAGGAGGATCAGATCGTGGGCATTCTGCCGGATCCAGGGAAGAGCATCTTCGCTGTCGCTGCAGACGTCTACCTGGAATCCTTCTTCTTTTAAGGTAAAGCCTAAGGAATCGCATAAGCGGGGATCATCGTCTACCAATAGAATTCTCATCACTGCCTCCTGATTCATACGGTCTATTTACGGGGATTCTATTCTTAACAATATATCTCAACAATTGGTTTTTGTAAATGGTAAAATTGGGTTACGATTCACAGCCGCAAAATTGAAAATGACCAGGATTGCGCTGCCGCAGAATATTTTTTCTTTTTAGAGAAAGTTTAGAGATTGGTGTGTTATAGTTTCGTTGAACGAAAAGATCCCGCAGGCAACATCAAGGCCAAGCAAGTTTTCTTGACCGGCTGCCTTCGGGCGAATCAATGGATAGGGGGATACGAACATGAAAGGTTTCGGAAAAAAAGTGATGGCTCTATTCCTGGGAACTTGTCTGCTCTTTGGAGCAGCCTGTTCCAACGGAGAAGCAGAGCCGGCGGGAAATGGCGGGGGAAACACCTCGGCAGCCGGGTCGCCGGGGGGCGCCGGGACATCCGGAAACGCTGGGACCTCCGCGGGGAACGGAGGCGGCGGCCAGGGTATGGGGCGCTTTGTGGAGACAGAGTATTCTCTCCCGGACGGAGTGGAATACATGATGGATTTGAGGCTGTTGGAGGACGGGACCCTGCGCATGGCTGCGATCGGAACAAATCCTCTGATGCTGTATTCATCGAAAGATGAGGGGAAAAGCTGGGAGCCGGTTGAAATATCCATGGAGCAGCTGGGAGTAGATAAAACCATGATCCAGTCTGCCAGGTGGAGTCCCAGCGGACAGTTGTTCATCATCTATATGAATCAGGATGAGGTGATGGCAGGGAATATGAAAACCTACTGTCTGCTCTTTGACCAGAAGGGAACAGGAAAGGAACTGACGATTGACCTTCCGCCGCTTTCCTCCGGGTCAGGAAATTCGAATCGGATCTCCGATGTACACTTTGCGCCGGACGGCGGACTTTATATCGTCGATGTCAACCAAACCATTTACCAGATTGACCTGGAAAGTGGAAAAATTTTAAAAAATTATGCCAATCCAGATACCGTGGTGGAAACTTTTGCTGTGATCGGAAAGAATCTCCTGGTGAAAACCGAAGACGGGGTGGAGTTTTATGACCTGGAAACCGGTAAGAGCCTGGCGCGTCAGGAAGCCCTAAATGAGTATATCAAGGCGTTTGACAGCCGTCATCCTTCGGCGGCGGATGTATCCACCGGTGTTTCCGACTATGTATACACAGCCGGAAAAGACGGCAATGATCTATATTTTTGTGATGAGACGGGATTGTACCATTACACGCTGGACGGCAGTGTGGTGGAGCAGGTGATCGACGGGGGATTAAATTCCTTGTCTTCGACCACTCTGAAGGTGAGAGGACTGATCCGGTCGGGCGAAGAGGGATTTTTGATTTTCGGAACGGAAAATAGCAAGGCGAAGCTGATTGCCTTCAATTTTGACAGTTCGGTTCCGACCCTGCCCGGTACAGAGCTTACAGTATATGCACTGGAGGACAACACGAGTCTTCGCCAGGCGATTCGGATGTACCAGCATGACAACCCGGACGTCTATGTCACTCTGGAAATTGGAATGAGCGGGGATGACGGCGTCACGGCGGCGGATGCGATCCGGACTCTTAACACGAATCTGATGGCCGGAAAAGGGCCGGATGTGCTGATCTTAGACGGGATGACCATCGGAAACTACGTGGAAAAGGGAATGCTGACAGATCTTAGCGATGTAATCGGGGAAGTCTCGTCGGCGGACGGCCTATTTGAGAACCTGGTAAATGCTTACCAGTCAGACGGCAAGGTGATGGCGGTTCCGGTGTGTGTGATGCTCCCGATGATTTTGGGGAATGCAGATGGTCTCGGCAGTGTCACGGATTTGAAAACACTGACAGCTTATGTGGAGTCTCTGCGGCAGAAGAATCCGGATGCCCCTGGGATCTGCGGAACGGAAACGGTGGACGGCCTTTTACGGTGGATGTATGGAATTTCCTCAGCAGCTTGGCTGAAGGATGGAAATATCCTGGATGAGGCGGCACTGAATGAATTTTTCGATTGTTTGAAACGAATCAGTGAGGCGGAAAAAAGTCAAATTCCGGCAGGCAATGAAAGCATCATTACGTCGGGGGGCGGCAACCTCTACCTGTCCTACAATATGGACCTTTTCTCTTACCTTGGCGGAGATTCGCTGATTTGCGCAGGGCAAATGGATTCTTTCCAGGTCTTTGCGGTATTGGAAACCTTCCGAAGCCAGGGGGACGCTTACCAATCGCTGAATGGCCAGACCGCGGGTGTGTTCCAGCCGATGCTGACCGTCGGAGTCAACGCCAAAGGAGATCAGAGCGAGACTGCAAAAGGGTTTGTCAAATATCTGCTCGGCAAGGACTTCCAGTCCAACGAGAATCTGGGCGGCCTGCCGGTGAACCGGGCGGCATTTGACGCTGGGAAGAAAAATCCGTTCCCATCAGATCTGACGCCTTCTATGAGTTCCATGGGTGCAAGCGGGGAGCTGAAGGATTTGGAGATTCAGTGGCCGTCGGAGAACAGCTTTGCCGAGCTCCAAAAGCGAATGGAATCCGTAAACATTCCTGCCGATTCGAACCAGGTGATCCGCGAGGCTGTGGAGGCGGAAGCTAAAAATCTATTGGAAGGCGGAAGCGTAGCGGATGCCGTTCAGAATGTGATAAAGAAAGTAAATCTCTATCTGTCGGAACAGTAAAGAAAATCGGAACCGCAAAAGGAAAAGGATGAACTGCGATGAAAAGATTCAGGATACGGCGGGGGCAGAGAGCGGGAATTCTCTTTGTCCTCCCCAGCCTGCTGGGTGTGGCCTGGTTTCTCCTGCTGCCGTTTCTCGATGTGGTGGCCCGTTCCTTCCTGGGAGCGGTAAACGGAGAGTGGGTTGGAATCTCAAATTATCAAACCATTTTCTCCAACGAGGCATTCCGGCTGGCAGCGGGAAATACGGTAAAATTCGCTGTGGTCTGCATCCCCCTTTTGATCGTCATCTCCCTGCTGATCTCCGTTGGGCTGACTCATTTCGGGCGGAAGTTAGGATTTTTAAAGTCCGCGTTCCTGCTGCCCATGGCGATTCCGGTGGCGTCGGTGGCGCTGATTTGGCGGCTGCTGTTTCACAGCCAGGGGATCGTCAACGGGCTGATGGAGCAGCTGGGAGGAAATCCGGTGGACTGGATGAATTCTCCGGCTGCCTTCTGGGTTCTGGTGCTCACCTATCTGTGGAAAAACGTGGGTTATGATGTGATTTTGTGGATGGCGGGCTTGTCCGCCATTCCCTACTCGATCTATGAGGCGGCCGAGGTGGACGGGGCGGGCTCGTGGAAATGCTTTACGAAAATCACTTTGCCGAACCTGAAACCTACGCTGTATACGATCACGGTTTTGTCTTTCCTGAATTCTTTTAAGGTGTTCCGGGAGGCCTATCTGGTGGGCGGGGCTTACCCCCATGACAGCATGTATTTGATGCAGCATTTATTCAACAACTGGTACCGGGACTTGTCCATGGATAAAATGGCGGCGGCGGCCGTCGTCGTGGCTGTGGTTATCTTTCTGGTGATGCTGTGTTTTCAGCGGATCTGGGCCAGAGAGGATTAGAGGATGGGGAAAAAAGTGTTGATTGCCGGTGCCTTGACGGCGCTGGGGTTTGTCATCTGCTATCCGGTGATTTATCTGATTTCCGGAAGCTTTATGGGAAATGGGGAATTGGGGGAGGGCTTATCCCCGATCTTAAAAAACGGCGGTGGTTTTGTGGCCTGGCATGTGATTCCCCTCTTTCCCACTTTGAAAAACTTTGTGGAGTTATTGCTGGACTCTCCGGAATTCTTCGTAATGTTCTGGAATTCCGTGAAAATTACTGCGGGAGTTTTGGCGGGACAGCTGATCCTTGGGGCGCCGGCTGCCTGGGGCTTTGCAAAATACCGGTTTCCCGGCAGAAAGCTTTTGTTTGGCCTGTATGTACTGCTGATGATTTTACCGTTCCAAGTGATGATGCTGTCCCAGTATCTGGTGCTCGATGAGCTTCATCTGCTGAATACCCATCTGGGAATCATCTTGCCTGCGGTCTTCTCCACATTTCCCGTCTTTATCATGGTCCGATTTTTTGACGGGGTTCCGGATCAGATTCTGGAATCCGCCAAGATCGACGGAGCAGGAGCCTTTCAGATTTTTTGGAGCATTGGCCTTCCCCTGGGGGCCGGAGGGATTATCTCCGCTTTGGTCTTAAGTTTTCTGGAATATTGGAATCTGGTGGAGCAGCCCTTAACCTTTCTCAAAGACCCAGCCCTCTGGCCCCTATCCTTGTACCTGCCGAATATTGACCTGAACGATGCGGGGATTGCGTTTACCTCCTCGGTCGTCACCTTGATCCCGGCGGTGCTGGTGTTTTTCTGCGGACAGGAATATCTGGAACAAGGGATCGTGGCTTCGGCAGTAAAAGAATGAGGTGAAAATAAAGTGAAACAGATGGAACAGAAAAGCCGGAAACGCTCGCTCCGGGAAAAAAGTGTCCGTTGGCTGGCCGGTTTCTTCCTGGTGATGCTTTTGCTGACCCTGCTTTCCAGGGCTGCCGATGCGGTTACGGTGCCGGTGGTCCAAACCGGCTATCTGAAAAAGTCCACCATCGACCGCACCGTCACGGCGGAGGGCCGGATCGTACAAAACCAGGAACGGGCCGTTTCCACTGTGGCGGGGCTGCGGGTCGGATCCGTACCGGTCCGGGAAGGGCAGCCGGTGGCGGCCGGGGATGTGCTCTTTGAGCTGGACGCGGAAGATTTGTCGGAGAAAATCCGTCAGGCGGAACAGGAATACCGGAAGCTGGAGCTGGCGTTAAAGGATTTGGAAAGCGGAAAAGACCTGACGGAGCAGGAGCGGAACAAAGCGAAGCAAAGAGCGGATGAGGACTACGCCAACACTTCGGTGCGCACCGGCAGGGAAGTCGAGGACGCGGAACGGGCCATGACCAAGGCGAAGGAAGACCTGGAAAACTTTTTGGCCGGGGATTCGGACGCGCCGGCGGAAGACCCTGTTTTGACCGGGCTGGAAAATACCTGCCAGGAGAAACAGGATGCCTTGGATCAGGCGGAGCAAGAGCAGAAAGATCTGGAACAGGAAATCCAGGCCGCCGTAGCTGCCGATCCGCCGCAGGAGGCGGAAATCCGCCGGAGCTATGAGGCAAAGCTGGCGGAGGCGGCAGAACGGGTCAAAACCTGTGAACAAGAAAAAGAACAGGCCGACAATGCGCTCGAATCCTATCTGGCTCAGAAAGACGCTAAGAACGAAGAAGACCGCGGGGCAATGGAAGAGAGTCTGCGGGCCGCCTATGAGGAAAAAAAGAAGGCTTATGAAACAGCATTGCAAAACCGGAAGGACAGCTTAGAGAACGCGTCCCGGAATGTGGAGGACGCCAATGCCCCGACCAAGGAGGACAGCAGCGGGGAGACGGCCCGTATGGATCTGGAGAACAAGAAACGGGAACTGGATCAGCTGAAAGCCCTCGAAGAGCAGGCGGGGAAGATCGTTTCCCCTGCGGATGGCCTGATATCGAAGGTGAATGTGACAACTGGAGATTTTACCGGGGAGGGGACCGCGGTCTTGATGGCGGATCTGACCGAGGGAGGCAGGTTCCAGGCCGCCATCTCCAAAGCGCAGGAAAAATATCTGTCCCGAGGGGATACCATCAGCCTGAAACAAAATGGGGCGGAAGCCCTGGAACTGCCCATTGATACGATTCAGCAGGATACGGAGAACCCCAATTCCTATGTGGTGACCGTGCAGGTGCCGGCCGGTACGCTGGAAATCGGGACGGTTGCCGTGATGACCGCAGTGCGGCAGTCGGAGACCTACACCGCCTGTGTTCCTTTGTCGGCGATTCACCGGGAGGATGGGCAGGACTATGTCCTGGCGATTCAGGAAACAAAGACCGTGCTGGGAACCGAGCTGACAGCGGAGCGGATCCCGGTGACGATTTTGGATAAAAATGAGAGCTTGGCGGCCCTATCTCCCGGCGCATTGACAGAGGACCAGAAACTGATCACGGGGAGCAACAAAGAGGTGAACGGGGGTGACCGCGTACGGCTGGAAGATACATGAACAACAAAGTAAGGTATGGAGCCGGTATTCTGCTGGCCCTCCTGGTTCTGTTTTGTCTGGGGAGGGCATTGTCTTTGAAAGAGGGGCTAAAGCAGGCGGAGGGAGCTGTTCTCGATCTGGGGGATGCGGGCATTGGGATGTTGGCAGCCGCCGAAATGCTGGAAAAAAATCAACTGCTGGAGGAGCCGATGGAATTTACGCTCTGGGAACAGCAGGAAGATCAGACAGTGGAAAGCCCGGAATTTTCCCGGAGCGCTCTGGTCCGCGGGATTGCTCTTTGGGGGGATTCCCGGCTGGTGCTGGGCGGGAACGGATTTTTGGACGCGTCGGATCCGGACGGGTGCCTGCTTGACGGGGATACCGCGCTTTCGCTGTTTGGAAGCCGGAATATAGTAGGGCAAACCGTCCGGTACGGCGGCAGGGAGCTGCCGGTGCGCGGGATTTTGGACGGTGTCTCTGACACGATTGTGCTGGAGGCCGTCCAGGAGGAGAAGGCAGACACCGGCCAGGAGAACTTTGCCTTTCATCATGTGACCCTTTCCTACGGCGGGGAGCGGGGGAAAGAGGTCTTGGCAGAGTTTCGCAATCAGTTTGGCGTGTCCGGAACCGTTTTGCCATTGTCCGGGTATCCAGGCATCGCAAAGGGGATCCATGGGATGTTCTTTCTGGTTGTACTTTGTTCGGTCTGTTTCCCTTTGCTCCGTCTGGCGCGGACCAAGGCTTTCCGGGAGGAGCGCTATCTTTGCTTGGCAGCTGCTTTCGGCATGATTTTCGCATTTTTCTGGATTGTCCGGCCGGATTTCCTTTGGCCGGAGGACTGGATTCCAGGCCGATGGTCGGATTTTTCTTTCTGGGAGGCGCTGTGGAAAGAACAGACCGGGGTTGCCCAGGAGCTGTTTTTCGGAGATTCCTCCGTGCCCATCTGGGCGCTGAAAAGTCCGCTGCTGCAATGCCTGTGGTATACGGTCTGCGGGACGGCGGCATATATAGCCGGACGAAGGTTTTGGAAGGTGGAGGGAGAACGAGAATTGTGGATCGGGGCATTTGCTGTGATCGCAGCAGCGTTTGCCGTGATCTTATGGACGGATTCGCCCGAACGGCGGATCCTGTGGGGACTTCCGTTATATGTTTTGGTTGGCTTGTTTCTCCGTTCGCGTTTTTGCACGGAACCGGAGGGGACGGACCGGCTGATCGATAAGGAGAATAAAAATGAAGCGGTCGAAGGAATGGTCAAACACGGTTGAGTCGGGTTTCCCACAGCCGGTAACCGGCGAAATGAAAGGTTTTTCATTGGGACGTATTCTGGGAAGAAACCTGTTCCGGCTGGTCAAACTGAATTTACTTTTTCTTGTTTTTTGTCTGCCGGTGGTCACAGCCCCGGCAGCCACCGCTGCGATGAGCAGGGTTACGAAATCCATGTGGAAAGAATCCCACTTTTTCTGGTCGGATTATTGGGAAACGTTCTTAGGCGAGTTTGGGAAAGCGTCTTTGGCCGGAATCCTTCTTTATGGCGGAGGCGGGGCCGCTGCAGTTGGTTTTCTGTTTTACCGGGAGATGGCAAAACGGACAGCGCTCCTGCTGGCCCCGGCCTGGATCTGCGCCGCTGTTTTCCTTCTTTTCTTGGTCATGGGCGCTTATGTGTTCCCGATGATTGCCGCTTTGGATCTTCCGCTGAAGGCTGTGTTAAAAAATGCCTTTCTGCTGGTTTTTCTTCGGTTTCCCCAGAATTTGCTGCTGGCGCTGATCTTGGGGGGGATCACGGGCGTCTGCTTTTTATTTTTTCCGGTATCGATTCCTTTCGTAGTCTTGCTTGCCTCCTCCCTGCAAAGCCTGACCGGCGCGGCAATTGTCTGGCCGGGGATCGAGCAGTATGTGTGCGGTGGTGCTCAGTGAAACAGGCGGAACCAGGCCTAGATTTTTTGAATCAGGGCGCAGAGATAGTTCTTCCAGAACGCGGAATCTTCAAATAATGTTTTCTCATATGCTACATATCTGGGGCCTTGCGGCAATTCTTGAAAGGCGGGCCGGTCCGGGGGCAGGGAGATTTTTTCCGGTACCGGAAGGAAGAGTCCGGACTTTTTGGTATAGCAGTTTTCCGGCTTGGCCTTGACGCGGAACTTTGGATCCACGTAGACGGCCACGCTTTTATGTACGGCAGTATCCTCCGCCGGCAGATAATAATAATCCTTATAGTTGGGAAAATAATAGCGGAGCTCTCCGGTCCGAAGTGGGATTTTCAGGCGAAGGCTGTCTCTTTTTGCGATTCCGTACCAGTCTTCCGTGTGAAAGGAGACCGGCTGCGGCAGCCGCAGTTCCAGGGGAAAGCGGAGAAAGAGCTCAGTATCGGATTCTTCTTCCACCGTGGGAAGTCCGGAGGCGGCCGCGCCGCTTTTCAGGTCGAAATAACAGAGCATGGGAAGGATCTGCAGCATGCCCAGCACATCTTCTTCGTTGTGGAGCAGGAGGAGTTCAAGCAGCTTGGGATTTCCCGTTTTGACGAACTGATGGTAGATCGGAATCAGTTCGCCGCCGCCGTATTGGTCGTCCCGCTCAATGTTCAAAAACTGTTCCACCGATTTTTGTTTGACATTCGTCAGACCGCACAGGTTCTTGCATTTTTTGATATTTTGATAAAGATCCAGGCCGTCCATGGTGAGAAACGAGTCTTTCAGACCTAGTTTCTCACTTCTTTTGTGGAGAAAGGGAAGATCAAACCGGCTGCCGTTAAAATGAATCAGACAAGAAAAATCCCGGCAGAAAGCGATCACCCGCTCCAAAAGCAGCCTCTCTTCCAGCGGGGACTCGGTCAGCCATTGGCGGAAGCCCCAGCATTCATTCGTGTGGGGAAAAAGGCAGCCCACAAGATAGACCTTGGAGCGCTCCGATGATAAGCCGGTGGTCTCGATGTCGATAAAAAGGGGCTGATCCGCGCCCAGCCGGTCGATGGGATAGTCGGTTTGGAGAAAAAATTCTTTTTCAATCGTTTTCATTGGTTATCCTGTTCATGGAGTATCGATTGTCAGCCTTGCCACTTTGGCGGTAGGGATGGCCGCGCGGCTTTGCTGCGGGCCATTTTATTACGCCTGTCGGCATTATAACATAGTAAATTTAAAGAGTAAAGTGGGGAAATCGGTGGGCTGGTCCGCATAAACCCCAGGCTTTTCGCGCATCCTAAGGAAAAAGCAGAGCAACTATCTAAATTTGCGAGGAGGCATAGCGATGGGAAAATCGGAGGACGAGAAAAAAGAGCAGAAGGACGAGGAGGTCAAAGAGTACGGCCAAATGACGCTGGAAGACAATGCAAAGGATTATAAGATTCATTTGCTCTCCGTGATCGGTGAGATTGAGGGCCATGAAAATCTTCCCGGAAACAGTAAAACCACCAAATACGAACATGTGCTGCCGCAGCTGGCGGCTATTGAGGACAGCCGGGAAATTGACGGGCTGCTGATTCTGATCAACTCAGTGGGTGGCGATGTGGAGGCTGGTCTTGCCATTGCGGAGATGATTGCTTCATTGAGCAAGCCCACGGTTTCGCTGGTCCTGGGAGGAAGCCACTCCATCTGCGTGCCATTGGCTGTGTCCACGGATTACTCTTTTATCGTCAAGACGGGCACCATGCTGATTCATCCGGTGCGGATGAGCGGAATGATCCTCGGCGTGCCTCAGACTTATGATTATTTTAAAAAGATCCAGGATCGAATCACCGGTTTTATCTCCGGACATTGTGATATCACCCAGGACCGGCTGGAAGAGCTGATGCTGGAAACCGGAATGCTGACGAAGGATATGGGGACGATTCTGGTCGGCGGGGAGGCCGTGGAGGAGGGCCTGATCAATGAGATCGGCGGAATCCGCGAGGCATTGGACAAGCTGTATGAGCTGATTGAGACCGACGATAACGCGGGCCAGACGCGGCGGTTCGGTCAGAGAAACCAGGGACAGCAGGAGAACAACGGAAATCAGCAGGAGTAGAAGCGCAGTGAAAAATAGCTGCGGAGCAAATCGTTCTATCTGTAGATAAACCGGATTCTGCGGATTGGAATGGGAAGACAATCTGTAAATACAGAGAGCGGCAAAAGATCATATCGGACTAGCGCAAGATCAATGCCCCCGAATTCGGGGGCATTGATCTGTTACAACGGGTTCGGCAAGGAATCAATGCTTTAGGATAGTCTTTCTTTAAAATCCTCATATCCAAAGGAGCGGACCAGGCGGCTCCTTCCCACTGCGTCCCGGTATACGAGGGAGGGAAGGCGCATTCCGTTGAAGGTATTGGTCTTTACCATGGTGTAGAGGGCCATATCCTCAAAGATCACCAGATCTCCCTCTCGAAGAGGGCGGTCGAAGGAATAGTCTCCGATTACATCCCCGGCCAAACAGGTGGGGCCGGCCAGACGGTAGGTGTAAGCCTTTTCGCCCGGCTCGCCGCCAAACTGCACAGGCGGCCGGTAAGGCATCTCCAGCACGTCCGGCATGTGGCAGGCGGCGGAGGCGTCGAGAATCGCAATCTCCATCTGATTATGGACAATTTCCAGAACAGTGGCGGCCAGAAAACCTGCATTCAAGACGACCGCCTCTCCTGGCTCCAGATAGACTTCGACCCCATAGGCAGATTGAAAATGCCGGATTACTCGAATCAGAGTTTCCCGGTCGTAGCCAGGCCGGGTGATATGGTGGCCGCCGCCGAAATTTACCCATTTTCTTCCGGCTAGGTACCTGCCAAATTTTTCTTCCACGGCAGCGGCCGTGACGGCAAGGGCGTCCGAATCCTGCTCGCAGAGCGTGTGGAAGTGAAAGCCGTCGAGAAGGGGCAAAAGTTCTTCCTCAAAGTTTTCCCTGGTGGTGCCGAGGCGGGAGCCTGGGGCGCAGGGATCGTAGATCGCATGGCCCTCCTGGGTGGAACACTCCGGATTCAGGCGCAGGCCAACGGATTTTCCGGCGGCTTTGGCCCGAAGTGCAAATTTCCTGACCTGGGCGGGGGAGTTGAACACGAAGTCATCGGCGTACCGGAGCAGCTCTTCGAATTCATCTTCCCGGTAAGCGGGGGAGAAGACGTGGGTCTCTTTTCCAAATTCCTCATGACCCAGCCTTGCTTCATGGAGGCCGCTGGCCGTTGTCCCGGCCAGATAGCGGCGGAAAAGCGGGTAGCAGGAGAACATGGAAAAAGCTTTTTGGGCCAGGAGGATCTTGCAGCCCGACTGATCCGAAACCTGTTTCAAGATTTCCAGATTCCGAATCAGCCGGGATTCGTCCACGAGAAAGTAGGGGGTGCGAAACTGTTTCCACTGGGAATCAGTGATTTCAGCGAAGCTACTATCTGTCCCGAAATCGGAGATTTCAGCGAACGCTACGTCTGGCCCGGAATTTGAACCCGCGCCCATCAGTCCACCAGCGCCGGGTGATGGCTTTCCTTCCAGGGCAGCCCCCAGGTGTTCAAGGCTTCCATGAAGGGATCGGGATCGAACTCCTCCACATTGTGGACGCCGGGTGTATTCCATTTTCCGGTCATTATCATCATGGCTCCGATCATGGCCGGGACGCCGGTGGTGTAGGCTACGGCCTGGGAGCCGACCTCACGGTAGCATTCCTGATGATCGCAGATATTATATAGGTAGTAATCCTTTTCTTTTCCGTCTTTCACCCCGCGGAAGATGCAGCCAATGTTGGTCTTTCCTTTGGTCCGGGGGCCCAGGGTAGAAGGATCCGGCAGCACGGCTTTTAAGAATTGAAGCGGGACGATCTCTTTCCCCTCATATGAAATGGGTTCGATGGACGTCATCCCTACGTTTTCCAGGCATTTCAGGTGGGTCAGATAGCTTTGGCCGAAGGTCATAAAGAAGCGGATCCGCCGGATTCCCGGAATATTTAACGCCAGGCTTTCCAATTCCTCATGGTGGAGCAGATACATATCTTTTTTTCCGACGCCTTCAAAGTCGTACTCTTTCTTGATCTCCATGGGTTTGGTTTCAATAAAACGGCCGTCTTCCCAGTAGGAGCCATTGGCAGAGACCTCCCGGATATTGATTTCCGGGTTGAAGTTGGTGGCGAAGGGGTAGCCGTGATCGCCGCCGTTGCAGTCCAGGATATCGATGGTGTGGATCTCGTCGAATTCATGTTTCAGGGCATAAGCGGAGAAGACGCCGGTGACGCCGGGGTCAAAGCCGCTGCCCAGCACCGCGGTGATGCCCGCTTTCTCAAAACGCTCCCGGTAGGCCCACTGCCAGCAATATTCAAACTTTGCCGTATCCTCCGGCTCATAATTGGCGGTGTCCACGTAGTGGGTCTTGGTGGCGAGGCAGGCGTCCATGATGGTAAGGTCCTGATAGGGGAGGGCGAGATTTAAGACCACGTCGGGCTTTTCGGCTTCTATCAGCGCGATCAGCTGATCCACCTGGTTGGCGTCCACCTGAGCTGTGGTGATCTTTGTCTTGGTGACGGGCTGTAATTTTTCTTTCAGGGCGTCACATTTGGATTTCGTGCGGCTGGCAATGCAGATTTCTTCAAAGACTTCGCTGTTCTGGCAGCACTTGTGGATGGCGACTGAGGCGACGCCGCCGCAGCCGATGATCAGGGCTTTTCCCATTGGGTGAATCCTCCTTGAGTGTTTTTGGTGGTATGCGAGGGGGGCCCAGCTCGGAGTCTTGATGCCCGCAGGTCCCCCCTCGCGCTCCCCCTGCCTTGGGCACGCTTTTTTGGGGCTAGTGGGGGAGGGTGAGCTAATAAGCAAATAAGCTAATGAGCTAATGAGATTTTTAATACAGGGCTGGTAGTAGTTCCTGCATGATTGTTTGGTTTTTTAGTGCAGGGCTGGTAGTAGTTCCTGTATGATTGTTGGGTTTTTAATGCAGGGACAGGAGCATTTCTCGGACGATTTTGCAGGCTGCGGCGGCGGAGATGCCGCTGGGGTCGTAGGGGGGGCTGAGTTCGGTTACGTCGCAGCCGATGATCCGGGCTTTGGAGCAGACAAGGGTGGCGGCTTTTCGGAGTTCTTCGAAGGAGACGCCGCCTGGCTCCGGTGTTCCGGTTCCTGGGAATACGGAAGGATCCAAAATGTCGAGATCCAGGGTGAAATAGATTGGTTTTCCGGATAGCTGTGATAATGTCTGTTCTAGACAGGAAAAGTCGTAGAGGACCGTGCTTACGTGTTTCCTTCCCCAGAGAAATTCCGGGCGGTCTCCGGAGCGGATGCCGAACTGGAAGATTCGCCCGTCCCCGACGAATTCATGGCAGCGCCTGAGGACGCAGGCGTGGGAGAGGGGCGTTCCGAGATACTCGTCTCTCAGATCAGCGTGGGCGTCGAAGTGGATGACGGCAAGGTCCGGATACCGGCGCGCCGCGGCCCGGAAAGCGCCCAGGGTCACAAGATGCTCTCCGCCCAGCAGGAAAGGGCGTTTTCCGTCGGACAGGATCTGGTCTGCGCATGCTTCTATTTGATCCAGCGCTTTTTTTGTGTCGCCCAGACAGAGTTCCAGGTCTCCGATGTCGATCACCTGTGTGGCCTTAAGGTCCCGGTCCTGATAGGGGCTGTAGGTTTCCAGACCGTAGGACTCCCGGCGGATCACCCCGCTCCCGAAACGGGCGCCGGGGCGGTAGGAGGTGGTGCAGTCAAAGGGCGCGCCGAATAAGACGGTATCGGCTTCCAGGTAGTCCCGGTCACAGCCCATGAACACTTCTGTATTTTTATTCCACATTTTTTAATAACTCCTCTACATAGGCGGGGATATAAAAGGCTCCTTTGTGGAGCGTGGTGGTGTAATAGCGGCAGGAGAGGCCCCGCATATTCCAGCGGGTTTCATCGAGATCCCGCAGGGGATGATATTTTTTGGAGGCAAAACCGAACAGCCAGTGGCCAGAAGAATAGGTCGGGATATGGGCCTGGTACACCTTGCTGATCGGAAAGGATTCGACGATCCGTTTGTGGGCTCTTTGGCAGGCTGCGGCATCCTCGCTGTAGAAGGGGCTTTCATGCTGATTTACCATGATTCCGTCTTCCTTCAAAGCCTTGTAGCAGTTGCCGTAGAACTCACGGGTAAACAGGCCTTCTCCTGGCCCGAAGGGGTCGGTGGAATCCACGATGATCAGATCGTAATGATTTTCCTTGGATCGGATAAAACGGAGCCCGTCCTCGAAATGGATGGTCAGCCTGGGATCGTCCAGCCGGCAGGCGGTCTGGGGCAGATATTTTCGGCAAACTTCCACCACCAGGGGATCGATCTCCGCCATATCAATGTGCTCGATCTCCGGATAACGGGTCAGCTCCCGGATTACGCCGCCGTCCCCGGCGCCGATCACCAGGACATTTCGGACATGAGGGTGGACGGCCATGGGGACGTGGGTGATCATCTCGTGGTAGATGAATTCATCTTTTTCCGTCAGCATCATGTAGCCGTCCAGCGTCAGAAAACGGCCGAATTCCGGGGAATCAAACACATCGATGCGCTGATATTCACTTTTTCCGCTGTAGAGCTGCCGGTCTACCCGGATCGAAAATTTAACATTCGGGGTCTGCGCCTCCGAAAACCAGAATTCCATGTCAGATTTCTCCTTTCCATCCCTTTGCCCGGTTCTTTCGGGCATTCAGGGATCTCCCTGCGGTATTGGTTCCTTTTGTTTCTTTTTTCAGGGGCCCCAGCTATTGTGCGCCTCCGGGAATCCCCCGTAGATCTTTCAAAACATTGAGCCGGTCGATGTCGGGGGCTTCCGGCCCGGTCATCGAACAGCCTTTGGCTTTGGCGTACTCGATATAGTCTAAGATTTCGCCGGTGATCCGCTCCCCAGGCGCGAGGATGGGAATACCCGGTGGATAGCACATGACAAACTCGCTGCATACCCTCCCCGCGGTCTGCCGCAGAGGAAGCGATTCTTTCTCCGCGTAAAAGGCTTCCTGGGGGGAGACGGCCACGGCCGGGTCAATGTATTCCTGCTTCATCAGGCCAAAACGGGTTTTCCCGAACCTCCGCCGGACTTCCGAGAGGGCGCTGACCAGCCGCTCCACCTCCCGCAGGCGGTCTCCGATGGAGAGGTAGGCTAGAATATTGCCGAGGTCGCCGAATTCGATCTGGATGTCGTACTCATCCCGGAGCAGGTCGTAGACTTCGATACCGGCCAGACCGATGTCCAAGGTATTGACGGAAAGTTTGGTGACGTCGAAGTCAAAAATGCTGTCGCCGTTGATCAGCTCTCTTGAATAGGCGTAATAACCTCCGATGGCGTTGATTTCCTCCCTGGCATACTCCGCCAGCGCAGTCACTTTGGCAAAGGACTCTTTTCCCCGCAGCGCCAGGTTGCGGCGGGAGATGTCGAGGCTCGACAGCAGAAGGTAAGAACCGCTGGTGGTCTGGGTCAGGTTAATGATCTGGCGCACATGCCCTTCCTGCATGGCCGGACCGGTCAAAAGCAGGGAGCTTTGGGTCAGGCTGCCTCCGGATTTGTGCATGGAGACTGCCGTCATGTCGCAGCCGGCAGCCATGGCGGATACCGGCAGGTTGTCGCTGAAATAGAAATGGGTTCCGTGGGCCTCATCGGCCAGGCAGAGCATACCGTGGCCGTGGGCCAGACGGACGATCGCTTTTAGATCAGAACAGATGCCGTAATAGGTGGGATTGTTCACCAGAATCGCCTTGGCATCCGGGTGGGCTTTAATGGCGCGGGTTACGGCCGATACGCTCATGCCCAGCGGGATGCCCAGCCGGTCGTCGCACTCTGGGTTGACGTAGACGGGGACTGCGCCGCAGAGCACCATGGCTCCCATGACGCTGCGGTGCACATTCCGCGGCAGGATGATTTTATCCCCCCGCTTGGCCACGGAGAGGATCATACTCTGAACCGCAGAGGTGGTTCCGCCCACCATCAGGAAGGCATGGGCGGCGCCGAACGCCTCGGCTGCCAGCTCCTCCGCCTCCCGGATCACGGAGATCGGGTGGCAGAGATTATCCAGAGGCTTCATGGAGTTTACGTCCATCCCGACGCACTTTTCCCCCAAAAGCTCCACCAGTTCCGGATTTCCCCGCCCGCGTTTGTGGCCGGGGACGTCGAAGGGGACGATCCGCATCCGTTTCAGATTCTCCAGGGCTTCGTAGATGGGAGCTCTTTCCTGCGTCAAAGCAGTCATCGCAGTACCTCCTTTTTGGTCAGCCGTTGAAAATTTCGATCATCTCACGGCGCAGGTTCGTCATGATTTCAAGCCTGGTCTGAGGCGGAAGTTCATAGACGTCGGTTTTAAACAGGTAATTTTGCAGATCGATCTCCTTGATCATCATCCTGGTGTGAAACAGGTTGGCGCTGTAGACATTCAGGTCCATGGCGTCGTACCGCCGCAGGGTAGCGGGATCGATATAGTTTTGGATCGAAGAGATCTTGTGATCCATGAAGAGCTTCTGCCCGTCTTCCGCACGGGTGAATCCCCGAACGCGGTAGTCGATGGTAATGATATCGGAGTCAAAGGATCCGATCAGATAATCCAACGTAGAGAGCGGCGTGATTTCTCCGCAGGTCGCCACGTCGATGTCGACCCGGAAGGTGGCCAGGCTGGTCTTCGGATGAAATTCCGGGTATGTGTGGACCGTGACATGGCTCTTATCGAGGTGGCCCAGCTGGACCTCTCCGCGGGGAAGCATCGGGGCTTCTGCGATCAGGAGCGTAACGGACGCGCCCTGGGGTTCATAGTCCTGACGGGCGATGTTCAGCACCTGAGCGCCGATTTGATCCGTCAGCGCGGTCAGAATATGGGTGAGGCGCTCGGAATTGTACTGTTCGTCGATGTAAGCAATGTAGTCTTGCTGTTCGCGGGCCGACTTGGCATAGCAGACATCGTAAATGTTAAAGCTGAGTGACTTGGTCAGGTTGTTGAAGCCATAGAGTTTTAATCTCTCCCCCATATTCGTTTCATCCTCTCTGTCGGTGTTGCGGTAGTCGGTAATGCGTCGCGTGGACGGCATTTCCTTGAAATAAAAAGCAAGCAAAGTGCCGGGCACTTTGCTTGCAAAAAATCAATTTTATTATGAAATAACCCATTGATGCCGCCTGCGCTTCGAAAAGCCGGCCGCAAAAAACGATCGAATAGCCGATAAATCAATTGGGATCGCAAAATGAGCTTCTCATCAGAGTCTATATAGCAAATACTTACTTTTACCACTCTTATTGACCGTTTTACAAGTTGATGTGTGCACATGCACCGGTTGTAAAGTAACCAACTTATAAAATTGAGCTTTTAACTCAATCAATAATGGCGGCTGCTGCACCGCCGATCGGCAGTTGACCCGGCTGTCCGTATGGCCTTAACCCCTGGGGTGGTCAGAGAAAATATTTGCATGGATACTCTGTGAAAACTCATATCTCATGACGTGTATCAGTATAGCTCAGGAACGGTGGTCTGTCAAGAAAAATCGCGCGGGATGCAGCCGCACGGGAACGCCGGGCCCAAGTTTAAGACCGTCGCTTTTAAAGTGCGGCCGTCAGTCTTTTAGCTGATAGATCCGGCGCGCATTTTCACAGAAGACTGCCTCCCAATATTTTTCCGGTATGATTGCCTTTGTGAAGGCCACGGTATCCCTTTCATTGGCGAGAGGCCAGTCCGTACCGTACATCAGCCGGTCGTAGGCTTCCGCATATTGGAGCCAGGTGCGGATGTGGGCCAGGTACCCCTCCTTTTCTTTTAGGAAGAGATCCATATCCTGCTTCCCCTCCAGAATGCCGGATAGATCCGCCGCCACATTGGGATTTTTGTCCATGACGGCCACGGCGTCGACGATCCACGGGTTCCCCAGATGGCAGAGGACGAACTGGACGCGGGGATGTTCCGCCGCCACATCGTCCATGGTCAGAGGATGGCTGTATTTCAGCCGCGCGCCGCTGGTTGCTGTGGCGCCCATATGAACAGCCACCGGTTTCTGGTATTGCTCCGCCAGTTGGTAGAAGGGAGAGTAGATTGGATCATTCAGATAAAAGGGACTGTAGCCGGGGTATAATTTAATTCCGACGCAGGAGTCCTTCCTCAGATTCTCTTCCACAAGGGCAATGGCTTCCTTGGGGTTCATTTCTGACAAGGTGCTTCCGTCCAGCCCGATACAGTAGTTCAGAAAATCCGGGTACTCATGGTCTTCCGGATACAGGCTCCGGTTCCCCATCACGATACCACGGCAGACTCCGGCATCCGCAAAATTTTTCCGAAGCCCTTCCTCCGTATTTTCATACCCAGCTTCTACGGCAATCTGGTTGAAATGTGGGTGATTCATGGTAAAATGGATATGAGCGTCAATGATTTTCATGGAAAATTCGCCTCCAGCCAATGTTCTTCTACCAAAGTCTATCACAAAACAGAAGAATAAGAGGCGAAATGCTTGAATACGAGAGAAAAGCAAGAGGCCGCTTACTTTTTGAAATTAAAATAAAGAAAAATTTAATAAAATTAGGGGTGGAAATTTCTAGTCGGATGGGTTACAATATGGCACAGAAGAAATGGCAGCAGAACTGCCGAAGGAGGAATGCAGAATGAAATCCATTCGAATTGGAATTGCAGGCTACGGAAATTTAGGCCGCGGCGTGGAGCTGGCGGTTCAGAAGAATAGCGACATGGAGCTGGCCGGGATTTTTACCCGCCGGGACCCGTCGGATGTAAAGCCGGCGACCGCCGGGGCAAAGGTTTATGCGCTGAAGGACGCGGCTGCTCACAAAGATGAGATTGACGTGATGATTCTCTGCGGCGGCAGTGCGACGGATCTGCCGGAGCAGACTCCGCAGATGGCTCAGTTGTTTTCCGTGATCGACAGTTTTGACACCCATGCGCGGATTCCGGAGCACTTTGCCGCGGTGGATGCAGCCTGCCGGAAGGCCGGTACCGTAGGCGTGATTTCCGTGGGCTGGGATCCGGGCCTGTTTTCCTTAAACCGCCTGTACGCAGAATCCATTTTGACGGAAGGCGGCACCTACACGTTCTGGGGCCGGGGCGTCAGCCAGGGGCATTCCGATGCGATCCGCCGGATTCCGGGAGTAAAACGCGCGATCCAATACACCGTGCCGGTGGAGGCTGCGATGGATGCGGTCCGCGCCGGAAAGAATCCGGAGCTGTCCACCAGAGAAAAGCATTTGAGAGAATGCTACGTGGTGGCGGAGGAAGGGGCGGATCAAGAAGCGATCCGCGAAGCGATTGTGACCATGCCCAACTATTTTTCGGACTATGACACCACGGTCACGTTTATGGAAGAAGAGGAATTTGTAAAAGAGCACAATCAGATGCCCCACGGCGGTTTTGTGATGCGCAGCGGCGTGACCGGTGAGGGCACTCATCAGATGATAGAATATTCGTTAAAATTGGGTTCCAACCCGGAATTCACGGCCAGTGTGCTGGTTGCCTATGCGAGAGCGGTTTCCCGGCTCAGCGCGGAAGGGCAGACCGGCGCGAGAACCGTCTTTGACATAGCGCCGGCCTATCTGTCGCCGCTTACCGGGGAGGAGCTGCGCAGCCACCTGCTGTAAGAAGGGAACGTTCCTATTATAAAGGCAGACGGGCTGCTCTTTGCCGTGAAGTCAGAATTTATCGGGACTGCTGGACAATCGCAGGGCCTGTCCAGGGGCTGTCCCCTGGGGTACAGCGGTATGAAAGATTTGGCGAGATCTTTTGGCAAATCAGGGAATGACCGAGAAGGAGGAGACTGACGTGAAAAAAGAAAATCCTGCCGCAGCAGCGGAGGAAACGGAAGAGAAAGTGCGGCCCGTCTATGTGGTAGGGCATATGAATCCGGACACAGATTCGATCTGTTCGGCCATCGCATATGCGAAGCTGAAAGAAAAATTGACCGGGAATCCTTATTATCCCAAGCGCGCGGGGCAGCTGAACCTGGAGACCCAATATGTGCTCCAGCGGTTCGGTTTCCCGCAGCCGTTCTTTATCAGCGATGTGCGGCGGCAGGTGAAGGATATGGACATCCGCCGGTTTAAGCGGGTCTTAAGCTGCCTGTCTCTGAAAAAGGCGTGGGAATGGATGGCGGACATGAATGTGGTGACGCTGCCGATCGTGGATGAGGAAGGGTATTTGACCGGGATCATCACCGAGGGCGATATCGCCGAATCCTACATGGGAATGTACGACAGCAAGGTGGTCTCCCAGGCCGGGACTTCCTACAAAAATCTGGTGGAAACCCTGGGCGGCGAGCTGGTGGTCGGAGACAAGGACCATGAGCTGACCGAGGGAAAAGTATTGATCGCGGCGGCGAACCCGGATACCATGGAGGAGTTCATCGACGATGGGGACATTGTGATCACCGGAAACCGCTATGAGTCTCAGCTCTGCGCCATCGAGATGAATGCCGCCTGTGTGATCGTGACCGGAGGCTCCAAGGTATCCCGGACCATCACCAAGCTGGCCCAGGAAAAGAACTGTTCGATCATTGAAACTCCCTACGATACGTTTACGGCGGCCCGCCTGATCAATCAGAGTATTCCGATTGACTTTTATATGAAGAAAGACAACCTGATCTCCTTCCACCCCAATGATTTTATCGACGACGTCAAAGACACAATGACCAAGCACCGGCACCGGGATTTTCCCGTGGTGGACAAGGACGGAAAACTCCTCGGTATGATCTCCCGCAGAAAGCTGCTGGGCGCAAAGAAAAAGCAGGTGATTCTCGTGGATCACAATGAGCGCTCCCAGGCTGTGGACGGCATCGAGGATGCGGAGATCCTGGAGATTATCGACCACCACCGGCTGGGCAGTTTGGAAACCATCAATCCGGTCTTTTTCCGGAATCAGCCCCTTGGCTGCACGGCGACGATTGTCTATCAGATGTACCGGGAAAATCAGGTGGAGGTGGAGCCGGGCATCGCGGGACTTTTGTGTTCGGCGATCCTCTCAGATACGTTGGTCTACCGTTCTCCGACCTGCACGCCCATGGACCGGCAGGCCGCCGAGGAGCTGGCTGCGATCGCCGGGATTTCCGTGGAGGAACACGCTCAGGCAATGTTTGCCGCCGGAAGTAATTTTGGAAGCCGGACCGCTGAGGAAATCTTCTATCAGGACTACAAGAAATTCAATGTCGGAGAGAGGACTCTTGGCATCGGCCAGGTGAACATGATGTCCCGGAAAGAGATGGAGGAGCTGGAAGTGCGTTTGCTGCCTTATATGAGCAAGGTGCTGAAAGAAAAAGCCGTGGATATGGTATTTTTTATGCTGACCAATATCATGGACGAGAGCACATTACTGCTTTGTCAGGGAGAAGGGGCCGCGGAGGTGGCCGCCGGAGCCTTCCACCAGGAACCCCAGGAGAGTATGTTCCTGCCTGGCGTGGTATCGAGGAAGAAACAGGTGGTGCCGTCCATCATGTCGGCGATGCAGAATGAAAATATTTGATGTGCCAGACGCGGCAGGCCTTATCCCGGACAAGAGAGATGTTGTCCGGGATAAGGCCTGCCGCGTTTTTGTCTTCTGGGAGACAAAGCGGCCCAGTGAAGTTTACACCATTGTAATTGCTTTCCGGTAGAATTACCTGGATATTTGTGATAAAATAAAAAACGATGGTAAAATATGAAGAAGGATGTTGGATCTTCCAAAAGAAAAATGACGAAAAAAATCGAAGAACTGGCCCGGACTTATTTCCCGGAGGCGGTTTCCCTGCGCCGCCTGCTCCACGAGAAGCCGGAATTGGGCTGGTGCGAATATGTTGCAACGTCGGTCGTTGCCGCTCAGCTGAAAGCGCTGGGCTACCAAGTGCAGACCGGGCCTTCCGTGTGCAAAGCGGATGCTCGGATGGGAGTTCCCTCCGAAGCGATCCTGGAGAGGGAATGGCTGAGAGCCCGATCCGAGGGCATTCCGGAACGGGAGCTGGAGCCGATGCGGGGAGGTTTTACCGGGTTAATTGCCGTGCTTCACCAGGGGCCCGGCCCGGTGGCTGCCCTGCGCCTGGACCTGGACGCGCTGCCGCTCACGGAGAAGACCGGGCTCCCCTTCGCCTCCTCACATCCTGGCGTCATGCACGCCTGCGGTCATGACGGTCATACGGCGATGGGCGTGGGAATCGCCCGTATCATGAAGGCGATGGGGGATCAGTGGCAGGGAACCTTGAAACTGATCTTTCAGCCGGCGGAGGAAGGCGTGCGCGGCGGCAGGGCGGTAGCCGAAGCCGGTCACGTGGACGATGTGGATTTTCTGCTGGGCGCGCATATTTTCGGCCGCTCCCGCCCGGAAGGAGACTGTGATCTGGTTCCCGGCGCGTCCGGTTCCTTCGCCACGACAAAGCTGGATGCGGAATTTACCGGCCGCGCCGCCCATGCCGGAAGTTTTCCGGAGAAAGGCCTCAGCGTAATGCCGGCCATGGCCGCCGCGGTCACGGCCCTCTACGGAATCCCGCGCCACAGCAAAGGGGCGACCCGGATCAACGTGGGGCGAATGGAAGCCGGAGGCGGCCGGAATGTGGTGGCGGATCACGGGATACTGGAATTGGAGATCCGCGGGGCTGGCACGGAGATCAATTCCTATATGGAAGAACAGGCTCGCCGGATTTTGCTGGGCGCGGCCAAGATGCACGGTGTGTCCTGCCGGATTCAAACCGCGGGCGGCGCGCCGTCGGTGGTGAGTAGCCTGTCCCTTTGTGAACGGATCCGGACTCTTTGCCTGGAACAGTTTCCACAAATCCGGCCGACCTCCTACCTGCAAGGGCCGTCCGAGGGAAGTGAAGATTTTTCCTGGCTGATGGAACGGGTAAAAGCACGCGGCGGCCAAGCGGCGTTTCCCCTGCTGTTAACGGATACGGCGGCGCCGGGCCATACCCCGGAATTTGACTTTCCGGAGACCGTGCTCCACACGGGAATGACGGTACTTAGCGGCGTACTCTTTGATATTTTGAAAAAGTAAGCGGGAACGTTTACAAATCTGATACAAAAATAGCGTATCCTATCCGTGGGAGGTGAGGCGGATGCGGAAACGCATGGGAGAACGAAAAATGAATGACCATATTTTAGTTGTGGACGATGAAAAGGAAATTGCAGATCTGATCGAGCTTTATCTGATGAACGAAGGTTTCACGATCCATAAATGCTATGACGGAAAAAGCGCCCTCAAAGTCATTGAGGAACAGCGCCTGGATCTTGCCATTTTGGATGTGATGCTGCCAGATACCGACGGATTTTCGATTTGCCGCACGATTCGCGAAAAGTTTAATTATCCGATTATTATGCTGACGGCAAAGATCGAGGATGTGGACAAAATCCGGGGCCTTACCATCGGGGCCGATGATTATATCACAAAACCTTTTAACCCGCTGGAAGTGATCGCGCGCGTAAAGGCTCAGCTTCGCCGGTATAAGAATTATAATGATATTTCTCAGGAGGAAGAACGGGACGTCTATGAAATCGGCGGGCTGGTGATCGACAATGAACGCCATGAGTGCACGCTCTATGGAAAACCCGTATCGCTGACTCCGATTGAGTTTAAAATTCTGTGGACACTTTGTGAGAATGATGGGAAGGTGGTTTCTTCCGAACAGCTTTTTGAGACGGTCTGGGGGGAAGAGTATTTGGACTGCAATAATACGGTGATGGTCCATATCAGACGTTTAAGGGAAAAGCTGGGAGAGCGGCCAAGAAACCCCAAGTACATCAAGACCGTTTGGGGAGTAGGGTATAAAATTGAAAAATAAGAAGGAAGATTTCCGGCTGGTCAAGCGCCGGTCCTTGAGCCGGATTCTGCGAAATCTGCTGATCTATACCTTATTTATGCTGCTTTTGATGGCAGGTTATTACCTGTTTTACCGGGGATCCATCTCGATCTGGGTTCAGGAACAACTGGGTTCCCAAACCATGCAGCTCTTAAGAGGAAAAAAAGAGCTCCTGTTTTCCATTGTCTATCTGGCGGGGGCTTTGATCATCTGTGTCCGGACGGCCCGGAGAAATCTGCGATATTTGGAGCTGGTGATCCATTCCTTGACTGCGCTGGTGGATGAAGGCGCGGCGATCGAGGCTTTTCCCGCGGATTTGAAAGAAGTGGAGATGGCGTTGGTGCGGCTGCGGGAGCAGCTGCAAAAGCGGGAGCAGGAGGCGAGGGAAGCGGAGCAGCAGAAAAATGATCTGCTGGCTTATCTGGCCCACGATTTGAAGACCCCGCTGACTTCGGTTATCGGATACCTCTCTTTGCTCCAGGAAAATCCGGCGCTGCCGGCGGAGCAAAGGGCAAAATACATTGATATTTCCGTGGAAAAAGCTTACCGGCTGGAACAGCTGATCAATGAATTTTTCGATATCACGCGGTTTAATACGCAGGGAATGGTGCTGGAAAAGAATCGGGTCGATTTGACCATGATGCTTTATCAGATTGCCGACGAGTTCTTCCCGGTCTTAGCGGAGAAAGGGATGACGGCTGTGATGGATATCGAAGCAGGGCTGAAGCTGGATGCCGATTCCGACAAGCTGGCCCGTGTCTTTGACAACCTGCTGCGGAATGCGGTGGGATATGGCTATGAAAATACTTGTCTGTGCATTGAGGCGGCGCGGGAACTGGGGGGAATCCGGGTCAGCGTACATAACCAAGGAGATCCGATTCCGCCGGAAAAACTGTCCATGATCTTTGAAAAGTTTTACCGGGCCGACAGTTCCCGCGGCACCAAGAACGGCGGAGCCGGTCTGGGACTTGCCATTGCTAAGGAGATCGTAGAGCTCCACGGCGGTACAATCCAGGTGACGAGCGAAGGGCACGAGATCACGTTTTTGATCCATCTTCCGGCTCATGAACCGCGGGAAGATGAGATTTATGATCCGGAGAGTGAGACTCTAAAAAAACGTTCAGCTCGGCGCCGGCGAGCAAAATAAGGATACAGAAGTACAGCCACAGCATCATCAGGATGATGGCGCCCAAGCTGCCGTAAATATACGTATAATTGGAAAAGTTCGTGATGTAATAAGCGTATCCCAAAGAGAAGATGGTCCAGCCCGCGGTGGAGAACAAAACACCGGGAAGCACCTGGAAAAAGCGGCGCTTAGCGCCGGAGAGCACCATATAAATTCCGCTGAACCCGGCGACGAAGACGGCAGTGGACATCAAAGAGCGGAGTCCGAAGATCAGCGGCGCGATTTTATTGAGCATCGGAAAATGCGCGCTGGCCGCCGCCTGGATTGAGTTACCGAAAACCAGCAGGCCCAAGGCCATGACCAGGACGACCAGGAAAAACAGGGTATAGAGAACCGCCCGCAGGCGCCTCAGGATAAAGTTCTGATGATCCGTGACCCGGTAGATGACGTGAAGGCAGCGCTCCAGGGCCAGCACGCCCTTTGAGGCACTCCAGACCGCCACCAGCAGCGAGATCGAGACGATGGACGGCGCCGAGTTGGTGAACAGGTCATCAATGGCGGATTCGACCGGCTGGCTCAAAGAGGCAGGAAGCAGATTCACCACATAGGATAACGCCTCCATCTTGCTGGCCGGAATGAAAAATTGAATCAAGGAGACCAACGCCATCGCAAAAGGGATGACGGAAACGACAATGAAAAAGGAAGCCTGGGCGCCGTAGACCGGAATCTGGTCCCCGCTGACTTTTTTCGATACTTCAAAAATTCTTTTCTGCCAGTCCTTCATGGCGTCCTCCTTTCTTGTGGTTTTCCCATCTTATCACGACTGGAAATATTTTTCAACGGGGCTTTTCAATAGCCAACCTTTTATTCTTTATTTTACATCAAACATCTTCCAATTAAAACGGAAATCACAAATTTTTCGGATTTTGTTCTGAAACGAATAGTAAAAGAGGATTTCTCGGCAATAGAAAAGGAGGGAAGCCATTGTTTCACGGCATCCTTCCTTTTTCGTGGGAGCAGAACCCTTTTATTCCTTGTTGGTTTCACAGATATGCTTATCATAGTGGCTGAACAGCAATTTCTGAACAGCGTCGTTGTCATGGGCCTTCCCTGCTGTAAGCAGGGCCATGGCCGCGATGAAGCTGTACTTGCATTGGGTGCGTCAGGTCTTTTTCACTTGGGGCGGTTGGCCTATATGTAAAATAGCCCAAGAATCAGGTTTTACTTGCAGGATTCGCGGAACTAGTATAAGATACAAGGAAAGAGGAGGAAAAATTATGAAAAAAACGATTGCGATGTTTCTGTCTGCCCTGCTGCTGTTTAGTGGCTGCTCTTCCCCGCAGACAAATGGTGAGAGCACTTCGGAAACGGCGGCCCAAGGGATGGAATCTCAGGGCGCGGAAACAACTGCCGCCACCGGGACAACGGCGGGAGAAAAGACAGCCGCTTCGGTGAAGCTGGATCCGAAAAACCCGGTGACGATTACGGTATGGCATTATTATAATGGTTCCCAGAAATCTGCCTTCGACGAGATGGTCAGCGAATTCAATCAGACCAAAGGCGCGGAAGAGGGGGTTTTTGTAGAAAGTTATAATCAGGGAAACGTGACACAGCTGGAGGACAGCGTGAAAGCGTCGATCAGCAAGGAGGTCGGCAGCAGCGAGGTACCGAATATCTTTGCCTCCTATGCGGATACGGCTTACGAAGTGGAAAAGATGGGATATCTCGTGGATCTCGGCCAGTATATGACTGAGGCGGAGATTGCCGAATATGTAGATTCTTATATAGAAGAAGGACGAATCGGCACAGGCGGAGAGCTGAAGATTTTTCCGACAGCCAAATCTTCGGAAATTTTCATGCTGAACAAGACCGAGTGGGATACCTTTTCCGCTGAGACGGGCGCTTCGATGGACGATTTGAAAACAAAAGAAGGCTTGGTGAAAGTGGCGGAACAGTATTATAACTGGACCGACGCCAAGACGCCGGAGCCTGGCGATGGGAAGGCTTTCTATGGCCGCGACGCCATGGCGAACCTGTTTATCGTCGGATCCATGCAGCTGGGCCATGAGATCTTCCATGTGGAAAATCAGACCGTGACTTTGGATGTGGACCGGGACGTCATGAAAAAGATCTGGGATTTCTACTATGTTCCCTATGTGAAAGGATATTTCTCAGCATATGCCAAGTTCCGCTCCGATGACGTGAAGATCGGAGAAATCATTGCGCTGACCGGTTCTACGACTTCTGCGACATATTTTCCGGATACTGTGGAAATGGAGGACGGTAGCAGCCATCCCATCGAGGCGGTCAGCTTGCCGACGCCTGTTTTTGAGGGCGGCGCCAATTATGAGGTGCAGCAGGGCGCGGGAATGGTAGTGACGAAGAGCACGCCGGAACAGGAATATGCGTCGGTCGTGTTCTTAAAGTGGTTTACCGAGGCGGACCGGAATCTGGAGTTTTCCAGCGGTTCGGGATACCTGCCTGTGAAAAAGGGCGTGGCGACCAAGGAAAACCTGGATCGTATTCTGGAAGAAAAGAAGATTGAGATCGGGCCCAAAGCCTATGATGCGTTATTGATCAGCTATGATCGGAGCAGCGAGGCGGCGCTCTATACCAACAAGGCGTTTGACGGCGGGGTGAAGGCCAGAAAGGTGCTGGAGTATAACCTTTCCGACAAAGCGGCTGCCGACCGGGAAGCCGTGCTCGCGGATCTTGCCGCCGGAAAGTCCGTGGAGGAGGCGCTGGCCCCCTATCTGACCGAGGAAAACTTTGAAACTTGGTTTGTCCAGTTTCAACAGGCCCTTGAGGATGCGGTAAAATAAATTTGTGATTTGGAAACTCTGCTCTGCATCCCGTTTGGGGAACCGGGATGCAGAGCCTTTGCCATAGAAGGAGCGTATATGCTTCACAGAAAAACCTCGATTTACCGGCGGTTGGTGTTGCCGCTGACCGTGCTGATCTTACTGCAGGCCCTTTTTTCCTACGCCAGCGTGTATGTCAGCGGAACGGCGGATATGATCAACCAAAATGCGGTGCATGTGCTGAATCAGACGGCAGAAAACCGGAAGATTATCCTGGAAAATGAAATGATTCAGCAGTGGTCGAATTTCCAGCTGGTGACCGGAACCATCAACCAAAAACTGACTTATTTTTTAAATGAAAAGAACGTGCAGATATCCGCTTTTCTGGAAGAAGACCGTTTACAGACAGAATTTGCCTCTCTGATCTCCGAGCAGGTAATCTCGGTTTTGCGAACCAATTCTGTTACTGGAGCGTTTCTTTTTTTGAGCGGCAGGACAGAGACAGACGGCAGTCTGGCTTTGCCGGGTGTTTATTTTCGTGATCCCAATCCAAAAAATAACCCTATGGATTATTCCGATTTGGTGATGGTGAGAGGAAATAAGAAAATATCTCATGATTTGGACATCCCCTTTGATGTGTTTTGGTCCACGGATCAGGAAGGAAATCAGGACAGCGAGTCCATGCGTTTTTTCAGTTACCCCTATCAGGAGGCATTGAAAGCGCCGGGCCTTGATTATCGGAATCTGGGATACTGGAGCCGCCCCTTTTCCCTGGGAGGGGAAGGGGATCCCTACCGGATGATTACGTATTCCGTTCCTTTGATCTACGACGATCAAACGGTCTATGGTGTATTAGGAATCGATATTTCCCAGGAATATCTTCAGGATTTGATTCCGGCAAAGGAATTGGAAGTAGAAGAAAAGGATCAGAGCGGCTATATCATGGCTTTGGAGCGCGAAGACGGCGTGTATGAACCCTTGCTGGCTTTCGGAGCCGCCGCCAGCCAGCTGTCCCAGGACAATACCAGACTGACTTTGCAGAAAGAAGAAAATGAATTATATCTCATTTCCGGCGCAGAGCTCTTTGGCAGCAAGGCTTATGCCACAGTGCAGGAATTTTCCCTCTACAATACCAACACTCCGTTCAGCGGGGACCGCTGGGTGCTGCTGGCCGTGACCAATTATCACCAGGTCTTCGGGCTCGGAGAGCGCCTCTTGTTCTTGGTCGGCATCGCCGTATGCCTGACTCTGGCAGTCGGCCTGTTGCTGACGAGCCTGACGGCGTCCTTTGTCACGAGGCCGATCCGCCGTTTGGCCCAGAATATCCAGGGCGGGCTTCCGGATGTGGAGGGGATGAAGGAAACCCGGATCGAGGAGATCGACAATTTAAGAAGGGTTCTGCAAAATCTGTTGGAGCAGCAAAAGAAAGCGGAAGAGCAGTTGTTGGAGGAGAAGGAACGCTATCTGGCGGCCCTGGACAGCAGCACCGGAATTTTATTTGAGTATGAGTATTCCTCTGATATGGTACGGTTTTATAATGTGCGGACAGAAGGAAACGAGGAAGCGGAAGAGGGACGGCTGACCCAGACAATCCATGGGTTTGAATCGTTTTTTGACAACGACGAGATTATCTATCAGCCCGATCGGGACCGCCTGACCGAGATCATCAAATCTGAGGAACAGTATAAGCGCTGCGAGTTTCGAAGCAGCATTTTCAGCCCCGGACAGTTCCGGTGGGTGGAGATGCGTGCCAAGCTGGTGCAAAATGCCGCCGGACAGGCGACCAAGATGATCGGAAGCCTCAGCGATATTGAAGAGCGTAAGAATAAGGAACTGGAGGAGCAGGAGAACGCCAAGCGGGACAGCCTGACCGGATTGTACAACCGGGAGGAAGGCTGGAACATTCTGCTGGAGGCGACCAGACGCGGCGGCTGTCTTTTGTTCTTTGACATCGACAATTTCCAGAGTGTCAACGATACGCTGGGCGTGATGGCAGGGAATGTTGTGCTGGAGGAAGCCGGACGCCTTTTCCGTTCTTTGATGAGGGAGCAGGATCTCGCCGTTCGCTACGGCGGAGATGAATTCGTCGTCTGGCTGCCGGAAGTCGGCCGGGAGGAAGGGAAGGCCTTTGGCCGGAAATTGGCGGAGGCGTTCGCACGGAACTGCGGAAGCGTAATGCCGGATATCGGGATCAGCATCGGCTGTATTGAGACCGAGGGAAATCAGCCCCTGCCGCTTTTGATTGAGCGGGCTGGTAACGCTTTGCAGGAAGCCAAACAAAAAGGCGGCCATATCATTGCTTACCGAGATATGGGCATGCAGAGAAAGGCAGAAGGCTCCATGGCGGGAAATGTGACGCCGATCACTGGCATCCCCTATGAGTCTAATCTCAGCATTGTGTCCATCGTGTTTCATATGTTTGAAAAAGCAGAGGACATGCGCCGGGTGATGCCTGTGCTGCTGATGAAGCTGGGCGCTTATTTTCAGCTCAGCGATTTGGTGATGACCACGGCGGAACGGGATTTCTATACGACGTATGTATACTGTCAGTGGCACCGGGATGGAGAGCCTGTATCGGATCAGGTTCAGCGGTATTCGGAGGCAGTCTACGACCATTGCGTGAATCGGATCCGGGAGAGCCGGATTTTGGAAACAGGCGGATCCAAGGGGGACTTGAGCGGGGAAGAAAAGCTCTTTTTCGCGGTTCCTGCCGGCCGGTGCGGACTTTGCATCCCGCTCTGGGCGCACGGGGATTATATCGGAAGCATCGGCTTTTTCGATCAGGATGAAGCGCGCGTTTGGACGCTGGAGGAGAAGTCCAGTCTCTCCGAGGTGGCGAAAATTATTGAGACCAATCTCAGCAAAGCGCGTTCGGATTCCGCGAGCCGCGCCAAGAGCGATTTCCTTTCGCGGATGTCCCATGAGATCCGGACGCCCATGAATGCCATCATTGGAATGACGGAGGTGGCGAAATCAGCTCCTGAACTTCCAGAGAAAGCGGCGGACTGTCTGGGCAAAATCGAGATTTCTTCCCGCTATCTCCTGTCTTTGATCAATGACATCCTGGATATGTCCCGGATTGAAAGCGGAAAAATGCAGCTGGCGGAGACGGATTTCGATCTGGATCAACAGTTATTGGAGATTGAAACCGTGATCCGTACCCAGGCGGAGGCAAAAAAACAGAATTTTCAGCTGGAAAAAGACCTGCCGCATCCCTGGGTGGTTGGGGATGGAATGCGCCTGAGCCAGGTTCTGGTGAACCTGCTCAGCAATGCCGTCAAGTTTACACCGGAAGGCGGAAGGGTTCGTCTTGTGGTGCGGCAGGAAATCCAAGCAGCAAAATGCAGTCTTTATTTCTCCGTCAAAGATAACGGAATCGGAGTCAGCGAGGCCAACCGGGAACGGATTTTCCACGCTTTTGAGCAGGAAAGCGACACGACAGCCAGCCAGTTCGGAGGGACCGGACTGGGCCTTGCGATCAGCAACAGCCTGGTTCAGATGATGGGCGGTAATCCCATTCATCTGGAAAGCGAGGAGGGAAAGGGAAGCGAATTCACCTTCTCCCTGCGGCTGAATCTTGCGGAGGGGGTCCGAAAATCCGCTCATGTGGAGGAAACGATCTTCCACTTTGACGGACGGCGGGTTCTTTTGGTCGAGGACAATGATCTGAACGTGGAGATTGCCAAGACACTTTTAGAGATGCACGGATTTCAGGTGGAGACGGCGGAAAACGGCAAGGTCGCTGTGGAACGGTTTGGATCGTCTCCGGCCGGTTACTATGATGCGGTGCTGATGGATATCCGGATGCCGGTTATGGATGGGTTGGAAGCGACCAGAAGGATTCGAAAACTGAACCGGGAGGACGCCCGGCAGGTGCCGATTATCGCCATGACGGCCAATGCCTTCGACGAGGACATGAAAAAGTCGGTGGAAAGCGGAATGAACGGCCACCTGACAAAGCCGGTGGATTTTGAAAAACTGAGCCGGATGCTTCAGGAGCTGTTTGAAAAAAGAGAAAGACGAGATACATAAGAGCATAGGAATCTTGCCGCTCAAAAATATGCGGCAAGATTCCATACTTTTTTTCGAAAGCCCTTGACTTTATATGAAAAGTGATGTAAAATCTAGTTTCAGATGCGGGAAGTTCCCGTGATAAGTGCGTGTAGCTCAGCTGGATAGAGCGTCTGACTACGGATCAGAAGGCCGGGAGTTCGAATCTTCTCACGCACGTTTTACCGTGAATCAAACAGTTTCCAGAATTTATAATCTATCAAAGAAAAAGGCGCAGATGGCGCACAGTAGCATTGGAATTTCCGACAGAGAGGGAGAATCACCGGCTGTAAGTTTTCCCAGGTTCCTTTCCAAGAGCGAATTTCCCGCCGGAGCCGCGTCCCCGAACTAGAATTAAGGGGCGACGTATCTGCACGTTACGCAGCGAGAGAGCCTGTGAGAACAGGAATTAGGGTGGTACCGCGATGACCTCGTCCCTTTTGGGATGGAGGTTTTTTTATTTCCTATTATATCAAAAATTGAGACGGTAAGAATTTTTCTGGGAAGGCGCTGCTTCCCAAAAATCCTAAAGGAGGAAGTCATGAAGGAAAAATTAGAAAAAATACGGCAGGAAGCGCTGGCAAAGATGGAGGACCTGGGCAACATGGAGGCCCTCAATGAGATCCGCGTCGCCTACCTGGGCAAAAAAGGACAGCTGACCGAACTCTTAAAGAGTATGAAGGAAGTCGCGCCGGAAGACCGCCCGAAGGTGGGTCAGATGGTAAACGAAGCCCGCGCCGAGCTGGAGGGAAAGCTGGAGGCAAAAAAGGCGGAGCTGGCGGCCAAGGCCAGAGAGCTGCAGCTTCGCTCCGAAGTCATTGATGTGACCCTGCCTGCGAAGAGAAACCGCGTCGGCCACCGTCACCCCAACACCATCGCCCTCGAAGAGGTGGAGCGGATCTTTATCGGCATGGGCTACGAGGTCGTGGAAGGCCCGGAGGTGGAGTACGATTACTATAACTTTGAAGCGCTGAACATTCCTGCCAATCATCCGGCCAAAGATGAGCAGGATACCTTCTATATTAATAAGGATATTGTTCTGCGGACCCAGACGTCGCCGGTGCAGGTGCGTGTGATGGAGCAGCAAAAGCCCCCGATTCGTGTGATTGCGCCGGGCCGCGTGTTCCGTTCCGATGAGGTGGACGCCACCCACTCCCCTTCATTTCATCAGATCGAGGGCTTGGTCATCGACAAGGGGATTACCTTCTCCGACTTGAAGGGAACGCTGCAGCAGTTCGCCCGCGAGCTGTTCGGGCCGGAAACCCGCGTGAAATTCCGCCCTCACCATTTCCCGTTCACCGAGCCGTCTGCGGAGGTGGATGTCTCCTGCTTTAAGTGCGGCGGTAAGGGCTGCCGGATGTGCAAGGGTTCCGGCTGGATCGAGATCCTAGGCTGCGGCATGGTGCATCCGAAGGTGCTGCGGATGAGCGGAATTGATCCCGACGTTTATTCCGGCTTTGCCTTTGGCGTAGGCCTGGAGCGGATCGCCCTGCTGAAATATGAGATTGACGACATGAGACTTCTCTATGAGAACGACGACCGCTTCTTAAAGCAGTTCTAACACCGGAAAAGAAAGGAAACGGAAATGAATACAGCATATTCTTGGATTAAAGCATATATTCCGGATCTGGACGTGGCACCGCAGGAGTATACGGATGCGATGACGCTGACCGGAACGAAGGTAGAAGGATTTACCAAACTGGACAAGAACCTGGAGAAAATTGTGGCCGGCGAGATTACCTCGATCGAGCCTCACCCTGACGCTGATAAGCTGATCATTTGCCGGGTGGATGTTGGAAATGAGATTCTCCAGATCGTCACGGGCGCAAAGAATATAAAAGTCGGCGACAAGGTGCCGGTGGTTCAAGACGGCGGCCGTGTGGCCGGCGGCCATGACGGCGGCCCGATGCCGGAAGAAGGAATTAAGATTAAAAAAGGAAAGCTCCGCGGAGTCATGTCCTACGGTATGCTCTGCTCCATCGAGGAGCTGGGCTCTTCCCGTGACATGTATCCGGACGCGCCGGAGGAAGGGATCTACATCCTTCCGGAGGATGTGGAGGTAGGCGCTGATGCTGTGGAAATCCTGGGGCTCCACGATACGGTATTTGAATATGAAATCACCTCCAACCGGGTGGACTGCTACAGCGTGCTTGGAATCGCCAGGGAAGCGGCGGCCACGTTCCGCAAAGAATTTGTTCCTCCGGAAGTCCGTGAAGTCGGAAATAAGGAAGATGTGAACGACTATATCAAGGTGGAAGTAAAAGACGGTAATCTCTGCCCCCGCTACTGCGCCAGGGTCGTGAAAAACATCAAGCTGGGGCCGTCGCCCGAATGGATGCAGCGCCGTCTGGCGGCCAGCGGCATCCGGCCGATCAACAATATCGTGGATATCACCAACTATGTGATGGAAGAATACGGCCAGCCGATGCACGCCTATGATCTGGATCAGGTGGCGGATCACAAGATCGTGGTAAAGCGCGCCGAGGACGGCCAGGAATTCCAGACGCTGGACGGCCAGATCCGGAAATTGGATCACAATATTTTAACCATATGCGACGGGGAGAAGGCTGTCGGCATCGCCGGAATCATGGGCGGGGAAAATTCCAAGATCACCGACGACGTGCAGACCATGCTCTTTGAGGCGGCCTGCTTCGACGGGACCAACATCCGGCTCTCGGCCAAACGTCTGGGCCTTCGGACCGAAGCATCCGGCAAATTTGAAAAGGGACTGGATCCCAACAACGCCGAAGCGGCGATCAACCGCGCCTGCCAGCTGATCGAGGAGCTGGGCTGCGGGGAAGTGGTCGGCGGCATCGTAGACGTTTACACGACGGCTCTGGGGCCGAAGCGCATTGCCTTCCGCCCGGACTGGGCCAATGAATTCCTGGGAACGCAGATTTCCAAGGGAGAGATGCTGAAATATTTTGAGAAAATTGATCTGGAATACGATGATATCACCGAGGAGGTCATTGTTCCTTCGTTCCGCCAGGACCTGGAATGCGAAGCGGATCTGGCCGAGGAAGTGGCCCGTTTCTATGGATACGATAAAATTCCGACCACTCTGCCCCGCGGCGAGGCGACCACCGGAAAGCTTTCCTTCAAGCTCCGGATCGAGGAAGTGGCCAGGGATGTGGCCGAATTCTGCGGATTCAGTCAGGGGATGACGTATTCTTTTGAGAGCCCGAAGGTATTTGACAAGCTGCTTTTGCCGGAAGATTCGCCTCTGCGCCGGACCGTGACGATTTTAAATCCGCTGGGCGAGGATTTCAGCATCATGCGGACGCTGCCCTTGAACGGAATGCTGACGTCCCTCTCCACCAACTATAACCGGAGAAATAAAGATGTCCGTCTGTATGAGCTGGCCAACATCTATCTGCCGAAGGCGCTGCCCCTGACCGAGCTGCCGGAGGAGCGGATGCAGTTTACCCTTGGTTTTTACGGGGACGGCGATTTCTTTACGATGAAGGGCGTCATCGAGGAGTTTTTTGAGAAGATCGGCCTGCACGAAAAGATTCATTATAATCCGGAAGGCGGCAAGCCGTTCCTGCATCCGGGACGTCAGGCAGAGCTTTCCTACGGGGATATCGTGGTCGGCTATATGGGCGAGCTTCATCCCCAGGCGGCGGATAACTACGGCATCGGAGAGCGGACTTATGTGGCGGTCATCGATATGCCGGCCGTGATTCCGATGGCGACCTTTGACCGGAAATACGATGGGATCGCCAAATTCCCGGCTGTGACCCGCGATATCAGCATGGTGATGAAGAAGGACATCAGAGTCGGGCAGATCGAAGAGATCCTGGAGAAGAAGGGAGGCAAGCTTCTGGAGAGCTATCGAATGTTCGATCTCTACGAGGGAGCTCAGATCAAGGCGGGCTACAAATCCGTGGCCTACAGCGTCACCTTCCGGGCGAAGGACCGGACCCTGGAAGATAAGGATGTCAATGAGGTGATGAATAAGATTCTGGGCGCTCTGAAAGATTTGGGGGTAGAGCTTCGCTCCTGATTTTGAACGAAAACGGCATCCCAGCGCGAAAGTCTGGATACCGGAGATGAATGGAGAATAGAAAAACGCTTTGGCATAGAAGATATCTTCTGTCAAAGCGTTTTTTTCGATTAAATCAAGGAGAGCAGTCCTCCGGCCGCTCCGCACAACGTCATCAGCAAAATGGGATTGGCGCGGAATTTCCTTAGACAAAAGAAGGTCCCGGAGAACAGCAGTACGGCGGGAAGATCCAGCTGGGAGAGAACCGGAAGCCCATCGCTCCCAAAAAAGGTTAAGAGCAGAATGGTTCCGGCTGCGGAGGCAATCAGGCCCAGGGAGGCTGATTTCAGGCCGCACAGCAATTCAAAAATTATTTTGGAATCCCGGTGTCTCTGAAAAAAGCGGTACAGAGACAGGGAGATCACAATACCGCAGATGACGCACCCGGCCGTGGCTGCCACGGCTCCGGCGACTCCGGCCATCCGCATGCCGACAAAGGTGGACGTATTGACTGCCAGGGGGCCGGGCGTCATCTGGGAGATGGCAATGATGTCGGTAAAGGCCTGCTCAGAAAGCCAGCCTTGATTTTTTACGATTTCGGTCTGAATCATCGGAATGATGGCATAGCCGCCTCCGATACTGAGAAGGCCGATTCGGACGAAGAGGAAAAATAAGGTGATCAGCATTTCGGGATCTTTTCCTCCTTTTTCATTTTTTGTGCCCGGATGTTCCGCCCCCAGGTCCGCAGAAGACAGAGAGCGCAGGAAAACAGCAGAATCCAGACCGCTCCAATCTCAAAAATAAAATTGGCGGCAAAGCAGGCGGGTGCCAGCAATGTCAGAAAGCGGGAGTGTTCTCCGGTGATGATCCGGTACATATCCACAACGTAATCCACCATCAAAGCCGCGGCCCCGGCCTGCATCCCGGCCAATACCGCGGAGACCACCGGGTTCGAGGCAAAGGCGTCATACCAGACCGAGACGGCGGAAAGGATGAGGAGGGGAGGGAGCACGGCAGACACACAGCTGACCGCGGCTCCGGCGGCCCCGGCTGTCCGGTAACCGGCCAGGGCGGACAGATTGATGGCGATGGCTCCGGGGGAAGACTGGGCGGTGGCAGCCATCTCCACCAGCTCTTCCTCGGAAAAAAGTTCCTTTTTCCGGACAAAATATTTCCGCACCATGGGAACGACCACGTAACCGCCTCCAAAGGTAAAGGCGCTCAAGAAAAAATTGATGCCGAACAGCCAGGCGCAGAGCTTCCATTTTTTTGGCATGGGAAATCCTCCGTTTAGAAATCATATTCCGCAGAGAGTCCCCGTTTTGATCTGTCTGCGGGCCGCCTCCCTGCCGGTTTGCCTGCCTGTGATTATACCTCTTGCCATGCCATATGTAAAATGATATAATTTTGTATAAACCATGAATAAAACTAATGACAAAGGCGGTTGTCACCATGAATCTCAGGCACTACGAGGTATTCCAGGCTGTGGCGGAAACAGGAAGCCTCACCCAGGCGGCCGAGCGTCTGGCCGTCACCCAATCGGCGGTTTCCCATGCGATCCGGGAGCTGGAGGAGGGGGCCGGCACCATTTTGGTGGAGCGGCGCCCCAGAGGGATCCGGCTGACCCGCGCGGGAATTTTGCTTTTGGAGGATGCGGTTCCTTTTCTCGCATCCTGGGAAAGGCTGTCGGAAAAACTGCCGAAGCTGGAGCAGCAGGCTCCGCTGCGGCTTGCATCCAGCATCACGATAGCAGTGCATTTTTCCCCCTATTTCTTAAAACAGTTTGCCCGGATCTTTCCAGAGACGCCGGTGGAAACCCAGGTGGTCAGCGCTTCCTGCGCGGCGGATCTGTTGAGAGAAGGAAAAGCAGACTTGGCGCTGCTGGAAGGAGTGATGCCGGAGGGGCCGTTTATCGGGAGGGTGTTTGGCTCCTATGGGATCCGGGCCTTTGGCTCGCCGGAGTTTTTTACGCGGACTGAACCGATGTCCATGGAGGAACTCTGCCGGCAGCCGCTGCTTCTCCGGGAGACCGGGAGCGCAATCAGGGATACGGTGGACAGCGCTCTCTTATTAAAAGGGTTTACCGTGCGCCCGAAGATCACAAGCGTCAATTCCCAGGCGCTGATCGAGGCCGCCAAGGCAGGGCTTGGCATCACGGTGCTGCCGGAGCTTCTGGTTCAGAAGGAGTTGAGCGAGGGAACCTTGGCGTCTGTGGAGGCGGAAGGCTTTCCTCTGTCAAACGCCATGTCGGCGGTTTACCGGTCCGATAGCCGGGTGACTGCGGTTTTGGAGGGCTTTTTGCAGGTGATCGGACGGTTGGGGGAGAAACGGGAAGAAGGATGGAGCGGCGAAAGCGTGCAATAGAGAATAGATTTTAATGGAAAAAGCTTGTATTTCACTGCTGTTTATGCTATAATCTTTAACGTATGACCATTAGGAGGAACGGACATGGACGTGTTGAAAATTATTCTGACCCTGGTTTTAGTTGTCGTTTGCATTGTTATGACTGTAGTGATCTTAGCGCAGGAGGGGAGATCCTCCGGCCTCAGCGGCTCCATCGCAGGCAGCTCTTCGGAGACCTATGTGAGCAAGAACAAAGGCCGCACGCCGGAAGGAAAGATGGAAAAGTGGACGAAGATTATGATTGCCGCTTTTATGATCCTGGCGTTGTTGTTAAATATTTTAAACTGAGAGAATACAGCCCATGGTTTTGCAAAAGAATAAACCATGGGCTCCTTTTTATCCTTTTGGAGGTGGTTGCGATGATTTTTTACTTTACCGGCACAGGGAATTCTTTGGCGGCGGCGGAATATCTGGCGGAAGAGACTGGGGAGCGGCTGATTGATATGGCGCAGGCTCTGCGGGACCGGGACTTTCAGTATCAGGCCGGAGCAGGGGAAAGCGTAGGGTTTGTCTTTCCCGTTTACTATTGGGGAATTCCGACTCTGGTCGGAAGCTTTTTAAAGCATCTTCAGGTGAACACTGAGGAAAATGGGTATTTCTGGGCGGTGATCACCTGCGGCGGCAGCATTGGGGGAGCGGATCAGCAGCTGCGCTCGCTGATGAGTCAGAAGGGATATCCGCTTAAAGCCGTTTATCCGCTGGTGATGCCGGAAAATTATATCTTAATGCCGAAGGTGATGCCGCTTTCCACCCCGGAAGAGGAAAAAAAGATCCTGGAGCAGGCGGAATCCACCCTGGAAGAGATCGGCGCTGCGATCCGCGGGCGGGAAGAACGAAAATTCTCAGGACCGAAAGCGCGGATTGCCAGCAAGCTGGCCTGGACCGTTTACCGGAAGGGCAGAAAAACCGCGCCTTTTTGGGCGGATGAGGGCTGTATTGGCTGCGGCCGCTGCGAACGGATCTGCCCGGTCGGAGCAATCGAATGTAAGGAAGGAAAGCCAGTGTGGGTCAAGGAGAGGTGCGTCCTGTGTTTGGCCTGCATCAACCGCTGTCCGGTCCAGGCGATCCAATATGGAAGCCGGACGAAAGACTGCGGCCGGTATCATCATCCTTCCTTGTAACGTGGGAAAGTCCGGGCTTTCCCAATGTCTTAAAATAGGAAAGAACGAAAAGCGTTTAACAGAAAGGTTTTATGGAAGAAAAGGAACTGGAAATAAAAAAGAAACATGTGGAGGCGTTGATTTTTGACCCCCACTATCATCCCATGAAGGTGAAGGAGCTGGCGATTTTGCTGGGTGTTCCGAGGGAGCAGCGAGATGAGCTGAAAACCGTCCTCGACTCGCTGCTGACGGAAGGCCGGATCGGCCTCTCAAAGCGGGGAAAATACGGGCGGCCGGAGGAGACTGCGCTGACCGGTATTTTTTCCGGTACTTCGCGGGGATTTGGATTCGTGACCGTGGATGGCTGGCCGGAAGATATTTATATTCCGGAAAAGAATGTGAACGGGGCCATTCACGGAGATAAGGTGAAAATCGCCGCCCTGGAGGGCCGCCGCGGCCGGAGAGCGGAAGGGACGGTGTTAAAGGTTCTGGAACGGAACACCACAACTGTGGTGGGGATGTACCAGAAAAAGAAGCATTTTGGTTTTGTGATCCCGGACAACAGCCGGATGACGGAGGATGTGTTTATCCCGGAAGGAAAAGATCTGGGCGCGGTCTCCGGCCATAAGGTTGTGGCGGAGCTGACGAAATACGGAGAAAAGGGGCATCAGCCCGAAGGAAAAATCACCGAAATCCTAGGGCATCGGAGCGATCCCGGCGTAGATGTGCTCTCCGTGCTGCGGGCCTACGGGATTCCGGAAGAGTTCCCGCCGGAAGTGATGGAACAGGCGGCTTCGGTCGGGGAGACGGTGGATCCCTCCTTGTTTCCGAATCGTGTGGATCTTCGGGACCTGCAAACCGTCACCATCGACGGGGAGGACGCCAAGGATCTGGACGATGCGGTTACTCTTACCCGGACGGAAAATGGGTACCGTCTGGGAGTGCATATCGCGGATGTCAGCCATTATGTGACTGAGGGATCCCCGATGGATCAGGAGGCGAAAAAGCGGGGAACCAGCGTCTATGTTACGGACCGTGTGGTGCCGATGCTGCCGAGGCGCCTCTCCAACGGTATCTGCTCCCTGAATCAGGGGGAGGACCGGCTGGCTCTCAGCTGTCTGATGGAGTTTGATCCATCGGGAACCGTGACCGGGCATCGGATCGAAGAGACCTTGATCCGGGTGGATCGTAGAATGACTTATACAGCGGTGGAGGCCGTTTTGACCGGCGATGAGGCGGCCCTTGCGGAACACGCCGAATTTGTGGAGCTGTTCCGGCTGATGAAAGAGCTGGCCGAAAAACTCCGCGCAAAGAGGCGCAGGCGGGGCTCCGTGGACTTTGATCTGCCGGAGACGAAAATCCGGCTGGATGAGAAAGGGCATCCGGTGGAAATTTGTCCCTACACGCGGAATACGGCCACCGATATCATCGAAGATTTTATGCTGATCGCCAATGAAACCGTGGCGGAGGACGCCTTTTGGCAGGAGCTCCCCTTTGTCTACCGGGTTCACGAGGAGCCGGATCCGGACAAGATCCTGGAGCTGACCGCTCTGATCCGGGGGATGGGGGGAAGGCTTCGCAGCGAGAACGGGAAAGTCCACCCCAAGGATCTCCAGAAGATGCTGGCGGCCATGGAAGATTCCCCGGAAGAAGCCTTTGTCAGCCGGCTGGCCCTGCGTTCGATGAAGCAGGCCCGCTACAGTCCGGTCTGCACTGGGCATTTCGGACTGGCGGCGAAGTATTACTGCCACTTTACTTCACCGATCCGCCGCTACCCGGATCTTGAGATTCACCGGATTTTGAAAGAAAACCGGAACGGAAGACTTGACGAGAACCGGATTGCCCATTATCATAGTATCTTACAGGAGGTGGCAAGCCTCTCCTCCTTGACAGAGCGGCGGGCTACAGATGCGGAGCGCGCCGTGAACAAGCAGAAAATGGCCCAGTTTATGCGGGGGCATATCGGGGAAGTTTTTGACGGACTGGTTTCCGGCGTCACCCGCTGGGGGCTCTATGTGGAGCTGCCCAATACGGTGGAGGGGCTTGTCCATGTGAACCAGATGGACCGCGATTATTTCCGGCTGGATGAGAAGAATCATCAGCTGACCGGTGAGAGGACCGGGCGTGTTTACCGGATGGGACAGCCGGTTCGGGTCTCTGTCACCGGCGTGGATCCGGATACGGGCACCATTGATTTTCGGATAGAGGAGCAGGAATAGCGATGGGAAAAGAGAGCATCAAACTGATTTCCAACAACAAAAAAGCGCGCCATGATTATTTTATTGAAGATACCTATGAGGCGGGAATCTCTTTGGCCGGCACGGAGGTGAAATCTCTGCGCATGGGTAAGTGCAGCCTAAAGGAGTCATTCATCAAGGACAGCAAAGGCGAGCTCTTTATCTACAACATGCACATCAGCCCCTATGAGAAGGGGAATATTTTCAATAAAGATCCCCTCCGCGTCCGGAAGCTGCTGCTTCACCGCTTTGAGATCAATAAGCTTTTGGGCAAGGCGACGGCCAAGGGGTATACCATCGTGCCTTTGCAGGTGTATTTCAAAGGCAGCCTGGTGAAGGTGCAGATCGGCCTGGCCAAGGGCAAAAAGCTCTACGACAAGCGGGAGGATATTGCAAAGAAGGACCTGCGCCGCGAAGCGGAGCGTGACTTCAAGGTGAAGAATCTATAAGGGACTGCGTATAAAACACGAGCGCCTGGCTCATCCTAATCGGGGAAACCCGAAGGGAAGAGCGAGGTGCTTTTTTATGGCGAAAAATTTGAGCGGCAAAGGGGCGCAGGATTTTGCATCCATGCGTCAGGTATTGCAGCCGGATGTCAATTTTGACATCGTGGAGCGGGAGCTCTTGATCGGCGGCAAACAAGCGTATTTTTATGATATCAATGGATTTGTCTCGGATGAGAATGTACAGAAAATCATTCAGTTTTTTCTGGGAGTGAAAGCGGAACAGATGCCGTCGGACCCGGAACTTTTTTTGGAGGGCTTTACGGCGTTCGGCGATGTGAAGCTGGAAAAAGAGGTGGAAAAGCTGGTGACCGCGGTGCTGTCCGGCCTGGGCGCCTTGATCATCGACGGATTTGATCAGGGGTTCGTCTTTGATATCCGGAATTATCCGAGCCGCGGAGTGCAGGAGCCGGATAAGGACCGGGTGCTCCGGGGATCCAGGGATGGATTCTCCGAAACCATCATTTCTAACACCGCATTGATCCGCCGGAGGATCCGGGATCCCAAGCTGCGCTTGGAGATTTATCAGGCCGGACAGGCGTCCAAGACGGATATCGCGTTGATTTATATGGAAGGACGGGTGGATGAACCGCTGCTGGCCAAGATTCAAAATCGGATTCAGAATCTGAAAGTGGACGCTCTGACGATGAACCAGGAAAGCCTGGCCGAGTGCCTGTACACCCATAAATGGTATAATCCCTTTCCAAAATTTAAATATACCGAGCGCCCGGACACGGCGGCGGCCTGCCTGCTGGAAGGAAATCTGGTAATCCTGGTGGATAATTCCCCGGCGGCAATGATCCTGCCGTCCTCGGTGTTTGATATTGCAGAAGCGCCCGACGATTACTATTTTCCTCCGATCACCGGCACCTACCTGCGTCTGACCCGGATTTTGACCGCGCTTGTGGCACTGTTTTTGATTCCGATTTATCTGCTTTTGATGCAGAATACCCACTGGCTTCCGGAATGGCTGGACTTTATCCGGCCGGCGGAGAATGTAAACGTCCCTTTAATCTTTCAGATCTTGATTCTGGAGCTTGCGGTAGACGGCCTGCGGCTGGCCTCGGTCAATACGCCCAGCATGCTTTCGACGCCGCTCAGTATTATTGCCGGTATCGTAATGGGAGACTTTTCCGTGCAGTCCGGATGGTTTAACTCGGAGATCATGCTGTATATGGCCTTTGTCACAGTGGCCAATTATACGCAGACCAGTTACGAGCTGGGCTACGCCATCAAATTTCTGCGGCTGTCTTTGGTGATTTTAACATCCCTCTTCAATGTGTGGGGATTTGCCGCCGGGATGGCGCTGGTGCTTGTGGCGATCGTGACGAACCGGACCATCGCCGGGACCAGCTATCTGTACCCTCTGATTCCGTTCCGTTGGCGGGAGGTAAAAAATCGCTTCTTCCGGCCGCGGCTCTCCCATGAGATCGATGGGAAAAAACAGAATAAAAACGGGGCGAAATAGAAGAGAATCCACCGGCAGATTCTCTCTATATCATTTCGGAAGAGCGCTGTAACTGCTGCAAGAATTGGTCAGCCGCCTTTGAAAAGACCTGATACCTTTTCCAGATGACATACATCCCGAATTCTACTTTGGGATAAAGAGGACGGAAGCAGAGCCTGCTGTTTCCGCTGGTGTTGATGATTTTGTCTAGGCAAAGGGCATATCCCAGCCCTTCCTCAACCATCAGGGAACCGTTGAATAGCAAACTGTAGGTGGCAACCTTGTTGATCTGGTCCCAATCTTTCTGCAACCAGGGAAGAAGAATTCCCTGGAAGTATTCCTGCCGGGATAAAATCAAGGGTTTGTCCCACAGGTCTTCCGGTTCAATCCAGTCCTTTTCGGCCAAGGGCGAGTCACGGCGCATCAAAACGCCCCAGGTATCCCGGTACGGAATCTTCAAACTATCATATTTTGTGTGATCTACTTCCCCAAGGATCAGACCGAAATCGCTGAGGCCCCGGTCCAGGGATTCCAGGATATCCTTTCTGTCCCCGCTCTGCATATGAAAGCAGATCAACGGATATTTCTTTTGCAATTCGTGCTGCGCTTGGATTAAATAGCGGACGCCGTCCGTTTCCCCGGCGCCGATAAAAACATTTCCTGCAACCGTTTCATCCGACAGAGTGATTTCATCCTCTGTCTTTTTTACGAGCTGAAGGATTTCTTCCGCCCGTTTTCGGAGGATCATTCCTTCTTCGGTCAAAGTCACCTTGCGGGAACCTTTTGTCCCGCGGATCAAAAGCTGTTTGCCGAGTTCCTCCTCCATTGCTTTGAGCTGGGTGGAAAGAGTGGGCTGGGATAAATGCAGGGATTCCGCGGCCGCTGAAATATTTTGTTCTCTCGCCACGGCCAAAAAGTATTGTAAAACGCGCAGTTCCATTCGGGATACCTCCTTTGATTTTGTGCTGGGAATGCTGCGGCAGGGCTTTTCGTTCAGTATAGCAGGAAAAGGCATAGCTTTCAACTATTCATTTTTATTAAGAATAAGTATTTGCTATCAAAAGAGTGAAGGCATATACTGAGTTTGTAAATTCTCTGAGGCCAATCGTTTCTTTATTATTTGTCCGCTAAAAATCAAGCAAGGAAGAGAGGAAAGACGTATGCAAAACAGAGATTCTGTTCAAGCAGCTACCCAGAATCTAAAAGACGCCGGATGTGATTCAGAGACAATCGAACAGTATTTTCTTTTGGATGAGAGCGGGGAAATACAGGAACAGCTGGAACTGCTGTCAGCCCACAGGGGGCTGATTTTAGAAAACATCCATAAGGAAGAAAAACAGATAGGCTGTCTGGATTATTTGGTTTATCAACTGGGTAAAAAGATGAAAACAACAAAATGAGTCATAGACAAGGAGGAAAAGTGAATGGATTTGATTCAAAATCAAAGGTTTGATGAAGAGCGCGCCCTTTACGGCAGAGGACATATGATAGTAAGGAACTGCATATTTGACGGCCCTGCCGATGGGGAGAGCGCCTTGAAGGAATGCACGGATGTGCAGGCGGATCAATGTTATTTTAACCTGCGCTATCCCTTCTGGCACGATCACCAACTGACAATCAGCGAATCGGAAATGACCGGGCTCTGCCGGGCGGCGCTGTGGTATTCCGATCATATCACGATCACCAATACAAAGCTGCATGGAATCAAAGCATTGCGGGAATGCGGACAGGTGAAGCTGCAAGGATGCGATATCCTCTCCCAGGAATTTGGATGGTCGGTGCGCGGCATGGAAATGGAGGCGTGTACGGTTCAGAGCGAATACTTTATGATGCGCTCCGATCATCTGCATTTAAAAAATGTGCGGATGAAAGGGAAATATTCTTTCCAGTACATTGAGGATTCCGTCTTTGAGAACTGTGAGTTCGATACAAAAGATGCCTTCTGGCATGCGAAAAACATTTTGGTTCGGGACAGCGTGGTCAAAGGAGAGTATCTGGCCTGGTACTGCGAGAACGTTACCTTCGAACGCTGCAAAATTGTCGGTACACAGCCGCTTTGTTATTGTAAAAACCTGAAGCTGATCAACTGTGAGATGATGGATACGGATCTGGCCTTTGAAAAATCGCAGGTGGAGGCGACTGTCACGACGCCGGTTCTCAGCATCAAAAATCCCCTTTCCGGCCGTATCACGGTTCCCTCCGTGGGAGAAATCATCCGGGATGATGCGGAGGCAAAGGGAGAAGTCGTGGTAACGGAAGCATCCCCGGAGAACGCGTCGGATATCGCCTGCGCGTAATCGCTGCACCAAAAAAGGGACGAACGGCCGGCCCCTCTTGGTTTAGCAGCAACCTTACCGGCATTAGAGGGTAATCCGATGTTCGTATTCGGAAAGCGTCTTATAACCGAATAAATCATACGCAACAGGGAGAACAAACATGAAAAAACATATTTTAAAACTTTCCACAAGCCTCCGGAAAAACAGCAATTCGGAGGCGCTGGCGGATACGTTTCAAAGAGGCGCCGTGTTCGCTGGCGGCGTAAACGAGGAAGGAGAGATCAAAGATCATCCGGCGCTGCAAGAAGCTTATGAGATGGGAAAAACGGTTTGATGGCAGGAAGGAGGCAGCGAATTGAAACACTTGTTTGTTTTTGCCGCCGGTGTCTGCCTTATACTCTCTTTGACCGCCTGCGGCAGCCCGGAACCGTCACAAGAGGGAGCGATCCATCCGCCTGAAAATATAGAGGCTCAGGCCGTTACCGCGCCTGAGCGAACCGCCGGTCCGGAAGAGTTATCTGCACAGGCTTCGAAAAGGACGGAAAATTCCGATGAGGCAGAAGGAAGAAGAAAAGGGAACCTTCGGATTGGAGAGCGCATGTTCACTGCAACTTTGGAGGAGAATGAGGCGGTGAACGCTTTGGTTAAGAGGATGGAACAAGCGCCGGTCGTGGTTCAGATGAGAGACTATTCCGGTTTTGAAAAGGTGGGGGCGCTGGAAAAAAGTCTACCGGTAAGCGATAGCCAGATCACCGCACAAGCGGGCGACATTGTCTTGTACAATGGGGATCAGATTGTCCTTTTTTATGGTTCCAATACCTGGAGCTATACCCGAATCGGGAAAATCGACGATTTGTCCGGCTGGGAAGAGGCGCTGGGAAGCGGCGATGTAACGGTAACCTTTTCCGTGGAGTAGTTCATCACCTGGGACGGGGTGGTATTATCAGCTTGGCAGCGCTCCGCTAAAGATGTCCGTTTTATTCTCTTCTTTTTTCCCTTCATTCTTGAGTGAACAATCCGGCGGCTATGATGAAATGAAAATTCCGCACATACAATGATAAGGAACGGTAAGCTTCCTGAAACGGCATGGGAGACCATCCATCCGAGCAGTGTTTTGTGTATGATCGATATGGTTTCATTCCGTTTTCTGTGGGGAGATGCTGTTGACAAAGACGGGAAAAGGTGATACATTACTAACGAAAAAGTTAGAAGTATCTAACTTGGGGAGAGATGAAATGAAATTATCGGATGGAGTCATGGGAAAGACTTACCTGGTGGTACGGGTGGAGGTGGCGGAGCGCATCACCCGGCGTCTGGAGGCTTTGGGAATCAACGAAGGAATTCCGGTGCTGGTCATGAACCGGAAAAAGAACGGCACGGTGATTATTAAAGTGCGGGGAACTTGGCTGGCGCTCGGAACCAAAATCGCGTCAGGAATAGAGGTAAAGGAGGCAGCGGAATGAGCGAACAGGTCATCACGGTTGGCTTTGTCGGAAATCCGAACTGCGGAAAGACAACCTTGTTCAATGCCTACACCGGCGCAAATTTAAAGGTGGCCAACTGGCCCGGCGTTACGGTAGAGCGCATGGAAGGCGCAGCCTATTATAAAGGCCACAAGCTGCGGCTGATCGATTTGCCCGGCATCTACAGCCTGACCTCCTATTCCATCGAAGAGCGGGTGGCGCGGAAATGTATTATGGAAGAGGAGATCGACGTGATCGTGAACATCGTGGACGCCTCTTCCCTGGAACGGAATCTTTACCTGACCATGCAGCTTTTGGAATTTCGAAAACCCGTGGTTCTGGCGCTCAACATGATGGATATTGTGCAGGAACGAGGCATGGAGATCGACACCCACAGACTTCCGGAAATGCTGGGCGGGATCCCTGTCGTACCGGTGTCCGCCCGAAAGCGGATGGGGTTGGATGTGCTGCTGCACGCGGTGGTCCACCATTATGAAGAAGGCCCCCACGAAAAGGTGGTAACCTACACCAAAGGCATCGAAGCGAAGCTGGAAAAGGTCGAAAAGGCCCTGGCGGATAGGTATGGGGAAGTGTCCAACCCTCGCTGGGTGGCGATCAAACTTTTGGAGCAGGACGAGGAGATCGGGAAGCTCTATCCTCTGGATCTGCCGGATGTATTGGATAAAAGCTATGAAAAACGGATCATCAATGAAAAATATGCGTACATAGAAGAGGTGGTGGACGAATGCCTGTTTAACCGGGAAAGCGCCGCGGCGTCTACGGAGAAAGCAGACCGTTACCTGACGCACCGGATTTTCGGGATCCCGATTTTTCTTGGCATTTTAGCGGTCGTATTTTTCCTGACCTTTACAGTCGGCGATTTTTTAAAGGGATATTTTGAGATGGGGCTGGAATGGTTTTCCGGCAGCCTGATGAATGTCCTCGGCGGAATCGGTGTCTCGGACTGGCTGATTTCCCTGGTGGTGGACGGCATCGTGGCCGGAGTCGGGGGGATTTTGACCTTCCTTCCCAACATTGTGATTTTGTTTTTGGCGCTGGCCTTTTTGGAGGACAGCGGATATATGGCCAGAGTGGCTTATGTGATGAATGAGGTGATGGGATCGGTCGGCCTGTCCGGAAAAGCGTTTTTGCCGATGATCTTGGGCTTTGGATGTACGGTGCCCGCCATCATGGCAAGCCGCGGGCTGGAAAATGAGAAAGACCGGAGGCGGACTATGATGGTAACACCTTTTATGTCCTGCTCGGCGAGACTTCCGATCTACGTCCTGTTTGCCCATATCTTTTTTGGAAAGTATGCAATGATCGCCGCTTACTCCTTGTACGTCATCGGGGTGCTGGTAGCGATTTTGGTGGCAAAGATCGCCAATAAGCTGTATCCGCTTCCGGAAGAAAATGCGCTTTTGATCGAGCTTCCGGCTTACAAGATGCCGAATCCCCATACGGTTTTCATCTATGTCTGGGAGAAGGTGAAGGATTATCTGACCAAGGCGGGAACCGTGATTTTCGTGGTATCTATTTTCCTGTGGTTCCTGCTGAATTATAACCTCCATGGACCGGCGGAGGACGTGTCGGTCAGTTTCGGCGCATATTTGGGACGTATCCTGGTTCCTTTGTTAAAACCGGCGGGGCTCGGTATGTGGCAGATCGCCGTGGCGCTGCTGTGCGGTCTGTCGGCAAAGGAGGTCGTGGTCTCCAGCTGCGCTGTATTGTTTGCCGTCAGCAACATCAATTCCAGCGCCGGGATGGCGGAGCTGGGAGCGGCCTTGGGGGCCGGGGGCTTCGGCCCGGTCAATGCCTATGCCTTCCTGGTCTTTTGCCTGCTGTACACTCCGTGCGCAGCGGCGATCGGCACGATCCAGAGGGAAAGCCATTCCTGGAAGTTTACCGTCAAACAGGTCCTATTCCAGCTGGCGCTGGCTTGGGCGGCGGCTGTCCTTGTATTCCAGGCAGGGAGTTTGATCTTTGGATAAGAAAAAAGCAGCGTGTGTCACAGCCTAACCGGGCATGACGCACGCTGCTTTTTCGTCCTTGACCTGAATAAGAAAACCAACGCGGCTCCCGCTGTCAGGACCGCAATCCATTGGGAAGTGGAGAGGCCGAAAAAGATTTTCCGAAGGTCATCGTCACCCCGCAGGAATTCCAGGAAAAACCGAGCGATCCCGTAGAGGAGGAGATAAAGGGCCAAGAGCCTGCCCTTTTCTTTCTTCCTCTGGTACAAGGTGTATAAAAAGAAAAAAAGAAGCAGTTCGGACAGGGCTTCTGCCAGCTGAACCGGAAAACGGTTTACTCCGTTGGCGCCTGGGATCAGAGACCGGCGGAACGTGATGCCGAAGGAACATTCGGCCCCGTAACAGCAACCGGCCAGAAAACAGCCGATTCTTGCCACGGAATGAAATAAGGGAATCGAACAGGCGGCAATGTCCAGAAACAAAACACGGTCATAATCCGGTTTTCGTTTCAAAAACAAAAGACCGGCTGCCATACCGCCCAGGAGGCCGCCATAGAAGACGGAGCCGCCGAAAATGGCGATCAGGTACGGCAGTAAGTTTCCGGAGGAGAGAATCTGCCCGATATGCCGGACGGTAAAACGGATTTCCTCCCAGTGAATCAAACCGTAGAGCAGGTGGCTCCCGATCAGGACGCCGGTTGCGGACCAGAGCAGAAATTCAATCATGTAGAAGGCGTGCACGCCCTGCTTTCTCGCCAGGCGGTCGGCGAACAGCAAGGTCAAAATAGCGCCGGCCGCCGCCGTCAGCGGGTACATCTCAATGGTTTTTCCAAACAGAGTGAACGAAGGGAACATGACTGCTTAATAGAACAGGGCCAGGCTGCTGAGACCGGCGCAAGCACAGGCGGCGCAGGCAAAGACCAGGCCGCAGAGAACCGTCCCGATGATTCCCAGAACCAGGCCCGCGGTGGCCATTCCGTTTCTCTGAGGGCCGGTGGCCATTTTGCCGGACCGGATGGAAAACACAATCGCGACGAGGCCGAGAACCAGGCCGACGAAAGCGCCGTAGCTGAGGAAACAGCAAACGACACTGATGATGCCGCAGACCAGAGAAGTGACGGCGGGGCCGCGGGAAGGATCATCCTGCGGGCTGCCGTATGGCGGCTTGCCGCCGTTTAAGGGAGCTCCGGTTTGAGGGTCAAAATTTGCCATAGCATTTCTCCTTTTTTCTCACAAAATGGTGGACTTTCCTTGATTATCGTAGCATTTTGGTCAGAAAAAGTCAATCCGATTCTATCTGTGGTTCCTTATCGGCCTAAGACGCAGAAAAGCATAAAATAACATAAAAGGGAAACAATGAAAGAAAACAGAAGGAGTTTTTTATGTGGGGAATTTTGATTTCTATGCTTTCCGGCGCGCTGATGAGTATCCAGGGCGTCTTTAACACAGGTGTGACGGAGAAAACAAGCGTCTGGGTTGCGGCCGGTTGGGTGCAGCTGACAGCTTTTCTGGCCTGCGTGGTGGCCTGGTTTGTGACCGGACGGCCTTCGGTCGGCGCGATTACCGGTGTGCATCCCAGGTATTTGCTTCTGGGAGGTATTTTTGGGGCTGCCATCACATATACCGTTATACAGGGAATGTCGGCGCTGGGACCGGCCAAAGCCGTACTCCTGATCGTGGTGGCGCAGCTGGCGGTCGCCTACCTGATCGAACTGTTCGGCTTGTTTGGATCCGACAAGGTGGAATTCCAGCTCCATAAGCTGATCGGCCTGGCGATTGCCGTAGCTGGAATTATTATTTTTCAAAAGTAAGGGTTGTAAAAATCGTAATAATTTTGTAAAATATTGATAGGCAGAAGAGAATCCGGCCTCCGTCAATCGTCAGGAGGCGCAGGATGATCGAAAAAAAGAAATGGTTACAATGGTTGGGCGGACTGCTGATGCTGGCGGCAGGAATTCTTTACAGCTGCGGGAATCAGCAGTCGGAAGAGTTTGTGATACCGGACCCAATATCAAGTGAATGCGAAGAGACACAGGGGGGCACAAAAGCCGGCGCAGAGCAAGAGACGGTATTTGTCCATGTGTGCGGCGCGGTGAATGCTCCCGGTGTGTATGAACTTCCGGCCGGCAGCCGGTACCAGGATGCGGTCCAGGCGGCCGGCGGGTTTTCCGGTGAGGCGGATTCCACTTATTTGAATTTGGCTACGGTGATTTCCGATGGAGAACAGTTAGCGGTGCCGACAGTCCAGGAGGCAGCCTCCCGGCGGGAGGGCGGGCCGCGGCCGGCCGAGGATGACGGCCGGGTGGATCTAAACCAGGCCGGGAAAGAGGAGCTGATGACACTCCCTGGGATCGGGGAAGTGCGGGCGGAGGCTATCCTTTCCTACCGGAATGCCCACGGGCCCTTTTCGAGCGTGGAAGAGTTGATGAAGGTCTCCGGGATCAAGGCGAGTACCTTCGAGAAAATAAAAGAGAAAGTTAAAGTGGGGAGTAGCGATGGCTAGCAAGGTTTTGGTGGTGGACGATGAAAAACTGATCGTCAAAGGGATCCGCTTCAGTCTGGAACAGGACGGGATGGAAGTCGACTGCGCTTACGACGGGGAAGAAGCGCTGAAGATGGCGAAGCAGACCGAGTACGATGTGGTTTTGCTGGATCTGATGCTGCCGGTGATGGACGGTCTGGAGGTATGCCAGCAGATCCGGGAATTTTCGGATATGCCGATTATCATGCTGACCGCAAAAAGCGATGACATGGATAAAATTATGGGATTGGAATACGGGGCGGACGATTATATCACCAAGCCCTTTAATATCCTTGAGGTGAAAGCTAGGATCAAGGCGATTATCCGCCGGAATTCAAAAAATAAGCAGAAAGAGGCGGCGAGCAGCAAGAAGATCTCGGCCGGCGACCTGGAGCTCGACATCGACAGCCGCCGGGTTTTTTCCAAAGGAAAAGAAATCAATCTGACGGCGAAGGAATTCGATCTGTTGGAGCTTCTCTTGACGAATCCCGGAAAGGTTTACAGCAGAGAGCAGTTGTTGAATATCGTGTGGGGTTTTGAGTATCCAGGGGATGTTCGGACCGTGGACGTACACGTGCGGCGTCTGCGGGAGAAGATCGAGGAGAATCCAAGTGATCCGCACTATGTCTATACGAAGTGGGGTGTCGGTTATTTCTACAAAAACTAGGACAAAAAAAAGACGGTCCGCCAGCCTGCGGGTCCGTCTCTTTCTTATTATGCTGTTTCTGGCCTGCGCGCCGTTTTTGGTGATCAATGTTGTGATGATGGTATCCGCCGACGAGATCGAAGTGGAGACGGAGGTCAGCGAGATGAAGGGACAGGCATTGATCCTGGCCAACCAGCTCTCCACCGTGGATTACATAAATAATCCTTACAATGCGACGATGAACGCGGTGCTAAAGCAGGCGGCGGACATGTGGGGCGGAAGAATTTTGATCGTCAATGATTCCTACCGGGTGGTGAGGGATACCTACATCAGCGACGAGGGGAAATACAATATCTCCGAGCTGGTGATGAAGGGGATGGCCGGACAGAGCAGCAGCGTGTTCAACAAGGACAAGCAGTTTGTGGAATTTACCCAGCCGATTGTGGTCCGGGAGGAACAGACCGTGACGTTTTCCGGTTCGGAGGATACCTTGGTCACCGTGAAAAACTCGGATGCCGGGACACGTACCGTCGGAGTCCTTTTGGTGATGGTGGATGCCAGGCCGATCCAGGCGCCGGTTGAGCAGCTGGGGGAAAAGGTGGTGCTGATGACCTTGATCGCAGCTTGCCTGATCATTCCGCTGGTTCTGATTTTTTCCGGGCATTTGACCAAACCGCTGCAAAAGCTGGCAAAGGACATTGAAAAAGCAGCCTCAGGCGGGCTGAACTCTCAGGTGGCCGGCGGCCGCTTTGCGGAGACGAAACGGATCAGCGACGCGTTCAACCACACGCTGAACCGACTGCAGGTGCTGGATCAGTCCCGGCAGGATTTCGTCTCCAATGTGTCCCATGAGTTGAAGACGCCGATTACCTCAATCCGGGTGCTGGCGGATTCTCTGATGAGCATGGAGGGCGCTCCGGTGGAACTCTATCAGGAGTTTATGGAAGATATCTCCACGGAGATCGATCGGGAAAGCAAGATTATCGACGACCTCCTTTCCCTGACACGCCTGGAGAACAAGGCCCAGGGCCTTCATATCGCCCAGGTCAATGTCAATGATATGATGGAGCTGATCTTAAAAAGGCTGCGTCCCATCGCAAAGACAAGAAATATTGAACTTTTGCTTGAAAGTTTCCGGCCTGTGACGGCGGAGATCGACGAAGTCAAGCTTTCCCTTGCGATTTCCAATCTGGTGGAAAATGCAATCAAGTACAACCGGGATTCCGGCTGGGTGAAGGTTTCTCTGAACGCGGATTACAAATATTTTTACATTAAAGTTTCGGATTCCGGCTGCGGGATTCCGGAGGATGCGCAGGCCCACATTTTTGAACGTTTTTACCGGGTGGACAAGGCGCGGTCGCGGGAGACCGGGGGAACAGGGCTCGGACTCTCCATCACAAAGTCCATTGTCACGCTGCACCATGGAGCCATCAAAGTTTACAGCAAAGAAGGGGATGGAACAACTTTTGTGGTTCGGATTCCTCTGATCTATATCAAGGAGTAGGAATGAAAAAGGTAGGGATTTTTCTGCTGATTCTCCTGCTGATTCCCGGCTGCCGGAAGACGGTGACGGAGGAGCAGATGGGGGACGACTCGGTATTGGCGTATTATGTGAATGCAGCGATGACCCGGCTGACTGGGGACGCCCACAAGCTGCAGGCTGCGGATTTGAGCGGGCGGATCGAAGAGCTGTATGCCGTCCTCCAGGAAAGCGGCCACGGCGAGACCGTCGCGGCGGTGCCGGAATCGTTGAAGCTGATCTCCCAGAATGTGGACAGCCGGATTTTGAGCCTGGATTTGGAAGGCCCCTATTATGAGATGTCCACCGCGTCCCAGGTGATGTGTCTGGCAGCGCTGACAAAAACCATGACCCAGCTGGAGGAAGTGGATTATATCCGTCTGTCCGTGAACGGCTCTCCGGTGACACAGGGGGAAACGGAGGTCGGCATCCTCCGTTCCGGAATGTTCATGGACGATATCAAGGACAATCCGGATTCTTATATCGATACGGAGCTGGTTTTGTATTTTGCCAGTGAAGACGGACGCCAGTTGGTCAAGACCACATTGAGCGTCGGCTATCAGTCCGGCAGTTCCTTGGAACGGATCGTCGTGGAACAGCTGCTGCGCGGGCCCCAGGTCAGCGGCGTCAAGGCGACGCTTCCCTCCACCAGCAGCCTGCTTGGGGTGAACGTGCGGGACGGCATCTGTTATGTGAACTTTGACGATAAATTCATCTCGGATTCTCTCAGCGGAGGATACGATTATATTCCGGTCTATTCTCTGGTCAATTCACTGACCGAGCTGCCGACGGTGCAGAAGGTACAGTTGATGATCAACAGTAAGACCGACGTCAGTTACAGCGACAACATTTCATTCGCAGCGCCGTTGGAGCGCAATATGGACTATGTAGGAGGGGAAATCGATTAAACGACCACTTCTGTGGGTCTTGGGGATATGGATCGCAGGAGAGGCAATTCTCTGGCAGCTGGGATTTTTTACGCTTCCGGCGGCCGTCTATGACGATTGGCTTAGGGAAAACGACCGTTTAGCGGTATCGGCGACCGGAACGGTGGAAAAATTAGAAAACACAGCCTATGGAATCCGGCTGGTTCTAAAAGACAATTCAGTGAGCTGCCGGGGCATCGTGAGGGTCCCCCGGCGTCTGCTCGTTTCTCTGAAAGAAACAAAGGAATGGAAAATTGGAAACCGAGTGAGAGTGACCGGGGAGCTCTCACATTTTTCGCTGCCCGGAAATCCGGGGGAATTCGATGTCCGGGGGTATTACCGCTCCCAGGGAATCGATTATATGGTGGAAGGGGAGAACGCCGAGATGGTGGAAGCCTCGGTGGATTTGCCCAGGGAATTTTTGGCGGGGCTCCGCCGGACCGGAAGGGAGAATATCAGCCGGGTGACCGGGGAAGAGGACGCCGGTGTTTTTGCCGCGGTATTTCTCGGCGATACCTCGCTTTTGCCGGAGGAGACCAAGAAACTTTACCAGGAAGGCGGCATCGCCCATATTCTGGCGGTCAGCGGCCTGCATGTTTCCTTGTTGGGTATGGGATTGTTCCGTCTTCTTCTGCGGCTCCCTCTGCCGAAGCGGGTTCCGGAGATCATGAGCGCGGTTCTGATGACCGGGTATGTGGCGGTGGCCGGAGCCTCGGTTTCCTCCCGGAGGGCTTTGATCCTGTTCCTTGCGCTGCTGCTTTCAAGAATTTTGGGCCGGTCCTATGACACACTGTCCGCCCTGGGGCTGGCTGGCCTTTTTATTCTGGCCGCTCAGCCGATGCAGCTGTTTCAGGCGGGATTTCAGCTCTCTTTCGGCACGGTCGTCGGTCTCGGACTCTTGGGCCCGGAGCTGGAACGCTGGGGCAGGCCGAAGCGGCCGTGGGAGAAAGCGCTTTTGTCTTCCCTCTGCGCGACCGCCGGGACCATGCCGGTTGCCGCCTGGCACTATTTCCAGGTGGCGGTATCCGGGATCTGGCTTAATCTCCTGGTGCTGCCGCTGTCCTCCCTTTTGCTTTTGTCCGCAGTTTTGACAGCGGTAAGTTCCGGAATGTTTCCGGTGCTCGGCGCATTTTTTGCCGGAACCGGCCATTATATCCTGGTCTTATACCGGTTTTTGTGCGAGTGCGGCGGAAAGTCGGTGCGCACGGGAAGACCGGACGGATGGCAGATCGCAGCCTTCTATGGTTTGCTGTTTCTCTTCATGATGGCGGGAAGGATCCTGCGAAAGCGGGAGGCGGCGCGGCGGGAAAGGGGATTTTGCAGCAAAGACGAGGTTGCCCCAGGGAAAAAGGCGGCGCGATGGGCTGTCCTTGGGGCGGTTTTTCTGATGCTTTTGTGCGTTCTGCTGCCGTTTCCGGACAGGGGGCTTACGGTGGTGAACTTGGACGTCGGGCAGGGAGACAGTACCTTTCTCCGTACGCCGGACGGAACCTGCTGGCTGATCGATGGAGGAAGCAGCAGCGTTTCTGAGGTTGGAAAAAAGCGGATCCTTCCCTTTTTGAAATCGGAAGGGGTGGGAGAATTAAGAGGCGTTATATTAAGCCACAGTGATGAGGACCATATCAATGGGGTGGAAGACTTGCTGGAATCCGGGGAAGTCAGGATCGGCTCTCTGATCCTGCCGAAAGCTTCCCGGAGAGAAGGCGCCTGGGATCATATTCTTAATTTGGCTTCCGCCGTCGGAGTCCCGGTCTTGGAGATGGAGGCAGGGCAGCGATTTTCAGAAGGAGCCGTCTCTTTTGCCTGCCTTCATCCTGCGTCTCAATTTACCGGAACGGACGCCAACAGCCTTTCCCTGGTTTTGGAGATCCAGGCGGAGGGCTTTCGGGAATTATTTCCAGGTGATTTAGGGCAGGCGGAGGAGTTTTTGTTTCAGGAGGCATGGGAACCGCTGACTGTTCTGAAAGTCGGGCATCATGGTTCCCGCGGCTCATCCGGCGAGGAATTTTTACGAGCGGTCCGCCCGGTCTATGCCGTTATTTCCTGCGGGAAAAAGAATTCCTACGGACATCCTCACCAAGAAACCTTGGACCGGCTAAAGGAAGCGGGCAGCCATGTTTACCGGACGGACGAGAACGGAGCGGTCCGTTTTTTCCTCCGTTCCGGGAAACTGGCCGTGACGCCATTTCGGCAAGAAAAAAAGACAGGGTAGTTCCGTCCGGACGGATTGCGTCAGGAAGAGGGCCTTTGTTCAAAAATATAAGCGTCGAACGCTCCCTTCGCCGCCTGCATTTCTTCCTCGGAGCGGAACGTCCATCCGAAAACCGGCCGGTGGGCGGCCAGAAAGCGGAAAAACAGGGTATTCCGGTATCTCCGGTCCAGCGAGAAGAAATTCGGCCGGGTCCAGACATTAGAGATCAATGGTTTCATCAGCCATTTTTGCCAGCGGGGCATAGAGGGGCACTCGCGGAAAAAGTCGGTGACCAGCTGGCCCCGCGGCACCAAGGGACGGTTGCGGCGAAACCAGTATAAGGCGTAGGGGTGGAAGGATTCCACGCAGTACGCGCCGCCGTAGCCGTCCAGCGCCTTTGCGGTCAGCTCGCACAGTTTGGGATCCACGCCTTCCATCTTGATCTCCACCAAAAGCGGAACTTGTCCGTGAACCAGATCCAATACTTCCGAAAACAAGGGAATCTTCTGGCCGGAATCATAGAGCGGGGCCCGGCGGATTTCCTCCAGAGTCATTTCTTCAATGGTCCCCTTTTGACCGCAGACGCGGATCAGGGAACTGTCGTGAAAAACCACCAGGGCATCGTCGGCCGTGCGGCGCACGTCCAGCTCAATGCCAAAGCCGCGCCGGACCGCCAGCGAAAAAGCGGCCAGTGAATTTTCAGGGGCCGCGCTGTGGCCTTGGTGCAGCCCGCGGTGGGCAAAATAGGGGGTGGAAAAGGACAGCATAATGCTCCTTTCTGTAATTGCGCCCATCTTCTCAGGGCATCCAGGTAAACCTTGCGGTATTTCTGCTGTTGTCAGCCTTGTCTTCCATTCTAACAAATTTGTCCGGCAAATACAATAGAAGAAGCAGGAGGAATTGCGATGAGAAAACAAAAGGTTTTGGTTGTATTTTTGTGCGGACTGGTATTGCTTACGGGAATGTGGAGAAACGAAAAAGTACAGGAAGCTTCCGCCCAGGCGGAAAAGGCCGGAACCATTGCCTTGACTTTTGATGACGGCCCTCATTGTACCTACACGAAAGAGCTTTTGGACGGCCTGCGGGAACGAGGGGTAAAAGCCACCTTTTTCCTGATCGGCAAAAATATCGAAGGGAATGAGGATCTGGTCCGCCAGATGTCGGAAGACGGGCATTTGATCGGATGTCATACATATAGTCATGTGGATCTGACCAAGTGCACGCTTTCCGAGGCGCTCTGCGAGGTGGAGATGACGGATGATCTGATTACGGGGATTACCGGAAAGGTTGTGGAATACGTGCGCCCGCCGTTCGGAAATTGGAAGGATTCCCTGGCCGAGGCCCTGCCTTTGACTGTTGTCCGCTGGACCGTGGATCCGGAGGATTGGAAGGATCAGAACCGGGAGCACGTGGTGGCGAAGGTGAAGAAAAATGTGAAGGACGGCAGTATTATCCTGCTTCACGACAATTACCGTACTTCCGTGGAGGCCGCGCTGGACATTGTCGACGATCTTCAAAAAGAGGGGTATGAGTTTGTGACAATGGATGAGCTGCTGCTGGATTAAAGGGCAGGCGGCAAAAACGCTCCGCGATGGAGGCACAGGGCTGCCCCCTTGGGGCCCCGCGCAAAGCGCACACTTTGTTCGAAGGAAAACAAATCTTGGAAATTTTTGAAAAATCACTTGAAATTTCAAAAACACCGTGCTATAATACCATAGCACGCGGGAATGCTGGAATTGGCAGACAGGCATGACTAAGGATCATGTGGTCGAAGACCGTGAGGGTTCAAGTCCCTTTTCCCGCAGAATCTTTTGAATAAGAGAACTGAAACGCACGAAACTCCCGATTGGATCGGGAGTTTCGTGCGTTTTCGGGTAAATTTTAAACTTCAATTCCCAATCCGTCCGCCCGGTTCCCTATAGCGGTATGAAATTCAGCAGGATACAGCCGAAAATCATCCCTATTTCAGAGGGATCATGACCTTCAGGGAAAAGATACCGCTGTTTGCGGAAAACAAAGCCTGACCGCCGTGGAGCTCTGCAATGGCGGAAATGCTGCGGGTGCCGTACCCATGTTCTTTCCTGTCCGTCCGCGGCAGGCCTTCCCGAAGCACCACATTCCCCACATAAGGATTTACTACCGATAACAGCAGCTTTTTTTTATAGACGCTGATCTGTATCGACACAATTCTCTCCTCGGATCTCGGTACCGCGGAGGCGGCAGTGATTGCATTTTCCAGACTGATGGAAAACATGGAAGGGATAAATTGTACTGCTGCCTTGGAACCGCTATACAGCCAATCGGTGTAGATGGTGGAGACATAGTCGAAACCATAATACAAAAACGGAACTGCGCCAAACAGTAAACAGGATTTTTTGGACTGGGTGATGATCCGGTTGACCGGCGCGGCCATCTGCCGGCATAGAAAGGACAAGCAAAGCAAGATTGCCGGTATGTAGCTGAGGCAGTAAGCAAGCGGCGTCCGAAATAATATCTCGGCCGTTAATCCAAACCATTTGGGGATCTGGCAGCATAAGTAGGCGGAAAATACGCTTGACAGTGATACCAGCCATGGGCGTTTATTATAAAAGACTAAGAACAAAACAAGCGGCAAGTGAACGATGAGCGGATATAGTTCTTTGGTTCGTTCCATGCCGGCAAGCTGTAAGGCAATAATCTGCAAAGATAAGGTCAAAAGGAAAACACCGCCGGTGCCAACCATGTTTTTTCTGCTTGGTTCAACGCCCGAAAAGGATACGGACACGGCAATGCCGAACAGCAGCACCAAACCATAGCATAACAGATCAAGCAGCTGGATCATTCGATTTTCCCTCTGTTGCAGCCGGCCGCTCTCACGTCCTCAAATAAAAACTCCGTATAAGTGGTCCGAACCTGCTGGTAGACGGAACGGGCAATGGGAACCTGGCGGCCGGACGCGGTTAGCAGTTCTTTTTGGCATACCTCGGTCACCCATCTCAGATTGACCAGGTAAGAGCGGTGAATTTTGCAAAAGCCAGGGCGGGCAAGCAGCGCTGGCTCGTATTCGGACAAGCTGCCGCGTACTTCTTTGGTACTGCCGTCTGATAAATGAAAATAAAGGATCTTTGACATGACTTCGATATACTCAATTTTTTTGTAAGGCAGGCGGAGTACGCTCCCCTGGGTCCGTATGACCAGCGCTTCCTCAGGTTTACGCAGCAAGTCGGCAATCTGATCCAGAATCGGAAAAAGCCGTTCCTCAGTAGCCGGTTTCAACAGATAATTGGTAGCCTGTACGCTGTAGCTTTCCACTGCGTATTCCGGGGAAGAAGTCAAAAATACAATTTTTATATTCTCGTTTTTTTGGCGGATTTCGCGGGCGGCCTGGATTCCGCTCAGACCGGGCATCAGCACATCCAAAAACCGAAGATCAAAATTTTCACGATCCATTGACTGAATCGGGGAACATCGACGAAGGAAACGAATAAAAATCAAAGGAGAGTATGATGATGAAAAAAATGTTTCGTGTAGTCCTGATCGGACTTCTTTGCCTGACCATGGTAGCCGGGCTTGCCGCCTGAGGAGGAGTGGATAAGAAACCGCTGAAGGAGTTCTACAATAAAGCTGCGGCTGCATTCAACGAATTGGCCGAGCTGGTGAACGCAAATTCAGAGTATATTGACAGCAGTATGATTGATACGTTCAAGGAAATGTCCGATTTACTGCTTCAGTACAAAGAAAAGGCCGAAAATGATGAGGAGCTGACGCAGGAGCAGATGGATAAAATGATCAACTGGCTGGACAATGACCTGACCAATTACTGCAAAACAACCAAGGAAGAGCTCCAGGCCGCATTGGATTCTCTTGCCGCAGAGGGCTGAGAAATATAGCCTTTCCGTCTCCGGTATCGATCGAACAGCTGCGGATCTTTCGGAAAACAAATTGTGAAGAAAAACCTCATCAGCAGATGGTGTATCAGACTGGAAGAAGTCCATGGCGTTGACCGTGGACTTTTTTGTTGTGGATGAGCACACGGGAGATGGCACCCGGATTGGCGGCCTGGCTCCGGTTGGTCCGCCGGCTGGCTGGGCATACGAGTTCAGCCAGCTTTTTTAATATTATCATAAAATACAGGGAAAGCAGCGCGCCATGTCCGACGCGCTTTCCTGTTTCAAGGTAAAATAGTTTTAGCGGGCGGGAAAAAAGGAAGTGCTGCGCCGGCCGCTGCCAGTGATGAAAGGAGGAGACAATATGCTTTTTAAAATGCCGGAATATCATGCCCCGGATTTCACTCTGCCGCAGTTCCGGGACGCCCCGGATGTCAGGGTTGAGGAAGTGGAAAAAGACGGTGTGGCGCCGGAGTATTTTCACAGCACCTCCATGTATCCGGAATATTTTAAAATAAATGGCGAGTGGCGTTTGGCCAAAGAAAGCCGTATGGATTCCAGCGTGGTGATCGGCGAGAACGGACACCTGTCGGTGGTGGAGAACCGGAACTTAAAAAAAGGCGATAAGGTCATTCTGGGCCGCAGCGAGAAGTGTGAGGAAGGCATCTACATGCACTGTCTGGGTTTCTGGGATGAAGAGCAGAAGCCGGGTGACCAGTTTGTGTTTCGCCAGGGGAGGAGCCGGGAAACCTCTTACGCCAGAGACTATGATCATTTAATGGAGCTGCTGCGGTATGAACGGGAGCATGGGAATATCGTATGGGTAATGGGGCCGGCATTTTCCTTCGACCATGACGCTCGGTCGGCCATGGAAGCTTTGGTGGAAAATGGGTATGCCCATGGCTTGATGGCAGGAAACGCGCTGGCAACCCATGATTTGGAAGGGGCGCTGCTGCATACCGCGTTGGGGCAGGATATTTATACGCAAAAGTCGCAGCCAAATGGCCACTATAACCATCTGGATGTGATCAATCAGGTTCGCCGCAGCGGATCGATCCGGCAATTTATCCGGGATGAGAAGATTGACAATGGAATCATCTATAGCTGTGTGAAGAACCAGGTGCCTTTTGTGCTGACAGGGTCGATCCGTGACGACGGACCGCTCCCTGAGGTGATCGGCGATGCCTACAGGGGCCAGAGTGAGATGAGAAACCTGGTGCGCAAGGCAACGACGGTGATTTGTTTGGCAACAATGCTGCACACCATCGCGGCGGGGAATATGACACCGTCTTTCCGAGTGATGCCAGACGGTAAAATTCGGCCGGTATACTTGTACACGGTGGATGCAGATGAGTTTGTAGTGAATAAATTGCTGGATCGCGGAAGCTTGTCTGCCAAGACGATTGTGACCAATGTACAGGACTTTATATCGATTGTAGCCAAAGGCCTGGGCGTGATAAAATAAGTCCGGCAGTGGCCAAATTCAGTTGCGGTAAGAATAAGATAAATAAAAAAGCGCTTCAGCGCTTTTTTACTGTGTTAATGTATTTTTTTGTATCTCAATATTTTTGCGGAAAGCTCCGGGGGTCATCCTGCGAAAACGCAGGAAGTTGCGGGTTAGGGTTTTCGCATTGTTGTAGCCCACATCGACGGCGATCTGAGTGACGGACCAATCGGTATCCTTCAATCGCTCGCAGGCCCGGTTAACCCGCACAAAGTTTAAAAAATCAGAGAAATTTTTCTCCACCTGGTACAGCAGGATGGTGTTCAGCTCTTTGACAGAGATGTGAAATTGATCGGCTGTTTTTCGGGCCGTCAGGTCTTCGGTGTAATTGTGGTAAAGAAAGGACACGATCTCATAGGCGTCGCGGTTCATCGGGATATTGCATATATTGACCACATCCTGATACGTTTTGCGGAAAGCATTGGCCTTCATACCAATTCGGGCGGCAAACACTTTACAAATATGGGAACTGTCCACAAAGCCCAAAATTTCCGCTAGTTCCTCCATCGTCAGGTTGGTATAGAGCAAGAAATTGATGGTTTTTCCCACCCGCATCTCATTCAGCAGGTCAAAGAAGGAAAGGCCGGTGGTCTGAACGATGTAGGCGCGGATGGATGATTCACTCATGAAAAATAATTTAGACAGGTTGGCTAACGTCAGTTTCTGGCTCAGATGATTATACATATAGCGAAGAATATCACTCTTTTGGATTTCCGTGCGTGACGGGGGCAAAGGCATAAGGCTGCGGTCCGCGGCACGGCGGAACAGAACAACCAGCTCAATCAGTTTGTTTTTCAGATAAAGCGTGTGCAATTCATCGCAGTTTTCCGTGGGGCTGACGGACTCTACTCCCAGCTCTGCGCGCAGTTGTTCGAAAATGACGCGGACGGACGCATATTCTTCTTCATCGCAGTATACGACCGGAGTCTCCTCCAGCTTTTCAATCAGATTCACCGGCTTCCCATCCCCATAACAGACGGATTTGATCGTGTCATTGATACGATCGAAGCAATAGGCCAAAAGATAGTATTGAAGAGGAGCGTCGACCTGGATTACTTCGGAAATCTGCCATGGAAGGACGGACACAAGGGCGCCCGGCTGTAGTTTATACTCCCGGTCTTGCAGCTTGAAAATACCGTGTCCTTCATTGATCAGCCAAAAACGGGACATTTGATGGATAAGAGGCGAGGTGGGCGCATCGATGATTTCTGTATCGATACTGCAAATTTTAAGGTAATCCTGATTGGAACAGCAGGCATTTTGAATGGGTAGTGTTTTATTCATAATCGTATTATAACGGGATCTATGATCGGAGGCAAGCCCCGAAAGGGACGGATGGCTGTTTTCTAGGAGTTAAAATGGGAGTACTTCTTCGGCGAAAGCCCGGTCGCCTTGGTAAATGCTTTAAAGAAATTGCTGTAATCCCCAAATCCGCTCTGCGCACAGGCTTCCATGACCGGATAACCCTGGTTTAACAGCGATTTCGCCAGAGTGATCCGCTTGGCGGTCACATATTTATGGATCGTCGTGCCGGTGGAGGATTTAAAAATCCGGCATAGGTAGGAGGAACTGAGAAAAAAATGGGCGGCCAGATCGTCCAGGCTGAAGGGATCCTGAATATGCTGGTGGAGGTACGAGAGGATTTCATCCACCACCTGCGGACGGCTTCCCTTTTCCGCCTCCGGCTCCTCCTGGTGGTTTTGAAAGCGTTTATTCAAAAAAACCATCATCTCCAAAAAGGCGGCCTGTTCCAGGAGATCGGAGCCGTACCCTTCGGAGCCGGTGATCCGGCGCACGTAATAGAGAAAACGGTTTTGATCCTCCGCGGAAAGAGAGACGCGGTGGGAAAAGCCTCCCCCCCTCTCCCGGAAGCAGGCTTCCAGATCCGTGGAAGGCGTGCAGAGGGATTTCAGATAGTCCGGATGGATGGACAGGACAATCCGTTCATGGATCTCGGTATCGATTTTGGTTAGGCAGTGGCTTTCATAGGGATTGATGAAAAAAAGATCGCCGGGGGAGATGGAGTAAAAACGGTTGTCGATCAGATACTGACGCCCTCCGGAGATGGAATAATAGATTTCACAGCAGTCATGGATGTGGATGTCCATGGTTTTGTCGTCGCTGTACAGGTGACCGCAGGCAAAATATTTTTGATTGAGACAATGTTCGATGGCTTCGTGACAGGAATTTAGGATTTGCATTGGTTTCCTCCTGGTTGTTGGATGAATCTATTCTTAGTATAGAAAATCGGTTCAAGATTTGCAAGGTTTTGGTCAATAAAATCAGAGAAAAGGAAAAGTCCTTCTGCTATAATAGAATTGCCGGTAGCACCGGTGTTGGTTTTAGTAAAAAGAATCAGTGGGAGCCAGAAAGAAGAAAAGAGACAGACAGGAGGATACAGGATGGATATCGCCAAATGTTTTTCTTTGGAAGGAAAGGTAGCGTTGGTGACTGGCGCGGCTTATGGGATCGGATTTGCAATTGCGGAGGCATACGCCAAAGCCGGAGCCAAGATTGCCTTTAATTGCCGGAAGCCGGAGCACATGGAGAGTGCTCTTGCGGCGTACCGGGAAAGAGGGATCGATGCCAAGGGATATTTATGTGATGTCACGGAGGAAGACCAGGTGGCCAGGATGGTCGCGGACATCAAATCGTCCTTGGGACCGATCGACATCCTGGTGAACAATGCAGGGATCATCAAGCGAATTCCGATGACGGAGATGAAGCTGGAGGAGTTCCGCCAGGTGGTGGATATTGACCTGACCGCTCCGTTTCTTGTCTCCAAGGCCGTGATCCCGGATATGATCGGGCAGGGACACGGGAAAATCATCAACATCTGCTCCATGATGAGCGAACTGGGACGTGAGACCGTGTCCGCCTACGCGGCGGCCAAGGGCGGCCTAAAAATGCTAACCAGGAATATTGCCTCAGAATACGGGGAGTACAATATTCAGTGCAACGGGATCGGGCCGGGATATATTGCGACGGATCAGACGGCGCCGCTTCGGGAAATTCAGCCGGACGGGTCGAAGCATCCCTTTGACCGGTTTATTCTCTCTAAGACGCCGGCCGCCCGCTGGGGAACGCCGGAGGACCTGATGGGGCCCGCGGTATTTCTGGCCTCGGAGGCATCAGACTTTGTCAACGGACAGATTCTTTATGTGGACGGGGGAATCCTGGCCTATCTGGGGAAAATGCCGCAGTAGTAAGAAAAAAGGAATGTTATAGCAGAGACACGGAAGGATGCGTGTCTGAAAGAAAAATAACCATAACGGATATAGGAGGAATTGAAAATGAGAATCGCACTGATCAATGAAAACAGCCAGGCCGCCAAGAACGCAGTGATTGAGAATGCTTTGAAAAAAGTGGTGGAGCCCATGGGTTTCACGGTGGATAACTATGGGATGTACACGCCGGAGGATGAGGCGCAGCTGACCTACGTGCAGATCGGGATCCTTGCGGCCGTACTTTTAAATTCCGGGGCCGCGGACTATGTCATCACCGGGTGCGGAACCGGAGAAGGGGCGATGTTAGCCTGCAATTCGTTCCCCGGCGTCATCTGCGGACATGTGGAGGATGCGCTGGACGCCTATACCTTTGCGCAGATCAACGACGGCAACGCGATTTCCATTCCCTTTGCCAAGGGCTTCGGCTGGGGCGGCGATCTGAACCTGGAATACATCTTCGAAAAGCTGTTCTGCGAGGAGAGCGGCCAGGGCTATCCCAGAGAGCGGGCTGTGCCGGAAAAGAGGAATAAGCAAATTCTGGATCAGGTAAAGGCGGTGACTTACCGGGATCTTTGTTCCATTCTAAAAGAACTGGATCGTGAACTGGTCAGAGGGGCCCTGTCCGGCGCGCATTTTCAGGAATATTTCTTTGCCAACTGCAAGTGCGGCGACATTTTGGCGTGCGTAAAAGAGATTTTGGGCGAATAAAAAAACTAATCAGCGGGAAAACATTTTTTCTTTATGCCTGTAGGTTTCCTTTCTAAGATCCTTTACTCAGGAAATAAATTCTAGTAGCCGCTCTAAGGGAAGTGTGATATACTGGATAACGGAGAGGGAAGGACCTGTTTTAGAGAGGAAGTAGATAATTTGAAGTTTGATATGCACTGTCACACCAGCAATGGTTCTCTGGATTCTCGCGTGGACATTGAGGAGTATATTTGCCTTCTGCGCAGTCAGGGCTTCCATGGGATGCTGGTGACCGACCACAATACCTATAACGGGTACCGTGCCTGGAAAGAAATTAAGAAACAGACCCGCGAGTACGAAGATTTTGTCGTTCTGAAAGGGGTAGAATACGATACAAGAGACGCCGGACATATTTTGGTTATCATGCCGGATGATGTGAAGCTGAAAGTTTTGGAGATGCGGGGAATGCCTCTCCGGCAGCTGATCCATACGGTACACGCGTTCGGCGGAATCCTGGGACCGGCGCACCCCTACGGCGCCGCTTACCTGAGCGCGCTCCGCTGCCGCCGCCTGAAGCTTCAGGCAGAGCTGATCCATGAATTTGACTTTGTGGAAGCTTTTAATACCTGTGAGACCAAAGAATCCAACAGCAGCGCCAAGAAACTGGTGGAGTCCCACGGAAAGGTCGGCTTCGGCGGTTCGGATTCCCACCGTCCCCAGGACGTCGGGCTGGCGTTTACGGAGGTGGAAGGGGATATCCGCTGCAATAATGATTTGATCCGCGCCGTGAAGACCGGCAAGGTGATCAGCTGGGGCGGCATAGAACGGGAAAAGCAGAAAAACGTGATGGTGCAGAAGGCGCTGAGCGTTCCCTTCCGCATGTACAACCGCAGCCTTTGGGCGGCGAAGGCGGTTTCCCGCCGCAACAATTTAAAGCATTTATTCCAGCACGGCGCATAGGGCAAAACGGCGCTGTCCAGGCTTTGCCGGGGCGCGTTGGTTATCGCTGTGCGGCATAGGAGGAACAAAGACGCTGCAGTCCCGAACGTGGAGACAGCAGCGTTTTTTGTTTTCTATTTTATGACAAAACTGTCACCGGAGAGTCACCGGAGAGTCACCCGCGGAATGTAAACTAAGAAAAACGAAAAGCCTGCAATGCGGGGGACAGGAGGAAAAGATGGAATTATTGCGGGTGGAGCACCTGTGTAAAACGTATGGAAAAGGGGAAAACCGGGTGGATGCGCTGAGGGACGTCTCCTTTTCCGTGGAAAAAGGAGAGTTTGTTGCGATCGTCGGCCCGTCCGGCTCCGGAAAGTCAACCTTGATTCATCTGCTGGGAGGCGTGGACGTACCCTCTTCCGGCAAGATTTATCTGGACGGCACGGACGTGTACGCGCAGAATGCAGAACAGCTGGCCATCTTCCGGAGGCGTCAGGTGGGACTGATTTATCAGTTTTACAACCTGATTCCCGTCTTAAACGTGGAAGAAAATATTACGTTGCCGCTCCTGATGGATGGGAGAAAGGTAAATCAAAAGCGTCTGGAAGAGATGCTGAATACTTTGGGGCTTTCCAAACGGCGTTATCATCTGCCGAACCAGCTTTCCGGAGGACAGCAGCAGCGCGTCTCCATCGGACGCGCTTTGATCAATGCGCCTTCCCTGGTTCTGGCTGATGAGCCCACCGGGAATCTGGACAGCAAAAACAGCCAGGAAATCGTAGAGCTTTTGAAGTTTTCCAACCGGGAATATCATCAGACTTTGATCGTGATCACCCATGACGAGAACATTGCTCTGCAGGCCGACCGGGTGCTGGCGGTGGAGGACGGCCAGATCGCAAGAGATGAGGTGATCCGCCGGTGAATGTGCTGAATCGGGTTACCTTGGAAACGCTGAAAAAAAATAAGGTGCGGACCGCCGTGACCGTTATCGGAGTAATCCTCTCGGCGGCAATGATCACGGCGGTGGCGTCCCTGGTCACCAGTATGCAGAATTACATGGTGGAATATGAGATTTCCCACAGCGGGAACTGGCATGTGTCCCTAGACAACCTGGACGATGCCAGCATCGCCCGGCTGGAGTCAGATGACCGGGTGGAGCGGTTGGACTGGGTTCAAAACATCGGATTTGCCGAGCTGGATAAAAACGACAGCAGCTGGCGTCCTTATCTGAAAGTGATTGGATTTTCGGATCAGGCCTTTGAGACGCTGCCGGTGCGGGTCACGCGGGGAAGGCTCCCGGAAAACGATCGGGAGATCGTGATTTCGGACTATGTCTCAAGAATTGCACGGGTGCAGTATGAGCTGGGAGAAGAAATCACCCTGACGCTGGGACAGAGAAAAGATGAGAACGGCGAACTCTTGAAGGTAAGAAACACTTACACGGAAGGGGAAGTTTTGACAGCGGATGAGACCAGGACCTACACGGTGGTAGGTTACTGTGAGAATCCGGACTATGAGCCGTCCGATACCCCCGGATATGCGGCGATCACCTTTGCGGATGCAGACGCCGTTTCTCACCAGGAGGACTTGAGCCTTTATCTGCGCTTGAAATCACCGAAAGAGGCGTATACGCTTTTGCGAGACTATGGAAATTCCGGGGATGTCAATTCTAGTTTACTGCTTTACCTGAACGTTTCCAGGCATAATGGCTTTTATCAGGTGCTCTACGGGATGGGCTCCATTCTGATGATATTGATTTTGATTGGCTCCGTCTCCCTGATCTACAATGCTTTTTCCATCTCGATCAGTGAGAGGACCAGGCAGTTCGGCATTCTCTCCTCTGTGGGGGCGACGAAAAAGCAACTGGCGGCGAGCGTTCGCTTTGAAGCCTTTGCGGTTGGACTGATCGGGGTTCCGCTGGGGATCGGTTCCGGGCTGTTTGGAGCCTGGGTGACGCTGACATTGCTCAGTGACAAGTTCACATATCTGGCCGGGGAAGGGACCATGCACCTGCATGTGACCTGGCAGGGGTTGGTGATCGCCCTGTTGATCACGTGTCTGTCCCTGATCCTTTCCGCCTGGGCGCCGGCCCGGAGAGCTTCCCGCATGTCGGCCATGGACGCGATCCGGCAGACCCAGGATATTGTGGTCCGCCCCCAGAAGAGAAAAACCGGCCGGCTGGCTTACCGTCTGTTCGGCCTGCCGGGAATGCTGGCGGCCAAAAATTTCAAGAGAAACCGGAGGAGCTACCGGAGCACGGTGATTTCTTTGTTCCTCAGTGTTGTTTTATTCCTTTCCGCCAGCTCCTTTGTCCAGTATCTGGGTGCAGGAGTCACAAGAGGGACCGGGACCTCCAACTATGATTTGGAATACTATTCGGAGCCGGGGGAGAATGCGGACGCTATCTACCAGTCTTTGCGGACGGTTCCCGGCGTGAAGGCAAGCAGCAGCTATTTGTCCGGCTATTTCACTGTCTGGCTGGATCAGGAGATCTTAGATCCGGGTCTGGCGGAGCAGCTGGACCGGGCCGGCTCCTGGGATCTGGGGGGATCCGAATATGGCGCGGCCCATCCGGATCAGGCGCACTGGAATCTGCGCGCCGTATTTTTGGAAGACGGACCTTTTCAGAAGTATGCAGAGGAGCAGGGACTGGATCCGGCGCTGTTTTTGGATCCGGAAAACCCGCAGGGAATCGCGGTTAACCAATACACCTACTATGACGGGGAGAATGACGTTTACCGGAATTTGCAGGTGCTGGACGGTCAGACGCCCCTAAACGCCTCCATTCAGGTGGAACGTTATACTAAAGAAGGAAAACCTCTGGAGAATGAGGAGTGGACGCTTACCATAGGTGCGTTCGTCGAAACGCCTCCTTTTGGGATCAATGTGTCTTCGTACACTCGAACTGTTTTTGTCCTCTACCCAGAATCAGTGCGGGAAGCCGTGGTCCCGCAGAATTTGATGAGCTCTTTCGGCAGCCGCACCATGCAGTTTACGGCGGATGACGCGGATAAGGTTTACGATGAGATGAACAAAGTCCTGGAGCAGCAGCATGGTCGGGGCTCGATCTATAACCGGGCGGCAGATGAGAAATCGATGCGGGATATGCTGGAGATCATCAATGTGTTCTCCTATGGTTTTATCGTACTGATCTCTCTGATCGCAGTGGCCAATGTGTTCCATACGATCTCAACGAATCTGCATCTGCGCAGGCGGGAATTTGCGATGCTGGAGTCGGTGGGAATGACCGAGAAGGGCCTTCGGAAAATGATGTATTATGAATGCCTCTGCTACGGGGGAAAATCCCTGCTCTATGGTTTGCCGGCGGCATTTTGCATCAATTACCTTTTGTATCTCAGCATGGGAAATGGGGTGGAAGTCGGTTTTAAGATCCCCTGGGGGAGCCTTGCGGTCAGTGTCGGAAGCGTATTCCTGGTGGTGATCGCTACGATGCTGTACGCGATGGGCAAACTGAAAAAGGAGAGCACGGTCGAGATATTAAAGCAGGAGAATGGATAAAATACCTCGCGGAATTGTGGCTGTGAACCGTAACAATTTAGAACTATTTTTTTGAAAAAAGGACTTGACAATTTTGCTTCCATGCGTTATCCTATAAAAGCGCTCGTGAGAGTGCGCTGGAAAAGCGCAGTTGTGGCGGAATTGGCATACGCGCATGATTCAGGTTCATGTCCATATTACTTGGGTGCGGGTTCAAGTCCCGCCAACTGCAGACAATCAAAGAATGAGCTTTGAACGAAGATAGCTTCCTGGATGGGAAGCTATTTTTGTATCTTTGCGCTGACCGGAAATCTTTATGTGTGATGTTCAGAACGAAGTCACCGGAAAAATGGGCGGATCACCAATCGGCCTTTGCATTTTGCGGATAAATGAAGGAACTTCTTGAATACAGCCGGAAGAATGGACTGTTTGAATTTTTCAACGTAAAACTCTTGTTTTTTCTTAAGATAAGGCTATAATAAAACTAGTTAGATAATAACTGCTTGGCGGTTGAAGAGCCGGAAGGAGGATACGAGAATGGCAATTTTGGAAAGCTGTGAGGAGTCCAGGAAAAATATCACCATCAAAGAAGTGGAATGCCCCCAATGCAAAGCGGTAATAGAGGTGTTCCTGCGGGAGGGCGCGACCACCGAAGATGCCAAGTGCGAGAAATGCGGGTATGTAATCCCAGCTGGAACCCATTTTGAGTAAGCGCACAAGAAAGAAGCGGTTGTATAGTGCCAGGCTGACAAGCCGGGTATAAAAGGCACACTCCGGCGGTACATACCATGTATCTGAGATTATGGATATGTCAGTAAAAACTCTGGGGTTTGACATCTTTATTTTCGGGGTCGTTGTAAGTGTAATAAAGGTTAAAAAATCGGCAAAAAAGTCTTGACTTTTTTGCCGATGTGCGTTATCCTATAGAAGCGCTTGAGAGAGCGCACTGGAAAGCGCAGTTGTGGCGGAATTGGCATACGCGCATGATTCAGGTTCATGTCCATATTACTTGGGTGCGGGTTCAAGTCCCGCCAACTGCATGAAAAAGAGACAAGCTTGTTTGAGACAGGCCTGTCTCTTTTTTTCGCGGATAAACATTGCTCGTCTTATTTTTTCTATTACCTTCTGATTCCGTTTAAATTTTGGAATCAACAAAAAATCCGTTCAGGACTTGCGATTCTATCAGCGGTGGAGTATAGTAATACTACGATTATTTTGACATCCTTACATACAGAGAGGAAAAAACCAATGAAGCTGCTAGAAGAGAGAATCCGGAAAGATGGCTTGGTAAAGCCGGGCAATGTTCTGAAGGTAGACAACTTTCTGAATCACCAGATGGACGTGGAACTGTTTGATCAGATGGGAGAGGAGTTTAAGCGTTTGTTTGCGGACCGGCCGATCAATAAGATTTTAACCATTGAGGCGTCGGGGATCGGCATCGCCTGTATTACCGCCCGCCACTTCCATGTGCCGGTGGTGTTTGCCAAGAAGACCCAGAGCATCAACCTGGACGGGGAATCCTACGTGACAAAGGTGGAATCCTTTACCCATAAGCGCACCTACGACGTGATCGTATCCAAAAAATACCTGGGACCGGAGGATCATGTGCTGATTATCGATGACTTTCTGGCCAACGGCTGCGCCGTGGACGGGCTGATCGACCTGATCCAGAGCGCCGGGGCTACGGTGGAAGGCGTTGGAATCGCCATTGAAAAAGGATTCCAGAGCGGCGGAGAGATGATCAGGAACAAGGGAGTCCGTGTGGAATCCCTGGCGATTGTGGAGCAGATGAATCCGGAGACAGGGGAGATTGTGTTCCGGTAATAGCAGAGAAAAATTTTGAATTTGAGGATTTTTGTTTCTATGCGGGACGAAAAATAAAATATTGGCTGTGGCCAAAAGAAATAGGAGCTGCCGCGGGTGCAATTTAGAACGCCGAATTGCATTCCGCGGCAATCTTTTTGTCGGATCCCGGCGGCGGCGGAGTCGAAAAAGAGGGTGGGATTTCGATCTGTGAAAAATTTTGATAAGTAATAAAAGAATGGTGCAAAATAAATGACACAAATTTTCGTATTCCGCTTAAGAAAATTTTGAACAAGAATTCCGGATGGATTCTTGAAAGTTCCGGGAAAACATGTTATACTACGGGACGGAAAGTAAGATCCCAGAGTCATGGAAGATGGATGTATTTCACAAAGTCGTTTTGAAAGGCAGAAAAGATGGTAGCGGAAAATTACCGGGAAGTGGAAGCCAGAGTTGCCGCCGCTTGTAAACGGAGCGGCAGGAAACGGGAAGATGTGACCTTGATTGCGGTCAGCAAGACAAAGCCCGTGGAGATGATTCGGGAATTGATGGCGATCGGCGTAAAAGACTTTGGGGAGAATAAGCCTCAGGAGCTGAAGACCAAAACCGAGGAGATCACCGAACCCTTGCGTTGGCATCTGATCGGCAACCTCCAGACCAACAAGGTGAAATATGTGGTGGGCAGAGCCTGTCTGATCCATTCTGTCTCTTCCCTTCATCTGGCGGAAGCCTTGCAGAAGGAAGCGGCCAAAAAAGATTTGGTCTGCCGGGTTCTGGTGGAAGTGAACATCGCCGGGGAGGAGACCAAGTCCGGAGTGTCCCCGGAGGAAGCCGCCGGACTGGCGCGCCAGATCGCAGCGCTTCCGAATCTTGAGGTTTGCGGACTAATGGCAATCGCTCCCCCGGTGGAATCGCCGGAAGAAAACCGCGGGTATTTCCGGTCTATGAGACTACTGAAAGAAAAGATTGCGTCCATGGGGCTGGACCGCGTTTCTATGGACGAGCTGTCGATGGGAATGACCGGAGATTTTGAGGTGGCGATTGAAGAGGGGGCGACCCTGGTTCGGGTGGGCACCGCCATCTTTGGTTCCCGTGCGGCGCGTTGATTGCCGGGATAGCGAAAAAATCGCGGGGGATGCTCTTACTCTCGATGAGTAGGAATAAAAACAAAGGAATTTTCAAATTGAACTTTTAAATATAACGTGTTATAATTATTATATTAAGTTAAAGGAAGGTTTGTCATGGACAGAATCGACAAAAAGTTATTGCGGCTTCTTCAGGAAAACGCCAGATACTCTCTGAAACAGCTGTCGGAGAAGGTATTCCTGTCGTCGCCGGCGGTAGCGGCCCGCATTCAGAAGCTGGAAGATGACGGAATCATTTCCGGCTACCATGCGGATATCAGCCTGGACAAGATGGGGTATCACATCACGGCTTTTATTAATTTGGAAATGACACCGAAGCAGAAGGCTGAGTTCCTGCCTTTTATCTCAAGGGTTCCCAATGTGATCGAGTGCAATACCGTTTCCGGGAACTACTCCATGCTGATGAAAGTAAGCTTCCCTTCCACGACAGACTTGGACGTGTTTATCGGCCAGCTTCAAAAATTCGGGCATACGGAGACTCAGATTGTATTTTCCGTCCCGGTCCCTCACCGTGGGATTGTGGTGACCGGCGTGGATGAGGACTGAGAAGTGTCGAACATATGGAAAGCCTTTTCTTTTTGCGTCTTAAAATCAAAGCGTAAGGAGAAAAGGTTTTTTTATTGCACTCCTCTGCCCCGCGATCGATAACGGCGGACGACAGATCCGCGACTGTTTTTTTAGCCTGGAAGCGCCGTTCATTTTGTAACCTTGACGCTTTTTCCAGGAGAGAGTATACTATATACTAATATAGACAAGATACTGTTCCAGCCGGACAGGAGGGATTGCAATGACAGAGGCAACGAGCTGTGGCGGTGTGGTAATTTTTCGCGGAAAGATTCTGCTTTTGTATAAGAATGTCAGAAACAAATACGAGGGCTGGGTACTTCCGAAGGGAACGGTGGAAGAAGGCGAAGAGCATTCGGAAACCGCCCTGCGGGAAGTCATGGAGGAGACCGGGGTCAAGGCGTCAATTATCAAATACATCGGGAAAAGCCAATATACATTTTCAACCTTGAAAGAAGAAGTCGTAAAGGATGTCCACTGGTTTCTGATGATGTCGGACAGCTATTACAGCAAACCGCAGAGGGAAGAGTTCTTTGTGGATTCCGGTTATTATAAATACCATGAAGCGTATCACTTGCTGAAGTTTTCCAATGAGAAACAAATACTGGAAATGGCTTACAATGAATATTTAAACCTGAAAAAGAAGAACCTATGGGGGAATAAAAAATATTTCTAGGTGGTGGAACATGAATCAGCTCTATGAAAAATTAACCCCGTATCTGGAACAGCGGAGGATGATCCAGACCTCCCTGACACTTTTTGAATGGGATTTGGAGACCATGGCTCCGGATCGCGCAGTGGAGCGCACGGCGACGGTGATGGAGCTTCTTCAAGACGGGCTTCGGAAAGCGATTCTGGAACCGGAGACCAAGCAAACGATAGAAGCCTTAAAAGAAGCTGCTGATTTGACCCCGGAGGAAGAAGCCGTGGTCCGGGAGCTTTCTCTTGAATTGGAGAAGATGGAGGCGATTCCGGCCGAGGAGTACCGGGCCTATGCCAATCTCCAGGCCAAAGCCGCGTCCATTTGGTCGGATGCGAAGGAAAAAAACGATTTTTCCGCCTTTGCCCCTACGCTGGAAAAGGTGGTGGATATGACCCGCCGGTTTGCCGAGGCGCGGGCCAATGGGAAGAAAAAGCCGTACGACGTCCTGCTGGAGGACTATGAGAAAGGATTCACGGAAGAAAAGCTGGATCCTTTTTTTGAAAAATTAGAAGAAGAATTGCCGCCTTTGGTGCAGGAAGTGGTAAAGGCCCAGGAAGGCCTGGATGATTTCTTCCTGCATCAGTCATACCCCATCGGAAAACAGCGGGAATTCAATGAGTACCTGGCAGATTATATGGGGTTGGATAAAAAACGCGTGGCGATGGCGGAGAGCGCCCATCCTTTTACCACGAACCTGCACTGCGACGATGTGCGGATTACAACCCATTATTACGAAAAACTTCCGGTCAGCGCGATCTTTTCTACGATCCACGAAGGCGGCCATGCTCTGTATGAATTGGGCGTGGCGCCGGAACTGACCCTGACGCCGGTGGGAATGGGGGCGTCCTGCGGCATGCACGAATCCCAGTCCCGCTTTTATGAAAACATGCTGGGAAGACGGAAAGAATTCTGGATTCCCCTCTACGGAAAGCTCCAGGAGTTGTTTGAGGACCAGTTGGGGGAGATCTCTCTGGATCAATTCATGGCTGCCGTCAACCGGGTGCAGCCGGGGCCTGTGCGGATCGAGGCCGACGAACTGACTTACAGCCTGCACATCCTGGTGCGCTACCGGCTGGAGAAGGAGCTCTTTGGCGGCGAGCTGAAGGTGAAGGAGCTGCCGGAGCGCTGGGAAGAGCTATATGAAAAATATCTGGGAATCCGGCCGAAGGATGCCGCCGAAGGAGTGCTCCAGGATATTCATTGGGCCCAGGGTTCCTTTGGGTATTTTCCTTCCTACGCGCTGGGCAATGCTTTTGCAGCTCAGATCGACAGGCGGATGGAAGAGGAAATCCCGGTGGGGGAGATTCTCGCTGAGGGAAGACTATCGGAGATTACGGATTGGCTGAGAGAAAAAATTCACCGATTCGGCGCGGTAAAGCCGGTTCCGGAGCTGCTGCGCGAGGCAACCGGAGAGGATTTTTGCCCGGATTATTATCTGGAATACTTGAAGAATAAGGCTCATTCCATCACTTCTCTTTCAAAGAAAGTGAAATAGAAGCGGTTGGTTTTCCAGGATACAAAAGCATACTTTACAAAGGAGAAAATCAAAATGGATCTGCTGTCTTCGATCGATTGGAAATCCGGTTTGTCTCTGGGCATCAGCCTTGTGGCGGCGGCCTGCAACGGGCTGTTTGGATATCGGCTTAGAAAGTTGTGGGTTTCGGTCTTCGGTTTTATCCTCGGCGGCTTTTTGGGGATGCTGGTGACCGGATGGGTGACAGAGCAGGCGGCCGTGATTGCCGGAGTCGGTCTGCTGGTCGCCATAATCGGCGCGCTGGTCGCATATAAGCTGTATCTGGCCGGGATTTTTTGCATCTGTTTTCTCTGCACGGCCTCGCTGTTCCTCTTGTTTTTGGGGACGGATGTCTGGTGGAAAATCGTGCTTCTTGTGGCCGGCGGCATCCTGGTGGGTGTCATAGGAGTTCAGTTTGTGAAGCCGGTGCTGATTATTTCAACCAGTCTGAGCGCGGGCATGACAATTGCAAATTCTGTGCTGGAGTGGTTTCACGTCAGTGAAAATATATGGTATTCCGCGCTGGGAGCGGCGCTGGCCGTGGCGTTTCTGATTTTTCAGTTTAAAAACACAAAAGGGAGCTGAATGGAATCGATGGATGTGGAAAAATTATTGTATCAGGTGAAGGAGGGAAGTCTGAGTATCGAGGAAGCCCAAAAGATGCTCAGGCTTCTTCCCTATGAGGATCTAGGCTGCGCCAGGCTGGACCACCACCGGCGCCTACGGACCGGTTTTTCGGAAGTGGTTTTCTGTCAGGGCAAAGAGCCGGAGCATTTAAAACGAATCTGGCGGAACTTCCGGGACCGGAAAGAAAATGCCATGGGCACCCGCGCATCAAAGGAGCAAGCAGAACTTTTGCTGGGAGAAATCCCGGAACTCATGTATGATCCGGTGTCCCGGATATTAAAATTAGTATATCAAAAACCGGAGCCGATCGGGCGGATTGCCGTCTGTTCGGCCGGGACCGCGGATATTCCCGTGGCCGAGGAAGCCGCCCAGACCGTGGAGTTTTTCGGCGGCAGGGCCGAACGGTATTTTGACATCGGCGTGGCTGGAATCCACCGGCTTCTTGCGGTCAGGGAAGAGCTGGACACCGCCAACTGCATCATCGCGGTGGCCGGTATGGAGGGAGCGCTTGCAAGCGTCCTGGCCGGTCTGGTGGATAAGCCGGTGGTGGCCGTGCCGACCTCCGTCGGCTACGGGGCAAGTTTCGGCGGCGTTTCCGCCCTGCTTACCATGATCAATTCCTGCGCCAACGGTATTTCCGTGGTAAATATCGACAATGGATATGGAGCCGGTTATGTCGCTTCCCAGATCAACCGGCTGGTGGAGAAAAAAGATGAATAAGAATTGCTTGTATTTGGAATGTTATTCCGGCATCAGCGGCGACATGACGGCCGCGGCGCTGCTGGATCTGGGCGCGGATGCGGCCGGTTTGACGCGTCTTCTTTCGTCCCTGCCGGTGGACGGATTTCGCGTGGTCCACGGAAAAACAAAAAAGCAGGGGATCGCGGCAAGAGACTTTGATGTACTTGTGGAAAAAGATCAGCCTCACCGGCATCTGGCAGACCTGCTTGCTCTGCTTGACGGACTGCCGGCGGAACCGGAGGTTTTGGAGATGGCGGGAGAAATGTTCCGGCGTCTCGGCGAGGCGGAAGCAAAAGCCCACGGAATTCCGCTGGAAGAAGTTCATTTTCATGAGGTGGGAGCAGTGGATTCCATCGTGGACGTATTGACCGCGGCCTACTGTTTTCATCAGTTACATATCGGAGAGGTGATTCTGTCGCCGATCTATGAGGGACAGGGACATGTGAAATGCGCCCATGGCCTTTTGCCGGTTCCGGTGCCCGCCGTACGAAATCTGGCGGAGGCTTACGGCCTTCCCGTCAGTATCCAAAATGTGGAAGGCGAGATGGTGACGCCCACCGGCGCGGCGATCGCCTCTTTGCTGTGGCAGGGCAGGATCGGCCTTCCGCCGTGCCGGATTTTGAAAACCGGTATAGGCGCTGGAAAAAAAGATTTTCCCCATGCCAATGTGCTGCGGGCCAGCCTGATCGAGCCTTTGGCTGCACGGGAAGATGTCTGGGTATTGGAGACCAACTTGGACGACTGTTCTGGGGAAGCGATGGGCTACACGCTGGAAAAACTGGGGCAGGCCGGAGTGCGGGATGCGTTTTTTACTCCTGTGTTTATGAAGAAAAACCGTCCGGGCGTGCTTTTGACCGTTGTGTGCGACCGTGAGAAGATTCCGGATGTGGAGCGGGTTGTCTTTACCCATACCACGACCATTGGAATCCGCCGGTATCCGGTGGAGCGGAGCTGCCTGGACCGTACGATCAAAAAGCTGGAGACGCCTTGGGGGACGGCACGGGTCAAACAGTGCCGTGCCGGCGATAAAACCTGGAATTATCCGGAATACGAGGACGTCAGGCGGATCTGTGACGAGAGCGGGGAGAACTTCGGCGGGATTTACCGGCTGATTCAAAATTTAGCGGAAGAGGAAAGATCATGAGCGGGAAAACGAAAGCTCTGAAAGAAAGAATCCGGGAGCTGGCGTCAAGCGACGTCTGCCTGGCATTTTCCGGAGGCGTGGACAGCGGCCTTTTGATGAAGCTGTTTGCGGAGGCCGGCGCGAAGCTTCACGCCGTGATGCTTGACACGAGGCTTCATCCGAGAGCGGATATCGAGGGAGCCCGGCGTCTGGCGGCGGAGTGCGGATTGAATTTGACACTTTTAAAAGTGGATGAGAGCGAAGAGCCTTTCGTCTACCAAAACACACCGGAGCGCTGCTATTATTGTAAAAAGAGAATGTTTTTAGAACTGAAAAGCTGGGCGGCGGAGCGGGGGATTTCCCAGGTGGTGGAGGGAACCAATGCCGACGATCTCTCCGCGTACCGGCCGGGAATCCGCGCACTGAAAGAACTGCAAGTGATCAGCCCGCTGGCGGAATGCGGCCTGACCAAGGCGGAAATCCGGCGGCTGGCCGCTGAGATGGGACTATCGGCGGCGGAGAAACCGTCCGCTCCGTGTTTGGCCACAAGACTTCCCTATGGAACTCCTTTGGACCCAGAACTGCTGGGCCGTCTGGAAATGGGGGAAGAGTGGCTGAGAAACCGTGGGCTGCGTCAGGTGCGTATGCGCTTCCATGAGCCGATTATCCGGATTGAGGTGGGAGCGGAGGAGATGGAGCGGCTGTTTGTCCTCCGAAAAGAAGTGACGGAGGAGCTGAAACGCTTGGGCTTTTTCTATATTACCATGGATTTGGAGGGGTTTCGTTCCGGCAGCATGGACATTGGGCGGGATGGAATGAAAGAAGAATAGGAGTAAAATGTATGAGAGTTACTTATATTGGGCACAGCGGGTTTTCTGTGGAACTGGATCATTTTGTCCTGCTCTTTGATTACTATCAGGGCACGCTTCCGGATTTTCCGAGGGGAAAGCAGTTGGTGATTTTCGTCAGCCACAAGCATCACGATCATTTTAACCCCAAGATTTTTTCTCTGGTGGATGCAAATCCGGGAGCGGTCTATCTGCTGTCGCGGGAAATCCGGATTCCGGCCCGCGGCATGGAAAAAGGGGAAATCCACTACCTGGGCCGGAGGGCGATGTACGATTATACCTTCGGCGGCCATCGGATATCCGTGGTGACGCTGCGCTCCACGGATATCGGAACCGCCTTTTTAGTCCGGGCCGACGGAAAGCTGATCTACCATGGCGGCGACCTGAACTGGTGGGCCTGGAAGGGATCCGCAAAAAGTTCTCTAACGAGTATGGCTTCCCGGTATCAGGATGAAATTCACTATCTGGAGGAGCAGGAGCCCAAGAAACATCATGTGGACGTGGCGTTTATTCCCCTGGATCCCCGGCTGGAGGAGTACGCTTGCCTGGGCATGGACTATTTTCTCGCGCATATGGATCCAGACTACGTGTTTCCGATGCACTTTTGGGAGAAGTACGAGGTGATCCGGGATTATAAGGAGCGCCAAGAGGCCCAGGAGTGGAAAGATAAAATCGTAGAGATCGAGCGGCAGGGGCAGGAATTTATTCTGCCGTAGGGCCCGCAGGGAATCTTCCCGGATCAAGGAAGATTCCCTGTAGCGGAGCTTATTCGGCTGCCTCTGATTGGGCGGCGCGGCCGGCCATTTCTGCATACTGCGGCGTGCCGAGGCCGTAGCCCCCGGCTAAATAGAGGATATTTCCGGTGACATAGGATGCCTCGTCGCTGGCGAGATAGGCGACGGCGCCTGCAATGTCTTCCGGCGTGGCCATTCGCTTAAGGGGCACATGGGAGAGAAACGAGCGGATGAAGGATTCCGGCATGTTTTTTAGCGCCGCGTCCGTGGCGGTCAGGCCGGGGAGAACCGCATTGCAGCGGACATTGCTTTGTGCATATTGAAGGGCGATCTGCTTCGTGATGTTGTTGACGGCGGCTTTGGATACCCCGTAGCCGATCCGGGTGACATCGGGGATCGCGCCGCCGATGGAGGAGATATTGACGATGCTGCCTCCGCCTTGCCGGATCATGTGGGGAACCGCCAGTTTGCTGATCCGGTACACGCTTCCCAGATTCATTTCCAGAATTTCAAAGAACGCTTCTTCTTTTCCTCTTACCAGGTCCAGATCTTCCGCGGGTTTTCCCATCCCAAAATTATTCACCAGAATATCAAGACGGCCTGCCTTTAAGACGGTGTCTTCCACCATGGAAGAATAGCTGTCTCGTTTGGTGGCGTCAAAATAAACCGGGGTCATCCGAAAGCCCTCTTTCCGATAGCGGTCGCAAATTTCCTGGGCTGCTTCCATCCGGCGGACGCCAAGATACACATCCGCGCCGTTTTCCGCGAGTTTCAGGGCGCAGGCCAGGCCGATCCCCTTGGTGGCGGAGGTCACGAGCGCGGCCTTGTTTTCTAATCCGTTCATATCATATCCCTTTCTTTTTGGTTTCTTCTGCGTTTTCATTTCTGATTCCATATCTTTGTTATCAGTATCCGGCTTATCCTGGATTTTTATTCCTTCCCGCGACGAAACGGCCCACGGCAAGAGAGAGGAAAACGTGTCGGAAAGAGGCGGCCGGGAGAACAGGCGGATCAGGAATAATTTGGCGGAACGCGCAGAAACTAGGGATAAGAGAATGATTGGAAAATAATTGTTTTTCCATTAATTTCAGGAAAAGCGAGAAGGGGAAACAGAGATGGGAGGGATTTCAATGAATAAAAAAAGGATCCATTTTGCCTGGCTGATTTTGCTGGGCGTGATCCTGATCCGCGGTTTTGCCGGCGGGGGCATCAATATGACTTCGGGTCTCTTTTTATCCCCGGTATCCGAGGAAATCGGGGTGGGAATCGGGAGCTTGTCGATTTACTTTAGTATCACTTCGATTGTGATGGTGTTGTTTCTGCCCCTGGCCGGACGGATCATCAACCGGCTCGATATCCGGCTGACCGCTCTGCTCGGCGCTGCCCTGCAAGCGCTTTCCTTTGCCGCGTTCGGACTGCTTCACCATGTAGCCGGATGGTATCTCCTGTCTATCCCCCATGCGATGGGGGCGGCCTTGCTGGTAAATTTGATGGGGCCCATTTTAATTAATCGGTGGTTTGCCAGGAAGGCAGGGACCATGATGGGAATTCAGATGGCGTTCGTCGGTCTGTTCGGCGCAGTGCTGCAGCCTTTGACTTCCCGGATCATCCATCAAAGCGGCTGGCGGAACGCCTATTTTTTTATCGGCGGCCTGACCTTTTTGGCTGTGGTTCTGACTGCATTTTTTCTGCTTCGGAACCGGCCGTCTGATCTGGGGATCGAGCCGTACGGCGCGGACCGGCTCGATCCCCCGCAGGCTTCTAAAAATGCAGAGGAAGCGGTGGAGATTCCGGAGAGCACGGCTCTTCACTCCGCTTCCTTTTATCTCCTTTTGTTGTTCATGATTGCGATCACCGGCGTCGGCGTCTTCACCCAGCACATCCCCACCTATGGGACCGCTATGGGGTATTCGGTAAGCTCCACCGGCACGGCGCTGGCTTTCGCCTCGGTGGGCAGCGCCATCGGCTCCATCGCCATCGGCGTCGTCAGCGATAAGATCGGCGGTCTTTTGACCTGCTACGGCATGATCGGAATCGGGATTGCGGAAATCATCGGCTTCTGGTTCAGCCCCCGCAGTTTTCTTCTCTTTACGGCTTCCACCTTTCTGCACGGGCTGGTCAGCTCCGGGATCATGGTACTGGCCCCGATCCTGACAATCAAATTTTTCGGTCAGAAGGATTATGAAAAGATTTTCGCCAAAGTTTCGATGGGCGCGCCTCTTGCCTCTATCCTCCTGATTCCGGCCTATGGTTTTGTCTATGACTGGAGGAAGGATTATTCGCTGGTGCTGCTGTTGATGCTGGGAATGCTGATCGCCGCAGCGTTTTGTATTGCGGTCGGCTGGAGAAAACGCTGCACGGCCGAAGGCTGCCCCCGCTGGCGGGAATAAGCCGTCCCTTACAGATAAGGGTACAGGTAAGTCCAGACGTATTCCAGCAGATTGTTCTCCCCGGTATCGTATCCGTTCAGCACGATCACCGCATTTTTTTCCTTGACAATCGTACAATACTGACCGAACCGGCCGACGGCGCTGATGGAATCGTACCGGCCCCGCCAGAACAGCATTCCGTAATCCCGGATTCCATCTGGAACAGGAATGACGGTTCGGTCCACCAGGCGGATCCAGCTTTTCGGAAGCACCTGCTTCCCATTCCAAATCCCATCGTCCAAGTAGAGCTGGCCGAAATGGGAGACCTCGGTGGAGGTAAGCCAGATGCCGCCGGCCCCGAAGGTGTTTCCCAGAGGATCGCACTCCCATTCGGGAAGCGGAATCCCCAGCGGCTCAAAGAGACGGGGAAGCAGGTATTCCGGCAGGCGCATCCCGCTTTTTTGTTCCAGGATGACGCCGGCCAGATAGGGGCCGGCATTGCTGTAGAGAAACGAGTTTCCGGGCTCTTCCTCAAACGGGCGGGAGAGGGCGAAGCGAATGTAATCGTTCTCCTTCATCGTCCGGCGCTGATCCCCCATCAGATAAGGCTTTTTTTGGCCCAATGTCATGGTCAGAAGGTGGCGCAGAGTCAGCCGTTTGAGATTTGGTTCGACCTGCGGAGGAAGGTAATCCGCAAGCAGATCCGTGACGAAATCATCCAGATGGAGGAGTCCTTCCTCCAGAGCAAACCCGACGGCAGTGCCGGTGATGCTTTTGCTCAGAGAAAATTGGTTCTGCCGGATCTCCGGGACAAAGTCGTGCCGCGCCAGTTCCTTTCCGCCCTGCCTTATGATCACGTGATCCACCCCAAACTGAGAGACGGCGCGGCAGAAGAAATCAAAGCGGTCTTGTGTCAACATGTCTGCCTCATCCTCCTCACTGCTTGTCCTCATTGCCGTCCTTGGGGCCTTCCTTGGAAACGGCCTGGGCAATGTAAAGGGCAATAACCAGGAAGACAATATTGATGACCATCAGCAGCGTACCTCCCAGATGCAGGACTCTTTCCAGGAAGAAATACTTGGCCAGCAGGTAGAGAACCACCAATCCGAGCAGCACCGCAGTGATTTTTGTACGGTTATACTTCATGCTAATCTCCATTCTCAATCGGATTCCGGTTTCGTTTTTTCATCGGAAATTCTTTTCAACCGGTTTTATTCCATTCTATTCGTTTTCTCCGGGCTTGTCAATTCGTCAGATACTCGCCTGCCGGAATTCGATGGATGCTCTTTGGGGTTGATCTCAAGGGCTTTGACCGTTTGAAAATCAATGGATGGGGGCGGGGAAGGTAATATTTCCCTCCTCGTCGGAGTTTTTAAATTTGTGGTGGATTTTCTGGAGCGTGATGGCTCCGGAAGGACATGCGCTGGAACAGATGGTGCAGCCCCAGCAGCGTTCTTCGTCGAATTCAATCCGATTATTCCACCCAAAGTGGAAGGCGTCGAAGTTACAGACCTTTGTACACTTTCCGCATTGGATACATTGGGCCGGATTGTAGAAAGTCTTCCAGTTGGAGCGGGGGAAAGTCAGACGCGCCCCCATGCGGCGGCTCACTTCGATGGGGAAACAGCACTGAGAATCACAGTTGCACATGCTGTAGCCCTCGCCGCACTGCATCAGCCCGCTCTTCCGGTATTTCAACACAAGTTCCTTCGCCTCCTCCAAGGTGATTCTCCGGCCGTGTCCCCGGTCAAACTCGGTATTGGGCCCTCCGTAAAACCGGACGCATACTTCATCCAATTTATCGTGGTCATAGACCATTCGTTTACAGTTACAGGGAATCAGATAAATGAAGTCCTGGTTCTTTTCCAAGACTGCCATCGCCTCTTCCAGGTTCAGCCAGTCATTTTGGTGCATTTTTTCCTCATAACCGTCCATCTTGCTGAGAATCACGGCTTCGTAGTCTTTTTGATAGTTCTGCAGGTCCCACTCGTTCAGAGCCTGTTTTTTCTTTTTCGGAATCGGAGCGTACTGCTCCGGCTCAAACTGGGCGAAATACGGCAGCCTGGTGTAAAAATTGGTCACTCGATAGGAGGCTTTTCGATTGGATTCTTCATCCACTGTCCGCTGTACTTGATTGAAATCAAAATCCTCGCCCACCGGATTGCCGAAAAGTCCCCGAACCGGGTCCACAAAACCGGGAATCTGTTTTTCGATGATGGCCCGATGATAGAGACTGTGGATCATTTCCTCCGGCTGATCGCTGAGGCCATGTTCTGTGATCAGCTTTTTCATCTCATCCTGACTCAGTACCTGACGGCCCGCCAAGGCGATATACGAGAGTTCCGGTTCCGTCAGCATGAGCTTCGCTTCCTCCCAAAATTCCTGCGGTGTCTCGAAAACTTCCATGGCTTTTTCAAAAACGGCTGTGTTCATCCCATCCTCCTCCTGTTGTCGTTGCAACGTCTTTTCCTTAATTATATCAGCAAGTTCCATGCCATTTTTTGAAGGGAAGGCGTTCCGCTCTGGGGGCGGTTTCTTTTTGCTGCATTTTTCCTGACGCCATTTTTCTTGGCGCTCTGCCGTTTTTCTTTGCATATGAGAGGGGAGCAAAACAATCTGCGGGCTCGTCTTCGCTGAGTTTCATGGTAAACGGCAGGCCGCCCGCAAAAGTGCGGTCCTGGCCTGCCGTTTGAAAGAGTTTTATTTTGCCGCTTCTTCCGCGTATTTTGTGGTGACCAGTTTCTCGTAGGGAGCTCTCGCCGTCAGTTCTCCGGCTTCATCCAGGATATCTTCCAGCAGATTGAAACTGCTCTCCTCAAAAATCATGTCGTTTTTCCAGGTATCCTGCTCTTTGTAACGATCGACGATCGTGGCAATCGTGGATTCCTCGGTTTCCGGGAACTGAGGCTTGATGGTTTTTGCAATCTCTTCGGACGAATGGCTGTTCACATATTCAATCCCTTTTTGCATGGCATTGGTGAATTTTTGAATAATATCACCGTGTTTTTCCATATAGCTGGCCTGGGCGCAATAAGCCGTGTAGGGGACATAGCCGGAATCTACGCCGAGGGATGCGACCACATGACCGGAGCCTTCCAGTTCCAGGCTGGTGGCGAAGGGTTCAAACTCTACGGTATAGTCGGCGTCCCCGCTGGTAAAGGCCGCTGCTGTCAGGCCAAACTGAATACTTTGATCAATGCTCAGATCTTTGGCCGGGTCGATCCCGTTCTGTTTCAGGATATACTCGAACACCATCTGAGGCATGCCGCCCTTCCGGCCGCCAAGCACAGTGGAACCTTTGAGGTCATCCCAAGTGAAGTTCTCCATCGGTTCTCTGGCGACCAGGAAATTTCCGGCCCGCTGGGTCAGCTGGGCGAAATTGACAAAGTAATCATCCGCGCCCTGATTATAGACGTAGATCGAAGATTCGCTTCCCATGAAGCCGATATCGGCGTCTCCGACAATCAGCGAGGTCATTACATTGTCTGCACCTGCGCCGTTGACCAGAGTCAGGTCAATTCCTTCCTCCTTAAAATATCCGAGCTCGATCGCCGCGTACTGAGGCGCATAGAAAATGGAGTGGGCGACTTCGTTCAGGGTGACTTTTGTCAGCTCCTCCTCTTTCTGGCCGCAGCCGGCGGCGCATAGGCCGAAGAGCAGAACCACCGCGAGGAAAGATGGCAAAATTTTTTTCATGGAAATCCTCCTATAAATTTTCATACTATAACATATGGGGAAAGAAAGAAACGGTGCGTATGGCTGGGCTGAAAAATGAGGAAGCAGCGGGTGAGAGTATGTTTTTGTTGACAGCCTGCCCCGCAGCCGCTAGACTGAAAGTAGACTATTTGCGAACAGATAAGGAAGAAGATGATGTGGAAACGAAAAACACTGAAGAACAAGGCCAAGGGAATTCTGAAACAGAAGTATTGGCGTGTGATTGCGGTCTGCTTTTTTCTGGCTTTTGTGGCGGGAGAGTATTCCAATACCCTGACGTTGGTCCAATCTTACAATTCTTCCAAGGTGGAAGAGGCGGTGGAGACCAACCGGAAAACCAATAAGAAGACCAACTCGGAGGTGGTCAATGAGCTGCTGAATCAGGGGGAGCCGCCGGACGTCTCTCAGAGCAAATACACGGAAGGCGTTTTTGCATATATCTTCAACAACGTGACGCAGTCCGGCTCGTTTCTTTTTGGCATACTAAATGTTTTTAACCAGGCGATCTTTCACGACTCGGTGGGCGTCAGTATCGTCTTGGGGATCGGAATGCTGATCCTGGGGCTCTATTGGATCTTTGTACAAAATGTATTGAAAGTGGCGGGCTGCCGTTTTTTTCTGGAATCGTCCTCTTATCCGGACACCCCGGCCAGCCGTCTGCTGTTTCTGGTCCGAGTGCGGAAGGTCTGCAACACTGCTGGCGCCATGTTTCGGACGGCCCTCTATCAATGGCTATGGGACCTGACGATCATCGGAGGGTTCGTCAAGGAATATTCTTATCGGATGGTCCCCTATATCCTGGCGGAAAATCCGTCGGTGAGCGGAAGGAAAGCGATCGCCCTGTCCCGGAAAATGATGAAAGGCCATAAGTGGAGGGCATTTCTGCTGGATCTGTCCTATTTCCCTTGGGTGCTTTTGAATCTGTTGACTGGAGGCCTTCTCAATATATTTTTTCTGAATCCTTACCGCACGGCGGCCAATGCGGAACTCTATTTGGAGCTGCGGAGGCAGGCGCAGGAGAAAGACCTCCCTGGTTCGGAGTATCTGGCCGACCAATATTTAGCCGGCCCGCCCCCGTTTACTGTGGAACAGGAAACTCCTCCTACCGAATATCCGTCTCACCTGTTTTTGATACCGGAACGGGAGAGACGCCAGTGGATCCAAGTGGATTGGAGGAGGAGCTATTCGCTGGGAAATCTGATCCTGCTGTTTTTCACCTTTTCGCTGATCGGCTGGCTCTGGGAGGTCAGCCTGCATCTTTCCACCGACGGCTTTGTAAATCGCGGGGTGCTTCACGGACCCTGGCTTCCGATTTACGGAACGGGCGGCGTTTTGATTTTGGTGCTGCTGCAAAAAGTCCGGGAGAAGCCATGGGTGACATTCTGCCTTACGATCGTGATCTGTGGTGTGGTGGAGTATTTTACCGCGTGGTACCTGGAAGTGACGAAGGGGACCAAGTGGTGGGATTACAGCGGATATCTGCTGAATCTGGACGGACGGATCTGCGCGGAAGGGCTCCTGGTCTTTGGCATCGGCGGCATGGCGATCATCTATCTGGGAGCGCCTTTGTTTGACGAACTGTACAAAAAGATCCCGAAAAAGTTGAAGTGGATTCTCTGCGCGGTATTGATTGTGGTATTTGCTGTGGACGCCGCGTATTCCAGCGCCCACCCCAATACGGGAAAGGGAATCACGGATTACGGGAGGAAGACAGCGGAATATGAACAGGTCTGCCGGATCGAGGAAAACGGGTCCGGCCGGATGCAGCCATTGAACTACGGCGAAAAAGAGGGCCTGGCCCCGCGGGCGGCGAGCAAAAAGAGGGCCAGTGGTTCGGCCTGAAACGTGAGCAGCGTTACATACGGCTCATGGATGTATGGAAAGTGGGAGAATTGCCAAGGATAGAAGTAGACCTCCTTCAAGTCCGGAATGAATTTCAGGGCATGAGTGTTTTCTGTTTTCCGGCACCGGCGGGCATTGGAAACCCGGCAGCTCCGGGCACGAAATTGGAAATAAAACTTGACAAAGAGGGGAGATAATTCTATTCTGAATTCAGCAAGAATTGCTCTCCCGCAAGGGTGAAATCACAAAACGGTTTTGCAGAAATTCCGGCAAGCCGGAGACGGCAGAAAATTTTAAGAATTTTAGGAGGAGAATATGAGGATTTATCGTGCAAAGGATTATGAGGAGATGAGCCGTAAGGCGGCGAATCTGATTGCCGCTCAGGTGATCATGAAGCCCGACTGTGTGCTGGGACTTGCCACCGGGACGACGCCGGTCGGAACCTACCGGCAGTTGGTGGAAGGCTATGAAAAAGGAGATCTGGACTTTTCCGCGGTCAAGACCGTGAATTTAGACGAGTACAAGGGACTGTCTCCGGAAAATAACCAGAGTTACCGGTATTTCATGAACGAGAATTTGTTCCGCCATGTGAATATCTGTCTGGAGAACACAAATGTTCCCAATGGCCTGGCCGAGGACGCCGAAGCGGAATGCGCCCGTTACAATCAGGTGATCCGCGATCTGGGCGGGATTGATCTTCAGCTTTTAGGGCTCGGCGTGAACGGTCACATTGGTTTCAATGAGCCGGATGACGCCTTTGCCAAGGAAACACATCTGGTCACGCTGACGCAGAGCACCATCGACGCGAACTCCCGCCTGTTTGACCGGATCGAGGATGTTCCCCATTATGCGTTTACAATGGGAATCCGGTCGATCATGCAGGCGAGGAAGATTCTGGTGGTGGCCAACGGAGAAAACAAAGCGGATATTATCAAAAAAGCATTTTTCGGTCCGGTGACGCCTCAGGTGCCTGCTTCTATTTTACAGATGCACCCGGATGTGATTCTGGTGGGCGATGAGGCGGCGCTTGGCAAGATTTAAAGAGAGGAAAAGGTATGCGAATTCGAGGCGGAAAGGTTTACTGTCCTGACGGGAAGTTCCATGACCGGGACATTTTCATCCAAGAGGGGAGATTTACCGAGTCGAGCAGCGATGGAATGGAATGCGACGCATCCGGCTATTATTTGATACCGGGTCTGACGGATCTGCATTTTCATGGCTGCGTCGGGGCGGATTTCTGCGATGCGACGCCGGAATCCCTGCTAAAAATTGCCGGGTACGAGGCGGCCAACGGCATCGCCAATATCTGTCCGGCTTCGATGACGCTGCCGGAGGAAACGCTGGCCCGCATTTATCGGAACGCAGCGGCCTATGAGCGGCAGGGTGGTTCCTATCTGGTCGGGATTAATATGGAAGGCCCCTTCTTTTCCTACGAAAAGCGCGGCGCCCAGAATCCGGCTTACCTAAGAGCGCCGGACGTGCAGATGGTCCGCCGCCTGCAAAAAGAGGCGGGCGGCCTGATTAAACTGGTGGACGTTGCGCCAGAGACAGAGGGGGCCCTGCCGTTTATCGAAGAGCTGAAAGGAGAGTTCCGGCTTTCCCTGGCCCACACCAACGCGGATTATGATCAGGCGGTGGAAGGATTCCGGGCGGGAGCGACTCAGGTGACTCACCTTTATAACGCGATGTCCGGCATGAGCCATCGGGCTCCCGGCGTGGTGGGAGCGGCGCTGGAAAACGGAGAATGTTATGTGGAATTAATCTGCGACGGCGTGCACATAGTTCCCCCGATGATCCGAAATACGTTTCAAATGTTCGGGGAGGACCGGATTATTCTGATCAGCGACAGCTTAAGCGCCACCGGGATGCCCGACGGCCTCTATGAGCTGGGCGGTCAGGCGGTTCGGGTCGTCGACGGAAAGGCCACCATCGCGGACACCGGGGCGATCGCCGGTTCCACTTCAAATTTGATGGATTGTCTAAAATTTGCGGTGAAAAAGGCGAAGATACCGCTGGAATCCGCGGTGAAATGCGCGACGATCAACCCGGCAAAAAGCCTGGGGATCGATGATGAGTACGGAAGTATCGAACCGGGGAAGCGGGCGCAGTTGGTTTTCCTGGACGAAAACCTGGAGGTTACCGCCGTCTGGCTCTGATTGTAGTCTCAATTTCTTTTTCAGGAAATTCTTCGGGATTCTAGTTGACAGTAAAACTTTACAGTGCTAAACTAATGCTTGTAAAAAGTGTCCCCTCAAGGGCATGTGTGAATTCAGATGCTTCGTATAGGAAGGCTGTGTCCGATGAGGCGCGCTTCTTGGGTGCGTGTGAATTCAGATGTTTCGCGTACGCGGGCTGCGCTCAATGAGGTGTGAACTCAAGTTCAGGGGGAATTCTCATGAATAAGAAATTGAAGACGGAGGCCGTTGACGGACTCTTTAAAGCGGTGCTTCATCTGCAGAATATCGATGAGTGCTATGCTTTTTTTGAGGACGTATGTACGGTGAATGAATTGCTTTCCTTTGCCCAGCGCTATGAGGTGGCAAGGATGCTCCGCAGCGGAAACACCTATCTGGAAATTGCGGAAAAGACAGGAGCGTCCACTGCGACGATCAGCCGGGTCAATCGTTCCCTGAATTATGGAAACGACGGATACGATATGATTTTCGAGAGATTGGAAAAGGAAAATAACGAGAAGTAAAGCCATCAGATTGACCAAAAGTCCATGGGCGGTGCGGGGATTGTCTTTCGGATGAGGGATGGCATACGAAGGTACGGACAGAAGGGAGTCATGGATCGGAATGACTCCTTTTTTATTACACCGCCGGGCAAGGCCAAGATTGTTGGACAATTCCAGGAATTTGGCATTGATTTATAAACGAAATAAAGCAAAAGAAGAAGGAAAAGTAATTGACTTTATAACGATAACGTGATAAATTTAACATATTCAACAAAGACAGTCCGAAACACGGTGGAAAAAAGTAAGGCTAGGCGGCTTGCCGTGAGATTCTGGACTTGAAAAATGCCGGTCGTTAGGGCAACATTTGTATTCCAGTGCAGATGTTGCTTTTTTGCTCTGGGGAGTATGTTTTGTCGGAACTGCCGGAGGAAAAAAGCACTGCGTGGGAAGAGGAAAAGGTTGCGGGCAAAGGCAAAATCTAGGGAGGAGAGAGATTATGTTCAAAGACGAGTTCCAGGCAGTGTGTAATGCGGGGGTTTCCAAGGTGAACCTGATGAAGAAGAACCCGCTGGGTTACTTTGTTTCTTCGATGGTGGCAGGAATGTTCATCTCATTTGGCAGCTTTGTAGCCTTCGTGTTCGGATGCGTGATTTTTAATGGCGATTCCGCCTGCTGGACCAAAGGGGCCCAGGCATTTGCCTTCGCAGCGGCGCTGAGTTTGGTGATTGCCGCCGGTTCGGAGCTGTTTACCGGAAACAATTTCGTTTTGGGTTCGGCTGCGATCCGAAAGTCCGTGTCCTGGGGCGACGCCTGCAAGCTTTGGATCTTTTGCTGGATCGGAAATCTGATCGGGTCCCTGCTTTCGGTTCTGGTGTTCTACCTGACCAAGATCCCGACCGGCGCCACCGGAGAATATTTTACGCAAATCTCAGCCGGAAAAGTCGGATTAGGTCCGGTGGAGCTGCTGGCAAGAGCGGTCCTCTGCAATATCCTCGTCTGTCTGGCGGTTTGGTGCAGCATTAAGATGAAATCCGAGTCCGGAAAACTGATCATGGTCTTTTGGTGTATCTTTGTCTTCATGGTCTGCGGTTTTGAACATAGTGTGGCGAACATGAGTATTGAGGGCGTGGCGCTGTTTAACGGCGGTATTTCCGTTGGACAGTATCTCTACAGCGTTCTGATGGCTACGGTAGGAAACCTGATCGGCGGCGTGGTGTTCGTAGCCTTGCCGTATCATTTGATTTCCCAGGAAAAATAAGGGCTTGCACCGCGGAAAACTTCATGCTATAATTCCTACATATTCATACCGGCTGGGGGTGCCGCGAGGCTGAGAGGACGAAAGGTCCAACCCTTTGAACTTGATTTGGTTAACACCAACGTAGGGAAGCAAAGAAAAACACAGGGACTTTCCATGATTTGGGAAGTCCTTTTTGGTTCATAGGAAACTCCTCTGGAATTTACTATGAGATAGGGGCTGCGGCCTCCCCAGCGGAAAAAGGACAAGCAGGAGGTAAAGATGAAGAGAAACAAAAGTGTGGCCGTCTTATTGGCCGCGGTGATGACGGTAGCCGGCTGTTCCCAGAATGGCCCTGCCCCCGTCGGGACAGAGGCGGCAAAGCCCGAAGGGCAGACAGAGGCGAAGGCAGAGCTGACAAAGCTCGATGTGGTGCTGGATTGGTATCCCAATGCGGTTCACTCGTTCCTCTACATTGCCCAGGAAAAAGGGTATTTTGAGGAGGAGGGCTTGGAGGTCAATGTGCTTTACCCGGTCAATGGAAATGACGCGGTGGCCCTGACTGCGGCGGGGAAGGCAGATATTGGTTTTTACTATCAGGAGGATACGATCATCACTAAGACCAACGAGGCTGTCCCGGTAAAATCCATCGGCACCGTGGTGCAGGGACCGGTCAGCATCTTTGCGGCTCTAGAAGAGACGGGAATCCAGACGCCCGCGGATTTTAAAGGGAAAACCATTGGCTACAGCAGCACGGAATTCGGAAAAAAAGCCATTGAAACCGTGGTGAAAAACGCCGGCCTGTCCCTGGACGATATCGAGCTGATCGACGTGGGCTTTGACTTGACCAGCGCCATGACCACCGGCAACGTGGACGCCACTTACGGCTGTTTTCTGAACCATGAAGTACCGGCTTTGGAGGAAAAGGGATTTTCCGTCAATTATTTTTCCCCGACCGAATACGGGGTGCCGGAATATTATTCTTTGATTTTGGTGGCCGGAGAGCAGAACCTTTCGGAGAAACGGGAATCCTATACCGCTTTCCTGCGGGCATGCAAAAAGGGCTTTGACGATATGAAAGCAGACCCCGCCGAAGCGCTGGAAATTTTGATGGCCAACCAGAGCGTGGACAATTTTCCTCTGTCCGAGTATGTGGAAACACGGAGTTTTGAAGTCCTGCTCCCTCTGATGGAACAGGAGGGATCCCCATTTTTGACTCAGGACAAGGAGATTTGGCAGAACAGTATCGACTGGCTGACCAAGGAAGGGATCACTGAAAAATCTCTGACGCCTGACGATTTCGTCGAAGACCTTTTGGCAAAGTAGGAGCATCGATGGAGAGAGAAAGACAGCTTTTAGAGGCGGCACGTCGGGGAGCCGAGGCCGCGCTTCCGGCTCAGATGCGGATGCTGGAAGTTTTTTCCGGCATTGACTGCGGCACCGGCAACCGGGAAGGAAACCGGAAAGTGGCGGAGCTTGTGACCGATTGCTTAAAGACTTTGGGCGCTGCGGTGGAATGGAAGGAGGATCCAGACCTTGGCATTCATGTGATCGGGCGGATTCGGCCGGAGCGCCCGGCGGGCAAAGTAATCCTGGCTGCCCATCTGGATACGGTGTTCGGAGAAGGTTTTGTGAAGAAGCATCCTTTTCGCTTGGAAGGGGACTGGGCCTATGGGCTTGGGATCAGCGACTGTAAAAGCGGCGTAGTGATTGCCCTTGGGGCCGCAGGGATCCTGGAGCGGGCCGGCCTTTTGCCGGACTGGGAGATCACGTTCTTGTTTAACTGCGACGAGGAAATCGGCTCTCCGTCCGGTTCCCGGTGGATGGAGCGGGAGGCGGCGGACGCGGACTGCGCCTTTGTGCTGGAGGGAGGCCGGGAAAAGGACGGCGTGATGCGGCTGATCACCGCCCGGCGCGGCGTGATTTTGGGAAGCATCGATGTGACCGGGCGGGAAGCCCATGCCGGGAAAGATTATAGGAACGGCCGGAGCGCGGTCAAAGAGCTGGCCCACAAGATTTTAGACCTCTACGACTGCAATGATGAGGAAAAGAAAATTTATTACAATGTGGCCCCGATTTCCGGAGGACGGCCCAACGGGGTCGTGGCCGGGGAAGCCCACGCAGAATTTTGCTGCGCCGGCCTTCCCGCCAACCGCGACTTCGCGGCGGAGCGCAGAAAAATCCATGGGCTGGCGGGGACCTCCTACACGGACGGATGTGTGACTGTGGTAGAAGAACATACTCTGTTTCCCGCCATGGAGCGATCGGAAAAGAATCATCTGGCCTACCTGCGCCTGGAGCGGGCGGCCAAGGCCCTGGGGATTCCCGTCGAGGAAGCGGAAGACCCTTCCGCCACCGACGCCTGCTATTACAGCTCTTTTGGAGTCCCCTGTGTGGACGCCCTGTCCGCAATCGGCGCAGAAATCCATACGGTGAAGGAACACGTATTCATCCCTTCCATCCGCCGGAGAACAGAGTTTCTGGCGGTGGCTCTGGGATTGCTGAAAGGAAAAGAAGAATGAAAAAACAATTTACCGAAGAATTGAAGGAAGCCGCAGGGGAAATCTGGTCTTCCTATCACAATCACCCTTTTGTAAGAGCCCTGGGGGACGGCACGCTGCCAGTTGAAAAATTTCGGTTTTTTATGATCCAGGACTACCTGTATCTGTTTGAGTACGCCCGCCTGTTTGCCCTGGGGGTGGCGAAATCCAGGGGAAGGAAGTGGATGCAGATGTTTTCCGAGATGGAGCACTCCACCCTGAACGGAGAGATGAACATTCACCGCTCTTATATGCAGCGCCTGGGAATCACGGAGCAGGAATTGGACGCGACGGAGGTCTCCTTAGCCAATCTCTCCTACACCAACTATATGCTGGCGGTAGGCTACCGCGGGGACGCTTTGGATATTCTGACTGCGGTTTTGGCTTGTGCCTGGAGCTACCAGGAGATTGCAGGGGAAATGCTGCGCAGAAACCCACTCGCCGCAGACCATGAACTCTACGGCGAGTGGGTCCGGGGTTACGTTTCGGAGGAATACCGGGACATCGTGAAGGAAAACCTGGACGGCGTGAATGAGCTGGCCGAGGGAATCCCGGATGAAAGAAAAGAGTATTTGAAGGAGGTTTTTGTCAACTGCAGCCGGTACGAGGCAGGGTTTTGGGACATGGCGGATCAGATGGCGCCATAAAGGAGGAACAACGATGCTGATGATTGGAAGCCATATATCCTCAGCCAAGGGCTACGAGGCCATGGGAAAACAGGCGTTAAAACTGGGGGCCAACACTTTTGCTTTTTTTACGAGAAACCCCAGAGGGGGATCGGCGAAGGCTCTGGATCCGGAAGATGTGAAACGCTTCCTGGCCATTGCTAAGGAGCACCAATTTGGAACGTTGGTGGCCCACGCTCCCTATACCCTGAATCCCTGCGCGGCAAAGCCGGAGGTCCTGGAGTTTACCGAGCGGGCGATGAGGGAGGATTTGATCCGCATGGAAGAGACGCCGGGGAATTATTACAATTTCCACCCCGGCAGCCATGTGGGCCAGGGGGTGGAGACAGGGATCCGGCTGATCGCCGGTCTTTTGAACCGGATATTGACGCCGGAGCAGCACACCACTGTTTTGCTGGAAACAATGGCCGGCAAAGGCAGCGAGGTCGGCGGAAGGTTTGAGGAACTTGCGGCAATCCGGGAGCTGGTGACCAGAAAAGAAAAACTGGGCGTCTGCCTGGATACCTGCCATGTCTGGGACGGCGGCTATGATATCGTCCATGATCTGGACGGCGTATTGGCGGAGTTCGACCGTGTGATCGGTCTGGAGCACCTGAAAGCAATCCACTTAAATGACAGCCAGAATCCCATGGGAAGCCGCAAGGACCGGCATGCCAAGATCGGAGAAGGAACCATCGGACTTCCGGCGCTTTCGGCCGTGACCAATCATCCGCTTCTTCGGACGCTTCCCTTTGTTTTGGAGACGCCCAACGACGAGGAGGGCTATGCCAGGGAGATCCGCATTCTGCGGGAGAGGTACCGGGATGAGTGAGACGAGAAAGATCCGAGAACAGTTGGAGGCGCTGGCGGAACCGGCTTACCGGGATTTTTCCAGCCGCCTGATTCCAAACCTGCCGGAAGGGGAGATGCTTGGCGTCCGTCTGCCGGCTCTGCGAAAAATCGCAAAGGGACTGGTAAAAGAGCACGGGATCGAAGCGCTTGACCGGATCGGAAGGGAATATTTTGAGGAAACAATGCTTCGGGGGATGGTCATTGGCTGTGCCCCGATTCCCTTTTCAGAGAAGATTCCTTATATAAAAGCTTTTCTGCCGGAGATTGCAAACTGGTCGGTCTGCGACAGCTTTTGCGCGGGGCTGAAAGGGGCCGCCACGGAGAAGGAAGCCGCCTGGCGGCTGGTGGAGGAGTGTCTCGCGGACAGGAGGCCGTACTACCGGCGCTTTGGGCTGGTGATGGAGATGGACTATTTTTTAGACGGTGGTCATATGGAAAGAGTGCTGGAAAGTGCCGTGAGCGTCGGGGAGGAAGATTACTATGTGAAAATGGCCGCGGGCTGGTGCCTGGCCGAATGCTATGCGGCTGATCCGGAAAAAACGGACCGGATCCTCCGTTCCGGTAGGCTGCATCCCGATGTGCTGAGGCTGGCGCAAAAAAAGATCCGGGAGTCCCGCAAAATCGGGGAAACATGGCAGGAAAATGCAAGAAAAATCGGGGCTGCTTTGGAAAAGCAAGTATAATTATGAAAAGAGTATAAATTGTGATGGGAAACTTGACATTCCCTGCAAAACGGAATAAACTGAATCCGTTAACTTGACAAATAGTTTACCTGGTTATCTAAGGGGAAGAAAAATGTTATCACGTTTCAGCGTAAAAAAGCCCTACACGGTTCTGGTGGGGGTCATTCTAGCCATTATTCTCGGCGTTGTATCCCTCACTCATATGACGGCGGATCTGCTGCCCAGCATGAACATGCCCTACGCCGTGGTCTACACCACCTACATAGGCGCAAGCCCGGAGGAAGTGGAGAGCACGGTGACGCAGCCGGTGGAAAGTGCCATGGCTACGGTCAGCAATATTGAGAATATTCAGTCTGTTTCCTCGGAAAATGTTTCCATGGTGATTTTGGAGTTCGGGCAGACTGCGAACATGGATTCCGTTTCCATCGAGATGAGGGAAAGCCTGGATCAGATCTCTTCCATGTGGCCGGATTCCGTGGGAAACCCGATCATCATGAAGCTGAACCCGGATATGATGCCGGTTATGGTAGCCGCTGTGGCCAAAGACGGACTGACCGGCGGGGATCTGACGGATTACGTGGAAAACGAATTGCTGTCGGATATTGAAAGTATCGAGGGCGTGGCGTCCGTGGCGACCAGCGGGGAGATCTCCGAGTCGGTCCAGGTCATCTTGTCCCCGGATAAGATCGCAGCCAAAAACCAGGAGATACGGGATGCCCTGGCCGATAAGTTTTCCGACGCCAGGGATGAGCTGAATGATGCCCGCCAGGAAATTGAGGACGGCCTGGATCAGATTGAAGAAGGTTCCAGCCAGATGGAGGCGGGGAAGGCCACCATCCAGGAACAGCAGCAGGCCTTAGCCACTCAGATCGCACAGGCCCGCGCTGAGATGGATACGAAAAAGACCGAGCTTTTGGAGATGAAGCTCCAACTGACGGACCAGATCTCGAAGCTGACTGATCAGCTGTCGGTTCTGGAACAGACGGAAAAGAGCTTGCAGGAGCTGAAAACGCAGCGGGATGCCCTGGCAGGCCAGAAAGCGCAGTTGGAAGAGGCCATAGGAGCCTACCAGCAGCTGGCGGAAGAGTACGCGGCGGCAGCCGCGGCAGCCGGGATTTTTGAGGAGCAGATCGCTGCGATAGAGAATAATCCGGATCTGAGCGATGAGGAAAAACAGGCCCAGATCACTGCGATCCAGGCCAGCGAGGACTACCAGCAGGCGCAGAAGGATCTGGCGGCGGCTCAGATGAAACTGAACGCCTTGGGGATTACGGCGGATCAGATCGAAGGAAAAATCAGCGAGCTGTCCACGGCCCTGCAGACGATTTCCGGTGCGCTGGCCCAGTTGGACGGCATGATAACGGCTGCCGGGCAGGATCCGGAAAAGCTGGAAGAAGCGCTGGCTGAGATAGCGGCGGCAAAGCAGCAGATCCAGGATGGGATCAAACAGCTGGAGGATACGATTGCTCAGCTGGAGAGCGGGCAGATTGCACTGAGCGAAGCCGAGACCCAGTTGAATGTCGGCGAGGCCACCGGAAATATGCAGATATACAGCGCCCTGGCGGAGCTGATCGCCGGAAAGCAAGGGCTGGCCGGAACGAAAACCCAGCTGGAAAGCGGATTAAAGCAGCTGGACAGTGCGGAAGAACAGGTGGATGATCAGGAGGAAAGCGCTTATGAGAAATCCGATCTGACGGATATCCTGACGAGGGATATGGTCTCGAAGATGCTGACCGCGCAGAATTTTTCCATGCCCGCCGGGTATATCACCGAGGGCGACAGCGAAATTCTAGTCCGGGTCGGGGATAAGTTTTCTTCCCAGGAGGATATTGAAAATCTGGTCCTGATGGATATGGGATTCGACGATGTGGAACCGATCCGGATCGGCGAGGTGGCGGACGTGGTCACGGTCAACAATTCGGCCGACGTCTACGCCAGCATCAACGGGGAGCCGGGAATTCTTTTGACCATGCAGAAACAGACCGGCTACTCCACCGGAGAGGTCAGCGACCGGATTCAGGAGACCTTTGACTCCCTCTCGGCAGAAGAGAACGGGCCCCATTTTACGATTCTCATGGACCAGGGAATCTACATGGATATGATCATCAACTCCGTGGTGGAGAACATGCTTTTCGGCGCTCTCCTCGCCATTTTGGTGTTGATCGTGTTTATGAAGAGCCTGCGGCCTACGATTATGATCGCCTGTTCCATCCCGCTCAGTATTCTGACGGCCATTTTGCTGATGTATTTCAGCGGCATTTCCATCAATATTATTTCCCTGTCGGGGCTGGCGCTCGGCATCGGCATGTTGGTGGATAACTCGATCGTTGTCATCGAAAATATTTACCGGATGCGCTCAGAGGGATTGACGGCCAGAAAGGCCGCGGTGGAAGGCGCCCGTCAGGTGGCCGGCGCGATTACGGCCTCCACTTTGACGACGATCTGCGTGTTCCTGCCGATTGTGTTTACAGAAGGAATCACAAGACAGCTCTTTGTGGATATGGGCCTGACCATTGCTTACTCACTGCTCGCCAGCCTGTTCGTAGCGCTGACGCTGGTGCCGGCCATGTCCTCCGGGCTTTTGATGCGGGGACAGCTCAAACCGAACCGGACCTTTGAGCGGATTCAGAATGCCTACAGCAAGAGCATTGTCTGGATTTTGAAACGCCGGGCCCTGGTGCTGGTGGCGTCTTTAGCCATGCTGGTCATCAGCATTGTGGCGGCGTTTTCCAACGGAACTTCCTTTATGCCGAAGACCGAGAGCACCCAGATGTCGGTGACGCTGGAGACCGAGAAAGGCAGCACGCTGGAAGAGACCGCGGCGGTTTCGGAGGAAGTGATCACCCGGATCCAGACCTTAACGGACGTGGAGGCGGTCGGAGCCATGGCCGGTTCTTCCGGAATGATGTCTATGGGCAGCTCCAACACGGAACAGGTGACCATGTACCTGATCTTGAAGGAAGATAAGGATCTGACCAATGAACAGTTGAAGGCAAAGATTTTGGATCTGACCGCGGACCTGCCCTGCGAGATCAAGGTGGAAACTTCCATGATGGATATGTCGGCGCTGGGAGGCAGTGGCGTCTCCATCGAGATCAAAGGCAAGGAACTAGATAAGCTGAAAGCCATGGCAAAAGAGGTTGCCGCCCTGGTGGAAGGCGTCGACGGCACAGAGGAAGTATCCGACGGCATGGACGAACAGACGCAGGAACTTCGCATCTCCGTCAACAAAGAGAAAGCCTCCGAGCATAACTTGACCGTAGCGCAGGTCTATGCGGCCATCTACGCCAAGCTTTCCGAAGCCAAGGAAGATACGACTTTGGTGACCGAGAGCAAGGATTATCCGGTTTACGTGATGGACGGGGAGGCAAAAACGCTGACCCGCGACGAGATTGGGGATCTGACGATTTCCGTGACGAACACCGAAGGGGAGAAAGAGGACGTGGCGATCCGCGACGTGGCGGACTTTACCGCGGATGTGGGCCTTCCTTCCATCCGCCGGAACAATCAGCAGCGGACTCTCAATGTGACCGCCGTGGTGTCCGACGGTTATAACGTTGGCCTGGTCGGCGAGGAAGTGCAGAAAAAATTGGATTCCTATCAGGTTCCAAACGGATATTCCGTGGCGCTCCGCGGAGAGAATGAGACGATCAATGAGTCGATGACAGAAATGATGAAGATGCTGGCTTTGGCCGTTGCTTTCGTCTATCTGGTCATGGTGGCTCAGTTCCAGTCCCTGCTCTCGCCGTTTATCATCATGTTTACGATTCCTCTGGCCTTTACCGGCGGCTTCCTGGCTCTGTTCCTGGCGGGTTTTGAGGTCAGCGTCATTTCGATGATCGGTTTCGTCATGCTGGCCGGTGTTATCGTAAACAATGGTATTGTAATGGTGGATTATATCAACCAGCTGAGAAGAGGCGGCATGGACAAAAAGTCGGCCATCGCCGAAGCCGGAAGAACCCGTCTGCGCCCGATTTTGATGACCGCGGTCACCACGATCTTCGGCCTTTTGACCATGGCGTTCGGCATGGGCATGGGAGCCGATATGGTACAGCCGATGGCCATCGTGACGATCGGCGGCATGGTTTACGGTACGCTTTTGACTCTCTGGGTGGTGCCTTGTATCTACGATCTTTTGAATCGGGAAACGGATATGACCGAGGAAGAGGTCTGATAAAAAAATTCGTTCTGCGCACATTCCGCTCTAAAATATTCCTGAATGAAAAAGGATCTGTTTGGGGCAAAATAAGGGACGCGCCGCAAGGAAAGAATTCTTGCTTTTGACAGCGCCGGGTCATGCCGGAAAGCGATCGGAAGCGGAACGTACGCTTTCCCGGCGCGTCTTTTTACGGCCATCGCCGGAAAAGACTTGATTTTTGTCTATGACCATCGTAGAATAGGAACGAACGATCAGGGGCAGTGATATAAATATTTGTTGTAGGCAAATAAACAGATGAGGACTTACCAGGATTGCGAAGCAATCGTGGGGCCCGCCCGGCAGTGGCATAAAAATATTTGCCGTAGGCAAATAAACAGATGAGGACTTACCAGGATTGCGAAGCAATCGTGGGGCCCGCCCGGCAGTGGCATAAAAATATTTGCCGTAGGCAAATAAACAGATGAGGATTTTATATGAAATATCGATTTGTGGTAGAAAATATAGCGGCGGACAGGGGAAAGCTTCCGCGGGATGAACGGCACGACATTGTGCAGTATTTTTCAGAGATGGTGATCGAGGCCGAAGATGGGAAGAAGGCGGCGAAGATGCTGGCAAAGCAGTCGGCGGGCCGTCTGGCCAGGGAGAGCACGGATGAGGCGGTTATGATTACTCTGCCGGATTATGGGAACTGTCAGGTGACGGTGAAGGTGCATGCAGAAGATTAACAGTGATATTAAAAGCGGAAGCTTTGACCCGGTTTATCTGTTGTTCGGGGAGGAAGCGTATCTGCGGCGCAGCTATAAAAACCGTCTGCGCCAAGCGATGGTCGGCGACGATACGATGAACTATACTTACTATGAGGGCAAGGATTTTTCGGCAACGGAATTGATGGGCATCGCGGAAACCCTGCCTTTTTTTGCGGATCGCAGGCTGATCATCGCGGAGAACACCGGACTGTTTAAAAAAGAGGCGGGAGAGCTGGCGGATTATCTGGACCGAATGCCGGATACGACGCACTTGATCTTTGTCGAAGAGGAAATCGACAAGCGGAATAAGCTCTATAAGCGGGTGACAAAGCTGGGGCATGCCCTGGAATGCAAGCGTCAGACCGCCGGTGAGCTGAAAAAATGGGCGGCCAAAGGCTTGGCCCAGTCCGGGAAAAAAATCACCGAAAAAACCCTGGAGCTTTTTTTGACAAAGACCGGCGACGATATGGAGAACATTCACCGGGAACTGGATAAGTTGATCAGCTACACGGAGGGCCGGGAGATTGTGACGGCTGAGGACGTGGAGGCGATCACCACCACCCAGCTCTCCAACCGGATTTTTGACATGATCCATGCCATTGCCGCTGGGGAGAGAAAAAAAGCCCTGGATCTTTACTCCGATCTTCTTGCGCTGAAAGAGCCGCCGATGCGAATCCTGTTTCTTCTGGCCCGCCAGTTCCACGGACTGCTCCAAGTGAAGGAGCTGAGGGAACAGGGGGCCGGGAAAGATGAGATCGCGTCCAAATGCCGGCTGCAGCCTTTTGTGGTCAGCCGCTATATGGGCCAGGCGTCCCGGTTTACCAAAGAACAGCTGGAGGAATACGTACGGCTGGCGGTGGAGACCGAGGAGGCTGTGAAGAAGGGAAATCTAAAAGATAACCTGGCGGTTGAGCTGCTGATCGTACAGTTCAGCGAGAAATAAGCTTATGGGGAAGGCGTTGCAAAAGAAAAAACTCCTCCATTCTACCAAGGGCCGGAAGGCCGGAGAATGGCGGATAAGTTCTTTTGCAGCGCCTTTTTTGCGGAATCCGAGGAGCCCGCGGTTGCTATCCGGGGGGCTCTCCTGCGCATGGCGGGGAAGCAGATTCCCCGCGGTTTTACGGGCGTCTAATGTCGTTGATGATCTGCTGGATATGGGCCACCTGTTCCATCGTCATGCCGGAAACCTCGATATAGGTCCGGGTGTCCTCGCCCAGCAGATAGTCGGTGCTGACGGAAAAATAGCGGGCTAGGCGAATCAGCATATCAACTGACGGAAGTATGTTATTATTTTCCCAATTTGAAACGGTCTGCTTGGATACGCCAAGCTTTCCGGCCAGTTGAATTTGGCTGAGACTGTAGGAAATTCGCAGTTTCTTTAAATTTTCTCCAAACATCGTTTTGATTCTCCCTCTGTATGAAGAGTACAATGCGGAAAAAGTATTTACAAAATACAAAAGTATTGTTATAATGGACAATCATAAGGGGGAAACGAGCATATGAGAAAATGGGCGGGTGGAATTTTGGGGGCGGTCCTTTTGATCCTGCTGGCCGCCTCCTGCGCTCCCCGTTATTTTTGTTCCAACTGTGGAAAAATATTCACCGGAACCACATACTGTGATGCCGGAGGGGAGAAAATTCTCTGCCTGGATTGCGCGGTCCGCTATTATTCACCGCTGGCTCCCCAAAAGGAGGAATGGAGCAGGGGAAGGGGGGAGGGAAGGCGTCAGAGAGAGGCATTTGCGGCAGAGGAGGGCGGAAGAACCGGCTGCTTCCGGCGCAAACATGTGAAACAAGAGATCTGCGGGATCGAATCCACGCCGGAGTGTGGTTGCGCCTACAGCTATTTTCCTTGGTGCAAAGGTTTCAAAGGGGCGGTCTTGCAGGAGCTTTCCCGGCGGAGCGCGGCTGCGTCAGCAGCCATTTTCCTTTGCGCGGAGTGCGCTTCCACAGCGGAGTGTTTTTTGTTTCATAGGGAATTCCAAAGGAATTTTCTATGAAGTAAAAAAGAGCTGTCCCCACACCTTGGGACAGCTCTTTTTTATGATTCAATCTTCAATTAAGAAATCTTGTTGACAGCTTGGGTTAATCTGGAAATCTTTCTGGAAGACGTATTCTTGTGAAATACTCCCTTGGAAGTAGCCCTATCGATCTCAGAGATCGCCTTCACCAGGCAGGCCTTTGCAGTCGCTGCATCGCCGGCGGCGATCGCAGAGTCGACTTTCTTCACATAGGTTTTTACTTTGGAACGGATCGCTTTATTGCGGTCTGCGTTCTTCTGTGCCACAAGAATTCTCTTCTTTGCAGACTTGATGTTTGCCAATTTGTACACCTCCACAACGCATGAATGATTTGACGGTATTAGCATGGTTGTTTACACTCGAATCGGACACGGACGATGATGTAAACATACTTTTTCATTCTACTGGAAATTTGTCCCGCTGTCAATACATATTTCGGTGATTTTTGGAAGAAACTACGGGTATTCCAAGGAAACTTACGGCCGGACGCTCTGGCGGCCGGTCTTATCGAATAAGGAGGAGTGTTATGCCAAACCGTTTTCCGATCCGCACCGACCTGGCCGTGGAAGCCAGGGAAACCACCCTTTCCGGTTCCGAAGCCGAATCGATCTCCGGCGTTGTCTATCAGCAGCAGGAGGAGGACGGCGGCCGGATCCATATCTCCCGTGTCTTGGTAAAGAATGAAAAAGGAGCGAAGGCGCTTGGAAAGCCGAAAGGAAATTATCTGACCGTGGAGGCCCAGGATATGTGGAAAAACGAGGGGGGCATTCACCGGGAAGTCTCAGAGGCGCTGGCCCATCAAATCCGGGCGCTGTTAAAAGAAGCCGGGCTGAAAAAATCCTCCTCGGTTTTGGTGGTCGGGCTGGGAAACCCGGAGGTGACCTCGGATTCCCTGGGCCCCCAAGTGCTGGGGAATCTTCGGATCACCCGCACGCTGTACGCAGACGGAAAAATCAGCGGCATTGTCCCCGGCGTCATGGCTCAGACCGGGATGGAGGCGGCTGAGATTGTAAAAGGCATCGTGGGAGAGACAAAGCCGGAGGCCGTCATCGTGATCGACGCCCTGGCGGCCCGCAGCGTGAAACGGCTCGGAACCACGATTCAGCTGACCGACACCGGGATCCATCCGGGCTCCGGAGTCGGAAACCGCAGGAGCCGGCTGGATGCCGAGACCATGGGGATCCCTGTCATTGCCATTGGGGCTCCGACCGTGGTGGGAGCGGCAGCCATTGTCTACGACGCGGTGGAAAGCCTGATGGAGGAAGTTGACGAGGCCGAGCGCTATCAGATGGTCAAGGATCTGGTGGAGCCGAAGCTTGGCCCCATGATCGTGACGCCGAAGGATATTGACGACAGGGTGCGGCGCCTCAGTTTTGTAATTTCCGAGGGTCTGAACATAGCCCTCCTTCACGACGCATATACTGGAGCATGAGAGTTTTAATTTTGCTTTTATGGATCCTGGTATCCTTATTTCTTTCGCCTGCCTCCCTGACTGTGAACCGGGAGGAGGCTCTGCCGAGGCTATTGATGAAAGCAGCCGAATCCATTGTGGATCCGGGCTTTACCATGGACTATGAGGCGCAGATGATGGCGAAGGAGGAAAATCTGGAGATCACCGGCGGCCTCGGAGCAGACAGCATCCGGGGCCAAATGTTGGAAAATGGAGATTCGTCCGGCAATGGAAAGGAGACCGGCGAAGCGCCGGAGAGCACGGCCGGGGAGACGGAGAGCAGCGAGGAGACCACTTCGGAATCCCAGGCGGGGAATAATTCGGTGACTGCGGGCGGGGAGATTGTTTCTCCCAGCGAGGCGGTTTCCGCCCAGGTGCTGGCGGAAAACTTTTATTCCAAGGAGCAGCTGAATGATGTCCAGTATCTTTTGGATCATGTCTTCTGTCTGGATCCCACCTGCACGGTGGGCGGGGATATTCTAAACGGAGAAACGTTCCTGAACAAGGACTTGAAGCTGACCGGCACGGACGCGCCCCAGGTTCTGATTTACCACACCCATTCCCAGGAAGAATACGCGGACTCCACGCCGGGAGATCCGTCTATGACTGTCCAGGGGGTCGGTGATGAACTGGCGCGGATTTTGACTGAAAAATACGGGCTTTCGGTGCTCCACAATACAACCCATTTCGATATGATGGAAGGGGAGCTGGAGAGGAGCCGGGCTTATTCCTATGCAAAACAGGAAATTAGTCAGATTCTGGAAGAGAATCCTACGATTCAGGTGGTCATCGACCTGCACCGGGACGGTGTGCCGGATGACCTGCACCTTGCCACGGAGGTAAACGGAAAGTCCACGGCCAAGATTATGTTCTTCAACGGTCTGTCCCAGGATCTGGATGGACCGATTGAGCGGCTGCCGAACCCTTACCGGGAGGATAATCTGGCTTTCAGTTTTCAGATGTACTTACAGGCCAAAGCGGCCTATCCTGGATTCTGCCGGGACATTTACTTAAAAGGCTACCGATACAACCTTCACTTCCGGCCGCGGTCGGTTTTGCTGGAGGTGGGAGCCCAGACCAACACCTACGAGGAGGCGGTCAATGCCATGGAGCCTTTTGCGGATATTCTGACCAAGGTGATTCTGCCCGCAGAAACGGGAAATGGGGAAGATTAGTGGGCGGTGTCTGGAATTAGCGCGGCGCAGGGTCTTGTAGGAACAAGAGTTTTGTGCTACACTATATACGGAAAAATGGGGCATTGTTGGATCTTTCTGGTGCCCCGCAGGAGGAAATACATGGCAGCAGACCAGAGCAAGATACGGAATTTTTGCATCATTGCCCATATCGACCACGGAAAATCCACGCTGGCGGACCGGATCATCGAGGCCACCGGCACGCTGACCGAACGGGAGATGCAGGCCCAGGTGTTAGATAATATGGAATTAGAGCGGGAGCGGGGGATCACGATTAAATCCCAGGCGGTCCGCGTGATTTATAAGGCAAAGGACGGGGAAGAATATATCTTTAACCTGATCGATACCCCCGGCCACGTCGATTTTAACTATGAGGTATCCCGGAGCCTCGCCGCCTGTGACGGGGCTATTCTCGTTGTGGATGCGGCTCAGGGGGTGGAGGCCCAGACGCTGGCGAACGTCTACCTTGCCCTGGATCACGACCTGGACGTATTCCCAGTCATCAATAAAATCGATCTGCCCAGCGCCGAGCCTGCACGGGTCATCGAGGAGATCGAGGATGTGATCGGCATCGAAGCCCAGGACGCGCCCCAGATTTCGGCTAAAAACGGCATCAACATCGACCAGGTATTGGAAGCGGTGGTGGAGAAAATCCCGGCCCCGGCCGGGGATTCCGAGGCGCCGTTACAGGCCTTGATTTTTGATTCCCTGTATGACTCTTACCGCGGCGTCATCGTGTTCTTCCGGGTAAAGGAAGGCACGGTGCGCAGGGGGATGAGTATCCGGATGATGGCCACCGGAGCGGAATTCGACGTGGTGGAGGTGGGCTATTTCGGAGCGGGTCAGTTTATTCCCTGCGATGAGCTCTCCGCAGGAATGGTCGGCTATCTGACGGCCAGCATCAAAAACGTCAAGGATACCAGAGTCGGCGATACGATCACCGAGGCGGACAGGCCCTGCGCCGAACCGCTCCCCGGCTACAAGAAGGTGCAGCCCATGGTGTACTGCGGCCTGTATCCGGCGGACAACGCCAAGTATCCGGAACTGCGGGACGCCCTGGAGAAATTGCAAATCAATGATGCGTCGCTTCAGTACGAGCCGGAGACTTCGGTGGCGTTGGGATTTGGTTTCCGCTGCGGCTTTTTGGGACTGCTGCATCTGGAAATTATTGAAGAGCGCCTGGAGCGGGAGTACAACTTAGACCTTGTGACCACGGCGCCCAGCGTTATCTACAAGGTATACAAGACCGACGGGACCATGATGGATCTGACCAACCCGACCAACATGCCGGATCCCTCGGAGATCGAATATATGGAAGAGCCGGTTGTATCGGCGGAGATCATGGTGACCACCGAGTTTATCGGCGCGATTATGGGACTCTGCCAGGAACGCCGCGGCTTATACCTTGGCACCGAGTATATCGAGTCGGCGCGGGCGCTTTTGCGTTATGAACTTCCTTTGAATGAGATTATCTATGATTTCTTTGACGCGCTGAAATCCCGTTCCCGCGGGTATGCGTCTTTTGATTATGAGATGAAGGGATATGAGAAGTCGGATCTGGTTAAGCTGGATATCTTGATCAACCGGGAGCCAGTGGACGCCCTTTCCTTTATTCTGCACGCCAGCACCGCCTATGAGCGGGGCCGGAAGATGTGTGAAAAGCTGAAGGAAGAGATTCCGCGCCATCTGTTTGAGATTCCGATCCAGGCGGCGATCGGCAGTAAGATTATTGCAAGAGAGACGGTAAAAGCGGTCCGCAAGGACGTGCTGGCCAAGTGCTACGGCGGCGATATTTCCCGAAAGAGAAAGCTTCTGGAAAAGCAAAAGGAAGGAAAGAAGCGAATGCGCCAGATCGGAAACGTCGAGGTGCCTCAGAAAGCGTTTATGAGCGTGCTGAAGCTGGATGAAGAGTAAGAGGTGAGCGTATGACGAAAACGGATTTAGGGATATATGTACATATCCCTTTCTGTGTAAGGAAATGTGACTACTGCGACTTTGTTTCCATGGTGGGATCGCCGGACGAGCAGGCCTACTATATCCGGGTGCTGAAAAAGGAGATCCGAAGCTTTGAAGCTTTGGGAAACCTGTATCTGGTCCGCACGGTATTTTTCGGCGGGGGGACCCCGTCCATCACGGATGTGTCCCAGCTGGAACGGATCATGGAGCAGTTAAAGGAGCAGTATGAGTTCGCCGAAGATGCGGAGATTACGATCGAGTGTAATCCGGGGACTCTGACCGAGGAAAAACTGGTGCGGTACAAGGAGATGGGGATCAACCGTCTCAGCATTGGCCTCCAGTCCACCCACAATGAAGAACTGAAAGTTCTGGGAAGAATTCACTCTTATGAAGATTTTCTGGAGAGCTACCGGCTGGCCAGAAAAGTTGGCTTTACCAATATCAATGTGGATTTGATGACGGCCCTGCCCGGCCAAAGTGTGGAAGCCTGGGAGGATGTGCTGCGCACGGTCGTGGCCCTTGCCCCGGAGCATATTTCCGCATACAGCCTGAGTATCGAGGAAGGAACGCCGTTTTACGAGAGATACGGATCCACCAAAGGGCGCCTGCTGCTTCCGAAAGAGTCGGAGGACCGGCAGATGTACCGCCTGACCAAGGAGATTTTGGGGGAAGCCGGTTACCGGCGCTACGAAATCTCCAACTATGCAAAAAAAGGGAAAGAGTGCCGGCACAACATCACCTACTGGAACGGCGGGGAATATGTCGGTTTTGGCCTCGGCGCGTCTTCCTACCTGGGAGGAAAGCGGTTCAGCAATCCGCGGGACAAGCAGGAGTATTGGGAGTTTGCGCGAAATGCCTATCACCACTATAAAGAGCTGACGCCTCAGGACCAGAAGGCCACGATGGAAGAATTTATGTTTTTGGGACTGCGGATGATGGATGGCATCTCGATGAGAGAATTTGAAGAAAAGTTCCATGTCCCGTTCACGGAAGTCTATGGGACGCCGGTCCGCCGCATGGTCACCCAGGGGTATCTGGAGGAAGATGGAAACCGGCTGCGGTTTACCGACAAGGGGATTGACGTCAGCAATCAGCTGCTGGTGGAATTTTTACTATGAAACTCAGCGAAGCAGAGCCGGCAGGGCGACAGACGAGCTTAGCAGAGTCGTTTACTGGGCTGATTGAGGCCGGAAAAGAGAATGGAGTTTTTTTATGGCAGAAAAGGAAGCTTGGAAACAGGGATTGGCCGCGGTGCGTGAAAAGGCGGCGGCCAATGGAAATCATATCACGGTCGGGGAAATTTTGTCCTGTTTTTCGAATATGGAATTGGATGAAGAGCAGATCCGGCTGATCTACCGCTATGTGGAGGACGAGCATATCGAGATCGAGGACTACGAACCCCACGATACCCGGACGGTTGCGGTAGGTTCTGCGCCCCTCTCCGGGGAGGAAAAGGCGTATTTCCAGATGTATCTGAAAGATCTGGAAGGAGTCGCTCCCTGTGAGGAGGCAGAGGAGGCGATCCTCGTAAAAAATCTGCTGGGCGGCGATGAGAGCGCCCAGAACCGTCTGATCGAAGGCAATCTCCACCGGGTGCTGGCACTGGCGAGAAACCGGGCCGGTCAGGGCGTCCTGATCGGGGATTTGGTTCAGGAGGGAAACATGACATTGGTCACGGCCATCGAGGAATACCGGAATGCCGGAGTCCGTCTTCTCGGAGAGCCGATGGCGGAATTCCTGGAGCGGAAGATCGATGCGGCCATGGAGGCTTTGGTTCATGAGCAGAGCGGCTTTGCGCGCACGGCGGAGCGGATGGCGGCCGACGCCAACCGGCTGCTGGAACTGACGAAAGAGCTGGAGGAAGAGCTGGGACGGGAGGCCACGCTGGCCGAGCTGGCCGGGCGGATGCAGCTTCCCGCGGAGTATGTGGAGGAAGTGGTCCGCGTCTCCTACCATGCGATGAAAAACGGGGACGGAAAAGAGTCTGGAGAAGAACAACCGGAAGGGCCTGGGTCCGGATGGGATTTAAAATATTAAATTACGATGGAAAAGAGAAAACCTATTTTAGGAGGAAACCATGAGCGTTAGACGTATTTACGTGGAGAAAAAGCCGGAATATGCGGTCGCAGCCAAGGGGCTTTTGGAGGAGATTGAAAATTTCCTCGGAATCCAGACCGTGACGAATCTGCGGGTGCTGAACCGTTACGATATGGAGCACATCAGCGACGCCACCTACGAGGCGGCCAAGGGGCTGATTTTTTCCGAGCCGCCGGTGGACCTGCTTTTTGAAGGCAGCTTTCCCCGCGCCGAAGGCTCCCGCGTCTTCTCCGTGGAATATCTGCCGGGTCAGTTTGACCAGCGGGCGGATTCTGCCGAGCAATGCGTGAAGCTTCTGAACGAGAAAGAAGAGCCGATTATCCGCTCCGCCACCACCTATGTGATCGAGGGGGAGATCAGCGACGGGCAGTTTGCCGCAATCCAGTCTCTGTGCATCAATCCGGTGGACTCCAGGCTTTCCGACGGCGGCGTGCCGGAAACCTTGGAGGATCAGTTCGAGGAGCCGGCCGATGTGAAGATTTTCGACGGCTTCTGCGGGATGGCGGAGGCCCCGTTAAAGGAACTCTATGAATCCCTGAGCCTTGCCATGACCTTCGACGATTTCAAATTCATTCAGCATTACTTTGCCGAAGAAGAAAAGCGCGACCCGTCCATGACGGAGATCCGCGTGCTGGATACCTACTGGTCGGATCATTGCCGCCACACCACGTTCCAGACCGAACTGACCGACATCTCTTTCGGCGAAGGCGACTACCGGGAAGAGATGGAGAAGACCTATCAGGAGTACCTGGCGGACCGGGCCGAAGTCTTCGCAGGCCGGAAAGATAAGTATGTCTGCCTGATGGATCTGGCTTTGATGGCCATGCGTAAGCTGAAAAAAGAAGGAAAGCTGAACGACCAGGAAGAGTCCGACGAGATCAACGCCTGCAGCATCGTGGTCCCGGTGACCATCGACGGCGTGGAGGAAGAGTGGCTGATCAGCTTTAAGAATGAGACCCACAATCACCCGACGGAGATCGAACCCTTCGGCGGCGCCGCCACCTGTCTCGGCGGAGCCATAAGAGATCCGCTGTCGGGCCGTTCCTATGTTTATCAGGCCATGCGTGTGACCGGAGCTGCGGACCCGACCGTGCCGGTCTCCGAAACATTGAAAGGGAAACTGCCCCAGAGAAAGATCGTAATCGACGCAGCCCACGGCTACAGCTCCTACGGAAATCAGATTGGTCTTGCCACCGGCTACGTGAAAGAGCTGTACCATCCGAACTATGTGGCAAAGCGCATGGAAATCGGCGCCGTCATGGGAGCCGCGCCCAGAAAGAACGTGATCCGGGCGACCTCGGATCCGGGCGACATGATCCTTTTGGTCGGCGGCCGTACCGGCCGCGACGGCTGCGGCGGGGCCACCGGTTCCTCCAAGTCCCACACGGAGGCGTCCATCGCCACCTGCGGGGCGGAGGTGCAAAAGGGAAATGCTCCGACCGAGCGGAAAATCCAGCGGCTGTTCCGCCGCCCGGAGGTCAGCCGTCTGATCAAGAAGTGCAATGACTTCGGCGCCGGCGGCGTTTCGGTCGCCATCGGAGAGCTGGCGGACGGCCTGCGCATCGATCTGAACATGGTCCCGAAGAAGTATGCCGGCCTGGACGGCACGGAAATCGCAATCTCCGAGTCCCAGGAGCGGATGGCGATCGTCATTGATCCCGGAAGCTTGGTGGAGATCATGAAATACATCAACGAGGAAAATCTGGAGGCCGTGGTGGTGGCCGAGGTCATGGAAGAAAAGCGCCTGATCATGTACTGGCGCGACAAAGTGATCGTCAACATCAGCCGCGCTTTCTTAGACACCAACGGAGCCCATCAGGAGGCAAAGGTGGAAGTGAACGTGCCGAAGAGGGAGGGAAATCCCTTTGACGGCTGTGCGGCAGTGGGTCAGCCGGTGAAAGAGGCCTGGCTGAATACGCTGAAGGACCTGAATGTCTGCTCCCAAAAGGGATTGGTGGAGATGTTTGACTCCACGATCGGAGCCGGAAGCGTCCTGATGCCCTTTGGCGGCACTTACCAGCTGACCGAGACCCAGGCCATGGTGGCAAAGCTGCCGGTTCTCTCCGGAGAGACCGACGCCGTGACCATGATGAGCTACGGTTTTGATCCTTACCTTTCTTCCTGGAGCCCGTATCATGGCGCGATCTACGCCGTTATCTCTTCCGTCGCCAAAATCGTGGCGGCCGGAGGCGACTACCGGAAGATCCGTTTTACTTTCCAGGAATACTTCCGCAAGCTGGGCCAGGATCCCAAACGCTGGGGCGATCCTTTTGCGGCGCTGCTGGGCGCTTACAACGCGCAGATGGGGTTTGGACTTCCTTCCATCGGCGGGAAAGACAGTATGTCCGGAAGTTTCAATGAGATCGACGTTCCTCCGACTCTGGTGTCCTTTGCGGTGGACACCGGCTCTTACCGCCATGTGATCAGCCCGGAGCTGAAGCAGGCGGGGAATAAATTGGTGCTGTTCCGGATCCGGAAGGATGAGAAGGCTCTGCCGGATTACGCTCAGATTATGGATCTCTATGGAAAGATCCACGAGGATATCGCGGAAGGAAATATTCTCTCCGCCTATGAGATCGAGCGCCACGGACTGGCTGAGGCTCTGGCGAAGATGGCGTTTGGCAACAAACTGGGGATTTCGGTCTCTCATACTGTGGACAGCGAAGAATTTTTTGGCGCCGGCTGGGGAAATCTGGTGGCGGAAGTGCCGGCAAACCGGGTAGCCGCTCTCCACGCAGAGGGCGAGGTGATCGGCGAAGTGACCGACGAGGGCAAGTTTATCTACGGCGGGGCGGAGCTTTCCATGGAGGAAGCTCTGGCGGCCTGGACGGGCACTCTGGATTCGGTCTTCCCGGCGAAAGCAGCTTCCCAGGCGGAGAGCGCGGAGCGGCCTTTGTACGAGAAGGGAAGCGTAGCGGTCTGCACCCACAAATTGGCAAGGCCCACAGTATTTATTCCTGCCTTCCCCGGCACCAACTGTGAGATCGACAGCAAAAAGGCCATGGAAGCGGCGGGCGCCAATGTGATCGTCCAGGTGATGCGCAACCTGACCGCCGAGGATATCCGCAATTCCGTGGAGGATTTCGCCAAGGGAATCCGCCGGGCTCAGATCATCATGTTCCCCGGAGGCTTTTCCGCAGGCGACGAGCCGGACGGTTCCGCCAAGTTCTTTGCCACGGCTTTCCGGAATGCAAAGATCAAGGAGGAAGTGGAGAAGCTCTTGAATGAGAGAGACGGACTGGCCCTCGGCATCTGCAATGGCTTCCAGGCATTGATCAAGCTGGGTCTGGTGCCTCATGGGAAGATCGTGCCCCAGGAAGCGGATGCGCCGACTCTGACCTTTAACACGGTGGGCCGCCACATTTCCCGGATGAACTACGTGAAAGTGGTCAGCAACAAGTCCCCCTGGCTGCAACTGGCGGATCTCGGCGGCGTGTACTGCAATCCGGCGTCCCACGGGGAAGGCCGTTTTGTGGCGAACGAGGAGTGGTTGAAAAAACTGTTTGAAAACGGGCAGGTGGCCACCCAGTATTGCAGCCCTCAGGGTGAAGTGACCATGGATGCGGAGTGGAACTCCAACGGCTCTTATCTTGCCGTCGAGGGGATCACCAGTCCTGACGGCCGTGTGCTCGGAAAAATGCTCCACTGCGAGCGGAGCGGCAAGGCGCTGGGAATCAATATTTATGGCAACCAGGATATGCAGCTGTTTGAGGCGGGCGTGAAATATTTCCGGTAAAAACCGGAGGAAAATGAAACACGAAACTCTGTCGATGATGAAGTGGACAGGAAATGCTGAGCCTGTAGGCGGAGGTTCGGATTTGCATCATTTCAGGATTCTTCTGCTTGTAGCAGGCGGAGGAATCCTGTGTGGAAAGGGAGTATATGAAGAAAAAATTTAAGTTACTTACTGTTATCGCCGTGATCTTGGCGGCCGCTCTTTACTATTATATTGCGCTGCCTCCGATCAATATCCACGCAGCAGGATTCTGGTGGTTCCTGATCCTGCTTGTGGCGGCGATCACTTTGGCCTATGGCTGGAAGCGGGTGGAGCGCACCGGAGACGCGCGCCATCCCCTGGATTTCAGCGATCTGAAGAATGACACAGGTGTGAAGATCGGCGTCGGCGCGGTGGTTTTAATCATCGCCGTGTACCTGATCGGCTCCCTGCTTTCCTCGCCGATCATCAATGCGTCCAAGTATCAGCAGCTCTTGACGGTGGAGACCGGAGAGTTTACGAGAGACATTGAACAGGTAAACTACAGCCAGATTCCTCTGCTGGACAAGGACTCGGCGGCGATCCTTGGAAACCGGAAAATGGGAAGCCTGGTGGATCTGACTTCTCAGTTCGTGGTCAGCGACATGTACTCTCAGATCAATTATAATGCAAAGCCGGTAAGAGTGACCCCTCTGGCCTACGCCAGCCTGATCAAATGGTTTACCAACATGAAGGAAGGCATTCCGGGTTATATCAAAATTGATATGGCAACCCAGGATACGGAGCTGGTGCGGCTGGATCAGGGGATGAAATACACGCCCTACGACCATTTTAACCGATATTTAGAGAGGCATCTCCGTTTCAAATATCCGACCTACATTTTTGACAATATCAATTTTGAGATCGACGACGAGGGAACGCCTTACTGGGTTTGCAGTGTGAAGAAATTCAACATCGGCCTGTTCGGTGGCCAGACCATCGGCCGGGTGGTGCTCTGCAATGCAATCACCGGCGAGTGTGAGGATTATGCCATCGAGGATGCGCCGACCTGGATCGATCAGGCTTATTCGGCCGGCATGCTGATTCAGCTCTATGATTACTATGGAACGTTGAAGCACGGCTTCATCAACAGCGTTCTGGGTCAGAAGGACTGCCTGAAGACCACCAACGGATACAATTACCTGGCCTTGGAGGACGATGTCTGGGTTTACACCGGCGTCACTTCCATCACCAGTGACCAGAGTAACGTTGGTTTCGTGCTGATGAACCAGAGAACCATGGAGACCAAGTATTATCAGATCGAGGGAGCGATCGAGGATTCCGCCATGTCCTCGGCGGAAGGCCAGGTGCAAAACCTGGGATACGACGCAACCTTCCCTCTTCTGCTCAACATCGCCAACGAGCCGACTTACTTCATCGCACTGAAAGATGAGGCGGGGCTGGTGAAAAAGTACGCGATGGTGAATGTGCAGAAATATCAGGTGGTTGCCATCGGCGATACGGTCAGCGACTGTGAGAAGAATTATGTGGCGCTCCTGAAAAACAATGGAATTTCCAATGAAAGCGGGGCCGCAACCCAGCAGATCAGCGGAAAGATCGCAAAAATGTTTAACGCTGTGGTGGATGGAAACTCCCACTGTTACCTGATGTTAGAGGGCTCGGATGTGATCTACGACGTATCCGTGGCCGAGTATCTGCCGATCGTGAAGTACGGCGTCGGGGATACGATTACGATGGAGTATCTGGAGGGCGAGCAGTCCTGCACGGTGCTGGGGATTGTGGAGTAGAGATGTAACGCAAATGCCGGGGAACTGGGCCGAAAGCGCACGCAGGAACGTTCGGGCGCCTGCGGAACCGGCAGTGTGAGTAGAATCGAAGGGCGGCTGTTTTTGACCAAGAAAATCCGAGGTCAAGGCAGCCGTCCTTTTTTACCGGTAAAGATTCCACCACTTTTGTTAAGCACTTTAAGAGATGAATTTCGGTGTTTTCTGTCGGGAAAAGAAGGCTGGAACGTGTCTTACTTTACAAAAATAAGAAAATAAGTCTAAAATTTTTGCTTTTTTTAACTGCTTTTGGAATAAGAAGTAAAAATCCTGTTAATGTTTTGACAGTGGATAGACAAACAAAAAAGGCCATGTTATAATGTCAGTTGGGTTTGCGGAAAACGCTGGAAATAAGCGTGTTCGCGGCCTCTGACACTCGATTTCTCACCCCGCTTTCCAGGCGGGCGAAGAGAACAAATATAGGAGGAGATTAAGAAATGGCAAAATGGGTGTATTTGTTCAAAGAAGGGAACGCGGACATGCGCAACCTTCTTGGCGGAAAAGGTGCCAACCTGGCCGAAATGACCAATCTGGGCCTTCCGATACCGCAGGGCTTTACGGTGACGACCGAAGCTTGTACGGATTATTACAACAATGGAAAGCAGATCTCGGAGGAAATCCAGGGACAGATTTTCGATTATATGAAAACTCTGGAGGAAATCCAGGGCAAGAGTTTTGGTGACACGGAGGATCCGCTGCTGGTTTCCGTCCGTTCCGGCGCACGCGCTTCCATGCCTGGTATGATGGACACGATCCTGAACCTGGGCCTGAACGACGTGGCGGTGGAAGGCTTCGCGAAGAAGACCGGGAATCCCCGTTTCGCCTACGATTCCTATCGCCGCTTTATCCAGATGTTCTCGGATGTTGTGATGGAGATTGCAAAGCCGAAATTTGAGGCGATTTTGGACGAGGTTAAGGAGTCCAAGGGTGCGAAGTATGACACCGATCTGGATGCCAATGACCTGAAGGAAGTCATCGCAAAATATAAAGAGCTGTACAAAAAAGAAATCGGTTCCGATTTCCCGCAGGATCCCAAGGATCAGCTGATGGAGTCCGTCAAAGCAGTATTCCGTTCCTGGGACAACCCTCGTGCGATCGTATACCGCCGGATGAATGATATCCCTGGTGATTGGGGAACCGCTGTCAACGTGCAGGCCATGGTATTCGGCAATATGGGCAATACCTCCGGCACTGGCGTTGCTTTCACCCGCAACCCGTCCACCGGCGCCAAGGGCATTTACGGAGAATATCTGATCAATGCGCAGGGCGAAGACGTGGTAGCAGGTATCCGTACTCCTCAGCCGATCACCAAGCTGGAGCAGGATCTGCCGGAGTGCTATAAGCAGTTCATGGAGATCGCCCACAAGCTGGAGACCCATTACCGCGATATGCAGGATATGGAATTCACGATCCAGGAAGGCAAGCTGTATTTCCTGCAGACCAGAAACGGCAAGAGAACCGCTCAGGCCGCTCTGCAGATTGCCTGCGATCTGGTGGATGAAGGCATGATCACGCCGGAAGAGGCGGTTTGCCGGATCGACGCCAAGTCTCTGGATCAGCTGCTGCATCCGACCTTTGACAAGGATGCCCTGAAGGCAGGCAAGGTTCTGGGCGAGGCTCTGCCCGCTTCCCCTGGCGCTGCCGCTGGTAAAGTATATTTCACCGCAGAGGATGCGAAAGCTCATCACGAAGCCGGTGAGAGAGTGATTTTGGTTCGTCTGGAGACCTCTCCGGAGGATATCGAAGGCATGCACGCGGCTGAGGGTATTCTGACTGTCCGCGGCGGCATGACGAGCCACGCTGCTGTTGTGGCCCGTGGCATGGGCACGGCTTGTGTATCCGGCTGCGGCGCAATCAATATCAATGAAGAAGCCAAGGTGTTCAGCCTGGGCGGCGAGACCATCCACGAGGGCGATTACATTTCCCTGGACGGTTCCACCGGTAAGATCTATCTGGGCGACATCCAGACGGTTCCGGCTTCCGTCAGCGGAAACTTTGGCCGCATCATGGAGTGGGCCGACCAGTTCCGCCGCCTGAAAGTCCGCACCAACGCCGACAACCCCACCGACACGGCAAACGCTGTTCGTCTGGGTGCCGAAGGCATTGGCCTTTGCCGTACCGAGCATATGTTCTTTGAGCCGGAGAGAATTCCGAAGATCCGCAAGATGATCCTCTCCAAGACCCAGGAAGCCCGCGAGGCTGCTCTGATGGAGCTGCTTCCGTTCCAGAAGGCCGACTTCAAGGCGATGTACGAGGTTCTGGAAGGACGGCCCATGACCGTTCGTTACCTGGATCCGCCGCTGCATGAGTTCGTTCCGACTGATCCGCAGGATATCGCGGACCTGGCCAGAGATATGAATATGACTCCGGAAGAAGTGAAGGCGGTCTGCGACGGCCTCCACGAGTTCAACCCGATGATGGGCCATCGCGGCTGCCGTCTGTGCGTGACCTATCCGGAAATCGCAAGGATGCAGACCCGCGCCGTCATGGAAGCTGCCATTGAAGTCAAGGCGGAGAAGGGCTACGATATCATTCCTGAAATCATGATCCCGCTGGTAGGCGAGAAGAAGGAACTGAAGTTTGTCAAGGATATCGTGGTTGAGACTGCGGAGCAGGTGAAGAAAGAAAAGGGTTCCGATATGGAATACCACATCGGCACGATGATCGAGATCCCTCGCGCGGCTCTGACCGCGGATCAGGTAGCGGAGGAAGCGGAGTTCTTCTCCTTCGGAACCAACGATCTGACCCAGATGACCTTCGGCTTCTCCCGTGATGACGCCGGCAAGTTCCTGGATTCCTACTACAAGGCCAAGATCTACGAGTCCGATCCTTTTGCGAAGCTGGATCAGACCGGTGTCGGCCAGTTGGTGGAGATGGGCGCTAAGAAGGGCCGCGCCACCCGCCCGAACCTGAAGCTGGGTATCTGCGGCGAGCACGGCGGCGATCCGTCTTCCGTAGAGTTCTGCCACAAGGTGGGCCTGGACTATGTGTCCTGCTCCCCGTTCCGTGTGCCGATCGCAAGACTTGCGGCAGCACAGGCGGCTCTGAACAATAAATAAGAATAAGGATTCGGTTGTTACGATGCAAAGGCGATTATTCTGCCGCTGCAAAAATCAGTATCCAACTAAAGAAATAAAAAAAGACCTTTGGCCTAACCGCCAAGGGTCTTTTTTTAACCCGCATAGCACCTGAAAAGCCTTGAAAAGCAAGGGCAGGCAAGGCGGATACATTCAAACAATGCGGTCTATTGGCGTTGATCGTTCAAAGTGATACTTGCTTTCTGGCATTCTTGCCGCACCCTTTCTATCTTTAATACTCCTTATTCAACAGAAAATCCGCCATATGCACAATCTTAACGCCATTGATATTTCCAGCGGCCAGTTCGTCCAGCGTCACCACATATTTCGGGTAGTGGTCTTTAATTTCAAGAAGATTGGCAACCTCCCGATCGGATTCCTCCGGGAGCCGCCGGCACACCTGAACATAAATACGCTCATCACGACGCACCGCTACGAAATCTATCTCTTTCGTTTCATTCTTGCCGATATAGACATCGTAGCCTTTCCGGCGCAGTTCAAAATAAACAATGTTTTCGAGCATAGCTGCAATAGACTTCGGGTTAAATCCCATTATGCAGTATTTGAGAGAAGGATCTGCCAGATAGAATTTTTCCTGTGTTTTCAGAACAGATTTTCCCTGCAAATCGTACCGCTGGCAGCGATAGATGATAAAAGCCTTTTCCAGCCAACTCAGATAGTTGTAAACCGCCTCGACTGACAGGGAACGACCCTCGCTTTTCAGAAACTTAACGATTGCGTTTGCAGAAAAGGTCTTGCCTACATTTTCAACGATATAGCGAACAACACGGTTAAACAAATCAAAATTCGCTATGTTGTGCCGTTTTGTAATGTCGCTTGTTATGACAGAGTTATAAATGCCCTCTATGATCTGATAAGCAGAACGCTCATCAAAGCTGCCGAGCGCAACAATAGGGAAACCGCCCATACGGATATATTCATTCAAAAGTTCTCTCGGTGAATGACCGCTCTGTTTTTTGAACTCTAAATATTCGGCGAAAGACAAGGTATAGACCGGGATAGAAATATACCGCCCCGTCAAATAGGTTGAAATTTCGCTGGCCATCAGTTTGGAATTGGAGCCGGTCACATAAATATCTGAGTGTGTATCTTCAAGCAGACTGTTCACAGCCTTTTCCCAACCGTCTATTTCCTGTACTTCATCAAGGAGAAGATAATACCATCCGTCGCCAGTCATCTGCTCCTTAATACCTTTATACATATCTTTATCGGTCATACCGTCTTCAAAATCTTCCGAGGTATAGCGCATACGGATAATGTGATCTGCGGCAACACCGTTTTTCAGCAGATCGTCCCGCAGCATTTCTAAAAGGGTGGATTTTCCGCAGCGACGGATTCCGGCCAATATTTTCACCAGAGGTACATCACGATAGGTTTTCAGCAATTCCATATAATGGGGTCTTAAAATCATAATATTGCCTCCTTTTCCTTACTGATAGTATAGCCAAAAACCATAATGCTATCAATAGTTTTTACTGTGAAAACCTAAAAACTTATCTTTAATCAGCACTTTTAAGCTTAATCTTTAGATGCTGCAACTTTTCGTGTCCACACTTATATACTGACACCATGCCGCTGTTTATCGAAATACAGATGGGTGGTATGCCATACAAAAAATTGCCAGTATGACCTCAAAATATCCCCCCAGGGGGCTTATATTATTTCTGAATTATGATATATTGGATTTATGCTTGAATAAAAATGAGTTGTGATCGCGGAATCCAAAAAGATCCAACAGAAGGAGAAGATGGAGATGGATTACCGGGCAAAAGAAGCCGGGCATGGCGTGGACTGGGATGCCTTTCGCAAAAAATGGAGCCGCGCTATCGTAAATTCGGAGGCCAATGTAACAGTATGGAACGAGATGGCCGCTTCCTTTCAAAAACATGCGGCTCCGGAATGGGACAGCGATCCTTTTCTCCGGGAAGTGGCGCGCCGGGTTCATTTTGAGAAGGGGATGCGTACCTTGGATATCGGATGCGGTACCGGTATGTATTCCATACGGATGGCAGAAAGGGCAGAAGAAGCGGTGGGAGTGGATGTTTCCGCCAATATGATCGCGTTTGCCGAGGCGAACAGGCAGGAGGCCGGGCGTGATCATGTGAAATTTCTCTGCATGGACTGGCCCAATGCCGGAGAGGAAGAGATCGAAAACCTCGGAACCTTTGACGTGGTTTTTGCAAAAATGACGCCGGCAGTATCAGACGGGGAAAGTTTTATCCGGCTGCTGCGGGCCGCGAAAAAGCATTGTTTTTTCGTAAAGCCTACTCGCAGGACCGATTCGGTGCTGGATCGGCTGAAAGCGGCGGTGGGAGCAAGGTCTGGGGAAAACAGCTTTGATCAGAGTATTCCTTCTGTCTTCGAAGTTCTCTGGCAGATGGGAATGCGGCCGGAATTTTCCTACCGAGAGGATTGCTGGGAATCCGAACGTCCGCTGGACGAGGCAAAACGGTGGTATGGCAATAAACTCCTCACGTACCGTCCGATTGGAGCGGAGGAGACCGCGGTGATCTCCCGTATCCTGGAGGAGGCGGCCATCGATGGGATGGTTCGGGAGAAAACCCATACGACGGTTACCACGTTGTATTGGAATATGGAGGAAGCAGATTGATCGTGATTCCAGGATAAAAAATAAAAAGTGCGAAAGGAAAATGATGATGAAAAAGAGCCTATCCTTGTTGTTGCTGAGTACACTGGTGCTGTCCCTTTGCTCCTGCGGGAGCCAGACGGCGAATACCACCGCGGCTTCATCCGCAGAAAGTTCACAGGCCGTGGCACAGTCTGCTTCAGCGGCAGAGAATACGGGGAAAACACGTACCCTGGTGGATTCCAGGAGCCGGGAAGTGACAGTGCCGGAGAAAGTGGAACGCATCGTCTGCGTCGGCGTGGGAGCCCTGCGCTACAGTTGTTATGTGGGAGCGGCGGACTTGGTTGTCGGAGTTGAGGACTATGAGACAAAGCCTGGAATGTCCCGTCTTTACAATTACGTAAATTATGACAAATTTAAGGATTTGCCGGTGACCGGCACCAACGGGGAACCGAACAATGAACAGATCATCCAGGTGGGGCCTCAGGTGATTGTAATGTCCGCCTATGCCAGTGTGGACGCGGATGAACTGCAGGCCAAGACAGGAATTCCGGTGGTTGTAGTTCCGGGCAGCGATACCACGCTGGATGACGGCGCCTATGAGACCATCCGTATTCTGGGCGAGCTGTATGGAAAAGAAGACAGGGCGGAAGAACTGACCGCTTATCTGCAGGGCGTTCAAAAAGATTTAGACGATCGCACGGTGAATATTCCGGAGGAGGGCAAACCGAGCGTTTATGTGGCCGGCGTTTCCTTTAAAGGAGCCCATGGCTTTGAAGGCACGGAAGCTTTATACGGCCCGTTTGAATTGATTCATGCTAAAAATCTGGCCAACGAGACTGGCCAGACCGGCCCGTTTGACATTGACACGGAGCAGGTTCTCAGCTGGGATCCGGACATCATTTTCCTGGACTTCAACGGGATGAGCCTGATCAACGAGGATTATGCCAAAAATCCTGACTTCTACAATGGTTTGACTGCGGTAAAGGAAGGCAAAGTGTATTCCCAGATTTCCTTCCGGTCCTCCGCCTCCAACCTGGAAACTGCATTGGCGGATGCCTACTATGCCGCCACTGTGATCTATCCGGAGCAGTTTTCCGATATCGATCCGGTGGAGAAGGCTGGGGAGATTTTTCAAATGCTGTTGGGGGCGAATCCTTACGGGGCTTTAAAGGAGGCCGGATATGAGTTCCGCCAGATCAAGCTTGGTGAATGAAAATCAAAATTCGGCGTACCGGCGCAGGCAAAGGAAAAGTATCCTGTTTCTGGCGATTATGGCGTGTATTTTGCTGGTCGCCTGTATTTTGGCACTGCGGGCCGGATCCTATGAGACGCCGGTCATTGAGCTGGTGAAGGGGATATTCGGACAGTCCTCCGATTCCAAGATCAATATCGTCGTCCAAAATAACCGGCTTCCGCGCATCTGTACGGCGATTGCGGCAGGAGCCGGTCTGGGTCTGTCCGGCTGTATCCTTCAGGCAATCCTGAGGAATCCGCTGGCATCCGCGTCAACCCTCGGCGTTTCCCAGGGGGCGAGCTTTGGGGCGGCGATTGCGATCGTCGTGCTGGGCTTAGGGAATAACATGGGCTTAGGCGTGCCGGTCTGCGCCTTTGCCGGATCCATTGCAGTGGCACTGATTATCTTGGGCCTGTCCCGTTTCCGCAGAATTTCCCCGGAAGGGATTGTGCTGGCCGGAGTGGCCATCAGCGCGATGTTCACGGGCGCGACGACGCTGATTCAGTATTTTGCCGATGAGGTGGAGCTGGCGACCCTGGTATTTTGGACGTTCGGCGATTTGGGCAGCACCGGCTGGGGTGACGTGGGCTTTATGGCGGTTATTGTTCTGGTGTTTGTGATCTATTGTGTGTTTCACCGCTGGGATTATAACGCCCTGATGAGCGGATCGGAGACTGCGGTCAGCCTGGGGATTCATGTACAGCGGCTGACCCTTGTGAACATGCTGCTGTGCTGCCTGGTCAGCTCCGTGATCGTCTCTTATGTGGGCCTGATCAATTTTATCGGGCTGATTGCACCTCACATCGTCCGCATGGTTGTGGGCAATAACCATGTTTATCTGATTCCAGGCTCTCTTTTAACCGGAGCGACGGTGCTGCTTTTGGGGGATCTGTTTGCCAGGACGGTGATCCGGCCTGTGATCCTTCCGATCGGAGCAATCACTTCCTTTTTGGGAGGCCCTTTGTTTTTGTATCTTTTGTTCAAAGGCGGAAAACAAAAATGATACGTGTGGAAAATATCTGTTATCACTACCGCGGCTGCCCGGAGCTTCTTCAGGATATCAGTTTTCATCTGGAAAAAGGAAAGTTTTTAGCCATCCTGGGAAACAACGGAGCCGGAAAAAGCACGCTGCTGAAATGTTTCAATCATATTTTTCCGGCGGATTCCGGAAAGGTTATGCTGGATGGAACCGATCTGCTGGCCTTATCCCACAGGGAGGTGGCAAAGCGGGTTGCCTTTGTCTCCCAGAGCGTGCCAAGTACGCAGATGACGGTGCGGGATGTGGTTATGCTGGGCCGCCGTCCTTATATGCGCTGGGGATTTACGGAAAAGGACGATCAAATTGTCCGGGAGGTCATGGAGCGGCTGGATCTGACCGGGGAGATACAGGGCCGTTTCCTGAATCAGCTCAGCGGCGGGGAACAGCAAAAAGTTATGCTGGCCAGGGCCCTTGCCCAGCAGCCTCAGGTTTTGCTTCTGGATGAGCCCACCAGCAGTCTGGACATTCGAAATCAATATCAGGTTCTAAAGATCGTGCAGGATATTTGCCGCAAGGACGAAATTTCTGCAATCATAGTCATTCACGATTTAAATTTGGCACTGCGGTTTTGCGACCGCTTTCTGCTGATGCGGCAGGGGCGGATCTACCGGTACGGAGACCGCTCGGTTTTAGACTCGGCTGCGCTCAATGATGTGTACGGCGTTGACGCAAAGGTTGTGGAAATCGAGGGACATTATTCCGTGCTGGTGAATCAATAATAGGGAGGATACAGATGGATAAGAAATTGATTTGGGAGAAATGCGTGGCTTTTCACGGGCATGAGTGCGGAGGCCTGACCATTGGATATCAGGCGGCGTTATATGCCATCCAGCTGCTGGAACTTGCATTTTCTGAGGATGAACAGGTGGTGTGCATTTCGGAAAACGATGCCTGCGGTGTGGATGCCATACAAGTGATCCTTGGCTGCTCGGTGGGAAAAGGAAATCTATTGTTTCATATGACGGGAAAACAGGCGTTTTCCTTTTACAACCGGACTGCAGGAAAATCTGTGCGGCTGGTCCTGAAAAAGAAGCCGGAGGCCATGACAAAGGAAGAATCTTTTGCGTACTATCAGAGCCTGGAACCCAAGGATATGTTTGACGTGAAGGAAACGAAGCTTACGCTGCCGGAGGAGGCGCGTCTGTTTGATTCCTATATATGCGAGTGCTGCGGGGAAACCACCGGGGCAAATTGGATTCGCCTTCAGGGGGGGAAGAAGCTCTGTATTGACTGTTATGCCTCTTATAATCGGTTTGACGTTTAGAGGAGCTATAAAGGACAAAATCAGCAGATTAAGGGGATCATATCGATTCATTCGGAGCGGTATGGTCTCCTTTTTTGTACGTGAGAAATTCCTTTTAGGCATATTTCACTATTCCTTTTAGGCGTTAGACATTCCAGCCTTTTTTTTATAAAATGGAAGTATCCAAAGCGGGAAGCTGTTTTCCGTAAATCAAAAGGAGGATTGGTCATGCCACATGTCGATATTACTATGATTCCCGGCAGAAATGACGCTGAGAAACAAGACATTGCCCGAAAAGTGCAAGAGTTTCTGGCCGGAGAACTGGGGATTGAGGAAAGATTTGTATCCGTCTCCATCGAGGATGTCCCGCTGGAAGCGTGGAATGCTCATATGGAAGGGATGAAAGGAAAAAAAATGTTTGTCGAACCATAAGAGCGGTTTGCCCCGGAGGAGCGACTTCCGCATCAAAGAGGCAGGGATAGCAGAAAATTGATCGGCGGAAGGGATATCTCGATGCGTCTTGTCTGCACTTTAGAAGAAATGAGTTTGGTTTATGAAAAAAATAGATCGGGTTAATGGGCGCAAAGAAAAGAAAAAATGGGGGGTTCTGATCAGCTGCTGCGGTATGATCGTATCCTCCGTCGGGCTATGTACCAATGCCTACGGTGTTTTTTATCTTTCCCTCTGCGAAAAAATGAACAGCACGAGCGGCGCGGTAGCGCTGCATGCCACGATAGCAGGGCTGCTGACCGGGCTTTTGAATCCGTTGATTGTTTTTTTATTAAAACATATCCCGGTTCGCAGATTAGTCGGAACCGGGGCTCTTCTTTCCGCCCTTTCTTTTGTATGGATGGCCTTTGCCGGTAACATGTTTGAGCTCTATCTGCTGGCTGTTTTGCGGGGAATCGGCACCAGCTGCTTTTACATGCCGGTGGCAACGATTCTTCTGGGAAACTGGTTTCCGGAAAAAAGCGGAGTCGCCACAGGTATCGTGATGAGCTTTGCCGGGGTGGCGGGCGCTGCTTTAAGCCCCCTGCTGACATGGCTGCTGGAACAGACCGGTCTTGCCAAAACCAGCCTGTTGTGCGCGGTTTTCATCCTTGTGACGGTATTGCCGGGGTGTTTTCTGATAGAACTGGAACCTCAGACAGGGCAAAAGAGGCTTAAGACAGTGCAGGGGGAGGAGCTGACGGCAAACTTTTCTTATGGATCGGCGGCGTTTATCACCTTTGCCGCAATGTGCTTTCTGATCACGGCCTCCACCGGGCTGACATCTTACTTTTCTAAGCTAACGGAACAGATGGGGCTGGGCGCCATGGTGGGAGCGGGAATGATTTCGGCGGCTATGATCGGAAATGTGGCGGCAAAGCTGGCGATTGGAGTGCTCAGCGACCGGGCTGGTGTTTATAGGGCGTCTATGACAATGATGGGGCTGGCGCTTTTGGGATTGCTGCTGATTCTTTTTTCTTGTTTTTTCTCCCCATTCCTTTATTTGGGGGCGTTCCTTTTCGGTATCATCTATTCGGTGAGCAGCGTGGGGATGTCCCTGATCGCAAGACATATCTATGGAACCAAAGGATATGGGAAAGCTTATGCGGCTGTCAGCGCAATCGGATGCGGAGCGGCGGCGCTAGCTCTGACCATCCTGGGGATAGTGTCCGATATCACAAACTCTGCTTATCTGGTGGTTGGCTTTGTACTGCTTCTCTCCATTGCCGGAACCGGCTTATTGTATCGAATGAGAAGCATACGCCAGCAATAACATTTCTATTTTGTAGTGTTGAAAAACTTTAGAATCAGGAGGATGAAGATGGCTTTGCTGCAGGTTAAGACAGAACAGGGTATTGTGGAAGGAATGCCGGCGGGAAACCAGGCGGTCAGCATTTTTCGAGGGATTCCCTTTGCAAAAGCACCGGTCGGGGATCTTCGATGGCGTGCCCCTCAGCCGCCGGATCATTGGGAAGGAGTGCGGAAGGCCTATACCTTTGCACCGATTGCCATGCAGGAACGCTTTTCCTCAGAGGGAGGAGGAAATACCCTGGCGGCGCAGGAATTTTATTGCAGAGAATACCCGATGAGCGAAGATTGTCTGTATTTGAATGTATGGACGCCTGCCGAGTCTGCGTCGGAAAAGCTGCCGGTGGCAATTTACTTTCACGGCGGGGCCTTTGAGACCGGTTACAGCTACCTGAACGCTTATGATGGGGAAGGATTTGCAAAGCGTGGGATCATCATGGTTTCCGTGGCCTATCGTTTGGGCGTATTCGGTTATTTGGCTTTGCCGGAGCTGGCGGAGGAGGACGAAGAACATCATTCCACCGGGAACTATGGCACGATGGATCAAATTGCGGCGATCCAATGGATAAAAAGAAATGTCGAGGCTTTTGGCGGTGATCCGTCTAATATCACCTTGTTCGGCCAGTCCGCCGGAGGCTTGAGCGTGCAGAATTTGTGCGCGACGCCTTTGGTTTACGGCGATTTCCAGCATGCAATCATGCAGAGCGCCGGAGGCTTGAGCAAAGGAGGGGTGCCGGACCATCTAACTTTGGAGCAAGCGTTTCTCTATGGGGCGGAGTATAAGGATCAGCTGCATGCCGCCACCTTGGAGGAGGCCCGCGCGCTGGATGCACAGACGCTGATTCAGGCTTACTCTGAAATGAAAGGGGGGCCGGGATATTTAGAGCACTACCGTCCGTGCGTGGACGGCTATGTCCACCCGGAGCCGCCGGATCAATATTTTCGGAAGGGCAGGCATCCGGATATTGATACGATGATCGGCTGCACCGCCGCAGAGTTTCGTCAATACGGAAAACCGTCCCCGGAGTATGAGGAAATCCAGCGAATGGCAAAAGCGCGGTACGGCGCATATGCGGAACAATATTTGAGAGCAATTCATGCGGACCAGCCGGAGCTTTGCCAGCCTTGCTTCGAGGATATCATTGGAGATGATGTGCTGGCGTCGAATTTGGCCTGGTGCGAAAATCAAAACCTTCTGGGAAGGAAGCCGGCTTATCTGTACTATTTTACCTATGTTCCGCCGGGAGCCGAGAAAGCGCACCATTCGGCAGAACACCATTATGTTTTTCAAACTTTGGTGCGGTCAAAGCGGCCGTATACCGGTTTTGACTATGATCTGTCCAATGAATTGGCGGACTACTGGGCCAATTTTATGAAGACGGGAAATCCCAATGGCGGTCAGGAAACATGGACTCCCTTCACAGAATTTGCTCCCAAGGCATTGATCATCGATCGGCAACGCTATATGGATATCATTCCGCGCCGGGCAAACGTGGCTTTTCATGTGGAGTTTTCTTTGGGAAAGTTGCTCGGTTAAAACAAAAAAGGCCGTCAAAACGGGCAGCCTCTAATTTTTCATTTCCGGCTGCGCCGGCATCTTGTTGAAAACGCCGTAAATCGAAGAATAGTTCTTCTTGTCAGCGTCGGACTGAGAGACTTCATCGGTCTTGTACTCGGAGAAACTGCGGTCTCCCCGGCCGATGACGTTGTACTTGTGACTTTTCCCGTCCGTGGAGTCGGAGGCGGACAGGGTCTCCTCCGTGACGGAGACAAAACCGGCCGTGTAAGTTCCGCGGGCCGAATTATAACGCATCACTTTCACCTGATCCCCCACCTTTTTGGACGCAATGTCCTCGGTGGTCCAATAAAAATAGTAGTTTCCGGAGCCGATTCCCTGGAGGGACCAGGTCTGCACCCCTTGTTTCGATACATTGAATCCCGCGATATTCAAAGCTTCCAGAATCTGCGAGTAGGCCTTGCCGGTATTGGAGGCCGAATCGATCTTTTTTCCTTCGTTGGCATATTTTTTGATCAGTTCCGCGACCTCCTCGGAGGTTCCCATCACATGTTCCAGCGCTTCGTTCATATTAAAATTATAATCCGTATCATGCTCTTTGCAAACGACGGCGATGCTGCCGTCACCGGCCCGGCTGACCTGATACGGCCCGGCTTGCGCGCACTTGTATTCAGACTGATTGGAAAGCTCCTGGAGCTTGACGGCGTCATAGCTGCTGTCTTTTCTCCAGTCGTAGACCTCCTCCATGGTTAGATCCCGGAGAAGCCCCGCTTTATTGAGCTCACAGACCTTTTTGTGGGTCTTGTCGATATATTTTACCAAAGCCGGAAAAATCAAGGCCATCAGGATCGCCAGGATAACTAAAACTACGATCAGCTCCACCAGAGTAAAACCTTTCTTCTTTTGTGATTGTTCCATCGGGATCCCCCGCCTTCCTGCGCTATGTCGTGTAATGATATTATAGCGCAGAGGCCATGGGAATGCCAGAGATTTTTCGGGAGATCCGGATGAAATTAAGAATTATGGGTAATTTGGAATTTTTGAAGAAAATTATTTATTTTTGCGAAAGTATAATTATTGACTTCGCATTTTGATTGGATTATACTAATAAAGAAATAACGTTCTGGCGCGGGGCCGGATCTTACAGGCGAAAAGAAACAGGGAATAGGGAGAAAGAGATGAAACTGATTCGTACACAGGATGCAGTCGGCCATATACTCTGCCATGATATGACGCAGATCATCAAAGGGGTGACGAAAGACGCGGCGTTTCGCAAAGGGCATGTGGTGACGGAGGCGGATATTCCGGTACTGCTCTCCATGGGAAAAGAGAACCTCTATGTCTGGGAAATGGAGCCGGGGATGCTCCATGAAAATGAGGCGGCAGAAATCCTTTACCGGATCTGCGCCGGAGAAAAGATGCGTCCGACGCCGGTAAAGGAAGGAAAAATCGAGGTGATTGCCGAGGAAGACGGCCTTCTCCTGGTGGACGATGCGCGCCTTCGGGCCATCAACGGTATGGGAGAGATCATGATTGCGACCAGGCACGGCCACTGTCCGGTGAAAAAAGGGGACAAGCTGGCCGGAACCCGGATCATACCTCTGATCATCCGCGAAGAAAAAATGCGGGAGGCGGAGGCGATCGGCGGGGATACGCCGCTTTTGACCCTAAAGCCCTTCCGGAAGAAAAAGGTGGGGATTGTGACCACCGGCAGCGAGGTGTTTCATGGCCGGATCACCGATACCTTTACGCCGGTGATTGAAGAAAAATTAGCGGAATATGGCTCGGAGATGGGCATGCACGAGATCTTAGACGATGATAAAGAAGCCATTGCCGCGGCGGTCCGCCGAATGCTGGATGCCGGGATGGATCTCATCCTCTGCACCGGCGGTATGAGCGTGGATCCGGATGATCGGACTCCGGCCGCGATCCGCGACAGCGGCGCCCGGGTGGTCAGCTATGGGGCGCCGGTGCTTCCCGGAGCCATGCTTATGGTGGCGTATGCCGGTGGCGGCCGCCCGGTGGCAGGGCTTCCCGGCTGCGTCATGTACGCAAAGCGGACGGTGTTTGATCTGGTGCTGCCGCTGTTTCTGGCCGACGTGCCGGTGACGGCGGAGGATCTGGCTGCCATGGGACAGGGCGGGCTATGTCTGGGATGCCCGGTCTGCACCTATCCCAACTGTGGGTTTGGGAAAGGGTGGTGACGTATGGGGCTGACTCATTTTGATTCCCAGGGAAACGCCGTGATGGTTGACGTGGGAGAAAAAGAAGCGACAGAGCGGGAGGCCCGCGCCAGAGGGCGGATCCGAATGACGGAGGAGGCGTTTCAGGCAGTGGCGGAAGGAACCGCCAAAAAAGGGGACGTGCTGGGCGTGGCGAGGGTAGCCGGAATCATGGCGGCCAAGCGGACGCCGGATTTGATCCCGCTGTGCCACCTTCTGGCGCTGACCAAAGTCGCGGTGGATTTTAACCTTCACCCGGAAAGCTGGGAGGTGGAGGCGGTCTGTACGGTGCGGTGCAGCGGGAAAACCGGTGTGGAGATGGAAGCATTGACCGGCGCGTCCGTAGCCTTGCTGACCGTGTATGATATGTGCAAAGCAGTGGATAAGGCCATGGTGATCTCGGAAATTTACCTGGAAGAAAAGCGCGGGGGGAAAAGCGGTGAGATCCATAATCCGCCGCCGGGAGAAACGTATGATTGATGGTTATCACAGAACGATTGACTATCTTAGGATTTCGATCACGGACCGCTGCAATCTGCGCTGCCGGTACTGTATGCCGGTGGATCTGCCGTTTCGGTCCCACGATGAAATTTTGCGGTATGAGGAGATAGAGCGGGTCTGCCGCGCGGCGGTCCGGGCGGGGATCCGCCATGTCCGGGTGACCGGCGGGGAGCCGCTGGTGCGGAAAGGCTGCCTGGATTTTTTGGAACGGCTGAAACAGATGCCGGGGATCGAGACCGTGGCGGTCACCACCAACGGGGTTCTGCTTGAGGAAGCGGCGCCGCGGCTTGCGGCCATGGGGATTGACAGCGTGAATATCAGTCTGGATACCCTGAGGGAGGATACCTTCCAAAAGATTGCCCAAAGGGATTTATTCCGGGAGGTGTGGAAGGGGCTGATGACAGCGATTGAAGCCGGACTTCGGGTCAAGGTGAACTGTGTGCCCCAGAGAGGCGTGAACGACGGGGAACTGGAAGCCATGGCCCGCCTGGCCGAACAATACCCCATTGACGTTCGATTCATTGAAATGATGCCGATGGGATATGGAGATGAAACCCCGACAATCGGGAGCGAAGAAATAGAAGAGCGTTTCAGGGCGGCATTTCCAGGCCTTCAAGTCTGCGGGGAGCGGCGGGGATTCGGTCCGGCTCATTATTACGAGGTGCCGGGGTTTCAAGGGAAGATTGGGATCATCGACGCGGTCAGCCATTGTTTCTGCCAGGAATGCAACCGGATCCGCCTGAGCAGCGAGGGGTTTTTAAAGCTTTGCCTATACTACGATCAGGGCGTGGACCTGCGGGCTTTGCTCCGGTCCGGAGCTGCCGATGAGGAGTTGTTCCAGGCGATCAAACAGGCGGTTGCGCAGAAACCGGCGCGCCATGGGTTTGACTCCGGGCGGCGGGAGGAATCCCGGACTATGTCCCAAATAGGAGGTTGAGATGGGTAAGATCATAGCAATTTGCATCAGTGATGTGCGGGGAATTCAAAAACATCCGGTGGATGAGGTGGTTTTGGAGCCAGAATGCGGGATCACCACCGACGCGCACCGGGGAAATTGGCACCGGCAGGTCAGCCTGCTCTCCGCCGGGAAGATCGAGGAGTTCAACCAGCGCGGGGCCGGTGTGACGCCGGGGGCTTTTGGGGAAAACCTGGTGGTCGAAGGGTTTGACTTTCGGAATCTGCCGGTGGGCACCCGGTTTACCAACGGGGACGTGGTGCTGGAAATGACGCAGATCGGCAAGGAATGTCACACTCACTGCCAGATTTATCAAAAGATGGGGGAGTGCATCATGCCGAAGGAAGGCGTTTTTGCAAAAGTGATCCAAGGGGGCAGGCTTCATGCCGGCGATGAGCTTACGGCGGAACTGCCCCACGCCGGTAGGCCCTTGACGGCGGCGGTGCTTACCCTGAGCGACAAGGGAGCCCGCGGGGAGAGGAAGGACGAGAGCGGCCCGCTGATCGCCGCGCGCCTGGAGGAAGAAGGTTACGAGGTGGTGGAAACACTGATCCTGCCGGACGAGAGGAAACGGCTGGAGACAGAGCTGATCCGTCTCTGCGACGGGCGTCAGGTGAACCTGATCCTGACCACCGGCGGCACGGGCTTTTCCGAGAGAGACCAGACGCCGGAGGCTACGATGGCGGTGGCGACCCGGAATGCTCCGGGCATCGCGGAGGCGATCCGGGCCTATTCGATGCAGTTTACCAACCGGGCGATGCTGAGCCGGGGAGCTTCGGTGATTCGGAATCAGAGTCTGATCATCAATCTGCCGGGCAGCACGAAGGCGGTTAAAGAAAGTATGGATGCGGTTCTTCCCGCATTGAAACACGGCCTGGAAATCCTGAAAGGGACGGCCGGGGAATGCGGCAGAAAATAAGACGTCTCCCTAGGGAGACCAATGGAAGGTAAGAAAGGAGTACGAGTTATGAAAAAAGGAATTTCTATGATGCTGGCCGGCATTCTTGCCATGGCCGTGCTTGGGGGATGCGGATCCTCCAATGAGGGTACTACAGGGGCCGCTTCGACGGCGGCGGTGACAGCTACGGAGGCGCCCACAACGGCCGCCGCGACTACTGCCGCGTCCGCATCCAAGGAAAAAGTTACGATTTTGGTGGCGGCGGCAGCCAGTCTGGAATACTCTTACACGGAAAAACTGATTCCCATGTTCCAGGAAAAGTACGACTGGATCACTGTGGAGGGAACCTACGACAGTTCGGGAAAATTACAGACCCAGATTGAGGAAGGCCTTGCGGCTGACGTATTTATGTCGGCGGCGACGAAGCAGATGACAGCGTTAAAAGATGAAAATTTGATCGACGCGGGCTCCATTGTGGACTTGCTGGAGAACAAGATCGTTGTGATCGTCCCGGCGGATAAGAAGGACAGCATCACCACCTTTGAGCAGATCGCCGATGTGGAGACCGTAGCTCTGGGGGATCCGGAGAGTGTCCCGGTCGGCCAGTATTCAAAGGAAGCTCTGACTAACCTGAACCTGTGGGATACGGTCTCCGCAAAAACCAGCTTCGGCACCAACGTGACGGAGGTTTTAAATTGGGTGGCGGAAGGCAGCGCGGATGCCGGTATTGTGTATGCCACGGACGCGGCTACCACAGATAAGGTAGCGGTGGTGGCCGAGGCTCCGGAGGGCAGCCTGGAAAAGAAAGTGATTTATCCGGTCGGGATGGTGGCTGCTTCCGAGCACTCGGAGGAAGCGAAGCTTTTCATCGAGTTCCTGCAATCCGAGGAAGCGATGGCTGTCTTTGAGGAATATGGCTTTTCAGCCAACAAATAAGGAGCGGTGCGGATGGATTTCTCACCGATTCTAATATCCTTAAAAACCGCATCTTTGTCCATTGTGATCACCTTTTTTCTGGGAATTGCCTGCGCCAGGCTGGTGGTCCGGTTAAAGCACGACAAGCTGAAAATGGTTCTGGACGGCATTTTGACACTGCCTTTGGTGCTGCCTCCGACGGTCATGGGATTTTTCCTTCTGTATGTGATTGGCGTGAAGCGGCCAGTCGGTGAATTTTTCCTGGAATATTTCGGCGTGAAGCTGGCCTTTTCCTGGACGGCCACCGTGATTGCCGCCGTGGCGATCTCCTTTCCCATGATGTACCGTTCGGCCAGAGGGGCCTTTGAGCAGGTGGATCAGAACCTGGTTCATGCGGCCAGGACCTTAGGCATGTCGGAGCGGAAGATTTTTTGGAAAGTCATGATGCCGCTGGCGCTGCCCGGCGTGGCGTCCGGCGGCGTGCTTTCCTTTGCCAGGGGCTTGGGTGAGTTTGGGGCGACGGCCATGGTGGCCGGAAATATCGCTGGAAAGACCAGAACCCTTCCGCTTGCCGTGTATTCCCATGTGGCGGCCGGAAATATGGAAGGTGCGTATCAGTACGTGGCGATCATCGTAGTGATTTCCTTCATGGTTGTGGTGAGTATGAATTATTTTACGATGCGGGGGAGCGTATACGGAAAGCGGAAACGGAGGAGGGAACCATGAGCCTGGAGGTGTCCATCCGTAAAAAATTGAAAGGGTTTTACCTGAATGTTTCGTTTGCCCAGGAGGGCCAGGTAAATCTGGGGATTTTAGGCGCGTCGGGTTGCGGAAAGAGTATGACGCTGAAGTGTATCGCCGGTATTGTGACGCCGGATGAAGGTCGAATCGCCGTGAATGGAAGAGTCCTCTATGACTCGGAGAAAAAGATCAATCTGCCGCCGGGAAAACGCAAAGTCGGCTATCTGTTTCAAAATTATGCGCTGTTTCCCCATATGACGGTGGAACAGAATATTGCCTGCGGCTTTGGAAACAACGGCGGCGGGAAGGCGATCATCGAAGAGCTGCTTGGCCGGTTCCAGTTGGAAGGGCTCGGCGGCAGGTATCCGGGGGAACTGTCCGGAGGACAGCAGCAGCGGGTGGCGCTGGCGCGGATGCTGGCAGGGAATCCGGAGGTGATTCTTCTCGACGAGCCCTTCTCGGCTCTGGACGCCCACCTAAAAGAAGCCATGCAGATTCAGATGATAAAATCTCTGGAAACCTGGAAGAAGGATGCGATTCTGGTCACCCACAGCCGGGATGAGGCATACCGGATCTGCCGGGATCTGATGGTGATGGAAAGCGGCCGGGAGGTGGCTTTCGGCAATACAAGGGAGTTGTTCCGGGATCCGAAGACGTTGGCCGCGGCCCGGCTGACCGGCTGCAAAAATATCTCCAGGATCCGGCGGCTGGGGGATCATCAGCTGGAGGCTCTGGATTGGGGCGGAGTGCGGCTGATGTCGAAGGACGAAGTGACGGAGGAGATCCGGTTTGCCGGCGTGCGCGCTCATGATTTTCATCCGGCGGACGGCTGTGCGGAAATGGTGAATCGAATCCCAGTCCGGCTTTCGGAGCTCACGGAGGCTCCGTTTGAGATGGTGATACTCTTTTCCTGCGGGGCGCAGGCGGAGCATGAAATCTGGTGGAAGGTCAGCAAACCGGATTATCGGGGCATCCCGGAGGATCTTTCGGTAGCGCCGGAGGATATCTTGCTGCTCCGGGAGTGACATTACAGAAAAAAACAGACGGAAAAGCCATAGGATCATCCGGACAGACGATCCTATGGCTTTTTTCTTATGGGGATTTTATCTCGTCTTCATCGGCAGGAATCCCTTCGGACTCCGGAAAGTTTGCGAGAAAATAAGACAGCAGACGGGCTGCCGAGTCCAGCTTACTCCACAGGTCTTTCATCCTCCGGAGCGCCGTCTTCCTTGGCTTCCACAGGTTCAGAAACCTCGGCTCCGGTAATGAATCCAGAAGCTTCGTTTCCTGCTGCCGGAGGGGCGCCGGCAAGGTCTCCGGTTCCGGGGGTGAGGGTTCCGCAGCAGGGTTTACAGGGTGTCTCGCACTCTTCTTTCAAAAATTCCTCATACTTCGGCGGTCCAAGCTCCAGCGGCTTGATAGACAGATCCAGCAGATCACCGGACACAAAGTCCATGCAGATGGTGTCGGCGGTGGGCTGCAGGCAGGCCTTCGGAACGGCTGCCTTGCCCTGGTGAGGGATTTTGTACTGAGAAAAGTATATGCTTTTCACGTAGAGGCTGAGGCCAATCGTGGCAGTCCGGGTGGTCAGATCGAAATCCAGAATCTTCGGGATCGCAATCAGGTTCAGGCCTTCGCGCACCACGTTGGAATCCGTGTTAAAACCGGTAAACTGGATCGTCGGGGTTCCGGCATAGGTGCAGGAGCTGGCGACTCCGTAAGGGGCGAAGATTTCCAGCTCAACGGAGTTGGGGTTGGTATCCTCGTCAAAATAATCATAATCAGGAGTTGAGGTGCTTCCCGGCAGGTAAACCGCGGTGGCGGTTTCGGTTGCCAGAAGACGGTTGGCACAGTCGTACAGGTTGAAGACGAATGTGACGGTCAGGTTGGTCAAGGAGACCAGATAGCAGTTGGGGCGGCCATTGATCGGAGTTACCGTGGTGGCCATAGGCCCTGTGGTATCAAACGTTACATTGATTACCTGGGCGGAAATACAGGCGACGGTTCCGGTCAGGGTAGGGAAATCAATGGGAACCGCACGGCACAGGTTGATGCCAAGCTCATCGTAGACCACCGGCGCAAGCAGCGTCAGGGTGTCCGGGTCGCCGCACATCGGATTGGTGCAGACGTCATGGCATTTCCCCTTCGTGTGAACCCCATTGCTGATATAGCGTTTCGGACGGCATTTACAGCCGTTTTGTTTGCTCTTCGGCATTTGGTGAATGTCCTTTCCATTGGAATGCTTACTTTATCCTATGCCTTCGGTTTCTTTTTGTTCGCCCTGTGTGCATAAGATAATAACAAGATAATTGGGAAAGAAAGGTGCAAATATGAATGAGATCTATCAGCGGGCCGAGGGAGGCCAGATCGCTTTGTACCAGGAAGGGAATAAAGTGATGGCGGCCTGGTTCGCCCTGCGCCGGGGCGTCCAGCCGGTACAGCAAAAAGGCGACTGCCTGGGAGGCTTGACCTCGGTTTTGTTCCAGGGGAGCATTTATTTTGCCTATGAAAATCTGCAGCACCAGGTGGCGGTGGATATCCTGGGAGGCGGGAGGGAGAAGATCGTCTTAACGGAAGGGACGGACCGGTGCAAGTTCAGCAACTTGATTCTGGCTGTCAGAGGGGAACTTTTGATCTTGCTTTACCAATCCCTGAATCCGGTCAAAGGGCGGTACGAGATTCACGCCGTGGCGCCGTATCTGCCGGAGCAGTCCGTCATGATCCGGGAGTGCGGGGAGGCTCCCAACAGGCTGAAACTGCTGGAATGGGAGAAGGAACAGTACCTCCTGACCGGCGGGGACCTGGCGGGCGGCGGAATGATATACCGCTGGAAGGCGGATACGGAATGGGAAGTTATGGAAGGATCTAAGTGGCTGAGGGAGGAAGAAACAATCCGCCGGCAGATAGAACAGGACGCGGAGACTAAGCGGCTCAAAGATGAATGGGAGGAGGAGGCAAGAAAAAACCAGGAGAAGCGGGAGGAGGAGATCCGGCGGCTGCAGGCGGAGCGGGAGGCGGTTTACCGGGAGCAGATGGAAGAACTGAGAAAGGAAAAGGAGGAACTGATGGAGAAAAGCAGGGAGGAATCAGACCGTCAAAGGGAAGCTAAAGAGGAAGCCTTCCGCGTCTTGAAAGAGCAGGCGGAGGCGGAAAAAGAGGAGCTTATGGGTGCCCTTGAGGCGAAAGACGAGGAAATCCGCCTTTTAAGGAGCGATCAGGCGCGGGCGGCGGCCGCGGATCAAAGAATTCTTCGGATCAAAAAGGAGTATGAGGCGCAGCTTGAAAGCGCCCGGATTCAGTACAATGAGCTGGCGGGCACGGCGGCCGAGCTCCAGAGGATCGGAAAGATGTGGCGGGATAAGTGTTATCAAATGGAAGGACGCGACCTGGAAAACGATTCCGACCGTTCATAAAAATTTCAGATTCCGATCCCTTGTTGACATTTCCTGGATCTGTTATAATTCTTGTGATTGAAGAGACGAGAATTCGAGATGAATCGAGAGATAGAAAATGAGGAGTGAAGAAAACTTGCAAAGCAGGGACATGAGACTGGTGGACCTGCACGCTCATACTGACTGCTCCGACGGGACGTTAAGTCCCGCGGAGCTGATCCATCTGGCAAAGCAAAAAGGCCTGTCCGCAATCGCCGTGACGGATCACGACACCACAAGAGGGCTGACGGCCGCCATGGCGGAAGGAGCGCGGATCGGGATCGAAGTGATTCCCGGCATCGAGTTCAGCACCAGCCTGGAGGAAAAAGAGATCCATATGATCGGCCTGTTTTTGCGGCCGGAGTGCCCCAAGCTTCAGGAAAGTCTGGAGGAAATGCGGAGAGACCGTCTTGAGAGAAACCGGAAATCCGTTCGGAAGCTTCAGGAGGCGGGCTTTCTGATCTCGGAGGTAGATCTGGGGCGTTTCGGCGGCGAGGCGATATTGACCAGGGGACATATCGGAAAACTTCTGGTGGAGCGAGGCTATGCGCCGGATGTAAAGACAGCGATCCGGACCTACCTGACCAGAGGCGGGGCCGGGTATGTGAAACGGAAAACGCCGCCTCCTGCGGAGGCTATCAAACGGATTCACGAGGCGGGAGGCCTGGTTTTCGTGGCCCATCCCCATCAGATTTCCCGGAAAGACCCGGAGGAGAGCCTTCGGATCTGCCGGGATATCATAAAAGCGGGAGCGGACGGCCTGGAGACTCGCTATTGTGAGTACGATGACTGGTGGAGGGAGCGGACGGAGGCCATCGCGGAGGAGTTCGGATGCCTGCGCTCCGGCGGCAGCGATTTCCACGGTTCCCTGAAACAAGGGTTGGAATTGGGGAGCGGCTACGGAGATCTTGCGGTGCCCTACTGGTTTTTGGAGAAAATGAGAGGGGCTTTGTAGACATTTTCCTCCATTTATGCTACACTAAAACAGACGGCGCCAGGGATAAGTCCGGCGCGGAAAAATACGAATTTGAGGGAGAAATTCCATGGAAAAACAGAGGAGAGTCCTGCTGAAATTGAGCGGGGAGGCTCTGGCCGGAGATAAGAAAACCGGATTCGATGAGGAGACGGTGCGCCGGGTGGCGGCCCAGGTGAAGCGCTCGGCAGAGGCCGGGATCCAGATCGCCATCGTGATCGGCGGCGGGAATTTCTGGAGAGGGCGCAGCAGCAATGCCATTGACCGGGTGAAGGCGGATCAGATCGGGATGCTGGCGACGGTGATGAACTGTATCTATGTGTCGTCCCTGTTTCAGCATCTGGGAATGAAGACAGAAGTGTTCAGCGCTTTTCCGATCGGCGGAGTGACGAAGCTTTTCACGAAAGAAGAAGCGGAGGAAGCTTTGACCGCAGGGAAAATCGTATTCTTTGCCGGAGGCACCGGCCATCCGTATTTTTCGACGGATACCGGGGTGGTGCTCCGGGCCATCGAGATGGAGGCCGATGAAATCCTGCTGGCGAAGGCGGTGGATGGCGTCTACGACAGCGATCCGAAGACCAATCCGCAGGCGAAAAAATTCGACACGATCACGATCGAGGAGGTCGTGGAGAAAAAGCTCCAGGTGATTGACCTGGCGGCTTCGATCCTCTGCCTGGAAAACCGGATGCCGATGGCGGTGTTCGGCCTGGACGGAGAGGACAGCATTACCCAGGCGATGATGGGACATATTACCGGTACGCGTGTGACCGTTTAAGGAGGAAGTTATGGACGAGAGATTACAGGTTTACGAAGAAAAGATGCAGAAAACCCTGAACAACCTGCTGGAGGAATTTTCGACGATCCGGGCCGGGCGGGCCAATCCGGCGATTCTGAATAAACTGACGGTGGACTATTACGGTTCGGCGACGCCCCTCGCCCAGGTAGCTACCATCTCGGTGCCGGAGGCACGGATTCTCCAGATCCAGCCCTGGGACAAGACATTGATCAAAGCCATCGAGAAGGCGATCAACATGTCGGATCTGGGGATCAACCCGAATAACGACGGTTCGATCATCCGCCTGATTTTCCCGGAGCTGACCGAGGATCGCAGAAAAGAGCTGGCAAAAGATATCAAGAAAAAAGGCGAGGCCGCCAAGGTGGCGGTGCGGAACATCCGCCGGGACGCCAATGATAAGGTGAAGAAGCTGGAAAAAGGCGGGGAGTTCACTGAGGACGATGTAAAGTCTGCGGAGGAAGATATCCAGAAGATGACCGATAAATTCATCGGAAAAGTGGATAAGGAAACCGAAGCGAAGACAAAGGAGATTATGACGGTTTAAGCTGTGCTACGGCAAGGACCGGGTTTGTGAGGAAAAAGAGTCATTCTGAGCGAGAAGGCGGGGGAGATATCCTTCGGGCGCGTCTGCCCTCAGAATGGCCTTTTTCCTGTTATGAAGCTTTGCGAAAGGAAAAACTTATGGAAGATTTACGGGTTCCCAACCACGTAGCGATTATACTCGACGGAAACGGCCGCTGGGCCAAGGCCCACGGACTTCCCAGAAAGCTGGGACATAAGGCGGGCTGTGAGAATCTGGAACAGATCGTGGAGGACGCCGCCAGGCTCGGCATCGGCTATCTGACCGTCTACGGCTTTTCCACGGAAAACTGGAAGCGGTCCGCCGATGAGGTCGGCGCGCTGATGCAGCTGTTCCGCTACTATATGAGAAAACTGCTGAAAGTCGCCATGGCCAACAATGTGCGGGTGAAGATGATCGGCGAGGAGAGCCGGTTTGACGATGATATCATCGACGGAATCGATACCCTGGTGCGGGAGACAAGAAACAACACGGGGATGACTTTTGTGATTGCGGTCAATTACGGCGGCCGGGACGAGATCACCCGCGGCGTGCGGCGTCTGGCGAAGGATGTGGCGGCCGGATCGCTGAATCCGGATGCGATCACCGAAGAGACCATCCAGTCCTATCTGGACACGGCTGAGATTCCGGATCCGGATCTGATGATCCGAACCAGCGGAGAGCAGAGGCTCTCCAATTATCTGATGTGGCAGATGGCCTACACGGAACTTTATTTTACCGACGTGTACTGGCCGGATTTCCACAAAGAGGATTTGGTCCGCGCGATCGAAATCTACAATGAGAGAGACCGCCGGTTCGGCGGCCGTTAGGAGAGAGTTATGTTTTGGGTGCGATTCCGCAGCAGCGTGCTGCTGATGCTGGTGACGATTTTCCTGCTGGTGATGGGGGGCAATGTTCTTTTTGCCGGGCTCCTTCTCATATCATGGATTGGGATGATGGAGCTCTACCGGATCTTTGATTTTCACAAATCCCTGCTTGGGGCCGTGGGCTATCTGGCGGCGGCCGGGTATTATGCGCTGATCTATTTCGGAAAACAGGATTTGGTGCTATTGGGGCTGGTCGGATTTCTGATCGCTCTGATGGCGGTCTACGTGCTGACTTTTCCGAAATATAAGGCAAACCAGGTGATGGCCGCGTTTTTTGGTTTGTTTTACGTGGCCGTCATGATTTCCTTTATCTATCGGGTGCGGATTTCGGAAAGCGGGGCGTTTTTGGTCTGGCTGATCTTTATTTGTTCCTGGGGTTGTGATACTTGTGCCTATTGTGTGGGCATACTAATCGGGAAGCACAAGATGGCTCCGGTGCTGAGCCCGAAAAAATCCATCGAGGGCGGCGTCGGCGGCGTGCTGGGCGCGGCTCTGATCGGAGTGATTTACGCGGCTGTTGTGAAGGAGCATATTACGATTTTCACAAGCCCGGTGTTCAGTGTCGCGGTGCTTTGCGCGGCGGGGGCCGTGATTTCCCAGATCGGGGATCTGGCGGCATCGGCAATCAAGAGGAATACCGAGATCAAGGATTACGGGAAGCTGATTCCCGGCCACGGCGGCATCTTGGACCGGTTTGACAGCGTGATCATTACGGCGCCGATTATTTTTGCCCTGATGCAGGCGTTTGGCTGATCCGCAGGGGAGGTACCTGATGAGAAATATTGTGATACTTGGCTCCACGGGTTCCATCGGCACCCAGACTCTTGAGGTGGTCCGCGCCAATGGAGACCTTGCGGTCACCGGCCTGGCCGCCGGATCCCGGACCGAGCTTTTGGAAGAACAGATTCGAGAGTTTCACCCGTCCGTCGTCTGCGTCTTTGACGAGAAGGCGGCGGGAGAGCTGGCGGTCCGCACGGCGGATCTGCCAGTCAAGATTGTCACCGGCATGGACGGCCTGATCGAGACGGCGGCGGAGCCCTCGGCGGATCTGGTGGTGACGGCTGTGGTGGGCATGGTGGGAATCCGTCCGACCATGGCGGCCATTGAGGCGGGAAAAGACATTGCCTTAGCCAACAAGGAAACCCTGGTGACGGCGGGGCACCTGATCATCCCGCTGGCAGAGAAAAAAGGTGTGCGGATCCTGCCGGTGGACAGCGAGCACAGCGCGATTTTCCAGGTGCTTTCCGGGGAGAGAGGGAATGCGGTTAGCCGGATTCTCCTGACGGCCTCCGGCGGTCCGTTCCGCGGCTGGACCAGAGAACAGATGAAAAACGTCCGGGTGGAAGATGCCCTGAAACACCCGAATTGGACCATGGGAAGGAAGATTACGATTGATTCCGCCACCATGGTCAATAAAGGACTGGAGGTCATGGAGGCCGGATGGCTGTTTGGCGTGCCCCTTTCCCGCGTGGAGGTGGTGGTGCAGCCCCAGAGCGTAATCCACTCCATGGTGGAATTTGAAGACGGAGCCGTGCTTGCCCAGCTGGGGACGCCGGATATGAGACTTCCGATCCAGTACGCCCTGTACTATCCGGAGCGCCGGGATCTTTCCGGCGGCCGTCTGGATTTTCGGGCGATGGGGCATATCACCCTGGAAGCGCCGGATCTCGTGAATTTCCGCGGCCTGGCGCTGGCTTACCGGGCCGGTGAGACTGGGGGAAGCCTTCCCACAGTTTTCAATGCGGCCAACGAATGGGCGGTGGCGCGTTTTCTGAACCGGAAAATTGGATTTTTGGAGATTACGGATTCCATCGAGGCTGCCATGGAGGCCCACCGGGTGATCCCGAATCCATCGGTCTCCGAGATTTTGGAGACCGAGGCCTCGGTCCGGGAGTTTTTAAACCAGCGAAGCAAGTTTTAGGCTGCTGATCCGGAACTGCGCTTTTGCAGGATAGGGAACCGGAACAATTATAGAAAGTAGGGTATAAGTTTTTGAGTATTCTGATTGCGTTTCTCGTATTTGGCTTTTTGATTTTGACTCATGAGCTCGGTCACTTCCTGCTGGCAAAAAAAGCCGGCATCGGCGTGATCGAATTTTCGATCGGCATGGGACCGAGGATCGTCAGCAAGCAGATCGGGGAGACCAAATATTCGTTGAAGTGGATCCCCTTCGGCGGATCCTGCATGATGGTCGGCGAGGACGCCGAGAGCGATTCCCCGGACGCCTTCAACAAAAAGTCGGTTTGGGCCCGGATTTTGGTGGTGGCGGCCGGACCTTTGTTCAATTTCCTGTTTGCGTTTCTCCTGGCGTTGGTAGTCATTGCCATCGCCGGGGCGAATCCTGCCAAGATCTATCAAGTTCAGTCGGGATACGGCGCGGACCAGGCCGGTCTGCAGCCGGGCGACGTGATTCAGGAGATCAATGGAAAAAGTATTTCCCTGGGTCGGGATATTGACCTGTATTTTCTGAACCACCCGATGGACGGCAGTAAGATCGCCGTTACCTATGAGCGGGAGGGGAAGGAATATACGGTGCAGCTGGACCCCAACTATACGGCTTACCGGATGGGGATCAGCTATTATGCCACCGCGGACCGGCCGTCGTTTTCTGAAGTCACGGAGAATTCTCCGGCGGCTAAGGCCGGGATCGAGGCCGGCGACGTGGTTGTCAGTATCAATGGGACTGCGGTTGCCACAGGCGAGGAGATGGCCGCCTACCTGGCGGAAAATCCCATCGACGGCACTCCTTTAAAACTGATTTTGGAACGGGACGGAAAACAGAGGGAAGTGTCGCTGACCCCGGAGAAATACGAGGGAACCACTCTTGGCCTGAAGGCCAGCGATTACCGGGAAAAGGCAGGCGTGCTGGAGGTTTTAAAAGGCGGCGTACAGGAAGTCCGGTACTGGGTTTCGTTCTGCCTTACCTCCTTAAAAATGCTGGTGACCGGCCAGGCCGGGATCAAGGATATGTCGGGGCCGGTGGGAATCGTGTCCCTGATTGATACGACGGTGGAGCAGAGCCGGAGCGACGGAGCTCTCTACGTCTTCCTGAATGTGGTGAATCTGGCGATTCTCCTCAGCGCCAATCTGGGCGTCTTCAATCTGCTTCCCATCCCTGCGCTGGACGGCGGACGCCTGGTCTTTTTAGTGATCGAAGCGCTGAGAGGAAAACCGGTTCCGCCGGATAAGGAAGGCATGGTGCATACGGTGGGCTTTGTGCTGCTGATGCTTTTGATGGTGGTCGTCTTGTACAATGATATTGCGCGGCTCTTCGGCTAGCGCGGGAGGAGACGGATGAGAAGAAAGTCGAAAAAAATTTGGATCGGAGGAATTCCAGTGGGCGGCGGCGCTCCGGTTTCCATTCAATCCATGACCAATACGAAGACGGAAGATGTGGAGGCAACGGTGGCCCAGATCTTGGCTCTGGAGGAGGCCGGTTGCGAGATCATCCGCGCAACCGTGCCGACGCCGGAGGCGGCTTTGGCATTTGGGCGGATCAAACAGAGAATCCACATCCCGCTGGTGGCGGATATCCATTTTGATTACCGCCTGGCCATCGCAGCCGTGGAAAACGGAGCGGATAAAATCCGGATCAATCCCGGAAATATCGGCGGCCGGGAAAAAGTGAAAGCCGTGGTGGACTGCGCGAAGGAGCGGAATATTCCGATCCGGGTCGGCGTCAACAGCGGCTCTTTGGAGAAAAACCTCCTGGAAAAGTACGGCGGCGTCACGGCGGAGGGGCTGGTGGAGAGCGCCATGGACAAGGTGCGGATGATCGAAGACCTGGGCTATGACAATCTCGTGATCAGCATCAAATCCTCCGATGTGCCGATGTGCATCCGTGCCCATGAGCTGATTGCGGATCAGACGGATCTGCCGCTCCATGTGGGAATCACAGAGGCCGGTACGGTGAAGAGCGGCACCATCCAGTCGGCGGTGGGACTCGGCGCGATCCTCTCCCGCGGCATCGGCGATACGATCCGGGTTTCCCTGACCGGCGACCCAAAAGAGGAGATCTTCGCCGCGAAAAAGATTCTTCAGGCGCTGGGACTCCGGCAGGAAGGCATCCGGGTCGTGTCCTGCCCTACCTGCGGCCGGACTAACATCGATTTGATCGGGCTTGCCAATCAGGTGGAAGAGATGACTGCCCGCTATGATTTGAATCTGAAAGTGGCCGTGATGGGCTGCGTGGTGAATGGGCCGGGTGAAGCAAAGGAAGCGGATCTCGGCATCGCAGGCGGAAAAGGCGAGGGACTGTTGATCCGAAAAGGGGAAATCCTGCGGAAGGTGCCGGAGGAGGAGCTTTTGTCGGCGCTGGAGCTGGAATTGGCCCATTGGGAGAACGAGAATGAATAAAAGTTTTTGGGAAGTCCTTCCCAATTTGCAGACCGCGGACCACTTGATGCAGCTGCTGGACCGGGTGTCGGTGACCAGGGTGACCATGCCGAGGGACCGGAGCATGATCCGGATTTATATCGAATGCCGCGAGCTCATTGCAAAGCGGGATATTTACATACTGGAAGCTGCGATCAAAAAGCAGTTTTTCGCCCATAAAAATGTAACGGTTAAGATTTATGAGCGGTATGAGCTGGGAGAGATGACCGCCGAGGAAGCCTTGACCCGCTACCGGGACAGCATCCTCCTGGAGTTAAAGGGCTGGCATCTGATGGATTACAACCTGTTTCGGACTGCGAAGATGTCCTTTGCTGATCCCCAGGTGCTGGTTTTGGAGGCGGAGGACAATATCGTCAATCACGCCCGCAGCCAGGAGCTCTGCCGGATTTTAGAGAAAATTTTCAATGAGCGTCTGGGGATTCCCCTGGAAGTCCGGTGCCACCTGGGCAAGGTCGTGCATAAGTCCTGGAATCAGCTCAGCGAGGATGCGATGCTAATGGAGGCGGCCGAGATCAGCCGCCATGCCCTGGAAGCCAAAGCCGGTGAGGATGCGGTGGCGGCCAAGGAGCAGAAAAAGCAGGAGTACCGCCGGACGCCGCGGGCCAGACAGCTGGAGGAATCCGAAGGCTACGGCCGGGATTTTTCCGACGACCCGATTTCCATCGACCAGATCGTGGAAGAGATCGGAGATGTGGTGATTCAGGGAGAGATCATCAAGGTGGACACCAGGGTGATCAAGACCGGAAACTGGATCGTCACCTTTGTGGTGACGGATCATAGGGATTCCATCCTGGTGAAGATTTTCTGCAAGCCGGAGGAAAAAGACGGCCTCCTTGGGCTGGTGAAGGAAGGCCAGTGGGTCGCGGTCAAAGGCCGCACGGTGCTGGACAAGTTTGACAAAGAACTGACCATCGCTTCGGTCCAGGGCATCAAAAAGCTGGATCACGGATCCGGCGGCCGTCAGGATAAAAGTCCCGTCAAGCGGGTAGAGCTTCACTGCCACACGAAGATGAGCGATATGGACGGCGTTTCCGACGCCTCCGCCATTGTAAAGCGGGCTGCGGCCTGGGGACAGAAAGCCATTGCCATCACGGACCACGGCGTGGTCCAGTCTTTCCCGGAGGCCATGCACACCGCAGAAAAACTGGATATTAAGATCATCTACGGCTGCGAAGGCTATCTGGTGGACGATCATCCGGGGGATACCGTGGAGGATATCAAAAAGGCGAAAACCTACCATATCATTTTGCTGGCCCAGAATGATATCGGACGGATCAATCTGTACCGGATGGTGTCGGAATCCCATCTGACCTATTATCACCGCCGCCCGCGGATTCCCAAGAGCCTGCTGACGGAGTGCCGGGAGGGGGTTGTCGTGGGTTCCGCCTGCGAGTCGGGAGAGCTGTTCCGGGCCATCGTGGAGAAGAAGCCGGAAGAAGAGCTGATTTCCATTGCGAAATATTACGATTATCTGGAAATCCAGCCGGTCGGCAACAATGAATTTATGATCCGGGACGAGAAGTATGAGGCCAAGACCCTGGAAGACCTGCGGGACATGAACCGAAAGATCGTAGACTTGGGCGAACAGCTGGGGAAACCCGTGGTGGCCACCTGCGACGTCCATTTTCTGAATCCGGAGGATGAGGTTTACCGCCGGATCCTGATGAAAGGCAAAGGGTTTGCCGACGCCGACCTCCAGCCGCCTTTGTATCTGCGGACCACCGAGGAAATGCTGGAAGAGTTCTCCTATCTCGGAAAAGAAAAGGCCGAGGAGATCGTGATCACCAACACCAACCGGGTGGCGGATTCCTGCGAGAAGATCCTTCCGGTCCGGCTGGACAAGTGCCCGCCGGTCATTGAGGGATCCGAGGAGGAGCTCCGGGATATGTGCTATCAGAAAGCGGAGAGTATCTACGGAAGCCCGCTGCCGTCCATCGTTTCGGAGCGTTTGGAGAAGGAATTGACCTCTATTATCGGAAACGGTTACGCGGTCATGTATATCATTGCCCAGCGCCTGGTGAAAAAATCCACCGACGACGGGTATCTGGTGGGATCCCGTGGGTCCGTCGGCTCGTCCTTTGTGGCGACGATGTCGGATATCACCGAGGTAAACCCGCTGAGCCCCCACTATGTCTGCCCCCACTGCAAATACAGCGACTTTGATTCCGACGAGGTCAAAGCCTACGCCGGAAGCGCCGGCTGCGACATGCCGGATAAGGCGTGCCCGAAGTGCGGGACGCTGATGACAAAAGACGGGTTTGACATTCCTTTCGAGACGTTTCTCGGCTTTAAGGGGGACAAGGAGCCGGATATCGACCTGAACTTTTCCGGCGAATACCAAAGCCATGCCCACGACTACACGGAAGTGCTGTTCGGGAAGGGACATACCTTCCGGGCCGGGACCATCGGCACGCTGGCCGAGAAGACCGCCTACGGCTTTGTGATGAAGTACTACGAGGAAAAAAATATCATCAAGCGCCGCTGTGAGATCGAGCGGATCGCGGCAGGCTGCGTCGGCGTGCGCCGGAGCACCGGACAGCATCCGGGCGGCATCGTGGTCATGCCGAAGGGGGAAAACATTTATTCCTTTACCCCGATCCAGCATCCGGCCAATGATATGACCACCAACACGGTGACGACCCACTTTGATTACCACTCCATCGACCAGAACCTGCTGAAGCTGGATATCCTCGGACACGATGATCCCACCATGATCCGGCGTCTGGAAGATCTGATTCACATCGACGCACGGACGATCCCGCTGGACGATCCGAAGGTCATGTCTTTGTTTAAGGACACTTCGGCACTGGGCGTAACTCCGGAGGACCTGGGAGGCTGTAAGCTGGGCGCTTTGGGAATCCCGGAGTTTGGCACGGACTTTGCCATGCAGATGCTGATCGATTCCCAGCCCAAATGCTTTGCCGACCTGGTGCGGATCGCCGGGCTGGCCCACGGCACGGACGTATGGCTGGGGAACGCGCAGGATTTGATCCTTTCGGGCAAGGCCACGCTGCAGACGGCCATCTGTACCCGTGACGACATCATGCTGTATCTGATCTCCATGGGCATGGATAAGAGCCTGTCCTTCAATATCATGGAGAAGGTAAGAAAGGGAAAAGGCCTGACGCCGGAGCACGAAAAAGCCATGCGGGAGGCCAATGTGCCGGATTGGTATATTGATTCCTGTAAAAAGATCAAATATATGTTCCCGAAGGCCCACGCGGCGGCCTACGTCATGATGGCCTGGCGGATCGCCTACTGTAAGGTCTATCATCCGCTGGAATACTATGCGGCATTTTTTGGCATCCGGGCTACCGGCTTTAACTATGAATTGATGTGCCGCGGACGGGACATCCTGGAAATGAATCTGAAAATGTATAAGAGCAACGGAGACAATCTGACGGAAAAAGAAAAGGTCACGCTCCGCGATATGAGGATCGTCCAGGAGATGTATGCGAGAGGCTATGAATTTATGCCCCTTGACATTTACCGCGCCCACGCCACCCACTTCCAGGTGATCGACGGAAAGATCATGCCTTCCTTGAGCAGTATCGAAGGAATGGGAGAGAAGGCGGCCGAGGCCGTGATGGAGGAGGCGAAGAAAGACCGTTTCCTCTCAAGGGAGGATTTCTGCCAGCGCACCAAGACCAGTAAAACCGTGGCCGATCTGATGGCGGATATGGGACTTTTCGGAGACCTGCCGATGACCAACCAGATCTCGTTGTTTGATATGGAACTTCTGTAAGGGCCGGAGGGTCTGAAAAGGGAGGAAGTTATGTGGCTTCTTTTTGCAGCTGGTTCCGCAGTGTTTGCAGGTTTGACGGCAATACTTGCGAAGCTTGGCATGGAAAAGGTGAATTCCCATTTGGGGACGGCGGTCCGCACCTGCGTGGTGGCGGTCTTTGCCTGGCTCTTGGTCCTGATCTCCGGGGCTTTCCGGGAAATTTCTGAGATCAGCGGGAAAACCTTGCTGTTTTTGATTCTCTCCGGCCTTGCGACCGGCGGTTCCTGGATCTGCTATTTCCGGGCTTTACAGCTTGGAAATGTGAACCAGGTGACTCCCATCGATAAGTCCAGCACCGTATTGACCATGGTGCTGGCCTTCTTCCTGTTGGGCGAGCCCCTGGGGATCTGGAAACTGTTCTGTATGATTTTGATGCTGGCCGGAACCTACCTGATGATTGAAAAAAAAGCAGCGGACCCAGAAAAGAAGGAAGAAAACGGCTGGCGGTGGCTGATCTATGCCATAGCCTCCGCGGTGTTTGCGGCTTTGACTGCGATTCTTGGAAAAATCGGAATCCAGGGGATTGATTCCAATCTGGGAACGGCGATCCGCACTTTGGTGGTGCTGGCGCTGGCCTGGGGAATCGTATTTTCGCTGGGGTTACAGAAAGGGATCTCTTCCCTGACCCGGAAGAACTGGGTTTTTCTGATCCTGAGCGGCCTCGCCACCGGGCTTTCCTGGCTTTGCTATTACCGGGCCCTCCAGGAGGGGGAAGCCAGTATTGTGGTGCCGATTGATAAGCTGAGCATTTTAATTACGGTGGCGTTCTCGGCATTGATTTTAAAAGAAAAGCTTTCGGGAAAGGCGGCGGTGGGACTGGTCTTGTTGACGGCCGGCACGCTGCTCTTGCTCCGATGAATTACGGGAGAGAAAAGATGAGTGAAATGAAGAAGGTTTTGACGATTGCAGGTTCGGATTGCAGCGGCGGCGCCGGGATTCAGGCGGATTTAAAAACGATGTCCGCCCATGGAATGTACGGCATGAGCGTGATCACTGCCCTGACGGCGCAGAATACCACCGGTGTCTATGGGATTCAGGAGGCGAGTCCGGATTTTGTGGCGCAGCAGATGGACTGCATTTTTACGGACATTGTCCCAGATGCGGTAAAGATCGGAATGGTCTCCAGCGCGGCCCTGATTGACGTGATTGCGGATAAGCTGGAAGAGTATCACGCGAAAAACGTGGTGGTGGATCCGGTGATGGTCTCCACCAGTGGAAGCAGGCTTTTGGCAGAAGATGCCGCAAAACAGCTGATTTTGCGTTTTCTGCCGCTGGCCGTGGTGATTACGCCGAATATTCCGGAGGCGGAGGTGTTGTCCGGCCGGAAGATCCAGACCGTAGAAGATATGACGGCGGCCGCTGCGGAGATCGGAAAGAACACAGGGAGCGCGGTGCTGGTCAAGGGCGGCCATCACTTGAACGACGCCAATGACCTGCTGTACCAGGCCGGAAAGGCAACCTGGTTTTACGGGGAGAGGATTGAGAATCCCAATACCCATGGAACCGGATGCACCCTGTCATCTGCGATTGCCTGCGGCCTGGCGGCGGGACTGAGCTTGGAAGACAGCGTCCGGCAGGCGAAAGCCTACATATCCGGCGCGCTTCGGGCCAACCTGGATCTGGGCAAGGGCAGCGGGCCGATGAATCACTGCTTTTGCTTTGAGGGCTTTCATCTCGGAGAGTGACGGCTGCCGGACGAAAAAAAATGGATTAATTTAACTTTGACCTAACCTTGCTTTTGCTATAATACCGGTAAAGATTAACGCAAAAGAAAGGGGATTCGTTATGAAATTTCGATATGTAACCAGGATATTGGCCGTGGTTTTGAGCGTCAGCCTGCTATTTGGCGGGTGTGCTTCCAACAACCGGACGGCGGGGTCTCAGGCAGGAGGAACGGAGAACTCCCAGGTATCCCCAAAAGATCCAGTAAAAGACTTGGGCACTGGGGATACAAAAATAGCCGCGCCAGCCGGCGATGAGCTGCTGACATTGGGAAAGGCGGCTGATTTTCTGCTCACGGCCGCGGCAAAGTACAATAAGAACCTGCCCAGCCGCGAAGAGCTGATGGACAATTTTATCGGCCTTGGGGAGAACGACGAATTACCGCGGCTTCAGGCTTTGATCATGGTTAGCCGGGCGTTCGGCGAGCTTCCCGCACCAAAGGGGAATGCGGCGCGCCTGGCGCCGGAAGCGGTGGATCTCTCCCAGGTGCCGGAGTGGGCGCAAGAAGAGCTGGAGAATTTGAAAAAGGGCGGTGTTCTGGCTCAAAGCGACCTTTCTGCTGCGCTGGGGAATTCAGATGAAATGGGTCAAAGTGACGCCGGGGCTGGACAAACGGGAGACCAGGCGGCGGATCCTGCCGGAGGCCGGAAAGAAACTTTGGGGGCGGATTCGGATCAAGTCATGACCGACCGGATCGATCCCGGCGCGTCGGATTCTGTGGAAGGAGAGAGCGGGGCATCCGCGGAGGCTTCAAATCCCAAGGAGACGAAGCAGAGCGGCGGCGCAACCGGTAAGGAGCTGAAAATTCTGCTGAACCGGATTTACGCCCTGTACGGCACGAATTTAAAAGATGATTTCTATACGGCGGTCAATCAAAACGCTCTTCTAAACAAGGAGATACTAGACGGAGAGACCGACGCGGGCGGCCTCTATGATCAGACGATCACCGTGCAGAAACAGGTGGACGGCATTATTAAAGAGATTGTCGAGGGCAGCGGCTATGCACCCGGCAGCAGAGAGCAGAAAATCAAGGATTTTTATGAGAGTGCCGTGGATTTTCAGAAGCGGAATCAACTGGGAGCAGAGCCTCTCAGGAAATATTTGAATGCGATCGACAGCGCATCCAATTTAAAAGAATTGAGTGAGGCCCAGGTCCTTTCTCTGCGTGAGACGGCGTCGGGCGGTTTTCTTGCCATCGCTTATATGGGGGATATGCGGGATTCTCGGAAGATAATTCCCACGTTGATGCCGCCGGCGGAGCCAATGGACGACGAAGAGATGGAGCAGTTAAATATCCGGCTTCTTGTTCTTTCCGGGGAATCAGAGGAAGAGGCGGCCGCACATAGTAAGGCATACCGGGAATGGATGGAGGCGTTGGCCGAATATGCGCCTGCGCCCGAAGACTATGGCGATCCCAGTAAGATTACGCGATATGTCACGTTGAAGGAGCTTCAGGATTTACTTCCGGGAATGGATGTCAAGGCGATTATTGAAGCGTCCGGGGATGAGATTCCAACGGAATTCTGCCTGATGTCTCCCACGCTGTTTGAGGGATTCGGAACGTTAATGCAGGACGAAAAATATCTGCCTGCCATCCGGACGGCGTTAAAACTGAATTTGCTCAATGCCAACTATACAAACCTGAGCAAGGACTTCCTCGATGCGTTTGATGCCTATAATCAAAAGACCATGGGGCAGTCACCCAGCAACAGCACGCCGGAGGAGATTGCCTATGCCATGGTGAAAAATTCCCTGGGAACCGAGATCGACCGCCTGTATGCAGAGAGGTATTTCTCCCCGGAGGCGAAAAAGGGCGTGGAAGATATGATCAAACAGTTCATTTCCGTCTATAAGGAACGCATTCAGAAGCTGGACTGGATGGGGGAAGAGACCAAAAAGGCAGCGATTGAGAAACTGGATTCCATGAAATTCTTTATCGGCTATCCGGACCGGTGGGACGATACGCTGGATCAGCTGGAAGTGACGGACCATTACTTTGAAAATCAAGTTGCGGTGGCAAAACTCACCCAGCAGCGCAACAGGGAAGAAGCCGCGGCCAAAAACGAAGGCAGGCAGAAGACGGATATGAGAATTCCGGTGGCCACTGTAAACGCGTACTATGACCAGTTTACCAACACGATGTGTTTCCCCGCTGGAATTTTGCAGGTGCCTTCCTACGATGTGAATGCTTCTTTAGAGGAAAATTTGGGCGGCATCGGAGCTACCATTGCCCACGAGATTACCCATGCCTTTGACAATAATGGGGCGAAATACGATAAAAATGGGCAGCCGAATAACTGGTGGAGTCCGGAGGATGAACAGAAATTTCAGGAACTCTGCGGGAGAGCAGCGGCATTTTACGATGGATTCGAAGCTGCCGCGGGCATCCCGATCAACGGAGAGCAGACTTTGGGAGAGAATATTGCGGATATCGGCGCAGTGGCCTGCGCTCTGGAAGTGCTGAAAAAAATGGAAAATCCGGATTATGACAAGTTCTTCCGGGCGTACGCCGAAGGATGGCTCAAGTGCACGACCAGAGCCCGAGCGGAGAGCCTGGCCGAAGTCGATGAGCACAGTTCCAGCAACCTCCGGGTCAACCGGGTGCTCTCCAATTTCCAGGAATTTTACGATACCTATGGCATTCAGCCGGGAGACGGCATGTACGTGCCTGCCGGGGATCGGATTCAAATCTGGTAGGGAAAGCTAGGAATAAAAAATCTCCGTCAAGGTGAGCCCCTGGGGAGGCGCCGTAAAGCCCGCGTATTTCCGTTCCCGCGCCTTTAGGATGGCTGGGATCTCTTGAGGGGATCGCTGGCCGGATCCCACCTCAAGCAAGGTGCCCGTCAGGATTCGGACCATGTGATAGAGAAAACCATTTCCCTGGAAGGTCAGCCTCAGCTCGCCGGGAAATTCTTCAAAACGGATTTCATCCAGACGGCGCACCGTGGATTTTTTGCTCTTTTTTGCGCAGAAACTTTGAAAGTCGTGGGTTCCGGTCAGGAAATCCGCGGCTTTCTTCATGGCGGAAAGGTCCAACGGCTCCTGCCATGCGGTCATGTACTTCCGCTCGAAGATATGTCTGGCCGGATCGGTGGCAAGCCGGTAGCAATAAGTTTTTCCGATGGCGTTCAACCGGCTGTGAAACCGGTCAGAAGCAGGGACGACGGAGACGATTCCAATGTCCTCCGGAAGATAGGCGTTCAAATATGCCCGGATTTCCTCCGGGCTTTTTTCTGTCTCAAGCCGTACGTTGGCGATTTGCCCCAGGGCGTGAACACCGGCGTCCGTGCGGCCGGCCCCCTGGATTTCCACCGGAATATCTGTCATCCGGCTCAGCACCCCTTCGATTTTTCCCTGGATGGTGTCTGCGTTTCCCGACTGTCTCTGCCAGCCGGCATAGCGGGTTCCGTCGTACTGAATGGTGAGACGATAGTTCATCTTCGCAATCCTCTTTTCTTTTATTGAGCCCCCCAATCTGTCTAAAGCTCCCGGTAGTAGGGGCAGATATCCACGTATTCCCCATCTTTTCGCCGGAATCCGCCGGGGATTGTTCCCAGCTGGATAAAGCCCAGCTTTTCGTAGAGACGGCGGGCAAAGGTATTTTCCTTCACGACAGCGTTATACTGCAAAATCCGAAACCCCTGTTTTTTGGCCTGTTCGATGGAGTCCGCCACCAGCCGTTCTCCGATCCGCTGTCCCCGCATGCCGGGACAGACCGCATAGCTGGCGTTGGCGATATGGCCGCATCGGCCGATATTGTTGGGGTGTAGGATATAAAATCCGAGAAACGAACCAGTATCCGCGTCCTCCGCAAGGCCGCAGTACGTCTGGGAAGAAAAAAAATCCCGGCTGCCTTCTTCTGTCAGCCCTTCTTCCTGGGGAAAAGCCTGGCCTTCTTCCACGATTTGATTCCAAAGTTTCCGCATCGAATCCAGGTCGGCGGTTTGATAACTGCGCAGAATCAGATTCATGCTGCGCCCTCCTTTGTGGTTGAAAAGTATAATGAAAAATATCAGCTTTGCTGATATTTTTCATTATAGCACAAACTTTGCCGCGAGAAAAAGCCTTTTCTCCGCACAGCGCTCTTTTCCTGCGTTAAACCCGCATCATCCGGTAGCCGACTCCTACGTGCGTCTGGATATACTTCGGGGCGGACGGGTCCGCTTCGATTTTTTTTCTCAGCGTGGCCATGAATACGCGGAGGGACGCCACGTCGTTGTCCCAGGCGCTGCCCCAGATTTCCTTGGTGATGGTTGTGTGCGTCAGCACCTTTCCGGCATTTTTGGCGAGAAGGCATAAAATCTTATACTCCATCGGCGTCAAGTGGAGCTCTTTTTCTTTGACATAGACGCAGCCGGCCGCATAATCGATCCGCAGATCCCCGTTGGTGAACACCATATCCCCCGGCGCGCTGCCCCCGGAATCGTAGAGTCTCCGGAAGGTGACGCGCAGGCGCGCCAACAGTTCCTCCACGGAAAACGGCTTGGTCAGATAATCGTCCGCCCCAGCGTCCAGAGCTTCAATTTTGTCCGTGTCCTCGCTTCTCGCGCTGATCACGATGATCGGCATCTTAGACCAGGTTCGGATCTTCCGGATGATCTCGATTCCGTCCATGTCCGGAAGCCCTAAATCCAGCAAAACCACGTCCGGATTGTGGGACACTGCTTCTAAGATCGCCGTTTCTCCGGTGGGCGCGGCCTGGAACCGGTAGCGCTGTGTCTCTAAGGTGGTGGTAATGAGGTTCCTTACCGCGGAATCATCCTCTACCACAAGAATAAACGGTTTATTCATGTAACGTTACCTCCTCAATCGGCAATGTAAAAGTGAAGACGGCGCCGTGCGGGGCATGGTCCGAGACCGAGATCGTCCCTCCGTGGGCGTTGACAATGGATTTACACAGGGCCAGGCCCAGCCCCAGGCTGCGGCGTCCGTCGGCCACCTGGGCTCCTGTGGTGTAGAACATATCGAAAATGTGTTTCTTGGCTTCGTCGGAAATACCGTCCCCGCTGTCGGAGACGGATACGATGGCCTGCCCCTTGGCCTGACTGGTTTCTATGATAATTTCCGAGCCCTTGGGGGTATATTTGATGGCGTTGTCCACCAAATTGATGATTACCTGCATGATGAGGCGGGCGTCAATCTTGACCAAAAGAAAAGAATCGGCTGCCTTCAAGGTAATCTTGTGTTCCTTTCTTCTGCGGTCCGTGTGCTGCAGCGCTTCTGAGATGATCTCTTCTAAAAGCTCTGTGGTCCGTTTCAGCTTCATGGAGCCGTCCTCGATCCGGGTGACGGAGAGGAGATTTTCCACCAGATTGATCAGCCATAGCGAATCGTCGTAGATATCCGTGTAGAGCTGTTTCCGTTTGGAACGTCCGATCTCCTCCTCGCTGGACAGGAGAATCCCCGCATTGCCGGAGATGGAGGTTAAAGGTGTACGCAGGTCGTGGGAGATGGAGCGGAGCAGATTGGCCCGCAGCTGTTCATTTGTGGCCAGCAGGGCGGCTTCCTCCCGCTCCCGCGCTGCCTTTTCATTTTGCAGTGCAAGGGCGCATTCCCCTAAAATGGATAGCATAATGCTATTTTCAAAGGCGTCGAGAGGCGCGCCGGCTGCGATTCCGATCACGCCGTAGACCTCCCGGCCGACTCTCACTGAGAGATAAAGGCATCGGGAATCGCCCAGGGTATCGGTGGTCGCTCCCGCGCGCTTGTTGTTATGAAAAACCCAGGATGCCACGGCGCGCTCATTGCCGCCGGCGTATTCCGGGGGAACCGCCTCTTGGGGAGCCCCGGCGCCGTCCCTGGGGAAAAATTGGGGGCCGGAAAGTTTTTTCTCAAAAACCCGGTAGAACAGAACGTCTCTTTTCAGCAGTTTGGTCAGTTGCCGGCAGGTTACGGAGATGATGCCGTCCGGTTGCTTTTCACTTCCCAGCAGACGGTTGGTGTCAAACAGGATTTTCGTCCGGTAGGCGGTTTCCGCTGACTGTTTGGCCTGCCGCTTGATCCTCACCGCCAGAGAGCTGGTCAAAAAAGCCGAGACGAACATGATCAGAAAGGTGGCGGGGTAACCGGCGTCGTAGGCGTGAAGCGTGTACCGCGGCACGGTGAAAAAGAAGTTAAAGAGCAGGACGCTGATCAGGGAACTGATCAGGCTGTAAACCCGCTGCGGGGTAATCACGGCGATCACCAAAACGCCGAGAATATACACAGTGATGATATTGGCTTCGCTGAATCCGAAACGGAAGAACAAAAAGCCGATAGCCGTCGATCCGGCCAGCACCAGGAGACTCTTCATTAGATCGGTCACGGAAAACCGGACTTTTTGTGAAACCTGCTTTTTTTGCTGAGGGGGCAGTGTATTTTGATCCGGAATGATATAGATGTCCAGGTCAGGAGCCAGCTGCGTGATTTTTTCTGTCAGAGGCTGGCGGGTGAAAAAGAAGCGCCGTCTGGCGCTGCTTCTGCCGAGCACAATTTTAGAAATGCCGGAGAGCCTGGCAAATTCTGTGATCTGATAGGCAATGTCATCCCCGGAAATCGTCTCAATCGCCGCGCCCAGCTGTTCGGCCAGCCGGATGTTTTGGCGCAGCCTCTCTTTATCCTCCCCGCCCATCGCAGGACTCTCCGGCGTTTCCACATACAAAGCGGTGAAGCTGCCGCGGAAAGCGCTTGCCATCCGGGCGGCAGTACGGATGATTTTTCCGTTGGAGGGGGAGGAAGAGAGGCAGACCAGGATGTGCTCCTCGGTGAAACGGCTGTTGGATTTCCTGCCGGATTGCCGGGAGATCTTATTGACCCGGTCGGCGCAGCGGCGCAGGGCGATCTCCCGGAGCGATTCCAGATTCTGCACGGTAAAAAAGTTGCCGAGGGCTTTTTCCGCCTGGGCCTTCCGGTAGACCTTTCCTTCGCTGAGACGGAGGATCAGCTCTTTGGGCTCAATATCCACCAGCTTGACCTGATCCGCCTCGTCGAAGATGGAATCTGGAATCCGCTCTTTCACCGTTATCCCGGTGATGGAAGCCACCAGGTCGTTCAGGCTTTCCAGGTGCTGGACATTGACGGTGGTATAGACGTCGATTCCATGACTCAGCAGTTCTTTGATATCCTGATACCGTTTCCGGTGGCGGCAGCCGTCCGCGTTGGTGTGGGCCAGCTCATCCACTAGAATCAGCCGGGGGTTCCGGGCAATCGCGGCGTCCAGGTCGAATTCATGTAGCCGGATCCCGCCGTGGACGATCTCCTGGGTGGGAAGAAGCTCCAGACCATCCAGCAGCCGGGCCGTCTGCGGGCGGGCGTGGGGTTCCACATAACCCGCTACTACGTCCATCCCCTGCTGCGCTGCTTCCTGAGCTGCTTTCAGCATGGCGTATGTTTTGCCGACCCCGGCCGCATATCCAAAAAAGATATACAGGCGGCCGCGGGCCCTTTCCTCTTTTTCCGTCTGAATCTGCTGAAGAAGCTCGTCGGGATTTTTTCTGGTCTCTTCCACGTGTATCACCTCCATCAATCAGAGTATACTGGATCTTCACTAAAATTCGCATTAGGGATTTCGGTGGGAGATTAAGATTACATAAATACCGGGCTTATAAAATCCCGTCCAGCATCAGATTTACTTTCAGTACATGGACGGTTTCCTCCCCGAAGAGACCGAGGAACCGGCCGGTGGTGCATTGATCGATGATTTCCAAGACCTCCTGCTCAGAGATCCCTCGGGCTTCGGCGATCCGGGGCGCCTGGTACCGGGCTGCGGCCGGGGAGATGGCGGGATCCAAACCGCTGCCGGAACAAGTCACGAGGTCGACCGGAACGGCGGAATCCTCCATCGCCGGGTTTGAGGCCCGGAGTTTTTCCACTCGCTCCGCCACCAGCTTTTCATACTCCTTGCTGGCGGGGCTCAGGTTGGAAGGCGACGCATAGAGAAGCGTCTTTCCTTCCGCGTCCTTGTAGGTGGAAACGTCCAGATTCATGATTCGCCCCCACAGATGAGCGTCGTCCGTGTACTGCTGGCCCAGAAGTTCGCATCCGTATTTTTTTCCGTCCACTTCGATGATGCTGCCGTTCGCCTGATCCGGAAAGATCAGCTGGGCGATGCCCGTCACCAATGCGGTGTAGAAAATCCCGCAGACAAAAGTAAAGATCAAAAAGATGGCAATTGCCTTTGGCAGCACAGCTTTTATCGTTTTCATTTTTTCCTCCTTATACCAATCCGAACCAAACCAACAACAGATCGATTCCTTTGATGCACAAAAACGGCGTGACCAGGCCGCCCAGGCCATAGACGAGCAGGTTGCGGGAGAGCAGTTTTCCCGCCGGGTATTCCCGGTACTTTACGCCTTTTAAAGCCAGTGGGATCAGGGCGATGATGATCAGGGCGTTGTAAATAATCGCCGAGAGCACCGCGCTCATCGGAGAGTGCAGGCCCATGATATTCAGGCTGGAAAGACCGGGGTAGAGTCCCACGAACATGGCCGGAATGATTGCAAAATATTTCGCCACGTCGTTGGCAATGGAGAAGGTGGTCAGGCTTCCGCGGGTCATCAAAAGCTGCTTGCCGATCCGGACAATGTCGATCAGCTTGGTGGGGGAGGAGTCCAAATCCACCATGTTTCCCGCTTCCTTCGCCGCCTGGGTGCCGCTGTTCATGGCGACCGCCACATCAGCCTGGGCTAGGGCGGGCGCGTCGTTGGTGCCGTCTCCGGTCATGGCCACCAGATGGCCTTTTTTTTGGTAATCCCGGATCATTTGCAGCTTCCCTTCCGGCGTCGCCTCAGCCAGGAAATCATCCACGCCGGCTTCGGCGGCGATAGCAGCGGCGGTCATCGGATTATCCCCGGTGATCATAATGGTCTTAATGCCCATTTTTCGAAGGGCGGAAAACTTTTCTTTGACCCCTTTCTTGATGATGTCTTTCAGGTGAACGACGCCGAGAACCTGGTGATTTTTTGCCACCACCAGCGGCGTGCCGCCCTGGGAGGCAATGGTTCTGACCAAAGCGTCGCATTCGCCCGGATAGGTCCCGCCTTTTTGGATCACATAATCCCGCACTGCGTCGGCTGCGCCCTTTCGGATCTCATTGCCTCCGAAATTTACTCCGCTCATCCGGGTTTTGGCAGTAAAGGGGATGAATTCCATCTTTGCGTCGGATAGGCGCCTCTCCCGGATTCCGAATTTTTCTTTGGCCAGGATGACGATGCTCCGGCCTTCCGGCGTCTCATCTGAGAGGGAAGAAAGCTGAGCCGCATCGGCCAGGTCTTTTTCGCTGACTCCCCCGACCGGCAGGAAGGCGTCCGCTTGCCGGTTTCCAAGAGTGATCGTGCCAGTCTTATCCAGCAAAAGGACATCCACATCCCCGGCGGCCTCGATGGCGCGCCCGCTCATGGCCAGAACGTTAGCCTGGTTCAGGCGGCTCATGCCCGCAATGCCGATGGCGGAGAGGAGAGCTCCGATGGTGGTGGGCGCCAGGCAGACCAGCAGAGCCACCAGAGTGGTGACAGAGGTTGGATTGTCAATCCCAGCCTGCTTCGCGGAAAACACGGAGAAGGGATAGAGGGATACCGTGACTAATATAAAGATGATGGAGAGGGCGATTAGAAAAATCTGCAAAGCAATTTCATTGGGAGTCTTTTTTCTGGATGCGCCCTCGACCATGGCGATCATCTTGTCGAGGAAGCTTTCGCCCGCTTCGCTCACGACTCGGATGATGATCCAGTCTGAGAGAACCGTGGTCCCTCCGGTGACGGCGCTACGGTCGCCGCCGCTTTCCCGGATCACCGGCGCGGATTCCCCGGTGATGGCGCTCTCATCCACCGAGGCCGCGCCCTCGATGACCTCGCCGTCCGACGGGATCTGTTCCCCGGCCTTCACGATTACGAGATCGCCCTTTTTTAAGGAGGCGGAAGGAACATTGGTGACGGAATCTTTTTGTCCGGTGGAGGGAATCTTGTGGGCCTCCACATCTTTTTTGGAAGCCCGCAGCGCATCCGCCTGGGCCTTGCCGCGGCCCTCCGCGATAGCTTCCGCAAAGTTGGCGAACAGTGTGGTAAACCAAAGGATGACGGCGATTGCCAGGGTGTAGCCTGCCGGCGCGTCCTGGATCCCGAAAAGGGAGGTCATCCACAGGCCGGTGGTCAGGATCGCGGAAAGATAGACCAGCAGCATCACGGGGTTTTTCGCCTGGGTGCGGGGGCTCAGTTTGAGAAAAGAGTCCTTGACCGCCCTGCCAAATATTTTTTTATTGACAAAGGCATTTTTTTTCTGTGCAGTCATATGAAGAACCTCCTTATGCGATACTGCTGAAAAACTCTGCGATCGGTCCCAGCGCCAGCGCCGGGAAGAAGCTGAGTGCGCCGACCAGAAGAACAATGAGAATCAGCAGAAAAACAAACATGGCGTTGGTGGTGGAAAGGGTGCCCGACGTGGCGGCAACTTTCTTTTTTCCCACCAGGCTCCCGGCGATGGCCAGCGTGCCGGCGATAGGGAGAAAGCGGGCGAACAGCATCACAATCCCCAGGGACAGGTTTAAGAAAACCGTATTGGCGTTGAAACCGGCAAAGGCGGATCCATTGTTGCCGCCGGCCGAAGTATAGGCGTACAGCAGTTCGGAAAAGCCGTGGGCTCCGCTGTTGTTCAGGCTGTCCGCCACTTCCGGAACAGCCGCTGCGATCCCGCTGCCAAGCAGAATCGCAATCGGGGTGGCCAGGCAGACCAGGACCGCCCATTTCATCTCATAGGGCTCGATCTTTTTGCCGAGAAATTCCGGCGTCCTGCCCACCATCAGTCCGGCGATGAACACGGTCAGGATTGCAAAAGCCAGCATTCCGTAAAGGCCGCAGCCGACGCCGCCGAAGATCACCTCGCCCAGCTGCATCAAAAGCATGGGAATCATGCCTCCAAGCGGAGTGTAACTGTCGTGCATGGAGTTGACTGAGCCGTTGGACGCCGCGGTGGTGAAAGCAGCCCAGGTGGCGGAAGAAGCGATGCCGAAGCGTGTTTCCTTTCCTTCCATGTTGCCGCCGGCCTGATCGATCATGGAAAGATTGACTGAGCCTTCCTGGGCCAGCTGCAAAGTGGCAGCCTGTTCATTGACGGCCACGATGGCAAGCGCTGCAGCAAGACAAAGGAACATGGCCATGAAAATTGCCACCCCTTGTTTTTTATTCTTGATGCAGCTCCCAAAGGTAAAGCACAGAGCGGCCGGGATCAAAAGGAGAGAGATCATCTCCAGCAGATTGGTAAACGCATTGGGATTTTCCATCGGGTGGGCGGAATTTACCCCCATATAGCCGCCGCCGTTGGTTCCCGTCTGTTTAATCGCCACCTGGCTGGCCGCAGGGCCCATGGGTACAAACTGTTCGGTCACGATCTCGGCTCCCTCCACCTTGACGCCGTCCACGGTCACCGTCTGGGAGGCGAGATCAATCTCAGCGTGATCCAGGATCTCACCTTCCGCGTTTACCGCCACCGGCTCTAGGAGCGGTACGGTCTGACCAGGGCTCAGATTTTGGATGACGCCGCCGCCAGCCAGGGCCACTGCGATCACAAGATTCAGCGGGAGCAGGACATGAATGGTGATTCTGGTCAAATCCACCCAAAAGCTGCCGAGTCCTTTGGACTTTACTTTCTGGAATCCGCGGATCAAGGCAAACAAAACGGCGATGCCGGTGGCGGCGGAGACAAAGTTCTGGACCGTCAGGCCGAGTGCCTGGGACAGGTAGCTGAGAGTCGACTCTCCGCTGTAGGCCTGCCAGTTGGTGTTGGTGATGAAACTTGCCGCCGTGTTAAAGGACAGATCCCATTTGACACCGGAGAGCCCTTGGGGATTGCCGGGCAGGACGCCCTGTAAAAGCTGGAGCAAAAACAGGAAAACCAGTCCGGAGCCGGAAAAAATCAGGACGCTTGCGCAGTATTTTTTCCAACCCATCTCTTCGTCTTTTTTGACGCGCATGATTTTGTACACGGCGTTTTCACAGGGGGTGAGGATGGGGGAGAGAAAGGTTTTTTCTCCTTCCATCACTTTTTTTATGTAGGCCCCCAGCGGGATTGCCAGTACCACCAGGATGGCAAGATAGAGAATATACTGGATCACGTTGCTCATTTTTGATCGTCTCCCTTCATTAAGATGACCACATAATAGATCAGAAGTAATGCGGCGCTGCTGCCGATGATGCCAATCATGAAATTCATATCGTGTTCCTCCTTCGTGAACCGATTCTATCATTTCCTTTATAAAAAAGGCATTAGCGGGCCGGGCGTGAGATTAAGATCGCATTAAAACGTCACAGCCAGCCCAAAAGCAGGGCGAGGGGCAGCAGAACAGCCGAAGTGCAGGCGAAGACCGCAGCCAGAATGAAAAACGGCATCCCGACAAAGAGGCAGAAAATGGACAGATAGGGATGAAGCCTGGCAAAACCGGCGGCGCTATGGTTCAAGTGATTTTTGTCAATATGGATAATTTGTAATATGTGCAGCATCAGAATCCCTCCTATGAGGGGATCTTATCATTTCCGGCATAAAAACGGTAAAAGAGAACGGCGGGAAAAATAAAGGTAGGATTAAGAGAACGCGGATTAGGGATTGACAAAAAGAGGAAAGTTTGTTATGCTTCTTATATACCCCATGGGGGTATATAAAACCACCGGTTTTTCGTATGAGAGAATGGTTTTCCACACATACTAGAAAAAAGCGGAGAAAGGATGGAAGAGGTATGATCACCGAAGTTTATAATATTGAAGGTATGAGCTGTGCCGCATGCAGCAGCGCGGTGGAGCGGGTGACGAGAAAGCTGCCGGGCGTGGAGGCCAGCATGGTGAATCTGACCACGGCGAAGATGACGATCACCTATGATCCGGAAAAGCTTTCAAGGGAACAGATCGAGGCGAAGGTGGAGAGAGCCGGATTTCACGCCAGCTATGCGCCCCCGGAGGCAAAACGGGAGCAGGACATGGAACTTTTTGAGAAGCAGGAGGAGGCTTTGGAACACAGCAAGCGCCGCCTGATTGTAGCCATTGTTTTTGCGGTGCCGCTGCTCTACATTTCCATGGGGCATATGCTTCCGTTTGAGCTGCCTCTGCCCTCCTTTTTAAGAATGGACGAAGCGCCGTTTAACTATGCGCTGATTCAGCTGATTCTGACCGTGCCCGTTTTGATTGCCGGACAGAAATTTTATATTGTGGGATTTCGAACCTTGTTTAAAGGCCACCCCAACATGGATTCTCTGGTGGCGATCGGAACCTCCAGCGCCTTCCTTTACAGTTTGTTTATGACGGTCCGGATCCCGGCGGACGTCCACGCGGTTCACAATCTCTACTATGAGTCGGCTGCGGTGGTGGTTACGCTGGTCATGCTGGGGAAATTCATGGAGAGCCGCAGCAAAGGAAAAACCTCTCAGGCGATCCGGAAGCTGATGGAACTGACGCCGGATACGACGCTGCTCTTGGTGGACGGCGTGGAATCCGAAGTGCCGACGGACACGGTGGCGGCCGGAAGTCTTATCCTGGTGAAGCCCGGAGCCAGAATTCCCCTGGACGGTGTTGTGGTAAGCGGCGTCAGCAGCGTGGATGAATCCATGCTGACCGGCGAGAGCATCCCGGTGGAGAAAAAAGAAGGGGACGCGGTCATCGGCGGCAGCGTGAACTTCAACGGAGCCATGGAAGTGGAGGTGACGCGGGTCGGCAAGGAGACCACGCTTTCGAAGATCGTGCAGCTGGTCGAGGACGCCCAGGGCAAGAAAGCTCCGATCTCTAAGATCGCGGATTTGGTAGCCGGATATTTCGTCCCTGCGGTGATTGCGATTGCGCTGGTCGCGGCTTTAGCCTGGGCCATTTTGGGCGGCAAGGAGCTGTCTTTTGTGCTGACGATCTTCGTATCGGTGCTGGTGATCGCCTGTCCCTGCGCCCTGGGACTTGCGACGCCGACGGCGATCATGGTCGGAACCGGCGTCGGCGCTAATCATGGGATTTTGATCAAGAGCGGCGAGGCGCTGGAGATCATGCACAAAACAAATGTGGTAGTATTGGATAAAACCGGAACCATCACGGCGGGAAACCCGCAGGTGGTCGATGTCCTGACCGGAGACCCGGAGCTGGTGCGGCTTGCCGGAAGCTGCGAACTTTTGTCGGAGCATCCGCTGGGCGAGGCCATTGTGGCCTATGCCAGAGAGCAGGGACAGGAATTGACCAAGCCGGAGAGCTTTACGAGTATTACCGGAAAAGGCATTCAGGCGGTTTGGGAAGGTCATGAGGTATTTATTGGGAACCGGGCGCTGCTTGCCGAAATTTTCTCTCAGATCCCGGAAGGGCGTGTGATGGATTTTGCAGAGGAGGCGGCGAAAAAGGGCCAGACGCCGATGTTTGTGGCAGTGGACGGGGAACTGCGCGGGATCCTTTGCGTCGCGGACACGGTAAAGCCTACCAGCGCGGAAGCGATTGACCGGATGAAAAAAGCCGGTGTGGACGTCTATATGCTGACCGGCGACAACCGGGCGACGGCGGACGCCATCGGAGCCCAGGTTCATCTGGATTCCGAGCATGTGATCGCAGAAGTTTTGCCCGGTGACAAGTCTTCTGTCGTAGAAGGGTTGCAAAAAAAGGGCTGGACGGTTATGATGGTAGGAGACGGCATCAATGATGCCCCGGCGCTGGCCCAGGCCCAGGTGGGCGTGGCCATCGGCACCGGCAGCGATATCGCCATCGAGTCTGCAGACGTGGTGCTGATGCGGTCGGATTTGATGGACGTATACCGGGCCAGAGAGCTGAGCCGCCGGACCATTAAAAATATTCATGAAAATTTGTTCTGGGCGTTTTTCTACAATACGCTGGGGATCCCTGTTGCGGCAGGCGTCCTTTATCTTTTGGGCGGCCCGCTGTTAAGCCCGATGATCGGCGGATTCGCCATGTCCCTCAGCTCCGTATTTGTGGTTGGAAATGCGCTGAGGCTGCGGGGAGTCCGTTTATAGGAGGAGTTCGATGGATTGCTGCTGCACGAGAAAAAAGCACCGGGAGGACGACGAATACAAGGATCTGATTCACCGGCTGAACCGGATGGAAGGACAGATCCGGGGTATTCGTTCCATGGTGGAGGACGAACGGTACTGCGTCGATATCCTGACCCAGGTTTCGGCGGTGAAATCGGCCCTGGACGCGTTCAGCCGGGTGCTGCTGAACAATCATATTAAAAGCTGTGTGGTGGAGGACATTCAAAGCGGCCGGGAAGAGGCTGTGGATGAACTCTGCCAGGTCATACAGAAATTGATGAAATAGGAGGAAGAAAAGATGACTGTTTTAAATGTACCGGAAATGCACTGCGAGAAGTGTGTGGAGCGGATCAACAAAGCCTTGACCGAAGAAGGTTTGACTTTTTCCGTCAGCCTGGCGGACAAAACCGTTTCCGTGGACGGCTGTGAGAACTGCATCGCCAAGGCAAAAGAAGTCCTGGACGATCTGGGCTTTACGGCAGAGTGAAGCGAGGCGATTGGCTCCTGATGGGAGGCGTGGCACTGTTGGCCGGTGCCGCGCTTCTTTGGATTCAGCTGACGAAAGAGGAAGGCGCGCAGGTCGTCGTAGAGGTGAATGGAGTAAAGACCGCTTCCTACCCTCTATCAGAGGATAACAGCGTCACCATAGAAGGTTTCGGCGGAGGCGCCAACCTGCTGGTGATCGAAGATCACGTGGCGACGGTGGCAAAAGCCAGTTGTCCGGACCAGTTATGCGTCCATCAGCCGGATATCCAGTATCAGGGGCAGACCATCGTCTGTCTCCCCAACCGGGTTGTGATCTCCATTGAGGGCGGAGATGAGGCGGATGTGGACGGCGTCGCAGAGTAGGGAGGACATATGGCGGGAAAGCGGGTGGCGCAGTACGGCCTTCTGGTCGCGCTGGCGCTGGTTCTCAGTTACATAGAAGCGCAGATTCCGGCGTTTTTCGTAGTGCCCGGAATGAAGCTTGGCCTGACCAATGTGGTGGTGCTGGTGGCGTTGTACCGGATGGGGAGCAAGGATGCGTTGATTTTAAACCTGGTTCGGATTCTGTTGGTGGCGTTTACCTTCGGCAATACGTTCAGCATGCTGTACAGTCTGGCGGGCGGATTTTTCAGCTACCTTGCTATGCTGGCCGGGAAAAAGAGCAAAGCATTCAGCGCCGTGGGCGTCAGCGTGCTGGGCGGCGTGGCCCATAACATCGGCCAGATCTTGGTGGCGATGGCTGTGCTGGAGACGGGAAAGCTGGTGTATTACCTGCCGTTTCTTCTGGTCTCCGGTCTCGCCGCAGGCGTGCTCACCGGCGTGCTGGGCGGACAGCTGATCCGGCGGCTTCCGGGGCGAAGTCTGTAATCAGAGGGACAAACTCAAAGAAAAGGGGTAAAAATGCAGATAAAAATGACGGTCCGGCTTTTGGATGAAAACGGAGAAAAAGCATTCGGAACCGGCGTGGCTTTGCTGCTCCGCCGGATTGAATCCACCGGATCGCTGAATCAGGCGGCGAAATCCATGGAGATTGCATACAGCAAGGCGTGGAAAATCCTGCACAATGCGGAGACCCTTCTGGGAATCTCCTTTGTGGAGAAATTCATCGGCGGCGCCCATGGCGGGGGCTCCCGGCTGACAGATGAGGGGAGAGCGTTTTTGGAAAAATACGAAGTCTTTTCCCAGGAGGCAAACCGGCGGACGGAAGACTTGTTCCGGCAGATGTTCCCGGAGGCTTTGGACTAAGAAATTTTTTTGACATTCGTTATATTTTTGAAAGGACAACGAAGAGATGAAGGAAAATCGGATTTTTTGTAAAGGCGGCGGCTGCACGGCGAAGCTGGGACCGGCGGCGCTGCAAAAAGTGCTGAAACAGCTTCCAAAATTTGAGGACCCCAATCTTTTGGTCGGATTTGAGGGCAGCGACGATGCCGCGGTCTACCGTCTGACCGATGAGCTGGCCATCGTGCAGACCTTGGATTTTTTTCCTCCCATGGTGGAAGACCCCTATCTTTTCGGCCAGATCGCGGCGGCCAATGCGCTGAGCGATGTGTACGCCATGGGCGGGACGGTAAAGACGGCGCTAAATATCGTCTGCTTTCCAGAGACCGAGGATTTGAACTTGCTGGGAGAAATTCTTCAAGGGGGAAGCGATAAAGTCCGGGAGGCGGGAGGCGTGCTCTCCGGCGGACATTCGATCGCGGATGAAGGAATCAAGTATGGTCTTTCGGTCACCGGCGTGATTCACCCTGGGAAAATTTTGAGGAACAATACCTGCCGCCCCGGCGACCAATTACTCTTAACCAAGCCGCTGGGGGTGGGGATCGTCACCACGGCGGACCGGGTGGGGGAAGCCTCCGAGGAGGCGAAAAAGCTGGCGGTCCGGTCCATGTCTTTCTTGAACCGGAGAGCGTCGGAGATTTTACGGGAATATCCGGTGCATGGGTGTACCGATGTGACGGGATTCAGTTTTCTGGGGCATCTCATGGAGATGCTGGACGGAGGCTATACGGCGGCGGTGGACAGCGGCGCGGTCCCCTACATCCCGGAGGCAAGAGCCTACGCGGACGAATTTTATCTGACCGCCGGAGGGCAGAGGAACCGGAACTTCCTGGGGGATTTGGTGGAGTTTCGCCGGGAGGATTTTGCGATGGAGGAGATTTTATTCGATCCTCAGACCAGCGGCGGTCTTTTGGCGGCGCTTTCGCCAAAGGACGCGTCGGAGGCGTGTAAAAGAATCGAGGAGCTGGGGCTTCCCTGCGGGATCGTCGGGGAGGTTTTTCCGGGAGAGAAGAAGATTCTGGTTAATTGATGAAAATAGAGAATCGAAAGGAGAATGGAAAAATGAAGACAATCGAAGTAGACGCAAGGGGGGAGCAATGTCCGATTCCCATGATCAAGGCCAAAAAGGCCTTGGAGGAGCTGGGCGGAGCCGGAACGGTGCAGATCCGGGTGGACAATGAGATCGCGGTGCAGAACCTAAAGAAGATGGCGGCGCAGAAAAAGCTGGGCTTTCAGTCTGAGAAAAAAGGCGAGCGGGACTACCAGGCGGAATTAAAACAGGATTCCCTTCCGGAAGCAGCGGATGGAAGGGGCGGCGCGGAGCAAACGGGCGGCGAGGCGGTCTTTCAGGAGACGGAGGAGTCCTATATGAACTGCGCCGTGGGACCGCAGAAACACCTGGTGGCAGCCGTGGGCAGCCGGTTTATGGGGGACGGATCGGAAGAGCTGGGACGGATTTTGATGAAAGGATTTCTCTTTGCCCTCAGCCAGCTGGATGAACTGCCGGAGACCATTCTGTTTTACAATGGAGGGGCCTATCTGACCACAGAATGCCCGGATTCTCTGGAAGATTTGAAAGCCATGGAAAATCAAGGGGTGGAAATCTTGACTTGCGGCACCTGTCTCGACTATTATGGACTGAAAGAGAAATTACAGGTGGGCGGAGTGACGAATATGTATCAAATCGCGGAAAAACTAGCCGGGGCCACCCAGGTCATTCAGCCGTAAGGAGGAGACAATGAGAGAGATCATTGTGGTCAGAGGAGCAGGCGATATCGCCAGCGGCACGATCCACCGTCTGCATCGCTGCGGTTTTCGCGTTCTGGCTTTGGAATGCGAAATGCCGGCGGCGATTCGCCGGGAAGTGTCATTTTGTGAGGCCGTATACGATGGGGAAGCAGAAGTGGAGGGGGCGGTTTGCCGGAAAATCGAACAGGTCTCCCAGGCGGAAACAGTCTGGCAGGCTGGGAAGATCCCCCTTTTGGTGGATGAATCCGGTTCCTCGGTTTCGCTGCTCCGGCCGCGCGTTCTGGTGGATGGGATTTTGGCGAAGAAAAACCTGGGAACCAGCCGGTCCATGGCTCCTTTGACCATCGGACTGGGGCCCGGCTTCACGGCCGGACAGGACGTGGATTACGTGATTGAGACAATGCGGGGACACGATTTGGGGCGGATCATCACCCAGGGACAGGCGCTGCCGAACACCGGAACCCCTGGACTCGTCGGCGGGTTTGCGAAAGAGCGGGTGATCCACGCCCCGGCTTCGGGCGTAATCCGGAATCAGGCAAAAATAGGGGATCTGGTGGAAAAGGGCCAGACGCTGGCGATGATCGGGGATACCCCGATTCCGGCCAGCCTGACCGGCGTGCTGCGCGGGATCATCCGGGATGGTTATCCTGTACCCCTTCGTATGAAGATCGCCGATATCGATCCGCGGGGGTCGGAGAGAAAGAACTGCTTTACCATCTCAGACAAAGCCCGCTGCATTGCGGGGAGTGTTCTGGAGGTTATCTGCCATGATCTATCTCGATAACGCCGCCACCACGCTGCGTAAACCGGAATCCGTGATTTTAGCCGTGGCAAATGCCATGGGAAACATGGGAAACAGCGGCCGGGGCGGTTATGCGGACTCCCTTACGGCCTCAAGGATGATCTATGAGGCCAGGGAGGAGCTAGCGGATCTGTTCGGCTGCCCGCAGGCCGATCATGTGATCTTTACCTGCAATGCAACCGAAGCGCTGAATATCGCCATTCAGGGGCTGTTCGGCCCAGGGGACCATGTGATTTCCACGGATTGGGAACACAATTCAGTGCTGCGGCCGCTGTATCTGTTGGAAGAGCAGGGGCTGGAACTTTCCTTTGTCCCCAGCGACGCCAAGGGACGCCACCGGGAGAGCATGTGGGAGCAGCTGATCCGGCCTAATACCAAAGGGATTGTCTGTACCCATGCCTCCAACCTGACTGGAAATCTGCTGGATTTGAAGAAGGCCGGGCGGTTTGCGAAAAAACACGGGCTGCTGTTCGTCGTGGACGCCTCCCAGACCGCCGGAGTCTTTCCGATCGATATGAAGGAGATGCAGATCGATGTGGTCTGTTTTACCGGGCACAAAAGCCTGCTGGGTCCTCAGGGGACCGGGGGGCTTTGCGTCGGGGAAGGGGTGAAGATCCGTCCTTTGAAGGTGGGGGGAACCGGAATCCTTTCCTATGAGAAAAGGCAGCCGGAAGTCTATCCGACGGCCTTGGAGGCGGGAACCTTAAACGGGCACGGCATCGCCGGACTTCTGGCCGGGGTCCGGTATGTGAAAGAATATGGGATCCAACATGCCAGAGAAGAAGAGCAGCACCGGATGAGAGAATTCTATGAGGGAGTGATCCAGGTTCCCGGCGTTACGGTCTACGGGGATTATTCCAGCTGGAACCGGGCTCCGGTGGTGGCGCTCAACGTCTGGGATTATGATTCGGCGCTGGTCAGCGATGAGCTGGAGGTGCGGTTTGGGATCGCCACCAGGCCGGGAGCCCACTGCGCGCCGCGGATGCACCGGGCTTTGGGGACGGAAAAACAGGGAGCCGTGCGTTTCAGTTTTTCTCATTTTAATACGAGAAAGCAGGCGGAAGCGGCTGCGGCGGCGATCCGGGAGATTGCCGGAGAGTAGGTTTCAAAGCGTATTGCGGAAAAAGCCGGGAAATCAAGGGAAAAGCAGCGGATCAGGGAGGGGAACGGTGAGGGAAAAGACACGGAAATTGGTGATTACCTTTCACACGACAACGGATGCCATGGCCATGGAAAAATTTTGCCGCGGGAAAGGGCTTCCCGGCAGGCTGATCCCGGTGCCCCAGCAGATCTCGGCGGGGTGCGGGATGGCCTGGCGGGCGGAGCCTGGGGAGGAGCCGTCTCTCCGCCAAGCCATCGAGGCGGCTGGACTGACGGTGGAAGGCTATTATGAGGTGCTGATGTAGATGAGAGTTTGGGATCAAGAGGGAAAAAAGCGGTGGTCGCTGACCGAGGCGCTGGCCCTGGACTGGGAACGGCATTCCGTGATCGCTGTGGTCGGAGGCGGCGGAAAGACCAGCCTGTTGTTTCGCCTGGCGGAGGAATGCCGGGAAGCGGGAAAAACGGTAGCGCTGACCACAACCACCCATATGGGAAAGCGGAGTGATTTCCCGATGGCGGCTGGTGGTGCAAAAGAAGAGATCTTTAATCTGCTGCAACAGGAAAAAGTGGTGTTGGTGGGAGAACAGGATCAAAAAAGCTCGGAAAAAATTTCGGGAGTGGATTTAGATACACTGAAATACCTGAAAAAATCGGCGGATGTGGTGCTGGTGGAGGCGGACGGAGCCAAACGAAAACCTTTGAAAGCACCGGCAGATTGGGAACCGGTGATTCCCGCGGACAGCGATCTCATCATCGCTGTGGCGGGAAGAAGCGGAATCGGGGGACGGATTGGGGACGTCTGCCACCGGCCGGAATTGGCCGCCGCTATGCTGGAAAAATCCATCAAAGACCGGGTGACCCCGGAGGATGCTGTGAAACTGGCTGTCAGTGAAGCCGGTCTTCGCAAACAGGTGAATACAGAATTCCGGGTGTTGGTCAATCAAGTCGACACAAAACCGGACGAGGAACTGGCCCGCCGGATGGCGGCGCTGTTTCAAAAAGCCGGCGTCATCGCGGCCTTTTCCCATCTCCGGGATTCCCTGGCATTGATTTTGTTAGCCGCAGGCAACAGCGTGCGTTTCGGCGGAAATAAGCTGCTCTACCCGGTGGAGGGAGTCCCGATGTACCGCGCCATGCTGGAGAAAGGGCTGGCAGTGGACGCAGACCGCCGGATTTTGGTCACCCAGTACGAGGAGGTGGCGGAGACCGGTAAGAGGATGGGGTATGCGGTGGTGAAAAATCCGGCTCCGGAACGTGGAATCTCCTCTTCGATCCGGCTGGGCGTGGAGGCGGCCGGGGATGCGGAAGCCTACTTGTTCGGCGTGTGTGATCAGCCGTATCTTCGCGCCTGGACCCTGGGACGCCTGACGGAGCGGTACCAGCTGGGGCCGGAGAGAATCGCGGCGGTCCGAAGTGGGAGCCGGATGGGGAACCCCAATATCTTTTCCGCCCGGTACCGGCAGGAATTGTTGGAGCTATCCGGGGATACCGGCGGAAAAGCAGTGATGAGGCGGCATCCGGAGGATGTGGCATTTGTGGAGGCAGGGGAACGGGAGCTGGTGGATTTGGATGTGAGGCCGTAGAAAAGTGAGCTTCCAGCATTTGTCTTATTCTTGTCGTGCCGGTTAGAACAAAAAGCAGGAGCTGCTGCAATGAAAGTTTTGCAGCAGCTCCCGTTGGTTTTTTATGCAGAGCCAGAACCGTTATGCAGGGCCAGAACCGTGTCTTCATGGCTCTGAACTTAGGCGGGGAAGATTTTTCCCACTACCGGTCAGGCAAAGAATTTCTGCCAGTAGCCGACCACGAAGATCAACAGAATGATGACCGGAAGCACATAAGCCATATAAAACTTGGTTTTTTGCGGGAATTTGATTCCTTTTCCGGCGTCCGCTTCCGCAATGAAATTCTTCCATCCCCAGCCGCACTTTCTGGTGATGAACAGAAGGTACAGGCAGCTTCCCAGAGGAAGCAGATTGTTGGAGATGATGAAGTCTTCCAGATCCATAATCGTGCTTCCGGCCCCCAGAGGCTGTACACCGCTCCAAATATTGAAACCAAAGACGCAGGGCAGGGAGAGGATCGGAATCAGGACCAGGTTGAAGACAACTGCCTTTTTCCGGCTCCACCCCCACAGATCCATGGCAAAGCCGATCAGGTTCTCAAAGATGGCGATGACCGTGGACAGTGCGGCGAAGCTCAAGAAGATAAAGAACAGGGTACCCCAAAGGCGGCCGCCGGTCATCTGAACAAAAATATTCGGAAGCGTGACGAACACCAGTCCGGGGCCCTGGCCGGGATCCACGCCGAAAGAGAAGCAGGCCGGAAAGATGATCAGGCCGGACATCAGGGCCACCAGGGTATCGAGTACTTCAATATGGATCCCCTCCCCGGTCAGCGAGCGGTCTTTTCCGATGTAGCTTCCGAAGATTACCATGGAGCCCATGCCGATGCTGAGGGTAAAGAAAGCCTGGCCCAAAGCCGCATAGATGGCTTCCCCCAATCCGGCTTCCACCATCTTGGAAAAATCTGGCACCAGGTAGAATTTTAAGCCTTCTGCAGCTCCTTCCAGAGTAAAGCTGCGGACGCAGAGCACGCCCATGATGACGAAAAGAGCGGCCATCATCCATTTGGTGATGCGCTCCACTCCCTTTTGAAGCCCCAGGCTGCAAATTCCGATCCCGATCAGGCAGACCAGCAGCATCCAGAAAATCATGGTGACGGGCCTTGCCTGCAGGCCTGTGAACGCCTCCCCCACCTGGTCCGCATTCATCCCGCGGAAGCCGCCGGAGGCCATCTTAACCGTATAATAGAGCATCCAGCCGCCGATCGTGGTGTAGAACATCATCAGCAGATAGTTCCCGATCACGGCGGCGTAGCCGTACAAGTGCCATTTGGTACCCTTTGGCTCCAGCTCTTTAAAACAGCGGGCAATGGATTTCCGGCTGGCGCGGCCCATGGAAAATTCCACCACCATGACCGGCAGTCCCAAGATCACCAAAAACAGCAGGTAAACCAGGACAAAGGCGGCTCCGCCGTACTTTCCCGTAATATAAGGAAAGCGCCAGACATTCCCCAGGCCGATCGCACATCCGGCTGAGATCAGAATAAATCCCAGCCGGGAGGAAAATCTCTCTCGTTCTTTCATGTTCCCTACCTCTCACTTTCACAAAAATATGGTTGTTTTGCGTTGAAGCGATTGGACATTAACGCCAAGACGCTTTAACGCGAAAAAGGAGCAAGGGGAAAAAAGAAAGGATTTCCAACCGGTGAAATCCTTTGACCTGGGAAAGCTCCCTTTGTGTGTATTCTAACATAAAACCATAGGGGTGACAAGCTCGAAAATCAAGGGGACGGCTCTTGTTTCATGAACCAGAGGGAGCATGGAAAGGAGCCTTTTCCTGATGATAGGCTTCGGAGCGGGCTGTGATAAAATCGATTAGGTCCATGGGAACCGATTCCTGGCAGAGCAAAAGGAACGGCCAGGTATAGGGCGGCCGGCCGATATAAAATCCTTGGACCTGGGAGCGAAAATCGCTCTTTTTTAAAATGGATTCGGGAATCAAGGTAAGCATGTTTTTATTCACCACCAGTTGAAGCGCTGTATTGTAATTAAACACGCTGACGATTTCCCGTGGTTTGAGACAATAGCTCTCCAAAATGTGTTGGGCAACCATATGGATCCGCTGCTGTTCATTTAGCACCACCATTCCCTGACGCTCTATTTCATCCAGGCAAAGAAAAGGATAGGAGGAAGCGTCCGATGTATTGTTGTCTTTTAGCCTGGACAGATCGGGGTGCCTTTGGGAGGCAATCATTAAAATGGGCTCTCGTTCCAGTTCAACAAAGCGGGCTGACGGTTTTTGCAGAGGAGCGTTTAAGATACAAACGTCCAGCTTTTTTTCGTAAAAAAGCCGTTCCAGCAGGTAAGAATATTCCAGTTTGATTTCTAATTCGAAATCCGGAAAATGTGATTCTGCCTCAGGAAGTATCTGGGAGTAGAGATACAGTCCTCTTTCCGGAGCGATGCCGATCCGTATCTTTTTTTTAAAAGGCGCCGTGGTCCGCTGGATTTGCCTCAGCATTTTTTGCTCCAGCTCCTGGATCTGCTTTAAATATTGGAGGTATCGTTCCCCCTGCGGGGTCAGGCGTATGGGCAAGGTCTTTCTGTTGAAGATGGAAAATCCCAGTTCCCGCTCGACCAGATTCAGAATCCGGCTTAAGGCCGGTTGGGATATATAGAGCTGCTCGGAGGCCTTCGAAATACTTTTTAGTTCGTCTATCTTCAAAATATAGTGCGCATATTTTAATTCTCTCACGGAAATTCCCCCTTTGCACCTATAACAAAAATGGTATATCCGGCTATATCGGTTTTGGCATTGGCACTTTTTATTGGATTATTATACAATTACATTGTAGATATTGCAATATCCAAATTTTATTTCTGTAATTTTCTGAATGATTAAAACGATACAATTCGTTATTTGGAAAGGAGCTGTTTTGTGAATCAGATAGAGCGAGTAGAACGGGCGCTTCAACGCAAGAAGCCGGATCGTATCCCCTTTTCCTTTTGGACTCATATGGCGGGGGTCGATCTGGACGCAGAGGCGCTGGCCGACAAAACATATGAATTCTGCCGGGAATATGATCTGGATTTCATCAAGACCATGAACAACGGAATGTATTCGGTGGAGGATTATGGATGCAGCCTGGATCAAAGTCAGGTTGCCGCCGGCGGGGTGACAAAGATTTCTTCAACTCCGATTCAAAGCGTGTCGGACTGGTCAAAAATCAAAACATTAAGCCTGAATCAAGGGGCACTGCGGCGGGAACTTCGTTCCTTGGATTTTCTGGTAAAGAAAACCAAAGGAAGAATCCCTATTGTATTTACGATCATGAGCCCGATGACCACAGCGGAAAAGCTTTCGAGGGGAACGGTGTTACAAGATCTGAAAGCCGGGAGAGAAGCGGATATTTTACCCGCGCTGGAGGCAATCACCGAAACCACCTGCCGGCTGGCGGAAGAGGGAATCCGGCGGGGGGCCGCAGGGATCTTTTTTGCATCCGACATGTGTTTTTACGGGGAAAAGGACGAGGCATTTTGCGAGAAGTACGAAAAACCCTTTGATCTTCAAATCCTGAAAGCCGCTTCGGGAGGTTGGTTTAACGCCCTTCATGCCCACGGAGACCAGATTCTATTTTCTTTGCTGAAAGACTATCCGGTGCAGGCGTTCAACTGGCATGTCGGCGAGTCTCTTCCAGACATCGATGAGGCGGCGGACGTTTTAACCGGCGGGCTGATGGGCGGGTTAAACCGAACGGATGTGACCCAGGGAAACCGGACGGCTCTGTTTCATCAGATCTACCGGATGCTGAAGGAAACCAAAGGGCGAGGCTGTCTGGTGACTCCAGGCTGTGTGGTCCGCCGTCCCTATGCCCCAGAAACCATTCACTTTATACGTAAGGCGCTTAGTCAGCTGGAACAACAGATGATCGTACAGGAGGAAAGCGTATGACAGAAAAAGAATATGTGGCCGGAAGGGCCCGAAAATTTATTGCATGGATGAAAGAACAAAAGCTGGATGCCGCGGTTATTTCCCGGCCAGAGGATATCTTTTATTTCAGCCGTTTTAATCCGATTATTGCGAGCAAACCGCCCTATTTTATCTTTACTGCGGAAGGGCGGGCCTGTCTTCTGACCCAGAGCCTGCGTCTGAACCATGCCAGAGAGGAAAGCGCAGTAACGGATATTCAAGGCTATGGCGTTTGGGGCGATATCCCCATTCTGGACGGGGATCCCATCGGGGCCATAGCAAAGATCATCGGGGCAAAGAACGGTAAAATCCGCCTTGGCGTGGAGTACGGAGCGTTAAACCTGCTGACTTATCGGAAACTGACGGACGCCATTCCGGTTGGCGAGACGGTGGATGTGTCCGGGCAGGTGGAAAAAATGAAGCAGATTAAAGATATTTATGAGATCGGACATATCCGCAAAGCTTCTGCTCTGGCGGACGTCTGTGCGGATACCATGCGTAAAGAGCTGGCCGCCGGGGAAACGGAAGCGGCTGTGTGTGTGAAAGGTCATTACGCCATGAAGAAATACTGGCTGACGCATTTTCCGGAAGAAGAAATCGCTGGCTTCTCCGAGGGAGGAATTCTGGACGCTTTAATGTGTTGGTGCAACTCAGGATCCCGCATTGCCTTTGCCTGCGACTGTCCGAAACCGCAGCTACCGAAAAAAGGAGAGCTGGTTGTCTCTTACATCTGGGGAAAGATTTCCGGTTATCATTCCGAGGTGGAGCGCACCTATTTTACGGGACGGCTGGACGCTCTAAGGGAGCGGGCGGTGGCAACGGTGCAGGAGTCCCGCACGGCCATGCTGGCGGCGTTGAAACCTGGAATCACTTTTGGGGAGCTGTTTGAAGTAGGATGCGAGGCCTACCGGCGACATGATCTGGAGCAGATGATACCAGGCAGTTTCGGCCACGGCATCGGACTTTCGGCCCATGAATCTCTCGGAATCGGCAAAAATCGCAGGGAAGTGATACAGCCGAACATGGTATTTACCGTGGAGCCGGGACTTACCTCCTTAGAGTGGGGCGGAGGCCGCATATCGGAGACGGTTCTGGCTACGGAGGATGGATATGAACTGTTGACCAAAGCGGACGCTTCCATCTGTTCCGTCCGTGAATGACGTCGGGGAGTTGTGGGAGAACGGAAGAAAATCTGTAGAAGAGAAAGGAGAACATATGAGTAGAGAGACAAGACGGGAAAAAAATTGGCTGGACCGAGCTTTGACGCGGATTGAAATCGCAGGAAATAAAATCCCCGACCCAATGATCCTGTTTTTGGGGCTGGCGGTTGCCGTGGTACTTCTCTCTTTTCTGCTGTCCAAGCTGGGCGTTACGGCGGTCCACCCTGTCACCCAGGATGTGGTGGAGGTAAATAATCTGCTGTCCGTCAGCGGACTGGTGAATTTTATCAGCGGAGCCACAAATACTTTTTCCACTTTCACCACAATGACAGTGGTTCTGGTGGCCATGCTGGGCGTAGGTATCTGTGATTCTTCCGGATTTTTCGGCGTTGCCCTCCATTCCTCCATGGCGAAAATCAGAGGATCACGGATTAAGACCACTATTATTTTTGCCTTTATCTGCGTAATGGCTGATTTTACCGGAGGGACCGGTTTTGTGGTGATGCCGCCTCTTGCCGCCATCATTTTTGCCTCCTTGGGGCGAAACCCTTTGGCAGGAATGCTGTGTGCCTACGCCTCGGTGTCCGGCGGGTTTTGTGCGAATTTGTTGATTCAGTCCATGGATATCCTGAACAGCAGCTATACGCAGCAGGCCATTGACTTGATCGGATTTGACCTTACGGTATCCCCGGCTATGAATTATTATTTTGCGGCGGCGGCTACTTTTGTTCTGACTGCGGCGTCTGCCTTTGTTACGCTGAAAATCGTGGAGCCGCGCCTCCCTTACAAACCGGAAAAATTGGCGGAACGCACCGATATCGGTCCGGGAGAGAAAAAGGCCATGAAATACGCACTGATTGCCTTTGGTGTATTTATCCTTTTCCTTTGTGCCGGCGCAATCCCTTCCAACGGATTTCTGCGGGATGCAGAGGGAGCGGCCCTGAGTTCCTCCGCGCCACTGATGAAAGGATTAACTTTTCTGATCGGTTTGATGTTTTTTATTCCGGGAGCCATCTACGGCCGCAAATCCGGGACTTTTAAAAACAGCAAAGACATCATCAATGCTCTGGGGAAGGCAATGGCAGATATGGGGCCTTATATTGCTCTTTGTTTTGTGATTTCTCAGTTTCTGGGATTGTTTAGCGCCTCCAATCTAGGTATTATCCTCGCGGTGAATGGGGCGCAATGGCTGGAGAGTGCGAATTTTCCGATTGCGGTGACGCTGATCCTGTTCGTTCTTTTCTGCGGGATTTTAAACCTGTTCATGGGTTCAGCCTCTGCCAAATGGGCGATCCTGGCCCCGGTGTTCATTCCGATGTTCCTTTTATTGGGGTACCATCCGGCTTTGATTCAAATCGCCTACCGGATCGGCGACGCTTGTACGAATCCGATCAGTCCTTCCTTGGCCTATTTCGGAATCCTGCTGGCCAATGCGAAAAAGTACGATAAGAACGCGGGAATGGGTACCTTGATGGCGAATATGCTGCCGTACACGATTTCCTTTACGGTGCTGATGATTCTCCAACTTTTGGTCTTTTATTTTTTCAAGCTTCCGCTGGGACCCGGCGCGCCGATCCTTCTTCCGTAAGAAAGAGCCTGGAAATGACGAAAAAACGTTGTTTTCCAGGCTTTCTTAATGGGGTGAAAAGATGTCTTGCCTGAATGGCGGTAGCTCATAAAGAAACAAGCATCAAAACTATGTAAATGGAACCATTAAAAGTCTTAAAACCGGGAATACAGAGATTGCAGCTTGTATGATTCAAAAGTTTACGGGAGGCGACTTATTTCAGATAGAGCCTATCCAGGAATACTCCAAAGATTATAACGGTATCGCACAGGCACAGGCGGATCAACGGCGGGATGCCAGACCAGAGTTGAAGCGATACCCTGAAAGCATAGACTCCTATGACACGATTTATTTGGGGTTCCCAAACTATTGGAGTGCCATGCCGAAGGCAGTCTTTACCTTTCTGGAACATCTTGGTTTTTTAAGGAAAGATTATCCGGCCCTTTTGCACCCATGAGGGCAGCAAAATGGGAGGCAGCGAAAAAGATATTCGCCGAATTTGTCCCAATGCCAGTGTGGAAAAAGGTCTGGCAATTCATGGGGGCGGTGTGGCAAATGCTGAGCCGGAAATTCTGGCATGGCTTAAACATTTTAACCATAAAGGAAATATGACCTGAACTTTGAAAGGAGCACAAGAAAATGATTTTAATAAAACTTATACGCTTTCAAATGGCGTGACGATTCCGAAGCTGGGCTTGGGAACTTGGCTTATTTCAGATGATACCGTGGCCGACGCTGTTCGTGAGGCAGTCAACATCGGATACCGGCATATTGATACGGCACAGGTTTATGAAAATGAGCGTGGCGTGAGTTAGGGAATCCGCACCTGCGGCGTTTTGCGGGAGGAACTGTTCATAACCACAAAGCTAGCTATCGAAGCCAAAACCTATGAGGAAGCTGCCGCTGCAATCAACGGTTCATTGGAAAAGCTGGGACTTGACTACATTGATCTCATGCTCATTCACAGTCCTCCGCCGTGGGCGGATTTCCGGGGCAGTGATTATTCACAGGGAAACCGAGAGGCATGGAGAGCGCTGGAAGATGCCTACAAAGCCGGAAAACTCCGGGCAATCGGTGTATCTGATTTTAATGAGGCAGATCTTGAAAATATCCTTGCCTCTTGTTCTGTAGCCCCGATGGTAAATCAGCTTCTGGTTCATATCGGTAATACTCCGAACGCTTTGATGGCCGATTGCCGCAGCAAGGATATTTTGGTAGAGGCATATTCTCCGGTGGCGCATGGTGAGATTTTGAAACATTCCGAGGTAGCAGCAATAGCGGAGAAATACGGCGTATCCATTCCTCAGCTTTGTATCAAATATGATTTTCCGGAGGGCAGTGCCGCAGGAGATGTGTTTTACAATATCTCTTTCGGACAATCCCCTTATTATAAGCATCAGGGCTGGCTGTCAGGGCGAGTGACAACAGATGATAACTTTACCTTTGGCAAGAAAGGAGAATTGACTGAATGGCAGAGAAAAAAGATTTGAGTGTACTTCCGCAGTTTTTAAAACCGGAAGTGACGGAACGTGCGGCAGAGCATTTCAAAGATGGCGTGTTTGAATTTGGTTTTGATACCGAGGAACATATCGCCGTGGAGGGCAACACGGTTTCCGCAACACCATCTTCTTTATGGATGACGGATTCTCAGGAACGAGTTTTCAAAGACCCGGATTTCAGAAAATGATGAAATATGTGGAGGACTATTCTGTTTCCACTCTGATTGTCAAAGACCTGTCCCGGCCTATGATGTCCGCTTTATCGCAATCAATGATAATGTGGACAGCGCCAAAGGAGAGAATGATTTTGCCGTTTTCAAAAATGTGTTCGAGAACAAAGGTTGTTAGTGTAGGGTATGAGAAAAGCACAAGAAGTCCAGTAACCATGCGGGGTGTGGGCATACGGCTTTTAGCGGCAAAGACAAATTGGCAAGCAAAAGCGAAAAGGAATAAACCGAAAAGCGCTGAGGGCTGATGGTACAAGCCATTGGCGCTTTGCCTATCTTTTTCGCACGGTTCATGGTAGAATAAACATAGAAAATGACAGAAAAGAGGCATGCAGATGAGTAACGAATTAATACAACCTCAGAATACCGAAATTATCATGTATCAGACGGAAGATGGTCTGACAAAAATAGATGTTCAGATGAGCGATGAAACCGTCTGGCTCACCAGGGAACAAATGGCCGAACTGTTTCAAAGAGATAGAAGTGTGATTGGAAAGCATATAAAAAACATTTTTGATGAGGGTGAATTGCGGAAGGAATCAGTATGGGCAAAATTTGCCCATACTGCCGAAGACGGCAAGGTCTATCAGGTGGATTACTATAATCTGGATGTCATTATTTCCGTTGGATACAGAGTAAAATCCCTGCGCGGCACGCAGTTCCGTATATGGGCAAATTCTGTACTCAAGGAATATTTGATCAAGGGCTTTGTCATGAATGATGAGCTTCTGAAAAAAGCAGGCGGTGGCAATTACTTTGATGAGCTACTCGAGCGTATCAGGGATATCCGGTCTTCGGAAAAAGTATTTTGGAGGAAAGTGCTTGATATTTATGCGACTAGCATGGATTATGATCCCCGAATGGAAGCATCTGTTTTATTTTTCAAAACAGTTCAGAACAAAATGCACTGGGCCGCTCACGGTCAGACGGCGGCAGAAAAAATATATTTTAGTGCGGACAGCTCTAAACCCAATATGGGACTGTACTCTTTTAGCGGAAGTCATCCGACACAAGCGGATGCTTTGGTAGCGAAAAACTATTGCAATCAGGAAGAACTAGAAGCACTCAACGGGATCGTTTCCGCCTACCTTGAATTTGCCGAGATGCAGGCAAGACGTCATATACCGATGTATATGAAAGACTGGATCGAAACTCTGGATGGATTTTTGAAGCTATCTAAGCATGAAATTCTTACGGGAGCAGGACGAATTAGCGCTGTGATGGCGGAGAAAAAAGCAAAGGAAGAATACCATAAATTCAGATCATTACAAGATAGCCAGCTTGCAAAATCAGATAAAGATTTTATAGCCGCGTTAGAAATTGCGGAAAAGGCATTGACCGAAAATGAAACGGATAAAGAATTATGATCAAGGAGAAAAGCACTTATAAAGTCGGTATTTATGCCAGAATCAGTAAAGACAACGGGTGCACCGAAATATCCGAAAGCATTGAAAACCAGAAAGAGTCATTAAAGAGCTATGCAGAAAGCAGGCGTTGGTCGGTTATCAAATATTATGTGGATAGAGGTTGCTTAGGGACAAATTTTGAGCGGCCGCCCTGCAGGAGATGCTGGCTGATGCAAAGGAAGATCTCATTGATTTAATTCTTGTAAAAGATTTGAGCAGGCTTGGCAGGAATCATTTATTGGTAGGTGCTTTGATTGAAACGATACTCCCGGAAATGAACTGTCGTTTTATTGCGCTACCTGATCCGGAGACCGTTTCCATTGTCAAGCGTATTTTTCATATGAGATGTATGGGCAACAGCTTTCGCAGTATTGCCGCAGCGCTCAATCAGGAGGGGATTCCCTCGCCAAGAACTCTTTACTATCAGCAGCTGAAGAAAAAAAATATTTTTTTCTAAAAAGTGGTTGACATTTTTCGAATCCTTGTCTATAATACATTTTGTTCGCGGCTCACAAGAGCACAGCAACATGGTTCCTTGGTCAAGCGGTTAAGACGCCGCCCTCTCACGGCGGAAACAGGGGTTCGATTCCCCTAGGGACTATTTAGCCACAAAAGATTTTATCTTTTGTGGCTTTTTATTTGATAGGAAATTCCTTTGGAATTTCCTATCAAATAAAAAGAACGCTCCGCTATGGATGCACAGGGTCTGCCCCTTAGGGTACGCAAATGCAGATGAAAAAGCCAGAGACATGGGAAACAGGTCTCCGGTTTTTTAAAGAATCAGGAAACGAAAAAACAGCCTCCCGCATGAGAAGCTGTTTTCCTCGAATCGAATTCGATTTCGTCGAGGCGACAGGATTTGAACCTGCGACCTCTGCGTCCCGAACGCAGCGCTCTACCAAGCTGAGCCACACCTCGAAACCTCTGCTATTATATCTAGTCCAAAAGAATTTGTCAAGCAAAATTTTTATCTTTTTTAAAAAAATTCAAAAAAGCCTTGAAATCCGCAGGGAAGGGTGTTATACTGCCATATGGTAAATGTTGAATAGTAATAAGGTAGAAGAGTGGACGCGAGTCCACTCTTTGAACGTATTAAGGAAGAAATTTCGGAAAGGGGCGCAGGATTTGGCGAAAAGGGAAGATTACGAGCGGAAGACGGAGGAACTGCTTACACCCATACTGGAGGCGAACGGCTTCGAGCTGGTGGATGTTGAATTTGTAAAGGAGGGAAGCAGCCGATATCTGCGGGCCTATATCGACAAACCCGGCGGAATCACGATCGACGACTGCGAGCTGGTAAGCCGGAGTTTGAGCGATGTGCTGGATGAAAAAGACTTTATTGAAGAAGCATATATATTGGAAGTCAGCTCTCCGGGGCTGGGACGTCCGCTGAAAAAGGAGAGAGACTTTGCCCGCAGCATCGGCGAAGAGGTGGAGATCCGTTGTTTCCGGCAGGTGGACGGGGAAAAAGAGTTTACCGGTATCCTGACTGATTACGATGCGAAGACCGTCACAATACAGGAAAATGAAGAGACCAAGCGGACCTTGGAGCGGTCGAATATCGCCCTGATCCGCCTGGCGTTTGACTTTTAAAGGAGGAATAAGGAAAAATGAATAAGGAATTACTGGAGGCTCTGAATATACTGGAGAAGGAAAAGGACATCAGCAAAGACACGTTGCTGGAGGCCATTGAAACTTCCCTGCTGACGGCCTGCAAAAACCACTTTGGAAAGGCGGACAATATCAAGGTTCACATGGATCCGGAAACCTGCGACTATGAATTGTACGCAGAAAAGGAAGTGGTGGAGCTTGTCGAAGATCCGGTGCTTCAGATCAGCCTGGAGGATGCCAGAAAGCTAAGCGGCACCTACAGCGTCGGCGATATTGTGCGTCAGGACATCAAGTCCAAGGAATTCGGCCGGATCGCCACCCAGAATGCCAAAAATGTGATCCTCCAAAAAATCCGTGAGGAAGAGCGCAAGGTTGTGTTCGACCAGTTCTACGCCAAAGAACGGGAAGTTGTGACCGGTATTGTTCAGCGCTATATTGGAAGAAATATCAGCGTGAATCTTGGCAAGGCCGACGCCATGCTCAATGAAAACGAACAGGTCCGCGGCGAGGTCTACGAGCCGACCGAGAGAATCAAGGTCTTTATTCTGGAAGTAAAGGATACCACCAGAGGCCCCAGGATTCTGGTGTCCCGGACGCATCCGGAGCTGGTCAAACGTCTGTTTGAAGCCGAGGTGGCGGAGATCCAGGAGGGAATCGTGGAGATCAAGGCGATTTCCAGAGAAGCCGGTTCCCGGACCAAGATGGCGGTTTGGTCAAATGATCCGAACGTAGATCCGGTCGGAGCCTGCGTCGGTGTCAACGGCAGCCGTGTGAACTCTGTGGTGGATGAGCTGCGGGGCGAAAAGATCGATATCATCAACTGGAGCGATAATTCCGCCGAGCTGATTGAGAATGCGTTGAGTCCGGCGAAAGTCATCTGTGTCCTGGCCGACGACGATGAGCGAACCGCACAGGTGGTGGTTCCCGACTATCAGCTGTCTCTTGCTATCGGTAAGGTTGGGCAGAACGCCCGTCTGGCGGCCCGCCTGACCGGATATAAGATCGATATCAAGAGTGAGACGCAGGCCAGGGAGAGCGGTCTCTTTGAGGAGATCGGGTACATCGAAGATTATTACGAGGAAGGCGGAGAGGACGAAGGAACCCCCGAAAGTTTCGAGAATCCAGAAACCGCCGGACTGGAATACGAGGATGTTCCGGAGGCATATGATTTCGATGATGCGTTTCAGCCGGAGGAGATCCCGGAGCCGGACGAAGAGAGATAGGAAGTGAGTGCGTGGGTACAATTCGGAAACAGCCCCAGCGGGCCTGCATTGGCTGCGGGGAAATGAAAGATAAAAAGAAGCTGATTCGCGTGGTAAAAACGCCGGAAGGCGAGTTCGTTCTGGATACAACCGGAAAAAAGAACGGGCGCGGCGCTTACCTTTGCCCCTCGGAAGAATGTCTGGAAAAGGCAATCAAGACCAAAGGTCTGGACCGGTCCTTTAAGATGGCGGTGCCGAAGGAGGTCTACGACAGGCTGAGAGAGGAGTGGAACGCTCTTGCATCAAAATAAGGCAATGTCCTATTTAGGCCTGGCGGCCAGAGCCAGGCATATCGAAAGCGGAGAATTCTGTACCGAGCGGGCCGTAAAAAGCGGCAAAGCAAAGCTGGTTCTCGTGGCCGAGGATGCTTCGGCAAATACAAAAAAAGCGTTCCGCGACATGTGCGCCTATTATCACACGGATCTGCTGATTTTTGGAGATAAGGAAAGCCTGGGCCACGCCATCGGCAGAGGAGCCAGAGCATCTCTGGCCGTGCTGGATGAGGGCTTGGCAAAAGCGGTGAAGGAGCAGTTGACAGACAGGAATCAAGATGGAGGTAGTGAGCATGGAGAATGATTTGAATAAAGAGGAATTGATAAAAGAACCAAAGAACACTCCGGAAAAGGCCGGAGAGGGAGAACCGAAAAAGAAAAAGATTACGGCGGTGTTCCGGAAACAAAACAGTACCCAGAACAGTTTAAAATCCCGTCCGAACGGAGGCGCGCCGAGACGTTCTTCTGCGAAACCGGCAGCGGATCGGGCAGCGAAGACGGATTCGGAAAAAGCAGGAAAGCCGGCTGCGAAACCGGCCAGGCCCGCCGCGAAGCCTGCGGCTGAGAGACCTGCGCCGCGTCCCGCCGCTAAGCCAGCGGCTCCCGCGGCAAAGTCAGAAGTTAAGGCGGAGACTAAGCCGGTGGAGACGGCTCCCGCAGCGAAAACTGTGGAGGAGAAGGCGCCGGAAGTGAAAACGGCCGCCCCTCGTTTTGTGGATATGGAAAAAGTAAGGGAGGCGGACCGCGCCGCGTCCCGTGCGGCGGCCGCAGCCAGAAACCGGAGCAATGAGCGCCGGAACGGAAGCCGCAGCGGAAATAATACCGGGGACCGCCCGCAGGGAGGCTACCGTGGGAGCAATACCGGGGACCGCCCGCAGGGAGGCTACCGCGGAAATAATACCGGGGACCGTCCCCAGGGAGGCTACCGCGGAAATAATACGGGAGACCGGCCGCAGGGAGGCTACCGCGGAAACAATACCGGGGACCGTCCCCAGGGAGGCTACCGCGGAAATAATACGGGAGACCGTCCCCAGGGAGGTTACCGCGGAAATAATACGGGAGACCGTCCCCAGGGCAGCCGTGGACCGGCAGGCGGAAGACCGGCCGGAGCCGGAGACCGTCCCCGCACCGGCGGAGCGGAGTTCGGCGGAATGGCGAAACCCAGCGCCAAGAGCCCGAAGAGCACCAATACCAAGGGGAACAGCCGCTATGATAAGAAGAACAGTGATGAGCTGAGACGGCCCGGCGGAAAGCAGGTTTCCAGCAAGGATCTGTCGAGACCCGCGCGGCCGCAGAGACAGGAGCCGGTGGAGCCTGAGATCAAAATGATCACCCTTCCGGATAAACTGACGATCCGCGAGCTGGCAGACAAGATGAAGATTCAGCCTTCCGCGATTGTGAAAAAGCTTTTCCTTTCCGGCAAGATTGTGACGGTAAACCAGGAAATTGACTATGAGACCGCAGCAGATATTGCGGTGGAATTCGATGTCCTGACGGAGCAGGAAGTGAAGATCGATGTGATCGAAGAGCTGCTGAAGGATACCACAGAGGATCCGGAGACCGCCCTGAAGTCCCGCCCGCCGGTTGTCTGCGTGATGGGTCACGTAGACCATGGTAAAACTTCTCTGCTGGACGCCATCCGGAAGACCAATGTGATCGCGAAGGAAGCCGGCGGCATTACCCAGCACATCGGCGCCTATGTGGTGGAGATAGGCGGCGAGAAGATTACCTTCTTAGATACGCCCGGACATGAAGCCTTTACGGCAATGCGAATGCGCGGCGCAAAGTCCACGGATATTGCGATTCTGGTTGTGGCCGCGGATGACGGCGTGATGCCTCAGACCATCGAGGCTATCAACCATGCCAAGGCGGCCGGCGTGGAGATCATTGTCGCGATCAATAAGATTGATAAGCCCGGCGCCAATGTGGAGCGGGTGAAGCAGGAACTGGCGGAGCATGAGATCGTGTCCGAGGACTGGGGCGGAAAGCATATTTTCGTGCCGGTATCGGCAAAGACCGGCGAAGGCATTGACACTCTGCTGGAGATGATTCTGCTGGCGGCGGAACTGCGCGAATTGAAGGCAAATCCCGACCGGAATGCCCGCGGCCTGATCATTGAGGCCCAGCTGGATAAGGGCAAAGGCCCGGTGGCTACGGTTCTGGTCCAGAAGGGAACGCTGCATGTCGGAGACACCGTGGCGGCGGGACCTTGCTTTGGTAAAGTCCGCGCAATGATGGACGACAAGGGACGCCGGGTCAAGGAAGCGACGCCCAGCGTGCCGGTGGAAATTCTCGGCCTGAACGACGTTCCCAATGCCGGAGAGGTATTTGTGGCCACTGACAGCGAGAAGGAAGCCCGCACCTATGCCGAGACCTTTGTGGCGGAAGGCAAGAAGAACCTGCTGGACGACACCAAGGGCAAGCTTTCCCTGGACGATTTGTTCTCCCAGATCAAGGCCGGCAATGTAAAAGAACTGAACCTGGTGATTAAGGCAGACGTACAGGGATCTGTGGAAGCAGTGAAGCAGAGCCTGGTGAAGCTCTCCAACGAGGAGGTCGTGGTAAAGGTGATCCACGGCGGTGTCGGTACGATCAACGAGTCCGATGTCTCCCTGGCAGCCGTATCCAATGCGATCATCATTGGCTTCAACGTCCGTATGGATGCAGCGGCCAAGGCGACCGCAGACCGCGAGCAGGTGGATGTCCGCCTGTACAAGGTCATCTATCAGGCCATTGAGGATATGGAGGCAGCAATGAAGGGCATGCTGGATCCGATCTTCGAGGAGCAGGTGATCGGCCACGGTATTGTGCGTCAGACCTTCAAGGCGTCCGGAATCGGAACCATTGCCGGCGCGTTCATTCTCGACGGCAAGTTCGTGAGAAACTGCAGCTGCCGGGTCAGCCGCGACGGCGAGCAGATCTACGACGGCCCGCTGGTTTCCCTGAAGCGGTTTAAAGACGATGTAAAGGAAGTGGCCACCGGTTATGAGTGTGGTCTGGTGTTTGATAAATTCAATGATTTGAAGGAGGACGATTCCATCGAGGCTTATATGATGGTGGAGGTTCCCCGCACCTGATTTCCGAAGCAGACGGCTCTGTGAAATCCGGTGTACAAAGCAGAAGCAAGGAGCAAGAATGAGAAAAAATAGTATCAAAAATATCCGTATCAACGGAGAGGTTCAAAAAGAGCTGAGCAACATCATCCGGGGCGAGGTAAAGGATCCGCGGATTCATCCGCTGACCAGCGTCACCTCGGTGATCGTGGCTCCGGATCTGAAGACCTGCAAAGCCTTTATCAGTGTGCTGGGCGATGAAGCTCAGGCTGCGGATACGCTGGCTGGTCTTCGGAGCGCCGAGGGCTTTATCCGGAGCCAGCTGGCCCGGAACCTGAACCTGAGAAATACACCGGAAATCCGGTTTATTCTGGATGAATCCATCGCATATGGCGTGGAGATGTCGAGGAAGATCGATGAACTGACGGGAGGCAAGGATGAGACGGATTGAGGAGGTACTGGACGGGGCGGAGAAAATCTGCATCACCGGCCATATCCACCCGGACGGGGACTGTGTCGGTTCCTGTCTGGGACTGTACAATTATATCCGTGAAGTCCGCCCGGATCTGAGTGTGACGGTATATCTGGAGCCGTTCTCCGAGAACTTTTTGTTTCTCCGGGGAGCGGACCGGGTGGACCACACGTACCCGGATGCCGGGCCGGCCGATGTGTGCCTGGCCCTCGACTGCGGGGACAAGGAGCGCCTCGGCGCGTCCGGAAAATATTGGGATGCGGCAAAGCGAAAGGTCTGCATTGATCATCATGTGACCAATACAGCGTTTGGAGATATCAATCAGGTTTGTCCGAAAGCCAGTTCAACCAGTGAAGTACTCTTTGAGCTGATGGAAGAGGAGCGGATCACCAAGGAGACGGCCGAGTGCCTCTATCTCGGGATCGTCCACGACACCGGGGTTTTCAAACATTCCAATACGGCCGGGCGGACCATGGCGATAGCCGGAAAGTTACTGGAAAAGGGCGTTTCTTCTTCCTATATTATTGATGAAACATTTTATAAGAAGACGTTTCCCCAGAACAAGGCTCTGGGCCGCGCGCTGGCATCCGCCAGACTTTTACTGGATGGAAAATTTATCGCCGGAGCCGTGACAGCGGACGACCTGAGAGAACTGGGACTGCTGCCGCGGGAGCTGGACGGGATTGTCGATCAGCTTCGTGTGACTTCCGGCGTATGCGCCGCTGCGTTTTTGTATGAAACCGGAGAAGCCGGACAGGAATGGAAGGTCAGTCTGCGCGCCAATGACGGCGTGGATGTCAGCCGGATCGCAACGCTCTTTGGCGGCGGCGGGCATGTGAAGGCAGCCGGCTGCACGATGCACGGAGAGTGGAGTGAAATTGCCGGGCAGCTTGCCCGTCTGGTCGAAAAACAACTGTGACGGATGAATCGAATATGGATGGAGTTATTAATATATATAAGGAAAAGGGATTCACGTCCCATGACGTTGTGGCAAAGCTCCGCGGCATTCTGAAACAGAAAAAGATTGGACATACTGGCACGCTGGACCCGGATGCGGTCGGCGTGCTTCCGGTTTGTCTGGGGAAAGCGACAAAGCTTTGCGATATGCTGACGGATACAACCAAAGAATATCGAACCGTGCTGCGTCTGGGAGCGGAGACCGATACCCAGGATATGACCGGGACGGTTTTAGCCGAGCGGCCGGTGAACTGCACGCTGGAACAAGTCAGAGAGACAGTTTTCTCTTTTCTTGGCCCCTACGAGCAGATTCCGCCGATGTATTCCGCTTTGAAAGTGAACGGGCAGAAACTTTGTGATCTGGCCCGGCAGGGGAAAACCGTGGAGCGGAGATCCCGTGCGGTGGAGATCTTTTCCATCGAGGTTCACCGGTTGGAGCTGCCCCATGTAGAAATGACGGTATCGTGCTCCAAGGGCACCTATATCCGCACTCTGTGCCATGACATCGGACAGGCCCTGGGCTGCGGCGGAGCCATGGAAGAGCTGATCCGCACCCGCTCCGGCCGGTTCCGGCTGGAAGAAGCGCTGACCCTTAGCCAGGTGGAGGAACTGCGGGATGCCGGGACATTGCCGGAAAAGATCCTGCCGGTGGAGCGGATGTTTGATCACTTGCCGGAGTACCGCTGCGAGGAAGCTCAGGAGAAGGTTTTGAGGAATGGGAACCCTCTGCAAATCTGCGGCGGCTCTTTGGAAGCCGGGGAGTATCGGGTCTGGGATTCCTTTGGGAATTTTGTGGGGATCTACCGCTATCTTCCGGAGGAGGGGGTTTTAAAGCCCCGAAAACTGTTTTTTGTTTCATAAGAAATTCCTTTGGAATTCCCTATGAAACAAAAACGCTCCGCACACACTTTGGTCTTTAAACAGAGAATATAAACCAGCGGATTAGGGAGAAAATGGTGAAATACATTCATGATACCACGGATTTTCGGCTGGAAAATCCTTCGATTGTAACGTTGGGAAAATTTGACGGTTTCCATCAGGGCCACCGAAAACTGCTGCGCCGCGCAGCGAAACTCAAACAAAAGGGAGAAGACTTGGTTGTATTTACCTTTGCGATTTCTCCTCAGAGCTATTTGTCGGGGCGAACAGGGGACTGCCTGACCACTAGAATGGAAAAGATACGTCTGGCCGAATCCTTGGGAGCCGGCGTTTTGATTGAATATCCTTTTACCGACCAGGTCAGGCGCATGGCGCCTCTGGATTTTCTGGAAAATGTCCTGACCGGCCAGTGCCGTGCTTCGGAGATCGTGGTCGGGCCGGACTGCCATTTTGGCTACGGAGGCCGCGGAAACGTGGGGCTGCTTCAGGAAATGGCAGGCGCGTTCGGCTACTCTTTGACGGTGGTGGAAAAAGAGCTTTACCACGAGGAGGCAGTCAGCAGTTCCCGGATTAAGGATTGCCTCCGGCAGGGACAGATTCGGGAGGCCAACCGGATGCTGGGCTATTGCTACGGTGTCCGCGGGCCGGTGGTTCACGGAAAGCGCCTGGGACGGACGCTGGGCGTTCCAACCATCAATCAATGCGCTCCCGAAGAACAGCTGATGCCGAAGTCCGGCGTCTATCTGGCGCGAATCTCGATTGTCGGGGGGATCTATTTCGGCGTGGCCAATGTGGGCCGGAAACCGACTATCGACGGGGAGCGGCCGGTGGGGGTGGAAACCTATTTGTTTGACTTTTCCAGGGATGTTTACGGAGAAGAAGCCAGAGTGGAATTTCTGGAATTTTTAAGGCCGGAGAAAAAATTTTCGTCGGTGGAAGAATTAAAGGGTCAGATCCTTTCCGACGAGCAGGAAGCAAAGCGGATCTTGGAATCTCTTGGAAAAAATAAATTGGGAGGTTGACAAAGGGAAGGATACCTGTTATCATTGGTATGTAACAAATGTAACAAATCTGTAATAAATGAGCTGGGGGTGTGAATTTGACTCGGCGAGGAAAAAAACAGCTGGGAGTCTTAATTACCTTAAGTGCCTGTTTGGCGGCCGGACAGATTGTCCTGGCGGCGGACAAGCCTGCCAATGAAAATTCTCTGGTCATCGGCGGAGCCGCTGCAGTGATCAGCGGTTACACCGGCGATACGGCCGGAACAAACCATACAAAAGCGGAGAGTCAGCCGCAGACACAGCCGGCGCCAACCGTACCGGAAAAGCAGGCGCAGGGCCAGAAATTGGCGATTGTCGGCGTGGCGGAGAAACAAGTGACCACGGAACCGGAGACGGAACCTCAGACTGAGCCGGAGACGGAAGCGGCGCAGCCGGCAGAGACGGCGGCTCCCGAAACCACGGCGGCGCCGGAGACATCGGCCCCGGAGACAACCGCAGCGCCTGAGACGGCGGCGGAACCGGTGGACACGGAGGAACAGCAGCGCCAGGCAGCAGTGGACAAGTATGAAAAACTTGGTTTGGCGGACGCCGGATATTCTTATCTGAATGTGCGGGAAGAAGCCGGTACCAGCGGCAAGATCATCGGCAAGATGCTGAATAACTATGCCTGCGAGATATTGGACACTGTAGAGAAGGATGACGGATATTGGTACAAGATCAAATCCGGATCCATCGAAGGTTATGTCTATGCCGACTATATCCTGACCGGAGACGATGCGAGACAGCAGGGCAAAGAAGCCGCGGAAAAGCGGGCCTTGATTTTGACCGACACACTGAATGTCCGTTCGGAGCCGAATACCGAATCTGCGATCTGGACCCAGGTGGATAACCATGAACAGTTTGACGTGGTTCAGGAGCTGGACGGCTGGTATGAGATCGAGCTGGACAGTTCCACCGGATATATCGTCAGCGATCCTTCCCTTGTCAGCGTACGCTATACGCTGAACACGGCGATTCACTTTACGCCGGAGGAGGAAGAAGAGAAGAAAGAGCAGTCCCTGAGAAGCCAGATCGTAAACTATGCGATGCAGTTCTTAGGAAACCGGTACGTGTGGGGCGGCGAGAGCCTGACCAACGGCGTGGATTGCTCCGGATTTACGATGAAGGTTTACGAGCACTTCGGCATTTATATGAGCCACTATACCGGTTCACAAGCCCAGGAAGGAAAGAAGATCAGCTTCTCGAATTTGAAGAAGGGTGATTTGATCTTCTATGCAAAGAACGGAACCATCAACCATGTCGCCATGTATATCGGCGACGGGCAGGTAATCCAGGCCAGAAGCAAGCGCCGCGGAATTACGATCACCGAGTGGGATTACCGGACGCCGGTGAAGGCCGTAACGTTCTTGGACGATTGATCTTTTGAAGGAAAAATGATATTGAAATGATGAAACACGCCGCCCGGCCAATGATGACCGTGCGGCGTGTATTTTAATTAATAGGAATACCTTCTTCTTTACAGATATTTTGCCGTAATACTGTCCGGGGCCGCCCGAAGCTGTTCCGGGGTGCCCTGAAAGATCAGGCGGCCTCCCTTTTCCCCGCCTTCCGGACCGAGATCAATCACCCAATCGCTGTTTTTGATCAGCTGCTGGTTGTGTTCCACCACAATGACCGTATTCCCGGCGTCCACCATGCGGTCCAAAAGCGCCAGGAAATGTTTGATGTCCTGGGGGTGAAGGCCGGTGGTCGGTTCATCCATCAGGTACAAACTCCTTTTTTCTGGGGAACTGCTAATCAGTTCCCTGGCAAGCTTCAAGCGCTGGCACTCCCCGCCGGATAACGTAGTGAGGGATTGACCCAGCTGCAAATACCCCAGACCGGCGTCTGCCAGAATCCGGAGAATCCGAAGGATCCGGGGCTGGCCGGTGAATACTTGGATGGCTTCCTCCACGGAGAGGTTCAGGATATCCTTGATGGAAAGTCCCTGATACAATACGTCCAGAACCTGCGGCTGAAATTGATTTCCTCCGCAGACCGGACAAACTACCCTTGTGTCGGCGAAAAACAGCATGGAGTTATCCACGTAGCCCAGGCCCTCACAGTTTTCGCATCTGCCTCCAGGCGTGTTGAAGGAGAAGTGTTTCGCGGTCAATCCGGCTTCTTTGGCAGCGCTGCTCTTGGCCATAACGGAGCGGATTTCTGTGTAGACCTCTGAGTAGGTTGCCACATTGGAGCGTTTCATCTTTGTGATTGGCGCTTGTCCGATTTCCACCACCTGATCAAAGGCATCTAGACCGATGACTCGATTCCTTAACGATCCGGCGTTCCCTCTGGCCAGCACTTCAAAGATCAGAGTCGACTTGCCGGAACCGGATGGGCCGGTGACGGAAATGAGGCAGCCTGTCGGGATTTCCACCGTCAGATTTTTCAGATTGTACCGGCTGGCGTTTTCAACGCGGAGGATCCCGCCGCCTTTCCGGAATCTGGATTTCCCAGCCGGGGGATTTTTGAGATAGGCTCCGGTCAGCGATGTCTCCTCATTCTTGATTTCTTCCAGCGTCCCGCACGCCAGAATCTCACCTCCGAACTTCCCGGATCCGGGTCCCATATCCACCAGGTAATCTGCGGATGCCATGATGTCCATGTCGTGTTCGATGACAATCACGGTATTTCCCAGATCACGCAATTTTTTCAAAATGACCACCAAGCCGGCGGTATCCTTCGGATGAAGTCCGGCCGTGGGCTCGTCCAAAAGGTAGATGATACCGGATAACTCGGAGTCCACGGTGGCGGCGAGGCGCAGGCGCTGCAATTCCCCGCCGGACAGTGTCAGGATTGTACGGTCCAAGGTTAGGTAACCGAGTCCGACGCGAAGATAGCGGTCCAGCTTTGTTTCCATATCCGTCAGGTACGCGCGTACCAGTTCCAGATGCCGCGGGGGCAGAGACGCCCGCAGTTCCCGCACCCACTGAACAAGTCTTTCCAGCGATACAACGGAGAGTTCCGGCAGACGGACATGGGACACGGTCACATTTCTGCTCTGCTCGCAGAGGCGCTCCCCATGGCATTCGGGACATTCCGTCACATCATAGTAGGGGCTAAGCTGAGCAGCGTCTTTTGTTTTATCCGCCAAACGCCGCCGCAAGATCGGAAAGACACCTTCGAACTTTCCCGCCATCGTGTTTTTCGGCGGCTTTTGATCGGGAAATGCCTGGCGGACCGCCTCGCACTCTACACCATGGAACAGGATCTCCCGCTGGATCTTGCTCCACTGCCGGACCGGGAGATGGGCGGCGTCCGGAAGGCCGTAATGCCGGAAAGCTTTGTACAAAATCGAGGTTTGATACTGGCCGTACTGCTTTTCCCAATAACTCACGGCGCCTTCTTCCAGCGGCAGGTCTTCCTGGATCACCTGTTCTTTTTTTATAATGTGAATGTTTCCCAAGCCTTCGCAGGCGGGACAAGCGCCTTCTTTGGTATTAAAGGAAAAATTAGTGCGGGTGATCTTGTCCATTCTCCTTCCGCAGTGATCGCAGTACATATAAACATGGAAATCCTGGCCCTTCTTTTTGGTTTCCTCTTTGCAGTCCGCGGAGGAGATGATTGCCCCGCAGTAAGGACAGGCGCGGACTCCCAACTTTTCGTAAATCATCCGCAGGTCAGTGTAGACGTCCGTCATGGTTCCCACTGTGGACCTGGGGTTTTGATTTCCGTACGTCTGGGAGATGACAATCGCAGGCGACGCTCCCCGGATTCGTTCCATCTTCGGTTTGTGAATCCCTTGAAATGCCATTGCCTCCAGATATTGCCGCTGGCATTCGTTGAACAGAACATCGATCAGCAGAGTGGATTTGCCGGAGCCAGATAGTCCGGTAAAGACGACGAGTTGATTTTTGGGAATGGTCAGGGAGATGTTTTTTAGGTTGCCCTCGTATGCACCGGTGATTTCAATATTGTTCACAAAGTCCTCCTTGCCGGAGAATTTGCCGGATCGTGCGGACGGCAAATTCATATTTGAGTAGTGTCTTTTTATTATAGAACAAGAGTTGGTAAATAAAAAGATAGTAGAGAATACAATTTGCACAATCGTATCCAAAATAAAGACGATCAGCCAATACACTTTTAAAATTGTTCGGAATACCACCCATTGGAAGAAGAATTGCATTGAAGCTTTTTACGTTTTGTGTTATGCTGAGTCTAACAGTATCGGACTAAAAACAGATTTTCCTTTTTTGTATTCGATTCGAATGGATGCGGAAGGGATGGCATGACGGCTTTTGGAGGCCGGATGAGGCTGTGAGATGAGACCAAAAGGAATAGAGAAGGCGCGAAGGGATCAGGACGGGTTCACGCTGGTAGAAGTTATCGTTGTCTGTACGATGATGGCAATATTGGCGGCTGTCTTGATTCCTTCCTTTATTGGATATCTGGAACAAAGTAAAGCGAAGGAATGCGAAGCGAACCGCAAAGCATTGGTGCTGCAGCTTTCCGCAGCGAGAATCCGAAAACCGGAAACCACGGTGAGTGAGATATTGGCCGGTGAGGACGGGAAAGAGATTACCTGCCCGTCCGGAGGCGTTTATTCGGCAGCGGATGCCGATACCGTGGTCTGTAGCATCCATGGGAAGGATGCCGCCGCTCCGGGGGAGGCGGAAACGGTGGAAAAGGGCGAACCGGACCGGCCGGGAGATCTTCCGACGGAACCGGAGACCACGCCGGAGGAAGAGGAGAGCACGGAGCCCCAGCCAACAACGCCGGAGGAGGGGTTGGAGGTGTTGGGGGGAAGTTACCGGGAGCTGTATGAATATTGCAAAAAATATGAATTTGACCGAACGGTAACTTTACCTGCCTGGAGTGTATTTTACGATGAGACAGGGTTTATCTGCATCACCAATAACACCAGCTTCTGGTCTGGGGCAATCAAGAATAAAGACGAAGTTTCTAAATTGCCGAGGGATAATCATGGTTCCATGTGGGTACTGGATGTGGATCCGATCCTCGACAGCGCAGAACGTTTTGAGGAACAAAAACATAAAGTAAAAACTGGGTCGGTGGCTTTTTACCAGGGGAAATACTATGCGGCCGGCGGAAGCTGGATCAGCTGGCCCCCCACGGGTGCGGATTGGCATGAATTGCAGTCGCCTGGGAACTGGCGGCCAGAGTAAGAAAGTGAAATAAAAGAGGCTATTATGAGACAACCGCAGGACAAAAATCGAACAAAGGGTTTTACCCTGGTCGAGATGATTGTGGTCGGCGTGATTCTTGTGATTCTGCTGTCGGTGGGAGCCGGTGCGATCGTGAAATATCAGCATTTCTCGATGTATAAGCAGAATAACGAGTACGCCAGGACCCTGTTCAGCTCGGCCCAGTCTGCGTTGTCCTATTATCAGTCGGGCGGGGGTTTAAAGGAGCTGGCTGAGAAGGTGAAAACCCCGGAACATAAAGTGAGCTCCGGCACGGCAGGCGAGCCGGGCGATTGGTATTACCTGGAGATCAAAAAGGGGGATGATTTGGAAACAAATCTTCTCTATCAAATTCTGAAAGACTATGTCTACCTGGAGGCAGTCTGGGATGCGGCGATCCGGCTGGAGTTTAATCCGGATACGGGAGCCGTTCTTTCTGTCTGCTATAGCGACCGGGCGGACCGATTTGATGAAAATCCTCTCTCCGCCGGTTTAAGAAGCGGCGTTCTTGGCGTGTCCGGGCGCGCGGAGGAGGACTGGGACAGTCTGCGGCAGAAATATATCCTTGGCTATTACAGTGCTTCGGCGCCGGAGGAAATTCCGGATGCCGGAGACTCGGTGGATGTGACGTCCGTGGAGTGGAGCAATGGGGAGGAACTTCGCCTGCTCTGGACCGTGGATGGGAAATTGCCGGCGGAACAGTATCGGTATCAGGTGGCGTTGTTCCAGGAGACGACATACAGCCCGAAGGTAACGATTCAGTTTGACGGCACGTATCTGGCGGACGAAACGCCGGCGCTGGCCTCGACGGACTGCACTGTGACCTGGCAGGACGGGACGGAAAAGACCTTTGCCTGCCGGGCGGCAAAAAAGGACGGCAAGATCATGCTGGTGCTGGATTCTGTGGATCTGGCGGCAGCCAGGCAGCAGGATGCGGGCAATAAGGAGAGCAGCGCATACGACGGAACTTACAGTATCATGCGGCTGGGCTTAGAGCCCTCCCAGCGGATTCTGGCCACTGTTTCCGCCTCGGCGGAGGGAGTGGTATCGGGAATGAGCGCCACCACGGCCACCTGGGAGCAGCCGGTTTTGGGGAGCTCCAGCAAGGAAGAGATCCGTGAATATCAGGTGGAAAATGTAAGACATTTGTTTAACCTTCGTTTTTTGGAAGCAGGCGGGACGCAGCATTCCTATATTCAGAAGACGGATTTATCCTGGGGCGGGGAAAACGGTCTTTTGACAGCCGGGTATGTCTACGACGCCTGCGGTATTGTGACCGCGGACTCCGGCGCAGCCTTCCCGACCATTCCGGTTTTAAATGCAGGCTCTTCTTACCAGCCGGAGGCGGTTCAGATACTGGCGGACTTTTGTTTCGGGTCGAGCCGGCCGCTGAGCGAGGCGACACAGGAAAATGCGGTGGAAAAGAGCGGCCTGTTCGGAGAAAATAAAGGTGAAATTCGGAATCTGACGCTGAAAAACAGCACATTGCGGCCGGAATTTGTCAATGATGCCGGTCTCGTCTGCGGGTATAACACCGGTGTAATCGAAAATATTACGGCACAGCAGGTCTCGGTAACCATGGTTTCCGAGGATGCTTATTATGCGATTACCAATCTGGGCGGAATTGCCGGGACGAGCGATACCACGATTACCAACTGCAAGGTGGATGGGATTTTCTCTCTGGGCGTCCAGGGCACTGCCGGCGGAATTGTGGGATATGGGAAGGAAGACATTGCCGGTTGCACGTTTCAGGGGGAACTGACGGTAATGGGCGCCGGAAGCGGCGTTGGTGGAATCGCCGGGGTCCTGGAAAAGAATGTGGAAAATTGCCGTTTGGGCGATAAGGAAAACCCTGTTACCCTTGAGGTGGACAGTGTGGACCGGAACAATGCCGGGGCTGCTGTCGGCGGTGTTGTCGGAGTTTCCCGCGGCAGCGCGAAAAACTGCGAATATTGGGGAAGCCTGTCGGTGGGGGAGGAAGCGAAACTTGCCGGTGGTATTTTGGGTTCTGTGACCGGGACGGCAGAGCTTTGTTCCTATTATGGCGACTTGCTGGTGGAGTCGGAATCGGCACAGCAGATCGGAGGAATCGCAGGGACCGTGGGAGGCGGACTGATTCAGTGTTCCTTCGAAGGAAATCTGGAAACAAATTCTGCGGATTATTTGGGAGGAATCGCCGGAACGGCGCAGCTGGATATCAGGGAATGTTCTTTTAAAGGATCCATTCTAGTGACGTCTGCGCAGATGTTTGGCGGAGTGGCTGGCGAAGCCAATGGAAACGTAATCCAGTGTTCTTATCTGGGAACCGCAGAGGCGGAATCGGCGAATCAGGCCGGAGGCATCGCGGCAGCCGCCAATCAGGAATTGAGTCAGTGCGCAGTCGGCAGCGAAGAAGAACCTGCGGAATTTACCGTAAAAAATGGGTTCGCCGGTTCCGTAGGAGGCCTGGCAGGCGTTTGCCAGGGTAAGTTAAGTGAAAGCTCTTACTGGGGAAACATTTTCCTGGAAGGAGGAAAAGGGCTGGGAGGCATCGCAGGTATGGCGATGGATGAAATCACCAGTTGTACGTATCAGGGGGAGATTGCCACGAAGACCACGGGAAATGTCGGCGGGATCGCAGGAGAAAGCTGGGGAGATATCACAGGCTGCCGGATCCAAGACAGTAAAATTGCCGTGGGGAACAGTATGGCGGTGGGCGGAATCAGTGGTTACAGCCACGAAACCATCTCCGATTGCACGGCCCAGGAGGTGGAATTGAACGCCCAGGAAGGCTCCACGGTGGGCGGCATTGCCGGCAGCAGTTATGGAACCATCAGCGGCTGTTCTTATCAAGGATCCATTCAAAACGAAACCAACTCTCCTGGCTACAGCGCCGGAGGCATTGCCGGAGCGGTGGAGGATAATTCCAAACAGGTTCTTGCCTGTGATTCTGACGGCAGCTTGACAGGATTTTCCGGTCAGGAGCTGGGAGGAATCGTGGGAAGCTGGACCGGCGATGGCGAAGTCTCTTCCTGTGTGAACCGAATGAATATCACAGGCGGCTCCGCCAGCGCAGGGATCGTCGGAGGCCAAACGACGGAAGGATCTTTGACCATCCGTCAGTGCCGGAATTACGGAAAGCCGCTGGAGGCGCTGGTGGAGCCGGCGGAGACTGCCGCGGAGAAACTGCCGGAATTTGAATTCAGCGGGATCCTGGGGTACCGGATGGAAAGCTTGAAGGCGGAGACCAGCATTTTAGACTGTTACGGGGTATCGGATGTGAAGTATCCGATTACGCGGTACACGGTTCAGGCGGAACAGACCCGTAAGAAAGAAGATCTCGTTTCCGATCAGGATAATTATTATTTCGTCGAGCCGGAGAATGAGATTCGAGTGATTGAGATCGACGCCCCTGCCCCGAAGTGGAATTGGTTTTATGAGAGTTTTCTCAATACAAACAATCCATATGCAAAGGATCGGATGCTTACGCCGTCGGGAAATTATTTTTATTGGATTGATGATACTTCCGCCAAGTCCTACGAGATCACTTTTACATTTTCGGATACGGTTGAGCTGGAGAGTCTTCAAGTTGATTGGAGATTCGGGAGCGCTATTTTATCCCGGTTTACCAAAGAATATGAATTTGAAATTTGGGGCGGAAACGAGGGAACCTTCGAAAAAATTTATGATGGTACATGCGGACAGGCGAACGGTTCTTCCCACGGGGTCAGCGGAATAAGATTTGCCCCTTCCGCCGGTATGGACCAATTAAAGATATCCTTTCAGGCGACCACATCCGGATGGCTCATTAACTCCGGGATCTGGAGCGTCCGCTTCAACCCGTCCGATGATCAGCAGGCCGTCCGGGATTACGGCGCCGGCATTCCCCTGGACGTCCGTCAGGATCCGGATCAGACCTACCGCGGCGATTACCGCGGGAAGCCGGGAAGCAAAGTAGCCGGAATGGAGATTCATCCGCACCTGTGGGCCTGGGAGGGCACCGGCCAGGCGGTGAGCAACCGGGAAGTGTTTGACCAGATCGACCCCTATCTGTATCTGCTGGTAAGCAATTACTCGCTTCCGGAAACGCCTGGGGCCCCGGATGTGACACAGAAACCTTCCGGGGAATCATCCACACAGGAACCCTCCGGTTCTCCGGAGAGTACTGCTGAAGCCGGAACTTCTGCGGTTCCCGAAAGCTCGGACACCGCTGCGTCGTCTGAAAGTCAGGGACCGGAGGAGAGCGGGGAGGAAAATACATCCGGATCGGAGTCCTCCTCCACAAGCAGTTCCACTCCATCGCAGGATCCTTCTTCCACGGGAAGCTCTATCCCTTTGCAGGGGTCTTCTTCCGCTCCCAGTGAAGAGGCGTCCCCTTCTATGCAGAGCGGAATACAGGAAGGAGGCGGTTTAGATGGCTGAGAAGAAAAAATCCAGGCCGCATCCAGATTCCAATACCCGCGGGGCGGCGATGATTGTCGTGCTCTGCGTAATGGCGGTTTTGCTGGCTTTGTCCCTGACCATGCTGTTTGCAGCCTCTTCCGTAGTCGGCACTGCGAAAAAGAGTGCGGCCTTTGACCGATGCCGGATTCTGGCGGAATCGTTCAGCGACCTGCTGGAGAAGGACACAGTCGGAGAAAAATGGCTGGTGGAGAGCAGCTGGCCGGAAAAAGATAGAGAGGCACTGCGCTATTTTGCCATGCGTTCCCTAAGGTCCCGCTTGGAGGATGGAACCAGCGCCGGGATTCCTTTCTATGACAATACGACCATGAATACGACAGGGGTCAGCCTGGAGGAACAGCAGAAGGCGGAAAAAGAAGCCGAGAAATCGGCGGTCGAATACGAGCTGATGATCTCCGACAGCGATGTATTGAATGTTAACGGCTACACCATGCAGGTGAAAGTTTATCTGGAGGGAAACGCCGCGTATCTCGAAAAACAGAGGAAAGCGCAAGAAGACAGCCACAGCTCCGACTGGGAATATTACCGGGCTTTGGCATATCATGGAAATGTGCGGCTGATGACGCTGGTGACGGCGGAGAAAGGGGAGACCTCGTACCGCCTGAAAACCACTTACCGCCCGCAGGTCCTCCTGAAGTCGGAGGGCGCCGGTTCGGCCCCTCAGATCACATGGCAGTGGGAAGTGGAGGGGAGAGAGACATGAAGAAGAATGCGAAAAGCGGATCCTCCCTGGTGTCGGTCATCGTTGCCTTTGCCGTGCTGATGATCGGAATCGCTATGTTCACGACCACGATGCTGACATCCCTCAAAGCTGCGGAGACGGCCCGGCTGCTGCGGCAGAAGGGACGGCAGGCAGCGGAGAATTATTATCTCGGCGGAAGCGGAGCGCGGGATCCCTACTATGATTCGGACGGTTCCGGAAATCCGATTTTATTCCGGCTGAAAGCGGCGGATGGAAGTGATTTTGTGGTCTCCGGCGAAGTGATGACCTACACGGAGAACAAAGGGGAAGAAGAGGAATACGCTCTGTACTATTTTGCCCCGCCGCCGGAGGTGAGCCCATGAAAAAGCGAGGGAACCGACGGGCCGGCTATACGCTGGTGGAGCTGATTGTCAGCTTTGCCCTGATTGGAATTTTTCTGGTGGCGGCGTCCACGGTGATCGGAAGTTTTCTTCGGATCCAGGCCAGGGTATCCGCCCAGGCCGATGCCCAGACTCTGTCCGATACTTTGCTGAACACGATTTCCGAGCCTTTGGTATCCATGCGGTACAATGAGGACAAGTGGAGCATCGAAGAAGGATCCATCCAGTTCCAGGACAAGGAAGGCCGGATCGTAAAGATCCGGGCGGAGGACGGAAGATTGGTCTTTGACTATGTGGAGAATGTCTCCACTCCCGGAGCGGTGCGGCCGCTGGCGGAAAAAGTCTATATGGGAAATGAGATCACCGAACTGAAATTTTCTCAGGACGGGGCCAATATCACGATCCGTCTGACCCTGCAAAACCAAAACGGATTTATTTGGGAAGACGGGAGAACCATTCGGTGTTATAATTGGAAGAAGTAACTGAACAGGCATAGGAAGGGAATTTTCCTTTTTATGATAGATTTAAGATGTGGGAACCAAAAAGATTGGAGGATGAGACATGAATTTATTTGCAAAAGCAAAAGCTGCGAAGGAAAAACGCGGCAGCAAAAAAGGTTTTACCCTGGTAGAGCTGATCGTTGTACTGGTTATTCTGGCGATCCTGATGGCGATTCTGGTACCTTCGCTGGTAAAATGGATCGATAAGGCGAAGGACAAACAGATCCTGATCGACGCGCGGACAGCTTATCTGGCGGCGCAGACGATTGCTTCGGAGAAGTATGCGAAAACCCCCACGATTAGTGGTTTTACAGCGGATGAGCTCAAGGAAGTAACTACTTTGGCTGAGGTGGCTGAGGGAAGTGTTACTGGTGTTGTGATTACGGGAGGTAAAGTAGTTAATCTGACGTACACCGAAGGTACTAAGACGGTAGCGATGACAGGTGGCACTTGGGGAGATGTCAAGGATGTAACAGCATCAACGTAAATAACCTGATTTTCCCGCGGCAGGCCCGTTCCACGGGCCTGCCCGCCCTACTAAACTTCCAAGAAACGGAGGAGTCTACCCATGGCAAGAGATGACACAAAAAAACGCCGTCTGCCCTTTACCCCACATCTGCTGATTACTTTGGCGGCGCTCTGTGTGATTGCTCTTTTGGTGCTTCCTCTGTTCACTCATTTCCGCCGTCAGGCGGAAGCCAGAACGGTGTTGAACCAGGCAAAGAATGTGGAGCTGGCGCTCCGCCTTTTAGGCCTGGAAAGTTATGGCGAGAATAGCCCTCTGACGGATCATACCCGCCTGAGTGGCCTCACTTCCCAAACCGAGAGGGAGCTTATGGAGCTGACTGGCTGTGAAGGCCAGCTGTATCTGCTTTCGTGGGATTCGGATGCCCACCGGCCTGCGGAATTCCTGTATCGGGAAGGGGAGTATCTGGTGACCTTTGAGAGGGAGGGGGAGGAATCTCTTTCCTGGGAGGTTAACCGTCTTCAAAAGATGAAGGCCGGAGGCCAGACGGAAGAATAGCCGGAAACGCCGCCTTGCCTGCTGTTTGTTCCCGGCAGGAGCGGAAGTCTCTCGCTGCGTCTGGCGATGGCCAAAACACAAAATAAGAAAGGAGGGGAGGAGCCATGGTTTTTGTATTGTATCTTATTTTATATGGTTTGCTTTTTGCCGTTGGTGCCTGCCTGTATTCCTTTTTAAATGTAATTATCTACCGGATTCCGCGCGGAGAAAGTTTTCTTCGCGGAAGAAGCCGGTGTCCTTCCTGCGGCCGGGAGCTGACGGCCGGGGATCTGGTTCCTATTTTCAGCTTTCTCTTCCTTCGGGGGAAATGCCGCACCTGCGGCGAAAAAATCCCGGTGAGAGACACCCTGACGGAAGGTTTCGGCGGGGCGTTGGCCTGCCTTTGTTTCTGGCAGTACGGGGGAAGCCCGAAAGCGATTTTGGCTTTTGGGTTCCTTTTTCTGCTGACGGCCACGGCTTTGATCGATGCGGATACCATGGAAATTCCGGACGGATTCTCCATCGGTATTGCCCTTCTCGGTGTGCTCGCGTTTTTCATTTTTCCGGAAATTGATGGGAAGGCGCGGCTGATCGGGGCGGTTGTGGTCAGTCTGCCGCTTTTTCTGCTCACCCTCTTGATTCCAGGGGCTTTTGGCGGCGGCGATATCAAACTGACCGCGGCGGCCGGCCTGTTTTTGGGGTGAAAACTGGTCCTGATTGCTTTGATGCTGGCGATTTTATCCGGCGGCGGCTACGGGGCTTATTTATTGGCGAAGAAAAAACTGGGGCGCAAGGATCATTTTGCCTTCGGCCCTTTTCTGTGCGCCGGCATGGGAATCTCCCTGCTCTGGGGAGAAGCATTGCTGGCGTGGTATTGGAGCTTGTGGTGGTAATCGGGAGGTCAGAGTATGGCGATCTATCAGTATAAAGCCAAGACGGCGGAAGGAAAAACCGTCAAAGGCAGTATCGAGGCACCGGATGAAAACGGGTTTTATGCCCGCCTGAAGGAACAGAATTATTATGTGATTTCCTGGTCCGAGGCTGAAAAAAAGCAGAAAACCCCAAAGCTGAAACCAAAGCAGCTGGCGGAATTCTGCCGTTCTCTCGGCACGCTGCTGGCGGCCGGCGTCTCTTTGGTGCGGGCCCTCGGCATTGTTTCCCAGGAAGAGGCGTTGAAAGAGAACCAGAGAAAAATCTATGAGAATCTCTTGGCCAGCGTCCGCCAGGGCAATACATTGTCGGATGCCATGGAGGCGCAGGGGGATTCCTTTCCTCAGCTGCTGGTCCATATGACCCGTTCCTCCGAAGCCAGCGGGAACATGGATCAGGTGTCTATGCGGATGGCGTCCCACTATGAGAAGGACTACCGGCTCCGCTCCAAGGTCCACGGAGCCATGATCTACCCGTGTATCTTGGGATTTCTGATTGTGGTGGTGGTGGCGTTTATCTTTACTTTTGTGATCCCTCAGTTTTCCGATATGTTCGCCCAGATGGAATCCCTTCCTCTGCCGACCAAAGTGATTATGGGCCTCAGCGATTTTCTTTCGAACCATTGGATCGCAGCGATTCTGGGGTTGATCGGGCTGGTGATTTTGATCCGGATGATTTTCCATATCCCGGCCGTTCGACTTTGGAAAGACCGGACCAAGACCCGGATGCCTTTGATCGGAAAGCTGTTGAAGGTAATCTATACGGCCCGTTTCGCCCGCACGCTGAGTTCGCTCTACTCATCGGGCATCCCGATCGTGACAGCGCTCCAGATCGGAAAAAAGACGGTGGGAAATGCCTACATAGAGGCCCAGTTTGACCGGGCCATCGACCAGGTGCGGTCCGGCGAAAAGCTTTCCGACGCCATCGGCGGGATTGACGGTTTTGTACGCAAACTGATGGAAAATGTGCGGATCGGCGAGGAGACCGGAAGCCTGGACGGCATGCTGGATTCCATTGCGGACACGCTGGATTATGAATCGGAGATTGCCATCAACAAGATGGTCTCTTTCCTGGAACCAGTTATGATCATTTTGATGGCTTTGATCGTAGGGTTTGTGATGATTTCCGTGATCCTTCCGGTCTACAATTCCTACGGCAGTATCGAAGCGTCCGCATACCACTGAGAAAGAAGGAAAATTTGAATATGATTACCTCTATCTATCTTTCCAATCGGAATATTCAGGTGACACTCGGAGATCGGGGAAAGACCGGTCAGGTTAAGAAATCTTTCTCGGTCCAGATTCTGGAGGGGAGCCTGCTGAACGGCATGGTGACGGACGAGGCGGAGCTGACCAGACAACTGGAAGAAATCTGGAGCAAATACCAGCTGCCGAAAAAGAATGTGGAACTGGTGGTGGACAGCTCCCGCTGGGTCTCCAAAGTCGTGACGGCGCCCCAGGCCAAACCATCGGTTATTTTAAAGAATCTCCCTCTGGAATTTGCAGATTCCGAGCGGCAGGAAGATGCCTGCTATGATTATATGACGCTGCGGAAGCTCCCGGAAGGGAAATTGCAGGAAGTCATGGCAATCATGGGGGACTCTGCTTATGTGGAAAACTACTGTCAGATTTTCCAGCATATCGGCGTGGAGCTGACGAAAATGACGTCGGCCCGGACCAGCGCGATTAAGCTTTTAACCCCGCTGCTGGCGCCCAAAAAGCAGACCTGCGTGGTGATGATTCTGGACGGATCGACGCTAAACAGCATGCTCTGGCTGAACGGCGCTTTTGCCTACGTGAATAAAAAACGGCTGTTTTGCGAACGGGGCGGGGCTGAACTGGGAATGGAGCTGGTGCGCAACATCAGCAGTATGATCCAGTTCCATGCCTCTCTGAAAAGCGGCCAGGAAGTAAAAAGTGTATACCTGTGCGGGGTCAGCGAGACAGAATTGGACCTGTGCCGGGATAGCGCGGAGGCAGCCGGCTTTTCGCTGGGGATCAACCGTCTGCCAAGTCCGGAAGAGTCCGAAATTTATTCGGCGGGAAATCTTTACGAGGCGCCGAAAGATATCAATCTGATCCAGGTGCGGAAAAAGCAAAAAAAGGCAGACGGCGGCTTAAAAAAAGCGCTGCGGTTCTGGGCCTTTCCGCTGATTTTGCTGGGAGTGCTTCTGGCGGGATTCGCCGTGATCTGGGGGATTAATTTCAGCAGAGAGAACACGGTAAAAGAGCTGGACGCCTATCTGATGGATCCGGAAAATTTGGACCGGCTGTCGGAAGCAGATGAATTGGAGATGGAGAACCAGGCGCTTTTATCCATTGTGAATCAGCTGGAACAGGCTTCGGAACTGGTGAAATCCTATCCGTGGATGGATACCCAGGTGGCGCTGGCGGTGGAGACCAGCTGCCCTTCCGGTCTGACCGTGGAAATCAAAAGTTATGCAGCGGAAGAAGGCAAGCTGACCATGGAAGCCACTTTCGTCGATGTCACGAAAATGAATCAATATGTGGATGCACTGTCCGAGGCAGGCTGTTTTGATGCGATCGGCTACTCTGGATATGCACTAAAAGGCGACGGAGCCTATCTGGCCACAGTGACGGTGGTTTTGTCGGAAGAAGCGGGAAAGTAGAAAGGAGGAAACAGCGATGAAATTGACAGATCGGGATCAGAAACTTTTGCGTTTTCTTGCGGTTTTTCTCCTGGCGGTAGGCTTTACCTACTTTATCCTTTTGCCTGGAATCGAAAAGTCGGAAGATTTATCTCAGAAAATTTCCGACCGGGAACTGCAAAAATCAGAGATGGATATGAAACTGGCCCTTTTGCCTCAGATGCAGAAGACCAACGAGGAGATGATTCAGAGAAGGGAAGAGGCCGCCGGGCTGTTTTTGCCCCGGATGTCCAGCCAGAGGATTGACCGGATGCTCTTGGAAATGCTGCAAGCCTGTGGATTGGAAGCGATGAATATGAATATTTCCATCTCGGAAGAGGCTTTCACATTGGAACCGTTTCCAGGTTCTGCCCTGGCGCAGGAGCAGGCGGTCTCCGGCGGTTCTGCGGGCGGTACGGAAACCACGGATGGAACAGAAGCCGCGAACGCCAGTCAGGAAACCAAGTTTTCCGCGGAGCAGCTTCGCTCCGCTAAGGTGGATCTGACTGTTGCGGGCGAAGAGAACGCCTGCCGGCAGCTATTGGACCAGTTTTGCGAGAATACGCCGGCCTTCCGGGTGGTGCAGTATTCCAGAAGCAGAAAAATGATCAACGGGCAGGACAGCGGATTCGTCCAGCTGAATGTCAGCCTGGAACTTCTGATGATGCAGGAGTAGGCGGGGGGATAAGACATGAACCAGTTTAAAAACATCCCGATTGGGGAAGTTTTAAAAGAATATGGATACATCACGGAAGAGCAGATCAAACAGGCCCTGGCCTACCAGAAGGAAGAAAAGGGAAAGCGCCTCGGAGCGATTCTGATCGAGAAAGGGTTCATCACCGAAGCAAAGATGCTGGAGGCATTGGCCCACCGTCTGGATTTGCAGATCGTTTCCATGGACGGTATCTCCGTGGACGCCTCGGCCGTCGCGTTGGTTCCGGAGCCCTTGGCGTCAAAATACGGCGTCCTTGCCGTCTCCAAAAAGGACCATCTGCTGACGGTTGTGACCAATGATCCTCTGAACTTTTACGGCCTGGAGGATATCCGCCAGACCACAGGGCAGGAGTTGGAAATCCGGCTCTGTGAAAAGGGACCGCTGGAAAAAGCGATTCAATACTATTATGCCGAGGTATCGGCTCAGAAAGCGGCCAAATTTGCCAACAGCAGCGCGGAAGCCGCGGGCCCCCTGGAAGAGATCGAGGTGGAGGACGGCGACACGCCGATCATTAAACTGCTGAATTCCCTGGTGCAGCGGGCCTACACGACGACGGCCAGTGATATCCATATCGAGCCTTTTGAGCATCAGACTTTGGTGCGGATGCGGATCGACGGGACGATTGTGGATTATGTGACCTTGCAGCGGTCCATCCATGCTCCGCTGGTGGCCCGGATCAAGATTCTTTCGAATCTGGATATTGCCGAACGGCGGATTCCCCAGGACGGCCATTTCCGGATGAAAGTGGAGGATGGTTTTATCAATATTCGTGTCTCCACCATTCCCACCGTATTCGGGGAAAAGGTAGTGCTCCGTCTGCTGGCCAACAATGCGGTGATCAGCTATGCGGAATCCTTTGGCATGGAGGCGGAAGACTATCGGAAATTCCAGTCGATACTCCGTTCGCCCAATGGGATTATCTACATGACCGGCCCCACCGGCTCCGGAAAAACCACGACCCTTTATATGATCCTGGAGGAACTCGCGAAGAAACAAGTGAATATTTCTACGATCGAGGACCCGGTGGAAAAGAATATGATGCGGGTCAATCAGATGCAGGTCAATCCGATGGCGGGGCTGACTTTTGAGGCGGGCCTTCGGGCGCTGCTGCGGCAGGACCCGGATATTATCATGGTCGGAGAGACCCGTGACTCGGAGACCGCCAGCATTTCCATCCGCGCCGCCATCACCGGGCATTTGGTCCTGTCCACCCTTCACACCAACGATGCGTCCTCCACGGTAGCCCGGCTGATGGATATGGGTATGGAGCCTTACATGATCTCCAGCGCTCTGGTGGGCGTGGTGGCCCAGCGTCTGATGCGGAAGCTTTGCCCGGAATGCCGGGTGGCCGACGTGCCGACAACAGAGGAACACCGTTTTCTGGGGGAGGGGATTGAGACCGTTTATCGGGCCAAGGGCTGCCGCCACTGTAATCACACCGGATACCGCGGGCGGACGGCGATCCATGAGATCCTGATGATTGACGAGGAGATCCGGAAGATGATCCACCGGAAAGCGTCGGCGGGAGAGATCAAGGAATATGCGGTTCGGGAACAGGAGATGCACCTGTTAAAAGAAAGAGGCCTGGATTTGGTGGCAAAAGGCGTTACTTCGGTGGAAGAGCTGCTGAAGGTTGCCTACTACTCATAAGGAATGGAACAAGGATGACCATAGAAGAGATGATTTTGGAAGCCCGTGCAAAGGGCTGCTCTGACATTCATTTGTCGGAGGGCATGCCGGTGTTTTACCGGATCGATGGAACGCTGGCGGAAGCCGGGCTCCCTCTGGGAGAAAAAGAAATCCGCTCTATGATTTTAAACGCGCTGAGCGAGGAGCAGCAAAAACGGCTTGCGTCGGGACAGGATGTGGATTTTGCCATCCAGACCCCGGACGGCTGCCGGCAGCGTGTGAATGTGTTCCGCCAGCAGAAAAAGCTGGCGGCAACGATCCGCCTGTTAAACGACCGGATCCCAAGCCTGGGAGAACTGAAACTCCCGAATATCCTGCAGGAGCTGGCCAGCCAGCCGCGGGGACTGATCCTTGTGACCGGGCCTACCGGGAGCGGGAAGTCGACAACCTTGGCTGCCATGGTTGAGTATATCAATGAGAGACGGGCGGATCATATCGTGACCATCGAAGACCCGATCGAGTATGTGTTTACCCGGAAAAAGGCTTTGGTTCACCAGCGGGAAGTCGGGGAGGATACGGATTCTTTTGCCGCTGCGCTGCGCTCGGTGCTCCGGGAAGACCCGGATGTGATTCTGGTCGGGGAGATGCGGGACTATGAGACAATTTCTGCGGCCGTGACCGCGGCGGAGACCGGACATCTGGTGCTTTCGACGCTTCATACCACCGGGGCGGCCCAGACCATCGACCGGATCGTGGACGCCTGTCCGGCCGAGGCCAAGAACCAGGTGCAAATCCAGCTGGCCGGGATCTTAAAAGGCGTTGTGACTCAATGTCTGATTCCCTCATTACAGGGCGGGCGGATCGCGGCCACGGAGGTGCTGACCGGAACCGATGCGGCTTTGAATCTGATCCGGGAAAACAAATGCCATCAGATGGGGACGGTGATGCAGTCCGGCGCGGCCTATGGAATGCACACGCTGAACAAGGATCTGGTGCGTTTGGCCACGGAAGGGAAAATTTCGGTGGAAAATGCGTTCCGGTATTCCAACAACCGGAAGGAATTGGAGCAGATGTTTTAAGGATAGGAGAAAAAGGAAGCTGTGCTGGCCTCGGAGTCAAAGTTCGGACCGGCACGGCTCTTTTATTTCCTGTGAATATCAGCGGCGATGGCGGGAAGGCACAGCACGGGATGGTTACCAAAAAGTGCGTACTTTACGATTCCGGTCGTTTCGTTTATAGTAGAGGATAGAAGGCCCGCAGAGGGAGTGTCTGTCAGGGACGGCACAGGCGCGCCGGATCAAACCGGTTTGTCCGCTTTTTGAGGAATTCCTTCTGCGGAGAATGGGAGGGCGCTATTTTGGATCAGGAGAAAATAAGGGAGCTGGCACGGCGGCTGGAATGCGCGGATGCCGTGGTGATCGGGGCCGGGGCCGGCCTGTCCGCATCCGCCGGAATGGATTACGCCGGTCCGCGGTTTCAAAAGCATTTTGCCGATTTCATCGAGAAATATCATTTTTCGGATATGTATTCCGGCGGTTTCTATCCGTTTTCTACCTTAGAAGAGTATTGGGCCTATTGGAGCCGGTATATCTGGATCAACCGGTACCAGGATCCTCCGAAGCCGGTGTATCGAGATCTCCTCCGGCTGGTCGGGGAAAAGGACTATTTCGTTCTGACCACCAATGTGGATCACTGCTTTCAAAAAGCAGGCTTCGACAAAAACCGCTTGTTTTACACTCAGGGCGATTACGGTCTTTGGCAGTGCTCCCTACCCTGTCATGCGAAGACCTATGACAATGAGAATACGGTCCGCCGGATGGTGAAAGAGCAGAAAAATATGCGGGTTCCGTCAAAGCTGGTGCCTGTCTGCCCAATCTGCGGCCGGCCGGTGAGTATGAATCTGAGGGCGGACGATACCTTTGTGGAAGATGATGGCTGGCGTCTTGCAGCAGGACGGTACGCGGAGTTTTTAAGGAGGCAGGAGGGGAAAAGCGTTTTATTCCTGGAGCTTGGCGTCGGAGGGAATACTCCGGGAATTATTAAGTATCCCTTCTGGCGGATGACGTACCAGAATCCCAGGGCAACCTATGCCTGCATCAACCAGGGGGAAGCGGCGGCACCGGATGAGATAAAGGAACGCTCTGTCTGTATGGATGGGGATATTGGGGAGGTATTAAAACAACTAATTTAAAAACAACAGATTCAACGCTATTTTGATACCAGAGCGCATTTTCTGTGATCCTTGCTGTCTCCTGTTTCGTTCTACTTATTCTAACCATTTTTGTTGACAAGAACGGTTAGAATGAGTAAAATGTGGTTAGAATAAAATCAGGAGGCAGTCAAATGATTTTTCAGGAAAGCGAAACGGTTGAATTGAAAGCAATCGTGGTGGAGGATATAAAAAAAGAAATCGTTGCTTTCGCAAACTGTGAGGGAGGCAAGCTGTACATTGGCGTTCAAGATGATGGAACTGTATCAGGATTGGATAATCCGGACGAAACTTCTTTGCAAATCAGCAATATGGTTCGGGATGCAATCAAGCCGGACTTAACGATGTTTCTTCACTATGAAACATTGACGGTAGCCGGTAAGAAAATTGTTGCAGTTGATATTCATCAAGGAACAGAGAGGCCATATTATATTGCCAAAAAAGGTCTGCGCCCGGAAGGCGTCTATGTCCGTCAGGGGTATTCCTCCGTTCCGGCTACCAATACAGCAATCCGTCGCATGATTAAGGAAACAGACGGCGACCGCTTTGAGGAAATGCGGTCTTTGGAGCAGAATTTGACATTTGAAAGTGCGAAAAAGATATTTGCCCAGCGGCATGTAACGTTTGGACCTGTACAGATGAAAACACTCGGATTGGTAACGCAGGATGGTGTCTATACAAACTTAGGGCTGCTGCTTTCAGACCAATGCGTGCATACAATTAAGGCTGCTGTTTTTCAGGGGACGAAACAAAACGAATTTAAGGATCGGAAAGAATTTACCGGTTCTTTATTTCAGCAGATGGATGAAGTTTATGATTATATTGATTTCCGTAATCAGACACATTCTACCTTTGAGAAGCTGTATCGTATTGACAGACGGGATTATCCCGAAACCGCAGTAAGGGAGGCTCTTTTGAATCTCCTGGTTCATCGGGAATACTCGTTCCGTGCCAGCTCCTTCATCAGTCTTTACACAGACAGACTGGAATTTACCTCTATTGGCGGTTTGGTAAGCGGCGTAACTTTAAAGGATGTAACAATGGGGATATCGGTCTGCCGGAACGTGAAACTGGCAAATATATTTTACCGTTTGGAACTGATAGAAGCATATGGAACAGGGCTTATAAAAATCATGGATGCCTATGAGGGAACCGGGATGACACCACAGATTGAAACATCTGACAATGCGTTTAAGATTATTCTCCCAAATTTGAACGTGATTTCAGAATCAGTAAAACAGGCGCAGACCGGGTCAGAGAAAGACACATCAGAAAAGAAAGTGATTGCTTTGACAAAAGAACGGGGATTTATTACAAGAAAAGAAGTTGAAATGCTGCTTGATATGGGACAGTCATCATGCGGACGTCTGTTAAGGAAAATGACAGAAAATGGCCTGCTTATTCAAGATGGAAAGGGAAAGAACACCCGATACAGCCTTCCACGATAAAATTCCTTTGTGCCGCAACAGATCGCCGGCCAGTCGATCTGCCTGAAGGCAGATATCGGACAGGTTTTAGAGCAGATGATAAGGAGGAAAACCCTATGACACAGGAGGAACGCAGGATCCAACTGATCCGGATGATGCAGGAAGAAATGCCGCAGTACGGTGAATGGGAAATTCCCGGTTCAGAGGGGGAGCAAAAGCGGCTCCTCCGTTCGCTGATGAACCTCCGTCCGCCGATGCCGGCAGGCCTGGAATTTTTAGAGCTTCAAGACGCTTATCTGTCGGAGGAGAATGAAAAGCGCGGTATCATAGACAGCGCTGTCTTCACCCCGACAGGCCGGGATGGCCGCATCTTTCTCTGGCAGGGAGATATTACCAGGCTGAAGATCGACGCGATCGTCAACGCGGCCAACAGCGCATTGCTTGGATGTTTTCAGCCCTGCCACTCCTGCATCGACAACGTCATACATTCCAACAGCGGAGTTCAACTGCGCTTAAAGTGCAATGAAATGATGAGTGCCCAGGGGCATGAAGAACCAACTGGGCAGGCAAAAATTACACCGGCCTACAATTTGCCCTGCCGGTACGTTCTGCATACGGTGGGCCCGATCATTCAAAGCAGAGTCACGAGAGAAGATCGAAAACGGTTAGCCTCTTGTTACCGTTCCTGCCTGGAACTGGCGGCGGAAAATGGACTGAAAAGCATTGCCTTTTGTTGTATCTCAACTGGCGTATTTCATTTTCCCAACGAAGAGGCGGCAGAGATCGCCGTGGAAACAGTCAAAGGATTTTTACAGGCGGACAATCGGATCCGGCAGGTTGTATTCAATGTTTTTAAAGATACAGATCTGGAAATTTACCGCAGATTATTAGGGGAAGTCAAATAGCATCCCAATGGAGATACGCGAACCATACGTAGAATGTTTGGATTGCGGGGAAATGACAAACATAAGCATTTTCTGACATGGTAAATTGCCGTCATAAAACGTATCTCTAGAAAGGCAGCGTCGCTTATCTGTTTAGCGCGGAGTTCTTTGATACGATGCTTACCATTACAGACCCTTTTTCCGCGCCCTGGGAGAAAATCCCCGGCGCTTATGGTAAAATCTATGAATATGCGAACGAGCATCATATTTTAGCCAAAAGTTATGAGAACCGTATCTGTATGGAAGAAATTTATGAAAAAAATGGCGTTACTTATATGGATGTCTATGTTCCCATCGATGAGGGATCCCATTAATCGATTGACGGCGGACCGCCTGCGGGTATTAAACCGGCAAAGGAGCCATGAAACAAAAATTATGGCGAACCGCCCAGGCACAGCCTGTTACGGCCTTATGAAAAGGAGATAAAAGAATGAATCATGTTTCACATTTTTATGGAATGATTCAAAAGGAGATGGCGGTGACGCTTGCTACGTCATCCGATCAAAGCGTCACCATGCGGTTAGTCAGCCCCGTATATTACAAGGGAAACATTCTAATCTTTACCGATCCCGGTTCGACGAAATATCAGCAGCTAAAGAGCAACCCTCATTGCTGCATTGGCGCCGGAAATTATTTTGCAGAGGCCAAGGCAGTGTTTTTAGGTTCAACCATGCTGGACGCCAACGAGAAATTGAGAGCAGTTTACTGTGAAAAGTTTCCCGGCGCATTTGACGAAGGTGTTGCTCTTGGCGGCAGAGACGCTGAATTTGTGCTGCTTATGCCCACGAAATTAAAGGGCTGGACTTTTGAGGGCGACACTCCCAGTGCAGAGGGCGTACCAACAATCCCGTTTGAAATCAATGTGGAAAGCGGCCCTGTTTTATTATAAATAAAAAGGATGGTTTCTAATATGCAGGCGATTTGAATTGCTGGATTTACAAAAATGAAAGCGGTTATCAGCCGGATAACGAATGTTCAGCATTTTAGGCGGGGAAATTCCCCGCCATTTTTTTCCGGTACCGCCGCATCAGGAACACGACAAGCACGGCGACAATCACCTCGGTCAAAGGCATGGAAAACCAGATCGCATCCGCCCCGATCAAAGCGGGCAGCGCGTAGATCAAAATGCCGCTGACCACCAGGCCCCTGGTGACGGAGATCAAAAAAGTCGCGCCGGGCTTCATCAGGGATTGGAAGTAGTAGGTGGAAAAGATATTAAAAGGAAGCAGGAGAAACGAAATCCCATAGCTTCGCATGATAAAGGGCGCAATCCGGTAGATTTCCTCGGTCGGGGCCATAAAAATGCGGATAAAGCCGTTGGGGATAGCAAAAATCAGGGCGGTCCAGAACAGGCTGAAAAACGCCGTAGAATAGAGGGCATATTTCAGGGTCTCCTGGATCCGGTCCCATTTTTTGGCTCCAAAGTTTATCGAGAATAACGGCTGGGATGCCTGCCCCACACTGTAGGCGCAGCACTGGACAATGGTGCTGATATTGACGATCACACCGTATACGGAAAGCGCTTCGTTGCCCAGATATCGGACAATCTGGCGGTTAAACAGCATGGTTAAAATTCCCATCGCCACATCGATGAAAAAGGTGGAAAAGCCGGTCACGAGAATCTTTTTCAGCTTTGACGCAAGGCGTTCGGGCCGGGCCAGGCGCAGGGTGTTTTTCTTGGAGAAAAAGTGGGTCAGCATCACCAAAAACGTGATCAGCGCGCCGATCGCCGTGGCGAGGCCCGCGCCGAAGATCCCCATGTCCATGGTAAACACAAAGAAATAATCGCCGAACACGTTGAAAAGTCCGCCGGCCAGCACCGCCGCTGTGGCGAGCCCCGGATGATTGTCATTTCGCAGAAAAGCCGCCAGCATCTGGTTGAACAAAAAAAGCGGCACGGCGAATTTGACCGGTTGGAGATACCGCTCCGCAAGGGCCAGCAAGCCATCCCCTGCGCCGAACAGGGTCAGCATCTGCGTGTCAAACAGCGCGATCACAATCCAGCTGAGCGCGGCAAAAAATACGGTTCCAATCAGCGCGGAGGTAAAGTATTGATTTTCTTTCTTCTTTTCCCCGCCGCCTTTCGCCGCACTGTACAGCACGGATCCGCCGATCCCCGTCAATAATCCCAGGCTGTAGATGATATTCCATACCGGGGCGACCACGGCCAGGGCCGCGGTGCCGTCGGGGCCTTGGTACTGCCCGACGATCGCCATATCCACAATTCCATAGATTGAGCTGATCATTGCGCTGCCGAAAGCGGCGCTCAGATACCGAAAATAAGTAGATTTGATTTTACCATTCAATAAATCCATCGCATCTTCCCCCTATGAAACAAAAAAGCTGGATAAGAAACAGGCTTTTCAACCTGTCACCTTATCCAGCTTGTCATTTCTAAACGAATGACTCGCCCTCCGAGTGAGCAGTACATATTATACAAAACAGAGATTTCTTTGTCAAGTCAAAACCACAGTTTTTTCTGTTACAAAAGGCAGAGCGAAAGCGCCGGGATGTAGGTGATCACCAAAAGGGCAACGAGAAAGGCTCCGATAAACGGAAGCGACTTCTTTCCCACGGCCATCGGGTCCGCGCTGATCATGGGCGCGGAGATGAATAGGTTCATCCCAAAAGGCGGTGTCACAAAGCCGATGGCAAGATTCGTCACCATGATAACTCCCAGGTGGGTGGTGTCGATGCCGAGCGCCTGCGTGATATTTAACAGCATGGGCGCCAGAATCATGACGGCCGGACCGGCATCCATCACCATTCCGATGATGATCAGGATCACGTTCAGTATCAGCAGGAAAACAATTTTGCTGTCCACGATGCCGGACAGGAAAGCCGTCAGCTGCTGCGGCGCCTGCAAGAGAACCATGATTTTGGCGAAGGCCATGGCCAGTCCCATCATCAGCCCCAGAGGGGCATAGGAAGTCAGCGCCTGCTTAAACAGGCCGTAGAGCTGTTTCCATGAGATCGTCCGGTAGATGAACAGACAGACCAAAATGGAGTAGAAGACCGATACGCAGGCAGCCTCGGTGGGCGTTACGATTCCGGAATAGATGCCTCCCAGGATGATCACCGGTGAGAGGAGGGCCCAGAAGCCGTCCAGAATGACATGGAGAAAACCGCGTCTCCGCAGGCTCTGGTACTTTTCTTCTATTTTTTCCCGGTCCTCCCCGTGTTTCCGGCAGAAAAACTGAACGTAGACGATAATGCAGAGGGCGATCAGAATTCCAGGGAGAATCCCGGCTAAAAAGAGGTTTCCGACCGAGATGTCCGTGACCAGGGCAAAGGAAATAAACGGTACGCTGGGAGGGATGATCACGCCCAGGCCGGCCGAGGTGGCGACCAGGGCGGCGGCGAAGACTTTATCGTATCCCAGGGAGGTCAGAACCGGGATGCACATGGCGCCGACCGCCGCGCAGGTGGCGGTACCAAAACCGGAGATCGCGCCGTAGAACAGACAGGTGACCACGACGGCGCAGGGCATGCCCCCTTTGATTTTTCCGATGAATACGGCAAAGACGTCGAACAGCTTTTCTGACAGCCCGCCTTTGGCCATGATCGCGCCCGACAGCATAAAAAGCGGAATGGCGATGACCGTCGTGGTGTTCAAACCCGCAAAAATAGAACGGTAGACAAAGGCAAGGTTTCCCTTAAAAGCAGGATCCAGCAGGCCGGGGAGTATGGTGGAAAAACCCAGGGAGACTGCGATCGGAACGGATAAAAACAAAAGTACGAAGAAAAAGGCAAAAACCAGCAGACTCATACCAAAGGCTCCTCCTTGTTTTCTTTCTGTTTTGACAGACCGCAGAGCGCCTGGATCTGCCGGATGATTCCGCAGGCAAAGCCGATGGGCCCGGCCAGATAGAAGATCCACATGACCCAGCCGGTGGCGGAAGACGTCTGCCCTTTTTCATAGCAGGTGATTGTGACCTGAATCGAGGCGTAGAGCAGCAGCGCATAAAAGACGATGGACAGGAGGCCGGAGAGGTACTCCAGAACCCGGACCGCTTTTTGGGGCAGCAGATTGGTGATCAGGGTCACCTGCAAAAGGTTATGATTCTTAATACAGTAGCCGATCCCCAGGAACGCGGAATAGATAAAGGCGTAGCGGCAGAATTCCTCCGGCCAGGGAAGGGCCTGCTTAAAAACGTAGCGCATGATGACTTGAAGCATCATCACGCAGGAGAGCGCCGCCATGGCGGCAATGCTGACGGCCTCTTCAAAATAGGCATCCAGCCATTTCAGAACTTTTTTCATGTTTTTCCTCCCTTGTCATTTTATCTGGAATCATGATTTATTTCATCATATAATTGAGTTTCGATAATGTCTAATATATAATGAATTATAGAATGATATCAAAATTGTTATTATACACAAAAGGAGGAAAATCATGGAACTGCATCAGATGCGATATTTTATGAAGGTGGCGGAATTGGAGCACATGACGCAGGCGGCCAATGAGCTGCATGTGGCGCAGCCCGCGCTCAGCAAGACGATTAAAATGTTGGAGGAGGATCTGGGAACGCCTTTATTCGACCGGCTGGGAAACAAAATCCGGCTGAATCAGGCCGGCCAGATTTTTCTGGATTATGCCAAAGGAATGCTGGCGGCCGAGGAAAATGTCAAGCGGGAACTGAATGAGTACCGGCAGACCGAGATGGCGACGATCACCATCTCCCAGAATCTGTCCTTTGAACTGATCTATCTGGCCATCATTGAATTCAATAAGATTTATCCCAGCATCCACTTTGAGTTTACCCCGTTTACGGCTCCGGATGGGAATCTGCCGATCAAGCATGATTTTGTGATTTTTGCTTCCGTCCAGGAAATGGAGGAGCCAGACTGCAAGACCGTGCTCTCGGAGCGGATTCAGCTGGGAATTCCTTTTAACAATCCTTTGGCCCAGAGGAAAGAGATCGCTTTAAAAGAAGCGAAGGATGAGAATTTTATTTTTACCCATCCGTTTCATTCCGTGCTCAACGATATCATGCTGATGCAGTGTGAGCTCAATGGATTTTCTCCGAAAAAGTTTATGATGACGGCCACAAGAGACGATGTCACCTATATTCTGCGCAATGGGATGGGAGCGACCTTCGCCCCGGAGCTGACCTGGTATTATATGATGCGGGAGACTGGATTTGCCCTGATTCCAATCGCGGATCCCGTATGCCGGCGGCACATCAACGTGCGGTGGAAAACCAGCGGGTATGTTTCCAAGGCGGCCCGGCTTTTCCGCGATTTTATCCTGGATTTTGTCCCCCAGGAGATTGCCGCGGTGCGGAAAGGAAATGGTTTGGAGGAATAAATAAAGGAGGAGCATGCCAAAAAGATTATCAAACAATATAGAATTATATATTAGACATTATGATAAACCGCGCCTAAAATAAGGGTCAGAATTAGCTGCGCAGCTAAAGAAAGTCTGCCGGGCAAAATGCCCGAATTTTATATATCACAGGAAATTCTTTTTCATCAGTCAAGGGGGTTTTTAACGATGGAACATTCACAGCTCTTAAAAGAGCGGAAAGTCCTCCAAGCAGGCCAGCGCGCAGTGGATCCGTCACAGTTTGCAAAGAGTTTTACCGATGTTTCTTATGCTTCGGACAGCGAAGACCAAAAATTGGACGTGTTTCTTCCGGAAGCGGAGGGCGTATGGCCGCTGGTTGTATTTGTACACGGAGGCGGGTGGTATTTTGGAGGGAGAAGGGAAGAGTGTATTTCTTCCGTATTTAAAATCGTATCCCAGGGGTATGCGGTGGCGTCCGTGGATTACCGTCTGGTACCGGATGTGGAGTTTCCGGCTCAGATCCATGATGTCAAGGCTGCGATCCGGTATCTCAGAGCCCACGCGGAAGAATTGCAGGTGGATACGGACAAAATTGTCATCTGGGGAAATTCGGCCGGAGGGCACTTATCCGCCTTGGCAGCCGCCCGCGGCGACTTCCCGGAACTGGAGGATCTCTCCATGGGGAACGCCGGATATTCCAGCCGGGTGGACGGGCTTTTAAGCTGGTACGGCGTCTATGATTTGCTGACCCATCAGTCTCAGCTGAAGGAGGTCTTTCCCGATCAAGAAGGAGCGGAAGACGACGCGGTACCCGCTATGCTGGGAGACGGGAATTTTGAGGAGAAAGCGTGGAAGGCTTCCCCGATCCGGTATGTGACGGAGGATTATCCGCCTGCCTTGATTCAGCAGGGGAAAGCAGACCGGCTGGTTCCTTATCTTCAGGCTGAGGAATTCTGCCGGAGGATCCGCGAGGTCTGCGGGCCATCGCGGGCGGTTGTGGAATACTTTCCGGCCGCGGGTCATGGGGACCCTCAGATCAAAGCGGATTCCAATATTCTCCGGTGCGTCCGGTTTTTGGACGGGATTTATTTTGCAGATAAACCTTGTACGTATCCGCGCCCAGCGCTGCCGGAGCTCCATTTTGTGGCCAGCACCTGCAGCCGGATCGATCCTTACGAGGCGGTTTGAGAGGAGAGACAAGGATTTCTTACATCGGAGTTTCCACAAAGAAAATGTTTTTTGCTGCGGATGGTTGAGATAGGGAAGCACTGGCCGGACGGCCCGGCTTTCCATGTCTTACAGGAATATAAGAAAAGGAGAACAGGATATGAAAAAAGGAATGGCAATGTTGATGGCGGTCTGCATGACCGCGGCGATGACCGGCTGCGGAGGAAATGGAGCTGCTGCGACGACAGCGCCGGGGTCAACGGCGGCGACGGCTCCGGCAGCGACCACGGCGTCGGAGGAAGAAACCACGGCGGCGCATGGTGAGGCTGCCACGGCAGCTTCCGGCGCACAGGCGGGAAGCCTGATGACCATTGAGGAGGCCTGCGCGGCAGCGGTCGGAAATCTGAATTTGAATGAGGCCGATTTCGCGGATCTGGATCCGGTTACCCTGACGATTGCAAGTTCCGCCTCATCCTCGAACTTTGGCTACACCGTGATGACGGAACTGGCGGATGCGGTCAAAGAGAAAACAGGCGGAAAATTGAATTTCAACATCGTCTGGGACGGAACCTTGGGCAGCGACAATGAGCTGACCGAAAGCTGCGAGGCCGGCGATATCGATATCGTATTTGAGTCGACGTCTTCCCTGGCCAATTATATCCCGGAATCCGCTGTTTTCGACATGCCGGGCCTGTTCACCAATGTGGAGGAAGCCACGAAAGCCTGCCGGGCATTTTTAGACACCTGGAATGAGATCTGCGCCAAGTACGATCTCTACACCCTGGATTTGACCTGCCCGATGTTCCGCGCCTTTTCCTGCAACAAGGAAGTGAAGGCTCCGGAAGACTTCTCCGGCATCTCGGTCCGCTGCGCAGAGAACAAATATTATCAGGCGTTTTACAGCAACTTAGGGATGAGCCCAACGCCCCTTGCATACTCTGAACTTTACATGGCTCTTTCGCAGGGCCTGGTGGGAGCACAGGACAATCCGATTTCCGTGATCTATGCGGCGAAATTTTATGAGGTGCAGTCCCATTATATGGAGATCAATGCGATTGGCTATGCCTCCAACCTGCTGATCAACAAGGACATCTACGAAGCTCTGGACCCTGCCTACCAGGATGCGTTGAAACAGTTTGCGGTCCAGTTTTACGACGGGGAAATCAACGGCCAGGCCTATGCCGATCAGGAAGCCTTTGACGCGATCGGTGATGTGATGACTGTGCTGCCTGTCACCGGCGAGATCCAGGCGGCTGTGGCTGAAGCCGGCCAGCCGGTATGGGAGATGGTGGCCCAGGATGTGGGGCAGGAAATTGTGGACAAATTCCTTGCCTGCGCCGGAAAGTAAAGACGAAAAGAGGGGCTGTCACAAAAGTGATATGCCCCTTTTGGGTTAAAACGTAATATCCTGAGGATTCCATCCCAGAATCGAGACCCGCCGTACCATTTGGTAGTAGAAGACCCCTCCTTTTTCCCGGATTTCCGACCGGATTTGTTTCAGAAGAGCTTCCGGGATACAGCCGGGACCTGGAAGCGGGGGAAATATTTGATTCAGGATTTCCTCCGGGGAATGCCCCACATAGTCTTTTCTCTCAATGTCGTATTTTACTTCCGGATTTGCCCCTGCGTCATAAAGAATATTAAAATGGACATGAAAGCCAAACAGGCGGCCGTTGGGTTCATTGTAGATTCTTCCGGGATTCTCTCCGGGGGCGGAGAGGACGCCGGGATTTTCATGGTAATTTTCTTCCTCCAGAGGAGCCACGTTCCAGAGGGAATAGCAATATTGAGAAGCCGCCTTGCTGAACCCCAGGATATCGCTCTGACAAGGGGCGTGTCTGGCAGCCGCGATATCGCAGATGGGAAAGTCTCTTCCCGGCTCCATCTCGTACCAGTTGCCCAGAATCGGTACAATATTGGAAAGGCCCTGGGATCTGGCTTTTTCCATCAGGATATTCAGCATGGCCTGACTGCTGTCCAGCGCATAGACTTTTTTTGCCCGCCGGGCCAGGGGGAGCGAAAGCGGGCCGGTTCCGCAGCCCACGTCCAAGACCGTATATTCCGGCCTCAGCCTGGTCATCAGGCGGACCTGCCGCTCTCCGGCGTCCCCTTCCCGCCGGGCGCGCTGTTCCCACTGTCCGGCGCCGGCATCCCAGCGGAGCGCTTCTTCCCGGTCCTTCCTGCGGACGCCCCAGACATTCATTTTTTCGATCTCCCGCCAATTCAGCCAACGTTTCATCTGATTTCCTCCTCCAGCAGGTCGAAACGGATCTCATTGGGGTCCCATCCCATAACGGATATGGAGCGGGTCCTCTCCAGCAGATAGCAGCCGTCCTCCTGCCGGACGGCGTTCCGTTTGACGTACTCCAAGGCAGCCTCATCGGTTCGCCCCGGAAAACAGGCGAGGGCCAATTTCTCCCAGGTTTCGCCGCGCAGAATTTCGCTGTCGGATACGTATTGAATTTCCGGATGGGCGCCCAGCTCGTAGAGCAGGTTGAAATGGAGATTGATGCCGTACAGCCGTCCGTCCGGCCTCTCGTCCCAGTTCTCTTCCTCCCGCTCGGATTTCAGCCAGCGGCCGCGGGAGCGGCCGAAAAGCGAGCTCCAATCTTGCTTCTGCTGTACCATCCAGAGCGAATAGCAGTATTTTCTCGCGCACCGGCTGAATTTCAAAATGTTGCCTTGCGCGGGAGAGTGTCGTGTCACCGCAATATCAGCTTTCGGGTAGTCAAGTCCCGGCTCCATATGGTTCCAGTTCCCCTGGATAAAATCGACGTTCTTTAGGCCGGAGGCCTGAACCTTTTCTTTGGCAAATCTCAGCATATTCTCACTGAAATCCAAAGCCGTGACTTTTTTAGCCCTGGCGGCGAGCAGGGCGGTCAGGGGGCCGGTGCCGCAGCATACGTCCAACACCGTATCCTCTTTTGAAATCGCAAGGGCTTCGGCCTGCTTTTTCGCGAAGGCTTCTTCTTTTTGGGAACGTTTTTCCCAGCCGTCCGCGCCCTGATCCCAGAGTGCTGCCACAGCGTCGTTTTTTCCTCTGACTCCCCAGTCATTATGTTTCTCCAATTCCAGCCAGTTCGCCCAAAACATGGATTTTCCTCCTATTAATTTGCTGTTTCTCTTCCGGCAGGGTAGAGGACTTTTTCCAGCTGTTCTTCGGAAAGCTCATATCCGTAGAACGTCGAGAAGAAATCCTTTACGGTTTGTTCCGCATCGTATTGATACACTTCCGGCTGAATATAGTTTGCGGCCCACTGCCAGACCAGAGGATTTTCCGCATTGGCCAGGCCGGAGCAGGAAAGTCCGTAAGGAACAACGTAGAGTGCGCCGTCTTCGACCGCTTTTAAGGAACGGTACTCGTCGCCGGAGAGGAATTCCAGTGTCTGTTTACTCTCGCAGAAGATGATATCCGGGTTATAATTCAGCAGTTCCTCTGAGGTCATCTCCGCCGCGTAGGCTTCGATGCCCGCCAGCTCTCCGATGTTAATACCGCCGGCTGCGGTGATCCATTTTTGAGGCATGGAATTTGGTCCGCATACAGCGCTGTTTCCTCTCATGTAGGCGACTTTTGGTTTCTTTTCCTCGGCAATGGAAGCGCTTCGATCCGCCACATCCTTCATGATCCCCTGGTAGAATTCCTGATAAGCTTGTACCTTTTTCCCGGTATCTCCTCCCAGGGCGTCGCTGACCAGCTGCATGGTCTGGATTAGCTCGCCGTCGTCCTTCAGGTTGCAGAGGGCGACCGTAAAGCCGCTGTCTTGAAGCCGGACGGACAGATCATTGCTGGGTGTGGTTCCGTAGATCAAGACGAGGTCCGGATCGATGTTGAGCAGAGATTCCAGGTTCATGTCATTTTCCCCGAACGTTTCCAGCCCGTGAAGCGAGGGGAACATGGCGTGCATAAGCGTGCCTTCGGAGCAGTCGGCTCCCTGGCCGAGAGTTGCCACCGCAGACGGGCCGCCGACAATCAGCGTGATCTGAGTCAGGTTTCCTTTTCCGGAGGCGATGGTCCGGGTGCCGGCAGGGATCTCAACAGAATTTCCCTGCATATCCACGATGGTACGTGTGGCTCCTTCTGACTGCGCCGCAGAGGCGGATGGTTCCGCCGCAGATGTGGCCGTCTGTTCAGCGGCAGTAGGGGAAGCGGCTGTGGCAGCGGCGGTTGTGCCTGCCGTACTGGAATTTCCGGCGCAGCCGGACAGAGATGCCGCAGCGAGAAGCATTGCCGCCATGACGGCGGCCCATTTTCTGTTTTTCATTTTTCTACTCCTTTTTCTTTATGAATCGTTCTCTCTATGCCGGTGGACGGGATTTCGCCTTCCTCCCGCAGAGGGATACAGATTTTTCGATTGATATCTTCTCCAAACCCGCGGATCCGGACCGGCACATGATAGATGGAGTGCAGATTTTCTTCCGTGATCACTTCCTCCGGCTTTCCCACGCTGGTGAAAGTTCCCTGATTCATAATCGCAACCCGGTCCCCGATCAAAAAGGCGTGATCCGGGTTGTGGGTCGTCATCAGAATGCCGACTCCCCGTTTTTTCATCTTTAAAATCAGATTCAGCGTTTCCATCTGTTTGCCAAAGTCCAGGTGAGAGGTCGGCTCGTCCAAGAGAAGAAAATCCGCTTCCTGAGCGACGGCCCGCGCCAGCATCACCATCTGGAGCTGGCCCCCGGATAACTGATTGCAGGGCCGGTGAAGGACGCCTCCGAGATCCAGCGCTTCCACGGCCTCCATCACTTTATCGTAGTCTTTTTTGGCAGGCCGGTTCATACTGTTCAGGTGAGGAGTGCGCCCCATCAGGATTAAATCCAGGACCTGGTAAGGGAATACCAACTGGTAGGTTTGGGGAATGTAAGCGATTTTTTTCGCCAGCTCCTTCGCGTCGTAGCTGCGGATATCTTTTCCATCCAACTGTACCCGGCCATTGAGAAGCGGATGCAGGTTCATGATGCCTTTTAGCAAGGTGGATTTTCCGATTCCATTGGGCCCTAAGATGCAGAAAATCTGATCGGTTTCTATGTCACAGGTTAAATGGGAAAAGATTTCGGCCTTTCCGTCGTAGGAAAAAGTAGCGTCTTGAATCGAAATCACGGACATCACAGCCACCCCTCTTTCGCCCGTTTTAAAATCAGCAGGAAGATCGGGGCCCCGATCAGGGAGGTGACGATTCCCACGGGGATTTCCGCCACCAGGAGGGTCCGGCAGACCACATCCACGATCATCAAAAAGACCGCCCCGACGAAAAAGGCGCAGGGGATCAGGCGGCGCGTGTTAGGGCCGATCTGCATCCGTGTGATCTGGGGGATGATGACCCCGATCCAGCCGATCATGCCGCAGACGCAGACGGATACGCCGGTGATCAGCGTGGAACAGACAATGATGAGAAGGCGTGTCCGGGCTATATTTACGCCGAGAGTCTTGGCTTCATCGTCCCCCAGGGCCAGCACGTTCATCTGCCAGCGCACCCGCAAAAGGAGCAGCAGGCAGACGGAGATGAGGGGGATCAAAAGTCTCAGGCTGGAACCGCTGATTTTGGCAAAGGATCCCATCAGCCAGAATGTGATCTCCGGCAGCGCTGTCTCGGTCGGAGCGATGTATTTGATGATGGAAAGTCCCGCGGAAAAAATGCTGGAGACAACGCTGCCGGCCAGAACCAAAAGCAGCGTCTGATTGCCCCGCAATAGTTTGCTCGACAAATAGGTCAAGGTGACGGCCAGCGCGCCGCTGCAGAAGGCGAACAAGGTGGTAAAGCCGGATCCGAGGGTCAAAAGAATGCTGATGGATGCGCCGAAGCTGGCGCCGGATGACACTCCCAGGATGGATTCCGAGACCAGCGGATTTCGGAACAGACATTGATAGCTGGCGCCGGATACAGCAAGCCCGCCGCCGATAAAGATCACGGCGAGAATGCGGGGAACCCGGATCGTCCAGATGACCGTTTCCACATTGCTGTCCCAGGTCACAGGAATCGGATTGGCTAATGCGTAATCCAGAGAGGGAAAAATTTTTGCGGGAAGTTCCAAAAGATCGAAGAATCGATCTACTATTCCGTGGAGAAAAGCATAAAACACTTCGGTTCTCGTGCAGGAGTACCGCCCGGAAAGAATGCAAAAAAGAATGGTCACAGCCATGGCGGCGGTGATGATAAACGCAGCTTTCCAGAAGAAGCTTTTTTCCTGTTCTTCGATTTGTCCGGCCATACCCGGACCTTTGTTTCGCGGTACATTCGCTGTCCGATATAACTTTTTCACTTTCCTATTTCCTGCTCTTAACTTTATTTATTCTTTGAAACAAATAACGAAAAATATTGTACCATGTAAATTTGGGAAATACAAGATGATATAGGGATTTAATGGAAAATATAAAAATATCAAAGAATTAATTAAAAAAATATGGAACGGAAAGAGGGGAAAATTATTTTGATTTGAGGGGAAGAAGAGAAAAGCGGCATCCTGGCCGAGGGAATGATTGGAGACAGGAGGGAGAGCTTTCCGGCTCCGCCGTTGATGAAAGAACGGCGGAGCAATGGGAATGGGAATTACATTTCCGTTTCTTCGCCGGTCAGACCGTGGTATTGGCGGCAGAAATCCAAGAAGTGAAGAGCAACCGCCGAACGATTTCCTTCCTTTAAAGTAGTGACTGCGCGGGTGCAGAGAAAATTCCGGTCCACACAGCCTTTGGCTGTCAAAATCGGCCGGCAGAATAAGGCGTCGGTTTCATACTGGGCGGCATTGTCTGTGGTGATCACCGCGAAGGCATGTCCATGCTCCGCCCACATCAGCGCGTTGGTGCGGCTGGTGGAAATGCTGAGAATCTGCGGGGTAAACCCACTACGCTGGCAGGCGTCCGTAAAACGTTTATATACGCCGGGAGTGATGCTAAGCGGGATATTCTTAAGCTCTTCCAGGTGAATTTCTTCTTGATCCGGCGAGATCCATGGATTGTCCCGGCGGCCGGAAACCATCATCTGCTCGGTAAAGGATAAATGAGCGGTTAAAATCGGAGGCAGGATCCGGGAGGTGCGAATGATCCCGACCTCGATGACGCCATCCTTCAGCAGATCGATTAAATCATTGGAGGAGGCTTCGTAGAGTGTGAATTGGATGTCCGGATTCTCCTCATGAAAGTGGATCAGAAGATCTTCGAAAAAAGGATCCGGATATGCCTGGGTGATGCCGAGACAGAGCGTTCCCCGGATCCCTTTGACGCAGGCGCTGATTTCTTTATAGGCGGCGTCCTCCAGGTAAATCATGTGCTTGGCTTTATCGTATAGGATTTTTCCCGCGTCGGTCAGTTCCATCTGCCTGGTGTTGCGCACAAACAGCGTGGCGCCGAAAGTCTCTTCAAAGTGCTTCAACTGATTGGTCAGGGCCGGTTGGGCGATATGCTGTTTCAGCGCTGCGGCGGAGAGGCTTCCGGCCTCCACAATGGCGACATAATTTCGGTAATGCTCCAGATTCATACTCATGCCTCCTTTCCTAGCTTGATTATACAAAAATATGGTCTGCAATACAATATAGAAAAAAAGTAATTTATAACGTGACGTTATAGATTCTATCGTTTTTTGTTATTTAACATTTTGGCTGATTCGTGTTATATTATCTGTAACCAGCAAGGAGCTGACTTGTCTTGCCGGACTTCTGTAACACTGCTTCCCTCATCATCAGGGCGGGAAATGGTAAATCCATCTGCCATGTGGGTCTGCCATTTCCCATCTGTCAAAAGTCCGGACAGACAGGAACGGGAGTGATGAGAGGACGAAGTAGGGCGTCCTTATGTAGACGCAGAAGAGGCTTGCACCGGCTGCGGACTGTGTGAACAGCGCTGTCCGGATTTCGCAATCCGTGTGGAGTATAGAAAGGCTGTCTGAGTGTCATATTAAATATAGAAAAAAAGAAACCGATTGCGTTCCTACCGAACGAAAAAACTATTTGCCTATCGTTTTATCCGAAGGCGCCGGACCGATTTCCTGACAGGCACAGGAGACGGAGCCGGCGTTTTTGGGGCGGATAACGTTAAAAAAAGATATTTACATTCCGATTGAATTATGCTATACTACACTAGTATTACGCCGCGGCCAAGCTTTTGGACACTCCGACCAAAGCTTAGCGGACGGTAAGAATTATATTTTAGGAGGAAATCAAGATGATTTCAAAGGAAAAGAAAGCTGAAATTATTGCCGCATACGGCAGAAAAGCGGATGACACCGGTTCGCCGGAAGTGCAGGTTGCCCTGCTGACCGAGAGAATTACGGAGCTGACCGAGCACCTGAAAGAGCATCCGAAGGATCACCATTCCCGCCGCGGCCTGTTGAAGATGGTAGGTCAGAGACGTGGTCTGCTGGATTATCTGAAGAGAAACGATATCGAAGGCTACCGGCAGCTGATCGAACGCCTGGGTATCCGTAAGTAATAGCGTACAGGCTAGGGTGGAGAACGCTTTCCACCCTAGCTTTTGTATATGTATAGGAAATTTCTGCTAGGGGAAAGAACTTCGAGACCACTGAAAAGGGTACGGGCTTCGTGCATTTTTCAGTAGTTTCGATGATTCTCCCTGGCAAGATTAGTAAAAAGGAGAAACAAATATGTACAAGAGTTACAGTATGGAACTGGCCGGGCGTACGTTGACCGTAGAGATCGGCCGCGTGGCTGCTCAGGCGAGCGGGGCCGCTTTGATGCACTATGGCGATACCGTGGTGCTTTCCACCGCTACCGCTTCCGACAAGCCCAGGGAGGGGATCGACTTCTTCCCGCTCAGCGTGGAGTACGAAGAAAAGATGTATGCGGTGGGCAAGGTCCCCGGCGGATTTAATAAGAGAGAGGGAAAAGCCAGCGAACATGCGGTCCTGGTTTCCCGTGTGATCGACCGCCCGATGCGTCCTCTGTTCCCGAAGGATTACCGGAACGACGTGACGCTGAGCAACCTGGTCATGAGCGTGGATCCGGACTGCAATCCGGACGTGGTGGCGATGTTAGGTTCTGCGATCGCGACATCCATCTCGGATATTCCCTTTGACGGCCCGATTGCGGCGACGATGGTCGGCATGATCGGCGGGGAACTGATCTTTAACCCGACGATGGATCAGAAAAATGATTCCGAGCTGGCCCTGACTGTCGCGTCCACCAGAGAAAAGATTATCATGATCGAGGCTGGCGCCAATGAGGTGCCGGAGGACAAGATGCTGGAAGCCATCTTTGCCGCCCATGACATGAACAAAGAAGTGATTGCCTTTATTGACCAGATCGTGGCAGAGTGCGGAAAGCCGAAACACGACTATATCCATGTTTCAACTCCGGACGACCTGTGGGAGGATATGGTATCCTTTATCACCCCGGAGGATATGGAAGAGGCTGTGTTCACCGACGTGAAGCAAGTCAGAGAAGAAAACATCCGTCAGATCAAAGACAAGCTGGCTGAGCGCTATGAAGAGGCTCATCCGGATTGGATCCCGGCCATCGATGACGCTGTGTATAAATATCAGAAGGTGACGGTCCGCAAGATGATCCTCAAGGATCAGAAGCGTCCGGACGGCCGCGGAATCAAGGAGATCCGCCCGCTTCACGCAGAAGTGGATATTCTTCCCCGCGTACACGGTTCCGGTATGTTCCAGAGAGGCCAGACCCAGATCCTGACCGCCGCGACCCTGGCGCCGATGTCTTCGGCACAGAAGGTAGACGGCCTGGACGAGTCCGAGACCAGCAAGCGCTATATGCACCACTACAATTTCCCGTCCTGGTCGGTCGGCGAGACCAAGCCTTCCAGAGGTCCGGGACGCCGTGAGATCGGACATGGAGCTCTGGCGGAGCGCGCCCTGATCCCGGTGCTGCCCACCGTGGAAGAGTTCCCTTATGCGATCCGTACGGTTTCTGAGACGTTGGAGTCCAACGGTTCCACGTCCCAGGCCAGCGTTTGCGCCTCCACTCTTGCTCTGATGGCGGCCGGCGTTCCGATTAAGCGGATGGTGGCTGGTATTTCCGTCGGCTTGGTGACTGGCGACAGCGACGATGATTATATTGTTTTGACCGATATTCAGGGCCTGGAAGATTTCTTCGGCGATATGGACTTCAAGGTGGCCGGTACCCATAAGGGAATCACGGCGATCCAGATGGATATTAAGATCCACGGCCTGACGGATCAGATCATCCGCGAGGCGATTGCGAGAACCAAGGAAGCCAGAACCTATATCCTGGATGAAGTGATGGCTCCGGTTATCTCCGAGCCGCGCAAGGAAGTCAGCAAGTACGCTCCGAAGATCCGCCAGATCATGATCGATCCGGAGAAGATCGGCGATGTGATCGGCAAGCAGGGCAAGGTGATCAACAAGATCATCGAGGATACCGGCGTTCAGATCGACATCGAGGACGACGGCAGCGTAGCAATCTGCGGCACGGATCTGGAGATGATTGAGAAGGCGGTTCACATTGTGGAGACGATTGTTCACGATGTGGAGCCCGGCCAGATCTTTACGGGCAGGGTGGTCCGGATCATCAATATCGGCGCATTCGTGGAGCTGGCTCCCGGCAAGGACGGCATGATCCACATCTCCAAGCTGTCCCAGAAGCGGGTGGCAAAGGTCGAGGACGTGGTGAAGGTTGGCGACGAAGTCACCGTCAAGGTATTGGAAGTCGACAAGATGGGCCGCATCAACCTGTCCATGAAGGATGTCGAGCAGAAAAAATAAATTCGGATTTCTCCGATGAGAGAAACCGGAATTCATACGAGAAGTAAAAGGCAGGACGTTTTTGTCCTGCCTTTTTTGTTTCATAGGAAATTCCTTTGGAATTCCCTATGAAACAAAAACGCTCCGCTATGGATGCACACGCAAATGCAAAGGAAGATGTCGCTGACGCGACGCATTTGCGGCGCAGAATTTCGCGGAGCGAAATTCTTTGTTCCGGATAATCCGCGGTCTGTCCCGGATGTCTGCCGCACCGTCTAACAGCCGGCCTCATCGGCAAACAATATTTTTTCCTGGCGGACAGAATAGTAGTAGATTTCATTGGACAGCCATTCTTCCGCTGACACAGTGGTGGTATTGATCTCCACCAGCATGTCATGGAGTTCAGCGGGCGGAACGCCGGACGTCTCCGGAATCAGGATAACTTCATGGATACTGCTGGGCAGAATAAAAAATCCACAGTCCCATTCGGCGGCAAACTGCTTCAGCAAGTCCTCCTGGAGAAGACCTGCGGCGCCGAGATAGCGGTGGGCGTTGGTCAAAACAAACATGGGAAGCTCCGACGGGTCTCCGCAGAGCTCGCGGATTAAAGCAGGAGTATCCGTACTTTCTTCTTCCTGCCGGAAATTGGAGATTTCTTCCCGTATAATTTGATAGATGAGAGCGTCCAGCGGCAGGAGCATCGGCTCCAAAATATGGGAAGCATTTTGAATCGTATCCATCTGCAAGGTTTCGGGCGAGACGTCCCAGAGTTTCAGATGCTTATTTTGGATCAGAGCCGAAGCCGGTGGATAACCAGGAGAAAAAAAGCACAGACAAGAGACCACCGCCAGGTCCAGGAAAGCCTGATACGGCGCTTGTTCTAAGAGCGTCTGGTTCCGGTTCCGGTGAATGAGCTTTGGCGCCAGATATGGCCTGGCATTCGGATAGGAGACGGCGCGGGAAAAATCCCAAGGGCACTTTCCCGCGGCAAATTCGCAAGAACGGATGATCTCTTCCAGAATCTTGTCTTTGTCCTCTCCCTGCTGATACCGTTTCCAGCAGTCAGAAAAATAGATGGCCGGGCAGGCGGACTCTCCGGCGGACAGGACACAGATCGTATCAACCGGTATGCCATTGTTTTTTGGAAATTGATGGAGATGGACCTCAGCTGTACCGTCAAAAGCGGCGCGGAGCCCGTCCAGAAAATAGTGAAGCAGTTCTTCGTATCCCATTGGATAACCTCCTGAAATCATATTGTCCCAGGTGGAGGTTGTGTGTAGGTGGGATAAAAGGTAAGATAAACGGACGGCGGTGAGAAGAAAAATGCCGCCTGACAGGGAATTCCTCTGCGAAAGATGCTTTCATTATAAGCTGGTTTCCGGGGGAAGTCAAGCCTTCTGTACCTCTAATTGATTCTGTTCTCTGTATTTGCCTGGTGTCATGCCAAAGTGCTTTTGAAATATCTTATAAAAATATCCCTTGTTATGATATCCGACGCACTCCATTATTTCGTCGATGCAGCAGTCCGTATGCAGCAGGAGTTGTTCTGCGCGGTTGAGACGAACTTGCTGAAGATAGTAGGAGTAGGTCAGACCAGTTTTTCTTTTGATCAGCCGGTTAAAATAATCTGCCTGAAAATGAAAAATTTCTACCAGCTGCTGAATTGTGACGGTATCGCAGTTTTGCTGGATATAAGAAGAAATTTCTTCAAAAATAACCCAATTCATGGCATTTTTGTATTCCTGTGAGAGGGAAAAATCATACTGAATGCTCAGGGTGTGGAGAATGCGAAAAAGAAGTCCTCTACAAATATACTTGTAGCCAGTGTTACGAAGCGACAGTTCTGTTAAAAGCATGACAAGGCATTCCTCCATATCCTGCACAGCTCCGTCATTCGGCTTAAAGTGTAGATACTGGTGAATATCTTTTTGCTTTAACAATGCGGAATGTAGAAAAGCATGGATTTTTTGCGGGATGGCGGTCGCGTCGTTCATCAGTTCCGTAAAGATATTATTGGTAATTCCGAGAAAAACAATTATGGAATTCTGAGCCAGCAGATAATCTTGATGCAGGCAGTTCTTGTCGATCAGACAGAGTTCCCCTTTCTGAAATACTACTTTTTTTCCAAGAATTTTTTGATGAAATTCCCCTTCTACAATATAAGCAAGTTCAATATAATCATGTGTGTGAAGCTGCGTTTTTTCACCAGGGACGAAGGAAAAATGATAACTGAAGGGTTCCGGGGCCGGATATAGTGTGGCGGATAGTTTAGAAGAGGCATGTAGGTTCCAGCAGAGCGCAAAAACTGGTTCTTGTTCTGGAAATGGATGAGTTTTAATTTCTTGGACGGATTTCGAATATTCAGGGCATATGAGACGGGAACCCAGAGGATGTTCTTTTTGAAGATACAGAGAAGCCGAATCTGTAATTTCCCGGCATAATTCCAGCAAAGTCATTCCAAAATCCTCCCTTCGAGAGCAGCTTAAAATAGAAAAGTCTTCATGAAAGCAGCTGTAGCAGTTCCTATATTCTAATCTGTACGTATTATAACACAATTATTTTTGATTAGGAAGTCGGAATAGGTAACTTTTTGCTAAAAATAGCGGCAATTGTAAAATTGCGATATATGAAGGAACGGCTTATAATTAAAAAAAAGTTGAGAGAAATAAAGAATGATTTGGGGAAGAAGTGAAAATACATGGAAAGAGAGAAAATGGTTATCGAAAATGGGAAGGCGATTCTCGGGATTGAATTGGGCTCTACACGAATAAAAGCAGTTTTGATTGATGAAATGAATCATGTGCTTGCATCGGGCAGCCATACTTGGGAGAATCGTTTGGAGAATGGAATTTGGACTTACGCACTGGATGACATTTGGACAGGTCTCAGGAACTGCTATGCAAAGCTGAATGCAGAAGTTTGTGAAAAATACGGCGTGCCTTTGAGACGGCCGGGCGCGATTGGATTCAGCGCGATGATGCACGGATACATGGCTTTTGATAAAGCGGGCCGCCTTCTTACGCCGTTTCGTACATGGAGAAATAGCACGACGGGGCCGGCGGCGGAAGCGCTAACCAAAGCATTTCGTTATCCTATTCCCCAGAGATGGAGCGTCGCTCATTTATATCAGGCTATTTTAAATAAAGAGGCTCACGTGAAGGATGTGGCGTTTTTTACGACGCTTGCCGGATATGTTCATTGGCAGTTGACGGGGAAAAAGACTCTGGGAATTGGAGATGCGTCCGGCATGTTTCCTATCAACTTAGAGACGAGGAATTATGATGAAGACATGCTGGCCGCTTTTGACTCCCTGACTGCCGATTATGATTATGAATGGAAGCTGAAAGAAATTCTTCCACAGGTATGTATCGCAGGCGAGAGCGCAGGGGTTCTTACGGAGCAGGGGGCAAAGCTTCTGGATGAGAGTGGCATTTTGGAGCCGGGAATTCCGTTTTGTCCTCCGGAGGGCGATGCAGGAACCGGTATGACGGCGACAAACAGCATAGCGAAGAGGACAGGGAATGTGTCGGCGGGCACATCTGTGTTTGGTATGGTGGTTCTGGAAAAAGAACTGAAAAAGGTACATCCGGAAATTGATCTTGTAACAACGCCGGATGGGAAACTGGTCGCCATGGTGCATGCCAATAATGGTACCTCGGATTTGGATGCCTGGGCGGGGCTGTTTCGAGAATTTGCCGAAGCGCTTGGAGCCGAGGTGGAGCAGAATCAACTCTTTGAAATTTTGTATGGCAAGGCTTTGAAGGGAGAGGCAGACTGCGGCGGAATGCTGTCCTACGGTTATCTTTCCGGCGAAAGTATTACACAAACGGAAGAAGGTAGACCGATGTTTGTGCGTCTTCCATGGGGACGATTCAATCTGGCGAATTTTATGCGGACCCATCTGTCGGCAGCGTTTGCTGTGCTGAGACTAGGAATGGATATCCTGTTAAAGGAGGAACAGGTCGCACTGGACAGGGTCTTGGGTCATGGCGGTTTGTTTAAGACAAATGAGGTTGGCTCCAAATTGCTTGCGGCAGCGCTTCATACGCCGGTGTCGGTTATGGAAAACGCCGGAGAGGGCGGACCGTGGGGGATGGCGCTTCTTGCCGCTTATATGTGCCGCAGAAAACCAGGAGAGAGCTTGGAACGATACTTGGAAAAAAACGTGTTTTCGGGAGAGCAAGGACGCTGTGTAAAGCCAGATGCAAAAGATGTGGAAGGCTTTGAACTCTTTATGGAGCGTTACAAAAAAGGAATCGCCATGGAGCGAATGGCGGTTGAAAATTTTGTATAGGAGATGGTGGGCTGTGCTGGAGCAACTGAAACAGAAAGTATATGAAGCGAATATGCTTCTTCCAAAGTATAAGCTTGTAACCTTTACGTGGGGAAATGTCAGCGGAATGGATCGGGAAAGCGGTTTTTTTGTTATTAAGCCCAGCGGCGTCGCGTATGAAAGGCTGGAACCGGAGGATATGGTCGTCGTTGATCTTCAGGGCAGAAAGATAGAAGGGCGGTATAATCCCTCGTCTGATACGGCGACCCACGCGGTGCTATACAGTAGGTTTCCAGGTATCGGCGGTGTAGTACATACGCATTCCCCCTGGGCGGTCAGTTGGGCTCAGGCGGGACGGGGAATTCCATGTTACGGGACGACGCATGCCGATTATCTCTACGGGGAGGTTCCCTGCGTGCGAAATTTAACGGAAGAGGAGATTGCGGGGGATTACGAAAGGAACACGGGACTGGTGATTGCAGACGAGTTTGAACGTCTCCATATTGACAGCGAGGCGATGCCTGCTGTGCTTTGCAGGAGTCATGGACCTTTTACGTGGGGGAAGGATGCGCATGAGGCGGTGCGTCATGCCGTTGTACTGGAAGAGGTGGCAAAAATGGCGGCGTACAGTGAAGCCATCAATCCTCATGGCAAACCTGTCTCCCAAGAACTGCTAGACAAACACTATTATCGAAAGCATGGAGCAAATGCCTATTATGGACAGCCGGGAAAAAAGTGAGCCGGGGAATGTGCAAAAACACCTGAGAAGCTAAGCCGCGGAGGATAGAACGATGCTGAAAGTAACACATAACACACTTGAAATTTTTCGTGAAGGCGAGATCGTTCGGGTGGAAGCTTATGGGCCGGACGTTGTCAGGGTGCGCGCTGCGGCAGCAAGGATGAAAAGCCAGGACTGGACGTTGCTGAAGCCGGCGGATGCGGAAGTCCAAATCCGGAAAGAGGAAAATGGCTATACGCTCCAAAATGGAACGATCAGCGCAAAAGTCACAAAGGATGGACAGATTTCTTTTTGGAATCAAAAAGGAGAGCTTCTTTTGAAAGAACTCTGGCAATCGGAACGGGATCTGGATGCGCGGAAGCTGAAAGGCAGGACAGGAGACCTTTTCTATATCGAGCAGTGCTTTCATGCGGTAGAGGGAGAACACTTTTATGGACTGGGTCAAGAGGCGCATGATTTATTTGACCTGAAAGGAGCCGTGTTGGATTTGTGTCAGCAAAATACAAAGAGCACAATTCCATTTGTGATTTCATCAAAAGGCTACGGCTTCCTGTGGAACAATCCGGCAATCGGCCGCGTGGAGTTCGGGACGTCGCGGACTCGTTGGGTTGCAGAAGCGGCCAGCCAGCTCGATTATCTGGTGATCGGAGGAGACCTGCCGTCGGAAATAGAAAAAAATTATTGTAAGATTACGGGATACGCCCCTGAACTTCCGATGTGGGCGACAGGCCTGTGGCAGTCTAAGCTTCGCTATGAGACGCAGGAAGAACTTTTGGAGACGGCTAGAGAATACAAGCGAAGAGGCATCCCGATTTCTTTAATTGCGTGCGATTACTTTCATTGGCCCCAGCAGGGGGAGTGGAAGTTTGATCGGACATACTGGCCAGAACCGGAGATTATGCTGCGGGAATTAACCGAGATGGGTATAAAGCTGCTGGTATCGATTTGGCCGACGGTAGATCCGCGGAGTGAGAATTTTTTTGCAATGCGGGATCAGAACATGTTGATTCGCACGGAACGGGGACCGGGGCCGCTCGTATACTGCAGAGGCCCGGAAACATACTATGACGCTATGAACCCGGATGCGCGCAGTTTTGTGTGGGAGAAGGTGAAGCAGAATTACTACGAGTTGGGCGTGCGGCATTTTTGGCTTGACGAGGCGGAACCGGAAATTGGCCCGTATGATTATGATAATTTAAGATATTGGGAAGGCAATGGACTGGAAGTCAGCAGCCTGTATCCGTTTTATTATGCAAAAACATTTTATGATGGGCAGAAAGCGGCGGGACAGGACGAAGTGGTGAATCTGATTCGATGTGTATATACGGGAAGTCAGCGCTTTGGTATCGTTTTATGGTCAGGGGATATATGCGCAGATTTTGACAGCCTGAGACGGCAGATTAAGACGGGATTGCACGTGGCGCTAAGCGGGATCCCGTGGTGGACAACGGACATCGGCGGTTTTCATGGGGGCGATCCGGATTCGCCGCAGTACCGTGAGTGCTTTATCCGTTGGTTTCAATTCGGAGTTTTCTGCCCGATTTTCCGGATGCACGGGTTCAGATGCCGGCCGGACAGACCGGTATCGCCTCCGATCACTCTGGACGGTTTCTGTCATTCGGGCGGTCCGAATGAACTCTGGAGTTATGGAGAAGAGGCATATGAAATCATTCGGAAATATGTGATAATCCGCGAGCGGATCCGGCCCTATATCCACCTACATTTGCGCAAGGCGTCAAAAGATGGCACGCCTTTGATGCGTCCGCTCTTTTATGATTATCCGGCGGAAGAATATTATGATATTTTTGATCAGTATATGTTTGGACCGGATATTATGGTATGCCCCATTTATGAAGCTTCAGTGCAAGAGCGAGATGTGGTCTTACCAAAAGGCGCGGACTGGATCGATACCGAGACCGGAATAACCTACAAGGGCGGACAGAAGGTCAAAGCCAGTGCGCCGCTCAAAACCATTCCGGTATTTCTTCGAAAGGGGACAGATCTGACGTATAGGATGTTTCGTTAAAGAGTTGCACATTATTGCCATTGGCAATCAATGATAAAATTTAAGAAAGGGGTACAAATTATGGAAAAAAAGAATAGGAAGATGCTAACTGTTTTCCTTACAACGGCGCTTGCAGTGTCATCACTGGCTGGTTGCGGGAGTTCGGGTGGAGAAAAAACAGCAGCAGCGGGAACAACAGCAGCGCCAGGAACGGCGGCAGTGTCAGGAACGGCGGGGGGCTCTGCGGAGAATACAAGCTGGGAAGGCGCATCAAAGGCGGCGGAGTTGAGCGGCAAAGTCACTTACATGCACTCAGGAGACGACTATGAGCGCGAAATGTATGCGAATGTATTTAAATCTTATCAGAAATACGCTCCCAATGTGGAAATTGAACAGATGTACGTGCCCTCAGATTATTCGACAAAGCTGAAAACATTGGCGACGGCGGATAACCTTCCGGATCTTTTCTGGGCAAGCGAGTCGACCGTGAAAGATTACAATGACGCTGGTATGCTCGCCAACATGAATGATATGCTGGCGGAGTATCCGCAGCTTACGGAAGATATCATCGACGGCGTTCTTGATTTCGGCAATATCGATGGAAACCAGGTCGCATTTCCGAAGGATTGGACCTCCTACGTTATGTATATCAACCGGGATTTGTTCGCGGAGGCGGGCGTAGAGGTCCCGACAAACGACTGGACGGTGGAAGATTACAAAGAGATCGCAGCGAAGCTGACACAGAAACGGGACGACGGTACGGTGGATGTTTACGGTACGGCTGTCAACAACTACCGCGCAGATTGGATTAACTGGATGGGCAACTACGGTGCGGAGTGGTTCAAAGACGGAAAGTCGAACCTGTCTTCTCCGGAGGCGCTGGAGGGCTTAAAGGTTATGTCGGATGTCATTGAAGCAGGCTCTGCCCCTTCCCCTGGCTCCGTATCATCCACCGGGGACAGCGAAGATCGTCTTTTTATAATCGGAAAAGTTGCCATGTACCCTTCCGGACGCTGGGTTATTCCTTCCTTCCGTTCAGAATGTGATTTTGAATGGGAGGCATTGGAGATGCCGAAGGGAACTACACGTAGCTGTCCGTTCATCTGCAGCATGGTATGTATTTCTGATAAAAGTGAAAACAAGGACATCGCGGCAAACGTTTTGTCTTATCAGATGAGTGACGAGGGGCTGAAGCTCGTGATGGAATCCGCCCTTTCGCTTCCGGTATACTCTGATTTGATGAAAGATGAAAGCTTTGTGAATACGCCGCCTTCGGCAGACGCGTTTATCAATTCAGCGGAGTATCTTGGAAGTTCGTCACAGCTTGCAGTAAGCAAGACAGGGAAGTGGGCGGAATACAATTCGATGATAGTAGCCGCTCTTTCTGACGCCTTTGAAGGAAATACAACGATTGAAGAGGCGGTTTCGAAGATCGACGAGCAGGCAAACTCGACATTGTTCAATTAAACGGTTGTTTCTTGAACGCATCCTGCTGTGATGCAGGATGCGTTCCTCTGGTGCGCCTGGCGGCGAACCCTATCTCTAGTATATCGAAGGGAATTGCCTGGGAGGATGAGGCGAGGAGAGAATATGAGTAAAGTGAGACTTTTGAACAAAAAAACTGGCGGTTTGACATTGAAGCAGAAAGAGGCGGCAACAGGCATAGGGTTTATTTTGCTGCCGTTGATCAGTTTGGCGGTCTTGATGTATTATCCGATTATTCGTTCGTTTTTTATTAGCTTTTTTGATTGGAATCTTCTTTCGGATCCGGTATTTAACGGAGGCGAAAACTACAAGACGCTGATGAAAGACGAAGTGTTTTTTCAGTCGTTGAAAAATACACTCCATTGGGTTGTGATGTATGTCCCCATGTCTGTTATCACATCGTTTTTACTGGCGCTTTTATTGGACCGGAAGCTCAAGGGATCGGGCTTTTTTCGAACGATGTACTATTTACCGGTCGTATGTCCCATCGTGGTGGTGGCACTTCTTTTCGTCTGGATTTACAATACGGATTATGGTATTTTGAACTTTATTCTGAAAGAATTGTTTCACATAGATCCGATTGGCTGGCTGACCGATACAAGATATTCCCTGTTTGCGATTGCCGTCATGTCCGTATGGAAATGGGCGGGATATAACATGCTGATCTTTCTTGCAGCGCTGCAGGGGATTGATGAGAGTTTATATGAAGCGGCGGCGCTCGATGGAGTGAAGCCAATGACGCTGCTGTTTAAGATCAAGATTCCGTTGGTAATGCCGTCCATTTACTTCGTGATGCTTACCGCGGTGATCGATGCCTTCCAGATGTTTACGGAAATCTTTATTATGACAAAGGGAGGTCCGGGATATTCCACATATACGGTTTCCTATTACCTCTGGTCGAACGCATTTGAGTATAATAAGATGGGCTACGCATGCGCGATGGCGGCGGTCATGTTTGTGATTATTATGGTGGTCACCCTGGTACAGAATAAGCTTATGAATAAAAAGGTCCAGTATGACGCATAGAGGAGACCGGAAAAAATGGTAAAAAAGAAAAGAAGCAATTTTTTGGCCTATGTGGCAGTTATTCTTGTGGCGATCGTGGTTATCCTGCCGTTTGTGTGGATGGTGGTGTCAGCGTTCAAAAGCCAGAGGGAACTGTTTGCGTTCCCGCCGACATTTTTCCCAACTGAATGGAAATGGGAAAATTTTGTGGAAGCGGCATCCAGAGGGAGTATCAGCTTCCTACATATGTTTTTCAATACGATGAAAATAGCCGTGCCTTCGACGGTGTTTAACATTATCTTTTCTTCTTTGGCAGGCTATGCGTTTGCACGCTTAAGATTTCCATTCAGAGAAAAAATTTTCATGGCGTTTCTGGCCGCTATGATGGTTCCTTTTGCTATTACGCTGATTCCTAGATTCCTGATGTTCAAGGATTTGGGCTTTTATGACACGTATGTACCGTTGATCGTGCCGGTGATGTTTGGAACTCCGTTTTCGATCTTCCTGACAAGGCAGTTTTTCATGACGCTGCCGAAGGAGCTGGAAGAGGCGGCTATTGTCGATGGGTGCAGTCATGTACGTATTTGGGCCCAGATTTTTATGCCGTTGTGCAAGCCGATTATCGCTACATTGACGGTATTCCAATTTCAAAGTTCGTACAATGATTTTATGGGACCGGTGATCTACATTGCATCCGATGCGAAGTTTACGATACAAATGGGCTTGTCTTCGTTCCGGAATTCGTTCACCTCAAGATACGACTTAATTATGGCAGGTTCTATCCTTGCGTTGATTCCGGTTGTGATTATATTCATCTGTTGTCAGAAATATATTGTGCGCGGAATTGCCATGAGCGGCTTGAAAGGATAAGAAGTTTAGAAAAGATTCTGCCGGGACCGTTCGGGTACGGGAGAATTTTTTCTGTTATCACTGGAGAGATAAGATGATTGAAGTAAATGGACTTGTAAAAAAATATGGAAAGAAAACGGTTCTGAATCATGTGAGTTTCAAGGTGAACGAAGGAGAAATTCTCGGATTCCTCGGTCCAAATGGCGCAGGAAAATCCACGACAATGAATATTATTACTGGAAATATATCGGCGACGGAGGGGACGATTGCGATTGATGGAAATGAGATCCGGGAATCGCCGTTGGCTGCCAAAAAAAAGCTGGGTTATCTCCCGGAGCTGCCTCCGCTTTATCCGGATATGACGGTAAAAGAATATTTAAGCTTTGTCTATCGTCTGAAAAGGTGCGGGATTACAAAGAAAGCGCATCTGGAAGAGGTGTGCAGCGCAGTTAAAATAACGGATGTATACAACAGAGCCATTAAAAATCTGTCGAAAGGCTACAAACAACGGATCGGAATTGCGCAGACGCTCATTGGGGCGCCGAAAGTATTGGTTTTAGATGAACCGACAGTTGGACTTGATCCGAAGCAGATAATTGAGATCAGAAATTTGATTCGACAGCTGGGAAAAGACCGCACGGTTATTTTGTCCTCGCATATTTTATCGGAAATACAGGCAGTCTGCGATCGGGTGGTTCTCATTAACGATGGAAAAATTATCGCGGACGATACCACGGAAAGCCTTTCGAACAGGCTGGAAGGCAATTGTCTGAAAATCCGGGCAGAGGGAAAGGCAAAAGAAATTGAGACTGCCCTGAGAAATCTGAATGGAGTTAGGAGCGTACAGCGCCTTGGCTGCAAAGAGGAAGGCTGCTGTGAATTTGAAATACGGGGGAGGGAACAGACGGATATCCGGAGAACCGTCGCCGGTTATTTTAAGAACAGCCCTTGGCTTTTGCTGGAACTTTCCGTCGCCGGCTTATCACTGGAAAACATTTTCTTGAAATTGACTGGGGAAAGGATAGAAAACGGGGAGGATGAACTTTAATGACGGCGATTTTTTTGAGAGAATTACATTCTTACTTTATTTCTCCGGTGGGTTATGTTTATTTGGCTGCTTTTTACGCTTTGGCTGGTTATCGGTATGCGGTTTTAATATTGGGAGGCCAAGCGGATATGAGCGCGGAATTTGCTTTTTTATTTACCATGATTCTGTTGCTGACGCCGATTTTGACGATGCGCCTTATCAGTGAAGAACGAAAGCAAAAAACAGAACAGCTTTTATTTTCTGCACCGATTACTCTGGGAGGTATTGTCGCAGGAAAATATCTGGCTGCGGTTGCCGTTTATGTGGCGGGTGTTGCGGTGACCGTATTTCAAGCGCTTTTGCTTGCCCCCCACGCGGAGTTTAATTGGATGATTTTTTGGGGGAATTTTTTAGGAATTCTTTTGACTGGTATGGCGAGCATTGCGCTTTGTATGTTTATCTCTGCTCAAACGGAAAATCAGATCATCGCAGCGATCGGCGGACTTGCATCGATGGTTATGGTGCTTTCCTTAAATTCGCTTGCCGGCCTGATCGCTTTTGAGCCTGTACAAAATGCGCTGTACAGCGTATCCTTTTATACCCGCTACCATAATGTCACAATGGGGATTTTTAAGCTTTCGGATTTGTTTTTCTTTGTCAGCTTTGCAGCGGTATTCTTTTTACTTACGACACGTTCGCTAAAAAAAAGGAAGGGGGCGCTTGCTACATCCATTACGATTTTAAGCATTGCGCTTATTGTCGTAATGAATATTACTGTTGGCAGACTAAGCGACCGGTTTGATCTATCGGTGGATTTGACGGCGGACAAACGCTATGCGATATCCGAAGATACCATACGTTATCTGGAAAATTTGGATGAAACGGTTAAAATCACGGTTCTTGTGGATGAAGAATCGATGGCCTCCGGGAGCTATTATATTGTGCAGGCGTATCAGAATCTTTTGCAATATCAGAGGAATTCGCAGCACATTGATTTGCAATTTGTGGATCTGATAGACAACCCTACGTTTGCCTCAAAATATGAGGGCTTGAATTTACACTCCTATGATATTGTGGTGGAACAGGGAGAAAGGATTGAAATTCTTTCGTTTGCAGAGCTGTATGGATATAATCAAAGTGGTTCGCAGATTGTATCTTCAAAAGTCGAGCAGATGGTGACGAATGCAATTGTAAGCGTCACATCAAAAGATAAAGCGGTTGTATCCGTATTGACCGGATATGGCACTGTTAAGCCGGTAGAACTAGTAGAGCTTCTGGAATCCAATCGGTATGAGACAAGGGAATCTTCTCTTTTGACAGATAAAATGGACCCGGATGCGTCGGCGGCCATTCTATTCGCACCGCAGTCGGATCTGGAAGAAACAAGCTTAAATAAACTGGAGAAATGGCTGGATCATGATGGAAGACAGGGAAAGAGCCTTTATATATTTCTAGATCCTTCCATTCCCAATATGCCGAATTTCGAAGCGTTTCTGGAGGAATGGGGAATTTCTCTTGGGGAGGGATACGTGTTTGAATCCAACGGCAGCCTTTATTATGACAAAATTTATTATCCGGTCGCACAGTACGCGGATATGGAGTATGCTTCCGGCATGACAAGCAGCGACCTGACGATTATGGCGCTTTGCCGCCCGCTGGATCTTTTGTTTGAAGAAAAGGAGAACTATAAAACGTCTGTACTTTTAAACTTTTCGCCGGCATCGGGGAGCGCAAAGCCTGGGCAAACCAGTATTCATCAGGAAGACGTAACGGGAAATGTCAAGGGAATGGTGATGTCAAGCCATAGCTTGTATGGCGCGGAAGTGACCAGTTCTCATATTGTCGTCTCCGGATCGGCTCTTGCTTTCAGCGGAAGCCTGGTATCCGGCAGCACATTTGCAAATGCAGATTATATCTTAGGCGTATTCAAAAAACTTACGGGAAACTCAGATCATTTGAGTCTTGTACCGAAAGATTTGTCTGTACCGACGCATACGATAACCAGCGCAGGGGCGAGCGCCTATACATGGTTTTTTATGATTATCCTGCCGCTGCTTGCGTTGGCAGGCGCGGCGGCGGTGTGGCTTTATAGACGACATCGGTGAGCGAGGAGAGAAAACGGATATGAAGAAGCAATGGCTGGCGCTTGGAGTGATTTGCCTTTTCCTTTGCCTGTTTTCCGGAGCGCTTTTTCTCATCCCGGAGTCCGAGAGGGATGAAAAGGAGCCGCCGGATGATCTAAGGCTGGTAGCTGAAACTCAAACAATCCTTTCCGTAAATGTGAAAAATGCGCAGGGTGGGTATGCGGCGGCGTGGGAAGACGGGAAAGTGAAAATAGAAGGACTCGAAGAAATTCCGATAAAAGATAAGGCAATCCGGGAAGTGACGGAAAAAACCGCGTTTATTCAGGCAGAAAAAGAGATTCCAAATGGTGAAGGAAGGCTTTCGGATTTTGGACTGGAGTTTCCGGAGGCGGAAGTGGAATTTGTGTTTGAGGAAGCCGGTGAGGAAACATTGCTGATCGGACATAAGGTTCCGGATACGAACGCAGAAAGCCGGTATATCCTCTGGAAGGAGAAGGTATACGTCGCAACAGAAGCAGCGCTTTCCCCCTTCTTTTTCGGCCGGAATGATTTTGTTTCTGATGAGGTAAGCCCGGCATATCAGGATTCCCAGGCTTCCATTCTGGTCCAAAAGATATCGCTGACGAGAACGGAAGGAGAAACAATCGTGATAGAACTGGCGGATAGTTCTAAAATAGCAGGCTACTTGGTGAATTCTTATCAGCTTACTTCTCCGTTGGAATATCCGGCCAGAGACGATCTTTCTGAAAATTTCCTCCCTTCGCTGTTTGATATCACCGCATGGAAGGCGGTGGAACTCTATCCAGGTGAAAAAGAACTGGAGGAATACGGGCTGCGGACGCCATACGTGAAAGCAGAGGTCACCTATCTCGTTTCAGGCTCGGAAAATAAAAATGCGGAGAGGACGTTTACGCTTTCGGCCTCTAAGCCAGATGAAAACGGCTTGGTATATATCACAAGGGACAGTATTCCGGTTATCTATCAATGTACGTCCGCAGAGCTTGAATGGCTGGATGCCGACGAAAAAAAATTGCTCAGCGGTGCAATCCTGTCACCGGCAATTCGTTCGCTGTCAAAGCTGACAGTGAAGGCGGCTGAAAATACCTACGAGATTATCCTGAATCATATGGGAGAAGAAAACGAGGAAGTTTTTTGCAATGGAAAGAAGGTGGATTCGGACAGTATCCGCAACCTATATTATATGATGATCAGCCAAACGGCGGACGAGATATTATTTTCCGATTTGCCCGATACGGACAGAATGAAAAAAAGAGCGGAAATTATTTATACCTACGTGCAGGGAACTGCAAGCGACCATGTAATATATTATGAAGAATCCACAAGGAGGCTTTACGCGGCTCTAAACGGAGAGGAAAGAGGCTACCGGCTTTCTTCCTCCGGTCTGGAGAAAATCCTTTTTAATCTGGAAAAGCTGTCAGCCGGGGAAAAAATCGAAGCCAGATATTAAGTTTCGGCGTCCGCGGAGGTTTCTTTTTCGGCCGTAGCTTTTGCATCGAGGGCTTTTTTAAACGCAGGCTCTAAGAGCCGTTCGGAAGAGGCGGCAAAGCAGGCGGGCAGCAGAAAGCCGGACACCGGGATAAGAAAAAATGCGACCGCGCAGATGAAAAATATGATGATTAAAAGCAATGTGAAGCCTGGGCGCGTAACCGCAAGGGCCACTGAGTTTTTCAAGACGTCTTTGGTCGTCATGTAAAACCTGGATAAAACAGGGAAGGCATAGGTTGCAATGATGAAAAGGAGGAGAAGATCCAAGATAGCGATGGCAAAATAGAAGTAAGCGAGCAGATTGCCCTTTGGAAGGCTATTTGCGAAGAGGTAACATACCACTCCGAAAACAGCGGCGGGAATACATAAGAGCGTCAAAAAAATGCCTTGCTTTAAATTCACGCGAAAGGATTTCCAAAATGTGGAGAATACATATCCCTCGTTTTGGCAAATCACTTTATGTGTCGTATGATAAAGCGCGCAGGACGAAGCGCCGATGGTTATTACAGGAAGGCTGAACGCTAGCCATAAAAGACTGACGAATAGCATATCGCAAAACTTGTTTAAAAGTTTAAATATCGGCCCTTCAAGACTAAAAATCTGATTCATATGAGATTCCCCCTTCAGTTGTATGACTTTATTTTACTATAATACAACTGGCGTTCCGTGTCAAGTATGAGGGGAAATGGCATAGAAAGAGAGGAAAATAATGAGCGAAATCAAGAGCACATTGGCGGCGCGGGAAATCATTCTAAAAGACCTGGCGGCGATTTATATCGGAAATCTGAACACCGTAGACAACGATCTGATTCTTCCCAAAACCGGTAAATATGGTTCCAGTTTCTGCTGGAGTACCAATGAGAGCCGATTCATCGATGAAACCGGAAAGGTGCACCGGCCCCTGCATGGAATGGGGAATCGGAATGTTACGTTAAAGGTGACTGCTGCCTATGAAGATGCAGAAATGGAAAAAGAATTTCTTGTTACCGTGCTTCAGGAAGCAAAAGAGACAAAGATTGTTTCGGTTCGGGACGTCAATGTATACGCAAAGCCGTATGAAAGGGCGGAGCTTCCTTCGGTGGTCATTGTAGATTGTGCAGACGGACGCAGAATGACTCTGCCGGTCGCCTGGGATTTATATGAGCCATTGTCTTATGAAGGAACGGTTTGCGTGGCCGGAAGCATTATGGAAGGTGAAAAGAGGGCCAGAGCGATCATCCATTATGGCGAAAGGAAACCGGAAATCAATGTTCCATGTGAGAAACTGCGATATTATCCCATTACGGACGTAAAATTGCTTGACGGGACTCTGTATTATGAATATCAGCAGGATATGCTTACCTATCTGCTGAATTGTGACGATGACCAGATGCTTTATAATTTCCGAAAAGCAGCCGGTCTCGATACACTAGGCGCACCGCCGATGACAGGATGGGACGATGAGAAATGCAAGTTGAGAGGCCATACGACAGGCCATTACCTGTCAGGCCTTGCGCTCGCGTGGGGAGTTTCTAAGGATGACCGGCTTTTTAGAAAACTGGTCTATCTGGTAGATGAATTGCAAAAGTGCCAGGAGGCATTCGCGGAATCCGGAAACTGTCACCGGGGTTTTTTGAGCGCATACTCGGAAGAACAGTTTGACCTGCTGGAACAGTTTGTAAAATATCCGGAAATATGGGCGCCTTATTATACACTCGATAAAATCATGTCGGGACTCTGCGACTGCTATGAAATTGCAGGGATAGAAAAGGCAAAAGAAATTCTGACATTAATGGCCGACTGGGTATTTGAACGTTTGTCACGCCTTTCCAAAAAAACATTGGATCAAATGTGGTCCATGTATATTGCGGGAGAATATGGAGGGATGATTGGCACCATGGTAAAGGTGTACCGCCTGACAAAATCCGTCCGTCATTTGGAGGCTGCAAGACTGTTCGATAATGAGAAACTTTTTATTCCGATGGAAGAAAATTGCGATACGCTGGAGGATATACATGCGAACCAGCATATCCCGCAGGTCATTGGTGCAATGGAGCTGTTTCGCACGACAGGGGAGGAGCGATATTGGAAAATAGGAAAACACTTTTGGGAAATCGTCACGGGCGGACACATCTACTGCATAGGCGGCTTGGGAGAAACAGAGATGTTTCATCGTGCAGGCACCACGTGTTCTTATTTGACGGAAAGAGCGGCGGAAAGCTGCGCAAGCTACAATATGCTCCGCCTAACAGGACAGCTTTTTGCATATACTGCAGATGGAGATATGATGGATTATTACGATAATACACTTCGTAATCACATCCTGACATCGTCAAGTCATGCCTGCGATGGCGGGACGACATATTTTATGCCGTTAGAAGCCGGTGGATCCAAAATGTATTCTACGGAGGAGAATACATGTTGCCATGGAACCGGGATGGAAAGCCGCTTTCGTTACATGGAACATATTTACGCCTACAGTGAAGATTTCGTATATATTAATCTTTTCATTGATTCTGAATTGTCCGGAGAGGAAAACCTTGAGATACGAAATGCCGAGGAAGACAAAATCAAAATTTTCTGCCGGAAAGATATGAGCCGGAGGCTAAAACTTCACATTCCGGAGTGGGCGCGGAAAAACTTTGCGGTTTGGGTAAATGGGGCAAAAGTGAAGGCTGCGGAGCTGGAGAAGGAATATTTTACAGTTCCGGGCCTGCGCCGCGCCGGAGATGAGATTGTCATTCATATGCCGATGGAGCTTCGCCTGATCGGGAACCATTCCGACAGCAGCTTTGTAAATATCGCATATGGCCCGTATATCCTTGCAGCATTGTCGGAGGAAAAGGAGTTTCGGACAGTCCCGAAACTTTCTGATCTGAAGCCGGCGGAGGGAAGGCTTCTTTTTGAGGCGGACGGGATTCGGTATCTGCCTTTTGCAATGGTGGATACGGAAGCGTACCATGTATATTTTAAAAAGAGAACCGATTAATCATTATAAATCAGGAGGAGAGAGATGAAAAATATACCAGATGTAAAAATTGGGATTGTTGCAGTCAGCCGCGACTGTTTTCCAGAGAGCCTGTCGGTATCCCGTAGAGCAGCTTTGGTAAAGGCTTATCGGGAACGCTATGCCGCAAATGAAATTTATGAATGTCCGGTCTGCATTGTGGAAAGCGAGATTCAGATGCGGGAAGCGTTGGAGGATGTAAAACGGGAAGGCTGCCAGGCGTTGGCCGTATATTTGGGAAATTTTGGGCCGGAGATTTCAGAAACCATGCTGGCTCAGGAATTTGACGGCCCGGTAATGTTTTTGGCTGCGGCGGAGGAAAGCGGCGGAAATCTGTGTCAGGGGCGCGGAGACGCTTATTGCGGGATGTTGAATGCCAGCTACAATCTGAAACTGAGAGGCGTGCGGGCTTATATTCCAGAATATCCGGTGGGGGATGCGGATGAGTGCGCCTGTATGATTCACGAGTTTCTTCCGATCGCCAGGGCGCTGGTTGGCTTATCTCAGCTGAAGCTGATCACCTTCGGGCCGCGGCCGTCGAACTTTTTCGCCTGCAACGCTCCGATTCAGGCGCTTTGCCGGCTGGGGATCGAGATAGAGGAAAATTCGGAACTGGATTTGTTTGAGGCGTTTCACCGTCATGCCGGAGATCCGCGGATCCCTGATCTTGTAAAAGAGATGGGAGAAGAGCTGGGGAGCGGAAATGGCAAGCCGGAAATCCTGCCGAAGCTGGCCCAGTATGAACTGACCCTGCAGGATTGGATCGAAGAGCATAAGGGTAGCAGGGAATCGGTGGCGATCGCCGGAAAATGCTGGCCAGCCTTCCAAACGCAATTTGGTTTTGTTCCCTGCTATGTGAACAGCCGCCTGACCGGCAGAGGGATTCCCGTATCCTGCGAGGTGGACGTCTACGGCGCCCTCAGCGAATATATAGGGGCCTGTGTCAGCCTGGACGCAGTAACGCTGCTGGACATTAATAACACGGTTCCGAAGGATATGTACGAGGAAGAAATAAAAGGAAAATTTCCTTACTCTTACACGGATGTCTTTATGGCCTTTCACTGCGGCAACACACCTTCCCGGAAGCTGTCGTCCTGTTCTATGAAATATCAGATGATTATGGCCAGAAATCTGCCGGAGGAAGTGACGCAGGGAACATTGGAGGGCGATATTATGCCGGGCGGCATCACCTTGTTCCGTCTGCAGAGCACGGCGGATAATATTCTTCGCGGGTACATTGCCCAAGGGGAGGTGCTTCCGGTGGCCTCGCGTTCTTTCGGCTCAACTGGCATATTTGCCATTCCGGAAATGGGAAGATTTTACCGCCATGTGCTGATCGAAAAAAATTATCCGCACCATGGGGCGATTGCATTTGGCAGCTATGGAAAAGCTCTTTACGAAATATTCAAATACCTGGGGATTCCTTCGGATGAAATTGGATACAACCAGCCGGCAGGCGTCAGATATCCCACGGAGAATCCTTGGAAATAACGGAAGACGCTTAACCGCTCGAAAATATGGACAGAATATTTTCCTTATTAAAAAGGAATCGAAAAATCCGCATAAAAAATGGATTTTTCGATTCCTATATAGATACCAAGCCCTCTCGTTGTGCGGGACTTTGTCTACCGTCTGCCTCCCGGTTATTCACCAGGGGCAAAAAAATTTGCAATATCTTTCTGGAAGATCTGAGGATCTTTCTCACACCAAATTTCAATCAGTTCGGTAAGAAGATCTTTAAAAGCTTCCTCCCGGCTGACCAACGGATGGTATAAAAAGCTGCGGCCTTGGCGATACATATTCAAAGCCTTCTTTTTTACCAGGCGGGTCAGAAAGGTTGACACAGTCTGCGGTTTCCAGCTCTTTTGATACCGATGGTTTACCAGATCCATAATTTCCGGCAAAGCCATATCATAATCGGTAGACCATATAATCATCATTACTTGACTTTCACACTTGGTTAATTCCATTTTAATTCCCCTCCTGTTTTCTAACATTATACTATAATCTACATAGAAATAGAGTTGGTAAATAATGGAATTAATACACATAAAAAAGAGGCGGCAGCATAAGAAATGAAAAAGTAGGATCTTGGGAAGCGTGTCCAGTTTCAGGCAGTGCGAAAGGAGCGCGCCGGTCTGCCGGGCCAAAATGGATTTGGCTTGGGAAGTTGGGATTGCCTATCTAAGGGGTTATTGATCGGAGCAGCCGTCTTGCGTTAAGGCAGTAATATTGGCATGGACCTCGCAGACAGCACGATGGGCCAGGATACTCGCAAGCATGTCGGCAAGGGTTGTCAGGTCTGCGGAGAGGACGGCAAGTTCTTCGTCTGTCAGGCAATTAGATAGTTGACACGCAATCGTAGAGAGAACATAGAGATCGGAACAATTCATGGATGATTCCCCAATGGTTTTGTATTAGAATATGCGATAAAAGCAAAGTGGGAACAATCATTTGGCAGATAATAAATTCTGGAAAACCGGAGAAGGGGAGGACCAGTTTTTCCTTTGCAGAAGAGGGGAGGGGCGTGCCGCAGGACGAAAGAAAAATTGGATCAAGAAAAATCCCCCGGAAGATGGCTGAAACCGCCGCCTCCGGGGAATTTTACATCACACTGCAATGAATAAAAAGAATGGAGACAACAGGACTCGAACCTGCGACCCTTTACACGTCAAGCAAATGCTCTCCCAGCTGAGCTATGTCTCCATCGCAGACTATTCTACCGGAAAAAGCAGAAAAAAGCAAGTGGAAATTTCATTTTTTTTCGGAAAATGTTTTTTCTGTTCAAAGAAACGATTTCATGTTATACTAGCCGCAAAAGCAGAGGAGTAGGGACGGCAGGTGGAAAAGTGGATTTCAGAAGCAACCAAAAAAAACTGGAAACGTCTGTATGGGGATATTCCGGAAGGGCGGCTGACGGCGAGAGCGAATAAATCCCTGTCCAAACGATATATTCTGCCGGAGGAAATGCTGACCTGCAAAGAAAACCGGGAGCTGGTTCAGCGTTTGGCCGAAATGACGGTGGCGGGCGGGTGTGAGATAAAGGATGCGTTATATACGGTAGGAATCCGCCTGCTAAAAGAAGCTGGACTCTGGGAGAAAAGAGAGGAGAGGCCGAAGTTAAAGCGCTTTTTGAAAAAGGAAAGGCGCCCCCAGGTTCCTTTCCTGAAAAAATGCCCTCTGCCAAAGGGCGAGGAGGACTTCCTGGGCCTTTTTTATCAGTGCCTGAGGAGAGAAGGGGAAAAGAACCGGCAGGGGGCCTACTATACGCCGCCGTCTTTGGTGGAGCGCATGACCGCCTCCCTGGATCTTTCCGATGGAAAAAAGCTGTTGGATCCCTGCTGCGGAAGCGGAGCCTTTCTTTTGGGCGCAAAAGCAGGGGCGCCGGAGCAGCTCTTTGGCTTTGATATCGATCCGACCGCTGTGATGATCGCCGGTTTTAATTTTTATCTGCATTTTCCGGAGGACGATTTTGAACCCCAGTTGTTCTGCCTGGATTTTTTGAATCCCCCTGTGAGACTCCGAAAAAAATGGACCGGTCCGTTTGACTATATTGTGACCAACCCGCCCTGGGGATCCGCCGCGGAGGAACACGCGGAAGTGCCGGAAATTATATCGGGGGAAAGCTTTTCCCTTTTCCTGGTCCGGGCTTTTCACCTCCTCTCGGAGGGAGGGGAACTGAGGTTTCTTCTGCCGGAATCTGTCCTGAACGTGAAGCTGCACCGGGATATCCGGCGTTTTTTGCTGGAGCAGACTTGTTTAGAGGAGATTGCTTTTTGTCCGGAGCGGTTTGCCCGGGTCTCTACAAGGGCTGTGTTTTTTTCGGTAAAAAAGGAAGCGCCTAAAAGAGAAGTCCGGATTGTCCGGCCGGATGAAACTTACTTTGTGCCGTGTGAGTTCCTGCGGATGGACGAGAATTTTGTTTACCGTTTATGGCGGGACCGGGACCGGAGGATTCTCACGGAAGTCCTCGCGCGCGGCCAGGTTTCCCTGGAGGAAAGTTTGTGGGGACTGGGCCTGGTGACTGGGCACAACAAAGAATTGCTTTCCGACCGGCCAGGGGAGGGGCTGGAGCCGGTCTATACGGGAAAGGAAATTCAACCGTACCGCCTGCTGCCTCCGGTCAAGTTTATCTGCTATAAAAAGGAAAATTTACAGCAGTCGGCAAGAGAAGAGCTGTACCGTTCTCCGGAGAAGCTGGTCTACAAATTCATTTCCAGCAGTCTGGTTTTTGCCCACGACACATCCGGCAGCCTGCTTTTAAACAGCGCGAATCTTTTGATCCCGAAAGTTCCGGGAATGTCGGCGGAAGCTTTGCTTGTTTTTTTGAATTCAGAGCTTTACCGGTATTTATACCGGCGGCTGTTCGGTGAGATCAAGATTTTGCAGGGGAATCTGAAAAAACTTCCGCTTCCTCTTTTAAACAGGCAGGAAAACGAGACGGCCGAAGGGATCTGCCGCGGGATTTGCCGGGGAGGGCCCCGCGCGGAAGAATTGATCGAAGAGGCGGACCGCTTTGTCTATGCCTGTATGGGTGTAAGGGAAGAAGACCGCAGCTATATTCACCAATGCCTTTCCCTGGAAAAGGGCTGAGCGTCCGGGACCGCTTGTCTCCGGAAAAAAAGTGTAGTATAATGAACCAAACAACAGATAAACGGGGGAATGAAAATGGGAGCAAAAAAAAGTTGGGTCACTTTCATCGCCGCGATGTCTTTGCTGTTGACTGCGTGCAGTCAGGAAAGCGGCGCAAGCGCAGCAGAATCAAATACCGGAATTACAGAAGAAGTGATAGAGACCATGGAAGCAGAGACGTTCCGGGTCAGCCAGGAGATCTCCCTTCCGGGAGCTTCGGGGGGAGAGAGGACCGGGGAGCCGGTCACCGTCCGCTTTGCGGGGGATTTTTGTCTGGCGGAAGGGTTTGCAATCACCGAAGCGCTGGACAGACGGGGGGACATCCGGGAATGCTTTTCCGACGATCTCCTAAAACTAATGTCCGACGCGGATCTCTTTATGCTGAACAATGAGTTTACCTACAGCGACCGCGGCACGCCCACCGAGGGGAAAGACTGGACATTCCGCGCCGGGCCGGAACGGGTTTCCGTTCTCAACACCCTGGGCGTGGATATTGCGGGCCTTGCCAATAATCACGCCTACGACTGGGGAGAGGACGCTTTGCTGGACACGGTGTCCACCCTTCAAAACGCCGGGATTGTGACGGTGGGGGCCGGGAAGAATTTGGAGGAAGCCAGAAAGCCCGCCTATTTTACGCTGCAGGGCAGAACCATTTCGGTGGTGGCCGCCACGGCGGTGGAGAAAGTCGGAGACCGGGAATATGGGATGACAAAGGCTGCCACGGCGGATTCCGCCGGAGTGTTCAGCACCATTGATCCGGCAGACTGTGTGGATACAATCCGGGAGGCCAAGGCAAACAGTGATTTCGTGTTTGTCTATGTCCACTGGGGCACGGAGATGACCACGGAGATTGATGCGGATCAGAAAGATTTGGCAAAGGCCTATATTGACGCTGGCGCCGATGCGGTGGTGGGGAATCATCCCCATGTGCTGCAAGGCTTTGAGTATTATAACGGAAAACCGATTTTATACAGCCTGGGAAATTTTTGGTTCAACAGCAAGGACCGGGAAACCTGCGTGCTGGAGTTTGCCATTGACCCCGAGACCATGGAGGCGCAGATGAAATTTTTACCGTGCCTGCAGTCGGATTGCTATACCAAGCTGATCACCGAGGAATCGGAGAAAAGCCGGATGATTCGTGAGATGACGGAGATTTCTTTCGGGGGAGTTTCCATCGATGAAAACGGAATTGTGACGGAGGGAGAAGGATGAAACCAGCAAAACGGGTGGAGGATTCCATCACGGAGCAGCAGTATCTGCTGACGCCCGGACATTTGAACCATTATGGACGTCTGTTCGGCGGCCAGCTGATGATGTGGATCGACGAGGTGGCCGGAATCGTGGCGAGACGCCACGCTAACAGCCTGATCACCACGGCTGCCGTGGATAATTTGCAATTTAAAGGACCTGCCTACTGCGAGCAGGTTGTGGTTCTGGTAGGACGGATTACCCATGTGGGCCGCTCTTCCATGGAAATCCGGGTGGATACCTATGTGGAAGATCTGGACGGCACCCGCCGGGTCATCAATCGGGCCTACTTGGTGGAAGTCGCCATCGACCGGGAGGGAAATCCGATTGAAGTTCCGGGACTGATCTTGGAGACGGAGGTCCAAAAGGCCGAGTGGGAAGGGGCGGAGCGCAGAAAGCGGCTCCGCATCGAGCGGAGGAAAGAGTGCTACTGATTTAGGTATTCCGATGAACGTATTCCAGATCCATCATGAGATTGATCAAGTGTTTGCTGTGGTTGTCCAGACGCCGGTATTTGGTCAATACCTTGTCTTCACTGGGCAGGTAGCTGCGCTCGGCGTAGGCCAGGATTCTGGCGGAAAATCCTCTTAAAGCCGGTTCCGGTTCGGAAAAGCCGAGAAGCAGACAGAGACTGGTGCCGTAGATACTGGCCAAATGGAGCAGCTTGTTTAAGGGGATGTTGTGGATTTCCCCTTTCTCATAGCGGTGAAGGGTTGTTTTGTGGATATGGGTCAGCTGAGCAGCTTTTTCCAGAGTGTATCCACTTCTTTTTCTTGCATCTTTCAGATTATCGCCGAGGAACATGGCTGGATCACCTCGATTTAAAAATGTAGTGTATTTATTATACGATAATTGTAGAAAAAAGAAAAGAGGAAAAATGAAAAAAAGTGATTTTTTTCGGGCGATCATATAAAAAATCAATGGGAAATAATGAAAAATCAATGGATCACATTAAAAAAACATGGTAGACATATCAGAAAAGACGTGATAAAATGAAATACGTTAATCCGTTAAAGGGGATGGAGGAGGCAGTGATGGAGAAGAAAATTGTGTTGTCGGTGCTGGTGGAGAATTCGTCGGGTGTTCTGAGCAGAGTCGCCGGGCTTTTCAGCCGCCGGGGATATAATATCGACAGCTTGACGGTGGGGGAAACCCAGAATCCGGCCTTTTCCCGTATGACGATTATCTCCACCGGTGAGGAGGATGCGCTGGAGCAGCTCCAAAAACAGGTGAAAAAACTGGTGGATGTGGTGGATGTAGAGGAATTGCAGCCGGATGCGTCGGTCTGCCGGGAACTGATTCTTGTGAAGGTTCAGGTGGGACCGGAGGAGAGACAGCAGGTGTTAGCGATTGCCGACATTTTCCGCGCGAAGATTGTCGATGTGGCGGAGAGTTCCTTGATCGTGGAGATGACCGGGAATCAGAACAAAATCGACGCTTTCCTGCGTCTGCTGGAAAAATTTAAGCTGCTTCAGGTGGCGAGGACCGGAATTACGGGACTGGCCAGAGGCATGAAAGATGCGTAAGCTACAAAATTTTTTACATATTATATGGAGGTAACACTATGGCAAAGATTTATTATCAGGAAGACTGCAATCTGTCCTTACTGGAAGGCAAGAAAATTGCCATTATCGGTTACGGCAGCCAGGGTCATGCGCACGCGCTGAACCTGAAAGAGTCCGGCTGCGATGTAATCGTAGGACTGTATGAAGGCAGCAGATCCTGGGCAAAAGCTGAGGCGCAGGGCCTCAAAGTATATACGGCGGCAGAGGCGGCTAAGATGGCTGATATCATCATGATTCTGATCAATGATGAAAAGCAGGCAGCGCTCTACAAAGAGTCCATCGAGCCCAACCTGGAAGAGGGCAACATGCTGATGTTTGCCCACGGCTTTGCCATTCATTTTGGACAGATCGTGCCTCCGAAGAATGTGGACGTGACGATGATCGCGCCGAAGGCTCCAGGCCACACGGTGAGAAGCGAGTATCAGATCGGAAGAGGAACTCCCTGCCTGGTGGCCGTTCATCAGGATTTCACTGGAAAGGCCAAAGACATGGCGTTGGCTTATGCAGGCGCTTTGGGCGGAGCTAGAGCCGGTGTTCTGGAGACCACCTTCCGCGTGGAGACCGAGACGGATCTGTTCGGTGAGCAGGCGGTACTTTGCGGCGGTGTTTGTGCGCTGATGAAAGCCGGATTTGAGACGCTGGTGGAAGCCGGCTATGCTCCGGAAAACGCATATTTTGAGTGCATTCATGAGATGAAGCTGATCGTGGATCTGATCTTCCAGAGCGGTTTCGCCGGAATGCGCTATTCGATCTCCAACACGGCTGAGTACGGCGATTACATCACCGGACCAAAGATCGTGACCGACGAGACCAAGAAAGCCATGAAGCAGATCCTGTCCGATATCCAGGACGGTACCTTTGCGAAAGACTGGCTGCTGGAGAACCAGATCGGCAGTCCGCACTTCAACGCGATGCGCAAGCAGCAGGCAGAGCATCCGGCAGAGAAGGTCGGCGAGCAGCTGCGTAAGCTGTACAGCTGGAACGAAGAAGGCAAGAAGCTGATTGATAATTGATTGACGGATCAATAAAATGATTGGGACGGGCTGCTGTGCTACAAGTCCTTGAGACAGCAGCTCGTTTTCCCTGTTCATGAAACAAAGCATTCACCTGTGCCCTGGCGGGCTTGGTTCGATGGGTTTCATAACGATGATGGAAAGAAAGGGATTCAAATGAATCAGGTATTTTACAAGAGCACGAGAAGTGACAGCGCTCCGGTGACCGCGAGCCAGGCGATCCTCCAGGGATTGGCGAAAGACGGCGGCCTGTACGTTCCGGAGACGGTGCCGAAGCTGGATGTGCCGATGAAAGAGCTGGCAGGGAAACCTTATCAGGAGGTGGCCTATGCGGTGATGAAACAGTTCCTGACTGATTTTACAGAGGAGGAACTGAAGTCCTGCATTGCCCGCGCTTACGACAGTAAATTCGATACGGAAAAGATTGCTCCGCTGGTTCCGGTGGAAGACTGCTATTATTTGGAGCTGTTTCACGGCGCTACGATTGCATTCAAGGACATGGCTCTTTCGATTTTGCCCCACCTGATGACGGTGTCTGCAAAAAAGAATGGGGTGAAGAATGAGATTGTCATTCTGACCGCTACCTCCGGCGATACGGGAAAAGCTGCCCTGGCGGGTTTTGCCGGTGTGGAGGGCACCAAAATCATTGTCTTTTATCCGAAGGACGGCGTCAGCCCGATTCAAGAAAAGCAGATGGTCACCCAGCGGGGGGACAATACCTTTGTGGTTGGGATTCACGGCAACTTTGACGATGCTCAAAACGGCGTAAAGGCTATTTTTAACGACCGTGAGCTGGAAAAGGAACTGGACGCGGCCGGATTCCAGTTTTCATCGGCCAATTCCATCAATATCGGACGCCTGGTGCCGCAGGTGGCTTACTATGCCTATGCCTACGCGCAGCTTTTGGACCGCGGAGAGATTGCCGACGGGGAGCCGATGAACGTGGTGGTTCCGACCGGGAATTTTGGCAATATCTTGGCGGCTTACTATGCCAAGTCTATGGGAGTTCCGATCGAAAAGCTGATCTGCGCTTCCAATGAAAATAAGGTATTGTTTGACTTCTTCCGCACCGGTACCTATGACCGGAACCGGGATTTCATCCTTACCAGTTCTCCTTCCATGGATATTCTGATTTCCAGCAACCTGGAGCGCCTGATTTATAAAGTGGCCGGGGAGAGTGCGGAGCAGAACGCGGCCTTTATGAAACAGCTGGGTGCGGAGGGCGTCTACACGCTTCCGGAGGAGATGCGGGGACAGTTAAAAGACTTCTACGGAAACTATACCGATGAAGCCGGGACGGCGGAAACGATCCGGGAGGTCTATGAGAAGACGGGATATATCATGGACACTCATACGGCGGTGGCCGCTCATGTGGCGAAAACTTACCGGAAAGAAACCGGAGATATCACGAAGACCGTCATTGCCTCCACGGCAAGCCCCTATAAATTTACGCGCAGCGTCATGTCGGCCATTGATCCAAAATATCAGAAAGAAGAGGATTTTGCGCTGATCGACGAGCTGTCCCGCCTGTCGGGCACGAAGATCCCCCAGGCCATTGAGGATATCCGCTCAGCGCCGGTGCTGCACAAGACCGTGTGCGAAAAAGACGAGATGATAAAAGTGATTCAATCGTTTTTAGGAGTATAAGAAAAGAGCAGCCTTTCGGCTGCTCTTATTTGTTCAAAATTTATCAAACTTAACATGAATATTATAATAATCTTTAGAAATAGTCTTTTTAAATTTAGTATTTGTATGAAAAATTAGCGGAGAATAAGTTGACATCCAACGGGAATCGTGGGAGAATGTACAAAGAGAACAGGAAATTGGGAGGTTACTTTTTATGTCTACACAAGCAGGTTTTGCGAGAGAGGAAATTGGAGCAAAGAGCTCCTACTTCAGCAAGACGAGAACCATCATCGAGACCGCCTTTTATGGCAATAACGTCGTTAAGGTTCCGAGCCTTCGGATGGCCTATGAGCTGGCAAAGAAATCACCGGGCACGATTGTGACCGACATGCCGGTTTTCCATGGTGATACTTTTGGCTTGCCGACAGATGCCAAGGTGTTGCTCTGCAACGATGGGGCGGTGACAGGACGGACGGCCGTGGCCAGAAGAATTGCCGGGGAACCCGGTGTGGATACGGCGGACCTGGACAAGAAGCTGATGGAAGCCGTCTATGAAAGCCGGTTTCGGAAAATGTATCACGCCGAGGTGTACATTGGACTGGATCCGGAATTCATGGTTAAGGCGCATTTGCTGGTCCCGGAAGGATTTGAGAACAACCTGTATAACTGGATGCTGAACTTCCAGTACCGTTCCGATGAGTATGTCCGGATGTACAAGCAGTCCCGTCCGATCGATAAAGAGGGCGATATTTATATCTTTGCGGATCCCTACTGGCAGCACAGCGAGCATCCCAATGGACTTGCCTATTTCAACACGGCGCAGAACTGCGCATCCATTTTAGGAATGCGGTATTTCGGCGAGTTTAAGAAAGGTACGCTTACCATTGCCTGGGCGATTGCCAGCCGGAACGGCTATGTATCCTGCCACGGCGGGCAGAAGCGGTATAATCTGCCGAACGGAAAGAAATATGTGGCCAGTGTATTCGGACTGTCCGGATCCGGAAAATCCACGATCACGCACAACCGCCACAATGATAAATATGATATTACGATCCTTCACGATGATTCCTTCGTCATTAATTCAGAGACAGGCTCGTCCATCGCACTGGAGCCGACCTATTTTGATAAAACCGCGGATTACCCGCTTTCCTGTGATGCCAGCAAATATCTGCTGACCGTCCAGAACTGCGGAGCCACTCAGGATGAGGACGGCAAGATCGTTTTGGTGACCGAGGACGTCCGCAATGGAAACGGCCGCGCAATTAAGTCAAAACTTTGGTCTCCGAACCGGGTGGACAAGATCGAAGAGCCGGTAAATGCGATCTTCTGGATCATGAAGGATCCGACGCTTCCGCCTATTTTAAAAGTAAAAGGCGGCGCTTTAGCCTCCGCCATGGGCGCGACCCTGGCGACGAAGCGGAGTTCTGCGGAAAACCTGCTGAAAGGCGTTGATATCAACGCGCTGGTTTATGAACCCTACGCAAATCCGTTCCGTACCTACCCGCTGAAATATGACTATATTAAATTTAAGCACCTGGTGGATGAGAGAGGCATTGACTGCTACATCATCAATACCGGGGACTTTATGGGCAAGAAGGTGAAACCCTCTGATACCCTGGGGATCATTGAACATATCGTGGAAGAGAAAGCGGACTTCAAACCTTGGGGACCTTTCAAAACTCTGGAGATCATGGAGTGGGACGGCTTCGTGCCGGATATGAACGATAAGGAGTATCTGCAGAAACTCCAAGAAGGCATGAAACGCCGCCGTCGTTTTATCAGCATGAAGTATACGGAAAAGGAAGGTTATGATCAGCTTCCCTCCGAGGCGCTGGAAGCCATCGAGGAAGTGATTCAGCCTCTCTGCGATTTGGTGTAAAAATCTGACTCCTGCGGAGTCTGGGCTTTCCGTCCGTTTCTTATGAGCGTCGGAGCGCAAGAAAAAGTCCCGGCACACAATTTTCCGTGTGCCGGGACTTTTTATTTGCGCTCTGTAGGAGATCCATGGTTTTAACCGGACCTACAGCAGGATACGGAACGGTTTCAGGACAAAACCCAGTACATGCCAGAAGATTTCCTTTCCAACGCCTGCCTCCTCAACGGAAAGGTGTTCCGGCTTTTCGTATCCGTCCTCCGTCACCTTCCAGGAGTCGGCCACCATGGGAAGCAGATAGCCTTCCAACTGCTGGTTCAGCTCCTCGCTGTCGATGGCCAGCATCAATTCCGTGTCGACATAGGTGCTTCTCAGATCCAGATTATAGGAACCAACCAACGTCATCCGGCCGTCGATTAGCACGGATTTTCCGTGGGAGGAGGTTCCTCCGGCATATTCGTAGACAGGAATGCCAGTTTTGACAATACTGCTCTTTTTCCAGGTATAGTCGGAGGAAGCCACCACATTGTCCCCGTTTTCCCTGGCGTTCAGGAGCAATTTGCAGTCGGCGTTCCCGCCGGCAAGGCGGCGCAGTCCGTCCAGCATTTCAGAAGAACAGACTGCATAAGGCGTCTGAAAAATCACCCGGTCCTTGGCGTTCTCCATCAGTTTTTGTATCTGGTACCAGACCAGAGGGGATTTGCCGCCGATTCCGGTGTCCCCGGAAATCAGGGTGACTTTATGAGCCGGCAGGGTAGAATCTTCAAAATGACTGTCTTCCGTGAACAGATGAGGCCATTTCTCTTTCATTGCAGACAGATGTTCCGCAAGCAGCCGGCCTTCCCGCTGTGAATCTTCTTTTTTCTGCTCCGGGTCCCGCGAGGTAAATTCCGCGCAGTCTTCCGAAGCCCATATTTTCTCAAAATAGTCTTTGACCTGATTCAGAGAGCTCTCCGTGGAGTTTTCTTTTCCGTGGGCGGTGTTATAGATAAGAACTTCCCGGTCCAGGCTTTTTCCGTCGGTGGGATAATCACCGAGGAAGTAGTCGAAGGTATTTCTCCCACCCAGGATATAGCCGATGTCGTCGGCAATCACATACTTATCGTGCATCCGGCCGTGATAAGTCCAGGGCATCAGGAGATTCGGGCGGTTATAGAGCCGGATTTCAATGTTCGGATGGGCCGCCAGCAAATCGAACGGCTGATTTCCTTCCATGCGGAGCCTGCCGCTGATGCCGTCCACCAAAATTCGCACCGAAACGCCCCGGTCGGCGGCTTCCAGAATGACCGCGGCCAGGTCGTCCATGCTGCTGCCCTGGCGCATATCAAAGGTGGTTAAAATCAAGGAATTTTTCGCCCTGGAAATCAGGCGGATTCTCTCGTCGAGCGCTTGCTCGCTGGTCTCCAGAATAGCGGCCCGGTCCACGGAATTCCCGTCCCCATAAAAATCCTCCGCGGCAAAGTTGCTTACGTAGAATGGATTCACCTCCGGGTGCAGCCAAAATGGGAGGCACATTCCTACGATGATATAGCAGAGAAACAGCAAAACGACGGTCAGGATTATTTTTTTGAGAGTCCAGAAAGGGTGCTCTTTGTTTTTCTTCCGTTTCTTTGTCTTCTTTTTCTTCGTCTGTGTCATGACTTCTCCTTGCAGAACGCTTCCGGCGTTCGCATTTACCATTTTCTCACATGTATATGTATGTATTCGACATTATATCACAAAGAACCGGTAACTTCCAGGAAGATTTCTCCGGGTTTGACAAGCGGTGCAGAATCCGGTATGCTAATGTTGTCAGACGTTTTGTTACAAAATGGATACAATTGGAAGATAAAATAAAAATGGACGGGTAATATAGCGGGGGCCGTTCCTGGATCTCAATTATCCGGGGTGAAAAAGGGGAATTTTCAGCGGCCGCAGCGCAGGAAAACGGGGAGGAAATGCGATGCTGGAAGTGTTGATTGTGGAAGATGAGAAACCGATCCGGGAGCTTTTGGTCATGAGCCTGACGAAGGCAGGGTATGACTGCACGGAAGCAGCGGACGGCCTGGCCGCCGCCAATCTGCTGGAAAACCATACATACGATCTGGCGCTGCTGGATATCATGCTGCCGAAAGTCAATGGCTATGAGCTCTTGGAATATATCCGGCCGGTGGGGATTCCGGTCATCTTCCTGACTGCGAAAAATACGGTGGACGACCGGGTCAAAGGACTTTTGGCAGGCGCGGAAGACTATATTGTGAAGCCCTTTGCCATGGCGGAGCTGCTGGCCCGCATGGAAGTGGTGCTCCGGCGTTTCCACAAGGTGGATTCTCACCTGAGCTACGACGACTATGAGATTGACCTGGACTCCAGAAAAGTGACCGGGCCTGAGGGCGAGATTGCCTTGACGCCCAAAGAGTTTGATCTATTTGTCCTGCTGGTGCGCAACCGCGGGGTAGCCTTGTTCCGGAGCCGGATCTTTCAGATCATCTGGGAGACGGATTTGGATGGGGACAGCCGCACCCTGGACCTGCATATTCAGCGTCTGAGAAAAAAATTACAGCTGGGAGAGCGGTTGAAGACGGTCTACCGGATCGGCTACCGGCTGGACTGAGCGATAGGAGGTTTCCTTGAAGTTTCGTACGAAAATACTTCTGGTCAATCTGATTTTGATTGCCGCGGCCTTTGCCATCAGCGGAACCCTTTTGTTGAACCGCAGCTATCAGGCGCGCCTGAACCGGGAAATCACCGGGGCCATGGATGAAAACCAGATGATCCAGGCGTCCGTGGAAGCAGAGGTCATCAACCGGATTCTGCGCGATGAATTTACCGGCGGAGCCGATCAGTGGCGGACGGTGGGACAGACGGTAAAAGATACGCTCCAGGGGACCGGGGCGTGGTTTCAGATTTTGGATCAAAACAAACAATTGCTCTACGAAGGAGAACTGCAGGCTCTTCTGGAAGAAGATTCCGGTTGGCTGAATCAAGTGAGCGAAAACCTGACGGAGGGGAAAAAGCAGTACGTCATCTATCCGGAGGGGGACAGCCGGATCGTCGCCGCCGCCGGTATGATGGTGCTGGATGAAAAGCAGTATTATGTGGTGAACCGAAAAGATATCACAGAAATTTTCTCCGAGCGGGACCAGCAAGTAAAATATTATCAGGTCATGACCTTGACGGCGTTGACCGTGTGCGGGCTTTTGATCTATTTGATTTCCGGCTGGCTGATGAGGCCCATCGTGCGGCTCAGCGCAAAAGCGGAAGATATCGCGGAGGGGAACTACGGGAGCCGCGTGCGGGTGCGCACGGAGGATGAAATCGGACGTCTGGGCCGGGATTTTAACCGGATGGCGGATACGGTTCAGGAGCATGTCCAGGAGCTGGAGGATGAAAACCGGCGGAAGGAAGATTTTGTGGCGAATTTTACCCACGAACTAAAAACGCCTCTGACTTCTGTGATCGGTTATGCAGAGATGCTCTCCTCCCAAAACCTCAGTGAGGAAGAGCGGGCCATTGCCGCCAACTACATTTTTAAAGAAGGGCTGCGCTTAGAAGCCATGTCCATGAAGCTGTTTGATTTGATCTTGCTGGACCGGGAAGGCCTGGAGCTGAAGGCGGTCTATATGCCGGACTTGATGGATTCCATAAGGGAGAGCGTGGAGCCTTTGATCACCGGCGATGAAAAACAGTTGGTGGTCCGGCCGGTTCCCGCCTACATCCGGGGGGACGCCACACTTTTGAAGACCGTATTTATCAATATGCTGGACAATGCGAGGAAGGCTTCCCCGAAGGGAGGGAAGATCGTGTTTGTCGGAATGGCTGCGGAGGAGGAAGTGACGCTCCAGGTTGTGGATTTTGGAATCGGAATTCCGCCGGAAGAGGCCAGCCGGATTACCGAGGCGTTTTATATGGTGGATAAATCGCGGTCCAGGGATGCGGGAGGCGCGGGACTTGGCCTGTCCCTGGCGGCGAAGATCTTAGAAAAACATGGGGCAAAACTAACCATTGAAAGCGAGGTCGGCAAGGGAACCGTGATGAATGTTTGCTTCCGGAGGGAGGCGGATATCTATGAGGAGTGAGGCCAAAAGGGGGGCGGCAGGCCGGACAATCGCTGCCCTTGGTTTGACTGCCCTGGTACTGGCGGCCTGTCTGATTCTTCCGGAAAATCTATTGCAGGCATGGGATCAGGAACGGCTGGGCGCCGTCAGGGAGGCGGATACAGAATATTACAGCAGGGAGATGGCGGCTTATACCGGAGAACTCAATCTGTACCGGAAACTTTTACTGATGCAGGGGGTATGGAAAAGTGAGAAGCGTTTTGTCACGGAGGGAACTTACCTGAAGTATGAATTTGTGGATGACTCAAATATCCCGATGGATTCGCTCAACCAAACGCAGGCAGGGGCTGTCTTAAACGAAACGATCATGCAGATTCAGGACGTCCTGATCCAATCGGGGGTGGAAATCCGCGACACGGACGGTGCGGTGAAGATCTATGAATATCAGGATACGGAGCTGGGGAAATACCGTTTTTCCGTGGCGGATTTGAACGTGACGATGTGGATGTCAACGGCTGCGGAGGTTCCTTATCCGGGGGGTGTTTCGAATGAAGCGGAGGCTTCCAATGCGGCGGACCGGAAGGGAAATATCCGCTGTCTGATAGATCTGGAAAATGGCGATATTCTGGCGATGCAGCTGTCTTTGGAGATGGAAGAGAGCGGGTGGATGGCAGACTGGATCCCGGCGATAAAAAGGATGGTTTTTCAAGATGATATCGATTGGACCGGTGTGGATGTTTTGGAAGAGGACTGGTTTCCTGAGCCGATGGGATGGGAGCGCTCGGCGGATTTTACGATTTACAGTCAGAATTATAAACTCCGGCGGGAAAGCACATCCACAGAATGGATTTACTTAGTGATCCAGAATGATACGGAGGGCCTTACTTTCTTTTACAGTCTGGACAAAAAGGAAACCGCAGCATAGCGTTTTTTAATCCGTTCAGACCGGTAGGAGGAAACGGCGGGGGACCGGCAGAGAGGGGGCGGAAAACATAGGGAGAAAACGGAAAATAAAGATCAGGATAGGCAGGGGAAAAGAGGCGCTGGTCTATGGATTGGCCGCTGCATTTTTGGCCGTTTGTCTGATTTTGCCCGGCAATGTGCTCCATGTCTGGGAGGCGAAACAACTGGGCTCCATTTTGGAGGCGGATAAGGAATATTACAGCAGGCAGATGGCAGCTTATACCGGCGATCTGAATCTTTACCGAAAGCTGTTGATGACCCATCACATCTGGAAGAGTGAAAGAAAATTGGTGACGGAGCAGAATTTTTGGTCCTACGTGTCTAATGGTGATGTGACAGATAACGTGGAGGGGATGGAGAATACTCAGATTAAAAATACGGCAGTCCTGCTGGGAGAGGTAACAGAAAACTTATATTATTACTTGAGGCAGACGGGAAATTGGTATTTTTATCCGGATGCCAAGATTCGGGTATACGAGTATCAGGATTCCGTGTTGGAAAAATATTGTTTTCAAACGGTGGAGGCTGTTATCAATTTTACTCAGATGGAATCTATGGACAGCACTCAGATACGGCTGGTCTGTGATCCGGAGACAAATATCATATTGGCGATTTACGTGGGAAAAATAATAGAAGAAACATTTTTACTGGCGAATGGGATGGAGATTGTCGCATCTTACATGCAGTACGATACGGATACCGGCGTGGAAAATAGGTTTCCGGATAGCCTGGCGAAATCACTGAAAAAGCCGGAGCAGCGATTTCCTGAGCCGGATTTTTGGGAGCAGCCGGAGGATTTCCAAGTTTATGAGCAGTACTATGCTTCTTGGATAGAAAATTCGGATCATGAGAAAATTGTGGTTGTGGCACAGGATGATTCGGCAGGGTTTAAAATATTCCTGAGCCCAAAGGAGTGAGCCAGTGGAAAATTGTTGGATGCCCTTGCAATCTAGTGTTCGATATGTTAGAATAGAAACAGAACACATGTACGGGTGAAGGGTATGCTGATACAGGAGAATTTATCGTTGCAACAAAAATTAGAGATTCTGGCGGACGCCGCCAAATATGATGTGGCCTGCACGTCCAGCGGCGTGGACCGAAAAGGGCGGAAGGATGCGATGGGAAGCGCGGTTTCCTGCGGCATCTGCCACAGCTTTGCGGCGGACGGCCGCTGCGTTTCGCTGCTGAAAATTCTCCTGACCAATGAATGTATTTACGACTGCAAATACTGTGTCAACCGCATCTCTAATGATACGGTCCGCACTTCTTTTACGCCGGAAGAGATCTGTACTCTGACCATGGAGTTTTACCGGCGGAATTACATTGAGGGACTGTTTTTAAGTTCCGGAATTCTGCGCACGCCGGACTACACGATGGAACAGATTTACCAGACCTTGTGGCAGCTTCGGGAAGTGCACCGGTTTTGGGGGTATATCCATGTCAAAGCGATCCCAGGAGCCGATCCGGCCCTGATCGAGCGGGTCGGCCATCTGGCGGACCGGATGAGCATCAACTTGGAGCTTCCCACCGGGGACGGATTGCGGAAGCTGGCGCCGGGAAAGACCAGGGAGAAGATCCTGACGCCGATGAGACAGATCCAGCACGGCATCCACGATAACCGGCTGAAGCTGGAGGATCAGAAACAGGAAAAAAAGATCTTTCTTCCCGGAACGCCGGAATCCGGAGGGGCTCCGGCCAAGGTGAAGAAAAAGGCCGGCCTGCCTGCTCCGAAGGGTATGCTCCGCTATGAAGAAAAGTCGAAATTTGTCCCGGCCGGGCAGAGCACGCAGATGATTATCGGGGCCACGCCGGAGACAGATCATCAAATCCTTTCGGTCACCGAGGCGCTTTATCACAGATTTGAGTTGAAGCGCGTTTTCTTTTCCGCCTACACGGCGATCAATGACGATTCTTTCTTGCCCGCGCTTGGGACAAGGCCTCCGCTTCTAAGGGAGCACCGCCTCTATCAGGCGGATTGGCTGCTCCGGTTTTACGGCTTTGAGGCAGGGGAGCTTTTGACGGAAGAAAAGCCCTATTTTAATGAAGCTCTGGATCCGAAATGCGATTGGGCGCTGCGCCATCTGGAACTGTTTCCGGTGGAGGTGAACCGGGCCGATTACATGACACTTCTGCGGGTGCCGGGGATCGGGGTCAAGTCAGCCAAACGGATTTTACAGGCGAGGAGAAGCGCGAAGCTGGATTTCCCAGATTTGAAAAAGTTCGGCGTTGTCTTAAAGCGGGCTTCTTATTTTATTACCTGCGGCGGAAAGATGATGGGAAATACGCCGATTGAGGAGGACTTTCTGACCAGGGCGCTGACCGCAGAGGACCGGGTTAAAAACCAGCGGATCGCCAATGCCGGCGCATTCCGTCAGATGTCCCTGTTTGAGGATTTCCATGTGGAAAATCCATCGCCGGGGCCAGATGATGTTTGGAAGAGCCTAAGCGGCCAGCTCTAGGAGGAAACATGGAAAACGAGTGGGAAAAGACCATCTATGTCTGCGGAGAGGAACTGGAATCCATACTGACGGCGGTTTACGATGCCTGGGCATCCCGAAAGGGCCATTCCAGGGTTAAAATAGAGATGGAAAAAGAAGATACGATGGAGCTTTTCGCTACCTATGTTCCGGTAAAGCAGGATCCGGAGAAAGCGGAGAAGGTGATGCGCTCGATCCGAAGGAAGATCGGGGAGGAAGCCTGGTCGATGGTATATCGGGCGGCGCTTTCCGAGCATGAGAGCAGGGCGGATGATATCTATCGTTTTTTGATCGGTGGTTTTTACTATGGGCCCAAGGCTCTGAAAATGTTGGCGGAGCCTGCCGTCTACCGTCTGATGGAACTGAACCGAGCGGTGGGGAACGAGTCTCATTTTTTTAAAGAGTTTCTCCGGTTTGACGAACGGGAGGGACATGTGCTTTTTGGCCGGATCCGCCCAAAAAACAATGTCCTTTCTTTAGTTATGCCGCACTTTGCCGATCGGCTCCCGAAGGAAAATTTTCTGATTCTGGATACCGGACGGGCATCGGCAGGCGTCCACCCGGCCGGAAGAGAGTGGTATCTGACCAGCCTCAAACCGGAGGCGGCGGAGGCGTTGATGGCCGCCAAATCCGACGGCTACCGGGATCTTTGGAAGACCTTTTACCAGGCGATCGCCATTGAAGAACGGAAGAATCCGAAACTGCAGCGGAACATGATGCCTCTGCGCTACCGGGAGTATATGACCGAATTTTTGGAGGACTAGAAGGTGTCTCCTATTTGGTCATGATCTCTTGATAAAAAGCGATCCAACCAATTCAACCACGAAGACTCTTAGGATTATATCGCAAAAAACCAAAAAAGTTTTGCATATTTTGTTATACCTAGAACCATTTGCAAGACGACTTCTTTTATGTTAAACTATTTTTTATAGCTATGAAAAAAATGGGGAGACAGTCCCCAAGCGAGAAGGAGCGAAGCGGAATCTCGCTTTGAGCGCTGCGGACTGGGCTCTGGCTGGTCCAATAAAATTGAAACAGGATTGTGACGCCAACTTCATTGGCATAAGAAAAAGGATTCATGGAAGGATGTGAAAACATGAAACGTGTCTTTTTGATTGTACTGGACAGCTTCGGCGTAGGAGAAATGCCGGATGCTGCCGATTTCGGGGATAAGGGAAGCAATACGTTGGCCGCAGTGTCGCGGGGAAAAGGCTTTGCCATGCCGAATATGGCGAAACTCGGACTTTTTTCCATCGACGGAGTGACTGTTGGCCCCGCGGTCGAAAATCCGGAGGGAGTCTTCGGGCGGTGCGCCGAGGCTTCCAAGGGCAAGGATACCACCACCGGCCATTGGGAGATTTCCGGAATCGTATCGAAAAAGCCGATGCCGACATTTCCGGACGGCTTCCCGGAAGAACTGCTGAACAAATTGTCGGAAGCTACGGGAAGAGGGATCCTCTGTAACCGTCCCTATTCCGGTACGGCTGTCATACAAGATTATGGCGAAGAACATGTGAAGACGGGGGATTTAATTGTCTATACCTCCGCGGACAGCGTGCTCCAGATTGCAGCCCATGAATCCGTGGTGCCGGTGGAGACCTTGTATGAATACTGCCGCATGGCGCGGAAGATCTGTCAGGGGCCTTGGGCGGTGGGCCGCGTGATTGCCAGACCTTTCGAGGGAGAGCCGGGACATTTTACCCGGACGTCCCGGAGGCATGATTTTTCTTTGGAACCGCCGGAGAACACGATGTTGGACTGGATCCGCGAGGACGGAAAAACCGTGCTTGCAGTGGGAAAGATCCGGGATATCTTTGCCGGGCGGGGCATCAGCGAATTTGTTTTTACCGGTGGAAATCAGGAAGGAATAGAGAAAACTCTTACTTACATGGACCGGGATTTCGAGGGGCTGTGTTTTACCAATCTGGTGGATTTTGATATGCTGTACGGCCATCGGAACGATGTGGACGGCTATGCGGCTGCCCTGACGTATTTTGACAGCCGGCTCCCGGAGCTGCTTGCGAAATTGAGGGAAGAGGATCTGCTTTTGATTACGGCCGACCATGGCTGCGATCCCTCGACAAAGTCCACCGACCATTCCAGGGAATACATTCCCATCGTGATGGCGGGGGCTCCTTTAAAAGCAGGTGTGAACTTAGGAACCAGGAGTACGTTCGCTGATATTGGCGCGACCGTCCTCGATTATCTTCACGTGCCCGGAGAGACAGCGGGCGTCAGTTTTTATCAACAGATCCAAAAGAACTAGGAAGGAGACTGGAGTATGGATAAGAAAGAAGTTTTGCGGAAGGTAGATCACACCTTGCTAAGCTCCACAGCGACCTGGCAGGAAATCCAGCAGCTTTGTGATGATGCGATCACCTATGAAACAGCCTCCGTCTGTATCCCGCCCTCTTATGTGAAGCGGGTGAAAGATTATGTGGGAAACCGTCTGCGGATCGGAACCGTGGTTGGTTTTCCCAACGGTTACAGCACCACGTCGGTTAAGGCCTTTGAGGCGGATGACGCGCTGAAAAAGGGCGCGGATGAACTGGATATGGTCATCAATCTGGGAAACGTGAAAAACGGGGACGACACCAGCATTTATAATGAGATCCGGACGCTGAAGATGCTTTGCGGGCAGAGAGTGCTTAAGGTAATCGTCGAGACCTGTTTCTTGACTCAGGAAGAAAAAATCCGGCTCTGCCGTGTGGTCACCGAGGCAGGCGCCGATTTTATCAAAACCTCCACCGGTTTTGGCCCCGGCGGAGCCACCTTTGAAGATGTGGCGCTGTTTGCCGAACACGTGGGACCGGGAGTCCGGATTAAGGCAGCCGGAGGAATTCGTTCCTTTGAGGACGCGGAGGAATTGATCCGCCTTGGCGCATCTCGCCTTGGCACCAGTCGCCTGGTGAAGCTGATGAAGGAGAAAAAGGGATGAACCAAAAGGCATTGGTTGAGGCCGCCTTTGCCATGCTCCCGAAAGCGTACGCTCCTTATTCCCATTTTCACGTCGGCGCGGCTCTCCTGACCAAAGACGGGGAAGTATTCACCGGCTGCAACGTGGAGAACGCCAGCTATGGGGCGGCGATCTGTGCCGAACGGACGGCTTTTGTCAAAGCGGTCAGTGAGGGAAAAAGGGAGTTTCAGGCGATCGCAGTGGTCGGCGGGAGAGAGGGAGCCGTGGCGGATTTCACGCCTCCCTGCGGGATCTGCCGCCAGGTAATGGCGGAGTTTGGCGGGCCGGATTTTCAGATTTTGCTGGCGAAATCCCCGGAGGAAATCCGCTGCCTGACTTTGGCGGAACTGCTTCCGGAGGCTTTTGGCGGAGCGCAGCTGGAAAAGGAGGATGGTTCCGATGCGGATGTATGATCTGATTGAAAAGAAGAAACGAGGAGAGGCTCTGACCGAAGCGGAGATTTCGTACATGGTCCAGGGGTTCGTGGAGGGAGAGATCCCGGATTATCAGATGTCCGCCATGCTGATGGCGATCTGCTTTCAGGGGATGACCCCGGACGAAACCTCGGCGCTGACCCTTTCGATGGAGCATTCCGGGGATGTGATGGATCTCTCCCCGATTCAGGGATGCAAAGTGGATAAACACAGCACCGGCGGCGTCGGAGACAAGACGACCTTGATTTTGGCCCCCATCGTAGCCGCCTGCGGCGGCCGCGTCGCAAAAATGTCGGGCCGGGGACTGGGCCATACCGGCGGCACCATTGATAAATTAGAGTCGATTCCTGGATTTTGTACCTCTTTAGACCGGGAGGAATTTTTCCGAATCGTGAACGAGACCGGGCTCTGTGTCATCGGCCAGACCGGAAATCTGGTTCCGGCGGATAAGAAGCTCTATGCCCTGCGGGATGTGACGGCAACGGTGGACTGCATCCCTCTGATCGCGTCCTCCATCATGAGCAAGAAATTGGCGGCCGGGAGCGATGCGATTTTGCTGGATGTAAAAACCGGAAGCGGGGCCTTTATGAAGACACCGGAGGAAGCGGCGAAGCTGGCGGAAGCCATGGTTTCCATTGGAACCGCGGCCGGCCGCCGGGTGGTGGCCATGATCACGGAGATGGATATTCCCCTGGGCCGCATGGTCGGCAATGCGCTGGAAGTGTCGGAGGCCATCGCAGTCTTAAAAGGCGGCGGGCCGGAGGATTTGGCGGAAGTCTGCCGGACCCTTGCGGCGGAGATGCTGATTTTGGCCGGAAAAGCGGAGCCGGGGACGGCCGCCCGCAAGGTGGAAGAGACCATTTCGAGCGGCAGGGCGCTGGACCGGTTGAAGGCGATGATCAAGGCCCAGGGCGGAGACTCCTCCGTGGCAGATCATCCGGAGCGTCTGCCCAAAGCTCTTTTTCACCATGAGGTAAAGGCGCCTGCAGGCGGCTATGTAAATCATATGGACGCAGAAGGGATCGGCCTGGCCTCCATGATGCTGGGAGCCGGGAGAAGCCGGAAGGAGGACGTCCTCGATTACGGGGCTGGTGTGGAGCTTGTAAAAAAGACCGGGGATGCCGTAAAAGCGGGGGAAATCTTGGCGGTGCTCTGGGCGGGAAACGAAGGGCTTTTTGCGGAGGCGGAGGCTCGTCTCCTTTCTTCCTATGAAATCAGCGGATGCCGTCCGGCGCTTCGTAAACGGATTTTAGCGAAAACCGATGTCAATGGCACCCGGTTCTTTTGAGCTGTAAATGTTATGAAAATTCAGCAGGCCATCCGCAAAAATTTTTGTTCCTAGGATGATTCCTGCCGGTTATCGTTAACTTGAATTGTAGCTGCAAACCCAAAATCAGGAAGGAAAATCAGTTGTAGAAACAGATTTTTTGTGATATACTATCTACTGGAAACAGAGTACGCTTTGTTTTCACTCAAGGAAACAGAAATAAATTTTTCCTGGGGTGTTCGCACATTCCTGTATTTTTGAACCTACATGTTGACCTTCGGGATTCCTATATTGCCGCATCGATGTCAGGCCTCCTTTGAGTGGAAGGCAGGAATGCGTGCTGCGGTTACCCACCTAGCTTTGCTAGGAGTCAAAAAACAGGAAAACGGCATTCTGGGAATTGAAAACAAGCGGCGAAACAAGCTGCACGAAGAATAGAAAACAGCGGATGCAGCAGCTTCCGCTGTTTTCTATTCCGGTGGTATGCCTAGCGGCAACGGCGTCCGCCGCGAACGGAAAAATATTTGCGATCCTGACTTCTAGGATCGGTCAAGCCTTCATACCTTGTCTTTAAGACAGGATATGGAGGCTTTTTTATGCGTTATCCCGGAAGAAGAAAGAAGAGCGGAGGAATGGTTTTTCCGGCGGTTGCCGCCTTGCTTATTGTTACGGCTGCCATTAATTTCTGGTTTGGCTCAGAGACGGCCGGCGCCGGAGAGGAGAGCAGCGAGGCGGTCACGGAAAACACGAATCCCTCCGGGAACGGGGAAGAGACACAGACTTCCCAGGAAGATGGACAGGACCAGCAGCCGCAGGACGAGCCGCAGGCGGCGGTGATCCGTGTCGCCTTGTTTGGTGATGACTACGGTTCCCTGTATCAGGAAGAAATCCGGATCAGTTCATCGGAAGCCTACACGCTGAGCTGGAACGGCGGGGAGCGGCAGATGCCTGGAGACTCTATTTTGACTCTGGCGCCGTCCGACGAGTGTTTTGCGGGCGGATCGGCCCGCATCCGGGGAACCGCCGGACTGCAGCTTTTGAGTTCCCATCGGGAATGCGGCTATCCTCTTTATCCAGGGGAGATGGAAGTGATTCCCGCAGAGGGGAAATTAGCGGTCGTCAATGAGGTATCCCTGGAAGATTATCTCTGTCTGGTCGTGCCGGGAGAGATGCCGGTTTCCTACGGGCTGGAAGCTTTGAAGGTCCAGGCGGTCTGCGCCAGAAGCTATGCCTGGTGCCAGATGCAGGGGTACGGCGTTCCGGCGCTGAACGCTCATGTCGATGACAGCACCAATTTTCAGGTTTACAACAACCAGGATTCCAGTGAGAAGGCCGACGAGGCGGTGAGGGCCACGGCAGGACAGGTGCTGAACTATCAGGGGGAGACGGTCAACACGTATTATTATTCTTCTTCCTGCGGCTCTTCTACGGATATGGATGTCTGGAAATCGGACCCGGCGGAATACCCTTATTTCCCGGCGGCCTGCCTCAACGCTTCGCGGGATACACCGGATCTGACCGACGAAGCGGCATTCCGCCAATTCATTGACGATCATACGGACAGCTTTGACCAGGAAGACGGCTTTTACCGGTGGCAGGTGGATCTTCCGAAAGACGCGCTGGAGAGCTCCGTCAACAAATATTTGACGGGACACAAAATGTCGTCGGTGGGTGAGATCGCGGCGCTGGAGGTGACGGAGAGAGGGGCAGGCGGTATCATTCGGGAACTGACCGTGACCGGGAGTGAGGGAAAGGCGGTTTTGAGCCGGCAGGAAGCGGTCCGCAAGGCGCTGGGGAATTCTTCGATGGAAATTACCCAGCACACCGGCTATGTCGTGAAGGGGTGGTCCATGCTTCCCAGCGCATTTTTCTACCTGGAACGGCTGGAGGAAAACGGATCTCTCAGCGGCTACCGGCTCCACGGAGGAGGCTACGGACACGGCGTCGGCATGAGTCAAAGCGGAGCGGGCGGGATGGCGGAAGCCGGATACACCTACGATGGGATATTATCCTATTTTTATCCGGGAACGGAGCTATTCCATATTTATTGAATTTTTATATCATTTCATTTAAAAAAAGAAGGCAGACAGATCGTCGAATTTTATTTGTATTATTGACATGATTCCCTATTTGGCATATAATCAAGACGTACTATAGGCCGGCCAAAAAATACAAAAAACCAATCGGCCTGTAAAATAAGGAGGATGATTCCAATGGCTAAGATTCAGATGAAGACGCCGTTAGTCGAGATGGACGGCGACGAGATGACCAGAGTTCTGTGGCAGTGGATTAAAGATGAGCTGCTGCTGCCCTTCATCGACCTGAAGACCGAGTACTACGATCTTGGGCTGAAGAAGAGAGACGAGACGAATGATCAGATTACCGTAGACGCTGCCAACGCGAACAAGAAATACGGTGTTGCTGTTAAATGCGCTACGATCACTCCGAATGCGGCTCGTGTAAAAGAGTATGACCTGAAGCAGATGTGGAGAAGCCCGAACGGAACGATCCGTGCGATCCTGGACGGTACCGTATTCCGCGCTCCGATCTTTGTTAAGGGAATCGAGCCTTACGTAAAGACTTGGAAGAAGCCTATCACGATTGCCCGTCACGCTTACGGCGATGTTTACAAGGGCGTTGAGATGAAGATCGATCAGCCCGGCGTTGCTGAGCTGGTATTCACCGCTGCCGATGGCACTGTTACCAAGGAGACCATCCAGAAGTTCGAGACTCCTGGTGTGATCCAGGGTATGCACAACATGAGCAAGTCCATCCGTAGCTTTGCTAGAAGCTGCTTCAACTATGCTCTGGACACCAAGCAGGATGTTTGGTTTGCCACGAAGGACACCATCTCCAAAAAGTACGATCATACTTTCAAGGATATCTTCCAGGAAGTATTTGAGGCTGAGTACAAGGAGAAATTCGAAGCTGCTGGCCTTACATATTTCTACACTCTGATCGATGACATTGTAGCTCGTGTTATCCGTTCCGAGGGTGGTTACATCTGGGCTTGCAAGAACTACGACGGCGACGTTATGTCCGATATGCTGGCTACCGCTTTCGGTTCCCTGGCTATGATGACCTCCGTTCTGGTTTCCCCGGACGGCAACTATGAATATGAAGCTGCTCATGGCACGGTTCAGAGACATTACTATGCTCATCTGGAAGGCAAGAAGACCTCCACGAACTCTGTTGCTACGATCTTTGCTTGGTCCGGTGCTCTGAGAAAGCGCGGCGAGCTGGATGGCATCAAAGAGCTGCAGGAGTTCGGCGACAAGCTGGAAGCTGCTACGATCAAGACCATCGAAGAGGGTATCATGACCAAGGATCTTGCTTCCATCACCACGATGCCGAAGGAGAGCGTAACTCAGGTTAACAGCGAAGAGTTTATCAAAGCGATCAGAAAGAATCTGGAAGCTGCTCTGTAAGAATTAGGATTGAAGCGCAGGATGCGGGAACGCATCCTGCGCTTTTTATTCAATTTTCACGCTTTTTTCAGTGGGAAGGTGATTTCAGGCCGGAAGATAGCGGAATCCGTCGGAATGCCGGGTTGCAACTTGACCGAAAATAGTGTAGGATAAAAGAATCAACCAATCGGAGTCAAAGGAGGAAACCGGATTGCTGTATCAAAATTGGATGCTGGGACACCGGGTGGAGCTTCCGGAAATGCTGGACGGCCGGGAGCGGCGAGCTCTGGTACAGAGGCGTCTTCTGGAAAACTACCAGAAAACTCTGGTTTGCTTTACTCTAAACATTGCGGGGCCGGTCAAGGTATTTCCCTTGTCCGAGGAAGCCTTTTCGATCGGGCGGCAGAGGATCGGGGACGCGCTGGAGCGGGCCGGTATGCGTGTGGTGGAAGAGGAAGTGCTGTCCTGCGCGTATGGAACGGAATCCTATTGGGTGGTGCAGGAGAACGCTTTGGAGGTAAAGCGGGTTCTGACGGAGATCGAAGAGAAAACACCGCTGGGCCGCCTGTTTGATATCGATGTACTTTGGCCCGATGGGAGTAAAGTGTCCCGTCAGGACATCGGATATTCCCCCCGCACGTGTATAATCTGCGGCGAACCGGCATCGGACTGCGCCGGCGGGCGTGTGCACTCGGTGGATGAACTGCAAAAAAAGACCACGGAGATCATTGCGGATGAGATCCGCCGGATTGGAGTGTCTCCTCAGATGGCCGGCCGGGTTTGCCGGATGGCCATGCTTCACGAGGTGTATACGACGCCGAAGCCGGGCCTGGTGGATCAAAATAACACGGGTTCCCACCGGGATATGGATGTGGAATTATTTGAAAAGAGCGCCCGCGTCCTGGAATCCTATTTTGTGCGCTGCGTTGAGGTGGGGGAGGAAAACGCCAGTTTGCCGCCCCATTGTCTGCTGAAGGAGCTGCGGCCTTTGGGGATTCAGGCGGAGCGGGATATGTTTCAGGCGACCGGCGGAATTAATACCCATAAAGGGATGATTTTTTCTCTGGGGATTCTTTGCGGCGCGTTAGGCCAGTTCCTGGGGAGAGGCGAGAAACCAGACACGGCATCTCTCTGCAAAAGAGCCGGTGAAGTGGCGTATCCGGCCTTGGAAAAGGACCTTGCCGAGCTGAAGATGAGACCGGCTCAGACGGCCGGGGAACGGCAGTTTGCGGCTCACGGCATTGCCGGGATCCGGGGAGAAGCGGCGGGAGGATTTCCTTCGGTGCAGGAGTACGGCCTTCCGGTTTTACAAAGAGAGATGGCGGCTGGAGCCGGTCTATACCGGGCGGGCGCAGTAACATTGCTGTATCTGATTGCCAATGTGGTGGATACCAATATGATTTCACGTTCCAGCTATCAGGTTCAGCAGGAGCTTCAAGACCAGGTGGCGGAGCTGTTGGAGAAGGACTCCTCTCCAACAGACGAAGAAATCCTTGCGCTGGACGGCCTATTTATTGAAAAGAATGTCAGCCCTGGGGGCTGTGCGGACCTGCTTGCCATTTCCTATTTCCTGCTGTTTTTGGAAGAAATCCTTTAAACAGAGGCGGGGAAATTATTCGGTGCCAGGTGATCCGCAGATCCAAATTGGAAGAACGATAGATCGGTAAACAAAAAGCTGCTTTCCTCGATGCGTTTTGAGGAAAGCAGCTTTTTAATTCCAATCCTTTCGCTTATTTCTTCGATTCGTTATTCCCGGACGGATTTCCATGCTTTCTGCGAAGGAAAACCAGAACCAGGACAATGCCCAGGGAAACGGCAAAGACGGCGCTGAAGACCGGCAGAGACAGCGCCGTGTCCCCGGTTTTAGCTCCCTTCCGTTCGGTCTCGGAGGTGGTAGGCGTTCTCTCTTTTTCTCCCGTGGAGGAGGCCGGATCGGATGATTCCTTGGTTTCCGGAGGCAGCGTCGGCGCGATCTCATCCGGATTGGCAGTGGATTCTTCTGTCTGGGACGTCGGTTCCGTCCCTGCCGCGGAGGTGGGTTCCGATTCTTTTTCGGAATCCAGATAGATCAGGGTGTAGGTGGAAAAACGGCCGGACCGGATAGTGACGGAGGTTTCGGAATGATCTAAATCTTCCAGAAACGTGGTGGTCAGCGCACCTTCGGACAAATGGGTGCGGAGAACCGCAAAAGAGCGTTGGATCGTTTCCGGCGGCATCAGGCTTTCCGGGATGGTGAAGACGAGTTCCAGAGGAATCTCCAGTTCATTAACCGTCTTTTTCACTGCCGGTTCGGTGTCATCGGCCCGAAAATAGATTTCTTTCTGGATGGAAACATCAAAGTGGCTTCCTATCTGATACTGATTCAGGGCCGGAGTCAGAGCGGCCAGCTCATCATCACCGACCTGTTCCTTGGCTGAGGCAATCAGCTTTACCACATAGCGCTCCGACGAACCATCCATTAAGTCCTGCGCCTCCGCTGCGGTCATGCCGGTAAGAAGATACGCTTCCTGGCCGGCGGAAAGCGGTGCAGACACGCCCTCAGTGACTTCCGTGCGCACTTCCACTGCAGGAAGCTGAAGGAGTGCATTGGCTAGAGTCTTTTTGGTTTCCTCGGAAATTGTTTTTTGTTCCTCCTCATTTAAAGCTTCGTATTGCAGCTTCGTATGCAGGATATTTCTGGCGTCCTGACTGGTCTGGACCGAATCCGGCAGCGTACCGGCCAGATCGGTCACGTCGCTGGCTGAAATCGGCTCGAATACGGCGTGAACCGTTACATCCTCGGAAGCCTTAAGATCCAGGTACGAGCAGATAATCTCTTCGGCCGGCCTCAGTTTGGAGGTGACGTCCACCCCGTTTAGAGACACGGATTTTAGTTGATAGCCATAGGCGGGGGTAAAGGTCAGGGTCTGGCCATCCGCCGGAAGATAGTTCTGGTCGGGTGTAATGGCTCCTGGGCCTTCGGTCTCTGTCCGCAGACGATAACCGGCGACTCCGGTAACCACGGCGGTTCCGGTGATCGGATCTGCCTTATAGTTCTCGGTGTCAGCAGGCGTATAGGTATAAGCCGCGGTCTGTTCTCCGTCTGCCAGCACAGCGTCCGGGGTATCCCAGATCAGCGTTCCCGGCGTGCTGCCGGGGCTTAACATCAGATTCAGTTCGGACAAAGGCGTTCCGATCAATGCTTTTTCCTGGAAAAACGGAGTACAGACGGGATTCGCCTTTCGGATGGTCAAATAGGTGGCAAAATAGTCGTACCATGCGCTCATAGACCACTTCCCGCGGTATTCGGGATGCGCCTTATCATACATTTGTACATAACAGACATACATTCCGGAGTCACTGACATTTTTTACCGGATAAACGAAAGGATCGTCGCTGACATAGAAGAATCCGCCGTTGTCCTTTAGCGTACAGTAGAGGAAGGTGTAGGGACCGTCGTCTCCGGCGAGAGGATGGCTGGCCGTGCAGCGGATATATTCGGTCTTTCCATCATAGTCCTTTGTGGGCGCTTCCTCGAATGTAATGGTAGGAGCGGAGAGGGAGCAGGAATAATAAAGGGCATTTCCCGTTACCACGCTGGCCGGGGTGATGACTTTTCCTCCCTTGCTAAAACTCCAGCCGGTATCATATCCGGTCTTTTCCTCTCCGTAAGCGGGAAAAGAAAAACTCGGATCCGGTTCCCATCCGTTTTCCGTCTGATCATAATGGACCGGACGGTTAAACAGAACGTCGCGGGTGGTCAGAGTCTGTTCTTCTGCATCCAGAAAGGCGACTGTGACCGGGTAGCCGCAATAAGTCCGGGTGCTTTTGACCAGCTTCGTGAGATCCGCGTCATAACGCTCTTTGGATGGAAATACAGCGGCGTTTAACTTGGCTCCCAGAAGGAAATTATCGGAATAAGTCACATTTCCGTTGTCCGGCAGGTAGATGGTGTGAATCCCGGAGCCCTGGAAAATTTGGGCGCCCAGATTCGCCGTGAGATCGGGAATTTTTACCCACCCGGATAACTGGGTACAGTTTTGAAATACGAAACCGCCCAGGGAGGTCAGGGCATCCGGAAGCTGAATCGCTGCGGACGTCTCTTCTTTGCCGGCCACTTTTACTTTTTGCAGCTGGCCGCAGTCCTGAAAGGCAGAGCCGCCAATGCCGGTAATCCGGCTGGAAAGGATCACCTCACTGAACTGATTTCCCTCAAAAGCGTGAAAATCTGCGATTTCCGTTACGGATTCCGGGATGCGCAGCGTTCCGGTGAAATGACATTCCATAAAGACCTGGCTGCCGAGCTTCTGGAAGGATGAATTCTCCGGAAGCTTTAACGCGCCGTTAAAGCCGCAGCCCCGGAAGGAGTTGTTTCCAATGGTTCCGACACTGTCGGGAAACGTGAGGCTTCCGGTCAGCGCGCTTTGGAAGGTAAAGGCAGTCTCGCCGACGGATTCCAGGCCGTCCGGAAAGGTCAGCGTACATGCCTCCATTTCACTGTACAGAGAACCGTAGGCGTAAAATGCCTGGGCCCCGATTGACTTCAAATGTTTGGCCTGGGAGAGATCCAGGCGGCGTACCCGCACCTTCTCGTACTTGTTCCCTAAAAAAGCTTGATAGCCGATCTCCGTCACAAAAGTGCCGTTAATTTCATCCGGGATAACAAGGTCGGTATATTTCAGCCCATTCTCTTCCGGCAAACTGTCCAGATAGGACTGCTGGAATCCGGTGATCGTTCCGCCGGAAACTGTAAACTGGGTGGCGGTATCCGCTGGTTTCTGGGCAAACTCCAAGGATTTTAGAGTATCTTCCAGGGAAGCTTCGGTTTCTGCGCTCCCTGCGGAGGAGGAAAGCGTAACATTCGGGGCGGCAGAGCCGTCCGTGTTTTCCACGCCGGAATTTTTCGCAGGATTCCCGCCGGCTTCGTTGTCCTGGTATTCTAAGGTGTCCTCTGGGCCGGTGCTTTTCGATGGGGTTTCGCCCTTTCCGGTATCCGGATTTTCTAATGTGTTTTCTTCCCCAGAGCTTACCGCGGGTTCTCCGGTGATTCCGGTATCCGGATTTTTAGAAGAATTTTCTTCCCCGGAACTTTCCGAAAGCTCCCCGGCCGTAGGTTTTTCCTTGGCGTCATCCGAAGGAACCTCAGCAGGGGCCTGGCTGGTTCCTTCCCCAGCCGGGTCAGGGGGCACGCCGTCCGCTTCGCTGGTCGGCGCTTGAGCCGCAGGTTTGTCTTCCTCTGCCCGGACCGGACTGAGCCCGGCAGCTACGGACAAAAAAAGAGAAAAGCTCAAAAGTACGGCAAGTCCTGCCGCAAATTTGTGTTTCATAGTTCCCCTCCTATTCTTCCGCCAGACAATCATTCGCCCATGTCTGATAAGCGGAACATCTTTATTCCATCATACCTCGTTTTCAATTTTTATACAATGACCGAAGTTTTGTTATGGTGACAAAAATTTACCGAAATGTATTTTGTCTAAACAATTCTTGGTCAATCCCCCAGGCACTGAAGCAGTAGGTTCCCAAGGGCGAGAGCAGCCTTGGACCGGTAAGCAGCCGGCGGATAGATTAAGCCCAACTCCAGGAAAATCCCCTCCGGATCCAGGGAGAGATAGGCCACGTTTGGGTAAGCCTCCGCACAAGAGTGGTAGGTGAATGCGAGTCCCAGGCCTTCCCTCGCCATAGCGGCGGCAAAGGCCGCGGTAATGTTGGTGTTCTTCACCAATGGTTCCAGCTTTGCATTTTTAAACTGTTTCCGACTGACACTGCCGAGAATCGTATCAAAATCGCTTAAAATAAATTCAAAACGGGCGGCGTCTTCCAGCTTAACCCAATAACCGGGGCCGTTTTCCTTGGGGCGGGCAAATTCCATCACGGGATGTTGTTGATTGGCGACGATCAGGATTTCATCCCGCTTTAGAAATTTGCTCTCGCATTTCAGCCTGCTTAAAGGCAGTGCGGTTAAGGCAAGATCCAAGGTTCCGTTCAAGAGATCTTCTTCCAGCGCCATACTGTTTTTTTCCACGATCTCCACATGGACGTTGGGATATTTTTGATAAAACAGTTTCAGCGCAGGAGGCAGCAGATAACTTCCCCGAAAGGAACTGATGCCAAGGGTCAAGCTGCCTCCTTGGAGCTCTTCCCGGTCCCAAAGTTCCCGCTGTACCTGGCGGTAATGCTGAAGTATCTGCCGGGCATGTTCGATAAAAAAGGCGCCGGATGCGGTGGGGCGCACGCCTTGGGAAGTGCGCACAAATAAGGTGATGCCAAGTTCCGATTCATATTGCTGCAAAAATTGGCTGAGACTGGACTGAGCCATGTACAATTTGTCTGCGGCTCTGGAGATGCTCCGCTCCTCGGCGATGGTGATGATATAGGTTAATTCTCTTAAATCCATGGGCACGGCTATCGGTTTTTCCGATACCTCCTATTCATTTTTTTCTCTTTCAGAGAGACTGGTTTCTAGTATAAAATGGGGACAAGTAAAAGTAAATACGTATTTAAATATATTATTTAGGAATGTATGGAAGCAGTAGTTGAAAGTTTTTCGTTCCGCGGGCGGAAAGCTTTTCCATAAGTTTAAGGAAATGTTCCATGAAAAAGGAGGAACCAATGGGCAAAATTACATTAAAAGGTGTCATTGACATGCACGTCCATTCCAACCCGGATATCCGGAAACGAGCCTACGACGACCTGGAACTGCTGGAAGCCGGAGTCCGCGCCGGAGCCCGCGCCATCGTCATTAAAACCCACCAGGGCGCCACCATGGACCGGGCTTATCTGTGCAACCGTTATAACGAGCGAGTGCACGGCGGGGACAATGATTTCACCATGTTCGGCAGTATTACGATGAACCGCCAGGTGGGAGGGATCAATCCTGTCGCGGTGGAAGTCGCCTTAAAGCTTGGGGCAAAGGTGGTTTGGCTGCCGACCCAGTGGGCGGGCAATCATCGGATCAAGATGGGGATCAGTCCGGACGGCTGTGTGGAAGTTGTGCGGGACGGAAAGATCGTGCCGGAACTGAAAGAGGTCTTTCGATTGATCCGCGAATATGATGCGGTGCTGGGGACCGGACATGTTTCGCCGGCGGAATGCTTTACCGTGGTGGAAGCAGCAAAGGATGCCGGTCTCTCCAAAATCGTGGTCACACACCCGGAATGGTCTCTGGTCGGGATGAGCCTGGAGGATCAGATTCGGATTGTGAAAGATTATGATGTGATTTTGGAGCACTGCTATGCGCAGCCCTTGGGGGGCGGAAAGTATAAGAGCAATCTGCCGGACAACCTGGAAGCGATTCGGGCCTGCGGATATCGGAATATTTTGGTCAGCACCGACGGCGGACAAGTGGAAAACCCTCGCTGGGAATTGGCGCTGGAAGAGTATATTCAGTATCTGGCGGATGCGGGGATTCCGGAAGAGGAGATTTCCTATATGACGCGCGAGCTTCCGGCCCGTCTTTTGGGTTTGGATCAATGAGATTGGATCAATAGGAGGGAAAAACAATGTTGAGTGTTGTGATTGTGGGAGCCATCGCGGTATCGGTTGCGATTGGGTATAAGACGAAGTATAATACGGGATTGTTCGCCATCGTGTTTGCCTATCTGATCGGCTGCTTTGCCCTGGGGATGAAGCCGAAGGCCGTCATTGCCGAATGGCCGGTCAGCACCATGTTCGTGATTTTCAGCGTGTCGCTGTTCTATAATTTTGCCCTGGTCAACGGAACGCTGGAAAAGACAGCGCGTTACCTGCTTTATGCGTGCCGGAGATTTCCCGGACTGCTGCCGTTCGCCCTTTACCTGGCCAGCGCCGGGATCGCAGCTCTCGGCGCAGGTTTCTTTACCGTCATGGCGTTTATGGCTCCGATCACGCTGCTGATCTGTGAGGAAGCCAAGATGGACAAGCTGGTCGGCGCTGTGGCCGTGAACTGTGGCGCACTGTCCGGCGCGAATTTCATGACCAGCGGCAGCGGCATTATTTTCCGCGGCCTGATGGATGAGGCAGGTATGAATGAGATGTCTTTCCACTACTCTGCGGTCATCTTTGCCGCAAGCGTGATTTTTTCTCTGCTGCTGATCGCTGCCTTCCGCTATATTCCAAAGAAAAACCGGAATATTGGAAAAGGCGTGTTCTTCGAGAAGCCGGAGCCTTTTACTCCCCAGCAGAAAACCAATCTGTATCTGATCATCGCAATGATCGTGATCGTGTTGATCTTCCCGGTGCTGCATATTATTCTGCCGGATGTGGAAGTGATTACCTTTATCAACAGTAAAATGGATGTAGGACTGGTTGCGGTTTTGTTTTCCGTGCTGGCTCTGTTCCTGAAACTGGCGCCTCAAAAGGATGTAATCGCAAAGGTTCCGTGGAATACGATCATTATGATCTGCGGGGTCGGCATGCTGATCGGCGTGGCCATTGAAGCCGGCACCATTGACCTTTTGGCCGCCTGGGCTGGTTCCAGTCTGCCGGTATGGCTGGTGCCGGTTGCCTTCAGCATTGTGGGCGCAATCATGAGCTTTTTCTCCAGCACCCTGGGCGTGGTATGTCCGGCTTTGTTCCCGCTGGTGCCTGCCCTGGCGTCCGCCACTGGGATCAACCCGCTGATCCTCTTTGCCTGCATTGTAATTGGAGCGCAGAGCTCGGCTATTTCCCCTTTTTCTTCCGGCGGCAGTCTGGTGCTCGGCTCCTGCGCCACGGAAGAAGAGCGAAATGTCATGTTCCCGCGCCTGCTGTTTTTGGCGGTTCCCGTCAGCGTGTTATCGGCTACGGTATTTAATACTGTGATGTCGTTTGTCCTGTAACAGCGCTCGCTTCGGTATTTTTGAGAAACGCAGAGGATGTCCTGTGGAAAAAGGACGTCTTCTGCGTTTCTTTTTCAAAAAGGATCCAGATTTTGCCTTGTGTCATGGGACGGGCTTTGTTATAATAGTTCTGTGTTGCTTTGTCTGGGAAGGCAAAGAAGGTAGGAAGGGAGATTTCATGCAGGAAGAATTAAAATTTGCAGTCCTGATTGATGCGGACAATATTTCCAATAAATACATTAAAATAATTTTGGATGAGATCGCAAATTACGGGATTGCCACTTATAAAAGAATTTACGGAGACTGGACGGATACCCGTCTGGGCTCGTGGAAGCCGGTGCTTCTCGACAATTCCATTGTGCCGATTCAGCAGTACAGTTACACCACCGGGAAAAACTCGACGGATTCTGCGATGATCATTGACGCGATGGATATTCTGTACTCCAAAAGCGTACAGGGATTTTGCATCGTCTCATCGGACAGCGATTTCACCCGCCTTGTGGCAAGGCTGCGGGAGTCCGGCATGAATGTGATCGGGATGGGGGAGAGCAAGACGCCCAAGCCCTTTATCGCCGCCTGCAACCAGTTCAAGTATCTGGATATCCTGCTGGCCAACGCCAATAAAGCCGAGAAAAAGGCCCAGGCACCGTCTCCGGCGGCTCCGGCGAAGGAAAAGGAGAAAGAGCGGGAGAAGGAAAAGGAGCGCTTTCGGACACCTGCCAAGCAGGAGCTAAAGATGGCGGAAATCCCGGAAGAGGAAAAGCCCGCGGAACCAAAGACAAATCTGGAGATGATCAAACAGGCGATCCGTTCCCTGGTGGAAGAAGGGTCGGATGAGGATGGCTGGATGTTTTCCGCGGATCTGGGAAATCAGCTGGCAAAACGGTTTCCTGATTTTGACGTCCGGAATTTTGGCTTTACAAAGCTGACGCCGTTTATCGAGTCCCTGAAAATATTTGAAGTCAAGCGGACCCGTTCCAGCGGCAACCGGAACGTACAGCTGGTTTACGTGCGGAACCGGCCGGTAGAATAAAACGAATCTCGCCGGAGAAGGCTTTCTTCCCCGGCATTTTTGTTGGCTTTTGCTGTTTCTTGTGAAAATTTGGCGAGACCGGCAATCGGATGGTTGACATGCTTCGCCAGGAAATGCTAAGATAAGGAGTCGTAGAAAACAAATATGGCTCGCATTTAGGAGGAAAGAAAATGGGTGGCTTTTTTGGAGTTGCCTCGAAAGAGGACTGCGTCTTTGACCTCTTTTTCGGCACCGATTATCATTCGCATTTGGGAACACGCCGCGGCGGCCTTGCCGTCTACGGGGAAAACGGTTTTGACCGTGCAATTCATAATATAGAAAATTCTCCTTTCCGCACCAAGTTTGAAAAGGATATCAATAAAATGACCGGAACCATGGGGATCGGCTGTATCTCCGACTATGAGCCGCAGCCCTTGATCGTCCGGTCTCACCATGGCACTTACGCGATCACGACGGTCGGCAAGATCAACAACAGCCAGACCATCGTCGATACCTTGTTCCAAAACGGATTTTCCCATTTCCTGGAAATGAGCGGAGGGGATATCAATCCGACGGAGCTGGTGGCTTCGATCATCAACCAGAAAGAGCACCTGGTGGATGGAATCCGTTATGCGCAGGAGTTGATTGAAGGCTCTATGACCATCCTGCTGATGACGCCGAAGGGAATCTATGCGGCCCGCGACCGGCTGGGGCGCACTCCGGTGGCGATCGGTAAGAAAGAGGGAGCCCACTGCGTCTGTTTTGAAAGCTTTGCCTATCTGAATCTCGGCTACACCGTGGAGCGGGAGCTGGGTCCGGGGGAGATTGTGGTGATTACCCCGGATCACGTGCAGACGCTGGCGGAGCCGGGAAAGGATATGAAGATCTGCACGTTCCTTTGGATCTATTACGGGTATCCATCCTCTTCCTATGAGGGAATCAGCGTGGAGGAGATGCGGTACCGCTGCGGCGCCAAGTTGGCGGCCCGCGATGACGCCGGGCCGGATATTGTGGCAGGGGTTCCGGATTCCGGCACGCCTCACGCGATCGGCTACGCGAATGAATCCGGGATTCCATTTTCCCGGCCCTTTATCAAATATACGCCTACCTGGCCCCGTTCCTTTATGCCGTCGATTCAGAGCAAGCGGAACTTGATCGCCAAGATGAAACTGATCCCAGTACACGATCTGATCCAGGGAAAGAGCCTGCTTTTGATCGACGATTCCATCGTCCGCGGCACGCAGCTGCGGGAGACCACGGAATTTTTATATCAAAGCGGGGCCAAAGAGGTCCATATCCGTCCGGCTTGTCCGCCGTTGCTGTACGGCTGCAAATATTTAAATTTTTCCCGTTCTACCTCGGAGATGGATCTGATCACGAGACGGGTCATCGAGAAGCTGGAAGGCGGGGACGTGACGGACGAAGTTCTGGAAAAGTACACGGATCCGGATTCGGAAGAGTATGCGGCGATGCTGGAGGAAATCCGCAAGGAGCTGAATTTCACCTCCCTGCGCTATCACCGTCTGGACGATATGATTGAGTCTGTGGGGCTGGATCCCTGCAAACTCTGCACCTATTGCTGGAACGGAAAAGAGTAAAATCGATACGGCACAGCTTTTCGACTGCCTTTTACCTGTGTGTTTGCCTGTAGACAGACCGGGGAAGGGGGATCCGGGCTGTGCCGTTTGAATTTTGAGATGCCCTTGTCAGGGGGCTTTCCCTGTGCTACGATAGGGACGACGACCGTGAAAAGGAGAAGTTTCATGAGCGGATTAAATCAAACGTTATTGAATCAAGTGCGGCAGTTCCGGGAACGGCATGCCGTGCCGGAAACGGCGAAAAGCCGGGTGGCGCAGCCGCCGATCCCCTACTTTGGGGATGAAATTTTAGAGATGGCAGTGACTGCCTTGCTGAAAGGCGAAAACATTCTGCTGACCGGAGGCAAGGCGACCGGGAAAAATATCCTGGCGGAAAATCTGGCCTGGATGTTTGGACGGCCCGTTTACAATATTTCTTTCCATGTCAACACGGACAGCAGTTCGCTGATCGGTACGGATACCTTTGTGGACAATCAGGTGAAGCTGCGGCGCGGCCCGATCTATCAGTGCGCGATGTACGGTGGGTTCGGTATCCTGGATGAGATCAATATGGCAAAAAATGAGGCGGTTTCCGTGCTGCACGCCGTCCTGGATTACCGCAGAATGCTGGATATTCCAGGATATGAGAAGGTTCCCCTGGCGGAGGAGACCCGCTTTATCGGGACGATGAACTACGGCTATGCCGGAACCAGAGAGCTGAATGAAGCGCTGGTGTCCCGGTTTTTGGTGATCGACATGCCGGAGCCGGAGGAGGATACGCTGGCGCAGATCTTCCTGCACCTGTTCCCCAATATCCGGACCGGGGCGCTGAAGCAGTTTATCGGTCTGTTTTTAGATCTCCAGGCAAAGGCGGCTCACGGGGAGATTACGACAAGGACGTTAGACCTGCGCGGGATGGTCGGGGCTCTCCGCACCGTGGAGATGGGGCTTTCTCCGAAAAAAGCTGTGACCATGGGAGTGACCAACAAGACATTTGATCTGTTTGAAAAAGAGATTGTGGGAGATGTGGTGCGGACCCGGATCCCGGACGGGTGGGGCAGAGAGGACGTATTCGAATGAGTTTTCAGTGGGAAAACCGCTTGAAAAATATGATGTGGACCGTCAGCGGCGAGTATGAGCAGGGCGGGAGCGCGGCGGAGGAAGAGCAGGAGCCAGAAGCGGGGTCCGTGGACATTGCCCTGTACGATGCTGTCAAGCAGGGAGCGCTGACCCGGTATTTCAACCGGGACGAGCTGTCCTTTTACCTGATCAAGAAGATCTATCTGGGGGCGGAGGAAGGAAAGCTGCTCCGTTTGGCGCGTTTGGCCGCAGACAGCGCCACCGCCCGGCGGTTGATGGCGGAGCGGGCCGGAATCGCTTCGATCCGAAAGGCCGCCTTTGCCGAGACGCTGGAAGCACAGTTCGGCACGCTGGTGAAAGATGAGATCGGGCGCCTGACCATCCAGTGGATGAAGCAGGAGCTGAGCGGACCGTCCGCTGTGACTAAGCGGGAAGAACAGGCGTTGTCTTTGCTGGCGCGGCTGCAAGATTCGTCTGATACCCGAATGCTTCTTAAAACCATTGACCAGCTTTATAACTTGCTGGGGGATCCCCGGTTTGAACAAAAATATGGGGATCTGGATCAGGTCCTTGCCGTCACGCTGGACGACTTAAAGGAGATGGACTGGCGGGATTTCCTGAAAGAAGAGGCTCTGGAAGAGGCGTTGGAGGCCTACCGGAGACAGCTTTCTAACCAGGCCGGAGAAGTTCCCGGTACGGACCGGAAAGCGCCGCGGCAGGGGAGCTGCCCCACGGTGATTCAGGTGGACGAGGAAGCGCTCCAAAAACGGCAGACGTATGTGGAGCTGAACTTTGGCCCTTCCTGCCTTCCGGAGGCGGAGACCAACCGGCTGAACCGTCTGCTCTGCCGGGGAGCCCATGATCATTGCCGCCTGCATTTCACGGAAGGAATCTTAACGCATCCATTAAAGCGGAATTATCAATATCAGTATGCGAGAAAGCAAAAGGAACAAAATGAGATTTATTACCGCCGGCATGCCGCGCTGACAAGGAAAAGTGTGGTTATTTTGACCTCCCTGCTGAAAAAATCCCTGGTGCGCCGGAATGAATCGGAATTTGCCGCATCGGAGTCGGGACGGCTGATCCCAGCGAAGCTATGGATGGTAGGGCGCACAGAGCCGCGCCGTTTGTTTTTAAAAGAAGAAAAAAGAAATCAGGAAGACTTTGTGGTGGATATCCTGATCGATGCCAGCGGTTCCCAGCGAAAGCGTCAGAGCCAGGTGGCGGTTCAGGGGTATATCATCAGCGAGACCCTGAGCGCTCTTTCTATTCCGCACCGGATTTTGAGTTTTTGCAGCTTTTGGGATACCACGGTCTTGCACCGTTTCCGAAACTATGAGGACGGGCCGGAGGCGAATTCCCGGATTTTTGACTTGTTTACCTCCTCCAATAACCGGGACGGCCTGGCTATCCGGGCGGCTGCCGAAGGACTTTTGCGGCGGCCGGAGGACGGAAAGGTCCTGATCGTGCTTAGCGACGGGAGACCCAACGACCGGGTCGTAAGCCGGGGAGGAATCGAGAGCCCGCGGATGTATGCGGACGCCTACGCCGTAAGGGATACCGCCTATGAGGTGAGAAAGATCCGTTCCCGCGGCGTGTCGGTGCTGGGGGTTTTTGCCGGGGAAGAGGAGGATCTTCCGGCGGAACGGCGGATTTTTGGCAAGGACTTTGCCTACATTCGGGACATCTCCGGCTTCTCCCATACGGTCGGACGGTATTTCAAGCAATTAATCGAAGAAGCGGAATAGGGGCGAACTTCCGTCGCGTCTATTCCGCTTTCAACCAAAGGCCGCGAGGCCGCCGGATTTTATAATCCGAACCCTTCCCTGTAAATCTGGGCGATCTGTTCTTTGGCAGGGGGAAGCAGGGAATTGGGAATGTTTCTTCTGCCGCTTACCTCCTCGCTGTAAGTTTGGATTTCCTCTTCGGAAATAAGTTCTTTCTCTCCCAGAAGTTGATCCAGACAGGCCTGGAATTCCAGGGAGTCTTTCATTCCGAGAGCGTCCAGAATGCTTTTTACAGTTTCCGGGTAAACCGTTTCCGTCAGGCGGAGATAGCCGCCGAGACAGATCCCATTGGCCCGTCCGTGGGGAATTCCTTTATAATAGGTGAGGGAATAGCCCATGGCATGGACCGCGGTTGTGCTGGTGTGAGCCAGAACCAGCCCGCCGAGCAGAGAGCAGTACATCAAAGATTCCCGGTCTTCATAGGAAAAGGTTCCGAGGGCCAGGGCTTTCCGGCAGCGGCTGAACGCCTGGATCCCGGAGAGGGCGATGGCGGTGATCATCGGGTCGCCCTGCTTTGAGAGGATTCCTTCCACGGAGTGCGACAAGGCGTCAATGGCTGTCCAGCGGGTGGTGGCTGTGCCGACGCCGAGGGTAAAGGCAGGATCCAGGAAAGCGGCCTTCGGGTACAGGTACGGCGTCGAGATGCTGGATTTGGATTTTGCAGCATCGTTCATCAAAACGGCGTATTCCGTGACTTCGGACCCGGTACCGGAGGTGGTCGGAACCATCAGCAGCGGCAGGGTTTTATCCTGATAACAAGTCCCATCAAACAGTTTCTCGTCCGGAATATCCTGATTGGCCAGAAACGCGATGGCTTTGGCGGTGTCCATCGGGGAGCCTCCGCCGATGCCGATGACAAAGTCGGCTTTTTCTTCTTTTAAAAGGGCCAGGCCTTCCCGGACAGAGGGGATGGTGGGATTGGTTACGGTCCGGTCGAAGATGCACCAGGACTGATTCTGTTCTTTTAATACGGCGCAGACCGCGTCCAGAGAACCGTTTTTGCGGGCGGAATGGCGTCCGGTGACGATCAGCGCCTTTTTGCCGCATTCCCGGAAAACTTCCGGGTGGGCAAAAAGGCAGTCTCTCCCAAAGAAAATCTGCGTTGGGTTATAATAGCTGAAATTCATAAAATCCTCCTTCTATCCTAGGTTTTGCAGCGGTTAGATACCGAACAGCAAATTAGAACTCTAAATCGGTAAAATAGTGGAAAGGCCTGGAAATGTCTAGCGCCATTATAGCATGATTTCCAAAGGCCGGATTATTTGTTTTTTATAAATGCTTATATCTTTACAGACGGATCCGCTTGTCCGTATGAAAGTTGGAAAGGAATTGAGATGGAGATGACTGAGAAAAAATGGAACCTGGAATTGCTGCATCTGGGGAAGATGCGCTGTAAAAAATCCCGTATGATCCTCACCGAAAACCCGGAGGAGGAAATCGATATTCCCGTATCCGCCGTTTTGCTGCGCCATCCGGACTACGGCAATGTGCTGTATGATACCGGAAACGCTGAAGATTGGAGCGAATGCCTGCCAGAATCCATCCAGCAGGGATTTCCGGTGACGGAGTGGGTTTCCATCCGGACCGCTCTGAAAAAAAAGGGGCTGTCTCCGGAGGAGATCGATGTTTTAATTTTATCCCACCTCCATTTTGACCATGCCGGAGGCCTCCGGGAATTTGCAGGAACAAAAGCAGGAAACGCCGTCCGGATTTCCCGTTCAGAGCTTTCCCACGCGTTGGTCAAAGTGTTTACCGGAACCGTGGGAGGCTATGTGAAATCTTTGATCGATGTGCCGGGGATTACGTATCAGCCGGTGGATCAGGATACGGTTCTCTTTCCCGGCCTAACACTTTTTTTGCAGCAGAGTCACGCGCCGGGGCTGATCGGACTGGAGGTGGAGACGGAGAACCGGGGAACCGTGCTCTGCGTCAGCGACGCGGTTTATCTCCGGGAAAATGAGGAGAAAGAGCTGCCGCCGGACAGCCCGAACCGAGAAGTGGCCCAGGGATTTCTGGAGCATTTGAAACTGCTCCAAAAGCGCAGGGAACAGACCGGGGCGGTGATTCTTTACGGCCATGATTTAAAGCAGGAAGAGCAGTGGATAGAGGAAGAGGAAAGCGATCGGTGAAAGGAAAAAGGATGTTCAGGCGATGGAAGAGGAATGGACCTACGTCGGTTTTCATTGTGAAAAAGGATCGGAAGTCCGAGGAAAAGAAAAAACGCTTTCAGGAGTTATTGGAGCTGGTCCGGGAATATGCAGTCCCGCGCAAAGCCCCTCTGACGACAGAGGAAATGATGGAGCATTTAAAAACTTTTTATGAGGCGGTGGAGATTCCGGCCTCGCCGGGGCAGATCTGGGCCATGAAAAGAAATGTGATTTCCAATTTTTTCCCAGAGATTTTGCCCTTTCCTGTCCGGCCCCCCAAGGGAGCGGGAAAAAAAGAACTGCTGACATGGGCGGAGCAGGAAGAGAAAGAGAACGGGGCGTTCATCGACCGGCTCTCTCCGGATGAGCTGGGGCTGGTTCTGCATGTGTTTCGGATCCCGGAGCAAAAAAAGCAGGAGTATTGGGAAGAGGAGGATCAGACGGATCAGGATCTTTTGATCGAGTGGGAGGAGAGGACCGGACACATGACGGTCAGCGGGCCGGGCTGCCGGAAACTCGGCGACGAGCTGATTTTGTGGAAGGGAGTCACCAAAGAAGACTTGGAGAAGGAGACGCCGGTGTTTTATTCCTATGCGGCTGCTCTGCGGGATTCCGGCAGGCTGGACCGGGGAGAACTGCCATGGTGATCAGCGCCAGCCGCCGCACGGATCTTCCCTGTTTTTATTCGGATTGGTTTTTCCGCCGTCTGTCCGAAGGCTATGTATGCGTGAGAAATCCGTTCAACGCCCGCCAGGTCAGCCGGATTTCACTGGATCCGCAGGAGGTGGAGGGGATCGTGTTTTGGACGAAAAATCCTCTGCCTATGCTGAAACGCGTCTCCGAACTGCCGCCGGTCCCTTCGTATTTTCAGTTTACCCTGACCGGCTACGGCCGGGATGTGGAGCCGGGCCTTCCGGATAAGCGGGAGGTTTTGATTCCCGCCTTTCAAGAACTGTCGCGCCGTCTGGGGCCGGGGCGGGTGGTGTGGCGGTATGACCCGGTCTTTCTCAGCCCCGATTACCCTGCAGAATATCACAAAAAGGCCTTTGCAGAGATTGCCGGACGCCTTGCCGGCTATACGGATGAGGTGGTGATCAGCTTTTTGGATCTTTACGTCAAAATCAGAAAAAATGTCCGGGATCTGAACGCGGCCGTGGGGGAGGAAGAGACGCTCCGCGAATTGGTCCGGTATTTCGCAGGGATTGCAAAACAGTGCGGGATGACGATTGTTTCCTGCGCGGAGGAGATGGATCTTTCCGGCGAAGGGATTGCCCACGGCTCCTGCATCGACTCCGTCCGGCTGAAGCATCTGGGAGCCGCCCGGCTGAATGGAAAAAAGGATTCCGGACAGCGCGGCGCCTGCGGCTGCATCAAAAGCGTGGATATCGGGACCTACCACACCTGTGGAAACGGCTGCCTTTACTGTTACGCCAATTTCAGCCCGGAACGGGTGAATCGCCAGCGTGAGAAATACCGGGAGGGATCTCCTCTGCTGTGCGATGAGCTTTGGGATCAGGACACTATTAGGGAACGGAAATGACGAAATACATTTTTCGGATAAATATATCCAATATATGATTTCATAAGTATTTTCAATATGAAACCTACGTTTTTTATGCGTAAATCCGTTGCATTTTCAGACAAGCGTGTGTATAATGAAAGTGTTTAAAAATGATTTACCTCTGTGGGGGTAAACAAAACAATGAGGAGGATATCTCATGGAAGTGAAAGGCACGGCGATGGCTGGAACGCTGGAATCCAGTGATGCCCAGGTTACAGTAGAGCCTGGCACCAACGGAATCGAGCTGACCATCGAAAGCAGCGTAATCAATCAGTATGGAAGAAAGATTCGCGCGACGGTAATGGAGACCTTAGAGCGTCTGGATGTAAAGAATGCTAAGGTGACCGTAGTGGATAAGGGCGCACTGGACTGCACCCTGAAAGCGAGAGTGGAAGGCGCGGTATTCCGTTCGAACGGGATCACTGAAAACCTGCCGTGGGGAGGTGCTATTAGATAATGAATCCGAATTTAAACAGATTAAGAAGAAGTATGATGTTCCTGAACTGCCAGAAACCTGGCCTGATCAAGGATCCCTATATCTATAAACCCGACTCCATTATGCTGGACCTGGAAGACGCTGTTGCGGAAAACCAGAAAGACGCCGCCAGATATTCCCTGTACCATGCGCTGCAGGAGATCGACTACCGCGGAGTGGAGAGAGTCGTTCGTATCAATGGTCTGGATACCCCTCACTGGAAAGAAGATGTGCGTGTCTGCGTAGCAGGACGCTGCGATTCCATCCGTATCCCGAAGGTAGAGAGCGCTCAGGACGTCGTGACGATTGAGAAGGCGATGGAAGAGGCGGAAGAAGAGTTCGGCGTGGAGAAGGGAAGCATCCTTCTGATGGCTGCCCTGGAGTCCTGTAAGGGCGTAATCAACGCTTACGAGATCTGCCAATCCTCCCCGCTGCTGTTCGGCGTGGCTCTGTCCGGCGGTGACTACACTAAGGATCTGCAGACCACCATCTCCGGCACCGGCGTAGAGTTTACTTGGGCCAGAGGCATGATGATCAACGCGGCCCGCGCGGCTGGCGTACAGTGCTTCGATACGGTATTTACGAACCTGGATGACATGGACGGCTTTATTGCAGAGACCAAGATGATCAAAGCCATGGGCTTCGACGGAAAATCTATCGTGAACCCCAGACAGATCGAGCCGACCCACAAGATTTTCACCCCTACCGAGAAGGAAATCATCAAGGCGGAAAAGATTGTCAAGGAAGTCGACGAGAAGAAGGCCCTGGGCATCGGCGTATTTACGGTTGACGGCAAGATGATTGATATTGCGTTCTATCCTGGAGCGAAGAGAACGATTGAGCTGGCCAAGGCTGCCGGCGTATATGAGGGGGATTTGTAAGATGATTAATGCTGTAGGTAGAGATATTCCTGAAAAAGTATTGCAGGATACTGGTATGAAAGTATTCCAGGGCGCCTATGCTCGTCACAACCAGACTTATAAAAAGGCTGCCCCGACGGTCCGCGGAGTTGTGGATCCCAATGAGAGCAAGATGGTGGAATCCATCGCAGAAGTTCTGAAAAAGTGCGGAATCAAAGATGGTATGACCCTTTCCTTCCATCATCATTTCCGTGAAGGCGACTATGTGGTAAACATGGTCATGGAAGAAGTACATAAGATGGGCATCAAGGACATCACGATCTGCGCCAGCTCTCTGGGTAAGGCGCACAATCCGATCGTTCCGATGATCGAGGACGGTACGGTCACCGGCATCCAGTCCTCCGGCGTCCGCGGCAAGATCGGAGAAGCGATTTCCACCGGTAAGCTGCAGGGCTACGCGATCATGCGTTCTCACGGCGGCCGTGTCCGCGCCATCGAAGAGGGCGATGTGCATATCGATATCGCTTTCATCGGCGCTCCGACCTGCGACGAGTACGGCAACATGAGAGCTGTCGGCGGAAAGAGTGACTGCGGCGTTCTGTCCTACGCGGTGGTGGATGCAATGTATGCCGATAAGGTGGTTGCGATCACCGATACCCTGGTTCCTTATCCGAACCTTCCGGCCAGCATCTCCCAGATTTATGTGGACTACGTTGTGAAAGTGGATGAGATCGGAAACCCGGCCAAGATTGCGACCGGCGCTGCGAAACCCACTACGGACGTTCGTAAGATCATGATGGCGAACTACTGCACCCAGTTCGTAATCAACACCCCTTACTTCAAGAATGGTTTCACCTATCAGACCGGTGTCGGCGGAGCTTCCATCGCTTCCACGATTTCCCTGGGCGAGATCATGAGAGAAAGAGGAATCAAGATGGGCCTCGGCCTCGGCGGTATCGCGGGTCCGATGTGCAAACTGCTGGAGGAAGGCCTGATCGAGAAACTGGTAGATACCCAGGACTTCGACCTGACCGCCATCGAGTCCATCAAGAACAACCCGAATCATTATGAGATCACTGGTTCCGAGTATGCGAACCCGATGAACAAGGGCGCGTATGTCAACCAGCTGGATTTCGTGATTCTGGCATCTCTGGAAGTAGACGTAAACTTCAACTGTAACGTGGTAGTGGATTCCAACGGCATGGTTACCGGTGCTCAGGGCGGACATCCCGACACGGCTGCCGGCGCGAAGTGCACGATCGTTATCGCTCCGCTGTTGCAGGGCCGTACCCCGGCGATCTGCTCCAATGTAACGACAGTTACCACTCCTGGTGAGACGGTTGACGTTGTCATCACGGACTATGGTATTGCCATCAACCCTCGCCGCCAGGATCTGATCGAGGCGATGAAGGGTGTCAAGCTGCCGTTCAAGACCATCGAAGAGCTGCGTGACATTGCTTACTCCATCGTTGGAGAGCCTGAACCGGTTGAGTTCGGCGACAGAGTCGTTGGTATCATCGAGAGCCGCGACGGCACGATCATCGACGTAGTTCGTCAGATCAAGCCTTTTGAGTTCAACGACTAATCATACTTTCATAAGAGAATGATAAAAAGACCGGCGTCCGTAGAGGGCGCCGGTTTTGCTATTCAAGCAGTATTCATATTTTGTATCAAAGAGATGCGGAGTCCTTGTCCTGCCGGATTCTTGGCAGATTCCAGCGATAGTGGGCCGCCAGCAGCCGGATTAAGAAGATCACGAATCCGCCTGCGATCATGGAAGGGATATCTCCGATGGCCTGCCGCAGATAAATACAGGCCAAAGCGCCGACGAGCGAGGCCACGGCGTAGACATGCTTGGAAAAAATATAGGGAACCGAACCGGCCAGCACATCCCGGAGTACTCCGCCGCCGACACCGGTGATCATGCCGACGAAAAGCAGGAGGAAGGTACTTTCATAGGAAGCGGAGACGGCCGTGTGGATTCCGATTACCGTAAAAGCGGCGAGACCGATGGAATCACAGGTGGTCATCACCCGTTCATAGAGGCAAAAAAAACGCCTTTGCAGAATTGCCTGATTGTGATACACGATCACAAACAACAGCGTGGAGATGGCGGCGGCGCAAAGCGTGTAGACCGGAGCCTGGAACGTACTGGGCGGATTGATCCCCAAGGTCACGTCCCGGATGACCCCTCCGCCGACAGCCGTCACGATCCCAAGTACATTGACGCCGAACAGATCCATTCCCTTCCGGATTCCGGTTAAGGCCCCGGAAGAGGCGAAAGCAAGAGTTCCCATAATTTCCATCAAAAATACGGCAAGAGCAGAATAACTCATTTTCCATGATCTCCAGTCATTTTCTAGCAGTTCCATTATACATTGGTAAAATAGGAAAAGCAACGCATCGCACCTAGGAAATTTGGAGGGGATTGGAGATTGCATCCTGATCTTTTTTGTGTTAAACTAAATGCAGAAAATGTCGAATTTTAGGGAAAGAAAGAACAGGTGTGTAGGGGGACATCGTATGAAAAAAGGATTAGGATTATTCGTCTTGGCCGCGGTTGTTTTTACAGTCGCATGGGGGCAGCCCGTTTACGCCGAAACGGAAGAAAACCCGGTTATTGAAACCGGCGTCTGCGCAGGCGAGGTGGATTTGGGCGGCCTGACAAAAGAAGAAGCCAAGGAAAAATTGGATGCCTACTATCAGCAGTTGGCGGAGTCGGCCTTCACGGTCACCGCAGACGGCCGGCCGGTGGAGACCACTCTGGCTCAGCTGGGCTTTTCGTGGGACTCCGAATCCGTGGCGGAGGAAGCGGTCCGGCAGGGAAAGGGCGGTTCGATCTTAAGCCGCTATATCGAGCGCAAGGATCTGGAGAACGGGGAAGTTAATTTAACGGTTCCCTATACTCTGGATACCAAGGCGGTGGCCGCTTTTGTCGGAGTACAGGTGGCTGCTCTCGACACGCCGCCTCAGGATGCCACGATCACACGGGAGGACGGCGCTTTTGTCGTCACCAGTGAGATCAATGGATTGCAGACCAACAAAGTGGAGACCGTCAAGGCGGTGGAAGACGCCGTTGCCCAGCAGTTGGGAGAGAACATGACGGTGGAAGCCATCGCAGAGGTTACAAAGCCGGCATGCACCAGCGAGGTTCTGAATCAGATTCAGGATCTGCTGGGAGATTGCACCACGGATGTTTCCGGAACGGACGCCCGTTATACCAATGTGAAGGTGGCGTCGGGAAATATCAATGGCAAGGTTTTGATGCCGGGCGAGTCTGCGTCGGCCAGTACCATGATGAAAAAGAGAACAGCGGCCAACGGATACAAAAAGGCGCCGCAGTATGTGGATGGAAGATCCGAGGATGCTTACGGCGGAGGCGTCTGCCAGGTGTCGTCGACGCTCTATAACGCTTTGCTGGATGCGGAGCTCCAGATCGACGAGAGGCATCCCCACTCGATGCTGATTTCTTACCTGAAGCCTTCCAAGGATGCCGCGATTGCGGACGGCGCCAAGGACCTGCGTTTTACAAACAACACGGAAAATCCGATTTATATTGAAGCATATTGTTCCGACCGGAAACTGACCTTCAATATCTATGGTGTAGAAACCAGACCGTCCAACCGCGAAGTGGTCTATGAATCCCATACGGTTTACCGCAGCCAGCCTGCGGACATCATTAAATATGATCCCAGCCAGCCGGTGGGGTATACTTCCTCCACAGGGCAGCGCCATCCGAACGCCAAGTCGTATCTGGAAAAGGTGGTCTATGTGGATGGACAGGAAGTCAGCCGGGAGCGGCTGCACACCGACAGCTACAGCAGCTCGGTGAAGACGATTATCCAGGGGACCGGCGGGGTGGATCCCAATGCGCCGGTGGATCCGGTGACGCCGGATCCTCAGCCGAACCCGAATCCTTCGCCGAGTCCGGATCCTTCGCCGAGTCCGGATCCCGCGCCTGACCCGCAGCCAGATCCAGAACCTGCTCCGGAACCGGAACCTGACCCGGAGCCTGCGCCAGATCCAGAACCTGCCCCAGCGCCTGAGGAAGGTGGAGCGGAAGCCTGACGGTTGACAGACAGGCGGAGATCCCCTTTTCGTGGGGGAAGGAGAGCCTGACTGAGAGCGGCAAGAAAAAGAGAATATGGATCAAAACAGCCTCCGTGAAATTTAAGGAGGCTGTTTTTTGTTCGATAGGAAATTCCTTCTTCTCCTTCGTTCACTGGGAAGGGAGGCTGCATTCCCGGTATTCTTGTCAATGCGAGGAAGTTTCTTTGAAATCGAAAGTTTTGGGCGGGTTTCTTCCCAAATAAAGTAAGATATGTTATACTAATAACAAACTTAGTCCGCTGCGGGGAGAGGGGAAGAGCCTTCCGCCGGCAGCAAAGAATTTCGCCTGCGGAATTCTTTCAAAGAAATCATTTGGAGAAAGGGGTGACCAATATGTTAAAAAATTTGGTCATGCGTGACGCGGAGGAGAAAGACGTTCCGGTCATGTATCAGTTTGCCAGGGAATTGGCAGAGTATGAAGGCATGGGGGAGGAAATGGTGGCAACCGAGGAATCCTACCGGGAGTGGATTTTCCAGAAAAAATTTGCCCGCGCCAAGATTGCGGAGCTGGACGGAGAACCAGTTGGATGGATGGTGTATTGGTGCACGTTTTCCACTTTCCTTGGGAAGAGCGGTATTTTCCTGGAGGATTTGTACGTCAGCCCCAAACATCGGAGAAAAGGAATCGGGACCGCGATGCTGCAATACCTGGCGAAACGGGTGGTGGAGACGGGATGCGGGCGTCTGGAATGGGCCTGTCAGGACTGGAACGCGCCGACGATCCGTTTCTATAAATCTTTTGGGGCAAAAGCCATGCGCCAGTGGAGCAGTTACCGCCTGGACGGAGTGGAGCTGACGCAGCTGGCCGGGATACAGACGGAGGGAAGCGGCGAGTGAATCGGGAATTGACGAAAGCACTGTGGAGCGATGCGCTGGAGTTTTTCCGACAGGCCGGGGAGAACCGGGTAGAGCCTTCCTATGCTCTGCGCGAAGACCTGGCCGGTCTTCGGATCTATGAGGAACCGATTTTTGCAGTGGCCGGCGCCGGAGATGTGATGTTTGAGGGTTTGAAACAGGAACATGCCATTGGACCTCACTATTTGACGCCGAAAGAATGGCTGCCCTCTGCGCTTACCGTAGTGGCCTATTTCCTGCCGTTTTCTGAGACGGTCCGCCGCAGCAACCGGATCCATCCTTCCCACCCATCCACCGAATGGCAGCACGGGCGGATTGAAGGCGAGCTGATGAATACGGTGTTTCGCCGTTACATCGCAGCCTGGCTGAGGGAGCAGGGATTTGAAAGCCTGATTCCCGGAGAGGATCCCCGCTATCAGGTGCGCGAGCCGGTCAGCAGTAATTGGTCGGAGCGGCATGCGGCTTATATCGCGGGGCTGGGAACCTTCGGGATGTCTAAGGGCTTGATTACAGAGAAGGGAATTGCCGGGAGAGTGGGGACTGTGATCACCTCGGCTCCTCTCGCGGTGACAGAGCGGCCCTACCATGATCTCTATGAGTACTGCAATCGCTGCGGCGCTTGTGCGAGGCGCTGTCCGGCGGGCGCTATCACTCCGGGACCCAACCTGCATAGCTGTAAGAGCAATCCAGCCTGCGGAGATTTTTTACAGCCGCTGAAAGATTGGTCAGCCGCAGGAGGCGACACGAGACCGCCGGAGGAGCAGGACGAATATCGCCCGGAAAAAATGAGAATTCGTTTTGGATGCGGGAAATGCCAGGCGGGCGTGCCCTGCGAAAGCCGGATTCCAAGACAAAGAAGCGAATAGATTTTCCGGGATGAAAAGAAAGGGCATTGTAAAACCGTAGGTCAGAAGCAGCCGGAGCGGCGGTTCCTGAGAGGTGGTCTGCAATGCCCTTTTGAGGTTTTGACGTGAAAACGGGTTCTAATCAAAATTTATCAGAGGCAGGAGATCTTTGGAATGAGGTTTTCACTGTCTCGCTGAACGTTCCCATGTAGGTCAGGCGCGCTCGGCAATTTTGCTGACGCCGACAAAAATTTCCGATATTTTAAACCAGGTTGCGTAATCGGTGATGCCTGTGGCAGGCAGGCCGAACACCGACTGAAATTCCCGCACGGCGTTTTTGGTCGCTTCCCCGTACATCCCGTCTACGGTAATGCTGGGGATTGCGGGATAAGCGGTGCCGATCGTGTTCAGCTGTTCCTGGAGCTGATAGACTTTCTGGCCGGATGAACCAATGTCCAGGTTGGTGCCGGGCCAAGAGTACGGAATACCGGCGATTTCCTCCGCTGTGTTGATATAAATGGAGCTTCCATAATAATTTCTCAGGATATCGATCGCCGAATAACCTTGGTCTCCCAGGGCCTTGGATCCCCACTGGCTCAGCCAGTTGGGACAGGTTACGTTTTTTCCGTCGCAGTATTGGGTGAAGATCGGCTGTTTCACATTAGGCCGGGAGAGATAGGCGGTGAAAATCTCATCAACCACTTCCGAGATACTGTCAAAAACCGGCCGGCCAAATACGTATTTTTGATCGTAGGCCGTGGATGTGGTGATGGTGAAGTCAAATCCTTTATTTCGATACCATTCTGTGTAGACCCGGTTCAATGTGAACGACATGATGGCCAGCACATTGGCGGTGATGGTGGACCGGGGCCAGGTGGAGTAGATTTCACTGCTGGCTACATTTTTAATGTAGTCCTTATAGGGGACGAAGTAGTCGGGCGCGGAGCTGTTGGTAGGGACGCCGTCATGAACGACAACGGTTTCCGGCACAACGACCCGGCTGAGGACGATCTCTCCGGTTTCGTTCACTGGTTTGATTTCTTCTTCCGCAATTTTAGGAGGAAAATCGCCGAACAATGTATTGGGCGGAATCACAATCGAAGAGGGCGCTTCCACCGAGCCCAGAGGCCGGAGAATCGCCGTCTGGATGGATTTTTGTCCGGAGAATACCTCGGAACCCTGAATCGTCAGAGTCTGATAGCCCTCCGCCCGGACAAACAGGCTGTACTCGGAATAGGGCTGAATGTCTCCCGGTTCCATACTGAGCTCCACCGGAGGCGCCGGCAGGGAAATGATCTCGGTCTGGCCGGAGGTGTCGGTGGACAGTGATTCGGTCACGGGAGCCGCCTCTATTTCCTGAGTCGGCTGGATTTCCACCTGGGCCCCGGATATGGGAAGTCCGGTGAAATCGGATAGGACGGTTACCTGAAAAGTGCCGGAATCCAGCAGCTCCTGACTGGTTAGGATAGGATAAGCCATGAGAACTTCCTTATGAATATCATTATTATCTAGTCTATGATGGGGAAAGCCAGATATGATTCCGCGTGAGCAGAAAAACGGAACGGCTCTTGCAATCTCAGCGGGATCGGGTTATAATCAGGAAAAATGTTGGAAAGTGAGAGACAAATGAAAAGAATTCAGTTTGGGCAGATGTCCGAGTCCCGCCAGATGGGGATTGTTTTGGCTTTGGCGGGTGGATTCATGGATGCCTATACCTATACGATCCGCGGACATGTATTTGCCAATGCACAGACTGGAAATATTGTACTGCTGGGACTCAATCTGGCGGAAAAAAACTGGGCGGGAATGTTTTCTTATCTGATTCCGATTCTGGCGTTCTTGGCCGGGATTTTTATCGCGGAGTTTGTCAGGGGAAAGTTTCGGAACAATGCGTTTCTCCATTGGCGTCAGATCTGCGTGGCCATTGAGATCCTGCTTTTGATTGCGGTGGCGTTTCTTCCGCAGTCGATGAATATGGCGGCCAACATCACCGTATCTTTTGTCTGCGCCCTACAAGTGCAGAGTTTTCGGAAACTCAATGGAATTGTCTGTGCGACCACCATGTGCACCGGAAATCTGCGGAGCGGGGCGGACCTCCTCTGTCAGTATTTCCGCACAAAAGACGTTTCCTTGCGCAGAAAAGGAATGCAGTATTTTCTCGTGGACGCCATTTTTTTGCTGGGAGCCGTGACAGGCGTCCTCTGTACGAACGGAATGCGGGAGAGATCTATGCTGATTTGCTGCGGGATTTTGCTGGTTGGCTTTCTGATTATGTTTATCCGGGAGGATTTGCCTCTGGCGGAGGAGAGGGCCAGGGACTAGGCCTGGTTCATCTCTGACGGGATCTAGGGCGGAGTCTTTTTATGCCATAGGAATTTCCTATCAAATGAAAAAAGGAGAATGCCGCCCTCTGGCAGCATTCTCCGAAATGTAAGGAATGGATGATCGAGAAAAGGTCTTAGCCCTCGATGGAAATATATTTGCTCTGTTCCGGCTGGGGAGCGGGCTGTTTCGGGAAGACGAGGGTCAGGATGCCGTTTTCAAAACGGGCCTGAATATCCTCCTGGCGCAGAGCCTCTCCAATATAGAAACTTCTGGCGCAGCTGCCGGCATAGCGTTCCTGCCGCAGGAAGCCGTTTTCCTCTTCTCTGCTTTCTTCGCTGCCGATGGCCTGGACGGTCAGCGTGCCGTTTTCCAGCTTCACGGAAATATTTTCTTTTTTATAGCCGGGAAGCTCCATATCTAATACATAATTGTCGCCTTTTTCACGGATATCGGTGCGCATCACGCTGACCTTCCGGGCATTTGCCTTTTCCGGAGCCGTGCGGGTGCTGTTCCACGGATCTTTCATCCAATCGTCCAATAAACTTTCGCCAAAGAATCTAGGGATTAACATGATTTATCCTCCTTATTATCGTCAGGCAACCTCAATTGACCGCCCTGTAATTGTTTGTTTTTCTCTTACGGCATCAGTATAGTACGGATTGTTAGCACTGTCAAGAGGTGAGTGCTAATTTTAGAAAATGTTTAGAAAGAAAAAGAAAACCGGAAGAAACCATAAGAAATCGGGGAAACAGTTGCTTTCAAAAGAGAGGACATGCTATAATAGGAATACTTGACGGACGGTTTTTGACCGGATGAGAACGTATGCCGTGTGATCTTGGAATCTTTTACAGGGCAGAAGGAGGAAGGAAGATGAAAGTATTATTGATCAACGGGAGCCCTCATGCCGGCGGCTGTATCTATACGGCTTTGTCGGAATTTGCCGGGCAACTGCAAAAATATGGGGTGGAGACCGAGATTTTTCAGATTGGAAAGGAACCGGTCCGAGGCTGCATCGACTGTAAAGGCTGCTGGGGAAAAGGGCGCTGCGTGTTTGACGACAAGGTGAATGTGTGCATTGACAAGATCATCGAGGCGGACGGCCTGGTGGTTGGATCTCCGGTTTACTTTTCCGGGATTACCGGGAGTCTGAAATGTCTGCTGGACCGTGTCTTCTACGATGCCAAACGGCTGTTTTCCTATAAGCCCGCCGCCGCTGTGGTGAGCTGCCGTAGGGGAGGCGCCGGGGCGGCTTTTGAACAGATCAATAAGTACTTTACGATTTCCTCCATGCCGGTGGTGTCGTCTCAGTATTGGAACAGTGTCCATGGGGATACCCCGGAAGAGGTGAAGGCAGACCTGGAAGGCATGCAGACGCTGCGGATGGCCGCCGACAATATGGCCTGGCTGTTACAGTCCATCGCAGCGGCGAAGGAGGCCGGGGTGAAGCTGCCGGAAAAAGAAAAACGGGTGAAGACCAATTTTTACAAACCGGAATTGCCCCAGGTTACGGAGTAGTCGCGCGGTAGCCCGGCGGTGGGAGAATGTGTGCGCTTTGCCGGAGGCAAAGGAAGAGAGAAATAGGAATTAGGAAGAGAGAAAGAGTACGAATGGAAACAGAAGGACGAAAGATGTGGAGGGCGCTGTATCCGGCTCTGGCTTATTGGGGAGTTTCCATGTTGGTCTCCATGCTGTTCAGCGCAGGCATCCTTGCTTATGTCATCTCCCAAAACGGATTGATGAGCGTGGATTCACTGATCGAACAAGCCGTGCTTGTCATGTCGGATTACATGTATGAAATGAATATTGCCAGCGCCTTGGCGGGCCTGCCTTTGATGCTGTTGTTCCGGCGCTGGGATAAGAAGCGGGCTGCCCATATGGGAGGAGAGCGCCGGTTCGAGAAGGTAAAGCCTGGGGAGTATGTTCCGGTTTTGATTCTCGGAGTATCCGCCTGTATCCTGCTGAATAACCTGATGAACCTCAGCGGCCTGATGGGGGTGTACCAGGAAACCGCGGACGAGCTGAGCGGCGTCCTCTATCAGGGACACCTGGCGGTTGAGATTCTGGGCGTCGGCCTCCTGGTCCCGGCAGTGGAGGAGCTGGTGTTCCGCGGGCTTACGATGACGCGGATGGAAGAATACTGGGGCAAACGAAATGCAATCCTCCTTTCCGCCTTTCTCTTTGCCGCTATCCACGGAAATATCCTGCAGGGCCTCTATACCCTGCCTTTGGGGCTGCTGCTTGCTTATGTGTATGCCAAATACCGCTCTTTGGCCGCGCCGGTTTTATTCCATATTGCGGCCAATCTGATCTCGGTTACGGCATCGGAGCTGGGATACCTGGATTTCATGGCAAAATCCGAACCGCTCTACTGGGCGATCACGGTGGGCATGGCGGTGGTGGTGCTGGCTGCGCTCTATGCGATCCAGAACCGCATCTTTGTGAAAGAGATTACCAAACAGCCGGAAGCTCCTTCGGATGGCATTTGATGTCCATCCCACGGTAATAGCCGAGCACTTCTCCGTCGGTGTGAAGCGGCAGCGGCGTGTTTAGGCGAAGCGAGGCCTCCCGGCAGCGGATCTGCCGGACGCCGCGAAGCCGGACGTGGCGGCCGCCCAGCAGGGCGAAGAGAAGGACAAGGGTGAAACGGAGTCTGGATTTTGCGGTTACGACGCACAAATCCAGATATCCGTCATCAGCCTCTGCTCCGGGGGCAAAAGGAAAGCCGCCGCCTTCGTAGGGAAGGTTGTGGCAGGAAACGAAGGCGATATTTTTGAGCGGGATCGTTTCCCCGCCCTCTATTTTTAAGGTTCCGTCGGTGAGACGGCAGAGGATAATCTGTTTGATTCCGATCAGAAGGTAGGAGATTTTACCGAGATGAAGGGCGTTAAACAGATTTTTTACTTTGGTTTTATTGATATTATGACAGACAGCCGCGTCGTACCCCATTCCGCAGCTGACGAGAAAACGGCGGGAGGCTGGCCGGTTTTCTTCTCCGTAGAGGACAGCGCCGTAATCCAACTGGTAAAAATATTTGGGGTTCAGGATGTGATCCAGAGCCTGTTTGGGCTCCGGTGGCAGTTTCATGCCGCGGGCAAAGTCATTTCCGGAACCGGTGGGAAGGTAGCCGAGGATCGGGGCGTTTTCCATGTGGAAACCGTTCAGAGCCTCATTGAGGCTCCCGTCTCCGCCCATGACCGCGACGATCGGGGCGGGATCTTCTTTTTCTTCCGTCAGCTTCGCGGCCAGCTTGATTCCGTGTCCGGGATATTCCGTGAGAACGCATTGGTAGTTCAGGTCTTTGGGAAGAGAAGCCTTCAGATCTCTCCAGATTTTTTTCCCTTTCCCGGAGCGGGAGTGGGGATTGATGATGAAACGAAGCATAGCGAGTCCTCCTTTTGTTCAGTATAGCACACAGAGCGGAAAGTTGTGCCGTTTTACGAGAAAATTTTACAAAAAAAATTGCAGGAAATGCTTGACAATTTTACAGGAAACAAGTATACTATCTAAGCGGTCGGCAAACAAGACGAGCCGCGGACATGGGGTCTTAGCTCAGCTGGGAGAGCATCTGCCTTACAAGCAGAGGGTCATAGGTTCGAGCCCTATAGGCCCCAGACCCAAATATGGCGGAGTAGCTCAGTTGGCGAGAGCACACGGTTCATACCCGTGGTGTCAGGGGTTCAAATCCCTTCTCCGCTACGCCTTATATACAATACGCCGAGACAGAGGGCAGCCCTCTTGTCTCGGCATATTTGTATTTCTGACACACAAGCGTTTCCGATTGCTTTTGGCTTATCGAGCAAATCGAAATTTTCTTGAAATGAAAATCAAAAAGACTTTATCTGCAATATTGTCCCGCATGTGGGTGCAAAATGTGTGGGATGATCAGCATAGGAGATGACTTACAGCGCACAGCGGGAAATAAAATTCCGGTATTCCGGTGGAATATGGCGCAACGTCATATTGCTGATAATAAATTACTCCATGGCAAGACTCCAAATAGAAATTATTTTCGTCAAACGCACTTCTTGACAAAACTCTGAAATCATCAAAAAATGATCCCGGATTTGCGCTTAATCTTTCTTCAATTTGTTGATTGATACAATTTTGAAGTTGAAATAATGAAGAAGGAAAGAGCGGGTATATGTCGTTAAGTTTTATTCTAGTACCAGTATTAAAATTCCATGTATCAGATGTTCGTTTTGTTTCTCCGTGAGCGCCGCCCATATAGGTGTAGGTGTCTGTGTAAAGGCTAACAATACATTGGGCGTTATACGTTATTTTGTATGATGAAACAAAAGTATAGCTGTTTGCCGGCTGACCCTCTTGACTGTATTTCAAGTCATTAACTGCCTGTTTAAAAAGTGTGTTTCGGCAATAATCCTCAGCTCTTTTAGCGGCACTGAAGTAATAATCATTTATGATTTGTGCAGCGGAGACATCACATGATGTATGGAAAGAGGGATAGGAAATTTTATAATCAAACACAAATGTGTTATCAAAATACATTTTATCTTCCAAAGTCTTTCGAGCGACAATCTGCATAACAGCCTCTAACGAAAGGAGTTATATTAGTCTATTCAAAAGGTTAGAGGCGGTGAAAAGATCCATGTATTGATATCCGGATACAGAGCTGGTCATCTCAGCGGCGGCCTCTGTCCGCTCTACGGTCAACAATCTTTTTTCTTTCCGATCATCTTCCAGGAAAGCGCTGGCGCCTGCCCCGGCCGCCCCCGTTAACGAAGAAGCGGTGGATTCCTGCGTGAAAGCGTTTGTGTTTTTCGTCTCATCGGAATCAGAGGAAAAGACAAATTTCCAGAGCAAAAAAACAGCCAGCGCACAGATGGCAAGTGCGATTACAGCGAGAATGACTCCTCGTTGAATGTTCTGACGTTTCTTTTTACGTCTGCTGCGCACGCTTTGCCGAACCACCCGCTCACTGTAGGAGACATTTTCCTGCCTCGCTCTTCCTGAATTCTGGGTTTGGAATTGGATCTCTCCGCCCCGTTCCTGGGTTCTCATACCACTGTTTTGACCGGCGGGTCTCCGTCTGGCAGGCTGGCCGGTATTTTTCGCCCCTGCGTTCCGATCATTGGGGTCCGGCCCGTCCTGCTGAGGAATTCTCATTTTCACCCGGCAGTCATAGCAGAGATAATATCCGGGGTATTTCGGTGTGGTTACCATTTGTTTTCCGCAATGTGGACATTTCATTGTTTCTCCCCCAACACGTAAAATTTGATGGATACGGATTCACCGTCTCCAAACGTTCCATCTGGCTTTCCCAGATTCCCCTTGTCGTCCAATAACAATCTGAGTATAACATGAAAAAAATATAATTTCAAGAATATTTAAAAACATTAGTTTCGGAGCCTCGCGCGAATCAAAAATAGAAAAGAACGTCAAAGATTCACAAGCTGTTCCGTATAAAGTCAGGAATCGGAAACCGGTATTTAAAATTTGCACACCATCTAAAAATTAACCACTGATTTCCCCGGACAACCTTGCTATAATTTTCATACAGGTTCCGATTCGGAGCAAGAAAAAGGAGGGTAAAAGATGGAGTACAGGAGGAATGGGAAAAAACGATGGTGCAGCCTTTTGCTGGCGGTCTGCCTGACGCTTAGCCTTACGGCCTGCAGCAGCGGTGCGGCGGCAACCACGCAGGAAAGCACGGTTCCGGCCGTGGAAACAACGGCGGCAGCGACGACGGCAACAGCGGCTCCCACCGAGGCGGCAACAACGGCGGAGTCCGTAAAAGCAGATGTTCCGGAGAAATCTGACGCATTGGCGGAGCCCATGTCCCGCCCGGTACGGGTGGCCAGTATCTGTCTGGCGCCGGGCTATTCCACAGAGCCGGATGCGATTTTAGCCGAGATCGACCGCGTAGGCGCAAACGGTGTGGATCTGGTGGTGACGCCGGAAGTATGGACCGGAGAGACGGCGGAGCCGGATGGAGAGGATTATACCTCGCCGGTGCTGGACCGGGCCAAGGAAGCTGCAAAAAAATACAGCACCTATCTTGTCGTCTGCATGGGAAGATATGCCAGTGACAAAGAATCCCAGGCAGCGCGGGATGCCGATACGGATGGCGTCTGGAAGGACGTGAAACGTTTTAAATACAACAGCTGCTTCCTGATCGACCGGGAAGGAAAGATTGTCTATATTTACGATAAGGTTTATCCGTATCCTCCGGAGTTTAATACGGCGGACGGTGTGGAGATGAATTTTAAGGAGATGACCGAGGCTCCCATGCAGGAAGAAGCGACGCTCCCCGGAACCCATGCAGGGATCTATGACTGTGATTTCGGCAGACTGGGCCTGGCGATCTGCTTTGACATGAATTTCCCTGAGCTGTGGCGTCAGATGGCAATTGAAGGGGCCGAGCTGGTGGTGTGGCCTTCCGCCTACTCCGGCGGAAGGAACGCAAGCGCGCGGGCGGCGGCCAACAATTACTATATTGTATCCTGCACCGGCATCGGAAAGGGAGACTGCCGTGTGGTGGATGTCAACGGAGACGAGCTGATCGTTCAGTATCCGGAAGCGGGCGCGGTGACCAACACGGTGGAGGTGACTTTGAATCTGGACCGCACGGTCTTCCACAAGAACTTTAACGACGGCAAGATTGAACAGATCTTGAAAGATTATCCAGGAAAGGTGGAGGTCGATAAATCCCTTTATTACGAGGAAGAGTGGATGATTCTCTGGACTACCTCGGACGGCCTGACCGTAAAAGATCTCTGTGAAGAATACGGCCTGGTGCCTCTTCGGGAATTTAAAACCACAGCGGTGGGCGATTATGTGGACGGCCTGAGAGGCGGCCATATCTATTGGAACGAGTGAAAGAGATGAGATTGGTGGGGAACTTTGCGAAAGCAGGTTCCCTGCCTTTTCGGCGTTTGGTGAAAGGACGATCGGAGAATGGGAAAATGGCGGAGATGGGGTCTGCTGCTCTTTCTGCTATGCCTAAACGGCTGCGCTGGAAAACAGGAGGATCCCTATGTGGTAGGAATGTCGGTAATGGCGATGGGAGCGCCGTTTATGGAGGGAATGGTGCAGGGCGCCCAGAAGGAGGCAAAGGCCCAGGGAATCCAGCTTGTGGTCTGTGATGCTTATGGGAACATGGAAAAGCAGATGAACCAGATTGCGGATTTGGTGGCAAGAGACGTGGATGCCCTGCTGATTCAGCCGAAGGATATCGGCTGCCTGGCTTCCTCGGCGGAAAAGGCAAGGGAGAATGGGATACCGGTTTTTTGTATTGATACCAATCTGGAAAGCGACGCGGTAGCTTGCTGGATCGCCTCGGATAACCGGGAGATGGGAAGGGAGGGCGCCCGGCTGCTGGCGAAGCTTTTGTACGGGAGGTATGGAGCTTACCAGGGAAAAGTGGTGAATTTGATGGCGTCCCTGACTTCAACCTCAGGCATCCAGCGTTCCGAGGGGTTTCTGGAAGTGATGCAGGATTACCCTGAGATCGAGATTGTCGCCACGCAGAATACCGATCTGTATTTGGAGGAGGCGCTGACCGTCACTTCGAATCTGCTGCAGAAATTTCCGGACTTGGATGGGATTTGGTGTGCCGGGGACAATGCCGGACTCGGCGTCATCCGCGCAATTGAACAGGCGGGCCGTTTTTATCCGGCAGGCGAGAAAAACCACATTTACGTCGTGTCGGCGGATGGGGCGGCAGAGGCCCTGGAAGCGGTCCGAAACGGCGAGATGGACGCCTGCGTGTCCCAGAACCCGGTTCATATGGGACAGGCTGCCATGGGACTGATTGGGGAGTGCCTGCGCACGGGTGAACTGCCGGACAAGCCTTTTTACGACTGGCCGTTGTTTTTGATCACACCGGAGACAGTGGACTCGAAGGAGCATCAAAAATATGGGATCTGGTCGGAGGAGCTGCAATGAAACGAGGAAAGAACGGGAAGAAAAAGGGGACTGGCTGGCTGCCTCTCTTGATCATGCTGGCGTCCCTCCTTGTATTTTTTGGCGTGATGGCGGATGGGTTTTGCACGGCGGCCAATCTGATCAATATTTTGTTGCAGAGCAGCACGATGGCGATGGTGGGGATCGGCCTTTCCCTGGTATTAATCGGCGGGAACTTTGATTTTTCCTGCGGCGCCGTCATCGCATTCACGGGGTGTATGTGCGCCCGCCTGCTGGCGGCGGGGATCCCCTCCGGCCTTGTCCTGATCGCGGGGGTGCTGCTGGGGGCCGTACTGGGAGCAGTAAACGGAATCTGTGTGGTGTGGATTCCGGTATCCTCCTTTTTGCTGACGATGGTGACCTCCCTGATTTTCCGCGGCTGCGCTCTGGCGCTGGTGGGGAGTAAAAATTTATACGGCCTGCCGGAAAGCTTCTGCTTTCTGGGAAGCAGTGCAGTCTGCGGTATTCCAGTACCGGTATTGGGGACGGGAATTTTACTGCTGCTGTTTACCTTGCTTTTATCCGGGACAGTCTACGGACACCGGCTTTATGTGACCGGAGGCAGTAAAAAAACGGCAAGAATGCTGGGATTTGAGCCAAAGCACGTGACTTTTGTCTCTTACGTTCTTTCCGGGAGCCTGGCTGCTGCCGCCGGAATCGTGCTGACCGGGAGGATGGCCTCCGCCAATGCTTCGATGGGGGAAGGGGTGGAGCTCTATGTTCTGGCGGGCCTTGTAATCGGCGGAGTCTCCATCGGAGGAGGGCGAGGGAAGCTGCCCCAGGCGCTGGCAGGCGTTCTTTTAATCGGGGTGCTGGTCAATGGAATGAACTTCCTGGATTTACCGCCCCATTACGGGGATTTAATCCGAGGACTTTTAATATTGTTCGCCCTTTCCTGCGAAATGCTGCGGGGAAAAGCCGGAAGAGAAAGAGAGGAAATGGATGTATCGTTTGATCATCGCGGATGATGAAAAGAAAATTTGTACGCTGATCCAAAAACTGGGATGCTGGGATGCGCTGGGAATCGAAATTGTTGCCGTCTGCGGGGATGGGCTGGAGGCGTTGGAGAGCATTTTAGAGAAAGACCCCGATATTGTTCTTACGGATATCCGGATGCCGGGATTGGACGGCTTGGAACTCGTGAGGCAGGCGGCGGAGAAAGGGAAGCATCCCTATTTTATTGTTTTAAGCGGCTATCAATATTTTGAATATGCCCACACGGCGATGAAGTATGGAATTGCCGACTATCTGCTCAAGCCGGTCAGTGGGGAGGAATTAAATCAGACCTTGAAAAAAACTTGCGAGAGCCTGGCGCAGCGCCGGAAAATCCGTCAGGCCGAGGAGGAGCTGGAGCAATGGAGAAAGCATCAGCGCCAAGATCAATACGAGAAGCTGTTTCGGGATCTGCTGGATCCGCCGGAAGCTGTTTCGGATCATCCCGGAGAGTGGAAAGAAAAGTACGGCCTGGACTTTTCCTATTCCCGGTCTCAGGCTTTTTACCTTGGCTGCGGGGCAGCCGGGGACATGGATCGGATCTCCTTCGGGCAAAAAATTTTGGAGCTGGGGGAGAAGGTACTGAACGGGGAAAGAATCCTGGCGTTCCTGGGAATCTGTGAAGACGGGATCGGCGGAGTTTTAAATTTTGAACCGGAACGGTCGGACGGGGCAAGGAACCGCCTGGACGCCTTTTTTCAGGATGTTCTCTCCTTGGCCCGGCGGCAGGGGCTGCGGACAGTGACCCTTGGGGTCGGGAGCGTGGCAGACGCTCTCTCCGGTCTGCCTTCTTCAATGGCGTCAGCCAGAGAGCGGGAGCGGGCGAAGGCAGTGTTGGGAGGAAACCGGATGATAAAAGAGGAAGACTGCTGTTTTTCCCGTCTGCCTCTGGAAATGATCCTGGATAAAAAGCGCAGGAAGGCGTTTGAGATTTGTCTGGAATCTTTTAATCCGGAGAAAGCGGCCGCCTGGTTTGACAGCTGGGAACGGCTGGAGCAGGGAAAGCCCCGGATCGACCCGGAGCGGCTTTTTGAGATCCGGGAGTGGGTTTTGGAGCGGTTTCGGGATTTTTGCGGCGCCGTGGAAGTAATTGGGGCCGGCCGGAAAGTGGATTGGATTCGAAAGCAGACCGGTCAGGCGGCGGGGATCTCGGAGTTCTTTCTTTTGCTCGCGGAGGGCATTGTTCCGTTTTTGGGAGAACTTCGGGATCAAAAGCAGCAGGAGGAGAGCCGTCCGGTTCGCATGGCAAAGGCTTTTATCGAAGAAAATTATCGGCGTCCCCTGGGGCTTGCCGAGGTGGCCGAGGCGGTGGGACTGTGCGAAGCCTATTTTAGTTCTAGTTTCAAAAAATATACGGGAACCTCTTTCACGGAATATCTGAATGAAGTAAGGATCCGGGCGGCGAAAACGTACCTGCGAACCACCGCCTATACCAATGGGGAGATTGCGGACCTGGTAGGATATGCAGATGACAAATATTTCTTGAAAGTATTTAAGAAAAGCACGGGAATCCGTCCCGGAGAATACCGGAAACTTCATTACAGGGAGGGGGGAAGACATGGGATGTAATCAAAAGGTGACCGGCCCTGCCGCGTGGTACGGTTCGGCAACCGCACTGCTGCTCCTTTTTCTTTTGTGGGCGATGGGTTACCGGATGGGGGCCCTTGGCCTGCTCTGTTTTTTCCTGGCGGCAGGACTGGTCTGCTCGGAAAAATGCCGCCGCAGGCAAGAGGCCCGCTGCCGCAGGGAGACACAGATTACGGATTGGGTCAACAGCCCGGAATTCCTTCGGTTTTTTACCGGGGAGGAGGGACCGGAACTGGTTCCGGAGCCGGTCCGAAAAGCAGTTTTTTCAGCCAGGGAGGCGGGACGGAGTAAAAATCAGTCGCAGTCGCTGCGGGCTCAGATGGAATATGCGGCCTTGCAGAGCCAGATCAATCCCCATTTTTTGTATAATACTCTGGATGTCATCCGGGGGCAGGCGCTGGAAATTCAGGCCCAGGAAATTGCCTTGATGACGGAAAAGCTGTCCCGCTTTTTTCGGTACAGCATCGGGAAAAGAGGCGACCTGGTCACACTGGCCGATGAGCTGAAAAACACGGAGGAGTACTTTTATATCCAGCATTTCCGGTTCGAGGACCGCTTCACATTGACTGTGCTGGGGGAAAAGGAGGTTATTGAGAACTGCTATATCCCGAAAATGACCTTTCAGCCCATTGTGGAGAATGCGATTTTTCACGGTCTGGAAAAGAAACGGGGAAAAGGCAGGGTAACCATCCGGATTCAAGCCCTCGCCGGGCGTCTGGAAATTCGCATCGCGGATGACGGCATAGGGATGACGAAGGAGAAGGCGGAGCGGATTATGGAACGGCTCCGCCATCCCGAATCGCAGCGCCCGGAGCCGGGAAAAAAGCATGGGATTGCGCTGATCAATGTGAACCGCAGGCTGAAATTGCTGTTTGGGGAGGAATATGGCCTCCACATCAACAGTCTGGAAGAGGTGGGCACGGAGGTGGAAATCAGCCTGCCCTATGTGGACGATGAATCCAGACAAAAATACCGGAGCATACTGCCGGAGGAAGGGGCCGCAGAGTGAAAGAAGAGTATCTGCGCCTGGTTCATGCAGAAGGAAATGGATGGAAGGATGTCAATTTGACCCTGATCCGGGGAGAGATCGTATTTTTGGCAGATCCCGGAAGAGACGGAGCGCGGGTTTTCAAGGATTGGGCGGAGGGAAAAACAGGGCGGATGAGAGGCTCCTATTTTCTGAGAGGGGAAAAGATACCGGGCTCCTGGTTTCCCGGTCCGGATGCTGTAATCCTGGATGGAACCATGCGGTATTCCGGCGCGGTGAGCGTGGCACAAAATCTGTACGGCGTCGGGCCGGAGGGCGGCTTTTTCCGGGGGAAACGCAGGATCGGGCGACTGGCGGATGCCGCTTTAGTGGGAGCGGGGCTGGAAATTTCGCCGCACCGGCCGGTTTGGGAATTGAATCCGTTTGAGCAAACGCTGCTGGGACTTGCGGATGCCTGGAAGAAAAAGGCCGGAATTTTGATCTTGGACGGGACCGGCAATTCCTTTGGGGAAGCGGAATATCAGTATCTGGGGGAGCGGATGTCCCGGCTGACGGAGCGGGGGACCTGCGTTTTGATTCTGGCGGACCGAGCGAATCCTCTCCTGGAATGGGCGGACCGATCTGTTTTACTGGAAGACGGAAGAGACCGGATGGTTTTTTATGAGCCGTCGAAACTGCGCCGGTATCTGGAACAGAAAAGGCAGCCGGGCTCTTTGCCGGAAGACACGGCGTCAAGGGGACGGGAAGTCCCGCTGGACTTATCTTTTTCAGGCGGGATTACAGGCATCCTGGCTCCCGAATGGGGATTGCAGGAGACGATGCCTGCATATTTAAACCATTTGTCCGGGGCACTTTCCCTGCCGCTTCCTTTTTCTCTGGACCGCCGGAGATGGAAAAAAGAGCGAGTCGCCTATGTGCCGGAGGACAGCGGGCATTTCCTCTTGGAGGATCGGACGCTGGGAGAAAATTTGGCAGCCGCCATGACTTCCGAAATCACTTATCCCTGGGGGTGGGTAAAAAGAGGGATGCTGTCTTATCTTGCCAGAGAATTTGCGGAGCGTTTTTCCTGGACCGGCGAAATCCCGCCGTCCGGTTGGAGCGCGTCGGAGAAAAAATGGATTTCGATCTGCCGGATAGCATTCGCGAACCCAAGATACCTCTTACTGGAAGAGCCTCTAAAAGCCGCCTCGGAACAGGAAAAACCCGTCTGGATGGGGTATCTCTCGGAACTTGCGTCGGAAGGCTGCCGCGTCGTTCTCTTATCCCGAAAACGCGAAGAACTGTTCCGCTGGTGCGATACCGTGATCGAGGTGAGCCGGGAACAGGAAATTGGGGCAAAAAAGATCGCCCTGCGGAAGGAAACGGGGAGGGGCGGGCGATAAAAAAGAGGCTCCGGATGGTCTCATCGGACCGCTCAGAGCCTCTTTGGGATGTGATTTTTTGCCGGATCGCCGTCAGGTTAACACTTTTTCATAGATCAGCCCCAAGAGAAACCAGCCTGGGGCATAATCCAGCCGGATTACCCCATCTACATTCAGCTTGGCATCGCTGTAATCCCAGGGACAGACATCGTGTTTTTTTAAGAATTTGCCGGTTATAAATTCTGCGCCGTAGATCAGGCAGGTATAGATACTGCCCCTGACCCAAAAGGGTTTTTTCTTTACCACCTTGGCAACTGGTTTTAAAAGCGCCGCGGATCCGTAGATCGGGAACATAAAGAGGGAAGTTTTTCCCATTAGCTTGTGGTCAAAGTCAGGGCTGGCCAGGGTATGCAGGCTGGTATAGATCAATTCCCAGCACCAGCCGATGACTCCGCACCGGATAAAATTACTTTTCATACGCAAAGTATTCCCAGGCGCACTGCAATTTATAGCGGAAAATTTTTCCGATCAAAGAGAAAACAGCGGACGGCGGGGCGGATCATTGACCGCCGGCCGGAGGTTCGGGCGTTTCCGCCGGTTTCAGTTTTCGGAACAGCCGCATTAAAACAAGCACCGCGGCAGCGGACAGGATGATTTCTGCGGTAAGCTGCGCATAGGCAAGACCGTACAGAGGGAAAATCAAATTTAAAAGAAACAGCGCGGGAATCTCCAGCACGATTTTCCGGAGAATAGCAAAAAGGAAGGATTCCCGTCCCATCCCGGTGGCCTGGAAAACGCCTACCGCCAGGAAATCGATACAAAGAAACGGCAGGGCAAGGCAAAAACCATGGAGGAAGCTGGCGCCGTAGGCGATGATCTGTTCGTTTTTCATGAACAACCCGATCAGACCTTCCGCTCCGATATAGTAGCCCGCAGCGACGGCCAATAAAAACGATACGGCGAGTTTGGCTGAAAAAAGAAGAGTCTTTTTCATGCGGTGAATATTGCCGCTGGCGTAGTTATAGCTGATCAAGGGCATAATTCCCTGGGACAAACCCATGGCGATGTACATCGGCACCATGTTGATTTTCTGCGTAATCCCCATTGCGGCCACCGCATCGGAGCCGAAAGAGGATGTGAAATTGTTCAATACCGTCATTCCGGTTACGTTCAGCAGGTTCTGGATGGAAGCGGGAATCCCCACGCCGCAAACGCCAACGAGAATCGTTTTTTTCAGGCAGAACATCCGGGGGCGGATACAGACATAAGTATTTTTTCTCTTGCCATACAGCAGGACGAAGAAATAAACGCAGGCCACGCAGTTGGAAAGGAAGGTGGCAAGCCCTGCTCCTTCCGCGCCCATGTTCAGCCCCCACGGAAGGATGAAGATGGGATCCAGGATGATATTTAAGAGGCAGCCGCTCATCGTGCCGATGCTGGCGTGCAGGGCTGACCCCTCTGCGCGGATCAGATAGGCCATCACCACATTCAAAATGGATGGCACGGCTCCCAGGGAAACAGTCCATTTGGCGTAAGCCGCCGTGGTCGCCGCTGTCTCGGTGCCGGCCCCCAGCATGGGCAGGAGCTGCGGCTGAAACGTGGTGTAGAGAAGAGAAAACAGGAGGCCGAAAAAGATGGAGCAGTAAAAACCAAAGGCAGAGCTTCGGTAGACCGTATCGTAATCTTTTCTGCCGAGGGCCCGGCTCATCATGCTGGAGCTGCCCACGCCGAACAGGTTATTAATGGCGTTGAAGGCCAGCAGAAGAGGGGCCGCCAAGGTGACGGCCGCATTTTGTATGGGGTTATTCAGCATGCCGACGAAATAGGTGTCGGCCAGATTATAGAGAACCATAACCAGAGAACTGAGAATGGTGGGTACCGCCAGTTTACCGACTGCCTGAGGAATCGGCGTCCGCTCAAACAAGTCAATTTTATTTGTATGATCCAATTTTGTTTCCTCTGTATTCCATTTTTGTCTGTTATCCTGAAGCCATTATACTCCTTTTATCTGCTGGGTTCAAGAAGGTTTAAATGCTGGAGGCGGGAAACAAAAACACTTGACATACAGCAAGATCTGTGCTAGTATGTGAAAAAATTAAAAGCGTTGATGGAGAAAAGTAAAGCAGTCTGCTGTTCCAGAGAGTGAGGGTAGGTGAGAGCCTCGCGCCAGGGATTGCCGGAAAGAACACTCCGGAGCTTCAAACTGAAACCAAAAGGGAGTAGGGGAGACGGGATGCTTCCGTTACAGGGCTAGCGTTTCAAAGGCGAACGCGAAAAGGAGGCCGTAGGCAAGGCGGCAATTTAGGTGGCACCGCGGATAGGCAGCTATTCGTCCTGAATTTGATTCAATGGGACGAGGAGCTGCCTTTTTGTTCCCGGAAAGAGAGGATTTTTTATGTGTGCAATCTTTGGTTATGTAGGTCACGACATTCCGGTGGAAACTCTGCGGGACTATCTCCTGCGCACGGTGCGGCGCGGGCCGGACGATCAAAAACTGGTGGAAACGGAGTTCGGGGCGATTGGCTTTGACCGGCTGGCAATCATGGACTTGTCGGACGATGGGATGCAGCCCTTTGAGAGGGACGGCAGCTGGGTGGTCTGCAATGGGGAGCTGTACGGTTTCCGCACAATGAAAAAGGAGCTGGAAGCGGAAGGCTATGAGTTTCACAGCGAATCGGACTGTGAACTGCTGCTTCCCCTGCTCCAAGAATACGGGCTGGAAATGTTCCGCCATCTGGACGCGGAATTTGCCTGCCTGATCTATGACGCAGCCTCCCGGCGCGTGATCGCGGCTAGGGACCCCATCGGTATCCGCCCGCTGTTTTTCGGCTATTCCGAAAGCGGGCATATTGCCTTTGCCAGCGAGGCCAAATGCCTTGTGGGCTGGGTGAAGGAAGTTTTCCCGTTTCCGCCCGGCTGTTATTACTGCGAGGGTAAATTCGTCCGCTATGCCGATATTGCGGCAGTCGCCCAGTACCGCCATGAAGAACTGGATACGATAACAAAAAATATACGGGAAAAACTGATTGCCGGTGTGGAGAAAAGGCTGGACGCGGATGCACCCATGGGATTTCTGCTCTCCGGCGGCCTGGATTCCAGCCTGGTCTCGGCGATTGCCGCAAGAATTCTAAAAAAGCCCATCCGCACCTTTGCGATCGGGATGGATACGGATGCCATTGACCTAAAGTATGCAGGGCAGGTGGCGGAGTATCTGGGATGCGAGCACACCGAAGTGATTATGACAAGAGAGCAGGTGCTCCGGTCTCTGGAGACAGTGGTCGCAGCGCTGGGGACTTACGATATCACGACGATCCGCGCCAGCATGGGGATGTATCTGGTCTGTAAATATATCCATGAGAACACGGACGTCCGCGTTCTGCTGACCGGAGAGATCTCCGACGAATTGTTCGGATATAAATACACAGACTTTGCGCCGAGCGCCCAGGCGTTCCAGGAGGAGGCGGAAAAACGTCTCCGGGAGCTGCATTTCTACGATGTACTCCGGGCGGACCGGTGTCTCGCCGATAACAGCCTGGAAGCAAGAGTGCCTTTCGGCGATCTGGATTTTGTCCGCTATGTCATGTCCATTGATCCGGAAAAGAAGCAGAACCGGTATGGAAAAGGAAAATTTCTGCTTCGGAAGGCATTCGAGGAAGGGGGCTGGCTGCCGGAGGAGATCCTTTGGAGGGAGAAGGCGGCGTTCAGCGACGCGGTGGGCCACAGCATGGTGGATGATCTGAAAGCGTACGCGGAGAGTCTCTACACAGACGCGCAGTATGAGGAGAAGAGAAAAAAATATTCCTTTGCCCGGCCGTTTACCAAGGAGAGCCTTCTCTACCGTGAAATCTTTGAACGGTACTACCCCGGCCAGGCAAAGATGATTCCGGATTTTTGGATGCCGAACCGGTCCTGGGAGGGCTGTGATGTGGATGATCCCAGCGCCAGAGTGCTGAAGAACTACGGGGACAGTGGAAAATAGTGGGAATATTCCGAAAAAGAGCGAGGAAGGCGGTAAAGAGAAGAAACAAAAAAGAAAATAAGGATGTTTGACAAAAGAGACGGAAATTTATATAATGTAATAAATTTTATAGATTCGTGAAAAACAGATTATCATACGAAGGAAGCGAGAGACAGGATGAACCTGCAGCAAATCACCTATTTTAAAGTCATTGCGGAGTTGGAGCACTATACGCGGGCGTCGGAACGTCTTTTAATTTCCCAGCCCAGTCTGAGCTATGCGATGTCCGAGCTGGAGAGGGAGTTGGGGGCGCCGCTGTTTCAAAAAGCAGGCAGGGGTGTGACGCTGACGAAATACGGCAAGTCTTTTTTAAAGCATGCGGAGCGGTCGCTTTTGGAATTGGAGGAAGGAAAGCAGGAGATCGCGCGGATGCTGTATCCGGACCGGGGGACCATTGTCCTGTCCTATGCCAGTTCCATGGGATTTAATTTCATCCCCTATATCGTCAGTTGCTTTTACGAGGAAGCCGGGAATAAGGAGATCGAGTTTATCTTTGAGCAGAGGCCGACTCCGGAGACGGTGAAACTGTTTCAGGATGGAATCATCGATATTGGCTTCGGTTCCAAAACGGACAGTCCGGACATGGTTTTTTCGCCGATCTACACAGAGCGCATGGTGGTTGTGGTGCCTTTCGGCCATCCCCTCGCCGGCCGGAAATCCGTACGCCTGGAGGAGATCGAGGGGGAAGGCCTGGTGACATGGAAAAAGTGCTGCGCCAGCAGGCTTGAGATTGAGCACCTGTATGAACAGGTGGGAATCACGCCGCGGATCGCCTATGAGGTGCAGGATGAGGTGATGATTACGGGAATTGTGGCAAAAGGCCTGGGAGTCGGGATCGTCCCCCGCCTGCTGGGGCGGGACTACCAGAATGTCACGATGCTGGATATTGAAAATCTGGAGGCCAGCCGGACCATGTATATGATCTGGCCGAACAATTATTTTTTCTCCCCGGTGGCCAGGAAATTCCGGGATTTCGTGATCCGGCGTATGGCAGAATTCCGGGAGGAGACCGTGCGGTTTTGAAATTTTGACTAGGGCAAAACATAGGGAACAGCTTGTAGCGATACAGGCTGTTTTTTTGTTTAATTAGGAAGTTTTATTCAATCATAGAACCTGTCTATCATTCCGATAAAGAGCCGGTATTTGTGCTAAATGAGAATACACGTTACAATCATATCAGAAAAAGCGGAACAGAAACGAAGAAAATATATATGTATTCTGTCTAAAGAGGAGGAAACAAAATGAACTCGTATGAGCGGCTTCGTGCAATGGTGGAGGGACGACCGGTAGACCGTCCCGGTGCAACGATCTGGAAACACTTTTTCCTGGAGGACCGGGTGGTCGAGGACTCGGTGAAAAAGCACACGGCCTTCCAGGAGCAAAACCAGTGGGATCTGATCAAGATCATGTCCAACGGGGTTTACTTTCAGGAACAGTACGGGGCGGACATCACCTGGTCCCGCCACCAAAACGATTTCCCTTCCACCAACAAGCGGATTGTCAACAGCCCCAGGGGCTTCCGGGATTTAAAGCCCGTGGATGTAAAGACTGGCGCGGTGGCGCGGGAGGTGGAGGTGGCAAAACGCTTGGTGGACAAGTACCATGGGAAGGTGCCGGTATTGGCCACGGTCTTCACACCGGCCACCTATGCCATGGAGCTTTACAACGGCTGGCAGAACCCCTGGCCCTTTGCGGATTTGATCCGGTATTACAGGGACGACCTGGAGGCGGGCTTAAAGGTTATCACCGAGGTGACCCGGAATATCATCGAAGAGTTTGTGAAAGCCGGAGTCGACGGAATCTTCTATTCCAGCCAGTTCATGAACGATAAACTGTTTACCCCGGAGCTGTACCGCCGTTTCGGAGTCCCCTATGATCTGGCAGCCTTTGAGCCGGCTGTAGGGAAGACCTGGTTTAACATGATGCACGTCCACGGCCAGACCAATCTGTTCATGGAATTTGCCGCGCAGTATCCGCTGGAAGCCGTGAACTGGGAGGACATCATCACCAATGTTTCCCTGAAAGAAGGAGCGGAGAGAATGCCGGACAAGGTGGTGGTCGGCGGCGTGGAGCGCTGGCAGGATTTCCGGGTGGAAGACCGGGAACAGCTGCTGAAAAACATGATCGCCCGCGTGAAGGCGGCCAGCGAATCCGTTCCCAGCGGGAAGCTGATCATCGCGTCTGGCTGCGCTCAGGGAAGTGATATTCCGGAATACCGGTTCAACACGTTAAAGGAAGCCATGGATCTGGTCTTCGGACCGGACCGGTAAATCCGGCGGATGCAAGTACAGGACAGAAGGAGGAAGAAGAGATGAAAGAGAAGAAAATGAGAGCTATGGCGATCGTTCTGGCGGCGCTTTTGATTTCCGGCTGCGGCGTAAGCGGCGAAGGGACGACGGCGGCATCATCAGCCGGGACGGCGGCCGGCACTACCGAGGCTGCGTCCACGGCTCAGGAAGCCACCGGCGGGACAGGGAACATCACCAAGCACACGCTGGCGGCCTCTGTGCCCCTGACCGGCACCATGATGCAGTACGGAACCTCCTACAAAAACGCCATGGAGATGGCGGTGGCGGACTTTAACGCGGCCGGCGGCCTGAACGGCGAGGATGTGATCCTGGAGGTCTATGACGACAAGGGAGAGCAGAAGGAAGGTATCAACGTAGCCAATATGATCATTGGAAACGAGGACACCTTCGCCATGATCGGAAGCTACGGTTCCAGCGTTTCCATGGCGGCGGCCCCGGTCTATCAGGAGGCAGGGATGCCGATGATCTCCCCCAACACCTCCCACCCGGATTACCCCGATATGGGAAGCATGATGATTCCTTTGGCATGTAAGTCGGAGGTCGTGTTCGGCGAGGTGGCTCAGAAATTATTTGATCAGTTCGGAGCCTGTAACCTGGCTGTGATCTATCAAAACACGGATGTGGGAATCACTACATTGGACGCGGTGAAGGAAAGATTTGAATCCCTTGGCGGGACTGTCTGCGCGGCGGAGACCTTTGTCCCCAACCAGACGAAGGATTTTACCCCCCTGCTGTCAAAAATCAAAGCAACGAACCCGGATATCCTGTTCCTCGTGGCCGAGTACAGCGACGGCGCGTCCATTGTTCTTCAGTCCAAGCAGCTTGGGATGGAGGATGTGCAGCTGGTCGGCGTGGGAAATGTATTTAAACAGGAATTTTTGGATCTGGCCGGAACCAAGGCAGACGGCATGCTTTTGATGGGAATCAGCCGTATTTACACGCCGGAAATCATGGAGAGCAGCAGTTTTGGCACGTATACGGAAGACATTGTCAAACGGTACAATGAAACCTACGGCGCTAATGGCATTGCCTTCGACAACTTTGCAGCGCTGGCTTATGACGCAGCCATGGTGGCCATGAATGCGGCGAAAAACGCAGGAACGGACAACACGGAGGCGTTGGTTCAAGAGATTAAGAAGCTGAATATCCCGCTGTGCGCCGGGGACGCCCATTTCGATGAAAACGGCGATTTGATCCGCGAGATCTTTGTCTTCTCGGTTCAGGACGGAACGTTTGTGTTCGAGGCCAGCAAGTAAGGGCGAAAGAGGGGGCATGCCATGTTTTTACAGCAGCTTATCAATGGAATTACCATCGGCAGCACCTATGCGCTGGTCGCGATCGGCTATTCAATGGTATTCGGCGTACTGGAATTGATCAATTTTGCCAACGGCGCCGTGTATATGCTGGGAGGTTACCTGACTCTGATGCTGTACACCGGCCTGGTTGGAAATTTCGGACTATCCTTTGCCCTGGGGATTTTGCTGACAGGGGCCATCGGGTACTGCATTGACCGGTTCGGGCTCCGGCGCCTGAGAGCGAAAAAGGTGCCGAAAATCACCGGACTGATCACCACGCTTGGAATTTCCACGATCATTGAAAACGCGGTGCGGATTTTCTTCGGGAGCGAGACGAAGCCCTATCCCAACAGGATAGACTTCGGCCAGATTACGTTGGGAGGGGTGACCATCTCCTCCTCCCAGATGATCATTTTGCTGGTCTCGGTCTTCTTGATGACCATTACCTCCCTGATGGTCTACCGGACAAAGATGGGAAAGGCTATGCTTGCCATTTCCCAGAGCCAGGAGGCTTCCCTTTTGATGGGAATCAATGTGAATGCGATTATCTCCCTGACCTTCATCATCAGCTCGGCGCTGGCAGCGATCGCCGGAACCATGGTCGGAATGTACTACCAGAACATCGATGCGTCCATGGGCTTTTCCGTCGGCATGAAGACCCTGGCCTCCGCCGTTTTGGGCGGTGTCGGCGTCCTGCCGGGTGCCATGGTCGGCGGTGTTTTGATGGGAGTATTTGAAACCTTGGGAGCCAGCTACATCAGCTCCGGCTACCGGGACGCAATTTCCTTTGCAATTCTAATTATCGTGATCCTATTCAAGCCGTCCGGGCTTTTCGGACGCAAGCAGATCACTAAGGTATAAGGAGGGCGGCATGAATAAAATTTTTGAGTTTTGCGCGCGGAATACCTGGAAGCTTTTGGGGACTCTGCTGGTTCTCTTAGCGGTATTTCCGTTCGTGTTCACCTCCTCCTATATCCTCCGGATCGCGATCACCGTGCTGATGTTTATCGTGCTGAGCCTGAGCCTGAATCTGCTGATCGGCTATCTCGGGCAGATGTCCATGGGACACGCCGCCTTCTGGGGAATCGGGGCTTACACCGCGGCGATTCTGTCCACCAAGCTGAATGTCAGCTCCCTGGGGACCTTCCTTGCTGCCATGCTGGTGGCCGGCGTTTTCGGATTGCTGCTGGGGCTCCCGGTATTGAAACTAAAAGGCTATTATCTGACGGTGGTGACCCTGGGTTTCTGTGAGATTATCCGTCTGGTGGAGCTGAACTGGATGGATTTGACCCGCGGATCCCTTGGGATTGCCGGGATCCCGCCGCTAAACTTCTTCGGCAAAGCCTTTAAGAGCAGCCGGAGCGTGTACTTTATCGCGCTGCTCTTGGTGATCTTTACGGTCTATCTGGTGCACAGCATCATCAACTCCCGGATCGGCCTTGCCATCATGGCGATCCGGGACGACGATGTGGCGGCGGCCTCCATCGGCATCCATGTCTTTGTGTACAAGGTGATGGTCTTCATCATCGCCGGTATGCTGGCCGGGCTGGCGGGAGCGTTTTACGCCCATTACATCAGCTTTATCGATCCCAGCGGCTTTACGACCGGCCAGTCCATGGAGCTGGTGATTTTGGCCATCTTCGGCGGCCTGGGCAGTATTCCTGGCGCGATTTTAGGGGCTACGATTCTGACTGTTCTGCCGGAGACTATGCGGGCGCTGATGGAATATCGCGGGATGATTTACGGCATTATTATCGTTGTCATGATGCTGGTGAAACCGGACGGGCTGCTGGGACGGGTGAACTTTAAGTACATCCGCCAGCGCCTGTCGGCGGAAAAGGCGAAGAAGCAGGAGGGGAAAAGCCATGAGTGAGGTGTTAAAGGTTGTGGATGTGACACAGCGTTTCGGCGGCCTGGTAGCTCTGGCCGGCATCCATCTGTACATCAAGCCAGGGGAGATCGTCGGCATCATCGGGCCAAACGGAGCCGGGAAGACAACGCTGTTCAACGTCATTACCGGAATTTATCACCCGACCGAGGGAAAGGTCTATCTGGAGGGCGCCGACATCACCTCCTATAAAACCCATCAGATCGCCAAGGCCGGATTTGCCAGAACCTTCCAGAACATCCGGCTGTTCGGTAAGCTCAGCGTCATGGACAACGTGATCGCCGGGATGCACACCTGCCGGAAGACCAATCTGCTGGACGCGATTCTCCACACAAAGCGCCGCAGGCGGGAAGGGAGAGAGGCCCAGGAAAAAGCAGAAAGCCTGTTAAAGCTGATGGACCTCTGGGAGGACCGGCATTCCCTTGCGAGCGCGCTTCCCTACGGCCATCAGCGCCGGCTGGAGATCGCCCGCGCCCTGGCCACGGAGCCCAAGCTTTTGCTGCTGGATGAGCCCGCGGCTGGGATGAACGAGCAGGAGACCCTGGAACTGAGGGAAATGGTGCTGCAATTAAAAAAGATGGGGCTGACGATTCTCCTGATCGAACACGATATGAAATTTGTTATGAACATCTGCGAGAGAATTTATGTGCTGAACCATGGGGAGCTGATCGCCCAGGGAACACCCAAACAGGTCTCCCAGGATCAGGCGGTAATCGAGGCATATCTGGGAGAGGAGGAGTGAGGAAATGCTGCGGCTGGAACATGTGGTAGTCAATTATGGAAGCATCCAGGCTCTGCGGGACGTGTCCTTCACCGTGGAGGAAGGCGAGATCGTCACTCTGATCGGCTCCAACGGGGCGGGGAAATCCACAACCATGCGGGCGATCACCGGGCTGAAAGAACTGTCCGGCGGGAAAATTTACTATGAGGACCAGGATATCAGCGGTTGGACGACCCGGAAAAAAGTAGAACATGGGATCATCCTGTCCCCGGAGGGGCGTCAGATCTTTCCCCGGTTTTCCGTACTGGAAAACTTAAAGATGGGAGGGTACCTGCGGACCAAGGCTCAGTGCGAGGAGACGCTCCAGGTGGTCCACGAGCTTTTTCCGATTTTAAAAGAACGGGAGGGACAGGCGGCTGGCACCCTGTCCGGCGGCGAACAGCAGATGCTGGCAGTGGGCCGGGCCATGATGGGAAAACCGAAGCTCCTGCTGTTAGATGAACCATCCCTGGGACTGGCGCCATTGATCGTAAAGGATATTTTTCATCTGATCAAGCAGATCCGGGAAATGGGGACCACGGTCCTTTTGGTGGAGCAGAACGCCAGGAGCGCTTTGAAAATTTCCGACCGCGCCTATGTGCTGGAGACAGGGAAAATCGTGCTTGCGGGAACCGCCGGGGAGCTTTTGCGCTCGGACGAGGTTCAGAAGGCTTATCTGGGAATGTAAAGGAGAAAATATGGTTCGCATTGTGATCATCGGAAGCGGAGATATCGCGAAAAAGCGTCATATTCCCGGTATCCTTCAGACTTCCAACGGGGAAATTGCCGGCTATTATAACCGCAGCCGGGAACATTCAGAGGCGGCCGCCGCCCAGTGGGGAGGCAAGGTCTATTCTTCTCCGGAAGAGATTTGGAAAGATCCGGAGGCGGACGCGGTGCTGGTCGCCGTGCCGACGCCGGCCCACTATCCCCTGGTAATGGACGCTCTTCGGGCAGGAAAGCATGTGCTGTGCGAAAAGCCCCTGGCTTTGAACAAAGAAGAGGCAAAAGCCATGGTGAAAGAGGCGGAAAAACAGCAAAAAAAGCTGATGGTCTGCCATGTCCAAAGACTGTATGCGCCCCACGAGAAGGCGAGAGAGCTGATCCGGGACGGGGTTCTGGGTAAAATTCTTACCTTCCGCACCTTTCTGGGAGTGAAGGGAGGCGCTGCGGTGGACGGAAAGACGCCCTGGAAGAATGCGGTGGCGGAGCTGGGCACCCACCGGATCGACCTGATGCGGTATCTGCTTGGGGCAGAAGCCAAGAGGGCGTTTGGCTGCCTGGTGCGGCTGGAAGAGACAAGCCCGGAAACTCCCGCCATTACCGGGGAGGACAATGCGTTCTGCCTGGTGGAATATGAAGGCGGCATCTACGGGATGATGGGGTTCAGCCGCACCAGCTATGGGGCGAGCGACCGGACCACCTGGATCTACGGCACCGAGGGCGCCATGACGATTTACGGGGAGCAGAGCGCTCTTCGCCTGGACCTGCGGGACGGAAGGAGACTTGACTTCGACTTTCCGGTGGAGGACCAGAAAAAATTAGAAATTACCCGGATTCACCAGATGTTCTGCGACTGCGTGGAGCAAGATACGGAGCCGGCGATTTCTGGGGAGGACGGTCTTGCCGCCATGCGGCTGGTGGACGCTCTGCGAAAATCCCAGGATGCCGGCGGGTGGGTCCCGGTGGAAGGAAAAGAGGAAACGATAGAATGATTGGACTGGGAGTGGCAGTGGCGGAAAGGGTGCCGGAAGGGACGCCTGTCCTGTTTCAGGGAGCCTTTTCCGAAACAATAAAAAAAGCGGCAAAGATCGGTTTTGACGCGCTGGAAATCCATGTGCAGAATCCGGAGCTGGTGGATGCGAAGGAGTGGAAGCGGCTTTGCCGGGAATACAACATCCAGGCGGCCTCCCTGGCTACGGGGAGCGCTTACCTGATGGAGGGGATCAGCCTCAGCAGTCCGGAACCGGAGAAACGCCGCCGGGCTGTGGAACGGATGATGGGACATATCCGTCTGGCAAAGGAGTTGGGGGCGATCGTCACGATCGGTGTTCTGAAAGGGCTGGCATCCGAGTGCGCGGGCCGGGAGGAGTTCGAGAAGAATTATCGGGAAAGCCTGGAGAAATGTATCACGTATGCGGAGGAAAAGGGCGTGACGCTTGCCATGGAATGCGTAAACCGAAAAGAAAGCGACACGTTCCACACCATAACCGAGTGTGCGGAATTTGCCCGAAGCTTCCGGTCAGAAGCCTTCCGGATCTATATTGACACGTATCATATGGATTTGGAAGAGACTGATATTCCGGGAGCGATCCGCGGGGCCGCGGACATGATCACCTACGCGCAGGTCTCTGACCGGAACCGGAAAGCTCCGGACGGAAAACATTGTGAAATCCGCCAGATGACGGATACCTTAAAAGAAATCGGATATCAAGGCTTTCTTTCCCTGGAATGCCTGCCCGATCCCACGGCGGAGGAGGCGGCCGCAAAGGGGCTGGCCTTTATGAGAAATTTAATGAGGGAATAGGAAGAGGGAATTTTCATGCAGAAAACGAGCGTAAAATACCGTACCTATGTACAGATTCTGGCGGAGGAGCTGGTGCCGGCCATGGGCTGCACGGAGCCGATCGCCATCGCCTACGGGGCTGCGAAGGCCAGGGAAACTTTGGGGAGACTTCCGGAGAGGGTACTGGTTCAAGTCAGCGGAAATATCATTAAGAACGCGAAGAGCGTGGTGGTGCCCAACACCGGGGGCCGGAAGGGAATCGAGGCGGCCGCGGCCGCCGGCATTGTGGCAGGAAAGGCCGGCCGGGAGCTGGAAGTGATCGCTCAGATGGAAGAGCGGGACCGGCTTGATATCGACGCTTTCCTGCGAGAACATCCGGTTCAAGTGGAGGGGCTTGAGGGAGGATTGACCTTTGACGTGCGTGTGACGCTCTGGGCGGGAGAGGATCAGGTGAAGCTTCGGATCGCCAATTACCACACGAACATTGTCTATCTGGAAAAAAACGGCGAGGTTCTCCATCGCCTGCCCGTGGATGGGGAGGAAGAAAACGGTTTGGCGGACCGGAGCCTGCTGAATGTTTGGGATATCTATGATTTTGCAGAGACCGTGGATTTGGCCGACGTGCAGGAAGTGATTGGCCGCCAGATCACCTATAACATGGCCATTTCCCAGGAGGGCCTGACCGGAAATTACGGCGCAAATATCGGAAAAGTACTGCGGAATACTTACGGTTCCGAGGATGTTGTAATCCGGGCGAAAGCGGCGGCCGCTGCCGGATCGGACGCCAGGATGGGCGGCTGTGAGCTGCCGGTGGTGATCAATTCCGGAAGCGGAAATCAAGGAATCACCGCGTCGGTGCCAGTGATCGTATTTGCGGAGGAATGGGGGGCCAGCCGGGAAAAGCTTACCCGCGCCCTGGTGCTCTCCAACCTGGTCACAATCCATCAAAAAAGCCGGATCGGCCGCCTGTCCGCCTACTGCGGGGCCGTCAGCGCCGGGGCCGGAGCCGGGGCGGGCATCGCCTACCTGGACGGCGGATCCTATCAGGATATCATCCACACGGTGGTGAATGCCCTGGCGGTTGTATCCGGGATCATCTGCGACGGAGCCAAGGCATCCTGCGCGGCGAAAATTGCGGCGGCCGTGGACGCCGGTATTCTCGGCTACCATATGTACCAGGAAGGGCAGCAGTTCTACGGAGGGGACGGTATCCTCTCCAAAGGAGTGGAGGCAACCTTGGAAAACGTGGGACGGCTGGGGAAAGTCGGCATGAGCGGGACGGATCGGGAGATTTTAAAGATCATGCTAAAGGAGAAGGCTTGATTTGTTCCATTTTCGACCCGGACACGCCTGCGCCGGCCGGGAAAAAACTCAAATAAAGATCAGAGAAGGAAAGAATCGGTAAAAAGTGTTTTTACCAGTCCTTTCCTTTTTTCTTGATCAGAAGAATCGTGCGGCGGATTTTGGCAAGGAGCAGGCAAGAGGGGCGGTCTGCGAGACTTGATTTCCCTCTCCTCTCTATGCTATATTAGACAAGACTGGAGAGAAGAGGGCTGCATTTGATCTGCCGGATCAGGCCCTTAGAGAACGATGAAGACAATAATTGATTTACAAGTGCAAATTTTTCTTTTGGTGGCAATCGGATTTTTTCTGACCCGGAAGGGGTGGGTGAATGACACGACCCAAAAGCAGATGGTGGATATTGTTTTATACATCATCCTCCCCTGCAACATATTCCGTTCCTTTCTCAGCATCGAGATGACCGCGGATCTCCTGAAAAAGACTGCGGTGGTGGGGATCGTGGCGGCGGCCATGCAGTTTTTCTACATGTTCGCCAACCGATTTCTCTATGTCCGATTTAACCGGAGCAGAGCCCTTTTGCTGAAATACGCGACCCTCTGCACCAACTCGGTGTTTATCGGCCTGCCGATCATCGAAGAAGTGCTGGGAACCGAGGCACTGCTCTACGCGTCCATCGCCCTGATTCCCCCGCGGATTGTGATGTGGACGGCGGGGCTGTCTCTCTTTACCGAGACGGACCGGAAGACAATGGTTCGGACTCTGGCCTTGCATCCGTGTATCCTGGCCGTGTTTCTGGGCTTTCTTTTCATGGGGATGAACTGGGGGTTGCCTGCAGCTCTGGACCGGACTACTCTGGGTCTCAGCAGTTGTACCACCTCCCTGTCCATGGTGATGGTTGGGTGTATCTTGGGAAAAGTGGATCTGCGCAAGATTTTTGACTGGTCGGTGTTCTATTACAGCTTTGTCCGTCTGCTGGCCCTCCCGTTCTTCTTCTATGTGGTACTGCGGCTTCTTCAGGTGGACGGCATGGCGATCGGCGTGACGGTTCTGATTGCCGCGATGCCCGCGGGGAGCAGCACGGCGATGCTCGCAAAGAAATATGATCAGGACACGGAATACGCCTCCAAGTTGGTCTGTGTGTCGACGCTGTTGTCACTGGTGACGATTCCTCTGTTTTCTATCCTTCTCCACGGAGGGATGGGCTGACCGTAACTTCCAGATTTAAGCATGGAATTTTAGCAAGAGATGCGATATAATAAAGAAAAAAAGAAAATTAATAGGTAAACGGAGAAAATATAGAGACGAAATCAAACGTGGGAAAGGAGGAAAATGGAATGCCTGAAAAAGAGCAGCCGAACCACCAGGGCAATGCCTGCAAAGAAAACGGAATCGAGGTAAAAAAAACCTGCTGCGGAATCTGTAATCAGTATTCCCACTGCGGGATAGACGCCTATGTCCGGGACGGAAAGATCATCCGGGTGGAGGGCTCCTCCGATAATCCCCATTCCAAGGGGCAGCTCTGTGCCAAAGGCTCCGGAATCCGGCAGTATGTATACAACAAAGACCGGGTCCTCTATCCGCTTATGCGGGTGGGGGAAAAGGGAGAGGGGAAGTTTGAACGGATCAGCTGGGAGGACGCATACCGGATAATCGCGCAGAAACTGACGGGATACAAAGCTGCTTTTGGGCCGGAGACCGTGGCTTTTTTCTCCGGTTTTTCCAAGTGGTTCCGGCCGCCCCTGCGGCGTCTTTCCGAAAGCTTCGGAAGCCCCAACTATATTACGGAGGGCAGCGCTTGCCAGGAGGCGCATAAGATGGCCTGGTGGCTGACCTTCGGAAAAATTGGAGGGGCGGACGTGGCCAATGCGCAGGTGGTCTTGGTCTGGAGCAAAAATCCGTTTTATTCCACGTTGGAGGACAACCGAGGTTTTTACGAGCAGTTTGAAAAAGGAAAAATTTTCATTGTGGTGGACCCCCGCAAAACCTCTTTTACACAAAAAGCCTGTCTGCACTTACAGCTGCGTCCGGGGACGGACGGCGCCCTTGCTTTGGGGATGGCCAATGTGATCATACAGGAGGGGTTGTATGACAGAGAGTTTGTAGAGCAGTACGTAAAAGGGTTTGAAGAATATGCCCAGCTTGCGGAACGCTATACTCCGGAGCGCACGGAGGCTCTTACCGGTGTTCCGAAGGAAAAGATGATCCGCGCGGCCCGGCTTTACGCCACCGCCAAACCGGCGGCCATGATCACCTCCGCCGCCCCGGTGGTGCATCATGTAAATGGAATCCAGAATTACCGGGCGGTGATTTCCTTGGTGGCCCTGACCGGAAATTATGACATTACCGGGGGGAACCGGGTGCTGCCTGTGGGCTATCTGTTGGTGACGGGCTTTACGCCCAGCAATGTGGATGCGTATATCGGGGAGCGCCATGTGGGTATTCCAGCCATGGGGCACCGGGAGTTTCCCGTATGGGCGGAATATACCCCGGAGCAGGGCCAGGCCATGGTGCTGCCGGACTATATCTTGAAGGGAAAACCGTATCCGATCAAGGCCGTTTTTGCCATGGGACTCAATCATATGATGTGGCCGGACAGCACATATATGCTGGAAGCGCTTCGAAAACTGGAATTTTTTGTGGATACGGAGCTCTTTTTGACAGAAACCGCCCGTTACGCAGATCTTGTTCTTCCTGCCTGCAGCTCGGTGGAGCGCAGCGATGTAAAAATTTTTGCGGACGGTTATGTGCAGTGTTTTCCTCCGGCAATCAAGCCTTTGGGGGAATCCAGACACGACATCCAGATTATATTTGAATTGGCGGAGGCGCTGGGACTGGAAGATCCCCATCTCAGGATGGGGTATGAGGAATATATGGATTTTATCCTTGCACCGACAGGCCTGACCGTAGCGGAAATCCAGAAAAACGGCGGGATTATGAAAACAAAACATACCCTTCCGCCGTACGAGGAGAAGAAATACAAAAAGAAGGGGTTTCCCACCCCCAGCGGGAAAGTGGAACTGCTCTCCAGTGTGCTGGAGCGGTATGCCGGTGAGTTTGGATACGATGTTCTGCCGGAATACCGAAGCTACAGTCAGATCTACCCAAGGTTCGCCGAGGGAGAATGGCCGCTGCTGATGGATACCGGCTCCCGCAAGCCTCAGTTCATTCATTCCCGTACCTTCCGGATGGAGTGGATCGCTGGGTTGGAGGGAACGGATCTGCTGGACATCCATCCGGAAGATGCGGGGAATCTGGAAATCAAGGATGGCGACCGCGTGCGGATCAGTACGCCCTCCGGCAGCGTGGAAGCCACCGCGCATCTCACGGCGACCGTGCTGCCCGGCGTGGTTCATATGTACCATGGAAATGAGAAGGCCAATCTCAGCTATCTGATGGCCCATGATTTCCTCGACCCGATATCTGGTTACCCTGGTTATAAAAGTTTTCCTTGCCGGGTAGAAAAGCTGTGAGCGACAGGAGGCGCCTATGTCTAAGATCGTATTGGATCTGAATCCGTCCCGGTGCGTGTGCTGCTATGCCTGTGTGGTGGCCTGCCTGGATCAACATTATAACATCGAGGAATCCGGCCCCCCGCTTCGGAGAGCGGTTCGGATCGAAAGCAAAGAGGGAAAAATCTCCTGCGTGTCAGTGGGGTGTATGCACTGCGCGGACGCTCCCTGTATGACGGCCTGCCCCACAGGCGCAATCTACCGGGATGAGGAGACTGGTTTGGTGCAGGTTCAGAGCAGCCGGTGCGTGGGCTGCCGGAAGTGCCGGCGCGTATGTCCTTTTGGCGCCCCTCAATTTACGGAGGAGAAAAAGATGGTGAAATGTGACGGCTGTCTGGAACGGGTCCGCCACGGACTTCTCCCCGTGTGCGTGCAAACCTGTCCTTCCGGGGCTTTGTCTGTCCGGGAGGAAGACGGTCTGGAACGCACCGAGCGGGTACGCCGCCTGCTGGCCGGGGAGGAGCTGTGAGGGGGAGAGCCGGTAGCGGAAAAAACGCAGAACAACGGTCTGCTTCTTCGGTTGGAATCCTAGTACTGGCCGGCGGCGCGGGTAGTCGGATGGGCAGGGAGAAATCTACCTTGTCCTTGGACGGGAAGACGTTTCTTTCTGTTATAACGGAACAATTCCAGGATTTCCCGGAGCGCCTGCTGTCTGTCGGTCAGAAGGAGCTTCTGGAGTGCCATGGATTCCATCCCGTATTAGACCGGTATCCGGGGTGCGGTCCCATCGGCGGGATTCACGCCGGACTTCTGGCCTGCCGATCCGCCTATCTCCTGGTTCTCGGCTGTGATATGCCTTTTTATCCGGCCGCTTTGGCCCGCTATTTGTCGTTGTTTCTGGAGGAGGGGGTTGATGTGCTGATCCCCGTGGACGGCGGCGGGCGGAGCCATCCCCTGGGAGGAATTTACGCGAAATCCGTGGCGCCGGTACTGGAACAACAGATTCGGGAAGGCGATTACCGCCTTCAGTCAGCCCTAAAAAAGCTGTCGGTAAAAAGAATTCCCCTTGATACATCGGGATTTTCGGATCAGGCGCTGTCCAATATCAATACGCCGGAGGACTATGCCGCTATGTGCGGCGGGAAGAGCTTATGAAAAACAGAATTTGTTATCTGAACGCACGAGACCGGCTTCTGGAACTTGCGGTCCCAGTGGGAGTGGAACCGGTTCCCTTGGAAAATTGCAGGGGGCGTGTGCTGGCATTTGATTTTACGGCCGGAGAAGACGTCCCTTCTTTTGCGCGTTCCGCCTTTGACGGATATGCGCTCCGGTCGGAGGATAGCCTGCCTGCTTCTTCCGAACGGCCGGTTACTTTGAAACTTTTGGAAGAGGTGCGGGCCGGGAAGGTGCCCAGCTGTACAGTGACTTCCGGAACCGCCGTAAAAATACTGACGGGAGCGCCCATACCCCAGGGAGCGGACGCGGTGATCCCCTATGAAAAGACCCTGTACACGGCGGAAACGGTGACCTTGCGGTCGGCTGTCCGGGAAGGCGAGAACGTGATCCCTGCCGGGGAGGACATGCAGGCGGGCCGTCTTCTGGCAACGCGGGGAACCGTGATCGACGCGGGCTTGGCCGGAGTGTTGGCGGCCCAGGGGGTAACGGATCCGGCCGTGTACCTTCGGCCGAACATCGGCCTGATCTCCACCGGGGATGAGCTGGTGGAGCCAGGGGAGACGGTTCCGCAGGGAGCACTAAGAAATTCCAGCCGCTATTTGCTGGCGGCTGCGCTGGAGGAGATGGGATGCCAGCCGGTTTATCTGGGACTTGCCGGCGACCGGATGGAGGCCATAGCGGACCGGATTGCGGACGGGATTTCCCGCTGTGATGCGGTACTCTTGACAGGAGGTGTTTCCGCAGGGGATTATGACCTGACTCCGGCCGGGATGCGGATGAGCGGCGTGGAGATTTTTGTACAAGGAGTGGACATGAAGCCGGGGATGGCCTGCGCTTACGGCGTGAAGGACGGCCGGCTGGTATGCGGTTTGTCAGGCAACCCGGCTGCCGCTGTCACGAATTTTTACGCGGTTGTGTGTCCGGCATTCCGGAGGATGTGCGGAAGAAAGGATCTCATACCCGAAGAAATCTTGGTCACCCTGCTGGATGCCTTTCCCAGGAGCAGCCGGTCCACACGCCTGCTGAGAGGACGGCTGGACCTGTCGGAGGGCGTGGCCGGGATGCGGCTGCCCTCCGCCCAGGGGAATGCGGTGATCAGCAGTTCCGCCGGCTGTAATGTGATCGCCGTGGTACCTGCCGGAAGCGGGCCGATTCCGGCAGGTACTGTGCTGAAAGGATTTCTGCCGAACGGCGTCTGAGAGAAAGGAATAGGAGGCAATGTTTATGACGGTTCCTACCGTAGGGTTTGCCGGATACTCCGGGTCGGGAAAAACCACTTTGATTGAACAGCTGGTGAGGAGCCTGAAAGCGCGGGGGCTCCGGGTTGCGGTGATCAAACATGATGTCCACGATTTTGAGATGGACCGGGAGGGAAAAGATTCCTGGCGTTTTTCCCAGGCGGGAGCGGACATTTCGTTGCTCTGCTCGCCGCAGAAGGTGGCTTTTGTGGAACAAAAAAGCCGCCCTTTTCCTCAACTTCTCTCCCTAATTCAGGATGTGGACTGGATCTTGGTGGAAGGTTATAAATCGGAGAATTTGGCGCAGATCGGGCTGTACCGCCGGGCGTCCGGGAAGCCGCTTCCCCATCCGCCGGAACACTATGCGGCCATTGTCACCGATGAGGATTCACTGAGGCCGCAGGTGCCGGTATTCCGTTTTGAGGAGATATCAGAGATCACAGATTTTTTGCTCAAAAACCGGCCGCTTTTTACAGGCTAGTTGCCGTGACTGAGCTCTTTTTCCCCTTGACAAATCTAAAATCCCTGTTATAATGGCCTCATAACTGCATGACGAATGGCAATGACAGGAACTAGTAGCAGAAGCAGGACCCACAGAAAGCAGCCGGATGATGAGAGGCGCGGGAGACCATTTTTGTGAATACATCCTTGAGCCGCTCACCGAACGGATGACAAGTAGGCTGAGTCGCGGGGCGCGCGTTACAGCGCCGGAGTATCCCGGAGAGATCCGATGTACTCGGTAAGACCGGCTGTGTGAACAGACGGTGAAGTAAGGTGGTACCACGAGCATAACCCTCGTCCTTTCAGAAGGACGAGGGTTTTTTGTTTATAGGAAATTCCAAAGGAATTTCCTATTTCATTAAAAAAACCAATGTCCTTCCTTCGGTTCAAAAAAGATAAGGAGAAAGAAAAGATGAAAATTTACGAAGAACTGCAAGCGCGGGGCTTGATCGCCCAGGTAACCGATGAGGCGGAGATCCGCGAACTGGTAAACAATGGGAAAGCCACGTTCTACATTGGCTTTGATCCCACGGCGGACAGCCTTCATGTCGGTCATTTTATGGCTCTTTGCCTGATGAAACGCCTGCAGGAAGCGGGAAACCGTCCCATCGCCCTGATCGGCGGCGGCACCGGCATGGTCGGAGATCCTTCGGGCCGGACGGATATGCGCCAGATGATGACGGTGGAGACGATTCAGCACAACTGCGACTGTTTCAAGAAGCAGATGAGCCGTTTCATTGATTTTTCAGAGGGCAAGGCCCTGATGGTAAATAACGCCGATTGGCTGCTGGATTTAAATTATGTTGAGCTGCTCCGCGAAGTGGGATCCTGCTTCAGCGTCAACCGTATGCTGACGGCCGAGTGCTACAAACAGAGGATGGAAAAAGGCCTGAGTTTCCTGGAGTTTAACTACATGATCATGCAGAGCTACGACTTTTACGCCTTGTATCAGAAGTACGGCTGCAATATGCAGTTCGGCGGCGACGATCAGTGGAGCAACATGCTGGGCGGCACCGAGCTGATCCGCCGGAAGCTGGGCAAGGATGCCTATGCGATGACGATAACCCTGCTCTTAAACTCTGAGGGCAAGAAGATGGGCAAGACCCAGTCCGGAGCGGTCTGGCTGGATCCGGATAAGACGACGCCCTATGATTTCTACCAGTACTGGAGGAACGTGGCGGACGCCGATGTGCTGAAATGCCTGCGGATGCTGACATTCCTCCCCATCGAGCAGATCGACGAGATGGATCACTGGGAAGGCAGCCAGTTGAACACCGCCAAAGAGATCTTGGCCTTTGAGCTGACAAAACTGGTGCACGGCGAGGACGAGGCAAAGAAGGCCGAGAGCGCAGCCAAAGCCCTCTTTGTAGGAGGAGGGGACTCCGCCAATGTTCCGACTGCCGAGCTGGAGGAAGCGGACTTTACCGACGGATCCATCGATATTCTGGCGCTTTTGCAGAAGGCCGAGCTGGTCCCCTCGAAATCGGAGGCCAGGAGAGCGGTGGAGCAGGGCGGCGTGACCGTGGAGGGCGAGAAAATCACGGATATCCATAAGACCTTTACGGCGGAGGACTTGAAGGATGGAATCATGGTAAAGAAAGGAAAGAAAAATTTCCGGAAAGTGATTGCAAAGATTTGATGTAAAACAGTAAGAAGGAATTTCCTACGAAATAATAAAGGAACTGCTCCTGTGTGACAAAGTCACAGACAGAGAGCAGTTCTTTTGTTATACTAAAGCCATCCAATCAAACAAAACAGCTTTTTCGAAAGGAGCTTTCTTATGGCAAAACAAATTACGACAGCAAATTTTCAGCAGGAAGTTTTGGAGTCTTCGGTACCGGTCCTCGTGGATTTTTGGGCGACCTGGTGCGGCCCGTGCCGGATGCTGGGGCCGGTGATCGAGGAGCTGGCCGAGGAGGCCGACGGCTATGTGGTCGGGAAGGTAAATGTCGATGAAGAACCGGCGCTGGCCGCCCAGTTCGGCGTCCGCACGATTCCTACGGTCATCCTGTTTCAAAACGGGAAAGCGGTAAAGCAGTCCGTCGGCGTACAGCCGAAAGCATTCTTCCAGCAGATGCTGAGCGCCCAATAAAAGGAAATCGTGATCAATATGAATCAGCGCACCATCTCATAGAGCTTTTTCCGGTCCAGAATTTGGATCTCCCCCCGAAGCACTCCCAGGCAGCCGGTTTTCGCCATCTGTTTCAGCGTCCGGCTGACGGCTTCGCGGGCGCTGCCGATGGACTGGGCAATCTGTTCATGGGTCAGGGAGAGGGTGGATGTCTTCAGCCTTGCGGATTCATCCAGCAGGAAGGAGGCAAGCCGTTGTTCCAGACTGAAAAACAGAAGACGTTCCACAGCCCCGATGACATCGGAGAAGCATTCGGTGGCGGAGCGATAAATAAAATTTTCCACATAGATATTATTTCCCATCAAAACGGACAGGCATGAGGACGGCAAGATCAGCACCTCGCTGTCCGTTTCTGCATCGATTTGGACTTCAAAGGTGATCGCGGACAGCACGCAGGATGCAGAGAGCACGCATGGCTCCCCGGCCGTAACGCGGGAAATCGTGGCCTCCTTTCCTTCCTCCGAGGAGAGATAGACCCTCAGCACGCCGGAGGTGACGAACAGGATGCCGAGGCATCCGTCGCCGGCGGAGCGAATGGCCTGACCGGCGGAATAGCGGATGGTTCGAACCTGATTTTGGATCAGTTCTTTTTCGTCTGATGTTAAATGCTCTTCAAAAGGAAAGTGAAAATCCGAATTATTTTTCATAGTAGCTCCTTATTGGATGCCGTGTCTGAGACATCCCTCCGCGAAGGATATACGCTCTGCGGGCGGCAGAGCGCGTTTCATTCATTTGCTTTGTGGCCATTATATCATGAAAAGAACCAGAGTGCCACCGGATGAAAGAAAAAGGCTCCGAGTACAAAAGAGCGAAATTCACAGTGGGATTTTTGGCTGTTTTATGCTAAAATAAATTCTACAGGGTAGGGAAAAGTAACTGGTTTCGGAAACGAGGGGTATATGAGAAAAAGAAGCGTGGTGGCATTGACAGCAGCGGTGAGTATCCTACTGGCGTCCTGCGGAAACGGCGGCCCGGCATCGACAACGGCCGGTTCTGATAAAAAAACGGAGCCGGTCACCAAGATTGAAATAGGAGGGCAGCCTGCCGAGATGGGACCGGCGGAGCCGGTTACGCTGAACGTGGTCACCACCTATGCGGATACGGACAGCAATGCGGGAAATTTCCAGACGGCGGTGGCCGAGTGGGAGAAGATGACCGGGCACGGCGTGAACGATGGATCCGCTGTCTCCAACGAAGCGTTCAAAGCCCGCGTTCAGGCCGATTTTGAGAATGGAACAGAACCGGACGTCCTTTTCTATTTTAACGGAAGCGGCTCTAATAATTTTGTGAAGAGCGGAAAAGTAGTCCCTTTGGAGGAAATTCGAGCGGAATATCCAGAGTATGCCTCCAACATGAACGATTCTCTGATGGCGCCTTCCCCGGTGGACGGAAAAATCTATGCCGTGCCGGTGAATGGTTATTGGGAGGCACTGTACGTAAACAAAACAATTGTGGAAAGCTGCGGATTTTCTGTCCCCGGCCCGGATACGGCCTGGGATGAATTTCTGGAGATGTGCGGGGGGATCCGGGAAAAAGGATATACTCCCATCGCTGTTTCCCTGGGAGAGGTTCCCCATTATTGGTTTGAGTTTACCATCTATAATCATTTGAATCCGGCCAAACACAGCGTCCTGCCGTCATCGGCTGAGGATGAGTACGGCCTTGCGTGGCAGGCGGGACTGGAAGATATCAAACGTTTGTATGAGGCGGGGTATCTGCCGGAAGATACTTTGACCGCGACGAATGATGAGATTTCCGATCTGTTTTTGCAGGGGCAGGCGGCATTTTTGCTCGATGGGTCCTGGAAAGTCGGCAGCATTGTAAAGAGTTTTCGCACGCCGGACCAGGCAGAGGCGGATGAGACCAAGCTGCAGAATTTTACGATCACCTATGTTCCCGGCGCAGGAGAGCGGAAGAGCACCGATATCATCAGCGGACTTTCCTCTGGTTATTATATCACCCGGAAGGCCTGGGAAGATCCGGAGAAACGGGCCGTCGCCGTCTCCTTTGTGGAATATATGACCAGCGCGGCCGTGGTGACTAGATTTGCCGGCACCGGCGCAACCGCTTTAAAGAACGGTGCGATGATTGATGAAGACAAGCTCTCCTCCCTGGAGCGGTCTGGGATGGCGATGTTAAAAGGAATGACAGGGACTGCGGCGGTGACCCAGGATAATTTGACCGATGGCGCGAGAGAATGGCTGTTTGCCCAGATCCCGGAGATTGTCACGGTCCAGGCGGAGATTCCGGAGGTTGTGGAGCAGGCGTTACAGAAGAATGCGGGGTAAGAGGGTTAAGGCTGCGGGCAGGGAAAAGGCGCGGCCTTTTTTAAGCGTCTGCCGGAGATTATGACAGGAGGAACGGATTGATATGAGCCGGATGAGCGACTGCATCCTTTGCCCGCGGGAGTGCCATGCGGATCGAACAGCGGAGGAGCGCGGATACTGCGGGATGACCGACCGGATGAAAATTGCGAGGGCGGATCTGCATATGTGGGAAGAACCTTGTATCTCTGGGGAGCGGGGATCCGGGACTGTGTTTTTCACCGGATGCCCGCTTCGCTGTGCATTTTGCCAGAATCACGAGATTGCCTGCGACCGTATGGGCTGGGAAATTTCGGCGCAGGAGTTGTCCGATATTTTATTTCGCCTAAAAGAAAAAGGCGCCGCCAATATCAATTTGGTGACTCCGGGACATTTTGCAGAGCCGGTTGCGGACGCGTTAAAGGAAGCCAGAAACCATGGCCTTGACCTGCCGGTGATCTGCAACACCGGCGGATATGAAAAAAAGGAGACCCTGCGTCTTTGGGAGGGACTGGTGGACGTCTATCTCCCGGATTTTAAATACATGGATCCAAGGCTTGCGGAGAAATACTCCCACGCGCCGGATTATCCGAAGGCGGCAAAGGAGGCGTTGAAAGAGATGGTGCGCCAAGTGGGCGTATGCGAGTTCAACGAGGATGGGTTTATTCAAAAAGGAGTGATTGTCCGCCACCTGATCCTGCCGGGCCATACCAGGGATTCCAAAGACGTGCTCCGCTACTTGTTTGAGACCTACGGCCATACCATCTACCTTAGCATTATGAACCAGTATACGCCGATGAAATGGATGGGGGAGGATCAGGACCTGTCTCGGAAGGTAACCCGAAGAGAATATCAAAAAGTGATCGACTATGCCCTGAAACTCGGTGTGGAGAACGGCTTTATCCAACAGGGGGAGACGGCTTCGGAAAGTTTCATTCCTCCTTTTTCCGGAGAACGGCCCTGGTAGGAGCAGAGGCCGTTCTCTGATTTCTCAGGAAAAACCGGGATCAGTCTTCCGGCTGAAAACGGCGGGGATCCTTTTTGGCCGCCCGTTTTTTGGGCTTGGGCGCGGGGAGCTCCCGCCAGGTCTCCTGGACGAGAAGGGTCATAAGCTCGGAATCGTCGGGGTTCTCAATCAGAAAATAAGGTTTGGCCCCTTCGTAGGGAGGGGCTTCGATGGGGTCAGACAAGATTCGTGCTCCCGCTTCCGTTATTTTTACGTAGAATTGATTGTCACAGATCAGGCCGATGATCTTGCCGTCGCAGTAGATGCCGTATTCTCCGAACATCTTGAGGCTGCGGATCGCACCGGCGCCGCTTAGCTGTTCGGTGATGTATTGGACAAATTCCGGACTGGATGCCATTTTTTACCTCCAAATTTGATGTAATGAGTCGCCTTACAGCGGTGCAAAAGGATATCTTCCTTAACTGTTTTTTTTTATTTTTTAGCCGGTGGTAAGAGGCGAGAGAAAAGAAGAGCGCTGCCGGGAAGCAGAGTTTCCTGTTCATCCGGGGTACCACGATGGCCAGGGATGCCTGTTTCTTCGGCGGCGCTTTTAACGGGATCGGATAAACCGATTAGTTATGAGTTGCCTTCTGATCGCAGTAGATGCAGCGGTACACGCCGCTTTCCCGGTCGGCCAGCTTGAACACATGATCCAGCTCCTGCTCCGTGGAAGTGATGCAGCGGGGGTTCTTGCACTTGACGACATTGACAATTTTTTCCGGGAGCTCCAGGCGCTTCTTTTCTACGGTCACATCATTTTCAATGATATTGACCGTAATGTTCGGGTCGATATAGCCCAGCACATCCAGATTGATATCAATGGTATCATTGATTTTGATGATATCCTTTTTCCCCATCTTATTGCTCTTTACGTTTTTGATGATGGCTACGCTGCAGTCCAGGCGGTCCAGGTTCAGATACTGATAGACCTGCATCGCTTTGCCTGCCTGAATGTGATCCAACACGATTCCTTTTTCAATACTGTCGACTTTTAACATGATTGCCTCCTATTGTTCTACCTTCTTGTCCAAACCTAAAAGCTTCAGCATCAGGGCCATCCGCACGAATTTTCCGTATTCTACCTGATCGAAATAGACGGCGCGGGGATCATTGTCGACTTCGGTCGCAATCTCATTGACTCTGGGCAGCGGATGCAGAATTTTCAGATCCGGCTTGGCGTTTTCCAGCTTCTCCAGCGTCAGTATGTAGGTGTCTTTTAAACGGATATAATCTGCTTCGTTGAAGAAGCGCTCTCTCTGTACGCGGGTCATGTAGAGAATGTCCAGATCCCCGATCACCGCATCCATCTCGGAAACCTCTTCAAAGGGGATATTCTTTTTCAGCAGAGTTTCTTCTTTAATATAATCCGGAATTTGCAGTTCAGGCGGGGAGATCAGAATGAATTTCACGTTTTCATAGCAGGATAGCTGTTTGATCAGAGAATGTACGGTACGGCCGAATTTCAAATCACCGCAAAATCCAACGGTCAGATTGTTTAAACGTTTTTTTGTCTCCTTGATGGTCAAAAGGTCCGTCAGAGTCTGAGTCGGATGATTATGGCCGCCGTCGCCGGCATTGATAACCGGAATGTTAACATACTGGGAAGCGACAAGAGGAGCGCCTTCCTTGGGATGTCTCATGGCGATGATATCCGCATACTTGGAAACCGTGCGTGCGGTATCAGCCACGCTTTCTCCCTTGGCAGCCGAACTGGCGTCAGCAGAAGAAAAGCCAAGTACGCTGCCCCCAAGCTCCAGCATTGCTGCTTCAAAGCTAAGACGGGTCCGCGTGCTGGGCTCATAGAATAAGGTCGCCAATTTTTTTCCTTTGCACACCTCCGAATATTTCTCTCTGTTTGCAATGATGTCTTCCGCTAAATCCAGGATTTCGTCGATTTCTTTCAGACTTAAATCCGTCGGGTCAATTAGATGTTTCATAAATGCACCTGTCCTCCCTATGGTAATCTTCACCCTTTCGGGCAAATTTTTTCAATTATATAATTTTTTGTCGTACCTTGTCAAGAGGAGAGGGAAGAAAAATTCTGGAAAAAGGAATGTATGAAAAAACAGCGGAAGGGAAAGCATAACATTAAAATTTGATGAGGTAAAAAAGGAGGAAACAAGTGGCAGCAATTCATGTAAAAAGTGAAATTCAGCCGTTGAAGAAAGTGCTTTTGCACCGTCCCGGCAGAGAAATCGAAAAGCTGACGCCTTCGACGTTGCATCACCTGTTGTTTGACGATATTCCCTATTTGAAGATAGCCAGAGAAGAGCACGACGCATTTGCGGATCTTCTGCGCGCCCATGGGGCAGAGGTGGTCTATCTGGAAAATCTGATGGCAGAGGTGATTGCAAAGGAACCGGACATCCGGGATAAATTCCTGATGCAGTGGATTACGGAGGCAGGTATTTCCACGGAAAAATGGCAGCGCCGGATTTACGACTATATGATGCAGTTCCAGGACGAACCGCTGGAGCTGGTACAGAAGTCCATGGAAGGCCTGATCCTGGGGGAGGTTTTCTTTAACAAGAGCGAGTCCCTGGTGGATATGATGAGCGAATCATCCAAAGTGCTGATCGATCCCATGCCCAACCTGTATTTCACCCGCGATCCCTTCGCCTGTATCGGGGACGGCGTCAGCCTGAACCGGATGTATTCCATCACCCGCGGCCGCGAGACGATCTACGGGGAGTATATCTTCAAATATCACCCGGATTTTGCCGGTCAGGTGGATCTCTACTATGACCGCTATGCGCCGTTCCACATCGAAGGCGGAGACATCTTAAATCTGAGCGATACGGTGCTGGCTGTGGGAATCTCCCAGAGAACTCAGTCGGATGCCATTGAGCAGCTGGCGAAAAATGTGTTTTCCGACGAACTGGCTACGATTGATACGATCCTGGCCTTTGACATTCCGGACAGCCGTGCGTTCATGCACCTGGATACGGTGTTCACTCAGATCGATTACGACAAGTTTTCCATTCATCCGGGAATCATGGGGCCGCTGGTCGTGTATGAGATCACCAAGGGCCACGGTCCGGATGGTCTGAAAGTGTCCCGTGTGGAGACAAGCCTGGAGGAAATTCTGGAAAAACATCTAAAAATTGACAAGGTAACCTTGATAAAATGCGGCGGAAATGATAGAATTGCCGCAGAACGTGAACAGTGGAACGATGGTTCCAATACGCTTTGCATCGCGCCTGGCGTAGTAGTGGTTTACCAGAGAAACGAAGTCACAAATCATTTGATGCGGGAAGCAGGAATCACGGTGCTGGAGATCCCAAGCGCCGAGTTGTCCCGCGGCCGCGGCGGCCCCCGTTGTATGAGTATGCCTTTGGTCCGGGAATCCTGACCAGGCGGTTGGCTGTGCGGAGCAAATTAAGATCAAGAAGGAGATTAAAACATGGCTGTTAATTTACGCGGAAGAAGTTTTTTGAAGCTGTTGGATTTTTCCCCGGCGGAGATTCGCTATCTGCTGGATTTATCGAAAAATTTTAAGGATATGAAGCGGACTCATACCCCCCATAAGGTATTGGAGGGTCGAAATATTGTGCTGCTTTTCGAGAAAACCTCCACGAGAACCCGCTGTGCCTTTGAGGTGGCGGGGATGGACTTGGGCATGGGGGTGACCTACCTGGATCCGGGCAGCTCTCAGATGGGGAATAAGGAGAGCATTGCGGACACGGCGCGGGTGCTGGGCCGCATGTTCGACGGAATTGAGTACCGCGGGTATAAGCAGGATCTGGTGGAAGAGCTGGCGAAGTTCTCTGGCGTACCGGTCTGGAACGGCCTGACCGATCAGTTCCATCCGACCCAGATGCTGGCGGATCTGCTGACCATCGAAGAGAAGCTGGGCCGTTTGAAAGGCGTGAAATTCACCTATATGGGCGATGCCAGAAACAACATGGGCAATTCCCTGATGGTGGCCTGCGCGAAGATGGGCCTGCATTTTACGGCCTGCGCACCCAAGGAGCTGTTCCCGGAGGAAAGCCTGGTGGAGGTCTGCAAAAAGCTGGCGGCGGAAAGCGGCGGCAGCGTGACCTTGACCGAGGATGTGGAAGCCGGCACCAAGGGAGCCGACGTGGTCTATACCGACATCTGGGTATCCATGGGCGAGCCCAAGGAGGTTTGGGAGACCAGAATTAAACTGCTGCAAAAATACCAGGTCAATGCCAAGGTTATGGCGAACGCAGGTCCGGAGGCGATCTTTATGCACTGCCTGCCGTCCTTCCACGATACCAAGACAGCGATCGGCGAGGATATCCATCAGAAATTTGGCCTGACCGAGATGGAGGTTTCCGACGAAGTCTTTGAGTCCAAGCAGTCGGTGGTATTTGACGAGGCGGAAAACCGGATGCACACGATTAAAGCAGTGATCTACGCGACTCTTTGCTAGAAAAAAGCAGGGCCACCTGGGGCAAAATCGGGATAGACGGGGAAAGATTGAAACCGAGTCCCAGCCTACCGGCGGCTGATGTAAAATAGATGCAGATTTTAGACGGTGCTGAAAGCAATCGGCGATGAGGCTGCCGCAAAACGATGAATTCCACAGGATAGGGACTATGGTTCAATCTTGTATGAAGCATTCGTTTTGCGGCAGTTTTTTATTCGATGATGCGAAAATGTAGAGTAAGATGTCGTTGACGCAGCGCACTTGCGGTGCAGAATTTTGCAGAGCGAAATTCTTTTTTTGATGGTAAATAGGAGGAAATTATCGGCAGTACAGAAATGGATGATTCAGCGAAAACGGGGAAAACTAGGAAAAAGAAGTGTGGGCAACTGCACGGATGGAGGAAAAAATGGAACATAAAAAACGAAAAGCGCTGCGGATGCCGACCGCCTACAGCATCCTTCTTTTGCTAATCATTTTCATTTCCTTGCTGACTCATCTGATTTCCGGAGTCCGGGGAGCCACCCTGGCGGAGGTGGTGATGGCAATTCCGGAAGGTTTTCTGGACGCCATCGACGTTTGCCTGTTTATCCTGATTCTGGGAGGATTCCTCGGAATGGTGGCGAAAACCGGCGCGTTGGACGCAGGAATTGCTTCTGTGGTCAGGCGTTTCCAAGGCCGTGAGATGGTTTTGATCCCTATTTTGATGCTCTTGTTCTCCCTGGGCGGAACCACTTACGGCATGGCGGAAGAAACCATGGCTTTCTATGCGCTGATTACAGCGACCATGATTGCCGCAGGGTTTGATGCGATGGTCGGCGCGGCGACGATTTTGGTCGGGGCCGGCGTCGGCGTTCTGGGTTCTACGGTGAATCCTTTTGCGGTTTCCGCTGCAATTGACGCCTTAAAAAGTTCTGGAAACGGGATTGAGATCAACCAGGGTGTGATCATTTTAATCGGCGTGATTTTGTGGATCACTTCCTTAGTGGTCGGTACGATCTTTGTCATGCGGTACGCCAAAAAGGTGAAATCTTCCGGGCATTCGATCTTAAGCCATGCCGAACAGCAGGCGGCTAAAGAAACCTACGGCGAGGGCGGTGACAAAGGCGGCGAGGCGGTGCCGGAAAAGCTGCCGAAACGCCAGCGTTTTGTTCTGGTGGTTTTCGCCCTTTCCTTTTTGATCATGGTCGTCAGCCTGATTCCCTGGGAGAGCTTTGGAGTGACCATTTTTCAGAATACTTCCCAACTGACCGGAATCAACCTGGGTGAATGGTATTTTCAGGAATTGCAGGCTTGGTTCCTTCTCTCCTCAATATTGATTGCGTTTGTGGCCAAGGTCCCGGAGCGAGAGGCAATCGGCGCATTCGTGTCCGGTGCAGCCGATATGATTGGCGTTGTATTTGTCATTGCGGTTTCCCGCGGGATCTCGGTGATCATGAGCACAACAGGTTTGGACCTCTATGTGCTTGATCACGCTTCGCGGGCTCTGGCGGATGTGTCGCCGATTTTGTTTGCCGTGGGCGGATACTTTATCTATATTGGCTTGTCCTTCTTGATCCCGTCCACCTCAGGTCTGGCCGCGGCATCGATTCCAACTTTCGGAGGATTGGCCGCCAGCTTGGGACTGTCCCCGGAGGTCATGATTATGATTTTCTGTGCGGCTTCCGGCGTGGTGAATATGGTAACGCCGACCAGCGCCGTGGTGATGGGCGGTCTTTCCATCTGCCGGATCGAGTGGCCCACCTGGCTGAAATTTGTGGGGAAGCTGCTGGTGGTGTTGATTGTGATCAATTTGATCATTCTTTCGGCAGCGATGTTGTTTTTCTAAAATAATATCTGAAACAGGCTTTCCGGCCAGGAGATGAATGGAAAGCCTGTTTGTTGGTTGAACCAGGTGATGGAAAGATACGGAGGGAAGGACAGAGACTTGATTTCATAAATATCTCTGTCAAGCCTCTTTTTTTTGTGCGGCAAAATAGGAGCAGTTATAGAGATAGGCCGGATCATTTGGCTTTAGAGCTCCCGCTTTTTCGTTCCAAGTCTCAGCCTTTTCTCGTTCTCCCAGATGGTCATAGCAGACGCACAGCTGCATGCAGGGGATATATCCATAACAGTCGATCTGGCAAAATCCTCCGTTTTGAGGGGCGGGATTGCTAGCGGCAGCAGTCTCATACCAGAATGCGGCGGTCCGGTATTGTCCGTGGGAAAGGAAAACTTTTCCTATTTCGCAACAAATTTCGGCGCGCGGTACATCATAGGTGAAGCTGCGCAGCAAGGTGGCCAGGGCGGCGTCCGGTTTTCCAAGGCGTTCTTGACAGCGGCATAGGTCGAGGCAAGCGGAAATCTGATTTTCCACCCAGCCTTGCCCGCCATCTAAAAATTGGAGAAACGCCGCCTCGGCCGCCGTGTCGTCTCCATTGTACATGAGTTCACGGGCGTAATAAAATTGCTGACGGGAGTCGAGCGTTTTTCCATCCGCAAGCATTTTCCGGAAAATACGGAGGTTCCGTCCCTTTTCAGTAGGATGCAGCTTTCGATGTTCAATGTGGATGTCAAAATACCCGATACTTCCTTGAGGGACGATTATTTCGTGAATTTCACCGGTCCAATGATATTTCAGGGAAGTACGGACGATGCGTTCCCGGTAATAGGACAGAGTGGGATTTCCTTGTGCGTCAAATGCTACGTCGTATCGGAGAAAAGCCATATCGGTGGAAAGCGTTTCTTTGAGCTTTTGTAGTTGAAAACGGTTTTTTTCAGACAGATAATCGTCAGCGTCGAGCCACATGGTGTAATCCATGGTAGCCTTAGAAAAGGAAAAGTTGCGGGCGGCGGAGAAATCGTCACTCCACGGAAATTCATAAACATGAGTGGTAAACTGTCTGGCAATATCCTGAGTTCTGTCGTCGGAACCAGTGTCTACAATGATGATTTCATCCGCAATTCCTTCCATACAGGACAAGCATCGTGCGAGAACGTCAGATTCATTTTTTACAATCATACAGAGACTCAAGGTCATATTAAGGATCCTCCTGCTATCAAAAAATCCCACCGGAGCCGTGGGGCAATCTGCCTGCGGCTCCGGTGAGACAGTTTATAGGTTACTTCGTAATTACTTCCATTTTACAGTTAGAGACAAAGGCAGGATTGCTGTTATTAGGGCCGGCAATAACCGTCATGCCGTACTCATTCTTCAGGACTGTACCTTTTGCTACTGTCTGCCCGCCGGAATTGATACTGACGCCAGTGGTTCCAACCGGCAGATAAGCGCGTATTGCCGCCTGGCAGTCGGCATCGCATCCCGTAGGTGCAGGAGTCGGCTGAGGCAAATAAGTGATGCTATTGTTGTAGGTGCTGCTGGTAATCCAGACAGCGGCGATTCGGCACAGGGAAACCGCTTCATCCGGGTTTCCGTGCGTATCATTTAACTGGAATAGACCAGAATTCGGATTACTGTTCGGCGCGGGCAAAAGAGCGCCCGGACGGCCGCTGGCATTATTTCCGCCTTCCATCGCAACGATGAGGTTATCGTTCGGGTAGAGCTGAATCAACTGTTGTAAAACGTGGCGCATTTGCTGAACACAGGCACATTCAACCGGCGTACAGGCTGCACCGGTAGGACCGGTGGGCCCGGTAGGACCAGTGGGGCCTGTGACACCAGTTCCGGTAGGGCCGGTAGGGCCAGTAGGGCCAGTGGGGCCGGTAGGGCCAGTAGCGCCAGTAGCGCCAGTTCCGGTGGGCCCGGTAGGGCCGGTAGGGCCAGTAGCGCCAGTTCCGGTGGGCCCGGTAGGCCCAGTGGGGCCTGTGGCACCAGTTCCGGTAGGGCCGGTAGGGCCAGTAGGGCCAGTGGGGCCGGTAGGGCCAGTAGCGCCAGTTCCGGTGGGCCCGGTAGGCCCAGTGGGGCCTGTGGCACCAGTTCCGGTAGGGCCGGTAGGGCCGGTAGGGCCAGTAGCGCCAGTTCCGGTGGGCCCGGTAGGACCAGTAGCTCCAGTAGGACCAGTGGGGCCAGTGGCACCTGTTCCGGTGGGCCCGGTAGGCCCAGTAGCGCCAGTAGCGCCGGTAGGCCCAGTAGCGCCAGTATGGCCAGCAGCGCCGGTAGGGCCAGTAGCCCCGGTAGCACCAGTGTGTCCGGTGGGCCCAGTAATGCCTGCTAATCCGGTAGCGCCGGTAGGGCCGGTAGCGCCAGTAGGACCGGTGGGCCCAGTAGGCCCGGTCGGTCCGCCGGAAGGGCCGGTGGGGCCGGTAGGACCAGTAGGCCCGGTAGGACCAGTAGGCCCGGTAGGGCCGATCGCTCCCCGTTTCCCTCTGGGACCATGGCATTCACAGGAATCCTGACAACCCCAAACGGAAGCGAATTCCTGGGCAGTTAGGTCCTTTTTTTCGCGTTTATGAAAAAACATAGCATGAATCTCCTTAACGTTCTCTTTTTAGAATATGTTCGAAAGAAGGGTTGGTGTTCTTAAGACAAGTAACTTGCGGCCGATTCTCTAATTTTTCCTGACACAATTTTAGCTGCCGCAATGGGATTTCCCGGTAACATTCCGGAGCAGAAAACCCTCCCTTTTGGGTACAAAGCTGGGATTGTAGTGCCTGGCGGTACCACCACGCCGCCGTCTCATAGTTCCGGTGATCGATGAAATACTGCCCTAAATCACAGCAGATTTCTCCTCGCGGAATATCATAGGAGAAACTTTTCAGGAGTGCTTCGGCGCGTTCCTCCTCTTTTCCGACGGCGCGATAGCATTCTGCCAGAATGCGGCAGGCTTCGATTTTGTTTTCCACCCATCCGTCCGGCCGGTCCAGAAAATGTAAAAAGATCTCGATGGCTTCCGCATACCTCCGGAAATAATACAGTTCCCTGGCATAATAAAACAAGTCTCTAGGAGAGAAGGTTTCTTTCTCGCGGCGCATCTCTTCATATATTTTTAGATTTCGATCCGTGTAGATGGTCGCCTCTTTTCGATGTTCAATGACAACGTCACCATAAAGAACCCTGCCGACGGGAGGGACGGCTTCATGGACCCGGCCGGAAAATCGATAACCGGCATGGTTTTTCCAGATTCGCTCTCGGTAAAAAGAACAAGAGGGGATTCCGGCCTGATCGAATCCCATCTCATATTTCAACATTACCAAATCAATGGAAGGGGTGAGTTTCTTTTTGAGCTCAATCAGCCGAAGCTGATTTTCCGGCGTCAAAACATCGTCCGCGTCCAGCCAGAAGCAATAGTCCATTTCTGCATGCGAAAGAGAATAATTGCGGGCGGCAGAAAAATCATTGCACCAAGGGAAGTCATAGATGCGGGAGGTAAATTGTCCGGCGATCTCTTTTGTCCGATCTTCGGATCCGGTGTCCACAATAATAATCTCATCAACCGCATCCTGGACGTTTTTCAGACAGCGCGCTAAAACGCTCTCCTCATTTTTTACAATCATGCACAAACTGATCGTGGCCATTATTTCCCCATAATTCGAATTTCTATTTATTTTATTTCAAGCCTTGGGAATAGGTTCCGAAACAGAAGCGAAGAAATAAGGTTTTTGCTCTTTCTTTCGAAAAAAGGAGATTTTTATTTTAAAGGATCGGTATTTGGAAATGAAAACCAAGGATTCGACGCTTGCAATTTGCATTGTTTAAATGTATAATTATACTAAATTAACGTATAAATTCTCTGCGCTTCGATAAGGCAGGGCCAGGGCAAGAAGCAGGAGGCAGCATGACTTCCAAGGAAAAGAAAGATGGCAAAGATGCCAATAGCATGAAAATGACGCGGCGGGAAGCGATATTAAAGTTGATCGCAAGCGAAAAGATAGCAACGCAGAACGAGCTCTCCAAGCGGTTGGAGGAGGAAGGCTTTCCGGTAACGCAGGCCACGATTTCCAGGGACATCCGGGAACTGCGTCTGGTAAAGACAGCCAACAGCGACGGAGGCTATCATTATGAGGTCGGGAAACCTTCGGGGAAATATCACGCGCCGCATAAATTTTATTCCATCTATCAGGCTGCGGTGCGGGATGTGGATTCGGCTCAGAATCTGGTGGTGATTCACAGCGATACAGGAATGGCTCAAGCGGTCTGTGCAACCATGGACGCGATGGAGTGGCCGGGAGTACTCGGTACAATCGCGGGCGATGATACGGTATTAGTGGTAACCAGAGATGAAGCGTGCGCCATGGAGTTGGTGCAGACCTTAAGAGAAATTCAAAAGGGGCAGTAAAAAAGATTCGTTTGATTTGTCAAAAAGCCGTGTCAAGCGGTACAATAAGGAGGGGCTGTATGAAGTTAGGCTTTATCGGGACGGGAATTATCAGCAGCGCGTTGGTGACCGGTTTCTGTGAAAGCGGCCGGGACGTGTCCGTACTTGTGTCTCCCAGAACGAAAGAACGGGCGGAAGCCTTGCGGGATCGATATCCAGATCAGGTGCGGATCGCCTTGGAGAATCAACAGATTGTGGACGAATCGGAATGGATTTTTTTAGCCGTGCTTCCGCAGCAGGCCATGAAGGTTTTGGAGGAGCTGCATTTTGGCCCGGAGAAGAAACTGATCAGCCTGGTTCCCTCCCTGGATATGGAGGAAGCGTCGAAGCTGACGGGACCGCTGGCTGTGTTTGCGGACGTGGTTCCGCTTCCCTTTGCAGCGAAGCGGATCGGCCCGGTGGTGTTATATCCGCCGGTTCCGGAGGTGAAAGAACTGCTTTCCATCCTGGGTACGGTTGTAGAAGCTGAGACGCGGGAGCAAATGTCGATCCTGCGCACTTCGACGGCCTTGATGAGCCCTTATTACATGCTCTTGAGTAAAGTGGTATCCTGGTGCGAGTCCAAAGGACTTAAGGAAGAGAAGGCGAGGACTTATTTAACTTCCTATTGGGGAGCTTTGTCCCAGATGGCGGCGGAATTCCCAGGGCCTTTGGATGAATTGGCGAGGGAAGCGACTCCGGGGGGCCTGAACTGGCAGGCGCTGAATGATCTGGAAGAGAAAGGGGCGCTCGACGAGTGGCAGAAGGTTCTGGATCCGGTTTTAGAGCGCGTCAGAAAGAAGTAGGATAGGTATAGCAGATGGAAGAGGAACAAGAAGAGATTGTCAGCGGATATTGCCGGGCCTGGAATCAGAGCCGAACGGTTGTCTGCGAGTACCGGGAAAGCAGAGAAGGGATTTTGTTGGTGACGGACTGCGATTATCCTAACTGTGTACACAGCGGGAGCTGTGAGGTAATAAAGAAGGTCCGTCAGGACGTATAGGATAAGCGGATCTGGCCGGGCGGAAGAAACGAGAGTAACGATTGAATGCGGTTTAGCCGCAAGATCTATCAGGGATGCTGGGAAGGAAAAAGCCGGTTCCAGCGTCCCTTTTTATTACACAAGAATCTTCCGAAGGGGATTTTCTCGTTGTTTGAGCGCGGGAACCAAAGGGAGCATGGATTGAGGGCGGTTTCAGAATAACGATTGACAGGAGTGAGAAGATTTGAAAAGTTCCGAAGCACAGCGAAAAGGAAGAGGGATGGCATCTGACGAAGACGTCAGTTCGATGGCGGATTTATCGGTGGAAGAGTGGATCGGAATCCTGCATGGCAGCGAGCCGGTAAAAAGGACTGCCGCCGCGGTTTGTCTTGGTTCTGCCGTCGGTCAGGCAGACGGCGAATTGCTGGCGCAGCTGTCAAAGGAGACATGCCTTTATACTCGCCTCGCCATCTGCGAGAGCCTGGAACGCGGGGGGAGGGAGACGGCAAGGAAGATGGCTGCCAGCCTGGGAAAGATCGGGAGCAATCAGCACAAAAAACTTCCGGCACGGGTATCGGCAAAGAAATCTTTTCCTCTGCCCAGGGACCTGATGGCCCGCAGCCTGGGAAAAATGGATACTTCGGTTTTTCCTGTGCTGCTGGAAGTCCTGGAGAAAGGTAAAACCGAACAGATCTTAGAATGCCTGGACGCGGTCGGCTATCTGGCTTTCTATCACCGAGAATTGGATACAGAGGAAAATGGCAGGAAAGTCATGTCCGTCTCCGACAGGCTGGGGGATAATCCGATGATTCAATGGAAATTGATTTTGTGCCTGTCTGCTTTTTCCTGCTGGGAGAGCAGATCCTACTTATCCCGATTTGCGGGGGAGCCTTCGATCCTGGGGGAGGAAGCCAGGCGCTCCCTTCACATTTTGGAAAGCCGCCCGTCCGATATAGTTTGACATTTTTTGGCGAATACGCTAGAATGAAAAATAGCTTCAGGATGAAGCAAAGTTCGGGCTACCGTCGTTTTATGAGCGGCGGAGGAGCGCATTAAAAAGAAATGGAATGTGATAGGTGCCTGTGTTCTTTCATCGCACAGGAGAATAGGGAAGCGGGTGAAATTCCTGCACGGTCGCGCCGCTGTAAAAGGCAGGGACATTCAAAAAGCCACTGGGTAACCGGGAAGGCGAATGTTCGGGATGCCTTGAGTCAGAAGACCTGCCTGTCACATGAAATTGGCATTCAGTTACGAACGATGGCTGGGTGTTGGGCAGAAAAAAGCGTGCCTGCTTTTTATGTCCGGACGCCTGCTGACGCAGGCTTTTTTTTCGGCCGGAGATCGGGTCGGCCTCCGCCGTAAAATCAGGTGAAAGGAGAAAAAAATGACCAAACTGCAAAAGAAATTTGTCTTTGCGGCCGGCGCACTGGCGGTGCTGGTCGGATTCTCGCCCTCGGTGCAGGCCATGCACATCATGGAGGGATATCTGCCGGGAGGCTACTGTGTGCTCTGGGGAGCCCTTTGCCTGCCGTTTTTAATCGCGGGTTTTTTCTCGATTCGGAAAAAACTCAATGAGAACCGCCGGTCCTTGACGGTTCTGGCAATGGCCGGCGCCTTTATCTTCGTGATTTCCTCGCTGAAGATTCCTTCGGTAACCGGAAGCTGCTCCCACATGACCGGAACTGGGCTGGGCGCAATTTTATTTGGACCTGCCGCGGTCAGCATTCTCGGCATCATTGTCCTGCTGTTTCAGGCGATCCTGCTGGCCCATGGCGGGCTGACCACCCTTGGAGCCAATACCTTTTCCATGGCGATTGCCGGACCGCTGGTCTCTTTTGGTGTGTATCAGCTTTGCCGGAAGTTAAAGGTAAACCGGTTGGTGGGAATCTTTCTGGCGGCGTTTCTTGGGGATCTGTTTACCTACTGCGTGACGGCCGGACAGCTCGCGATCGCTCACCACGCCGATACCACGTTTTTCGGCGCGCTTGGGGAATTCATGCTGGTATTTGCGCCGACTCAGCTGCCGCTCGCCGTCATTGAAGGACTGCTGACCGTCGTTGTCATGATGGCGCTGGAAAACTATGCCAAGCCGGAGCTGAAGGCAATCGGCTTTTTGAAATAAGGAGGGGGAAAAATGAAAAAAATTGTAATCACATTGTTGATTGCCTGTGTGCTGATTGCTTTTATCCCGCTCTTTGCCAAGAAAGACGGCGAATTCGGCGGATCCGACGACGCGGGCAGCACGGTGGTGGAAGAAGTACATTCCGGATATGAACCCTGGGCGACCCCGATCTTAGAAAAGATTCTGGGCCGGGAACTTCCTGGTGAGGTGGAAAGCCTGTTTTTCTGCCTTCAGACCGGAATCGGCGTCGGTATCATTGCATTTATCATGGGACGCCTGGTAGAGCGTAAAAAATGGATGAAGGAAGAAGGGGCGGAATGATTGCCATTGATAAGCTTTGCTATCAATCCAAGCTACGCTATGAAAACGCCGGAGTGAAATTTGCATTTGCAGGGGCTACGCTTTTGATCTGCGTGGTGAGTCGTTCGCCTGTCATTGCAGGGATCACGCTGGCGGTCAATGGGATTCTCACCGTATACAAGGGGGGAATCCCCCTTTTTCGTTATTTGAAATATTTGACGCTTCCCTTGGCTTTCTTGATTTTCAGTACGATTGCGATCCTGGTACGATACCGGGAGATCCCTCTCGATCTTTTTGCGATTCCAATTGGAAACCATTATCTGACGGGCAGTTGGAATTCTCTGAAATATGCAGGGCAATTGATTTTTACTGCGTTGGCAGCGGTTTCCTGCCTCTATTTCCTATCCTTCCACACCCCGATGCCGGATATTTTAAATGTTCTGCGCGCCATGCACTGCCCGCGCATCTTGATCGAACTGATGCTTTTGATTTACCGGTATATCTTTGTTCTGCTGGACACGGCGTCCGCGATCACCACGGCGCAGCACAGCAGGCTGGGGAACCGGAACTACCGGACCTCCCTGAAATCGTTTGGAAATATGGTCTCGGTTCTTTTTATCCGTGCGATGAAACGCTCCGGCGCTCTCTATGATGCTATGGAGGCCCGCTGCTATGACGGGGAGATCCGGGTTTTGAAGGAAAATTACCCACCGCGGAAAAAAGCGATTGCCGCGGTGATTTTATATGAGGCGGCTCTGCTTTTGATCTGGCTGCTGGAGAGAGGATGATTCACATGAAAGATGTTGTGATAAAAGCGGAGGATATTTATTTTTCCTATGACGATGAGAAATCGCATTCCCTGAACGGGCTTTCTCTGGAGATTGAGCGCGGAAGAAAAGTGGCGGTTATGGGGGCCAACGGTTCCGGAAAATCCACGTTTTTCCTGACCTGCAATGGCATTCACCAGCCTTCCCGCGGAACTTTGTATCTGGACGGCAAACCCATTGCCTACAACCGAAAGGGCCTATTGGAGGCCCGCAAAAAGGTGGGGATCGTCTTTCAGGATCCGGACAACCAGCTTTTTTCCGCCAGCGTCTATCAGGAAATTTCTTTTGGGATTCTCAATCTGGGAGCCGGGGAGGCGGATGCGGAAAAAGCCGTGGAGCAGGTGATCGAAGAACTGGAAATCTCACCGTTTCGCCATAAGCCGACCCATGCGTTAAGCGGGGGGCAAAAAAAGCAAGTGTCGATTGCCGACATCCTGGTCATGGACCCGGAAATCATCATATTCGACGAACCGGCGGCCGCGCTGGACCCCAAACACAGCCGCATGGTCCGCGGGATTGTGGACCGGCTGTCCGAGAGAGGGATCACGATTCTGATTTCCACCCACGATGTGGATTTTGCTATGGACTGGGCGGATGAGGTTTTGCTGTTTCACGAAGGCAAGGTGAAAATGCACGGATCGCCGGAGCAGGTGTTCTCCAATCCTTCGGTGCTGGCTCAGACAAACTTGGAGCAGCCCGCCTGTCTCCAGCTTTTTGACAGCTTGTGTAAAAAAGGCATTTTGAGCGCATCCCTCCCGGTTCCCCGGAATCTGAAAATACTGGAGACCTACATCGAGCAGATTCAGGACCGGGCTTATCGGGGAAATGCAGGGGAGAAGAGGGAGCGGAAACAGGCAATCCTGGCGGTCAGCTTCGGCACCACCTGTGAGGAGGCCAGAAAATCAGCGATTGAAGCGGTAGAACAGGAGTTTTCGGAGGCGTTCCCCGGCTGGCCGGTCTACCGTGCCTGGACCAGCGGGATCATCCGCCGGAAACTTCGGGAACGGGAAGGGCTCCTCATCGACAGTGTGCCGGAGGCCATGGAACGGATGCGGGCGGACGGGATCACCGATGTGCTGATCCAGCCGACCCATATGGTCAATGGCATCGAAAATGAGAGGATGAAGGCGGACGCCCTAGCCCGACAGGAGGAGTTTCTCTCCCTTACTTTTGGAGAACCTCTTCTTTCCGGCACGGCGGATTGTGAGGCTGTGATCCGCGCAGTGCAGGAGGGATTTTCATCCCTTTCCAGGGACGAGGCGCTGGTACTGATGGGACACGGCACCACGCATCACGCGAATTCCGTCTATGCGGCGCTGGACTATCAGTTTAAAAACTCCGGAAGTCCCAATGTCTATCTGGGGACGGTGGAGGCATACCCGTCGATGGAGACGATTCTCAGCATGCTGAGGGAAGCGCGCCCCACCCGCATCACGCTTGCCCCGTTTATGATCGTGGCGGGGGAACATGCCAGAAATGATATGGCGGGGGAAGGAGAGGAATCCTGGAAAAAACGGCTGGAGAAGGAAGGCTTTGAGGTCGCCTGCGTGATGAAGGGGCTGGGAGAGTATCCGGCGGTCCGCAAGCTCCTGGTCCGCCATCTGAAGGAAGCCTGGAACCTTCTTCATTTATCCTGACAAAATATACTCCGTTCTGCGAAAATCTGCGCACACATGCGTGGGACAGCGAACTCTTTCTTATAAAAAGCAGACTCCCAACCAGACGGCCGTTTCTTAACGGAACGGTTTGCTGGTTGGGAGTCTGCTTTTTTGGTGAACGGTATTGGATTTTATGTTTATTTTAGGAAGCCGTTGACAATCTGAGCTTCTGCTTCCTGTTCGGTTAGACCTAGGGTCATCAGCTTTATGATCTGTTCCCCGGCGATCTTTCCGATTGCAGCTTCGTGGATCAGGGCGGCATCCGGGTTGTTGGCAGTGATCTCCGGGATGGAGCTGACCTTGGCGTTGTCCATGATAATGGAATCACACTCGGTATGTCCGGCACATTTGGCATTTCCATAGATCTTTGCGATAAAGGTCTGAGTGGAATCCTCTTTAGCCACGGAACGGGAGAGGATATTGGCGCTGGAGCCGTCCCCGTTGAGGTTGGCGATGATTTCACTGACGGCGTCCTGTGTTCCGTGGGTCAGGAGGCGCTCTTTGATCACCAGTTTCGCATCGGCGGCCAGATCCACGGCGGTGCTCCGCTTCGTGGAGTCCACGCCTTTGATCTGAACCATCTCCATCTCCATGTATCCGCCTTCTTCCATATGGACCTCGGTGGTCGGATTCATGATGCGCTTCCCGCGGCCGTCGCCGCTTCCGTAATGCTTCTCAACATATTTTACTCTGGAATTTTTTCCGACAAAGAAACGGTGAATGCCGTCGTGCTGGGACGCCGCGTCGCCGCCGTTGTGGATGCCGCAGCCTGCTACGATCGTCACGTCGCAGTCCTCGCCGATATAAAAATCATTGTAAACCATTTCGGTAAGCCCGCTCTGGCTCAGCACCACAGGGATATGCACACTTTCTTTTTTTGTGTGCGGTTTAATATGAATATCAATGCCGGTCCCGTCTTCCTTGGAGACGATCTCGATGTGGGCCGTGTTGTGGCGGGTCGCCAGCTGGCCATTGGCCCGGATATTAAACGCGCCTTCGGGAACCTCATGCAGCCCCGCAATCTCTTCCAACAGGCGCAGTTGAATTTCGTCTATTCCCTGCATTTATTTGTCCTCCTGATAAAACTTGCATGCGTCCACAGCGGAAGCGGTTCCTAGGATTTCCGGCAGAATCCGGTCCTTTGGCCCTTCTTTGGTCACTTGTCCGTCTGCGATCACCACGATGCGGTCTGCAATATTCAAGATGCGCTCCTGATGCGAGATGATCATGATGGATCCCTGGGTCTGTCTGCGCATTTTTTCAAAGACCTGTATCAGGTTCTGGAAGCTCCAAAGGTCGATACCGGCTTCCGGTTCGTCAAAGACCGAAAGCCTGCTGCCTCTGGCCAGTACGGTGGCGATCTCGATTCTCTTGAGTTCTCCTCCGGAGAGGCTGGAGTTCACTTCCCGGTTAATATAATCCTTGGCGCAAAGGCCCACCTCGGAGAGATATTCGCAAGCGTCGGCGGGAGCTAATTTTTTCTTGGCTGCCAGGCGGATCAGATCCAGGACCTGAACCCCCTTAAAGCGCACCGGCTGCTGAAAGGCAAAGCTAATCCCCATGTTGGCGCGCTCGGTGATGTTTTTTTCCGTGATGTCCACGCCGTCAAAGTAAATACGGCCGGAGGTCGGTTTTTCAATCCCTGCAATCAGCCGGGCCAGGGTGGATTTTCCTCCGCCGTTGGGGCCGGTGATTACCAGAAATTGATTGTCTTCGATCTTCAGACTAATGTTCCGGATGATGCCGATTTCTCCCTTTTCCGCCGGCACGTCAAAGGAAATATTTTCTAGCGTAAGCAATGGTAATCCTCCTTGTAAGTTCGGAACGGCTGCCCGTCCGGGATAAAAAGAATTTCGCTCTGCGAAATTTTGCGCCGCAAATGCGTCGCGTCAGCGACATCTTCCTTTGCATTTGCGTGTGCTTCCTTAGCGGAGCGTTTTTTTGTTTGATAGAAATTCCTATCAAACAAAAAAGGTGCTATACTGCGCCCTGAGGGAGAAATCCCCTAATTTCACAGTATAGCACAGGTGAGTCGCGCTGGGCAAGGTTTTCCCGGCGTTATTTCTTTATTTTTCGTCAGAGTTTTGTTTGTTTTAGAAAAATAGGCGGAATTTCTCACGGCCTCTTTCCGGCAGATTTCCTTCCGGCTACTTTTTGTACAAAATCCGGATGGAATTCAGCACACAGAGCATGGCGACGCCGCTGTCGGCAAATACGGCCATCCACATGGATGCTTCTCCGGCGAGCCCCAAAACCATGACCAGTGCTTTGACGATTAGGGCAAAGACAACGTTCTGCACGGAGATCCGGCTGGTCGCCTTGGCAATCTGGAGCGCCTGGGGAATTGCACTCAGGCGGGAGGTCATAAAGACGGCGTCGGCGGCCTCAATGGCAGCATCGGCTCCGCTGCCCATGGCGGCGCCCACATCGGCTCCGGCCAGAACCGGCGCGTCATTGATGCCATCCCCGATAAACATGACCGGGCCATAAGTTTTCCGGACTTCCTGCAAAGCCGAAAGTTTTTCCTCCGGAAGCAGACGGGATCGGTAGCTGTCAACACCGGTTTCCTTTGCCACGCGGGCTGCGCCTTCTTCCGTGTCGCCGGTCAGCATAACGGTCTTAAATCCGTCCGCCCGCAGCCTTGCGATGGCAGCGGCGGAATCTTCCTTTAGCTGATCGGAGATGAGGAGCCGCCCCGCATAGGCGCCGTCTCTCGCCAATAACACTTCACTGCCGGAAGGATCCGAGAGTGACGGGTAGGGAATCTGTTTCATCTCCAGGAGACGCCGGTTACCGCAGAGCACTTCGGAGCCTTGAATGCGCGCCAGAATGCCTTTTCCGGCGATTTCTTCTATGTTTTCCGGCGTTGCCGGGGATATGCCCCTTTCAGCTGCGGCGTCGCGGATACTTTGGCCGATGGGGTGCGTAGAGGAAGTCTCGCAGGCAGCGGCCAGGCCAAGGAGCTCCTGCTCGGAAATTCCGGCCGCTGCTTCACAGGAGCGCAGAGCAAAGGTTCCTTCGGTGATGGTTCCGGTCTTATCCATGACAATGGCTTTTACCCTCCGCATTGCTTCCAGGGAAAGCCCTCCTTTAAAAAGGATCCCCCTCTTGGAACCTGCTCCGATTCCGGAAAAGAAGGCCAGGGGTACGCTGAGCACCAGGGCGCAGGGGCAGCTGATGACCAGGAACGTCAAAGCCGTGTACACCCAGTAATTCCAGTCTCCTGTGAGGAAAGAGGGGATGAGGGCGGTGCCAAGCGCCAACAACAGGACAATAGGCGTGTAAACTCTGGCAAAGCGGGTGATGAAACGTTCCATCTGCGGTTTGCCGGCAGCAGCATTTTCTACAGATTCCAGAATACGGCTGACCATAGATTCGGAAAGCGGCTTTTCTACCTGAATCTTTAAAAGCCCCGAAGTGTTGACACAGCCGGAAAGAATGGAAGATCCCGGCGCTACGGCAACCGGTACCGGCTCGCCGGTGATCGGCGAGGTGTCCAGCCGGCTTTCGCCCTCCACAACCGTGCCGTCCAGCGGAATACGGTCTCCGGGACGCACCAGAAGGAGGTCTCCGGGAACCGCATCTTCAGCGGCAATGGTCTCTGTGCGGCCGTTTTCCAGGCGCTGCACGGTTTCCGGGCGAAGATCGGCGGCGTCCATGATCTGCTTTCTGCTCCGTTCCACCGCGCGTTCTTCGAAATATTCACCGATCCGGTAAAAAAGCATAACGCCGACGGCTTCGCCGAATTCCTGGATCACAAAGGCTCCCAGGGTGGCGACGCTCATCAAAAAGTTTTCGTCAAAAATTTTACCGTGGAGCAGATTCGTTCCGGCCGTCTTTAGAATCGGCGCGCCGAGAACCAGATAAGCAACCAGGAACAGGATGAAGGAGAGTGTGGAATGAAATTCCGTCAGTTCCCCGGCGATAAATAAAACGGCTCCTGCAATCAATGCGGTCAGTGGATGAGCCAGGAGCTTCCGAAGAGAAAAAGAAGTTTTCCCGCCAGCAGCCTGCTCTTTCAATTCCCGCCGGTCTCCTGAGTGGCTCTCGGAGAAGCGGTCTCCGGCCTGCTTGCTGTTTTCCGGAGAGGGCCCCTGCTTCTCGCCGTGTTCGTGCGCGTGATTCAAATGACCGGCGGCGTTTTCGGATGAGGAAGGGCGTCCGCCTTTTTTCTGGGTGATCACCACGCCCGGCTCCGCCGCCTCGGCCACTGCCTGAATCTTTGAGAGCAAAGCATCCGGATCCTCGGCGGTAATGCGGAGCTGATTAGTGGCAAAGGTTAAGACTGCTTCCTGAACTTCCGGTATTTGATTGATCTTACGCTCAATGTTGGCAGCGCAGTTGGCGCAGTCGATATTGTAAATGTAATAGACCTTTTTTACCAGAGAAGCGCCGTCACCGTGCGAATGCCCCTGCTCCCCGTCATGGCTGGCATGCGGATGATTCTGTTCCGGCTCATGAGGATGCTCGTGATCGTGGCCGCAGCCACAGTCGGAATGGTGATGCGGATGTTCGTGCTCATGGCCGCAGTCACAGTCGGAATGCTCGTGGTGATGCTCATGGTCATGGCCGCAGTCACAGTCGGAATGTCCATGTTCCTGTTCTATTTCACAGGCGGAATTTTCTGGATGGCTGTGTGCGTGGGCAGGAGCCGGAGGGCGGCGTTCCCGCTTAGGGGTGATAGTCACGCCAGGTTCGACGGCTTCTGCAAGCGCCTGGATTTTGGGAAGCAGTGCGTCCGGGTCTTCAGCGGTAATACGGAGCTGTTTGGTGGCAAAGGTTAAGATTGCTTCCTGGACCTCAGGCATTTGGTTGATTTTATGCTCAATTTTGGCGGCGCAGTTGGCACAGTCAATGGATTGGATGTAGTAAACTTTTTTTTCCATAAAATCTCTCCTCACTGGAATATGAATATATGAATTCTTGTTCATATAATAATATATATAAATCGCTTTGTCAATAGGAAAGAGAGAAAAAATGAGTCTTGAAATGATTTTTGACGGAACAAGAAAAATGATTTTCTTTTCTGGTATGATATGGTATAATGTCGCCAGACATTATACCGGCCCGAAGCGGAGCGATACTATGTCGGAGACATAGTATCATGAGAACACTTGGTCAGAATCCGTTGAGCTCAGGGAGAATGGCCGTGTCGTGTCGGAGGGGAATCGTTTCGTGAGAGTTTTATCGGCCTAAGTGGGAGAGAAACTCTGCAAGCCGAATGGAAAATCACCAAAGTGGGAGGCCCCCTCATTTCAGCGAATCATTTAGTTTTCTTAGGTTGCGCAGAAAAGCGAAAAATTATTTCCAGTAATCTACAAAGATCTTTCCTCGAATCGGAGTATATGTTATAATATCGAAAGACATTCAAAGGATACCCGCCGGCCTGCGGCAGAACATGGCGAGGCGTGTGGTATCATGGCTGAAAAGCGGCTGCTTTGCGCTTTTTAGTTAGAACGAAGAAAGACTCGCCCGCAAGGGTGAGGAAGGGGAGTACACATGAAGAAATGGTTTCGATGCGTATTGTTTCTTTGCGTCGGATTGCTCCTTGCGGGCAGTACGCTGGTCTATGCAGAGCCGGCTGCGGATCCGCTTTGGACAATAGCCGGAGAGAAGGTAGACCCACCTGAGGTCAATTCTCCGACAGCAATTTTGATTGACAAAAAGACAGGCGTGATCCTGTATCAAAAAGACGCCAACACTGCATACCATCCAGCCAGCATTACAAAGGTCATGACAGCACTGTTGACTTTAGAAAATTGCTCTATGGATGAAACGGTGAAATTTTCTTACCGCGCAACCCACGAATTGGAAGACGGCGCGACGCATATCGCCAGAACAGAAGACGAAGAAATGTGTGTCAAGGATTGCCTCTACGCGCTTCTTCTGGCGTCCGCCAACGAGGTGGCTCAGGCTCTGGCGGAGCACATTTCGGGAACCATCGAAGATTTCGGCGTAAAGATGACGGAGCGGGCCAAAGAACTGGGCTGCACCAACACCAGTTTTAAAAATCCTTCCGGCCTGAATGACGAGGATCATTTTACCACGGCCCATGATATGGCAATTATTATGAGGCAAGCTTTAAATACGCCGGGATTCCTGGAAATTGATTCTACGACAGTCTATGAAATTCCTCCCACGAATAAACATTCGGAAAGTACCTGGGTGGCGACGAAACATCCTCTTTTAAAGGGCGGGGACACTCCCTACGACTATGCTATCGCGGGTAAAACCGGTTATACGCAGATCGCGGGAAATTCTCTGGTGACCTACGCAAAAAAAGACGACGCAGAGCTGATCTGTGTTATCATGAACAGTCAAAAAGGCAACCGGTCCAGCGATACGAAGAATTTGTTTGAATATGGCTTTAACAATTTTACCTGGTATTCGATGGCGGATGACGCAAGGCAGCGTTTGGCAGAAGGGTCCGACGCGGACGGACCTCAGGTTGAATACACGGTCGCGGAAGAGGATGCTTGGGTGGTTCTGCCGAATTCGGTAAAGCCGGAAAACCTGACGGCAAAGGTCGAACAGACGGAAGGAGCGGACGGCTTTTCTGGAACCATAGCTTATAGCATCAATGGAGAAAAGGCCGGAGCGGTTCATTTCTCCGGTACGGTTCAGCAACCGGTTACGCAGGCAACAGAGCCGGAGACAACGACGCAGGCCCCGGAATCTGAGTCGGAAGGCGGATTTTCTTGGATGAAGATTTTAATGTGGGTTGGAATCGGTCTTGCCGTACTTCTTGTGGCATTCGGGATCTTTTTTGTGGCGTATAACTGGCAGCAGATCAAGCACAGACGCCGTTCCCGCAGCCGCTATAAGAGAAAGCGCCGTCGCCGCCGCTGGTAATTCATCATCCGCAAAGGCGCGCTTATTTTTGGGGTTTCCCATCGGACGGACTTACAAGGGCCAAAGGATGCAAAACTGGATGAAATAGGATCAGCCGCCGGCTGATTGTCAAAATAGGGAGCTGCAAAAAGAATTGTAACTTTTTGCAGCTCCCTTGGCGTTCACTGGCTTTTCCTATCCCAGCCGCGTTGCGCGAGAATCAATCCTCCTCCACAGTAAAGATCTCTTCAATGGGAACGCCGAAAACTTTGGCAATATTCCAGGCCAGAACCAGGGAGAGAACAGGGCAGCCCGTAGGACGGATTCGGTGAGGAAGACACAGAGAGAACGGAGATAGATATGACAAGACTGTCGAAAAATAAAATTTTGAGCGGCTGCAGCAGCGCTGCTCTTTGTGAAATCTTGTTTGGTTTTAGTTATCTGTTCACGAAACAGGCAACAGAGTCGGCAAGCGTAATGACGCTCCTTTGCTGGCGGTTCTTGATTGCCTTTGCGGCCATGAGTTTTTGCCTGCTCACTGGAATTGCCCGCATTCATTTAAAAGGGAAGAATCTCCTCCCTCTTTTCTGTATCGCAGTGTTTCAGCCCACGATCTATTTTATAGCGGAAACTGTGGGAATCGGAGCGACGACAGCCTCGGAGAGCGGTTCTTTTTTGGCGTGCATCCCGGTCGGAACATTGTTGGCATCGTCCTTGATTTTGAAGAAAAAGCCGAAAAAGATGCAGATCATCGGAATTACGGTTACCTTGGCCGGCGTTTTGGGCTGTGTGCTGGCAAAGGGGATGGAGGCGTCATTCTCGTTATCTGGGTATTCGATGCTGCTGCTCGCCGTCGCCTCCTATAGCCTATACTGTGTTTTTGCAGAAAAGGCGGATGGTTTTACGGATTTTGAGAAAACTTATGGGATGATCGCCATGGGTGCCGTGGTATTCACAGCCATTGCTGTTTTTCAAAATCAGTCGGCGGGAACCTTAACGGAGTTTTTCAGGCTGCCGTTCTCAGACCAAAACTTTCTGATTGCTGTACTCTATCAAGGGCTGGGATGCTCTGTGTTCGCGTTTTTCTTATCCAACGCAGCGATCAGAAAAATCGGGACGAACCAGGCGTCTTCTTTTGTCGGGCTTTCCACGGCGGTTTCTATCCTGGCCGGAGTTTTAATCCTGCAGGAACCCTTTTCCTCCCCTCAGATCATCGGGACGATCGGGATTGTCGGAGGGGTATATCTGGCCAATATCAAGTGACATCTGGAGGGGAAAACTTCGGGTATTTCCAACGTTTTCGGGATTATTCTTCCTGCATAGGCGCCACGATCAGAGCGCATTCCGGCTGATCCACTGGTATGGGAGCGCGGGACATTACGATCAGCCCCGTATTAAAATCGACCCGGAAAAAGGTCAGCGTGCTGGAATCGTAGTTGGTGCAGAACAAGTGCTTTTCATCCGGAAATACGCAGACATCCGTCGGGTACTTCCCGCTGATCGGAAGGACGCTCATCTGACGCAGAAGTCCGGTTTCCCGGTCCCTCTCAAAGATTCCCAGGCTGTGGTCTCCGGCGTTGGTGCACAGCAGACGGTCGCTGTCTTTTGCAAATTCCATGGTGACAGCGGCGCTGTAGTCGTTGAATTGCTTTCCCAATGTGGAAATGGCTTGGATCTGTTCAAACACCGGCTGTTTCCCGGAACCGTCATAAGTATAGACAGAGATCTTGTTGCTCAGCTCTTTGATTGTATAGAGGTACTTCCCGTCCGGTGAGAATAAGAGGAAACAGGGGGCTGCCTGGAGACGGCAGCGGATCACATCGACCGGGGTCAGCTCGCCGGTCTCATGGTGAAAACGGTAGATTTTAATCTGGTCAATGCCGGAATCTGCAACGCAAAGATATTTTTCATCCGGAGTCAGGACTGCGCAGCGCACATGGGGACGGAGATTCCTCTCAGCCACGCTTCCAGGCCCTTTGTGGAAGATTCCGTCTGCAATCGGGCCCACGGAGCCGTCCTCGTTGATATGCAGAACTGTGATCTTTCCATCAAAATAGCCGGAGACAAAAAGAAAACGGTTGTCGGCTGTGGTCGACAGATGGCAGCCCCGCATTCCGCGGATGGCGGCTGTGTTCAGGCGCCGCAAATTTCCATCGGGCAGGATCCGAAAAGAAGCCACTCCCTTATCCGTGGCTGCATACAGGTATCTCCGATCCGGAGACGTTATTAGGTAAGTTGCATTGCTGACTTCGACTTCCCCACGTTTCTTTAAGTCCCCGCGTTCTACATCTACATCGAAAATAGTCAGGCCTTTGCAGGTATTGATATCCGTATAAGAACCGACGTAGGCAGTATAAAATTGGCTCATGGCAGCCTCCTTCCGGAGTGAAAGAATTTTCATTTCATGCCCATTATATCATAGAACTGGAAATTTGTTAAGATTCCGGAGGAAAACTATTGACAGAAGAAAGGCTCTGAGATAATATGTATCTTGCAGTTTAGAATTACTAAACTTTATGTTTAGCTTCTGCTTCTTTCGGCAGGCGCTTGGATCAGAAAGCAGGTGGAGCGATGGATATTGGACCGAAGATCAAGGAACTCCGGGTGAAGATGGGACTGACGCAGGAAGAACTGGCGGACCGGGCGGAGCTGTCGAAGGGCTTTATCTCCCAGCTGGAAAGGGATTTGACTTCGCCTTCGATCGCGACTTTGACCGATATCCTGCAGTGCCTGGGTACCAGCCTGAAAGATTTCTTTGACGATTCCGCGGAAGAGCAGATTGTATTTCAAAGGGAGGATTTTTTTGAAAAACTGGATTCGGAACTGAAAAACCAGGTGGAATGGATTATTCCCAATGCCCAGAAAAACCAGATGGAACCGATTCGCCTGACACTTAAAAAAGGCGGATCCACTTATCCGGATAATCCCCACGAAGGGGAGGAGTTTGGTTACGTGATCCAGGGGGCCGTGACAATTCATTTGGGAAAACGCACATATAAGGCAAAAAAAGGGGAAGCTTTTTATTATAGGCCGGATCAGACCCACTATCTCAGTTCCCTGTCCGGCGCAGTAATCATTTGGGTCAGCACGCCGCCCAGCTTTTAAAACGCGTGGATTTACATAGGAGGAGAGTCGGGATGGGTTCATTGATTGATTTAGTGAAAATATCGAAAAGCTTTGACGGCGCCAAGGTGCTGGACGAGCTGGACCTTTCAGTGCAGGAGAACGAATTTATTACGCTGCTGGGTCCGTCCGGTTGCGGCAAGACTACAACGCTCCGGATCATCGGGGGATTTGAAAAGCCGGACGAGGGACAGGTTTTGTTTGAAGGAAAAGACATTGCGGCCGTGCCGCCCAATAAACGGCATCTGAACACCGTATTCCAGAAATATGCCCTGTTTCCTCATATGAATATTGAGGAAAATATCGCTTTCGGGCTGAAAATCAGCGGAAAAAGCAAGAATTATATCCGGGATAAGATCCGATATGCCTTAAAGCTGGTCAACCTGGACGGCTATGAAAAAAGGAGCGTGGCGTCTCTTTCCGGCGGCCAGCAGCAGCGGATCGCCATTGCCAGGGCCATTGTCAATGAGCCGCGGGTCCTCCTGCTGGACGAGCCTTTGGGCGCTCTGGACCTGAAACTCCGCCAGGATATGCAGTATGAACTGATCCGCCTGAAAAATGAGCTGGGCATCACCTTTATTTATGTCACCCATGACCAAGAGGAAGCGTTGACCATGTCGGACAAGGTGGTGGTGATGAACCAGGGCTATATCCAGCAGATGGGGACGCCGGAGGAAATTTACAACGAGCCGGAGAACGCGTTCGTGGCGGATTTCATCGGGGACAGCAATATTCTGAACGGAATCATGCTTCAGGACCGCCTCGTGGAGATTCTCGGATATCAATTTGCCTGCGTGGACGAGGGATTTGGCCGGAATAAGCCTGTGGATGTGGTAATCCGGCCGGAGGATATTGTATTAAAGCAGCCGGGGGAAGGAACCTTGGACGGCGTGGTTTCCCATCTGATTTTTAAGGGCGTCCACTATGAGATGGAAGTTCAGGCAGGCGGTTTTGAGTGGCTGATTCAGAGTACAGGCTGCTATCCGGTCGGAACGCCGGTCAGCATTTCCGTGGATCCGTTTAACATTCAGATCATGAATAAACCGGCTTCGGAGGATGAGGAGGCGATCGGTGTCGATGAGTAGAAAATTATTGGCAGGGCCCTATCTGATCTGGATGATCTGCTGCACGGTCGTGCCTTTGGGGATGATCGTCTATTACGGTCTGACCGACCGGAGCGGCGCTTTTACGTTCGCCAACCTGTCCGCCATCACGGTCCCGGCCCATGCGAAAGCTCTTGGCCTGGCTCTGCTGCTGGCGGTGATCAGCACTCTGATCTGTCTGATTTTAGCTTATCCCCTGGGCCTGATCCTGCGGAAAACCGGACTGGGCCAAAAAGGCTTTGTGGTGTTTCTTTTCATCCTCCCGATGTGGATGAACTTTCTGCTTCGGACCATGGCTTGGCAAACTATTCTGGAAAAGCATGGAGTGATCAATGGAATCCTGTCCTTTTTGGGGCTTCCCAGCCTGCGGCTGATCAACACGCCAGCCGCCATTGTCATGGGCATGGTTTACGATTTCCTTCCCTTTATGGTGCTGCCGGTCTATAATGTGCTGATGAAGATTGACAACAGCGTGGTGGAGGCAGCGCGGGATCTGGGGGCAAGCAACCGGCAGATTCTGTTTAAAATCCTGATTCCTCTGAGCGTTCCCGGCATTGTCAGCGGCATCACCATGGTGTTCATCCCATCGCTGACCACCTTCGTGATTCCCAATATGCTGGGCGGCGGCAAGTTGCTTTTGATCGGAAATATCATCGACCAGGAGTTTACCGTGGGATCCAACTGGCATCTGGGCTCTGGCCTTTCCCTGGTGATGATGGTCTTTATCCTGATCAGCATGCTGTTTCTGGCAAAATTCGATAAAGGCGGGGAGGGGAATGCGTTCTGATGAAGAAAATAGTGGAGCGTTGTTATTTGGGAATCATCTGCGTGTTCCTGTACGCGCCGATTTTTACCTTGATGGTGCTCTCCTTTAATGAGAGCAAGTCCATGGCGAAGTGGGGCGGTTTTTCCCTTCGCTGGTACCAGGAAATGTTCCAGGATGAGGCGATACGGGAGGCGATCTGGAATACGCTGGCGATCGCGCTGATCTCCGCTGTGGTGGCGACCCTGCTGGGAACACTGGCCTGCATCGGCATCCAGAAGATGAAGAGCAGTTCCAGGGCGGTCATCTTGATGCTGAACAATATTCCAATGGTCAATTCGGATATTGTGACCGGTATTTCCCTGATGTTGATTTTCGTGGCCTTTGGGATCTCCCTGAACCGGAATACGGTGCTGATCGCGCATATCACCTTTTGTATTCCCTATGTGGTTCTGAGCGTGCTGCCGAAAATGAAGCAGGCGGGGAAAACCACTTATGAGGCGGCATTGGATCTGGGGGCGACCCCGATCCAAGCTTTTATCAAAGTGGTGCTGCCGGAGATTCGTCCGGGCATTGTCTCCGGGTTTCTGATGGCGTTCACCATGTCGGTGGACGACTTTATCATCACCCATTTCACAAGAGGCGCCGGTGTCAATACGCTGTCCACCCTGATTTACAGCCAGGTTAAAGTGGGAATCCGCCCGTCGATCTATGCCTTGTCGACGGTGATGTTTGCAACCGTATTGATTTTGCTGATCGTCGCCAATTTCCTGCCGGGCTACCGGGAGAAGCGGACGAAAAAAGCCGGAGGCTGAGGAGGTAGTTTTGAAAAAATTTATGCTTTGTTTCTTTAGCCTGTTAGCGGCCGGAAGCCTTGCCGGGTGCGGCAGTTCCCCGGAATCCGCAGGCGGGGAGAACGGACAGGTGTATATCTTTAATTACGGGGACTATGTTGCTCCGGAGGTGATCCGGATGTTTGAGGAAGAGACCGGGATCGAAGTGATCTATGATACTTACGACACAAACGAGGAGATGTATCCGGTGATCGAATCCGGCTCCGTAAGGTACGATGTGGTCTGCCCTTCGGATTATATGATCGAAAAGATGGTGAAAAACGGCCTGCTGACGGAGATCGACTACGCCAATGTCCCCAATTTTGACTATATCAGCGAGACTTGCCGGAATTTCTCCGACAGTTTTGATCCGGGCAACCGCTATTCGGTGCCGTACAACTGGGGTACCGTAGGGATTTTATACAATACGGAGGTGATCCCGGAAGGATCGATTACCAGCTGGGCCGATCTCTGGAACCCGGCTTACACTGACGAAATTTTGATGCAGGACAGCCTGCGGGACATCTATATGATTGCATTTAAGCGGATGGGCCTCTCCTGCAATACTACCGATGAGGAAAAGCTGGCCGAGGCCACGGAGCTTTTGGTCGAGCAGAAACCTTTCGTCTATAAATACGTGAATGACTCGGCGCGGGATTTCCTGATCGGGGAATCTGCGGCGATCGGAGTGATTTATTCCGGGGAGGTTCTCTACTGCCAGGATGAAAATGAAAATCTGAAGTACGTGATCCCGGAAGAGGGAAGCAACGTCTGGCTAGATTCCTGGGTCATTCCGAAAAATTGCCGGAACAAGGAGAATGCGGAAGCCTGGATTAATTTCATGTGCCGCGGTGATATCGGCATGATGACTTATGAATACCTGACATACCCGACGCCGAATACTGAGACCATGAAGCTGATGAGTGAAGAAGAATTGGAAAACGAGGCTCTGTTCCCTCCGGAAGAGATCCTCGCGCGGTGTGAAGTCTACCATTACCTGGGAGAAGAAATGGATGACCTTTTCAGCAGCTATTGGAAAGATTTCAAGTCGCGGTAAAAAGTGATAGACAGATGGCAGAAAACATGCTATCCTACCCCTATATCGGGCGCTGCCCATGACAATTAAAAAAGGTGTGTCCAAATAAAAGGAAAACTGCCGAAAGTAATCGCAGGACTGTCAACCAGTCCTGCCATGCTTTCGGCTTTTATTTTGTCAATACAGAAGCGTGCCCAAGAGGGGGGAGCGCCGAGGGGGGCCGTTCGGGCATCGCAACGCTGAGATCGGCCCCCTTGGCATAATCACACAAGGAGGATAAAAAATGTATGTGATGGTGGACAATTATGATTCTTTTGTCTATAACCTCGCCGTCTACCTGGAATGTCTGGGAGGCAAGGTTACCTTGTTCCGGAACGATAAGATTTCCCTGGAATGGTTGGAGTCAGCCTGGGTGTCCGGGATGCTGGAGGGCGTGATCCTCTCCCCTGGACCGGGAAGCCCATCCGGCTGCGGGCGCTCCGGCGCCGTCCTGCGCCGGATGATGGGAAGAGTTCCGGTTCTTGGCGTTTGTCTGGGACATCAGGTGATCGGCAGTGAGCTGGGCGCTTCGGTAAAAAAAGGGGACCGGCCGATGCACGGCAAAGTGACTTGGATTCGAAACGAGGGGCTCGGACTGTTTGCCGGACTGCCGGCGAAGTACCAGGTGACCCGGTATCATTCCCTGGTTGTCAGCCAAAATCAGCTGCCGGACTGCTTGGCGGTAGATGCGGTGGCGGAGGACGGCGCGGTCATGGCCATCCGTCACAAAGAACTGCCGGTCTATGGAGTGCAATTCCACCCGGAGGCTGTGCTGACCCAATATGGGCCGGAGCTGCTAAGAAATTTTATGAATATATGCGAAGAATGGAGGGAGAACCATGGGAACAAAGGTGACGGCTCTGAAGGAGTATTGTCAGCTGGCCGATTTGTTTGAGGGGTATCGGGAGGAACGTCCGGCTTCTTTTCTTGACTCATCCTTGAAAAACAATATGGGACGTTTTTCCGTGATAGGACGGAAGCCCTGGCTTATTTTGCGGGAGGAATCGGGGATCCTGTACGAGAATGGAGCGCGGACAGAAGGGACGATGGAGGAGCGGCTTGGCCGTGTCATATCCGACTGCCGCGAGGACAACCTGACGGAGCTGCCGTTCCTGTCCGGCGGGATCGGATATTTTTCTTATGATTATGGGAGAAAGTTTGAACAGATTCCCACCCGTCACTCTAAGACGGATGGAGTACCGGAGGCAGTTTTTGTCTTTTACGATGAATACTTGATTGAGGATTTTCAGGCAAAACGCATTTATCTGACTTCCGGGGAACGGTTCCGCCCATTAGAGAAGGCGGCGGCGGAAGCGGAGCGGGACATCCGAGATCATCTCCCGTCCCCTGTTCCAGCCAAGAATAAGAAACAGGCAAATTTTTCCGCCAATTTTGAAAAGGAAGAATACAAAGCAGCGGTCCGCCGCATGATGGAGTATATTGTGGAGGGAGAGATCTACATCGCCAATATGACACAGCAGCTGACGGTGAAAAGCAGCCGGAAGCCTTATGAGGTGTTCCGCTATCTGCGCCGGTACAACCCGTCCCCTTTCGGTGGATTCCTGGACTATGGGGATTTCCAGATTCTCAGCGCTTCGCCAGAACGGTTTCTGCGGGTGAAGGATTGCGTTGTGGAAACACGGCCGGTCAAGGGAACCCGGAAGCGGGGAAAAGACCCGGAGGAGGATGCGGCCCTGCGGCGGGAGCTGGAAGAATCGGACAAGGACCACAGTGAGCTTTTGATGATCGTGGACTTGGAGAGGAATGATCTGAACCATGTCTGCCGGCCGGGCAGTGTGCAGGTGACGGAACATTTTTCAGTGGAGGCCTATGCCACCGTCTTTCATTTGGTCTCTACAATCGTGGGTAAACTGAGGGAAGGGAGAAGCGCAGTGGATCTGCTTGCCCCTGCTTTTCCCGGCGGTTCTATCACCGGGGCTCCCAAGATCCGCGCCATGGAAATCATCGATGAATTGGAGCATGGGCAAAGAGGCATCTACACAGGGAGCATGGGGTATCTGGGCTTCGATGGAAGCTGTGACTGGAACATCGTGATCCGCACGGCGCTGCACCGGGACGGCACGTACACCCTGGGGGTGGGTGGCGGCATCACCTGTGAGTCCGATCCGGAATTTGAATATGAAGAGACACTGCAAAAAGCCAAGGCTTTGCTTGAGGCGCTCTCGGAGGAATAAGGAGGAAGTCATGATTTACGACGAAGGGTTTTATTTTGGCCTGGGGGCCTTTGAGACAATCGCAGTCGAGGACGGCATTCCGCTGTTTGCGGAAGCGCATTGCAACAGGCTGCGGGAGGCGCTTGGATTTTTGGGCATTCCTGTGCCTCCGGAGGCTTCCTGTAATGTGATTCGCCGGGAGGCGGAACAAAACGGAAGCGGCCGGTCAGTGCTGAAGCTTGCGGTGTCCGCCGGAAACGCGGTATACAGCCGCAGAAAAAATCCGTATGGTTCGCAGGACTATAAAAAGGGGTTCTCTGTGGCGTTCAGTCCAATTCTTCGCAATGAGACGTCCCCGTTTGTCCGCTATAAAACTCTGTGTGCCGGGGAAAACCTTTGGGAAAAGCGGAGGGCTGCGCAGGAAGGCTTCGATGAGGTCATTTTCGTTAATACCAGGGGAGAGCTGACTGAGGGAGCCGTCACAAATCTGTTTTTGGTGCGGCGGGGAGAGGTTCTCACGCCTCCTGCATCATCCGGCCTTCTGCCTGGGATCCTGCGCCGGTGTCTCCTAGAGCGGCTGGGGGTGAAAGAGCAGACGCTTTATCCGGAGGACCTCTCCACTTGCGACGAGCTGTTTTTGTCAAATTCCCTGATGGGGATTATGCCGGTGCGCAGCGTGTGGAAGCATGTCTTTTCGAGGCGGGCGGTTTCGGACCGGCTCAGGGAGGAGTACCGGAAGCTGGCGGAAGCGGAGAAGAAACGTCTCCTCTAAGGCGCTGCGCTTATGAGGAAGGTTCCTTTGAAATCGCCCCGGAACGGAACAGGGCAAACTTGGCGCAGGCCGGTCCGATCAGTTCATAGAGCACCGACGAGGAGAGGATGATGGTCAGGAGCAGATTGCCTTCCTGTGTCGGGAGAATCCGCTGTCCCAGGAAGGCAAGGCCGATGGCGACTCCTGCCTGGGGAACCAGAGCAAAGCCCAGATAGGTGCGGACGCCGGATGAAGTATCCTTATTCATACAGCCGAGGTAGGCTCCCAGGTATTTTGCCAGGATCCGAATGATAAAATAGGCGACTCCGGCGACGCCGACCACGGTCAAGGTTGTAAGATCCAGATTCAATCCGGAGACCACAAAAAAGAGCGAGAGTATCGGCGGGGTAAAATTGTCCAGCTGTAAGTAGAGACTGGTATCGCCGGTCTTGTTGGCATATACCGCGCTGAAAAGCATACAGGCAAGCAAGGGGGAAGTGTCGAAGGCGGCGCAGATTCCTGCGATTCCCAAAAGCATGGCCACAGCCAGGATCAGCCGGTTGTCACGGCTGCGCTTTGGGGAGAGGAGGCGGGATAAAAGCAGCGCGCAGAGAACACCGAGTACCAAAGCTCCCAGATTGTAGAGAATCGGCAGCATCATGCTGGAAATAGAAAAGCTGCCGGTTTTGTTTCCGGAGAGCAGGGCGGCGGCGGCACTGAACACCAAAAGACAGACCACGTCGTCCAACGCCACGACCTGGAGCAGCACATTGACAAATTCTCCTTTGGCATGGTATTGCTGGATCGTCATGATGGTGCTGGCCGGCGCGGTGGCCGTGGCGATGGCTCCGAGAAGCAGGGAGAAATCCCATTCCATCTGGAACAGAAAGTGCATTGCCAGGGTGATGGCGGCACCTGCGGCCAGGGACTCCCAGAGAGTGATCCGGATTACTTTCAGGCCGGTGCTGCGGATGACGTCCCGCAGAAAATATTTTCCGACGCTGAAAGCAATAAAAGAAAGCGCGATATCGCTTAAAAACCCCATATGAGCGATCAGCTCCGCCGGAACCAGGTTCAACACGTGGGGGCTTAAAAGCACGCCTGCGATGATATAACCGGATACGTTGGGGAGCCGGAGCAGTTTGGTAAAACGGGTCAGCAAAAAGCCGGAGAAGAGCAGAAGCGAAAGTGTAATCAGTACGGCTGTATTGCTGTTGAATCCTTGGTATAATTGAACCATCTTGCCCTCCTAAGCAATCTGAAAATTTTGAAAACCAGATTGCTTTTTCCTCTATCGATGCTATAATTATATCAGATTAAAAAATAAAAGATCATGATGATATTTTGCAGGAGGATAAGGAAAACTTATGGAGGTGGGAAATGCTGGATCCAAAACTGACCACGCTGCTCAAAGTTTATGAAACCGGAAGCTTTACCAGGGCGGCCGAACAGCTATCTCTGACTCAGCCCGCCGTCAGCCAGCATGTGCGTCAGTTGGAAAATGAGCTGAAAGTGAAGCTGTTTAACCGGGGGGAGGGACAGCTGCGCCCCACCAGAGAAGGGGAGATCGTAATCAAGTATGCGAAACGGATGTGTTCTCTTTACCAAAATATGCTGCAGAATATTGCAGATGAAAAAAAGCAGCTGACCAAGCTGACCATCGGCATCACCCACACGGCGGAGAGCAGTGCGATCGCCGAAGTTCTGGCCACATACGGCAGCGAGAAAGAAGATGTATCCATAACGATGCTTTCTGACTCCATAAATAATCTTTATGAAAGGGTCAAAAATTATGAGGTGGATCTGGCTGTTGTCGAAGGAAAAGTGACCTGCGCGGGACTTCGCTCGGTGCTGCTGGACACCGACTGCCTGGTTTTGGCTGTCTCCAACAGCAATCCGCTGGCAAAGAAAAACATTGTCACTCTGGAGGAACTGAAGCGGGAGCGGATGATTCTGCGGCTTCCCAGCTCCGGGACCCGAAACCTTTTCGTGGCCCATCTGGAAAGCCAGAACATGTCCATCGATGAGTTTAATATTATCCTGGAGGTGGACAATATCGCCACAATCAAGGATCTGATCCGGCGGGATTTCGGTGTCTCCATTCTGGCAAAGAGCGCCTGTATGGATGAGTGGAAGAAAAAAAAGATCACAGTGCTTCCGATTGAAAACCTCAGCATGATCCGGGAGATCAATCTGGTTTATGATCCGGACTTCGACCATCGGGAAGTTTTGCAGGATATCATCAAAATTTATAATGAACGAGTGCGGCTGTACCAGGTATGACGGCCGGGAAGGAGAGAGATGGTAAGTGAAGATTATGCCACCCGCGCCATTCGGGATATGGTGCGCGCGCTGGGGAAAATGGTGTTGAATGAAGAGCTGATTCGCTATGAGCTGCCGGAGGAGGCGGAGGATTCTGCGGAGGATGCCCTTTACCGGAAACTGCTGATCTTGGCGGATTCCGGAGAGATCAATGAAGCGGAAAATCTGCTGTCCGAGGAGCTGGATCCGGAAAATCCGGAACATTTCCGGCTGGCCATGGCGTTTTACCTGCATCTGAACGAGATGGCGGAGGATTTCTTAGATGACCATGACTACAGCAAGGAAGAGATTGCGGACGGGGCCAGGAGCGTGGGAGAAGACTTCGGTTACCGGTACGATTTTGAACTGCTTCTTTAACGGCCGGAGCGGAGACAAGGAGGAGTATGAAAGAAAAGACAGGGAAGAGAACGTGTTGGCTTGTCCTTTTGTTTGTCCTGTTTTTTGCCGCTTCTTGTGGGCCTGCCGCCTCCGCGGGGAAAGTTCCCAAGTGCCAGGTGGAGCTTTCAGAGGATCGGGAGCTTTCCTTTTACTGTCCGGAGGGCTGGGAGTATGAGGCAAGTCGGGAAGAATCCTTGGAAGGGGACAGCTCTCCCGGATCAGAGGTTTTTGTGTATGTGGAGGGGGACCGGGAAGAGACGCTCCGTCTTTACTACAGCCATTTTACAATCTATCCTATGGCGGACCACCAAGGGGTGATGACCGATTTTCGAACCGATTGGGGCGTGAAGGGGGAATTGTATTGGAAAGAGACCGGCGAGGGAGACATCCGGCTGGAGATGATTTTAGGCGATCAGCACTACGGCGCCGAAGGCATCCTTTCCAAAGCGGTTTTTGAGCGGCAGCAGGAGGAGATCATGGCCTTGCTCCAGAGCTGCCGGTTGAAGGGGAATTTTTCTATGGAAATCACGGATGGGATTATCCTGATTTTTGGCCTTTACCAACTGGTGGCCGGAGCCGTAGTCTATCTGGATTTGAAAAAAGGGAGGGCGGTGCCGGAAGAAAAAAGACGGTGGTTAAAGGGCGTCCGCCCGGAGATGGAGCAAACCTATATGGGACGGTCAATCGCCGTCGGCGTGGCGCTGCTGATCGTGTTTGTGTTCCGACTGTTTTTGACCAGCCGGTATGTCTGGGGAAGCGACATCAGGAGTCTATCCGGGGCCGCCGGCCTTTTCATTTTTCTTGGGATCTGCTATTTTTGGGTGGACCGGCCCTGCCGGGAAAAACAGGTAAAAACCTGGGGCCGGGGATCGGAGCTTATCCTGTGGCTGATCGCGTTCAGCATGATCTTGTCGGTTCTCTGGCTGAAAAGTGTGTACCGGCTGCTGTGCTTGGATCCTTTGAATTTGTATTGGATCGGTTTGGCCGGGGCGCTTTTATTCTTACTTACCCGGAAAAAGAAATATTGCTGGATCGCCTGCGCGGTATCCCTGGCATTTTTCTGGGGAATGCTTTTGACAAGGATGCCTTCCCTGTCTTATCCGGAAGCACTGGCTTTTGCCGAAGAACAGCTGGGGGATGCAGCCGTGTACCGACAGGAAATCTCTTCGGTCTATGGGGCCAGCTGGAAGAAGGATCCTTTTTGGGGCTGGAGAAAGCCGGGATATTTTCTTCGGTTCCAGGTGAATGGGGTCGACCGGGATTATCTGGTGGACCCGTTTGAAGAGATCCTTTATCCGCTTCAGGAGGAGTAGAAAAAGGACGCTGCAAAATAGAACTTGCAGCGTCTTTTTTTGTGCGGTTTTATGCCATATTCTTGACCGCCGTCGCCAGCATCAGCTTGATCCGATTTAGCTGATTGACTTCGCTGGCCCCCGGATCATAGTCCACGGCAATGATGTTGGAGTCCGGGAAGCTGCGCCGTAGCTCTTTGATCACTCCCTTGCCGACCACATGATTCGGCAGGCAGGCAAACGGCTGGGTGCAGACGATATTTTTGGCCCCGCTGTGGATCAGTTCAATCATCTCTCCGGTCAGGAACCAGCCCTCCCCGGATTGGTTGCCGATGGAGACAAACGGTTCGGCATAATCAGCCAGCTGGCGGATCTTAGCCGGAGGCGTAAAACGCTTGCTGGCTTTCAGGGCGTCCGCCGCCGGTTTCCTTAAGTATTCCAGGAAACGGATTCCCAGAAGGCCCGTGTAGGCGGAGGATTTCTTCCCGCCGAGATACTTGGCTTTGAAATCCCCGTCGTAGAAACAGTAGGAGAGGAAATCCATCAGGTCCGGCATCACAGCCTCAGCGCCCTCCCGCTCCAAAAGCTCCACCAGGTGATTGTTGGCGAGGGGCAGGAATTTCACCAGAATCTCTCCGACGATGCCGACTCTGGGCTTTTTCAGGTTTTCATCGATCGGAAGCTCGTCGAATTCCTTTACGATGTTCTGGATATTCCGTTTGAATTCTTTCATTCCCCAGCCGCCGCTTGTCAGAGAACGGACGCAGTTCTGCTTCCATTTCTCATGCAGCGCATTGGCGGAGCCCGGCTCTTTTTCATAAGGGCGTACCCGGTAGAGCACCCGCATGAAGACGTCGCCGTAAATGATGGCCTGCATGGCCCGCACCACCATGGCCGCCGAGTAATGGAAACCGGAGTTGGTCTCCATCCCGTTGACGTTCAGGGAGATGACCGGAATATGGGCCAGACCCGCTTTCTCCAGCGCCCGGCGGATGAAAGCCAGGTAGTTGGAAGCACGGCAGCCGCCGCCGGTCTGGGTCATAATGATAGCCAGCCGGTCGGTGTCATATTCTCCGGACAGGATGGCGTTCATCAGCTGTCCGACCACGATTAGGGACGGGAAACACGCGTCATTGTTGACATATTTTAAACCGGTGTCGATGGCCGCCCGGTCGCCGTTGTCCGGAATCACCACGTGATAGCCGTACTGGTTCAGGGCGGGCTGGAGCAGATCAAAATGAATCGGCGACATCTGCGGGCAGAGAATCGTGTAGCCGTCTTTCTGCATCTGATCCGTAAATTCCGCGCGGTGGTAGGCGGAGGTGATGATTTTCCGTTCCGTCGGACGCTCCGTCCGGATCCGCAGGGCGGAGAGCAGAGAACGAATCCGGATCCGCGCTGCGCCAAGGTTGTTCACTTCATCGATTTTGAGGACCGTATAAATCTTTCCGGAGTGGGTCAGGATGTCGCTGACCTGATCCGTGGTGACCGCGTCCAGGCCGCAGCCGAAGGAGTTCAGCTGGATCAAATCCAGATCATCGCAGCCTTTGACATACTGGGCCGCCTTGTAGAGGCGGGAATGGTACATCCATTGGTCATTGACGATCAACGGCCGTTCCGGATCCGCCAGATGGGAGATGGAATCTTCCGTCAGCACCGCGATGCCGTAGGAGGCGATCATCTCCGGGATTCCGTGGTTGATTTCCGGGTCGATGTGATAAGGACGCCCGGCCAGCACGATCCCGTGCTTTTTATTTTCTTTAATCCAGGCGAGAACCCTTTCCCCTTCTTTTTGCAGGTCGGTTTTGGCCTGGATCAGTTCCGCCCACGCCGCATGACCGGCTTTTCTTACCTCGGATGCCGGGATGGCGAATTCTTCTTTGCAGACTTCCTCCAGACGCTTGATGGCTGTCTTTTCATCGGTGAAGGCCATGAATGGGTGAATAAAACGGATTCCATCGGCCTTGATCCCCTCCACATTGTTTTTGATATTTTCCGGGTAGGAGATAACGATCGGGCAGTTGTAATGGTTCTGCGCTCCCTTGGCCTCCGTCCGCTCGTAAAAGACGGAAGGATAAAAGATGGTTGAAATCCCCTGATCTAGCAGCCATTGAATATGCCCATGGCTGATCTTGGCCGGATAGCACTCGGATTCGCTGGGAATCGACTCCATCCCCAGTTCATAAATTTTCCTGGTGGACTTGGGGGAGACAACCACCGAAAAGCCCAACTTTTTGAAAAATGTGGCCCAGAACGGGAAGTTCTCGTACATGTTGAGGACCCTGGGGATTCCGATCACCCCGCGGGGCGCGTCCTCCTTGGAGAGCGGCTCATAGCCGAAAATCCGGTTGAATTTATATTCAAACAGGTTCGGAACCTTCTCCGAAGCCCGTTCCTTTCCCAACCCTTTCTCACAGCGGTTCCCGGTGACGTAACTGCGTCCGCCGGGGAACCGGTTGATCGTCAGAAGGCAGTGATTCGTACAGCCCTTGCAGCGGGTCAGAGAAGTCGTAAAGCTCAGCTTTAAGATCTCATTTAACGGGAGCATGTGGGTTTCTTTTCCCTGTCCCCGCTCTCTGGCGATCAGGGCGGCTCCGAACGCGCCCATGATACCGGCGATGTCGGGGCGGACCGCGTTGCAGCCGGAAATCTTTTCGAAGCTCCGGAGCACGGCGTCGTTGTAGAATGTTCCGCCCTGTACCACGACATTTTTGCCGAGATCTTTCGGATCGGTGATTTTAATTACCTTAAATAAAGCGTTTTTAATGACCGAGTAGGCCAGGCCCGCCGAGATGTCGGAAACCGGAGCCCCCTCTTTTTGCGCCTGCTTTACATTGGAATTCATGAATACCGTGCAGCGAGTGCCGAGGTCGATCGGATTTTGGGCAAACAGCGCCTCTTTGGCAAAGTCCTCCACCGTGTAGTCGAGGGAGTTGGCAAAGTTCTCGATGAAAGATCCGCAGCCCGACGAGCATGCTTCGTTCAGCAGAATCGTGTCGATGGTCTGGTTTTTAATCTTGATACATTTCATATCCTGGCCGCCGATATCCAGAATACAGTCCACGTTCGGGTTGAAGAAGGCGGCCGCATAGTAGTGGGCCACGGTTTCTACCTCGCCTTCGTCCAGCATCAAAGCGGACTTTAACAAGGCCTCCCCGTAACCGGTGGAGCAGGAATAGGCAATCGAGGCGTCGGAGGGCAGCAGGTTTTTGACCTCCTCCATCGCGTGGATCGTCGTGGTCAGCGGGCTGCCGTTATTGTTGCTGTAAAAGGAATAGAGCAGGGTGCCGTCCTCGCTGACCAGGGCCAGCTTTGTGGTCGTGGAGCCGGCGTCAATGCCCAGATAGCATTTTCCGTGGTACTGGCTGAGGTAGCCCCGGTTGACCTTATGGCGGTCGTGGCGGGCCCGAAAGTTTTGATATTCCTCTTCATCGGCAAACAGCGGTTCCATCCGCTTTACCTCGAAATCCATCTGGATCCCGGCGGTCAGGCGGCGGATCATCTCGTCGATCTCCACCTCCGTGTCCTGGCTGTTCATCGCCGCGCCGATGGCGGCGAACAGGTGGGAGTGGTCCGGAGCGATCACCTGCCCGTCGGAGAGGTGAAGGGTCCGAATGAAAGCGGTCCGCAGCTCCGAGAGAAAATGAAGCGGTCCGCCGAGAAAAGCCACGTTTCCGCGGATCGGCTTGCCGCAGGCCAGGCCGCTGATGGTCTGGTTTACCACAGCCTGGAAAATCGAGGCCGACAGATCTTCGCGGGTAGCCCCTTCGTTGATCAGAGGCTGGATGTCGCTCTTTGCGAACACGCCGCAGCGGGCCGCGATCGGATAGATCGCCTTATAATTTTTTGCGTACTCGTTGAGTCCAGAGGCATCGGTCTGTAAAAGAGCCGCCATCTGGTCGATAAAAGAGCCGGTTCCCCCGGCACAGATTCCGTTCATCCGTTGGTCGACGCCGCCGGTGAAATAGATGATTTTAGCGTCTTCGCCACCGAGCTCGATGGCAACGTCGGTCTGCGGCGCAAAGTCCTGTAAAGAGGCCGCAACCGCGACCACCTCCTGGACAAAGGGAACCTGTAAATGTTTCGAGAGCGTCAGCCCGCCGCTGCCTGTGATGACCGGATGCAGGGTGACAGAACCTAAAGAGGCTTTGGCCCGCTGCAAAAGCTCTGCCAAAGTCTCCTGAATGTGGGCCAGATGCCGTTCGTAATCCGAAAATAATACTTTATATTCCTGGTCCAGAATCGCAATTTTTACGGTTGTGGAACCAATATCAATCCCTAGGGAATACTTGGGTGTCATGATAATCCTCCTCACTTTTCACCATAATACGTTATATCCTTTTTCCCCCGGAAATACAAGTTAAAATTCATAAACAAACCCTGAAAATCTACAAAACGCGACAGGGGCGTAGGAGACAGCTGGAAAAAGGGTTAAATTTTAGTAAAATGGCTGGGAATGATTTGACAAAATTGAAAAATCCCCCTATAATATAGTTTAATTTTCTAGCCTGAGATGGCTAAAAACAATGAAAAATATGGAAAAACCGGGGTGTTCACCGGATCCGTGTTAAGAAATGAGGGCAACATGAATTTTATCAACAAGCTGGAACGGAAGTTTGGGCGTTTCGCAGTGCACAATCTGATGATTTATCTGATTGCGATGCAGGCGCTCGGGTTCTTTTTGCTTAACAGTAATCCCGCTTTTTATGTAAATTGGCTGAGCTTGGATATTTCAGCCATTCTGCATGGCCAAATATGGCGGCTTGTGACCTTTTTGATTTTTCCTTCGAATACAAGTATCGTATGGTTTCTTATCAGTTCCTTCTGCTTTTTCTCGATTGGAAGACTGCTGGAGCAGATGTGGGGGACATTCCGTTTGAATCTGTATCTGATTGTTGGTATCATCGGAATCATCATCGGGACTTGCCTGATCATTCCTTTTTATGGATCTTATCTTGCCTCTATCGCAGCTGCCGGCTCTTCCACGCAGCTATATTTGTCCATGCTGCTTGCCATCGCTGCGACGATTCCGGACGCACAGTTTTTCCTGAATTTTATTATTCCGGTGAAAGCAAAATGGCTGGGAATCTTTTATGGTGTGCTGTTGGTCTATGACTGCATCAAGGGCACCTGGCCCTCCCGTATCATGCTTGTTATGACCCTGCTCAACTTCATCCTGTTTTTCTTCCTGTACCGCAAGCCGGTGCAGCAGGCGAAGCAAGTCAAGCGCAAAGTCGTCTATCAGCACGAGGTGAAACACTCTGCGTCTGGCCCCCGTCACCGCTGCGCGGTCTGCGGCCGGACGGAACTGGATGATCCGACACTGGAATTTCGTTATTGTTCCAAATGCGAGGGGAATTACGAATATTGCCAGGAACATCTCTATACCCATAAACATGTGACGAAAGGAGACGGCCAGGCATGAAGAAGAAAACAAAGATTATTTGTACGATGGGACCGAATACCGAAGATCCGGCGGTGATGCGCCGCTTGATGGAGGAGGGGATGGATGTCGCCCGCTTTAATTTTTCCCACGGCACCCACGAGGAGCATAAGGCGAAGCTGGACCAATTAAAAAAGCTTCGGGAGGAGATGGATCTCCCGGTGGCGGCGCTGCTCGACACCAAGGGGCCGGAGATCCGCACCGGGCTTTTGGAGGACGGCGCGCCGGTGACGCTTTTGGCCGGAGAGGAATATACGCTGACGACGAAGCCGGTAATAGGAAATGGAAAAATCGGCCATATTACTTATGAAGGCCTCCCGGAAGATGTGGGGCCGGGGAACTTTATCCTGATCGACGATGGCCTGATCCAGCTTGTGGTCAAGGAGGTCACGGACACGGACATCATATGTACGGTGAAAAACGGCGGACAATTAGGCCAGCAAAAAGGCGTCAACGTGCCCGGCGTTAAGGTTCGCCTGCCTGATATCACGGAACAAGACCAGGATGACATTGCTTTTGGAATCGAACAGGGCTTTGATTTCATTGCTGCGTCCTTTGTCCGAAATGCCAACTGTATCCGCTCGATCCGGCGGATTTTAAACGCCTTTGATTCCAAGATTCAGATCATTGCGAAGATTGAGAACCGGGAAGGCGTGGATAATATCGATGAAATTCTGGATGTCTGCGACGGCGTCATGGTAGCCAGAGGGGATATGGGCGTGGAGATCCCGCCGGAAGAGGTTCCTTACATACAAAAGGAAATCATCCGCAAATGCAATGAGGCATCAAAGCCGGTGATCACCGCCACCCAAATGCTGGATTCCATGATGCGAAATCCCCGGCCGACCCGTGCCGAGGTGGCGGACGTCGCCAATGCGATCTATGACGGGACGGATGTGATCATGCTGTCCGGAGAGACGGCCGTGGGGAAATACCCGGTTGAGGCCGTGCAGATGATGGCCCAGATCGCCCGGACCACCGAGGCGCATCTGGATCATGAGGCCTACCGCCAGCGCAAGCTGAGCCGGCACAAGGCCAGCGTGACCAATGTGGTTTGTTACTCGTCTGTATCAGCGGCGACCCAGCTGGAAACAAAGGTGATTCTAGCGCCGACCATGTCCGGTTATACGGCAAGGATGCTGTCTAAATGGCGTCCGGCCGTGACCATTCTGGGGATGACGCCCAACGACCGGGTGCTTCGCCAGCTGCAGCTCCTCTGGGGCGTGAAACCGGTCAGGATTCAGTGGGAAAGCTCGACGGAGGACCTGATTCCCGCCTGTCTGCGGGAAGCGCGGGAGCACGGATATGTGACGTCCGGTGAACGCGTGGTGGTTACCGCGGGCGTTGTCAACGAGCCGAAGGAACAAATTCGCGGTGTCGGCTCCACCAACATGATGCGGATTTTGGAAGTAGACTGAGGAGTTAAGAGGCAAAAGAATCATGAGAAAATCAACATTTGTGACAAAGGAGCAGCTGGAGCAGATTGTTTCCAAGTATCCGACCCCGTTCCATCTTTACGATGAAAAGGGGATCCGGGAAAACGCCAGACGGGTCAAAGAGGCATTTTCCTGGAATCCGGGCTACAAAGAGTTTTTTGCGGTCAAGGCCAATGCCAATCCGGTGATCCTTCAGATTTTAAAAGAGGAGGGCTGCGGCTGTGACTGCTCCTCCTTTACGGAACTGATGCTCTCGAAGGCCTGCGGCATCACGGGAGAAGACATCATGTTTTCTTCCAACGATACACCGGCGGAAGATTTCGAGTATGCAAGAGCGCTGGGGGCGATCGTCAATCTGGATGATATCACCCATATCGAATTTCTGGAGCAGCACGGCGGCATCCCGGAGACTGTCTGCTGCCGTTATAACCCCGGCGGGGTTTTTGAGTTCGGCAACGGAATCATGGACAATCCGGGCGACGCCAAGTATGGTATGACCACGGAGCAGATGTTCGAGGCCTACCGGATTCTGAAAGCAAAGGGCGTAAAACGGTTCGGCATTCACGCATTTTTGGCCAGCAATACGGTGTCCAACGATTATTATCCGGCGCTGGCGAAGCAGCTTTTTGAGCTGGCGGTCCGCCTGGAGAAGGAGACCGGGGCCGATATTGCCTTTATCAATCTGTCCGGCGGCGTAGGGATTCCTTACCGGCCCGACCAGGAAGCGACGGATATTATGGCGGTCGGTGAGGATGTGAGGAAAGTCTACGAGGAAGTGTTGGTGCCGGCCGGCATGGGCGATGTGGCGATTTACACGGAGATGGGGCGTTTTATGATGGGGCCCTACGGCTGCCTGGTGACCCGTGCGATCCATGAAAAGCACACCTACAAAGAATATATCGGCTGCGACGCCTGCGCCGCCCATCTGATGCGGCCTGCGATGTACGGCTCCTACCATCACATTACGGTGATGGGAAAGGAGGACGAGCCCTGCGATCACAAGTACGACGTGACCGGCTCTCTCTGCGAGAATAACGACAAATTTGCCGTGGACCGGATGCTGCCGGAGATTGAGAAGGGCGATCTGCTGGTGATTCACGACACCGGGGCCCATGGATTTTCCATGGGGTACAATTATAATGGAAAGCTGCGGTCCGCTGAGATCTTGCTGAAAGAGGACGGTGGGACCAGTCTGATCCGCCGGGCGGAAACGCCGCAGGATTTGTTTGCGACTTTGGACGTGACGGGCGTAACGATCCCTTATGAGGATGAGAAATCTTTTCCGAAGGGTTGACAGAAACTACAGTTTCCAGTATGATAAAAGATAGAAAAATTGATCAGGCAAAAGCTCGAAGGTGGATTTCCGTCTTCGGGCTTTCCGGTTATCTTTTGGATGCAGCCGTGTGTATTTCAAACGGAATGCGCGGTGAAATATCCTTCTCTTGATCCAATTTCCGATTCGAGAATCACCTTCTTTATCCGGCTGGGGCCGGTCTGGATTTCTTCCTAAATTGGTTTACAGGCTCTTTTTTGCAGGACGTTTTCGCATGTTTTTCAGGAGCTGTGAATCACAATATTTCCTTTTTCTTTTCCCCTGTTTTCAGTTGACAAGTTCATGAAATTATATTACTATAGATGAGGAGACGAACATTAGTTCGTGATGGAGGATGAGATATGATCAGCGAAGAAAAATTAAAAGCTTTAAATGATGCGATGGCGCAGATTGAAAAAACATACGGCAAAGGTTCCGTTATGAAACTGGGCGATGAGAATGCCCATATGAATGTGGAGGCGATTCCGACTGGTTCTTTGAGCCTGGATTTGGCTCTGGGTGTCGGCGGGCTTCCGAGAGGACGTGTGATCGAGATTTACGGCCCGGAGTCCAGCGGTAAGACCACCGTGGCGCTGCGAATGATCGCCGAAGCACAAAAGCGGGACGGAATCGCCGGCTTTATTGATGCGGAGCACGCCCTGGATCCGAGGTATGCGAAGAATATCGGTGTCGACATCGATAACTTATATATTTCCCAGCCGGATAACGGGGAACAGGCTTTGGAGATCGCTGAGGCCATGGTTCGTTCCGGCGCTCTCGACATTATTGTCATCGACTCGGTGGCCGCGCTTGTACCGAAGGCGGAGATCGACGGGGAGATGGGGGACATGCAGGTAGGCCTTCAGGCCAGACTGATGTCCAAGGCTCTCCGGAAGCTGACTGCCGTGATCTCCAAGTTTAACTGTACCGTGATTTTTATCAATCAGCTCCGGGAAAAAGTGGGTATTTCTTACGGGAACCCGGAAGTCACCACCGGCGGCCGCGCGCTGAAGTTCTATTCCTCGGTCCGTCTGGAAGTACGCCGCGGCGAGGCATTGAAACAGGGCGGCGAAGTGGTCGGGAACCGTGCCAGGATCAAGGTTGTAAAGAACAAGGTGGCGCCGCCGTTTCGGGAGACCGAGGTGGATATCATCTTCGGACAGGGGCTGTCCAGCGAAGGCGATATTCTGGATTTGGCGGCAAAGGTCAACATTGTGGAGAAGAGCGGATCCTGGTATGCTTACAGCGGAGAGAAGATGGGTCAGGGCCGGGAAGCGGCGAAGAAATTCCTGAAGGAGAACCCCGCGATCATGGAGGAAATCGAGACAAAAGTACGGGCCTATTATGCCCAGAAGGACGAGCCGAAAAAGGAAAAAGCACCGGCGCCCGAAATGCCGGCGGAAGAGTAAGATTGTACTTGACAGGCACCGAAAAAAAGATTAAACTTTATATGTTGTATTAATATTTCGTGCAGAAATTTCTGCCGGCCGAATAGATATTTCGGTAACATGTACAATGAAAATCAAATAAGGAGGTGCTCCTGTGACAGAAATCATCATTTCTGTGCTGATTACTCTGGTCATTGCGGCTCCTGTTTCCTGGTTCCTGGCGATTTCGTACCGGAAGGGCGTCTATGAGAAGAAGATCGGCGCTGCGGAAGAAAAGTCAAGAGAGATCATTGATGAAGCACTGAAAGTTGCTGAGACAAAGAAACGGGAAGCTCTTCTCGAGGCGAAAGAGGAATCTCTAAAGACCAAGAACGACCTGGAAAAGGAATGCCGGGAACGTCGGGCCGAGCTGCAGAGAATGGAGCGTCGTCTTCAAAACAAGGAAGAAAATCTGGATAAGAAGACGGAAGCTTTAGAACGGCGGGAGAGCAGTTACACAGCAAAGGAAGAAAACCTGAACAAGAAGAACGCGGAAGTGGACGCGCTGCTTGAGAAGGAAAAGCTGGAATTGGAGCGAATTTCTGGACTTACCTCCGAACAAGCAAAGACCTACCTGTTGCAAACTGTTGAAGAAGATGTAAAACATGACACCGCAAAAATGATTAAGGAGATGGAAGCGAGAGCCAAGGAAGAGGCGAACAAGAAGGCGCGGGAATACGTAGTGACCGCGATTCAGAAATGTTCCGCCGATCATGTGGCTGAGACAACCATTTCCGTCGTGCAACTCCCCAGCGATGAGATGAAGGGAAGGATCATCGGTCGGGAAGGACGAAACATCCGCACGTTGGAAACCCTGACAGGCGTTGATTTGATTATCGATGATACGCCGGAAGCTGTCATTCTTTCCGGTTTCGATCCGATGAGGAGAGAGATTGCGAAGATTGCTCTGGAGAAACTGATTCTGGACGGCCGGATTCATCCGGCTAGGATCGAGGAGATGGTGGAGAAGGCGCAGAAGGAAGTGGAGACGATGATCCGCGAGGAAGGCGAAGCCGCTACGCTGGAAGTCGGAATCCATGGGATTCATCCTGAGCTGGTCCGCCTGCTCGGCAAGATGCGTTTCCGTACCAGTTATGGGCAGAACGCGTTGAAGCATTCCATAGAGGTTGCACACCTCTCCGGACTTTTGGCCGGAGAGATGGGATTGGATATTCGACTGGCAAAACGTGCCGGTTTACTTCATGATATTGGAAAAAGCCTCGACCACGAGATGGAGGGATCCCATATTCAGATCGGCGCAGACCTGTGTAAGAAATACAAGGAGTCCGCTGTTGTGATCAACGCAGTGGAATCCCATCACGGGGATGTGGAACCGACAAGTTTGATCGCGTGCATCGTGCAGGCGGCGGATACGATTTCCGCGGCCAGACCGGGTGCCAGACGCGAGACCTTAGAAACATACACCAACAGATTGAAACAGTTAGAAGATATCACCAACTCCTTCAAGGGAGTTGAGAAATCCTTTGCGATTCAGGCAGGTAGAGAAGTTCGTATCATGGTTATCCCGGATCAGGTCAGCGACGACGACATGGTGCTGCTTGCGAGAAATATCTCCAAGCAGATCGAATCCGAACTGGAATATCCGGGCCAGATCAAGGTCAATGTCATCCGCGAATCCCGTGTGACGGATTACGCAAAATAGGAACAAAATGAAAGAATGGCTGAGTTCTCAGCAAGCTTACGGCTTGCAGGGAACACAGTCATTTTTTATTTTCAGAACACGCTGGGCCTGTATTTCACACTTCCTCACCATTTCATTCTTTAGAAGTTCTTTCGATTTTTTTTCCGAATTTTTGTCCTCTTTCCGCCGAGGATTTTTCCCTTTATTTGATACCCTAATGGACAGAAAGGAAGTTCTTATGATGGGTAGAAAAAAGACACAGCAAACAAGGGAGAAGCTGATCCGGCAAAATCCTTGTCCCGACCAGGGATTGACCATAGAGCAGGCTGCAGAGCGTTACCGCAAAGGATACGATAACCGGACGCCGAAATCATTATCAAAGACCACCGGCCAGATCATCCGGGACAATGTTCTAACGTTTTTCAACTTTCTGTTTTTTTCACTGGCTTTTTGTTTGTTTTTAGTCGGCGCTTACACGGATATGATGTTTTTGATCGTGGTGATCGTCAATATCCTGATCGGCATCGTACAAGAACTGCGGGTCAAGAGAGTGCTGGATCGGATCTCCCTGGTCTCAGCGAAAAAAGTAACGGTAATTCGAAACGGGGAGGAATCCCAGCTGCCGCCGGAAGACCTGGTTCTCGATGATATCATCAGACTGCGGCCAGGCGCGCAGATTCCGGCGGATGCCGTGATCTGCGAGGGAACCGTGGAGGTCAACGAAGCCCTTTTGACCGGGGAGGCGGATGTGATCCGGAAAGGAGAGGGAGACTATCTTCTCTCCGGCAGTTTCCTGGTATCCGGACATTGTCTGGCCCGGCTGGACCGGGTCGGCGAAGATTCTTATGCGTCCGGACTGACCAAGGAAATGAAGAGGAAAAAGAAATACCGTTCCAAGATGATGAAAGCACTGGACCGGCTTTTAAAGATCGTCGGAATCGCCATTGTGCCGGTGGGTCTTTTGATGTTTGGAAAACAGGCGGTGCTTCTCCAGACCGGAATTTCCTATGCGGCCCGCTCCACCGTGGCGGCGGTGGTCGGCATGATTCCGGAAGGGCTCTATTTGCTGGTCAGCGTGGCCCTCGCGGTCAGTGTGATCCGGCTGGCAAAAAGCCGGACCCTGGTCCATGAATTATCCTGTATTGAAAACCTGGCGCGGGTCGATGTCCTCTGCCTGGATAAAACCGGCACCATCACCGAAGGCCGCATGGAAGTACAGAAACTGGTGGCGGCGGCCGGTTTTAGGGAGGAGGAGTTTCGGGAGCAGCTCTACGGCTACATCTGCGGGATGGATGGGGATAACGGAACCGCCCAGGCTTTGAAGGAGTGGATTCCGGAGGAAACGAAGGAGCTCTGCGGCTGCCGGAAAATCCCGTTTTCTTCCGAGCGGAAATGGAGCGCTCTATGTCAGGAAGACGGTACCTGTTATGCCCTGGGCGCGCCGGAAATTCTGCTGAAAGATAATCTGGAAGCGCAGGAAAGCATTTTAAAACAACTGTATGCGGATGGTAGGAGGGTTCTCCTGTTTGCGAAGGGCAAAAATCTAATCGGAGAGGCTTGCCTTCTGGGCGAGCCGGAACCGCTTGGTTTCCTGGTGCTCTCCGATAAAATCCGAGAACAGGCCGCCGAGACGCTGCGGTATTTTAAATCCCAGGGCGTGACGGTGAAAGTGATTTCCGGCGACAGCGCCGAGGCGGTGGCGCTGGTGGCAGGCCAGGCAGGCGTGGATCGGGCGGAACATTTCATCGATTTGAGCCGGATCACGGATGAGGAAGACTATGCACTTTTAGCGGAGCGCCACGGCGTGTTCGGCCGGGTGGCTCCGGAACAAAAGCAAAAATTGATCCGGGGCCTCCGGTCAAACGGCCATACGGTGGCGATGATCGGGGACGGGATCAACGACGTGCTGGCGTTAAAAGAGGCGGATTGCAGTATCGCCATGGCTTCGGGAAGCGAAGCGGCGGGCCAGGTAGCCCAGCTGGTGCTGCTGGATTCGGATTTTTCCGCGATGCCGCAGATCGTAAAAGAAGGGCGGCGCGTGATCAACAACATTGAACGGTCTGCATCCCTGTTCTGTGTGAAGAATATTTTTTCCTTTTTGATGGCGGCCATCTTGCTGTTTGCCGCGATTCCTTACCCCTTGCTTCCGGCGCAGATTACCTTGATCAGCGGTTTTCTCATCGGAGCCCCGTCTTTCCTGCTAACATTTGAACCCTCATATGAGCGGGTGAAGGGAGGCTTCCTCCGCAATATTTTGCTGAACTCGCTGCCGGGCGGGCTTGCCAACGTGCTGGTGCTTTTGACTGCGCTCTACTTTGGGACGTCGGCGGGACTTCCCTTTACAGAAATCTCAACCATCTGCGCCCTGCTGATCGGTGTTGTGGAATTGTTTGTGCTGGTATTCCTTTGCTGGCCGCTGAATGTTTGGAGGGCCGTGCTTTCCGCGGCCTGTGGGATTGGCTTTTTTATAGCGGCAGCCTGGCTGGGGCCTCTGTTTCATCTGACTGCACTCTCGGCGGCAGGAAAAGAATTATTTGTGGAGCTGGCGTTGTTTTCCTTGCCGGTGATGGGAGCGCTGGTATTTGGAATCAGCCGGATTAAAAGAGAAATCCTGGTCAAGAATGAAAAAAAGAGCAGGCGTCCGGTCACCGTGCGGAGCATTGGCTGAGAGGAGATCGCGATATGAGAGAGGATTATGGAATTCTGATGCCGGCCTACCGGCCGGAACCGGTGATGGTGGAATATCTGAAAAAACTGCGAGATCAATGGGATGGTTTGATTCTGTTGATTGACGATGGAAGCGGGCCGGACTACCGGGAACAGTTTCAAGCGGCAGAGCGGCTCGGCGTGGTGGTCTGCCGCCAGGAGAAAAACAGGGGAAAAGGCGCTGCAATTAAATTGGGGCTGACCTGGTGCCAAGAACACCGGCCCGAACTATCCGGTGTTGTGACCGTGGACTGCGACGGCCAGCACAGTCTGGAAGATGTGGAAAAAGTGCTGGCTGCGATGGACCGCAATCCCGGCAGCCTGATTCTGGGATGCCGCAGCTTTGGGGAGGGGACCCCGGTACGAAGCCAGATCGGAAACCGGATGACTTCAGCTGCGATGCGGATTTTTTATGGCATTTCCCTGGAAGATACGCAGACGGGGCTCCGCGGGCTTCCGGCATCCTGGTTTCCAGGGTTGCTGTCTCTTTCCGGTGAACGGTACGAATATGAGCTGAATATGCTGATTGCGGCCAGGCGGGAGGGGATCCCGATGGCGACCGTACCGATTCGGACCGTGTATTTCAATGAAAATGAAGGAAGCCATTACCGGACCGTGCGGGATTCCCTGAGGATTATGCAGGCGATCTGCCGCGGGCTGATCCAGTACGGTCTTTCTTCCGCCTTGTCGGCGCTGGTGGATGTGAGTATCTACGCCGTGCTGGTAAAATTCGTGTTCGTCGGAGCTCTCCTGTCAGAGCTCTCCTGTCAGAGCGCATATTCCTTGCCGCAGTCATTGCCCGGATTCTCTCCTCGGTGGTCAATTACAACTGCAACCGGCAGCTTCCCTATGTGCAGAACCGGAGATTATTCCCCACATTTGTGCGCTACTATACTTTATGGTCCATTCAGCTCTTTTCTTCCTTTGGCCTGGTATGGCTGGAGTGCCGGTATTTGGGGATTGATGAATTGACGGCGAAATTGGCGGCGGATCTTCTCTTGGCAGCTGTCAGTTATCAAGTGCAGCTCCACTGGGTATTCCGGGAGCAGGAAGAAGGAGAAGGAATATTGCGGAAACGGAGGGAGAGGGCTTGAAAATCTGGAATGGAAAAGCGTATGTGCTGCGGCGCATCGCACGATTGGGAATGGCAGGCTGGAACGTCGGCGGATTTGAGAAGACCGATTCCCCAGCGGTCTATCTGGTTCATCACCAAAACATGTTCGGGCCGGTGCATACGCTGGCCTTTCTTCCGGAGGAGGCCCATCTTTGGGCCTTGGCCCCGTTCTGCGAGCAGGAGAGCTGCCGGCGCCAATACGAGAATTACACTTTGACAAAACGCTTTGGCTGGCCGTCCTTCCTGGCCCGTCCCGCATCGTTTCTGTTCTCCCTTATCGTCCCCGGCGTCATGGAAGCCTTCGGCGCGATACCGGTTTACCGGGGGAGCCGGGAAATCCGAAAAACCATGGAGGAATCCGAAAAAGCTCTTCGCCGGGGAGAATCGCTGCTGATTTGCCCGGATGTGGATTACACGGACCGCAGTCCAAAGGTCGGCCGGATTTACCGGGGATTTCTTCATTTGGATCGAGAATACTTTCAGGAGTGCCAGGCCCACCTTTCTTTTATCCCGGTTTTTTGCAGTAAACAGGAAAAGCGGGTGGTATTTGGAAATGCCGTTCGCTTCCCCGGAAAAGAAAGCTTCCATCAGGAATGCTCCTTCATGGTGAACGCTTTGCAGGCGGAATGGAACCGGCTCGGCTCTCTGTGCGGAGACCTGGCGGGGAAGACGGAGGATGCTTTTTCCCAGGGATTGATTTGAAAGCGAAAAGAAATTATTTGCTAAATGTATGAGAGTCCTGCCTTCAAAAGAGAAACTTTCAATAATTATCCGTTCTGCATGGCTTCATAGGATAAAAAAATATATTTTATTATTGTATCTGCTTTTTTCTTGTGCTACAATAAGCGAAAATATATGCGGAAATTAAAATCTTTGGAGGATTGAAATATGCCTACAACATTATCGGAAAAAGCAAAGAAGGTAAAAAGTTCCTCGACGCTTGCCATCACTGCGAAAGCGAAGGCGCTGCGCGCGCAGGGCGAGGACGTTGTCAGTTTTGGAGCAGGAGAGCCGGATTTTCCCACGCCGGAGAACATCCGCGCGGCGGCCCATAAGGCCATCGACGCCGGAATGACCCGCTATACACCCGCATCCGGGACCGTAGAATTAAAAGAAGCAATCTGCAAGAAATTTAAAGAGTTCAACGGACTGGACTATCAGACGAATCAGATCGTGGTCAGCAACGGGGGAAAACATTCTCTGACCAATGTATTTGAGGCGATTTTAAATCCGGGAGATGAGGTGATCATCCCGGCGCCTTTCTGGCTCAGCTACCCGGAGATCGTACGCCTGGCAGGCGGCGAGCCGGTGATCTTGACCTGCGGAAAAGAGATCGGCTACAAGATGACGGCCGAGGCGCTGAAAGGGAAAATCACCCCGAAGACCAAAGCTCTGGTATTAAATACTCCGAACAACCCGACCGGGGCGATCTATACGAAAGATGAGCTGAAGGCCATCGGGGACCTGGCGGTCGCCTATGATTTTTATATTGTATCCGATGAAATGTATGAGAATCTGTTCTATGCGGAAGGAAAGCATGTCAGCATCGGATCCTTGAGCCCGGAAATCTATGAGAAGACCATCACGGTCAGCGGCGTGTCCAAGAGCTATGCGATGACCGGTTGGAGAATCGGCTATACCGGCTCTTCCAAGGAAATTGCGTCTCTGATGGGCAGCATTCAGAGCCATCAGACTTCGAATCCCTGCTCCATTTCCCAGGCTGCAGCGGTGGAAGCTTTAAACGGCGGTCAGGAGACCGTGGCGGAGATGAACGCGGCTTTCAACGAGAGACGCCAGTATATTCACGGCAGAGTCAATTCCCTTCCGATGATTTCAGCGGTGGAGCCCCAGGGCGCTTTCTACCTGTTTGTGGACTGCTCCGAGGTTCTGGGCAAGAAATATAAAGGAAAAGAGATCAAGGATGCGGCGGATATCGCAGCGATTTTGATCGAGGATTACAAGGTGGCCGTGGTGCCCTGTGCTGATTTTGGCTTTGCCGATCACCTGCGCCTATCCTATGCGATTTCGAAAGAAGAGATTGCGAAGGGACTGGACCGCATGGAAGAATTCCTGAAGACTCTGTAAGGAGGCGGCGATGGAAAAGGTAGAGCGGCTGAAACGGGAGCTGGCCTATACCGGCACTGTGCTGAAGGTATATAAGGATACCGTGCAGGTCCCAAACGGGAACCGGGCAGTATGGGATTACATCCATCACGACGGGGCTGCGGCGGTGGTTCCGGTCAGAGACGACGGAAAGATCCTGATGGTCCGCCAGTACCGGAACGCGCTGGACCGTTTTACCCTGGAGCTTCCGGCCGGAAAAGTGGACGAGCCGGACGAGCCCAGGATCGAATGCGCCAAACGGGAGTTAGAAGAAGAAACCGGTTACCGTAGCGATCATTTGGAACTTCTGATCACGGTCAACACTACAGTTGCTTTCTGCGATGAGCAGATCGAGATTTACCTGGCAAAGGATCTGACCGCAACGAAACAGAACCTGGATGAGGATGAAGAGATCGATGTGGAAGCCTATACCCTGGACGAGCTCTGCGGCATGATTTTCCGCAGGGAGCTAAGGGACAGCAAGACAGTAGCTGGCATCTTAGCTTACCAGGCAAAGTTGCAGGCTGAAAATAAAGGTTAAGACCGGAGGCCGCCAGAAGGACCTGGATATTTTGGCACGCTTGGCCAAGAAGGCACGCGCCGGATGTCATAATTTCATTCTTCCTGGAATAAGATAAAAAAAGTCTTTCCAGGGAGGGATTGAATTTGGAAAAGCGATTTACTTTGCAGCAGCAATTGGGGATGGTCCTTGCCGTGGGCTTTACGGCGGGGACCATTTTTGCGAATTTTCCCGGAAAGCCGTATGTAGGGGAAATCGGGATTTTGTCCTCCTCATACCGGGACTATCTTCTCGCCGGGGGATGGGACTTGCAGAAGCTGTTTTTGACATTGCTGGCGAGCCGGGTGGTGCCGGCATTGCTGATGGTGGTGCTGAGCTTTACGAAATGGAAGCTTCCGGCCCTGCGCCTGCTCTGTCTTTGGGCTTCTTTTTCTCTGGGGGTATTTTGGGCCGCCTGTATCCTGACCAGCGGGATTTCCGGGATCTTTGTGTTTTTTATGGCCTTATTTCCCCATGGACTTTTATTGTTCTGGGGATGGCTTACGATGACCAGGGTGATATTGGGGCGGAATCTGACGCTAAGCCACCTGCTGCCGCCGTTTTCTTTCCTTTTGCTCGGCGTTATCGCAGAGACTTGGATCCACCCGTATCTGCTTCGTTTTTTATTCCGGCTGGTGTTTCCATAAAAACACTTCTAAAATTGTCCCTCCGGCACTACAATAGTAAAAAAGCAATGGGATGTTCCTATGAAGAAAAAACGTTTGCTTTGTGCCTTCCTGGCCTTTCTTTTGTTGTTCTTATCGCCGGCCGCCGCATGGGCGGAACCGGAGGCGGAGACCGGGGGAGGTCTGTCCGTATCCGCTCCCTCCGTCATTTTGCTGGAGGCTTCCACTGGAACCGTGATTTATGAAAATAATGCGGATCAAGTGCTCCACCCCGCCAGCATCACCAAAATCATGACCTTGATTTTGATCTATGACGCGCTGGCCGAGGGAAAAATACATAAGGACGATGTGGTGAGAGTCAGCGAATATGCGGCTTCCATGGGAGGCAGTCAGGTCTTCCTGGAGGAAGGCGAGGAACAGACGGTGGACACGATGATGAAATGTATCTCTGTGGCCAGCGCCAACGACGCCTGTGTGGCAATGGCGGAGTTTGTATGGGGCAGCGAAACGGCCTTCGTGGAGAAGATGAACGAGAGGGCAGCCGGTCTCGGCATGGCGAACACCACCTTTGTCAACTGCTGCGGACTGGATGTGGAGGGGCATATGACCACGGCGAGGGACGTGGCACTGATGTCCCGCGAGTTGATCACAAAATATCCGGATATTTTCAATTACACGTCGATCTGGATGGAGAATATCACCCATGTGACGGCCAGAGGCAGCAGTGAGTTCGGCCTGACCAATACAAACAAGCTGATGAAGCAGTATACCTATGCCACCGGGCTGAAAACCGGTTCCACCGGCTTGGCGAAATACTGTGTATCGGCCACGGCCCGCAAGGACGGGGTGGATTTGATCGCTGTGGTCATGGCGGCGCCTGACTATAAGGTGCGGTTTAAAGACGCTATCACGCTGCTGGAATACGGATTTTCCACCTGCCGCCTGTATCAGGATACGGAAGGGGTGGAGCTGCCGGAACTTCTAGTGACCGGCGGTGTTGAGGAGAATCTGCCTCTGGCATTGGGCGGCACTTTCTCTTACCTCAGCACGACAGGGGATGATTTCAGCGGGATTGAAAAAAATTTGGAGCTGCCAGAGAATCTGGCCGCGCCGGTGGAGGAAGGCCAGGTGGTCGGAAAACTGCGTTATCAGATGGGCGGAAAAGAGCTGGGGAGCGTGGATATCCTGGCAGGAAAAGCCATCGAGGAGGCAGGATTCCTGGATTACCTGAAAAAGGCAGCGGGAAGTTGGCTTTTGTAGACAGCGGTTGCCAAAGGAAACAGGTTTGTGTTATAATAAAAATAATTGGAAAAGTGAAAGCCCGTCTGGTGTGGATCAACCCTCCCGGCTTTCACTTTTCCCCTGTGCATGGGCTTTGTTGTTTGTTACAAAAGATCCTGGAGGGATGGTATGGGACTCAGAATCTCGCGTTACCCGGTGGATTCCGAAAAGATTCCGGAGGAAATGAACGGGTATCGTATCGCGATGCTCGCAGATCTGCATGACTGTGCGGTGGGAAAGAATAATTCCCGCCTTTTGGCTGCGCTCCGGAAAGAACAGCCGGACTTTGTGATTTTGGCCGGAGATATGGTGGTGGAGAACGCGAAGAGATGCAGCGCCTGCCTGTCCTACCGGGCGGCGCGCGAGTTTTTGACGGAACTTGCGAAAGAGTTTCCCATCTATTATGGAATGGGAAATCATGAATCCCGCTGGAAGAAAAATGCGGAAAGCCATTCCATGACCTTTGAGAGGTACCGGCAGGAGCTGGAAGGCGTAGGGATCGTATTTTTGGACAATCTTTCGGTGGTGATCGGAAGCGGGGACCGCGGAATCCGGATTACCGGCCTGGAACTGCCGCTGCCGTATTACCAAAGGAAGATTCGGATCCCCAGGCTGACCAGCGCGGCGATTCGGAAGCTGGCCGGGGAGGCGGATCAGCAGCATTTTCAAATTCTTCTGGCCCACAGTCCCCAGTTTTTCGGCGCATACATGGATTGGGGAGCCGACCTGGCGCTGGCCGGGCATTTTCACGGAGGGATGATCCGTCTGCCGTTTCTCGGCGGCGTGATTTCCACTTATTGCCGTTTCTTTCCGAAATATGACCGGGGACGGTTTGTGCAAGGAGAGGGACAGATGATCGTCAGCGCCGGACTTGGGACCCATACCATCCCCCTGCGGATCAACAATCCGCCGGAATTGGTGATCCTCGAATTGAACCATAAATAATCGGGCGGAATGCCGCCGTAAAGGATAGCAAGATGGATTTGGAAATAAAGCTGGAAGTATTCGAGGGGCCGCTGGACCTGCTGCTTCACCTGATCGACAAAAATAAAGTAAATATCTATGATATCCCGATCGTGGAGATTACCGCTCAGTACCTGGACTATGTCAGGCAGATGGATAAAGAAGACCTGGATTTGGTCAGTGAGTTTTTGGTCATGGCCGCGACCTTGCTGGACATCAAATCGAAAATGCTTCTCCCCAAGGAAGTGGACGAGAGCGGGGAGGAAGAGGACCCCAGAGCCGAGCTGGTGGAGCGTCTGCTGGAATACCGGAAATTCAAATATATGAGCGGCGAGCTGAGAGACCGCGGCTTTGGGAGCGAACGGCTGCAGTTTAAGGAACCGACGGTCCCGAAAGAAGTCGCCTGCTACAAGCCGCCGGTGGACTTGGACGAGCTTTTAAAGGATGTGACCATGCTGCGCCTTAAAGCGATTTTTGATGAGACGCTCCGCAGGCAGGCGGATAAGGTGGATACGGTTCGAAGCCAGTTTGGAAAAATTGAGCGGGAAACCATCCAAATCGGCGACAAGATCTCCGATGTGCGAAGGAAGGTGGCGCGGGGAGGACGGTATTCCTTCCGCCAGCTTTTACATGCAGGGGCGACAAAGGTGGAGATTGTCGTGACCTTTCTGGCCGTGCTGGAGATGATCAAGATCGGGGAGATCCGGCTGACCGAGGACAGCACGCGGGATGATATTATCATTGAAGGGAATGGATAAGATGAATTACGAGGCGATGATAGAGGGGATATTGTTTACGATGGGGCAGCCGGTGGAACGGGAATCCCTGGCGATGGCCCTGGAACTGCCGGAGCCGATGGTGGAATCCCTGGTCGCATCCCTGATGGAAAAATACGAGGGCGAGGAGCATGGGCTGAAGATTATCCGCCTGGAAAACAGCTACCAGATGTGCACCAAGCCGGAGTGCTACGAGCCGCTGATTAAGATCGCCTCACGTCCGAAGAAGCCGGTGCTGACGGATGTGGTGCTGGAGACGCTGGCGATCATCGCCTACAAGCAGCCGATTACCAAGCAGGAGATCGAACGGATCCGCGGGGTCAGCTCGGATCATGCGGTGAATAAGCTGGTGGAATACGGCCTGGTCTGCGAGGCGGGCCGGATGAACGCCCCCGGCCGTCCGATTTTATTTTCCACCACGGAAGAATTTCTGCGCCGGTTCCAATTGGATTCCCTGGAAAATCTGCCGGTGCCGGATCCGGAAAAACTGGCGGAAATCCAGGAGGAAGTGGCGGAGGAAGCAAAAGAGATCGACGTACCGGTTTGAGACCGTCTGCAAGATGAGGATTGCCAAACGGCAGGTTCCGTGATAGGATAGTGGATAAGCGTTTTTGTGAAATCAGAAAGTAAAGAATGAATTTGGACAGGAAAGCGAAGGGTTAGACACATGAAGAAGGTAGGTTTTATTGGCTGTGGAAATATGGCGATGGCGATGATCCGGCAGATCATCAAGAAAGGACTGTGTGAGCCGGAAGACATCGTCGCCTCAGCGCTGCGCTGGGAGACTCTGGAAAAAGCCCACAATGAGTTGGGAATTTCCGTGGCCCATGACAACCGCACTGTGGTGCGGGAGGCGGATATCGTCTTTTTAGCTATCAAACCGCAGGATTATAAAAATGTGATCACAGAGATCCGTTATGAGATCGACAAACAGCTGATCGTGACGATTGCGCCTGGAAAAACCCTGAAATGGGTGAAAGAAACCTTTGAGCGAGATGTCAAGATTGTCCGGACCATGCCGAACACCCCGTCCCAGGTAGGGGAAGGCGTCACCGGAGCCTGCAAGAACTCTTTCGTGACGGATGCGGAGTTTGCCGAGATCATGAAGCTTCTCTCCAGCTTCGGCGAGGCGATCCATGTGAAGGAATCGGTGATGGACGTGGTGGGAAGCGTTGGCGGCAGCGCGCCTGCCTTGGTGTATCTGTTCATCGAAGCCATGGCGGATGCGGCGGTGGCCGACGGGATGCGCCGGGATCTGGCTTACCGGTTCGCCACCCAGTCGGTGCTGGGAAGCGCGAAGATGGTCCGGGATTCCTGTCTGCATCCCGGAGAATTGAAAGACCAGGTTTGCTCGCCGGGCGGAATCGCCATCGAAGCGGTGCTGGAACTGGAGCGGCACAATTACCGCAGTGCTGTGATCGAGGCGGTGCGCGCGTGCACGAGAAAGTCAAAGGACTTGTTCTAAAAGCCCTGGTCTGAGGATTTTAATCCAAAGGTTCGTCCAAGTGGCACTACAAAAAAGAAAGGCTGGAAGCCGCCTGTTTCGTGGGGTTTCCAGCCTTTCTTTTTTGATTATGCCGGACTACCCAGCAATTCTCACATGGCCGGTGTCCTGGATTTTTTCTAAGTTTGCGTCGTTGTATGAGCAGTAAAATTGAACATTCATCCTCTTCCCTCCTGTGATCCCTTAAGCAATGAATTGATACATCATAATATAATGGCAGATACTTCCCCCCATCACGAACAGGTGGAAAATTTCATGGGAACCAAATCCAGGATGCCTGGTATTAAAAATAGGAAGTTTCAGAGCATAAATGACTCCCCCGACCGTATAGATAACCCCTCCGGCCAGCAGCCAGCCGAAAGCGGACGGGGAGAGCAATTCCAAAAGTTCCCGGAAGGCCAGCAGGCAAACCCAGCCCATGGCGATATAGATGACGGAAGAAAACCATTTCGGACAGGTGATCCAGAAAGCCTTGATCAAGATACCGGCCAGAGCGATTCCCCAGACCAGCAGGCAGAGCCTGGTTCCCAGCGGCTGCGGGAGAACGCAGAAGCAGATCGGGGTGTAAGTGCCGGCAATCAAAATAAAGATGGCCATGTGATCAATTTTCCGGAGAACCCGGTTCACTTTCTCTGAGATATCCAGGGAATGATAGGTGGTGCTGGCAGCGTAGAGCAGGATCATACTGCAAATGAAAATGGCCAGGGAAGCAATTTGAACAGGGCCGGCGTCTCTGGCTGCCTTGATCAAAAGCGGCAGCGCCGCAATGGCGGCGGCAACCATGCCGATAAAATGGGTAATTGCACTTCCAGGGTCTTTAATAGCGGTTCTCATAGATGTACCTCCTTGAAGAAAAAATAAAACATACTATATAATCTAGTATTTGAAACTATGTATCGGATATACATATATTACAACAAATAAAAAGGAAAATCAATAGAAAAGAGGAAAAAAATTGAATTGGATGGAAAGCGGAAAGGAAACGAGGGGGATAAAAAAATAGAATGGAAAATAAAATAACTGATAATATATGGCAAAGAAAGAAAAAAACGAGTAGAAAAAAGAAATTTCCTTGCAATCAAGGGAGCTTTCGCGTATAATAGATATAAAATTGCGACCGGTGGATGGAGAAAGGAGCAAGGCTTCCAATGGAGAACTATCTGTGCTTTCGCATGAACGAATCCTTTTTTTTACTTCCGCTGGCAATGGTAGTATGGATTCTTCCGGGAAATCAAAACAATCTTCCGGAAGAATGGGAGAATGAAGTCGTAGTGCGTATTTGTTGCCCTGAAATCGGAACTCAGGATAGCAGTGTTTACCGGATTTTATTTCAGGACAGCGGCGCTTGCGCAGAAATCTGCGCGGACCAAATTCCCGGAGTAGTGGAATTGTCTGCGGAGCGGATGCTTCTCGTCCCGGATACCGTAAAGGGAAACGAAAACATATGCCTCAGCCGGGTGACCTTTGTGAAGGAGATCCAGGGCTGGGCTTTTTTGCTAGATACAACGATGTTGGTCAGGATGGGGAAGGAATTCGGGGATGAGGAGTAATGGGGAGGACGGCGAGGACTGCTCCTTTTTCGAAGGGAATGGGAATCTGCCGGATCGGATTCAAATAGGCATGGAATCCCTGGGACGGTATTTGGGAGCCGGCCAGAAAAGATCGTCATCGCCAATGTGATCCATCTGGCGCAAGGTTATTTGTATGGCCGTCCGGCCCCATTTGGAACTTATGGAGATGGCTGCTGAGGCAGGAAGGAAAGCGGAGATGGAGAGGGATGAAAATCGTATGCAGTCGGATGTAATTCGCCTTTTTTCCGGAGAATCCTCCCTCGATATCCGGAGGGACCGGATCAAACTGATTTTGACGGAGCCGGAGCTGATTGCCGTGCCGGGGGCTCCGGAAGAGATTGCCGGGATGATTTATTATGAGGAAGAAATGCAGCCTGTATTTTATCTGGACAGGCAGTACCGGCCAAAACGTGCCTGTATTGTACTGATCCGTGAGCCGGACGGGTCTATGTACGGCGTGCTGGGAGAAAAGGTTGCCGGGGGAGAAGAAAGTGATACGTTTTACGGATCGGGAATTTGAAATGTTAACGGAATACGTCCGCAGTCAGACCGGGATTGATCTTTCTAAAAAAAGGGTCCTGGCGGAATGCCGTCTGTCCGGAGAGATGGAGAAACGAGGAATCCCATCGGTCACCGAACTTTTGAAGCAGGTAGAAAGGGACAAGACAAAAAATCTCCAGGCGATGGTGTTTAACTGTCTGACCACGAATTATACTTTTTTTCTGCGGGAACCGAAACATTTTGAGTTTCTGGAGAAGGTGATATTGCCGGAGCTTATGGAGAGCCAAAGGATCCTTACCTATAAGATCTGGAGTGCAGGATGTTCCAGCGGAGAAGAATGCTATACTTTGTCCATGCTGCTGGAGGATTACCAGTTGCGGGGCGGCGTCCTTCCCGCTTATCGTATTTGGGGGACGGATATCGCGGAGCCGGAATTGCAGCGGGCGAGAGAAGCCAGATATCCGATTTGGGAGCTGGAGCAGATTCCCAGCGGCTGGCTTCGGTTTTGCAGGGAGGAGAAGGACGGCCGGTTTTTTACCCTGACCCCCAATATTCGGAATCATGTGGGGTTTCAACGGGCAAATCTGCTCGATGGGAGGATCAGCCAGGGACCCTTTGACCTGATTTTCTGTCGGAATGTAATGATCTATTTTGACGATGAATCCAGAAAAAAACTTCTGAACAGGTTGTACCGCTTGCTGAAACCGGGAGGGTATCTTTTTCTGGGACATACAGAGCTGCTGACGAAGAATCATGTACAATTTCAATATGTTTATCCGGCTGTCTACCGGAAAGCGGTGGAGGAGACCGGGTAGGATAAGAGGGGGGCGCGCAGTTGGCAGAGCCGAAAAAGGTTGGGATTTGTGCGGAAACCACGGGCATACGAAAATTTCTCTGGGAAGCCATAGAGGTGGGGGGCCTAAGACCAAGAGGGCTGGGAGATCTGCTGTCACAGGACGCCGGAAATATGCTGGAAGGGCTGTCCTGCGTGGTGGTGGGCGGTCATACAGAGGCATTTTTAAAACGGATTCGGGAGCGGATCGAAGGATATACGTCGATCCCCGTTATCTTACTGGCGGATGTGTACATCAAAGAAAGGAGTACGCTGCAGGCGGAATGGATCCACCTGGAAAGCTTTGAGGATGAAAAGAGCCGGTCCGGAGCAGGAAAAGTTCTCCAGGTTAAAATTAAGGCAGGGAACGCCAGACGGAGAGAAGCAGTCAACTCTCTCCCTAGCCGCTGCCTGGTGGGGATCGGATCGTCGGCAGGCGGCCCGAAGGCGCTTGCCGCCATCTTGAAAAATTTGACAGAATCCTGCTGCGGCATTTTGATTGTTCAGCATATTGCAAAAGGCTTTTCTCAGATGCTGGCGGAATACCTCAATGCTGTGTCTGCAATGCGTGTCAAGGTGGCGGAAGAGGGAGAGGTGGTGCGGGACGGGACGGCATATCTGGCTGTCCATGGACAGCAGCTGACGGTTGAGAAAAAAGGAGCCTTATTTCTGATGCACCGGTTATCGGAATCAACGCCTCAGGATTTTTGTCCGTCGATCGATATGCTGTTCCGGTCCTTGGCAGTTTCAGCCGGAGAGCGTGCGGCAGGAATCCTGCTGACCGGTATGGGAGAAGATGGGGCAAAGGGCTTGCAGGAAATGCGAAGCGCCGGCGCATATACAGTGGCTCAGGACCGAGAGAGCAGTGAAATTTACGGGATGCCGAAGGCGGCGGTGGCACTGGGCGGTGTCTGCCGTCAGTTGCCTCTTTCTGAGATTCCGGCGGCTGTGATGGAATTTGCGGGCCGGTGGAGGCATGGATAAAGAACTCGGTAGAAATGGAAACGGAATATGGGACAAGAGGGGAATACGGAGAAAAAATTGAGATTGCAGGACGAGAGTTTGTTTTTGGAGCTCGGAAATGTGGGGACAGGGAGTGCAATGACCTCTTTGTCTAATATGTTAGGAACGGAATTGATTTATACCCCGCCGGAATTATTGGAGATGCGGTATGAGGATCTGTCCCGTTGTTTTTTGGATCCGGAAGAAAGTGTAGTGGGAGTGCTGGTCCCTTTTGAGGGGGAGGCGTCTGGACTTTTGATCTAGATTTATCGTTTGAGCACGGCAAAAAAGATTCTGAATGGCCTGCTGGGGCCGAACCGTGACGAAGAGAGGGAATTGGACCGGGAGGGGCTGGATTTGCTCCATGAAATCTCGAACATCATGACATCCTCATGCCTCCTGGTCCTATCTTCCTATACGGAAAGCCGGATCCGGGTACTGGAATTTGCGGTTTTTCGCGGATATGGCCGGATCAATCCTGACGAAACTGTTCGGCACGGCGGCCGAGGCCTGCGGCGCAGGAGTTGGGCGTTCCAGTCGTGTCAGAGGACACCGGGGAAAATTACGGAAGAAACGCATACTTTTACACAGGCAGCGGAAGATTGGAGATCGAGACGGCTAATCATTCCAGCTATATCATTTGAGGAGGAAAGCATGAAGAAGTCAAGGATAAAGGATTACAAGGTTGGAAAGAAACTGTTCGTTTCCTACGCCGCGATCATTGTTTTATACGTCATTACGGTTGCAGCCGCCTTAATTGGGATTATCAGCGTGTCAAATACCATTCGTTCCTTTCATCAGGATGCGTTCGAGGTGGTCTATACGTCGATGGATATGAGATTTGCCATTCAGGGGATTGGGCGGGATATTCTCGATCTGGGTTCTGCGATGGACAGCATCGATGAGGATCAGAAACTGGAGGAGGTAAAGAACTATGTCCAGATTTTGGATCAGGGTATCGAAACGCTGAAGGTAAAGATGCCGGAGAATGAAAAAGTCCGCGCGTTGGCGGGCTACCTCGCGGATGTGGCCCCTAGCCGGGATGAGGCGATTCGGATCTTGGAATCCGGGTCGATGGAAGGCGTTTTGACTATTTACAATGAAGAGTATGAACCGAATGCGATTTTGGCCAGAAACACTCTGAGAGAAATCAGTGATTTATCCGTCGAGACAGCGGAGGCTTATCTCGGAGACACACAGACAGTAAAAAATCAGATGATTTTGACCATGGTTCTTCTGGCTGCCTTGATTATCCTGGTTTCCATCATGCTTTGGAGCCGGATCACCAAAAGTATCACGGAGCCGATGAAGGAGATCCAGGAAGCGGCCAGACAGCTCTGCGGAGGGAACCTGTCGGTCGCTCTGAACTATCAGGCAAAAGACGAACTGGGAGACTTGGCCGACAGTATGCGGGAGACGACAACGGCCCTGAGCCAATATGTCTCAGAGCTGGATCAAGGACTGCATGCCATCGGTGATGGAAAATTAAATTATCACTCGGAGGTAAAATTCCGCGGCGATTTCCTGGCCGTCAGCAATGCAATGGAGCGGATTACCACCCTGCTGAACCATGCGATCCTCCAGATCTCCAATACCGCGGATCAGATCGCAGGCGGCGCAGAGCAGGTGGCAAACGGAGCTCAGATGCTGTCCCAGGGGGCGGTGGAGCAGGCGGGATCCATGCAGGAGCTGGCGGCAAACATCAATGAGATCTCCGACGGCGTCCGGAATAACGCAGATGATTCTGTGAATGCCAGCCGGAAGATCAACCAGGTGAACGGCTTGCTGACCGACAGCAGCGGGGCAATGGGGGAACTGATTAAAGAAATCCGAAATATTAATGAGAATTCCATGACCATTGGAAAGATTGTTAAGGAAGTGGAGGATATCGCTTTCCAGACCAATATTCTGGCGTTGAACGCTTCGGTGGAGGCGGCAAGGGCCGGGGATGCCGGCCGCGGGTTTTCTGTGGTGGCCAATGAGGTGCGACATTTGGCGGCGAAGACGACCGAAGCGTCCAAGATGATGGCAGGTTTAGCGCAGCAGACGCTGGCGCAGGTGGAGAGCGGTACCAGAGCAGCGGATCGTGCGACCACCTCCATGGACCATGTCGTGGATGGGACGCAAGAAATTATTGAGATGGTGGATCGGATTTCAGATGCCTCCGTGCGCCAAGCCGACTCAATTGTTCAAATCCGGCAAAGTATCGAGATGGTATCAGAGATTGTTCAGGGAAATTCCGCGATGGCAGAGGAAAGCGCGGCGGCCAGCGAAGAATTGTCCGCTCAGGCTCAGGTACTGAAAAAATTGGTGGAGGAATTTGAACTGTGATGAGAGAAAAATCAATTTTGATTGTCGACGACGCCGCTTTTATGCGGATGATGCTGAAACGGGCGATTCTGGGATCAGGAGAGTATCGAATTACGGAGGCGGAAAACGGGGAGAAAGCCATGGAATTATTCCGGGAACAAAAGCCGGATCTGGTTCTGCTTGACATTTCCATGCCAGGGATGAGCGGGATCAGCGTGCTAAAGGAGATAAAAAAAGCCGATCCCGCCTCCCATGTGGTAATGTGTTCGGCAGTAGGTCAGGAAATGATCATCCGGGAGGCAATCGAAGCGGGAGCCATGGATTTTATTGTAAAGCCGTTTAAACCGGAGCAGATTGCCCAGGTTCTGGCGCATGTGTTTTCCTGACTTTTTTGTCGGAAAATGATTTCAGGAGGAAAGAGTAAAACCATGGATCAATATTCGGATTTAAATAATACGGCTAAGGAGATATTGGCTGAGATCGGAAACATCGGAACCGGCCATGCGATTACCTCTTTGTCCGAGATGATCGGCCGCCGGATCGATATGGATTGCCCCAGCGTCCATATCCTGGAGTACCATAAAGTTCCGGAGCTTTTAGGCGGTGTGGAGCAGGTACAGGCCGGCGTGCTTTTGCAGGTGACCGGGGATATCAGCGGGATGTTCATGTTTTTAATCAGCGAGTCCTTTCTAAAAATCATGCTGCAGGAACTGACCGGCGTGAAGATCGAGGATGTAGGCCGTTTGGAAGAGATGGAGCGTTCGGCCGTATGCGAGATGGGAAACATCATGTGTTGTTCCTATATCAATGCTCTGGCTCAGATGATGAATTTTAAGATCGACGTGTCGGTGCCGGATCTGTGTGTGGATATGACGGGCGCGCTGTTGAGCGTGCCGATGATTTATTTTGCCAATATCAGCGATGAGCTCTTACTGATTCAGGCCAGTTATCATTTGGGAGATCTATCCGTCGTCAACAATGTGCTGTTTTTGCCGGAGATGGAATCGCTGAAACGAATTTTTGAGGCGCTGGGGGAAAGCTATGAGGGATGATCCGGTAGTCATAGGGATCGCCCAGGCCGGCGTTCTCAGGGAAACCGGGCATTTGGTGTCATATGCTCTGGGATCCTGCGTTGGGATCTGCTTATATGACAGAGAGCGCTGCGTGGCGGGAATGGTACACGTCATGCTTCCCGGCGAAGAAGCAGCCATCGACCGGAAAAACCCGTTTAAGTTTGCCGACAGCGGATGCCGGGAACTGGTGAGACTGATGGTGGAGCGGGGCGCTGAAAGAAGGCATATCACAGCAAAAATAGCAGGCGGGGCGTGCATGTTTCAAGGAGAAAGAAGCTTAGGAGCCATCGGCGAGCGCAATGTGCAGGCGGTGAGAGAGACTTTGAGGCTGCTTCATATTCCGATATTAGGGGCGGATACCGGAAAAGATCACGGTAGAACCATTGATTTGGATGCCGCTACGGGGATTCTGACGGTGAAAACCGTCAGACTTGGGACTTTGACTTTGTAAGACCCAAGTTACTGGAAAGGAGAAAAGAGATGACAGGCAGACAGACGATACTGGTGGTGGACGATAGTTTGCTCGTATGCCAGCAGATAGAACGGGCTTTAAAAGAAGAATTTGGACTGGTGAAATGTCACACGGCAAAGGATACCCTGGAGACGCTGGAGCACCTGACGCCGGATTTGATTCTTTTAGATGTGATTCTGCCAGACATGGAAGGATACGATCTGTTTGCCCGGATCAAGGAAAAGGACACGAATCAGACTCCGGTGATCTTTATCACCTCAAAGGATTCAGAAGAGGATGTCATCCGCGGGTTTTCTATGGGGGCCAGCGACTATATTATGAAGCCATTTCGGGTGGAAGAGCTGAAGTCCAGGGTGCGGACCAGGTTGAGAGGCAAGCAGGAACAGGATGAGTTAAAGAGCATGAATGAAACTCTTCGGGTCAATATGGAGAAACTGAACCGTGTCGCTTACCGGGATGAATTGACCGGTCTGTATAACCGGCACTTTGTGGTGGAGAAGCTGGCTCCGGATCTGGAGAACACCAATCACCAGGACGCTTTGATTATGATTGACGTGGACGATTTTAAGCATGTCAATGATTCCTACGGCCACCCGGCCGGCGATATGGTGCTTGTCTGTATTTCCAATATTATGGAAAGCATCTGCCGCAGGCACAAAGTGGTGCGATGGGGAGGCGAAGAGTTTCTGGTCATTTTGATGGCTGTCACTGAGCAGGAAGCGTTTCAAATCTGTGAGGAGATACGGACGGAGGTCGGGCAATTTCCTTTTTTGCATGAAAATAAGCCCTTTTTCTGCACCATTACGCTGGGTCTTACGCAGTATGATAAATCCCTTAATTTCTGGGAAAATATCCGCTGCGCCGACCGGGCGCTGTACCGTGGGAAAAATGCCGGTAAAAACCAGACGGTGATCTATGGGGAGGACAGGAAAACAGGAGTATAAGGAGAATGGGATATTTTGAGAAAGACGCGGAAGAAATGCTGGATGTCTATTTGCTGGAATCCGAACAGCTGTTAGATCAGGCGGATTCGATTCTGCTCCGGGCGGAGGAACGAATGGGGTTTTCCAGCGAAGAGATCAATCATATCTTCCGCATTATGCATACGATGAAGAGTTCTTCGGCGATGATGGGATTAAACGAGCTCTCTATTCTTGCCCACCGGCTGGAAGATCTGTTTGATGTGTTCCGGAAAGACATGTCTAAGATGGAGGGATCGGAGCAGGCGGCGCTGGATCTGATCTTTGCCGTGTCGGATTTTATGAAAGCAGAGCTGAGCCGGATGCGCCTGGAATCTTATCAGCCCAGTCCTGTAAAAGGATTCGAGGAGAAAATCAGCCGCCTGATATCCGGGACAGCTCCGGAGAAAAAAACGGTCGTTCGAATTCAGTTTGAGCCGGACTGTCAGATGGAAAACGTCCGTGCTTTTTTGGTGGTTAGGCAAATTATGCCGTTGGTTCAGGAACTTACCTGTTACCCAGATCAGCCGGAGACCAATTCTTCCGCCAGCCAGACAATCCGTGAGGAGGGTTTTTGGATCTGCTTTCAGTCCGGCCAGATGGAGCAGGTGTTGGATAAAATCAAAGGGGCGCTGTTTGTTGAAAGCGTTAGTGTGGAGAAGACGTTTCCTTCGGGGAAAGACACGGAGAAAAGGACGGAGGAGGTTATTGCCGCAGGAGGCGAAACGGATCGTCAAGAGCCCCAGACACCCGTATGGGAAAATGCGGAAAGCGAGACGCCTCCTTCTTCCAGTGAATCTGTACAGCAGACGAGTCAGTTCATCAATGTACCGGTTCAAAAACTGGATGAGCTTTTGAAACTGACAGGGGAACTGATGATTGCGTTCCAGTCGGATTCTACGGCAAGAGGCGGGAGCTACTTAGAAAATCCGACGGACCAGGACCGGGATCGCCTGCGCCAGCGCCTGATGAAGGAACTGGAAGAGCTGACAATCTCGATTCGGATGGTTCCATTCGCCAGTGTGACGCCAAGACTAAACCGGATCGTCCGGGATATTTGCCGGAAAGAGCAGAAAAAGGTATCGTTTCTCGTGACTGGGCAGGAGGTCGAAGCAGACAAGAAAATTGTGGACCGCATTCTGGAGCCCCTGATCCATTTGATCCGAAATGCCGTAGATCATGGAGTCGAGACGCCGGAAGAAAGGCGGGCTCAAGACAAGCCGGAGGAGGGAAAAGTTGTTGTTTCCTTTGAAAATGCAGGCGGTGAGATTGTGGTCAGTGTCAGCGACGATGGAAGCGGATTTGATCTGGGACAGGTGATGGCAAAGGCAAAAAAGCGGGGGCTGCTGGACCGGCCGGAAGAACAGTACAGCAAAGAAGAGATTTTGGAACTCTGTCTGCTTCCTGGATTTTCAACCTGCGATCAGGTGAACGAGTATTCCGGACGCGGCGTTGGTTTGGACGTTGTGCGTCAGATGACGGAACAATTCGGAGGCCATCTTTATGTGGAGACGTCAGAGGGGTGTGGCAGCCGGTTTCATCTGCACTTTCCCAGAACATTGGCTCTGGTCGAATGTATGCGGCTGTCGGCAGGCGGGCGTTGTTTTGGCGTACCGTCCCATCAGGTGATGCAGTTTTACCCGTATCAGTCCGAACAGGACCGGATCCTTTTGCGGGAAAACGGCAGATACTGGATCCATGAGGAGCGGCTGATCCCTGTGATTTCTCTCCGCGAGAGCTACCAGATCCATGGGGATGGGGAGCAAAATCCGGTGATGGTCTGGGTAAAAGGAAGCAGCAGAGAAGCCTGCTTGATCGCCGATCACATCGAAGGCCAGGATAATATGGTGGAAAAGCCGGTTCCGCCGTTGTTTGGACGCCGTTTTAAGCAGGAGACGGGAATTTCCGGCATGTGCCTGTGGAGAGACGGCAGCGTCTGCCTTCAGCTGGATGTGGAAGATTTTATCCGGATTGCGGAAGAAAGGGGCGGTCATGAATGAGGAAAGAATGCAGCTGGGAGAACAGTTGAATATGGAGTTTATGACCCTTCAATCGGGGAACCTCTGCTGCGGCTTTGAGATGGCAGCCGTGGAAGAGATTCTCTGGAATTTTCAAATTTCACCGGTTCCCTGTCTCCCGGACTATTTTGAAGGGGTGTGTAATTGGAATGGTGATCTCATTCCTGTCGTTTCGCTGGAAAAATTGGCGGGAGAAGAAATAACGCCCGGAAATGTCCGCCAGGTTATCCTTTTGGTCAAAGCAGATGGATATGAGTGTGGTTTTTTGACAAGCGGAATGCCTCGGATGATTCAGGGGCAAAAGAACGGCCGTCTGACCGGAGAAACACCGGAATGGCTGGGAAAATGCGCGGTCAAATCGGTATATGGAGGAGAAATGGTTTTCTATGTATTGGATTTAGAAAAAACGTTGGAAAATCTGGTGGTTTACCGCTGAGAACAAAAAAGAGAGGGAGTATCGCAAGTTTACCGCAGCAAAATGATGACTGCCGTTCCTTGTAAGCGGCAGCAATCAGGAGAGCGCTGCAGGATCAATACTCCCTTTTGGAGGAAGCTGCCGTCCAATCGTCAGAATACCAATTCACATAAATCATAGGGGCCTTTGCTGAATAGGACAACGCCAATCCGAGTAAAGTCGGCTTTGTCCACCATTTTCTGCAGGGTCGGATTCTTCTGAAACGCATCAAAACGGACGGAGGTATATCCCTCTTTTCGAATCTTTTCACAGGCCAGGCGCACGGTTTCGGTCCCGATTCCCTGCCCCTGGAGCACATCTTTCACTGCCATTCGGCGGATGCAGCAAGGCTTCCCTTCCGAATCTTTCCAGTTCTTTTCATCCAGATACTGAGGCTCCTGAGCCTCGATGATCGTAATGTGGGCGGCAATCTCGCCGTCTTTTTCTGCGACGTATAAATATCCGTTGTCCAGGTCCTTTTGCATGTAGGCGGGAGTCGTGTAGCCGGAGTCCCACTGGACAATTCCCTCGGTGAACATTTTAACTTTTGCTCCTTCCAAAATCAGAGCAGCCGGTAAGAAATCAGCTTGCGTAGCTTTACGGATCGTGAACATGAAGACACCCCTTTCTGGCTTTGACCGGTAAGATTGTTTACACTGTACAATAGAATTGTGAGAGTATGATAACTGTTATGTTACCGTTTTGTGAAAATATCAAAGGGGCGCCGGGGCCGAGGGGAAGCGGGATCTTATGGGTGCTGTTCGGCATATTGGGCCATAAAACGGATGAATTCTTTCGCGCACTTGGACAGAAATTTATTTTTATTCCAGATCAGTCCCGTCTCCAGCCAGACGGGCTCCTCAAAAGGCCGGATTACGATACCGGGGTGACTATTGACCGACTCCGGCCGGTCGTTTAAGATGACGGAGACGCCGTGGTTTTGGGCCACCATCTCAAAAAGAGTGACCGAATGCTGGATCCGATGGCGCACACGCAGGGTCAGCCCATGATTGCGGAACTGTTCCTCCAGCATTAATTCCGTATAGGATTCCCCTTTTCAAAAGAGACACGTTGCTTTTTGAAATCGAAGATGGAATTCTCCCTCAGTCCCGCAGTTTTTTGTAGTCCTCCAGGAGCTGACCGCTTTCGATGACAAAGTTCCGGAAATTCTTGACGGCGGGCGTCATATAGCGGTCTTTCATCCAGGCAATGTGGATGTCCCGGACCGGGATATCGTTTTCAATAACCACGGCTTCGGTGGCATAATTGGAGGTGTCGGCGGCAGCTTCCGGCATCAAAGCAATGCCTAAACCCGCGGCGACCGCGCCGAGTATGATGGAGTCATGGAACGCCTCGAAGGAGATCTTCGGTGTGATGCCGACACTCTGGAAGACCTGATCGACGTAGCTCCGGATTTGGCACTGTGGATGATAAGTGATAAAGGTTTCCCCTTTCAGTGTGGTCAGATTTACAGATTTTTGCGAGGCCAATGGATGGTCTTTTGGAACCACCAGGATGGTTTTATGGCTGCCGATCTTCACCGAGGCGATCTCTTCATGATCAAAAGGCGTCGTAAAGGCAAGATCCGTTTCACCGGCAAGCAGATGTTCTTCGATCGTATGGGTGGCCAGCTGATCAAAACGGAAATGATTCTGCACCTTGCCTGTTTTCTGGAAGAACCGCGAGATGAGAAAGGGGACAAAGCCGCTGAGGGAACTGAGGAAGCTCAGGGAGATCATCCCGTTTTCCGGGCTGATGAAATCTTGCAGGCGGGAACGGCCCTCGTCGAGAATATCCAGGGAGCGGGTGACATAGTCCAGGAAAAATGAGCCGCAGCTGGTCAGCTTTACGTTGCGTCCCTGCCGGATAAAAAGAGATACGCCGAGCTCTTTCTCCAGATCCGTGATGGAATGGCTGAGACTGGATTGGGAAATATTCAGCTGCTGGGACGCCTTGGTATAGTGCTCCAGCTCGGCAATGGTTTTAAAATAGTAAAGCTGCTGTAGATTCATGGATTCACCTCCGTCCTTTTTATCATAATGCCTTCCGGGTATAAATTCAAGCAAAACCATGAGCAAAATCCATGGAAGTGATGAAAAAAAAACAATATATGCAAAAAAATCCGTACAATAATTTGAGAAAATCATTGGATTTTTCATTCCATTTATGGTACAAATATAAAAGTAGGATTTCTATATTTCTAAATTTGCAAAGGAGATTCTGAAATGAGATTAGAAAGCAAAGTAAAACTTGATGTGAGAGGCAAAGTCTTCGGCGGTGACAAGAACCTGTCCTGCATTCCGATGATTCCGGCTACCAGGGAAGCTCTGGTGGAGGAGACCAAGATGGTCGCTGCCTTGAATCCGGATATCATTGAATGGCGCGTAGATTATTATGACAAAGCTGGGGATGCTCAGTATGTAAAAGAGTCTTTGGAGGAGATCGGCCAGTATCTGAACGATATCCCGGTGATCTTCACGTTCCGTCATAAATGTGAAGGCGGCGCCAAGGAATATCCTCAGGATGTGAGACTGGCTACGATCAAAGCGGCCCTTGAGACCGGACATGCCGACATCATCGATGTGGAAGCCTGCAATGAGAAGGAATTCATCGATGCCGTAAAAGCTGCCGTTGTGGCCGCCGGTTCCAAGCTGATCCTGTCCTTCCACAACTTCACGGAGACCCCTTCCGAAGAGTTCATCTACAACAAGCTGATCGAAGAGAAAGAGCTCGGCGCTGACATTCCGAAGCTGGCCGTGATGCCGAAGAACTTCCTGGATGTGATGACTCTGATGAAAGCCACCTACCGCGCAAGGACCGAAGCGGTTGATCTGCCGATGATCACCATGTCCATGGGCGAAGTCGGAAAGATTTCCCGCGTGATCGGCGACCTGTACGGTTCCGATATGAGCTTTGTGGTCGGCAAGGCCGCCAGCGCTCCGGGACAGATTCCGGTTGCGATTGTAAATGAACTCTGGAAGCTTCTGGCTTAAGAAAAAGGAAAGCCATTTTTGATCTCTACATAAAAACTGCCCGGCGGTAACTTCTTCCTCGCCTCCGGGCAGTTTTCTTTGATTGGTTTGGGAACCAGACAGTCAGTTTCCTTGACCCAATATTAAGCCAGATAATTTTTCATCGTATTCAGCGCGTTTTTTTCCAGACGGCTGACTTGTGCCTGGGAGATGTGGATCTCTTCGGCGACCTCCATCTGAGTCTTGCCCTCAAAAAAACGCAGGTGAACAATATTTTTTTCCCGCTCCGGCAGACGGCGCATGGCCTCGCTGAGGGAGAGATTTTCCACCCAGTTGTCCTCCCGGTTCTTCTTGTCGCTGATCTGATCCATCACATACAGCGCGTCACCGCCCTCGGTGTAGACCGGCTCGTACAGACTGACCGGGCTTTGAATGGCGTCTAAAGCCTGGGTGATCTCGTCTTTATCGATGCCGATCTCCGCGGCGATTTCACTTAAGGAGGGTTCTTTCAGATTGATCTTGGTCATCTGCTCCTTGGCGGAAATGGCTTTGTAGGCGATATCGCGGAGAGAACGGGAAACACGAATGCTGTTGTTGTCTCTGAGATACCGGCGGATTTCCCCGATAATCATCGGCATGAACATGGGAGGGAGAAAAAAATTTTTTTATTCCTGGATATGCTCTAGTCCCTGATTCATGATGGTGCAGACATGCTGGTCCGCCAGCGCATAGTAGATGGTCCGCCCGTCCCGGCGGAACTTGACCAGCTGGCTCTGTTTTAATACCCGGAGCTGGTGGGAGACCGAGCTTTGGGACATGCCGATGCTGTCGGCGATATCCTGGACGCACATCTCGCCGTCCAGAAGCGTATATAAGATTTTTATTCTGGTCTGGTCGCCGAATATTTTGAAAAGCTCGGCCAGATAATAGAGTTCGTCGTCGGTGGGCATATCGGCTCCTTTCATTTTCTGCGGGGAATCAGTGTCCAAAGGGGATTTGAATTTTTTCATAGCGTATGATCGGATCGTCTTCTTTGGCAGCTTCCCGGTTGGGGGAAGTGTGAATCCGGTTCCGGATCGAAAGCATTCTGGCGTCGGTGGCAGCGATGGTGTCGGCGCATTCCCGCAGCTCTTTGATGATTTCTTCTTCATCCTCGATGGATTTTTTATATTTGAGCTGGTGCTCCAGGCTGGCCCAAAAATCCATGGCGATGGTGCGGATCTGGACCTCCACTTTCATATCCCTTTTGTGGTCGGAGAAAAAGACAGGAATTTCCACGATCAGATGCAGGCTCCGGTAGCCGTTCTCCTTGGGGGATTTTATGTAGTCTTTCTTTTCCAGAAGTGTCACGTCGTCCTGACGGATCAGCATGTCGGCAACGGCGTAGATATCATCGATAAAAGAACAGATCACCCGGATCCCGGCGACATCGTTGAGATTTTGCTCCAGGGAGGAGAAGGTCAAAGGCAGCCCTCTCTGCCGCATCTTGCGGACAATGCTGACCGGCTTTTTGATCCGGCTGCTGATAAATTCAATGGGATTCCTCTGATACCGGACGGAAAATTCGGAATTCAGTACCTCCAGTTTGGTACGGACTTCTTTGATCGCACAGTCGTACATCATCATCAGTTCCTGATACTGGACAGCCTGGTCTAAAAAGAGTGAGGCATTTTCCACAATCTCGGTCACATCGGTGTCACTGTAAACCTGAAGCGGTTCGGGAGAAGTTTTCTTCAGTAGATCTGGCATAGCATCCTCCGGGAATTGTTTGAATTGCATGGAAAATAGGAGTATTTTCCCAAACCATGTGATATTTAGTATAGCAATATCCTACAAAAAAAGCAAGAAAACTGTAGTGAACAAAAAATGAACCAAAAATGAAATCTTTGAATTTTTTGGGATCTATGCTATAATAAGCCATGCTGAATGAAAGAAAGAAAAACGAAGGAGTGAAAATCCATGGCAAATAAAATTCGAACCCGTTTTGCGCCGAGCCCCACCGGACGGATGCACGTGGGGAATCTGCGGACCGCACTTTACGCCTATCTGATCGCCAAACATGCGGGTGGTGATTTTATCCTGCGGATCGAGGACACCGATCAGGAGCGATTTGTGCCGGAAGCGCTGGATATCATTTACCGGACCTTAAAGAAGACCGGCCTGATCCACGACGAGGGCCCTGACCGGGACGGCGGCGTAGGACCTTACGTCCAGAGCGAGCGGCAGGCGAAGGGTATTTATCTGGACTACGCCAAGAAACTGATTGAAAAAGGGGAAGCCTATTATTGTTTCTGTGATAAAGAACGTCTGGAATCCCTGCGGCAGGTCATCGAAGGGAAGGAAATCGCCATCTATGACAAGCATTGCCTGAGCTTATCCAAAGAAGAGGTGGAGGCCAAGCTGGCCGCCGGGGAGCCCTACGTCATAAGACAGAATATTCCGAGAGAGGGTACCACCACCTTCCACGATGAGATCTATGGCAGCATCACAGTGCCCAATACGGAACTGGACGATATGATTCTGATCAAATCGGACGGTTACCCAACCTATAATTTTGCCAATGTGGTGGACGACCATCTGATGGGGATCACCCATGTGGTCCGCGGAAATGAGTATCTGTCTTCTTCCCCGAAGTATACCCGCTTGTACGAGGCCTTTGGCTGGGAAGAGCCGGTGTACGTCCACTGTCCGCTGATCACCGATGAGGAGCACAAAAAGTTATCGAAGCGCAGCGGCCATTCTTCCTATGAAGATCTGATTGACCAGGGCTTTCTCAATGAAGCGGTGGTCAACTATGTGGCGCTCCTTGGCTGGAGTCCGGAAGAAAACCGGGAGATCTTTTCACTGGACGAGCTGGTTGCGGCTTTTGACTACCGTCATATCAGCAAATCACCGGCGGTTTTCGATATGCAGAAACTCCGTTGGATGAACGGCGAATATATCAAAGCCATGGATGAGGAGGAATACTACGTCCGCGCGCTGCCTGTGGTGAAGTCTGTAATCAAGCGGGATCTGGATCAGAAGGCCATTGCGGACCTGATGAAGACCAGGATCGAGGTCTTTCCCGATATCGCCGGAGCCATCGACTTTTTTGAGGCGCTTCCGGATTATGACGTGGCCATGTACACCCACAAAAAGATGAAGACCAACTCGGAGAACTCCCTTTTGGCTCTCCAGGAAATGCTCCCTAGAATCGAGGCGCTAAAGGATACGGGACATGAGAGCGTGCAGGAGATGGTGGCCGCCTACGTGGCGGAAAAGGGAATCAAGAACGGTCAGGCGCTCTGGCCTCTCCGCACCGCTGTTTCCGGGAAGCAGATGACGCCGGGCGGGGCATATGAGATCATGGAGATTTTAGGAAAAGAGGAAAGCCTTCGCCGCATCCGCACAGGAATTGAAAAGTTATGTCATTCCATCCGTCCCAACTAGAAGCGATCCGCTGGGGAACTGGGCCCGCCTTGATTTTGGCCGGCCCAGGCTCCGGCAAGACCACAGTCATCACTCACCGGGTCCGTGCCCTTATCACCGAGCGCCGGGTGGACCCGTCGCGTATTCTTGTCATCACCTTCACGAAAGCCGCCGCTGACGAGATGAAGGAGCGTTTTCTCCGCCTGATGGGGGAGGAGAGGACTCCGGTGTCCTTCGGCACCTTTCACGCTGTCTTTTTTAAAATCCTTAAAATTGCCTATCACTACAATGGAAGCCATATTCTGCGGCCGGAGAAACGGATGGAGCTGATACGTCAGGTCTTTGATCAGGTGCGTCCCCAGGTGGAGGATGAGGCGGAATTTCTCTCGGAAATTCTGAATGAGATCAGCCGGGTAAAGGGTGACCGGGTGGATCTCGCCCACTATTACTCCAACCATTGCCCGGAAGAGGTGTTCCACGCCCTCTATCGGGGATATGAAGAAAAGCTCAGGGAAGCCGGACTGATCGATTTTGACGATATGCTCCGCCTCTGCGATGAGCTTTTGCAGGCGCGCCCGGATATTCTGGCGGCATGGCAGAAAAAATACCAGTATATCTTGATCGACGAATTTCAGGACATCAACCGGATTCAATACGAGGTGATCCGGATGCTTGCCGCGCCGGAAAACAATCTTTTTATCGTCGGGGACGACGATCAGTCCATCTACCGGTTCCGCGGAGCCAAGCCGGAAATTATGCTGGGATTTCCGAAGGACTATCCGGACGCAAAAAAGATCCTGCTCTCCGTCAATTACCGGTCCCGGCCGGAGATCGTCGAGGCCGCCGGCCAGCTCGTGATGCACAATGAGACGCGTTTCCGGAAATCCCTGTCGGCAGCGGCCGGTCCGGGTGGGAGGATCGTGGCAAAAGCCTTTGCGAACCCGGCAGATGAAGGCCGTCAAGTGGTAAAAGAGCTGCAAGAATATCACCGTCAGGGGATTCCCTATGAGGAGATGGGGCTTTTGTTTCGGACGAATCAAAATCCGAGGGGGATCGTGGAACAGCTGCTGCGGATGAACCTGCCGTTTTCCATGCGGGATATGGTCCCCAACCTGTATGAACACTGGATATCGGGAGATATTTTGACCTATCTTTTGATTGCACATGGCAGCAACCGGCGGGGGGATTTCCTTCGTATCATCAACCGGCCGAAGCGGTATGTCCACCGGGCGGCTTTTACGGAGCCGGAGGTGGATCTTCAAAAACTGAAAGAATTCTACCAAGATAAGGACTGGATGGTGGACAAGCTAACACGGCTGGAATACGATCTTCGGATGCTGCAAAAAATGACGCCCTTTGCCGCCATTAATTACCTGCGCAAAAGCGTCGGCTACGAAGAATATTTGAAGGAGTACGCCGGGTACCGGAGAATGCAGCCGGAGGAGCTTTTTGAAGTGCTGGACGAGCTCCATGAGGCGTCCAGGCCGTTTCGGAATCTGCCGGAGTGGATGGGCCATATCCGGGACTATACGAAAGAGTTAAAGGAACAAAAGACAGGGAGAGAGAAACAGGGCGGTATCGCGGTCTCGACCATGCACAGCGCGAAGGGTCTGGAGTATCAGGTGGTATATATCCTGGATGCCAATGAAGGGATCACCCCATACAAAAAAGCAGCGGGGAAGGCGGATCTGGAGGAAGAACGGCGTCTGTTTTATGTGGCGGCCACCAGGGCCAAACAGATGCTGCATGTCTACTGGACCAAAGAACATTACAATAAAGAACTTCCGGTTTCCCGGTTTGTGACAGAGCTGATCGGAAGCGAGGCCGTCCGGCAGGCAGAGGGAAAACGGGGAACGAAAATTTAGGAATATTGTAAGAAAATCAGAATCTCGGTTGTGCTAAAATGAAGGCAGACGTGATGGAACATCACACAAAGACCGTCAGTGGATGGGGGAATCAGATGGAAGGATATCAGATTGCTTGGGAGATTATTGGACAAGTAAAACAGGTCATACAGGGAAAAGACGCCTGTATTCAAAAGCTTTTGGCTGCGATGCTGGCCGGAGGCCATATTTTGATCGACGATATTCCCGGCGTCGGCAAGACGACCATGGCGTTGGCTTTTGCCGGAGCAATGCGCCTATCATACAGCAGGCTGCAGTTTACCCCGGACGTAATGCCCTCGGACGTGACGGGCTTCTATCTCTATGAGAAGGAGAGAGGACAGTTCCGGTATCAGCCGGGGCCGGTTATGTGCAATCTGTTCTTGGCGGATGAGATCAACCGGACCTCCCCGAAGACCCAGTCGGCGCTGCTGGAAGTGATGGAGGAAGGCCAGGTGACGCTGGAGGGGAAAACCCATCCTGTGCCCAAGCCTTTTACCGTGATTGCCACTCAAAATCCGGTGGGCTCCGCGGGAACGCAGCTTTTGCCGGATTCCCAGCTGGACCGTTTCGCCGTCTGTCTGACCGTCGGGTATCCGTCGCCGGAAAACGAGATTCAGATCCTGAAAGGCCGGCAGCGGGGCAATCCGCTGGAACTGGTGTCTCCGGTGGCGGATGGAAACTCCCTGCTCTATATGCAGCAGCAGGTGGAACGGATTTTTGTGCATGACGCGATTCTAAAATACATTACAGCCCTGTCCGGCGCGACGAGGGAGCATCCCCAGTTGGTGTTGGGGCTGAGTCCAAGAGCGTCTCTGGCTCTCAGCCGGATGGCGAAGGCTTCCGCTTATCTCAGCGGGCGGGACTATGTGCTGCCGGAAGATGTGGCCGCTCTTTTCCCGGATGTGGCGGTTCACCGTCTGCTGCCAAGTCCTCGTGCCAGAGCAGCTCATGTGACGGTGCGCGATATCATGGGGGAGATCTTAAAACAGGTGCCCAGACCGGCGCTGCGGGGGCGGTAAAATCCCCTGGCTTCCGGAGAGCCGGAAGTTCCGGCGGGACAGGGAGGAACATGAAAAATCGGATTGGTTATCTGTTCCTGGTTGCAGGAACCTTTTATTTGCTGGTGATGTATGCTGCAAAAGTTTTTTTGTTATTACTCCTGTTGGAATTGATTTTTCCGCTGTTTCAACTATTTTTTTTGCTGTTGCAGACGGCCGGCCTTCGGATTCGATGGAACGGAGACGGGGAAGAGCTTTCCTTCTGCCTGGAAAATCGGGGGGTGCTTCCGTTTTTAAAACTTTCGGTCCGGACCGTGGTGACGCATCCCTGGAGCGGAACTGTGCGGAAGATACGGAAAAAATTCATTGTGAATGGAAGGAGCAGCCAGGAAGTTTCCTTCCCACCGGGACAGCTTCCCTATGGACGCAGTGAAGTCCAGGTGGAGCATCTGCGGCTTTGGGACTATCTGGGGATTTTTTCTCTTTCCAAACGGGTGAAATTTTGCAAGGAAATCTATCTTCTTCCCGAACCGGTCCCAGTGGAGCTGTCCATCAGTGGAAGAACCTGGTCCTTTCGAACGGACGGTGATACATTTTCCAAGGACAAACCGGGGGAAGACCCGGCGGAAGTCTTCGGCCTGCGGGAGTACCAGCCCGGCGACCGGCTTCAGCGCGTGCACTGGAAACTTTCAGCCCGGTCGGAAGACTGGATGGTGCGGGAGCTCAGCCTGGCGGAGATTCCGCGGGTGCTTTTTCTTTTGGACCTGTACCGGGTTCCGGGGCTGACAGAGGCACAGTGCAGTGCGTTTCTGACGGCTGCTTTTTCCATCAGCCAGGCAATGGCCCTGGAAGGCTGCTGTCATGAATTCGGCTGGTTTGTTCCGGACGAGAATGCCTTTCAACTCGTTCGGATTCAAGAGCCGGAGCAGGTATGGGAAGCGGGAAAACAGTTGATGAAGGCGGATCTTTATGACGCGTCTATGGATCTTTTTGAACTGTGCCGGGCGGAAGGCCGTCTCGCGCGCTATGCCGGGATCCTCAGACTGACGATGGGATTGGAGCTGATCTACGGAGAAACACCGGTGGGGAAGCTGTCCGCAGAGACAATAAAAGAGAGTCTTTCACACTGTGGATTGGAGGTTTAAACGCACGGCTGTTTTGTGGCCGTGCTGCCGGAAAAGAATGGAAAGCAAAAGCATGGCGAACACAGAAAAATGGGACAGATTTTATCAGGCGGCGGAACTGCTCGGTCAGATGGTTTTTCTGGCAGGGCTTATTTCCGGCGTCCTTTTTTTCGGGGCCGAGGAACTGAACCTGCCCTTTCAGGCCGGGCCGCTGGTGGGGGCGATAGCCCTCGCTTCCGCCGCAGCCGTCTTTCTGTGCCGTCTTCCGGCGCCGGGAGGCTTGCTGATGCTTTTGGGTGCCTTGGGAACCGGGTTTTCTCTCTGGGCCTGGTGGGAGCCGGTCTCGATCGGAGCGCGGGCCGCAGTCTCTTCGTGGATCGAATTGTTTAACAGCTATTTTCATCAGTGGAAAGCCGGACCGGACATGCCGGAGCTTGCCGGAATGACGGAGGCAGCCAAGCGGCTGCTTCTCGCGGAGAGCAGTCAGACTTTCCTCGTGATTCTTGCGGTTCTACTACTTTTTTGGAGCGCCTTTTTTCTGATCCGGCTGGGGTCGCTGGTGCTCCCGCATACGTTGATGGCGCTGGAACTATTCTTTATTTTAACGGTTGGAGTGGTGCCCAAAAGCTACGGTGTGCTCTGGTATGGAATCTTGCTTCTTCTTTGGATCTGCGGAGGCGGAAGCAGAGGGCTGCAAAAGAGGGGAAAGTTTTGCCGGTGGCGATGGAGCAGGCCGTCCTTGTCGGCGGCAGTTTTTTCTTTTTTGGCGATGGGGCTGGCGTTTTTGTTATGCGCCGGCCTGCTGATGCCTCGGATGGAATCAGTTCTGGCCGACGGCAGCAGCGGAATGAAAACTTGGATCCGGGCGCGGCTGGAGGAAGCGGCGGACTGGGACGCTTTGTTCGGCAACAGCGCCCGCACCGGCGGCGTAAACGGGGGAGATCTCTCCCGGCAGGGGGACCGGATGGAGTCCGGAAGCGTGGCCCTTTCCGTGACGGTGGACGAAGTGCCGGAGAACGTTTTGTATCTCAAAGCATATGTGGGGAGCGACTATGAGGGGAGTTCCTGGGAAGCGCTGCCGTCCGGTTTACTGGAAGACGAAACCGGACTATCTGCCGAGACCGTCTGGGCGTTTCCGGTGGAGCTGCTGAAAGCCAGGGGAGCTTCTTTCCGCAATATGACCGTAGAACTTTATGATGCTGCCAATCAGTATCTGTACGCTCCCTATGGGGCGGTGTTGCCAGAGGAGATCCGGTACGTCGGCGACCAGTATCTTAGACGCTGGTCCAGCCGGGAAGATTCTTACTCCTACAGTCCGGAATTTTTATCCTTTTCCGGTGGGGCGGAGACGGAGTCAAAGGCGGAGGAGGCTTACGGGGAGTACGTCAGGAACCATTATCTGTCCGCGCCGGATTCCAAAGTCTGGGAGCCTTGGAAATCTTCGAAGGATAGGGGGGCGTCCCTGCCGGACTTGATCGGCGCCGTCCAGGATTATCTGGGGGATCAGGCCGTCTATACTCTGACTCCCGGAAACCTGCCGGAAGAGGAAGATTTTATCGAATATTTCCTGTTTCAAAACAAAAAAGGCTACTGTACTCATTTTGCTTCTGCCGCAACGGTTTTGTTCCGGCTTTGGGATATTCCTGCGCGGTATGTGGAGGGGTATATGGTATCTCCGGATGAATTTCACGATAATGGGGACGGAACCTGGACCGCCTGGGTGACCGATGGGAGCGCCCACGCTTGGACAGAGATCTATCAGGAAGGCGGGATCTGGTTTCCGGTGGAGGCGACGCCGCCTTACTGGAACCCGGAGAATCTGTTTTCCTCCGGTTCAGAACCGGAAGCGCCGGAGGAAGAGCCGGAAACCGAAGCGGTGTCTCTGGAAGCGCCGGAGGAAGAGCCGGAGACCGAAGCATCCGCTCTGCCAGAGCAGGAGAAGGAGACGCAGGCGGAAGAGCCGGAAGAACAAAAACGTATTTCCCCGGAATTTCCTTGGCTTTTGTTTGGAGCAGGGGCCGCCGTAGTGCTGGCGGCAGGTGGAACGGTGGGATGGAAACGGTCGAAGAGAAACAAGAGGCAAATGCGGATGCGGGACCCGAACCGCCGCCTGGCGCTCCTTGCTTTGGGGGAGGAAGCGGAACGGTTCTTATTTGGAGACGCGCAGACCGGGGCTCTGCTGGACTTTGATTTTGCAGAACAAGCCGCAGAAAAGACGGAAGGGATCGGCAGGGAGGAATGGGAAGAATTTTCTCATTTGGTGAAACGGGCACGTTTCAGCCCGCATCCGGTGGAGGAAGAAGAGTATCGGAAAGTACGGGATTTCTATTGGAAGGCCCAGGAACATTTAAAGAAGCCTTGCAATGGATGGACCCGGTTTTGGCGAGAGATCCCTAAAGAAGACCCTGCGCAGCATCGGTGAGTCCGGCTGTTTATCGCTGCTGCGGGTGAGGAGGCGGATTTCATAACGATAAACTGGGACGGGATTCCTTTCAAACACAAGCGGTTGATATTGGCGTGGGAAAATGCACCACTTCTGGTAGAGTCAAGCATTTGAGGGGGTAGTATTATATGAATCTTTCCTTTTAGAACGATGATTTTCATTGACTGTTTGGAAACGAGAGAAATGGTTGCAAATTGTATATGAAATATGATAAAATGAGACAACATAAAGGCGGGAAAAGGATTTGAAAAATTAAATAAAAAATTTGAGAAAAGATATTGACAAAAACAAAACCATCGTGTATACTAAAACCATCAAAAGAAAAAAGAGAAAAAGAGACGTCAAGAGAAAAGGGAATTCCCAATAAGCTTTTGAAATATGAAAGAAGGAGGTACGGACCACCTAAAACGTAAGACTAAGTTCCGCATCAGGCGGGACAGGATGTACGAAAGTACATTTTATATAGATTTCCAAGAGTACTTAACCGCAAAGATTATCGGATGAAGAAAGAACGGTTATGCAGATGGTGGATGAGCAGGTGCGAGCCGATAGAGTCCATGATTTGTGAAAACGACATCCGACCGGAAGTAAGAAGCAGAAAGGGTTGCGGTAAGGAAGCGGAAAGCGAAGAAAATTGAATACGGTTCAGGTCGACAATCACAAAGGAGGATTAGTCCAATGGACGAGACAGTTTAAAAGGCGGATACCGATGGAAATCGATATCCGCCTTTGTCATCATATATGGAGCAAAAATTCCGCTGAGCCCGGTCGCTAAAAGGTTTCTCTGTCTTGGGCGTTCCGCTTATTCCGGATCTGCCTCATCCGCGGGAACCAATTCATCGTATTCTTCTTCGTCCAGGATCTCATCGAACCGGTCAATCACAGCTTCATATTCCTCATCCCCCTCGATACAGCCTAAAACGGGCTGTCCGTCCGGAGTCTCGGAATAGCGGTAGAAGAAGATGTCGCCTTCTTCCTCGTCCTCCCCGTCCGGAAGAAGTGCGATATATTGTCTTCCGTCAACCGGGAAAATTGTCAGGACAGAGCAGACCAGCTGTGTCCCATCGTCCAGTTCCAGAGTCATGACCAGGTCTTCTCCATCGCAGCAGCCGCCGTCACAGCAGCCGCAGTCGCAGTCTTGTCCATTTTCCATCATGTTTGTTTTCCTTTCTGAGTGGGTAGTGTGGTTGAGTTTATCTTTTCCAGCAGAGCCGCCGCGGGCTCGAATCAGACATTAAAGCGGAACAAGATCACATCGCCGTCTTTTACGACATATTCCTTGCCTTCCAGTCCGACAACGCCTTTTTCTTTTGCAGCGGCGTAGGAACCTGCGTCCAAAAGTTCTTGGTAGTTTACCACCTCAGCGCGGATGAATCCTCTCTCAAAATCGGAATGGATCTTCCCGGCGGCCTGAGGGGCTTTGGTGCCCTTTTTGATCGTCCAGGCTCTGGTCTCCTGTTCTCCGGCGGTCAGGTAGCTGATCAGACCCAGCAGATGGTAGCTGGCGGTAATCAGTTTTTCCAATCCGGACTCTTTTAGTCCCAGATCCTCTAAAAACATTTTTTTCTCATCGTCCTCCAGCTCCGCAATCTCTTCCTCAATCTTTGCACAGATGACGAATACCTCGCTGTCCTCACCTGCGGCAAATTCACGGACCTTTTGAACATAGGGGTTGGATGTCCCGTCGTCGGCCAGATCGTCTTCCGTTACGTTGGCGGCGTAGATCACGGGCTTGGCGGTCAGGAGATTCAGGGAGGCGATCCGCTCCGCTTCTTCCTCGTCAGCCGGGACAAGGGTTTTCGCCGGCTTTTCTGCCTCCAGCCATTCTTTGACTTTATTCAAGGTCTCCAATTCGGCGGCGGCCGCTTTGTCGTTCCGGGCGCTTTTTGCGGTCTTAGAGATGCGGCGCTCCAGAATTTCAAGATCCGAGAAGATCAGCTCCAAGTTGATGGTTTCAATGTCCCGGAGCGGGTCAACGCTTCCGTCCACGTGCACCACATTGGAATCTTCAAAGCAGCGGACCACATGAACAATGGCGTCCACTTCCCGGATATTGGAGAGAAACTGATTTCCCAGCCCTTCCCCTTTGCTGGCGCCTTTGACCAGTCCTGCAATGTCGACAAATTCAATGACCGCCGGGGTGATTTTTCGGGACGTGTACATGTTTGCCAGAAGCCCGAGACGAAAATCTGGTACGGTGACGATGCCGATATTCGGGTCAATGGTACAGAACGGATAGTTGGCAGATTCAGCGCCGGCTTTTGTCAGAGAATTAAAGAGCGTGCTCTTCCCGACGTTCGGCAGACCGACGATACCTAGTTTCATATATTTTCCTCCACATTCTGATTCCGGCGGCTGGATTCGACAAAAAAGCGGTCTGGCCGGAATTCGATATTTTCTTGGATTTTGGGCATTCTTTCTATATTATATGCGATATTTAAAAATAACTCAAGTGCGAATTTTGTCGAAACCTCCCGACGCTTTCCTCCTGCTTTTATTTGCATTTTCCCTCGAATTTGGGTACAATAAAGCCAAGCGGCAAAAGAACAGACAGAAAACGACGGGAGAGATTTATGTACCGAAGAGAAGAACTCAGGCAAAAAATCGAAGATAAGAGGAAGGAGCTCAGCGAGACGATCGATCAAGGCGGCAGCGGAGATGACCTGTACCGGCTGAGCGTGGAGCTTGACCAACTGATTGCTCTATATATGGAGGAATAATAGCTCCTTGTCTACAAGCCCTTGTTGCCATGGCATCAGGGCTTATTTTTATGGGGAAAAACCTCGAAAAATCGAATGTTTTCCATTTTTTGCCAGCAGAAAAAAGCCGGGTGGATTTCAAAAAAAGGGTTGCCATTTGAAGAAAAGTTGTTTAGAATAGAGACAAGGTGGTGGAAAGTGGTAGAAAGTAGCGCGAAGTGGTAGAAGAGAGGTGAGTTTCCATGTTCATGGGTGAATACAGCCACACCATAGACGCGAAAGGGCGTCTGATTATTCCCTCCCGGTTTCGGGAAGAGTTGGGGGATAATTTTGTTGTAACCAAAGGGTTGGATGGCTGCCTTTTCGCCTATACCAATGAAGAATGGAAACACTTCGAGGAAAAGCTGCAGGCGATTCCCGTCAGCAATCAAAAGGGACGCCGGTTCGCGCGGTATTTTCTGGCGGGGGCCACTCTTTGTGAAGTGGACAAGCAGGGCCGGATCCTGATTCCGGCGAATCTGCGCGCCGCCGCCGCATTGGAGAAAGACGTCGTTTTGGCCGGTGTCGGCGACCGGGTGGAGATCTGGGACAAGAATAACTGGGCCGAGGCCAACACCTACGATGATATGGACGAAATCGCAGCGAATATGGAAGGATTAGGGATTTAATATGGAATTTCATCACACTTCTGTCCTGCTGGAGCCGTCACTTGATCATCTGGCTGTCCGTCCGGACGGCATTTATGTGGACGGCACTCTGGGAGGGGGAGGACATTCCTTCCACATTGCAGAACGGCTTGCTTCCGGTGGACGGCTGATCGGGATCGATCGGGATGAGGAAGCGATTCGGGCGGCTTCGGAACGGCTTTCGCCTTACCGAGACAGAGTAACGATCGTAAAGGACAACTATGGAAATATTCGGGACGTCTTAAACAGCCTTGAGATCCCCGGCGTGGACGGCATCCTTCTGGACTTGGGGGTATCCTCCCACCAGTTGGATACTGCGGAACGGGGATTTTCTTATATGGCTGATGCGCCCTTGGACATGAGGATGGACCAGGAAGAGCAAAAGACAGCGAGAGATATTGTCAATGAATACAGTGAAGAAGAGCTGTACCGGATGATCCGGGATTACGGAGAAGACCGGTTTGCACGGAGCATTGCCAGGCGAATCACAAAGGAGAGGGAGCAGGAGCCCATTGAGACAACCGGGCAGCTGGTCCACCTGATCGAGCAGGCGATTCCAAGAAAAGTACAAAAGACAGGAGGACACCCGGCGAAGCGGACCTTCCAGGCACTCCGGATTGAACTGAACCGGGAGTTAACAATATTAGATGAAGTCATCGAAACGATGATTGACTGCCTGAATCCAGGCGGCAGACTCTGTATTATTACCTTCCATTCGCTGGAAGACCGGATTGTAAAAGGCCGTTTCCGCACCGCGGAAGATCCCTGCATCTGTCCGAAGAATTTTCCGGTCTGCGTCTGCGGCCGGAAAAGCAAAGGCCGTGTGGTTACCCGGAAGCCGGTTTTGCCGGGCGAACAGGAAATGGAAGAAAATCCGCGGGCGAAAAGTGCAAAACTCCGCGTGTTTGAGAAAACAGAAGAAGACAATTAGGGGGCTGTTGAGAACGGCAGGCGAAGGCGCTGCCGAAAGAGAAGAAGAGAGTGGAGCGGGAAACCGCAGGTAAAAAAGTCCTTTCCATAGAATTTGAGAAAGGCAAGGAGGTTTTTATGGCAAATACGATGAGAAATACGGCGCCGCATCCCAGACCCAGGATGGTGGTAGAGGGGAATACGGTCCGCCGGGAAGAATATATCGAGAGAAAGAAGAAGCAGGAAAAAGAGAAAATTGCCCGGTCCACTCTTCGGAGAAATCGGGAGAAGGCGCTGCAGATCAGTATTCCCTATCTGCTTATGCTGGCAGCGGCAACGGTGGCGGTCGTGGCGATTTGCGTGAGCTATTTAAAAGTGCAGTCCAGCATTACCTCGCATCAGACGGCCATCGGCAAGCTGGAAAGCCAGCTTTCGACGTTGAAAACCAATAACAGCGCGACAGAAAGCAGAATCAATGCGTATGTGGATTTGGATTATATCTATAAAGTGGCGACGGAAGAACTGGGAATGACCTATGCTTCCGACAACCAGGTAATCTACTACGACAAATCAGAAAGCGAGTATGTGCGGCAATATGAAGACATCCCGACCAATTGATGAGAGAAAGGCCAGAAGTAAGAAAAACCGTTGGAAAACGTTCCGAAAATACATGCAGGCGAAGCTGCTGTTTACCTTTGTTGTGGTAGCAGCGGCTTTACTTGCTCTTAGCTTTATTTTGTTTTCCATTTCCGGAAATACGGGAGAAGATTATAAAAAGACTGTTTTGACGCAGCAAAATTACAGCAGCACGGTGCTGCCCTTTAAGCGGGGAACGATCATGGACCGGAACCACACGGTGCTGGCAACCAGCGAACAGGTCTACAATCTGATCCTGGACCCGAAGGTGATCCTGGCGGATGAGCGGGAGAATACGGAGACGACATTGGATGCGCTGGTTCAGTGCTTTGGCTATGACCGCGGCGAGCTTTCCGCCCTCTTGGATGAGAAGGCGGACAAGTCCTATGTCCGCTATGCAAGACAGTTAAGCGCGGACGACAAGACTAAATTTACGACCTACGAAACGGACTTTAACAAAAACGCCAAGAAAAATAAGACGGCGAAGGTGGCGGGCGTCTGGTTCGAACCGGAGTATAAGCGGGTCTATCCTTTCAACACATTGGCCAGCTCGGTTCTTGGCTTCTCTTCCAGTGACAGCAGCCGGGGAAACTGGGGGATTGAGCAGTATTATAACGAGGAGCTGGTGGGCACCAACGGCCGTTCCTATGGTTACATGAATAACGACGGTGATCTGGAACGGGTCACCAAAGAAGCGATCGACGGGAACACAGTGGTGACCACCATCGATTATACGGTTCAGTCCGCGGCGGAGCAGTATATCGCGGAATTTTTAACCGAATACAAGGCGGACAATGTAGGCGTTCTGGTCATGAACCCCAATAACGGCGAGATTTTGGGCATGGCGACCAGCAGTCCTTACGATTTGAATAATCCCGGCGACCTGACCGCCTTCTATGATGAGGCGGCGATCGCAGCCATGGATGACAAGGCAAAAAGCGAGGCTCTGGCCGGGATCTGGAAGAACTTTGCGGTCCAGGACGCCTTTGAGCCGGGCTCCACGGCTAAACCCTTTACGGTTTCGGCGGGACTGGAGGAAAATCTGATTAGCGCGGCCAGCGAATACATCTGCGACGGGGCGGAATCTTTTGGCAGCGGTTCCCATGAGGTGACGGTGAAATGCAATCAGGTTCACGGCCGGGTGAATCTGGAAGAATCCTTAATGTATTCCTGCAACGACGCTATGATGGCAATCGGGCAAACGCTGGGAAATGACATATTCAGCAAATACCTCAGCCAGTTTGGATTTGGAAAGCAGACCGGGATTGATTTGCCGGGTGAATCGCCGGGATTGGTCTACCAGCCGGAAAATATGGGTGTTGTAGACCTTGCAACCAACGCATTCGGCCAGAACTATAACGCGACAATGGTGCAGATGGCCGCCGCCTTTTCCTCAGTCATCAACGGTGGTTCCTACTATATGCCTCATATGGTGAAGCAGGTGTTAAGTCCGGAGGGCGATCTGGTGAAGGACGTGGAGCCGGTTTTGATGCGGGAAACCGTCAGCGAATCCACCTCGGAGTTTATCCGTACGTCTCTCTGGAAGACTGTGCTGGACGGTACGGGAAAAGAGGCCCAGATCGAAGGATACGATGTGGGAGGAAAGACCGGAACCGCACAGAAACAGCCGCGTGAAGATCACAAGTATTTGGTCTCCTTCATGGGTTTTGCCCCGGTCGAACATCCGGAGGTTGTGGTCTATGTCATCGTCGATAATCCGGAAAAACTGAATTTAGCGGAAGGCGAAGAGACAAACGTCAGCGCCAAACTGGCCATTGGAATCGAGAAAAAGGTGATGGAAGCCATCCTGCCGTATCTGAGTATCAGCATGTCCTCCGAGTATATCCCGGAGACCACTGCGGCAGACACGGAACCGGTGACACCGACGGAGCCGGAGACCGATGCCGCAGGAAATACCATCCCGGCATCCGCCAATCCCAGTGATGATGAGCGGGTGCAGGATGACGGAATCCTGAATGATCCTACGGAGAGCGCTGCCGCCTCATCAGAGGAATCTTCCTCGAAAGAGGGGGGGAACGGAGACGGGCCGCAGACGCCGGAGGATGACGGGTCCCAATCCCAGGAAGATCATACGACGGAAGAGGAGTAGGAATAAAAAGCGCTTGTCCTTCATATCATGGATTGACGGGATAAAAGGAGAAGCGTATGATACGAAACCGTGTGGTTCACAAACGGAAGATGCTCTGGGCGTTTCTGATCTGTGCCTTAGGCGTCCTGGGTTTAATCGGGCGCCTGGGGTATCTGATGATTTTCCGCTCGGAGCATTATGGCGTTATGGCGGAGGAACTGCATCAGCGGGAGCGAAACATCAAAGCGGCCCGCGGCACCATCTACGACGCCAAAGGGCAGGTACTGGCGACGAACCGGACGGTTTGCACCGTGTCGGTGATTCACAATCAGATTACGGATGCGGACGAGGTGGTCCGTGTATTGACCGAACAGCTCTCTGTGGATGAGGACAAGGTGCGGAAGGCCGTGGAGAAGTATTCGGCCAGAGAGATCATCAAGACCAACGTGGACAAAACCACCGGCGACGCGATCCGTGCCTGCAACCTGAACGGCGTCAAGGTGGACGAGGATTACAAAAGGTATTACCCCTATGATACCCTGGCGTCTAAGGTCCTTGGCTTTACCGGCAGCGACAACCAGGGGATCGTCGGCCTGGAGGTCATTTATGAAGAATACCTGAAAGGGCTGGACGGCCAGATCCTGACCATGACCGACGCCAAAGGCGTGGAGCTGGATGGGATGGCCGAAGAGCGGGTAGAGCCGATCCCCGGAAATGATCTGGTGGTCAGCTTAGACGCCAATATCCAACAGTACGCGGAGCAGGCGGCCAAAAAGGTGATGGAGGAGAAGAATGCAAAGCAGGTTTCCGTTATCCTGATGAATCCGCAAAATGGAGAGATTCTGGCCATGGTAAACGTGCCGGAGTTCAATCTGAATGATCCGTTTACGCTGAATTACGATCTGACGGAAGAGGTAACTCAGGAGGAAAAGCAGAACCTGCTGAATAAAATGTGGCGGAACGCCTGTATCAACGATACCTACGAGCCGGGATCTACCTTCAAGATTATCACCATGGCGGCGGCTTTGGAGGCGGACGTGGTGAGCCTGAACGACAGTTTTTACTGTCCGGGCTACCGGGTCGTAGAAGACCGGCGCATCCGATGCCACAAGGTCCAGGGGCATGGAGCGGAGAATTTCCTTCAAGGGGCCATGAACTCTTGCAATCCGGTGTTCATCGACGTCGGGCTGCGCCTGGGCGTGGACCGGTACTATTCCTACTTTGAGCAGTTTGGGCTTCTCAAAAAGACCGGGGTGGATCTGCCGGGAGAAGCGGGAACCATCATGCACCAAAAAGAAAATATGGGAGAGGTAGAGCTGGCGACGGTCTCTTTCGGCCAGTCTTTCCAGATCACACCGCTTCAGCTGATTACCACCGCCGCATCGCTGGTAAACGGAGGGCACCGGGTCACCCCGCATTTCGGGGTGAAGGTCGTGGGGAGCGATGGGGAAGTCAGGAAAACCTTTACATATGACGCAGAAGAGTCTATAATTTCAGAGGAGACCAGCGAGACCCTCCGCTATATTCTGGAGAAAGTCGTCTCAGAGGGAACCGGAAAGAAAGCCTACCTGGAAGGCTATACCATCGGCGGAAAAACCGCTACCTCAGAAAAACTACCCCGGCGATCGGGGAAATATATCTCCTCCTTTTTGGGGTTCTCCCCGGCCGAAAATCCACAGGTCATCGGCCTGATCACCATCGACGAGCCGGTGGGAGTCTATTATGGGGGCACGGTAGCCGCGCCGGTGATGGCAGATATATTTTCAAACATCCTGCCGTATCTGGGCATCCAGCCGAATGAAAGTTACGATTCGCAAACGGAATCGTAAAAAAATAATACACTTGGAGTGGAAAAATGAACAAAGATGTGATTGCAGCAGTCCTGATTGCTTTTGGAGTCAGCGCCGTACTTTGTCCGGTGCTGATTCCGTTCCTGAAAAAGCTGAAGTTCGGCCAGCAGGTCCGGGACGACGGGCCTCAGGCTCATCTGAAAAAAGCCGGCACACCGACCATGGGAGGTCTGGCTTTCTTGGCCAGCGTGATTGTGACATCCCTGATCTTTGTGGGGAAATATCCCCGCATTGTGCCGGTTTTGTTTTTGACCGTCGGGTTTGGGATTGTCGGGTTCTTGGATGACTACATAAAAATTGTGATGAAACGGTCGGAGGGACTGAATCCCGTGCAGAAGCTTTTGGGACAGTTAGTGATTACCGGGATCTTTTGCGTTTATATGATCAAGTATTCAGGGCTTGGTACCGTCATTCATATCCCATTCTTGGGAATCGACTGGGATATGGGGTGGCTTTATGTGCCGATGCTTTTCCTTGCGGTTCTGGGCACGGACAACGGCGTCAACTTTACCGACGGGCTGGACGGGCTGTGCACCAGCGTGACCATTCTGGTGGCTACTTTCTTTACCGTGGTGGCCATGGGGGAGGAGAGCGGAATCGCTCCGGTGACGGCCGCGGTCGTCGGCGCTCTATTGGGCTTCTTGCTATTTAATGTTTATCCAGCCAAGGTGTTTATGGGGGATACCGGGTCATTGGCTCTGGGCGGATTTGTCTCGGCCACGGCATTGATGTTGCAGCAGCCCCTTTTAATCCTGCTTGTCGGCTTTATTTATCTGGCGGAGGTGATCTCCGTCATGATTCAGGTGACTTACTTTAAAAAGACCCATGGAAAGCGGTTTTTCCGCATGGCCCCGATTCATCACCACTTTGAACTGGGCGGATGGTCGGAGACCCGCGTGGTTGCCGTATTTTCTATTGTGACGACGATACTTTGCCTGATTGCATACCTGGGTGTTTAACGGACGGAGGAAACAGAGATGAAGATCGAAAAAGCAGTTTTGGTGGCCGGAGCAGGGATCAGCGGAAAAAATGCCTGCCGGCTTTTGCTTGAAAAAGGAGTTAAGGCCGTCCTGTATGATGGAAATACCGGTCTCTCGGAGCCGGAGATCCGAAATGAGCTGGGAAATCCGGATGGATTTTCTGTTGTTCTCGGTGATTTGAAAGCTGAAACTTTGGCGCAGGCGGAGCTTTGTGTGATCAGTCCGGGGATCCCCCTTGACGCTCCCTTTGTCCAATTAATCCAGGCAGCGGGAATTCCGATCTGGAGTGAGGTTGAACTCGCTTATCACGTGGCAAAAGGACGGCTGGTTGCGATCACCGGGACAAACGGAAAGACAACCACGACGGCTCTGACCGGAAAAATCTGTTCGGATTGGCAGTCATCGGTGTTTGTGGTAGGGAATATCGGAAACGCCTACACAAAGGAGGCGTTAAAGACCGCGGAGGAGAGCATCACGGTGGCTGAGGTGAGCAGTTTTCAACTGGAGACCATCGACCAGTTCCATCCGCAGGTCAGCGCGATCTTAAATATCACGCCGGATCATTTGAACCGCCACAAAACCATGGAGAATTACGCGCTGGTGAAGGAAAGTGTAACCAAAAACCAGACGGCGCAGGATGTCTGCGTGCTGAACTATGAAGACGAGCGGCTGCGGGAATTTGGCCGCCAGGCAGCGCCGAGGGTTCTATTTTTCAGCAGCAAGCAGGAGCTTTCCGAGGGAGCTTACCTGGCCGGAGATGAAATTTTTCTTGCTCTAGACGGAAAAAAGACGCTGGTATGCAAGATCCAGGATTTAAACTTGCTCGGAGCGCATAATTATGAAAATGTAATGGCGGCTGTTTTGATTGCCGTGAGTTTACATATCCCGATGGATTCCATTCGGAAAAGCCTGCGGGAATTCCAGGCTGTGGAGCACCGGATCGAGTTTGTGGAGGAGAAGAACGGCGTCGCCTATTACAACGACTCGAAAGGCACCAACACGGATGCTGCGATCCAGGCGATCAAGGCTATGGTGCGCCCGACGGTGCTGATCGGCGGGGGGTACGATAAAGGGGCCGAGTACGACGAGTGGATCAAGGCGGCTTTGCCGAAAACAAAGCATCTGATTTTGCTGGGGGCAACCGCTGAGAAGATCGGGGAGACAGCGGAAAGATATCATATTCCGAAAATTTCCTATGTGGAAAATTTGGAAGAAGCCGTAAGACTTGCGGCGGAATGCGCGGAACCTGGGGACGCCGTGCTGCTCTCGCCGGCCTGTGCCAGCTGGGGGATGTTCCCCAACTATGAGGTACGCGGCCGCATGTTTAAAGACCTGGTTCGGGCTTTGTAAGAGGAAACGGCGCGTGGACGCGTGACAAGGATAGAAAAGGAGCGCCATGGGAAAAGCAAAACAGGCAAACAAAAAGAAAAAGAGCTTTTATGATTACAGTCTGCTGTTTGTAATCATCTTTTTGTCGTGCTTTGGGCTGATTATGATCTACAGCACCAGCTATTACACGGCGCAGTTGAAGCTGGGGGATGGAACCTATTATTTAAGACGGCAGGCGATGATCCTCCTGGGCAGTTTTGCCGTGATGATCTTTATCTCAAAGATTGATTATCACTTTTGGGCCAGGTTTGTGGTGTTTGCCTACCTGGCCTCGGTGATTATGATGGTGCTGGTCAATTTTACCCCCCTGGGGCGGGAGGTTAACGGTAAAAAACGTTGGCTTGGCATCTCCGACAGCATTTCCTTTCAGCCCACGGAATTTGTAAAGATTGCTCTGATTTTGGTTACGGCCTGCGTGATTGTGCGCCTGGTTAAACAGATCGATCACTGGAAAGCTACGTTGATTGTGTTTGGGCTTGCGATTCCTCCGGGACTGTTGGTTTTGATGAATAACCTGAGTTCAGGTATTATTATTTTCGGCATTGTCTTCGTCATGTATTTTGTGGCGAGCAAAAAGAAGCTGCGGTTTGCCCTCTTTGTCGGAGGCTTCCTGGCCCTTGCTTTTTTGGCAATTCCCCTGGGGGAACAGCTGGTGAAGGCAGGCGTGCTCCAGTCCTATCAGCTTGACCGGATCCACGTCTGGCAGAACCCGGAAGCGTTTGCCTCGGAGGGCGGCTTCCAGGTGCTGCAGGGGCTTTACGCCATCGGCTCCGGCGGACTGTTCGGCAAAGGCCTTGGGAACAGTATCCAGAAACTGGGATTTGTGCCGGAAGCGCAGAACGATATGATTTTTTCCATCATCTGTGAGGAACTGGGGCTTTTTGGAGCCGCTTGTCTGATGCTTTTGTTTTTATTTATGCTCCACCGTTTTTTGATTATCGCAAGCAATGCGCCGGATCTTCTGGGAGCGCTGATTGTGACCGGTGCCATGGGTCACATTGCGATTCAGGTAATTTTAAACATCGCGGTGGTGACCAACTCCATTCCCAATACGGGTATCACCTTGCCGTTTATCAGTTACGGAGGAACTTCACTTTTGTTCTTGATGGCCGAAATGGGGCTTGTATTGGGCGTTTCCAATCAGATTACATTGGAAACGCTGTAAAGAGATTGGCTTGTTTCTTTCTTAAGAGGAACGTCGGACGGGATTCTTGCATAGGATGATATATATTCTCCTTAGGGAGGGAATTTTTTGTCCGGGATAGGAATCGAGGGCGGCTGTCGTTTGACAGGGGAAATGGAGATACAGGGCTCAAAAAATGCGGTGCTACCGGTTTTGGCGGCATCCATTTTACATTCCGGCGTGACGGTGTTCACCCACGTGCCGGATATCGCGGATGTCCGTGCGAGCCTTGAGATATTGGAACTGTTAGGGGCCCGAACGGAGTTTCGGGATCACTTTCTTTGGATCGACGCTTCCGAAGCAGGACCCAGCGAAATCCCAAAGGAACTGGGGGAACGGATGCGTTCTTCCGTGTTGTTTCTGGGACCGCTGCTGGCCCGGTTTGGGGAAGGGGCTTTGTACCGCCCAGGAGGCTGCGCGATCGGAAAAAGGCCGGTGGACTACCATCTGACCGGACTGACGAGACTGGGGGCGGAGCTGTCCTGCGAGGGAGAGCGGATTCTGGCGTCGGCCAGGCATCTGACCGGATGCAGCGTTACTCTGCCTTATCCCAGCGTCGGGGCCACGGAGCAGCTGCTCCTTGCCGCCTGCGGCGCAAACGGGCCGACCCGGATTTTAGGGGCGGCCAGGGAGCCGGAAATCGTCACACTCTGCCGGTATCTGAAAATGGCAGGCGCCCAGATCGATGGGGAGGGCAGTACGGAAATCGTGGTTCACGGGTTTCGCCCGGTTGCGAGGGAAATCCGATTTCAGATTCCCGGTGACCGGATTGCAGCAGGCTCTTATCTGGCCGCTGCTGCCGTTACCGGAGGGCGGATCCATGTGGAGGGGATTCATCCCAGCCACCTCTGGTCAACCATCTGCGGATTTCGCCAAATGGGATGCGATTTAAGGCTGGACCCGGAAGGGATTTTTTTGTCGGCTCCGGAACGGTTAACCGCGCTGCCGTTTCTTTCAACGGATCCTTACCCTGCCTTTCCCACGGATATGCAGTCGGCATTCCTCGCCATGATGTCGCTGGCCGACGGCGAGAGCGTGATGGAAGAAAATGTTTTTGAGAAAAGACTGACCATGGCAAAAGAGCTGAACCGCATGGGTGCAAACATTGAGGTTGAAGGAAAACGCGCAAGATGTACGGGAGTGGAACGTTTGCACGGCGCCGAGTTACAGGGGGCGGACCTGCGCAGCGGCGCGGGACTGATCGCGGCAGCTCTGGCTGCGGACGGAGTCAGCACGGTGAACGGCTTTGAGCATGTGGAACGCGGCTATGAAAATATGGTGGAAATTTTAAAATCGCTGGGAGCGAAGGTTTGGAAAATAACGGAGTGACGGAATGAAAAAAAAACTGACGAGAAAGGGAAAGATCGGAATAGCTGTCATTGTGGCGGGGGTCGTGTTCCTAGCGGCCCTTTTGTCCGTGCAGGTAAAGACTGTGTCAATTACCGGCAATGAGTACTACAGCCAGGACGAGCTGGAAGCCCTTCTTTTTCCCGGACGGATGGACAAGAGTCCGCTGGTGATTTGGATTCGTCAAAAACTCGGTAAAAATCCGCCGGTACCGTTTGTGGAGAAGTATACGGTGAATTTAACCGGCCTTGCCAGCGCGGAAGTCATGCTCTATGAGAAAAGCATGATCGGATATGTGGAGTTTATGGGAAGCTATCTGTATTTTGATAAGGACGGCATGATCGTGGAGAGCGCTACAGAGCGCTACGGCACGCTGCCGAAAGTGTCCGGATTGGATTTTGATTACGCGGTGCTTCACCAGACTCTGCCGGTGAAAGATCCGGGGGTGTTTGCGGAGATTCTTCAGATTTCCCAGTATCTGGAGGGCAAAGAAGTGGTCTGGGGAGAGGAGACCGTCTCCCTGGGCGTGATTCTCGATCAGATCGGTTTTGACGGGAACGGCGATATCACCTGCGGTTTCGGTGATATCAAAGTGAGACTCGGCGGGAAAGAGCTTTTGGAGGGGAAACTTCGGGAGATGAAGGATATTCTTCCGCAGCTGTACGGAAGAGCGGGTACGTTATACCTGGATACCTATGACGAGAATGAGTCGGACCCCAGCTATATTTTTAAGTAGCAAGACCAGAAGGGCCCGGCTGGAAAATGCGGAAAAACTACCGTTTTCTTTCCTTTTCGAGCTGGAAGCTTAAGAAAAATTTATGAAAAAAACTAAAGGATAGCACTTGATTATTTTCTGGAAATCAAATATAGTATAAGGTACGAGTATATGAGTTTTGGACAAGAGAATGAAGTTGCAAGGAGGATATAGAGTTGCTGGAAATAAAGATTAACGAGTCCGAGAGCGCGGCGAAGATTATCGTGGTAGGTGTCGGTGGCGCCGGAAATAACGCGGTCAATCGGATGGTCGATGGAAATATTGAAGGCGTAGAATTCATTGGCATCAATACAGACAGACAAGCCTTGCAGATGTGCAAAGCCCCCACGGCGATCCAGATCGGCGAGAAGCTGACCAAGGGGCTTGGCGCCGGAGCGCAGCCGGAGATCGGCATGAAGGCCGCCGAGGAGAGTGAAGAAGAGCTGGCATCCGCCCTGAAAGGCGCGGATATGGTTTTCGTTACCTGCGGAATGGGTGGCGGGACTGGCACGGGCGCAGCCCCGGTGATTGCCCGGATCGCAAAGGATATGGGCATCCTGACGGTAGGCGTTGTGACCAAGCCGTTTCGTTTCGAGGCCAAGGTACGGATGCAGAACGCGATGGAGGGAATCGAACATCTGAAGGACAACGTGGACACGTTGATCGTTATTCCCAATGACAAACTGCTGGAGATCGTAGATCGCCGCACCACTATGCCGGAGGCCCTGAAAAAAGCCGATGAGGTTTTACAGCAGGCGGTCCAGGGCATCACGGACCTGATCAATGTCCCCGGCTTGATCAATCTGGACTTTGCCGACGTGCAGACTGTCATGACCGACAAGGGTATCGCCCACATCGGCATCGGCAAGGCGAAGGGCGACGACAAGGCCATCGAAGCCGTGAAGCAGGCTGTATCCAGCCCGCTTTTGGAGACTACGATCCAGGGCGCTTCCCATGTGATTATCAATGTTTCCGGCGATATCGGCCTGATGGAGGCCAACGAGGCGGCTACCTTTGTTCAGGAGCTGGCCGGAGATACCGCGAATATTATCTTTGGTGCAATGTACGACGAGACGGTTCAGGACGAGGCTACCATTACGGTGATTGCCACCGGCCTGATCGACAAAAACCTGGACGAGCCGGTGAAAAAGCCTGCCGCTGCGGCGGCTCCCGCAAAGCCTTCCTTTAAGGCGACCGCGCCGGTGATGAAGAACCTGACCAAGCCGGAGGGGGAGACCGCTGTCTCCGCGTCGGAAGAAGAAAAGCCTCTGCCCCATACCTTTATTCCGAGAAAGCCGATCAAGGCTCCGGAAGCCAGCGTAGAAGTGAAGAGCATCAATATCCCCGACTTCCTGAAAAGATAACATGAATCATGAGAAACCGCTGTTCCAAAAAAGGAACGGCGGTTTTTTCTGATTTCGGTCTCTGTCGAATTTTCCCGATAAAAAACACCGTTTTGCCGTGCTTTTTTGACAAACTCCGCGGCCCGTTTCCGTTACAATAAACCCATGCACTACACAGTCTATTTGGATTTGCTGTTTCTCGTAAATTTCACCGTGGATTTGTGGATTCTGCTGCTGGAACAAAAGCTGCTTCGGTTTTCTGCTTCAGGCTTCCGCCTGGCGCTCGGCGCAGCGTTTGGGAGCGGCTGGGTCTGTTTCCTCGTCCTGGTACCTCTGCCGCCGTTTTGGGAGCAAGCGCTTTCGTTTGTGGTGGCGGCCGCAGGAATCCAGTGGGTGACGTTTTCGATACATAGCGGGAAAACCATGGCGAAATCTGTCGCGGTTTTCTATTTTTTCGCCTTTTTATTCGGAGGGATCTTTTCTGCGGTTGCGGAGCGGACGGGAGGCGTACCGGCCTCTCTCTTGATTTCCGGCGGCAGCCTGATCGGATTTGCTTTGCTCATCGGCGTTTCCTGGTTCCAGGAGCGGCGGCGTGCAGAGGTGATTTCGGTTGAGCTGACCTGGAATGGAGTAACCCTATCGGTGAAAGGGCTGGTGGATACGGGAAACGGGCTCTATACGAAGGAAGGAAAGCCGGTTCATGTGTTGGATGCCTCGGCAGCATCCCCCTGGAAACGGTTTCCGCTGGACGGGGTAGTCTGGGTTCCTTACCGAAGCGTCGGGAAGGAAAATGGATTGCTGCCCGCCATTGTAGCCGATACCATGCGTCTTCGAGGAGGGCGCGTCGTGTCGCGGCCCGTCGTCGCATTTTCCAAATATCCTGTGAGTGAGAACAACCGATACCAAATTTTAATCCATTCACAGGAGGCTTTGCCATGAACGTAGATACCGCTGCTTCGAAATCCCCGTTTTCTTTTTCTCTGATATCCGGCTTTCGCAGACTGCTGATGCAGTCTCAGGGAGAAATTCATTATATTGGAGGGAGTGATATCCTACCGCCTCCTCTGTCGGCGGAGCGCGAGGCGGAGGCGATCGACGGTCTCACGGCCGGGGAAGAAGCAGCGAAGTCTCTTTTGATTGAGCACAATCTGCGGCTTGTGGTTTACATAGCAAAAAAATTCGACAACACGGGAGTGGGTGTGGAGGATTTGATTTCCATCGGAACGATCGGTCTGATCAAGGCCGTCAATACCTATAATCCGGTGAAAAAGATCAAGCTCGCCACCTACGCCTCCCGCTGTATTGAAAATGAGATTCTGATGTATCTGCGGAAGAACAATAAGACCAGGCTGGAGGTTTCCATCGACGAGCCTTTGAACGTGGATTGGGATGGGAACGAACTGCTTCTGTCCGATATTCTTGGTACGGATGAGGATGTGATCACCCGCGATATGGAGGACGAAGTGGAAAAGAGGCTTTTGAAGAACGCCATCTCCACGCTGACCGCCAGAGAACGGACCATTATTGAGCTTCGGTTTGGGCTGGAGAAAGAGGACGGCGACGAAATGACGCAGAAAGAAGTGGCGGATCTGTTGGGGATCTCCCAGTCTTATATCTCCCGTCTGGAAAAGAAAATTATAAAGAGGCTGAAAAAAGAAATTGTCCGGTTTGAGTAACGCCGGGGCTCTCTCTGAGGAGGGGGCCTTTTTTTGTTTGATAGGAAATTCCTTTTTATGTTTCGTTCTGCTGATCCGATTTCCTTTCTTTCGAATTTCTTTCAAAGTTCTTCCTTGTTTTTTCTTGTTCGCCGGACGTATTCCTTATGCTTTCTCTGATATCCTAATACTATCGAGAAAAAAGAAACATCCTGCGGGAGTGCCGGAATTCCACGCGTATGGATGGTTCGGGAGGAAAGGAGTCTGTAGATGGAAGCAGAAAGGCCGCGCCGAAAACTACTTGCCACCTGATGGGTCCGGATGTTATACTTTCCGGGATAATAGAAAAATCAGGGGGAGAAAGCAATGGAACAATATCACATTTTAGTGGTGGAGGACGATAAGGAAATCAGAGACGGCGTCGGAATTTATCTGAAAAATCAGGGCTATCAGGTTTTTCCTGCCGAAAACGGGCGGGAGGGCCTTTCGGTGCTGGAAAAGGAAACGATTCATCTGGCCATCGTGGATATCATGATGCCGGTGATGGATGGTATCACGATGACCATGAAGCTGAGAGAAACTTATGATTTTCCAGTGATTATGCTCTCGGCAAAGTCGGAGGAAATCGATAAAGTCACGGGACTGAACATCGGTGCGGATGACTATGTGACAAAGCCCTTTGCCCCGATGGAGCTGCTGGCTCGGGTCAATTCCCAGCTTCGCCGTTATGCCCGCTATCTGAAATTCGCAGGCGCCCAGGAGAACAGTCACATTCACGTGGTGGGAGGACTGGAGCTGAATGAGGAGACGAAAGAAGTGGTGGCGGACGGCAGGCCGGTGCGCCTGACGCCTTTGGAATTTAAGATACTAGCGTTGTTGATTCAATCGCCCGGCCGGGTGTACTCTGCGGATCAGATCTATGAAAGCGTCTGGAATGAAAGAGCCATTGCAACGGAGACGATCATGGTCCACGTCCGGAATATCCGGGAAAAGATTGAAGTCAACCCAAAGGAACCGAAATATTTGAAGGTTGTATGGGGAGTTGGATATAAAATTGAAAAGCAATAAAAAAGGACTGAAAATCATTATCTGCTGCGGACTGATGTTGATTTTAGGCGGAATCCTGGTGGCGCTCTATCCGTTCTTTTCCGATCAGCTGGAGGCGCAGGCCAAGGCAGACGCATCCAACGTTGTCACGCAGCGGGAGGATATCCGGGAGGAAGCCGTCGCCAATTATCTGAACCGCCTGTACTCCGGCGCGTATGGAATGTATTGGCAGTTAATGCAAAAAGAAGCGTCGTCCGTGATCTCACCCACGGATCTGATCTTCCAAGATCCCGATCGTGAGATCAGCGAGGAGAGCAGGGAATATTTCGACAGCCGGTTCGAAGATCTTTATACCAATTTTATGGACAGTATTGCCGAGAACGGCGGCAAATACCTGATCTTGGATGAGAAAACCGGGATTAAGCTGACCAACACCAAGGATGAGCTGGAGAGCATTGCCGGAGGTCAGACGCCCGCGTCGGGAGATGCCTGCTACGTGGCTTTCCGCTTTTTGGAATCCGGAGAACTGGAAGTGCCGGCTCTTACCATGGGAGATTGGCCGATGGAAAAGAGCCGGGAGCGGGTGGCGCTCAACACAGCCGGAACCATGCTGGATTCACTGGGAGAGTCTTCCTTTCGAGCCTATGAAGGTCTTGTGAAGGAACCGAAAAATATTTTGGTGGTTGTGACCTTTCCGGAAACACCGGTGTTGAGCGGTTGGTATGAGTATTATACGGGGGAGGCTTATGTCCTTTACAGCCGTACCCTCAACAGCGGCCTGGGGACTGCGGCGCTGGTGGGGCTGGCCATTGTGACATTACTGGCATTGCTCCTGCCGCTCTGGCGGACGCTGGGGGTGGGAGAAGGCAGATTCGGCCATATCCCTCTGGAACTCATTTTCACCGGCGGGTTGTTTTATCTCGGTATGATGGATATCGGAAGCGCCTTTTTCCTGATGATAGGAAATGTCTTAAACGGCAGTACGGCGGAGTCCATGGCTGCCGCGGGATTCTGGAGCCTTGGTGTGGATAACACCCAAAAGCTCCTGCTGGGATTCCATGTACTTTTGTGGGCCTTTGTTTTTGGACTTTGGTTCTGCCTGGTGCTTTCCCTTCGCCGCATCTTTGTGGTCGGCGTGAAGCGGTATCTGAAAGAACAGTGCTGGACCGTGCAGTTTTGCCGGTACCTTTGGAGGAAAATAAAATCTTTCTTTCTGCGTCTGGAACAGATCGACGTGACGGAACCGGGAAACCGCCGGCTCCTCTTGGCGCTGGGCGCCAATGCCCTGCTGCTTACCTTATTTTGCAGCATCTGGTTTGTAGGGATTCTCGGTATTTTGATCTACACCATTGTTATGTTCTTTGTACTTCAGCATTTCCAGGAGCGGTTCCGCAATCGGTACCAAGCCGTACTGGACGCCGCAAAGGAGATGGCGGAAGGCAATCTGGATGCGGAGTTTCCAGAGGAAGATCTGGGGACCTTTGAGCCTTTGAAACAGGAGCTGATTCAGATCCAATCCGGCTTTAAAGTGGCGGTTGAGGAAGAGGCGCGCAGCCAGAATTTGAAGACCGAACTGATCACCAATGTGTCCCACGATTTAAAGACTCCGTTGACGGCAATCATTACCTACATCGGGCTTTTGAAGGATGGGGCAGGCACCGAGGAGGAACGTCAGGGCTATATCGATACGCTGGAAAAGAAGGCGGCCAGGTTGAAACGCCTGATCGAAGATCTCTTTGAGGTCAGTAAGGCAGCCAGCGGAAACCTGAAGGTGGAAAAAGAGCCGGTGGATCTGGCGGAGCTGGTGAGGCAGGCAGCCTTTGAGATGGAGGATTCGATGGCCGATGCAGAACTCACTTTAAGGATTCACGTGCCGGAAGGAAAAATTCCATTGATGCTGGACAGCGGTAAAACTTTCCGGATTCTGGAAAATCTTCTCGGCAATGCAGCCAAGTACAGCGTGCCCGGCACCCGCGCCCATCTGGTTTTGGAGGATCTGGAACGTCAGGTGCGCCTGGAAGTCAAAAATGTATCGAAAAATGAACTGGATGAAAATCTGGATTGGCTGAAAGGGCGGTTTGTCCGCGGCGATAAATCCAGAAACACCGAGGGGTCTGGTCTGGGCCTTGCGATCGTCGAAAGTTTTGTGAAGATCCAGGGCGGCAGTTTTTCCATCGAGTCGGACGGGGATATCTTCAAGGCGATTGTGACCTTCCCGAAAGAAAAAAACGAAGAAATGAAAGAAGAGAGACCTTGACAAGGCCTCTCTTTTTTTGCGGTTTTTGGATTCGATTTTTTACCGGAAAAAGGAAGCGTTTGCATTGGAAAAAACGGAATAAATCACCTCGGATTCGTGCATGATTTAATAGTAGAAAAAGGAAAACCTATCTGAAGAGGAGGAGACTGTATGGCTGCATATAAAGTGGAAATCTGTGGGGTGAACACGTCCAAATTGCCGCTTTTAAAGAATGAGGAGAAGGATGCCTTATTCAAGCGAATCCTGGCCGGAGACAAAGAGGCACGGGAACAATACATCAAAGGAAATCTCAGGCTGGTTCTCAGCGTAATCCAGCGTTTTTCCGGCAATGGGGACAACATGGACGACCTGTTCCAGATCGGCTGCATTGGATTGATCAAAGCCATCGACAATTTTGACGTGACCCAGAACGTCAAATTTTCCACGTATGCCGTGCCAATGAAATAGGGAGAGGGAAAAACGGATGGCGCTGGATCTATTTCTCTGAGCGATAGAATTTTCGCAGGAAGGTTGACGAAGCCCCCGTTAGGAGCTATAGTAAATGTAAAGTAAACATTACAATGGATGGCTTATGATATTTCCCGTGTTTTTGACTGTTCGATCGAGGAGGTCTTCCTTTTTGAGGAGAGCCAGAGACGATCCTGGACGGAAAGGAGAAAAGGGTAGATGGCAATTAGAATCATTCGGATGTGGGACGATGAAATGCTTCGAAAGAAATGTAAATATGTGGCCGTGGTCGACGACCGGATCCGGCAACTTCTTGAGGATATGATGGACACTCTCCATGAGGCGGAAAACGGGGCTGCGCTGGCTGCAAATCAGGTGGGAATACTTAAGCGGCTGGTTGTGATCGATTACTGCGGCCAGCAGAGGAAGCTGGTCAACCCTCGGATCGTCGAGAGCAGCGGAACCCAGGAGTGCGTCGAGGGCTGCCTCAGCTTCCCCAACCGCTTTGTCCGGATCCTGCGTCCCCAGAAGGTTACGGTGGAAGCGTGGGATGAAAATGGGGAGACTGTTATCCTTACCGGGGAGGATGAGATGGCAAAATGTTTTTGCCATGAACTGGAGCATCTGGACGGCGAGATTTATCTGGACAAAGCGATCGGAGAGATCGAGGTCTGAGATTTATTTCCGGAGCGTTTCTTGTTTCAGCAGCAAAAGACCCAGGAGCGTGACCAGGCCTTCGGTGGCGGGGAAAGAGAGCCAAACACCCTGAATCCCAGCCAGATAGGAAAAAAGAAGCGCCATGGGCACCAGAACGATCAGCCCCCTCAGCAGGGAAAGGATATGCGCAGGCAGCGCCCGGTCCGTTGAGGTGAAGAAGATGGAAATCACAATATTTGTCCCCATGAAAAGGGCGGATGTAAAATACAATTTTAATCCCGCCGTTGCGATTTCCTGTAACTGTACATTCTGCTCGCTGTTAAAGACGCTGGTGATCGGGCCGGCAAACCAGAAGACGGCCAGGTAAATCAGTATTGACACAGCAAACACGGTTCGCAGGGTATAGCGAAGAAGCTGCCGGATTTTGACCGGATCAAAACAGCCGTAGGCCCGGCTGAGCAGTGGCTGGACCCCCTGAGCGATTCCCGTGTAGACAGCGGCGACCACAAGGGAGAGGTTGGCAATCACGCCGTAGGCGGCGACAGCCACATTCCCCTGAATTTTCAGTAAAATTGCGTTGTATACAATGATCACAATCCCAGAGGCAATCTCCGCCAGGAAGGAGGGGAAGCCTAAGGACAGGATGGGCGGGACCAGAGTAAAATCTGGTTTCGCTTTTTTGAAATGGAACGTGTTCTGCTTTTTCCACCAATGCCTGGATAATAGAAGCATACTGATCAGGGGCGCAAATCCGGTGGCCAGAACAGCGCCGAAAATCCCCATCTCCAAGGGGAAAATAAAAAGATAGTCTAAGAGGATATTGGAGAGGCTCCCACCCAGCATGGCCAGCATGGATAAGCGGGGATTTCCGTCGTTTCTCACAAAGCAGAGCAGGACTTCGTTGAGCAGGAATGCCGGAGAAAACAGCAGGATAACCGAAAGATAGGTGTTCGTCATTGCGAATACTTCGGAATCGGCGCCCATCAGCCTGGTCAGGGGGGCTGAGAAAAAAATTCCGGCCGTCAGGAAGAAAACGGCAAAGAGAGCGGTCAGGTAAAGGGTATTGGTGAACAGCCGGTCCGTATGGCCGGATGCCTGCTGCCCTTTTAGGATAGAAAATTTGGTTGCTCCTCCCATTCCCAGCATCAGCCCGTTTCCGTGGATGCAGCTATAGATGGGAAGCGCCAGATTTAAGGCGGTCAGCCCGTTCGCGCCCACTCCTTTTGAGATGAAGAAGGTGTCGGCGAGAATATAGCAGGATAGCCCGATCATTCCCAGGACATTGAAGGACGAATATTTGATAAACTCACGAAAGATAGACGGTTGCTTCATGGTTTCCTCCTGATATGGAATCCATCTTTGGAAAGCGGCGGGATTCCTGCTTTTTCGCAGGGAAAATAAAAAAACGCTGGCATTTCGTATCTTCAAAGGCCTAACGATACGAAATCCAACGGTGTGCTTACCCGGCGGCAAGTGAGAAAAGACAGATTCAATTGGTGTGGATTGATTATAGCAGATGGAAGGGGAAATGGCAAGAGGTCATTTCCCCTTCCGCAGCAGTTTTTACTCGCGCTCTCTCAGTTCGCCGGAGCGGTAGGCGGCCAGCAGTTCTTCCAGATCACGGATTTGCTCCTTTAAGAGCTTTCCGGTGTCTGTGTCGGCAACCACCTGGCGTTTGGTGACTTTTTCAACAACGAAGATCTCCGAATGGATATCGCTGCCGGTCCGGATCGCATCCTCGGTGGAGGTGAATGGCTCGTGGAAGACGAGTTTCAGACCGTAGGAATTGGAGATCAGTGTGTATCCGGCAATTCCGGTGGTGGACTGGTAGGCACGGGAGAAGCCGCCGTCGATGATCAGAAGTTTGCCGCCGCACTTGATCGGGGATTCGCCCTTTTTCTGCTTCACGGGCACGTGCCCGTTTACAATATGGGAATCCTCCGGCTCCAGGCCAAATTCTTCAAAGATTTTGTTGACGACCTCCTCATCGTTGTAAAGCTTATAATAAGGTGTTTTGGGCTCCTCATGGGACTTTTTATCTTTGATGAAGTACCGCTCAAAGGTGGTCATGCGCTCCTTGCCAAAGAGCGGGGAGGAAGCGCCGGTCCACAGATAATAAATGATATCCGTGGCATACATCTTTTCCGGTCCCGGATCCAGATAATAAGCTTTGCGGACATAATTGTCGAATACATCCATCAATTCTTTGCCCTTGTAGGTTTTTCCTTCCAGCTTTACCTCCCGGAAACTGCCGTCCGCATTCAGAGGAATGGATCCGTGGAAGAGCAGGTTGTTGTCATAGACCAGATAAAGGCTCCCTTTGCTCAGCAGGAAGCGGACATGCGCCTGCAGCTTGGAACAGCTCAGGAAGGAAGCTTGAAGCTTTTCCATCAGGATTTGTTCTGCTTCATTCAGCTTATAAGGGTCTTTCGGATCCACTGTGGGCAGATTAATGTCTTCCAGATCATAGGTCTGCCCATAGAGGGTGATTTTCTTGTTTTCATAGTCGATCTTATCAAGGAGCAGGCGGTCGTCCATGTGGAATTCCGGATGCCGTTTGATCAGCTGGCCTTCCAGCTTGAATTGCAGGATCGCTACCGCCTTGTGCATCTTGGTATCGGTGGGCAATTCCGTTTCATCATAGGTTTTCGGATCGTATTTGACTTTGAAGCAGGAGCAATCGTCATCACCGTAATATTCCAGGGCAAAACGCATCAGAGGGATCAGGTTGATGCCGTAGCCGTCCTCGATGGTGTCCAGATTCCCGTAGCGGGCGGTCAGCCGCAGCGCCGTAGCGATGCAGGCCAGATTGCCGCAGGCGGCGCCCATCCAGACCACATCGTGGTTTCCCCACTGAATATCCACGGAGTGATAGTTCATCAGCGTGTCCATGATGATATGAGGGCCGGGGCCCCGGTCATAGATATCGCCGAGAATGTGCAGATGGTTGACCACCAGACGCTGAATCGTGTGGGCGAAAGCGCCGATACACTCTGTGGCCCGTCCGGTGCGGATGATGGCTTCCAAAATGCCTTCATAATAGTTTTCTTTGTCGGTGGATTCATTGACCGCCACCAGTTCTTCGATCATATAGACAAAGGCCGGGTCAATGGATTTCCGGACTTTGGAGCGGGTGTATTTCATGGAGGCTCTGCGGGTCATCCGAATCATGCGTAAAAGCATGGTGCGGTACCAGTCGTGCATATTGATGCCGGTCGCTTCCACCAGTTTGATTTTTTCCTCCGGATAGTAGATCAGCGTGGCCAGATCGGTCTTGTCCTCCTGGGACAGCTCAAATCCGAATACATCGTCAATCTTGCTGCGGATGGTGCCGGAACCGTTTTTCAGAATGTGAATGAACTGTTCGTATTCCCCGTGAATATCCGTCATAAAATGTTCTGTGCCCTTGGGCAGCTGGAGGATGGAAGACAGGTTGATAATCTCCGTGCTGGCTTTGGCAATTGAAGGAAAACGATACGACAGGGTTTCCAGGTACTTCTTTTCTTCGTGGGTCATAAATGCTCCTTTCCCCTATGAAATGATCTTCCTCATTTTACCATAACTACAGAAAAAAAGCTATCGGATTTTCCTAAGCTGAGCATTGACGGGAAAGAAGAAATTGCTTATACTGTTACCATATGAAAAAGGTTAGGAAGCCGGATAGGGGATACCGGCATAAGAAACCTCAGGAGGAAAATAAATGCAGAAATTGAGCCAGGATACCATTTGTATCCAAGGAGGCTGGCAGCCGAAGAACGGCGAGGCCAGAATACTCCCGATCTATCAGAGCACAACGTTTAAATACAGCACCAGTGATTTCATGGGAAAACTGTTTGACCTGGAAGAAGAGGGATATTTCTATTCCAGACTCCAAAATCCCACCTGTGACGCGGTGGCCGCGAAGATCTGCGCCCTGGAAGGCGGCGTCGGCGCAATGCTGACTTCTTCCGGACAGGCGGCGACATTTCTGGCTTTATTTAATATCTGCGGGGCGGGCGACCATGTGATTAGCTCTGCGACGATCTATGGCGGCAGTTCCAACCTGATGACAGTTACGATGAAGAAAATGGGGATCGAGGTAACGCTGGTGGACCCGGATGCCAGCGAAGAGGAGTTGGAGAAGGAGTTCCGCCCCAACACCAAGGCAGTATTCGGGGAGACGATTGCCAACCCGTCTCTGGTAGTGCTGGACATCGAAAAATTTGCCCGCCTGGCCCATCGTCACGGTGTGCCGCTGATCGTGGATAATACCTTTGCGACGCCGATCAACTGCCGGCCTTTTGAGTGGGGCGCGGATATTGTGACCCATTCGACCACCAAATATATGGACGGCCACGCGGCGGCTGTGGGCGGCTGTATTGTGGACAGCGGAAATTTTGACTGGGAAGCTCACAAGGAGAAGTTCCCCGGACTGACGACCCCGGACGATTCTTACCACGGGATTATTTACACGGAGCGGTTTGGTAAGCTTGCCTACATCACGAAGGCCACCGCTCAGATGATGCGGGATCTGGGAACCTGCCAGTCGCCTCAGAATGCGTTCCTGCTGAATCTGGGGCTGGAGACACTGCATCTGCGGGTGCCCCGCCACTGTGAAAATGCGCAGAAAGTAGCAGAATATCTTCTGACCAGAGAAGAGGTGGCCTGGGTGAATTATCCGGGACTTCCGGACAACAAATATCACGCGTTGGCAGAAAAATATATGCCGAACGGAACCTGCGGCGTTATCTCTTTTGGTCTGAAAGGCGGGAAGGAAGTGGCGGTCCGCTTTATGGATCATCTGAAGCTGGGAGCCATTGTGACCCATGTGGCGGATGCCCGGACTTCAGTCCTGCACCCGGCCAGCCATACCCACCGGCAGTTAAACGAGCAGCAGCTGGTAGAAGCTGGGGTCCAGCCGGACCTGATCCGTTTTTCCGTGGGTATTGAAGGAGCCGATGATATCATCGCCGACATTGACCAGGCGCTGGCGGCCGGTAAGGAGTAAGAAATGCGTTATTTTGAAAAATCTCACAAATTGGACCATGTTTGTTATGACGTGCGGGGTCCGGTTGTAGATGAAGCGAACCGGATGAGCGCCCACAATATCGACGTGCTGAAACTGAATATCGGAAACCCGGCGCCCTTTGGATTTCAGGCGCCGGAGGAGATTATCCAGGATATGCAGGCTGGTTTGAAAAATGCCGAAGGCTATTCGGACTCCAAAGGCGTTTTCAGCGCCCGGAAAGCGATTATGCAGTACTGCCAGCTGAAAAAGATCCCGAATGTGGGCATGGAAGATGTCTACATCGGAAACGGGGTCAGCGAAATGATCATGATGGCGATGCAGGGGCTTTTGGACGACGGGGATGAAATTTTGATCCCTGCGCCGGATTATCCGCTGTGGACCGCCGCGGCCAACCTGGCGGGCGGCAAACCCGTGCATTATCTTTGTGACGAGGAGGCGGACTGGTTTCCGGACCTTGCGGATCTGGAAAGCAAGATTACGGACCGCACCAAGGGGATTGTGATTATCAATCCGAATAATCCGACCGGAGCCTTGTATCCCCAGGATTTGCTGGAGCGCATCGTAGAGATTGCGCGGAGGCATCAACTGATTTTATTCTCCGATGAGATCTACGACCGGCTGGTCATGGATGGGGAAAAGCATATTTCGATTGCTTCTCTGGCTCCGGATCTGCTCTGCGTTACGTTCAACGGTTTGTCAAAGTCACACCGGATCGCAGGCTATCGGAGCGGATGGATGTGCCTGAGCGGGGAGAAATCCCATGCAAAGGGCTATATCGAAGGGCTGAATATGCTTTCTTCGATGCGCCTGTGCGCCAATGTACCGGCACAGTTGGTGGTTCAAACCGCGCTGGGCGGTTATCAGAGCGTCGATGAACTGCTGCTTCCCGGCGGCCGGATCTATGAGCAGAGAGAATATATCTACCAGGCGCTCAATGAGATTCCGGGCGTGACAGCGAAAAAGCCGAAAGCGGCATTTTATATTTTCCCGAAGCTGGACGTGGCGCGTTTTGGGATTCTGAATGACGAGCAGTTTGCCTTGGATTTCCTGAAAGAGAAAAAAGTTTTGATTGTTCAGGGCAGCGGATTTAACTGGCCGCAGCCGGATCATTTCCGGATTGTGTATCTGCCGCGGGTCGACGAATTGAAAATGGCGGCGGGACGCCTGAGAGATTTCCTGGAAGGATACCATCAAAGGTGAAAAATCCGCATGGATTTTAGAGGTAATTAATTATAATTAAACAAGATATGAGGGGAAGGAAATGAAGAAAATGAAAAAGTATTTGGCTGTCCTGATGGCCTGCCTGCTGACAGTGGCAGGACTGGCGGGCTGTGGGGAAAAGGTTACGGCAACAGAGCTGGTCGACGCCATGAAAGCTCAGTGGGAGGACGCTTCTTCCATTGAAGCTGAGATGAATATCGACGGCACCATCAAAATTTCCTCCAATGGAATTTCTATGGAAATGATGCTGGAACTGGCGGGAAAACTTCAGACCGTCAAAGACAAGGGAAGCATCATCGACATGGGGATAACAGTGTCGGCTGCTGGACAGAAGCAGGCCATGGATATGCAGATGATCTCTGTTAAAGACGGCGATAAGGAGAAGGTTTACACTTATCAAAACGATATCTGGAGCTACAGCGAGGCGGATAAGGGCGACCAGGATTCCAGCAGCCAGTTGTCGAAGCTGATGAATGATAAGATGGAATGGACGCTGGAAAAAGATACGGAAAAGGTGGACGGTGAGGAAGCTTATGTTTTGACATCCACTGTAAATGGAAAGGATCTGATGGACGCATTCTCTGAGATGGCGGAAGTAAGCGAGAGCGACATCGAGGATATGGCGAAGGATGTGGACCTCTCCAAACTGAACCTGGACATTGTCTGGTTTATCAGCAAAGAGGATAAAACTCCGTTGAAAGCGGAAGTGGATTTTGGCGATTCCCTGAATCAGCTTTTTGAGGGCACGGAGCTGGCCGGAAGCAAGATCGAGCTCTCCTTTGAGATTACTGATTTTGGCTTTGACACGGTAAAGAGCATTAAGGTTCCGGATGAGGCCCTTGCGGCGGAGACACCCACGGAACCCGCGACGCAGCCGACCGAGACGGAGACGAGTCAGGTACAGTCCTCCGATGTTGGGACTTCCACTCAGCCCAGCACGGAAGACTATGAAGCGGCGGCCAAGGCGGTTAACGAGACCGGAAAGTTCTCTCTCTATGACAGTTATTCGGAATCCGGAATGACCGGAACATTGCCGGCTGGGTACCGCTGTGATTATGCTTCGGATACCATGGTCACTTTATCGGATGAATCCTATGAAGTGAATGTGACCTATACGCTCAATGGAAAATCGCTTTACGATGAGGAGGATCTGGCGTCGCAGGTCACCAGTTGGGTGGATTATATGAAGGAGGATACGGAGAACTATCAGAATGTAACGGCGACGGAGGTGCAAAAAGAGACCATCGGCGGCAAGGAAGTATCCTATATCCTGGTGACTTACCAGGCATTCGGCGATCGTCAGTACCAGGAGTATCACGCATGGGTAGACGGCGGCGCTGCATTTGGTATGGCAGAAATTGTTTCGTCCGGACCGGAAGCGACGGCGCAGGAGCTGATTACGCCGTTTGTGGAAGGACTTACTTTTTAAGATTGAGAGCGGGATTCCGAGGAAGCCCGCTCTCAATCTTTTTATCTTTCTTTTTTCAGATTCCGCTTGGCTGCATTCAATCCTCCGGTCATATGGCGGGTGCCGTCCAGAAAACAGGCGCGTTTTACGGCGTCTTCGCCAAAACGGCTTCGGATTCCGTCCACGGCATCGTCCAGCTTTGCCAGTTTCTCCCGCTTTTCCGGACTGTCGAACAGACTGTACTGGTGGATCTCCTCTTCGCATAGCCGGGAGGTCTGGACGCTGAGGAGCCGAATCGCCTGACGGCCCCATAGCTGGTCAAACAGACTGCAAACTTCTTCGTAGATCTCGGCGGTCACATCCGTGGGAGAGTCCAGAGTGACTTGATGGGAGCTGGTGACAAAATCGGAAGATAGGATCGAAACGGAGATCCGCGAGGCTTTCTTGGAGTCGGCGCGGAGCCGGGCCGCTACGGTTTCTGTCAGGGAGAGCAGGACTTGTTTTGCTTCTTCCGCGTTCGTCACATCGTGAGAAAGCGTGGTGGAATTCCCATAGCATTTCGTCTCCTCCGGCTCCGCCAAGACAGGGGAATCATCCAGGCCATTGGCGTAACGCCAGATGGTCTCTCCGTGCTTTTTCAGATGGGAGTGCAGCACGGAAGGATCTGTATTGGCAAGGTCACCGATGGTGTGGATGCCGAGGCTCCGCAGCTTTTTTTCCGCCGACTCCCCCACCAGATAAAGTTTTCCCACGGGAAGCGGCCACATTTTTGTTTGGATTTCCTCCGGGAACAGCGTGTGAACCCGGTTGGGCTTCTCAAAATCCGACGCCATTTTTGCTAAAAGCTTATTGGAGGATACGCCGATATTTACGGTGAATCCCAGTTCCCCTTGGATCGTATCTTTTAAACGGACGGCAAACTCAGTCAATGGACCGTAGAGCCGCTTTGTGCCGGTCATATCGCAGAATGCTTCGTCGATGGAGACCTGTTCAACGGCGGGGGCAAAGCGGAGAAGGACGTCGATAAAAGCTTTGGAACATTTTACATAGAGGGGAAAATCCGGCGGAACCACGACCAGTTCCGGGCATTTTTGGCGCGCGAAAAGGAGCGGCTCCCCGGTCCGGACTCCATATTTTCTGGCGGGAATGGATTTGGCCAGTACAATTCCGTGGCGCTTATGCTCATCTCCCCCGATCGCGGAGGGAATTTCCCGTAAATCCACCAGGGATCCCTGTTCCCGGATCTGATAGACTGCCTTCCAGCTTAAAAATGCAGAATTTACATCGACATGAAAGATTGTGCGCTGCGGCATGCTTGCTCCTTTCCCTCCGGCTCGCTTTTGGGGATAAAGGTCTTTTGCCATCGTGCGGCCGGAACCAGTTATCTTTAGTATATCAGTACATTTGTTCGGTGTAAAGGGGGAGTTCTTCTTTACAAATGCAGTAGGATATGTTATACTTCAACAAGATCTGATATTTTATCCTTTTGCGCAGGTCTGCGTATGATGATTTCTTTTATTTTCCCACTGGCTCTCCGAGGAGGAGAAGCGTGTATACCAAAGTAAATAGTATGATGGTCCAGGGAATCGACGGGCTTTTTATTTCGGTGGAAACCGATGTGTCCGCAGGCCTGCCGGAGTTTTCTATGGTTGGCTATCTGTCGTCTGAAGTCCGGGAAGCGAGAGAGCGGGTTCGAATTTCTTTGAAAAATTCTGGGTTTGCTCTGCCGCCCAGACGGATTACCGTGAATCTGTCGCCGGCGGATCTGAGAAAAGAAGGGACTTCTTTTGATCTGGCTGTGGCCCTGGGAATTTTGGCTTCCTACGGACATTTGCCGGAACAGTGCCTGCGCCGTCTGGCCGTGATCGGAGAACTGGGGCTTGACGGAGGCGTCCGGCCGGTGCCGGGCGTACTTTCTATGGTAGGGGCCGCCAAAGAGGCTGGGGTGTCCGGTTGTATTGTGCCGAAGGAAAATGAAGCGGAAGGCGCTCTGGTGGAAGAAATGGCAGTTGCCGGGGTGGAGAACCTGCCGGAGGCGGTTCGGCTGCTTCAGACGCCCGGAGCCTGGCAGGAGCGAATCCGGGAACCGGTGTGGACGCCGGAGGACCGGCCGAATTATGGCGAGGATTTTTCGGAGGTGAACGGGCAGATTGCGTTGAAACGGGCGGCTGAGGTAGCTGCCGCCGGCATGCACAATCTCCTCATGATTGGTCCGCCTGGTTCCGGAAAAACCATGGTAGCCCGCCGGATCCCGACGATTCTCCCGGAATTGACGAGAAAGGAGAGTCTGGAGGTTTCAAAAATTTACAGCGTCTGCGGCCTTCTGCCGCCCGACCGGCCGCTGAAGACGGAACGGCCGTTTCGGGCACCTCACCACACCGCGTCCTACCAGTCTTTGGTCGGCGGCGGCCGGGTTCCGAAACCTGGAGAACTCTCACTGGCCAACCGCGGCGTGCTGTTTCTGGATGAACTGCCGGAATTTCCCAAAGTGTCTCTGGAAGTTCTCCGCCAGCCTTTGGAGGACCGGGCCGTTAGAATTTCCAGGGTGCAGGGCTCCTACCTGTTTCCGGCGGACTGTATGGTGGTAGCTGCCATGAATCCCTGCCGGTGCGGCTACTATCCGGATCGGAGCCGGTGCCAGTGCGGCGAGGCGGAGGTGAAACGTTATCTCCGTCGGATCAGCCGGCCGCTTTTGGATCGGATGGACCTCTGTGTGGAAGCGCCTGCCATTGGCTTTGAAGCGGTGCGCGCGGAGGGGGAAAATGAGACTTCGGCGCAAATCCGGAGCAGGGTTAGGGAGGCGTGGGAACGCCAGAGGCATCGGTTAAGGGATGCTGGAATTGATTGCAATGCACAGATGACGGGACGGCATGTGAAGACATATTGCCGTTTGGACGAGCAGGAGGAGTCCATGATGGCGCATATTTTTGAAAAGCTTGGTTTAAGCGCCAGGGCCTATTATCGGATTTTGAAAGTGGCGAGGACCATCGCAGATTTGGACGGTGAAGATAAAATTATGGAGCGTCATCTGGGAGAAGCCCTTGGATACCGGGGGCTGGAGCAGCGGTTTTGGGGGTGAAATATGACAAGAAAAGAAATCTGGTATTGGATGAGCGGACTGTCTTCCTGGGGAGGCCGCACCATACAAAAGCTGCTGAAAGAGTTCGGAAGTCCGGAGGAGATTTTTGCATCGAAAAAACTTCCGGTGACTCCGGCGCAGCAGGAAGAAGCCGATGAAGCAAAGCGGAAGGCAGTGACATTCCCGGAGGAGCTTCGGGTCTGGGAACAGCAGGGCGTCCGTTTCCTGACTCAGGATGAGGAGGAATTCCCCAAGCGGCTGGCAGGCCTTCCGGACAGCCCGTTCTTTTTGTTTGTGAAAGGGAGTCTTCCTCCGCCCGGACCGGCGGTGGCGGTGGTCGGGGCGCGGAAATGTACGCCTTATGGGATAGAACAGGCGGAATTTTTCGGACGTTTTTTGGCGGAGCAGGGAATCTGTGTCATCAGCGGAATGGCGCTGGGGGTGGACGGAAGCGCCCAGTGGGGAGCACTTCGGGCAGGAGGCTATACCTGCGCGGTTCTGGGGACCGGAATCGATGTCTGCTATCCGGCCAGCCACCGGCAGCTCTACGAAGAATTAGAAAAATCCGGAGGGATTCTCTCGGAATACGGAGCAGGAGCGCCGCCACTTCCTTACCATTTCCCGCTCCGGAACCGGATTATCAGCGGGCTGTCGGATTTGGTGCTGGTGGTGGAGGCAAGGAAGAAGAGCGGTTCCTTGATCACAGCGGACTGGGCATTGGAGCAGGGAAAGGACGTGCTGGCGCTGCCCGGCCGGATGGGATCGCCGCTGAATGAAGGCTGCAACCGTCTGATCCGCCAGGGCGCGGGAATTGTTGCGGAGCCGGAGGATGTGCTGCGGGCGCTGGGAAGAGAGAAACAAGATCGAAAGGAAGCGGAAGAGGCAGAGCTGCCGCCGGATGAAAAAGAGATTTGGGACTGCCTCGGCACGGATCCAAAACATTTGGAGCAAATCTGCCGGGAGACCGGCTGGGAAGTGGGTGCGGTTTTGCTGATTTTGCTGCGGCTGGAAATGAAAGAAAAGGTGCGCCAGGTCGGTGGGAACCAATACCTGCGCATCTTATAGAGGCGGTTTCAGGGGAGGGGCGATGACAAAGGTATTCTTTTTCTGCTTCGCCATGTAGAGAGCGCGGTCTGCAAGTTCAAACAGCTGGGAATAATGGTCTGCCTGATCGGGATAGATCGCGCAGCCGATACTTTTGGCGATCTGGGAGGAGGCGGAACTCTCTAAAAAAGCAGTGATTTTGCCGGAGAGAAAATGGATGTCCGGGATATCCCGCACCAGGACAAAAAACTCGTCTCCTCCCCAACGGCCGATCACGTCGCTTTTCCGGAAACATCTTTTCAGGTCGGCGGCGGTTGCCTCCAATACCCGGTCTCCGACCTGATGGCCGCAGATATCGTTCACATCTTTAAAATCATCCAGATCAATGATCAACAAGGCGTGCTTATCCTGAGGATGGCTGCTGCATAGGATGGACTGGATCCGGCTCTCCGCATATTTCCTGTTCCAAAGGCCGGTCAAAGGGTCTTTTTTGGCATCGGCCTCATATAAAACAGCCTGCATCTTGATGTCGTGAATATTGGAAATGGTTCCGATCATATGGTCGGGAACGCTGCCTTCCGGAACCGGGATCAAATCAACTTTACACCATACACAATCGGTATTCCCGGCCTTCATTCTGGCGTAATAGGAGACCGACTTTCCGGTCCAGACGGTCTGAATGGCGCAGACTGTGGACTCCTGGTCGTCCGGATGGGAAAAATATTTTGCAATTTCCTGCCGGTATGCTGCGGGAGGAAAGTCACGAAAGCGGTTGATTTCGGAAAGGATTTCCTTATCTGGTTTTCCAAAGACAGCCTGGGCGTTTTCCAGGAAAATATAAAGCTGGCGATTCAGATCCACTTTAAAAACACAGATACCGGCGGATTTCAGAGCAACCTGAAAGATCTCTTGATATTCCAGCAGCGTCTGCATCGTTTGTTCTGAGGGGGGTTCGTTAACTTTTTCCATGGTAATACTCCTGAATCATCTGATTTATGGCAATAGAAAATATCCTGCTGCACAAAACTCCCTGTTCTGCTCCGCCTTGCCTTTTTATGGCATTCGTTGCGCTACCAAAACAGCGGGAAATCCGAATTTGGCTGCGCTCTGTCTTAACAAAACTATCTGCGACACTTTGCTCCGCAAGTAGTTTTCATTATACCACAGATGGAAGAAAATGGTATCCTCGTTGACGGGAACTTATCGACAAGAAAAGTGGGAAATTCGACAGGGCACTTGACAACAAGAGATAAATGTGATATTTTGAATCCAGGCTGTACGACTGACGGAAGTGGAAGTGACCACATGGAGTGCAGCAGAAAAGAGCCGACCGTCTGGGCAAGGAGTCCGGGATGGTGGGCTCTTTTCTGCTCTTTACTGTGAAAGTCCCGGCAAGCGGCGATTGCGGGAGGGCATGGCACGAAGCAATCGACTTTCACGGTAATAATAAACGCTCCGCTAAGGCTGCACACGCAGATGGAAAGGAAGATGTCGCTGACGCGACGCATTTGCGGCGCGGGCTTTCGCAGAGTGAAATTCATTTTTATATTGATTAAGGAGGCAACTGAAATGAAAGAAATGGAATTGAAGTATGGCTGTAATCCAAATCAGAAACCGGCGCGCATCTACCAAAAGGACGGCGAGCTGCCGATCACGATTCTGAACGGCCGGCCGGGCTACATCAATCTGATGGATGCCTTTAACAGCTGGCAGTTGGTGCGGGAACTGAAAGAAGCGACTGGACTTCCCGCCGCTGCATCCTTTAAGCATGTCAGTCCTGCCGGAGCCGCCGTGGCGGTGCCGCTTGATGAAACTCTGCAGAAGATTTATTTTGTGGAGGGCGTCCCCCTGACTCCGATGGCTACCGCTTATATCCGCGCCAGAGGGGCAGACCGGATGTCGTCCTATGGAGATTTTGCGGCTTTGTCGGATGAGTGCGATGCTCAAACTGCCGCATACCTGGCAAGAGAGGTTTCGGATGGCGTCATCGCTCCGTCCTATTCCGCCGAAGCGCTGGAAATCTTAAAAAAGAAGAGAAAAGGAAATTATCTGGTCATGACGATGGACCCGGATTATGTGCCGGCGGAAATTGAGACGAGAGAGATTTTTGGAATCACCTTGGAGCAGAAGAGAAATAGCATTAAACTGGATGCGGAAGTGTTGAAAAACATTCCGACGAAGAATAAAGAGATTCCGGAATCTGCGGCCCGTGATCTTTTGATTTCTCTGATTACCTTAAAATATACGCAATCCAACTCCGTCTGTTATGCCAAAGACGGCCAGGCAATCGGCATCGGCGCTGGACAGCAGTCCCGCGTTCACTGCACCCGTCTGGCCGGCAATAAGGCGGACGTATGGTTCCTTCGCCAGAATCCAAAGGTTCTGAACCTTCCGTTCCGTGAGGATATCAGACGCCCGGACCGCGATAACACGATTGATGTCTATGTCTCGGATTTTTCTGAGGATGTGTTGAAGGATGGGGCATGGCAGCAGGTATTTACCGAGAAGCCGGAACCGTTAACCGCTGAGGAAAAGAAAGCTTGGCTGGCGCAGCTGTCCGGCGTGTCGCTGGGATCCGATGCGTTCTTCCCGTTTGGAGATAACATTGAGAGAGCTGCCCGCAGCGGCGTCCGTTATGTGGCCCAGGCTGGCGGATCCATCCGGGACGACAATGTGATCGAGGCCTGTGACAAATATAATATCGCAATGGCCTTTACCGGCATTCGTCTGTTCCATCATTAAAATGTAAGATAAAACCGCTGCCAGAATGCGGATTGCCTGTGGCAAAAGGAAGGCTGACAAGAGTTTTCTTTTGTCTGGGGAACCTGATTTTTGCAGCGGTTTTTTCATCCTATAAGGAAGAAAGATTTTTGCAAATGCCGAGGATTAGTCTTGCTTTTCCGGAAAAAATGTTGTATAGTGGTTTCGTTTCATGTCAAAAAGCCATAGGAAACTATTATAATATAGAAGAAAGTATACGGCAATAAGGAGTAAAGCGCGTGGCACAAAACTTAATCATTGTAGAGTCACCGGCAAAGGTGAAGACGATAAAAAAATTTCTGGGTTCCAGCTACGATGTGGAAGCTTCCGGCGGCCATGTCAGGGATTTGCCGAAGAGCCAGCTGGGCATCGATGTAGAAAATAACTATGAGCCGAAATATATTACCATTCGCGGAAAAGGCGATGTTCTGGCAAATCTGCGGAAAAAAGCCAAGAAGGCGGATAAAATCTATCTCGCAACTGACCCGGACCGCGAGGGGGAAGCGATTGCCTGGCATTTGCAGGAAGCTTTAAAGCTGGAAGAAAAAAATGTCCGCCGCATCAGCTTTAACGAGATCACAAAAAATGCGGTGAAAGCTTCGCTGAAAGCACCGCGGGCGCTGGATCTGAATCTGGTGGACGCGCAGCAGACCAGGCGGATGCTGGATCGTATGGTTGGCTACAGCATCAGTCCGCTGCTCTGGAAGAAAGTGAAACGAGGTCTGTCCGCCGGACGAGTTCAGTCCGCTTCACTTGCAATGGTCTGTGAGAGAGAAGAAGAGATCAATGCGTTTGTACCGGAAGAATATTGGACCTTGGATGCACTGCTTGCGATCAAAGGGGAAAAGCATCCGTTGACAGCTCGCTACAGTGGAAAACGGACCCTGGCATCGGAAGAGGACATCAAGGCTCTGATGGAAGAGGCAGGGCAGGAGGAATTTGTGATCTCCGAGATCAAAAAATCTTCCCGGAGCAAGAAATCCCCGCTTCCTTTTACGACCAGCACCCTGCAGCAGGAAGCTGCGAAGACCCTGAACTTTTCAACGCAAAAGACCATGCGGATCGCCCAGCAGCTCTATGAAGGCATTGACGTCAAAGGGAGCGGCACCATCGGAGTGATTACGTATCTGCGTACGGACTCCACCAGAATCGCAGACGAGGCCGACGCAGCGGCGCGGGCGTATATTGAAGAGCATTACGGAAAAGAGTATGTGGCCGAGGGAGCCATCGCCGGGAAGCAAAAAGGCAAGATCCAGGACGCCCATGAAGCCATCCGTCCGACGGATATTTCCCGGACGCCGGCCAGTTTAAAGGATTCTTTAAGCCGGGAACAGTTCCGCCTGTATCAGTTGATCTGGCGCCGGTTTGCCGCGAGCCGTATGCAGGACGCGCGCTATGAGAATACGACGATTAAAATCAAAGCCGGAGAGCATCCTTTTTCGGCGTCCGCCAATATTCAGACGTTCGACGGCTTCCTTTCCGTTTATGACGGGGAGGAGGAGAAACTGGAGAAGCACAGTCTGGTGCAGAAGCTGACGAAGGAATCCGAGCTTTCGTTAAATGAATTTGATCCGAAGCAGCATTTCACGCAGCCGCCTGCTCATTTTACCGAGGCCAGTCTGGTCCGCGCGATGGAAGAATGCGGCATCGGCCGGCCGAGTACCTATGCTCCGACGATCACGACGCTGCTGGCCCGGCGGTACATTACAAAGGAAAACAAAAACCTTTATGTGACGGAGCTGGGTGAAGTGGTGAACGGAATTATGAAACGTTCGTTTCCCAGTATTGTGGATGAAGGTTTTACGGCCCGCATGGAATCCCGTCTGGATCAGGTGGCGGAAGGGGACGAGAGCTGGCGAAATGTGGTTTCCGGTTTTTATCCGACACTGAAACACGATGTGGATGTAGCGGAAGTAGAGCTGGAGAAAATTAAGATCGCCGATGAGGAAACCGATGTCATCTGTGAGCACTGCGGCCGCAACATGGTGATTAAATACGGTCCCCATGGAAAGTTTCTGGCTTGTCCGGGATTTCCGGAGTGTAAAAATACCAAACCGTATCTGGAAAAGATCGGAGTTCCCTGCCCGAAGTGCGGAGCGGATCTGGTGATTCGGAAAACAAAGAAGGGACGCCGCTATTATGGGTGTGAGAAAAATCCGGAATGCGATTATATGACTTGGCAGAAACCTTCCACTGACAAATCAGACAAAAAATAGAAACGTATTCTAATTCTAAAGAAAATATTAAGTTGGCAAAAAACTCTTGCAAAAAATGAGCACATGGTGTAGGATGTATATGTATTGTTGAATATTTGGATAGGAGGCAGAAAATGAGCGTACAACTACTCGACAAAACGAGAAAAATCAACAAGCTGCTCCACAACAACACATCCAAAGTCTTCGTTTTTAATGATATCTGCCATGTACTGAGCGATGCACTGGAATCTAATATCCTGGTCATCAGTAAAAAAGGCAAGATACTTGGCCTCGGCGAATATCTTACAGATGAAAATGATAAGACATGGAATGAGGTGCAGATCGGACAGTTTATTGATGAACAGCTGAATGAACGGCTGCTGAACATTTTATCCACCAAGGAGAATGTTCATCTGGAAACCCTGGGCTTTGAGAACGAAGAAGCCAAGGAGTACCATGTTATCGTAACCCCGATTGATATCGCAGGCGAGCGTCTGGGAACTCTGTTTATCTATAAGAAGAGCGCCCCGTACGAGATCGACGATATTATTCTGGCGGAGTACGGAAACGCTGTCGTTGGGCTGGAGATGTTACGTTCCCTGAATGAGGAGAGCGCGGAAGAGATCCGGAAGCTGCAGATCGTGAAGTCGGCGATCAGCACGCTGTCGGCCAGTGAATTGGATGCAGTGCAGCACATCTTTGAGGAGATGAAAGGCAGCGAAGGAATTTTGGTTGCCAGCAAAGTGGCGGATCGTGTTGGAATCACCCGTTCGGTCATCGTGAACGCGCTGCGGAAGCTGGAGAGCGCCGGTGTTATCGAGTCCCGTTCTTCCGGTATGAAGGGCACGTACATCAAGATTCAGAATGAACTGATTCTTGACGAACTGAATGCGTTGAAGGAGCAGAAATAAGTTGGTTTTGAAAAAAGGCTGCGCGGAGGAGTGATTTTCCGGGCGGCCTTTTTTCGCTCCGCTAAGGAAGCATAGGGTATGTCCCTTAGGGAACGCAAATGCAAAGGAAGATGTCGCTGACGCTGCATAATTTTTATAAATAAGGCTTGCTAAATTTTCCTTTTTGTGCTATACTTTTCCGGTCTGAAAATAGTAAGCGGTGAAAATACCGCTGGATTTTTCATGTATTGCGCCAGAGTGCTCCTTATGGGGAGAGCCGGCGCAGGAAGCTCAAAAAATCACGTGTGTGGATCAGCCGGTCGGTGCCGAGAGGTCTCCGGAGACGGAAGCACACGGAAGAAAAACCAAATGGAGGAAAAGACATGAGCGTAATTTCTATGAAGCAGCTGCTGGAAGCAGGCGTACACTTCGGACACCAGACCAGAAGATGGAACCCTAAGATGGCTCCGTATATCTACACGGAGAGAAACGGGATCTATATCATTGATCTGCAGAAATCCGTGGGCAAGGTGGACGAGGCTTATAACGCCATCGTAAATCTGGTAAAAGAGGGCGGCACGATCCTGTTTGTCGGAACGAAGAAACAGGCGCAGGATGCGATTCAGTCTGAGGCTGACCGCTGCGGAATGTTCTATGTAAATCAAAGATGGTTAGGCGGTATGCTGACCAACTTTAAGACGATCCAGAGCCGGATTGCCCGTCTGAGAGCAATCGAGAAGATGGCCGAGGACGGTACCTTCGACGTACTTCCGAAGAAAGAAGTCATTGCTCTGAAAAAAGAGTGGGATAAGCTGGAGAAGAACCTGGGCGGTATCAAAAATATGAAGAAGATGCCCGATGCGATCTTCATCGTGGATCCGAAGAAAGAAAGAATCTGTGTGCAGGAAGCCCATGCTCTGGGAATCCCGCTGATCGGAATTGCCGATACAAACTGTGATCCGGAAGAACTGGACTATGTAATTCCGGGTAATGACGACGCGATCCGCGCTGTAAAGCTGATCGTCTCCAAGATGGCTGACGCTGTGATTGAAGGCAGCCAGGGTGAGCAGATGGAAGACGGCGAACTGGAAGCAGTGAGCGAAGAGTTTGTAGCAGAAGAAACCGAAGCGGAGGAGAATTAATTATGGCAACAGTTACGGCTGCAATGGTAAAACAGTTACGGGAAATGACCGGAGCCGGTATGATGGACTGTAAAAAGGCTCTGAGCAATACCGATGGCGATATGGACAAGGCGGTAGAGTTCCTGAGAGAAAAGGGACTGGCTGCTGCTGCAAAGAAGGCAGGAAGAATCGCTGCCGAAGGTCTGGTAAAGGCGCTGGTGGAGAATGATAAGAAGGCTGTCGTTGTTGAAGTGAACAGCGAGACTGATTTCGTGGCGAAAAATGTGGATTTCCAGAATTATGTCGGCGAGGTTGCCGCTCAAGCGCTGGAGACGAAAGCACAGACCATCGAAGAATTTATGGCAGAGCCTTGGGCTCTGGAGCCTTCCAAGACGGTAGAGCAGGAACTTTCTTCCAAGATCTCTGTGATCGGCGAAAAGCTGAGCATTCGCCGGTTTGAGAAGATGGAGATCGAGAATGGCTGCATCGTGTCCTATATTCACGGCGGCGGCCGCATCGGCGTTCTGGTCGAGGCGGAGACCGATGTGGTAAACGAGGCAGTTAAGGAAGCCCTGAAGAACGTTGCGATGCAGATTGCGGCTCTGAAGCCCCAGTATGTAAGCCGCGACGAGATCTCCGACGAGTTCATCGAGAAAGAAAGAGAAATCCTGAAGACCCAGGCGAAGAACGAGATGCCCGACAAGCCGGACAACATCATCGACAAGATGATCATCGGACGTCTGAACAAAGAGCTGAAAGAGTTCTGTCTGCTGGATCAGCAGTATGTAAAAGATGGTGATCTGACTGTCGGCAAGTACCTGCAGCAGGTTTCCAAGGAAGTCGGCGGGGCGGTTACGGTAAAGAAGTTTGTCCGTTTTGAGACCGGCGAAGGCATGCAGAAAAAGGAAGAGAATTTTGCAGAAGAAGTGGCAAAGCAGATCGGACAGTAAAAAGTTTTCTGTGTGAAAGATTAGAAATTGTATCCCTGCAAATGGCGCAGACGTGCCGTTTGCAGGGATTTTGATTTCTTGATAAAATTCAAGCATGGATTCAAAGCAAATGGCTTGCATTCTGTTTCGAATAATGGTAAGCTAAAACAAAACGAAAAAGGACTGCCGGATCGTCCGATGAGGCGAAAGAAAAGAGACCGAATATGAATGATCAAGCGATACAGAGATTAAAAGATTGTGGTGTGGATGTAGATGGGACGGTTCGCCGTCTGATGAATAAAGTGGATTTATACGAGCGGCTGCTGCGGCGTTTTCCGGAAGATCAGAGCTATGATCAGTTGAAGAACGCATTGGAGGAAGGCCGTGTCGAGGACGCGTTTCATGCTGCCCATACGCTGAAAGGAGTGTCGGGCAATCTGGGCTTAAACCGGCTGATGGAGGCGGACAGCATTCTGGTTGAACTGCTGAGGAAGGGCGTGTCCGATGGAGCGGACGAGGCGATGGAAGCGGTGAGCGGCGCCTACCAAGAGACGGTGGAGGCCATTCGGGAGCTGTAGGCTTGCCGGCGGAACGAAAGAATGAAAAGAAAAAGACGGGGTCTTCTCATCATGAAGAAAGACGCCGTCTTTTTCTTTGTTTTAGCTGAGAGCCAGGCCGAATACCATTCCTCCGATCAGGATGGTTAAGATGGCCAGAGGCGCGATAAATTTCACCAGAACGCTCCAGATTTTCTTCAATTTGAAGGTATACGTGCCGTCTCGTTCTACCTCGGCGATGCCTTTCTTAGTGGTCCACACCCAGCCGACAAAAATACAGAAGGTCAGTGAGCCCAGAGGTGTCAGCAGACGGTCGGTCAAAAACTCCAGGAAGTCGCCGAAGGCCGGGAAGGTAACACCGTTGGCAAAATCAAACCAGATGCCTTTGATGGAGGCGTACAGCTGTGACAGAGTATAAAAGATACCGATGATGAATGTTAGAACGCCGATGATTGCCGTAGCCTTTTTGCGGGACATCTTCTTTTCTTCCGTAACATAAGCCACCGTGCCTTCCATGATAGAAATGGCCGAGGTCAGAGCTGCGAAGAAGAGAAGAAGATAGAACATGCAACCGAAGATGGGGCCGCCCGGCATCTTTTCAAATACGCCGGCCAGAGAGACAAAGGCGAAGCCGCCGCCCATGCCAGGTTCCACTCCTGTGGCAAAGACAGCAGGGATGATCATGAATCCTGCCATCAGGGCTACAATGGTGTCCAACGTACAGATCAGCCCGACATTTTTCACCAGGTTTTCTTCCTTTTTTAGATAGGAACCATATGTCACCATAATTCCCATTCCTAGGGACAGAGAGAAGAACGCTTGTCCTAGAGCCATCAAAACGGTATTAAAATTTAACTTGGAAAAGTCAGGTGTCAGGAGGTAATGCAGGCCTTCTGCAGCGCCGGGCAGCGTCACTGACCGGATGGTCAGGATGATCAGAAGGACAAATAAGCTGGGCATCAGAATTTTGTTGATTTTTTCAATCCCAACTTCCACTCCCTTGGTAATGACAAAGATGACCAGCCCCATAAAAATCAAAGGACAGATGATGGCGCCGAGCCAGGGAAATCCGTTTTGGCCCAGCATCTCATAAAAGAAGAGCTTGGGGTCCGCGAAAATTCTTCCTGGACATACGATGTAGCTGACGATATAATAGATCACCCAGCCGCCGACCTGCGAATAGTAGCCGAAAATCAAAAAGCCGGTAAAAACGCCGAGCCCGCCGACCCAGGAAAATTTTTTGTTCAGTTGGCGGAAGGCGCCGACTGCATTTTTCTGTGTGTTACGGCCGATGACGAACTCTGCCAGCATCGCGGTGGTTCCAATCACTGCGACGATGATGATGTAGATGATAATAAAACTTGCGCCGCCTCCATTGTAGGCTTTGCCTGGGAATTTCCAGATATTGCCAAGACCCACGGCGGAACCGGCGGCTGCCAGGATAAAGCCGAGACTACTGGCCCATTGGGCCCGGTGTTTTCCATCACCTGGTGTTTGTGACATAGTGTATCCCCCTTTTTCTCAATATGAATAATATATGGTTTTTAATTTATCACGTCACAGGGAAAAAGTCAAGGAAAAAAGGCGGCAGAGGCCGAAAACGGTGCAAATTCGTCGGATATTGCCTGGTCGGAAAACAAGGGGATAAATTGTTAATAAATAGGCGCATGAAATGAATCCTCCGTTGATTTTTTTTATGATCCATGCTATGATAAGACCCAGAATGTAAAGGAGAACGTTATGATTTCCTATATAAAAGGGGAATTGTCTGAGATCGCGGCAGACGGAATTGTCGTTGAGACCGGGGGGATTGGCTATGAGATCAAGGTCCCTGGCTCTGCGTTGCCGGCCCTGCCATCTCTGGGCAGTCAGGTGAAAATATATACCTATTTACAGGTCCGGGAGGACGGGCTTGGCCTGTTTGGTTTTTTAAGCAGGGATGACCTGGAAGTTTTCCGCCTCCTGCTGACGGTGAACGGAATCGGCCCGAAGGGAGCTCTGGGCGTGCTGTCCGTTCTCTCGCCGGACGATCTGCGCTTTGCCGTGCTCAGCGATGATATTAAAACCATTTCCCGCGCGCCGGGTTTGGGGAAAAAGACGGCGCAAAAGGTTATTCTGGAATTAAAGGATAAATTTAGTCTGGAAGATGCTTTCGAGAAAAGAATGGTCCATGAGGAGGCCATGCCGGGAACAGCTGTTGATGCGAAGGGCGAAGCGGTACAGGCATTGACGGCTTTGGGTTATTCTTCCTCGGAAGCGCTCCAGGCTGTCCGGAGCCTGCCGGATACGGAAGGTTTAGGCGTGGAGGAAATTTTGAAGCAGGCGCTCAAACGGATGGCGATGCTGTAAAGGAGAAGTATGGAACGGCGATTGATAACCACCGAGTTTACCGAGGAGGACCAAAAAATAGAAAATAGCCTGCGCCCGCAGAGCTTGGAAGAATATATCGGCCAGCAGAAGGCGCGGGAGACTCTGAAAGTATATATTGAGGCGGCCAAGGCGCGGGGGGAATCTCTGGATCATGTGCTGCTCTACGGCCCTCCAGGCCTGGGAAAAACCACCTTGGCGGGTATCATTGCCAATGAAATGGGGGTGAATTTGAAGATTACCTCCGGACCGGCGATCGAGAAACCCGGCGAGATGGCGGCAATCCTGAACAACCTTCAGGAAGGGGACGTGCTCTTTGTGGATGAAATTCACCGGCTGACCCGTCAAGTGGAGGAAGTGCTTTACCCGGCGATGGAGGACTATGCGATTGATATCGTGATCGGAAAGGGGGCTTCCGCCCGGTCGATCCGGCTGGAACTGCCTCATTTTACCATGGTAGGAGCCACCACCCGCGCAGGTATGCTGACGGCGCCTCTTCGGGATCGGTTTGGTGTGATGCACCGGTTGGAATTCTATTCTCCGGAGGAGCTCCAGACGATTGTGCTGCGCTCCGCCCATGTGCTGAAAGTAAAGATCGACGAGGACGGCGCTCTGGAGATTGCCACGCGGTCAAGGGGGACTCCCCGGCTGGCCAACCGGTTTTTGAAACGAATCCGGGACTTTGCCCAGGTTCGCTATGACGGCGAGGTGACCGGACGTGTGGCGCGGGAAACCCTGGACCTTTTGGAGGTGGATCCTCTGGGGCTGGACGCCATGGACCGGGCGGTTTTGACGATGATCATTGAAAATTTCTCCGGCGGACCGGTGGGCCTGGAAACTTTGGCCGCGGCCCTGGGAGAGGATGTGGGGACTTTGGAAGATGTCTGTGAACCGTATCTGATTCAGAATGGTTTTCTGAACCGGACGCCGCGGGGACGGACGGCCACGGAAAAAGCCTATCAACATCTTGGGCTTGGCATGCCGGATTCCCTGAACGGCAACTAGGACTTGTATTTTCTGAAAGGAGGCTTTATAATTGTCTCCAGAAGGCATTTTGATGCCGGTACGCGGGAGGCTTTTTACGGATGGCGGACAAAAATTATACGGATGTGACCATTGCCGGGAAAATATATACGCTGGGCGGATACGAGGATGAAGAATATCTGCAACGGATTGCTACATATGTCAACACCAAACAGAATGATCTGAAGAAAACCATGGGATTCCTTCGGCTGCCGGCGGATTACCAGAATGTGTTGACCCAGCTGAATCTGGCCGACGACTATTTTAAGGCCAGGAAGAAAGCGGCGATGTTGGAAGCGAAGGTGGAGCTTTTGGAAAAAGAAATCTATAATCTGAAACATGAACTGGTCACGAACCAGATGAAATATGAAAAAAAGCATGACTGATATCGAGGTTTTGGCCCCGGCAGGTTCCTTTGAGAGTATGGAGGCTGCGGTGCGGGCCGGTGCCGACGCGGTTTACATGGGCGGCGCCAAGTTCGGTGCGCGCGCCTATGCGGAGAATCCTGACGATTGCGGGCTTCTGCGCGCCATTGATTTTGTACATCTCCATGGGCGGAAACTGTATCTGACCGTCAATACCCTTCTGAAAGAAAAGGAACTGACCAAGGAATTGTGGAACTATTTGGCGCCCCTGTATGAACAGGGGCTGGATGCCGTAATCGTACAGGATTATGGCGTTCTTTCTTTTATCCGGAAACATTTTCCTGATATGGAGATCCATATCAGCACCCAGATGTTCGTAGCTGGTCCGTATGGAGCGGCTTTGGCGGAGCAGCTTGGCGCCTGCCGTCTGGTGCTTCCGCGGGAGCTTTCTCTTTCGGAGATCCGGGCGATCCGGGAAAAAACCGATCTAAAGCTGGAGGGATTCGTCCATGGGGCCCTTTGTTATTGCTATTCGGGGCAGTGCCTTTTGAGCAGCGTGATCGGAGGCCGCAGCGGAAACCGGGGCCGATGCGCGCAGCCTTGCCGTCTGCCCTATAATGGAAAAAATCTTATGAATTTAAAAGATCTCGGCACCTTGGCGATCCTGCCTCAAATTTTGGATGCGGGAGTTACGTCGTTAAAAATAGAAGGCCGTATGAAGGGCCCGCGTTATACTGCCGGGGTTGTGCATGTCTATCGCAAATATGTGGACCGGTATTTGGCCGGAGGCGGGAAAGATTGGAAGGTTGATCCGGAAGATGAGTGTTTGTTGAGAGAGCTCTTTGACCGGGGCGGTTTCACCGAGGGGTACTCCCTTCGGCACAATGGGCAAGATATGATCTTCACCGGGAAGAAACCGGAGATGCGCGTGGTGGATCAGGAGCGTTTTCGGTTCCTGGACGAGCAGTATTTACAAGGGGAAATCAAAGAAAAGCTTAAGGGAAATGTAAAGATTTTGAAAGAAATCCCTGCTACAATGGAAGTCATCTGGGGAAATCAAAAGGTGTCCGTAACCGGAGAAGCGGCGTCCGCGGCGGAGAAACGGCCGCTGGACGCAGATACGGTGCGCAGGCAGATGGAAAAGATGGGCGGTTCCGGCTTTGTCTGGGAGGAGCTTGCCATCGAGGTGGGAGAAGACGTTTTTCTTCCGATGGGAGCCCTCAACAGTCTGCGCAGGAAAGCGATTGATGCAATACAGGAGGCGCGGTGCCATGCTTATCAGCGTACTTTATGAAAATCCGTCTCACCTTGCGGAGCTTTTGACGATCCCGGAGGTGAGCGCAGTCTATCTGCCCGGAGAGCGTCTGAGCAGGAAGGAAGCGGCCGCGGCCGGGGAGTTGTGCCGGCAGGCCGGAAAAAAGGCGTATTATGCGTTTCCTTATGTATTTCGCCGGGAAGCGGCAGACTATTATGAGAAAGAAGCAGAAACTCTTCGGCAAGGGGGATGGGACGGTTTTTTGGTGCGGAACCTGGATGAGGCCGGTTTTTTGAGAGAAAAAGAGATATCCGGTTGTAAGATCTATGACGCCGGTCTGTACAGTTGGAACCGAGAGGCGATATCCGTATTTCATTCTTTGGGAGCGGATCTTTTGACCGCGCCCTATGAACTGAATGAAAAAGAACTGCGGGCCCGCGGTCTGGCCGATACGGAGGTTGTGATCTATGGGAGGCTGCCGGTGATGATTTCAGCCCAGTGCACTGCGTTGACCTCTTCGGGAACCTGTCAGAAAGGAAGCGGAGAGTATTCCTTTCAAAGACTCAAGGATCGGAAGGGAGCCATTTTTCTGGCTGAGAACCGGTGCCGCTTTTGCTATAATGTGATTTACAACAGCGTACCCCTCTGGCTTTTGGACAAGGCCGGGGGATTGGATCGGGTACGGTTTCATTTTACTTCGGAGAGAACCGGGGAGCCTTCCCGGTTCATACGAGAGTTCCTTTCGGGGCGGGCGGAACCGCCGGAGCATTTTACCCGCGGACATTTTACACGAGGGGTGGAATAGATGACAAATCTTGTGATAGAACTATCGAAATATTTAATGCTGCTGATCATGGTGCTTTACACCGGCTTGAATTTCTATGTCCTTCGCAAGCAGGATGTGCGATGGCAGAACCGGGTATGCCGCAAACAGGTGTTTCTAGTCTTTCTCCTGCAGTTCCTGGGGTATTTGATTATATATCTGAAAACAATGGAAATCCGGATGCTGATTTTTTATGGGATTCAGGTTTTGTTTTTCCTGATTTACTTTATCTTGTTCAAGACCATCTACCCCCAGAGTTCCCGCGTGCTGCTGAGTAACATGGTGTTGCTGTTTTCCATCGGGCTGATGATGCTGACGAGGCTGGATGTGGACAAGGCCGAAAAGCAGTTTATCATCGGAATGATCGCCGCAGCCGTGACGCTGGTGATCCCGGTTATCATCAAGCACATGAAAGCGCTAAGCAAGTGGGCGTGGCTCTATGCAGCTGTGGGGATTGCCCTCCTGCTTTTGGTGTGGGCGGTCGGCGATACCAACGGCGGCGCGCAGCTTCGGATCAGTATCGGAGGCTTTGCCCTCCAGCCTTCGGAGTTTGTCAAGCTGACCTTTGTCTTCTTCACGGCTTCCATGTTTCAGAAGGGGCAGTCCTTTGGCCGGATTGTGGTGACAACCGGGATCGCAGCAGCCCATGTACTGATCCTGGTGGCGTCCACGGATCTCGGAAGCGGGCTGGTGTATTTTCTTTCCTTCCTGTTCATGCTTTTTGTGGCTACGAGGCAGCCATTATATTTCTTCGGCGGCCTGGGAGCCGGGTGCGGGGCTGCTGCGCTGGCGTATAAACTGTTTTCCCATGTCCGGGTCCGCGTGGCCATGTGGCAGAATCCGTTCAGCGATTACGAGGGAAAAGGGTATCAGATGGCGCAGTCTCTGTTTGCCATCAGTTCCGGCAGTTGGTTCGGCCTGGGATTTTACCAGGGAGTTCCGACCACGATTCCGCTGAAAGAGAATGATTTTATTTTCTCGGCAATCTGCGAAGAACTGGGCGTGATCTTTGCAATCTGCCTGGTACTGATCTATTTGGGTTTTATTTTACAGATGTTTTGGGTCTCGACCTGGATGGACGAGCTCTTTTATAAAATTGTCGGCTTCGGGCTGGCGGTCATGGTGGGCGTGCAGGTGTTCCTGCACATTGGCGGGGTCACGAAAATGATTCCCTCCACCGGTATTACATTGCCGCTCATCAGCTACGGGGGCAGCTCAGTGGTCAGCACAATGCTGATCATCGGTGTAATCCAGGGACTGCACCTGATGAAGCAGAGGGAGGTGGAAGAGATTGAGTATGCGGCAGCAGCGCAGGACGAAGAAGATCCAGAAGAGGACTTTGAAGGCAGAAGGTAGGAGCCGGAAAAAGGTCAACCGGGAAATCGTGCTGGTGACCTATGTATTCGTCGGCCTTTTCCTGATTATGATCGGCTATCTTGGCTATTTTACCTATAAAGAAAGCGATACCTACCGGAATAATCCGTATAACAGCAAGCGGCAGCAGCTCTTTTCGGACCGCTATATCCGCGGAAGCATTGTGAGCAGCGACGGAAAGACTCTGGCAGAGACAAAGGTGGATGAGGACGGCAAGGAAACCCGGAGCTATCCTTACGGTTCGGTGTTCGCCCATGTGGTCGGCTACTCTACGAAGGGGAACACCGGCATCGAGTCCATTGCCAGCTCCTATCTGCTGAACACCCATATCAATCCGGCGCTCCAGATTCTTTACGAGTTAAAAGAGCAGAAAACCATGGGCGATACCGTGAAGACCACGCTGAACGTGAAGCTTCAAAAGGCCGCCTACGAAGCTCTGGGCGACAAGAAGGGCGCTGTGGTGGTGCTGAATCCAAAGACCGGCGCGATTCTTGCTATGGTCAGCAAGCCGGATTATAATCCCAATGAGATCAATGAAATCTGGGATGAGCTGGTCAGTGAGGAGAATAAAAATTCCAACTTGGTCAACCGGGCGACCCAGGGCCTTTATCCGCCGGGTTCCACCTTTAAGATTCTGACGCTTCTGGAGTATATTCAGGAAAATCCGGGAAACTATGAAGATTTTTCCTTTGACTGTGACAGTGTCTATGAGGTGGGAGATTACAGCATCAAATGTTCCAAACTGGTCAGCCATGGGGAGGAGGATCTGATCACTGCGTTTGCCAAATCCTGCAACGGCGCCTTTGCTTCTATCGGGCAGACCTTGAATTTCTCCAGCATGTATAAGCTCTGCGAGAAATTCGGCTTCAATGAAAAGCTGCCGACGGATCTTCTGAGCAATGCCAGCAGCTTTGTTTTAAAGGACAGCATTTCCGTTTGGGATGTTCTCCAGACCTCCATCGGACAGGGAAAGACGACGATCACCCCCCTGCACAATGCGATGATCGCAGCGGCCGTGGCCAATAATGGCGTGATGATGAAGCCTTATGTTCTAGATACCGTGGAATCCGAGAGCGGTACGGTGATTAAGAGCTTTTCTCCGGAGAATTACCGGACGGTGATGTCAAAAGATGAGGCTGCGATCCTTCAAAAATATATGCGTGCCGTGGTGACCGACGGCACCGGCTCCAAGGCGGAGGGCGACGGTTATCAGGTGGCCGGAAAAACTGGCTCCGCGGAGTTTGCCACCGGAAAAGAAACCCACGCCTGGTTCGTCGGATATGCCGATGTCGAGGATCCGGAAATCGTGGTCAGCGTACTGGTGGAGGAAGGCGGAAGCGGAGGATCTGCGGCGGCTCCGATCGCCAGGGCTGTGTTTGATGCGTATTACGGGGAAGAGTAACGGATCCGTGCGAGAGCAGGGGCCGAAAAAAGCGCTGTGTGACAAGAAGATAAAATTCTGTCACACAGCGCTTTTTTATTGCGCTCCTTCGTCACTCCATAAAAAGGCAGGAAGCCCGAACTCCGCTTTGCTCCGTTTGGGCAAAAATATCTGCTCTACTTCGTTCCGCAGCTATATTTTATTCCGTATCATTTGCTTACTCCGGCAGTTGATTCTGTATTCTCAGTTGATTCGATCAAAGTGACGGCGTATACCCGGTTGATCTGGGCGGGGTATGTTTCTGCGATCATGCCGTCATAGTAGACCCGCACCTCGTCTCCGACCTGAAAGGTACGGCCATCGCCTTCGATTTCCGTGAGCAGCGAAACCATCAAAAGGTCGCTGCTCCGATACTCATCTTCCTCCGGCCCGACTCGTACAAGAATCGTGTGTTCTGTCACCTTGGTTACAACTCCGGAAAAATTCGGCTCTTTTTCAGCATCCTTTAAGGTCATTTGAGAGGAACAGCCGGCCAGCAGCAATAAAGACAACTGCAGAGCAATGAGTTTTGTACAAACGGAACGAAGTGAAGTTCGGGATTTCCCTGGCTTTTTATGGAACGGCAAAGGCGCAGAAAAAGGAATACGGAAGCAAATTGTAATTTTTCGGCTCATGGACACCTCTAATACGTTTTTCTGGGCAGGACCTTTCTTCGGATATAGGAAAAAGTCTGATCCTGCCCGTATTTTGCCAGCATCCTTAAAAGCTTTTCCAAAAGCCGGCTGGTTTCCGGGTGCATCAGCATCTGCCCCTTCCCTTTCAGAAAATAGTTCAGCGGCATATCAGACGTGTAGGCCTCCTTATTGTAGGTCTGCGCCGCGGCGATCCGGTCGCAGAACATCTCTACCACATAGCGAAGCGGCATCTTTGTTCCGGCCAGCTGCCCTTTGGGCGCATCGAGCTGATAGTCCGTCCAATATTCATAATGATGTTTATTTCTTCCCTTGTGGTGCATCCAGGCTACCGAACAGCCGTTTTCCCGGCGTTCCTCGTCGTTGGGGCTTCGATTCCCCTGGTAATAGACCGCGCCCCTCCAAAATTCTGTGGGAGTGTATTTGGACAAGTCGTGCAGAAGGCCTTGCCGGTAGAGTCCAACCTGAAAGCAGTATTTCATCACCAGCAGCTTGTGGCTGGTGATTGTTTTGAAATGTCCCCAGACATTCATGAAAATACCTCCTGCGGGAGATTCCCGCAATTATCTTTTTTAGCATAGCATATTTTAGGGCCGGAATCAACGGCGGAGGCAAGAAATTCTCAGGCATATCCGACAGCGGGCCTGCATAACATTTTCTGTTACAGATTTTCAAAGATAACGGAATCGTGAGAATGAAGATAAATAAAAACCGCTGCGGAAACAAGAAAAGTTAGGAGGAATCAATATGCAGGATCAAAAAATTGACGATCAATTAAATCTGGCAATGGATGTAAGCGAGGAGGAGAGGAGAAAATCTCTGGAACTGGATGTGGGGTACCAGGAGAGGACGCGCAGCTGGCAGGTGATCGTCCGTTATACCGGCGATCTCGGAGCCTACGCAAGCGACGAGATCCAGATTGTTGAACTGCTGGGCGGCTATGCGATTGTCACCCTGCCGGAAGATCAGATTGACGCCTTTGCGGCGCTCCCGGAGGTGGAATACATGGAAAAGCCGAGAAGGCTCTTTTTCTCCGTGGATCAGGGGCGCAGCGTTTCCTGTATATCGTCCGTGCAGGCAGGGCCTCAGGGACTGCTGGGAAAAGGCGTGTTGGTGGCGGTCATTGATTCCGGCGTAGATTGGCGTCATTCAGATTTTCAGACGGAGGACGGAAAAACCCGTATCGTCCGGCTTTGGGATCAGACTTTGCCGGGGAGCCCTCCGGACGGGTACTCTTTTGGCACGGAGTATACGGAGGAAGAGATCAACGAGGCATTGGCCGGACGCAGGGAGATCGCAACCAGAGACACTTCCGGGCACGGAACCGGGGTTTTGGGAATTGCGGCCGGAAACGGCCAGGCCTCCGGAGGAAGGTACCGGGGAGTCGCGCCGGAAGCAGACATCCTGGTAGTGAAGCTGGGATCGCCGGAACCGGACGGCTTTCCACGTACCACGGAGCTGATGCAGGCCGTGGACTATGCGGTGAGAGTTGCGCGCAGCCGGAATCAGCCGGTGGCGGTCAACCTGAGCTTTGGAAACACCTATGGATCCCACGAAGGAAATTCCCTGGTGGAAACCTTTCTCGACACCATGGCGAATCAGGGAAGAGTGTCCATCGCTGTGGGCACCGGAAATGAAGGTGCCGACGGCGGCCACACCTCCGGAACGGTAAGAATGGGAGAAATAAAAGAGGTGGCGCTGGCAATCGGGGAGAACGAACTGACCACCAATGTGCAGCTATGGAAATCCTATGCCGATGAATTTGACGTGCTTTTGATCACTCCCTGGGGAACCGTGCTGGGGCCGATGCGGAGGATTGACAATGTGCAGAGGTTTTCCGCGAGAAATACGGAAATCTTCGTCTATTATGGTACTCCCAGTCCCTATAGCAGCGCTCAAGAAATTTATTTTGATTTTATCCCCAAAAGCGGAGTCCTGGACAGCGGTATCTGGACATTCCGCTTGGTCCCAAGACGGATTGTGACAGGCGCCTATGATTTCTGGCTGCCGAGCGGGCAGGTGCGCAACCCGGACACCCGTTTTCTGCGGCAGACGCCGGACGCTACCTTGACGATTCCTTCGGCAGCCGCCAAGGTGATTTCCGTGGGAGCCTACGACAGCAGCAACGATTCCTATGCCGCTTTTTCCGGCCGCGGCTATACACGGCAGACGAATCGAATCAAGCCGGACCTGGTGGCGCCCGGTGTGGAGATTATGACCACGGCACCGGGTGGCGGTTATCAAGAGCAGACGGGAACCTCCTTTGCGACGCCTTTTGTGACCGGCAGCGCGGCGCTGCTGATGGAATGGGGGATTTTAAGGGGATACGATCCCTATCTTTACGGGGAAAAGCTGAAAGCTTATCTGATCAGGGGGGCAAGGCAGCTCTCCGCAGAAGCAGAATACCCCAATCCCAGAGTGGGATATGGGGCACTTTGTCTCGCGGATTCTTTCCCGGCAGAGTAGCTTATTTTGTTCCGAAAATCCGGTCTCCGGCATCTCCCAGGCCAGGGCAGATGTAGCAGGCTTCATTGAGCCCGCGGTCCAGATGACCGATATAAATCTGGATATCCGGGTGGGCCTCCTGCAAACGCTTCAGGCCCTCCGGGGCGGCGATCACGCACATAAATTTGATCTTTTTCCCGCCGTGGGCTTTGATGAAGTTGACGGCGGAGACGGCGGAACCGCCGGTGGCCAGCATGGGATCCAGCACCACGATCGTGCGCTCCTCAATGGGGCTTGGCAGTTTGCAGTAATATTCATGAGGCTCATGGGTTTCTTCATCCCGGTAGAGGCCGATATGGCCGACCTTGGCGGTGGGAGTCAGATTCAAGATTCCATTTACCATTCCCAGACCGGCCCGGAGAATCGGCACGATCGCAAGCTTCCGGCCGCTGATGATCGGAGACTGGCAGGTCTCGATGGGCGTCTGGACCTCGATGTCCTCCAATGGCAGGTCCCGCAGGGCTTCATACCCCATCAGCGTGGCAATCTCTTCAATCAGCTTCCGAAATTCATTGGTTCCGGTACCAGCGTCCCGCAGCATCGTAATTTTATGCTGAATTAAAGGATGGTTCAGAATCGTAACATTTTCGTTCATGTTTCTCCTTTCTTTCGTAGCCTTTTCCTATGGTACCGCAAGGGTATCACTACGTTCTCGCTAGGCTTTTGGGAGCCGCGCCGCAGCTTGGCGCGCTCCCGCGAAGCACAGAAATAACCTGATTTGGGCTCCGGCTTCGCTCAGTGTTCACATTATATCATGGGGAAAATGGGAATGCAATGAAAAATGGGACAGGGCTGGAATTTATTAAGGTCTTCTTAATCTTTCTTGAATATTACTCCAAGTCATTGAATCGAGATTTCCAGTGTGTTAGAATGGGAGACAAAATGAGTTTTTGGGGGTATGAGCATGAGGAAGAGCGTCCTGGAATACCTGGAGGAGAGTACCCAGCGGGATCCGGATAAAACTGCCTTCGCCGATGAAAAGAAGTCGAATTCATATCGGGAGATACAAGAGCGGGCGAGACGCGCCGGCAGCGCCTTGGCAAAGCGGATGCCGCCCCGTACGCCGGTCCCGGTGCTGATGGAAAAAGGCGTGGACACAATGGCGGCTTTTTTGGGGACCGTGTATGCCGGCTGTTTTTATGTGCTTTTGGACCGGACCCAGCCGCCGGCCCGTTTGAATACTATTTTAAAAACGCTGGATTCGCCGGTTCTCCTGACTCATCCGGAGTACGGCGATCTTGCCCGGAAATTGGAATTTTCCGGAGATATTTTATTCCTAGAGGAACTGGAACAAGAGGAGCCGGAGGAAGCGATTCTTGCGGCGGTCCGGGAACAGGCGTTGGATACGGACCCTCTCTATGGAATTTTCACCTCCGGGTCCACGGGCGTGCCGAAAGGCGTTGTGGTCGGACACCGCTCTGTGCTGGATTTTATTGACTGCTTTACGGATTTATTCGGAATTACATCGGATGACACCATTGGAAATCAGGCTCCGTTTGATTTCGATGTATCGGTGAAAGATATCTACTCCACCTTAAAGGCCGGGGCAACCATGGAGATCATTCCGAAGAAGTATTTTGCTTTCCCAGCGGAGCTCCTGGATTATATCTGCGACCGGAACGTGACCACTCTGATCTGGGCGGTGTCGGCCCTCTGCCTGATCACAACTTTAAAAGGCGGACTGGATTACCGGGTGCCTTCGCAGTTGAAACGGGTGATGTTCAGCGGGGAGGCGATGCCGGTCAGCCATCTGAACGAGTGGCGCAGGCATCTGCCGGATACCATGTTTGTCAATCTCTATGGCCCTACGGAAATTACCTGCAACTGCGCATACTATATCGTGGACCGGGAGTATGCACCTGGTGAAGCCTTGCCGATGGGGCATCCTTTTCCCAATGAAAAGGTGTTCCTGCTCGATGAAGAAAATCGCGAGGTTACCCGCACCGGCCAACTGGGAGAACTCTGTGTGGCCGGAACGGCTCTCTCCCTTGGCTACTACAATAATCCCGATGCGACGGCCAAGGCGTTTGTACAGAATCCGTTGAATCCCCGCTACCTGGAACCCATCTACCGGACCGGAGACTTGGCCTATTACAATGATGAAGGGCTTTTGGTCTTTGCGTCACGGAAAGATTTTCAGATTAAGCACATGGGACACCGGATCGAGCTGGGGGAAATTGAGGCGGCTATGAGCGCGGTGCCTGGTATTGTCCGCGTCTGCTGTACTTACGACGAGGAGCGGCAGCATATCATTGCCAACTATGTGGGAGAAGGGGAGAAGCGCCAGATCGCCAAGGCGCTGCTGCAATGGATTCCAAAGTATATGCTACCCAATGAGTATCGCAAGTGGGACGAGCTTCCAATGAATTCCAATGGGAAAATCAATTACCGGAAGCTGAAAGAAGGGCGGGAGGGCGAGAGATGACGAACCAGGATTTGCTTGCACTTGCCGATACCTATGGGACGCCTTTTTATGTGTTTGACCTGGACGCTCTCGCGGATAGAACCAGGCGCATTCAAACGTTTTTTTCCGGAACCGCTTCGATCTGTTACGCGATGAAAGCCAATCCCTTTCTTGTGGGGCCGCTAAAGCCGCAGATCGAACGGTTTGAAGTTTGTTCTCAGGGAGAATTCCATATCTGCGAGAGAATGGGAATTCCGCGTAAAAAAATTGTCTTGTCCGGTGTCAGCAAAACAGAAGAAGAATTGATGGAGGTTCTGGAAGGAGGCGGCGCGGGGATTTATACCGCGGAATCCATCCGGCATCTCATTCTTTTAGAACAGTGCGGGGAACGAAAATCCGCTGTTTTGCCGGTACTGCTGCGCGTGACCAGTGGGAATCAGTTCGGCATGGACCGGGAGACGGTGAAAGATATTGTGAAAAGGAGAAAAGAGTATCCTTTTCTTCATATCATCGGATTGCAGTATTATTCCGGAACGCAGAAAAAGAAGCCGGAAAAGGTGGCGGATGAATATCGGAACTTCCTCCGGTTCGCCGGGGAGCTTCGGGATGAACTGGGCTTTGAGGCAAAAGAGCTGGAATTTGGACCCGGTTTTCCTGTCCCGTATTTTGCCGGAGAACGGTGGCCGGAAGAAGAGGAATGGCTGAACGCTCTGAAAGCAGCCATCGAGGAAGAACCTGCTCCCGTGAAAGTCACCTTGGAGATGGGACGGTTTCTCGCCGCGGAGTGCGGGACGTATCTGACCTCTGTGGCGGATCAGAAAAGAAATGAAGGAGAGAATTACCTGATCCTGGACGGCGGGATTCACCATGTGAACTATTATGGACAGATGATGGCGATGAAGCGCCCGGAAATGGAATTTTTGCCGAGAAAGGAAGGAGGCTCGCCGGAGACTATGTGGAACCTCTGCGGATCCTTGTGCACAGTGTCGGATGTGCTGGTAAAAGAGGTGCCGCTGCCGGGGCCGGAGATTGGGGACCGGATTGCGTTTCGGAAAATCGGTGCATACTCTGTGACGGAGGGCATCTATCTGTTTTTGAGCCGCGACCTGCCGAAAGTGCTGTTTTTCAGTGAAAAAGAAGGGCCTGTGCTGGCGAGGGACTCTCTGCCGACAAACGTGTGGAACAGCCCGAATGAGTTTAATGAAAGAAAGGATAGAAAGCAATGGAAAAGTTAATGGAGATTTTGGAAGAGATTCGTCCGGAGGCGGACTTTGAAAGCTGTAAGACCCTGATCGACGACGGGGTTCTGGATTCTTTTGATGTGATGTCGATTATCAGTGAGTTGGGCGACGAGTTTGATATAGAGATCAAACCTGCCGATGTGGTTCCTGCGAATTTTAATTCGGCGGAAGCCATGTGGGAGATGGTAAAACGGCTCCAAAACAAGTAGAATTGGCCGGGATTTCGTGCAATCATGAAACCCTCCCGGCAGCGGCAAACCTACCAATACGAAAAAACCGTTAGGGGGAAACTATGTCGTTTGTATCGACAAACTTTTTAGTCTTTTTACTGATCGCAGTGACGGGATATTATTTAATCCCAAAGAAATGTCAGTGGATATGGCTTTTGCTGTTCAGCTATGTGTTTTATCTGTCGGCTGGCGTGCAGATTTTGGGCTATCTGCTGTTTGCCACGCTCGTCACCTATGGGGCCGGTGTTTGGATCGAAAAGACAGATAAAAAAAAGCTGGTGATGCTGGCAGCTGTGTTGTTGGATTTCGGAATGCTGGCGTATGTCAAGTATTTCAATTTTGCCGTAGATAACCTGAATGCCCTGCTGGGCATTCAGATTGCCGAGAGAAATCTCCTTTTACCTTTAGGCATTTCTTTTTATACTTTCCAATCCATCGGATATGTGATCGATGTTTATCGCGGGAAGTTTGCAGCGGAAAAAAATCCTTTTCGTTTTGCCCTGTTCGTTTCCTTTTTCCCGCAGCTGCTGCAAGGGCCCATCGGACGTTTTGACCGCCTGGCCGGTCAGTTGTATGCGGAGCATACCTTTTCTTTTCAGAGGATAGAACGTGGGCTGCAGCGGATGCTGTGGGGCTTTTTTAAGAAGATGATTCTGGCGGACCGTCTGGCCGTGACCGTGGAAATCTTGTTTCGGAATTATACGATGTTCTCCGGTCTTCTCAATGTGATGGCAGTCTTATGCTATTCGATCCAGCTTTATGCAGATTTCTCTGGTGGAATGGATGTCGTGATCGGAGCGGCGGAGATGTTTGGCGTCCAAATGGATGAAAATTTCAAGCGGCCCTATTTTGCCCGGTCGATCTCGGAGTTCTGGCACCGCTGGCATATCACGCTGGGAACCTGGATGAAGGATTATATTTTTTATCCCCTGTCCCTTTCCCGCGGAATGAAAAAATTCGAGAAATTTGCCAAGAAAAAGGTGGGGAAAAAAGTCGGGCGGATCCTGCCGGTCTGCATCGCCAATATCGTTATCTTTCTGGTGGTCGGCATCTGGCACGGCCCGGCCTGGAAATATATCTGCTATGGATTATTTAACGGAATCATCATTGCATTCAGCAATCTGATGGCGCCGGTCTATAAAAAAGGACTGAACGCTTTTCACATTCCGGTTCAGAGCTGGTGGTGGAAAGGATTCCAGATGCTCCGGACCTTCGTTTTGGTCAATATCAGCTGGTTTTTCGATATGGGAACCGACGTAAAAGCAGCATTTACAATGATGCGTACTACGTTTCAGAATGTGTCCCTGCAGCCGTTCCGGGATGTGACCATGCAGAACATCGGCTTCAGCGGGGAGGACTTTTTTGTCGTGCTGTTTGGCTGTCTGGTCGTGCTGACGGTCAGTATCCTTCAGGAACGTGGTGTGAAGATCCGAGAGGCGCTGTCGGAACGAAACTGGTTTTTGCGCTGGGTCGCTTACGGATTGCTTTTGCTGGCCCTGCCGCTCCTTGGAGAAACCGGCCCGATAGGAGGTTTTATTTATGCGCAATTCTAAAAAAGCCTTAGTGCTGATCGGGTTTGTGTTGGTGTTCTGCCTGGGGAATTTTTTGATGAACCTCGCTCTCGTGGAGCCTTCTTATATGGGAATTAATTACCGGGTATTGAAGGAAGAGGGACCCTTTGACATTCTGCTTTTTGGCACGTCCCATGGGCAAAGCGGGATTGTGCCGGAAAAATTGGAACAGGAAACCGGGATGAAAACAATGAATCTCTGTGTGGCGGGAGAGTATGCCAAAGACAGCTATTACATGCTGCGCCATGCGCTGAAATATCAGAAGCCCAAAGCGATTTATTACGAGCTGGACTTCACCTATTGGCTGACAAAGCCGAATTATCAGTCCAATACGCTGCTGCGGGAGATGCCGTGGTCCTGGAATACCGTCCAGTATTTTTTTGACAAAATGGGGGACCAGGATTTTCGCGCCGTGTTTTTTCCCTGGATGTACACCCGCGATGTGATCAAGAACATGCCGGTATTGAAAAATTATGTCTATTTAAAAATTCAAAAGGCGTACCGGGAGAAGAAGCCGGAGAGCCTGTATGCCAAAGGTGCATATGACAATGGTTATATCCGGGGCGGGACGGTGCCCAATGACCAGAAAGCATCCTATTCTCCGCATCAATGGAACGCAGAATATAAAAAGATGGAAAAACATATCAAAGAGATGCGGTCCTATTTAAAAAAGATGATTGACCTGTGTCGGGAAAAAGGAATTCCCTTTACCATTTTTGTGACACCGATTCCGGAGGAGACCTTCCGGAGCGACGCGGCGAATCAGAAAGCTGTGGATGAGTATTTTAAAAAGCTGGCGGGGGAATATGGGGTTCCCTATTACAATCTGAATTATCTGCGCAGGGATTTGATTTCCCTTTCCGGCAGTGAGTTTCAGGATTGGGAAGGCCATCTGGGCGGTCTGGCGCCGAAGTTCAGCACGCTTTTGGGGAAAATGATCCGGGAGCAGATGGCGGGAACCTGGCGGGAGAGTGACTATCTGGATACCGGGAAATATGACGCCTGAGTAAGGATAACAGAAAAGAGAAAACCGCAGCAGGCAGGAGTATGTGTGAAAGTGCATCCCTGCCTGCTGCGGTTTTTAGAAAATGTAAAAAAGGAGCTCCTGCCAATACAGAAACTCCTTTTGCCTGCCGGTGGTGGGACTCGAACCCACACGGATATTCTCCACACGATTTTGAGTCGCGGTCGTCTGCCAATTCCGACACACCGGCAAATCACACTTGTATATTTTAGCATTGCTTCCCAATACTGTCAATCATTTTTTTAGAAAAACTTAGGGCGGCCGGTAAAACCGCCCTAAGCATGTTTCTTAATCCGCGTAATTATCAAAATAGCCCTGGATTAAAACAATCGGAGTGCCTTTGTCGCCGGAACCGGTGGTCAGATCACAGAGACTTCCCAAAAGGTCGGTCAGGCGGCGCGGCGTGGTTCCCTGGGTCTCCATCTTTCCCTTCAGGGATTCTTTAGGCTTATGGGCAATATAGTCTGAAATCGCATTGTTCAGAGCATCGCCCGACAAATCGGCAAAATTATTGTCCGCCAGGTATTTCAGCTTGACTTCATTGGGCGTGCCCTCAAGGCCTCTGGTATAAGCGGGGGAAACGACCGGATCGGCCAGCTCCCAGATCTTTCCGACGGGATCCTTGAAAGCGCCGTCGCCGTAGACCATCACTTCTACCTGTTTTCCCGTCGCTTCCTTTAGGAGCGACTGCACCTCTGCGACGAATCCTTCACAGTCTCTGGGAAATAGTTTTACTTTTTCTTCGGTGGCTTTATTGGATCCCAAAAGACCATAATTGGGATTGAAGCCGCTGGCGCCAATGGGGGCGGTCAAAATATCATCTAATCCCAGCACCGTCTGGGCTCCTGCCGCTTTCAGCAGGCGCTTGGTGCGGACGCGGGTGTGGATATCACAGGTCAGGACATTTTTCTGGTAGTCCAAAATCGAGCGGCAGTCATTGGCTAAAACGATTTCCACCTCGGTGCCTTCCGCCTGACAGAGCTCCTTGTAGTATTGGACATAGTCGACGCCGGTAAAAGGATGGGGATTTTGACCGAATAAATCGCGGTATTTCTGCTCCGAGAGGATATCGGCCCAGGGATTGATCCCCTTTTCATCGAGCTGATCCAGATTTACCAGATGATTTCCCACCTCATCCGAGGGATAGCTCATCATCAAGGTGATTTTCTTCGCTCCGCGGGCAATTCCACGCAGGCAGATAGCAAACCGGTTCCGGCTCATGATCGGAAAAATAACTCCGAACTCACCGGTCGGAAATTTCGCTCGGATATCCGCCGCGATATCGTCAACCGTCGCATAATTGCCCTGCGCTCTGGCGACCACCGCCTCGGTAATTCCGACAACGTCTTTATCCTGTAAGGAAAAATGCTCGCTTTTCGCCGCCTCCAGCACAGACTGGGCGACGATTTCCGCCAAATGGTCACCTTCGCGGATAATAGGGGCCCTGACGCCCCGGGAAATAGTTCCTATCATTCTGGACATTTTCATTCCTCCGTTTTTCAGGAAAGCTGTTCTCTTCCTATCGTACTGAATCTTTCCGTTGATTATTATAATATAAAATGGGAAAGATGTAAAATGCTATTTGAAAAGGAGGCATCCGTTGCCACAAAAAATATTTTATGATATGATACACACAATAGGGTTTCCGTGGAACATAGTTTGGAAACCGGAAATAGAGAGGCAGAACATGGCAGAAAAGATTGTATTGGTAGACGGACACAGTATTCTGAACCGGGCGTTTTATGGCGTGCCGGAGCTGAACAATTCCCAGGGCATCCCGACGAATGCAGTGTACGGATTTTTGAATATTCTATTTAAAATTTTGGAGGATGAACAGCCGCAGTATTTAGCAGTGGCCTTTGACCGGAAAGAACCCACGTTCCGGCATCAGATGTTTGAGGAATATAAGGGCACGAGAAAGCCCATGCCGGATGCGCTTCATGCGCAGGTTCCCCTGATGAAAGAAATGCTAGCCGCCTGCGGGGTGCCGATTTTGGAGCTGCCGGGGTACGAGGCCGACGATATTTTAGGAACCATGGCAAAGCGCAGCGAAGAACAAGGGATTGCGGTGACGCTGGTTTCCGGCGACCGCGATCTGCTCCAGATTGCATCGGATCATATCCTGATCCGGATTCCCAAAACCAAAGGCGGCCAGACCGTGACGGAAAATTATTACGCGGCGGACGTGAAGGAGAAGTACGGGGTAACGCCGGAAGAATTCATCGACGTCAAGGCCTTGATGGGGGATTCCTCAGACAATATCCCCGGCGTGCCCAGTATCGGGGAAAAGACAGCGACCAATTTGATCATGACATTTCACAGCATTGAAAACACGTATGCTCATCTCTCCGAAGTAAAACCGCCGAGGGCTCAGAAAGCTTTGGCTGAGCACTATGATATGGCCCAGATGAGCAAGACCTTGGCAAAAATATGCGTGACAGCCCCGGTCGAGTTTTCCTTGGAAGACGCCAGGCTTTCCAATCTGTACACCAAAGAGGCTTATGAGATGATGAGCCGCCTGGAATTAAAGTCATTGCTGAAACGTTTTGACACCAGTTCCTGGGACCAGGAACAAAAGGAAGAAAAAGAGATCTCTTTAAGGGAAATTCAAGATTTTGCTGAGGCGGAAGAGTTTTTCAAAGAGATGAAGGCATATCGTTCTTTTAGCGTACAGACGGTAGGAGATCCCGACGGCCTGCTGGGAGTCGTGTTTGGCCTTCCGGAGGAGCAGGTGGTTTACCTGGAATGCGGCGGCTTTCTGACCGCTTCCTACCTGGCGGACCAGCTGGATCAGCTGGCGGCAGGCGCGGATCGGGTGGTGGTGCTGAACCTCAAGGAGCTGTTAAAAAAACTGCCGATTTCCGAGCAGCCTTCTTATTTTGACGCCGGCGTGGCCGCTTATCTGCTGAACCCGTTAAAGAGCAGCTATGATTATGAGGATTTGGCCAGGGATTATCAAAATCAAACCATCCCCTCCCCGTCCGAACTTTTAGGGAAAACACCTCTTTCTCAGACCGATGAAACCGTCTTTCGGACACACGTATCCTATCTGGCTGCGGTGCCGTATTCGGCTGCGCCGGTATTGGCAGAAAAATTGAAAGAAACCGGGATGGAAGAGCTATTTCTTACCGTGGAAATGCCTTTGATTTTCAGCCTGGACCGGATGGAAAAGGCCGGTGTGCGGGTGGAGAGACAGGCCTTGAAGGAATACGGCGATCAGTTGGAAGGCCAGATCCTATCGCTGGAAAAAGAAATCTATGAGATGACCGGCCGGACCTTTAACATCAATTCGCCGAAGCAGCTGGGAGAAATTTTGTTTGGCGAGATGAAGCTTCCGGGCGGAAAAAAGACGAAAACCGGCTACTCCACATCGGCGGATGTGCTGGAAAAATTAAAGCCTCATGTCCCGGTGGTAGGGAAGATTCTGGAATATCGGACCTTGACGAAGCTAAAATCCACTTATGCGGACGGCCTCGCTAATTTTATCGGTCCGGACGAGCGAATCCACGGGACCTTTAATCAGACCATCACGGCAACCGGCCGTATCAGCAGTACGGAGCCAAACTTGCAGAATATACCGATCCGGATGGAACTGGGCAGGGTCCTCCGGCGTGTTTTTGTGCCGGAGGATGGGATGATCCTGGTCGATGCCGATTATTCCCAGATTGAATTGCGCATCCTTGCGCATATGTCCGGGGATTCCCGCCTGATTGAGGCATATCGGGAAGAAATGGATATCCACCGGATCACGGCATCTCAGGTGTTCCACATTCCGCTGGACGAAGTAACGCCTCAGCAGCGGCGGAATGCTAAGGCGGTGAATTTTGGAATCGTCTACGGCATCAGTGCATTCGGGCTTAGTGAAGATCTTAGCATTACCAGGAAAGAAGCGACAGATTATATTCAAAAATACTTTGAGACCTATCCTGGGGTAAAGGTGTTCTTGGACCATATGGTCAAAGAAGGACGGGAGAAGGGGTATGTGACCACATTGTTCGGCCGGAGACGCCCGATTCCGGAGCTGAAATCCTCCAATTTCAATCAGCGGTCCTTTGGCGAGCGGGTGGCGATGAATTCCCCGATTCAGGGAACGGCGGCAGATATCATGAAGATTGCTATGATCCGGGTGGACCGCAGGCTGCGGGAAGAAGGGTTTGCTGCCCGCATCATCCTGCAGGTTCACGATGAATTGTTGGTGGAGGCGCCTGTGGAAGAAGCCGGGCGGGTCAAAGCCTTGCTGGAAGAAGAGATGAGCGGGGCCGCTTCCTTTGATGTGCCTCTTGCGGTGGAAGTAGGAACCGGGCCGAATTGGCTGGACGCAAAATAAAATTAAAGTGTGACAGGGGCGGTTTGGCCCGGTTCTTTCAGCCTCTGGAAAACGTAAGGGGCGCGACAATCACTGCTGAAATTCTTTGAGCAAAATCAGAAAGGGAGAACAAGTACGGCATGAGAGTGATCGGGATTACCGGCGGCGTTGGTTCGGGAAAAAGCGCTGTCTTGGAAGTGCTGAAACAAGATTACGGAGCTTGTGTGATTCAGGCTGACCTGGTGGCCCGGAAGCTGATGGAGCCGGGCGGAGCTTCCTATGAGGCGGTGGTGAAAGCTTTTGGGCCCGCAATTTTAAATGGGGATGCAGAAATTGACCGGCCGAAGCTGGCGGAAATGATCTTTTCCGACGAGAAAAAGCGCCGGCTGCTGAACAGCCTGACCCATCCGCTGGTGGAGGCTGAGCTGCGCCGGCGGGTTTTGGACAATCCGGAGCGTCTGGTGGTGCTGGAGGCCGCTTTGCCCAACGAGGCCGGATTTCGAACTATGTGCGAATCCGTCTGGTATATTCATGCGCCGGAACCGGTACGGATCGCCCGCCTGCAAAGGGACCGGGGCTATTCGGAGGAAAAGTGCCGGGAAATAATGAGAAGCCAGTTTTCGGAAACGGAATTCCGAAAAGTCAGCGACGTTGTGATTGAAAATGGCGGGAGTCTTGAGGAAACCAGAGCGCAGATTCAAAAGATTATGGATTGCGGGAACGGATAAGTTCTGCTATACTGAATGAGTTATACCGGTGCGGGCATAACCCAATGCAGCGGGGAAAGAAAGGCAGAACAATGAGACTGGTTAGTTTGGCGAGCGGAAGCAGCGGAAACTGCATTTACATAGGCTCCGACGAGCATCATATTTTAATTGACACCGGAATCGGCAGAAAACGGGTGGAAGAAGGACTGGCTGCCCTGGAGCTTTCTCCGGCGGATCTGGACGGCGTGCTGATCACCCATGAACACAGTGATCACATCAGCGGTCTGGGCGTTTTGGCCAGGAAATACGAGATACCGATTTACGGTACGGCAGGTACGCTGGAACGGGTGCGGCAGGTGAAAAGTCTCGGAGCTTTTCCCGGCGACCTGTTTCATTCGATCCGGCCCGGCGAGGCGTTTTCTTTCGGCGATCTGGACATTCACCCTTTTTCCGTAGACCACGATGCGGCCGACCCTGTGGCATATCGGGTGGACTGCAAGGAAAAGTCTGTTGCGGTCGTGACGGATCTGGGCGAGTATCATCCGGAGACCGTGGAGTGGCTGGCGGATTTGGACGCCCTCCTGCTGGAGGCAAATCATGATGTGCGCATGCTGCAGGTGGGGCCCTATCCCTATTATCTGAAACAGCGCGTGATGGGAAAGCAGGGACACTTGTCCAATGAATCGGCCGGCCGGCTGTTGGCGGAGATCTGGCAGCCCCGATTGGGACATGTACTTCTCGGACATCTCAGCAAAGAAAATAATTATGCGGAACTGGCGTATGAGACCGTGCGGATGGAACTTGTAATGGGAGACTGCGGCTGCGGGAAAAATGACGTGTGCCTGGCGGTGGCCCCACGTTCCGGACGCTCGGATACGGTTCAAATATAGGAGGCTTGGATGAAAAAGACAATTATTACGGTAGTAGGAAAAGATACGGTGGGCATTATCGCCAAGGTGTGCACTTACCTGGCGGGGAATCAAGTGAATATCCTGGATATTTCCCAGACAATTATTCAGGGGTTTTTCAATATGATGATGATTGTCGACGCCAATGATTCGCCGAAGGCGGTAGGCGAGCTGGCGGAGGAGCTGGAACAGCTGGGCGAGGGGATCGGTGTGCGGATTCGCTGTCAGAGCGAAGAGATTTTTGAAAAGATGCACCGCATCTAGGCAGGAGGACAGCATGATAAACGTATGGGAAGTCAATGAGACCAATCAGATGATCGAGCAGGAAAAGCTGGACGTCCGCACGATCACGATGGGAATCAGCCTGCTGGATTGCTGTGACAGTGACTTAAAGCGGCTGAATGAAAAAATTTACGAAAAAATTACCCGCCTGGCGAAAAATTTGGTGCAGGTCGGGCAGGATATTGAGAGAGAGTATGGAATTCCGATTGTGAATAAGAGAATTTCCGTTACTCCGATTTCTCTGGTCGGAGGAGCTGCCTGTCATACGCCGGAGGATTTCGTCACGATCGCCGAGACCCTGGACCGGGCGGCAAAGACGGTTGGGGTGAATTTCCTCGGAGGATATTCGGCGCTTGTCTCAAAAGGAATGACGGCTGCAGACCGGAACCTAATCCTATCGATCCCTAAGGCGCTGGCCTCCACCGAGCGGGTATGCAGTTCCGTGAACGTCGGATCCACGAAAACCGGCCTGGACATGGATGCGATTCAGCTGATGGGCGAGATGATCCTGCAGACGGCGAAAGAGACAGCTGACCAGGATTCCCTTGGCTGTGCCAAGCTGGTGGTGTTCTGTAATGCGCCGGACGACAACCCCTTCATGGCAGGCGCTTTCCACGGCGTGACCGAAGGCGATGCCATCATCAATGTCGGCGTCAGCGGCCCCGGCGTGGTGAAGCGTGCTTTGGAGCGGGTGCGGGGAGAGAATTTCGAAGTGCTCTGCGAAACGGTCAAAAAAACGGCTTTCAAGGTGACACGCGTGGGTCAACTGGTGGCCCAGGAGGCATCCGCGCGTCTCGGCGTACCTTTTGGCATTCTGGATCTTTCCCTGGCCCCGACTCCTGCTGTCGGCGACAGCGTGGCGGAAATCCTGGAAGAAATGGGACTGGAATCCGTCGGCGCGCCCGGCACAACGGCTGCGCTGGCATTGCTCAATGATCAGGTAAAAAAGGGCGGCGTGATGGCGTCCTCCTATGTGGGAGGATTGAGCGGCGCATTTATTCCGGTCAGCGAAGACCAGGGGATGATCGACGCCGTGAACCGCGGCGCTTTGACCTTGGAAAAATTGGAGGCCATGACTTGTGTCTGCTCCGTGGGGCTTGACATGATCGCGATTCCCGGAAATACCCCGGCATCGACGATTTCCGGCCTGATTGCCGATGAAGCGGCGATCGGAATGGTGAATCAAAAGACCACGGCTGTGCGTGTGATTCCTGTGATCGGAAAGGGCGTCGGAGAGGTTGTGGAATTCGGCGGCTTATTGGGCTATGCACCGATCATGCGGGTGAATCCGCATTCTTGTGAGAAGTTCATCAACCGCGGCGGAAGAATCCCGGCTCCGATTCACAGTTTTAAAAATTAAAAAACAGCAAGTGAAGTGGTTTTGCTGGCATGCTTTTATGAGCGGAGAATGTGAGGGATGCTGCTAGGGTATAAAATCCTTTTCTTTGGTGAAGACTAGATATGAGATTAAAGAAAAGGAGGTAATCATTCATGCCCATTTTAGATTGCAGTGTGAATACTTGTGTACACTATGCAGATAACTGCTGCTGCCGGAGAGAGATCCTGGTAGAGGGAACTCATGCCCATTCGGAAAATGAGACTTGCTGCGGTAACTTCGATGAAAGACGGGAAGGCTGCTGCGAGAACTCCGCAAAAGAAGCATGTATGCAGCTTGCAGTTGGATGTGAAGCCATCAACTGTGTGTACAATGAGAATCGGAAATGTAATGCAGAGCATATTGGCATTTCCGGCTCGAATGCAAAAATCGCGGATCAGACCATGTGCGCCAGCTTCCGTGCGCGCTAAATCACCGATTCACAAACGACAGAAAAAAAGCCGCCTTCCCTGGGGAGGCGGCTACATAAAAATGGATTGAATCGGGACATGATGTTTTGAGTGAGGAAACGTGTGTTTCAATCAAAACCAGGGGTGTTTGTGCGGACGAGAAAAGTATGGAAAAATGAAAGTTCTGAAAGTCTGTAAAAATTCCTTGACAAATATCAGGAAGAATGTTATTATCTTAATGTTGTCAATTTATGAAAAGCAGAGTATCCACTCTCACCTTAGCACTTTTCGTGACTTGGGTTTTTGGGAACTTACATGATAAGTGTAGGATTTGGTGGATAGTCTGACTATTCACCTTTTTTTGTGGCAATGACGCGGCTATGCTTGGGCCGCAAATTGATAGGCCACAGCTGTCAGGCAATCGCAGGAACATTATTTTAGGAGGTATACGGCAATTAGCGATCTATTGATTAACGGGAAAATCGGTGACAGAGAAATTCGTCTGATCGGAAGTCAGGGACAACAGGTTGGTGTGATGAATTCCAGAGAGGCTCTCAGAATGGCCAGAGAAGAGGAGTTGGATTTGGTCATGATTGCTCCGACTGCTAATCCACCGGTTTGCAAGATTATCGATTATGGGAAATACCGGTATGAGCTGTCCCGCAAGGAGAAAGAAGCCAAAAAGAAGCAAAAGATCATCGAAACCAAGGAAGTTCGTCTGACTCCCAATATTGATGAGAACGATTTGAACACCAAGGTAAAGGCGGCCAGAAAGTTCCTGGAAAAGGGCGACAAGGTAAAGGTTACTTTGCGTTTCCGCGGCCGTGAGATGAGCCATATGGGCCAAAGCCGGCACATCCTGGATGATTTTGCGGAAAAAGTGGCGGATATCGCAACTGTCGACAAAACGCCTAAGGTCGAGGGCAGAAGCCTGGTTATGTTCTTAAGCGAAAAACGCTAGACAATACAATCTGAAGGAGGACATAGAGATGCTGAAATTAAAGACGAAAAGAGCCGCTGCAAAGCGTTTCAAAAAGACCGGTACCGGTCAGCTGAAGAGAATGAAAGCCTATAAGAGCCACATTCTGACGAAGAAGTCCCAGAAGAGAAAGAGAAATCTTCGGAAAGCAGCCATGACCGATGCGACCAACGCAAAGGTTATGAAGAAGATTCTGCCCTACTAATAGTTGAAAGGAGATTACCGAAATGGCAAGAGTAAAAGGTGGCTTAGGCGCCAAAAAGAGACATAATCGTGTATTAAAGCTGGCTAAGGGATACCGTGGAGCCCGCTCCAAACAGTATAGAGTTGCAAAGCAGTCCGTGATGAGAGCCCTGACGAGCTCCTATGCAGGCCGTAAGCAGAGAAAGAGACAGTTCCGCAGCCTGTGGATCGCCCGCATCAACGCAGCAGCCAGAATGAACGGCCTTTCCTACAGCCGCTTCATGTACGGTCTGAAGCAGGCCGGCGTGGAGATGAACCGCAAGATCCTGGCGGACATGGCTGTCAACGATGCCGAGGGCTTTGCTAAGCTGGCGGCAATGGCGAAAGAAAAAATTGCGTAATTTTTCCTAAACCAATCTTGACAAATACGTCAGATTATGATAAAGTACACAAGGGCATGAGAAATGCCCTGTGTTTCGGAGCGTGGCTCAGTTTGGTAGAGCGTCCGGTTAGGGACCGGGAGGTCGCAGGTTCGAATCCTGTCGCCCCGATTTTTTCTTTGCTCTTTTGCAGAGAAAAGGTTTGTGTCTGTAGCTCAGTTGGATAGAGCAACGGCCTTCTAAGCCGTGGGTCGGGGGTTCGAATCCCTCCAGGCACGGTGAAGCTTCTGGATGTTTGGTCCGGAGGCTTTTTTTGTGCTTGGGGGAGTGAAGGGGTGTGTAGGGGAGAATAGTTAACAAAATAGTAATATTGCTTCGGGCTTATCCGGCAGAGCGTTTTATGTAAACACCAACAATGTTAATCCTGGTACTTTTTTGGAGGCAAATGGATGCAAATTAAAATAGATTTGTTGGCCACAAGTGATTCATGTAGTAGTGAATCAATTGGCGGAACTTCGACCGTAACCATTACCGCATCACAAATGCCAGCACATACTCATACATTCACCGGATCTTCTGTTACCACGAGTTACGAAAGTACAAGTCATACACATACGATTACAGCGAAGGGTTTCAATTCAAATATTGGAGGCGGAGGTGCTCATGATAATATACCTCCGTATTTAATCGTTTACATGTAAAAAAGGACTGCCTAAACCTTTATTCTTAAGCAGTCCTGAGCCACATATAACAGGTGATATATGGAGGAAGAATGCCTTGAGCGGAAGATAACTTTGAGCTTGTTTCAGGAGATTCCGCCCCACTATTTGCGTTAGAAGCTGTGTTAGTAGTTAACGTTACTGAATTCGTTCCAGGTGAAGCAGCCCCTGTATTTCCATGATTGTGAGCCCCATTGCCACCATAGTATGATGTGGCTCCATTGAAGCCTGAAAATCCTGTTACATTCGTTGCGTAGCATCCAGCTAAGTGTCTTCCAGGATTTGCGCCTTCTACCGTATCCGACTTATATGCTTCAAACCCATATGTATGATTATGAGATGGTACTTCGGATATAGTTAGTATATGATTTCCTGTTGAATGGTTATGGCTATTTACAGTATGGGTATGACCATTCACGGTATGGGTATGGGAAATTGTGTGGGTGTGACTGCTTACCGTATGACTATGGCTAAGGTTTATTGTTTTTGAACCTCCAATTTTTTCTACAGTGGAGAAATCAGAATCTGAAGAATTAACTCCGACCGGAACTCGCCCACTTCCCCAAGCTTCCCAGGTGCCACCGAAGAGCGTCCCTGGGTTGGTGGAACTAGTACTCATATAAACCGAACCTACTGGATAGACTCTCAGCAGTAAATCACTATTTAGCTGACTAATCTGATCCTGTATATTAGCAGTAACACCCTTGAGATAACCCAATTCTGTGGCGGTCGTAGTTGAGGCACTGACTTTGCCGGAACTGTTGCTGACAAGGACACGCTGAGTGGTTAAGTTGGAGGTTGCTATCGTACTGGCAGCACCAGAAATAAGATTCTGCTTATTCGTTAGGCTGTCACATACCTCATTGATTGAACTTGTCACGGAGGTTTTGCTCTGCGTTTTCAAGGAGGAGAGATCGCCAATTTGGTTTGACAGTAGATTACCTTGTGTGGCGTCCAACGCTTTTCCTGTTGTGGTCGTTGTAAGATTATTAGCCAGAGCAGGTGTATCGCCCTTATCCCCTTTTGGCCCTTGCGGTCCAGTGGGACCAACAGGACCGGTTGCGCCGGTGGCACCTTTTGCTCCAGTGTCCCCTTTTGGCCCCTGGGGGCCAGTTGCACCAGTGGTACCTTTTTCACCGGTATCGCCCTTATCCCCTTTCGGCCCCTGTGGTCCGGTGGGCCCGATAGGGCCAGCGGCACCCGTGGAACCTTGTGCTCCTTTCGGTCCAGTCAGGTTTGACACATACTGCCATTTCGCAGAAGCAGCGGGGCCGGCAACCGTACATTTATATGATCCGCCAGTCCCGGTATTGAGATAGCAGTCTCCAACCAGGGCAGAGGTTACACCGGATGAGGGGAAAATCATATCAGATGTAGAAGTACCAGTAATTCCGGTACCCGTAAACCATTGAGTGCCTCGTGTGCCGGTATCCCCTTTCGGGCCCTGAGACCCGGTTGCGCCGGTATCCCCTTTCACTCCAGTATCCCCTTTTGGACCTTGAGGACCAGTCGCCCCTGTGGCACCTTTTTCGCCGGTGTCTCCCTTCAAACCTTGAGGCCCGGCTGGCCCAATATCACCCTTTGGCCCTTGGGGAACAGTAAAATCAAAAATGGCGTCATTCTGGTTTCCTCTATTTGTCACTTTTGCACTGGAGCCTGGAGAACCGGTAGAGACCATACCAATTGTAACAGTAGCAGTATCACCTTTTTCTCCCTTGATTCCCTGGGGAATGGTAAAATCAAGCACAGCGCTCGATGAGTTGCCACTGTTTGTCACATTAGCGGAAGAACCAGCAGTGCCTGTTTTTACCTGACCGACTGTGATGGATGCAGCGTTCCCTTTTTCACCTTTTGGGCCCTGAGGGCCCGTAGCACCGATAAATTCACCTGCGGACAATTTTTTCTGTACTTCGCCGGCGACAGCGTTTGCATGGCTGGCAGCTTTTTCTGCGGTATTTGCAGCCTCTTTTGCCAGGCGTACTTCCCCGGCGTATTCTTCGGCTGCTGAGGCAGCAGCTTCTGCTCGATTGAGAGCCGCTAATGCTTCCGGTGTAACATCGCCGGTTTCTCCCTTTTCTCCGCGTCCAACTGCAATATGGCTAGATAAATTTTCTGCTTCTTTTATAGATACCTTAATCATTGGTTACACCTCCCAGAATGTGAAAATAGCATGGTCCGATTACCGTATCAATTCGTCCGTCCATAAGGTTGCATTGCACATCGTAAACGTATTCTCCACAGGGCAGATTCGTGTCGGAGGAGGTAAGCTGTATTTTACAGCCTCCGTTTTCAAAAGCGGTGATGACCTTTTGAATCGCAAATTCGGAGTCAGTGAGGTGCTTTTTGATCGTCAGATATACACAATCACCTTTTTGGAGGGTATAGTTGTCAAAATGGAGATCCAGAATGGCAGTGTCCCCCTGTATGATACGAATATTGTTTTTTTTATCAATCTGAAACATTACGTCTCCTTTCATAATAGGTTGATCCAGAATTATCTGGTCTACAAGAGTTTTCTGAGTGTGGCTAAAATGCTAGATCGAAAGAAACTGTTAGCGGCAATAAAAAGTAAATACTTTAAATGTTAGATACAGCAAAGATCTACATAGAAAGAAATGAAAAATAGATACAGCAAAAAGTGAGTGGTCGAATACAAGGCGTACAGCCCCTATTGTGCAACAGTTCATCAGAAAGGCGAGAAACAGCTTTTCCTCTGTAAAGAAGAAGGTAAGGAGCACCTTGTTGGATTCCCTGGAGGAATGTACGGTATCCAACTCTGTAAAGCGGGAAAGGTGAAGTTCTGAGAAATCGGTATAGGTACGATTCATAAAAACAGTCCGGTCATTAATCTGGGTCTTGTGGAACTTCCTTGGTCTGAATTTCACTTTCCGCTTAAGATCAATATTTCTGGCCGTAAATAATCCCATATCCAGATAAGTGTATACAGTACGAACGGACAGACAGGTCCAGTTCCAGATGATTGGCCAGGATCTGATAAGGCGATTGCCCCTGTTCGATAAGCGGTGAGACCACAATGTCCTTCTGATAAAATATCCGTGCAGGACGAATCAAACGTGTTATCGTATACAGCTAGACCGTATCAGCCGTTCTATTCTGGACTTCGCTAATATGATGGAAGTCTTTCAGGAATATAACGTTGAGTTTGTTTCATCAACAGAAAAGTTCGATACCTCAACACCAATCGGATGAGCCATGCTGAATATCTGTATCGTATTTGCACAATTGGAACATGAAACTATCCAGAAGCGTGTCACTGACGCTTACTATTCCAGAAACAAAAAGGGATTCTTAAAGGGTGGTCGTGTTCCATATGGATTCCGGTTAGAGCCGATCATGATAGAGGGTATCTCAACTTCCTATTATGCTCCTATTGAAAAGGAACTGGAACAGATTGAATTGATCTACAATCTCTATACTGACGGTATTAAGGAAGATGGCAGCCTGTATTCGTTCAGGGATATTTTGAATTACCTGATTGATAACGATATCCCCCATTTACGTGGTGGGTATTGGACAGTGCCGCTGATAAGCTCCATCCTTTCCAATCCGTCTTATGCGATTGCCGATTTAAGCCTGTATGAATTCTTTGACAGTCAGGCAGCAAATATCATCAATCCCGTGGAATTATGGGAGGGAGGGAATGGCTGCTATCTGTATCAGGGAACGGTTTCAAAGTCCAAAAGCAAGAATGACCTTAAAGATAAGGAAATCGTGCTTGCACTACATAAAGGACGCATACCATCCCATATATGGATCGAGTGTAGGCTTCGCTGTATGAACCGCCGTCAGATGGCAACAACAAACAAAACAAAAAGCTCTTGGCTCGTTGGAAAAGTCAAATGCGGTAACTGTGGTAAAAGTTTACAGATCAGCCCATCCAGAATCAGCAAGAAAACTGGTAAACAGATTCGCTATATGAATTGCAGCTTTAAATATACTACCAGAGGTTTGGGGTGTAAGGGTACAGAAAGTACACTTTACGCCGACCATCTGGAAAGCTACGTGTTAGATCAGATCAAAGCCAGACTGGAAGAATTTGAAGGACTGAAAGAAAACGATAACCACACGAATCCATAATTGAATGAGAACAAAATCCGTCTTGCACAGCTTGATAAGGAAATTGACGACCTGCTTTCAAAAGTAGGCAGCGCAAATGCCGTACTCATGTGGTATATCAATGAGAAGATTGAAAAGCTGGACGCTGAACGCAGGGCTTTAAGTGAAGAAAATCTGTCTATGACGGTCAGCCAGTCAACAGACACCATGAACGCTATATTTAATCATGTGGCAGCATGGGAAGAAACAGCCTTTGAAGATTAGCAGAAAGTATTGGACGCTTTCGTTAAGGTTATCAAGATAGCAAACGGAAATATAGAAATGACATGGAACATTTAGGATTCCATGCCATTTCTGAAAGAGATTATTTAACCAAAGTGATTTAAAAGTGTTGGCTTTGGTTTATGGTGATCATTCCAAATCAGAAATATAATGCTGCTGCGCTTCGTAATTCTGGGGATTACGAAGGCGCCATTGCGGCTTTTACGGCTTTAAAAGAATACAAAGACGTACAGACTCAGGTATTAGCAACCTATTATGCAAAGGGCCAGGCGTGCCTTGAAGTGAAAGACTATGCAGGCGTAGCAAAAGCCTTTTCCCATGCAAAAAACTACGAAGATGCAGAGAGGATGATACTGGCTACCTATTATGTAAAGGCCCAGGCATGCCTTGAGGCGTAAGACTATGCAGGCGCAGCGATTTCCTTTGGAAAAACTGGAGATTTTAAAGATGCGAAAGAAAAAAGTGCCGCGTTATGGAAGGACAGCTTTGCAGGTGAAATGAATGCGATTGCCGCGGGATTGTGCCATACTGTCGGTTTAAGATCGGATGGCTCGGTTGTGGCTGTTGGCCGGAATACCTTTGGTTAGTGTGAGGTTTCCGGATGGTCAGATGGTCAGACATTGTAGCGGTTGCTGCCGGAAACTTTTATACTGTTGGTTTGAAATCAGACGGAACGGTGGTCACTGTTGGCAATAATGATGAAGGTCAGTGCAATGTTTCTGATTGGACTGATATTGGAATACCCGGCTGATTCCCTTCGTTCTCTTATTGTGTGGATCTGGCTATCTTGCCCTTTTCTCCAAAAACTCCTCCACCCCAAGGGTTTTCGCCAGTGCGGCAATGTCTTTGCCGACATACAGCAGGATCGAAGCGTTCATAATCATATCCGGGGTGATGCCGAGAGAGGAGAGGTCGGTAACCTCAAAACAGTAACTGAGACTTACAAAGGAAAATCCCACGATAACCGCTTTGATCAGCCCGGATAAGAATCGTTTACGGCTGAAACGGCAATTTTTTCTGCCAATTTGATTATAAGTACCAAGCATGATATTGACGGTCATAGAAAGTGCCAGGACCGAAAGATCTTTTCCTAAATTGTACATATAAGGTCCTCCTATTCTTCACTGAGTCCGTGTACTTCCAGAGAGCGAACCTTTTTCATCAGCGTTTTGACATAACCGTTGCCGTGGAAAAGTTCTTCATAGGTTTCAAAAAGTTCTTCCAAGGATTGTAAACGGTTGGCTGAAATAGAACCGTCAGAAATCGCCTCCTCAGAGGCGCGGACGATGGAGTGACGGATTTGTTTTAAGTTGACTTCATTTTGCATTTCATTGATTTGTTTGATTTCCATCAGCGTCTGCTGGATTTCTTCGATTGCATCGTCATGCGTTTGAACCAGCTGCTTGTATTCGGCATTTTCTTCCTGAATACGGCGTGTTTTATCAAATAATTTGTAAAGTTTTACAGTAAGCCCGGCGGTGACGCCAAGTACCGTACCGATCGCAAGAAGCACACCAAAAAAATCAGCTGTGCTGATGGAAGATAGAAAATTCCAGATGGTTACGGAGGTTTCCATAACATAGGTCACCCTTCCTTTCTGTTAATGATTGGTTAACGCGGTAAAAGTAGCAGGTCCGCAGCGGCCGTCTACTTCCAAGTGATTCGTTTTTTGGAATTGCCGGATTGCGGATTCGCAACCTGCTCCGCAATGGCCGTCAAAGCCCTGAGGGTTTAAGCCATGCCCATATAAAAGCCCTTGGATGATGAACGCAGGCGGACCTTGCACACCCTGGCACACAGTGTGATAAGTGCGGCGGGAGGCCGGGCCAAAGCTTCCGTCAACGGAAAGCCTTGCGTCATAGGTGGAATTTAAATATTCCTGCATGGCCATGACAGCCGCTTTTTTTGTCAGGGGGCCCAGGCTTCCGTCAATGGCAAGCCCAATGGGGAGACGAGAGTTCAGCCAGAATTGGAATTGCTGAACGGGAGAAAGGGTGGAGACTGGGGCATTCTTTTTCTGATATTCTTCCGATAAAAGGAAACCTTTTCGGATTTCATCCAGTGACATTCCTTCCTTTCTCCTTTTTACCCAATCGGTAAACCCTTGGGGATCCGGTTCTCTTTGAAGAAGTTTACGGTAAAGGGAAGTGATTTCATTTTCAGCGGAGTTTTCCTCCTCCATAACTTTTTCATCAGAAGAAGTATCAAACAGAAAACGGCGGACGCAGATGAGGCCTTTATTCTTTAATGCGGCGGAACGGGAAGGCGTTGCCTGGCGTTTCGCACAGTAGGCCGGTAGATCCTTGACGGTGCCGCCGAGTCCGGAGCCATGCCCAAAGCATTTTCCGTTTCCGATATAAATTTCCACATGGCCGACTCCCTGGGTGCGGCCGGCATCGTTTCCTCTGAAGTAGAGATGGTCGCCGATTTCCATTTGCTTTTCATCCGGAATTCCGTTTTGAATATTCAGTTTTACCGTTTTTCCAACGGGAGATTCTAATTGGGCCTCGGTATAATCTCCGATATCAAGGTGAAATAATTTTTTCAGCCAATAATAAGGGGTCGATGAACAGTCGCCCCAGCCGGATTCGATGAGGTAACGTTTGTTTTCTTGCTGAGAGTATTGGTTTTTCTTTTCACGGCTTAAAAGTGCCTGGCGGTAGGCAGAACGTTTTTCTTGGAGTGTCATTTTGAGTTCTCCTTTGAAGAATATAATTTGTTGATTTGTAATTAGTAGATGGAAAAATGTTGCAGCAATCTATTTTTTAGCTTCTTTTAACTTTTCAATTTCTTCCTTTAGCATAGCGATTTCTTTTTCCTGCTTTTGGACCACTGCAATGATAGGCGCGATAAATTCCTCGTAGCGTAGGCCATAGATATATTCACCTTCCACAATACGTTCTTGCCGTTTTCCATTCTCATCCGTGTATTTTTCAACTTTGGGAGATTTGATAAATCCCGCAAAGTCCATATCGTCCATCTCTGCGGCCGGCAGGGCTTCTTCCTCTAACTGCTGTGCGACCATCCCTGTATGTGTTCTTCCGGAATCTCCATCAATAAATTTGTAAGAAACTGGTTCGAGCGCCATGATAAATTTTGTCATCTTTTCCGGGTTCAGTCGAAAAACGTCTTTTTTCAAATTCCTGTCCGAAGTAGAGACAGTACTGCTCTGGGAATAGATTTGTCCCCAGCGGTAGGTAGGTGTTCCCAAGTTAAGCATACAATCGATATCGGGACCAAATTCCCATAACATATCTGCTCGGCTTACCCCATAATAAAGATAATATTGTTGTTCAGTAGAGGCACCAAAGTATAGTCGCTGATTATCATTGCTGAAGATTCGGGCACCTTTGCCGGTAGAATTCCAATAGATCGTGCGGTTAAAAGGCAGAATGAGATCTCCGTTTAGATTGCCGCCGGATAAAGGGAGGTAGCTATGAGAGTGAGAAGCCGCCGCATATTTGGACGACAGTGATTTTCCGCCTTCCGATATCGTCCCGGATGCGGAAAGATTACTGCTTACGGATAGCCCTCCATTGACGGAGAGACTTCCGCTTATCGATCCTCCGCTGGTGGGAAGATAGCTGTGGGAATGGGAGGCTGCCGCATATTTACTGGACAAAAGAGTTCCATTTTCTTTAACGCCGCCACTGGCCGTTAAATTTAACGTATTGGAACCGTCCGCAATAATTCGTGCCGTGTAATCCGAGGACGAGTTGCCATGATGAAAATTGATGAAAGGCGTTGTAGAATAAAGCTCCAGACCACTTCGAGCAGTCAAAGAACCTGAAACATCCAATTTTTTATAGAAATATCCGTCAAAGTCAACTTCGAATCCATTTCCAATGGAACCTTTCCCAAACGCAACACCTTTGTCTTCCTTGAAATCAACCAGATAAAAAAGTGATTGTATACTGGTAGATTTTGTGTCCGCTGCTGTACTGCCGTTGACGCTATCGTAGATATCCAGGAAGAAGGTATAAGCCTTTTCGGTGGAAAAGATAGCAGCGGCAGCACCATTTTTGATTTCTTCATTTGTGAAAGCAATATTTGCAAGACCGGCTGTTTCTGCGTTACCTTCGTAGGTGGCAAGGGTGAGAACCGTGCTGCCATAGGATAATTTAACTGTAGCAGTATTGGAAAAGTTGTTTTTGGAAGGTTTAAAATAAGTTGCATTAAAACTGATAATACCTTTTGTATGATCCGTTTGATCTCGGCTAATTTGAAGATTGGTTATTTTGGGCAGCTCATAATTGTAGACTGTGACTGTTTTTGAAAGTGTCTTAGAGTAACCACGGGTATCTTCCAGATAATAAACAATCGTATAGGTGCCCGCAGATGTAAGCAGAACATTAGAGAAGGAGTTTCCATAATTTGTTCCATTGATGGTGATCTTTTGTGTTTTGATATTTGCCCCGTATTTTCGCTTAATTCCGGAAAATGAGCCGGAGATCATGGATCTGTTTTTCAGACAAAATCCACTGTAAGTATTTCCTGTTGATAAATCTCCGCTGAACTCTGGGGTGTAATTGAGGTTGGAAGGCAGGGAGAGCGTCAAATTTGCAGAGGAGGAGCCGACAAGGGTACTGCCGCTGTAAGTCAATACCGTAACAGTACCGGTACCACTTTTGGAAGAAGGAATCTGCGGAGAGTAGGTGTCGATATTTGGCTGAAAGGTGTAGGAAGAATTTCCGTCTACTCCCAATGATGCAATTTGAGAGGAAAAAGATCCAAAGGAAAAGTTGATCCGATAATTTAGAAAACGGCTGTTTCTTGAAATATTGATATTCGTGGTACTGCCCATATTTATGCTGGAAGAACTGAGAGACATGGAAGCAGCAGGGATCTTTGCTGTAAAGGTTTTGGACATTCCGCCGATGACATTGTTGACAGTTCCGTAATACGTTAGCATGTGAGTGGTTACGGTTACGGAAGATAGATTTTTTAGGTACATATACTCAACAATTTTCCAAGGGACAGTTGCCGCCAGCGTAGTATCCACGCCGTCCTGCAGAAACACTGTGACATCCTCATTTTTAGCATTTTTGACTGTCATGGAAATTCTGTGTTGATAGGATGACGAATATCTGGAAATAGAATACGACTGGGTTTGCCCAATATACAGGGAGCTGGAACCGATGTTGAAAGTGGATCCACGGGGAATCGCATTGCAGATATGATTTCCGCTGACTTCCAGGGGACTGATGCTGCTGGAGTATGAGTTGGTATATCTGGCAGAGAAAGAAAAGGACTTTGTTCCGTCTGAGTTATGCCCCACAACTGTTGACCCGGAGGCCAGTACATAAGCATTGTCTTCTCCATTTGGCGGCTTAACCGTTCCAACCCTCGTTTCATTAAAGACCTCTCTGCCATCTATGGATACTACCACCCTGTTTCCTTCTTCACGGGAATAGTTGCTATGGTAGCTGTCATTTCGATACAGGCTGAAAGTCCAGTTTATTGTTGAAGAATTGGCATTAATGTCGTTGGATTCTATGATGGCGAATTTCCCTATGTAAGCTGAGTTTGAGCTTGAGGGATTATAATAGTTGTAACTTCCCATTATTTCACTTCCTTTTAAGAGCTTTTAAATGATAGAGTAAGATGTTCTACGGAGCCGCCGGATTCATCAGCGGACAATCGTTTCTCCCAGGTATAACTGCCAATTTGAAGAGTATCTGAGATCAGGGATTTTTGGAAATCGGATTCTGAAACTGCGAGATGCTTAGAGGTAAAATAGGAAGAGATTACATTGTCTGATACCATATCCTGAAGCTGCTCCTCAGTGAAGCCAGTGGTTCCATTTTTCCAGATTGGCTCCTTAGAGAAAATGATAGCATTTGCGGAAATCGTTAAAACTACCGAGTCTGTTGCGCCGAGCTGTGACGGAAGAAGAAAACTGATGTGTTTGTCGTCGAATTCCATCGTGCGCTTGATCGTGGCGATATCACTGGACAGCGTTTGATTCGTTTTATTTTGAATGTACTCAGAAAAAGCCCATCGTATTTTGGTGTATGCGGTGAGTGCCTCTAGAAATTTCTTATAAAGCTCCTGAATGGTTTCTAATTTCGCATCCAGTTCATGATCATAAGGATTCTGTTGATAGAGGGTTAAAAGTCCGGATATTTGACTTGTAAGAGAATCAAAATACCCTGGATTACCTTCTTCTGAGTCGGGAGTGATCAACTGCCGGTAGAGCGCTTCATATGTTTGGCCGAAGGGCTTGCCTTCATAAAGTTCATTTTGATACTCAACTGGAATTTCAGCTAGATTTAAATGATTTCCGATGACATCATTCTTTTTCAATGTCAATGTATTCAGAAGATCGGAGTATCTGTTTACAGCAATCGCATTATTTTTTAACAGCTCTGTGATGTCATTTGTCAGATAAGACTGATATGCCGCCGTGAAATTTTTCAGCGCTTCTTGATAGACAGAGAATTTTAGATCGACTTCTCTTTTTTCTTCAGGTTTGATCAAACTGTCCTGGGCGGCCAGGCGAATGGCAGTGGTCAGGCTTTCGTAGGCAGTGTCGTATTCACTTTTGACATTACGAAGTTCCTGCTGAGCTTCTTTCGAAATACTGCTTTTTTCGGTCAAATAGGTATATTCTTGGTCAATTCGAGCCTTCTCTGAACTAAGATAGTTTAACTGCTGGTATAAAATTTTGGACTCGTTTTCGTTCAGGATTCCTTCTCGGAAACTGGTTGTCAACGTGTTCTCAACCTGGGACAGCGATTCCCTGAGCTTGTAGTTTTCATAGTAGTTTTTTGTCTTGAATGATACCTGGAATCTAACAGGATCTGTTTCTGTAAAATATAAGAAAATCGGAGCTTGGAACGATTCTATATGATACAAGGTATTTCGGCTTTCCTGGGAGAAAATATGAAACACGGGAGCCTTTAATGTATAGTTCACAGTTAGAGGATTCCCATCCGCCTGGCATTGAGCCAACCACGCCTGAAAATCTTCCGTCGAGGAAAAACGGGAATCTTGGAAAACCAGACAGCATTCCGCCTCCGGCGACAGTACATCGGAGAGATAGACCGAGGCATCACTGGCGGTTTCTTCCGACACCCCGGTGTAATAATTTGACAGGCAGCCGCCGGTCAAGGAGGCGGAAGTCTGTAGCGGAAGGCAGAATCGACCGTTTTGGTAGGTGAAATTCTCCTCTCCGGTCAGTACGATGGAATCGATTTGCTGCAGAATTCCAAGTTCTCCGTCTTGCTCCAAAATCTCATCGCAGGTATCGCCGACAGAGCGAAGCGGGGAGGAGAGGGGGAGATGGATTTTTTGAACCAGGCCAGTTTCTGACTCCATGTTCTCTGACGCACTGCAGATGAAATCAAGAAATCCGGAATCCCCGATGCTTCGGATGGCGCAGGGCGATTCCGGAGCAGGGGGATATTCCTGCGTGCTGGATCCGGACACGAATTCCAGCCTGATGCAGCCTCCAGCCTGAGCATGCGAACAAATGATTTTTCCGTTCTCGGATGTATGCGAACAGATATTTTCTGTATCCTTCTTGGCCTCCTCGACAGCCTCATCCTTGATGTTTTCCAGATACTGTTCTAGGGTGATCCCACCGCTGCTTCCGCCAGCGTTTAAATGAAAGGAGTCCACGTCAATGGTCAGGCCTGAACCGGGAATCAGCTGAAGATTCGGTGTCAGGATGGAACCGTCGGCCCCCAGGTAAGTGCCCTCCAGAATCTTGGTGTTGTCCTCACTTTTTCGAAAGTGGGGACTTCTCAGTGCATCCGCGTCAATGATCCATTGACCAATGGAAGCGCCTAGCGCGTACAGGTCGTCTACCAAAACCGTATCGGCGATCAGACCGTATTGATAGGTGACACTTCCGTCGGTGTGCTTTACTTCGATTTTTCCCAGGACGCTTCGGATTGTCTTCCAGTAATCGTCTGTGAAAAGAATCTTGTTTTTCTGGATCAAAATTTGCTCTGGCTCGAAATCACCGGCGGTTTTGCGCGCTCTGCCCCAAAGACCGTAGCGGTCGATGGTGATTTCTTGGTTGTCGTCATTATAAATGCCGGAGAGGGCGGCATTCAGACCATGCTGGATCATTTCCTGGACAAACTGGTAGGCGGAATCGTAGTTGTCTTTTTGGGCGGCGATAGACTGAAGGCTTGCCGCGGCGCTGGTGGCGCTGCCAATCTGCCGGCCGATGTCATCCATATCACTGTCACTTTCCACCCGGTCAGAGAACGTGAGATGCAGTTCTTCTGGTTTGTCATAAGGAATCTCAGCGCCGATGATCCGGATCTTTTCGGCATAGCCCTCGTGCACTTCCAAAGTCATAAAATTGCCGATATCCAATGTTTCCCTGGCAAAGTCAAATTCTTTCCGGAGGGCGGGATTGGAAATTTTACAATCCCATGTAACATGGGGACGGCAATTCTTTTTTAACTCTTTTTCTGCCTGTGCGATCAATTCCCTCGTGATCTCCATTCGATCCGCATAGGAATCCAGATCCGTGGCGAAATAATTATCGTTGGAATACTCGTCTTCCCGAATAAAAGACTGAAGTTCCCGGAAGGATGAGAAGACCTTGTTGTCCAGCTCATCGCCAGCCAGTCCCAGGGAGGAGAAATACTCTCTCAGGCGCGTTTTCACATCACAGCTCTGGCGGAGTTCGGTTTTTTCCTGGTTTAGAGCTGAAATTTCTGCGGTTAGAGCATCAATTTGTGTTTTACGCTGCTCCAGTGCAGCGCGGGAGGTGTCCAGAATGACGAGCATCTGTTCATAAAGGGGATCCGCTGTCTGTTCTGCTTGGATCCGGGCGGACTTTGCTTCGTCATAAGCGTCATAGATTGCCTGAAGATATGCCTGACCGTAATTAAAGCGTTTTTCTGCCGGAACCGACCCGTCATAAGATTTCCAGGAAAATGTACTGGTTAATTCATTGCGGGACATTTGGTTGAGCTCGGTTAAAGTGCCGTCCTCTTCTTTGGTCTGGCTTTGAGGCACGGAGTGAAGACACTCATTTAAAAGTGTGTTTTTGTCTTCCCAGAGCAGCAGCTTTTCCCCGTATGTTTTCGAAGCGGCTTCATAAAAAGCGGAGTAGGAATTCCAAGCGTCAATGGTATCCTGATTCATATACCTGGTATTCAGAAAATAATCCAGGCAGATCAACTGACCGGACGGGGATGGAATTACGTCCTCCGTATAAATTCCATCTCCCCCGGATATTTTTAAGGCGGTGACAATGGAATCCTCGTCCGCTTCGATCTGGATTTGCTGATTCAGGTTCTCGAAGGAAGCATAAATTCCAGTATCCCTACCGTAGTCGGAGAGAAGATAACAGGTGATGATTCGCTCCTCTTTTCCATAGGAAAAGAGAAGATCGTATTCTTCCTGAAGGTCACAGAGAAAGCTGCGGACACTCTGACGGTTCAAATCGTAGGTGGGATAACGGCCGCACAACTTGGCGTATTCTTCCGAGGCGCCCCCCATCTTAATCTGCCATCCGGTTCCGCTTAAGGCCCGGTGCAAAATACTGTGTTCCTTGTCGGATTCGTCAAACAGATGGGAACGGATATAATTTCCGTCCCCATCTGTTTCATCGCCTTCTTCAAAGGTATTGGCCTGGAAACTGTCCAGATAGCGGGAGTCTAATTCCGTCTCCCAGGAAGTTCCGGATACCCTCTTTTCTTCAGAACCGTCCGAGGAAATTTCTACAGATATGGAAAAGTGGCCGTGAGGAGGAAGATCGATTAATTGAAGTGTCTCCAAAGCTTCATAGCATGGGTTCTCTTTTCCCTGAAGAAAGCGGGGAACTTGAAACGAAATCGTATTGAGATCGTTCAAGTGTTCTGTTACGGTAAGATCGGTGACAAAAAGCCGGCCGATGGTTTCTAGATTCCTTTTTTGAAGATATACGTCCGGCACGGCAATCTTTCCCTGAGCGTCATGGTAAAAAAGACTCATATCATACACCTGCCTTTCTGGGCTCCCGGTAAGTCAGCGTGAGGGATGCGTCGCCCTCCACCAGCAGTTCATTGGCCCCATCCGTTAGGGAAATCCAATTTTTATCAAAATCATCAAGGATCACATGAGAGGGAAGAGAAGAGAGAAGACCGGAACCGGTTTTCTCCATCGTTAGTTTTTCACCGGCTGAAAGGTTATGGAAGCGGGAGAAAGAACCGTTCGTGAGATTTTGAATGGAAAAATTTCCGGGAGCGTTGGCGGTAAGAACCAGGTGGGGATAAATCGCGTCATTGGAATCAGAATCGACGTAGATTGTTGTGACGCCTGCGGACAGCTTGGCTGTGATTGGTGAAGAAAATCCAAAAGGAGAGTCGGCTGTAAACTCGACGGTAAAGCCAATACAATTACCTCCCAGCATTTCTTTTTCCAGGCTGGTTACATGGACAAAATAAGAAATGCCAAAGGAATCGTCCCAGTCCGTATCGTAATCTTCAAAATGGAATTCCTGAAAGTCCGGACAAGCCGTCAGCCATTTTGCCAGAGCCCGTTCCTCATCGCGAGAGATCAGGTGATTCGGTCCACAAGTCTTTCCAATAGAAACGGAGAAGGTGATAGGAGTTTCATACTTGCTTCCGGCCACCTGCCAGCGGTAGTGGGCCGGAGGCTTTTCTGTCGTATACGAAGGCACATAGGGGAGAGAGATACTGGCCTCACCGCCACCATCAAAAGAACAGAGGCTAAGGCCAAAGCTTTTCAGAGATAAGTCTCCAAATACAAAGCTCGTTGCTGTAGTCATGCGCTCATCCCCTTTCTTTCGATGCCAAGGTCTTCCAGTCTTCGCGGATGGATAAAATTTCCCGGTATTTGGCATCGCTGTTTCTCTTGATTTCCTGGGCTTCCTTTAATACTTCCCGAAGTTCTCGAAGAGCTGTTTTGCAGGCTTCATGGCCCTCGGAAAGGCGCCGGTTTTCCCGGCGGAGGCGCTCATTGTCTGCTTCCAGAATTGTCAGTTTTTCTTTTAATGTCATAAATCCTCCTTAATCTGAAAAGGGCCTGAGGAAAGGGAGATTGCTCCTCAGGCCAGAAATGATATTGCATGGCAATATACGAAAACATTTTGCTTTTTCTATCTTCTTACGGTATAAGACTGGATGGATTTCTTCATATCCCGCCCAAAATTCTTTAATTGCTGATCCATCTGTTTGGTCATACGGGCAGCCACTTCGTCGGTGGCAATGCCGTCCACACGGACAAGAGGAGCTTCAATAGGAATGGTAATGTTTGTGACAGGAGACACAGCGGGAAGAGCATGTCCCGGCAGTCCAATCCCTTGAATGAAATCCTCCGGCCGGTAAGCGCCCCAAGCAAAAAGATTTCGGCTCAGATCCGCATTGGGGATAATGTCACCGGCCGCTACCGGAGTCAAAACCGCCCGGCGGTTGGGGGAAATTACAATCTCATCGCCGTTGCCGTCGGAGGTCCAGGCCCAGGAGGATGCACCGGCCCGGCGCGTGCCCGCGGCGTAGCGGCGGAACCATTTTGATACAGCCCAGCCGGTGAGGCCTCCGCCGCGGATCTTCAGCCAGTGACCGTCGTCTTCCAGAACCTCTACTTCTGTTCCGTTGGGGAGGGCTCCCAATAGATTTCGGCTATTGGAGGAGGACTGGCTGGAACGGATATTGACCCCGCTCTTTGCGGTGACGACAGCATTGGCGGAGCCGGAAGCACCACTTTCGCCGTGCATCCGCCGGTATTCTTCTGAATTCAGGAAGCCCTGCCGGACTTCCTCGGCGGACATGCCGGAAGCCATCGCAGCCAACCAACTGGCCAGACCGCCGGCGTCTGCTTCCCGGCCCAAAAGATCACGGTAGAGACCAAGAATATAATTCTTATCTTTGTCTACGGCAGCCGAAACCTCGTCGGAATTGGTTCCGTTATTAACCTGGCCGCTTTGGATCGTCCCATTATTCTGTTTGGTTACGGCTTCATTTTGTTTGTCAATGGAATGCAGCATGGACTCTGTGGCCTGAGCGACCCGCGCCGCCATTTCGTCGTAAGCATTGGACATTTCTTCCAGCCGGGCGGTGACAGATGCACCGGCGTCGGCTACCGTACCGGAGTAACTGGTGACAGCATTGCCGGCGGTGGCCCACACATCAGTAATCACTGTGCTGATCTGATAGCCGGTTTCGCCGGCCAGTGTCTCAAGACTGCTTTGGACAGTGGAGACATTGCTGTTAATCTCGGAGGTCAAGTCACCGAGAGCTGTTTTGGTGTCCTTGGCATATTCGTCCAGGGAAGTCTTGAAGTCCTCAAAATCCTGGTCCAGGACATCGACCTGAATCTCATATTTTTTGTCAGCTTCCGTGTCCGCCAGCTTTTCTTCGGCATCAGCCAGATCCGCCTTCAACTGTTTGCGGCGTTTCTTGGCATAATCGGAGTCGTTTCCTTCCAGCGCGGCCAGTTGGCGCTCCAGCTCTTGAATATTACCAGTTTGCTCGGCAATGTTTTTCTGATATTCCGCCTCTTCTTTGGTGGTTTTCAGAGCTTCCTTGCGCTTGTCCAGGATTTCCTCGTAGGCGTCTGCTTCCGCGTCCAGCTTATTCTGGATCAGGTCCATCATCTCGTCTTCATAGGAATAGGCATCCGAGATGGCGTCCCGGTAGTTGCCCATCAGTTCATTGCGCTTTTCCATGTAAGCGTTGTAACCAGAATTTCCCATCTGATTTGCGCCGCTTTTTGCAGCCGCGGCATCCAGATCCTCCAGAGCCTTTTGGTATTCTTTCATGGACTGCCTGGCGATCGCAAGTTTTTGCGCTATAAGCCCGGCAGAGGCGATGCCGGCCTCCGTATAAGCTCCCGTTGATTGATCTACCAGATCCTGGCGTTCCAAGAGGCCCAGTAAAAAGTCTGTTTCATCCGTTAAGTTCTGAAAAGCGTCCAATTTACGTTCCAGATGATCCCATTTGATCTCGTCCATGGCCTGCTGCATTTCCAGGATATTTTTGGTGCAGCCGTCAATGGCATTGGCATTATCCAGGATCTGCTCCGTCAGATCATACCAATCTTCGGAGCCCTTAACAATGGTACCCTGGGCAACTTCCTTGTCGAGAAGCGTCTGCAACTCGCGATTGGCGGCTTCCAGAGAACTCCGTTCCTGTTTGGAAATTTCCTGCATCCGCTGATAATAGGCGCTTCCAATGGAGTCTCCCCGCGCTTCCAGGAGATCCAGCTGGGTTTCATAGCGGGAACGCTTTGAGTCCAGAAGGCCGTTCTGGTTTTCCAGGTCGGTTTGGAGATTTTCCAGCTTTGCCTTGGCATTCTCACGAATCGCATCGGTATAGTCGTCCGCAGCCTCAGAGGCCTTCTGATAAGCTTCCTTGCTGGAAGAAAGGAGCGCATTGTATTTTTCCGCTAGGATCAAGGTGTCTCCGGAGAGAGAGGAAGTATCGATTTTCTCTTTTGCCTCAAAGGCGGAGAGAAATTGATCGCCGGTGGCATTTTTCAGCAGGCCGATTTGAATCGCCAGCTGGGTATTGGCGTCGACCAAAGTGTTGTTGAAGATATCCAGCTGATTTTTCAGATTCTGGGTTTGCTGATCCAGAAGATTGTTTTTTTCCGTGAGACTGAGAGAATGTTTGTAGGCGCTTTCCAGCCGGGACATGGCATCGTCCAGGCGGTCGATCTTCTCTTCGGCCTCCTCCAGGCGGAGATTAGCGAAATCTTCTGCAGCGTTTCGGATGTCATCCCGGAGCCCCACCAGCTCGTCGGAGCAGTCCTGGGCTTTGTCATAGAAATCCTGGAAGGTATCGATCGCTTCCTTCAAGTCCTCATCCGTGATGGTTTCCAGGTCAATCCGGCCGGAACGGACCAGCTCCTTGTACTCGTCGGAGAGGCCAGAGGAATCCGCCTGCTGCTGATACCGTGCAGCGGCTTCCGTGAGAATCCGCATGTGTTCGGTCATGTTTTGGAAGGCTGCGTCAAAATTTGCCTTTTTGGCAGCAACGGATACGGCGGATTCCACAGCATTCAGGAATTGTTCGGTGCGGGCTTTCAGGACATCCAGCTTTCGGACAATCCAGTCGACTAATTCTTCGAAGGAATCTTCGGCATCGGAGACTGCTTTAGATTTGGAAGATGTTGATTTGGAAGTTTTCTTTTCGCTGACAGAATTAGAGTCATTGGAAGAACCAAAGGCAGGAGATCCACCGTAGCCTCTTAGAAACGCATCGCCTGATTTTGAGAAGGTTCCTTTTGAGTAAGCCTTTCCCCGCCCTCCCCCGGAGGTGACGTATCCGTTTTTGAACAGCTCTTCGGTTTGTCTGTGATTAAAGACGATGGCGCCTTTAGGGATCGTGGCAAATTCTGCACCGCGATCTCCTACGGTCCAATATTTATCGCCATAGACGATAAGTTCTTGGCCTAATTCACCTGTTAATGCGGTTTCTCTTTGGCTGGTACCCCATTTACCTCTAGCATGGGCGGTTCCGTTATGGAAGCCACGCCCTCCGCCACGAGACGTTCCTCCTGTTGAAGGTTTGTTCTCTGTGGAGGTTACACTATTCGTGGAAATCGTATTGATCTTAAAAGTGGCGCCCAGCGAGGCAAGGGCTTGAACAGCAGCAATAGCAGCAGATAAGGAGATTAACTGAATTTGAGCATTAAATGTGCTTAGCTGGAAGTCTTTTGGCCTGAGGATAAAGCTGGTTAACTGTTGGACGGTAGTTATTATCTGATTAACTGCAGTTGTCGCAGGATCACTATTAAAGCTGTTGATCTTTTCTAAGGAACTTTCCAGGTTCGTGATTCGGTCTTGAGTTTTCTGATAATCGGTGGACCCTGGTTTCTGCTTGCTGAGTTCCTCCTTCGCACTGCTGATTTCATTTTCCAGATATTCTTTCGCAATCTGGATATTCATTTCCGTCGGTTCGGTTAGCCCCTGCTCAATTTCGGCGATTTGATCGAGTAAGATATCAGCATTTGCTATTAAATTGATTTTTTGCTCATCGGTTATTTCAGATGAATTGATCTGCTCAATTAAGCGGTCATAATTTTGCCGGAGATTCGCCAATTTCTCTGTTTCAGAATCATAAGTCAATAATCCTTCAGCTATTGGCTCTGCAAGCTCCGCCTTAACTCGCCTGATCTCCTCCAAATTTTCTAGAACCTGAGAAGTGCGTTCCTGATCTTCCTCAGAAGTGCCATTCCAGCTTCCATCCTCGATCATGGAAGCTTTGGTGGCAAGCGCTTGGGCTTCCAGCAGTTCCAACGCATTATAGTTGTTGGCGGCATTGTCAATTAATTCATCGCTCCAATCAAATGTTTGACCAAAGGTATAGGATTCTAAATCGCCAAATAAAGAGAGGGCAGTTTCCCGCGTTAAATTCAACTGATCAACGAAGTTTTCCAGCTTGACGCCTTCTGCTACTTCAAAATGTTCAGTATCGCCGACTAGCAGGCCCTTTTCAAGAGAATCTTGGACAAATTTCGTGATTCCCTCGTCATCTCCCGTAAAATATCTTTGCAGGGTGTCGTCATAGTATTTTTTCATACTGGCAACCCCTTGGTCAATTATATCTTCCGGAATCAGGAGGCGAGCGCCGGCTTCAAATTCGGCAGTACCAAATCGTTGTTCAGAAAACCCTTTTTTTAAGTCCTCCATTGCCGATAGACCTGTGTTATATTCGTCTTCAGGGCTAGGAGCAGATTTGGAATTCCGGTAATTGTCAAAGGCATTACTGGTGCCGAGGAGCTGTTGTTCCAGCAGATAGTATTGGTTAATTTCGGAAGCAATGGTTTCCATCTCGGCCAGTGTCGAGGATACTTGAGATTGAGTGGCCGTATTATAGTTGTCATACCCATCAAGAAGATTATTCAGTTCTTGATTTAGTTTGTGGTATTCCAAATATTTATTGGCCTTTCCTTCTTCAATCTTGGCTTGTATTTCTTTTTCCCTTGACTCGGTAAGCTTTGCAACTGATTCCTCATGGAGCGTAATGCGGTCGCCTTCTACGGAAAGACAGCCGGCATAATCGCTGGAATAACCGATTAACTGTTTATATTGATCAATGGAGAGCGTAGAATTCTGATTGGCAATTTGGGAAAGCAGTTCCTGTTCTTCTGCAAAAGTGCCGACATTAGTTGTAAGCGCAGGAATTTCAAGTTTTGTCTTTTGAAATTCATCAACAGCATTTTGGAAATCTTCTAAGGTCCAGGAGCCAGATTGGTTGCTGGCTATAAGTGTGTAAACAATTTCAATCGTTTCATCTGAAGCCGTGAGCAGATATTCCAATAGTGGGTCTCTGTCGGTAGACATTGCAGCGGCGCTGCCTAGTGGAGCCAACAGATTAAGACCTTGATCCGCAGCTAGTTTTGACAAAATTGATGTGCGCATTTCCGGAATGCTTTTTTCTATACCTGCGATAGCACCAAACGGATCTAGTACGGCAATACTTTCACGGAACAAGTTATCAAGACGACTGGCGAGAGATTCATATCCTTCGATCACCATACCGGTTTCGGAATCATAAAGTGCTGCTGATGCGGTGATTAAATCGGAAATCTGACTTTTTATATTAGCTTCATTGTTTTCTACAGAAGCTTTGATCGCATCCCTTTGCGGCTGATCATCGTTCCGGACTGCTGAGGCTAGTTTGCTCTTTAGATCTTCCAGAGTTTCAAGATCATTGTAAATTTTATCAATTTGATCTACATATTCGAATGATGGAATTTGGATTACATTACCAGGCCCCTTCTCAAAAGTTGTTTCTCCAACTTGGACGGCTTCTTTTTGTGTGATAGACGCTGCCGCGTTGGCAGCGTTGTCCTTGGCGACCTGATCTTGCGCAAGCTTTTTTAAGGCCAGCTGACGTTCCATTTGCGCCGTGATATTTTCCAGCCGACTCAGTTCCTGTTGCTCGGAAAATGTCAAAGGGGCTTTATTTTGCAGTTCCTCCATCCGTTGTTTGACTTCAGATAGATCATCATTCAGCGATCCGATTTCAGAATGTAGAGATTCAAGTTTTACCTGTGTTTCTTGGATACTTTCCTGAGCACTTTTGGATGATTGAAATATACTGGAGACAATGCCGAGAACTACGACACCTACTCCCAACAGGCCAAGTTTTGGTAAAGTTAGCATGTCGTTGTAAAAACAGTTGCCTATCTGTTTTTCTTATGGTATTGTAAATGGAAAGTAAATAAACCATTAAACGTGAGGAGAGGTAAAGTGAATAAAGTAATGATAACGATGGGGTATAATTTTGAGGGGTATCGAATTGTAGAATATTTAGGGATTGTTGCGGTAGATATGATTATTGATCCTAAGGATGTGAGGCAGTTTGGAGAAAAACATATAAATGAAGTCTATACTAGAATGAGAGAGGATGCTATAAAAATTTTGAAACAAAAAGTCATTGATTTAGGAGGGAACGGAATTATAGGTTTCAATAACTATATTCAATCCCCTAATCCGGCTTATCCTAGGGGGTTTTCTTGTATGGCTACGGCGGTACGACTGGAATAAAACAAAATTATATCTGCCTAGGCAAACGGTTGGCAGTTGCCGATAATTTTTTGTTATATACATGGACTATACAATAAAAGCACACCCATTAAGGTAGGATGTACTCCAAGGATGGGTAGTCTCTGGGCATTTTCTCCTGTTAAAAACTCTTATTATGTGTTAACAACTTATTCAGTTTAGCCAAACAGCTCTGTCAGATAAACTTTATAAAAGTATTTTGACTTATATCTTTCATGGCGAATGGCAGGAGAATGTGCTGCTGATTGAGTTGTGCCTTGTGGCGCGAAAAACAGATTTTCCAACCTTTCCGTTTGTCGTTACCGACTTCGTTTTGGTTCTATTTTTCTTCCCTGTTCCAGCAATATGAGAAATTATAAACTCATATCGGGTTGATTCCCGTTACTCCTTTCCGTGACGTATACGGATTTTTCTGGAATTGTATCCCACCCCATTTTTGTAGGAGTCTTTTCCAGAATAGCCCTGTTATCCAAAACTTGGTTGGTATTGAGCTGATGTTATTGTATCCCAGGAGGATACAACACCGGTTAAGCCGGAAGCAATACTGCCAAACGCGGATGCAGTTTGCAGCAGGCCACCGGAAGCATTTTTCGATTCTTTTCCAACTCCGGCTAACCCGGAGCGCATGGAATCTAATTGACGACTGATCTTGCTAAGTTGCCTTTCGAGTTTTTCCGTCTGACTGTTGATATCTCCGTTGAACTGTAACTCTAGTTCAACGATCCTTTTTTGTGTCAGAGAATTCAGTTGTTCCTGGGCGGCGCTGTCGTCCAGTTCAACCAATAGTGTTTGACTGGGATTTTGTGCCATATATAACTCCTTTCGATGAGAAGAATGGGCTCCTTTTGGAGCGGTTAACGTGTGACATCTATGTAATATCTTTCCCAGTTAAGAGTGAATAGGCAAGCCTCTAACAGAGGAAGGATTTGTTGTCGTTCTAAGAGATCTGTCTGTGAGAAATTATAGAATGAAATTTTAATACGTCTCTTTGGGAAAGGTGATCCATGAGAGAAAGTTTATGTTCCAGACTGCCGTTAACAAGATCGATCCCTCTGGCTTGTTCGCCGTATGTGGAGATAAGCTGCTGCTGAATATCAAAAAGCTGGGATTTTGCTGATAGAGTCTCTGTTTCAGATAAGGTACCGGAATCTAAAGAATCTCTTAGTTCTTGTATTTTGGATTTTTGACTATCAAGTGTAGAAACACTGGATGAAAATGCTTCCGCGGATTCCCTGGCAGTTTTGACTGCTTCCTCTTTGTAATGAATTAAATAACTGATGCCATTGGAGATGAGACTAAAAGCAGCGCTGATTCCGGCACTGATGCCGAAAGACATAAGGCCGTTTAGAGCGGTGGAGGCAAGTTGGGTACCGATGGCAGCCTTTTGGGCAGCAGCGGCTTGCTGATTGAGGTGTTGGTTGAGACCGGCGATTGAGTATTGAGATGCGTCTGTTGTGCGCATGTACTGTTTTGTGGATTCGTCAAGGCTTTTAAATCGACTAAAAGCTTTATCAAGTCCTTTGCTTTGTGCTACTGAAAAAGCTTTTGAAATTTTACTTTCTTGGTCAATACCAATAGTATGCGAATTTCGTGGAATATTAAAAGCGTTGGACATCGTTAATTTGTTGGTTTTTTCGTCTCTTGCAAATTGCAGGCTGTAATATTGTTTACAAAGTACTGTTGTGATGTTATATTTATGTAAACTATATTGTAAAATGAAATTAGGAGGTAAATTTATGGAAGATTATGTAGGTGTGTGTTTGAATTGCGGAGATGTTGATTTTGATACAGAAAGATGTCTTTTATGTGGAGGAACATTTGTTAAAACAAATATAAAAAAAGAAAATTACATTGATGCCATAAACGTTTGGGATGAAGACATAATTGATAGATATCTGGTCTGGAGGTATATAAATAAAATAGATGATCCGGATATATCTAGGGTAGAGCTGGAAAACATGTGGATTTGCCCAAGATGTGGAGATATGTTAAGCGAGGCCAATACGAAAAATTGTATCTATTGTGGATGCACAATGGTTCCAACGAAGTACACAATAGAATACATTTTAAAAATGACTGAAAAAGATTATCCAAAGTTTATGAAAAAGATTTTCAATGAGTATTGTTACCATAACCCCTTGTTTGATAAAATAGAATTTCATCGCCGCAGAATTGAAAATGGTGAGGAATCAGACCCTAAAAAAGAGTTAGCCGAAATGATCAGTGAAGCAAACAAAAAGTCCTCATGGGGCCTAGCCATGGATCCAATGGAACTGGCAGGATATTGCACAACTTTTGATGATAATGATGATTAAAGAAGATGCTCCTGCGGGGGCTTCTTCTTTTGTATACAGAAAATTTCCTCCTCACTTTATGCCTTCTATACAAATCTTCCAGGCACCGGAAGCCACAACAGCACATGGCATACGCATAGAGTATGCCCGTATTCCCGTGATGTGCGCACGTTAGCCCTGACTATGCCATCCGGAAGCAAATGCTCCCGTCAACCATTATAGTCGATGAACATTCCTCTCCAGGAAAAGAGGCTTTGCTGCAGATTACCCTGTCCGCCGCCTTGTCACGATCCCCGGTCCCTTTCAGGCCGGCCGCCGCAGAATGAATGATATTTCCTGATCTTCTGCGGTTTCGTAACGGCGGATTATGGTTCACCCTGTCCACGAATACGAGATGGAGCGCAAAAGCGCCAATTTCGGTTGTTTCCTATGCAGTCCCTTGTGTCACATAAAGACACTCGTTCCGTGTTACCACCGGACTGCAGCGGGCCATTTATTAAAAAATAAACCAGAAGGGAGCATTTAACCCCTCACCCGCGTCTTTTGCAAATGAATTAGATAAAGCGAGAAGTGCACGGCCTTGGGCAGAACTATCCAAAAGTTGTTTTCTGGAAGACTCCGTATTAGATGAGGCTGTATTTGTTTGGATATTGATAGATCCAGTACGAATTTGTGGGTTTTTAAGAATGTCTGCGCCTTCGCCGGTTAATTTGACCTCCAGTTCCACAAATCGCTTTTTTGTTAGAGAATCTAATTGTGTCTGAATTTGTCCCAGATTGGTGATTTGTAATTGGCCGGACATAGAGAGCTTGTCGCCTGAACGCGATTGATTGTTGCTTGATTCTTTCGTCCCAGATGAATTGGTTTCAGGCTTGAGCTTTGTTTTTTGTGCCATAAAAAAACTCCTTTCAGTATTTTGAGAGGCTCCCAGAGGGAGCAGTTAATAAAGAAACATTTATATTAAATCATTCCCAGCACGGATAGAACGTGGTAAGTTCCGGTGGGAGATTGATGAGCGATCGTTTTCATACTCGATAGTTCTTGATTTAGTTTGTGGTATTCCAAATATTTATTGGTCTTTCCTTCTTCAATCTTGGCTGTATTTCTTTTTCCCTTGACTCGATAAGCTTTGCAACTGTTTCCTCATAGAGCGTAATGCGTTCGCCTTCTACGGAAAGACAGTCGGCATAATTGCTGGAATAATCGATTAACTGTTTATATTGATCAATGGAGAGCGTAGAATTCTGATTGGCAATTTGGGAAAGCAGTTTCTGTTCTTCTGCAAAAGTGCCGACATTAGTTGTAAGCGCAGGAATTTCAAGTTTTGTCTTTTGAAATTCATCAACAGCATTTTGGAATTCTTTAAGGTTCAGGAGCCAGAGTGCATGCAATGGAGAAATAGTTGTCTATCTATTTTTTTTGTGATATGGTAGGCATATAAAAATGAAGCAAAAATGACAGGAGGTCGCTAGGTATTGAGTGAGGTATTAATAACAACAGGATACAATTTTGAAGGGTATCATATCGTAAAATATTTAGGTGTTGTATCAGCAAACTTGAATCCTAAATATTATTTAGGTGATATGTTGAAAAAGGTCGATGTAGATAATGTTTTTAAGAAAATAAAAGCTGAAGCATTGGAAAGATTGACGGAAGAAGCAATCGCGTTAGGTGGGAATGGGGTGATAGGATTACAATGGCATCAATTTGAGTTTGGAATAGTTCCTTGTTTATCATGTATTGCTACAGCAGTTTTGCTCGTAAAAGAAAAGAATTAAATCTGCCCTAGACAAACGACTGGCAGAGTGCCGATAATTTTTAGAGAAACATGGACTATACAATAAAAGCACATCCACTGAGCAGAATGTACTCCAAGGATGGGTGGTCTCTGGGCATTTACTTTTGTTAAAAAACTTTTAATATGAGTCGACAATTTATCATGAAAACAACTAACTTATTAATCCTTGGAAACCATTCCTTGTACAGATAGCATGAAAATTTCCAGGAAGAAAAGGTTTTCTTCTCTTTCAAAATCGACCGTATCCCTTCGTATCTAAAACTAACTGCAATTCTTCCCTCTTCCATTGTCCCTCCTCAAAACAGGAGCTATAATAACTCTAACAAATAAATCCATCAACATATCCCCACTGTTTTGAAAGGAGACCCCATGCCATACGCTCTAACCCACGCCGCCATCTTCGACGGTACCAATACCGACGAACTCCGTCTTGACCAAACAGTCCTCATAGACGGCGAGACCATCACCTCTATTCAGGACGCCTCCCTCCCAATCCCGGAAGGTTACGAGATCCATGATCTGACCGGAAAGTTCCTTCTCCCCGGCCTGATCAACCTCCACGCTCATCTGTTCGGCACCGGAAAGCCAAGCAAAACACTGGCCGGGGAAAGCGGCTCCCAGAAGCGGATGGTTCATTTTGCCAATTCCCGTCTGGGCCGTCCGGTAATTGATGGGATGGTCAAAAAACATGTGCAGACTGCCCTGCATGCCGGTGTGACCACGATCCGTTCCTCCGGAGATTTTGCCTATTCCGACGTGCGCACCCGTGATAAGATCCGCGCCGGAAAATTGCTTGGTCCGCGTCTGCTGGTTCCAGGACCGGCGATCACTTGCGTCGGCGGCCACGGGGACGGTACCTTTGCCGTCACCAGCAACGACCCGAAAGAATTGGCCGGATATGTGGACCGAAACGCTTCCCACAAGGTGGATTGTATCAAGATCTGTGTGACCGGAGGCGTGATGGATGCCAAGGTGAAAGGGGAGCCCGGCGAGGTAAAGATGACTCCGGAACAGACGAAAGCGGTCTGCGGCCGGGCCCATGAATTGGGGTATCACGTGGCGTCCCACACGGAGAGCAGCAAAGGCATTAAAGTCGCGCTGGAAAATGGAGTGGATACAATCGAGCACGGCAGCTTTTTGGATGAGGAGCTGGTTGAATTGTTTCAAAAGACCGGCGCCGCGTTCATCGTCACCACATCCCCGGCTTTGCCGCTGGCCAAACTTCCGACCAGCATCACGATGCTGAATGATCTTTGCCTTTATAATTCGGAGGTCGTGATCGACGGGATGATTGCCGGTGCAAAAAAGGCAATGGAAAACGGAATCCCAGTGGGACTTGGCACCGATGAATCCTGTCCGCTGGTGACTCCTTACGATATGTGGCGGGAAGTGGCCTATTTTGCTAAGTTCTATGGCGTTTCCAATAGCTACGCCCTGCACACGGCTACGCTAGGAAATGCAAAGATCATCGGCCTGGACGCTGAGACCGGTTCAGTGGAAGAAGGCAAGTGCGCGGATTTGATTGTGGTGGATGAGAATCCTTTGGAGAATCTGGAGGCTCTTCGGCAGATGCGTCATGTGATGGTGCGGGGACATTGGCTGGAAACTCCGGCGGTAGAGAAGAATGCTCAGATCGAAGAATGGCTGGATTCTTTGATGAAATAAGAGGGGCGGGACTGGCTTTTGTCAGTCCCCTTTTTCATCTGCTCCCGGTTCCTCTAATTTGTATTCGCCGCTGACCTTCTGGGCAATGGTGCGAATAGCATCTTCCATTTCATCCTGATTGGAAAGCATCTTTCGGTTGAGGGCGGCGATTTCTTCCGGCGTCATCAATTCGATCACCTTTTCAGCATATTCATTTTGCTTCTTTTGATTTTCCAGAAATTCATCCTGTTTTTTCAAAAGATCTTCTTCCTGCTTCCGGATGAGAAGTTCTGCCTCCAGGGCCTCCGCCAGTTTTTTCTGTACCGGTGAAGCGGCTGCTATGAGGCGCTCCCGGTGGAAATCTGCCAAGTCGCGGGCGCAGTCATCCACCTCTGTCAGAAGCCAGGAAAAGCGGTTTTCCTCAAAAAGGGAGCGGAGCTCCTCATCTTCCATACAGTCATAGACCGTCTCACCCTCTTCATAGGTAATGCCTTCGACACAGAGTGTAAAAAATCCGGCCATCAGGGCTTCCAGAGCGCGGTAAGGGGTGTATCGGATGGCGTCGTCCTTTTCTGTATCAAAATAGGAATCGGCGACAATGGTGATAAAGCGTTCTCTTTCCGGGAAAGAAAGGTGTTTTTTTACGTGGATTTTTTCTTTTTTCATAGCTGACAGCTCCTTTATAGTTTTCTCTCGCACCAGAGCCGATAGAGCTCCTGGAGGGCGGAGGTTTTCCGCCAGACAAATACCAGCCGGTCGTCGGAACCGCAGATGATATCCATCAGCAGTCCGTCGGCTTTGCCGGAGTTTAAATATTTGTAATTCTGCTTCATATTAGGGATGAGCAGACAATCCTCCATTTCATAAAAACAATGAAATAGTTCACTGTATGCACGCATAGACAGTTCCTCCTGAATATTAAAAGAATCCGGCGGGCCGGATTTCCTGCGCCGCTGTGAAGCGGCATTTTTTTGGCACAGCTTGCCCCAAAGGGGAGATTCTGTGCAAATAAAGCGGAGCGTTTGAAAGGAACAGGATGCAGGTTTATCGATTACAAAAAAATAGGCATAAGGGCATCCAAAGAATAGGATGCTCTTATGCCTAGGATAAGAGTGGAAACGGCCAGCCTGGCCGCCGTACAAAGAAAATCCTATTCAATCGCAGGAAAGGGGATCAAAAAATCCGTCTTTCCTCAGCGTTTCCGCTTTCGTTAACATATTAGTTCGCTGCCGGATCTTCTCCGAGAATTTTCATTAGTTGCTGCCGTACGCCTTCCCGGCACTCATCCAGGGAAAAGTCAATCCGGGAGAGCTTTTCCCTGGCGGCTTTCCGGGACAGGTATCCGTCCCGGTAGTCACAGAGGAGGAGAAACAGCTGGTAGTGCTCTTTGGTATCGGTAATCGAGCGCCAGGGGGTGAAGGAATGTTTTTTCAGACAATCGTCACAGGTGTGGTAGCGGCGGCCGCAGATCAGGCAGCGGTGATTCAGCTCACTGGCCATTTATCCTGCAATATAAATATTGAACAGGCGCTTCTCCAGATCGCAGTAATCCTGCATCATCGTCATGCTGAACGGATGTCCACCGTCGGTTGTGAAGCTAAGATCCATATCGGGTTTCAGCTTGGCATTCGGGAATACCACGTAAGCATAATAAGTCTTTGCGGAATCGCAAACATCTTTTCCCATAACCTCCATGACAAACTTGCCGGCGGTCGTGAAATTAGAAGCACTGTTTTCCAGTACCACTGCCTTGTCAGTCTCATATTCATAGAAAACGGCAATCATTCCAGTTACGCCAGTGGGAACTGTGATTGTTTTGGTAGCAGCGTCCAACGTAAAGGTGGAAGCGGAAAGCGTAGAACCCTTCGCATACTTGGTGCCCAGAGAGCTGTCATTTTTCAGAGCATAAATGTATTCGATCTCGTTGCCAGCCGGACCGGCAGGAACGTGTTCCAGTTCGATTTTTCCTTCTTTTACAAGGCACTGCTGGTAGGCAGGTACACAGATTTTAATGTCTTCATCAGCCAGCTTTTTCTCAGAACCAAACTGAGCCGCCGCCAAATTCGTATCGAACAAGGCATTGGAAGCGGAGAATTCCGCGCTCTTGGAACGGTCAAACTTCATGATCACGCTGCCGATGGCGTCCGTCACGTCCGCAGACTCGCTGGTCATGCTCAGGCTGGCGTCTTTAATCTGAGTAATGGACCACAGCACCTCGCCGGTTTCGGGAGAGAACATCGTACCTCTTCTGACACGGTCAATAACAAAATTGTTTAAATCGAAAGCCATAATTTTTTCCTCCTTACAGGGTCCGGTACTTTAATCCAAGTCCCGGAAATAGTTGAGTTCTTTTTTGTTGACCTTTTTCAGGTCGATGCCAAAGCCGGAATATCCGCTCTGCAAGAGCAGATCCGTATTTTTTATCGAAGGAATGCGCCGGACGCTGTCCATAAAGGCCAGGAGCTTCATGTCCCAGACCGTGTTATGGTTGTAGCCGAAGCCCTCCATGCCAAGCATGGTAGAAATCAGAGGCATCAATGAAGATTCATATTCTTTGTTTTTTTGAAGCTGGAATTCTTCTTCCGCTTCCTCTAAGAGCGCCTTATGCGTGAATTCATTGCCGGAGATTTCTACATGGCGTTTCAGGCCATGAACTTTCCGCAGAAACGAGACCATCAGTTCATGGATGGAGGCATCAATAATCGAATTGGTATCCGGATTGTACAGACACAGCTCGCCGTTTTCCTGATTGAGATACCGGCCATAGGTTGAGAGGTCCAAAGACCCCAAAAGCAGGCTGGTATCTTCTTTTTGGAAGCTCTTGGCATAGAGCAGGAACAAATCAAAATCGGAAATTTCTTCCCAGTTGATTCCTTGCAGGTGGAGCTGATATTTGCAGTCGGTCGGGGTGGCACAGAGCATATGGACGACAGTAAAATATCTCTGTTCACCGAAATCTGCAATTTCTCCCAGGGTTGGCTGGTGAATCCGAATGAGGTCATTGATGACATAGTCCTCGCCGCGGTAGATTTGCAACATATCATTTTTCATCGTTTGGCATTCAAGTCCTTTGTCTCGAAAATCAGCCGTCGGTAGTAGTACGAGTCCTCAATGGCGCCTTCCCGGCTGCTGACGAGAGACAGCGGACCAAATCCTCCAAGATCGGAGCGTCCGTTAAATTTCTCGTCCAGAAGGCGGGCAATGGCGTCATTGCGGCTTTCGGTATTTTCCCCTCCTTCAATTAAGATGTGGGTGGGTGAGGAGAAAATCCAAAGCTCCAAAGTAGGCCGTACCCAAGCTTTCCCGGAAACCGAGGGGAAGAGATGCACCTGAACGGTGAGATAGGTTGGAATAGAAGTGTTGATTTCCGGCAGCTTTTTATAGGGGAAGAGGCAGCTTCCGGGAAGCGTCTCGGAACTGCTTTCAATGAGCGCTGTCAGCGCGCTGTCGGCGTTGATTTCCTGAATGACTTGATTTTTTAGATTTGTAATAATAGAACTGGTGGCTATGGTTGGCACCTCCTTTGATAAAAAATTGATTGGATAAAATAAGGGAGCGGCCGGAAGGCGCTTCGGGGATGACGCGTTCTTCCGGCCGGATGAGATATGGGAAGGAGAAAGGCTTTGGCAGGTTTCTTTCTCCCCTAAAGAACCAGAACGGATGTTCGATAAAAGCGCGCTTATTCGTGGGTTCTTCCATGTTCTGGAAACTGGTTTCGGAAAGAGAGGAGGGAAATTTGTAAGTTTGGGACGGGCTAGGATTCGAAAGGGCATTGTTTTGAAAAATGAAACCCGTAAATAGAGATTTCTCCGTCCTCTTGCTCCGACAGCATTTCCACCGGTCTGGCGCTTTCTTGTATTAATTGGTAGAAATCCAGGTTCGGACAGCCAAAGAGCAGGCGCAATGCCGTTCGTCCGGTCAGACGGTGTTCTGGTTTTTCACAGCAGGACAGAAGGTGGAGCATGGTGCTCGAATTCATTTTTCGGCTTTGGATATAGTCGGAAGCCTGACGGCGGAGTTCCTCCGCCCGGACCCTTTTCTCCTCGGAACTTGAAGCTTCGGAGGCATAAATCCGATTGATTTCCAACCTGGTTTCTTCTAATAATGAAAAGATTTTTTCAACCTGGCGGTAATTGACCTCGGAGGAACGGTACTCATTCTTATTGAGGATTTCGGAAAAGGGGAGAAATTCCTTTTTCTGATTGTTCCGACCGTCGGTCCGCTGAAAGGAGTTTACACATTTTTGAAGGTAGTCCATGGAGGTTTCATGGCGCTGATAGTTCTTCTTGGCCGGATCATAATAGCCCTTGGTTTTTGCAATATGAGCAAAAAAGTGCGGCTTGATCGCCCGTCCTTCGGCATCTTCCCGGTGGTATTTTTCCCGGATTTTCTTGAGCTCTGCCGTGCTGTCGATGACAAACTCTTTTTTTGCCTTGTCAATCTCAATTCCGGATAGGATATCCAGTTGACAGATATCCCGATAAATTTCCTGAATTTCTTCCCAGGACGCCTGATGGTTCATCTTATCCCAGAGCAGGGAATTTAACTCTTGAGACAGGTTCACAATTTCTCCGATTTTGTTGGTGCTGGTACGGATATCCAGGTCGGCTTTTTCTGCGCTGGTAAATTTCCGCTTCCGTTTTTGGGACGCCGCATGATTGACCGGGACCAAAAACTCATCGTAGTGAAGCCTGGCCGCGGCGATCAACGTCGGATCATCGGTGCAGAGCAGGGAATCGGAGTCAAAATCTGATCCACTGTTGCGGTCCAACACGCTTTCCCCGATGGAATTCATACAGAGGATCTCCGGCGTCAGATTCAGATAACGGTCAATGGCTTCGTCCGCCACATTTTCCGGAAGCCATACATTGGAAATCGTAATGTGCGGAGAGCGGCTGCACAGGATCGTCTGCTGATAAGGAAAGCGAGTGCTGTGGACATGCCCGGCGCCAAGGCGGGAGACGCCGTCAAAACGGCCGATACTGGCGAGCAGCATTTCCAACGGGTTTCCCAGCAATGTGGAATAATTGCCATTGACCAGCACATGCCCCTTTTTTAAGTTCTTGACAAACGCTTTGGTCAGTTCTCCTTTGAACTCATGGTAGCTTTTGGTCTCCGCAAAGCGTTCGTTCAGTCCCAGCAGCCGGAAAATAATCTCGTTTTTCGAATGCAGAGGCCCCTCCGGCAAAACGGCGTCAACCGGGTATTTGACATAGTAGCGGACCACAGCAGGATCTCTCTTCAAACGATGGAGATAGTCCAGAGAGGGGGTCAAAAAGCGCTTCATGTCGTCCTCGCTCAGGTGAAGAGTGTTTAAGAGCTGGTAGTGGGTGGAAACCATACGCCCGCCAAAATAGTGTGTCGGTTTTTCGTATTTTACAATACCGAACGCAGGCTCCAGTTGATCCAGCCACTGATCGAAGGTCCCAAATTTCAAATATTTGATGCTGCTGGGCGTTGTGATCAGCTTCACTTCGTCCAGCGTTCGGGCACGGGTGACTCCATTTAGCTGGGCGACTTCCGTAATCCCGTTTTCCTGGAACCAAAGTGACAGGTTGGCGTTAAAGCAGCAGGATTTGAAAAAACGATTGCGGAGCAGAAGCATACCTTTCTCTTCGTATTTTCCAAATAAGCTTTTGTCCATCAGCGACTGGCCGTCAAAAATACTGTTGCGGATTTCGGTATCGGCTTCCTTGGTGGACAGCCAGGTTCCTTCGATGGTTGTCTCCATGGCCCGTTCTTTAAAAACGCTCTCATAATCGTCGATCAGGAGAATGTTTTCCGGACGGATCGTCAGGGTGTCTAAGATCGAGGAGGTGGTCAGAGAGATATAGGATTCCCAGGCAGCCAAATCCACGGGCTGCCCCTTTTTTAGTTTGAATCCGCAGCATTCCCAGCGGTGCATCTGCCGGTACAAGCGTTCTTCAATAAAGAGGCATTTGCCGACGCGGGCGGAGCCAGAGGAACGCTTGAAGCGGACATAGGGAATCCCGTTGCAGATAAAACCGTTCTCGTAAAGCTCTCCTCGGAGCTCTGAGACTGTCATCAGGGTCGGAATGCGTCCGGGCTGATAGCTGACGCCGTCGTAGGTGAAAAAACCTTCTGCCAGCGCCGGTTCCGCCGGTGCACTGACGGGGACTCCGGTTTCCACTGCCAAAAGCATTCCGTCCTTCATGCAGATATGGTCGGTGAAGACCAGCTCTCGCGGGTCCACCCCTTCCCGGACATAGACGCCGGGCCGGACATGGTTGAACTGCTTGACATTATAGTGGAAAGTGACGTTGATGACGCGGGTCGTATACTCGAAACCATTTTTCCAGAAAGAAAAGCGATTGTTCCGGCAGACCTTTTCGTAAACTTCGCGCAGTTTTCGAAGTTCCAGGCTCTCATCCAATGTGTTGATGAATTTCCGGAGGCGGAGGGATCCGTCCGGACGGGTGATCTCATAGCCGGATGGATTTCCGGCGAGATGGTTGGCAAGATAAATGTCTTTGGCGTCAAGGGAGAGGATCCGTACGCCAGCGGGATTTCCTTCGATGGTTCTCACTCCTTACTGTTAAAACTCGGATTTCTATCATCCGTGGATAAGCAAAGCTGACGCAAGGCGAAGCATGAACTTTTTGCAGTCTGGTTAAGCTGTGTTCAACTGTTCTTCGGAATACTGCGACTGATATTCAAAAAGCTTCGCCATGCAGCTGCTTTTTGTGTGAGGCTGCTTTTGGGTTTTATTTTTCCTCATAGACGTTGATTTCTTCGATGTAGGTATCATAGGGACTGTCGGTGCGGCACCAGGTAGGCGTGCGGCGGGAGCGGTGGTCCGAAGGAGGATAAAAGTCCTGCGCCCTGAGAACCGGGGGACTTTGACGGTGATCGTATTTTGCCATATTCTGGCGGATGGTATGGGTAATATTGCCGGAACCGGCAGGGATTTTTTCATTCTGATTTTGCTGCATAGCTTTCCTTCCTTTCTGTTTCATTTCAAATGAGGACGGAAGGGCGCTGGGGAGAAGTAAAAACAAATATAGAACATATATTCGATTTTTGCTGGGTAAGGAGAGTATACCCCGGATCGAGACATTTGTCAAGAGAGAAAGTTGTAGGTTGATTAGAGTGTTAAATGATAAAGTATAAGGTAGAAATGGCTGATTTTACTGATGGTATTGGTATAAAAACAGAAAAAGATGGAACAAAATTAAATTCAAAAATTTGTATTCGTTCGTATTGACTTCCCGGAGAGAAGATGCTATAATACAGAAAACGAACAAATGTTCTTTTGGATAAACCAATTAGAGCGAGGACAAGGCCGCCGCTGGGGAGAATGTGGGGGCAGGAAACTTAGCAATACGATCACTGGGGCGAGGACTTATCCACCTTAGTCGATTAAAGAGAGTGCACGGAATGTGAGACGCCGTTTCATGACAAAGCAGCAGACCGATGCCGGAGATTTCTTCTATAAGACAGGAGGATGCAGAGACTGTATTTTGTAAATGAAAAAACCAAGAGAGTTTTCGTCAATCGGAAGGAAAGGACATTTTATGAGTGCAGATAATGGAATTTACATACTGGCGGCGAAGGATCAGTACCGGGTGGCCCATGCCCAGGGCATTGACAATATTTACTGGTCTTTTTCAGAAGGATACTGCGGAGACAGGATTGTGCCGACGAGAGCGCTGGAAGTGTGGGGAAATCTGCCCCATACCGGCGATGCAGGGACCGCGATTCAGGTGGCGGAGAGAATCCGGAAAAAGATTCCGGTCTGTGAGTATGGGATCTGCGTCATTCCATTAAAGATGACCTGGAAAGACCTACTGCAAGAAGCCAAAGACTATGCAGGGGAGGAGCTGCGGTATCTGGAAGAAAACGGCTGCTGTTTTGAGGGAAACCGCAGGCTGCTTTGGGATATCCGGCGTGGGAAGATACGTTAAAGGCGGCCATTCGGCCGCCCCTTCAATCTTTCATATCGTCGATAATCGTTTCTATCATCTGTTTTTTTAGATAAACATCGAAACCCAGCATACATACCATGGCAAAATTTTGCAGGTATTCCCTGGATTCCTCCGGGACATCCGGGAAGGATTTTTCGGCCAGATTGATTTTTCCGAGAATGTCTTTGTAAAAAGGCCGGAACATCTGGGTTTCCAGGAGAACGATATCCTTATAGATATCTTTCATGCTGGGCCCTTCTTCCGCGGTGTTGCCGAAGTAGTGCTCATTGAGTGGATTCAGCAAGGTCTGGATATCGTTGATGGATAAAATATTTTTCAGGTAATAAATAAAAATTAAAAGAAGAAGGTGTTCCTGGCTGTACTTTTTCTTTTCTGAAGGGGGCAGCAGGTTGTTCTTCGTGTAATTATTGATCATGGTCTTGGTCAGGATCTTGTCGTCTGGATGGCGTTTGAATTCTTTCAGCTTTTCATCCATAAAAGTAGTGACCTGGTCCATGTAAAGATCGATATTCGGGAGCATGGACGGCTTGATATAAGCAAGTTTACCGTATTTCTCCAGCAGTTTTTCAAATTCTCTTGAATGCGCCATTCCTTAGTACCTCCATGTTCCCATTATATAGTAATTAAAACCAGATTACAAGCTTTTCTTACAGTGAAAGGGAGGTGCAAACCATACCTGTTATCATTCACTATCACAATTCCGCAAGATATTATTGGGCATTTTTGCACAAATATCCTGAGTCAGATGGCGCGAAACGGTGAGTTTTATTGTTTCTGTGCATTACGAAGCGCGTTGCTGTTCATGGAACTATGTTTTTTCGGGTCCGTGAATAGTAACTTACAACTCAGGGTGTAAAGGTTACATGAATCTCCACGATTTCGCTGTTGGTTCCCACCCGCATATTGGGTCCCCAGAGTCCGAGACCGGAGGTTACGATAGAGGTCATGGATTCGACTGTCAGACGGCCATAGGAATTTTCCCACATGGCCTGGATCAGCAAAGTAAACGGCCACAGCTGACCGTCGTGCGTGTGGCCGGATAAGTCCAAATCCACACCAGCTTCCGCCATCTCGGCGAGATCCCGCGGCTGATGATCCATGGCCAGAACCGGCTTGCTAAGGTCCAGGTGTTTGGTTAGTTCCGCCGGGGTCAGACGTCCGGAAGTCTCTGTTTTTTTGACGCGGCTCCGGTCCTTTCTCCCGATTAAATAAAACGAATCGTCGATGAGCACGGATTCGTCTTCCAGCAGCCGGATCCCGGCCTGGCTTAGAAAATCACGCAGCCGTTCGTCGTTGGTTTTCTTTTTGCCTTGAAAAGTAAAACCCAGCAAAATGGGCTCGTCTAAGTCGTGATTTCCATAGCAGGCATAGATCCCATAGCGGCTTTGCACTTTTTGGAACAAAGCGATCAGGTGCTCCGGATCCTGAATGGCACCGTAGTCATTGTCAAAGATATCTCCGGCGATACAAACCAGATCAGCGTCCATGGCGTTGATTTCCTCTACCATTTTTTCTATGTGGTGGACTCCGATGCTGTATCCCAAATGAAGGTCAGAGACAAAAGCTATCGTGAGGTCTGAATTGTTTCCTCCGGATTTTGCGATCGCAACATCATACTCTGTATGGTAGACCGTACCCGCGTGAAACGTGCCGTAGATGCTGACAGCCAGGATTGTGACGGCCAGAGTTCCGCCTGTCAGGGCAAGTACCTTGCGGGATTGCAGGAATTCAGGACGGACGAGGTGCGTCTTTTTCAGAATCAGACGTACCGCTTCCAAGATAAGGGAGAGCAGGATAATGTAAAGAAAAACACCGAGCCAGAAATTACTGACTCTTTTCATGAAAAATTCATAGGGCGTGGATTCCAGAAAGAAGGCGGCCACCGGGGAGGCTGCGAGACTCCAATAGACCGCCGCGTCCGCGATCAAAAACCAACGGCCCTGCAGCAGGCGGGTACAGGAACCCATCCATTGGTAGCTCCGTCGGAACAGGTAGTAGCAAAAAAATAGATAGACAGGGAGAATCAATATCAGTAACAATTTTATTCCTTCTTCCTAATACAATATTTTATGGTTCCAGCGTCTGACAGCCAGTCAGTCTCTTTTATGTTTCACTTGTTTTATAGCTGCCAAATCGATTCAATGGCGAGGCTGTTTCGGCTGGCGCTCGGATCAATCGTTACAGGGAGTTTCCTCGATCCGTAACAGGGAAGCTTCCGGGCGCGCTGCCTGACGATATTATATCATAGCAACTTTGGAACCGCAATCATAGGGAGAAATCAAACTTTTGTCGGAAAGAACCATGGACAGCGAATCTGGAATATGATATGATCATAGACAAAAGGTTTCATACCACAGGAGGGATAGAGCGATGGGAATCATTCAAAGATTTTCCGACATTATGTCGGCCAATATTAACGCTTTGTTAGATAAGATGGAAGACCCTTCCAAGATGATTGATCAGTATCTGAGAAATCTGGAGAGTGATCTGGGAAAGGTAAAGGCAGAGACGGCTTCGGTTATGGCGGAGGAGACCCGTTCGAAGCGGGCTCTGGACGACTGTGACAAAGAAATCGCGAAGATGCAGACTTACGCGGAAAAAGCGATCATGGCCGGAAACGACGCGGATGCCAGGAAGTTCCTGGAGAAGAAGAGCCAGCTGACGGAGACCAGGGCAAACCTGGCGCAGACCTATGCGGCAGCAGCCGATAACGCGGCTAAGATGCGTCAGATGCACGATAAGCTTTGCAAGGATATCGCTGCGCTGAACGCAAGAAAAGATTCGATCAAGGCTAAGATTGCGGTGGCAAAGACTCAGGAGAAGATCAACAAGATCGGGGCCAGCGTGGCGGGAAGCCAGGAGAATATGTCCGCATTTGACCGGATGGAGGCAAAGGCCAATCGGATGTTGGATGAGGCCAATGCGATGTCGGAGCTGAACCAGACCGCGTCGGATCCGGATGGCATTGACGCGCTGGCAGAAAAATACGATTCCGCGCCGGCTTCAGCTGTGGATGATGAACTTGCCGCATTAAAAGCAAAGTTGGGGAAATAAAGAATGGGATTGTTCGGCGGTTCCTCCGTGATCGAGTGGGAAGAATGTAACAGCGATACGATTTTTTGGAAGTGGCCGGATACGGAGATCAAGAAGGGCAGCCGCCTGGTGGTCCGGGCCGGACAGGATGCCATTTTCATGGTGGACGGAAAAATCGAGGGGATTTTTCAGGATGAGGGCAGTTATGACATAGAGTCAGATATCGTCCCGGTTTTGTCTACACTGAAAAATTTTCGGTTTGGTTTTCGTTCCAGCCTCCGTGCGGAAGTCCTCTTCGTCAATGTCAAGGATTTTACGGTAAAGTGGGGGACCAGAGGAGCAATCATGATCCCTCTGGACGGACTTCCCGGCGGGCTTCCGATCCGCGCGTTTGGTACCTTTCAGTGTCGGGTATGCGATTACATCAGCCTGATTGACCAGGTCGCCGGTGTCCGCCAGCTTTATGCGGTCGGCGATGTGAAAGATCGGGTGTCCGCCTGCCTGGATCCGCTTTTGATGAAGTGGATTGTGCAGGAGGGAAAGGACATCTTTCACCTTCAGGCCAGTTCGGCTGAGATTGCCAAGGGAATCTGCGAAGACCTGGATATGCAGATGCGGGATATTGGAATTGCCGTTGATGAATTCTACATACAGAATGTATCTTATCCGGAAGATGTGCAGGAGATTGCGAAACAGGCGATCAGACAGAACTTTACCGGTTCTGCGCCGGCAGGGGCAAAGCCGGCAGGCGGATCTGCACCGAATTTTTGTCCGAACTGTGGTACGGCGGCAGGCGGAGCTAATTTTTGCCCAAATTGTGGATATAAGCTGCGTTAAGTTTCGATTCATCTGGATTGCGGAGCAAGCATGAGGTCCGCATCTGTTCAAAGATAAGATTCCTCCCAAATGGCAGGGGTCTTATCTTTGTGTACGTTCCTGAATCAAATGGGATGCAGCGGTAATTGGAAGGCCCGGCCTGTCAGAGGACGCTGTGGAGAATAGGGGACTTTGAAGATCAGGCCGGCATACCCGGTAAATTTTCCGAAAGAAAACGGACATGAAGGAGATATTTCATGAGTACGATTTATGATACATTAAATGAAAAACAACGGGAAGCGGTGTTTGCCACCGAGGGTCCTGTTCTTATACTGGCTGGGGCGGGTTCTGGAAAAACCAGAGCTTTGACGCATCGGATTGCTTATCTGATCCATGAAAAACATGTGGCTCCGTGGAACATTTTAGCGATTACTTTCACTAATAAGGCTGCGGAGGAGATGCGGGAGCGTGTCGATGACTTGGTGGGGCATGGTGCAAGTCAGGTTTGGGTTTCCACGTTCCATTCCATGTGCGTAAGGATTCTGCGCCGCCATGCAGAGCTTTTGGGCTATACCAATAATTTCAGTATTTACGACGGCGACGACCAAAAAACCTTGATGAAGCAAGTGTTGAAAAAGCTGGATGTGGATCCGAAGATTTATAAGGAAAAGGCGATGCTGGGGCAGATTTCCTCGGCTAAAAATGAGCTGATTTCCTCGGACGCTTTCTATTCCATGGCTGCCGGAGATTTTCGTAAGACACGGGTGGCGGATATCTATGCGGAGTATCAGAGCCAGCTGAGAAGCAATAACGCCATGGACTTTGATGATCTGCTGGTGAAGACCGTAGAACTTTTTGAACTGCACAGTGAGATTTTGTCGGATTATCAAGAACGGTTCCGCTATATCATGGTGGACGAATACCAGGACACCAACACTGCCCAGTTCCGCCTGCTTTCTTTCTTGGCGAGAGCCCACAAGAACCTCTGCGTGGTCGGCGACGATGATCAGTCGATCTACAAGTTCCGCGGTGCGAACATCCAGAATATTTTAGACTTTGAGAAAACTTTTCCCGGCGCGAAGGTGGTCAAGCTGGAGCAAAATTACCGGTCCACGAAAAATATTCTGGAAGTGGCAAATCACGTAATCCGGAATAATCAGGGGCGCAAAGAGAAAGCGCTCTGGACGGAAAATGAAGAAGGCGTCAAGGTTTCTCTGCGCCAGTATGAGACTGCCTACGATGAGGCGGAAGGGATTGTCCGGGATATTTTGAAGAACAAGGAGAAATATCCTTTTGGAAAATGTGCGGTTTTATACCGTACCAATGCCCAGTCCCGTCTGTTGGAAGAAAAATGTGTATCTCACAACCTCCCTTACCGTTTGGTCGGCGGGGTGAACTTCTATCAGCGAAAGGAAATCAAGGACATTGTTTGTTATCTGAAAACAATCGATAACGGACAGGACGATCTGGCGGTACAGCGGATCATCAATGTGCCGCGGCGCGGAATCGGGCAGACCAGCATTAACAAGGTGGCGGCTTATGCTGCCGACTATGGTATGAGCTTTTATGACGCTCTGACTGAGGCGGAGCGTGTGCCGTCTCTGGGAAAAGCGGCCGGCAAGATTCAGGATTTCATCCATCAGATCCAGACCCTGCGCAGCCAAGCCGAATTTTTGACTGTCAAAGATTTGCTGGAAAGCGTGCTGGATTCGACGGGTTACCGGGCGGAGCTGGAGGCAGAAAATACGGTGGAGTCTCAGACCCGTCTGGAGAACTTGCAGGAGCTGGTCAATAAAGCGGCGGATTTCGGCGATGAGCCAGAGGATGCAGGCGCTTTGGGCCGGTTCCTGGAAGAAGTTGCGCTGGTCGCCGAGGTGGACAGCTTGGATCCGGAGGAGGAGCGGGTGGTACTTATGACCCTTCACAGCGCAAAGGGACTGGAATTTCCCAGAGTATATCTGAGCGGCATGGAGGATGGTCTCTTTCCCAGCAGCCTTTCGATCATGTCGGATGACCCGACGGACATTGAAGAGGAGCGGCGTCTTTGCTATGTGGGAATCACGCGTGCCAGAGAGGAACTGACGCTGACTGCTGCGAGGCAGAGAATGACGAACGGCGAGACCAGGCTAAGCCGGGTGTCACGCTTTATCGAGGAGATCCCGAAGCAGCTTCTTGCCGGAGAGGACCGTCCGGTCAAGAAAAAGGACGGAGTGTCGGCTTTGGAGAAGGGACATGGCGGGGCCTACCGGCCGAAGCCTACGGTTTTGACCTCGCAGACCACGGCTGCTTATCTGGGAAAACAGTTTACAGTGGAAAAGACCTCCAGCCTGGACTATGGAAAAGGAGACCGGGTGCGTCATGTGAAATTCGGTGAAGGAACCGTACTGGATGTGGAGAATGGCAAGAGAGATTTTGAGGTGACGGTTCAGTTCGACCGGGCCGGCGTGAAGAAACTGTTTGCCTCTTTTGCCAAATTGGTGAAAGTGTGACGGCGCAAAGGGAAAAAATAAAAAAATTTATAACATTTTTATAGTAAATTTCTCCAAAAGATGGTATACTACTACCATATAAAAGGGATTTGATGGAAACACGGATTCCTTTTATAAAATCCAATCCAGGAAAGGGTGAATAAGTACGATGAGTAAAGTTGAAGAGATGCTGGCAGCCAGCAAACTGAACAGTCTTTTGCATAAGCAAGAGGAAGATCAGAAAACAAAGCATGTAGTCTGCACGATTCTGACGATCATTGGAATTGTGGCAGCCGTTGCGGCGATTGCTTACGGCGTGTATCGTTTCTTTATCAAGGACGACTTCGATGACTTTGATGACGATATCTACTTTGATGATGACGATATGGATGAGTTCTTTGAAGATGATGACGATGAGTCTGAGGAAAAAGACGATAAGCCTGAAAAGTAAGAACATGGCCAAAATGAGATAGGGGCTGCTGCAGAATGTGCAGCAGCCTCTTTTTTATTCGATAGGAAATTCCTTTGGAATTGCCTATCGAATAAAAAGCGCTCCGCTAAGGAGGCGCAGGGCCGTCCCCTTGGGGCTTCCGTACTAAGGAAAATAACCGCTGGCGCAGCGGTGCTCCGGCGGGTGTGCGCAAAGCGCACACTTGGTTCAATCAAGAGGCGGCAGATAAGAGAAAGGCGGGGGATCTCTGCTTCATCGTGCGGAAATCATATGATCCGTTGTTTTTATCGTACAGTGAAAAATCGTAATAAAAAGAGTAAGGAGCTTTTATTTTAATGAAAAAGGGCACAAGAATAGAAGGTATTGTAGAGAAGCTGAATTTCCCGAACAAGGGGATTTTACATATAGACGGGCGGAAAATGACAGTGAAAAACGTACTGCCCGGCCAGAAAGTCGCCGTTATGGTGACCAAAGGCGGAGAAAAGAGGCTGGAGGGAAGAGTGTTGGAGATTTTGGAAAAATCTCCGGTGGAGACGGCGGAACCCTGCCCGCATTTTGGACAGTGCGGAGGCTGCTGTTACCAGACAATTCCCTATGAGGAACAGTTGAAGATCAAAGCGGAACAGGTGGCGGCCTTGCTTCGGCCGGTGTTGGGAGAAGCTTTTTCTTTGGAAGGAATCCTGCCAAGCCCCCGTCCGGCGGAATACCGGAATAAAATGGAGTTTTCTTTCGGGGATGCGGTGAAGGACGGCCCGATGACGTTAGGATTGCACAAGCGCGGAAGCTTTTATGATATTGTCAATGTGGACGGATGCCGGATCGTGGATGAAGATTATCGGAAAATTTTAAAAGCGGTGCTGAATTATTTTGGGGACAAGCAGGTTCCCTTTTATAAAAAAATGCTGAAAACCGGGATTCTGCGGCATCTCGTGGTGCGGAAAGGGTGGAAGACCGGAGAGCTTTTAATTCTGCTGGTAACGGTTCCGGGATATGTGGTAGAGCCAGACTTTGCAGAGACACTTCTGTCACTGCCTTTGGACGGCACAATAGCCGGAATTTTGCATGGGGAGAACGGGAGTGTGGCCGATGTGGTGAAGTGTGAGAAGGTCCATACCTTGTTTGGTAAGAATTATTTTTATGAAGAACTCCTGGGGCTTCGGTTTCGCATCACACCGTTTTCCTTTTTCCAGACAAATTCCGCCGGAGCCGAGGTGCTTTACCGTGCCGCCCGCGAGTTTGTGGGAGCAATTAAGGGGCAGCGTGTGTTTGACCTGTACAGCGGAACCGGGACGATTGCCCAGATTCTCGCTCCTGTGGCCGAGGAAGTCATTGGAGTGGAGATTGTGGAAGAAGCCGTGGAGGCAGCCCGGCAGAATGCCGCGGAGAATGGGCTATCCAACTGCAAGTTTCTTGCTGGGGATGTGCTGAAGGTACTGGATACCATCGAAGAAAAACCAGATATGATCGTACTGGACCCGCCGAGAGATGGGATTCATCCAAAGGCAATGGAGAAGATTTTGAAATACGGGGTAGAGCGGATGGTGTATATCAGCTGTAAACCGACTTCGCTGGCTAGAGATTTGGAGATCTGCCTGGCAGGAGGTTACCAGGTGGAGAGGGTGATGTGCGTGGATATGTTCCCAGGGACGGCGAATGTGGAGACGGTAGTACTGCTTTCCCACAAAAAACCAGACAGTCATATCAACGTAAAAGTCGAGTTTGGCGAGGGTGAGGGCAAAGTGCCGTTAAAGGCAATCTCCGAAAGGGCAGAAACCTATAAGCCAAAAGAGCGAGTTACTTACAAAATGATAAAAGAGTACATAGAAGCAAAATACGGCTTCAAAGTACATACTGCATATATTGCGGAGGTTAAGAGAGATTTAGGCTTGCCGATGTATGATGCTCCAAATGCGGTAGAGGAATTAAAACAGCCGAGGAAACACCCTACACCAGAAAAGGTAGAAGCAATCAAAGATGCATTGAGACATTTTGAGGTAATTTAATAATGATGAGCGTATCATTAAAAACAGTGGTACGCTTATTTTTTTACATATTTGTCTTTTTGTTAACCAATATTTTATCCAGTTAAAAAAGCAGAGGGGAGATTTTGTGCTAAACTGCCCAGTTGATATAATTAAAAGCGTTCACTTTGCTATTATTGACTCAAAGAGGAAAATCGAGTACAATATAGTAAAGTGCCAAATCATTAATTTGATTAAGGGTGATTAAATAGAGGTGAGGATATGCTTCAGAATAAAGATATTGAGACACTGAGAATGTTGTTTAGTAGCCATAATTATGTTATGACTACTGCTGAACTTACAGCTTCAAAGTTATACTATGCAGATATAAAACAACTTTTAGACGAAGGATTGATTGAAAGAGTCAGGCGAGGTTACTATCATTGGACTCAAGGTTGTGGAGAAAGCGAAGTTGTCATTATCAATCGATTGTTTCCCGATGCAGTGCTCTGTATGGAGACTGCCCTATTTTATTATAGATACAGTGATAGAAATCCTATCGAATGGAACTTTGCAATAGATAAAAATGTCTCTAAGCGGCGAACAAAAATCGATTATCCGTTTATAAAAGCATATCGTGTAGAGTCAGAGTTTGTTACGCTGGGCGAAACCGAGGGTGAAATTGATTTCCACAAAGTCCGCATTTATGACCGTGACCGTACTATTTGCGATGTGCTGCGAAATATGAACAAGATGGATAAGGAGATTTTTAATAAAGCAGTACAGGGCTATGTAAAAGACCCTAAAAAGAATATACCGAATCTTATGGCATATGCGAAAGTTTTGCGTGTGCAAAAGCGTGTAAAAGAATTGATTGGAGTGTGGTTGTAATGGCAGATATAGCAGCGTCTGTTTTGGCAAAGCTTAGAAATAAAGCAAAGGCTTCTGGAATTAGTTATCAGCAGTGTCTACAGCTTTTTATGCAGGAGGAATTTTTGAGAAAACTTTCGAAATCTGGATACGATGATTTTCTTGTATTAAAAGGCGGGCTGTTTATCTATACTCTTACAAACTTTGAAAGCCGAGCCACCATTGATGTTGATTTCCTGCTACGTGGATATTCAAATTCAATAGACAATGTTAAGGATTTGATTTGCAAAATAATTGACACACCGACGGGCAATGATTATATCAAGATGACTGCAAAAGGTTTTGAGGAGATTTCTCCGCAGAGAAAGTATCACGGTATCAGCACACAGATTATTGGACAGATAAAGAATGTACGAGTACCGTTCAATGTCGATATAGGTGTAGGAGATGTTATTGTACCAAAGGCAGAACAGCGTAAAATCAATACTCAGCTTCCAGACTTTGAAGCTCCTGTAATAAAAACATATTCCATTGAAAGTACCATTGCTGAAAAGTTTGATGCCATTCTGCAACGTTTTGAGCTAACAGGCAGAATGAAAGATTTTTACGATATTTATTATCTTTCAAGAACATTCGATTTTGAGGGAGCTAAATTGCAAGCAGCTATCTTTGATACCTTGCAGCGGCGTGGCACTCCTTATGACAGAGATAGCTTCAAACGGATTGTTGCCCTTGCCGAAGATGAGGATATGCAGAAGCGGTGGAAATATTTCTTGAAGAATATTAAAGATGACACGCTAGAATTTACTATTGTGATTGATGAAATACAGAAATTCCTTGAGCCTGTATTTGAGGCAATAGTGAATGAAGATGAATGGCAAGAACAGTGGAACTTCATTATGAAATGGAATAAAAATGAAAGGAGTCTTAATTTATGAGTATTGTACTTACCGTTGAACAGCGTGAGCAAGCAGGTTCTGACTCCTATAACAGATTCGAATATCAAGTCCATTGGATTGTGTGCCATATAATAGGTAAACTTCAAGATGATGCAGAGTGTATTGTCTTTTGTGAATTTCACGATGATATGGCAGAGTTTTCTCCCGATAATCAGCAGTATCAGTTTTATCAAATAAAAACAAAGGAAGACCCATCTGATTGGACTATTGCAGAAATGTCTAAACGTGAAAAAAAGAAAAGTGGTGGCTATAAAAAGTCTTTTTTAGGATTTGTTTTTTACAATTATCTAACTTTTAGCACAGAGTGTTCACATTGCCATTTTGTATCAAACAATGATTTTGATAAGGAAGTTTTATCTTGGCAGGCAGTTATTGAAGACGGCAAGAAGTTACAAGTAGAAGACATTACACTATATCAAAAAATCAAAGACAGAATAAAAGATGAATTTACCAATGATATGCCAAGCAATTTCGATTCTGTATTTGATGCGTTTATACAAAATACTTTTGTTCATAAATCCGATTTGCAATTAGCGGCATATGAAAATCAAACTAAGGGAGAATTTTTCAATCACTTAGCCGATAAAAATATTCCGACAAATACAGCAAATTTTATTTTCCAACAATTGCTAAATGATGTGAGAAAAAAAAGTAAAGAAAAAATTAAAGTACCTATTAGTATGAAACGCTTAGTTGAGAAAAAAGGAATCGATGTTGCTCAAATAGGCAGAAAAATTGATGGTAATATAAAAAACAGTGGCAATTATGATGAATTTTACCAGTATTTATTAAATCAGTCCTTAACGAAAAAAAATATTCGTCGTATTGAAGCCGCAAAAACACTTCACGATGCGAGATGGCTTGATGTTAATGATGTAAAATACCAAGAGATTGTTGTAGTGTTGCGACAAGTGATTTCTACATATTTTGAAACATCAGATACAGTCGGATTTGATGATGAATTGAAAAGATTGTGTAGTCAAGAACTAAAGAAGAATAATCTGTTATCAGAGTCACTTGATAAATCGTTAGTTGAGGTGTTGTATTATGAGCAAAAATATAGTAGAAACAATTAAACAAGAGCAAAAGTATAAGATGCTAATTAGAAATTTACGAAAGCAACAGGAGAACAAAAATAATGAAAAGGCTAACGATAAAAAAACTGATAGTAATCAGTCAAAGTGAGTCTCGCTCGTTAGAGGTTCCTTTTGAAAATGGACTTAATATTATTTTAGGTGGAAATAAAACAGGAAAATCTTCAATTATTAAAAGTATATTTACGACTTTAGGGTGTGAATGTAAAAGCGTTGAAGCTGATTGGAAAAAACTTATTTCTTCTTATTTGTTGTTTTTCAATTATGGTGAAAAACAATTATGTATTGTTCGTCAAGGAAAAAAATTTCAGATTTTTGAATATTCTGGCGATACTTATTCTTGTGTTATAGAAACGGAAGCATTTCACGAATACAGCAATTGCTTAATGGGTATTTTGGAAATCAATATGCCTTGCATTTCTAAAGATGGAAAACAATTCAATGTTACACCACCGTTACTATTTAGATTTCAGTATATTGATCAAGATGACGGATGGAGTAAAATAGCAGATTCCTTTAATAATGTTGGATACATTAAGGATTGGAAACCAAACACAAATAAATATGTTTGTGGATACCTTGATGATACTTATTACAAGCTTCAAGCACAAAAAACAGAACAAACACTTATAAAAGATGACAAGAAAAAAGAATTAAATTACAATCAAAACTTCGTTTCTCGTATATCATCTACATTAATGCAAATAGAGGATTTGGAATCCGTTGATGAAGTTACAACAAATATTGAGTCTTTGCTCGCTAAAACGGAAGAATTAAGAAAAGTGCAATTTTCTTACAATGCAGAGATGACAGTTTTAGAAAATGATATATATGTTAATCAACATAAATTGCATACAGTAGAACATAGTCTTGCGGAAACCCAAAAAGACATTGAGTACGCAATGAGCCAAGACGATGAGTTGGTTTGCCCAATTTGTGGTACTATTTATTCCAATGGGTTAGATAATCAATTAAACATAACGTCTGACTATGCTCATTGCGAAAAACTTATTGAAGAATTAAAAAATAGTATATCTGTTTCTATAGGAAAATTAGAGGAATTTAAAGAAAAGAATAAAGCTGTTTCTTTAGAAATTCAGTCGAATAAGCAGAAAATACAAAATTCTCAGGAGCTTTTATCATATTCTTCATTTTATAAGAATAAAGGGCAATATGAAATATATGAATCTTGTAAAACACAGTTAGATGACATTCAAAGAGAAATCGATTCCTATGTTTCAAAAATTGCACTTATTGACGAGAAGATAAATGAACAGAAATCAAAAGAGCGTTCTAAAAATATACGCGAGGATATAGAAGGCTATTGTCGTACATTGGCAGATGCAATAAATCTTCCAAAGACTTTTATACAACTGAGAGATTTTGTTCAAATAATAAACCGTACGGGCAGTGAAACTCCACGCTTGGTTTATATGTACCAATCTGCACTATATCTTTATAATTTAAGCAGAGCATACAGCCCATTCAATTTTTATGTGGTTGATACGCCTAATCAGCAAGGACAGGATGCTGATAATTTAAAAAGCATCTTCAAATCATTAGAATTGTTTTTATCTGATGAGGGACAAGTTATTATTGGAACAGAACGAGAAACTGGAATGGAAGAAAAAGCGAGCAATGTTATAAAACTCACTGAAAAACGTAGATGCTTAAACAATATAAATTACAACAAACATCTTGAACTGTTGGAAGAATTGCAAAAAACTGCAATTAGTTGGGCTGCAAATAATTACAAAATGCAAAATGAAAAGTAGACATAGAGTAGAACGTTTTTGAAACCATCACTTCAGAGAAAAAATGAAAATTTGTGGGAAAAGGGTTGCACGAACAGTCTTTGTACTGTAGAAATATTGCCCATATTTCCGTGATTTTGTGGGGATATGTTTTAATTTGGTACTCATGTGGAGACGGTTGCGCTTCTATCCAAATTCAAACCAAAAGAACCTATTTCGCTCAATCTGGAAGAGATGAATTAACCCACTGAAAAACCGCAAAGTATCTTATAAAAAAGTCAACTCACAGATATTTAAGTAAAAACGATCCACGTTGATCAATCGATATACCGCCCAGCTGAAACGCAAAAACAATCAGTTGAGCGAGAAAACGGGAATCAGCCTAAATCCGAGTGATCCGGACAGCCGCAGCGTCTGCGGGAGAAAACGACAGCGATTCCAGACGCATCAAAGCCGATCGGGATGTGAGCAAACTGGAATCAACCAAATAAATGAAGCAAATCGTAGAAATAAAGCGCGAATATTTCTTTCTGCAATCCAGATGATACATAACTCTACCTCTGAGGGGTGTTAATTATCTCCCAATCATTATACAATTATTTCAAGAAGGTAATCCATAAGGAGGCAATTATATGGATCTAGTTAAGATTGGGAAATATATTGCAGTAAAGCGGAAGGGCCTGGGCCTGACTCAGAAACAAGTCGCCGAGAAACTTGGCATGAGTGATAAGTCTGTTTCAAAATGGGAACGCGGCGTGTGCCTGCCAGATGTCTCCGTCTATATGGAACTGTGTGATTTGTTAGGTATTGGGATCAATGAATTTGTAGCAGGTGAGGATATTAGTCAGGAGAATATAAGAAAAAAATCGGAGGATAACTTGATTCAAGTAGCCACGGACAGTAAGCAGCGGCAGAAACACTTAAAACGGGTTATTGCGGTTCTTATTATTCTTGCCATTCTTGCCACCGCAACGATTGGAGTCGGTATTTACCAGTTTATCCGGCCGCAAAATTACATTCTTGCGGTAGATCAGGACAGTGTAGAAATGAAAACTGCACAGCTGCTATCTGGAGTAGACGGCGCATTCCTCTTTCGATATACGGCAAGCGATCAATTCAAAACATTAACGCTTTATATTTCAGAGTATCAGTCGGGAGAACGAATCAGTAAGGAAAAAATGGTGGCATCCTTTGAGGACACTGGGGCGCCGTCGAATGGGATGATGATCATTGTTCCGGATTTTGAAAAGTTTACCGTAAAAGTGGTTCTTGCAGATGATTTTTCAAAACTATCAACGGATATTCCAATTCTTGATGATGTGCAAGATAGGGCTTATTATGGAAGAAGTGCAACACAAATAGAAGAGAAAACCGAAATAAAATATGAGGAGGAGCAGGGCCTGGTAGCACTAATTTATGATAATGACTCAATGAGCGTTATTCCTATCCAAGAATTTGAAAGAGGAGAAGTCCGTTCGGATAATGATTACATGTACTATTTTTCTTGTCAATTTGGTAAATGAACCGGCGCAATGTCTTTTCATTTTTTTGTGATGCAGGGGAACAGCAGCTGCCAGGAGGAGATAAGTGCCCGGAAAAGCGGGAAGTGTGCCCTATGAGTGGATGATGCAGAGGAGAAGCCAACGGCAATCGTACTGGACGGGTGTGGAAAGGATGTACTAATGGTGAAAACAATGACGGCATGGGAGACTTTGCCCACCCGTCGCGATCCTTGCCGGGGAGCAGTTGAAGGCTGATCCGAATCCATGGAGCAGATAGCGTTTTTTCTGCAAAAGGGAGAAAATTAGGCCGCCTCAGAAAAATGGATACAGGTTTTGGAATCCGATGTAAATGCCCATGTCCCCGGTTGTTCTGGTTAGGTGTTAAACAGTGGCATCGTTACAATAAAACAGATAGGCGCGGACCATTTTTATGTAGAGAACGGCATATCTGTTTTTGTTTTTCAGAAATCCTTTGATTTTCATCCATTATCAGTTATAATGATACGGAACAAATCAAAATTGGGATTGTCTGAATATAAAAAAGAAGCGCAGGGGTGAAAATTCCTTATTAAATGATTCAGATTCAACGCCAGGAAAGTAAAATTGCGACAAATCCCACACGGACAGCGGTTAAAAGCAGTATGGAATTGAGGAGTTAATGTAACATGGACGAGATAAAGCAGTACAAAGAGCGGCTGCAAATTGCCTTGAAAGCTGCCAAGATTTGCATCTTTGAGGTTGATTTGCTGCGGCAGTTATATACTTTTTTTGAAAATGCGGAAGTGATATTCGGCATTTCCGGAGAAAAAATTTTAAAGGATGTAAGGCCGTATAGCCAATTGGATCCGGAATCGTACCGGCTGGCGGTAAGCGAATATTTTTCTCATCCGGATGATATGGACGTGATCGAGGGAGCCTTTCGGCATGTTTTGAGCGGCATTCCGGCTACATACGAGGCGCGCATGAAGGCAGGGGGATCCGAATATGTGTGGTGCAGAGTGGACGTGGTGCCCATATTGGAAAACGGAAAGCCTGTGAGAATGGTGGGAGTGATCACGGATATCCGGGATATCAAAGAAAAGACGGAACGCCTGAAGAACGCCATCCACTTAGATAACTTTACGGGCCTCTATAATAAAGGGCATACCATCGCTCTCATAAACCAAGTCATGGAACAGAGACAGCACGAAAAACATGCCTTGGTCGTATTGGATATTGATAATTTTAAAAATTTTAATGATCAGTACGGTCACAGCGAAGGCGACAAGATTATACTGACAGTCTCGCAGCATATCAAAAAGGCATTTCGGAAGTCTGATATTGTGGGGCGGTTTGGCGGGGACGAATTTATTGTGTTTGTTCAGGATTTCGCCAACACCCAATGGCTGCGCGGAAAGTTAATTCAGCTGACCCGCTTGGAGGTGGATGGATATGTCTGCACAAACAGCATAGGCGTTGCTTTCTTTCCGCAGGACGGGGCTGATTTTAATGTATTATTTAAGAATGCAGATGCCGCCTTATATCACGCGAAAATTGAGAAAGAAAGGCTGATATTTTTTTCTGAGATGCAATAAGGCGAACGTGGTTTCAGCATAAAATTTATCAGTGAGACAACGATTGGATTTTGGGAAAATATCATTTCATCAGGATCCCGGATCTCCGGTCAAACGAGGAGGTATCTGAATTTGCCGATGACCTGCCGCGGGCTTCAGTTCCGGCAGGTTTTTTTGTTTCATAGGAAATTCCTTTGGAATTCCCTATGAAACAGACATGTCTGCTTACGCAGACATCACCATGAATGAAAGTCGATTGCTTCGTGCTGTGCACTCCCGCAATCGCCGCCGGTATTCACAATCCGGCCTTACGGCCTTCTTGTTCATACCGGCTTGCCCGTCAAATGTCGGTGCGAAGCGGCAAGCAAGCTTGCCCATTCACACCGCCGCTTGCCGGGACTTTCACAGTAAACAAAAAAACGCTCCGCTATGGAGGCACAGGGTCTGCCCCTTAGGGTACGCAAATGCAAGGGAAGATGTCGCTGACGCGACAAATTGCGGGGCAGAATTTCGCAGAGCGGAATCCTTTTTAGTAGAACGAAGCAGAGTTCAACGGGCTAGAAAACCAGCCTGTCTGAAAGGAGAATTGGATACAACATGAAAGATCCAGAAATTATTCTAAGAGCATACCGTCCCGATGATTTGTCTCAAATTGAACAGCTATTTTATGACACTGTCCACACGGTCAACGCAAGAGACTACAGTCCGGAACAAATTCAGGCGTGGGCTGCCGGTCGGATCGATCGGGAAGAATGGAACCGGTCGCTCCTGGAGCACAGGAGTATTGTCGCGGTAAAAGGCCGGGAGATTGTCGGTTTCGGAGACATCGATTCAACCGGCTATCTGGACCGGCTTTATATCCATAAAACGTATCAGGGACAGGGGATCGCCACGGCTATCTGCGACCGGTTGGAGAGCGCTGTAGCAGAGGGGTGCATCCTGGTACATGCCTCTCTCACGGCGCGGCCGTTTTTTGAGAAAAGAGGATACCGGGTGAGAAAAGAGCAGCAGGTGGAGAGAAGAGGCGTCCTGCTGACCAACTTCCAGATGGAAAAGAAAATTGAGCGGCCGCCCCGATTTGAACCGAAAAGCTCCGAAAGCATAAGATAATATATAGCGATCAGAATAAGGAGCTTTTTATGAAACGAGCAGTACAGTTGGAACCGGCCGCTGAGGCAGTCAGCATTGCCAGCGAAACGTGTCCTAGAATTTATCAGCTTCCGCCGGCGGAGGGGCGGAAGGTACTGGAAGAGACGCAGGACTCGCCTATCTGTATGTGGCCGGCTCAGATCGATAACACAGCAGTTATAACCAAACGGTGGGGACGTGTGCCGGTTTACCTGGTAAAACCAGAAAATGTCTGCAACCCGGCGGATGTGATCTACTACATTCACGGAGCCGGCTGGGTTTTTGGAAGTTTTCATACCCATGAAAAACTGGTCCGGGAACTGGCGGCAAGAACCGGATGTATCGTGATTTTTCCGGAATACGCCAGGGCGCCGGAGGCCAGATATCCTATTGCCATCGAACAGTGCTATGCCATTCTCGGAAGTCTGCCGGAGCTGGTTTCCCAGATTGGATGTACCATGAATCCGGAGACTTTGACTGTGGCAGGCGACAGCGCAGGGGGCACGCTTGCCATTGCGATGACCTTGCTGGCTAAGTTCCGTAAAGGACCCAGGATCCAAAAACAGCTGTTGTTTTACCCGGTGACGAATGCCTGTTTCGACACGGAATCCTATTGTATGTTTGCGGAAGGCTATTACCTGTACCGGGACGGCATGAAATGGTTTTGGAACCAGTACGCACCTTCCCAAAGAGACCGCAATCAAATCTTTGCATCTCCGCTGCGGGCTGATGTCTCCCAGCTTCGGGGACTTCCGGAGGCCATGATTATCAATGGGGAGGCGGACGTTCTGCGGGATGAGGGTGAAGCTTATGCCAGAAAGCTCCGATCCGCTCAGGTACCGGTGATTGCGGCACGGTTTCAGGCGATTATCCACGATTTTGTTATGTTGAATTCTTTGGATGAAACCAATGCCTGCCGGGGGGCCATGGATCTTTGTACCGAGTGGATCTGCCGGAGAAATTTTGAGACCAGAAAGAATCCTGACTGCTAACCGGCTGCGGGATCAGGACCGGGCTTAAGCCCTGACGGAGGAAGCACGGCGGAGAGCATATGGCAGCGGGTCATAAACTCTCCCGGCCTCCGATGGCGGGAGAAAACGACAGACATAAATAAGGACAACACAGGCCGAGAACTCATGTCCCATAGAAGCAGGGCAAAACCCGGACAGTAAAATCTTCTGGTAGCACGGCAAGAACGGGTATGATACAATCAAGAAAAGCGCGAGCCGCCTGTATCCACGAAAGGCCTGAAAGCTGCTGGGGAGAGGCGGATGATGAATCAAACGCTTGCGGCAAACGCGTATCAATCCGCAACGGAAAATAGGAGGAAAATTAAATGAAAGAAAATAAATATGACGACGAGATCTTTTTTCAAAAATACAGCGAGATGGACCGGTCCCAAAAGGGGCTGAAAGGAGCCGGAGAATGGACAGAGCTTCAAAAAGTTTTGCCCGACTTTGAGGATAAAGAAGTGCTGGACCTGGGCTGCGGCTATGGATGGCATTGCCTGTATGCGGCCCAACACGGCGCAAAACATGTGCTGGGCATTGACATTTCTGAAAGAATGCTTGCCGTGGCCGCCGAAAAAAACAGTCATGAAGGCATTGAATACCGATGCGCCGCTATGGAGGACTTGAGTTTTCCTGCTGAATCTTTTGATATCGTGATCAGTTCCCTTGCTTTTCATTATGTGAGAGATTTCCGTGCGTTGGCGAAGGAGGTCAGCCGGTGGGTCCGCTCCAACGGCAGGTTTGTATTTTCTGTGGAGCACCCTGTCTTTACCGCTCATGGTACTCAGGACTGGTATTATGATAAGGAAGGGACGATCCTCCACTATCCAGTGGATCGCTATTTTTACGAAGGACAAAGGGATGCGGTGTTTCTTGGGGAGCATGTGGTCAAATATCACAGAACGCTGACGACCTATCTGAATACTTTGCTTGAGAACGGTTTTGAGCTGAGGAATATCATTGAACCGCAACCGCCGGAGGACATGCTTTCGATTCCAGGAATGGCGGATGAAATGCGGAGGCCCATGATGCTGATTGTGTCGGCGCAGAAGAAGGCGGTATAGAATTTTGCATTTTGCGGGAGTGGAACACGGAGATAGAAACACGAGGATTGCCGCCTGAAAAGAAGCGGGGAGCGGAGCTTGATGAAAGAGGCAGAGGAGAAAATATGGAACGCTGCGGATGGTGCTTATGCAATGAGAAGATGATGAAATACCACGATGAAGAATGGGGGGTTCCGCTTTTTGACGACAGAAAGCAGTTTGAATTTCTGACATTAGAGGTAATGCAGTGCGGCTTGAACTGGAACATGATGATTCAAAAAAGAGAGATCTTCCGCCAATGTTTTGAGGATTTTGATTATGAAAAAATAGCAGGTTACGGCGAGGCGGATCAGGAGCGGATTTTATCCACTGAGGGGATGATTCGGTCCCCCAGAAAAATAGCTGCTGTGATTCAAAATGCAAAGTCCTTTCTGAGAATCCGAGAGGAGTACGGTACCTTCAGCCAATATATCTGGAAATTTTCCAAAGGAAAAACCCTTCTTTATGCAGGGCATCAGAAGGGGATTCTTCCCGCGAAAAACGCGCTGTCAGATCAGGTGAGCCAGGATTTGAAAAAGCGTGGATTCCGGTATCTGGGTTCTGTTACGGTGTATTCTCATTTGCAAGCTTGCGGGATCATCAACGATCACCTGGAGACTTGTTTCCGCTATGCGGATCTTATCAATCATTATCCGACGGCGCGGAAACGAAATCCCAGGACAAAGGCGGAATGACATAAGAGAAGTCCTTCAGATCAGTAGAAAATCTCATAGACACCGAGACCGATCATCAATAAATCGGCGAGGGGCTCCGCAAAGCTGCCGACAAAATCAGAGAGACGGGAACGGCCGATCCAGTTTCCCAGATATAAAAACAGCATGCAGACGAGGAATGAGCAGAGCACAGTGGAAAAAACCGGAAGCCCGGTGATACTGGCGCCGATTCCCAGTCCGGCGTTATTGAGTGTCAGGGCAAAACCAAGAAAAATGGTTTTTTTGAGGCTTAATTCGCTGACGACGGTTTCTTCCGGCTTTTTCCGGATAAAATGATCGATCAGAAAGTGAATTAAGCCGACGGCGCCGATCAGCATAATGATGATACAGCCGAGAATGCTGGCAAGGCTTTCCGGAAGAAAGTGGAGAATACTTTTTCCGAATACCATGGACAGGACGGTTCCGATCAGGGAGATCATCCCGACGATCAGATTTGAGTACCATCGGATCGGCATTTTTTTCATTCCAAAAGACAATCCGGCCACCAGGCTGTCAGCGTTGCACGACACCGCAAACAACAGGGCCGACATCCAATGCAGCTCCATAAAAACAAGGTCCCTTCAAATTGTTTATGAAAAAGAATGTTACACTCCATTATATTTCCGGATGGTTGGTCCGGTTCCGTATTGTTTGGGGATTCCGAAACGCAGTGGATAAATGGAGGATCCGGGGCGAATATTTGAGAGGAAAAAGAAATGACAGAAAGAGAACGAATGTTGGCAGGGCTGGCTTACTGGGCCGGCGAGGATTCTTTGGCGGGAGAGAGGAGAAGGGCAAGGCGCCTCATGGCCCAGATCAATCAGACTTTGCCGGAGCAGGAGGAGGAACGCCAGGCGCTGTTCCGGGAACTGCTGGGAAAGACGGGAGATGCGTTTTATATTGAACCTCCGTTTATCTGTGACTATGGCAGCCAGATCTCTTTGGGAGAAGAATTTTATGCAAATTTTGAATGCCTGATTCTGGACACCTGCCCGGTTGTGATCGGGGATCATGTCATGTTCGGCCCCAGGGTTTCCGTCTACACGGCGTGCCATCCGGTGGATGCCGCGGTCAGAATCCGTGGATTAGAGCTGGGCAAACCCGTTTTCATTGGTAATTGTGTCTGGGTCGGTGGCAGTACGGTGATCAATCCAGGAGTCACGATCGGGGATAATACAGTGATTGGTTCCGGTTCCGTCGTCACAAAATCGATTCCTTCCGGCGTAGTGGCGGCCGGGAATCCCTGCCGCGTCATTCGGGAAATTACCGAGGAAGAGAAGCTTTTTTGGTTAGAGTGGGAACAGCAGTATCAAAACAGCGGCCATGGAGCAGGTTTCTCTTTGTCCGGCAGGGAACTTTCCGAATAGGGAAAGGCAGGAGAGGGCCGCGGGGAAAAGAACGGCGGGAGAAAACAGGACGCAAAAAGGAACATGACAGACAGATGTCCGGTTTCCTGCGGTAAGATGGTTCGAAAGAATGACGGCGGAAGGAGAATACGTATGAACTGGAGCGAACAGTTTCCGGCGGACAGCAAGCCGGACCCGAAGCAAATTGGAGAGTTTATCGATAGCCCGATGTGGACTGAGCTGATTCAGTTTCTGGAGAAAAATTACCAGATTCGGCCGAATATCGAGTATAGCTGCTGCTCGATGGCCCGCGGCTGGAATGTGAAATACAAAAAAGCAGGCCGCGCAGTCTGTACGCTGTACCCGGATCAGGGAAAATTTACCTGCCTGGTGTCGATTGGAAATCGGGAAGCCGATGAGGCGGAGGCTGCATTGTCCGTCTGCACGCCATATGTGAGAGAGCTTTATGAAAATACGAAAACTTTTCAGGGCAGCCGGTGGCTGATGATCGATGTGACCGGCGAACCGGTCTTGCAGGATGTCAAACGCCTAATTGAGATCCGGGTGAGAGCCGGACAAAAAAAGAAGGAGGCATGACGGATGGGAGAGTTGAGAAAGATTCCCGGCGTGGGAAAAGAGACGGAAAAAGATTTGATCTGGCTGGGATATCCGACCATCGAGTCCCTAAAAGGAGCCGACCCGGAACAGATGTATGAGACGGAATGCCTTCGGAAAGGCTGTCGGGTTGACCGGTGCCAGCTATATGTCTATCGCTGCGCGGTATATTATGTATCCACGGAAAACCCGGAACCGGAAAAATTAAAATGGTGGAATTGGAAGGATAAAAGCTCCTTGTGATAAAACTCCCGCTTTTGACAGATACTAAGCGGGAGTTTTATGATTTGGAGGGCGATATGAATTATCTCTGGGACGATGAAATTCCCCGCCGGCAGTATCCGGCGTTAAAAGGGGACAGAAAGACAGATGTTCTTATCATCGGAGGCGGCATGGCTGGTGTGCTCTGCGCATACCGCCTGAAAGAGCTGGGCGTGGACTGCCTGCTGGCGGAGGGGGGGCGGATTGGAAACGGCATCACACGGGGAACCACCGCGGTTTTGTCTGCTCAGCATGATAAGCTCTATCTGGATATTGTGCGCCAGTTCGGAGAGGCCAAGGCAAAGCAGTACCTGGAGGCCAATCTGCGAGCTGTGCGCCGCTACCGGAAATTGGCGGAAAAATACCCCTGCGATTGGGAGGAAAAGCCTTCCTACATGTACACCCACGGCGACACGGAAAAGCTTCGCCAGGAGGCAAAGACCGTAGCGAGGCTTGGTTTTCCGGCTGAATTTGTCCGGGAAACACCGCTGCCTTTTCCCGTTGCAGGAGCCGTGCGCTATCCGGAAATGGCGCAGTTTCATCCGCTAAAATTCCTTTTGGGAATTTCTGAAGACCTGCCGATACTGGAGCACACCTTCATCCGGGAGATCAAAGGGACGACAGCGATCGCAGACGAAGGCTCCATAGAGGCGAAGAAAATCATTGTCGCTACCCATTTCCCGATCCTGAACCGGAAGGGCTTGTATTTTATGAAATTGTATCAAAAACGGTCCTTTGTGGTGGCGCTGGAGCGGGCGGAGGATGTACAGGGGACGTATGTGGGTACGGCGGAGTCTAGCATGTATCTTCGGAATTACAAAGACCTGCTGCTGGTGGGAGGAGGCGACCATCGGACTGGAAAGAACGGCGGCGGCTTTGATGCAGTGCATGAATTTATTCAGAAGCATTTTCCCGATGCGGTGGAGCGTTATGCCTGGGCGGCCCAGGACTGTATGAGCCTGGATGAGATTCCCTATATCGGCCGGTATAGCCCGTCGGCCCCGGATCTTTACGTGGCTTCCGGGTTCAATGAATGGGGCATGTCCTCTTCTATGGCAGCGGCGGAGATTCTGGGCGATTTGATCTGCAATGGTCAGAGCGCATATGCTCCGGTTTTTTCTCCGGACCGCAGCATGATGCGGGCGCAGCTTTTCAAAAATATGGGGGAAACCCTGATCGACTTTATGTTTCCGACGTTTCGCCGCTGCTCTCATCTGGGCTGCGCGCTGAAATGGAATCCGTCCGAGCATACCTGGGACTGCCCTTGTCATGGTTCCCGCTTCAGCGAGCAGGGCGGCGTCATGGATAATCCGGCGATGAAAGATATTTTCCGCAGCTAGAGCCATTTACTTTCTCCGACAGTTTTCAACAAAATTCGTATTTTGTATTCGCAGAACCATTTTTTGTTGCTGAAAACAGAATGCTGTGATAAAATGAAAGAAAGAAAAAACTTGTACAGGAAATGTGCAAAAGGAGGCAGGGATATGGCTCATACGATTATTACCTTTGGACGGCAGTACGGGAGCAATGGCAGAAAGATTGCCCAGGAATTGGCAAAGCGCCTGGAAATCCCCTACTATGACAAGGACCTGATTTATCTGGCTTCGGAGAGCACGGATATTCCTCCGGAAGTATTGGCGAAAGTGGACGAAAAGAAGGCCAGTGATTGGCGGCGTCCAGTGGACGATCCCTATCAGATGCAGCACCGGTTCCGCTTTTATCCGATGAATGATCTTTTGTTTGAAACCCAGGCGAAGATCGTGCGGGAGATCGCGGAGAAGGAAGACTGCATTATTATTGGAAGGTGCGCCGACCATATTCTGAAGGATCACCCCGGCTGTACCCGTGTCTTCGTCTATGCGCCTCACAGCGCCCGGGTCCGCAATGTGATGGACCGGGAGTCTCTCCCGATTGAGACTGTGGAAGAGCTGATCCGGGAAGTGGATAAGCAGCGCCGCACTTATTACAATTATTATACGGATGCGAAATGGGGAGAGAAAGAAAACTATGATCTCTGCATTGACAGCAGTAAATTTACGATTGAACAGGTGGTAGACTTGCTGGAGGCTGTCTACCGCAGCAAGAAGTAGAGCAATAAATGGAGGCCGGGCGGCGGAAAGTCCGGCCTTTTTCCGTTTTATCTTCGGTGCAGCCGGAAAACGGCGGCAAAGTTTAGAAAATTTTTCGTTTTCTTTTCTTTTTTCGTCTCTTTCTGTTCAAATTCCGTTTGATGTTGCGAGGTATAATAATCCTTAATGAGAGCAAATCGATTCAGGCTTTGCCGAATGATACGAAGGATCAAAGCGGCGGGGGAATGCTGCCGCCAGATTTTGTTTTGAGAGGTTTGGGGAAATGAGGAAGGATGGAAAAAAGAAGAGAATTGGGATATGGGTTGGAATCGTACTGATCCTCTTGGTCATTGGGGCTGCGGCTGTTCTCATCTTGCGGCCGGATTGGCGCTTTTGGGCCAAAGAGCAGATCTTGGCTTTTTTCCGAAAGGCGGATTGGGAGGAGAAGGAGTTCGAAGATTCTGAATTGCTCCGTGTCTCCCCGGATGAATTACAGGAGATGGACGGGATCCAGTGGAACGACGCATTATATCTGGTAAACCGGGACCATTTGATTCCATCCGATAAACAATTTGACCTGGTTTTCTATAAAGATACGGATGTCCGGATGAACGCCTGCATCACGGAAGCCTATTCCCGGCTCAGCGAGAAGGTAAAGGAGGCCACCGGGGACCGTCTGTTTGTTCGGAGTTCCTACCGGGATAAGGAAGCACAGGCCGCGGTTTTGCAGGAAAACCCGGAGACTGCGACCGAACCCGGCGCCAGCGAGCACGAAACCGGACTGGCCCTCGACGTTTATGTCAGCCAATACGGGGGATACGGTTTTCTGAAATCCCCGGCCGGACAGTATGTGAACAGCCGCTGTTCGGAGCAGGGCTTCATCATTCGCTATCCTTTTGGAAAATCCGAAATCACCGGAGTGGTTCATGAACCGTGGCATATTCGTTATGTCGGGATTCCCCATGCGGAGCTGATCTACCGGAGGGGCCAGACCTTGGAAGAATACCTGGACAGCCTGGAAATCGGGGGGTTTTACCAGTACGGGGATTCTCTCATCACGAGGCAGCGCATGTCGGAGGAGATCCGGCTGCCCAAGGATGGATCTTCCTGGACGGCGTCGGAGGATGGCATGGGGAACGTGGTATTGACCGGAAACAGTCGAAAAACAGCGGCAGAAGGCGGATGATTTTACGCGTCTGTTTTTCGTTGACAATCCCGCATCATTGGAATAAAATAAGGGAACAATAGGAAGAACCGGTAATTCTTCCCGTATGGGTTGGAGCCGGTGGGAAAGGAGGCTGACATGGAGGAGATTCAGAATTTAGTCGAGAGGCAGAGGCAGTTTTTCCGGACCGGGAAAACCCTTCCCCTTCGGACGAGGCAGGCGGCTTTGATGCGCCTGGAAGCATCGGTGCGACGGAATCAGGCGGAGATCTGCCGTGCTCTTTCCGAAGATCTGCACAAATCGGACATCGAAGCGTTTATGACCGAGATCAGCCTCGTATTGGGGGAGATCCGGAAGTTGCGGACTCATCTGGAACGCTATGCCAGGCCCCGAATCGTACCGGGATCCCTGCCCCAGTTTCCTTCCTGCGGGATTTTAACGAAAGAGCCTTTCGGGGTAGCGCTGATTTTAGCTCCGTGGAATTATCCGTTTTTACTGTGCCTTCAGCCCTTGGCCGGAGCTTTGGCAGCGGGAAATTGTGCGGTGGTGAAGCCTTCGGCCTATGCGGGAGCCACGGCTGCTGTGGTGAAGAAGGTGATCCGGGAGGCGCTGCCGGACCGGCTGGCTGCTGTGGTTCGCGGAGGACGGCAGGCAAATCAGGATTTGCTGGATCAGAAATTCGATTATATCTTTTTCACCGGAGGCGTTACGGTGGGAAAGCTGGTGATGGAGAAAGCGGCTGCCCATCTCACTCCGGTGACCCTGGAGTTAGGAGGCAAGAGCCCCTGTATTGTGGACCGGAGCGCGCGGCTCAGCCTGGCGGCTAGACGGATCGTCTTCGGGAAATTCCTGAATTCCGGACAGACCTGCGTAGCCCCGGACTATGTGCTGGTGGATGAGGCGGTGAAAGAAGAATTTTGTTCTCTTTTGAAGCTTTGGATCCGCAGGCTTTATGGAGCGGAGCCGCTGGAAAATCCCGATTATCCGCGGATGATCAACCGGAAGCATTTCTGCCGGGTCCGGAGGCTGATGCGGGGAGAACACATCCTGACCGGCGGAGCGAGCAGGCCGGAAACGCTACAGATTGAGCCAACGGTGATCTTGGCGGAGGCATCTTCTCCTTTGATGCAGGAGGAGATCTTCGGGCCGGTGCTTCCGATTTTGACCTACCGGAACCTATCGGAAGCGGAAGCTTTTATCAGGGACCGGGAAAAACCGCTGGCGCTTTATCTGTTTACGGAAGATCGAAATGTGGAACGACGGATATTGAGAAACGTATCTTTCGGCGGAGGCTGCGTCAATGACACCGTGCTCCATCTGACTTCCGGTCATCTGCCCTTCGGCGGTGTCGGCGGCAGCGGGATGGGACGGTATCACGGAAAATACAGCTTTGATACGTTTAGTCACGAGAAAGGCGTGGTGCGGGCGTCGTCTTGGATCGATCTGCCGTTTAAGTATCCGCCGTATACGAAGAGCAAAAAAAAGCTGATTACAATGTTTTTATCGTGACGGGATAGACAGGGGGATGGAGGAATGGGTATGTTGATTTTAGCATCGGGGTCGCCGCGCAGAAAAGAACTTTTGGAGATGGTGGGAAGACCGTATCAGTGCGAGCCATCGGAAGCGGACGAGACGGTTCCGGAAGGGATGGAACCGCAGGACATACCGGAATTTTTGGCGGTGAAGAAGGCAAAAGCCGTATTGGCAAAACATCCGGAGGACATGGTCCTGGGGGCCGACACGATTGTGGAGCTGGACGGACAGGTATTGGGAAAACCAGGAACGAAGGAGGAAGCGGCGCAGATGCTGCGGATGCTGTCCGGGGAGACTCACATGGTGTATACCGGCGTCGCCATCCTTTCGGCGGGTCAGGAAGCACATTTCACCACCGTGACAAAGGTGGAATTTTATCCGCTTTCGGAAGAAGAGATTCAGGAGTACATTGCCACGGGGGAGCCCATGGATAAAGCGGGCGCCTATGGGATTCAGGGAAAAGGCGCACTGTTGGTAAAACGGATCCACGGTGATTTTTACACGGTGATGGGGCTGCCGATCGGCGAGGTGGAACGCCATCTGAGGCGATTGGAGCAGCAGGATTAAAGGAGAGGCCGCCGGATTCCGGCGGCTTTATTTGTGTGAGGAGAGTATGAAAAAAACGATCGGAATCGCAGCCCATGTGGACGCGGGCAAGACGACATTTTCAGAACAACTTTTATTCCGGACCGGCAGGATCCGGGAGGCGGGCCGGGTGGATCATCAAACCTCCTGCTTGGACACCCATTCGATTGAGAAAGCGCGCGGGATCACGATTTTTGCCGATCAGGCAGTGTTTTCCTACCGGGATGATACCTATTATTTATTGGATACGCCGGGGCATGTGGATTTCTCCGCCGAGACCGAGCGGGCGATGGCGGCCATGGATGCGGCCGTGCTGCTGATCAACGGCAGCGCCGGCGTGCAGGCCCACACCATTACCTTGTTCCGGCTGCTGGCGCGTTATCAGGTGCCGGTTTTGTTTTTTTTCAATAAAACCGATTTAGAAGGCTATCGCAGGGACTTGGTACTGGATGAGCTGAAAACCAAGTGCGGAGGCGATTACTTGTTTCTGAAAGACGGGAGCGATATCCGGTCGGAGCGCGCCGCAGAATTCGCCGCTGAGCGGGACGATGCGCTGCTGGAGGCCTATTTGGAGGGAAATCTCCGGCCGGAGACCGTGAAAGACAGCCTGCGGGGATTGGTCAGGGAGCGAAGGTGTTTTCCGGTCTGTGAAGGATCTGCCTTAAAGGGAACCGGCGTGGGCGAGTTCTTGGAAGTATTGTCAGAACTGACGGAAACCAGCTATGAAAGAGAAGCTGTTTCCCCCTTTTTGGCAGAGGTCTATAAAATCCGGTACGATGATAAGGGAAATCGGGTTACTTATATGAAACTGAAAGCAGGGCGGCTCCTGGTCCGCCAGGAGTTCCGGTTTCCGCTTGGAGACGGCGTTTCTGCCGAAAAAGTCAATGAGATTCGTGTCTACCAGGGAAAGAAGTACGAGACGAGGGATCAGGCGGAGGCGGGCGATCTGGTGGCAGTGACCGGTCTGAGGACGCCGGGGTGTGGATGGAGGATCACGAAGGCGGGCTGTGAGCCAGAGGAGCGCTATCAACTGGCCCCGGCCCTGCAGGCGGCGGTCCGCAGCCTGGACGGAGCGGATCCGGCCCATCTGATGGAGGCGCTGCACCGGTTGGATGAGGAAGATCCGATGCTTTCTGTGAACTGGCAGCGGGCCACCGGGGAGATTTTGGTCCATGTGATGGGGAAAATTCAGCTGGAGGTTTTAGAACAGCTGATGCGGGAGCGGTTCGGCATGGCGATTGAGTTCCTGAAACCGGAAATCCCCTACAGGGAAACCATTGAAAAATCGGTGGCCGGGTACGGCCATTTTGAACCGCTGCGGCATTTTGCGGAAGTTCAGGTGCGGCTGGATCCGGGAGAGCCGGGGAGCGGGATCACTTTTTCTAGTGAATGCTCTCCGGATTCCCTGTCCCAGAATTATCAGCATCTTGTTGAAGTCCATGTCAAGGAAAAGGAGCATGCGGGGATTTTGACCGGCAGTCCGCTGACGGATGTCCGCGTGGTGCTGCTCCACGGGAGGGCCCACGAAAAGCACACCGAGGGCGGCGATTTTCGGGAAGCGACTTACCGGGCGGTCCGGCAGGCGCTGGAAAAATCCCAGTCGGTGGTGCTGGAGCCTTGGTATCACTTTGATATTTATGTGGAGGCCGGTGTGATGGGCCGCGTGATGACCGATATCACCAAGCGTTCCGGTGAATGCCGTCCGCCCCGGCAGGAGGGGGATTTGGTACATATCGAAGGGGAAGGGCCGGTGGAGACTTTTCTCGATTACAGCAGCGAACTGATTTCCTTTACCGGAGGAAGGGGCAGCATCAGCCTGATGCCGGACGGCTACCGGCGCTGCCATAACGAGGCGGAAGTGATCGCCGCCATCGGCTATGACAAAGAGGCGGATACGGAAAATCCGTCCTCCTCCGTGTTTTGTGCCAAGGGGCTGTCTTTCCTGGTTCCCTGGCAGGAGGCCGAGCAGTATATTTCCACAAAGGCCAAGGAAGCACGAAAAGTTCTCGAATCGGTGAAAAAACAATAGCAAAACAGGAAGTTTTGTGATATATTGAACCGAGGACTATTTTAGGAGGAGAACGATGATCTACCAAAACGTTCTGGAAGCGATCGGGGAGACACCTCTGATTGAGCTCCAGCGGATGAACCGCCCGGAAGCGGCGCGGGTATTGGTGAAATATGAAGGCTTGAATGTAGGCGGTTCGATCAAGACACGGACCGCTTTGAATATGATTGAAGCGGGCGAGAAGGCCGGACAGATCAACAAAGACACGGTTATTGTAGAGCCGACCAGCGGCAACCAGGGAATTGGGCTGGCGCTGATCGGGGCTGTGCGCGGCTACCGGACTGTGATTATTATGCCGGACTCTGTCAGTGAGGAGCGCCGCCTTCTGGTGCAGCATTATGGTGCCGAGGTGAAGTTGATCCACGATGCCGGGGACATCGGCACCTGCATTGAAGAATGTGTGCAGACCGCTCTGCGGATGGCGAAAGAAGATCCCCATGTGTTTGTCCCTCAGCAGTTTTCCAATCCGGCGAACCCGGAAGTGCACCGGAGACACACGGCGAAGGAAATTTTAAAGGCGGTGGACGGGCCGGTAGACGGCTTTTGTTCCGGAATCGGCACCGGCGGAACCATCACCGGGATCGGCCAGGTACTGAAGGAGGCAAATCCGCAAATTGAAATCTGGGCGGTGGAGCCGGAGAACGCGGCAATTTTGGCCGGCGGAAACGTTGGGTCCCATCTGCAGATGGGAATCGGCGACGGGCTGATCCCGGATAATCTGGATCAGAAGATTTACAGCGACATCTATGTGGTTACCGATGAGGAGGCGATTCGGACCGCACAGGATCTGGCTTGCAAGGAAGGGCTGATGTGCGGGATTTCCAGCGGGACGAATGTGGCCGCGGCTTTGAAGCTGGCGGAGAAGCTGGGAAAAGGAAAAACCGTGGTGACCGTGCTGCCGGATACGGCGGAGCGGTATTTCAGCACACCGTTGTTCGAAGACGAAAAGACAAGATAACTGAAAAGAGCAGAAAGAAAAGGCGGCCCCTCCAAAAGAGCCGCCTTTCAAACGCGCGTTTACCTGGATACGCCGTATTTCCCCGTAGCAGCGTCGCGGAAAAGGGGAATTTTAGGCGGGTAAAAGGTGAAGAGGAAGAAGAGCAGCAGGATAACCAGCAGAAGCGGGCCGGCGAGCGCGGGGTAAATGCCGTTTAAGTAAAAACCGTGGCGGAATCCGTAAAGGCTTGCACTGTAGGCGGCCATCGCACCGGCGAAGAAAGTTCCGATATCGAGGGGGAGATAATTCTGTTTCAGGACGCTGGTATAGGAATAGAAAAGCCCGATGGTGGTCAAAATTCCTATCAGAAGAGCGGTAAGCTTTACGGCAAAGAAATTCGGAAGGTCTTTTCCGTAAACCGCGTATTCGACGGCGGAAAACAGGAGATAAGGCATGGCGATAAGCTTTTGGTGCTCCCAAACGCTTTCGTTGGCTGCGGAAAACAGGGCGACGCAGCGGCGTCCCCCGGACCAATGGTAGGTAAAGTGCAGGAGCACTCCGAGGATAAAAGTAAAGAACATGCCGGTCATGTGCCAGAATTTCAGGCTCATAGAGACCTCCAAAGTTTCGCTTGCGTATATTTTATGCGCTGCCGCCTGTCCGGGTTCTGATTTTTTCCCCGGCGGTTGCGGAATCGCGTTTCTTTCGATATAATGGGAATGAAAAATGCCAAGGATGATTGACAATAAGGAGATTACAGATGAGACAGATTGCAAAATTTCATAAGGTGAGCCGGGAACGTTTCCTTGCGGATTGGACGGATACGTTTGGAGAGGACGGCGCGGCTGCCTATGACGGCATACGTCTGCCGGCGCGGGCGACCAAGGGTTCAGCAGGATATGATTTTTATACGCCCTGCCCGGTTCATCTGGCGCCCGGAGAGACAATGAAGATTCCGACTGGGATTCGGGCTGAGATGGAGGAAGGCTGGGTGCTGCTGATTTACCCCCGCAGCGGCCTGGGATTCAAATACCGCCTCCAGATGGACAACACGGTCGGCGTCATTGACAGCGACTATTTTTATTCAGATAATGAAGGCCATATCTTTGTGAAGGTGACCAACGATTCCCGTTCCGGCAAGGAGATCGATCTTCCCGCCGGCGTTGGTTTTGCCCAGGGCATCTTCATGGAATACGGCATTACCGTGGACGATGCCGCGGAAGGAATCCGGAACGGAGGCCTCGGCAGTACGACCCGGAACGATTGACGGGAGAACAGAATGATTGAAATAAAAGAAGAGCAGGAGCGGGTGATCCTAATCGGCGTTGCCACCGGGAGTATCGACAGCATGCAGGAATCTCTGGATGAACTGGAAGAGCTGGCAGAAACCGCCGGTGCGGTGACATTGGAAAAAATCATCCAGAGCCGGGAGCAGATTCATCCGGGGACGTATCTGGGACGGGGGAAACTGGAGGAGGTCCGGGAACGGATCCGGGAGCTGGGGGCCACCGGCGTGGTCTGCGACGATGAGCTGAGCCCGGCCCAAATGAAAAATATGGAACAGGCGCTGGACATTAAGGTGATGGACCGGACCTTGGTGATTCTGGATATTTTCGCCAAACGGGCCACATCCAGAGAAGGGAAAATTCAGGTGGAGCTGGCGCAGCTGCGGTACCGGGCCGTCCGTCTGGTCGGGCTTCGGGATTCCCTGTCGCGCCTGGGCGGCGGGATTGGCACCAGAGGGCCGGGGGAGAGCAAACTGGAGACGGACCGGCGGCTGATCCACGAGAGGATTTCCTGGCTGAAGAGAGAGCTGGAAGACGTGAAGCGCCACCGGGAAGTCACAAGACAGCAGCGAAGCCGGAACCGGATTCCCGTGGCCGCCATTGTCGGCTATACCAACGCGGGAAAGTCGACACTTTTAAATGCGCTGACCGGCTCCGACATTCTGGCGGAGGATAAGCTTTTCGCCACTCTGGATCCTACGACCAGAAACCTGGCGCTGCCGGCCGGGGAGGAGATTTTGCTGACCGATACGGTTGGTTTTATCCGAAAGCTGCCCCACCATTTGATTGAAGCGTTTAAGAGCACTTTGGAAGAGGCAAAATATGCGGATATCATCCTTCATGTGGTGGACAGCAGCAGCCCCCAGATGGATGTGCAGATGTATGTGGTATATGACACCCTTCGGGAGCTGGGGATCGGGGATAAGACGATTGTGACCTTGTTCAATAAATGCGACAAGGTTGTCGAGATGCCCCATCTTTATGATTCGCGGGCGGATGATATTTTGATGATTTCCGCGAAAACCGGTCAGGGGCTGGATGAGCTGAAAATTGCTCTGGCCAATTTGCTCCGGGAACGGAAAGTGTATGTACAGAAGGTATTTCCCTATACGGAGGCAGGGAAAGTCCAGGTGATCCGCAAGTTTGGCCAATTGCTGTCCGAGGAGTATGAAGAGGACGGGATTCATGTGACCGGCTATGTACCGGCGGAAGTATACAGCCGGCTGTAACAGCTTTTTCGGCCTGGGCCGGGAGAGATTCCCGGCAATATACGAAAATGCGGGATGGTTCTGCAACAAAATGTGACCTTTTGTTGCGGGATCATCTTTTTTATTTCTGGTAGAATAGAAGCAAAGTTGGGACGGCCCCTTTTTTGGGGGATCGGAGAGGAAGCGGGAAGATGAGCGGCAAGTGGGGGATCCTGGCGGATCGGTATGAGAGAATTTCCCATCTGGGAAAGGGAGGGAACGGAACGGTCTTTCTGGCAAAGGACCGGCATCTGGACTGCTTTGTTGCGGTCAAAGAAGCGGATAAGGCGCATCCCGAAGCCGTGGAAGCCCTGTTCCGGGAACGGCAGGTATTAAAAGGGCTTTGCCATCCGGGAATCCCCAAGGTATTGGATTTCCTTGAAGAGGAGGATACTTTCTTTCTGGTGACGGAGTGGGCAGAAGGAAAGAGCATGGAAGAGCTCGGCGGGGAGCAGGAGGAGGGGCGGCCGGATCTGATTCAAATTCAAACTTGGTTTTTGACGGTCTGCCGGATACTGGAGTACCTGGAGACCCGGAATCCTCCGCTGATCCACGGTGACTTAAAACCGGAACATCTGATTGCAGATGGAGAGGGCGGGGTGATGCTGATCGATTTTGGTTCGGCTTTTGCGCTGGGGACAGAGCCGTCCGGACAGGGGACCCAGGGATTTGCACCGCCGGAATTTTATCCGGAGGAAGAGGGAAAGCCGGAGATCTCCTCCGATCTTTACAGCCTCGGCGCTTCGCTGCGCCGGATCCTTGCAGGCAGGAAAATTCCAGGAATCTGGACCTATATAATTTGGAAATGTATGCGGAAAAAGCCGGGAAAACGCTGGAAAAATGCGGGATCGCTCCGGCGTTTTTGGGGTGCTGGAAGATATTTCCATACAAGAAAAGTATAAGAAAAACGCCAGAAAATTACCATATATTCCATCTTGGGGAATTGACACCTACTATATATTGTGCTATAGTGTAGGAACAGAATGGATGGAGGAAATAGTCATGTTTCAAGTAGTAAAAAGAGATGGAGAGGTAGCGGACTTTAATCTGAGAAAAATTTCTTCTGCGATCCGGAAAGCATTCGAAGCGACCGGAAAACAGTACAGTGATGAGATTATGGAGCTGCTTGCTCTGCGAGTGACCGCAGATTTTCAGGAAAAAATCCAGAATGGAAGAATTACCGTTGAGGAAATCCAAGACAGCGTGGAGCATGTGTTGGAGCAGACCGGCTACACCGACGTGGCGAAGGCTTATATTCTATACCGGAAGCAAAGAGAAAAAATCCGCAATATGAAGTCGACGATTCTGGACTATAAGGATGTCGTTAACAGCTACGTAAAAGTGGAAGACTGGCGGGTTAAGGAAAATTCCACGGTAACCTATTCGGTCGGAGGCTTGATTTTAAGCAACTCCGGCGCGATCACCGCCAACTACTGGCTTTCCGAAATCTATGATGAGGAAATTGCAAACGCCCACCGCAACGCGGATATCCACCTGCACGACCTGTCGATGCTGACCGGCTACTGCGCGGGATGGTCCTTGAAACAGCTGATTCAGGAAGGACTGGGAGGAATCACCGGAAAGATCACGTCTTCCCCGGCGAAGCATTTGTCCGTGCTCTGCAACCAGATGGTGAACTTCCTCGGCATCATGCAGAACGAATGGGCGGGCGCCCAGGCATTCTCTTCGTTTGACACCTACCTGGCTCCTTTTGTCAAGGTGGACAACCTCTCCTATGAAGAGGTGAAGAAATGTATTGAATCCTTTATTTACGGCGTGAATACACCGTCCCGCTGGGGGACCCAGGCGCCTTTCTCCAACATCACTCTGGACTGGACCGTGCCGAACGACCTGGCGGAGATGAACGTCATCGTAGGCGGCAGGGAGCTGGATTTTAAATACAAGGATTGCAAAAAGGAAATGGATATGGTCAACAAGGCCTTCCTGGAGATCATGATCGAGGGGGATGCCAACGGCCGCGGATTCCAGTATCCGATTCCGACGTATTCCATCACCAAAGATTTTGACTGGAGCGATACGGAGAACAACCGTCTGCTGTTTGAGATGACGGCGAAATACGGCACTCCTTATTTCTCGAACTATATCAACAGCGATATGGAGCCCAGCGACGTCCGCAGCATGTGCTGCCGCCTGCGCCTGGATCTCAGAGAGCTGCGCCGCAAATCCGGCGGTTTCTTCGGCTCTGGAGAGAGCACCGGTTCCATCGGCGTGGTCACCATCAACATGCCGCGGATCGCTTACCTTTCCAAGACACCGGAAGAATTCTACCAGCGCCTGGATAAGGTCATGGATATCTCGGCCCGGTCTTTGAAGATCAAGCGCCAGGTGATTACCCGTCTGCTGGATGAAGGGCTGTATCCTTATACCAGGGCTTACCTTGGAACTTTTGACAACCATTTCTCCACCATGGGACTGATCGGAATGAACGAAGTGGGCTTGAACGCCGCTTGGCTGGGAGAGTCGATGGCCAGCGAGAAGACCCAGGAATTCACGAAGGAAGTGCTGAATCACATGCGCGAGCGCCTGGTGATCTACCAGGAGAAGTACGGCGACCTTTACAATCTGGAGGCAACGCCGGCCGAGTCGACTTCCTACCGTCTGGCAAAGCATGACCGCGAGCGCTGGCCGGAGATCAAGACTGCCGGAGTGGAGGGCGATACCCCTTACTATACCAACAGTTCCCACCTTCCGGTGGAGTATACGGCGGACATTTTTGACGCACTGGATATTCAGGATGAACTCCAGACGCTCTATACCTCCGGAACCGTATTCCATGCGTTCCTCGGCGAGAAACTGCCGGATTGGAAGGCAGCGGCCAAGCTGGTCCGGGTGATTGCTGAAAATTATAAGCTTCCCTATTATACGCTGTCTCCGACTTACTCCGTCTGCAAGGAGCACGGTTACATCAGCGGAGAGCATTTTGTCTGCCCGAAATGCGGAAAGACCGCTGAGGTTTACAGCCGGATTACCGGCTACTACCGTCCGGTGCAGAACTGGAATGCCGGTAAGACACAGGAATATAAGAACCGTCGTACCTACATCATGGAGCAGTCTCACCTGCGCAGGAGCGGCGTGGCGGGCAATTATGTGACTATTGGAGCGAAACCGGTGCAGGCGGCCAGAGTGGAAAACCCCAAGGCCAGAAAATATCTGTTTACGACGAAGACCTGTCCGAATTGCCGGATCGCCAAGGAATTCCTGAAGGAAGAGGATTATATCCTGATCGATGCGGAGGAGGAGCAGGATCTGGTGGAGAAGTATGGCATTCGCCAGGCTCCCACGTTCGTGGTGGACGACGGACAGAGCCCGAAGATCTATGTCAATGCGTCCAATATCCGCAGATACGTGGAAAAAGAGTAGAGTAGTTCAAACATTTAAAACAATGGAGGCCGGCCCGGCGGGTGCGGCCTCCGCCTTTTTTACCGAACCATTTCCAGCGTTTGGTGAGAGAGCCGGGAAGGCCGGCACAGTTGGGAGGAGAAATGGAAGATCGCTTAAAAAAACAGATGGACTTTATCCTGGAGATTGACAAGCAAAAGGAGATTATTCGCCAGACGTACCTGGCGGACGGGAGCCGAAAAGAAGGGGATGCGGAACACGCCTGGCACCTGGCGGTGATGGCGCTGCTGTTTGGCGAATATGCCGAGGAGCCGGTGGACCCGCTGCACGTGATGTCCATGGTGCTGATCCATGATCTGGTGGAGATCGACGCCGGCGACACTTACGCCTACGATGCTGCCGGCAATGAGACCAAGAGGGCGCGGGAGGTGAAAGCGGCCGGCCGGATCTTTGGGCTTTTGCCGGAGGATCAAAGAGACAAGCTGAGAGGGCTATGGGATGAGTTTGAGGCCATGGAGACGCCGGAAGCGCGGTTTGCCAATTCCCTCGATAAGATCCAGCCGATCCTTTTGAACGTGGCTTCCGGCGGAAAGGCATGGAGCGATCATGGCGTCAGCGACGGACAGATCTACGGCAGGAACCGCCGCACGGCGGAGGGATCTAAAACGCTGTGGGAATACGCGAAAGGTCTGGTGGAGCGGTTTGTAGAAAAAGGGGTCATCCGCAGGGAGGACGAGAAGAGCGAATCACGCTAGGAGCCGGGAAAGCATGGGATAAAATAAAAGAGAATTTCGCAAAGCGAAATTCTGCGCCGCAAATGCGTCGCGTCAGCGACATCTTCCTTTGCATTTGCGTACCCTAAGGGGCAGACCCTGTGCATCCATAGCGGAGCGTTTTTTGTTTCAAGGGAATTCCAAAGGAATTTCATTGAAACAAAAAAGCTATGCAAAGCAGAGAGCGGATTCCCGGTTTCTGCTTTGCATAGCTTTATATAATAGGCAGTGAAAAAAGCAGCATTTCTACTTTTTTTAACAGCAGAAGAAGCGTCCGTATCCGCCGCAGCACAGGTTCATAGCGCAGATACTGCAGCAGATGGTGTTAAAATCCATCGTAGGCCGTCCGCCGTACCGCTGTCCCTGCTGCTGATACCAGCGTCCGCCGGATTGCAGCTGCTGAACCAGCATCTGGTATTCCTGATTGTCCGGTTCCATGGAGAGCGCCTGTTTGGCATAAGAGAGGGCGTTGACATTATTGCCCATGCCGCTGTGGCAGATGGCGCAGAAATAATACCAGCGGGCCGGACGGTCTTTCATGCCATCGAGAACGTTCAGCGCTTCCTCATAGTGGCGGGCATTGATATAATTGGCAGCTGCCTGGAGTTTCTGGCCGGTTTCGCCGGTGTAGGTCTCCTGGCGCTGGCCTTGCTGTTGGCCCTGTCCTCCAAAATTTCCCCAGAAACCGCCTCCGAACGGCCCCCAGAAGCCGCCGAACGGATTGTCGTCCTCATCCGCATAGCCACGGCCCTGGCCACCGTATCCGCTTTGCCCATAGCCGCCGCCGTACCCACCCGCGCCGGAGGAATCGGCGGAGCCACGGTAGCCCTGCTCGCGCTCGTGCATGATCTGCTCGTATGCCTGCTGGACTTCTTTGAATTTTTCTTCGGCTTCTGCTTTATTCGGGTTGTTGATATTTGCGTCCGGATGATACTTTCGGCTCAGACGGCGGTAGGCTTTTTTTATGTCGTCGTCGGAAGCTGTGGTAGGAACGCCTAGCACCTGGTACGGATCAGACATGTTTCTGGTTCTCCTTGATTTTCTCGTACTTGCTCCAGACACCGGAGTAAAGCACATTACGTAGTATAGCAGTATTTTTTAAAATAGGCAACTGTTCAAATGCCAAAGAACATTCTCCCATCATCATGGTCAGAATATCTTCGGCGTTCTTCGAAAAGCCTGGTTGGCGTGACATGGCCTCCCAGGGATTGTACAGTCCGTTCTTCCGGTCCTTGTCAATGTCCTCCAGCGCATCCATCAGATAGATGAATTTTCCCAGGAAAAATCCCATCCGCCGCAGCAAAGAGGACCAGGTGTCCTCCTGATAGACAAAGAGTTCCCCCAGCATCTCACCGGTCAGGCCCGCGACATAATCCAGATCTTCCGCGGCCTCCTGTTCGCAGCGGCCCAGACGGCGCAGATAGCGGCGCACTGCCTCGGTCTGACGGGGATAGCGTTCTTTGATCTCCCCCACGGCTGGCCGCAGGGAGACGGCGAGAATCCGGCTTTTGACGTTGCGGTCGTCTTTCCAATCGTCCATTAGATTATAATAGGAGAGAAGCAGGTTCATGTCCGCTGCATAGTCCAGATACTCATTTTCATAGGTGGGATGTTTCGCGGCCGGGTGGAGCAGGCACACGCGGTTGACGTGCTCTGTCTTTGGCTCATACAGGCCGGTCAAGAGCATAGCCAAAAACGTCATATCATAAGAAAGGGTCAGCTGCGCCCGTTTCCCCAGACGTTTTTTCAGAGCATGGCAGAGACCGCAGTAATAGGCGCGGTAGACGTCGAAATCTTTTACTAAAAGCTCCGGTTTGTTTACGGTGATATATCCGAACATGTCCGGCGTCTCCTTTCCTGGATTTTATTGAGATATCCTGCCGAATCCAAATCAAGTCTTCTTAATGAATTCGTGATGGCATTTCGGGCAGGTAATGCTGATCTTTCCCTTGCCGCGGGGAACGCGCACTTTTTGGTGGCAGGAAGGGCAGCGGTAAATACGAAAATTTTTATCCCTTGCCGCGGTGCGCGCGCCCCGGAAGAAACCGGTTACCTTTCCTCTTATCTCCAGGTATTTTAAATTTTCCTGATAGCGCTTCTGGTGGTTCCGTGACAGGACGCGGAAATAATTCCAAATCAGAAGAACAATCGTCAGCCAGTACCAGAGACTGTCGCGAAGAATCATATAAAGCACTAAAGTGACAATGCCGCATCCCATGATGAAGCGGGACAGTTGATCTGCGCCGTAGCGGCCCATCATGAACTGACGGAATCTCTCTTTCATAAAACAGGTACCTCCCAAATCCTTCGGCCCATTCCGGGCGCTTTTGTTTCTTCTTCTATTATAAAGGGTAAATATGATGAAAGTATAAAAAACTTCAGAAAAATTTAAGGGTTTTCTATAAAAAATCTTTTCTAGTATACGCTATACTGGAAAAGAATTCAACAGGTGATGGAGGGATAATTCTTAAATTTTGGGAAAATATGGGGAACCAGAGCAAAGCATGCGGCGTGAAAATTTGTTTGCCATTGTAAGAAAAACATGGTATGCTGTAAATATTAAAGAAACATAAAGGAATTGTGAAAGGAATCTAAAATGTCGAATGAATTTCTGCGGACGGAGCTCCTTTTCGGGCGGGAAGCCATGCAGAAACTGGAATCATCCCATGTAGCTGTTTTCGGGATCGGCGGAGTGGGGGGACATGCGGCGGAGGCACTGGCCCGCAGCGGAATCGGAGCGCTGGACCTGATTGACAATGATACCGTATCCCTCAGCAACCTCAACCGTCAGATCGTCGCCCTGAGAAGTACGGTGGGGCGGTATAAGGCCGATGTGATGAAAGAGCGGATCCAGGATATCAATCCGGAGGCAAAGGTCAGGGCTCTGCGGCTTTTCTATCTGCCAGAGACGGCGGATGAGCTGGATCTTGGCAAGTATGACTATATTGTGGATGCGGTGGATACGGTGACCGCAAAGCTGGAACTTGCCGTGAGGGCAAAAGCGGCCGGCGTGCCGCTGATCAGCTGTATGGGGGCGGGGAACAAGCTGGATCCGACCGCGTTTACGGTGACGGATATTTCGAAAACTTCCGTATGCCCGCTGGCACGGGTGATGCGGAGAGAACTAAAGAAAAGAGGGATCACCTCCCTGAAGGTGGTTTATTCGACGGAGCCTGCCAGGACTCCGCTTCCTTGTGAAGAGGGGGATGCGCGGCGGGCCGTGCCGGGAAGCGTTGCTTTTGTTCCTTCCGTGGCAGGGCTGATCGCTGCCGGTGAAGTAATCCGGGATTTGATATGCCTGGTGTAACGTATGTCGTATATTATGGAATGAGATAGGAGAATAAAGTGGCAAAGAGAGTATTAATAATTGGAGACAGTACCTGTGATTTGACCCCTGAAATGCGTGAGGCGCTTTCCGTTGGCTTTATGCCTCTTCCGGTCAATGTGGGAGATGAACCCCGAAAAGATATGGAAAATGTATTTCCCCAGGAAATTTTTGATTATTACAAAAACACCGGCAAGCTCTGCACAACGTCGGCGCCCAACACCAATGATTATCATGAATTCTGGAAGCCAATACTAGCGGAGAATCCGGATGCGGAGATCATCCATTTTCATATCAGTTCGGAGATGACCAGCACCTACCTGGCATCATACACGGCTTCCCAGGAATACGACAACGTGTATTCCATTGACACCAGAAGCGTGTCGATCGGTGTGGCGCTCTTGATTCTGGAAGCCTGCGGGATGCGGGATAGCGGAATGAGCGCGCCTGAGATTGTGGAAGCGATCAACGCCATGAAAGAACGGGTGCAGGTCAGCTTTGTGGTAGAATCCATCGAGTATCTCTGGAAGGGCGGCCGGTGCAGCAATCTGGCCGGTATGGGAGCCAGCCTGCTGAAGCTTCGTCCGGGCATCGATATGGTGGAGGGGAAGCTGATGGCAGGAAAGAAGTACCGGGGAAGCAACCTGTCCGTCTACCGGAAGCTGATCGAACAGGCGTTGGCGAACCGGACAGACGTGGATCCGAAGCGGATCTTTGTGGCGAACACCAGCTTTAATCCGGAGATCAACGCCCAGATCGAAGGTTTTATCCGGGAATGCCAGCCGCAGGTTCAGGAAGTAATCACGTTACAGCCTGGCTGCTCGATCTGCGTTCATTGCGGGCCGGGAACCATCGGCGTGGCATATTTGACGAAAGAATCATAATTCGCTGGAAAGGGATCTTTCAGGAGGAACAGTCATGGTGGAAGTACGGGAGGTGCGTACCCGGAAAGAGCGGAAAATTTTCGCGGGATTCAATGAAAGGATGTACCGGAACGTACCCCAGGCAATTCCCGATATGATTTCCGATGAGAGGGATAATTTTAATCCAAAGAAAAACCCGGCGTTTGCGTTCTGCGAGGTGAAATGCTGGCTGGCCTTTCGGGATGGAGAGCCGGTGGGGCGGATCGCCGGGATTGTAAACCGGGCGGCCAATGAAAAGTGGAAGACCAAGAGAATCCGATTTTCCCGCGTTGATTTCATCGACGACCGGGAAGTCTCGGAAGCCTTGTTTCAGGCGGTGGAGGAATGGGGGCGTTCCCTGGGGCTTCAGGAGATTCACGGTCCGATTGGGTTTTGTGATATGGATCAGGAAGGGATGCTGATCGAGGGCTTTGAGGAAGAGGGGATGCTGATCACCATCCACAACGCCCCCTATTACCGGGAACATTTGGAAGCGCTCCACTATCAAAAAGACGTGGATTGGCTGGAATTCCGGATCCAAGTCCCGGAGCAGGGGCCGGAAACATTGCGGCGCCTGAATGAGAGAGCGCTAAAGCGCTATCATCTGCGCCTTTTGGAGGTGAGATCCCGAAGGGAAATCAAGCCTTATATTGTCAAGGCGTTTGACCTGCTGAACCGCACTTACAATGGCCTTTACGGCACGGTGCCGCTGACCCCGGACTTGATCCGGAAATATTACCGCCAATTCATGCTGCTGATTAACCCGGCTTACGTAAAACTGCTGGTGGATGAGGAGGATTGCCCCGTTGGCCTTGGTTTTGCGGTGCCGTCTTTGAACCGGGCCGCGAAAAAGAGCAAAGGCAGGCTTTTCCCCTGGGGATGGTACCGGATCCTGCGGGCCCCCTTTCAAAATGCGGAGATCCTGGACCTGTATCTGATTGGGGTGGCACCGGAGTATCAAAACAAAGGGTTGACCGCGGTCCTGCTCTACGCCATGGCGGAAGAAGCCAGGAAGCGAGGGATTCGATTTGCAGAGACCGGCCCGGAGCTGGAGAGCAACCGCCAGGTGCAAGGGCTGTGGAAATTCTTTGAGACAAGGCAGCACCGGAGAAGACGGTGTTTTGTGAAATCCTTGGAAATCTGAGAAATTGTCAATTAGGGAAACGATCGATGGATCTTCCCATTTGAGGGGTGTCGCACACAGTTGTGAATAACCCCTTTTTTGTTTCATAGACTGCGCGCAGCAAAATAACTCCGTGCCTTGACGGAATTTCAACCAGCGTTTATAATGAATAGAAACATCTCCATTTTTAGGAAAAAGCAAGGAAAAGCAACAAAAAAGGACGGATCATATGGGAGAGAAAGAGAAAAAAGAACAGAAGGAGCAAATAAAACCGCAGGGGCAAAATAAAGAGACAGAAGGCGCTGTCAGTGAAACCTGGGCGGAAGAAACGATGCAGGAACTTTTGGATTTTTGGGAAGAACAGGGAGTCTATATTCGGGAATGATCCCAGAAGAAAGAGGATGCCGGCACTCGCGTGCCGGCGCGTTATGAAAAAAGTTTTGTTAGTCGTCATGTTCATTTGCTATGGTTAAATATTAAATAAGAATTATGAAATTTTTTCATTGATTATATGAACAAAATGTAAACTTTTCAGAGAAAGGGGAAACGATGGAAGAGAATACCGTTTCTAAAAACTTTATTGAACAGATGATTGATCAGGACCTGAAAGATGGCGTATACGATCACGTGCAGACCCGGTTCCCGCCGGAACCCAACGGATATCTGCATATTGGACATGCCAAATCGATCCTGTTGAATTATGGGCTTGCCAAAGAGTACGGCGGCAAGTTTAATATGCGTTTTGACGACACCAATCCAACTAAGGAAAAGCTGGAGTTTGTGGAGGCCATCAAAGAAGATATCAAATGGCTGGGGGCGAACTGGGAAGATCGTCTGTTCTTTGCCTCGGACTATTTCGAGGATATGTACGAGCTGGCTGTCAAACTGATCAAAAAGGGAAAAGCTTACGTGTGTGACCTGACTCCGGAGGAGATCCGGGAGTACCGCGGGACCCTGACGGAGCCGGGAAAAGAAAGCCCCTACCGGAACCGGCCGGTGGAGGAGAATCTGGAGCTTTTTGAGAACATGAAGAACGGCAAATACGCCGATGGGGAGAAGGTGCTGCGCGCAAAGATCGATATGGCCTCCCCCAATATCAATATGAGGGATCCGATTCTCTACCGCGTGGCCCGGATCAGCCACCATCGGACCGGGGATCAGTGGTGCATCTATCCAATGTATGATTTTGCCCATCCCATTGAGGACGCCCTGGAGCATATTACCCACTCGATTTGTACCTTGGAATTTGAAGATCACCGTCCGCTTTACGACTGGGTGGTGCAGGAGTGCGAATTTTCGGAGCCTCCGCGGCAGATCGAATTCGCCAAGCTTTACCTGAAAGATACGGTTACCGGAAAGCGCTACATCAAGCGCCTGGTGGAGGACGGCATCGTGGACGGCTGGGATGATCCGCGCCTGGTCAGCATCAGCGGGCTGCGCCGCCGCGGATATACGCCGGAGTCAATTCAGATGTTCGTGGATCTGTGCGGCGTCTCCAAAAGCCAGAGCGTGGTGGATATTGCGATGCTGGAATACTGCATCCGCGAAGATTTGAAACTGAAACAGCCTCGGATGATGGCGGTGATGGATCCGGTGAAGGTCGTGATCGACAATTATCCGGAAGGCCAGATCGAATATATGGATGTGCCGAACAATCTGGAAAACGAGGAGCTGGGCAGCCGGAAGGTTCCCTTTGCAAAAGAGCTCTATATTGAACGGGACGATTTCATGGAGGAGCCTCCGAGAAAATATTTCCGTTTGTTCCCCGGCAATGAAGTCCGCTTGATGAACGCTTATTTTGTGACCTGCCAGAGCTATGAGAAAGACGAGGACGGCAAGGTCACGGTGATCCACTGCACCTATGACCCGGAGACCCGCAGCGGCAGCGGTTTTACGGGGAGAAAAGTGAAAGGCACGATCCACTGGGTGGCGGCTCCCACCGCGAAATTGGTGACGGCCCGTCTTTATGAAAATATTGTAGACCAGGAGAAGGGGATGTTTGCCGAGGACGGGACGCTGAACCTGAATCCGAATTCCCTTGTGGTGCGGGACGAGTGCTATGTGGAACCGGCGTTGGCGGAAGCCGTGCCTGGGGATCGCTTCCAGTTTGTGCGGAACGGTTATTTCTGCGTGGACTCGAAAGATTCCAAGCCGGGGAACCCTGTTTTCAACCGGATTGTATCCCTAAAGAGCTCCTTTAAAATTGAGAAAAAAGTATGATGGAATTGTTGATTCCTCTATCCGATAAATCTGCTCCTTTTTATGAGCAGATTTATCGTTTTATCAAAGAAGAAATCCGGCAGGGGAGAATCGCAGCCCACACAAAGCTGCCCTCGACCAGGCGGTTGTCGGATCGTCTTGGAGTCAGCCGCAGTACGGTTCAGCTTGCCTATGACCAGCTGGTGGCCGAAGGCTATCTGGAACCGGAAGCCTGCCGCGGTTATTTTGCGGCGGAGATTGACGTTCTGCTTTCGCTGGGGGAAGAGCGAACAAACCTTCCGGAGGCGGAGGATCCTGCACAAAAGGGCGGGCAGGAAATGGAAATTGATTTTTCTCCAAGGGGAATTGACTTAGACAACTTTCCGTTCAACACCTGGCGGAAGCTGTCCCGCGAGACTCTCACCATGGCGAATAAAAATCTCTTTACCAGCGGCGACCCTAGGGGAGAGCCTGCGCTGCGCCAGGCGATCTGCCGTTACCTGCAGTCGGCGCGGGGCGTATTTTGCCGGCCGGATCAACTGATCGTCGGGGCAGGGAGCGAATACCTGCTGATGCTGCTGAATCAGATTCTGGGGAACCATGTGATTGCCATGGAAGATCCCACCTATAAACAGGCTTACCGGGTATTCCGGCGGCTCGGCCATCCGGTGGTTCCGGTGCCCATGGATAAAAGCGGCATGGAAATTAAAGCCCTGCGCGAGTCGGACGCGGAGATTGCTTATATCATGCCCTCCCACCAGTACCCGACCGGCATTGTGATGCCGGTCCGGCGGCGGCAGGAGCTTTTGGCCTGGGCCGGGGAGGCGGACGGGCGGTACATTATTGAAGATGATTACGACAGTGAATTTCGGTACCGGGGAAAACCGATCCCGGCTCTGGGCGGTTCGGACCGGGAAGAACGAGTGATTTATCTGGGCACGTTTTCCAAGTCCGTGGCTCCGGCGATCCGGGTCAGCTTCCTGGTCCTGCCGGAACATCTGGTTCTGCGGTATCAGGAAAACTGCGGGTTTTACGCCTCAACCGTATCCCGTGTGGATCAGGAAATTCTGCGCCGCTTTTTGGACGAGGGGCATTTTGAACGCCACCTGAACCGGATGCGCGGGCTGTACCGCAATAAACATGACAAACTGCTTTCCGAGCTGGAGCGGCTGCAGGATCGGTTTTGGGTCCAGGGAGACATGGCCGGTCTTCACGTCTTATTGGAGTCAAAGGCCGGAAAGACCGAGCATGAGCTGCTAAAAAAGGCGGAACAGGCGGGAATTAAGGTCTACGGCCTGTCCTCCTACTTCCTGGCCCAGGATGAGAGGCAGAGCCATACGGTGATCTTAGGCTACGCCAATCTGACGCCGGAACAGATTGAGGAGGGCATTCAAAGGCTGAATCAGGCTTGGAGATAAAAGATAAAAAAAGAATGTCAGAATTGATAGACGGCAGGGAAGCATGTTCCTTTTCGGAAGTGATTCCCTGTTTCTTTTATTTCCCAAACCTTTCGCCCCGTGTTTTGGGCGGTTGTGTACGAGGCATGGAAAATCACCGGCGGGGCCTTCCGGAGCGCTGTTATCTGGGGGAAATCTGCGGGAAAAAAGTATTTTCTTTGCGCTTCCTTTATTCTGAATGGATTTACGTGGAAACGGGAATACGATACAATAGAAGTGAAAAATAGCAAGAAGCAGGAGGGAATGGATGGATTTTTATCTGCTGATCGCAGGCTTGGTTTGTATCCTTTCTATCATTGGAGGGAAATTTTTCAACCGGATCGGGGTTCCAGGGCTTTTGGTGTTTTTGGGCCTGGGCCTGTTGTTTGGCTCCGACGGGCTGTTCCGCATCCCATTCGAAAATTATGGGATCATGGAAAAAATAAGCACCATAGCGCTGATGTTTATCATGTTTTACGGCGGCTTCGGCACAAATTGGAAGACGGCCAGGCCGGTGATTTTTCCGTCCACGCTGCTGGCTACGGCCGGCGTTGTGATTACGGCTCTTTTGACCGGTGTATTTGCACATTGGGTTCTGCGGTGCAGCCTGCTGGAAGGGCTGCTCTTGGGCGCGGTGGTTTCCTCCACCGATGCGGCATCGGTATTTGCCATCCTGCGTCAAAAGCAGCTGAACCTGTCCGGAGGGCTGGCGCCGATTTTGGAAATTGAAAGCGGAAGCAATGATCCCTTTGCCTATCTGCTGACCGTGGTTCTGCTGGGAATCATGGGAGATTCCAGCGGAACCTCTGTTCCGATGGTTTTGTTCCTTCAAATCTTTTTAGGCTGTCTCGCCGGTGGAAGCATCGGGTTTCTCGCCTCTTTCTTGATGAGGCGGGTGCGTCTTTCGGAAAATGGGATGCAGTATCTCTTTGTCGCAGCAGTGGTGCTCCTATCTTATGTGCTCCCGGTGCTTGGCGGCGGCAATGGCTTTTTGAGCGTTTACATTACCGGGATCTTCATGGGAAATCAAAAGCTCCCTCATAAAGGGGAGCTGGTGCATTTCTTTGACGGAATCACCGGCATGATGCAGCTGATGCTATTCTTTTTGCTGGGACTTTTGGCGGAGCCTTCCCGCCTCCCCGGAATCTTATTGGCGGCGCTGTTGATTGCGCTGTTTTTGACTTTTGTTTCAAGGCCGGCCGCCGTGTTTGCCCTGACGGCTCCCTTTTCTTTTTCGATCAGAGAAAAAATCTTTCTGTCCATGGCCGGACTGCGCGGCGCGGCTTCCATTGTGTTTGCCATCTATGTGGTGATCGGCGATGTGTCGACGAAGAATGATATTTTTCACATTGTGTTCTGTATTGCCCTGCTTTCGGTGGGCATTCAGGGCAGCATCCTGCCCTGGGCTGCGAGAAAGCTGAAACTGATGGATGAGGAGCAGGATGTTAATAAGACGTTCAGTGATTATCAGCAGGAAACCGGCGTCACCCTTTTGGAAATCCGGGTGGATGAGAAATCGCCGTGGGCGGAAAAGACTTTAAAAGAGATTATCTTTCCGCCGGGAATGCTTGCGGTGATGGTCCGTCGGGGAAAAACCACGATGATTCCCCACGGGGATACCATCCTGCATCCAGATGACCTGTTGGTTTTAAGCTGCCTCAGCTACGCGGATACTTCGGATGTGAAACTGCAGGAGGTCGAGATTGGAGAGCACCATAAATGGAACGGAAAGAAACTCCGCGACCTGAAACTGCCCCGCCGCCAGCTGGTTGTCATGGTGGAACGGAAGGGGGAATATCTGATCCCGGACGGAAACACGGAGATCATGAAACGGGATGTGCTGGTGCTGTGCGAGAGCAGAGGACTGGAGAAAGCAGAAGTGGAAGGAACGGCTTAAAGCAATGAAAAAACATCGGAGGCGAAAACGCTTCCGATGTTTTTGATACGGCGGGCCGGTAAACCCTGTGATTGAAATGCCCGGCCTTACGATGGAACGGGACTTAGTCCCGGATCTCTTCCGATACGTCCTCAGCCGTTTCCGTGACGGTCTCTTTGATCTCGCGGGCAGCGGCTTTCACCTGACCTTTGACGGCGTTTGCCTTATCCATCATCTCTTCCATATTCTCCTGCAGGTCTTCTTTGGCATCGCAGGCTTTCTCTTTCAGGCCGCCGGCGACATCCTGTGCGGTGTCTGCGGCGCAGTTCACTTTATCTTTGACGGCTTCCTTGACTTCCCCGGCTTTCTCCTTCGCCTCTTCCTTGAAATCGTCAAACAGATCCTTCAAATCTTCCTCAAAGGTATCTCCGTTTTCATCTTCCTGTTCAATTTCCACTTTTAATTTATCTTTTTTCATCAGATAGGTAATGCCGCCGACAATCGCTGTAGTAACGGCGGTGAAGCAGACAAATTTTCCGAATTTCTTCATGTGAATACAATCCTTTCTAAGTTTAATATTTCAATTCTTATATCTTCCCACATCAATGCGGGCCCCTTTTTGGCAATGGAATTCCTAATTGCCCGAAAGGGTATGATATCATAAGTTAATAACATTGTAGTATAAAAGAAGAGAATTGAAAAGGGGGAAAAATGAAAAAACAAAAAAAAGAGAGAAAAGAAGAGATATCAAAAGAAACATATATAAAAAGTGGAAAATTACACGGAATCAGGAAGTTGCATTTCCGGCGCTAAATGAATAATATATACACAGTAATTAGCACTCGACATAATTGAGTGCTAACAGAGAAAAAAGATATGGTAAGAACAGGAGGACAGACATTATGAAGTTATTACCTTTAGGCGACAAAGTCGTATTAAAACACGTAGCGGCCGAAGAGACCACCAAATCCGGCATCATCCTGACCGGAGCTCCGAAGGAGAAACCTCAGCAGGCGGAAGTCGTTGCGGTTGGCCCCGGCGGAATGATTGACGGCAAGGAAGTGAAGATGGAAGTAAAACCCGGCGACATGGTCATCTATTCCAAATATGCAGGGACCGAAGTAAAGCTGGATGAGGAAGAATATATCGTTGTGAAGCAGAGCGACATCGTTGCAATCGTAGAAAAATAAGGAGGCTGATTCATCATGGCAAAGGAAATCAAATACGGCGCAGAGGCTAGAGCTGCTCTGGAAGCCGGTGTAAACAAATTAGCAAATACCGTTAGCGTAACTCTTGGACCGAAAGGCAGAAACGTTGTTTTGGATAAATCCTTCGGCGCACCCCTGATCACCAACGACGGCGTGACCATCGCAAAGGAGATCGAGCTGGAAGACGGTTTTGAGAATATGGGCGCCCAGCTGATCAAGGAAGTTGCTTCCAAGACCAACGACGTGGCCGGCGACGGCACCACGACCGCTACGGTTCTGGCTCAGGCGATGGTAAACGGCGGCATGAAGAACCTGGCTGCCGGCGCAAACCCGATTATCCTGAGAAAGGGTATGAAGAAAGCGACCGAGAAGGCTGTGGAAGCCATCAAGGAGATGAGCAAACCGATCAGCGGAAAGAATCAGATCGCCCGCGTGGCAGCGATTTCCGCCGGCGATGATTCCGTAGGCGAGATGGTTGCTGAGGCCATGGAGAAGGTTTCCGGAAACGGCGTCATCACGATTGAAGAGTCCAAGACCATGCAGACCGAGCTGGATCTGGTGGAAGGTATGCAGTTTGACCGCGGCTATCTGTCCGCTTATATGTGCACCGATATGGAAAAGATGGAAGCAAATCTGGAAGATCCCTGCATCCTGATCACCGACAAGAAGATTTCCAGCATCCAGGAAGTTCTTCCTTTGTTGGAGCAGGTGGTTCAGAGCGGCAAGAAGCTTCTGATCATTGCTGAGGACATCGAAGGCGAAGCCCTGACGACCCTGATCGTCAACAAGCTGCGCGGCACGTTCACCGTAGTCGGCGTGAAGGCTCCTGGCTATGGCGACAGAAGAAAAGAAATGCTGAAGGATATCGCTATCCTGACCGGCGGCCAGCTGATCTCCGAGGAGCTGGGCTATGAGCTGAAGGATGCGACCATGGATATGCTGGGCCGTGCGAAATCCGTGAAGGTTACCAAGGAAAATACGATCATTGTGGACGGTCTGGGAGCTCCGGAAGAGATCCAGAACCGGATCGGCCAGATCAAAGCTCAGCTGGCTGAGACCACTTCCGATTTTGACAGAGAGAAATATCAGGAGAGATTGGCCAAGCTGTCCGGCGGCGTAGCGGTAATCCGCGTTGGCGCTGCAACGGAGACCGAGATGAAGGAAGCGAAACTTCGCATGGAAGACGCTCTGGCGGCTACGAGAGCAGCTGTGGAAGAGGGCATCATCGCAGGCGGCGGCTCCGCTTATATCCATGCGGCCAAGGAAGTTGCGAAGATGGCGAAGGATCTGACCGGAGACGAGAAGACCGGCGCAGAGCTTGTTCTGAAAGCTCTGGAAGCTCCTCTGTACCATATCGCTGCAAACGCTGGCCTGGAAGGCTCCGTCATCATCAACAAGGTAAGCGAGTCCGAGGTTGGCGTAGGCTTTGACGCTCTGAAGGAAGAGTATGTCAACATGATCGAGGCTGGTATCCTGGATCCTGCCAAGGTAACCAGAAGCGCCCTGCAAAACGCAACCAGCGTTGCCTCCACGCTGCTGACCACTGAGTCCGTGGTATCCACGATCAAAGAGCCCAAGGCTCCGGCTATGCCGGATCCGGGAATGGGAATGATGTAATTCCTTACCCAGCGGGAAAGAATACAAGGTTGGATCAACCAAGCGAATAATAAGAGCTGCTCCGTCGGTGCATCCGGCGGAGCATTTTTTTTCATAAGAAATTCCTTTGGAAATTCTTTCTTTCCGCCGGCGGTTCCTATCCGTCAACGGAATTTTCTAAGAGCAGTTCTTCCGGTTTCCGGCCGGAAAAAACCTCCGCATAGCGGAGCACCCGATAAGAAAAAACCATGCGCTGCTGTATGTTGCCGTCGGTGAGATCTGCGTGCACCAAGGCTTTCAGCTTTTCCACCTTGGCGGCCACTGTATTTCGGTGCATGTAGACGGCGCGGGCTGTCTGGGAAATATTACAGTTATTGAGGCAATAGTGATAGAGGACGTCCAGGAGGTCGTCCTTTTCTTTTTTGTCGTGCCGGTAGACTCCGATCAATTCCGGCTGGGTCAAATAGATCAGATCCTCATGGCCGACCAGCGCCGTGTAGGAGCGGCAGCAGAGATCGATGGTCAGATACTCGGCGCAGTCGTCGAAAAAGAACGAACGGTTTTCTTCCCCGCGCCGGAGTATTTTCATCAGACTCAGGGCTTTCCGGGTCAGCAGCAGAGCGGTCCGCATCTGTCCGCGGCGGCTGGTGGGAGTGCCGGTCAGCGCAAGAGCGTCCCACTTTTTTAACAGTTCCTGAAGCCGATTTTGTTCCGGCAAAGGATCTTCGGGCGGAAAACGGTCCGGGCGGCTCTGGATCAAAACAATCTGGTTTTGGAAAATAGTCCTGCTGTGGCCGGGAAATAAGGCCCCTAATTCATCCAAGAGCACAGGGGCTTCAAGGAAGGTGCGCGCCGGATTTACAAACTCTACGAGAAGAATACGGTAAAAACGCTCCGGCGGGCATTCCAGGGAAGAAAATAGGCGGGCGATGGCATCCGGATCCCGCAGCCCTTTTTCCAGGATTTCATGGAGGAGAAGGTACAATCCGTTTCTCGGTCCGGGATCAGGGATTTCTTTGTTTTCCAGGCGGGCCAGAGCGCGGCAGAGCAAATGGAGCAGCGTGCGCGCGTCAAAATCCATATCTTCATTTGGCATCCAGAGCAGTAGATAGGCGGCGCAGCCTGGTTTTTTCTGGGTGCGGTACAGAAGACAGCAGTGATTCCTGTAATGAAATTTCAGATAGCGGGGAGGGAGCGACTCTCCGTTTTTTTGATTCATTTTTTCCAAGAAGTCCCGGAAATCCGGAGGCAGGGAACCAGCTGTCGGGAGTGATCCGGACTCACCGGGAGGAAACTCAAAATCAAAGGAACCGGACGGGAAAAAATGTTCATCCAGAAAGGAAACGGATGCCCCGGTCAGCCGTTTGACGGCGGCGGCGAGATCGGAGAGGGAGGCCCCTTTTCCGCAGGCTAAAAGGAAAGTCTGATTCCATTCTTGATAGAGCAGCAGGGTATCGGAAAGGATGCGGTAAAGAGAAAACAAGTCAAGACTCGTCCCGATCAGATTGAAACCGGATGGGAAAGGCCCTGGGGGGATCCGATCCCCGGCGTCCGCGAGGAAAACAGTAGCACCGCCCCACCTTTCTTCCTTTTCCCGGAGAATCCGGCGAAAATCCGCCTCTGTCCCCAGATACACAGCGTGGGAGATCGGGCTGCTCCCCGTTTCCAAAAAGCGGATGGACCGAATATCGCCGGGAAAGGGTTGAGCGATCTGCTGGTAACAAATGTGGTTTTGCATGGGATGAAGCCAAAAACGGATGTGTGACATGGCAGCCTCCTAAACGGACATCTATGAAAGTCGATTGCCCTGTGCCGTGCACTCTAGCAATCGCCGCCGGCATTCACAATCCGGCCGGTTCCTAAATCATAAGAAAATGAGGAAAAGAAAGCAAGGAATTCCGGGAAGGCGCCATAACTTTGTACAAATATTCTGCCGGAACTTCAGAAGCTTGTGCACCGGTGCACAGGCGGTAGCCGGGCGGACAGCGCTCTTTCACAGAAAACAAGGAAAAAAGGATTCGCAGTTGCCTTTCTTTTCCTTGATTCGATATGATGAATCCAGGATATCAACCGAAAAGGAGGATACACATATGACAGACCGAATCAAACGGCTGCGGGAAGCCCTGCGGGTGGAAAAGTTCCCGATCTGTGTGGAGAAGGCGCAGATCATTAAGGAATCCTTTGTGCGAAACGACGGCTGGCCTCAGATCATCCGGCGGGCCCAGGCCACCGCCGACTATCTGGACCGGCGGACCATCTTCATCGAGCCGGACGAGCTGATCATCGGCAATATTGCTTCGAAGCCCATGGGCATGGAGCTGGGGTCCCTGGGGCCCGGCTGGCCGGACGAGGATTTAAAAGACTTGCTGGACGGCGGACAGATCACGATCAGTGAAGAAGATTACCGGACCCTTCGGAGCCTGGACGACTATTTTCTTGACAAGGGGAGAACCCAGGACGAGCGCCAGGGCTCCTATTACGGGGACGACCGCCTTTGGCCTTTTATCCAGTGCGGTTTTCTCTGCCCGCCATGGCAGCAGAAAAACCAGGGGAGAGGCCAGGGGGCGGCCGGAGTCGGCTGGGGCCTTGGCATGGGGCCCACCAGCTTAAACTGTCCGGATTATGAGAAGGTGATTTTTACCGGTTATCGTTTTATGATCGAGGAGGCGGAGGCCAGGCTGCGGGAACTCCGTTTTTATGACGCGGATTCGGTGCGGAAGGCGGACTTTTATAAAGCCTGCCTGATCGGCTTTCCGGCCATGATCCGGCTGGCCAACCGCTATGCGGACCTGGCCGAAGAGATGGCGGAGGAGGAGCCCTCCGGTCAGCGGAAAGCAGAGCTTTTGGAGATGGCAAAAATTTGCCGCCGGGTGCCGGAGTACCCGGCCCAAACCTTCCGGGAAGGGGTCCAGGCCTTTTTCTTCTACTGGATTCTGATCGGTTCCGGCACCACGCCGGGAGGCCGTTTCGATCAATATCTGTATCCCCTGTACCAGGCAGATATCGAAGCGGGCCGGATTACCAGGGAAGAAGCGCTGGAACTGTTGGAGTGCCTGCGCCTTAAGATTATGCAGATGAATTTTGTAGGCGGAGGGAAAGGCCAGCGGGAGAAATGGGCCGGCATGGCCCGGTGGCACAATTTTGTGATCGGCGGCTGTGACGAGGAGGGGAACGACGCCACCAATGAGCTGACTTATCTCCTGTTGGAGGCGGCGAAGGAGGTTCAGACGCCCCATAATACGCTGACGGTCCGGGTCAGTGAGAAGACGCCGGATGAACTGATGGTTAAGGCCATGGAAGTGGTGCGGACCGGCATCGGCATGCCCGCTTTTATCTCCGAGGATTGTTATATTGAATTTTTAACCGGGGAAGGGATCCCCCTCAAGGAAGCCAGAAAATTTGCAATCGCCGGCTGTATGGATATCATGCTGCCGGGAGCGTCCCGGAATCAGGCGTTCGGCATGATGCTGGTGCCGATGATTCTGGAATTGGCCCTGTTCGACGGGATTAACCCGCGGACGCAGACCAGACAGGGGCCTTCGACCGGGCTGCTCAGCGATTTTAAAACCTATGAGGAATTCTACCAGGCGTTCCTGAAACAGGTGGAGCATATTGTCGGGCAGGTGGTGGAGGAACACAATATTTTGATCATGGCCCAGCGGGATCTGTATCCGGATATTTTCCACAGCGCCTTTTTGCAGGACGGGATGGAGGTGGCCCACGATGGTCTGGACCGCAAAATGCCCTTTGAGAACGGGGCCGCCGTCAACGTAGTCGGCATGGCTAACACCATGGATTCTTTGGCTGCGATTAAAAAGCTGGTCTTTGACGAGAAGACGGTGGACGGGGCCCGCCTTTTGGACGCTCTGGGGGCGGATTGGGAAGGATACGAAGAGGTGAGGAAGGCGTGTCTGGACGCCCCGAAGTACGGCAACAATCTGGATGACGTGGATCAGATCGGCGCCAAGCTCTGGCATGATATCGGACAGATCGTCCGCACTTTCCGCTCCGCTTTCGACGCTCCGGTGCTTCCGACCGCCATCTCCATTACGGCTCACGCGCCGGGAGGCGCTCTGACAGGCGCCACACCCGACGGCAGACGGCGTGGGGAGACCTTTGCGGACGCCTCGATCTCTCCGGTTCAGGGAAAGGATGTAAACGGCCCTCTGGCCGTGCTGCAAAGCGCGATGAAACTTCCGCAAAATGAGTTTATGGCAACGCTGATGAACATGAAGTTCCATCCCTCGGCCCTCAAAACCGAGTCGGATCTGAGAAAGCTTGGCAGTATGGTAAAGGCCTACCTGACCCACGGGGGAAAGCAGATCCAGTTCAATGTGACCAGCAAAGAGACGCTTTTGGCCGCGAAGAAAGACAAGGAGAAATACCGGGATCTGATTGTCCGGGTAGCCGGTTACAGCGCCTACTATGTCACTTTGACCGAGCGGGTGCAGGATGAGCTGATCCTGCGGACAGAACAGATGCTGTAGGAATTTGCGGCGGCAGTCGAGGATTCTCCCAATAAAAGGACGCGCCTGCCAGGGAACCGGGATAACATCCCTTTTCCCTGACAGGCGCGCTTTTTTATTTCATAGGAAATTCCTTTGAAATTCCCTATGAAACAAAAAACGCTCCGCTATGGAGGCACACGCAAATGCAAAGGAAGATGTCGCTGACGCGACGCATTTGCGGCGCAGAATTTCGCTTTGCGAAATTCTTTGTTATTATATCTGAATTTTCATCTTCTTCTTAAAGCTTCAGCTGATGTTTCAAAATTTTCTCATAATAGCTGACAATCTGGCAGGATAGAAGCAGGCTCAGCCGGAGATAGCCATCATCCAAATCCATGTGGGTCAGCTCCAGGATCCGGTGGAGCTGGTTGCGGACCGTATTCCGGTGCATGTAGAGCATATCCGCGGTCTGATTTACGTTACACCCGTTCAGGAGGTAGCAGAACAAGGTGTGGCGCAGGTTGGTCCCGTTGGTCTTGTCATAGCGGGTCAGGCAGACGATGGAGGGGTGGGTCAGATAGATGACGTCGTCGTGGCCGAAGATGTCCAAAAACGCGCGGGCGCACAGGTCGATCACATGGTAAGTCTGCATACGCAGACAGGAAAGAAAACGCTTTTCCGGGTACAGCGCCCGGCCCAAGGTGCAGGTTCTCCTGGCAAGCAGAAGCTGAGTGCGCAGCTTTTCCCAATACTTGGTCAGCGTGCTGGTGCCGGCGTAGGCATTTTTTTCTTGCAGCCAGAGCCGGAATCGTTCGTCCGTCAGCAAAGGGACGCCGTCGGCCGTGTTGGTTTCATTGGTAAAAAGCAAAACCAGAGCGTCTTTGCAGCAGCCGATGTTGTATCCCGGCAGGATCTCTAAAAGCTCCTCCCGCAGCGTACGCAGGTAGAGCGCCAGGCTTTCCGCCTCCGGGAAGGCGATATAGAGAAAACCGACGTACCGTTTAATCGGAAAGGGAAGAAGCTGAAGCTGCTCATCCATCAGATACGGGTCGGTCATAGAGTTTTCCAACAACGCCTCCAACAGCTGATCACAGGGGGTCGGAGGAGGAAGGCGGTGGAAGCTTTGGCGAAAGTCCAAATGCTTTTCCCACTGCCCTGCAATGATGAACAAAAAGTCATCCGCCGGAATGTCGATGGAGAGCGCGTCCGCATAGATCAGGAGTAGGAGAATGGAGTAATTCATCGCGTCCGTCATGGAGCGAAGGACATAGGAATAGCCATTTTCAAGCTTTCGGTAAAGCGGACGGCGCAGCCCGCCTTCCGGAATGCTTATTCGGATCTCCTCCGGCAGGCAGCGGCGGGTTTTCAGCCGCTCCGTGTAATCGTTGTGGAAGGCGGAAGTGGAGTAATCCATCAGAATCGCGTTGGCGGCGGAGTAGACGTAGACCGCACAGCCCGCGGTTTGGGACAGCGCAGGCAGAAACGTCCGCACATCCGCGTAAGTGAAGGCATTGTTCAGCCGGGAACGCCAAATATGGTACTGGTGGAAACAACTGAGGAACTTGGCGTAGACGTCCATGGTCCCGGCTGAGGTGAAGATGATGTTTTCCACGTGGATTTTCAGCCAATTGGCGTCGGGAAATCCCATGGATTCGGTGAGGACGGCTGTGGTATGAGGCTTGGGCGGACACTTGGCGGCACAATCGCAGACCGTTTTATAAGTCCCGATCAGGATCATGTGCTCGGTGCACTCCGAGACAGAGGAGGACAGCAGAATCGTGCTGTCCGAGGCCAGATAGGGGTCGGTGATGTGGCGGTAGAGGATCTGACCGCTCAAGTGTTTTAAGATCGGATCAATGTACGGCATGGGGCGCCTCCCGAAGATAAAGTCTTAGCTGCATTATAAGCGGGCGTGAAAGAAAAATCAATCGGATTGTGCAAGATGAACAAGGAGAAATTGTGAAAATTGGAAAAACGTATAGAAATATGTGAGAAAAAGACGATGGATTGACGAAGAAAAAGTCAAAATGGTATAGTCTAAGCGATGTAAGAACAAATAGACAGTATTTGACAACATGAGAATTCTGATTGTGGTTTGCGGCTGCCGTTTGGCGGGGCTGAAAACCGCAGCAAAATCTGAAAAAGGTGGACTCCATGTCATTGACAAACACATTGATAGAATTTTGCAGCAAACTGACCTATGACCAAATTCCGCCGGAGGTGACGGAGGTTCAAAAAACCGCTCTGATCGACGCTTTGTCCGTGATGGTGGCGGCGACCAGGCTGGAACCGGCGTGCCGGAAGTTTACCAGTTATGCCAAGCGGTATTCCGGACCGGGCCGGTCCACCCTGCTTGGCGCAGAGGCGAAGGTGTCGGCCCCCATGGCCGCCCTGGCCAACGGCGCGCTTTCCCATGCCATGGATTTCGAGGACTCCCATGACACGGCCTTTGTCCACTCCAATGCGGTCAGCGTGCCAGCGCTTCTGGCTGTTGCCGAAGAGATTGGCGGGGTCACGGGGAAGGATTTGATCACAGCTATGGTGATCGCCAGCGAGATGACCTGCCGCCTTTCCGGAGCGCAGAAAGAAGACTTGCTCCAATACGGCTGGTATATGCCTCCCATCCACGGAGCCATGGGAACGGTTCTCGCTATCAGCCGTCTGCTTCATTTTGATTCGGACCAGACGCTGGACGCTCTGGCGATTCTGATGAACAGCTATACTTGCAGCGGGGAGTCGGTCAACAGCAAGAGAAGCGTAGTTCGTCTGGTGCGGGACGGGTTTGCCGCCTACGCGGCGGTCAGCGCATGTCTGATGGCGCGGGAAGGGATCGAAGCCCGGTTTGAGACTCCTTTGGAAGGCGATAAGGGATATTACGCCGCCTACGCGAGAGGAGAGTACAGCGAGAATAAAGTGGTTGACGGTCTGGGGAGGATCTGGGAGAGCGGAAAGATCAGCTTTAAGCCCTGGCCCTGCTGCCGTGCCACCCATGTGACCATCGGACTTCTCCGGGAAGTGCTGAAAAAACCGGAAATCCGGCCGGAGGAGATTGTGGAGATCCATCTGAAGGTCAGCGAGATTCTTCGGATGGTGCTGGAAAAGAGGGAGATCAAATATCATCCGCAGTCAGTCATGAACGCAAAAATGAGCCTGCCCTTTGCCGTCGGTCTGGTATTGACCGACGGGGATGTGACCCTTGCCAGTTTCCGGCCGGAGCGGCTTAACGACAAGCGGGTGATCCACGGCGGGGAGCTGGTGACTTATGAAATTGACGAAAATCTGACCCGTGATCACGCCCAGAAGGTGGAGATGACCATAAGACTTCGGGACGGGAGCCGGCATATTGCTTCCGCGGAACACGCTCTCGGAAGCAGGGAAACTCCGATGACCCGGACGGACAGCTATGCCAAATATGAGGACTGTATGGGATATTCCCAAAAGGAAAAAGTATCCCGGAACGTGGACGTGATTTTTCGGAAACTGACGGAATTGGAGGCGTGCGGCGACGTGCGGGAGCTGATGGAGATGCTGTAATTGGGGATAAGACGCTTTCATCCTGAAATTAATAACGGGGAAGGAAAAGGAGGAGACCACAGTGATCAGTCAGGCAATGTGGCAGGAGGTAGACGCAGTGATGCGCCGTTACTGGCACTATAACGATGAAGGGAAAGCTTACACGCCGGATACCTATACGCCGTTCATGGCGCAGTACGTCCGGATTGACCGGACGTATCGAAAAAAGCGGAACTACGAAACTCTGGTAAAGGAGTTTCGGGAGACGGAAAAGACGGCGGGAAAAGGAAACAGCGATCCGTTCCCAATGACAGCTGAGGCGGAGGACGATGCCGCAAGGGCGGAGCTTAGAACATTGTTTCGGCTGGAACAAGAGCTGGAGCAGCTCTGCGACCCGGCGGGGATCAAGATTCCCTTGTGGGAGCCCGGCAATATTCCGGATATGCGCAAAAATCCGGATCTATGGGTGGTCTGCTCCGACGCCACGGCCAGCGAATCCCTGGATCCGGAAGATTATATTCCGAATTTCGTCCCCTACCTGCTGGAGGGGGAGGGAAAACGCCCGGTGATTTTGGTTTTGGCCGGCGGGCACCGGGGCAATTACACCTCAGGGGATCCGGTCTGCCGCTATTTCAACCGCATCGGCTGTCACGCCGTCTTGATGGGGCACCGGGTGGGAATTCAAAAGCTGAATTTCTGTCTGGACCTTCAGCGGGCGATCCGAATGCTGCGGTTTCACACGGAAGAATGGAACATTGATCCGGAGAAGATCGGAGCCATCGGCCTGTCCTTCGGCGGCGTAGTGATTACCGACTATATCGAGCAGATGTGTTTTTCAGATGTCCCTTCACAATATGATCCGGCGTACCGGGAAGACGCGGTGGACCAAATGTCCGGGACACTGAATGCTTTTCTGGGGATTTACACCTCCTCCGACCCGTTTCTGCCGCGGAGCAAGGATCTTGACTATTCCCAATATCCGCCGGTGTTCCTGGTGCTGCCCGGAGCGGATCCCATGGTGGATTTCCAGGTGGGCTTCCTGAATGATCTGATCCGCCATCAAGTGAGGGCCGAGGCGCATTTATTTGACGGTGGGATCCACGGGTTTGGCCTGGGGGACGGAGCGATCGTGGCCAATGGGAAAGACGGCCATATCCCGGCCATCGCGCTGTGGCCGGAGCTTGCGAGACTTTGGCTCATTCGGATTTTCGGCGAATGGCAAGGAAAGGAGTGACAGAAAGATGTTCCAATACATAATCAAGCGTTTGCTTTGGCTGATCCCAATCATGCTGGGCGTATCGATCCTCATCTTTTCCATCATGTACTTTACGACAGGAGATCCGGCCCGGATCATGCTGGGGAGCATGGCGACGGAAGAGCAGCTGGAGCAGGCCAGGGAGGAAATGGGGCTGAACAAGTCTTATATCGCCCAGTATGCGGATTTTCTGACAGACCTTCTTCGTCTGGATCTGGGGACCTCCTATGTCAGCAAACAGGATGTGTTTCACGAAGTAGTTACGCGGGCCCCCTACACCCTGCGGGTGGCGGTGCTGGCTCTTGCGATCTCTATTTTGATCGGCATTCCTTTGGGAATCGTCGCAGCCACCCATCAGTACACCTGGAGGGACAATGCGTCCATGCTCCTTTCCATGCTCTTTGTGTCCATGCCCAATTTCTGGGTGGCCATGCTGCTGGTGCTGCTGTTCAGCCTGAGCCTGGGGTGGCTTCCGGCCGTCGGCGTCTCCAGCTGGAAATGCTACATCATGCCCTGCATTGCGGTCAGCCTGTCCGGCGCGGCGGCGTTTGCCCGCCAGACCCGGTCCAGTATGCTGGAGGTGATCCGCCAGGATTACATTACCACGGCGAGGGCCAAGGGAGTCAAAGAAAATCTGGTGATCTGGAAGCACGGCATGAAGAATGCTTTGATTCCGATCATCACTGTCATCGGCACCCGCGTCGGCAACATGCTGGGCGGCGCGCTGATCGCCGAGACTGTGTTTTCCATCCCCGGCATGGGCGTCTATATGCTGACCGCCATCAACAACCGGGATTACCCGGTGATCCGCGGCACGGCCATGATCATCTGCATCTGGTTCAGCATCTGCATGCTCCTGGTGGATATCATCTACGCCGGGGTGGATCCGAGGATCCGCTCGCAGTTCGCTAAAAAGAAGAAAAGAGGATAGGCTATGGAAAATCAAATTTCTTCGATTAAAAAAACGAGCCAGTTCAAGGAGGTCACCCGCCGCCTGTTTAAAAATAAGCTGGCCATTGCAGGACTCGTCTTCATCGTGCTGTTGATTTTTATCATGATCTTCGCCGACTTCCTGGCGCCCTACGGCTATGCGGAGCAGGATTTCACGGCAACGTACCAGGGGCCCAGCGCAGAGCATCTGCTGGGGACCGACCATCTGGGGCGGGATATTTTAAGCCGTCTGATCTATGGATCCCGGATTTCCATGGAAATCGCCGTGCTATCCGTGGCTCTCTCGGCTACCATCGGCATTACGATCGGAGCCATCGCCGGATTCTACGGAGGCAAAATAGATAATTTACTAATGCGCTTTCTTGACATTTACCAGTCGATCCCGGTGCTGATCCTCTCGATTGCCATCGCCACCTCCCTGGGGCCCGGCGTGACCAACACGATTCTGGCCCTCGCCATCTCGGTCTGCCCCAGCTATGCGCGGCTGATGCGGGCGTCGGTCATGACGGTCCGGGACAAGGAATATATCGAAGCGGCCCGCTCCATCAATGCAAACGATGCGCGTATTATCCTGCGCCACGCCCTGCCCAATGCGTTTTCTCCGATGATTGTGAACATTACCATGACCATTGGTTCTTCGATGCTGACGGCGGCCACCTTGAGTTTTGTCGGACTCGGCGCGCAGCCTCCTTCGCCGGAATGGGGCGCTATGCTGACGGCGGCCAAGAGCTATATCCGGGATTACCCGTACATGATCACTTCCCCCGGCGTGTGCATTATGTTGAGCGTTCTTTCCTTCAACGTGCTGGGCGACGGTCTGCGGGATGCCCTGGACCCTCGTTTGAAAAATTAAGGAGGCGGCCATGAAAGACGAAAAGCAATTATTGAATATAAAGAACCTGGTGGTGGAATACCGGACCGACGGAGGCGTGATCCACGCGGTCAACGGTTTTGACCTGAGCCTGAAAAAGGGGGAAGCCCTGGGTCTGGTCGGGGAGACCGGCGCCGGGAAAACCACGGTGGCAAAGGCGATTCTCCGGATCCTGCCGGACCCTCCGGCAAAAGTGTGCAGCGGAAGCATCGAATTTGAAGGGGAAGATCTCCTTCGCCTCAGCGAGGCCAACATGCACCGGATCCGCGGAAATAAGATCTCTATGATTTTCCAGGACCCAATGACCGCTCTGAATCCGGTGGAGACCATCGGAGAGCAGATCGCGGAGCCGGTCCGCATCCACAACCGCGTCTCCCGCTCCGAGGCTAGGAAGCGCACCATCGAGATGCTGGAGATGGTGGGAATTCCAGGGGAACGTTACTCGGAATATCCCCATCAATTTTCCGGAGGCATGAAACAGAGGGTCATCATTGCCATGGCGCTGGCCTGCAATCCGGAGCTGCTGCTGGCGGATGAGCCCACCACGGCTCTGGACGTGACGATTCAGGCTCAGGTGCTGGAAATGATGGCAAACCTGAAAAAAGATCTTGACACCTCGTTAATTTTGATCACCCATGATCTGGGGATTGTTGCCGAGATGTGTGAAAAGGTGGCGGTGGTTTACGCAGGGGAGATCGTAGAGAGCGGGACAGCGGACGATATTTTTAACCATACGGCCCATCCCTACACCGAAGGGCTGTTCGATTCCCTGCCCCGGATCAACTCCACCGCGCGGCGGCTAAGGCCCATCAAAGGACTGATGCCGGATCCGTCCAATCTGCCGGAGGGCTGCAAGTTCTGTCCCCGCTGCCCCTATGCGGAGGAGATCTGTCAAAAGAAAAATCCGGATTTCACCGAGACAACGCCAGGTCATTTTGTCAAGTGTCATAAACGGAAGGGGGATGCGTGATGTCTGCCATACTGGAAGTACAGGACTTGAAAAAATACTTTAAGACACCCAAGGGCGCCCTTCACGCTGTGGATGGGATCAGCTTTCAACTGGAAGAGGGGAAAACCCTGGGAGTCGTGGGAGAGTCCGGCTGCGGAAAATCTACCCTCGGCCGCACCATCCTACACCTTTTGGACAGTACGGGAGGAAAAATCTTCTTTGAAGGTCAGGACGTGACAAAACTGGATAAGCCTGCTTTGAAAAAATACAGGGAGAAGATGCAGATTATTTTCCAGGACCCCTTTGCTTCCCTGAATCCCCGGATGACGACCGCCGAGACCATCATGGAACCCTTGATGCTAAGGGGCGGTATGAGCCGGGACGCCATGTTACAGGAGACGGCGGGGCTCATGGAGACCGTGGGCCTTGCCAATCGTTTTGCCAACGCCTATCCCCACGAGATGGACGGCGGAAGAAGGCAGAGAATCGGAATCGCCAGGGCTCTGGCCCTAAGTCCCAAATTCATCGTCTGCGACGAGCCAGTCTCTGCCCTCGACGTCTCGATCCAGGCCCAGGTGCTGAATCTGATGTTGGACTTGCAGGAGGAGCGGAACCTGACTTATATTTTCGTCACCCATGATTTGTCCGTCGTCAAATACATCTCCGACGAGATCATGGTCATGTATCTGGGGCAGATGGTGGAGAAGACATCCTCCGAGGATCTCTTCGCCAACCCGCTCCACCCCTACACCAAGGCGTTGCTCTCCGCCATCCCGGTGCCGGAGGTTCCCTGCAAAAAGCAGCGGATCCTTCTAAAGGGTGAGATCACTTCCCCGATCGATCCCAAACCCGGCTGCCGTTTTGCCGCCCGCTGCCCCTACGCCGGCGAAGAATGCCACCGCCCCCAAACCCCAGAAGAAATCCAACCCGGCCACTTCGTCTCCTGCTGCCAAGCAAGAAAAATCAACGCCATGTAAAAAAACCTCCCACCCAGAATCGAGCCAGAGGGAATGGGCGCAGAATACGCCAACCATGCCCCACCCAGAAGCGTGCCCAAGAGGGGGGGAGTGCAGAGGGGGCCGTTCGGATTTACCAGGATTGCAAAGCAATCGTGGGGCCGCCCGGCAGTGGCATCAAAGATTTGCTGAAGGCAAATCTACATATGCGGTCATTGCAACTCTGAGATCGGCCCCCCTTTGCGTCCCTATTCCGGAGGCCTCCAGAACCGTCAATGGTTTACCCACAAAATAGAACAAATAAACATAAAAAAATAAAAGGAGAAAGAGAATGAAAAAGACCATGAAAAAAGCACTAGCAGCCCTCTTAGCTGCAGCCCTAACCCTGTCTCTCACCGCCTGCGGTTCCGGCAGTGACGCGACAACAGCCGCCCCGGCAGGCGCCGGAGTAGCAAGCAGCGCCTCCGGAGGAACATTCGGAGGCAGCAAGGGAGAGGGAGCCGCCGTCTCCGCCAAAGATACCTTAAACATCGGCATCAATAAAGACAACGGTACCCTAGCCCCGGTTTACAACTCTCAAAACCCCGGTTATGCGATCTACGAGACCTTGTACATGGTGGACTACAACACCGAGGAATACCAGATGATGCTGGCAGAATCCGCGGAGACCACCGACAGCACCCACATGACGGTCAAACTGAAGGACGGCATCACCGACAGCGCAGGCAATCCCCTGAAAGCCAGTGATGTGGTATACTCCCTGCAGTACGCCACCACCGATACGATCTCCGCGATGTACGTGGCATACATCGACATGGAGGCCACCCACGCAGTGGACGATCTGACCGTAGAAATTGTTTTGAAGGAGACCAATGTCCAGCAGTGGTACCAGCTCGGCGACGTCCGCATTTTTACCCAGGCCGCCATGGAAGCCAGTTCGGACGGGATGGTAAATACTCCGGTGGGGACCGGCCCCTATAAGGTCACCGAATATATTTCTGGTTCCTCCATTAAGATGGAAGCCAGAGACGACTATTGGGGAGAGGCTCCTGCGATCAAATATGTAAACTGGATCGTCATCTCGGAAAACTCCCAGAGGGCTATTGCCCTGGAATCCGGCGAGATCGATCTCTGCCTGGACACGGCGGCCAGCGATTATATGAGATTTGAAGGCCAGGAAGGCTACGGCACCTATGTCCGCCATCTGTTCCGCAACGCGATCCTGGAGTTTAACTGCTCCGAGTACTCCATCATGAAGGACGTCAAGGTGAGACAGGCCGTCGCCTACGCCGTCGACAGCAACGCGGTTTTAAGCACCGTATTCAACGGGCTGGGCGAAGTCTCCAATGGGGCCACTTCCAACGCCTGCGCCGCCTTTGATCCGACCTGGAACAACGAATATTATCCCTACAATGTGGAGAAAGCCAAAGCCCTGCTGACGGAGGCTGGAATCGCGGAAGGAACCCATGTCACCATCGGCAACAACGGAACCACGGTCAACTCGATGATCGCAGAAGTCGTTCAGTCCTTCCTGCTGGCGGTTGGTTTGGATGCGGAAATCATGACCTACGACAACGCCACCTGGAGCAGCGTCCGCCAGGATGCCAACTGCGGCCTGGATATCTGCGTACAGGTCTACTCCAGCCCTGACGGCTACTATGCCGGTGAGATCTGGTCCGGCGTTTTCTCCTCCGGCACCAACCATTATGAGAATGAAGAACTCTATCAACTGATTTCCGAAGCCATGGCCACCGTGGACACAAAAAAGCAGCTGGAGCTCAACAAACAGATCAACGACATCATGGTCAGCGAAGTCCCCGGTTACGGCCTTGTGGACATGAGCAACCTCTACGTCTGGAACGCTTCTCTGGCCGGTGTGGAGGAGATGGCCCTGGCCAACACCAGGGTGATTCCGAATGTGTTGTACTTTAAGTAAGCGGCGATTCTGAGAGACACGAAAACGAAGCCATAGAAGCTGTTTGAGGATATGGAAATGAAAAAACAATATAACGCAGCCATACCCATGCGGGACGGCCTGATTCTCCGTGCAGATCTCTATTTTCCAGAGGAAGGCGCCTGCTTTCCCACGATCCTTGTGCGCACCCCGTATGACAAAACAGAGTATACCCAGACACCCCGTTACACTTCCCCGGATCTCTACACCGCCTCTGGCTATGCGGTCGTGGTCCAGGACTGCCGCGGCACCGGCGAGTCCGAAGGTCATTATCAGCCCTGGCTGATGGACGCGGAGGACGGCTACGACACGGTGGAATGGGTTGCGGCCCAGGAATGGAGCAACGGAAAGGTCGGCATGATGGGGTCTTCCAACCTTGGAGCCACCCAGCTATTGGCGGCGTCCATGCGGCCTCCTCATCTGACCTGCATCTGTCCGGCCGGAACCTCCGCAGGCTTTCCTTTCTTTAAAAACGGAGTCATGGACCTGGCCGGAACCGCCATCTGGTACATGCAGCAGGCGGTCCGGACATCCCGCCGCGCCGGGATGGAGCCGGAAGCTTTGGCCCGGCTTGCACAAAAGATGAAGGAACTTTCCGACCGGGTGGAAGAGCAGCTGCCCTGCCTTCCGCTGAGAGATATCCCCTTCGCTCATGTGGAGGACGTGCAGATGGATCGGTTTTTCCTGGAATACCTGGATCATATCGAGGAGGTGGCTTACTGGACCAAACTCCATATGCCGGCGGACTTACGGGCCATCGAGGTCCCGACGCTCTGGATTATGAACTGGTATGACCACCTGGCGAAAACCGTACTGGAAGGGTATCATACCATGAAGTCCGCCTGCGTCCCTTCGGCCCAGGACAATCTGTACCTGTATTTCGGACCCTGGCGGATTTACGGCGGTGTCGAGGGCAGCGATGCCGGCGCCTGCCTGCCCGGCGATCCGACGGGGCAGCCGGTCTGGGGGATCGGGAAACGGCTGTCCGAGATTTTGCTCAGCTGGTTTGATTTTTGGCTGAAAGGGGAGGACAGCAGCTTTAACCGGGAGCAGCATGTGCTGGTTCATACGTTAGGGGAGGAGGCCCGCTGGCGCTACGAGGCGGCGTGGCCTCTGCCGGAAACCGTGTTTACCCGATTTTATCTTTCTTCCTGCAAGGGCGCCAACACCTTCCACGGCGACGGCCGCCTGACAAAAGAACAGCCCAAAACGGAACTGCCGGACAGTTATGAGTATGACCCGAAGCACCCGGTGCCGAGCAAGTCCGGTCTGGTGATCAACCCCAAGGATTCTTTGATCCAGGATCAGACGGAGGTGGAGGCCAGACGGGATGTGCTGGTGTACACGACGGAGGTTCTGGAGGAGCGGATGGAAATCACCGGACCCGTCACCGCCAAACTCTGGGCCTCCACAGACGGTCCCGATACGGACTTTGCCGTGAAGCTGGTGGATGTCCATCCGGACGGCACCCCCTATAACCTGACCGAGGGGATTGTCCGCGCCCGCTTCCGGAATGGCTGGGACAGACCGGAGCTTCTAATCCCCGGCGCTGTCTATGAATATGAAATTGATCTGGGCGGGATTGGGATTGTTTTGGGGAAGGGCCATGCAATCCGCATCGAGATCGCCAGCAGCAATTTCCCTAAATGGGACCGAAATCTGAACACCGGCCACGCCGTGGGACAGGACGCAGAGACTCGGATTGCCAAGCAGAAAATTTATCACGACGCGGAACACCCGTCTCATGTGGTGCTGCCGGTGATCCCTGCGAAGCAGTAAGAATCGGTTCATTATCGGCAAAACTCTGCTGCACTTCCCGGCAGGAACCGGCAGAAACCGGCAGAAAAAAAGAGATTATTCTATTCCAATAAAATTTATCAGGTTTTTCCTTTGCTTTCTTGACATCGGCGGTTAGTTTTGCTACACTCGTAACAATACAAAAATAATCTCAACAAACGATAGAAGGAGAAGCGCGACAATGGGGAAGATTATTGGCGAAGGAATTACTTTTGATGATGTGCTGCTGGTTCCGGCCTATTCAGAAGTCACTCCCAATATGGTAGATATTTCTACCCACCTGACCAAAAAAATCAAGCTGAACATACCGATGATGAGCGCCGGTATGGATACCGTAACCGAGCACCGTATGGCCATCGCGATGGCAAGACAAGGCGGAATCGGAATCATCCATAAGAACATGTCGATCGAACAGCAGGCGGAGGAAGTGGACAAGGTAAAGCGTTCGGAGAACGGCGTCATTACCGACCCTTTTTACCTGTCTCCGGATCACACCCTGGCGGACGCCAATGAGCTGATGTCCAAGTTCCGGATTTCCGGCGTCCCGATTACCCAGGGAAAGAAGCTGGTGGGCATCATCACCAACCGCGACCTGAAATTTGAGGAGGATTTCAGCCGGAAGATTTCCGAGTGCATGACTTCCGAAGGCCTGGTGACAGCGGAGGAAGGCATTACCCTGGCGGAGGCCAAAAAGATTCTTGCCAAGGCCAGAAAAGAAAAGCTCCCGATTGTGGACAAGGACTTTAACCTGAAAGGCCTGATTACGATCAAGGACATTGAAAAGCAGATCAAATACCCTCTGTCCGCAAAGGATGAGCAGGGCCGCCTGCTCTGCGGCGCGGCGGTCGGCATCACGGCCAATATGATGGAACGGGTGGGCGCCCTGGTGGATGCCAAGGTGGACGCGATCGTCATTGATTCGGCCCACGGCCATTCCAAGAACATCCTGACCGCGGTCCGCGAGATCAAGGCCAAGTATCCGGATCTCCAGGTCATCGCAGGAAATGTGGCGACCGCGGAGGCTACCAAAGCGCTGATCGAAGCAGGCGTGGATGCCGTGAAAGTGGGCATCGGTCCAGGTTCCATCTGTACCACCCGTGTGGTGGCCGGTATCGGCGTGCCCCAGATTACGGCGGTCATGGACTGCTATGAGGCGGCAAAGTCCAGCGGGGTCCCGATTATCGCCGACGGCGGAATCAAGTATTCCGGCGATATGACGAAAGCCATCGCGGCGGGCGCCAATGTCTGCATGATGGGTTCCATGTTTGCCGGCTGTGACGAGAGTCCGGGAACCTTCGAGCTGTATCAGGGCAGAAAATACAAGGTATACCGCGGCATGGGTTCCATTGCTGCCATGGAAAACGGCAGCAAAGACCGCTATTTCCAGAACGACGCAAAGAAGCTGGTTCCGGAGGGCGTGGAGGGCCGTGTGGCCTACAAGGGAACCGTCGAAGACACGGTGTTCCAGCTGATCGGCGGCCTGCGGGCAGGCATGGGCTACTGCGGAGCTTCGACCATTGAGAGCCTGAAGGAGAACGGCCGGTTCGTGAAGATTTCCGCCGCTTCCCTGAAAGAAAGCCATCCCCACGATGTGCATATCACAAAGGAAGCACCGAACTACAGCATTGATGAATAAGAATCTCGATTCTGAGAGATAGAAAGCCCCGGCTGTTCTGAGAAAGGACAGCCGGTTTTTTTGCGGAAAAATACTTCCTGCCTTTTGGACCGGCCTGGATTCCGGAAGTTTGGGCAGGGCATAAAAGATAAAATGTGAGAAGCTGCCAATGGTTGGCGTTGATTCCAAAGATAAAATGTAGTAAACTGAGCATGAAGATTCCGGAAATAACAGGCTCTTACAGGCGGAACGGCGGCTCTTTTCAGTACATCGGAACTGCCCTTCGAGGAGAAAAGAGAGACGGTGGAAGGAAGAGATGAGGAGGGGAAACATGAGGAGAAGATGGGCGCGGCGTCTGAGTTTGCTGCTGGCGGTTTTGATGCTTACTGGCAGCGTTGCTTACGGAATGGAACTGCCGGGAGAAGTCCCGGAGACAGGAGGCCTGAAACTAGAGGAAGAGACCCTGCCGGAGACGGAGCCGTTTCCGGTAACGGATGCGGAGGAGAGCAGCGCGGATGAGACGGGCCGGGAGACGTTGCCGGCCGATCCTTCGGAAGCGGATTTATCCAGCGGACCGGAGGAACCGGAAGAAACTTCCTGGGCGGAAGGTTCTGCGGAGGAGATTCTCCAACTGGAGCTGGATCATTATGAATCGGTTCAAAACCGTCCGTTGGCATCAAACGCAGCGTCCCGTTCGGTTCAGAACGTGATTGTATTTCTGCGTTTTCAGGACGCGGGCGAATACATTACCGGGCAAAAGGTGGCGAACGCAGAAAAAACTTTCAATGAAGATGAGAATTCGCTGAAAAAATATATGGACCGGATTTCCTACGGCCGGTATCAGGTGAGCACGGCGTTTTTTCCGCAGAACGGGGACGGCAGTTATTACTCGGTGGAGATTTCCCATCCGAGCGATTATTTTAAGCGCCAATATACCAAGGAGGACGGAACCGCCAGCGAGGGCTACACCAGTGGGACGCAGCGGTCTGATCGGGAGTTAGAGCTGGTCACGGAAGCGATGCAGGCGGTTTGCGCCCAGTTGGAGGCCTCCGGCCTGAGCCTGGATACAGATGGGGACGGCATCATCGACTCCATCTCCTTTGTAATTCCGGTTTATGGGATGGGAGGAATCGAGAACATTGAGCACGGTGATCTGCTCTGGCCCCATAAAATTGATTCCTGGATTGAGGTGCCGGTGAACGGGCTGCATGTCAGAACCTACACCATGCTGAACCGAGGCAGTGAAAATATCGGGATTTTTGGAGCCGTGAAGCGTTCCTCTCAGACGATGATCCATGAATACCTGCACTCCTTGGGGCTGCCGGACCTATACCGCGTCGGCGATCTGAATGCGAAGCCGGTCGGGCCATGGGACATTATGGAAGGAGGCGGATCAGAGCCCCCCAATCTGTCGTCCTATTATCAACGGGAAGTGCTGGGGTACGGCACCTCTCTGTCCGTCCTGACGGAGACAAAGAAAAATATTACGTTACCAGCCGCCCAATATGCGGATCCCAGCGAATCCTATGCTGTGATCGTCCGTTCTCCCCGGAGAAACGACGCGTCGTTTGTCATTGAGAACAGGCCTGTGGATTCGGGAAATGAGGATCAGAAGAACTCCGGGCTTCTGATTTACCGGATCAATGAAAGCGGGAACGGTCCCAGCGCCTGGGATGGAAATGCGGCGGGGCCGCCGGATTTTATCTATGTGTTCCGGCCAGGGGAGAGTGATTTTAATGCAGCCGACGGGGAGATTGGCTATGCCACTTTGTCGGAGGACAATGCGAAGGGCTTTACCTCCCTGGGAAAGGCGCTGGGGACAGAAAATCAGGGGTATGACAATGGGATCCTCTATTTCGCAGACGGCGCCAACAGCGGGATCATCGTCGATCAGATCCGGAAAAATGGGGACGGCTCCATCACCTTTGATTTGACTGTTCCGGAAGCGTTGTCCGGAAAGGGAACGGAGTCGGAGCCCTACGCGATCCGGACCGCTGGGGACCTCGCGGCGATCGGGGCGTCGCGATCCGGAGAGTGGTATCGGCTGATGAACGATCTGGACCTGAGCGGACAGGATTTTCCGGTGATTTCCAGATTCCAGGGGATTTTGGACGGAAATGGAAAGACGATCCGGAACCTGACTGTGAACGGAAAGTTTGGGGCCGGTCTGGTGGATCAATTAGCAGCCGGCGGCGTTCTGCGGGATTTGGTTTTCGTGAACCCGGAAATTCATGCCGGGAACGGATACGCCGGGATCGTGGCGGAATCTTATGGGGAACTGTCCGGGATTGTGGTGGAAGGAGGCACAATTTCCTCCGGCAGCCGGGCGGGAGGCCTGGTTGGTTATCTGCTGAATCAGGGATCGATCCAGGGCTGCCGGACTTCGGCGGATGTGACGGCGGCCGAGGCGGGAGGACTCTGTTCCTATGTGCAGGAGGCGGAAATCCGGGACAGTTTTGCTTCCGGCAAGGTCAGCGGTTTGTCGGAGACATCGGTTCTCGGCGGCGTATTTTCCAATTTGGTGGATGTCTCGGATCATAAAATGGTGTTTTCTCAGGTGTATTGGGATTTAAACGCCACCGGCCAGGCGCTGTCGGGATGCGAGTGGACAGCATCTTCCGGGAAAATCTTTCCGGGGACCACAGGAATAAGGATAAAGGCCACGGCGCTGAAACAGACAGGCGATTCCGGTTTCGCATCGGTGGAGAAGACGGGCGATCTCCCGATTCCGGCCGGCGTCTGGGAAAGCACAGATTCCGGGGTGCTCTCCGCGGACCCTTCTTCCGGTGCGATCAAAGCCCAGGGAGCCGGAACAGCGGCCCTTTGCTATACATTTTCCCTCGGCACAGTAAAATGCAGTGTAAAACAGGATTTTTCCATTACTCACAGCCACATCCCATTGACGGGTATCACATTGAACAAAAGCAGCCTGAGCCTGACCGAGGGGGATCAGGCAACTTTGACTGTGAGTTACCAGCCGGTAAACACGACCGACAGCAGGACCGTGAGCTGGAGCAGCAGTAATCCGTCGGTTGCCACAGTATCGAATGGAACCGTGACGGCGCGGAAGGCCGGGACAGCCGTCATCACAGCAAAAACCCAATCGAAATCAGCTGCCTGCCGGGTGGAGGTTAAGGCTCCGGACCCGGTGGGAGATTTTGTGACCCGATTGTACGAATTAGTTTTGGGCAGGACTCCGGATAAAAACGGATGGTTGTTTTGGAAAAATCTTTTGCTGACCCGTCAGCAGTCCGGCACCGGCGTTGCCTTTTGCTTTATCTTCAGCCAGGAATATCAACGGAAAAATACTGCGGATGCCGGCTATGTTGAGATGTTGTACCAGACGATACTGGGGCGCAGTTTTGATGCCTCCGGAAAGGCATTCTGGCTGGAGCGGATTTCCCAGGGCATGAGCCGCTATGGAATATTTGCCGGATTCTCCAACTCACGGGAATTTCGGGAGATTTGCGGCCGGTACGGGATCGACGCCGGAACATACACCTCCCCGGAGGCGGTGGACCAGCGTCCCGAAGTGACTGCCTTTGTCTCTAGGATGTATACGGTCTGCCTGGGCCGCCGGTTTGACAAAACAGGTCTGTATGACTGGACCAGCCGCCTGATCGCTCAGGAAATGGGCGGCGGAGAGTTGGCCAAAGGATTCTTTTTCAGCAGAGAATTCGTAGAAAAGGGGCACTCGGACCAGACTTATGTGACGCTGCTTTACCGCACCATGCTGAACCGGGAGCCGGACTCGGCCGGACTTCAGGATTGGTGTTCCCGGCTGGCTTCCGGATTCAGCAGGGAATCCGTTTTTGACGGTTTTCTCTACAGCCGGGAATTCACAAAGCTGTGCCAGGACTATGGTATTGAGCGGTAAAAAGGAAGAGAGAGGAATGAGGAGACAGTGAATCATGTCATTCATGAAATTGCACCGGTTTTCGACACATCGTCCCGCATATTGATTCTCGGCAGTTTTCCGTCCGTAAAATCGCGGGAGGGGCAGTTCTTCTACCACCATCCGCAAAACCGGTTCTGGGCGGTTTTAAGCGCAGTTGCAGGGGAAGAAAAGCCGGAGACCGTGGAGGAAAAACGCTCGTTCTTGCTGAGAAACCATATCGCGGTTTGGGATGTGATCGCATCTTGCGAGATCGAGGGGTCCAGCGACAGCAGCATCCGGAACGTCGTGGCGAATGATCTAAGGACAATTTTGGATGCGGCCCGGATCCGGCGGATCTTTACGAACGGAAAGACGGCGGCGCGCCTGTATCATCAATATTGTGAACCGTTGTCCGGCCGTCCGGCCGTCACCCTCCCTTCCACCAGCCCGGCCAATGCAGCCTGGAGCCTGGAACGGCTGATCACGGCCTGGGGGGAGGAAGTAATCTATTTTTTATCTTAAGACGCTTTGCGGAAAAAAAGAGACTTCGGAAATCCTGTTTTACAGGTTCCAAAGTCTCTTTTTGGATTCTTCCTCATCGGAGAGAATCATGGAAACGATTATTTTACAAGCAGACCGCCATAGGTCAAGAACAGCGGTGCGAATACCAGGGAAACGATGGTCATCAGCTTGATCAGGATGTTGATGGACGGGCCCGAAGTATCCTTGAACGGGTCGCCGACCGTATCGCCGACAACGGCAGCCTTATGGGCTTCGCTTCCTTTTCCGCCGTGATTGCCTTCCTCGATGTACTTCTTTGCATTATCCCAGGCGCCGCCGGAATTGCTCATGAAGATGGCCATCAGAACACCGGTAACCAGAGAGCCGGCCAGCAATCCGCCCAGTGCGGAGGTGCCGAGCAGCAATCCCACAACCAGAGGAGAGAGCACCGCCATGATGCCGGGGATCAGCATTTCTTTCAGAGCGGAAGTCGTGGAAATCGCTACGCAGGACTTGTAGTCCGGCTTGCCGGTTCCTTCCATGATTCCGGGGATCGTCTTGAACTGGCGGCGAACCTCCTCGATCATGCTGTATGCGGCCTTGGAAACGGATTCCATGGTCATAGCGGAGAACAGGAACGGCAGCATACCGCCGATCAGCAGACCGATTGTAACGGTGGAATCCAGAATGTTGATGGCGCTCAGATTGACGGCCTGCGCATAGGATACGAACAGAGCCAGAGCAGTCAGAGCAGCGGAACCGATGGCGAAACCTTTGCCCATGGCGGCGGTGGTGTTGCCTACGGCGTCCAGCTTATCCGTGATCTCACGGACCGAGTGATCCAGACCGGACATCTCGGCGATACCGCCGGCGTTGTCCGCGATCGGGCCGTAAGCGTCTACGGCTACGGTGATGCCGGTGGTGGACAGCATGCCCACAGCTGCCAGCGCAATGCCGTACAGTCCGGCAACCTTAAAGGAAACAAAGATGCCGACACAGATCAGAAGAATCGGAATGCAGGTGGACATCATGCCGACGGCCAGACCGGAAATGATGGTCGTAGCGGCGCCGGTCTCGGACTGATCCGCAATTTTCTTGACGGACTTGTAATCGCCGGAGGTGTAAACCTCGGTAACGATACCGATGATCAGGCCGACAACCAGGCCGGAGATGATGGCGATTGCCTGACTAAAGCCGTTGAAGAACATTTTGCTGAGAATCAGGGAGCCGATCACCACCAGGATAGCGGAGATATAAGAACCCATCTTCAAAGCTTTGTGAGGGTTGGCGTTGTCATTGCCGCGGACAAAGAAGGTGGCGATGATGGATGCCAGAATACCGACAGCGGCCAAAACCAGAGGGAAGATTGCGCCTGCGCCGGTGAATGCGGCGGCCTCCAGGCCAACGCCCAGGGTCAGGGCGGATACAAGAGCGCCCACATAAGACTCGAACAAGTCCGCGCCCATGCCGGCCACGTCGCCTACGTTGTCGCCTACGTTGTCGGCGATAACGGCAGGGTTTCTGGGATCATCTTCCGGGATTCCCGCTTCTACTTTACCAACCAGATCTGCACCCACATCGGCAGCTTTGGTATAGATACCGCCGCCTACACGGGCAAACAGAGCGATGGAAGAAGCGCCCAGGCTGAATCCAGACAGGATTTCCACCTGGCCGGTGACAGCATAGATCACGCTGCAGCCGAGAAGGCCGAGGCCGACCACGCACATGCCCATGACGGAGCCGCCGCCGAAGGCGACGCCCAGGGCCTTATTCATGCCGCTGGTCCTGGCCGCGTTGGCGGTGCGGACGTTTGCCTTCGTGGCAACCGTCATGCCGGCAAAGCCTGCGGCAACCGAGAAGACGGCGCCTACCAGGAAGCAGACGGCGGTCAGCCAGCTGATGCCAAGGCCGATTGCTACAAAGAGAATAGCGACGAAGATGACCAGAATCCGGTATTCCGCAAAGAGGAACGCCTTGGCACCTTCACTGATGGCGGCCGCAATTTCCTTCATGCGGTCCGTGCCTTCTTCCTGCTTGGAGACGTTCGCCGCCTTGTAGAGCGCGAACAGCAGGGCGAGCACACCGAGAACGGGTGCTGCATACAGTAAGTTTTCCATAGTGTTTCAGTCCTTCCTATACGTTTTTTGTACTCTATGACGTAAATACGATGATACAACAAAATTAAATTTTTGACAAGCCTTATTGCAGAAGATTTGAAGAAAAAGTCGAGAACGGATGTTTGCTTTCGCTTGAAAATATGTTATACTGAGAATGCCGCCTTAGAGGAAGCAGGGTTGGTTTTGCTTGACACGTCCGCAGGACAAGTTATAATAAGTATGTTATTGCTGTCCAGAGTATTTGCAGCATGCGCCAATGAACGGACAACCGGCGGTTGCGCCAGGTGGGTAAAATACGGCCCGATTTTTTGATTTGCAAATGAAAAGAAGTAATATCTTCCTATTATAAAGGAAGAGTGGGAGTTTTAGGAGGGATTGGAGCATTGGCACAGGCAAAAAGAAAAACGGCCTCCGGGGGAAGCAAAAAAACGGCCTCATCCAGAAAACCGGCGGCCAAGAAGCGTTCCGGAAAGCGGTCTGCCGCGAAAAAGCAGAGCAGCGGAATTGGAAAAGAGATTGGGATTTTGGTCGCTTTCGCTGTGGCCGTCATTTTGTTTCTCGGAAATCTGGGGGTGGCCGGGAAGATTGGGGACAGCTTGAAAGCAGTCCAGTTCGGCGTCTTGGGGTCGGTGGCCTGGGTATTTCCGATTTATTTTTTCTGGGCGGTCTGTTTTGCGGTCTCAAACGGGAGCGATTACCCGGTGGCGGCCTTTTTGAAAATTTTGGTGATGGCCCTGACATTGACGGCTTTCTGCGGAATTTTGGAATTATTGGGCGCCCGCGGTTTGGGGGATGCCTACGGGTTAAAGGAATATTATGAGATGGGCGCCGATGGGATGAACGGAGGCGTTTGCGGAGGAATCTGGTACAAGTTTCTGTATCCCAGTCTCGGCGTGCTGGGCGCTTATGTGGTCCTGGTCGTGCTGGGGATTGCCGGCGTGGTCTTTGTGACCGGGAAATCTTTTATCCGCCCGCTCCAGGAAAAAGGTTCCCGCGTGGTGCACTCTGCAAAGGAAGATATGGCGCGGATGAGGGAAGAGCAGGCGCTCCGCGCAGCCAAGCGGCAGGAGGAAAAACGCCTGCGCACCGAACAGCTCCGGGAGGAGCGTCTTCGCGTGGAACAGAAAGTACAAGGCGTGGACCTGGAACATATTACTTTGGCGGAGGAGGAGAAAACAGAAGCCCTGCCTGCCAAAAAGCGCAGAGGGAGGAAAGAGGAGACTCCGGTGCCGGATCCCGCTGCGGCTGAACTTCCCGCCGAGACAGCGCCGGATTTGGAGACGTTTCACGTCCGGATTCACCAGCCCGAGCCCCTCGCGGCAGAGGAAGAACCGGATTTTGAGATGCCGGTCGGGATGGAAAGCATCCACAGCCGGAAAGATAAGCGGACGCTGTCTGAGTTGGAGGAGTTGGACGCGGAGCTGCGCGCCGCGATGGAGGAAGGTCCGAATACTTGGGAGCCGGAGCCGATTCCCGATATAACCTTAAAGACATCTTCCGAGGAAGCGGAGCCTGTGGTTTCTCCGTGGCATACCTCCGGCGAGGAGACGGACGGCGGGGAAGCCGCTGTCTGGAACATGCCGGCGGAGGAAGAAGAGCTTCCTCCCATTGAATTCGGACCAAACGGAGGGGAGACGGATTTTGACGAGGCGGATGCCATGGCTGCTTACGATGAATTCACTGCGCCGGAACCGTCGTCGGTGGAAGAGACCGTGGTGCCGCTTCCGAAAAAACCGTCCGCCCGCGCCGAGAGTATTTGGCGGGACGGCAGCGCGAAGGACGGAAATTCCGGTATCACCTTCCGGGACGGCGAGGCGAAGGCAGGAGCGGTTCCTGCCGTGGCGCCGGAGCCTCCGAAAGTCAAGAGGGAATACATCATTCCTCCGATGCGCCTGTTAAAGTTGGGTCCCAAGAAGAGCGGGATGTCGGAACAAGAACTGCGGGAGACCGCGATCACACTTCAGCAGACCTTGCAGAGCTATGGCGTGGGCGTGACGGTGACCGATATCAGCTGCGGGCCGACGGTGACCCGCTATGAGCTAAAGCCGGAGCAGGGCGTCAAGGTCAGCAAAATCCTGAGCCTGACCAATGATATCAAGCTGAACCTGGCCGCCGCTGACATCCGGATCGAAGCCCCGATACCGGGGAAAGCCGCCGTCGGTATTGAGGTGCCGAACACGGAAAATCAGACCGTATATTTAAAAGAACTTTTAGATTCCGAGGAGTTCAAGAAATTCCCGTCCCGGATCGGATTCGGCGTGGGCCGGGATATCGGCGGGAAAGTGATCGTGGCGGATCTGGCGCGGATGCCGCATCTTTTGATCGCAGGCGCGACAGGTTCCGGTAAATCTGTCTGCATCAATACGATCATTATGAGTATTTTATATAAAGCGACTCCCGACGAAGTCAAGATGATCATGATTGACCCGAAGGTGGTGGAGCTCAGCATCTATAACGGAATTCCCCACCTGCTGATCCCTGTGGTGACCGATCCGAAGAAGGCGGCGGGAGCCCTGAACTGGGCTGTTGCCGAGATGACGGACCGCTATAAGAAGTTTGCGGAACAAAATGTCCGGGACATCAAAGGCTACAACAAGAAGGTGGAAGAATCCGAGGAAGAAGGCATGGAGAAGATGCCTCAGCTCGTCGTGATCGTCGATGAGCTGGCGGATTTGATGATGGTGGCGCCCGGCGAGGTGGAGGAAGCCATCTGCCGTCTGGCCCAGCTTGCCCGTGCGGCCGGGATTCATCTGGTGCTGGCGACCCAGCGGCCTTCCGTCAACGTGATCACCGGCCTGATCAAGGCCAATGTGCCTTCCCGGATTGCATTTGCGGTTTCCTCCGGGGTGGATTCCCGGACGATCATCGATATGGTCGGAGCAGAGAAGCTTTTAGGAAAAGGCGATATGCTGTTTCATCCTTCCGGCTATCCGAAGCCGGTCCGGATCCAGGGCGCCTTTGTCTCCGACTCAGAAGTCGGGGATGTGGTGGATTTCCTAAAAGCACAGGCGGACGGCGCTCCGGCGGTTCCCCAAGATCTGGAAAGGCATCTGGAAGGCGCAGGTGACGCCGGGTCGGTTGGAGCAGGGGACCGGGATGAGTATTTTGAGCGCTGCGGCCGTTTTATCATCGAGAAGGAAAAAGCTTCCATCGGAAATCTGCAGCGTGCCTTCAAAATTGGTTTTAACCGGGCGGCCAGGATCATGGACCAGCTGGCGGAAGCCGGCGTGGTGGGGCCGGAGGAAGGGACCAAGGCGAGACAGATCCTGATGACCATGGAAGAATTCGACGCGTTGATGGAGACGTTGACATAAGCTTCGCCGCCCAGGAAGGCGGGAAAGGATTGAGTATGAAATTACGCGCGTTACTGGAAGAGCTGGAATATGAAGTCAGGCAGGGAAGCCTTGACGTGGAGATCGAGGCTCTGGTGTACGATTCCCGGAAAGACTGCAAAAATGCGGCTTTTGTCTGTATCAGCGGCACCAAAGTGGACGCCCATACCTTTATTCCCCAGGTGGCGGAAAAAGGGGCGGCGGCCGTTGTCGTGGAAAAGGAAGCGGAGGCCCCCGAAGGGGTTACCGTCATCCAGGTGAATAATGCCAGAAAAGCGCTGGCCCTTCTCTCCGCCGCCTATTTTGACCATCCGACCCGGAAGATGAAGGCGGTCGGGTTCACCGGCACCAAAGGGAAAACCACCAGCACCTACATGCTGAAAGAAATCCTAGAGGCCGCTGGAGGCAAGGTCGGGCTGGTCGGCACCAACGGCGCCGTCATCGGCGGCGAACACTTTACGACCAATAATACGACCCCGGAATCCTATGAACTGCAGGAATACTTTCACCGGATGGTGGAAGCCGGCTGTGAGTATATGATTATGGAGGTTTCCTCCCAGGGGCTTATGATGCACCGGGTGGATGGGATCGATTTTGACATCGGCGTCTTCACCAATCTTTCGCCGGATCACATTGGCCCCAATGAGCACAAAAGTTTTGAGGAATACCGTTCCTATAAAGGAAAGCTGTTCCAAATGTGCCGGATTGGCCTCGTCAACCGGGATGATGAAAACTGGGAGCCCCTGGTGGAGGGGCATACCTGCGAGCTTTTTACTTTCGGCCAGAGTCCGGAGGCGGATTTTGCCGCGGCCAACATCGGCCATAAGAGGCAAGGCAGTTTTATGGGCATCGGTTTTGACTTGAAGGGAAAGGCGGATTTCCCGGTGGAAGTGGGAATTCCAGGACTTTTTAATGTTTACAATGCCTTGGGGGCGGCCTCGGCCGCTCTGACTCTTGGCATAGAAAAAGAGGCGGTGCAGAAAGCTCTGAGAGATGTACGGGTGGACGGTCGGATGGAGCTGGTCTATGCCTCGGACCACTTTTCCGTCATTGTCGATTACGCCCACAATGGGCTCAGCACCAAGAGTCTTCTGGAAACGCTGCGGGGCTATCATCCGAAACGTCTGGTAGTGGTTTTTGGCTGCGGCGGAAACCGGGATCCCCACCGGCGGTATGAGATGGGGGAAGCCGCCGGCCGGATGGCAGATCTTTCCATCGTGACGGCGGACAATTCCCGCTGGGAAAAGGTGGAGGATATCATGAAGGATATCCATATCGGCCTTGACCCGACCGGAGGCGCGTCCCTTGATATCCCGGATCGTAGGGATGCGATCCGCTACAGCATCGCCCACGCGGAGGACGGCGACGTGATCGCAGTGATCGGCAAGGGGCATGAGGATTATCAGGAGGTCGAGGGGGTAAAAACCCATTTTCTGGACCGGGAAGTGATCGAAGAAACCATAAAGGAGCTGGGGCTGTAGGCCCTGTTGGAGATGGAAAAGATTACAGTTTTAGATATTGCGGAAGCTGCCGGCGGACGGCTTTTATGCGGGAGGCCGGATACGCCGGTCAGAAATATCAGTATTGATTCCCGGAAGATGAAGGGGGAGGATCTCTTTGTGCCGATTATTGGAGCAAAGGTGGATGCCCACCGGTTCATCGAGGGCGCTTTTTCGGCTGGAGCGGCGGCCACTTTTACCTCAGAGCATGAGACCAAGGAGGACTCCCGCCCTTATATCTATGTAGAAGACACGGTAAAAGCGCTCCAGGCGCTGGGGGCTGCGTACCGGAAGCGCCTGAGGATGCCGGTGATCGGCATTACCGGGAGCGTGGGAAAAACCACGACCAGAGAGATGGTGACCGCAGCGCTTTCCGCCGGGCGGAAGGTTACCGGAACCAGCGGCAACAGCAATGGCCAGTTGGGCGTGCCGATTTCCATCTGCGAGGCGGATTTGGCCGCGGAGGCGGCTGTTTTTGAGATGGGGATGAGCGAGCCGGGAGAGATGCCGAAGATCGCGGCGGTGGCCCGGCCGGATCTTGCCGTGGTGACCAATATTGGGGTTTCCCACATTGAAAACTTGGGGTCACGGGAAGGAATCTGCCGGGAGAAGATGCACATTACCGACGGATTCGGCCCGGAGAATACCGCTATTTTAAATGGGGAGGAACCGCTGCTTACGGCTTTCCGCGGGAAAACGGTCTTTCGGACCGTCTACTATGGGACCGGGCCGGACAATGATTATCGGGCGGAGAATGTCCGGGTGGAGAACGGCCGGACCTGCTTTATGGTGAAAACGCCGAAAGAAACGATTTCTTTGTCCCTCGGAGTGCCAGGGCTTCACAATGTCATGAATGCTTTGGCTGCCTTGGCGGCGGCGGATGTGCTGGGCGTTCCTTTGACCCTTGCGGCCGGAAAACTTTCGGAGTTTTCCGGTTTTGCGAGAAGGCTGCAAATCGTGGATCGGAATGGCCTGACCTTGATCGACGACAGTTACAACGCCAGTCCGGAGTCCATGCGGGCTGCACTGCAGGTTCTCTCCACCACAGAGACCGCCGGGCGGCGGGGGGCTGTGCTGGCGGATATGCTGGAGCTGGGGCCGGATTCGCCTAAGTTTCACGGCCAGGTGGGAGAGTTTGCCGCCGGGTGTCCGGTGGACCAATATTTCTTGATCGGAGCGCAGATCCGTTTTCTCGGGGAGGCGCTGGAGAAAGCGGGAAAGCCGGTGCTCTATTTTACGGATAATGTAACTGCGGCTGCGGCCGTGAAAGACTGGGCAAAGCCCGGCGATACGGTCTTGTTTAAGGGCTCCAACGGTATGAAGCTGGGAGAAGTCCTGAAAGAGCTGTGACAGAATTGAAATTTGCGAATATAATTGTAGACATTTCCCTGGAAAAACTGGATAAAACCTTTCAGTATAAAGTACCGGAAGCGCTCCGGGAAAGGCTGACGCCGGGCATGCAGGTGGTGGTTCCTTTTGGAAACCGTACGCTGACCGGCTATGTGCTGGAATTGACCGATGAGTCAGAATTCGATGAGACGAAGACAAAAGAGATTCTTGGAATTTCCGAAAAATCGGTGCCCATCGAGTCCCAGCTGATTTCCCTGGCGGCCTGGATGAAAGATACCTACGGCTGCACGATGAATCAAGCGTTAAAGACGGTGCTTCCGACCAAGACGCGGGTAAAAGCGCGGAGTCCGCGGGTTGCGCAGACAGAACTTCCTGCAAAAACGACGGAGCCGGTCCGGCTGAACGAGGCGCAGGCGCAGGCAGTGGAAGGCATCTGTGCTTCCTACCCAAAGCCAGCCCTTCTTTTTGGCGTGACCGGAAGCGGAAAAACAGAAGTTTATATGGAGTTGATTGCCCGGATGCAGCGGGCGGGGAAGCAGACGATTCTTTTGATTCCAGAAATTTCTCTGACTTACCAGAACCTCCGCCGGTTTTACCAGCGGTTCGGGGACCGGGTCAGTGTGGTGAATTCCAGACTGTCGGCAGGTGAAAAATATCAGCATTTCGAGCAGGCGAGGCGCGGCGAAATCGATGTCATGATTGGGCCCCGCTCCGCGCTGTTTACTCCTTTTCCCAACCTGGGATTAATCATCATGGACGAGGAGCACGAGGGGGCGTACCGCAGCGAGACCGCTCCCCGGTACTTGGCCTCGGAGGTGGCCCTGGAGAGGGCGAGGCTGGCCGGGGCCGGGGTGGTGTTCGGCTCGGCGACCCCTTCCCTGGAGACCTACACGAAGGCGATTGGCGGAATCTATGGATTATTCACGCTGCCCGCGAGGGCCAAGGCAGGAAGTCTGCTGCCCGTGGTTTCAATTGTGGATTTGCGGGAAGAATTGAGAGAGGGAAACAAAAGTATTTTCAGCCGCAAGCTGTCTGCCTTAATGGAAGACCGGCTGAAAAAAAAGGAGCAGGTGATGCTGTTTTTGAACCGGCGGGGGTACGCGGGATTTTTGTCCTGCCGCTCCTGCGGCATAGCCATCAAATGCCCCCATTGTGATGTGGCACTGACTTCCCATAAAAACGGCGCCCTGGTCTGCCATTACTGCGGGCACACGGAGCCCATGCCGGACCGCTGCCCTTCCTGCGGCTCCCCGTATATTGCCGGTTTCGGCATCGGGACCCAGAAGGTGGAAACCATGGTGAAGAAACGTTTTCCGGAGGCGCGGACTTTGCGCATGGACCTGGACACCACCGGGAGAAAAGACAGTCATTCCAAACTTCTTTCGGCATTTGCGGACGGGGAGGCGGACATTTTAATCGGAACCCAGATGATCGTCAAAGGGCACGATTTTCCAAAAGTAACATTGATGGGAGTATTGGCTGCGGACCTTTCTCTCTACAGCAATGATTTCCGGGCGGTGGAGCGGACCTTTCAGCTTCTGACTCAGGCGGCCGGGAGAGCCGGACGGGGGGCCGATGCCGGGGAGGTCGTGATCCAGACCTACAGCCCGGACAACTATGGGATCAAAGCTGCCGCCAGACAGGATTATCCCGGCTTTTACGCGCAGGAAATGCTTTATCGGAAACTCTTATCCTACCCGCCCGCGGGAGCGATGCTTTCGGTGCTGGTGACTTCATCGAAGGAGGAGGCGGCACAGGCGGAAGCGGAAGAGATCGCCAGGGATATCAAAGAACATTTTCCCGACGTAGCGGTCATCGGGCCGTCGGATGCGGGGATTTCGAGAATTCAGGATATATACCGGAAAATGATTTATCTGAAGCATCCCCGGCGGGAACGCCTTTTAGAAGTCCGGCGGCGGGAGGAGGCTTCCCACGGAATACAGGTACAAATGGATTTACTATGAAACTCAGCGAAGCAGAGCCGGCAGGCGATAGCTGAGTGCTATGTTTCATGTATGCAGCGCGCTTAGCGAGGACGAGCCCGCAGGGCGACAGACGAGCTTAGCAGAGTCGTTTACTATGAAACTCAGCGAAGCAGAGCCGAAAGGCGATAGCTGAGCGCTGCGTTTCACGAAAGAGAATATTTGAGGAATAGATGAGGAGGAAGAAAATGGCGATTCGGAATATTCGGGAAATGGGAGACGAGGTGCTCCGCAAGCACTGCAAACCGGTGAAGGAAATGACGCCGCGGCTGCGCGGAATTATCGAAGATATGTTTGAAACCATGTACGAGGCCTACGGTGTGGGGCTGGCGGGACCTCAGGTGGGAGTTTTAAAACAGATCGTGGTTATCGACGTGGACGGGGAGCATCCTCTGGTGCTGATCAATCCGGAGATCCTTGAAACCGACGGCTCCCAGACCGGAAGCGAGGGCTGCCTCAGTGTTCCCGGAAAGCACGCCACGGTGACGAGGCCTAACTATGTGAAGGTGAAAGCTCAGGATATCAATATGAATTGGTTTGAGCTGGAAGGCACGGAGCTTTTGGCCCGCGCGATCTGTCATGAGTGCGACCATCTGGAAGGGATTCTTTACGTGGATAAGAAGGAAGGCCCGCTGATGGATAACGAGGAAGATTGATCGAACGCTTTAAAGCAGATCGTTTTCCCAAACAGAGCCGAGGAAAGGATGCGTTATGGGACATTTGACGGCAAAGGACGCTTATAAAAGCCTGGAAGAGCGAATCAACTGGTTCACGCAGGGAGCGCCGCCGACGGAAACACTCTATCAGATTCTGCGGGTCCTGTACTCGGAAGAAGAAGCCAAGTGGATGGCCCTTCTCCCGATCCGGCCTTTTACAGTGAAGAAGGCCGCGCGGGTCTGGGATACCAGCGAGGCTAAGGCAGAGCGGTTTTTGAATCATCTCTGTGAAAAGGCTCTCCTGGTGGACTCAGAGTATGAGGGCATCCGGAAGTTTGTGATGCCGCCGCCGATGGCCGGATTCTTCGAATTTGCCCTGATGCGGACCAGAGGGGATATCGATCAGAAATATCTCAGCGAACTCTACTATCAGTACATGAATGTGGAGGAAGATTTCATCAAAGACCTTTTCTGGGCCACGGAAACCAAACTGGGCCGGGTTTATGTCCAGGAACCGGTGCTGACGAACCGGCAGACCAACCACATTCTGGATTATGAGAGAGCCAGCCATATCATAGACGAAGCTTCCCATATCGGCCTTGGCACCTGCTACTGCCGCCATAAGGCGTTTCATGCCGGACATCCCTGTGAGATCGACGCTCCCTGGGATGTTTGTCTGACCTTCGGCAATGTGGCGCGTTCCCTGGCGGAGCACGGCGGCCATGCGCGTCTTATCTCGAAGGAGGAGGCCATGGACGCCTTGGAACGCTCTTATGAAGCGAATCTGGTGCAGATCGGGGAAAACGTCAGGGAGGATCCTGCCTTTATCTGCAACTGCTGCGGGTGCTGCTGTGAGGCTCTGCAGGCGGCAAGGCGTTTTAGGCCGATGCAGCCGGTTGCTACGACCAATTATCTGCCGCAGATCTCCTGGGACAAGTGCGTGGCCTGCGGGAAATGCGCCAAGGTTTGTCCGATTCTGGCCATTGAAATCAAGGAGAGCAAAAAGAAGGGGAAGAAACGGGCGGTGGTGGATACGGATATCTGCCTGGGCTGCGGCGTCTGTGCCAGGAACTGTTCCTTTGGCGCCATTGAGATGAAGCGGCGGCCGATCCAGGTGGTGACGCCGGTCACCAGCACCCACCGGTTTGTGCTCCAGGCGATTGAAAAGGGGACGCTGCCGAATCTGATTTTTGACAATCAGGCGTTTGCCAGCCACCGGGCCATGGCGGCCGTGTTCGGTGTGATTTTAAAGCTGCCGCCGTTAAAACAGGCGTTAGCCAGCAAGCAGCTCAAGTCCGTGTATCTGGACCGCCTTCTTTCTAGTCTGTTGAATACGGAGAGGAAAAAAGAAGAGAAACCAGCGGAGTAGCAGGCAGACTCTAAAGCACGGGGGAAAATCCCCATGATAACGGAAAGCTGTATGGAACCGGAAATTTACCGGAGTCCATACAGCTTTTTGTATCATAGGAAATTCCTAGAAATTTCCAACACCGCTGTTAGCTTTCATCACGTGGTTACGTCCCGTTTCCAGCCGGGGCCGGGATCTTCCAGGGGCTGACTTTCCTCCCCGGGTGTTTGGGGCGGGACTTCAGTCCAGACATTATCACTTTTCGGCAGGTCGATTTCAGGAATATCCTGATCACCGTAGTCAAATTCGTGGGGCCGGTTATTTTCTTGCATGTTTCCCTCCATTTCATTTTATTACACCGCACAGGCGGCAGGGGACTTTCTCATTGTTTTTTCTGATAAGCAACCAGAATAAGCTCTTTTCCGGCCATCCGGGACAGCTCGGCTTCCTGTTTTTGCAGTTCTTTACAGCAGTCTTCGCTGATCTTAGCGGGCGGACAGGCTTTGAGGTACTCCCGGTCTTCCTGTTCCAGCACGCTTTGCATGGCCTTTTCCCGGAGCGCTTCCTCGCAGGCCGCCGGCAGATCAACGGCGGAATCGTTCATTTTCAAATCCAATGGACACACCTCCTTTTTCCTATTTTGCCGGAAGACGGCGGATTTTATTCCTGCCAAGCGATGGGCAAGCGGACCGGCCGGCAAATCTGTTTAGCAAATGCAATTTTTTTCTTGATGCAGGAAAGTTTCCAGGAAAGAAATCCCTTTGACAACTTCTTTTTCCTATGATACGCTTTTCGCTAGTAGGAAAGATAGGTGAAATCCATAGGAGGTGGGACTTGCCATGGATATGGAACAGGTCAAATGCGTCTTGGCGGTGGAGAGTTACAAAACATTTCTGGATGCTTCTTTTCATTTAAACCGTTCCCAGTCGTCGGTATCGAAAAGTATTCAGCGTCTGGAAGAAGAGTTGGGAATCCGCCTGTTCGACCGCACGACGCGCCGGGTGGAGCTGACGCCGGCGGGCCGGGATTTTGTAGAGTTGGGAAGGCAGATCCTGATTTGTTATGAAGGGATCCTCCGGTCGGCCCAGGCGCACCAGAAGGAGGAATTCGGCCATCTGCGCATCGGCAGTATCTATTTTGGACGGAACAGCCGTCTGGACCCCTTGATTGCGGAATTTGTCCGGCAGTATCCGTCTGTCGAGATCGACATGAGGGAGGGGATGACCACGCCGCTGATGCAGGCGCTTCGGGCCAAAGAACTGGATGTGGTGTTTGTGTCCAGTATGTACCTGAATAACGGCAGCCCGCAGAATTTTTCCAGCGATCCGGAATACCACGCCTATTCCTGTTTCCGGGATCTCTACTATGTGGTGATGAGCAAAGACCATCCCCTGGCGGAGCGGGAGATGTTAGACTATCAAGATTTGGAAGGGGAAGCGTTGATCGCTACGGACCGGGCCATGGACGTGTATCACCGGGCGGTCTCAAAGGCTTTTGAGTCCCACGGGGTTCCGTTTACGATTTCCATGTACTGCAATTCTGTCCGGTCGGTTTTATATATGGTGTCCCAGAATCTGGGGATCGCCATCTTGTCCAAACTGGTTATCGAGGAATCGGATGATCTGAGAATCGTTCCGATGCGGGATCCCCTGGTCAGGGACACCCAGATGGTAATTTTGAATCAGAAAAACACCCCGCCCCATATCCGGGCTTTTTTCCAGTTTGTCCAGGGCCAGGAACTGTGAATCAGGCAATCAGCCGAAAGCCCCAGGCTCGATGTTTCTGCTATTGTCCAGCGGCAGGAACGCATCGTCCCGGATCGGATCCGCCTGAGACGCATGGAGCAGAGAAAAGGACCGCTGCGAAACGAAGATTCCGATCAGATTTTCTCTTGGCTTACCAGCTGGAAAATCTTGTGGAAGTGTTTCGTTTGGCAGCAGTCCTTTTTTGATTCAAGGAGGATATCTGGTTTACAGCAGTTTTTCTTTTAGAATTTTTCCATCCAACTCATTGGCTGCGCAGCCCTGGTTCAGCGACTCCGCAGCGGCCAGACCGGCGGCTTCTCCCAGGCGCATGCAGGTGATCATCACCCGGATGCAGGCATGGGCCTCATATTCGGCGGAGATACAGCGTCCGGCCAGAATCAAATTGGAAATCTCGTCGGTGACCTGAGAACGATAGGGGATGTAGAATACCCCGGTGTTGGGCTTGACGACCCGGCTGGAAACCCCGTCGGTATCGTGGATATCGATGGGGTAGGAGCTCTTTGCCACCGCATCTTCGAAGAGGCGGCCTTCCAAGACATCTTCATTGGTCAGCACATATTTGCCCATGATCCGGCGGGAATCCCGCAGACCAGTAAAATCGCCGGAGGCAACGAGGAAGGAGTGCTCAAAGCCAGGCACGTTCTCAATGAAGAAGCGGCTGATTTTACGGATTTGGCGTCTGGCTTCCATCTCCGCTTTGCTCCAGGCAAAGGTATCCAGAGGATTGATTTCCAGCCGGCTCATATTGGAGTACAGAACGCCGCTCGGAAGAGGACGGGCCAGCAGGTTGTTGACATAAAGGCAGCCTTCGGCGATTCCTTTTGCCGCCAATTCTTCCTTTTCTTTCTGACTGACCTTGGCATACCGCTCCTGGTCGACGTTCATCATCTTATATATCAGGCTGCCGGGCTGAAGGACTCCGTTTTCATCGCCCATTTTCCAGGGACAGCCGCAGGATACTGCGACGGATCCGTGGAAGGTGGCGTCGATGACAATGTCTCCGGTCACAGTCTGGATTCCTTCCTCATTGTGGATGCGCAGTCCGGTGATTTTGCCGTCCGACGTCTCGGCGCCGATGACCCGCGTGTGGAAAAGTACGTCTACCCCTGCTTCACAGACCAAATTGTCAATGACATCCTTTAGGACATCCGATTCATAGGGGATCACCAATACGCCCAAATCTTTATTCCCGGACAGGTAAATCTGTTCGATTCCTTTGCTCCCGCCGGCTGCGGTCAGTCCGTCGAGCACGGCGCGGATGATGCCTTTTTGCGGAATCTGGTCCTCCCCATTGGCAAAGCCCAGAAATTGGCAAATTTGAGCGCCGGTGGCGGTGCCGCCGAGATAGGCCTTTTCCTCGATCAGTAAAGTCTTTTTTCCGGCTTTTGCCGCGGTGACGGCAGCCGCAAATCCTGCGGTGCCGCCACCGGCGACGATAACTTCATAATGCAGCATAGAAAACCTCTCTTCGTTTCATGGTTGCAGCGGCAAATGGATTGCCGCTCACGGATTCTGTTTGTTACATGATAGCGGCAGCCAGCGGATATCCGACGAAGGCCAGCACGATAGCGCAGGCTAAGGACAGCAGAAGGCCGTATTTCAGCATAATATCCGTCTTCAGCCAGCCGGTTCCGGCTGCAATCGCCGCATGAGCGGTGGAAGGCGGCGTGGCCAGAGCGACGCAGGCGCCGGCTCCGATGATACAGGTCAGAGCGGCCGGATTGACCCCGGCAATCGCGTTCCCGTAGACCAGGGGCAGCGAAATGCTGTAAATCAAAGTGACGGTCACGGTGTTGGAGGCAAAGTTTGTCAGCATAACCGTGAAGAAGGAGATAAAGAATACGAATACCATGGGCGGCATGTTGCCGATCAGCGGGGAGATTGCGCTGACGACCACGTCGGTGATTCCCACATCGGCATTGGTCAATGCGCCGCCGAGGATCCCGGTAGCGGCTACCATCAAGACAGCGCCCCACGGAACTCCTTTGGAAATGGCCTCACTGAAGTTCATCAGAGGTTTTCCCTTAAAGTGGATCAGGCAGAGGACAACCGTGCCGATCATCGGGGGGACTGGGGTTCCCAGACTGGAGATTGCAGCGGCAACGCCGGGCAGAATCGGTTTGATGATGCCAGGAAGCATCCACATGGCAACCACGATGCCGAAGACAACAAGGGTACATTTTTCTTCTACGCTCATCTTCGGTACGTCATGCTTCAAAATATCCGGATTCAGGTTGCGGAGACGGTCCGTATCCGGGCGGAACACATATTTCAGAAGAAGCATGGCGACAAAGAAGATGACGATGGCGGATACCACGCCGAAAATGGTGTACTGGACAAAGTCGATGGGCATTCCCATGTCCTTCTCATAGAGGGACATGCCAAGAATCGGCACGGTATGCGCGATCGGCGTTGTGATCGTGGACAGGGAGGCAAAGAACAGGATGGCCAGGATTACCATCTGCGGGAACCGGTCGCCTTTTTCATATCCGAGCTCTTTGAAAATCTGTTCTGCAATGGGAACGAATACGATGAAGGCCGGAATCGGAGACATGAAGGATCCGATGACCAGCGGGGCCAAAAACAGCAGGCCCAGGAACAGCCAAGGGTTTTTCTTCGTGAACGGGCGGGTGACGAACCAGACCGCGCAGCGTTTCAGAAAACCGGTCTGTCCCAGCACATAGGTGACCATGGAGCTGAACAGAACGAAAGAAACGATCCAGCCGCCCATGGAAGCGCTCAGGCCTTCCGAGTAGGAGTAAAGAGGCGACATAATCAGCGCAACGATACAAAGTACGCTGGGCCAGGTAACCGATACGAACAGCCAGAGGACGATCGTTCCGATGAAGATACCGGCGACCTGCATCCCTAACTGGGACAAGCCAAACATCGGAGGCAGGAACTGGCATCCAAACAGGAACAGGATACCGATCACAGTACAAATCCATTTCTTGGTATTCATAGCTTATCAAACCTTTCCAATTAATTTGTTGCCGGACTCATAGGAATCCGGGGCCTCTTTCGCGAAAGCAAATGAAATATTTCATAAATGATTATAGAAATAGGGAGAACAAAAAGCAATTCATTTTTCGGACAATCTATTCCTGATGGGAATAAATAAAAATAGCTGCAAAGCGGAGTTCGGGCTTCCCGTTCCTTTTTTATGGAGCGACGGAGGAGCGTAATAAAAAATAGCTGCGAAGCAGATAAAACAGTAGGTTCCGGATCAATTTGACATCCTGCGAATCCTATGTTACGCTTTTTAAATAAGAAGCGGAAAGGATGGTTCACAAGGCGGGATCATGGAAATAAAATTTCAGCTCAATGGTACGGCAGTCTGTTATACAGGGGACAAAGATCGGACGCTGCTTTCCTATTTGCGGGGAACTGCCTGCCTGAAAGGAACGAAGGAAGGCTGCGGCACAGGGCACTGCGGGGCCTGTACTGTGCTGAAGGACGGCGTGCCGGTCCGTTCCTGCGTCACGAAGATGGAACGCTTGGAAGGGGCCGATATCCTGACCATCGAAGGCTTAACGCCCAAAGAAGGGCTTCATCCCATCCAGAAAGCATTTCTGGACGTGGGAGCCGTCCAGTGCGGCTATTGTACGCCGGGAATGGTTCTGGCAACGAAAGCTCTGTTAGATCGGAATCCGGATCCGGGATGCGAAGAGATTGAGGAGGCCCTGCGCCGGAATTATTGCCGCTGCACCGGATATGTGAAAATCATAGAGGCTGTTTTGCTGGCGGCTGCGCGGCTGCGGGGAGAAGAGCCTCCGCTTTCATCGGTCCGCGCCATGGAGCACAGCCGGATTTTTCTGGGAAGCGAAGAGACAAAAGCGCTTCCGGCAGGCCGGATTCTGGGACATCCTCTGTGGGATACGGACGGACCGGACAAAGTTTCCGGGAGGCTGGCCTACTGCGGAGACCTGGACTTCCCGGACATGCTCTACGGCGCTTTTGTCTGGGCCCCGGTACCCAGGGCGGAACGGATCGAGCTGGACTTTGAGGCGGCGGGGCGGATGCCCGGAGTCCGGAAAATTCTAATTTGGCGCGATGTACCGGGGGACAATCATCTGGGAACCTTTGAGCGGGAACAGGAAATCTTTTGCCGGAGCGAAGTCTTTTTCCTGGGTGACATGCTGGCTTTGGTGGTGGCAGAATCGGAGGAACAGGCGCGGAATGCAGCGAAAACCGTAACGGTTTCCTACCGGGAAGCCGAGGGAATCTACTCCATTGGGGATGGATTGGCAAAAGGGGCCGTATTGGCAAAAGCAAGCCGGGACCGCGGCGATCTTGCCGCAGCAAAGCGGGAGGATCTGATTGTTGTCCGCGGGGATTACCGGCTGGAGCGGGTGGAACACGGCTGCCTGGAGACGGAGGCTGCCGTCGGAATCGGTGAGGAAGACGGGGTAACCGTCTATGCGACGACGCAGTCGCCCTTTGAGATCCGGGATATGCTGTCGCCGGTTCTTAACCTGCCGGTCAGCCGGATCCGCGTCATCGGAACGCCTTTGGGCGGAGCGTTCGGCAGTAAGTGCGACGCCCATATCGAGGCCGCCGCAGCGGTGGCGGGAAAGGCACTTGGCTGTCCGGTCAAGATCGTGCTGAACCGGGAGGAGTCCCTCCGCCTGTCGACCAAGCGCCATGCGTATCTGACCCACTATGAAATCGGGGTTCGGAAGGACGGGACATTCTGCTATCTGGATGCAGAAATGAGTTCCGACGCAGGCCCATATGCCAACCTCAGCGGAGGTGTTTTGATGCAGGGCTGTATTTTTGCCGGAGGACCGTATCAAATTCCCCATCTGCGGGTAAGGGGGCAGGCAGTACGGACCAACAATCCGTTAGGAGGCGCTTTCCGCGGTTTTGGGATCAATCAAGCCGCGGTTTGCGTGGAGACGCTGTTGGATGAGGCGGCGGAAAAACTGGGGATGGATCCCTTTGCCATCCGAATTAAAAACGCATTGACCGTAGGCAGCGAGACGGTGGGAGGGGAAACACTTGCGGCAAGTGTCGGGATTGCGGATACCATTGAGCTTTGCCGGCGGGAGACGGAAAAAGCCAGGCGAGAATATGAAAAAAGGTATCCCATGGGAAACAAAGTGCTCGGTGTCGGCGTGGCAAGCGGGTATAAAAATGTCGGCGTCGGCCGCGGGGCAGTGGACGACGGAGGCTGTATCCTTACGATGAAGCCGGACGGACGGTTGGAAATGAAAGTTTCCGGCGTTGATATGGGACAGGGATTCCGGACCGCGATGCGGCAGATCTGTGCGGAAGCTACGGGCTGCGGGATGGAAATCATTGATCTGGTGAACGGCGATACGGAGGAGACACTCCGGCATGGGCAGGCGGTTAGCGAAAGGCAGACGCTGAATTCCGGACGCGCCGTGGTGGAAGCGGCCCGGCTGCTAAAGGAGGAGCTGGAAACGCATCCTATAAAACCGGGTGAAAGCAGGAGCGTCCGCTACCGTTTTGTCGCGCCGAAGACTTACCCTCTGGAGGAGGCTGCAAGACACGAGGCAGGGGAGAACTACCGCAACTATCCTTCCTATGCCTATACGACTCAGTCCGTGCTTTTGGAGGCGGACCGCGAGACCGGCGAGGTGAAGGTGCTGAAAGTCATTGCGGCCCATGATGTGGGACGGGCTATCAATCCCCATATGATCGAGGGGCAGATCGAAGGGAGCTGTTCCATGGGGATCGGCTATGCTCTGAGCGAATCCTATCCGTCGGAAGATGGGATTCCCACATGCCGGAATTACGGGGAGCTGGGAATTCCCCGTTCGGTCCATACGCCGGAATACGAGATTTTGCTGGTGGAGGATCCGGAACCGCTGGGACCATTCGGGGCGAAAGGAATTTCAGAGGTGGCGACGGTGCCGATGACACCGGCTGTTTTAAATGCTATTGCGGACGCTCTGGGAGTGCGGATCCGGCAGCTTCCCGCAACACCGGAAAGAATTCGGTCTGCGATGAAAGAAAAAAGAAGCGCGGGGGAATGATGGAATGAAAAAGAGATATTGGAAAAAAGTTTTAGTGGCGGGCGGGGCTGTAGCGGCGGCAGCCGTTGCGAAGAAAACTTATGAGAAAAAGGCGCGCAGGCAGCATCAAAAAGAAGTGGAAGAGAGTCTGAGAAAGAGGAATTACGGGGAGCGCCAGGCGTACATATTGGGGAACGAATTGACTGCTCTCTCAGCGGCCGTCTATTTGATTCGGGATGCCAGATTTCCTGCGGATCACATTCACATTTTTTCTAAGGAGCCCTATGTGAAAAATGATTTTGTTCCGGAAACCGGTTTTGTCTGCCAGAAGATTTGCTTTTGCGAAGAACAGACCTTTGAAAATTGCTGGGAATTATTGAATTCCCTTCCTTCGGGAAAGAAACGGCCGAAGACCAGTGTAGGAGAGGAAATCCGTAAGTTTTCTGAGTCACACCCCATTCACGCAAAGGCAAGGCTGGTAGATGAGACAGGAAAGATCGTCGATGCGGAGAGCTTGGGCCTGAATCAGGAAGAACGGGTGCGGATTGCCAAACTGCTGATGTCCGGAGAAGAAGAACTGGAGGGGCAGACCATTGAGCAATGGTTTGCGTCGTCTCATTTCTTTACGACAAATTTTTGGCACCTTTGGAGCAGTACCTTTGGAATTCGGGAGAAAAGCGGCATTATGGACTTCCGGCGCCTGCTTCAAAGGAAGGTGCTGAATTTCGGTGACTTGGATACGATGGATTGGATGCGGCAGCCGCCCTATGCTCCTCAGGAGGATTTTTATCTGAATTTGTGGTCCTACCTGGTGAAAAAAGGCGTGATTTTTGAGGTGCAGAAGGGCGTTGAATCGATCGATTTAACCGAAGACGGAGTGCGCGCGTGCGGCTTATGGATAAGGGAAAAAGAAAACGTATCGCATCTAAAACTGGCGGAAGATGATCTTCTGATTGTAACGGACGGCGATGGGAGGCACTGGTGTGAAATGGGAGATTGGAACCGTCCCGCCGTCCTGCCGCCGGAAAAAAAGCATCCGGCACAAAAGAGCTTTTGGGCTCTGGCGGCTCAAAAACGGCCGGGGCTTTTAGGGAGCCCGAATGTCTTTTTGGGAAATCCGGATCATACGGAAGAAATTCAATTCACCTTGACCAGCAGGGGAAACACGATCCTTCGGAGAATGGAAAAGTTCACCGGAAATCAGGCTGGAACAGGCGGGTTCGTTACTCTGAAAGATTCCCCCTGGAAGATTACGCTGATCGTGCCGGTCCAACCCTACTTCATGTGCCAGCAGCCGGAGGAAACCGTGATACTGGGATTTGGGCAGGCACCGGAATGTCTGGGGAAAAAGGTGAAAAAGCCGATGCGGGAGTGCGCCGGAAAGGAAATCTTCGAAGAGATTCTGGCCTGTCTTCATTGGGAGGACATCAAAGATCGGGCGGAGAGGGAGATCATCAATCTAACGATGGTCCGGTGGCCTTATGCCCGCGCGCCGTATGAGCCGCATTCGATCGGAGACCGGGTCTCTGTGATGCCGGATCCCGACGGGAATCTTGCCTTTGCCGGATGGTTCTGCGAGATGCCGGAGGAGATTGCCGGCGGCGAGGAATGCAAGGTCCGTTCCGCGCGCATGGCGGTTTATTCCCTGCTGAAGATCGACAAAGAGATTCTACCGGTCACCCCTTATCGGAAGGACGCGAAGATTTTGGCTAAGGCGTTATATGCGGTATACCGATAAGAAGGAGCGTTTTATGGAGCGGCGGAGGAGCCCACGAAAAAATAGCTGATGAATGGAAATCTGACGATCTGCAAAGCGCAAGGCCAAAGGTCTTGCGCTTTGCAATTCCCATCCCCTTATGATGACTCCCTTTTGATCCGTTCTGCAAGCGGAAATATGGAAAAAATATGAGAATATATAAAAATATTTAGCAAAATAATAAAAAAATATGACCTGCTCAAATATAAGAAAGATAAATAGGGAAAGAGTTTGTTTCCATAAATAAAATTAAGAAAGAACTTAATAAAATAAAGTGTTGTGCCGGAATCTTCCAGGAAGGCAAGAGATATTTCCTGCTTTTTTAACAGAAACTTTATTTCTAAATCCGAAAAACGACTGCAACTTAATTTAATTAAATTTTTTAGTTGACAAACTAATTTTCTTATTGTATACTTTTTACCAATATGGGAAATTAAAAAAGACCGTAAAAAGTCTTTCTTTTTTTCCAACCTGTTACATCAATAGATTGCAGTGATATTTCGTTATTGCAAAAAAGTATGAAAGTGAGGAGAATGAAGATGTTGTACACGGAAGAAGTTATGGAATTGTTAAAAAAGATAAACCCTGGCGAAGCAGAGTACCATCAGGCCGCAGGTGAGTTTTTGGATTCGATTCAGCCGGTCATCGAAGCGCACGAAGAAGAATACCGCAGCGTCCGTCTGCTGGAGCGCTTGCTGGAGCCGGAAAGATGTATTTCTTTCCGTGTGCCGTGGGTGGATGACAAAGGGCAGGTTCAGGTACATCGCGGATACCGCGTACAGTTCAACAGCGCTCTGGGGCCGTATAAAGGAGGCCTGCGTTTTCATCCCAGCGTAAACGGCAACACCATGCGTTTCCTGGCTTTTGAACAGACCTTTAAGAACGCGCTGACCGGCCAGGCCATCGGCGGAGGCAAGGGCGGCGCAAACTTTAACCCGAAGGGAAAATCCGAGCGGGAGATCATGGCGTTCTGCCAGAGCTTTATGACAGAACTCTACAAGTATATCGGACCGGATGAAGACGTGCCTGCCGGAGATATCGGCGTCGGCGGCCGGGAGATTGGCTACATGTTCGGCCAGTATAAGCGCCTGACGAATCAGATGCACGGAGCGCTGTCCGGAAAGGGTCTTGCCTCCGGCGGATCTCTGGTCAGAACAGAAGCAACGGGCTACGGCCTCCTTTATATCTGCGAAGAGATGCTGCAGGCTGCGGGGAAGACCGTGGAAGGAAAGACCGTTTTGGTTTCCGGATCCGGCAACGTTGCCACTTATGCGGTGGATAAGGCGACTCAGATGGGGGCAAAAGTTGTGACGGTCAGCGACTCCAACGGATTTATTTACGATCCGGACGGAATCCGTGTAGATGTGGTAAGAGAGATCAAGGAAGTCCGCCGTGGACGGATCAGCGAATATGCCGATCTGGTACCTTCCGCCAGCTACTATGAAGGAAGAAAAGTCTGGGAGGTTCCCTGTGATATCGCGCTTCCCTGCGCCATCCAGAATGAGATCAATATCGAGGATGCGAAGAAGCTGGTGGAGAACGGCTGCTTTGCCATTGCAGAGGGTTCCAACATGCCGATTACCCGCGATGCCACGATCTACCTGCAGGGGCAGGGGCTGCTGTTCATGCCGAGTAAGGCGGCCAATGCCGGCGGCGTGGCGGTATCCGCCCTGGAAATGGCCCAGAACAGCTCCAGAAAGAGAAGAAGTTTTGAGAAGGTCGATGCGGATCTGCACAAAATTATGAAAAATATCTATGCTCAGGTCGCCTTGGCCGCTGAGAAGTACGGCCATACCGGAGACTTTGTCATGGGAGCCAACATTGCCGGTTTCCGTCGGGTGGCAAAGGCTATGAGAGAGCAGGGCTGGGTATAAAATATTCGTGATACGTTTACCATCATCCTTATCATATAGTACAGGAAAAACCGTCGGGATACCGGCGGCTTTTTCTTGTTTTTTTCAAGAAGGCCTGTTTCTTCCAGTCAAAATATGGTACACTAATACAATCCGTTTAAAAGAAGGAGGAAGCCGTGTATGATACAGACAGCCTGTATGGATGTCAGGTGGTTGGAAGAGGAGGCTCTTTTGGCATCCTATTCCCGATACGTATCCGAACGGTGCCGGGAAAAGCTGCAGCGTCTCCGCCCGCTTTCCTCCCGCGCCAAAACCCTGGGCGCCGAGTTATTGCTCTGGGAAGTGCTCCGGCGGCAGGGAAAACAGGCGGACCGTGAAATCATGGAACAGGAAGGCGGGAAGCCGTATTTCCCCCAGACGCCGGAGATCAGTTTTAATTTGTCCCATTCCGGTGATTTTGTGGCCTGCGTGGTATCGGATCACGCGGCCGGTGTGGATATCCAGGAAGTCCGCCCGCAAAAGGCGGATGTGGCAGGGCGGTATTTTACCGAAAGGGAGAGAAACTATATTGCAGAGTCCGGGCAGCCGGAACAGGCATTTATTGAGATCTGGTCTCTGCGGGAAAGCTATATGAAAAAGACAGGGGAAGGGTTTGCTTTGCCGCTTGGCGAGTTTTCCATTGAGACCGGCGATGAGATCCGGGTCATCCGGAACGGGATCCGGCAGCCGGAAGCGTTTCGGCTCTGGCATCCCATTCCGGGCTATGTGTTGACGGTCTGCGGTGCGAAGGACATCTCCCCTCAGGTCTTACATGTGACTGAAATAGAAGTGAGGAACAAGGAATGGAATGGGGAGAATTGATTGATACTTTTTGGGAGGCAACCAGCATGGTGCCGTTTTTATTTGCGGCGTTTTTGCTGGTTGAATGGATTGAAAAAAAGGGGCAGGAGAAATTTGCGCGTGCGCTGAGAAAGACGAGAAATGCCGGCCCGGTGATCGGCTCGGCTCTGGGTTGTATCCCTCAATGCGGTTTTTCCGCGGCGTCCGCCAATCTTTATGCCGTGGGACTGGTGACGCCCGGCACGCTGCTGGCTGTTTTCATCTCCACCTCGGATGAGGCGATTTTGGTTATGATGGCGAATCCCGCTGGAATTCCGGTGATCGGCAAGCTGATTCTCTGCAAGATTGTAATCGGCATTCTTGCCGGTTATCTCGTGGATTTCTGGAACAAAAAGTATCCGCTGGGAAAACCCAAGAGAATCGAACAGCTTTGTGAAAACTGTCATGACGAAGAGGAGAGCATATTCCGGGCGGCTCTGGAGCATACAGTGAAAATTTATGCGTTCCTGCTGATTTTAATGCTGGGTTTGGAAGTTCTGATGGAGCTTGGCGGAGCGGAGCTGGTGAACCGGCTGGCTTCGGGGACCGAACTGTGGCAGCCGTTTGTGACCGCTGCGATTGGGCTGATTCCAAGCTGTCTGCCGTCGGTGGTTCTGGCGGAACTGTTTTTACAGGGAGCGATTTCCTTCGGCGCCGTGACGGCCGGGCTGATTGCGGGCGCAGGCGTGGGAGTAGCCGTGTTGTTTCGATCCAATCCGGATAAGAAAGAGAACATCAAGATCGTCGCGATTCTTTATGGGACCGGCGTGATTTTTGGGATATTGATACAGCTGTTCTTTTGACGGATGGGAAAGAGCGGGGCTGCCGCAGGAAAACCCAGAAAGACTCTGGTGAGAAGAGGAGCAAAGTCAGGAGATTATGAGAATATTGATTTTATCCTGCCATACGGGGGAGGGCCACAATATGGCGGGAAAAGCCATTGCCGAGGCGGCGGAAGCCCGCGGGCATGAGGCGGTGCAGATGGATATCATGATGCTGTCGGGCCGCACGACCTCCAGGATGGTCGGAGGAGCATACGTAAAAATTGTACAGCACATACCGGCTTTTTTTCGTTTCCTGTACTGGATCGGCGGCGTGATCAGTTCGCCGAAGCGGAAATCGCCGGTATACTACGCCAACGCGCTGCTGGCGAAACCACTGGCCCGCTTTTTGGAAGAGAATCCATTTGATGCGATTGTGACCTGCCATCTCTACGCGGCAGAAACCTTAACTTACATGAAGAAAAAGGGGATGCTTTCCCAGAAATTCATTTCGGTACAGACGGATTACACCTGTATTCCATTCTGGGAGGAGACCGAGTGCGACTATTATGTGATACCGCATCCAGATTTGGCCGAAGAATACGCATCCCGCGGAATTCCACGGGAAAAGCTGCTGCCTTATGGAATTCCGGTACGCCGGATGTTCCGGGGAACCCTGGACCGGGAATTAGCCAGACGGCGCTGCAATCTGCCGCCGGAAAAGCCGGTCTTTTTGGTCATGAGCGGCAGTATGGGCTTTGGTAAGATTCAGCTGTTTGTCCCGGAACTTGCGAAAAGCTGCAAGGCCGGGGAACAGATTGTGATCATCTGCGGCAACAACCGGAGGCTGGAACGCCTCTTGCGCCGCCTGTATCATTCCAATCCGAATATTCATGTCCGAGGTTTCGTGCGGCGGGTGGGAGAATATATGGACGCCTGTGACGTGCTGTTTACCAAGCCCGGCGGCCTGACCAGCACGGAAGCGGCGGTGAAGAATATCCCGATCGTACATACGTCCCCGATCCCCGGCTGCGAGGAGAGGAACCAGGAGTTCTTTTCTTCCCGCCGGATGTCGATTGCCGCCAGAGGCTTGCGCGAGCAAATCCAGGCAGGACAGTGGATCTTAACGGAGGACGGCCTGAAAGAGCGAATGCGGCAGGCACAGCGGGAGAATGTCCGGCCGCGGGCGGCGGATGAGATTGTCACGCTTTTGGCGCGTCTTTCGGCGGAGGAGAAGGGATGATGTATTTGTTTTGGGCGGTGGCCGGATATCTTTCCGGCTGTGTGCTCTACGGATATCTGCTGCCGAAGTGGTTTTGCCGCGTAGATGTGACAAAGCAAAGCCCGGACGGGAATCCGGGCGCCGCCAATGCTCTCCTGTATGGAGGAAAAGCAGTGGGAGCATTGGTGATCCTTTTGGAGCTGCTGAAAGCCTTTTTACCGGTGTATCTGGCGGCCAGGGTTCTGGACGTGACGGATTTCCGGTTTGGACTGGTCATCGCGGCGCCGGTGGCTGGGCATGCCTTTCCGTTTTGGCGGAAGGGAAAAGGAGGAAAATCCATCGCGGCTTCCTTCGGCGCGCTTCTGGGGCTTTTTCCGAATCTTGGCCCCGTATTGGTGTTGGCTTTCTTTTACTTGCTGTTTTCCCTGGTTTTGGTAATCCGGCCCCATTTTTTCCGTTCGGTTTTGGTTTATGCCCTGCTGAACATCAGCAGTTTTATCCTGGAAAAGAATCCGGCGTTTCTATTGGGAATGGTGCTGATCTCTCTGATCGTGATCGGCAAGCATTTTGTACGTTACCACGGGGAAAAATTTGCCTTGCTCTTATTTGGAAAACGGCTTTTGCTCGGAACCAAGGAACAGGCATAAGAGAAGAAAATTGTCTTATACTAGAGAAAGAGGGAAATCGGATGGAACCGATGCGGCTAAATAAGTTTTTAAGCTCCGCGGGCGTTTGTTCCCGCAGGGAGGCGGACCGGTGGATCGAGGAAGGCCGGGTGCTGGTGGACGGCAAAACGGCGGAACCGGGACAAAAAGTGGATGAAAACAGCGAAGTGACGGTGGACGGCCGAAAGGTAGGGCAGAGGCGGGAGGAGGTTCTTCTTGCCGTCTATAAGCCTCAGGGGATCGTCTGCACCACAGCGGAGCACCGGGGGGAGAAAAATATTGTGGATCTGGTCCATTACCCGGAGCGGATCTATCCGGTGGGGCGGCTGGATAAAGCCTCGGAGGGCTTGATATTGATGACGAATATTGGGGAAATCACAGATCAGATCCTGCGGGGGAGCAATTACCACGAGAAAGAGTATCTGGTAAAGATCGACCGGCCGGTTACCCTGGATTTCCTGAATCAGATGCGGAGCGGCGTGCCGGTTTTGGACACGGTCACCCGGCCGTGCCAGGTAAAGAAGGTGGGGCCGGACAGCTTTCGGATCATCCTGACCCAGGGGCTGAACCGCCAGATCCGGCGGATGTGCGAGGCGCTGGGATGCCGGGTGGTCTTTTTAAAACGGCTGCGGGTAATGAATATCACATTGGGCAGCTTAAAGCCCGGAGAATACCGGAAGATTGAAGGGGACGAAAAGGAACAGCTTTTCGCGCTTCTTGGCGGCGTCCGGCCGAAAAAATAGAGAAAAACAGGCGCTTATGGATCAGAAATAAGCGGGAGGCAAAGATGGAACAGACAAAGATGGAACGGATGAAGGAGCTGGTGGATCAGCTAAACGCGGCATCTCTTGCTTACTACCAGGAAAGCTCTGAAATCATGTCAAACTATGATTATGATAGACTCTACGACGAACTGCTGAGTTTGGAGAAAGAGACCGGCATTGTGCTGTCGGCAAGTCCGACGATCCACGTCGGCTATGAGCTGTTAAGCCAGCTTCCGAAGGAAGCCCACGAGTCGGCGATGCTGTCTTTGGACAAAACCAAGGATATCGAGGCGCTGCGGGAATGGCTGGGAGAACAGGAGGGACTGCTTTCCTGGAAGATGGACGGCCTGACCATTGTCCTGACCTACCGGGACGGCGCGCTTGAAAAGGCAGTAACCCGCGGAAACGGGGAAATCGGCGAGGTGGTGACCAACAATGCGCGGGTCTTTAAAAACGTACCTTTAAATATTTCCTACACCGGGGAGCTGGTGCTGCGGGGAGAAGCGGTGATCCGGTATTCGGATTTCATGCGGATCAATGCGGAGCTGGAGGATGAAGGAGAGAAATACAAAAACCCCCGGAACTTGTGCAGCGGTTCCGTGCGCCAGCTGAACAATCAAGTAACTGCAAAGAGAAGTGTTTGTTTTTATGCCTTTACTTTGGTCAAGGCGGAAGGCGTGGATTTTAACAATTCCAGGTCCGCTCAGCTGGAATGGCTCCGGAGTATGGGATTCGATGTGGTCTACTATGAGCATGTGACCAGGGAGAACGTGGCTTCCAGCGTCATCTCATTTGCCGGGATGGTGACGGAAAACGACCTGCCGTCGGACGGACTGGTGCTGACCTTTGAGGACATCGCCTATGGGAAATCCCTGGGCCGGACCGCTAAATTCCCCAGGGATTCCATTGCTTTTAAGTGGAACGATGAGCTGGGGGAGACGACGTTAAAGGAGATCGAGTGGAGCCCGTCCCGGACCGGTCTGATCAACCCGGTGGCGATCTTTGAGCCGGTTCAGCTGGAAGGGACCACGGTCAGCCGGGCCAGTGTTCACAATCTGAGCATCCTGGATACGTTAAAACTGGGAATCGGCGATAAGATCACGGTATATAAAGCCAACATGATTATTCCGCAGGTTGCGGAAAACCTGACGAAAAGCGGTCCGGTGGATCCGCCGGAGCAATGTCCGGTCTGCGGCGGCCGGACCGAGGTGCGCCAGACCACAGACGTCAAGTCCCTGTACTGCACCAACCCGGACTGTCAGGCCAAGAAAATCAAAAGCTTCGCCCTGTTTGTCAGCCGGGACGCCATGAATATTGACGGCTTGTCCGAAGCTACTTTGGAAAAATTTATCGGTGCCGGTTTTGTGAAAAGCTTTGCCGACCTATTTTTCTTGCAGGAGCATGAAGAAGAAATCACCTCCATGGAGGGGCTGGGAAAGAAATCCTTTGACAATCTGATGGCTGCGGTGGAAAAAGCGAAGCACACCACGCTTCCCCGTCTGATCTACAGCCTTGGCATCGCCAATATTGGCCCGGCCAATGCCAGGATGCTCTGCCGGGCTTTTGGCTATGATATCGGCCGGATTCGCCAGGCGACCCAGGAAGAGCTGGTGGCGGTGGACGGCATCGGCGAGGTGATCGCCGAAGGAATCCGCGAGTATTTTTCAAAGGAAGAAAATAAAGAACTGGTGGATGCGCTGCTTGCGATTTTAGATTTGGAAAAACCAGAGGAAGAGCCGGCGGAGAAACCCTTGGAGGGGAAAACTCTCGTTATCACCGGGAGTCTGACCCGCTTTGCCAACCGGAAAGCGTGCCAGGAGCTGATTGAAAGCTTGGGCGGCAAGGCGGCGGGAAGCGTCAGCAGCAAGACCGATTATCTGATCAACAACGACACCACCTCCGATTCCTCCAAAAATCGGAAGGCCAAGGAGCTGGGAATCCCGATTTTGTCCGAAGCGGATTTTCTGCGTCTGATCGGCCGGGAAGAAATCGGGGAATAAGCAAAGGAGAAGACCGCGAAGATGTACGAACGAATCAGCGCCGGGGAGCGGACCGATTGGATTTCCTGCCCTTCCCGGATGGGAATTTACCGGATCAGCGACCGGAAGGTCTGTCTGATCGACAGCGGAAACGATAAGGACGCCGGAAAAAAGGTGCAGAAGATTTTGGCGGAGCAGGGCTGGGAGCTGGAAATGATTCTTAACACTCACTCCCATGCGGACCATATCGGAGGAAACCAACTGCTTCAGCAGCGCCTGGGCTGCCGGATCTATGCGCCGGGGGCGGATGCTGTTTTCGTCCGCCATCCGGAGCTGGAGCCCTCTTTTCTCTTCGGCGGATATCCGATGAAGGAGCTTCGGAATAAGTTTTTGATGGCCAAGGAGAGCAAGGTGGAGGAGCTGACGCCGGAGGTTTTGCCGGAAGGGATCGAGATGCTTCTTTTGCCGGGCCATTCCTTTTCCATGGCTGGATTTCATACCAGCGATGATGTCTGGTTCCTGGCCGACAGCCTGACTGGCGAAGAGGTTCTGGAGAAATACCATGTCTCCTTTCTCTACGACGTGAAGGCGTATCTGGAAAGTCTGGAAAAAGTGGAGGAGCTTTCCGGAAAGCTCTTTATACCCGCCCACGCAGAGCCGCGGGAGGATATTCGCCCTTTGGTACAGAAAAACAGGGAAAAAGTCTTGGAAATTGCGGAGGTCGTGCGGGAGAGCTGCCGGACGCCGAAAAGTACGGAAGAGGTGATTCAGGCTGTTTTTGAGCGGTATGATTTAAAGATGGATGCAGTTCAATTTGTGCTCGCTGGCAGCACAATTCGATCGTATCTGTCCTACTTGAGAGAAAAGCAAGAGCTTTTTCTCCGCTTTGAAAGAAACAGGCTTCTTTGGGCATGGGAGGAGGGCTAAACGCCGTCCTCTTTTGCCGGATTTTGGGGGGATTCGATGGATCAGAACAAAGAACATAGCCGACTGTTCGGCAAGCTGTCTCCGGCAAAGCTCTTTTTCCGGTGCGCCGTTCCCAGTATGATCAGTATGGCGGTTACTTCGCTGTACACCATCGCAGACGGCATTTTTGTTGGCCATTTTATCGGAGCGGAAGCTTTGGCTGCCGTGAATCTGGTGATGCCTGTGATCATGATCAGCTTTGCCCTTGCCGACATGGTGGCGGTGGGCTCCTCTGTGCAGATTTCAATCCGGCTGGGGGAGAAACAGACAGAAGAAGCCTGCCGGATTTTTTCTTTTTCCTGCGGGATCATTCTGGTGATCGCGGTTTTCGTCGGTCTGACCGGCTATTTTGGGGCCGGTTTTCTGGTCGCGGCTCTAAAGGCGGAAGCCCTGGTGGCGGAGATGGCGGGAGAGTACCTGAAGGTTTACGCAGTGTTTTCTCCGCTGGTCATGTGCTTTTTTGCGGTGGACAATTACTTAAGGATCTGTGGGCGGATGCGCTACAGCATGTGGATGAATGTCGGAGTGTCGTTAGCGAACATTGGGCTCGACGCGCTGTTTGTGGCTGGATTCGGCTGGGGGATCTGGTCGGCGGCCCTGGCTTCCTGCCTGTGTCTTGCCGCGGGCACCGGGATTTCTTTTTATCCGTTTCTGCGAAAAAAGCTGGTGCTCCGGTTTACCAGGGGAAGCCTCAGACTGCGCACAGTCGGGAATATCCTGGCCAACGGCAGTTCCGAGTTTTTTTCCAACATCACCAGTTCGGTCTGCATGGTCTTGTTCAACGTGGTGCTGATGAATCTGGGAGGCTATCTGGCGGTGGCGGCGTTCAGCGTGGTCATGTATGTGGACAGTATTGTAAAATCCCTGCTCTTTGGAATGAGCGATGCGCTGCAGCCGGCGATCAGTTATAACTATGGGGCAGGAGAGAAGAAGCGTGTCTTTGCCCTGGAAATCCGGGTCCAGGCGGCGGCACTCGTAATTTCCGCAGGCGCCATGGCCGGTATGCTTTTGGGCGCGGACGGCCTGTCGATGCTGTTCGCTGAAAAGAACGACAAGGAATTAATCGCGATGAGCGCCAGAGCCATGCGTCTCTTTTCCCTGTCCTATCTGTTTAGCTGGTGCGGAATTGTGTCCAGTTCATTTTTCACGGCTCTGAACCGGCCGGCCTTTTCTTTGGTGATGGCCACCAGTGAGACGCTGGTTTTGCCTCTGATCGGGCTGATGGTTCTGCCGGGGATCTGGGGGCTGGACGGCGTCTGGCTGACCTCCCTTGCGACCGGCGTGATTGCCGCCGGGCTGGCGGGGATTTTGATGGGACGGACGGTCCGGAAAGTGAAGTCGGAGAGCGCGGGGCCGGATCCCACGTAGATCAGAAAGGAAGACGGGAAATCATGAAGTTTTATGCGGCATTTTTAAGAGTGGGAATGGCAATCAGCGCGTTTTTGCTGGCGCTGGTCATTTATAACTTTTTCACCGGAGCGATCAATGAAAAGCTCCAGCATAACGGCGTCAGCGCAGTTCTGATCGCCGGTTTTGGAATCGCCATCGCTGCTTTTGCGCTGTTGGAGCGGAAGCTAAAAAAAATATCGTGACAAGAGTCCCTACTTGACAGAAGAGCCCTTGTCATATAGAATAGTAACGGAGTGCGACATATATAAATTCATAAGATGGTTGAATGTTTCTACCAGCTGCCGAACAGCTGACTATAAGTCCGCTTCCTGTCCCAGGGGAAGCTATAGTCTTTGCCCGGCAGCTGGTTTGGTTTTTTTATTGCGGTCGAGGTTTCTGGGGATTTTGAATTCGGAATAGGAGGAGACGAACGTGAAATACGACATTGTAATCATCGGGGCCGGTCCCGCCGGCATTTTTACCGCTTTGGAACTGATCCGGGGAGGAAGCCGGAAAAAGATGCTGATCGTAGAAAAAGGAGTTGCCATCGAGCACCGAAGCTGTCCGAAGGAAAAGACGCATAAGTGTGTCAACTGTAAGCCTTACTGCCATATCACGACGGGATTTTCCGGGGCGGGCGCGTTTTCCGACGGCAAGCTGTCCTTAAGCTATGAGGTGGGCGGAGATTTTCCGACGCTGGTCGGGGAGTCATTTGCCCAAGATCTGATTGACTATACGGATAAAATTTATCTGGAATTCGGCGCAGACGAGCACGTGGAGGGGCTGGGCCAGAGCGAGGAAGTCAAAGACATCCGCAAGCGGGCCATCAAAGCCGGGCTGAAGCTTGTGGACTGCCCGATCCGCCATCTGGGGACCGAGAAGGCGCAAATGATTTATTATTCTATTGAACAGTACCTGCTGGATCACGGGGTGGAGATCTGGTTTGGCCAGGAATGTCAGAACCTGATCCTGGAGGATGAGGTCTGCAAAGGCGTGATTTTGTCGGAGAAAGGCGTGGAGCGGGAGGTCTTTGCCGATAAGACCATTATTGCCACGGGCCGCCGGGGCGCCGACTGGCTGGATCACATTTGTGCCGAGCACAATATTGCGCATCAGCCGGGAACGGTCGATATCGGAGTCCGGGTGGAAGTCCGGAACGAAGTCATGGAAAAAGTAAACCGGGTGCTCTACGAATCCAAGCTGATCGGCTATCCGAAGCCCTTTAAAAATAAAGTGCGTACGTTCTGCCAGAACCCCGGCGGTTTTGTCAGCCAGGAAAATTATGACAATGACCTGGCCGTGGTCAATGGCCATTCCTATAAGGAGCTGAAATCGGACAACACGAACCTGGCGATCCTCTGCTCCCATAACTTTAACCAGCCTTTTAACCAGCCGATTGCCTACGCGCAAAAAGTCGGCGAGCTGACCAACATGCTGGGCGCCGGCCATATCCTGGTGCAGCGCTACGGCGATATCCTCGACGGAAAGCGCACCTGGCCCAAGGAGCTGATGTTTTCCAATGTAAAGCCGACGCTTCCCGATGCGGTGGCTGGTGACATTACGGCGGCTATGCCGTATCGGGCGATGCTGAACATCATCAACTTTATCGCAGCTTTGGATGAAGTGGTGCCGGGCTTTGCTTCCGAGGAAACCCTTTTATATTCCCCGGAGCTAAAATTTTACAGCAACCGGATCAAGATGGACGAAACCCTGCACACCAGCATCACCGGCCTTCACTGCCTCGGCGATTCCAGCGGCTGGACCCGCGGGCTGATGATGGCTTCTGCGATGGGCGTCCACATGGGGCGCCAGATCCTGGAGGCAGAGAAGCGCTAAAAGAAAATTCCCATCCGGCGGCGGATCATCCGCGCTGAGATGGGAATTTTGGGTTTGGAGATATTAATCCGAAAGCGGCAAAAATCTGGGTTTCCTGCCCTCAAAAACAGTATAGTACCGAAAGCCGCAGGATGCCAGCAGTCCTTTCAGCATATCGAAATTACCTCCCACATGTTCTTCTGCATGGGCGTCGGAACCCAGGGTTAGAATTTCACCCCCTAGTTCCCGGTAGCGCAGTAGAACATCCGGGTGTGGATTGGGGAAACCAAGTCCGGCGCGAATTCCGGATGTATTGCATTCCAGACCCTTTCCCTTATCGATCAAAGTTCGAAGGATCTCATCCAGCCAATCTCCGTAGGCTTCGTAGGAATAACAGGCGGCCTTGGCAGGCCCATAGCGGATCACATAGTCGATGTGGCCGGCTACGTCATAGCAGTTGTATTGTCTCAGGTTTTCCAGCTCCTCCTCAAAGTAGATCCGGTAGGCGTCCTTTTCGGAAATTCCCTCAAAGAATTCTTTTTCATATGGGTCCAACCGGCGGGAGACATGGGTGGAGCCGATCACAAAGTCAAAGGGGTATTGAGCGATATAGGCCGGGAGCTTCTCTCCCAGATGCGGCTGCAAACCCAGCTCCACTCCGATGCAGAGCTGGATTTTCCCCTGATACTTTTCTCTCAGGGGCAGGACCTTTTGCATATATTGATCGGTGTCAAGTAGAAAGTCATATTCCCCCGGCGGAAAATCAAAGTCTTGATGGTCGGTCAGGCAGAGCGTTTTCATTCCGAGGGAAATTGCCTTTTCGATCTGTTTTTCCGGCGGCGTCTCCGAGTCGCTGGAAAAAGAGGTGTGAACGTGAAAGTCAGAATACATGAAAGATACAATTCCTTTCTGGCCCGGCTGTTTCCGCTGGAAAACAGCGAGATAAAGTGTGTGGGCGCTCCCCAGCGGAGCGCTTTTTGTTTCATAGAATTTTCCGATGAAACAAGAGACACGACATTACCGCCGCCATGGTAAGAATAGTAGATTTATTAAAATTTGTCAACTAGTTGCCGGATTTTGTAGAAGGCGGATCTATCTTTAATCTGGAAAGCCGGGATATTTGTCTCCGCCCCCTTTACAAATTTGGATTCATTGGCGATAATAGATCCAGAGAATGGAAATCAGCTTAGTCAAAAGAAGGAGAACAAACATGGATAAACGGATTCAAACCTTGGCACATAACCTCATCCACTATTCCTGCCGCGTCCAGCCGGGAGAGAAGGTTTATATCGAGTATATCGGCTATGATACGACGGATCTGGCCCGACAGCTCATTAAGGAAGTCTATGCGGCCGGCGGCCTGCCGTTTCCCCACTTTCAGGACCCCCGCATCCGCCGGGAACTGATCATGCACTGTACGGAGGAACAGCTTGCCTTGATGGCTCGCCTTGACAGCGAGGAGATGAAGGAGATGAACGCCTATATCGCGGTGAGGGGCGCGGACAATATTTCCGAACTCTCCGATTTGCCTTCCGACCGGCAGACTCTCTACTCAAAGCTGTACCAACGGCCGGTGACGGATATCCGCGTCAATGATACCAAATGGGTGGTACTGCGATATCCCAATGCTTCCATGGCCCAAGCGGCCGGGACAAGCCAGGAAGCCTTCGAGGATTTTTATTTCGATGTCTGCAACCTGGATTACTCCAAGATGGCGGAAGCCATGAAGCCTCTGGTGGATCTGATGGAGCGGACCGACCGGGTGCGCCTGGTGGGGCCCGGCACCGACCTGCGCTTTTCTATTAAAGGGATTCCCGCCATACCCTGCGCCGGTGAGTGCAACATTCCGGACGGGGAAGTGTACACGGCTCCGGTCAAGGATTCCGTGGAGGGCGTGCTGTCCTATAATACCCCGTCGGTGGAACAAGGATTTACCTTTGAAAATGTGAAACTGACCTTTGAGAAGGGAAAGATTGTAAAGGCGGAGGCCAATGATACGGAGCGGATCAACCGGATTTTTGACACCGACGAAGGCGCCCGCTATGTGGGGGAGTTTGCGATCGGCGTGAACCCTTATGTGCTGGAGCCCATGAAAGATATTCTGTTTGACGAAAAGATCATGGGATCGTTCCATTTCACGCCCGGCTGCTGCTATGAAGATGCCCCGAATGGAAACCATTCTGCGATTCATTGGGATCTGGTGTGTATCCAGCGGCCGGAATACGGCGGCGGGGAAATTTACTTTGACGATGTCCTGATCCGAAAGGACGGCCGGTTTGTGCTGACGGAGCTTTCGGGGCTGAATCCGGAGAATTTGAGATAAAGACAGGGGACCGTAAAGCACGCTGCTCGATAGGACACAATAATAAATGCCGGATGACAAACCAGTTCGTGAAAAAGCGAGCTGGTTTTTTGGTTCCTCAAAAATCCGTTTCAGAAAAGGGAAAGGCAATTTGTTTCTTGGGAGACGGTCACTCGGAACGCTTCCCGGACGGGCGAAGTGCCTGCCGCCGGATGAATTCCAAAAAGCGTGAGACCGCAGGCGTCGGGGAGACATACGAATGATAGGCCATATATAAGGTACGGCAGCAGTTTTCTTCAAGGGAGATCCGTTTGATTCGCATGCCGGACAGGGAAGGCACATTTGCCACCAATGCAATTCCGAACTGCTCGGCCACCAGCGCGGCGATGGCATCTTCATCCGGCGCTTCCAGGATAATCTGAGGGCTTACCTGCGCCTGATCCAAATAATCGAAAATCAGGTTCCGCAGGCCAGATTCCTTGGTGTAGGTAATCAGAGGATAGGTGGCAAGATCCGCCAGCGGCAGGCGGTCCCGGTTCGCCAGCGGGTGTTCCTCCGGAGTGATGAGCACGATTTCTTCTTGCAGGACCGGAAGATAGGAGATAAAGGCGGGTGCCGGCACGCGCATACAAAAACCTACGTCCAGGTAACCTTCGGATATCCCACGGATGATTTCGGCGGAAGTGGTTTGGTGAAGATGAATGGATAAATCTTTATTTCCCGGCTGATCCAAAAAGGCGCGGACCTTTTTCGGAATAAATTCCCTGGAAAGCGGGGCATTGTAGGCGATGTCGATATGGCCTTCCGAGCTGCTGGCAAATCGTTTTACTTTTTCCGTCAACGCGTTCAAATCATAGAGCAGAGGAGTGAGATTTTCATGATAATATTTTCCGTATCTCGTCAGTTCCACATTCTTTCCCTTGCGGTCAAATAGATAGAGCCCCAGTTCCTTCTCTAGTTTTCCAATGGCGGAGCTTAATGTGGGCTGAGAGATGTTCAGCGCCTCCGCGGCCTTGTGAAAGTTCAGCAGACTGGAAACCTTTTGGAAATAAATGAGTTGCAGCAGTGTCACGGCACGTTCTCCCTTCTGTAAAATCATTAAGACCAGTATACCAGAAATAGGAGAAAGGACAATAGATTTTATCTATCAATCAGGGAAAAAAACGGTATTATCCAAGGAAAAAATAGCGTGATATACTGATGCTATCAGAACAAATCCAAAGACTGCAGTCATGGAAAAAGTTTGCTTAATAGGAGAACGCATATGAAAAAATGGATGACCGTAATGGCAGCCGGGCTGATGTCCGCCGCTTTGCTGGCAGGCTGCGGCAGCAATGAAACAAGCACTCAAGCCGCAAAAACTGGAAATCAGGATACGACAGCTGCGGGAAAAGCAGAGAGTGGGTTTCCGAGTCAGAATATCAATGGAATTGTTCAGTGGGGAGAAGGGGGAGGAACCGATTCCCTGATGCGCCCTCTGGCAACCCTTGCCGAGAAATCTCTGGGCGTCAGCATTGTTGTGCAGAACAAGACAGGCGGTTCCGGCTCGATTGCCACCCAATATGTCTATGACAATGAGGCGGACGGTTATCATCTGCTGATGGGAGCCGAGAACCCTCCGTTATATGAAGCCCTTGGAATTTTGGATCTGACCTACGACGATTTTGACTGTGTTATGCTGATCGGGGACGAAACCACGGGCGTTGCCGTATCAAAAAATTCGCCTTATCAATCTCTGACGGATATTGTCAACGACGCACTGGCAGGCAAGAAAATCACCCTGGCTACCACCGGGACCGGAGGCCTTCCCTGGGAGGTCGGTGCTCTGATTAAATCCGTGACAGGAGCGGAGTTCACTCAGGTGCAGTATGAGAATGACGCGGCGGCCAAGGTGGCGGTTCTCGGCGGCGAGTGCGATTTTACCATCTGCAAAATTCAGTCGAGTATCGAGGAATATACCTCCGGCGATTTGAAGATGCTCTGCATGCTGGCCACCGAGCCTGTCGCGCTGATGCCGGATGTCCCGCTGGTCACCGCTGAATACCCGGATTTTGAGCAGTACCTGCCCTGGGGGCCTTTTTACGGGATTTTTGTAAAGAAAGGAACGGATGCGGAGATTCAGAAAACTCTTTCCCAGGCATTCAAGGAAGCGTTCGATACCGAAGAATATCAGGAAATCCTGAGCCAGTTTTATATTAACCCTCTGGGGCTAAGCGGCGAGGAGGCGGCGGCCTATCTGACAGAATGGAAGACCAACACCATCGATGCCCTGACCAAGGCAGGCGCAGTGGAATGAGGTGCCTGGCGCCCCGGATCCCTTCTGCTTCGGGGCGCCAAACATTATTTACGTCTGCTCGTTTGAATCATGGAAGGAGGCCATAATGGAAGAAAAGAAAGAAACATTTAAATCCGGAGAAAAAGGATTTGCCGTTTTTTGGCTGCTGATTGGAGCATTCTTTTTCTACCAGTCCTGGCTGATGTACCGGGAGTCTCCATCGGCGGAGTCCCATGGAGCTGTCCCCTTGTTCGTCAGCGGACTGATTGTAGTGTTTTCGATTATCATCCTGGTGATTGATAGAAATAAGGTATCGGAGAATCACGGGCGGAGCGTGGGCGCTATGTTGAAAGATACGTTGGAAAAGACATTGCCAAAGGATATTGTAATCACGCTCCTGATGATTTTATTTTACTGCATCGGACTTTTGGAAGGACTTGGATTTTATATCGCCACGCCGGTTTTTTTGTGGGCCGCGATGTCTTATTTGATGCGCAAGGATTATCTGAAGAATCTGTTGTGGACCGCATTGTGCGTAGGCTTTATTTTTGCGGTATTCAGCACTCTGTTTAAAGTCGTGCTGCCATAGGAGGAAAAATGGAAAATTTACAGTATTTACTCATTACGTTTACGGACCCGATGCTGCTGCTGTTGGTGGCGGTCGGCTGCTTCGCCGGTGTGTACATCGGAGCGATTCCGGGGCTGTCGGCGGTGATGGCAGTATCTTTGCTGGTGTCCTTTACCTATGGATGGGAAACCTATTCAGCCATCGCGCTGATGATTGGAATTTTTGTGGGAACCGTATATGGAGGATCCCGTTCCGCCATTCTGCTGAATATCCCAGGCGCTCCGGCCGCTGTGGCCACTTCACTGGACGGCTACCCCATGGCTCTTAAAGGAGAGGCAGGGAGAGCCATGGGGATTGCCACGACCCAGTCGGTGATCGGCACGCTGCTGGGCATTGCGGCCTTGGCCTTTTGCGCGCCGCTTGTCGCCAAATTTGCCATGAATTTTTCATCCGTGGACTATTTGCTGCTGGGACTTATGGGCATGATGATGGTGGGAAGCCTGAACTGCAAATCCATTTTCCGGGGACTTCTCACGGCTGCCTTGGGCGTGCTGCTGGGAACGGTCGGAATGGATACGATGACAGCGGTGCCCCGTTTTACCTTTGGAATCAGTTATCTGAACGCAGGAGTAGATTACGTGGTGGCTATGATCGGCTTTTTTGGAGTTTCGGAGGCTTTGATCCAGATCCGCTCAAAGGATGTAAAGGCGGTCAAACAGAAGGTGGATAAGATTATTCCCTCCTGGGATACCATCCTGAAATATGTTCCTTTGACGGTCCGTTCGTCCGTGGTGGGGGCTGTGGTGGGAGCCCTGCCAGGCGCCGGCGGAGATATTGCCGCTCTCCTGACGTATGACCAGGCAAAGCGGACCGTGAAGAATCCGGAGGTACCTTTTGGAGAAGGGGCGGTGGAAGGAATCGTTGCGCCGGAGGTCGCCAATAACGCGGCCATCGGCGGAGCGTTTATCCCGATGCTCACGCTGGGAATTCCGGGCGACGCTGTCACGGCCGTCATGCTGGGCGCTTTGACCATCCATGGCCTAAAGCCCGGCCCCAATCTGATGAATACCACGCCGGACCTGTTTTATCTGATTGTCAGCTGTTTGGTGGTAGCCAGTATCTGCCTTGTGTTTTTTGGATTGACCGGGGTAAAGATTTTTACCAAGATCGTGGAGCTTCCCAAAGGAATCCTGCTTCCTCTGATCATAATTCTGTCTGTGGTAGGGTCCTATGCCATCAATAAAAATTTGTACGATATTTTTTGGATGTTGGGATTCGGCGTGCTGGGATATTTTATGAAACACTTTGAATACCCGGTTGCCCCCTGCGTTCTCGGCATTATCCTGACTTCCCTGCTGGAAGAAAATTACCGCAGAGGAATTGTGCTGAAAGAGGGCGTTTTGGGATTGGCGGGCAGTATTTTTACCAGCCCCCTGTCCTTGATTCTTTTCCTATTGATTGTGTTCATGTTTGCGACACAGACAAAGCCCTATAAGAGGTGGAAAGGCAAAAGGAACGAAGCAAAGCAAAAGAAAAAAGCTGGAGTTTGAAAGAGCTGAATCGGTTAGAAAGGAAAATAAAATGATTCGAACAAAAATGACGGAACTGCTTGGGATTGAATATCCCATTCTTTTGGGGGCGATGGCCTGGATTACAACGGCTGGTTTGGTAGCCGCTGTCTCCAACGCCGGAGGGGCCGGCGTGCTGGGATCCGGCGGCCGTGACGATACCTGGGTCAGAGAGCAAATCCAAAAGACCAAAACTTTGACAAACCGGCCTTTTGGAATCAATGTTTCTTTGGCTACCACGCCGATGCGGGATAAGATCGTAGATGCGATTATCGAGGAAGGGATTGATTTCGTCACCCTCGGAGCAGGGGACCCCCGGCCTTTCATCGGACGTTTTAAAGACGCGGGCATTAAAGTGGTTTGCATCATTCCGAACACCAAACTGGCGAAACGGGTGGAAGCTGCGGGAGCGGACATGATTGTGATTGAAGGAATGGAGTCCGGCGGCAGGATCGGAAATCTGACGACGATGGCGCTGATGACGAATGTGATTCCGGAGGTGCAGCTGCCGGTTGCAGCGGCCGGCGGGATCGTCGACGGACGGGGGCTGGCGGCGGCATTGGTCATGGGGGCGGACGGAATCCAGATGGGGTCGCGTTTTCTGCTGGCCAGCGAGTGTGAGAGCCATAGATCCAATGCGGAGGCGATTATCCAGGCGACGGATACGGACAGCTGCACCATCGGATGGTCAAGAGGGAAGGGGCTGAGAGGCCTGAAAAACCGGTTCGCCGAACGGTATCTGGAGATGGAAACCTCCGGAGTACCCACGGAAGAGTTGGGAAAATATGTGCAGGGGTGCAGCCGGAGAGTGGCGGACTTGGGACAGGGGGAAGAGGAAACAAACGGGATTGTTCAGGTCGGAGAAGGCTTGGTCCCCCTGAAAAAGATCCAGCCCGCGGCGGAGATTATCCGAGAGGTAATGAGGGAAGCAGAAGCGATTTTAAAAAATGCGCCTGCTCTGGTGCAGGAGTAGGAGGGAAAAATGAGTAAATTGCGGGAAAAACGAAGAAAAAGCAGAGTGCCGGTGCTGTCGGCCGCGGAAGCCGTACAGATGATTCCGTCCGGCGCGGTGGTTGCATTTACTGGGGCCGGAGGCGGAATCGTGGAGCCCACGGAGCTGATCCTGGCATTGGCGGAGCGGTACCGGAATACCAAGGCTCCTCAGGACCTGACCTTGATGGCGATGACAGGGCTTGGCGACCGGGGAGACCGGGGGCTTTCCCCCCTGGCCCAGGAGGGGCTGTGCCGCAGGGCGATTATCGGCCATTGGGGACAGTCGCCCAGGATTGCCGAGATGGCGGAGCGAAACGAGATTGAGGCATACAATTATCCCCAGGGCGTGATGTGCCAGATGTACCGGGCCGCCGCCGCCGGGCAGCCAGGCGTGCTGACCCATGTGGGGCTGCACACGTTTCTGGATCCCCGCCAAAAAGGCGCAAAGCTAAACGACAGGACGACAGAAGATATGGTTTCCCTCACAGAGATAGACGGGAAGGAGTATCTTTTCTATCGGGCCGTATGCCCGGATGTCAGTATCATTCGGGCGTCGACGGCGGACACGGAAGGCTATTTGACCATGGAAGATGAAATCACGCCGATGGATGTCTATCCTTTGGCGGAGGCGGCGCATAACAACGGGGGGCTGGTCATTGCCCAGGTGCATCAACTGGTGAAAAAAGGGACGCTCCATCCCAAGCGCGTGGTGGTTCCCGGCTACCTGGTGGATGCCGTGGTGGTGGTGCCGGACCAGCCTCAGCTGTATGGAACGCCGGTCAGCAAATTTATCTCCGGCGATCTGATCGCGGATGACAGCCGGCAGGAGGCTTTGCCCCTGACGGAACGGAAAGTCATCGCAAGGAGAGCCCTGATGGAAGCCTCTCCGGGAGATGTGGGAAACCTTGGCGTTGGGATTGCCGATGGAATTGGAAATGTAGCCAATGAGGAAAAGGTAGGGGAATTCATCACTTTGACAACAGAGCATGGGGCCATCGGAGGGGTGACCTTGCAGGGAATCGCATTTGGGGCCAGCGTCAACATGAAGGCGGTGATCGACTCTGCATCTCAGTTTGATTTTTACGACGGCGGAGGCCTGGATATCTGCTATGTCAGCTTCGCCGAGGTGGATCAAATGGGGAATGTCAATGTACACCGGTTTAACGGCAAGATCATGGGCACGGGCGGATTTGTCAACATTTCTCAAAACAGCAGAAAGATTGTTTTTTGCGGTACGCTGAAATCCGGCGGCCTGCGCACCAAAGTGGGGGAGGGAAAAATTGAAATCCTTCAGGAGGGTCGGTTCGTGAAACTTCTCCCGGAGGTGGAGGAAATCACTTTCCACGCAAAGGAGGCGGTGAAAAGCAGAAAAGAGGTCTGGTATGTCACGGAGCGGGCGGTTTTCCGTATGACGGAGACGGGGATCGAACTGTGTGAGATTGCGCCCGGCCTGGATATGGAAAGGGATGTCATCCAACATATGGGATTCCGTCCGCAGATTGCAAAACAGGTAAAGACGATGGACGCAAGGCTGTTTGAGTCACAGCCCATGAATCTAAAGCAGGATTGGGTAAAAAAATATGGAGAGTTGGATTAAGGAGGCATTATGATTACGGATCGATATTTTGAGGACTATGTTGTCGGCGAAGTCACACGCTCGGAGCGGTTTTCCATCTCGGAGGAGATGGTGGCGACTTATCTGAAACTGGTGGGAGATGATCACGCCGTCCACTCGGACAAGGAATTCTGCCGCAGACGATTTGGCTCGCCGGATTTGGTGGTACCCGGATGCCTGATTTTGGCTTTGGCGGACAGTTACTGGGCGAACCTCGTAACGCCGTCCGATCCCTTTTCCCCCCATTACGGCCAGGATAAGGTCCGCTATCTGGGAAGGCTGACCTGCGGGGAGGAGGTCAGCTGTGAATTTACCTTAAAGGAAAGCATGCGCAAGGATGCGCTGTACGGAATGTTGGTTTATGAAACCTACGTGAAGAAGACAGACGGAACTCCGGTCCTCTATGAAATCGATAAAGTTCTGGTTCCCTTCCGTGAAAAGCAACCGGCGGTTTTGTAGACAAGAAGCGTTTCACATCCTGGATTTTCGGCCGGACGATCATATTCTCCGTAAGAACCAATAGAATAGGATGAGGAGAGAATCGGAGGATATCCTTTGTTCTATTTTTTAGGTGGTTTGGGAATATTCCTATATGGAATTCACGAGATGAGCGAGGCCATGGAGAAACTTTTCTCCGGCCAGTTCCGGAGGAGCCTGCTGCGGCTTACGTCCGGCCGGATTCGGACGATTGCCCTTGGCTGCGGTATCACCGGAGTCGTGCAGAGCAGTACGGCGGTAACCGTGATGATTGTCAGCCTGGTGGAAGCCGGGCTGCTGCCGCTGCGCCAGGCTTTTGACTTGATCATGGGCGCGAATGTGGGGACCACGGTGACGGCCTGGATGATTTCAATGAAACAGCTTCCGTCGGTTCCCTGGCTGATGCCTGCGCTGGCGGCAGGCGGATTTGTTTTAATGGCTTGGAAAAGATTTCCTTGGAGACGGCAGGCGGAAATGGTGATGGGGTTCGGCCTGCTTTTTCTTGGCCTGGACTGGATGGAACAAGGATTTGCTTCCGGCGGCAGTCTGAATGGGGTTATGCAGTGGGTTCTTGCGATGGGGGAGAGCCCGGCCGCCGGTATTCTTGCCGGAGTGGTGCTGGTCTGTATCATCCAGAGTTCGTCGGCTGGAATCGGTATCCTGCAGGTATTGGCCTTTCAAGGGCAGATCGGATGGGGAGCGGCGGTCTATCTGACCCTGGGCCAGAACATCGGAACTTGCCTGACAACGCTTCTTGCCGGCGTCAGCCTGGGGCCGGAGGCCAAGGCCACGGCCCGGTTCCACCTGATTTTCAACCTGGCCGGCGTCGTGGCGCTGGCTCCGTTTTTCGCGGTATTCTTTCAGCTGAATCCACAAACCGCCGCGCTGCCCGTCACCCCAACCGGCCTGGCGCTGTTCCACACGGTGTTCAATGCAGTCAGCGTGGCAGGCCTCTATCCCTTTGTGGGGAGGCTGGCGGAGCGGGAAGCGCGGCGGATGCAGCCGGATCTTCCTTATTAATATATTCTTATATCTTTTTGATAAATTGATCGATGTAATAGAGCGCGGCCCCGATGGCGGCGGTCTCGAACTTGTAGCGGCAGCAGAATACATAAGGCGCCGTTTCCTCGAAAGGGCTTCGCCTGGCAACCATTTCCCGGAATTTTTCCAGGTAATCGTTCAGATAAGGGCCTACGTAGCCGCCGAGGATAATATCGCAGTCATAGTGCATCCGCAGATTATTGACGGCAATGGCCAGGTAGTCCAGATACTGATGAAAGGCAGAAGTATAGGGCTCCTGGCCTTCTTTGACAGAATTGAAAAAACGCTGCATTTTTCCCCCGGCCATATCCGAAAGCAGGTTGGCGGAGCAGTAAGCGTTCAGGCAGCCCTTCTTTCCGCAGTAGCAAGGCTTCCCATCCGGGATCAGGGTCACGTGCCCGAATTCGCAGCTCTTTTGATGTTCGCCGGTATAAAGGCGGTTGTTGTGCACGATGGCGCCCCCGACGCTGTTGCTCAAGGACAAGTATACGATGGAATCCTCCCGGTCGCTGTTCCACCATTCGGCAAATCCGCCGGAATTGGCGTCGTTGAACAACAGAAACGGGAAGGCGATATGGGGTTCTAGTTTTTGGTACAGGTCCTTCGGCGCCCGCACGGCCTTGGCATAGGTGATCGTCTTCTGATCCACGTCAATGATGGCGGGCAGGGAGATTCCAAGTCCTAAAATCTTTTCCTGATCCAAATGATTCCGCTCGATAAAAGAATCAATGAATTTTCCCAGAGTATTATAGTAGAACAGGCTGTCCACGAAACGGTGGCGGATGCGGCTGTACTGGAGCACCTTTGCCTCCATGTCGATGGCCACCAGGCTGATATGGTTGGCGGTGATATCCAGGCCCAGCGCGATTTTTGCGTCCGGAACGCACTGGATAATCTTGGCCTTTCGTCCTCCGGTGGATTCAAAGGTGCCGGTCTCGGTGATCAGTCCCAGCTGACGGAGCGCCGTCAAATTTTGGTTGACCGTCGGCATGCTGAGAGAAAGTCCCTTGGCGATCTCCTGCTGGGAAACCCCTTTTTCGCGGTAGATAAAACGGTAAATTTCATTGCGGTTGATCTGTTTGATCTGTGTTGTATGCGCCATGATACTGTTACCACCTTAAATTCTAGGCAAATTTGGAAAATCAAATACTCGGCGTCTCAGGCCCGGCCTGACATTGCGTAGCAAAACGCCTTACAAGATAACATATCCGGCAGCCGCCAAGCGGTTCGGATTCGTTGGGTTTTATAAGAAAATTATAAGTAGAATTATCGGAAATGTCAATCTTAAAAGCACTTTTGCAAAAAGAATTATAGAAAGTGAAACCGAAAAATCAGGCGAAAATAAAAGAGCAAGTAAAAATTAACTTCCGCAGGACAGGAATTATTTTTGATACGCGGGAAATCGGGAATGTCTGGGAGCGGTTTGAGGGCAGGCGCATCCGAGTCAGGAGCTCAGGCCCCATCTTTGTGCAAAATTCGACAGGAGATGTTGTAAAATTTGCAGACTTGACAGGATTTGTAGAGACAAGTAATACTTGCTTTCCCAGGTAATATTTGTTAAAATATATACACGTAGACCGTGGTTTTTTTGGCCGCGGCGGGAGGAACGAAAGGAGTACAAGCTATGCTGAATAAGAAATCCATCGACGATATTCAGGTAAAAGGAAAACGCGTGTTGGTGCGCTGCGACTTTAATGTGCCCTTACAGGACGGGAAGATCACCGATGAGGTCCGTCTGGTAGCGGCGCTTCCGACTTTAAAGAAGCTGATGGCAGACGGGGGACGCCTGATTCTGTGCTCTCACCTGGGAAAACCGAAGGGCGAGCCAAAGCCGGAGCTTTCTCTGGCGCCGGTGGCAAAGCGTCTCGGCGAACTGCTGGGACAGAATGTAACCTTTGCGGCGGATCCGGAGGTGGTCGGCCCCAATGCAAGAAAAGCGGCCGAGGCGCTTTTGGACGGCGAAGTGATGCTTTTAGAAAATACCCGCTACCGCGCGGAGGAAACAAAGAACAAAGAGGCCTTCAGCAAGGATTTGGCGTCTCTGGCCGAGGTCTTTGTGGATGACGCCTTCGGGACCGCTCACCGGGCTCATTGCTCCAATGTGGGAGTGACCCAGTTCTTAAGCCCCTGTGCGGTCGGATATCTGATGCAGAAAGAAATTGATTTCCTTGGAAATGCGGTGGACCGTCCCAAACGCCCCTTTGTCGCGATTCTCGGCGGATCCAAGGTTTCCAGCAAGATTTCGGTGATCAACAATCTTTTGGACAAGGTGGATACCCTGATCATCGGCGGCGGCATGGCTTACACGTTTTTAAAAGCGCAGGGCCAGGAAGTCGGGACGTCGCTGTTAGAGGCCGACTATCTTGACTATGCCAAGGAAATGATGGAGAAAGCGGCGGCGAAGCATGTCAATTTACTGATTCCCGTCGATACGGTGGTAGCCAAGGAATTTGCCAATGACGCGCCTTCCCGCGTGGCACAGGGGGATATTCAGCCGGATGAGATGGGCCTCGACATCGGACCGAAGACCAGGGAGCTTTTTACCGAGGCATTAAAAGACGCGAAGACCGTGGTCTGGAACGGACCGATGGGCGTGTTTGAGATGCCGAACTTTGCCGCAGGGACCATCGCAGTGGCAAAGGCTCTGGCGGAGATCACCGCGACCACGATCATCGGCGGCGGCGATTCGGCGGCGGCGGTGAATCAGCTGGGCTTTGGCGATAAGATGACGCATATTTCCACTGGGGGCGGCGCTTCTTTGGAGTTCTTAGAAGGAAAAGAGCTGCCCGGCGTGGCGGCGGCTGATGATAGAGAATAAAAGTTTCAGGAATGTTGTGCCATCTCTTCGCCGGTGATGCCAAGCGGCGGAAGATGGGATAGAAGGTTCCGGGTTTTTACCCGGAACAGCAGGAGGATTCTTATGGCGAGGAAAAAAATCATAGCCGGCAATTGGAAGATGAATAAGACGCCCAGCGAGGCGGCGGCCTTTATCCGGGAATTGGCGCCGATGGTCGCCGGGGCCGAAGCAGAGGTGGTTTGCTGTGTGCCGGCTATCGATATCGTGCCGGCCGTGGAGGCCGCCAAAGGCAGCGACATCCGGATTGGCGCGGAAAATATGTATTTTGAAGAAAAAGGAGCCTATACCGGCGAGATTTCCCCGGCCATGTTGGCGGACGCCGGTGTCTCCTACGTGATATTAGGCCATTCCGAGAGACGGGAATACTTTGGTGAGACCAATGAGACGGTGAACCGGAAGGTGAAAAAGGCGTTTGAACACGGACTGGTCCCGATCGTCTGCTGCGGGGAAACCTTGAACCAGCGGGAGCAGGGGATCACGATGGACTGGATCCGCCAGCAGATCAAGATTGCCTTTTTGGGTATTTCCGCGGAGCAGGCGGCGGAAGCAGTGATTGCCTATGAGCCGATCTGGGCCATCGGAACGGGGAAAGTGGCGACCAGTGAGCAGGCGCAGGAGGTCTGCCATGGCATTCGGGAACTGATCCGGGAGCTGTACGGAGATTCCACCGCGGAGGCGGTCCGGATTCAATACGGCGGCAGCGTGGCTCCGGCCAATGCGGCGGAACTGTTTGCCCAGCCGGACATCGACGGCGGCCTGGTGGGGGGCGCAAGCCTGAAGCCGGACTTCGCCAAGGTCGTATATTATCAAGGATAAGAGGCACACATGGAACCAAAGCTTTCAAGAAAAAAACTACAGATCGCTTGTTTGGTTGCCTTCGGCAGCCTGCTTGCCGCACTGATTTTGCTGCTGTTTGGCCTTCAGCTCCCCGGCCTGATCGTGATGGCCGCGGCGATGTTTGGGGTGACCGGAATGATGGTGGCGGGGCAGTGCCCTCACTGCAAGGATGTGCGCAGCGCCAAGTGGATCAACCCCTTTCCGTCGGACAAAGAACTTTTTTGTACCCGGTGCGGAAAGAAAATTGAGTTTGTGGAAGACGGGTGGATTCGCCCGAAAAAGAAGGATAAGAAATGAGAAAACCAACGGTTTTAATGATTTTAGACGGCTTTGGCCTAAATGACCGGACAAAGGGAAATGCTGTCGCTCAGGCGGCTACTCCGAATATCGACCGTCTGATGCAGGAATACCCGTTTGTAAAGGGCAATGCCAGCGGCCTGGCCGTGGGGCTTCCCGACGGCCAGATGGGTAATTCCGAGGTGGGCCACTTGAATATGGGGGCCGGCCGGGTGGTCTATCAGGATCTGACAAAGATTACGAAGGCCATTGAGGAAGGAAGTTTTTTTGAAAATAAGCCGCTTTTAACTGCGTTTCGGAATGCCAGGGAGCGCGGGACTGCGGTTCATCTGTGGGGACTGCTGTCGGACGGAGGCGTTCACAGCCATAACACCCATCTGTACGCTCTTTTGGAGATGGCGAAGCAGCTGGGGCTTACCAACGTATATGTCCACGCGTTTCTGGACGGAAGAGACACGGCGCCAACCTCCGGACTGGGGTATCTGAAGGATCTGAATCAGGAGATGAAGCGAATCGGCGTCGGAACGATTGCCTCGGTTATGGGCCGCTATTATGCGATGGACCGGGACAACCGGTGGGAGCGGGTCGGCCGCGCCTATGACGCCCTGACCAAGGGGGCGGGCAAACAGGTCCGGTGTATCTTCGGCGGTGTCTCGGACTCTTATGCGCAGGGCGTGACCGATGAATTTGTGGAGCCAATGGTGGCGGTGGATGAGGACGGAGTACCGGCGGCGACCGTGAAAAACGGCGATTCCGTTATCTTCTTCAATTTCCGTCCGGACCGGGCAAGAGAGTTAACCAGAGCATTTTTGGACGATTCCTTCACTGGGTTTGAGCGGAAACAGTTAAAAGAACTGACCTATGTCTGCTTTACTGAATATGACGCCACGATCCCTCATACCCTCGTCGCCTTCCCGAAGGAAGAGCTGGTGAATACCCTGGGGGAATATTTGGCGGAACAGGGACTGAAACAGCTGCGGCTGGCGGAGACGGAAAAATACGCCCATGTGACGTTCTTTTTCAACGGAGGCGTGGAGGTGCCGAATCCGGGGGAAGAGAGAATCCTGGTGCCGTCCCCCAAGGTGGCAACCTATGACTTGAAGCCGGAGATGAGCGCTTATGAGGTCTGCGATCATTTAGTGGAGGCGATCGGAAGCGGCAAATATGACATGATTATCATCAATTTTGCCAATCCGGATATGGTGGGGCATACCGGCGTGATGGAAGCCGCCGTTCAGGCGGTGGAGGCGGTGGACACCTGCGTCGGCCGCGCGGTGGACGCTCTGTTCGCCGCGGGAGGCCAGATGTTCCTCTGCGCCGACCACGGCAATGCGGAACAGCTGATCGACCCGGACAGCGGGGAGCCCTTTACGGCCCACACGACGAACCCGGTTCCGTTTTTGCTGATCAACAGCGATCCGGCCTATACGCTGAAGGAAAACGGACGGCTCTGCGATATCGCCCCTACCTTGCTTGCCATGATGGGACTGCCGCAGCCGCCGGAGATGAGCGGAATCTCTCTGCTTCAAAAGAAAGACGAACCGTAAGAGGAGCTTGGTTCTGGCAATAGAAGTATCGGAGGAGGAGAAGCATTATGATTTATACACAGGAAGTAGAAATGATGTGTCCGGTTGCCCAGGGCGCCTGCCATGGAGCGGCGCCGATCCCGGAAGAAGCCAAATGGGTTAAGGCAAAGGACGTGACGGATATCTCAGGGCTTACCCACGGGGTGGGCTGGTGCGCTCCTCAGCAGGGCGCCTGTAAGCTGACTTTAAATGTGAAGGAGGGGATCATCCAGGAGGCGTTGGTGGAGACCCTTGGATGCTCCGGTATGACCCATTCTGCGGCGATGGCGGCGGAAATTCTGCCGGGCCGCACGATTCTGGAGGCGCTCAATACCGATTTGGTCTGCGATGCGATCAACACCGCGATGCGGGAACTGTTTTTGCAGATCGTCTATGGCCGCAGCCAAAGCGCTTTTTCCGAGGACGGACTTCCGGTGGGAGCCGGTTTGGAGGATTTGGGGAAAGGGCTTCGCTCCCAGATCGGCACCATGTACGGAACATTGAAGAAAGGTCCTCGTTACCTGGAGATGGCCGAGGGCTATGTGACCGGAATCGCCCTCGATGAGGAGGACGAGATCATCGGCTACCAGTTTGTAAACCTGGGCAAGATGACTGATTTTATTAAAAAAGGCGACGATCCCAACACGGCCTGGGAGAAGGCAAAAGGCCAGTACGGCCGTGTGGAGGATGCGGTGAAAATCATCGATCCGAGAAAAGAATAAGATTCTGCGTCAAGGCTTGGATAGAGTAGGAGGAAAAGAAAGATGGCTTTATTTGAATCATACGAGAGACGGATCGATAAAATAAACGGCGTTCTCCAAAGCTACGGAATCGCATCCATCGAGGAAGCGGAGAGCATCACAAAGGATGCGGGACTTGACGTGTACGACCAGGTGAGAAAGATCCAGCCGATCTGTTTTGAAAATGCTTGCTGGGCTTACACCGTCGGCGCGGCGATTGCGATCAAGAAGAATTGCAGAAAAGCTTCGGAGGCGGCGGCGGCGCTGGGCGAGGGCCTGCAGGCCTTCTGCATCCCCGGCTCGGTGGCGGATCAGAGAAAGGTGGGCCTGGGGCACGGAAACCTGGGAAAGATGCTGCTGGAGGAAGACACCGACTGCTTCTGCTTTTTGGCGGGCCACGAGTCCTTTGCGGCCGCGGAAGGGGCCATCGGCATTGCCGAGAAGGCCAATAAGGTGCGGCAGAAACCTCTGCGCGTAATCTTGAACGGCCTGGGAAAGGACGCGGCGCAGATCATTGCGAGAATCAACGGTTTTACCCATGTGGAGACCGAGTATGATTACAGCACCGGGGAATTGAAGGAAGTGTTCCGGAAATCCTATTCCAGCGGTCCGAGAAGCAAGGTAAACTGCTACGGCGCCAACGACGTCAGAGAAGGCGTTGCGATCATGTGGAAAGAGAACGTGGACGTCTCCATCACCGGGAATTCCACAAACCCGACCCGTTTCCAGCATCCGGTGGCAGGCACCTACAAGAAGGAGCGGATTGAGGCAGGAAAGAAGTATTTTTCCGTGGCTTCCGGCGGCGGCACCGGCCGCACCCTGCACCCGGACAACATGGCGGCGGGCCCTGCCTCCTACGGCATGACCGACACCATGGGGCGGATGCACTCCGACGCCCAGTTCGCCGGATCCTCGTCGGTTCCCGCCCATGTGGAAATGATGGGACTGATCGGGATGGGGAATAACCCGATGGTCGGCGCTACGGTGGCCGTGGCCGTGGCGATTGAGATGGCAGCAAAAGAAGGCAGATTCTAGTAAATAGCCGTATTTAGCGGTTTTAATAAGTTGTTTATTGTGGTTAGGAGTGGCTTTTACATGAAAATGTAAGTCACTCCTATCTTAATTCTACACGATTCCTATTTGTGTATTCCTACATTGTACCAATAAAAACTCTCCATTTTGTATGACTGGAAAAAAATTGAAACAATGCTATAATAGAAAAAACAAGGAAGGGAAGTGCTGGAGATGCCGGAGTTATGTAGATTTGGCGGTATGGTGATAGTAATGCTTTTTCATTTACAAAGCAACATAACAAGCCGCATGTTCATGTGTACTATGGTGAATATGAGGCTTCCGTTGGATTGGACGGTGAATTATTGGCGGGTTCTTTACCTAGTAAACAATATAAAATATTGGTTGGATGGTTGCGTTATAATGAAGAAGCAGTTTACAAAGCTTGGAATTTAGCGGTTCAAGGTGAGCATTTTGACAAAATAAAACCTATGTAGCCGAGAAAGGAGTTTTATGTATTTGCATAATGGCATTGTTTATGCCGGAGAACTAGTAGATGAAATTAGAGTGAAGGAAGCAAAAGCTTTGCCATTTGGAATGCTTCTGCTGACATTTTCTACAGGTGAAAAAAGATTGTTTGATACTACAAGTTTGACAGGTTCTGCATTTAAGCCTTTAGCGGATGAACAAATATTTAGCAATGTTCAAGTAGTACATGGCTTTGTATCATGGCTGGATGGTAAGATTGATTGTGCACCAGAGTATATGTATGAAAATAGTTATGCTTATGAAGAAGAATTTGTGATATGATGACAATTTATATCAATTATGCTTTGTACAATGATTTCTAAAATATAAAATGTAGTTAGAATCAGTTTATTTCTGTGTTATTCCTATATTTTAAATGAAAGCTGCTGTGTTTACAACGTTTACCGTTTTGATTGAGGAAGCAGCGAAGGCTGGGAAGTTCTAGGAAGTATAGGATATACAATCATTTTTAGAAGCCGCGCCAACGATTCATGGTTGGCGCGGCTTTTGAAACTGTAACTTTGGATGGAAGTTTTGTTCGGTCACAAGCCTTTATTTTTATTAGAAGCCCTCTTTCCTTTAAATATGAAATTGTGTATAATAAAAGCAGAATGATTTTGGAGGTGAATGATATGATGTATCCATACATGATTTTAGCTGATGAAACTGAGGTCGTGCATTCGCAAATAATTGAAGAAGACAATAAACAGAAAATTATAGTTAATTTTGAAAGGCCAACAGAAGATGGATTTGACTCTGCCAGATGTGAGTTGCCAGATTATCATTGGATAGAGAAAAATGGATATTCAGATGACGAGATTAAGTTTTTTGAACAACTTTTGCAAAGTAATGCACATCTGCTTTATAAATATGCCGCGAATGGGGGGATTCAGATTGCCTAGTATTTTTACGGTTAGCGGTTATAAAGTATTTTCTGGTCAAATGAAAATGGAGAACCGATTCATGTCCATATAGCGAAGGGAAAACCTTCACCAAATGCGACAAAAGTTTGGTTGACCAAATCAGGTGATTGTATTCTTGCAAGTAATGGAAGCAATATACCGAGAAAAGAATGAAATGAATTGTTAGAATTTATTTCTGCTCAGTTTTTCTTGATATGTTCTGAATGGAAAAAATTCTTTCTGGATAGTGAGATATGTTTTTACTGTTAGTATAGTGAAAGATGTGTGAATAAGTAGTATTCAGTAGTGCCCAGTAGCACACTCATAGCGCATAAACGCCTCTCAAACCACAGAAGGATTTTTGGCGATCGGTAAGAGAAAGAAGGAATTCCTGGCGAAATGGAGGGCAGTTTTTATTCCGCCTTCCGGTCCTCAAGAGCCGGCATTTTCTCTTTTAAATACCCTAACGCCCGATCTGTGTCAAAGATCCAATCCCGGATCCGCTTTCTGGGGAGGATGACCGGCATGCGGTCATGGATGTTTGCGATGGAGTCATTGGCCGCGGTGGTCAGGATGACGTAGCGCCGCTCCCCTTTGACGAGTTTGTAGAAACCAGCCAGGTAGAGCGTGGATTCTCCGGGCAGGAGGAAGCGGTGCTTCTTTTTCTCGCGGTCCCACTCGTAAAAACCGGTGGTGGGGACGGCGAGGCGGCGGAAGAGAAGGCTGTCCCGGAACATCCGCTTTTCTTCCGCGGTCTCGGCGCGGGCGTTGATGATGACCCCGCTGCCCCGGAAATGGGGGAAGCCCCAGGAGGAAAGCTCCGGGATTATCTGCTCTTCTTCGGCAAGCAGGACCGGGGCAAGATTCGTCGGATAGATTTCCCCGGTGCGCATGGAATTGCCGGGGTATTTCCGGTCAAGCTCCTGAACGATTTTTAAGATTTCCTGATTGTCCTGCTCGGTGAATAAGGAATAGCGTCCGCACATGTTTCTTTGCCCTCCACAAACCATTTCGGTGTTTCGTAAAAAAGATGACTCTGTTTTCCGGAGATCAGGACCGTGTAGCGGATTCCCATGCCTCCGGCCTTGAGGGAGGCTGCCCGGCGGACGTCCAGGATCCGGTCGATTTCGTAGACCCGTCCGTCTTCCCAGGTCAGAGAGACCGGCGTCAGCCTGCCTTCCGTGTCAAATTTCGCTGTAACCTCGACAAATACTTTTCTCGTCATGTCTATTTACCTCGATAAAAATAGGTTGTCTGGATTTCTGAGTTCTTATTCAAGAAAGGGTTTCGCCTTTTCCAAAAAAACTTTCCGGGTGGATGATGTGGTCTTCTTTGGGATTCAGCGCGGCAAGGGTCTCGTCCGTGAGATAGATTCCGCGCCGGAGGGAGAAGTGTCCGAAACGGCTGCGGACTGTGTCCATCGCCTGTTCCAGTTCTTCCTGGCGCTGGATGGCGGCGATCTCCGGGAGGAAGGAAAGCTGTTCGTATTCCCGGACCGCGAGATTGCAGGCCCGGACATGGAGGGAGCGCACTGGCTTGCCGGAAAGATGGTTGCGCTTGTAGAGCTCAAACGCTTTTTCGAACAGGGCTTTTGCGGTGCGGTTGGGGTAGGAGAGCTTTCCCTGGCGTTCATAGGAAAACAGTTCCTTGTCCCGGACGCCGAGCTGGACCGTACGGCAGACGAAATCATACTCCCTCATCCGGGCTGAGACGCTTTCGCAGAGCACATAGAGCGTGATCTTGATATCGTCGTCGGTGATCAGGTCCCTGGGGGCCGTGGTACCGTTCCCAATGCTTTTGATCAGGGATTTGGCTCCGATGTTGGTGACCGGTGAGCTGTCTTTTCCGTTGGCGAACAGCCAGAGCGTCCAGCCGTTTTTTCCAAGGATCTGTTCCAGGAACCGGGGCTCGGCGGCGGCCAGGTCTCCGATGGTCCGGATTCCGTAGCGCTTCAGTTTGTTGTGGGTGGAGCGGCCTACGTAGAGCAGCTCGCTGACCGGGAGAGGCCAGATCATTTCCTGGAACCGGCTGCTGCTGATCACCGTGGTGGCGTCGGGTTTTCGCAGATCGGAGCCCAGCTTGGCAAAAATTTTGTTGTAGCTGACGCCCACCGAAGCGGTGACGCCCAGCTCACTTTTGATGCGCTGCCGGATCGTATCGGCAATGGTCTTTCCGCCGCCGAACAGGCGGGTGCTGCCGGAGACGTCCAGCCAGCATTCATCCAGCCCGTAGGGCTCCACCCGGTCGGTGTAATCGCTGTAAATTTCCCTGGCAATCCGGGAGTATTCCAGGTAGCGGTCATAATGGGGAGGAACAAAAATGATCTCAGGACATTTTTGCCGCGCCATCCACAACGGATTGCCGGTGGCGACGCCGCAGGCTTTGGCCTCATAATTTTTTGCCAGTACGATCCCGTGCCGCGCCTCCGGGTCTCCAGCTACCGCCACCGGCTTTCCCCGCAGGGAAGGATTGTAGAGACATTCCACCGAGGCATAAAAGTTGTTTAAATCGGAATGCAGAATTACTCGTTCCATTTCTCACACCATCCAAACAAATGTTCTGATTATAGTATAAGAAGAGAACGTGAGTTCGTCCACTGGGAAGTGCTGGAAAAGAAAAAATACTCTTCAACCGGGTGACAGAGGTGAAAAAAGCTTAAAATGCGGAAGCGAGCTTGTTCCAGCCCGCTTCCGCAGCAGAATTCTCGTAAAATATGGAGTTCCTACAGATTCCTTACGGAGATGGAGCCGGCATTTTTTGCCTGCTGAACCGTGACGGAGCCGGGCCTTTTTCCATCGCCTTCCAAAAGGCCGTACCGGTGGAGGGTCGCGTACATTTTTTCCGCCACCGTGACGTCCATATCGCAGAGCGGCAGGCGGCAATGGCCGACGTCATAGCCCATGGCGCGCATGGCCTGTTTGACCGGAATCGGATTGACGTCCAAAAACAAAGCCTCGATCAGTTCCAGATATTTTAGCTGGAGGTCGTCGCTTTCTTCCCGCCTTCCCTCGAAATAAGAGGAACAAATCCGGTGGGTATCCGCAGGGATGATATTGGACAGGACGGAGATGACGCCTTTGGCGCCGAGAGCCAGGGCGGATGTGATCTGATCGTCGTTTCCTGAATAGATGGCCAGGTCATCCCCGCAGAGGGCGGCAATCTTCGCCATCTGGGAAAAGTTTCCGCTGGCTTCCTTGACCGCTACAATATTGTCAAATTGACAGAGGCGCTTGTACGTGGCCGGAAAGATATTGACGCCGGTCCGGGAAGGGACGTTGTAGAGAATGATAGGCAGTTTAGTGGCCTTGGCACATTCGGAGAAATGGAGAAAAAGCCCCTGCTGGGAGGCTTTATTGTAATAAGGGGTCACATGGAGCAGCCCATCGGCCCCGGCCCGTTCGCACTCCCTGGACAGGAAGGCGGCGTGGGCGGTGTTGTTGCTGCCGGCGCCTGCGATGACGGGAAGCCGCCCGTTTACGCGACGGACCGCATACTGCACCAGCTCGAAATGCTCTTCGTCGGTGAGGGTGGAAGCTTCCCCTGTGGTCCCCGCCACAATGACCGCGTCGGCGTTTTCTTGAACTTGCCGGTCCAAAAGTTCACCGAACAGGGAATAGTGGATGGAGCCGTCCTCCTTCATCGGGGTTATAATCGCGGTGCCTGCGCCCTGGAATAAAATTTTCTTCATCATGCCCTTCCTCCTTGTGGAAACTATTTTGCACTATCCCTATTATATTGGCGGCAGGCTTAAAATAGTGTAAAAGAAGGCAGGGCAGCGTTAAGATTATGCAGAGGCCAAATCTGCAAGATGTCAGGATGACAGGGAGACGGCTACATTTGCTTGGCATAGGAGAGGAGATACCGATAGAAATTCCGCACCACCGGATTCTGCCAGCCTTCCTTGCCCTTTGTTACGATGATATCCCGCCGGCATTCCGGACTTTCGATCGGGAGAAGCACCACCTGGGAGCTGCGCAAAGGGCCCCAGGAATATTTGGGCCAAAAACCGATTCCTATCCCTGCGCTGATCAGGTTCCGAACGTTTTCCGGGTTGTCGCTCTCAAAAACGATGTGAGGCGTAAATCCCGCCGTCTCGCAGAACTGATCACAGATCGCGCGGATCGGGCGGGTTTTATCGAGACTGATATAGCCTTCCTTTGCTGTCTCGCCGAGGCGGATGGAGGAACGTCCCGCATAGGGGGAGGCCGCCGGCACGGCGAGGAAAAATTCTTCCTCCAGAATCGTCTGGGTCCGCTCGTCCTGGACGCTGCCCGGAGCCACCATGGAGACGCACAGATCATAATTATCGCTGTTCCGGTTCTGATAAAGCTGGAAATTGTCGTTGGGATACTGGGCTTTATAGGCAATGATGCACTTGGTCACCATGGTGGAAGCAGCCAGCATATTCAGGTGAATCGTGTGGCTGGAAAAATCGTTGGCCTCCCGCAGTTCCTCCGGCAGACTGTCCAGCGCCGCGAGAATCGGGTACAGCTTTTTTTGAAGCAGGCGTCCGGAATCGTTCAGGGAAATCCCCCGGCTTTTCCGGTCGAAGAGCGGCATCCCCAGTTCTGCCTCCAGGCGCTGGATGGACTGGGTCAGCGCAGGCTGGGCGATGTGAAGCTGCTCGGCGGCATGGGTCATATGTTCATAGCGGGCGGCCACTAGAAAATAGCGGAGTTGAAGCAGTTCCATAAAGAATTCTCCTTCAATAGGATTCAAATTATAAAAACATCATAATTATATCGTAACACTTATAAAAAGGCAAGGTTTCCTGGAAAAAGCGATAACATGAAAGTTATCATTGCATCAAGATTTCCTATTGGAAAAAAAGAGGACCCGTCACTATAATAAAGCATTGATAAAAAAGGAAGGGGGGACCTGTATGGGAGGCCTGGCAGAGCGCTTAACCGACGAAATGACGTGCGAAACCGTGTTTACGATACCGCTTTTCGGCGGCATCGAAATCGATGAAGCCGTCGTCGTAACATGGATCATCATCGCGGTTTTGACGCTCTTATCCATTTTCTTAACGCGGAATTTGCGCGTGGAAAATCCCAGCAAAAGGCAGCTGGCATTGGAAACCGTGATCGGCGGGCTCCGGAACTTTTTCCAGGATATTCTGGGCGAGGAGGGCCGGCAGTATGTCCCGTATCTGATCAGCGTGGCGCTTTATATCGGTGTGGCCAACCTGATCGGACTCGTCGGTTTTAAGCCGCCGACCAAGGATATGAATGTGACGGCTGCGCTGGCCATCATGAGCATTGTGCTGGTGGAGGCCGCCGGAATCCGGAAGAAAGGCGGCGTCGGGTGGCTGAAAAGCTTCGCGGAGCCGGTGGCGGTGGTGCTGCCGATCAACATTCTGGAATTGTTCATCCGGCCAATTTCCCTGTGCATGCGGCTGTTCGGCAATGTGCTGGGAGCATTCATCGTAATGGAACTGATCAAAGTTGTGATCCCGGTGGCCGTGCCGGTTCCGTTCAGTTTCTATTTCGATATTTTTGACGGCCTGATTCAGGCCTATGTGTTTGTGTTTTTGACTTCCCTGTTTATCAAGGAAGCCGTCGAGTAGGGCAAAGCCCGGAAAATTGAGAAAAAAGGAGAATAAAAAAATGTTGGTAGCAATCGGAGCAGCAGTAGCGGTATTGACGGGAATCGGAGCAGGAATCGGAATTGGTCTTGCCACGGGAAAAGCGGTGGATGCCATTGCGAGACAGCCGGAGGCGGAAAGCAAGATCAGCAAGTCCCTGATTTTGGGATGCGCCCTGGCGGAGGCGACGGCTGTGTATGGCTTTGTCATCGGCCTTTTGATCATTTTCTTCCTGGGATAAGAAAGAAGGTGCCTTGAAGTGTTGCGATTGGATTGGAACCTGCTTTGGACCATCCTGAACCTGCTGATTTTTTATGTCCTGATCCGAAAATTCTTGATCCATCCGGTTCTCTCCATCATGGAGAAGAGGGAGAACCTGATCGAAGGACAGCTAAAGAACGCAAAGGCCCAGGAAGCGCAGGCGGCGGCCAGCAAGGCGGAGTATGAGGCCGCCCTGGCGTCCGCAAAAGAAGAGGCGGCTGCTATTGTCGAGCAGGCAAAAAGCGAGGCCAAAGAAAAGGGCGAAGCGATCGTCCGAGAAGCAGAGGCGGAAGCTGGAAAGCAGCTGATTCGGGCCAAGCAGGAGGCGGAAGCCGAGAAAGAACGCGCCCGGATGGATGTGCAGACCGAGGTGGCCGGACTGGCAATGGCGGCGGTGGCAAAGATTCTGGAAAGCGGAAGCGACGCGGACAGCGATGCGGCGCTCTATCGTCAATTTTTGAAAAAAGCGGGTGGTGCGAATGACACGGACGGCCGTTAACTATGGAACGGTTCTGTATCAGCTGAACCCTCCGGAGGAGGCGGTTCGGGAAATGACGGAAATCTTTCGTCTGTGTCCGGAGGCCGCGGAAATCCTGGACAATCCGGTGATTTCCCGGAAGGAGAAGCATGCGGTGGTGGACCGGTTGTTTCCGGAACCGCTCCGGAATTTTGGAAAGCTGGTCAGCGACCGGGGCCATGCCCGAAAGATTGGGGAGATGGCTAAGGTCTATCAGAACTGCAAAAACCAAGAGCGCCATATTCTTGCGGCGGAGCTTTTCTGTGTGACGGAACCGGGGGATGAGGAGCTGGAGGGTTTTCGAAAATTTCTGCTGGAGACCTACCAGGCGGAAGACGTGCAGATTACGGTGAGAAAAAAGCCGGATCTGATCGGCGGATTCCTGCTCCGGGTGGGCTGCCGGGAATATGATTGGAGCCTGCGTGGACGGCTGCAGCAGCTGAGACAGAGTTTGATCCGGAGGTAAAAGGATGAGTGCGATTCACTCGGAAGATATTATTTCCATTTTAAAAGAGGAAATTGAAAATTATGAGGCGATGTGCGCCGACCGGGAGACCGGAAGCGTGATTTGGGTCGGGGACGGCATCGCCACCGTATACGGCATTGACCATGCGGTGTACGGAGAGATTGTCACCTTTGAGACCGGGGTAAAGGGCATGGTGCAGGATATCCGCCAGGATTCCATTGGCTGCATCCTGTTCGGCAAGGACACCGGGATCAAGGAAGGCACCAAAGTGGTGCGAAGCGGAAAGCGAGCAGGCGTGCCGGTGGGGCCTGCGTATATCGGCCGCATCGTCGACGCGCTGGGAGCGCCGATTGACGGAAAAGGGGAAATCCCCGCAGAGGACTATTTCCCGGTGGAGCGGGAAGCGCCTGGAATCGTGGACCGTCAGTCGGTTACGGTGCCTCTGGAGACGGGAATCCTCTCCATCGACGCCATGTTCCCCATCGGCCGCGGACAGCGGGAGCTGATCATTGGCGACCGCCAGACAGGAAAAACATCCTTGGCCGTGGATACGATCCTGAACCAGAAAGGGAAAGACGTGGTCTGCATCTATGTAGCTATCGGCCAGAAGGCATCGACCGTGGCAAAGCTGGTGGGGACGCTGACCAAGTACGACGCCATGGAGTATACGATCGTGGTTTCGGCCACGGCAAGCGAATGTGCGCCTTTGCAGTACGTAGCCCCGTATTCCGGCACGGCGATGGCGGAATATTTTATGCTGCAGGGGAAAGATGTGCTGATTGTCTACGATGACCTTTCCAAGCATGCGGTGGCTTACCGGGCCCTGTCTTTGCTTTTGGAGCGGCCGCCGGGACGGGAGGCTTATCCGGGAGACGTATTCTACCTGCATTCGCGTCTGCTGGAGCGGTCCAGCCGTCTCAGTGAGAAAGCGGGGGGCGGTTCGATCACGGCGCTGCCGATTATTGAGACCCAGGCAGGAGATGTCTCTGCCTATATTCCGACCAATGTGATCTCCATCACCGACGGCCAGATTTTCTTGGAAAGCGATCTGTTCTTTGCCGGTATGCGTCCGGCTGTCAACGTCGGCCTTTCGGTTTCGCGGGTGGGCGGAGCGGCCCAGACCAAGGCCATGAAGAAGGCGTCCGGCAGCATCCGGATCGACCTGGCTCAGTACCGGGAGATGGAAGTGTTTACTCAGTTTAGCTCCGACCTGGACGCGGCCACCAAAGCGCAGCTCCAGTACGGAACCTGTCTGATGGAGCTTTTAAAGCAGCCTTTGTGCCAGCCGATTTCCATGGCGCACCAGGTGATTACCCTCTGCGCCGCGACCCACAAAGTGATGGTGGATCTGGAGAAGAAGAAAATCAAGCCATTCCAGAAAGATATGTTGGAATGGTTTGACCGGGAGCATCCGGAGATCATCGGAGAACTAAACGAGACCAGAGCGCTTAGCGACGAGCTGGCACAAAAAATCGTCGCGGCGGCGGAAGAATTCAAAGCAAAGAGCGGGGGTTGATATGGCAAATATCAGGGAAATTCAGGGGCGGATGAAAAGTATCCAGGACACCATGAAAATCACCAACGCAATGTATATGATTTCTTCATCGAAGATGAAGCGGGCAAAGAAGGTTCTCTCAGATACGGAGCCCTATTTTTACGGCATGCAGAGTGCGATCAGCCGGATCCTGCGCCATGTGCCGGACATCGAACACCCTTATTTCGAATCCGAGCATCCAGGCCCGTCCCATGAAAAACGGATCGGCACCATCGTGGTTACGGCCGACAAAGGCTTAGCCGGGGCGTACAATCACAATATTTTAAAGCTGGCGGAGGAGCAGGCAAAGCTTCCGGGAAGCCATACGTTCTATGTCCTGGGCGAACTGGGCCGCCAGAATTTCCGGAAAAAGAAGCCGGAAAATGTGGAAGTGGATCTGACGTTCCGCTACACGGTACAGAGGCCGACCATGCACCGGGCCAGGCTGATTTCCGAGCGGCTGCTTCATCTGTTCCAGGAGGGAAACTTGGACGAAGTCCATATTATCTATACGGTGATGGTCAATGCCATGACAGCGGAGCCCCAGGTTTTGCAGCTGCTTCCCTTGAAAAAGGCTTCTTTTGGACCGGCCATCGCCATTCCTTACGGCGTGCACCAGGAGGAAATTATGCTGAACCCTTCTGCGGATGCGGTGCTTTCCGCTATCATCCCCAACTATGTAACGGGAGTGATCTACGGCTGCCTGGTGGAGTCCTATGCCAGCGAGCAGAACGCGCGGATGACCGCGATGGAGTCCTCGACGAGAAGCGCAAAGGAGATGCTCCGGGATCTTTCCGTGGAGTTCAACCGGGCGCGCCAGGCTGCGATCACCCAGGAAATCACCGAGGTGATCAGCGGGGCAAAAGCCCAAAAAAGCAAGAGTTAGAACGGGAAGAAAGGAGCCGATAACATGGAGCAAGGCAGAATCGTACAGGTCATGGGACCTGTGGTCGATGTAGAATTTGAGAGCGAAAATCTTCCTTTCCTTAAAGATGCCCTGACGGTAGAAAACGACGGCAAAACCTGCGTCATGGAGGTGGCCCAGCACATCGGGAACCACACCGTGCGCTGCATCATGCTGGCGGCCAGCGAGGGGCTTCATCGGGATATGAAAGTGACGGCCACCGGGGCCGGGATTCAGGTGCCGGTAGGAGAACGGACATTGGGAAGGCTGTTTAACGTGCTTGGCGAGGCCATTGACGACGGCGAGCCTTTGGACGGCGAGGCGCGCTGGGTCATCCACCGGGATCCGCCCTCCTTTGAGGAGCAGAGCCCGGTGGTGGAGGTGCTGGAAACCGGGATTAAGGTGATCGACCTTTTGGCGCCTTATGCAAAGGGCGGAAAGATCGGTCTGTTCGGCGGAGCCGGCGTGGGAAAAACCGTGCTGATTCAGGAGCTGATCCGGAATATCGCCACCGAACACGGCGGATATTCGATCTTTACCGGCGTCGGGGAGCGTTCCCGCGAGGGGAACGATCTATGGACTGAGATGAAAGAGTCCGGTGTTTTGGAGAAGACCGCGCTGGTCTTCGGTCAGATGAACGAGCCTCCGGGAGCCAGAATGCGGGTGGCTGAGACCGGCCTGACCATGGCGGAGTATTTCCGCGACCAGGAGCACCAGAACGTGCTGCTGTTTATTGACAATATTTTCCGGTTCGTCCAGGCGGGATCGGAGGTTTCGGCGCTGCTGGGCCGGATGCCTTCGGCGGTGGGCTATCAGCCGACGCTGGCCACGGAGATGGGCGAACTGCAGGAGCGGATCACTTCCACGAAGAGCGGATCCGTGACGTCCGTGCAGGCGGTTTACGTGCCGGCTGACGATTTGACCGACCCGGCCCCGGCGACGACTTTCGCCCATTTGGACGCGACCACAGTGCTGTCAAGAAAGATCGTGGAGCAGGGCATTTATCCGGCGGTGGATCCGCTGGAATCTACGTCCCGGATTTTGGAAGCAGATGTGGTCGGGGAGGAACACTACGAGACCGCAAGACAGGTACAGGAGATTTTGCAGAAATACAAAGAATTGCAGGATATCATTGCCATTTTGGGTATGGAAGAGCTTTCGGAAGAAGATAAGCTGACGGTGTTCCGGGCCAGAAAGATCCAAAAATTCCTGTCCCAGCCGTTCCACGTGGCGGAGACTTTCACCGGCGTGCCGGGGACCTACGTGCCTTTAAAGGAGACGATCCGCGGTTTCCAGGCGATCGTGAACGGAGAGATGGATTCGTATCCGGAATCCGCGTTTTTCAATGTGGGAACCATCGACGATGTCATCGCTAAGGCAAAAGCCGAAGCGGAAAGCTGAGGTGAAAAATGAGCAGTTTTGGTCTGAGGGTCCTTTCCAGCGACCGGGTGTTTTTTGAAGGACGCGTGAACATGCTGGTGCTTCCGGCCCCGGACGGAGAGGCCGGAATTCTGGCACACCACGCAGACATGGTGATCGCAGTTCAAAACGGCGAGATGCGTTTTCAAACCGAGGACGGTGAGTGGCATTACGCCGTGGTCGGTACCGGCCTGGCGGAGGTGATCAACAACCGCGCCCTGGTGCTGGTGGACACGGCGGAGCGTCCGGAGGAGATCGACGAGAAACGGGCCCAGGAAGCCTTGGAGCGGGCCCAGGAAGAGCTGCGTCAGAAGCAGAGTATTGAGGAGTATTATGTGACCCAGGCCACCTTGGCGCGGGCGTTAAGCCGGCTGAAGGAGAAAAACCGGCATGGGAATATCAATAATTAGGTTATCGTGGGAGATCATTTTTGAGAGGGAGGAATCCGGAACCGGCGGGATATGCGGCGGCCCTGGGTTCCTCTTTTATTCTGAATCGCTCTCCGTTTCGGGGTCATGAGTCAAAAGACTTTCAAACATATCCAAGATGGTTTCGTCGTCCAGGAACTTTGGGAAAACCAGGTCAGTGAACGGATTAGAATCGTCCTCCGATTCATTCTCCAATTCTGTCAGCTCAAAAATCCGGTCTTCTACCATTTCTTTGACAGAGGAGAGATCCACGCGGAAACAGTTTTCCAGGGATTCCAAGCCGGCTCGGTAATCATCGCAGAAAGATTCATAATCAATCTCTTGGATGTCCCCAAGGGCTAGTTCCTTTGTGTAATCTTCCAACGCCTCATAGACCCTGGAAAATCGATCCTTTTCCAAGGCGCAGGAATGGTGAGGAAGGAGATCACAGAAAAGGAGAAAATCTTCAATGGAATACACAAACGAATACTCGAACCAAGCGAGAGCATATTCCAAGGCTGCCCGGATGATTTCTTTATCCCAAATTTCCTCGTATCCATTGGCGCTTAAATTTTTCAATAGATCCCGCAACGTATTCGGTTCCTCTTTTTGATGCCAGTTGTCTTCGGTCAAAGATTCCCGTCCTGCCTCCAGCCAGGAAGGTAGCTGATGAATAAAATTTAGAATCATATCCTGAATTTCCGGGAAGGAAAGCTCTTTGTTGGCTTCCGACAGATTGATCATTTGTTTTCCGGGAATATAGATGGTTTTGATTTTGTCGAAGGGGGCGGGATCCATCGTTCGCCGGATTGCATTGAGGACGGCATCTTTGTGGGCGTGACTTAGTTTCCGGTCGATACCAGCCAGGTGGATGCAGGAGTCAAAACTCGATGCAAAATCGCAGAGCGTCCGGAATTCACCGTCGTTTTCCCGGAGATATCCCTGGATGAAATCACGCACCGAGGGGTTGTGATAGGCCACCGACGCGCGGTCTATTTTAATAAAGGTTCCTTCCGCTTCTTTGAGGGCATCCCGAAAATCGGTATCGGACAAAGAACGATTCTCCGACACCGCCTTGTGCCGGTGATAGGGCTCGTAATCCTTTTTTAAGTCTGAAAAGAAAACAGAACGGGGGGAGGCGCTGAGCAGAAGCAATAAATCCTTCGCCGCCGGGCTGATCTGTCTGCGGAAAGCGTTCTCCCATAATTTGTTCGGATGGCTTAGGGTGTCCATAAAAAAATCATAAAAGCGGCTGCTGTCGGGAAGATGGAATAAATTTGTGACGGCCTCGATCAGCCGGGGACTGTAATTGGGGTGATCAATGATTTCCATGATTCTTCCATCTGCCAGCAGGTCTTGAATGCAGTCTTTGGGCACATGATAAAAATAGAGATGATTGTACAGGATCCGCGCTCGATCCGCTTTGGTGTAATCCTCCAGGGAAATCATACATTTGTTATAGTCAAAGTCTTGGCGGGCAAATTCCTCGTAGCTGAGGCGGGCCTGATTGAGGATATACTCCCTGGTAGTGAGTATAAATTTTTTCCCTTTCTGCCGGGAAATATGCCTCAGGAACGACAGCAGTTCTTTGCCCTCGTTTTTGTTCGTTTTCATTTCCAGCGCGGTGCTGCCCAGAAAGTCGTCGTAAAGGAAAAACTGCTTTCCCTCCGGCCGGTAGGTTTTGATCGCTTCTCTGATATCGGAACGAATCGGAATGATTTGATATCCCTGGTCTAAATAGTAGATGGATAATATTTCTGCGAGAGTGGTTTTTCCGATTCCGGGAATGCCGGAAATAATGCAGCAGTTAAATTCGTCCAGGACTTTTTTTGCTTTGCCAAAGGCAGTTTTGCTTTGAACGTAAAGTTTCAGCTTTTCCTCCAGTTCGGCCTGAAGAAATTCACTCTGGCGATAGACCTCACTGTGGAGGACTTTTTGAAGAACCGCCGTGCTGGTAAGCCAAAGTTTATAATGAGCCTCCTCGATATCTGGATGCTGACGGAGGAGCGAATTGATTTCATTTCCGCCTAAAATATCGTTTGTTGATTTACAAAAAGGCTGCAGCAGGGAAAACAGCTTGTCCTTTTCTCCGGTCGTAAAAAAATGGGAGGTTGCCAGGATGTAGCGGGCGGGCCGAAGTTTCCCTACTTTCGGGAGCTCGTTTTTCATTTCTTTGTAAAGTATGGAAAAAGAAGATTTGGTAAAATGCTTGCATTGAACCACAGTATCTTCATTCTGAATTCCGGCGTACCGCAGATCAATGCCTTTATCCCGTCCCTGACGGAAATTTTCCATCTGTTTGCCCCATGCGGAACTGAAGAGATCACAGCACAACAGTTCAAAATCATAGTAAGACAGAGATTTGAAGTCATATTCCATCCGTGTTTCCCACCTCGGTTTATTTTTGTCGGAGTATTATTATTGTAAAGGATACGACAGGAAAAGTAAAGAAATGTTTTGGAATTGTCGAAATAGGTAGAACGTTGTTATGACAAGATCAAATTCTGGATGGCGTGTTTCGAAAAAGATACGGACGAAAAGGCGGAAAAAGAAATTAGAATATGAGTTGCACAGAGAAAGGGAGTGTTTTATAATACAAACAGGATGATTGGATCCGCCATAAGAGATACCGCTATAAAATGTTGAGTGGGATCGGGGGAACAAGAGGAGAGAAAGTGATGGAAATATGCCCTTCGCGTCCGGAAGATCAAGAGGAGATGCTCCGGATTTATGAAATTGCCCGCCGGTTTATGGCGGAGCAGGGGAACCCCCATCAGTGGGGAGACGAGGGATACCCGAAAGCAGAGCTGCTTTCAGAGGATATCCGGCAGAATCGAAGCTATGTCTGTGCAGAGAACGGAGATATCGTGGGGACATTTTGCTATTTCATCGGAACGGAGCCTTCCTACCGGGAAATCCGGGAGGGCGGCTGGCTGAACGATAAACCTTACGGCGTCCTCCACCGCCTTGCTTCCGACGGCCGGGTCAGAGGAGTAGCCTCTGCCACAGTGGATTGGTGCCTGACCCAATGCCGGAATTTGCGGGTGGATACCCACGAAGAAAATCTCGTGATGCAGAATTTCTTTCAAAAGAAAGGCTTCCTTTATTGTGGAAGAATTACACTGGAAGACGGGACAGACCGGCTGGCTTATCAGAAAATTGCGGAATGACGAAAGAAAAAGAGGAAAATCGGGCTGTTTCTTTCCAGGAAAAACTTGACTTTTATGACAAAATAAAGTATCCTAATAACAGGAATAGTTCTCGAAATTAAAAGGAGGATAAGTGATGTACGCAGAATTTGATGACTCCCTGGTAACAGGAAATGAGATGATTGATTCTCAGCATAAAGTGCTGATTGAAAAAATCAACGATTTGGTAGCAAGCTGCGAAGAGAAAAAGGATAAGTTAAATGCGGTCCGTCTGCTGAATTATCTGGCGGATTACACAGAATTCCATTTTTCTGCAGAAGAAAAGCTCCAGGAAGAGATCGGTTATCCGGGAATTGAAGAACATAAGAAAAAACATGATGAGCTGCGTCAGACGGTGGATGATCTGCATCAGATGCTGGAAGACGAGGAAGGCCCTTCGGATGCCTTTGTGGATCAGCTGAATAAGAAAGTAATTGAATGGCTGTATTATCACATCAAAGGCTTTGACCGTTCCGTTGCGGAGTACCGGTATATGCGGGATAACGCAGAGAGGCTGTAAAGCAGGATCATTTATGAGATACTTCGTCGGGCGTGCCACACAGAGGCGCGCATGGGCGGGCTTCATCCGGATTCGGATCCCCGTACTTCCATTGCTGCGCGTGGGCGTATGCCGCCCGTTTCGGTATTCCCATCCGGGCAGTCCGTTATTCGGTATCTGCGCATGGGTGGGTTTCGCCCGATATGGTATAAGAAACGCCGCCGGCCGGCTGACCGGCGGTGCTTTTTTTCTAAAGGCAAGCTTTGGCACATCGGCAGTTTTTTCAGCCGGGAGGTGAAATTATTTATTGATGTTTTTTATTTTGGCATTCTGCGGCCTTCTTCCGTGGGTATTAACCATCTGGAATCTTTACAACCTGATCCGAAAGAGACGAAAAGGCGTCTTTGAAGGGCTGTCGTTGTTGATGGGGGTCATTTTATCTGCTACCCTTTATAACATGTGGGGGATTGTCCCGTGGGACCGGCCGGTGAATTCCATGGCCAGCAGCCTGGACAGTGCTTATCTCCACGAGCCGTTATCCGGGGAACATGCCGTTTTCTTTTTGATTTTGTGCCTGCTCGGTATGGCTGCTTATTTGTACCTGAAGTTTCGGGAATCACCGATGCCGCCGCTGGCCACGGTGATTTTGTCTTTATTGGTTTTGAGCGGCTGCGTCTGTCAGATCCTTTTTCTGGTACAGCTTGGGACCAGTGATGACTGGATCGTTTTTTATCTGCGGATTCTGCCGGTGAATTTTTTGCTGATGTCCTTGTTTTTGTTCCGGGATGTGCTGGAAAAGCAGGCGGAGATCCAGAAAGATCAAGTCTATGAGAATCGATTTCTGCGCGCCGCTAATACCTGCCTGGTCCGGACATCCCGCTGGAGCCGGGTTTTTGTGTTCTTCCTGCTTCCGCTGCTTTTCATCTGTGTGGTCCTTCTGCTTTTGTTCGGACAGCAGCCGGATGGGATCCTGCGTGTCTTCACGGAGACCAGCGATTGGACGCTATCTACCAAGATTTCGCCGCCTCCCGTGACTTATGACACCCATTATCTCTGTACGGTTTCCCTGCGCGGCCACAGGAAGCTGGTCCGGCCCATCCGTTACGGCATCCGGCGCGGGGAAAAGATCGTGGTCAACCGCCAACTTTGCGTGGCCAACGCTTTTGAAGAATTGATTCAGGAGCGGACCCCGCGGTTTCACCGGGCTGTCCGCCATTTTTACGATACCTACGGGTATCCCATATCCCGGTGGATCCGTACGGCGGCGGCCGCAGATGTGGTTTATATTTTGATGAAGCCATTGGAATGGCTGTTTGTTGCTGTTTTGTATTTGTTTGACGCAAAACCAGAGAACCGGATTGCCCGCCAATACCTGCCGGCGGAGGAATTGGCAAGGTCCAAAGAAATAGAAAAGGAAACGATACGATGAAGCAAGAGGAAATGATGATAAAATCCGGGATTGTTCACATCCTGGATTCCGCTGTTGGAATGCCGGTGCTGTCCGACTGTGAGATGGATTTTGGCCCGGATCTCAGCGACTTTTTGAAGGGACATGTGGAGCGTTTTTCGGAGAGCGACGATAAAAAAATCTGCCAGTTCACTTCGGATTCCGAGGTAAAGGAGATTTTACAAAACTGCGGAGAGGAAAATTTCGTGGAGACCAGCCAGTTTTTGGCGCGGAATCTGTACCGGATCCTGAACGAAAATCCGGCGATTCCTTCGGCGGACGCAGTGGTTTTGTGGCTGACCAGGGGGGAGGAAGACTATCTGGCCTTTTTAAAGATGGATTTTAAGACCTCTTACACCCATATCACCAATCCGGCGGAAGGCGGAAACAGCAATGAAATTATTTTGCAGAAGGCGCTTCTGCCGTCTCAGGGCCAGCGGCTGTCCGAGGCTTTTCTGGTGCGCTTATCGGATATGGATCTGCAACTGGTGGAGAAACGGTACGAGGTCAATGGGGAAAAATGCTGGTATTTTTCCGAAAAATTTCTCCAGTGCCAGGCGCCCATGTCCCAGAAGGCAAAACTGGACGTGGTGACCAAAGCGGTGGAGCAGGTGAACCGAAAATACTACGGGGACGAGGATACGGAACGCCGGATGGAGATCAAAAATGTGATCTACAAGGAGCTGGAAGAGGAGGGCGGCCTCCGGGTCGAGACGGTCAAGGAGAAAGTATTTGCCGACAGTCCTCAGATGCAGGCGGATCTCGATGAGAAGCTGGAGAAATATAACATGACCGGGGAAGTGGTGGCGCCGAAGAGCGAGCAGACCCTGCGGAAGTTCCAAAAACAGCATCTTCTGACAGACACGGGAATTGAGATCACGATCCCGATGGAAGAGTATGAGAATCCGGACCGGGTGGAATTTTTGACGAACCCGGATGGGACGATCTCTGTGTTGATCAAAAATGTCGGCAAGCTCAGCGCGAAGTAGGAGGAATATTAGAAAATGGGGACGATGGAGGACGGCGGCACAATGGCAGATCGAGAGGATGCCGCAAAACAGAATCCTTTTTGGATCGAGGAAGAATTCCACCGGGAAAAGCCTTCGGCTGACGGGCGGCTTCCGCGGGAAACAGCGGTTTACGAGCTGCTGGATCGCCTCGGCATTTCTTATCAGCGGATCGACCACGATCCGGTGGATACCATCGCAGACTGTGAGGCCGTGGACAGGAAACTAAATACCACGATCTGTAAGAATCTGTTTCTCTGCAACCGTCAGAAGACAAAATTTTATCTGCTGATGATTCCAGGGGAGAAGAAGTTTTTGACCAAGGAGCTTTCGAAACAGATCGGCTCCGCCCGCCTTTCCTTTGCCGGAGCGGAAGAAATGGAGCGGTACCTGGATATTCGGCCCGGCGCGGTCAGCGTGATGGGGCTGATGAACGATCAGGAAAATCAGGTGCAGCTTTTGGTGGACCGGGAAGTATTTGAGGCGCAGACCGTGGGCTGTCATCCCTGTGTGAATACGGCAAGCCTGAAACTGAAGGCGTCGGATCTCTGGGAGAAATTTCTGCCGGCGGTGGGGCATGTGCCCCAGGTGGTGGAATTGACCGGGGAGGCGGGGGAGGAATGAAGATTCTGATTTCCCCGGCGAAGAAGATGCGGGTGGAGGAAGAACTTTTTCCCTGGCGGGAACTTCCGGCTTTTTTGCCGAAGGCAGAGCGGCTGATGGAGTTTGTGCAGGGGCTTTCCTACGGGGAGGCAAAAAAGCTTTGGGCCTGCAACGATGCCATCGCGGAGCTGAACTTTGGCAGGTTCCGGCGGATGGAACTGAAACAGCGGCTGACACCGGCGCTGTTTTCCTATGAAGGCATCCAATATCAGTATCTGGCGCCGCGGGTGTTGGAAGATCAGGCATTGGAGTATTTGCAGGAGCACCTGCGGATCCTGTCCGGTTTTTACGGTGTTCTCCGCCCTTTTGACGGGGTGACGCCTTACCGGTTGGAAATGCAGGCGAAGGCCCAGGTGGACGGATGCCGGGACTTGTATGAATTCTGGGGAGGGGATCTGGCGAAGGCCGTGACGGCGGACAGCCAGGAACTTCTCAATCTGGCTTCCAAGGAATACGCGAAGGCAGTGGAAGCCTGGCTGGAACCGGGGATCCGTGAGGTGACCTGCATTTTTGGCGAATGGGTGAAGGGCCAGGTGATTCAGAAGGGGACCAAGGCAAAAATGGCGAGGGGAGAGATGGTTCGCTTTCTGGCGGAGAGAAACGCGGCGGCCATGGAGGAAGCGAAAGACTTCGACCGGTTGGGGTATCGATACCGGAGGGAACTTTCTTCGGAGACAGAGTGGTTGTTTTTACTGGAGTAATCATGCAGAATTCGGACTTCCCGCCGTTCTTGTGGAGCGGCGGAGCGCAAAAAAGGAGGAATCAAATATGTTGGAAGTAGGACAGAAAGCCCCGGAATTCACATTGCCGGATCAGAACGGGAATCTAGTTTCTCTGTCGGATTTTCGGGGGAAGAAAGTAATTGTCTATTTTTACAGCAAGGATAACACCGCAGGATGCACAAAGCAGACCTGCACTTTTGCAGAGCAGTACCCGGCATTTGAGGAAAAGGGCGCGGTGATTTTAGGGATCAGCAAGGACCCGGTTTCCTCTCATCAGAAATTTGCGGCGAAATATCAACTGCCGTTTTCGATTCTGTCGGACCCGGAGTTCCATGTGTTGGAGGCCTATGATGTGCGGAAAGAGAAAAACATGTATGGAAAAAAGGTTATGGGGATCGTCCGTTCTTCTTATCTGATTGATGAGAACGGTATCATTGAGAAAGTCCATGCGAAAGTGAAGCCGGAGGAAAATGCCGGACTGGCGCTTTTGGATTTGCAGTAAGCCGGACGGATGGCTTTGATTCGGCCGATTTTTCTATGTTTTGGGATGGAATACACTTGCGGATTCCCTGGAAAGAATTATAATAATAAATGAAACCGTGATGATACAAGGCTGCGGATCGTGAGAATCGGCGCGGCTGGCACAGCGGATAGAGATTCGCAAAAAGAGGAGGTAGATCCATGCAGGAAGTTTATGAGTTTTTGAAAAAATGCAAAACTTATTATCTGGCTACCGTGGAGGGCACGCAGCCTAGAGTCCGGCCTTTTGGCACAGTGGATTTGTTTGAGGGAAAGATTTACATCCAGACCGGAAAAGTCAAATCCGTTTCCCGCCAGCTCCTAGAAAATCCCCAGGTGGAAATCTGTGCTTTTGACGGAACCCATTGGCTTCGCGTGGCGGCCACGGCAGTGGAGGACGACCGGGTGGAGGCGAGACGGCATATGCTGGACGCGTTTCCCCAACTTCAGTCCATGTATCAGCCCGACGATGGAAATACGCAGGTGTTTTATTTAAAGGATGCCACGGCGACGTTTTCTTCTTTTACGGAGGCGCCAAGAGAGATTCGGTTTTAGATTATTGGAAATATGAGGGATTGTAATAGATTCCCCTTTGCTCCCGGAAGATGGGATGCGAGGGGGATTTTTTATGGAAATCTTCCGTTTCTTGTTGACCAGGCGGCGGGGGTTCGCCCAAATTTGGAGCCACGGAGGTGTACAAAAAAATAATGGTAAATATTTTTTGAATGGTCCAAAGCATTATAAATTTTTGATATAATAAGAAAAAATTACTATTATAAATAGGTAAAAAAAGAAACAAACATAGACAATTCGTTTTTTGCGATTCAACATCCAATATTATGTTGTTCCATGATACCTTTCCTTTTTCTCAAAATAATGGCATGGTGAGTGAATTTCTTCTGCATATACTAATTGCGCAGGACAAAAAACTGAAGGAGGAAATGCAATGCAAAAAGAACATTTGGCGATTGCCAGCGTTCCCTGCCAGTCTTGGGGTGAATGTTTGCAGCGGCTCTTTGGCCTCAGGCGGCGGCTGGCGTTCCGTTTACTGCCCTGGAATTTCAGTCAAAAGGAGATGCAATCGCCGACCTGACGGAGGACCTGGCTGCGGAGCAAAAAGCACGTACTGTATACGACAATTTGCTTCGTGTGATTGAGGATCCGGAAGTCCGGGAACCGTTAAAGTTCCTGCGTTCCCGTGAAATCGTGCATTTCCAGCGTTTCGGGGAGGCACTGGAACGCACGAAAGAAAAACTGGACGCAAAAGACTTCTATTATTTTAACCCGGAATTTGATAAAGAAATGTTCCGAGCAGAAAAATAGATAGGAATCATCGAAAAGAACAATCGGCCAAAAAAAATTCGGCCGATTGTTCTTTTTTCCTTGTGATGGCGGGGAAATAGGAGTAGAGTAAACCTAGTAAAAAGAAAAGGAAACGAATTTTCCTTCCACTAAAAGAAAATTCGTTTCCTACAGACAGGCAATAAAAAATGCGTCAGACAGGATTCGAACCTGCTACCCCCAGAGTCGGAGTCTGGAACTCTATCCAATGAGTTACTGACGCATGTTTCTAGTATAATCAGAAACGAGAATAAAGTCAACCAGAATTTTCACAGATTTAGAAAAAATTTATATAACCCGATGATTTTAAAAAAAACGTAAGACCTGGCAGTTGACAAGTGACAGGCCCTTTGCTAAAATGATAAGAGCCTTATTACGAAGATATTACATAAATATTACGGCTGGAAAGGATGATCGTATGTCAAAACCATTTGACGAGGAAGACGACGATTTTGAACCATTGAAGATAGATGAAGAATTTGAGGATGTCTGGGGTGGGGAAGAAGACGACTTCGTAGACATCAGCTTGGACGGAGGTTCAGAAAAAGAGGACAAGTCTCATGACCGTGTGGCAGCTTCCTCCCGTCCGGTGCGAAAAATTGAAAAGGTGATTCCGGATCCTTTTGCAGAAGAGGAGAAAGACGATTCCGACCGGTACCCGTCCGGCTGGGACAGCAGCGGGAATTATTCCGGCGGTTCCAGAGGCCAGGGCGGCGGTCACTTTTCCGGCCACAAAAGCTACATCATTCTCGCTTTGATCTGCCTGGTAGTCGTGGCGGCGGTCGTGGTGATCTTGAAGTTTTCATCCGGTAAGGCGGGCGCGGGAGAGACAACAGCAGCCTCCACGGGATCGGATACCTCCACAGAAGCGTCCGTTTCCGCCTGGAAGGAAAATGGAAATGAGGCCGTGACCCAGCTGGTAAATCAGTATTATACGGCGCTGAAAGCGGCGGATATGACGACTCTCCAGAATATCATGGATGCGGGTTCCATGCCGACGGAAGATACCGTCTCCAAAATGAACGGCTACATCGAGGATTATCAGAACATTAGCTGTTATACCATGGATGGCGAAAAAGAGGGGGAATATGCTCTTTATATTGCCTATGACGCGAAATTTAAGGATGTCAATACATTGGCGCCGGGACTGACCCCTGCCTATGTCGTGACGGATTCCGCCGGTGCGCTGCGTTTGATGACGGTAGAACAGATTCAGGCGGACGAGAGAATCGTATCCTATATGAACCAGGTATCCAACGATGAAAAGATTGAGCAGTTGGGCAAGGATATCCTGAATCGGTTCAATGAGGCATTGGCCGCTGACCCTGCGCTGAATGCACTGGTTGGCAACGGCAGCGAAGGCACTACTGCCGCCGGCGACAGCCAGCCTGCAGAGAGCACCAGCCAGCCGGAGAGCACAACTCCGGCAGAGTCGTCGACCCAGGAGACCACGACAGCTCCGGCGGAGACCAGTCCCGCTGAGACCACGACTACCGCGGCTCAGGGCGGCGAGAATACGTTTACAGAGCAGACGACCGGTATGGTATTCCAGAATACGGATACGATGATGTATACCAATAATCAGGTAAAAGCAAGAAAAGCTCCGACCACAGACGGAGAGGATTTCGATATTGTCTCTGCTGGAACGAAAGTCCATGTAATCGGAAAGAGTGACAGCTGGTATCGGGTTTACCTTCCGGAAGGCGACGGTTCGCCCCGGTATATCCGCTCTGATCTCCTTGTACTGGACAATCCGGCGGGCGGAAATTGATGAGATGAAAAAACGGGGCTTGCCAAAAGCCCCGTTCTTTTGATGAAAGGGAGAAAACAATGGATATCAATGATTTTGACTACGATTTGCCGGAGGAACTGATTGCACAGGATCCCATTGAGGACCGTTCCTCCTCACGGCTGCTGGTTTTGGATAAGGAAACAGGCGCGATCCGCCATGAAATTTTTCGGGATATTTTAGATGAACTAAATCCAGGCGATTGCCTGGTGATCAACAATACCAAAGTGATTCCGGCCCGGTTGATGGGCGTTAAGGAGGAGACCGGCGCCGCCATCGAAGTCTTGCTTTTAAAGCGCCTGGAGAACGACACCTGGGAGACATTGGTGAAGCCGGGAAAAAAAGCGCGGCCCGGTACGGTGATTTCCTTTGGCGACGGCCTGTTAAAGGGAACCGTGGTCGATGTGCTGGAAGAGGGCAATCGAAAAATTCAATTCTCTTATCAAGGGATTTTTGAAGAAATCTTGGATCAGCTGGGGCAGATGCCCCTTCCCCCGTACATTACTCACACGCTGAAGGATAAAAACCGCTATCAGACGGTCTACGCCAAGTATGACGGCTCGGCGGCGGCCCCGACGGCCGGCCTCCATTTTACCCAGGATCTGCTGCAAAAGATTCGGGAGAAGGGGGTGGAGATTGCGGAAGTTACCCTCCATGTCGGGCTGGGGACATTCCGGCCGGTCAAGGTGGAAAAAGTTGAAGAGCATCATATGCACTCGGAGCTTTATATTGTGGATGAAGAAACAGCAGAGAAAGTAAACAAGGCCCGGCGAAACGGCGGACGTATCGTGGCAGTGGGGACCACGAGCTGCCGGACGTTGGAGTCCGCGTCCACCGAAGACGGGGTGCTTCATCCGGGCAGCGGCTGGACGGATATCTTTATTTACCCTGGATATCAGTTTAAGATGATTGATGCGCTGATAACCAATTTCCACCTGCCGAAGTCTACCTTGGTGATGCTGGTGTCTGCATTGGCGGGGCGGGAGCACATTTTGGCGGCTTATGAGGAAGCGGTGAAGGAACGGTATCGGTTTTTTAGTTTTGGGGATGCAATGTATATTGGGTGAGCGAATTTTTGGGATAGAGAAAACCCGCAAAAGCACAGGAAACTAGGGCTTTTACGGGTCTTTTTGCATTTAGTTGGGGAAACAGTTTTTTTGCTCTTTTGGACCCAAACAGACGAGAACGGAACTTTTACTCCAACTTTTGAAAGCACAGAAAAATGCAGAACAAAGGTTTGGATTAGTTCTGTACTTTTTTGATATACTTTGATATAATCAGAGCAAAACTAATTGAACGTAATAAATAGGATAGATTCTGACACTTTGTAAAGTGGAGGGAAATATAGACAACAGCTGATATCGGTTTGATTTGTAAAAAAGAAGCGGACGGGGATTACGGATGAGAAATTATGATTTTAATGAAAAGTTGGATTGGAAGTCATTCCAGATTTTGGCGTGTGAAATCGTGCAGTACAGAGAGAAGATTCATTTTCAGACTTTTCGGGATGGAAAGGATAAAGGGATTGATGGATTATGGTTTTGGGAGGAGAAAAATATAGTCCTTCAGGCAAAGCGCTATAAAAAATTTGCAGATTTGTACCGGGTACTTAAAGATGACGAGCTACCCAAGATTAAAAATCTGGATCCAAAACGGTATATCCTGGTAGTTTCGTTGAGCTTAAGTGAACAAGAGGCGGAAAAAATTTACGAATTATTTTCAGGATATATCACCCGTAGCAATGATTTGCTGGACCGAGATGCTCTGAACCGCTTTCTGTCAGAGCCGTCATACCATTGGATCGAAAAGAATTTTACAAATTTGTGGATACCGGACGGTATCATCTTGGAAGAAGTTATGCAAAAAATCATGAAAAAAGGGGCTAAAAATAGGAATGCCAGGGAGCAGAGGAAAGCAATCGAAGGGTGCAGGACTTTTGTGCAGACAGGCGTATATAATAAAGCCAGAGAGAGGATGGAAAAAACCATGTAGTGGTGATTTCCGGGCAGCCGGGTATGGGAAAGACCACGATTGCTCGTATGTTGGCTTTGGATTTTCTGTCTTTTGACTGCCATGAAGGATTCCATTGGGTGAGCAGCCTGGATGAGATTGAGTATGAATGGGAAGAATCGGAGCAGAAGCAGGTATTTATTCTAGACGATTACTGGGGGTCCGTATTTCATAGAGAACGCAGCCGGAAGGACAACTATATTTTAGAGGAATTAATTGATAAGTTTAGAATAACCGACGGTAAATGTCTGATTATCACTACGCGTGAATATATTGTCCAGCAGGAGCTTTTTTTTGAATCCTGAATTACAAGATATAATACAGACGCTAAAAATAGAATGCGTTATGAAAGAATATTCAGATGCAGAGAAAGTTAAGATTTTGTTTGCTCATTTGCAGGCGTCCGATTTGGATATAGAATATGTTGAAAGTATTTATCATAACTGTGATCGGCTTGTATATAACCACGGTTATAGCCCAAAAGTGATTGATAAATTCTTAAAGCAACCCGGATACGAAGAATATTCGCCATGGGAATATGCACAGAATTTGCTGGATTGGATCGAATATCCGGAATTAATGTGGAAGGGTGTTTTTGCAGAATTGTCGGAAGAAGCGATTATGATTTCATCTATCGTTGCAATCTCCTACACACCCATCAGCATTGAGGATGTACGCAATACATACAGCAATTATGTGCAGATTTATAAAGGGGATTCCGTACCAAAATCTTTTGAAAGCTGTATTTCTGAATTAGAAGAAACAATCCTTCTTACCTATTATGATGAAGAGGAAGAGGAAACAAAGATGGAATTTGAAAATCCTTCCATTGTAGATTTCTTGCTGGAATATCTTGATAAAAATCAAGAGTATTATATTCCGCGTCTAACCAAATGCAGTATTTTTTATAATCAGCTGCTTATGTTGCTGGAAAAATTTCATTGTCATGATAAGAAAATCAATCAGATGGTTGAAAAACGGTGTGTGGAGGAATTCTATAAGCTTCCTATGAAACTAGAGGATTATGGCGTCCGCGAATTTGGGGAAAGCTTCAGGGACAGCGGCAGTGAATGGTGCAGACGAGCCTTTCATTTAATGCGCCTGACACAATACGGTTCGGGAGATCAGGCGTAGGATTTTATCCGGGAATTTGTAAAGCAATTTTTCACTTGTATTGAGAAACATTCGTTGTTTAACGGAGTTCAGGAGATGATGAATTTTGCCGGGCTGATTGAAGTATGCGAAAAGAAAGGGATGCACTTTGACGGAAAAGAAGTGATAGAACAATATTGGGAGCATTGCAGGCTATATCAGGATTATCAAGGGATGGAGAAGCTTCTGAATGTTTACCCTAAGCTATCGGCAGAATGGGGAGAGAAATATGCCGCTTTTATGAAAACACATGTTAAAAAGTTAATTCTAGAAACTTTATTATATTATGATGAGTACGGATACGACATTGAGGAAGATATATTGGTGGAATTGATCCCCTCTATTTTAAAGGACTTTGGTTTAAACTATACGAAAAAATATAAAAATGAAATTAAGGATATTGTCGGATATTATTATGAAGATCCAAGACCTTTGAAAATGAATGCAGGCCGTTCTCAGAGCAGTCCTTCCATTGAGGAGATGGATTATGACCAGGCAAAGAGAGAGGGATATGAACAATTATTGGGAGAATCTGATTTCTATCTTGAAGAAAATATGATAGAAATTATAAAGATCCATTGTTTCGCAGAGGAAAATGAGAATTTTCTGCTCCGAACAATTAAAACGGGAGAACCATGGTATTTGCACGAATTTATGGTTGATGAGAGCAGCATTGATCTTTTGAAACAGTTGGAAGATAAATTGCTGTTGAAAATGGCAGTGGAGGATTTGTATCTGTTCACATTCTGGATTTTCTATGCGATTACAGCTGAGCTAGGAGAACTATGTGGCAACCTAATCCGTTTTTGTGTCGATTATGCCTTAGAAATGTTAAACAAAACGGTTCCCATCATATCAGAAAGTAAATTTAAAAAATTGCCTTGTTATAAGGAATTCGTGGAGCATAACCCGGAAGTGGAAACGCTGTTATTTACTTATCTATTGGGCCGGCGGAGCAAATGGGTTGTAATCAAGCAGGATGTGTTAATACTTTGTCTGCTATTCCGTGGGATGAAAGATGATGCTGAGGTTGATTGGGATACTGTTTTCGATAAAGGACGGGGAACATGCTTAGTAGGAGGGCAAAAAGGTAAGAAAATTTTTTGTTTTCCGGATTTTGTAAATCATTCCAACATGAAATGGATACAAAAGATACAGATGATTATGGATGAGATAGACAAAAAGGGATTCCGTCAACGACACGTGATACCAAAACTGGAAGAGTTTTTGAATCGCTATCATCAAAAACCGGAAAGAGCAGTAGCTTTTATGGAGGATATCCAGTGGAGATTGGATATTGATATCAATGGGAAACTTTGCGGCAGCTTTGCGGTAGAGGATGATGTGATGATATTGGCGGAGAACATAGGGATAGCGGATTTGTGTGATGCAGAAGAGCGTCTATCAGGGAGTTCCCTAAAGTCACTGATCAAACGGAAGGAAATCTGTTCGGAGAAGGAGGGACACATAACAGTTTTCGTATATAAGGAAAAGGATAAGAAATATTTGAAGAGGATTGGGGTTTATGACGCATTGGAATCTTATCTGAAAAAACTGGAGAATTTCGTTCAGTTAAATCAGAAAAAACAGTGAGGAATATTGAAAATGGATGAGGGAAAAGTATAGAACAACAGTTGATTTTGATCAGTGATTTACCCCTCCAGCCATCGGATGACACCCTCGCCGGTGCGCTCCCTATCCAAGGGCAGTAAATGTGCCAGTTCCTCGTTGGTATAGATGATTTCAGCCACCAGGCCGGACAATAAAAGTGCATAAGCTCCGTGGAAGATACGGAGACTATAAATGTTGCTCATTGGCTCCTCCTTGTCGTCCAGAAGAAGGGAAAACTTTTTCCCCAGTGCGGACGCAACTTTCAGAATCATATCCAGCGCGGGGTTCTGCACGCCGCTCCCCAGGCGGCAGAGGTTGAATTGCTGGGTTCACACACTCTTTGCAAGCTCCGCCTGGGAAACGCCCTGTTCCAGCCGGGGCTTTACAAGCTGGGCAATAATTTTTTGTCGCCGACGCAGTTCGTCCATGTTCTCACCTATTTTCACTTTGAATAAATAGCACATTTTATAACAACGGTCTATTCTGTTAAGGTACTAGAATGGAAGATTAAAATAAGGAATGTACGGCAACTCTGTCTTTTCCTGCATTTGCTTTTGGAAAATGCAGGCGGCGAACAAACGAATCCGGACCGACTTTTCTGTTTTTGGAAACCGCCAATGACTTCGGATATAGGATATAATAAGTCAACCAAATCTGTAAATTCTTCTCAAAGAATCATGAGGAGTCCCTCAAAGAATACCGCAAAGCACATCGAACCATATGACGCTCCGCTCTAAAAAAAACGTTGTCTTATGGAGTGCTTTTTACCCATTTGGAGTATTTCCTGTCTGAATGTTGCAGGAATTGCTTTTGGGGAGTAAGCAAACACAAGTTGCGTTACACTTGAATACTCTTGCATATTCACATGGGATCTGTTATGCTTTGAAGAATTGCACATAGATTAAAATCGATTGCAGGCAAACGGCCAAACCGGCCGGATGCCGGGGGACCGGTACCAGAGATGAATTAGCCGGGCAGAGCCCAACGAAATAAACCACAGGAAGTTTGGGCGTGACCGGCATAGAGCAACGTGAGAAGGAATTCGAGGAAACCAATGAAGACAACGGAAAAGAAAATCAGCTGGTTGCTGACGGCCGTTTTGTGTGGAATTGCCGCGCTGCTGTTGTCGTTACTGGACAGCGCGGCGCCGCCGGCGACGCCGGAAGACACTGTTACTGAGATGAAGGATGGATGGGTTTTTCTGGATTCGGACGGAATCAGCCGGCCGGTTATGGACATGAACGGAAATATTGACATCCCGGCAGGGCAGGTCACCCATATGGAAAATACGCTGCCCCAGGACTGGGAGGACGGGATGTATCTGTGCTTTCGTAGCGCCCAGCAGTCGGTGCGGGTTTTTGTGGACGGAGAACAGATTTATGAGTACGATACTTCGGGTTCCCGGCGGTTTGGCAAATCCACGCCCAGCGCGTGGAACTTTGTCCTGGTGCCTTCCGGGGCGGCGGGTAAACGTGTCTCCATCGAAACCACATCCCCTTATCAACAAAGTTCCGGAAAGCTGAATATGGTGTTCTACGGGGAGTTTTCCGCTGTTGAACTGTATGTGATCAACCAACGGCTTCCTCAGTTTATCATCAGTATCGCCCTTGTGGTACTGTCGCTGATTTTGTTTTTGGCCTCTTTTTGTCTGTTGAAATCCAGAGAAATGCGGCATATTCTGCATAGCCTGTCTTTTTTTATCCTGCTGGTTGGGGTATGGGTGTATGGAGAATCCAAGATGCCCCATACATTTATGTCCGTTCGTCTCATGGAATCGATCGCTGTATATTTTGCCTTGTGTATTCTTCCCATCCCGTATCTGGAATATATGCGATGCCGCATGAGTCCACGCCACCAGAAAGGGAATAAGGTATTGCTTTTTGCGGCGCTGGCAAATGTGCTGGCCAGCACATTGCTTCAACTTTTCCAGATAAAGGATCTCATCGAACTGCTTCCTTCCACCCATGCGATTATCGTGCTGACGGCAGCCTATGCCATTTTCGCCATATGGAGCGACCGGCGTAAAGGGGTGAAGATTGGCGACCGGCTGGAAGTGGGGGGCTTGATCTTTTTGGTGATCTGTATTTTCGTGGAATTAAGTTTGTTTTATCAAAGCCAGTATAACAGAACAGGAGAGCTGGTTCCTCTCGGTCTTTTGGTTTACCTGACCATGCTCAGCATCAGCACGGTCAGAGCCCTGGTGCGCCGGTCGGCGGAAGCGGCGGAACTGGACCGGAAATTGCAGGAGAATCGGGTTCAGCTATTAATCAGTCAGATCCAGCCTCATTTTATTTACAATACATTGGGGGCAATTCAGACTTATATCAAAAAATCTCCCGATATCGCCTATAAAATGGTACAGGATTTCAGCGATTACCTTCGAATGAATCTCCAGTCCCTCACCAATCCCGGCACAGTTTCGTTTGCAGATGAGCTTAGGCATGTCCGGGCTTATACAGATATCGAGCTGATCCGCTTTCAAAACCGGGTCCAGGTGGTCTATGAAATTGAGACGGAGGATTTTCAAATTCTCCCGCTCACCGTTCAGCCTTTAGTGGAAAATGCCATCAAGCACGGGGTATGCAAAAAGGTAGAAGGCGGAACCGTGTGGATTCGTACCCAGGAGCTGGAGCAGGAGTTTAGGATCACCGTGGTAGATAACGGAGTTGGATTTGACTGCAAGGAAGGAAAGAACCGGCAGGATTCCATTGGCCTGTCCAATATTCAGCACCGGCTGAAACTTCAGATGAACGCCGTCGTAGAGATCTCAAGTGTCCCCGGTGAAGGCACAAAAGTGACGGTGATCATCCCGAAAGAAAAGAAAGAGGATAAATTCCATGAAAACGATTCTTGTTGACGATGAGCTCTGGGCAATGGATAAATTTGAGATTGAGGCAGAGTTCATCCCGGATATCGAAATCGTTGGGAAATTCGATCGGGCGGACGAGGCACTTCGATTCGCCGAAACCAACCGGGTAGACTTTGCTCTTCTGGATATCGAAATGCCGGGAATGAACGGACTGGAGCTCGGCAAAGCGCTGCGGGAACGGTATCCGGAAATTGTGATTATCTTTGTCTCCGGGTATGACCGGTATGTGTTGGATGCCCTGCACTGCGGCGCGGATTATTACATTACCAAGCCCTATTCCAGCGATCAGGTGACGAGTGCTCTGAAACGGGCGAAACTGCTGTCGAGACGGCAGGAAAAACCTTTGTATATTCGCACATTCGGCGCTTTTGAGGTGTTTTTGAACGGGAAGGCGGTTAAATTTCCCGGAGCGAAGGTGAAGGAAATTTTTGCGCTTTTGGTGGATAAGAATGGCGGCGGATTAAAGTCCGAGGAGGCCTTTTCTATGATTTGGGAGAACAAAGAATACACCGACACAAATCTCAGTTTATATCGGAATGCTGTGCACCGGCTGGCTGAATTTTTGGACTCCATCGGTCTTGGCGGCCTCTTGATTGCGGATAAGAACATGAGATGGCTGAATACGGAACTGTATGATTGTGATTACAATCGTTTTTTGGATGGGGATATCAAAGCAACAGAAGAATTTCAGGGAGAATACATGACAGATTATAGCTGGGCGGAAAATACATTGGGAATGCTCTGCGAAATCAGTAAAAATAGAAGAAAAATATAGATAAATTTTAAAAAATATTCTTTTTTGCCGTCACGATTACACGATGATTACACGACACTTTTTGTATAATTAACTGGTAATTCATCGTAGTGACGCAAAGATAGCAAAAGCGAAGAAAATTCGCTGGGAAGAATAGGCCACGCGTCAGGAATTGGATTGCATGGCCTGTTTTTTATTACGCGCCTCCGGCGCTCCATAAAAAAGGACGGGAAGCCCGAACTCCGCGTTGCTCCGTTTGGGCAAAAATATCTGCTTCGCAGCTATTTTTTATTATTCGGCAGCCGGAGAAGGGCTGTTATTTTGAGGAGGAAGAAGTATGAAGAGGGTGAAGAAACTTACGGCTATGCTCGTGACGGCTATTTTGTTAATGGGCATGGCAGCGCAGCCGGTATTGGCAGCGGGCGGTGCGGTGGTTTCGGATTCAGCCACGTTTGATGTGTTTATGAATGTGGATCCTGCCTACGGCGTGAATGCCAATGTTCTGGCCGGCAAAGTCGGCGGCTATCTGGATCAGCTGATCGGCAGTGAAGAGAAGAATTACCGGATTCTGACGTCGGCGGCTACCATTGATCCTACGGATCTCACAAAATGGGACGTTTACGACCACTACGATAACGCGTGGTATGACAGTGAAAGCGCCTGGAAAGCAAATTATAACGGGAGGAATGTGGTTTCCGGTGAGGCTTTGCCAGAGAACTGGTTCTATTATGGGGTCGCTGACAGCCGTTACAATGCCTCAGCAAACGGCAAGACAACGATCGAGGAGATGCTGAATGCCGGTTCCGGCAAGACCTGGGGAAAAGTGGCCCAGCTCAGGGAACATATCTATACGATGGTGGAGAATGGAAAACCGGCGATGCAGTTTTACGGATACGGAGATCAGCCGTTTGCCGATTTTTTGTATTATCCGGCCAGCACGACCAGCGAGAAGACGGTGAAATTCGATGTTGACGCCACGAATGTCCGCCCCCATTCCATGAGCTATGCGGGATTTTTGATTAATGCAGGCACAACAGGTTCCGGCAGTTCCGCAGTGATGAGTGGATATTTATTAGTGTTTGCCTATACGCCGGAGGGATCGAATGATCCCGCTACTGGGTTGAGCAATATTTATCTGGTTAATCTGAATGATTATATCGTAAATAAATTGCACAGTTCCGGAATCACTCCCTCTTTTGCAACAACTGGGCAGACGGCAATGGCCCATCCGTTTTATGCGAACAGCCATGTGGAACTGACTATTACCGCCACGACCCTGACCGCTACCATTCAGGAAGTGGACGGCAGCGGGAATCTGACAGGGAATGCTACAAAATTGTTTGATAATGTTACTTTGACCGATACGAATTTCGGTGGGTTCGGACCTTACGTACAGTACAGCAGCCATGATTGCGAGAATACGTCCAGCTTCCGTTTTTCTAACCTGGAAATGTCCTTTGCGGAAAAAATCACAGGCAGTTCTCCGCTGGAAACCTATCAGTATACCAATTATCTGGACCAGGGAGAAAATCGGTTCTATATTAACCTGACTAACAAAGACGAGACGAATTACGCGGACAGCGCCACGGATTTGGATAAGGCCTACTTAAACGGGATTCAGACCGATCATGCGGTACTGATCACAGATGAAGGCGGCAGTGCCACAGCGATCTTTCCGGAAACCTACCTGGGAGCAAATACAAAAAATGCCATGAACCCGGCGGATGTTTCCAATCAGGACCTGGCTGATGCCGGACTGGCTCCCGGTGCGGATGACACGGAACAGCTGGCGGCCAAGCTGGCTTGGCTGATTTATCACACCACCTGGCAGGAGAGTGAAAGCACGCCGGTTGTGCCGGATAATGTCACGGTAGCCAAACTCCTACTGATGATCTCTCCAGTCGGAACGGCCGGCAACAAAGAGGTCAACAGTATTTACAGAGAACTGATGGAGGGACAGAGTCTCAAAGTGTATCCGGATCCTTCTCAAAGCGTCAAGGCGGAAGGGAAAACAGCCGTCTATACGCTGACAAAGCCGGACGGTACGGCGGTTCCGCTTACGCTGCAGGCAGACCCTTCCGGAGATGCGTATTTTGAGGTAGATCAAACGGCGGCATGGCCTGCCGGGGAGTATGCGGTAACGCTCCAGCACACGCCTTTGGCCGGTGAAACCTGTATCCCGAATACGACAAAATTCACGATTCGAACCGACCAGACAAAGCCGGCGCCGTCTGCGTCCATCCAAGGATTAACGGCAGATTTTTCCTTTGCCAACACACCGAGCGCAGGCAATTACAGCTATACATCCGATTTGGTTTCTTATGCCTGGCTGGTCAATGGTTCGCCAGCGGAACCTTCCACGCCCCCTTCTGTGTTTACTGATTTAGGCGCAGGAACCGTCGAAGTGTCCAATGTGAATCTGGGAGATGCGCTTCCGGCAGGCGCAAACTATCTGCATCTCTATGTGAAGGACGCGGCGGGCAATATCGGCTATACATCGAAAGCATTTACGGTGAATCCTCCTATCGTTTCGTTTACCGACGATATGAGCAGCGTTACGGACCAGCAGCCCTATGAGGGTACGGAGATTAGCTTGAATTCAGTGGCCGGGACTTATGCGCTGGCCTCCCTGAAGATTTCTAACGACAACGGAGTGAACTGGACAGAGATTACAACCCCGGCAAGCCCTTATCTCTATCCCCTTCCCACCGGAGCCTACCAGTTGCAGGTAAAAGCGGTGGACGCCGCGGGAAATGAATCGTCGGTTCTGACCCTGCCGGTTAATGCAAAAAAATATCAGGTTTTGTCCGGAACGACAAGCTATACCTTGGAACTCGGCGTGGACATCGAGCAGCAGATGGATTTTACCGTCAGCAGCCAGCCGGATCTGGCGCCGGGAGAGAGCCTCGGAGCGATTACCTATCAAGAAGCGAGCGATCCCAATGATGTTGTTTCTGTGACGTCTGACGGAGTGGTTTCGGTAAACAGGCTCGGCGCGGCAATCCTAACCGTCGGGGCGATGGAGACCGACACCCATCGGGCGGCTCAGGGCTCTATCACGGTCAATGTCATCAATCCGCTGCAGGTATCACTGGGAGAAGCAGCGGTGGAAGGCGGCATTTCTTTAACGCCTGCTTACGCAGAAGGTGCATATGGAATTCAGGGGGGAACCCTCCAGTACCGCAAGACCGGGACAGACGCCTGGATTTCTATCGACGGTTGGAACTGGAACAGCGAAAGCGTGCTGCTCTATGAGAATCTGGAGTTTGCGACAGAATATGAGATTCAGCTGACGGCAGACGACAACCGGCCGGGAACGCCTCGGACGGCGATGGCTACGGCCACCTTCCGCACGCCAGAGGAGGCGCCTTCGATTGTAACCTCTACCCTGCCAAACGGCGGAAAAGGCATCAATTACAGCCAGTCCATTACGGCGAACGGTACGGCGCCCTTTGCCTGGAGTGTGGTAGGAGGCGATTTGCCGGACGGCTTAAACTTAGACCCGGATACCGGCTATGTGTATGGAACTCCTTCGGTGTCGGGGAGCTTTGCCTTCACGGTACAGGCGTCCAATGATTCCGGTGATGATCAGAAGGAAATCACCCTCTATATCGCAGAGCCTCCGTTGATTGTGACGGATGCTGTAGCAGACGGTACGAAAGGGAAAAATTACAACCAATTGATCGCTGCCAGCGGCGACGCGCCTATCACCTGGAGTATTTCCGGAGGAAATGGGGATACAGGAATTTCCGGTGTGCCGGACGGACTGAAAATTGACCCATCCACCGGTGTGATTTCGGGGATTCCCAACGCCGGCGGAGTCTATGATATCTCAGTGACAGCCTCCAACGCAGTGGGATCTGACAGCCGTCAGTATACCATTTTTATCGCCTCCCCGCCCAGGATTGAGACGGACCAGCTGCCGGACGGCGTGAGAGGCTCAGTCTATGAGCAAACGTTGACGGCAAGCGGAGACACCGGAATCACCTGGGCGATCGAGGAAGGAACTTTGCCCGAAGGCTTAGCGCTTAATCCGGATACCGGTAAAATCAGTGGGAAGCCGTCAGCGCCAGGGATTTATACATTTACGGTGAGAGCCTCCAATGATTCCGGAAGCGAGAGCAAAATTTTGTCCATCGTAATTGCGGACCCGCCCCTCATCACTGCGGATCAAGTTTCAAGTGGGATTAAGGGGATGGCCTACAGCCAGATCCTGGCCGCTTCCGGGGATTCTCCGATGACCTGGACTCTGGAAGACGGAGCATTGCCGGAGGGACTGACTTTGAACCCGAATACAGGGACCATTGCCGGAACCCCTTTGAAGCCGGGAAATTTCCGCTTTACGGTAAAGGCGGCCAATGCGGTAGGTGAGGACAGGAAGGAATATACCATGACGGTTGCGGATCCGCCTGCGATCACGACGGAAACGTTGGGGAACGGAATCAGCGGGACGGAATATGAGCAGACCTTGACAGCTACGGGCGACTCACCGATGAAGTGGGCCATTCGGTCCGGAAGTCTGCCGGACGGCCTTTCTCTGGATGCGAATTCGGGTAAAATATCCGGAACACCCACGAAGTCCGGCAGCTATACCTTCACTGTGGCCGCGGAGAACAGCGTCGGAAGCGCGGAGCGGGAGATTATCTTGGTGATTGCCCAGCCGCCAGTCGTGGTTAAAAATCCTGAGAATCAGACGGTAAAGAGCGGGAAGACGATTACCCTGAAAGCGGATGTCCAAGGGGATGGTCCGATGACGTATCAATGGCAGGTGAACAAAGGGAATGGCTGGGAAGACATTTCCGGAGCCACCGGACAGGATCTGACGTTGACAGCGAGCAAGGACAACAACGGATGGCAGTATCGCTGTGTCGCCGTCAATGCGGCCGGGACAGTTGTCACGGAACCTGCCACAATACAAGTGAAAGGTACCGCGTCAGGGAGTTCGTCCCCAAAAACCGGGGACACCACAAATCTGATGATGTGGTCCGGCCTGATTATTTTGTCGGCCGCCGCGCTGACAGGAGTCTTCCTTGTCCGAAAGAGAGAAAAATAAGGCTGTTTGTCACAGAAATATTTTGTGACGCGGGGGAAGCGTCTGCAGAAAATGAAATAGCTCCAAATGAAAAGGGATTCTGCCGGTTGGCAGGAATCCCTTTTTAAACGATGATACTCTATGGAACAGTTCTTCTGGCATTGGCCGGCCGTACCGGCTCACCGGCTCCGACAAAGTTTCCGGGAGATCTTCGTGATAGAGATCCGTCCGGGAAACGTTTAACGAAACGGAAAATAAATCCATGGAGTAAATAAAACCATTCTTTTCAAAAACGGGAATGTTGGAACCATTAGTTAAAAAATTCTCCGAATTTTATAGCGGAGCCCCCCTCGGATATGATATAATACAATTTAAATTTCATCAATATGGAAAGAGAGCAGGAGGCATAGGGCATGGGCAATGTGTTTTTTAGCGAGCCGCATCATATATTTTCTTGGGAAAAGCTTGGAAATATAAAAGAGGGGCGAGAAGATTTAGGAGAAGACATGCCGGTTGTCGTATACCGGCTTTTGGAATACACTATGAACCATATCCTAACGGAAGAGTTCGGAACAGAGCGGGCAAACGAATTATTTCGCAAGTCCGGTTTTCTGGCGGGGCAGGAATTTGCCAAAAATCTGCTGGACCTGACACTTCCCTTGGAACAATTTGTCGCGCAGTTACAAAAGATTTTACGAGATCTGAAAATCGGAATTCTGCGCATCGAGGAAATTCAGGACAACGCAGATCAGATCATTCTCACTGTTGCCCAGGATCTGGACTGCAGCGGACTCCCTCCGACCAATGAGGTGGTCTGTAATTATGACGAAGGATTTCTGGCGGGAATTTTGGAAACTTACATGAAAAAACGTTATCTGGTTAGGGAAATTGACTGCTGGGCCAGCGGGGCGCGGGTATGTCGTTTTCGCTGCAAGGCGCAGGAGTGAGAAACCGGAAGGGTGGGCAGAATGCAAAAGACAGAAGATGTTTTGTTTCAATATTTAAAGGATATTCTGTATCATCCGGACCAAGCCAGCCTGGACATAAAGGCTTTGCCGCCGGAGTTCCTGAAATTGGGAGAAGGGATGTGTTTTCTGGCGGACTGCGTGCGCGAGGCGCGCACTTTTGCCACCGCAATGGCCAAGGGGGATTTGTCTCAGCAGCCTCCCGGCGCGGAAAATGTTCTGGCCGCGCCGATTAAGGATTTGCAGAATTCCCTGCGTCATCTGGCCTGGCAGACCCAGGAGGTGGCGAAAGGGGACTATAGCCAGACCGTGGATTTTATGGGAGAGTTTTCTCAGGCGTTTAACACCATGACCCGGCAGCTCAAGGAGCGGAGTGAAAGCCTGATTGCGGAAAAGCAGATTATAGAGGCAAAAAATCAGGAACTGGAACGGAATCTGGAATTGGTGATGACCCTGACCAAGTTCACGCATAATATGATTTTTATCTATTCTATAGAAGGACATGACTTGCTGTTTTCCAATGAATCCGCCGAGTGGTTTTGTAAAATGAGGCCAAAGACATCCCGAAAAGTATTGGATATTATCCTTGGAAAATCCGATGAGGAATTGGAAGAGTTTCCTTTCTGGGAGATGGCGGTGACCGAGGAAGAGGAAGACAAGGGGACAAAATATTTTGGCGTGGAGTCCTGCTCATTTTCCTGGAGAGATCAAATGGCGACCGTTCATATTCTGATGGATGACACAGAGCGGAAAAAGAAAGAGAACCTGATGTACAAGCTGGCTTACGTGGACCCTCTTACCGGATTGAATAACCGAAGATATGCCATGGATCAGATGAAACGGCTGATGGAAGAAGGGACTTCTTTTGTTATGTCATTTATCGATATCGATTATCTGAAATACTGCAATGATACCTTTGGACATAAGTCAGGGGACGAGTATCTGATGGAGATTGCCAATGCGCTGAAATCCTTGGGCGAAGAGGTTTGCCGGATCGGAGGAGATGAGTTTATTTTGATTCAGACCGGTATCTCGGCGCATAATCAGGATGAGCATCTGGAGGCTTTGCGGGCCATGCTCCAGGAAGGCAGTACGGATAAGCCCTATCCCAAAAGTTTCAGCTTCGCATCCTTGGAAATCCCGTCTCAGCCGGAGATGAGTCTGGAAGAGTATATTAAGCGGACGGATACCAAGATGTATCAGTATAAGGTACAGCATAAAAAGCCCTTAAAGGATATGGTCTACCAGGATCATAGAGTTTAACGGGCAGAGTTTTGCGAGGATGGAGAAAGGCGGATTGCAAGTTGAAGAGACCCACCGACCGTGTTCAGACCCCCTGCAGGCATGATGAGGCGAAAAAACTGGCTAGCCGCATCATGTATTTGCACTACTGCGCCGGAAATCCGGAGGAGGTGGCAAATTATTTTGCACCTGAGTTCACTTGGATTGGCGCGGGAGAGGAGCAGTATATTGCGGGAAGAGAGGCTGCCGTAGAATTGTTTCGCCAGTTTCAGGGAGCGATTCCAACCTGCCGGATCTGGGATGAGAGATATGATGTGATTGAGCCGTCGCCGGGGATTTATGTGGTGTCCGGACGGATGTGGATTGCGACGGATCCCGGCGTGGAGATGTATTTAAAAGTACATCAGAGAGTAACGTTTGTGTTTCAGGATACCGAAGAGGGGCTTTTCTGTGCCCACATCCACTGTTCCAACCCTTATCAGGAGATGCTGAGCGGGGAATTGTTTCCGGAGAAGATCGGGCGGCAGTCCTACGACTATGTGCAGGAGCGCTTAGCTTTGCTGGAAGAGCAGACAATCCAGCAAAACCGTCAGCTGGACGTGATTATGTCCTCCATAGCCGGAGGGCTGAAGATCAGCAATGACGATGATACGTATTCCTTTGCCTTTGTCAGCAAAGAGGCTGCGGCGCTTTTTGGATATACGGTGGAGGAGTTTATGGCTGCCACAGGAGGCACTGCGGTGGGAACGGTCTACCCGCCGGATCTCAACCAGGCTCTTTCCGACTGTGCCGAGGCGTTTCGGGACGGCGGACTGGTTTACTCTACCCGTTATCGGGTGCGCTGTAAGGATGGGAGTCTGAAATGGGTCATCGACAGCGGGAAAAAAGCCCAGGACGCGGAGGGGCATTGGATGGTCAACAGCCTTTATTTGGATGTGACCAGAGCGGAGGAAGATGCCCAGCGTTTGCGGGAACAGACGCAGCTTCTTACCAGTATCTATGATACGGTGCCTTGCGGAATTATTCGGTTTATCCGCCGGAGGACAGGGGAGTATGAGCTGATTTCCATGAATCGGGCTGCCTTGTCTCTTTTGGGATACCAAAGCCAGGAAGAAGGAGTGCTTGACTGGCATGAAGGAGTTTTAGGGTCGGTCGTGGAAGAAGACCGCGCCATGCTGAGGCAGACCTATCAGCGCCTCCATGAGATCGGAGACCGGCAGGACCGGGAATACCGCGCGATTTGGAGTGACGGGTCCCTACACTGGCTAGACGGTACCAACATGATTGTGGATCAGACCGCAGAGGGGGACGCGGTGATCCAGAGAACTTTGGTGGACATCACCCCGCGGAAAATGCTGCAGCAGCAGATGGACCGGGAGCAGGAAATGTACCGCGTGGCCATGGAGGCCAGCTCCGATACGATGTTTGAATACCAGATGGATACCGATGTCTATACGAGCTACGAGCCGCAGGCAGGGCATGGCGTCATCTGCAGGGAGCTGAGGAATTATTCCCAGCTGGTGAAGGATGAGAAGTTCGTCCACCCGGAAGATGTGCCGGCAGTTATGGATAATATTTGTCATGGCAGGGCGGAAGTATTTGAGGTACGTGTGGTTACTCCAAGGAGCGCACCGGGAGATTACCAATGGCACCGGGTCAGCAGCAGGCTGATTACTCAGAGCGGCCGCGCCTCCCGTGTGGTCGGCACGGTGCGGAATATCCATAGTATGAAGGAAACTCTGTCTGAAAACAGCGAGCGCCTGCATATGAGCCAGTCGGCGCTGCAGGCCATCAGCGGGATGTATGCCAGTATTTTTTATGTAAATCTGACCGACGATGAATACTATGCGGTGCGTCTGCCCCAAACGCAGGATGCCATGGCATATGCCAGGAACGGGAACTTTTCTTCCGGGCTGTGCCCGCTGCTGCTTCCTTATGTGGCGGAAAGCGACCGTTTGATGGTGGCCCGTGAGTTCGACCGGGACCGGATACTGGAAAAGCTCTCTCAGTCTGAGAAACAGACGGAAGTGGAATTTTGCCGACAATCCGCGGATGGGAGGAATTCATCCTGGCTTCGCATGGAGATTCATCCGATTTCGGTGGAGAATGCAGATAAAAAAACCGTGATTATAACGCTGCGCAATATCAGCGGAGAAAAGCGCCAGGCGCTGGAGCGGCAGGCGGAGGAAAGAGCGGCGAAGCAAGCGCTGGAGGAAGCATACGAGGGCGCTCGCCGGGCGAATCTTGCCAAGTCGGAGTTCCTTTCCCGGATGAGTCATGACATCCGTACCCCGATGAACGCGATCCTGGGAATGGCGGCCATAGCAGAGAAAAATTTGAACAAGATGGAAAAGGTTTCCGACTGCCTGTCAAAGATCCGGATTTCCGGAGACCACCTCCTAGGGCTGATCAATGAAGTTTTGGATATGTCTAAAATTGAGTCCGGAAATGTCAGTCTCAGTGAAAGCACCTTTTTGATCAGCGACACGCTGGATACGGTCGCTCAGATTATCCGGACCGATACCGAGAGTAAAGGGCAGCAGTTTGTGCTTCACACGTCGATCCAGAAGGATGCAGTTCAGGGCGATTCTATGCGGGTTCAGCAGATTTTGCTGAATCTTTTGTCCAACGCTGTGAAATATACCCCGAATGAAGGGCGGATTTTGCTGAAGGCGGAGGAAAAACCTTCCGGCCACAGCGGCGTCAGTTGTTTTGAGTTTACGGTGGAAGATAACGGAATCGGGATGTCTCCGGAGTTTCAGCAGAAACTTTTTACCCCTTTTGAGAGGGCGGAGGATTGCCGGGTGAGCCAGGTACAGGGAACAGGATTGGGATTGGCGATTACCCAGAACCTGGTACAGATGATGAACGGTACCATTCAGGTGGAAAGCTGTCTCGATCAAGGGACCCGATTCCGCGTCACTATCTTTTTAAAACAAGCGGAACAAGAGAATACAGATTTCCGAAGCGAGAAGGAAAAGACCGGAGAACCTTTTGACCCGGATACCAGAATCCTTTTGGTGGAAGACAATGAGATCAACCGTGAGATTGCACAGGAACTGTTGCAGACAGCGGGTCTTACCGTGACTTCCGCTGTGAATGGAAAAGAGGCGGTGGACCTTTTTTCCTCTCAGCCGCCGGGAACCTACTCTTTGATTTTAATGGATATTCAGATGCCGGTGATGGACGGATACGAGGCAGCAAAAGCGATCCGACGCCTGGGGGAGGCCGGGCAGCGTCCGGATGCGGCAAAAATCCCGATCATCGCGCTGACGGCCAATGCTTTCGCGGACGACGTCTACCGGGCCCGGCAGGCAGGGATGAATGAACATGTATCAAAACCACTCGATGTGGACCGGCTGCTGATAACTTTGCATCATTATCTGGATTAAACGGAGGAGTACCGGAATCTTAGAAACAAAGGCTTTCGCCAGGGGTCAGGATTCCGGCTGCTTCCGGCAGTCCATTTTCTATCATAAAGGGGCGGATGAACTCCAGCACATAGCAGTAGCAGGCGGAGAGCCGGCCGGTGAAGCCTTCCGCATCCCCTGCCAGGAAACTGACCAAGGCCCCATGGCTCTTCTGGGACAGCGGGTTGTCATTTGAGACGCCGTTTGGAAAAAACGAATAATAGTATCCCCAGTACAGCAGTTTCCCCACCTCAGTCAGGACCGTGCCAAGAGGAGGGAGAGGCAGAGAGGCGATGATCAAGTGGATCATTTCGTCCAGCGGAAAAAGAGTCGGGTCCTGGAGCCGGTTTTGCAGAGCCTTTCTTGCTTCCGAAGTGATGTGCGGATAAGCCAAAAGCGCGGCTGGACGGACTGCAATTGCCATCAGCTGCAGGCCGCTCAGATAGAGCAAAGTATCTCTCTTATAGGTTTTGCTTTTCATGCAGCGAAGGGTGGCCTCCTCCCCCGGCAGAATGATTCTGGTCCCCTGAGCGTTCCTCGTTTCGCCAAAGCCAAGCTCATTCAGCATGGCGATGGCCTTGCGAACGGTGGACACACAGACCCCGTACTCTCTTGAGAGCGTTGCCTCCGAGGGAAGAAAGTTCCCTGCCTGATAGTAACCGTTTCCGATTTTATCGATCAAATCCCGCGTGATTTGTGTATAGTAGTGATCTCTTCCTCGTTCCGGAGCCCAGAGGAAAGAAATATCTACTTGGTCAGGAATCTCCGGGAATTCTTGGGAGAGCTCGTCCAGATATTCTTCCACCGCAGCGGTTGTCCTTTGGAACATATCTGTGAATCGGGCGGTAATTTCGGAGGGATCTTGAGTCAAAAGGGATTCCATGACCCAGACGGTGCCCCGGAATTTTCCGCGCTTGGCAAACAGCTCCAGGTAGCGTTTCTGGCTTTGGAAAAAGGACAGCCTGCCATAGAGCTCAAAGCTGATAAACATGTCCCGGAACAACAGGTTTTTTGAGTGTTCCAACAGGGAATACAGGAGCTTCGAGCATGCCCGCCAGCGAATTTCTGGAGAGTTGAAGCGGGAACGTGTCAGCGCCTGAAGCCATTGCATTAATTCTTCCTGGTTGAGGCACTGGGAGGAAAAGGCGATGATCGGAGGCATCAGGATCGTGATTGTCCGATGGACGTTTACGATCAATTTTTTCCTTCCTAAAACAGACCTTATAGCGGAGTCGGACTCTTGGCAATCGGGCTGCCGGTAGAGTACGGTTGCCGCCTTTCTCTCTTCCGTGCAAATGTATCCTTCTTCCTTTAACGTGCGGAGAACGTCTCGGACGGTACGGAGACCGACATGATAGAAGTCACAGAGGCCGCTCATGGAGGGCAGCTTTTCTCCGTAACGGACTCTCCCAGTACGAATTTGTTCTTTTAAGTCTTGATATACATGCTGGTAAAGTGTTTGTTTGTCTCGGATCTCTAATCCCTCCCATTGCTTGATATCACTGCTGTTTCCATTATACCCAGAAACCATTTTTTTTCAACAAGCTATATGCTTATGTACACAGATTGCCTGTTGTTCCCTTTTGAAAAACATGATAGGATTTGTTTGTTTCAAGATTCATTTGGGAGGACAGGATGGATAAAACCAAATATACATTCACAAAAAAGAAGACGATGCTTTTGCCGGGAATTCGGATGGCGATCGTCTCTGTGGCCCTTCTGGCAGCTGCAGCGGTGATGATTTGGAATACATCGGGGTTAAAATGCGCGTTAGAAAAGAGCACGGAGCAGTACGCGGAGGATGTGGCACATCAGTTGACCAGTGATATTTCGGCGCGAATGGCGGCACATCAGACCAACTTGCGTCTCCTGGCTAATTCTTTGACGGAGCTTCCGAAAGAATTGGCAGAAGGGTATTTAGAAAGGCAGGCGCAGAATTTAGATTTTGACTCCCTGAACCTTCTAAGCCGGGATGGAACCATGGTTCCGGCAAACCTGAATGCTGCCGGCTGGGGATCCCTGCCCGGTATTCAAGCATCCTTTGAAGGAGAATCCTCAGTCGGATACGTAGAGGGGCAAAACCTCCTTTTTTCCGTGCCGGTGGAATCAGATGGAGAGATCAGCCAGGTGCTGGTGGGGGTTCGCGGAAAGGAGAATATGCAGGCGTTGATTCAACCGGAAAGCTTTTCCGGCAAGGGATTGACCTGTATTGTTGACAGCAGTGGGCAGGTTATTATTTCCCCAACGGATTTAAAGCCTTTTCTCCAACTGGATAACCTTTTTCAGTCGGAGGCCGACATGGATGTGAAGAATGCGCTTATCCGGATGCAAAGCGACATGGAACATCAGCGGTCCGGCGTTTTTCCGTTCACAGCGGTGGATGAGACGCGGTTGGTGATGTCTTACTCCCCCCTGGGCGTGAATGGCTGGGTCTTGCTGACCCTTGTGCCGGCGGACCTGATCTCAGGCGGGGCGGACGCTTTTCTTCTACGTTCTTTTCTCATTGTCGGCGGGATTGTCCTAGTCTTTACTTTGTTTTTGACGGCGGCGCTGTCGTTTTATCGGGCAAACCAAAAGCGGTTGGAGGAGGTTGCGTTCACGGATCCCTTAACCGGCGGAATGAACCATGCGGCATTCCAGATGGAATATCTAGGACGTTCTGGGGAGATGGAGCCGGATACCTATACGATGGTTTTTCTCAATGTAAAAGGCTTTAAGCTGATCAATGAAAGTTTTGGGACTCAGATGGGAAACAAGACGATCCAAATGATCTATCAAGTGCTGAAAAGCGGACTTCGGGAAGGGGAGATGATGGCGCGGGCGGACGCAGATCATTTCTTTTTGTGTCTGAACGAAGTTTCGCAGGAAGAGATTCGCCGGTATCTGGCCGAAAAAATGGAAGAGATCAATTCACTGTCCAAAAATATCGGCTTGCCGTACGGGCTGACGATTCTTCAGGGGGCTTGCCGGATCGACCGGCCGGACCAGGATCTGACTCTTCTGGAAGACCGCGCCAGGGCAGCCTGCAAACTTCAGGGGGAAAAGTCGGTCTGCTGCTTCTACAGCGAAGAGATGACAAGGAGGATGCAGTGGGAGCAGGAACTCAACGGTCTGTTCGATGATTCCCTCCGGAATCATGATTTTCAGGTTTATCTGCAGCCAAAGGTCCGGCTGTCCGACGGAAATCCGGGAGGTGCAGAGGCGCTGGTTCGCTGGATTCATCCGCAGCGCGGCATGATCTATCCTTCCGATTTTATCCCGCTGTTTGAAAAGAATGAAAATATTTGCAGGCTGGATCTTTATGTATGGGAGGAGATTTGTATTCTGTTGAAGCGGTGGAGGGAAGAAGGCAGAGAACTGATCCCGATTTCAGTGAATTTGTCGAGGGTACACTTTCGGGATCCGAACTATCTGCGCCCCTATATTCAGCTGAAAGAGAAGTATCAGATTCCGGATGGGATCTTGGAATTTGAACTGACGGAGTCGGTATTTTTTGATGAGCAGCAAAGAGAACTGGTGAAACAGGCAACCAGGGAAATGCACCGGCATGGTTTTCTTTGTTCTCTCGATGATTTTGGCGTCGGTTTTTCTTCCCTGGCGCTGCTAAAAGAGTTTGAGGTGGATGCAATTAAGCTGGACCGGCAATTTTTTGAGGAGATCGAGAATGAAAAGGCGCAGAGCGTGATTGCAAGTTTTATTGAGCTGGCGGAACGGATTGGCATACAGACTGTGGCTGAGGGGATTGAGACCCCGGCGCAGCTTGATTTTCTGCGCCGGGCCCATTGCGATCTGGTTCAGGGGTATATTTATTCCAAACCTCTCCCGATGCCTGATTTTGAAAGCTGGATGGCCGGGATGACAGGACATCCTCCGGCCGGAGGAAAGAATGGCGGTGTGGATTTTCCACCCCGCTGCGATAGGAGGGAATATGATGAAAGGTTTTGAGAGAAACGATCTGCTGTTTGGTGGAATACTGCTTTCAATGCAAGGATTTTCCCTGCGGTCACTATCAGAGAGAGGAGGAATACGATTCCTTTATCACCCACCGAAACCGGATGCGGGATTTGGAAAAGATGCGGGAAGCCGGCGCCGAGGCTTACGGCGCGGAACAAAAGGAACGAGTGCGGATTCTCCATGATTTCCTGGATCACTATAATGACGGCCGGCGGAAGAATCTTTATTGCCTGGCGGCAAATTTATTGGAGCTGGAAGAAAAAAGATCAGGAGAAACGAAAATGTTTGATATAGATAGTTGGATTCGCGAATATTTGATCCGGTTGAAGGCCTTGTTTGGGGCGCGTATCTGGTTTGCAGGCCTGCAGGGAAGTTTCGGCCGGGGGGAAGCCACAGAAAACAGCGACATTGATATGGTGGTGATTTTGGACACCGCTGCGCCGGAAGATATTCAGCGCTACAGTAAAATGCTGGACGGTTTGCCGGAGCGGGAGAGGGCGTGCGGTTTCCTTTCCGGCAAGTCTGAGTTGTTGGCCTGGGAGCCTTCGGATTTGTTTCAGTTCTATTTTGACACCAAGCCCCTGCTCGGTACCTTAACGGAGCTTCGGGAGAAAATATCCGATGAAGACATCCAAAGAGCGATCCGAATCGGTGCTTGCAATGTGTATCACATGTGTGTCCACAACATGGTCCATGAGAAAAATGCGGAGATTTTAAAGGGATTGTACAAATCGGCAGCCTTTACCCTCTATGCCATTGGCTACAGCCGGAGCGGAGGGTATGAACCGGACAAGGAACGATTGCTGCTTCAGCTTCCGCCCCGTGACCAGGAAATTTTGCGGTATAGCCAGGAATTGAAACACAAGGGACAGATCTCCTCCGATGAATTTGATGTTCTTTCCGGAAAGCTCCTTGCCTGGGCGTCCAACTGGATTCTACAGACGCAGGAGGCCCTATCGTAAGACGCAAGGGCACAGCGCGGTTTCCGGACAGAGTCCCATAATCAATGACGAGGGAATCTCCGCGAAAGAAAAGGCGAAAATGATAAAAGAATATGTAGCCAGGCTGGTCAAATAAGGAGATCCCTCGAAGGAGGGGTTTTCTTATCAGTTTCGAGTGAACAAAGTTCAATGAAAGGAGCTTTCATGAAAAAATTAGCACTCATCACAGGCGCAACCAGTGGGTTGGGGCTGAGCTATGCAGCATATTTTGCCTCGCAGGGGTATGATTTGATTGTCACCGGCCGGCGCAGAGAAGCACTTTTCTCCAATGGAAAGGAGTGGCGGGAGCAGTATCATGTGAATGTGGAGACAATCCTCGTGGAATTGTCGGACCGGGAGGAGGTCCGGCGCCTCATCGAACATGTGGGCGACAGGGAAATTGATATGCTGGTGAATAACGCAGGTTTTGGGCTGAAGCCGGTTTTTGCGGATACCAGCGAGGAGGAGATGGAAAGGATTCTTTCTCTGCAAGTCTGGTGTGTGACAAAACTGACGCATTTTGTCCTGCAAAGGATGTTGAGGAGGAACACCGGCGGGATCATCAATATTTCTTCGGATGGAGCGTTTGCCGTCCTGCCCCACAATGTACTTTATTCTTCGACAAAACTTTATATTTTAAATTTCACCGAGGGGCTGCACCTGGAACTCGCCGGGAACGGGATCCAGGTGCAGGCTGTCTGCCCTGGTTTTATCGACTCTCATTTCCATGAGAGTGCGGGGATGAATGTGGATAAGAAGAAAAAGGGCCTGTTTGGCTTTCGCTAGCCGGACGAGATTGTCCGGGATGCAATGAAGGATTGGAGGAAGGGGAAAGTGGTCTCAGTACCGGACCGCGGCGCAAAGCTGATCCGGGTGCTGGCCCGTGTTCTTCCGAGAACCTTCTTTTATCGGATGGCAGCCGGATTTTCAAAGAGTATTACGGGAAAAAAGAGTCCCCAGTGAGAAGAAACAAAAGCAGCAGCCCCGTCAAAAATCCAGACAGGGCCGCTGCTTTTGTAACGCTGGGGCGACCCGGTATGGGCTGCCCCAAGGGGCTGCTTCCTATTAGTACAGGAACAACTGGGTCCAATAGCTGACTCCGTTTGCATCGACATAGTGTCCGACGCCGATGGAAGTATAGGAGCCGTTCATAATGTTGGCCCGGTGTCCGGAACTGTTCATCCAGCCGGTCATCACTTCCTCAGGCGTGCGCTGCCCGTAGGCAATATTCTCACCGGCGCCCCGGTAAGATACGCCCTGTTCATTCAGCGCAGTATTGAAATTCCGTCCGTCCGGGCGGGTATGGGAGAAGGAAGTCTTGATCTCCTTGGCGCGGACGGCAGCGGCGGCCGTCGCAGAGCTGTGGAGGGTGAGGGGAGCGAGGCCTTCTTTGGCGCGCTCTTCATTTACCAGGTCCACGATTCTCTGAATGGAGGCGTCCGCCTCTGTTTCATTGTCCGGAGTGTCGTTGTCCGGAACATCGGGGCCAGGCTGATCCGGAGCAGGGATATCCGGCTGATCGGTGTCAGGGACATCCGGCTGATCGGTGTCGGGGACATCCGGCTGATCGGTGTCGGGGACATCCGGCTGATCCGCGTCGGGGACATCCGGATGGTCCGGCGCCGGCGGGAGAATGGGGGCGCCGTTTTGGCAGATGTAATCCAGAAATTCTTTCCAGTCCGTCACTCCGTTTTCCGCACAATAATCCTGGAACTGCTGTTTCAGCTCATCCAGGCTGTTTCCTGTGATGATAACCGCGTTTCCTTCCTGGGATACGGCTGCCGATACAGTGGCCGGAGTAATCCCGGTCATGGTGACGGCTGCCGCCGCACTCAGGGCAAATATTGATAATTTCTTCAAATGAAACCTCCTTTAAAGTGTTACAAATTTGTTACAGACACATTATAACATGCAATCACAAAATGAAAAGAGGAAAACGATGGAAATCGTTTTATCCCAGGGGCAGGGCGTATGTTTATTCCCTGTCCTTTAACACTTCCGCCGGAGTGGTCTGTTTCAGCCGCCGCATCAGCAGCGAACGGATCAAAAGATAGCAGATCAGGATTCCAGCGTACACAAGAAGATAAAGGGAAAGCGGCCAGGACAAATCTACGCCGCAGGCTACGTTGGCGACAAAGCTGGGGTAGAGGGCGTCCATCAGAACTTTCGCCAGAGGGATCAAAAGAAGGGCGCCAGCAGCGATCAGAAGAAAATTCCCGTCCAGGTACAGTTTCCGGATTTCCCGGTCCCGGTAACCGAAAATCTTCATCAGCGCAATGCTTCCTGCAGACCGGTCAATCATGACTTTCATCATCTGATAGAGAACGATCAAAAAGATCAAGGCGGACACAGCGGTCAGCATTGTTATCATCGGCGTCATCATTTCTATAAAAATGTCGGAACTTTTTTCGACATCGGTTTTTGTGGTGACTCCAACCAGCCGTCCCTTGTCGATGTCCAGAGCATGGTCTGCGTAGACGGAGTTGTAGTAGTCTGGCTCCCGGCCGAACCGAGTGCGCATTCCCTCCAGATCCATGAAACAGCACAGCCCCACCGAGTAGGGAACAATCTCCTTTACGGTAAAACCATATTCCTTTTCCTCCACTTCATCGCTCAAAATCAGCCGGTCGCCGGCGGTAAGGTCAAATTTTTCGGCGACTGCGCTGGAGATGCTGATCTCATTTTTGCGGCGGCTGGAGATTTTCGGGAAGAAAGGATTATCTTGGTCCAAGCCAATGATGGTGACTTCCATGTTGTACCCCCAAATTTCTTTTTTCAGCCCTTCGGCATAGGCCGCACAGCCGCCTTCCGGCACCGTTTTTGTGGGATATTTATATTGGTACAGGTAGGTAAACTGAGTGTCCGCTCTGTTTTGTTCCTGTAAGTTCAGGCAGAGGGATAAACAGTTAAGGCCCAGTGCCAGGATCAGGAGAGAGACAAACATGCCCGCCAGTACCGCATAGGCGCACTTCCTTTCCCGCAGAAATTGACGAAGCTGAAAGCTTTCGATAAAGCGCAGTCCCTTTAGCGGAGTGACATTTGCTTTGATTTGCGGCTGTTCTTTCCGGAGGAGAGAAAGAGCGGAGCGGTTCAGTCTGGTTTGGATCATGATCCGGCTAACCATAAAGGCTATGAGAGGAGGAAGGGCGATGCCGTAACCCAGGAGGCCGGGATGGTAGAAGGGTTCCACAGCGGGAATGGAGTAGTAGGCGGCGGTATCTCCTGCCATCAGGTTTCGTCCCAGGCTGGAATATCCAAGGAGAGTTCCGAGGATTCCGCCGAAAAGGCACAGAAAAACAGGCAGCATCGTATAGTGGAGCATAAGCTGCTTCCGGGTGACACCCAAGGCATAGAGAGCGCCGATCATGGCACTTTCCTGGTCGATGGAGTGAATGACAAAGATAGAGATGACATAGGTGATCAGGATCAGGACGATTAAACCCGCCGCCAAGCCTACGTTGATGTTGATTGCTACATCATCATTGGCGGCCTTGATTCTGGGATTGTCCTCGGCCTGGACAAAGTCGGTCAGATTTTCTATTTCCACGGGAAAGTATTCATCCAGGAGTTTCTGGGTCTCGTCCTGGAGGTCTTTCGTTCCGGTCCGAAGTTCCTCGCCGTGTCCGGATAGCTCCGCGGCGCTTTCCTTAAGCGTTTCTGCTCCGTCTGAGATTTTGCGGCAGCCTTCGTATATCTGATTCAGACTGCCGGTGTAAGCGCCGATCCCCTTATCCAGGTTTTCATATTCCTCCCGGAGAGCAGAAACCGCCTGGTCGAACTGGACAAGGCCGGAGCTGAGATCTTCTATCGCTTCGGACAGAGAATCCATGGCCACGTCAAAGTTTTGAAAAGAGGAGAGCAGGCTGGATGAACTTTCCGCGGCTGTCTTGAGGCGGGTGTGAACCTCGGAAAGATACGCCTGAGATACAGTCAGTACGAGCTGGGCATCCGGCGAAAGCTGGGACGGGTCCAGGTTGTATTGGCTTAGGGACTGCCGGATGAGCGCATCGTAGGCCTCCTCACCCCCTTGTCCGGAGAGTTCCTGCAGACCGGCATCCAGCGCTGCCATTCCTTCGAGCAGCTCTCCGGAAGCAGATCGGAGCTCTTTCATAGCATCCGTGGAAAAAGAAAGCTTTTCGGAGGCGGTTTCCAGCTCCTTCAGCGCGGAGAGCACTTGGGAAGAGCCGGAGGTTAAATTGCCGGATCGACCTTGCAGCTTCTCCAGACTGTCGGAGACCGTTTGGATCCCTTCCTTTAGGCCGAAAGCTCCTTCGGCCAGCTCAGCCATGGCTTCTTGAAGCTTCCCGGAGGAATCGGAGAGTTCCTTCATTCCATTGGTAAGGGAATTACGGCCGGAAGTCAGTTCGCTGGTCATTTCCTGCAAGTAGAGGTCTTTTCCTTCCTCTGGATTTATTGTTTGCTCCAACAAAACGTCCTTTAGTTCCATGCTGGTGACACCTTCTTCCAGCCGGTAGCTGTAGCGATACTCTTCACTGCGAAGCATTTTTCCGCCTTCCAGCAGCGCGCGGTAGGCAGCGTCGGAAACAAAGGCAGTACCGAACTTCCTGCCGTCGGAGGATATGTCGGAAAAGTTTTGCAGACAGTGGTCGTAATCCGGCGAGGTGCCGATCCCTGTGACGGTATACTTGTTTCCGGACATCGTGATCTCATCACCGACCGTAAGCTGATGGGCGGCGGCGTAGATTCTTTCCAGTACGATTTCATTCGGGTTTGCAGCCGGTCTGCCCGTCTCCAGTTCAACGAGATTGATTTTCCTGCGGTTTTTCAGCACACGGAGAGTGGAGCCTTCCTCCATGGAAAAATCAAGGGAAAAGTTTTCTTCAAGGACTACGCCCATGGCCTGTAAATCCCGGATGGTATCCTCTTTTAAGGGAGTGAAGACTCCGAACTGTCCGTCCTCCAAATGGTTGGCAGCTGCTTTCTTGTTTACGGTGCCGGTGACACTTTGGGCAGAGCCGACACAGGCGATCACGAGAAACATGGCAAGCGTGATCAAAAGAAATAAAGCAAGATAGCGGAGCACGTTGGCCTTTAGATCCCTTAAGGTTCGGCGAAGCAACAATTTCTGCATCCTTTCTCCTCCTACCATTCGAGATCCGCGGCGGGAATCCGGTGTTCATTTTCATATTCCCGATGGATCTCGCCGTCCCGAATCTGGATCACTTTATGTACCATATGTTGAATGGCATCGTTATGGGTGACAATCAGCATGGTGGTTTTGTACTTTTGGTTGATGGTTTCCAGCAGCACTAAAATTTCCTTGGCTGTCTTGGAGTCCAGAGCCCCGGTAGGCTCATCACACAGAAGCAGACGGGGATTTTTGACTAAGGCACGCGCCAAGGCGCACCGCTGCTGCTGACCGCCGGAAAGCTGGGCGGGAAATTTATTTTGATGAGAGGACAGGCCCAAGGTCTCCAAAAGTTCGGCAAGGGACAGGGGAACCGGGGACAGATATTGGCACACTTCAATGTTTTCCCTGACGGTGAGATTGGGAATCAAATGATAGAACTGGAATACAAAACCGATCGAGTCCCGGCGGTAATCGGAAAGGGCGTCTGGTTTTAGCCCGGTGATCTCTTTTCCATCGACCCGGATGGAACCGCCGTCCACCGTGTCCAACCCTCCGATGGCGTTGAGGAGAGTGGATTTTCCTGAACCGGAGGGGCCGAGGATCACACACATCTGTCCTTCTCTCAACTGTGTGCTGATCCCTCTGAGCACTTGTACATAGCTTCCGCCCTCGCCGTAGCTTTTTTTAATGTTTTCAACTTCTAAATACATGGAGTCCTCCTTATCGCTGAGCGGGAAGACGTGTTCCCGCAAAGCAGCTTTACGCCCAGACAAAAGGCGCATGACAGATGGATGATTCAATGCAGCAGGTCCGTGCCGTTCTGGAATTATGTATTTGACTAAAAAACTGGCCGTGTTTGGTTTCGTTTGTCTTTTATGTGATTAAATAACAATGTTATGTTCTTGCTATTTAAAAAGGACCTTTCCGTCCTTTTCAAATATTCTGGCCATTTTCCGGCAAAAACGATAGGAAACCGCCCCGCAGGAAGCGCACCATGAGTTTTAATTGTTCTTTGGCGCTCTTTTCATCAAAATCATGGGAGAGAATGTGCATGACGGCGCCTAGTTGAAGGTGAGAGAACCAATGGATCGTGCAGTCGTTAAACGGATGGATATTGGGCATTGTTTTCTCAATGAGCCGGTAGGTCTGGCGGTCCATTAGGGAGGTGATCTGGTTAAAGAATTCCTCCACGGCCGGATGTTCCCGATTGTTCAGGATCAGTTGGCAGACTGTTTGGTTGGAAAAATAAAATTCCAGAAATTCTTCTGCGGCCCGGAAGTCTTCTTCTTCGTTCTTTGCCAGAGTTTCCGCGGAGCTTGCTAACTCGGCTTCATAATGGGATACGAGCAGCGCCAGGATGCGTCCGGTGGCCGGAGACAGGGTCTGCCGGAACAGATCTTCTTTGTCCTGAAAGAAAAAATAGAGAGCTCCGGTGGTTACCTCTGCATTGGCACAAATTCTGCGAAGGGATGCCTTGGCAAACCCATAGGAGGCAAATTCCAGAGCCGCCGATTCCAACAGGCGCATCTTGGTTTCTTCCGGGACAGCCCCGGCTTTTCTGGTCATAAATCCTCCTCCTTTATCAAAATAACATTGTTATTTATGATAGTGTAAGGGAGAAAAAGAAAATTGTCAAGATAAAAAGCGAAAGTATTCACTGACGGCGATTTGTTTTGCCATGGTTTCCAGAAAGCCTGCCTGACGCCGCAGTTCCTCAGCCGTATGAATTTGATCGTTTTGCTCATGAAGAGCAATTTGCATTTCAACAGGCAGAGAGAGAAAATATTGACGCGTACTGCTGCTTTTTTCCAGCATATGGCCCAGATCTTCATACTTCAAAGAAATCACCCCCAGAATATTTTGATTGCTTTGCGCGAAAATTATACACTTTCCCAAACCATAAGATTTTATGAGGAACAGAGGGTTTTTCATTGACAAAGGAGCAAAAACATGTTAGGCTAAAAAAGAGTTAGAATAGACTAACCAAATATACGTTTTCTTCGGCCTCAAAAGAAAAATCAGGCTGTTTCGGCGAGAACCGGCCATGCGGGTCCAGGAAACATATACCAGAGGAGGAAGTTCATGTCTACCGTGATCATCTGCGCCGCTTTGGTGCTTATCTGTGTGTTTTCTGTCCGAAGTTATCTCAAGAAAATGAAGCACGGCTGCTGCGGCGCAGGAGGATATGACGAGAAGAAAATCCGGCCGAAGGACCGGGAGCTTTCCCACTATTCCTATGCGCGCCGGATTCAGATTGAAGGGATGAGCTGTAAAAACTGCGCAATCCGGATCGCCAATGCGTTCCATGAAAGGGATGGATTTTATGCAGAGGTGAACCAGAAAGAAGGCTTCGCTCTGGTCCGGATGAAAAAACGAGTTTCGGACGAAGAACTGAGGAAAATCATAGCGCAGGCAGGCTATCGGGCGATTAAAATTGATCCGGCCGGGCTATGACGAAAGAAAAGGAGAAAATACGGAATCGAAAGTGAGAAAAATAGATTTTAATTGATCCAAAAGCCAGAGGCAGGGGAGATTCCCCAGTCCTTCGGCTTTTTTTCATGGGAAATTCCTTCGAAATTCAACATAAGCAAAAAATACTCCGCTATGGATGCGCAGGATCTGCCCTAAGATACGCAAATGCAGATGATAAAATGATGGAAAGTTAACTTGACATTAACGTGAATCCATGTATAATAAGTACATGGAAAGCAAACTTTCCTTTTAGAAAGGAGAGAAGTGGATTGAAAAACCGGTTGGAGGAGATCCGAAAGAGCCGGGGAATCAAGCAGGAAGAGCTGGCCAGCGCTTTGGAGGTTTCGAGACAGACGATCGGATCCCTGGAAAACGGGCGGTATAATCCGTCCATCCTTTTAGCATTTAAAATTGCAAGGTACTTTGAGATGCAAATTGAGGATATCTTCATCTACGAGGAGGATCAGGAATGAAGAAAAAATGGGGGGACTATGTGATTGCCGGGGCCGGGGCGGCCCTTTTAATCGCCGGATTGATTCTGAAGAAATCAGCGGGAGAAGTCCAGGGGATCCTGCTGGTGCTGCCCTATATTCTGCTCGGCTGCGGCTGCGGTGTGTTTGGGCACGGGATGGGGAGCGCGATCAGCAGGCGGGTTTTGGAGAAGTCGCCGGAAATGCGGAAGCAGATGGAAATCGACCAAAACGACGAGAGAAATATTGCGATTCGGAACCGGGCGAAGGGCAAGGCCTTTGATTTTATGATCTATGTGTTTTCTGCGCTGATGTTCTGCTTCCTTTTTATGGAGGTGGAGCTGGGCGCAATTCTTCTCTTTGTTTTTGCTTATACCATGGTAGGCGGAAGTTTTGTCTACTATCTGGTAAAGTATGAAAGGGAAATGTAGCTTACTTTGAAGCAGGAATCCCATTGGCTTTAGACAATGGGTAGTTCACTTTCTGGAAAGGAAACGAATTTATGAGATTTGTCATCGAGCACCTTGAGAAGCATTTTGAAAAGAAAGAGGTTTTGCGCGATATCAATTTTGCCTTTGAGAGCGGAAAAATCTACGGCCTTCTGGGCCGGAACGGAGCGGGGAAAACCACGCTGTTTAACTGTCTGAACCAAGATATCAAAGCGGACGGAGGAAACTTCTACCTGGAGGAATCCGGCGTCAGACGGGACGTGGCGGCGGAGGATATCGGCTATGTCCTCTCCACTCCCACGGTTCCCGAATTTCTGACAGGGCGGGAGTTCCTTAAATTTTTCATCGATATCAATGAAAAAACGATTTCCAATCCGAAATCGCTGGACGAATACTTTGATACGATGAGCATTGAGCCGGAAGATCGGGACAAGTTGCTGAAAGATTATTCCCATGGCATGAAAAATAAGATGCAGATGCTGATCAATATGATCGCCCAGCCGAATATTTTGCTGCTTGATGAGCCTCTGACTTCCCTGGATGTGGTGGTGGCGGAAGAGATGAAGCAGCTGCTCCGGTCTCTGAAAGCCGGCCGTGTTACGATTTTTTCCACCCATATCATGGACTTGGCCCTCGATCTGTGCGATGAGATCGTGCTGCTGAACCGCGGCGTGCTGGAAGTGGTGGACAAAGCCAATTTGGACAATCAGGAGTTTAAGGAAAAGATCATTGCCGCTCTGAGGGAGGAAGGCCATGAATAAGACCCTGCGGATCTCGTTTTCCCTGAAAAATACATACCGGGTCAACAGTATTCTCTACTCGCTGAAACAGGTTCCGATTCTAAAAAGACTGCTCCCCGGCACCTTATATCAGGTGCATGGCCTGAAGGTGTTTGCCAATATCCTCTCGGCAATCTGGGAGGTCGCATCGATTTTCCTTGGTAAGTTTCTTTACTTTTTGATTTTGCTTGCGGGAGCCGGGATGCTGTACAAGGAGGCGGCTGCGGACCGGCTGTTCCTCCACATTCTCTTTTTCTTGACGGTGATCGGGTCCTTTGCCAACACCTTTTTGTTTAATCCGTCGCGGGATAAATATTATGCCATGATTTTGATGAGGATGAACGCGCGGGAATACACCTTGGTCAATTACGGCTATGCAGTCGGAAAGGTGGTGATCGGCTTCTTGCCTTTTGCGATTCTGTTTGGGCACTCCGCCGGGGTTCCGCTGTGGATCTGCCTGGTCATTCCGTTTTTTGTGGCAGGACTGAAAATTACCGTGGCGGCGGTTTCTCTCCGGCAGTACGAAAAAACCGGGGATGCGACGAATGAAAACGGACTCAGTAAACTGGCATGGATCGGGATGATCCTCCTCCTGGCGGCCGCCTACGGGCTTCCGGCCATTGGCGTCATCCTTCCGGCAGGGGTTACGGCAGGAGGAATGCTCTTAGCTGTTTTGGCGGGGCTGATTTCCGCAAGGAAAGTGCTCACCTTCCGGGATTACCGTGACATGTATCAGCAGCTCCTGGCGGATTCAATGAATCAGATGGATACGGTCAAAAAAATGGCCCAGGAGCAGAGCCGTAAAGTGATTTCCGCAGACATAGGGATTACCAGCCGTAAAAAGGGCTTTGAATTTCTGAACGAATTGTTTATCAAAAGGCATCAGAAAATTCTCTGGAAATCATCCAAGCGGATTGCACTCGTCAGCTTATGCCTGGTTCTGGGCGGAATGCTTGCCTTTTACCTGGCTCCGGAGATCGGGGAGAAATTGAACCGTCTGTTTTTGACTTACCTTCCGTACTTTGTCTTTATCATGTACGCGGTTAACCGGGGGACTGGTTTTACCCGCGCGCTGTTTATGAACTGTGACCACAGCCTTCTGACCTACTCCTTTTTCAAACAGCCCAGATTTGTTTTGAAGCTGTTTCAGATCCGGCTCAGGGAGATAGTGAAAATCAACCTGCTGCCTGCCTTTGTGATCGGGGCCGGACTGTCTCTTTTACTTTACATGTCGGGAGGCACGGACAATCCTCTGAATTATGGGGTGCTGTTTGTCTCTATCATCTGTATGAGTATCTTTTTCTCCGTCCATTACCTGACGATCTATTATTTGTTGCAGCCTTACAATGCGGGAACGGAGATCAAGAGCGGTACCTATCAGCTGGTTTTATCCGGTACCTATCTGGTTTGCTTTTTTATGATGCAGCTGCATATGCCTACCCTGCTGTTCGGCGGCCTGGCCATTGTGTTCTGCGTGCTGTACTGTATCGTGGCCTGCGTCCTTGTCTACCGGTTTGCACCGAAGACATTCCGGCTGAGAAATTAGAGACAAGCTTTGCGTGCGAAGAAGCGCCCGGCGTTACTGCCGGGCGTAAACAATTTAGGCGTTGTTTCCAGTGGGGGAGGCTTGCCGCCATCGGGCAGGCGCCGGTTGACGGAAAAATGGGCGTGTGTTAGAATGAAGAACAGATTCGGCGATCGGCAGCCGGAAATATTGGGAAGAAGGAAAAGGTGAGAATATGAAGGCTCCCAGGACAAAACGGCAGCAGCAGGCATTGGAAACCAGAGAAAAAATTGTAAATTGCGCCCTGCGGCTTTTTGGAGAAAAAGGTTTCGACAACGTTTCCATGGAAATGATTGCGGAAGAGACCAATACTTCCATCGGCGCCATCTATCATCACTTTTCCGGCAAGGAAGAAATTGCAGCGCAGACATTGGTTTCTCTGGATGAAGGATATGAGGAATATTTTGAATACCTGACGGAGGATGAGGCGGCCCAGGCGCTGACACCGCTGAAAAAGCTGGAGGAATATTTTGTTTTTGTCCAAATCCGGTCTTCGGAGACAAAATCGCTGAACTATGCCTACATCCATGACCTGAGAGACACGGCGGACACCATGATCCTCGGAGTCAACAAGGACCGCATGATATATCAAAATTATGAAAAGCTGATCCGGCTTTGCCAGGAAAAGGGAGAATTGCCGCAGGACAGCGAGGCGGAACGGGTCATTTCGGTGCTGACTCAAGTCAGCCGCGGACTGTTAGTGGACTGGATGCTGCAAAAACAATCTTTTGACATCGAAGAGCAGGCGAGAATCCTGATTCATATTGTCCTACAAGGTTTAGCCCGGTAGAAACGCATAACCGGCGGACAGTGGTATTCTTTTGGCGCAAACTCTACGGAGCGTTTGTTGCGAAAAAACAAATTGGCAGGTAAGATAATTCCGGGAGGTGTGATCATGGATTGTAGCAAAGTCGGTAAATTGATTCTTGCCTTGCGCCAGGAAAAGGGCATGACGCAAAAGGCGCTTGCCGATGCGATGAATATCAGCGACCGGACCATATCGAAATGGGAGCGGGGCAACGGCTGCCCCGATGTATCCCTGCTCCGTGAGCTGTCTGATATTTTAGGGGTCAAGATCGAAAAATTACTGGCGGGCGATTTGGAGCCCAACGAGACGGATGGAGGAAATATGAAAAAGGTAAAGTTTTACGTCTGCCCGGAATGCGGGAATATTTTGTGCTGCACAGGGGACAGCGAAATTGCCTGCTGCGGGAGAACGCTGGCTCCTCTGACGGCAAGACCGGAGGATTCGGAACATGCCATATGCGTCGAAGAGATAGAAGATGATTTCTATGTTACGATGCAGCACGAGATGAGCAAGCAGCACTATATCACTTTTGCGGCGTACGTGACGTATGACCGGGTGCTTTTAGTAAAGTTGTATCCAGAGCAGCCGGCGGAAATCCGCTTTCCGAAAATGCACGGCGGAGCGCTGTATGTCTGCTGCAGTGAACATGGACTGATTCGAAAAATGAAAAGCAAGAAGTAAAGCTGGCCGGGTTTCATTTGTTCCCGGCCTGGGAGAAGGATAGCGGCAGGAAGCAGCTGTCCTTTTTTGATACCTTTTGATCACAGCACATCCTGCGGAATTCTGTTGACAGGAGAGGAAAAAAATGATACGTTAGAATCAGAATGTATTCTGCGAATAGATTTTGTATAAGTGCAGCCGACGGAAGCAGCGCTTTTGCGCAAGGAATAGGAAAACTGCGGAGGGTCAAATAAGGATGGAAGGAAAGCCGTATCGGGAGAGAGTGGAGCGCATGAAAGAAAGGGTGATTTCTGCGCGTCCGGAGATGGATCTGGAAAATGCAAGAATTCTGACGGAGAGTTTTCAGGAGACGGAGGGACTGCCCTTGGTGGTCCGGAAGGCCAAAGGCTTTTACCGGCAGTGCAAGGAAAAGACGGTAAAAATCTGGGACGATGAGCTGATCGTCGGCTGTTCCGGCAGCAAGATGCGCGGAGGCATTCTCTGCGCCGATACCTGCTGGTCCGTGCTGGACGAGGAGCTGGACACCATCAGCGAGCGAAAATATGATCCCTTTTATCTTCGGCCGGAGGACCGGGAGATGTTCGAGACAGTGATTCGCCCTTACTGGAAGGGAAAGTCGAATTACGAGGAATGGCTGGCTCAGATCCCCCAGGACACCAGGGAGCTGCGGGATCACGGCGTCATCTATATTAACCGGAAAGCGGTCCGCGGCTGGGGGGAAACCACGGCCGGTTATTCATGGATCATCACAGAAGGGCTGAAAGGGATCCGGGAAGAGATCCAAAAGGAAAAAGATAAGCTGGATTTAACGGTTCCGGGCGACTACGAGAAAGATTATTATCTGGAATCCATGCGGATTGCCTCCGAAGGAATCGAACTTCTGGCGAACCGCTATGCCGATGAGGCAGAGCGGCTTGCGGCTGGTACCGAGGACTCGAAGAGGAAGGCGGAACTTCTGGAGATTACCAGGATCTGCCGCAAAGTGCCCTTAAATCCAGCGGAGACTTTCTGGGAGGCGTTGCAGTCCCTTTACCTTTATCAAATCTGTATTTTTATGGAGCAGAACGCGGCCAGCTACAATCCGGGACGGATGGATCAATATTTGTGGCCGTTTTACCGGGACGATCTGGCCCAGGGGAGAATCACCGAAGATAAGGCTCAGGAGCTTTTGGACTGCCTTTGGATTAAATTCAGCGAGCCCTGCTTGTTTCAGGACGCGCAGACCGCGGAATTTGCCGCCGGTTACCCGATGTTCCAGAACGTCTGCGTCGGCGGCGTAGACACCAACGGCCGGGACGCGGTCAACGACTTGTCCTATCTGATTCTTCAGGCTACGATGGATGTGCAGCTGTACCAGCCGTCCTTATCCGTCCGCTACAGTATGGCGAAGAACCCGAATTCTTTTCTGAAAAAAGTGGTGGAACTGATCCGGCTGGGCACCGGATTTCCAGCGTTTCACAACGATGACATCGGCATCCGAATGCTGATGAATAAAGGGATCCCTTTAAAAGAAGCCTTTGACTGGAATCCCTGTGGATGCGTGGAGACCAACCTGGAAGGGAGGCTCCGTCATTACACGGCTCTTGCGGACATTAATCTGGGAGCCATGGTGGAATTTGCCCTGCTGAACGGAAGAAACCGGAAAAGCGGCGAGATTATCTCGGTGGAAACCGGGGATCCCCGGTCTTTTGACTCCTACCAAGAGTTTGAAGAGGCCGTAAAAGAGCAGATTCGCTATGCGGTGCGCGCCGTCGTGAAGGGCAGCCATGTGATCGACGAGGTCTGTATGAAGCGTCCGGTCCCGGCTCTGTCCCTGACCTTTAAGGACTGCATCCGAAAGGCAAAGGATTACGCTTGGGGCGGCGCAAAATACAATGCGGGAAATGGAATCATCCTGATCGGGATCGCGGATCTGATCAACAGTCTGGCGGCCGTCCGCTCTGTGGTCTTCGAGAAAAAGCAGGCCGCCATGGCGGAGCTTTTGGATGCGCTGGATCATGATTTCGCCGGCTATGAAACGCTCCAAAAGCAGTGCAGGGATGTGCCGAAGTATGGCAATGACGACGAGACAGTGGATGAGATTGCCGGAGCGATGTTTACGTTTATCGCGGATGAGATCGAGCGGTATCAGAGCAAGTTCGGCACCATGACGCCGGGGATCCTCCCGGTGTCCGGAAATACCCCCTTCGGGCTGGAGGTGGGCGCTCTGCCTTCCGGGCGGAATGCTTTTAAGCCTTTGGCCGACGGCGTCAGCCCTTCCGGCGGCACGGACCAAAACGGTCCGACCTCGGTGCTGAAATCGGTCTCCCATATTCCCCACGGCCGTTTTGTCCAGGGAACTTTGCTGAATATGAAGATAGAGCCGGAACTCCTCTCCACCGAGCATGGACTGATCCAGATGATGGCTCTTTTAAAGAGCATGTGCAGCCTGGGAATCTATCATGTCCAATTTAATGTCATTGATCAGAAAAAGCTGCTCCGAGCCCAGCAGAAACCAGAGAACTATAAGGGGCTGCTGGTACGGGTGGCTGGATACACGGCGTATTTCGTGGAACTGGGAAAAGACGTGCAGGATGAGATAATCGCCCGGACCGTACAAAACGGGATTTCCGTGGGGTAGCATATGGAAGAGATAAGAGGGGGTGTGCTTCGTTATGAAGGCGCGTCGATCCACGACGGGCCGGGGCTTCGGACCGTCCTGTTTTTAAAGGGCTGCGGTCTTTGCTGCCGGTGGTGCTCGACGCCGGAGTCCCAGCGTTTCCAGCCGGAAAAAGGCTTTTCGGCCAGGCTCTGCCGGGGCTGCGGAGCCTGCGCTGCGGTCTGCCCTGCCGGGGCCATGAGCATTGCGGATGGGAAAATTCAATGGGACAGGGAAAAATGCCGGTCTTGTTTTGCCTGTGTCGCCGTTTGCCCGGAAGGCGCGCAAAAACAGTACGGAACCTGGATGACAGCTGAAGAGGCGGCAAAGATCGCAGCCAGGGACGAGGTGTTTTACTTTCATTCCGGAGGAGGCGTGACCCTGAGCGGGGGAGAAGTGATGGATCAGCCGGAATTTGCTGCTGAGGTGCTGCGTCTTTGCCGAAGCCGGGGCATTCACACGGCGGTGGAGACCAGTCTGTCGGTGCCCTGGAAAAATATCAGCCAGGTGCTTCCGTACATCAATTTGCTCTATGTGGACATCAAGCATATGGATTCGGACCGGCACCGGGAACTGACCGGATCTGGAAACCGGCGGATTTTAGAGAACATTCAGAAGCTTTGCGGCAGCAAGGACCGGCCTGAGATTCTTGTTCGAATTCCTGTGATCCCCGGACAAAATGACGGCAGAGAAAACCTGAGGGACACGGCGGCCTTTTGTGAATCCTGCGGCGGGATTTCTGGTATTGAGCTGCTGCCGTACCATCGCCTGGGAATCGAGACTTACCGGAATTTGGAGATTCCCTATGAGCTGGCGGACTGCCTGCCGCCTTCAGCGGAGCGGATGGGGGAAATCACCGCATTTCTCCGTACGGTTACCTCCCTGCCAGTTACAACGGCAAAATAGAAAAACATTCAAAAAACACTTGGAAAACAGCTGGAATTGAGTTATAATATACTCAAAGATAACAAGTTGTTTTTATTGCCGGGTAAAGGAGGCGCCTATGTCAAGAAAAATCATTACCGTCGGAAGACAGTTTGGCAGCAACGGCAGAGCAATCGCGAAACTTTTAGCAGAAAACCTGGGAATCAAATTCTACGATAAAGAATTGATTGAAATGGCTGCGGAGAAAGCCGGGATCCACCCCGAACAATTTGCTGCGGTGGACGAAAAGGGAGCGAACCCTTGGCTGTATGCAGGAAACCAGGTGCAGAACTATCCCAACAGCATGCTTCCGATCAACGATGTCCTGTTCGATATCCAGTCCCAGGTGATCCGGGAGCTGGCAGACCGGGAGGAGTGCGTGATCGTCGGACGGGCGGCGGATTATGTGCTGAAGGATCATAAGGACGTGCAGAGCATTTTCATCTATTCTCCGATGGAGGCAAGGCTGGAGACGGTCAAAGCGCGGTTCCAGATTGATGAGAAGGAAGCGCGGGCCAAGATACGGAAGAAAGACAAGGAAAGAAAGTATTATTATAACTATTACACCGACGGCGGCTGGGGAGAAGCGGAGAGTTACCATCTGACCATCGACAGCAGCCGATACGGTATCGAGGAGACGGCGAAAATTCTGGCCGCCATGATTCGGGCGGAAGAAGAATAGCTTCTCTGGCAGTGGAAGAACCGGCTATAGCACAAAGATAATAAATTGAATCAGAAACGGTGCAGAAATCCAGATGGATTCTGCACCGTTTTTTACTTTACTTCCGCAATTGCGGTTAGCTCGACCTGGCAACCGTTGCTTAGAGGCGGAACCGGCAATACAATCCGGGCAGGTTTGTGACTGCCGAAAAACTCAGCGTAGACCTGGTTAGCCGATTCCCAGAGAGACATGTCCGCAATATAGACCTGACACATCAGAACATCCTCCCTGGCGCAGCCTGCCGCCTTCAGAACACTCTCCATTTTTAAAAGTGCCATAGTCATCTCCTGCGCAAAGCCGCCCTCTGCCGGTTTCCCGGTGGTGGGGTCTGCGGAAGTCTGTCCCGATATATATAACGTGTTCCCGCTGATTACTCCTGCGGAATAATGTCCCTTTGGCGCGTTTTCACTGATTACAGATCTCATTTTCTGCCTCCTGTTTATTTGAAATTTGTACTTTGTCTGCGGCTGCAATGTTTTATTTGACTTCAATATACCACGGTATTTTGAAATGTCAATTTCAAAAAAATTATAATGTTATGCAAAAATCAATATTGGATATAAAAGAAAAGATGTGTTAATGTAGAGCTATCCAAAAGAGAATAATGAAAATTGATGCGCTGTTTGAAAGGAGCAGGAAAAATGAATTGTATTTTGGAAAAATTTGCCAAATTGGGTGTGGATAATGCTCCCGGTCAGGAAAGCCTGCAAATGCAGGAAACGCTGCCAGCGGTCGGCGAAGCTATTACGGGAGTCCCTGTAGATTTTTCCCATGGCAATGTAGATGCGCATAGGCCCATTCCCGGAAGTTTGGAAACCTTTGTAGAGGGATATGCCGTTGGGGGCACCCATCAGGCCTATACCGAATACCGCGGCAAGGCTGATATTCGAGAGTATCTGGCGGAAAAATTGGCCGAGTACAGCGGAGCGCCGGTGAATGCGGCGACAGAGCTGATCCTGACGCCTGGCACACAGGGAGCTCTGTTTCTGGCCATGGGAGCCCTGGTTGGCAGAGGAGACAAAGTGGCGATCGTTGAACCAGATTACTTTGCAAACCGAAAATTAGTGGAATTTTTTGATGGGGAGGTGGTCCCGGTTCCGATTCATTGGAAAGAAACCAGACGATACGCTGGCCTGGATATCTCCGCCCTGGAGAGGGCGTTCCGTAACGGGGTGAAATTATTTCTGTATTCCAATCCCAACAATCCCACCGGCGTGATTTACTCTCCGGAAGAAGTGGCCGCGATCGGCCGCCTCGCCAAGCAGTACGGCGCGGCAGTGATTGCCGACGAGCTCTACAGCCGACAGCTTTTTGAACGGGAATTGTCCTATACCCATCTTCGTGCACTTCCGGAACAGCCTGAGGAACTGATCACGATTATCGGACCTTCCAAGACTGAATCCTTAAGCGGTTTCCGTCTGGGCGTGGCTTACGGTTCTGCGGATGTGATTACCCGCATGGAGAAACTGCAGGCCATTGTGTCACTTCGAACGGCAGGTTACTGCCAGGCGGTCTACCGGAATTGGTTTTCTGAGCCGGAGGGCTGGATGGAGGCCAGGATCCGCGAGCACAAGGCGATCCGCGATGATCTGATGAAAGTGATTGGAACATGTCCCGGATGCTGGGCCCGCCCGACGGAGGGGGGAAGCTATCTTTTCCTGCAGCTACCTCCTTTGAAGGTGACACTTTCACAGTTTGTAAAGCTGTGCCGCGTACAGGCCGGGGTCACCGTGACACCGGGGACGGAGTTCGGAGAGGCATTTACCGATTGCGTTCGCCTGAATTTTTCGCAAAATCATCAGGCAGCTGTGTCTGCAATGGAGCGGATCTGCCGGCTGGTTGATCGCTACCGGGCATAGGAATGGAGAACGGGTTTATGACTTCTTGTCTCTCATGAAATCAAGAAAATGCTGGAGAATTGCGGAGGAGTGTTTTTTTCGATGAAAAAGGTAGATAGTGCGGCTGACCATCGGATCGTCAATCCTGTAAAAGAAAAGCCGTTCCGTGGGTTTGACATGGCCTAGAATGCCGGTTCGGATGAACGCAATGCCATGGCCGTTTTCTGCTACATGATAAGAGGTTAGCATTTGATCCAGGAACATGCTGACACGGGGCTTGTAACCTGCATTTTTACACATTTTCATGGCCCTCTGGTATCCGTCATTGCCCTTTTTCAGCATCAGAAAATCTTCGTCGGCAAATGGAACAAGGGATACGCGGGGGATTTTATCCGACTCCAGCCCGGAGCACAGCTGTTCAAATGACATGCGGTAGGAGGTGAGGGTATCGTTGATCTCTAGCTGCTTCGGGACCGCGAGGATCAGTTCCTCCGTCCCCAGAACATCACCGTCAAAGAGCCTGGAATCCATCTCATCCACATTTAGGGCGAGATCGATTACGCCGGACTGCAGGCACTGGCTCAGATCCTCGGTGTTTCCCTCCAAAATATTGACCGTGTAGCCGGGGAAATGCTGGCCGAAATCAGCAGCCAGCTCCGGCAGCACATAGGAGCAGAAAAAGGTGGATGCGCCGATGGTGAGGGATCCGCTCTGGCGGCTGGCAAGCTGGGAAAGCGTTTCTTTCAACTGTTCTTCGATGGACATCATCGCCTCCACGGCTTCGATATAGAACCTGCCTGCCGTCGTCAACTGAAGAGGTGTGACACTGCGGTTAAAGATCGGAGTACCGATTGCCTCCTCGACACGCTTCACTTTATTGCTCAAAGCGGGCTGTGAGATAAACAGTTTCTGGGCTGCCCTGGAAAAGCTGCGTTCTGTATAGACTGCATAGATGTATTCGTGATCTTTTAACATGAAGCCCTCCGTTCTTGTCTGATCCGTAAACTGAATTCCAAAATAGTATAAACGGATTTTATCGGGAATGCAAACAATTTTTGTGAAATAATCGGAACATGAGTCTGGGATCGGGGAAGATTTATCAATATAGTAAGCTGAAAAAACGCGGTTGCAAGTTTTCTGGGCAACTGGAATGGAAAATAAAACAGGCGTGAAGGAGAGAAGAATGATATGAAATTTTTGCGCTGGCTGGACAAACACTTTGAAGAGATGCTGATGTCGATTTTCCTGTGTGGAATTGTCATCTTCATGACGGTACATGTGTTTTGCAGATATGTACTGAAATCCCCTTTGGTGTGGACCGAAGAAGCCACACGCTACTTGTTCATCTGGTTCGTATACATGGGGATCAGCTATGGTATTCGAAATGAAACCCATGTTCGCGTAAACATTGTTGAAACTTTTTTTCCGAAAGTAATTCTAGTGTTCGGCTGGATTCAAGATCTTGTGATGACTGCCTTTGTTATATATCTGATCCCGGCGGGCTTTCGTATGCTGAGCGACGTGGCAGCGCGGGGAACCACATCGGCGGGGCTCCATCTGTCAATGGTATTTGTGTATGGGGCGCTGGAGGTTGGACTGCTGTTCAGCGTGGTTCGGATTATCCAGAAATTTTACTTTAGAGTAAGTGGGATTGTAAAGGGGAACAAAGGAATGAAGGGAGGGAAAATGTCATGATGTTCTTCGTTTTTATTGTCTTTTTGATATTGGGTGTCCCGATTGCTTTTACCGTAGGATGGTCGACATTGTCCGTATATTTGATGGATCCAACTTTTTCCTGTGATGCGGAATACTTCATGAAGACGATGGTAAATGGCATGGACTCCTATGTGCTGTTGGCCATCCCGCTGTTTATGCTTTCCTCTAGTATTATGGCGGAAAGCGGTATGTCACAGCGATTATACGATTTCTTTTCCTATTTCTTTGGAAATATTCCGGCGGGCTTGCCGATCGCAGTGGTGATTACCTGCCTGTTTTATGGAGCAATCTGTGGTTCTGGTCCGGCGACGGTAGCCGCAATCGGTACGATGTGTATTCCACTCTTAACGAGTCTTGGATATGATAAAGAGTTTGTAACCGCCATGATAGCGGTAGCCGGAGGTCTTGGTGTAATCATACCACCAAGCATACCATTTATTACTTATGGCTTGGCCACAGGTGCGTCGATTGGGGATATGTTTATCGCCGGAGTGGCGCCGGGTATCCTGATCGCTCTCTGTCTGATCGCTTATATTATCTTTTATTTTAGAAAAAAAGAAAAGAGAGAGGCATTAAGCATTGAACGAAATACAAAAGCGCTTAGAGAAAAAGGCTTCTTGCGTATTTTCAAAGAGAGTTTTTTTGCTCTGCTGGCACCGGTTATTATCCTCGGTGGTATTTACGGAGGAATTGTTAGCCCTACAGAAGCGGCCTGTGTATCAGTGGTGTATGCACTACTTGTGGGTGTTTTGGCTTACCGTGTGATTAATTTGAAAAAACTGATAGGGTGCCTCATTGATACAGCCCGCACGGCGACGCCCGTTATGCTGATTTTGTCCATCAGCATTGTATTTGGCCGAGTATTGACGATCCTGAACCTTCCACAGACATTGGCCTCCTTTGTGGTAAGCCATGTGGAGAGTAAATTCGTGGTTTTGATAGTGATTAATTTATTCCTGCTGTTTGCCGGAATGGTTATGGACACGGTTCCTTGTATTCTGATTCTCGCGCCGATCATGCTACCGATTGTACAGCAATATGGCGTGGATACCATTCACTTTGGCGTCATGATGACAGTGAATTTGGCGATAGGTTTCGTAACTCCGCCAATCGGTACCAACTTATTTGTAGCAAATTCTATCACCAAGATTCCAATTATCAGAATTGCAAAGCACGCACTGCCTTTTATTGCCATGTTCATTCTTGCACTGCTGCTGATTACCTATATCCCGCAGATTACACTATTTTTGCCAAATCTGTTAAATTAATTTGATTGGCCCTTTCATGAGCAGGACAACATAAATAAAAAATGAGCTATGCTCAAAATAAAACATGAGGAGGAAAATAATGAAAATGAAAAAAGTTGCAGCCCTGAGTTTGGCAGTTGCGATGGCTGTGGGCATGATGGCCTGCGGCAATTCCGGAGGGAGTAATTCCACCACAGCGCAGGAAAATTTGGTTACAGCAGCCGACGGGGGGACGGGAGCTGCGGCTGGAGATGCTTCCTATACGATCAATATCGGTCATTTTGGTTCAGAGACTACTGCGGTCCAGATGGGGTGTCTGGCTATGAAGGAATATCTTGAGAAAGAATCGAACGGCGCGATCACTGTAAATATTTATCCCAATAATTCCATGGGAAGCGATGACGAATTGTGTCAGATGGTACAAAATGGAAATATTGAGATGACCTGTGCGAACTCCATCATTGTCAATTATGTGCCGGATGCAGCGATTTATGATCTGTTTTATAACTTCAGCGATATTGAAGATGTGAAGCAAAAGTTTATGAAAGATGAGAAGTTTTTAACTGTCATGCGTGATGTATACGCGAAAGCCGGCTTCTATCTGGCCGGGTATAGCGTACATGGCTTCCGCCTGGCGACTGCCAATAAGCCAATCAACAGCCCGGAGGACTTACAGGGAATGACCTTCCGCGTAATGCAGAATGACTATCACATCCAAGGGTGGCAATGTATGGGCGCTACGCCTACTCCTTTCTCCTTTAGTGAGCTGTATACTGCTTTGCAGCAAGGGACTTTGGATGCGCAGGAGAACCCGGTTGAGACAATTTATTCTGCAAAATTGTATGAGCAGCAGAAATATATCAGCAGAACCAATCATCTGCAGCAGACTCAGCAGTGGCTGGTAAATCTGGACTTTTATCATAATTTACCAGATGAATATAAAACTATGTTTGATAAAGCGATTGCTATTTGCTGTGAGACAGCTACCAATGGAGCTCTGGAGAAAGAGGCAGAGTGGTCTTCTGAAATCAAAGAATTCGGTTGTACTTTTGTTGACCTGACTGATGATCAGCGTGAAGCATTTAAAGAAGCAGTTGCCCCTGAGTGGGAGGCGATAAAGGCTGGGGTTGATTCGGCTGTTTGGGAGGCATATACCAACTAGTCACTAAAGAAAGCAGGAGGAATCAAACATGTTGGATCTTGCAATTATAAATGGTCTTACCTACGTAGAGGGCGGTTTCCGGAAAGCGGATATCGGGATAAAGGCAGGGAAAATTGTCATGGTGGCGGAGCCTGGCTGCCTTCCGGAAGCGGTCCGCACCATCGATGCTGTCGGGAAGCATGTGATCCCCGGCGGCGTGGACACCCATGTACATTACCGGGATCCTGGTCATGCCGAGAGAGAAACGTTCCAGGTCGGGACACGGGCCGCGGCTGCCGGCGGCTGCACGACATTCTTTGAGCACCCGATCTCAATTCCGCCTCAGTATAATGCGGAAATCCTGCACAGCCGCGTGGACCTGTGCAAAAAGGGAAGCTGCGTGGATTTTGCTTTCTTTGGCGCCGCCGGCGGCGAGTTCCCGGAAGAAATTGAACCCTTGTCCCATGAGGGCGTGATCGCCTACAAGACCTTCCTGCACGAGGCGCCGGAAGGACGTGACCAGGAGTTCAAGGGGCTGACCAGCTCCAACAATGCCCAGCTGTTCCGGGCTCTTCAGGAGGTGGCGAAGACTGGCCTGACATTGGCTGCCCACGCGGAGGATAACGAGCTGGTCAGCGGGAATATCAAACGCCTCCGCGCGGAGGGACGCGTCGACTATATGGCGCACTGTGAATCCCGTCCACCTATCACAGAGATTGAGGCGATCGCCAAGATGCTGCGGTTCGGGGAGGAGACTGGCTGCCCGATTGAACTGGTACATGTATCCACCTGCGGGGCAATGGAGTTGGCCAGACAGGCAAAAATGAAGGGACAGAAGGTCCTGGTGGAGACCTGTCCGCACTATCTGTTGCTGGATGACAGCTATATAAAACAGTATGGGCCGTATGCCAAGTGCAATCCGGCGCTGCGCAATAAGGAGGAGGCAGAAGGTCTGTGGCGTTATATCGAGGACGGCACCGTCGATTTTATCGGCAGCGATCACAGCCCGTTCCTGGTTTCCGAGAAGGAGACCGGCAAGGAAGATATTTTCAAGGCACCTGCCGGTTTTCCGGGCATTGACCTGCGCCTGCCGCTGATGGTGACGGAAGCGAAGAAGGGGCGTCTAAGCCTGGAAAAGGTGGTCGAGCTGCTCTGCGTCAATCCAGCCAAGCTGTTCCACATCTTCCCTCAGAAAGGTACATTGTCTGCCGGAGCAGACGGCGACGTTGTAATTATGGACCTGAGCCAGGAAGTGATCTGCCGCGCTGCAGACAGCTATTCCCAAGCAAAAGGAATTTCAAAGGTTTATGAGGGCTGGAAGCTGGGCTGCTCCATCGATTGTACGGTAGTTCGCGGCCGTGTGGTATACGAAAATGGCGTGGTGGATGAGAGCGCAGCCGGCTGGGGAGAGTTTGTAAAACCGGTACTGTAGAAAAAACCAGAACTAGGAGGATAGGGCAGCATGTCGCTGCCCTTCCCGCATCGGAGGAGAAGAAAACAGATGAGTGCGGTAAATGAGATTTTGGCACAGATCGGCGCTGCCGGTAGGCAGGAGGACGGAGGCTATTTCCGCGGATGCTATAGCCCGGAATATTTTCAGGCGGTTGATATTGTGGAAAGACAGATGCAGAAAATCGGTATGGAAACAGATCGGGACGCGGCCGGCAATATTCACGGTGTGCTGCCGGGAAATGACCCGAAGGCAAAGAGCGTGGTTATCGGCTCCCATCTGGATACGGTGCCCGGTGGAGGCCTGTATGACGGGGCTTACGGTGTGGCGGCTGGTCTGGCCGTGGCGAAACGCCTTCGGGAGGAAGGGAAGATTTTGCGCCATACCCTGGAAGTATACGGTTTCCACGGAGAAGAATCCAATCCGCTGGGCGGCACCTTTGGGAGCCGCGCAATAGCTGGACAGGTAAAGCCGGATCAGCCGGGGCTCGCGGAGGCCCTGGCAGCATACGGTCATAATGTCCGGGAAATTCTGGACTGCCGGCGTGACTTTTCCGGCGTCAAGTGTTATCTGGAGGCTCATATTGAACAGGGAGATCTGTTGGAGCAGGAGGGGCTGAAAATTGGCGTGGTAAGCGGGATCGTCAGCGTGATCCGCTACCGAGTGACGGCATTGGGGCAGAGCAACCATGCAGGCACTACTATGATGAAAAATCGTAGGGATGCCATGGTTGCCATGGCCAGACTGATCGCTGCCGCAGACGAGGAGTGCCGCAAAATTGACGATACTCTGGTTTTTACAGTGGGTACGATTGCGTGCCAGCCTGGATCGGAAAATGTGATTCCGGGGAGAGTGGAGTGCACCTTTGAGATGCGCCATATGAAAAAAGAGAAGACAGACTGTTTGATCGGCCGCATTCGTGAAATCGCCGCCGGTATTGGAACCGCGGATTTTGAGATCACCAATAAGATTGATAAGGGCAGCGTAAGCTGTGACAGTCATCTGATGGAGGTGATTTCCCGGTCCGCCAGTGAGGCGGGGATCTGTCACAGAATCATGGCAAGCGGCGCTGGACACGATGCAAATCCGATGGCTCATGTGACGCCGATCGGCATGATTTTTGTGCCAAGCCGAGGGGGGCTCAGCCATTGCAAAGAGGAGTGGACGTCCCAGGAGGAATTGGAGAGCGGCACCGAGGTGCTGTACCGTACGGTGCTGCATCTGGACGAGGAGGCGAAAGAATAAAAGGGCGGCGAAGGTGTGGGATAAAAAAATGTAGATGGATAGCGGTAACTCGGCCTGAATATAGTAGAGAGAAGCAGTGATGCTTTATTAAAATTAAGGAAGGGGTACCATTGATGCGAAGAAAGTTACTCTGTATGCTGGCGGTGTTCCTGCTGTTGACATTCCCTTTTTCCGTCTCCGCCGAAGCGCCGGCTGAGAGTGAACTCTATGCCCAAGCCGCAGTTTTGATGGATGCGGATTCCGGCCGTGTGCTCTATTCGAAAAACGGGGACGCCAAGCTTCCGATGGCCAGCACCACTAAGATTATGACTTGTATTGTGGCGCTGGAGATGGGGAATCTGGATGATGTCTATGAAGCTACCTCCTATGCGGCTTCCATGCCGAAGGTTCATCTGGGAGTCCAGGCGGGAGAACAGTACCGGCTGAAAGACCTGCTCTATGCTTTGATGCTGGAGAGTTTTAATGATTCCGCCGTTGTGATTGCGGAGGGGCTGGCCGGCAGTGTGGACGCCTTTGCCGAACTGATGAATCAGAAGGCCTGGGATCTGGGATGTATGGATACCTATTTTATCACGCCCAATGGGCTGGACGCAGCGGACGACAACGGAATTCATTCTACGACGGCCCAGGACCTGGCTACAATCATGTCTTACTGCATCCAGAACGAAGAGTTTCTGGAGATCACGAGAACCCAGAGCTATTCCTTCACCGACGTCAGCGGAAAGCGTTCCTTCACCTGCAACAATCACAACTCCTTTCTTTCCATGATGGAAGGGGCGCTGTCCGGAAAGACCGGATTTACCAACAATGCGGGCTACTGTTATGTCGGGTCCCTGCGGCGGGATGGTAAAACTTATGTCGTGGCTCTCTTGGCCTGCGGCTGGCCCAACAATAAGAGCTACAAATGGTCGGATACCAAAAAGCTGATGAATTACGGCCTGGCGGATTACAACTATCGGGATGTGTGGCAGGAACCGAACCTTTCCCCGATTTTGGTGGACGGAGGGATTCCGGAGAGCGGTGATCTGTCTAAAAAAGCCCTGGTGCGGGTCCAGGTAAAGGCGGGAGAACAGACTTCCCTCTCCCTGCTGCTTCGGGCGGATGAAGAGGTCAAGATGGAAATCCAGCAGGCCAGCGGTCTGACCGCGCCGGTAGCACAGGGGGAAACAATCGGAAAGGTCGTCTATACTCTGAACGGAAATACGGTGGCCGAATACCCGATTGTGACCGAAGCGCCGGTGGAAAAAATCTCTTTGAATTGGTGTTTGAAAAAAGTCTGGGATCATGTTATACTTCACGCGGAAGATAGCAGCGGCCTGCCATTTTAAGGCGGCAATTCGTATCCCCCGGCGGCAGAAAAGCGGGGGTCTGCGGAGAGGTGGAGTTTTTTCATGGTACTCGAAAACAATCTGGGGGAAGATCCGGTCCGGAGGCTGGTGTTCCGGCTTGCCGTTCCCTCCATGCTTGCTCAGTTTGTCAGCGTTCTATACAGTATCGTAGACCGAATGTTTATCGGCCATATCGAAGGGATCGGAGGGATGGCCCTTGCTGGGGTTGGCGTGGCGGGGCCAATCGTGAATCTGATCGGTTCGGCGGCCTTTCTGGTGGGAGTTGGTGGGGCTCCTCTTTTCAGTATCCGGATGGGGGAGCGGCGTCAGGAAAAGGCGCAGCAGATTTTGAACAATGCTTTTTTGATGCTGCTGGTCCTGGCGGTGATCCTGACCGGAGTCTCCCTGCTTTTAAGAAGACCTTTGCTCTATTGGTTTGGGGCCAGCGATACGATTTTTTCCTACGCCGATGAATATATGACTGTCTATGTGCTGGGGACGGTCTTTGCCTTGCTGGCCACAGGCATGAATCAGTTTATTATCTGCCAGGGATTTGCCAAAGTGGCCATGAAATCCGTGTTTCTGGGCGCGGTCTGCAATATTCTACTGGATCCGGTGTTTATTTTTGTCTTTGGACTCGGTGTGCGCGGCGCGGCTGCGGCCACGGTTCTGTCTCAGTTTTTGGCCTGCGCCTATGTCCTGCGCTTCCTGTTCGGCAGGAAGGCGCCGGTCCGGATCCGGTTTGGAGAATACGCTCCGTCGGTGATCGGTAATATCGCGCGGGTCGGGATGACGCCGTTTCTCATCATCGCATTCGACAATATTCTGATCATTGCCCTGAACACGGTCCTGCAAAAGTTCGGAGGGGCTGGCCAGGGAGACTGGATGGTAACCTGTGGGACCATTGTCCAAAGTTTTATGCTGATGATTACCATGCCGCTGGGAGGGATTACCGGCGGAACCCAGGCGATACTCGGCTTCAATTATGGCGCGGGACGGCCGGACCGGATTCGGGAAGCGCAGAAATGGATCTTGCTGTTGGGGAGTGTGCTCTGCTCCATTTTCTTTTTGTTGGCCTGGCTGGTTCCGGAGGTTTTTGTACGCCTGTTTACGACGGATCCAGACTACCTGGAGTTTTGTTCTTGGGCAATCGGAATCTATACGCTGGGCGTGATACCGCTGGCGTTCCAGTATACGATTGTCGACGGCTTTACCGGGATGGGAAAGATCAAGCCCGCTTTGGCGCTATCCTTTTTCCGGAAAGGGCTGTATTTTGTCTGCATTGTTCTGTTTCCGGCATTTTGGGGCGTACAGGCCACTTTTTTTGCGGAACCGGTGGTGGATATTATTTCCGGCGTGCTGTCGGCCGTTGTTTATGTCAAGATCATCAATCGGGTGATCGGTATCGAAGAACGAAAAAAAGCGTTTGACAATTAACGGGAGTCCGGGTTATACTGTGAGAGGAAGATTAGGCACGAAAGTGCAAAGCAGCATGGGAAACAGGCGGCCTTTTAGGTCGCCGTTTCTTGTTTTGCCAGGGGATATTTTGGAAGAATTTACAGCGCCGGAGGTTTGTGGAGCGGAATTCTTTCTTCTATTAAAAAAGGAGGTACCTATTAATTATGAAGGAAACGAAAATACTATCGCCCTCGGAATGGACGGAAAATCCGTTTACTTTGATCGGGAAAGAGTGGATGCTGGTGGCTGCGGAAAAGGACGGACGCGTGAATGCGATGACGGCGGCCTGGGGCGGCCTGGGCGTTCTTTTCGGAAAGAATGTGGCCTTTGTCTTCATTCGTCCGCAGCGGTATACAAAGGAATTTGTGGATGCCGCCGACACCATGTCTTTGACTTTTTTCGGCGAGGAATACCGGGAGATGATGGGTTACATGGGGAAAGCCTCCGGACGGGACGAGGACAAGGTGGCGAAGGCGGGCCTGACAGTGGTTCACGACGGAGAGACGCCGTACTTTGAGGAGGCCAGGCTGACGCTGATCGGGCGGAAGCTTTACGCCCAGGATATGAAGGAAGCCTGCTTTATGGATTCCGTTCAGCCGGAACGGTGGTATCCGGAAAAAGATTTTCACACCTTGTATGTGATTGAGCTGGAAAAGATCTTATCGGCGGAGTAAAGAGAATAAAATGAAGCTAGTGAAAGAAAAGGGATTCTACCGGGGGATTCTCGCCATAGCGGTTCCGATTTTCCTTCAAAATTTAATCACCTTTTCGACCAGTAGGATGGATACGCTGATGTTGGGAAAGGCCGATGATACCGGAGTGTTGTTGTCGGCCTCTTCTTTAGCTAATTTGCCTTTTTTCCTGTCGATGGTGTGTGTTTTCTTTTGCCTTTGCGGTAACGGTTCTTTTGGCCCTGGAGTGGGTGATGGGACTTTACTCCGACTCGCCGGAGATCATAAAAGGAGGCAGCGAATATCTGCGGATCATCGGATGGGCCTACTTATTCCAGGTCCCTGTGGTGTTTGTGCTGGTGCTGATGAAATTGGATGAACCGCTGAAAGCCTTGCTCTGTCTGATCCGCCTGAAAAGTGGGAGATGGATCAAGCAGGTGACGCGGGAAGAACTATAGGAGGCTTTTATGTTTTCTGCTTTTGTAATCGCTTTTTCCATGTACTCCAGAATTCCCATGCCCCGGCTGGAATGGACCGAGGAAAATATGAAATATGCGGTCTGTTTTCTGCCGGTGATCGGCGCTGTGATCGGAGGGCTGGAAGTGGGAGCCTGGTATCTCTGCCGTTTTCTGGAGATGGGGACGTTTTTCCGGACAGCGGTGCTCGTGGCGATCCCGCTGCTTGTGACAGGCGGAATCCACTTTGATGGATTTATAGACACAGTAGACGCCAGAAGCTCCCACCAGGATAGGGAAAGAAAGCTGGAAATACTAAAAGATTCCCACATTGGAGCATTTGCCCTGATCGGGAGCATGGTCTATTTTTTGCTGGCTGCAGCGGCCTTCAGCGAGGTGGACGAGATCCTGCTTCCGGTGGCGGCCATTGGATTTTTCCTGTCCCGGTCTTACAGCGGCTTGGCCCTCGTTTCTTTCCGGCAGGCCAGAAAGAAAGGGATGCTGGCGACATTTGCGGAGCAGGCTCATAAGAAAAAAGTAAAAATCGTGATGCTGTGCTATATTTTGCTGGCAAGCGCGCTTCTGATCTGGATTTCTCCTTTGTATGGGGCGGCGGCGGCGCTTTCTGCCCTGGCGGTATTCGGATATTACCGCTACTTTTCTTACCGGGAATTCGGTGGGGTTACCGGAGACTTGGCCGGGTATTTTCTACAGCTTTGCGAGTTGGCGATGGTTTTGGTTCCGGTGCTGTTGGAAAAGGTGGTGGCGCGGCTTTGAATATTTATTTGTACCGGCACGGAGAGACGGCGGGAAACCGGGAAAAGCGTTATGTGGGTTCCACGGATGAAGGTCTGACGGCGGAGGCGGCGAGGAAATTAAAAGAAAAGACAGCGCCTGCCGTGGATTGGGTTTATACCAGTCCCAGGCTGCGGTGCAGGGAGACGGCGGAGATTTTGTTTCCCGGCATCGGACGGACGGAAGTGCCGGGGCTTGCAGAATGTGATTTTGGTTTGTTTGAGTATAAGAATTACCGGGAGCTGACCGGGGATCCGGATTATCAGAGCTGGATCGACAGCGGGGGAACGATCGGATTTCCAGGAGGCGAAAGCAGGGAGACGTTCCAAAACCGGTGCATGGCGGCTTTTTCTTCTGTCCTGGCGGATGCCGGGCGGAGACGGTTCCAGGCGATTGCGCTGGTCGTACATGGCGGGACGATCATGGCGATTCTTTCCCGGATCGGAGTGCCGAAGCGTGACTATTTTGATTGGCAGGCAGGAAACGGATGCTGTGTGGAGGCAGAGGAAAGAGAGGGTCTGCTTTTTGTCCGGGAAAATGAACGAAACTACTATACATAGGGGTGGTAAATTCTGCCGGAACATAGACTTTGTATGAAAGCAATAAGGTTTCAGAGGAAAGTTAAAAAGAAAACAAACAGGAAATGTGGTTTTACCTAGGAAAAAAATAAAATGAAAACTTCCTTAATTTTTTCTTGCGTATTTCAACAGTATGCTTTAATATATATGAGGGAGAGAGCAAAAAACTAAAAAGAAGAGGTGAACAAGATGACATTTTTGGCAGCTAGCAGCTTGGCAGAGTCCGCGGTTGAGGAAGTCAGCCTAGGCGAAGCTGTATCGGAAGGTTTGATGAATATGGCCGTCGGCCTGGGCGTCGTATTCATCGTCCTGATCTTCCTGAGCTTCGTGATTTCCCTGTTCAAGTTTATCAACAAGCTTGACAAGCCAAAGGCAAAGACCGAACCGGTTGTCGCGCCGGTAGGAGCACCGGCTCCCGCTCCGGTCGCAGCAGTTCCGGTCGGCCCCGGCACCATGGCAAACGCTAAGGTAGCGATCGCCGATGAGGTGGAAGGCCCGGTCGCTGCGGTAATCCTGGCGGCGGTAGCAGAGTCCTGCGGAGGAAACTTCAAGGTAACATCCATCAAAAAAAGTAAATAAGGTGAGTACAAAACTAGGAGGATATTGAAGAGAGATGAACACTTATAAGATTACGGTAAATGGCGTAGCATACGACGTAACGGTGGAAGCCACCGGTCAGACGGCAGCGGCAGCACCTGCTGCGGCTCCTGCCCCTGCGGCGGCCCCTGCAGCTCCGGCCGGTCAGGCTGGCGGCGTCCGCGTGGAAGCGGCTGTTGCCGGTAAGATTTGGAAAGTCGTAGCACAGGCAGGTCAGGCCATGAAGGCCGGCGACAGCATCGTCATTCTGGAATCCATGAAGATGGAAATCCCGGTTGTAGCTCCTCAGGACGGAACTCTGGCTCAGATAGTCCTCAATGAAGGTGATCCGGTAGAGGTTGGTGACTTGATCGCTACCATGAATTAAACCGGCTTCAGAGGAGGAATTATCATGAATATTGGACAAACGATTACAAATCTGCTCGACCAGACTGCGTTTGCCAATCTGTACTGGGGAAACTATGTAATGATTATTGTTGCGTGTATTTTCCTGTACTTGGCGATCGCAAAGGGGTTTGAGCCGCTGCTGCTCGTACCGATTGCATTCGGTATGCTGCTGGTAAATATTTACCCTCCGATTATCGAGGAGGGCGGACTGTTACATTATTTCTATCTGCTGGACGAATGGGCGATCCTGCCGTCCCTGATCTTCATGGGCGTAGGCGCGATGACCGACTTCGGCCCACTGATCGCGAACCCTAAAAGCTTTTTGATGGGCGCCGCTGCTCAGCTGGGCATCTATGTCGCATACTTCCTGGCAATGCTGGTTGGATTTAACGGCGCCGCCGCCGCTGCGATCTCGATCATCGGCGGTGCGGACGGCCCGACCTCCATCTTCTTGGCTTCCAAGCTGGGACAGACTGCTCTGCTGGGACCGATCGCTGTGGCTGCTTATTCTTACATGTCTCTGGTTCCGCTGATTCAGCCCCCGATCATGAAGCTTTGCACCACGGAAAAAGAGAGAAAGATCAAAATGGGCCAGCTTCGTCCGGTTTCCAAACTGGAGAAGATCCTGTTCCCGATCGTGATCACGATCGTGGTCTGCATGATTCTGCCTACCACGGCTCCGCTGGTTGGTATGCTGATGCTGGGTAACCTGTTCCGCGAGTGCGGCGTGGTCCGTCAGCTGACCGAGACCGCTTCCAATGCGCTGATGTACATCGTTGTTATCCTGCTGGGCACCTCCGTAGGAGCGACGACCTCCGCGGAAGCATTCTTGCAGCTCAGCACGATTAAGATCGTTATCTGCGGCCTGGTTGCTTTCTGCTTCGGTACGTTCGGCGGCGTAATGCTGGGCAAACTGATGAGCAAGCTGTCCGGCGGCAAGATCAACCCTCTGATCGGTTCTGCCGGCGTGTCCGCAGTTCCGATGGCCGCCCGTGTATCCCAGAAGGTCGGCGCTCAGGCGGATCCGACCAACTTCCTGCTGATGCACGCGATGGGCCCCAACGTAGCCGGTGTAATCGGTACGGCTGTAGCCGCCGGTACGTTCATGGCTATCTTTGGTGTGAAATAGGAGGAACATAAGACATGGCTAAACCTGTAAAAATTATGGAGACGGTTCTGCGTGACGGCCACCAATCCCTGATTGCGACCCGTATGACGACAGATCAGATGCTCCCGATCATTGATAAGATGGATCAAGTCGGCTACCATGCCGTGGAAGTATGGGGAGGCGCTACTTTTGACGCTGCCCTTCGTTTCCTGAAAGAAGATCCCTGGGAGAGACTGCGGAAGATCCGCGACGGCTTCAAGAATACGAAGCTGCAGATGCTGTTCCGCGGCCAGAATATCCTGGGATACCGCCATTACGCAGACGACGTGGTGGAATATTTCGTACAGAAGTCCATCGCCAACGGCATTGATATCATCCGTATTTTTGACGCTCTGAATGATGTCCGCAACCTCCAGACCGCTGTGAAGGCGACGAAGAAGGAAGGCGGCCACGTACAGACTGCGATTTCCTATACCCTCGGCGAGCCTTATACCCATGAGTATTTTGTGGATTTGGCAAAGCGCATGGAGGACATGGGAGCGGATTCGATCTGTGTGAAGGACATGGCTGGTCTGCTGGTGCCTTATGAGGCCGAGGCCCTGGTCAAAGTCCTGAAAGAGAACATCCATGTTCCGCTGGAGCTGCATACCCACTGCACCAGCGGCGTGGGCAGCATGACTTATATGCGCGCGGTGGAAGCCGGCTGCGATATCATTGACACGGCGATGTCCCCGTTTGGCGAAGGCACCAGCCAGCCTCCGACGGAGGTTCTCGTAGAGACCTTCCGCGGGACCGAATATGACACCGGTCTGGACCAGAATCTGCTCAGCGAGATCGCGGACTATTTCCGCCCGATCCGTGACGAAGCTCTGGCCAGCGGCCTGCTGAATCCGAAGGTGCTGGGCGTGGATATCAATACGCTCCGTTATCAGGTGCCGGGCGGCATGCTGTCGAACCTGGTATCCCAGTTGAAAGATCAGAGAGCGGAAGATAAGTTCTACGATGTACTGAACGAGATCCCCCGTGTCCGCGAGGATATGGGTATGCCTCCGCTGGTAACGCCTTCCAGCCAGATCGTTGGCACCCAGGCCGTGTTCAACGTGCTGATGGGCGAGCGTTACAAGATGGCGACCAAGGAGACCAAGGCGATCCTGTCCGGCGAATACGGCCAGACGGTTCGTCCGTTCAATCCGGAAGTTCAGAAGAAAGTTATCGGCGACAAGAAGCCGATCACCTGCCGTCCAGCCGATCTGATCGAGCCGGAGCTGACGAAACTGGATGCGGAGATCGCGGAGTGGAAAGAGCAGGATGAGGACGTTCTGTCCTATGCGCTGTTCCCTCAGGTTGCACTGGATTTCTTTAAACACCGCAAGGCTCTGAGAGAGGGTAACGCCCCGGTTCAGGGTGATGTGGAATGCTCGGTATCGCCGGTTAAATAAAATTGTTCACCTTTTGTTAGAAACCGCCTGCGGAAGCGGGGGGTACGGATAAAAAGGGAGAGGAGCTCTCAGGGATAACTTGGGAGCCCCTCTTTTTATTTGATAGGAAATTCCTTTGGAATTTCCTATCAAATAAAAAGAACGCTCCGCTATGGAGGCACACGCAAATGCAAAGGAAGATGTCGCTGACGCGACGCATTTGCGGCGCAGAATTTCGCTCTGCGAAATTCTTTTTAATGGTGCTCCTCCGTTGTGCCATAAAAATAGCGGGAAGCCCAAATCTTATATTTATTGATCTACCTCTCTATCCTGATAAAGAAACAGAGAAAAATTTGAAAATTCATGGAAAAAAGCAAAGATTTACTTGCAGGATCGATCGGAAATGTGTAAAATGGGGACGTACGGAATCTGCCCTTTGGAAAATAAGAAGAGCAAAAGAAAAAAATCAAAGGAGCATGTTTTGGAGAGGAAAAAATTTGTAGAAAAGAATAAGCAGAATATGGTTGAGGATCTCCAGCGTTTTGTACAGTTCCAGACTGTCCGGGGGGAACGGCAAGACGGAGCGCCTTTGGGCAGAGAGATTCAAAAGGGACTCGACTGGCTACAAAAGCGGGCTGGTGAGATGGGGTTTGATACCATCAACTATGACGGCTACGCCCTGGAAATTTCTGCGGGGAACGGAGTTCAGTCTGTGGGAATCGTCGGACATATGGACGTGGTTGCCGCCGGAAACGGATGGAGTGTTTCCCCGTTTCAAGGCGTGATCCAGGGGGACAGACTCTACGGCAGAGGTTCCCTGGACGATAAGGGACCGCTGATTGCCTGCCTCTATGCGATGCAGTACCTGCGGGAGCAGGGCGGTATTCCGGATGGCAAAAAAATTCGCATGATTATCGGCACAGACGAGGAAGAGAATTTTGAGGGAATCCGCTATTACGCGGAGCACGCAGAATTTCCGGAGATGTCCTTTATTCCGGACGGAAGCTTCCCGGTGATCTATGGCGAAAAAGGAATGTGTGATTTTGACCTGACGGAAGACGTCACCTGCGACGAAAAGGCTCCTGTGATCCTGGAAGAACTGTCCGGCGGAAGCGGCAGGACAATGGTTCCGGGGGAAGCCGCTGCCTGCTGCCGGGTGACGGGCGGGGCTCCGGAAGAATTTCAACGGATTCTTAAAACTGCGATGGAGAAGAACCATATTCCAGGGACGGTTCAGCTAAGCGGGAACCGATTGGAAATTCGAACCGAAGGGAAAACTGCCCACTCCATGGCTCCGGAAACCGGAAGGAATGCGATCGGCCTGCTGTTTTTAGCCCTGAGCGCCCTGGGGAAACGTTTATCGGCCTGGCGGACGGTGGAGCACTACAATCAATTCCTGGGCATGGATTATCTGGGAGAACTGGCCGGCCTTGCCTGTGCGGATCAGGAATCCGGACCGTTGACGTTAAACGTTGGCGTGGCCTCCCTGGCGGAGGGACGGTTGACTTGGCTCTGCAATCTGCGATATCCGATGGACAAAGATGCAGATTCCATGGCGGAGCAGATTGAAAAACAGCTGACGAACGCAGGTTTTAACCTTCGGATCTGCGAGCATCTGGCCCCGGTTTATATCAACGGAGGCCCGATGATTGACGGTCTTTTGGCTGCATACCGGGAGGTGACCGGGGATGTAACCTCGCCGCCGATCACCATCAGCGGAGCGACTTACAGCCGTTTTGTGCCGAATGCCGTGGCTTTCGGACCGGTCTATCCGGATCAGGAGGAATTGGCCCATCAGCCGGATGAATTTATTTCGCTGACACAGCTGGGAGAGTGGACGGAAATCTATATCTGCGCTCTGGAACGCTTGTTGGCGATTAAAGATTAAAATAGGATAGGAGAGACAACCAACTATGAAGAACCGATTTTGGAAGATAACGGCCGCTGTCCTTTGTGCGGCATTGACTCTTGGACTTGCCGGCTGCGGCAGCGGCGGTACATCGGAGAGTGCCGGAGGGACTCAAACCACGGCGCAAAGCAGCGGGGACGGATCCGCCACCTCCATTGGCACCGGTCAGCGCGCGATTTATGCGACCTATGATATGCCGGCCTTGGACATGGATCCCAGCGTGAATTTCAACAACTCGATCTGTTCCCTGCTGAATATTTATGATACGCTGCTTCGCTATGATTATAAAAATGACAGCTTTGTCTACGTAGCCTGCGACAAATACGAAAAAAGCGAGGACGGCCTGACCTGGACCTTTCATATCCGGGAAGGCATGAAGTTCCACGACGGAACGCCGGTCAACGCAGAAGCAGTGAAGTTTTCCTTTGAGCGGACCAAATCCATGGGCAAAGGCGCGGCCTTTATCTGGGATGCGGTGGAGAGCTTTGAGGTGAAGGACGAATACAACCTGGTGATAAATCTCAGTTATTCCCAGCCGATGGATCTGACCGTCTGCTCCCCTTATGGAGCCTATATCATGTCCCCGGCCACGGTCGGAGAGGCAGGGGAAGATTTCTTCTCCGGCGCGGTTGACGCTGGTTCCGGGCCCTATTACATTGAATCCAGAACCGGAAACACCCAGCTGGTGCTCTCAGCGTTTGCCGGTTACTGGGATGGCTGGAAAGAGAATTCCTTTGAAAAGGTGGTTCTGACCCAGGCTTCCGAATCCTCCACGAGACGCCAGATGCTGGAAGGCGGGGATGCAGATTTTGTCTCCGAGCTTCCTTCCGAGGACAATGAGGCGCTGGCCGGAAACGAGAACCTGACGCTGGTGAAAACCCAGTCCTTTGAGAACCTGAATCTGTTGCTGAACACGGAAAAGAGCGGGCCGCTTCAGAACGAAAAGGTGCGTCAGGCTTTAAGCTATGCGTTCCCGTATCAGGACGTGGTCGACTATGTGCTGGGCGGCAACGGTACCCAGGCCTATGGACCGGTTCCGGCGGGACTTTGGGGCCACAGTGAGGAAGTGCTCCAGTACAGTTATGATCTGGAGAAAGCGAAGGCTCTGTTAGCTGAGGCAGGATATGCCGGCGGCGGCTTCTCCCTGGTCCTCACCTATGTGACCGGGGACGAGGTGGAGAGAAAGGCAGCGGAACTCTATCAGAGCGAGCTGGACAAACTGGGAATCTCTCTGGAAGTCCGTCCTCTCACCAGTGACATGTTTGTGGAGATGGGGCAGAATACGGATCCGGAACAGCGCCAGGATATGTCTTTGATTTTCTGGTATCCGGATGTGCCGGGACCGTATACGTTCCTGTACACCTTCTACCATCAGAGCGAGCCGATTTCTTGGAACTGGACGTACTATAAAGACGACGCCTTTGACGCCATGATCGACGAAGCCAATCTGCTGTCCGGTTCCGACCGGGATGCCGCGACGAAGAAATTCATTGAGGCCCAGAATTACATTATGGAAAAAGCCTGCTCCATCAATATCTACGATAAAGTATACTGCCGGATCTATAATAAGTCGGTGGGCGGCTATGTGGACGATCCGTCCTATCCGAACACGGTATTTTTCCACCAGTGCTACCGCCAGTAACCGGCGGAGAGCGGCAGCTGTATTTGAGAGGAAAGCATGAAGAATTTTATTATCAAACGAATTCTCCTGGGAGTCGTGGTACTCCTGGGAGTGGTGGCGATTACTTTCGTCGTGACCCGCGTGATCCCCTCGAACCCGGCCCTTCAATGGGTCGGGTCGCGGGCCACGGCGGAGCAGATCGCAGCGGCGGAGGAGGAATTGGGGCTGAATAAGCCGATCCCGGTCCAGCTTGGAATCTATTTAAACGATATGCTCCACGGAGATTTAGGGTATTCCTTAAAGTCCCACCGCCCGGTGGTGGATGAGATTATGGAAAACTTGCCTCCAACCCTGGAGCTGGTGCTGCTTGGGACCATTTTTGCCATTGTGGCCGGCATGGCTCTGGGGGTTCTGACGGCAAGCCACAAAAACAAATGGCAGGACCATCTGGGACGGTTTTTCTCGGTGGGGTCCGTCTCGCTTCCGACCTTTTGGGTGGCGCTGCTCTTGCAGCTCCTTTTTTATGGTGTCCTGAAACTTCTGCCGATCGGCGGCCGGCTCAGTATGGACGCCCAACTTTTCGGCCAGGTGCCGGATGTGACGGGCTTTCTTTTGCTGGACTGCCTTTTGACCGGGAATTTTTCCGTGTTTGGGGATGCGCTTTCGCATCTGATTCTCCCGTGCATCACGCTGGCCCTATATCCGACCGGTATGGTGGCGCGGATGACCCGTTCGGCGCTGCTGGAGATTCTCAATGAGGATTATATCAAGGCAGCTCAATCCTATGGGATCAAGAGAAAGATTATTCTCTGGAAATATGCCCTGAAAAACTCCCTGGGTCCGACGGTCACCGTGGTCACGCTTTCCGTCGGCTATACGTTGGTCAATACATTCCTGGTGGAGTCCGTCTTCAACTGGCCGGGCCTTGGGAGCTACATATCCGACGCCGTCATGAACATGGACTACCCGGCGATCATGGGCGTGACCCTGTTTTCGGCCTGCGCCTATGTGGTGCTGAATATGATCGCGGATATCGTCGTCGCTCTGGATCCCAGAGTGCGGATATAGGAGGGACGAAGGATGAATCGACTGAAAACCGCGCTGAAACCGCGGATTCATAAATGGCGGACCAATTTTTATCTGCTCCGCAAAAATAAGCTGACCTTTTTATCACTGCTTTTTATCATTCTGTTGGTCGTGGTGGCGATATTCGCTCCTCTGCTCGCCCCGCACCCGGAGCATATTATGGAGATGACCAATCCATCGGAAAAACTTCTGCCGCCCTCCGGAGAATACTGGTTCGGGACCGACGAGCTGGGACGGGATATTTTTAGCCGGATCCTCTACGGGACCCGGATCTCCCTCCTCGCCTCCCTGGCGGCGGTCGGGCTGGCAATGCTGATCGGAATCCCCTTGGGGGCGCTGGCCGGCTACAAAGGCGGCTGGATCGACAATGTGATCATGCGGATCTGCGATATTTTCTTAAGCTTTCCGTCGCTGCTTCTCGCGATCGTGATTGCGGCCTTCGCCGGACCCAGCCTGAAAAATGCGCTGATCGCCATTGCCATCTCCTGGTGGCCTTGGTATGCCCGAATCGTGCGCGGCCAGGCGATTTCCCTGAAAGAGCGGCAGTTTGTCCGGGCCTCGCGGGCTATCGGAAACACCCAGGGAAAGATCATTTTTCAGCATATTGTCCCGAACTGTATGGCTCCGGTTATCGTACAGGCTTCCCTGGACTTCGGCAGCATCATCCTGACGCTGGCGTCCCTCAGTTTTCTGGGGCTTGGCGCCCAGGCGCCGACTCCGGAATGGGGTCTGATGATCAATACCAGCAAGACGTATTTTCTGAATGCCTGGTGGTACAGCGTATTTCCGGGTATTGCCATCTTTTTGGCTGTGCTGGCATTTAATCTGATCGGCGACGGCCTGCGGGAAATCATGGATCCCAGAACCAGAAACCGCTGATGCAAGAAGGAGGAATCGAATTGGAAGATTATATCGAAATCAAAGATCTGAAAATCAGTTTCAAATCCTATGACGGGCAGAAGCGGGTTGTGGATATTGATGAATTGAAGATTGCAAAAGGAGAGGCATATGGTCTGGTCGGAGAGAGCGGTTCCGGCAAGAGCGTGCTGGCCCTGTCCTTGCTGAAACTTTTGACGGAGCCGCCTGCGGTGATCGAGAGCGGAAGCATCCGAATCGGGAATCTGAATATTCTGCCGAAGAGTGAGCGGGAGATGGAGAATATCCGGGGAAAAAAGATAGCAATGATTTTCCAGGACCCGATGTCCACCCTGAACCCGGTCTTTACCGTGGGGCAGCAGATCATCAAAGTGATTGCGAAGAACCAGAATCTCAAAGGAAAACAGGCGCGTCAAAAAGCCCTGGAGATGATTGAGCTGGTGAAGCTTCCCGATGCGGAACAGATCATGGAAAAATATCCCCACGAGCTATCCGGCGGACAGCGGCAGCGGGTGATCATTGCGATCGCCCTGGCCTGCGGCGCAGAATTCTTGATCGCCGACGAGCCGACGAGAAATCTCGACGTCACGATCCAGGCCGGTATTTTGAAGCTTCTGGCGGAGTTGCAGAAAACGTTGAAGGTGACGGTGCTTTTTATTGCCAATAACTTGAGCCTGGTCTCTCTGACCTGCCGCCGGATCGGCCTGCTGTATCACGGACAGATCGTGGAACAAGGAGAGGTTCGGGAGATCCTGGATCATCCGGTTCACCCTTATACCAAAACCTTGCTTCAGCCTCTGCCGCAGACCGAGGAGGAAAAAGAAGCAGTCCGCCGTTCCCTGTCGGTTCAGGAAAACGCGGATCAGGGCTGCCCGTATCAATTCCGCTGTCCGAGAGCAGAGGAGATTTGTAAAAAAGAAATGCCCCCGGTCCATCAGATCGGGGAGAACCACGAGGTGCACTGCCACTTCTTAGAGGAAGGAGAAAGCGCCAGATGAGCGAGCCTTTGTTGAAGGTAGAAAACTTAAAGAAATATTATCCGATCCGCTCCGGCTTTTTCCAGAAGACCTCCCATTGGGTCAAAGCCGTGGACGGAGTGGATTTTGAGCTGAACATAGGCGAAACCCTTGGCCTGGTCGGCGAGTCGGGCTGCGGAAAGACAACTCTGGTCAATACGATTCTCCGCCTGGAAGATCCGACCGGAGGAACGGTGCGTTTTGACGGAGAGGATCTGTTCCAGTTGGGCAAGGAGGAGCTGCGCAACACCAGGCGAAAGATCCAGATTGTGTTTCAGGATCCCTTTTGGTCCTTAAATCCCCGTCTTCTCCTAAAAGACATCATCGGAGAACCGTTGAAGGTGTTTACGGATCTAAAAGGCGGAGATTATCTGAAAAAGGTGGAGGATGCCCTGGAAACCGTGGGGCTTCCCAAGTCGGCAGCCTATCAGTATCCCCATGAGTTCAGCGCTGGCCAGCGGCAGAGGATTGCCATTGCCCGTGCGATTATATTAGAGCCCAAGCTTTTGATTCTCGATGAGCCGACGTCCTCCCTGGACGTGTTATCCCAGTCCCAGGTCTTGCTTCTTTTGGAGGATTTGAAAAAGAATCTGGGAATGACCTATATCCTGATTTCCCATGATCTCAGCGTGGTCCACTATATGTCCGACAAGATCGCCGTCATGTACCTGGGAAAGGTGATGGAGTTTGGAGATTCCGACGAGGTCTTCCGCTCTCCGGCTCATCCCTATACCAAAGCTTTGTTTCATTCCATTCCGGACATCCACAGCCGGAGCCTTGACGATATCGTCTCCCTGGAAGGGACGGTTCCTAGCCCGGTCAATCCTCCCAGCGGCTGTTACTTTCATACCCGCTGTCCGTATGCCACAGACATCTGCCGCTCGAAAGCGCCGGAGCTTCTCCGTCACACGCCTGGGCGCCTTGCGGCCTGCCATCTGCTGGAAACAAACGATACTCAGTCGTAATCACTGGAAAGGAGTTATACCTCATGCCTAAAAAATTAGAATTTGAACTGATTCAAGCCGCCACCACGGTAGCCCGCGACCTGGCCCGTCTTACGCCGGGAGAAACCGTTGCGATCACCGCCGACACCCTCAGCGACGAGCGCCTGATCGATGCCGTGACCGGAGCCGCGGCCGCGGCCGGGGCCAAGCCGCTGGTACTCTGGTATCCGGCCCCGGAAGGGGTGGGAAAGGCCGCCGACAAGGATATCTCTTACCGCGCCATCGGGGAGGCCATCGGCGCCAGCGACGTGTGGCTGGAGTTCGGCTACAACTGGATTCTTTATTCCACGGCCCAGGAGATCGCAAAGGAGCGGAACCCGAAACTGCGCCATCTGTGCCTCAGCGGAATGGATACGGATATGTTTGTCCGTTTGATCGGAAAGGCCGATGCGGTGCTGTTAGCTGAGTTCCAATCGAAACTGACGGAGATGACCCGCAAGGCGGCCCATGTCAGAATCACCAATCCTTCCGGCACGGATCTGGAGTTTGACAACGATCACGAATGCCCTTTCTACTGTGAACTGGGAATCGCCGATAAGCCGGGCAGCGCTTATCTGGCCGGACAGATCTGCTGGTTTCCGAAGAATGAGACGATCCAGGGAACCCTGGTCTTCGACGGTTCTCTGAATCCGCCCTGCGGCCTCTTAACCAGCCCGGTCCGTCTGACGATTCAAAATGGATATATTAAGGAAGTAACCGGAGGCAGCCAGGCCGAAACCTTTAAAAACTGGCTGGCGGGTTTCCAGGATCCGCTGATGTACCGAATGGCTCATGTCTGCTATGGCGCCCATCCCAACGCCAAACTGACCGGCGACTGTCTGGAAGACGAGCGGATCTGGGGTTCCACCGAGTGGGGAATCGGATATCTTCCTGCCTGCGACTGCCCGCCTGACGGAATCAACGCCGCTTCCCATTGCGATGGGATCACGCTGGATTCCTCTCTCTGGCTGGACGGCGCCCAGGTTCTAAAAAATGGTCAGTTTGTCCATCCGGAACTGGTGGAGATGGCAGGGAAACTGAAAAAATGATTGCTTAACGGTGTTCAGGTTTCCCTCCGTTTTATGATGTGACGCAGGGAGGCTTAAAAAGGAACGTATTTCCGGCTGAGTCCAGAATTGAATTTTGGATCGGAAGTACGTTCTTTTTTTCATAAAATTAGTCTGAATGGATGATTCGGGCCAGGATCAGCACAAGGAAATCAAAACTCTGCCGCAGTCAAAAAGAATTTATCCTCCCTGCCGATCGTATTCTTTCGGATCCTTCTATTGAAAAAAAAGAAAAATTGTGATATGATTAACCTCAAATTTTCCACTTATCGTGCCGTGACCAGGCGAAGACAGGGCTGCCCCCTTGGGGCCTCCGCGCAAAGGAAAATGGCTGCTGACGCAGCCACGCTCCGGCGCGAGTGTGCGCAAAGCGCACACTTTATTCTGAATCAGGGAATAAGTGGAATAAAAAAGGAGCTATATTGAGCAAAATACTTGTAATTGGGGGCGGAGCCGCCGGCATGATGGCCGCGGCCGCCGCCGCCGAGGAAGGACATTCCGTCGTCCTGTACGAAAAGAATGAAAAGCTGGGGAAAAAGCTATACATCACCGGCAAAGGGCGCTGCAATGTCACGAACGCATGCGATTTTGAAAGCTTTTTCGAGAATGTTGTCAGCAATCCCAAATTTCTCTATTCCTCCTATGGCAGGTGGAACAGCTGGGATTTGATGGATTGGCTGGAGGCCCGTGGTTTAAAACTAAAGACGGAGCGGGGAAACCGGGTTTTTCCCGCCTCGGACAAATCTTCCGATGTGATCAGAACCTTTCAGAAAGCGTTGGAGCGGTTAGGGGTTGTGATCAGCTTGAATACCGAAGTGGAAGGTCTGTGGGTGGAAGAAGACCGATGCCGCGGGATTCTTATAAAAGAAACAGGAAAAATACCGGCGGATGCCGTGATTGTAGCTACCGGTGGCCTTTCTTACCCCACCACCGGTTCTACCGGTGACGGCTACCGGTGGGCTGGAAAGGCCGGCCACACGGTTACCGGCCTGCGGCCGGCGCTGGTTCCGATGGAGGCGGTGTTCGGAGACGGAACGCCTGTTTCGGAGCTCCAGGGGCTCGCGTTAAAAAATGTGGCGGTGCGGATCCAAAAAGGACAAAAAGATCTGGCCGGAGATTTTGGGGAGATGATGTTTACCCATTTCGGCGTCAGCGGCCCGGTTCTGCTATCCGCCAGCAGCGTGGCGGCCAGAGAACTGGAAAAAGGACCGCTGGAGCTTTTCATCGACTGGAAACCTGCGCTCCGGGATGATCAATTAGATGCGCGGATTCTGAGGGAATTTGAGGCGGCAAAGAATAAGCTTTTGAAGAATGTGGCGGGGAATCTCTTGCCGGTTCGGGCGGTGCCTGTCGTATTGCGTCTGTCCGGAGTGCCGCCGGAGCGCCCGGTCCATGAGGTGACGAAGGAAGAGCGGCTGCGCCTGGTTCATACCTTGAAAGAATTTCCGATGCGTCTGACCGGCCTGAGGGGCTACTCAGAGGCTGTCATCACCCAGGGAGGCATTTCGGTAAAAGAAGTCCATCCGGCTACCATGGAGTCGAAGAAAGTAAAGCATTTATTTTTCGCAGGGGAAGTCTTGGATGTGGACGCTTATACCGGCGGCTTTAATTTACAGATTGCCTGGAGCACCGGGCATGCCGCGGGAAAAGCGGCCGGAAAGCCGGAAGAGCTGGGAAACTCTTCAAAACCTGAGGGAAGACGGGAAGAATGATGGAAAAGAGGAAGGCAAATATGAACCGGAATATTGCAGTGGACGGTCCGGCCGGAGCCGGAAAGAGCACGATCGCAAAACTGGTGGCAAAAAAATTGGGGCTGGTGTATGTGGATACCGGGGCGATGTACCGGGCGATGGGAATTTATTTCCTTGGCCTGGGGCTGTCGCCGGAGGACGAGGCCGGAATCACGGAGGCCTGTTCCGGGGCAGACGTTTCCATTGCTTATGAAAACGGAGTTCAGCAGGTTTATCTGAACGGAGAGAATGTCACCGGAATGCTCCGGGAAGAGGCGGTGGGAAATATGGCGTCCCGTTCCTCCGTATACCCGCCGGTCCGGAAAAAAATGACGGAGCTTCAGCGGACGCTGGCTTCGAAAACCGCGGTGATCATGGACGGCCGGGATATCGGCACAGTGGTTCTTCCGGACGCAGCTCTCAAGATTTATTTGACGGCCAGCGTAGAAGAACGCGCGCGAAGGCGGTATACAGAGCTTTTGGAAAAAGGTCAGGCCTGCGACCGGGAAGCGATTGAACAGGATATCCGAGAGAGAGATGAGCGGGATATGAACCGTGAGACCGCGCCTCTCCGACAGGCAGAGGATGCCGTGCTGGTGGATGCGACTGAGCTTTCCATCGACCAGGTGGTAGAAAAAATCCTTAGCTTATATCAGGAGAAGGCCGGATGAAAGTCGTATTGGCGAAGTCTGCAGGGTTTTGTTTCGGCGTTAAGCGGGCGGTAGAAAAAGTTTATGACCAGGTGGCGAACGGAAAACCTCCGATCTATACCTACGGGCCCATCATCCACAATGAAGAAGTGGTGGCGGATCTGGAGGAAAAAGGCGTCCGGGTGGTCAAAGATGAAACGGAGCTTGCGCAGCTTTCTGAGGGAACGATCATCATCCGTTCCCATGGAGTCGGCCGCAGGATCCAGGAAAAAATGGAGGCTCAGGGGCTGACGGTGGTGGATGCCACCTGCCCTTTTGTAAAAAAAATTCATAAAACCGTGGAGGCCGCCTCTGAGGCTGGAGATACGGTTGTCATTGCCGGGGACAGAAATCACCCGGAAGTTATCGGAATTTGTGGCTGGAGCCACACAATACCGTATGTTGTATCGACATTAGAGGAAATTGAGACTCTCCCTCGAACAGAAAAAATGACGGTGGTAAGCCAGACAACATTTAATTATAAGAAATTTCAAGAACTAGTTGAAAAAATGGAAGAAAAGGGTTATCATAGTAGTGTTGTGAACACAATTTGCAATGCTACACAGGAACGTCAAATCGAGGCAAGGACAATAGCCAAGGGCGTGGAAGCAATGATTGTGATTGGAGGCAAGAACAGCTCCAATACGCAGAAGCTCTACGATATTTGTAAGGATGAGTGCAATCAGACTTACTATGTACAGACACTCGTTGACTTGAAAACGCAATGTTTCCCTAATGTACGTAGCGTAGGTATCACAGCAGGGGCGAGCACCCCGAATAATATTATCGAGGAGGTTCATACTTATGTCAGAAGTAAGCTTTGAACAATTATTGAATGAGGAAGGCTCATTAAACCAAATACGTACGGGAGCAGTGGTCAAAGGTACCGTGATCGGCGTAAAGGAAAACGAGATCAGCCTGAATATCGGATATAAAGCAGATGGCATTGTCACAAAGAATGAGTACACGAATGACTCTTCTGCCGATCTGACCGAACTGGTACACGTTGGTGATGAGATGGAAGTAAAAGTCCTCAAGGTAAACGACGGCGAGGGACAGGTTGCTCTTTCTTATAAGAGACTGGCTCAGGACCGCAGCAGCAAGGAACTGGAAGAGGCTTTCGAGAACAAGACGGTGCTGACGGCAAAGGTGACGCAGGTGCTGAACGGCGGCCTCAGCGTGATGGTCGACGGGATCCGTGTTTTCATCCCGGCCAGCCTGGTATCCGACGGCTATGAGAGAGATCTCAACAAATATGCGGATCAGGAGATTGAATTCGTAATCATCGAGTTTAACCCGAAGAGAAGAAGAATTATCGGCGACCGCAAGCAGATCCTGGTGGAGCGCAAAGCTGCGGCTCAGAAGGCTCTGATGGAGAGAATTGAAGAAGGAATGATCGTCACCGGAAAGGTGAAGAATCTGACCGATTTCGGCGCATTTATCGACCTTGGCGGCGCCGACGGGCTGCTTCACATCTCCGAGATGTCCTGGGGCAGAATTGAGAGTCCGAAGAAGCTCTTTAAGGTAGGCGACGAAGTAGAAGCATTTATCAAGGAGATCAAAGGCGATAAGATTGCACTGAGCCTGAAATTCCCGGATAAAAACCCTTGGGTGAACGCAGAAGAAAACTACGCAGCCGGTAATGTGGTAAGCGGTAAGGTGGCTCGTATGACCGACTTTGGCGCGTTTGTGGAACTGGAGCCCGGCGTAGACGCCCTGCTGCACGTTTCCCAGATTTCCAGAGATCATGTGGAGAAGCCGTCCGACGTGCTTTCCATCGGCCAGGAAATCCAGGCGAGAGTGGTTGATTTCAATCCGGAAGAGAGAAAGATCAGCCTGAGCATGAAGGCACTGGAGCAGGACGATGCTTCCGCAGAGGAAGACACGGAAGAGTAAGAGTAAGATTCAGGGGGCGGCTGAAAAAAGCCGCCTCTTTTGAGTTCTTCCGGAACCAAAAAAGGAAATGGCAGGCATGTCCGGCGCTTTCTTCCGCAGGAAAAACGGGGTGCGGAAGAAGCGCGGATAGGGGGAAAAGCAAGGGGATCCGGCAGTTTTTCTTTCCGGAAAGTTAATGGAAAAAGCGCTTGAAATTTATATTATTTCACGGTACACTATACTATGTTGTATTTGCGAATACAGCAGGCTTATGCGCCCTTTCGGATGGAGCGGTGGATGAGCGGGGCAAAGATATTTAGGAGGAGAGCATATGAAGGCTTGGAAAAAAGTACTGTCCGCAGCGATTACCGGGATCATGGTTCTGGCCTTGGCCGGATGCAGTTCGGTGAAGTTTGAGCCCACCGAGAGCAGTATTTTTGTAAAAAAGGATAAGACGGTTGTGAGTGCTGAGATGGTCAGCGTTGACAACAGCGAATTTGATACGCCGCGCTATGATGAGAATGAGATGAAGACGTTTCTTGAGACAGCGGTAAAGGAATATAATAAAGAGGCCTGCGGCCAGGATTTTGCGTATGCGAAGGATACCAAAGAGGCGCTCAATATTTCCATCGAGGAATTTAAGGTGGAGAATAAAGTTGCCGCTGCGCGTCTGAACTATGCCAGCTCCGAAGACTATCTGAAATTCAACGGCACCGAGGATTCCGGGAGTGTAAAGGATTTGATTATCGGAACGGTTGCCGATGGAATCAGCTCCGGTCTGGATTTCTCCGGTATGGTGAACGCGGACGGATCGGCCGCCGGCGTGGAAGAGATTCAGAAAAATACGAAGTATTCCCTGGTTGCCATCACTGGTCCGGCGCGCATGATGGTGGAAGGAAAGGTGCGGTATATGAGCTCCGGCGTGACGCTGGCCGATGAAAGTACGGTGGTCACCAGCGGAGATGAGACCGTTTATATTATCTTTAAATAGAGGAGACAGGAAAATGGAAAAGACGATGGACAAAATCGTAGCGCTTGCCAAGTCACGGGGCTTTGTGTATCCGGGCTCGGAAATCTACGGTGGTCTCGCCAATACCTGGGACTATGGAAACCTGGGTGTGGAACTGAAGAACAATGTGAAAAAGGCATGGTGGCAGAAATTTGTGCAGGAAAGCCCTTACAACGTGGGCGTGGACTGCGCAATCCTGATGAACAGCCAGACCTGGGTGGCCTCCGGACATCTGGGCGGTTTCAGCGATCCGCTGATGGATTGCCGGGAGTGCCACGAGCGTTTTCGCGCCGATAAAATCATCGAAGACTACTGTCAGGAAAAGGGAATCGAGCTGGACGGTTCGGTGGATGGATGGAGCCAGGAGCAAATGAAAGGCTTTATCGACGAGCATCAGATTCCTTGTCCTACCTGCGGAAAGCATAATTTCACGGATATCCGGCAGTTCAACCTGATGTTCAAGACGTTCCAGGGCGTCACCGAGGACGCAAAAAATACGGTTTACCTGCGCCCGGAGACGGCTCAAGGCATCTTCGTCAATTTCAAAAATGTACAGCGGACTTCCCGGAAGAAGATTCCCTTCGGCATTGCCCAGATTGGAAAATCCTTCCGGAATGAGATTACCCCTGGAAACTTCACCTTCCGGACCCGCGAGTTTGAGCAGATGGAACTGGAATTTTTCTGCAAGCCCGACACGGACCTGGAGTGGTTCGACTATTGGAGAAAAACCTGTATCAACTGGCTTCAGACTCTTGGCATTCGTCCGGAGGAGATGCGGGTCAGAGACCATTCTCCGGAAGAGCTGAGTTTCTACAGCAAAGCCACCAGCGATATTGAATTCCTGTTCCCCTTCGGCTGGGGTGAGCTTTGGGGGATTGCGGACCGGACCAACTACGATTTGACTCAGCATCAGAATGTATCCGGCGAGGATATGGGCTATTTTGACGATGAGGCGAAAGAGAAGTATATTCCTTATGTCATCGAGCCTTCGCTGGGGGCGGACCGTGTGACCCTTGCCTTCCTCTGCAGCGCCTATGATGAGGAAGAGATCGGAGAGAACGACGTCCGCACGGTGATGCATTTCCATCCGGCCATCGCGCCGGTGAAGGTCGGCGTCCTACCCCTCTCCAAAAAACTGAACGAGGGTGCGGAGAAGGTTTACGCCGAGCTTTCCAAGTATTATAATTGTGAGTTCGACGACCGCGGCAATATCGGCAAGCGGTACCGCCGCCAGGATGAGATCGGCACACCGTTCTGTGTGACCTTTGATTTCGATTCGGAGACGGATGGGGCTGTGACGGTCCGTGACCGGGATTCGATGGAGCAGGTCCGGGTTCCGATTGCCGGGCTGAAATCCTATTTTGAGGATAAATTTCGGTTTTAATTAACAAGCGAGGGAAGAAAAATAAACTGTCATTCTGCGCCGGAGCGGGCGGAACGCGTGGCGTTTCAAACGCTTGGCCGGAATGACAGTTTTTGCTTCACTAGTCTGGCAGAATTTTCATGTGAGGAGAGAGAGCATGGGATTGATCCACCATGTAAAGGAAGAATTTACGATTATCAAGGAGCGGGACCCGGCAATCAAATCGCCGATGGAGGTTCTGCTGTATCCTAGTTTTCGGGCCATGCTGCACTACCGGACGGCCCATAAGCTGTATTTGCAGAAGCATTATTTCCTGGCCCGCTGGATTTCCCAGAGAACAGCCAGAAAAACCGGTATCGAGATTCATCCGGGAGCCCGGATCGGCAAGGGCTTTTTTATCGACCACGGCCATGGCGTTGTGATCGGCGAGACCACGATCATCGGGGACAATGTAACCCTGTTCCAGGGCGTCACCCTGGGAGGCACCGGAAAAGAGACCGGAAAGCGCCATCCGACCTTAGAGGATAACGTGATGGTCAGCACCGGCGCCAAGATCCTCGGTTCCATCACCATCGGAGCCAACTCAAAAATCGGCGCGGGAAGTGTGGTTTTGCGGCCTGTGCCGCCGAATTCCACGGTGGTCGGCGTGCCGGGGCGGATCGTCAAGCAGGATAACGTGCGGATCCCCAGGGACGACATGGACCAGGTTCATCTGCCGGATCCGGTGCTGGCGGATATCGACCAGCTGAAAAAAGAAAATGAGTGCCTGAAAGCTGCGGTGGAGCGCATTGAGAGAACTCTCTCCGGCGCGCCGGAGCACAAAGAGGCGGTGAAGGAGGAATTTCATGAAGATTTATAATACTCTGACAAAGAAAAAAGAAGAATTTGTCCCGATTGAGCCCGGAAAGGTGCGGATGTACGTCTGCGGCCCGACGGTCTACAATCTGATTCATATTGGAAACGCGCGCCCGATGATTTTCTTTGACACGGTGCGCCGTTATTTTGAGCATAAAAATTATCAGGTGAATTTTGTCTCGAATTTTACGGACGTGGACGATAAGATCATCAAGAAAGCTGTGGAAGAGGGTGTCGATTCTTCGGTGATTTCCGAGCGTTATATCGCCGAGTGCAAGAAGGATATGGAAGGAATGAACGTCCGCCCTGCCACGACTCATCCTCTGGCGACCCAGGAAATCGGCGGCATGATCGAGATGATTGCCACATTGATTGAAAAAGGCTACGCCTATGCGGCGGCGGACGGCACGGTGTATTTCCGGGTCAGAAAGTTTGCCGACTACGGCAAACTTTCGGGTAAAAACCTGGACGACCTTCAGTCCGGTAACCGGTCTCTGCTTGTCTCCGGCGAAGAGCAGAAGGAAGATCCGATGGACTTTGTTCTCTGGAAGCCGAAAAAAGAGGGCGAGCCTTACTGGGAGTCCCCTTGGTGCCAGGGCCGTCCGGGCTGGCATATTGAGTGCTCAGTGATGTCGAAAAAGTATCTGGGAGATCAGATCGACATCCACGGCGGCGGGGAGGATCTGGTTTTCCCGCACCATGAGAATGAGATCGCCCAGAGCGAGGCCACCAGCGGAAAGGAGTTCGCCCATTACTGGATGCACAACGCATTCCTCAACATCGACAATAAGAAAATGTCCAAGTCTCTGGGAAATTTCTTTACCGTCCGGGACATCAGTGAAAAATATGATTTGCAGGTGCTGCGCTTCTTTATGCTGAGCGCTCACTACCGCAGCCCGCTGAATTTCAGCGCCGACTTGATGGAGGCGGCAAAGAACGGCTTAGATCGGATCGTAACTGCAGCGCAAAAGCTTGCCGAGGAGAAAGAGCGCGCCCAGGATACGCCGATGACGGCGGAGGAAAAAGCTGCCGTGGACGGCTTTGTGGCGAAATTTGACGCGGCCATGGACGATGATTTCAACACGGCGGATGCGATCTCAGCAGTATTTGAGTTGGTGAAATACGCAAATACCCAGATGGCGGCGGGAACCGGCAAAGAGTTTACCGCCTATCTTTCCGAGAATGTGGAGATGCTCTGTGAGATCCTGGGCATCGTGACCGAAAAGAAAGAGGAGATGCTGGATGCGGACATCGAAGCTCTGATTGAAGAGCGCCAGGCGGCGAGAAAGGCAAAGAATTTTGCCCGCGCCGATGAAATCCGGGATCTGCTGGCGGCAAAGGGCATCCTTTTGGAGGATACGAGAGAAGGAGTAAAATGGAAGAAAGCATAAGGGAGGCATTTGGGCTTGGGGGCAGCGATGTCCGGGCCTACTCCCCGCTGACCTTGGCTTTTCTCGGCGATGCTGTCTTTGAACTGGTGATCCGTACGATGATTGTGGAAAAAGGAAATCAGCCTCCGAAGCAGCTTCATCTGGCCAGCAGCAAGTTGGTTAAAGCGGAGACTCAGTCGAGGATGGCGGAACTTCTTCTGCCGGAGTTTACGGAAGAGGAACTGGCCGTATACCGGCGCGGGCGCAACGCCCATCCGGGCACGACGGCCAAACATGCGGCTACCGGAGATTACCGGCGGGCCACCGGCCTGGAGGCTTTGATGGGATATCTCTATCTGAGCGGACAGGAACAAAGGATGATTGCTCTGATCCGGCAGGGCTGGGAGATGTTATGAGAATGGAAGAATATACCATAGAAGGCCGCAACGCGGTCATAGAGGCCTTTCGCTCCGGCCGGTCGATCGATAAGGTGTTTGTCCAGGAAAAATGCCAGGACGGGCCGATTCAGACCGTACTTCGGGAAGCGAAAAAACGGGGAACCATCGTAAAGTTTGTCTCCAAGGAGCGGCTGGACGGGATGTCTGAGGCGGGAAAGCATCAGGGGGTCATTGCCTATGCGGCTGCCTACGAATATGCTTCCGTGGAGGAGATCCTGGCGCTGGCGGAGCAAAAGGGAGAGCCGCCGTTTTTATTTCTGCTGGACGGCATTGAGGATCCCCACAATTTGGGGGCTATCATCCGGACAGCGAATCTGGCCGGAGCCCACGGCGTGATTATTCCGAAGAACCGGGCGGTTGGCCTGACGGGAACCGTGGCGAAGACCTCCGCCGGAGCTTTAAACTATACGCCGGTGGCAAAGGTAACCAACCTGACCAAGACCATGGAAGAGCTAAAGGAAAAAGGGCTCTGGTTTGTCTGCGCCGATATGCAGGGGGATTTGATGTACCGCTTGGATCTGAAAGGGCCGATCGGCCTTGTGATCGGCAGCGAAGGCGACGGCGTGTCGAGGCTGGTCCGGGAGCACTGTGATATGGTGGCCTCCATTCCGATGAAAGGGGATATCGATTCCCTGAACGCATCGGTGGCCGCAGGCGTTTTGGCCTATGAGATCGTTCGCCAGCGGCTGGGATAGGGGGGCGCCGGAGGAACGATGAAGGGACCTGGTGGGTGCGAATACTGCGCCAATTATGAGTACGACGAAGAATTCGAGTGCTATTCCTGCGTGATGAATCTGGACGAGGACGAGATGGCAAGATTTCTCCGGGATGAATTCAGGGACTGCCCTTATTTTCAGATGGGAGATGAGTACCGGATCGTTCGGAAACAGATTTAAGTGGAAGCCGAAGTTTATTTCTGGACGAAGGGCGTCCGGACGGAAGAAAGTCTGCCGGACAGCATGAAAAACGGATAACAAAAAATAAGGATGCGGCAGGCCGTGGAATATCGGCCGGAAGCGTCCTCATTTTTTGGCAGAATTCTTTTTAGAAGATCTCCACCTTTGTCAGCTTGAGCCGCCGGAAGGCAGCATATTCCTCGGCCAGTTCAGAAAGCCTCGGCGTCTCCGGATGTCCGGTCCACAAGGTTATTTTGATTTCCATTCCGTTCCCTTTCTTTTTGCCGGTCCAGATCCCGATGATTTCCCCGCGGGACAAAACAACGCCTGGATTTGTCTGCAGCTTCCAGATTTGTTTGTGGAGGGAGGGATCCGGCTGTAAAACAAAACGGTCGCGCTGATCCAGATAAGGATCGTGGCCTCCCAGAAGGAGCAGGTCCCTTTGCGGGGCGTCCGGCGAAAACAGCCGGTCCTTGTCGGCCGCCAGAATATAAGCTTTTTTCCCAGCCGCCAGGACCGGTTCGATCTCTTCTGATACGGTTTCCCACAGGCGCCGCCCCTGGCCTCTGGAGCATCCCAGCCATCGGAGAAAGGAATCCAAGGTAGCCGGGCCGTAGCAGCGGAGAAATTTCCGGACCAGTTGTTTCTGCGCGTCTTCTCCGATTTTCAGAGAATGCCCCGCCCAGCTTTGATAGGAAGTAAAAGTGGGGCTGATCCCTTCGCGTTCCCCGAAGACTACCAGGCCATGAAAAGAGGCTGGGCGGAGAAAGAAAGAGACCGCAGCCCCTCCCACCGTTTGTTTGCCGGGATTTCCATACATGGACGGCCGGTTCCACAATCCCTGTTTTGCGGCAGGCAGCAGAGGGAGCATCCAACCGGCGATGGTTTGGTCCAGTTCGGTTTTGCTGACAATCCGGCGGCCGTTTAATTGGGGCATAACCGAAAGGAAGATCCGGAATAGTTCCTCGAAGGACATCTGCAAGAAGTCCAGAGCAAGGAGAATTCCATTGGTGTAGATCCAAGGTTCTTCGTTTTCCGGGATAAGTGCGGACAAAAAGACATCACTCTCCTCAGCAGGAAAAACCACAGGTGCTCCCCGCAGGCTCCACGCCTGAATCAGGGACTTTTCTTGGTAAAGCAGACGTTCCATCTCCGCTGGCGGGCAGTCGGGAATGCGGTTGAATAACGCGGTTTCCCATGCGCCAGGCGGGGTGTTCTGCATTCCGCAGGCGCCGGCGAGCTGGTTTGGATCCGATTTGGGATTGATGACGTCCAGATGGTGGGAGTGGAGCCGGTAATAGCGGATTTGATCCACGCTAAGTTCATGATTCATAAAATAACTCCTTTTCCTATGTGAAATCACAGATCCATACATAGAGAGGCGGCAGAGGCCTGTCCGTGTTTTCAATACAAAAAAACCCAGAAACCAAAGTTTCCGGGCTTCCAGCTGCTAAGCGGATTTGAACCGCTGACCTCATCCTTACCAAGGATGCGCTCTACCGGCTGAGCTATAGCAGCAAGGTTTCAGCGGCGTTTTTTGTGGTGACCGCGTCAACATGACATAATATACTATAAATCAACGGGTTTGTCAAGGGATAATTTCAAAAAACTTCGTAAGTTTTTTGCAGGGAAGCAGCAATGAGGAAAATTCGGAACAATCCTGGTTTGACAAGAAAAGTTGCTTCAATCCATGGAAAAGACAGGAGACGCGTTAAAACAGCAGCAAGAGATTGACAACCAAGCGGTTCCGCAATACACTAGGAATAAATGTCTGCTGGATGTGACGGGAGGGGGATAAAGTGAAACAATTCGCAAAAATCACACGGATTCATAACCCGGATTTTGGGTGCGAAGGCCGTCTGGCCGCAGACCGGGGGAAAGAAGAAAAATGGAGGATCCACTATCATGGTTGATTGGGTGATCAATGGGATATTACTTCTTTGCTTTTATCCGATTCTTTTGATACTATATTTTTGTTTGAAGAAACAGGGAAAGTACAAAGACGGAAAGGTGTTGGGCGTGGCGCTTTATCCGGCGGCCTGGGAGGCGGAGGGGGCGCAGGAAATCTGCCGGCGCTTTCTGCGTTCCTTGAGACGGATTACCGGGGGGCTTGCGGTGATTCCTTTTGCCGGGCTTTTGCTTCCCTGGATTTCGCTCTTCTTAATGGTTTTGCTTTTTTGGACGGTGGCAGCTATTGTTCTGCCTTATTTCCCTTTTATCCGGGCGCATCACGAGCTGATCCGGTGGAGGCAGGAACAGGGCTGGGAGACAGCTTTTCCAAAGGCCGGCCAAGCGGTATCCGGCGGAGAGGAGAAGACGGGGCCTGTTTGGTATCTGCTGTTGATTTGTCTCTTGGCTGGTCTGCTTCCTCTAATTTACACCGCATCCAAAGGGAAGATAACCGGCGAGCTTGCGCCGGTTATCGTATATTGGGCCGGTAATTTGCTTTTGATTCTTGCTCTTTTCTTGGTTTCCTTAAAAAGTAAAGGAACACAGAGCATCACAAATTTGGCGGACGCAGCGGAAGCGATACGAAAGAGAGAGTGGTTTTCCTGCGCGTTTTTCTCCTCTCTTATGGCGGCGGCGGGGAACTGGTGTGTGTGGCTGGGGGCGGGAAATTTGACATGGCTGCTCGTAGCCGGTGGTTTCTTTTATCTTTTGATTGGACTGCGCGTCTTTTGGACGGTATTTCTCACGTGGAAAAAGCAGGAACGGATGAAACGGGATCAGGGGATCGATTCGATTTCCGCCCAGGAGGATTCTTGGATCGATGGGATGATCTACTGCAATCCTTCCGACTCCAGATTTCTGGTCAATGATCCGGTCGGATTCGGGACCACCGTGAATATCGGAAAACGAAGCGGACGGATTCTCACCGGATTCAGTGTGGCTTTGATCGCGCTGATGCCGTTGCTTGGGTATTGGCTGGTTGCGGAAGAATTTACGCCGATTCGCTGGGAAATCACACCGGAGGCGGTGATCCTCAGACACGTGTGGGAGGAGGATCAAATCCCGTTTCAGGATGTGCAGTCCGTAGAATGGCTGGATTCTCTTCCCAAAATCAGCCGACAGAAGGGAAGCAGCATCGGGGAGATGAGAAAGGGAAAATATCGGGTAGAAGGGATGGGTACCTGCTCTCTTTATCTGAATCGGAAAGATGAGAAATACTTGCTGATTCGAACCGGGGAGGAGACCTATCTGGTGAACGGAGAGCAGGAAAGCGATACGGAAAGTTTATATCTAAATTTTGAAAAAATAGGAATATTTTCCAGGGGCACGTCCTATAATGAATTAGATGCTTTTAAAAAGCGAAATATAGGAGGGATCGTATGGCGAGAGGGGTTCGGATGACCTTTGAAGAAAAAATCCATGAGCTGGACGCCAAAATACGCGTTTCAGAGGATAAGTTGGAGGCTTTAAAGAGCGAACGGGAAGAACTGGCTGCGAAACGCCGGGAGGAAGAATTGGGACAGCTGTATAATCTGATGCAGGAAAAAAGCGTATCGGTTTCCGAGCTGAAAGCAATCCTGGAAAAATGAACGACGAAAAAGCGGTGACAATCAGCGGGATTTTCAATTATGCTGGAGGTTCCCGCTTTTTTGTTTCTTCGATCGGAAATTCCTCGAAGAAAAGGCAGAAAGGGAAAACGGCCGAATCCATGGAACATGGTTACCCGAAAAAGAATAGGAGAGGAACGGATCATGAAAGTTGTACTGATACACGGGCAGAACCACAAAGGATCAACCTACCGGATCGGAAGAATGCTGGCGGAGAAAATTTCCGGGGAGATCACGGAGTTTTTTCTGCCCAGGGATTTTGGGGAGTTTTGCACAGGATGCACCGCCTGTTTTATGAAAGGGGAAACCTGCTGTCCTCATTATGAGAAACTGGAGCCGATAAACCGGGCGATGAAGGCCTTTCTGGACCACTATGGATATCGCTGGATGGTGCACCGGCCGGAAAAGTCGATGTTTACCAAGCAGGCGGTCTGCATATCAACGGCAGCGGGCGGGGGGATGAAGTCAACCAACAAGGATATGGCGGACAGTCTTTTTTTCTGGGGGATTCCAAAGATTTACCGGTATGGGCTGGCGGTTTACGCGACATCCTACAGTCAGATCAAAGACAAAATAAAAAGAAAGATCGATTTGGAGACCACGGAGCTGGCCGATCGGATACGGAAGGACCATGGGCATGTCAGTCCAGGCATCAAGACAAGGGCCTGGTTTTTTATCCTTCATTTGGCACAGCGGAAAGGAGCCGTGGAGGCGGATCGGATTTACTGGAAAGAAAAGGGGTGGACGGGCAGAAAACGTCCCTGGAAAACGGAACATTCCTCACAGGGGAATGAGAACTGAAACAGGAGGAGCCGGCAGAAGATTCTGCCGGCTCTATTGAAAAAAGGTATGAAAAAAATGGGATGGCTGTTTTAGAAATCAACTTCCTTGCCGTAGTAGATGGCGGTAAATAATTGCTCCATCTGGGCGGGAGTGATTGCGCGGGGATTGGAGCCCGTGCAGGCGTCTCCGACGGCATTTTCTGCAATCGCGGCGATCTTTTCTTTGAATTCTTCTTCCTGGATGCCGAATTCTTTCAGGGTCTTCGGGATGCAGAGCTTCTGGTTGAATTCGTTGATCTTTGCCCGGAGAGCTTCCATCAGCTCCTCGTCCGTGTTTCCGGAAAGACCGGCGGCGCGGGCAATTTCTGCGTAGCGGGCCATTGCTTCCGGCGTTTTTGCATTATATTTAATGACGTAAGGGAGGTACATCGCATTGGCTAAACCGTGGGTGATATGGCCGGTGGAGAAGACGGCGCCGGTCTTGTGAGCCATGGAATGGACGATTCCCAAAAGTGCGTTGGAAAATGCCATGCCGGCCAGACACTGGGCGTAGTGCATCTGCTCGCGGGCTTCTTTGTCCCCATCGTAGGAGGCGGGCAGATACTCAAATACCATCTGGATGGCCTTGATCGCCAGCGGATCCGTAAACGGAGTGTGGAGCGTAGAGACGTAAGCCTCGATCGCATGGGTCAGGGCGTCCATGCCGGTATAAGCCGTCAGGCTCTTCGGCATCGTCTCGGCCAGAACCGGATCCACAATCGCCACGTCAGGGGTAATATTGAAATCGGCCAGAGGGTATTTGATTCCCTTGGCGTAGTCTGTGATGACGGAAAATGCCGTAACCTCGGTCGCCGTACCGGAAGTCGAAGGAATCGCGGCAAATTTTGCTTTCTGGCGAAGCTCCGGGAAGTTGAACGGAGTGATCAACTCCTCGAAGGTGGTATCCGGATATTCATAGAAAGCCCACATGGCCTTGGCAGCGTCGATGGGAGAACCGCCGCCCATGGCGACAATCCAATCCGGTCCAAATTTCCTCATCGCCTCCGCGCCCTTCATCACGGTTTCCACCGAAGGGTCCGGCTCAACATTCTCAAAAAGCTGGACTTCCATTCCGGCCTCTTTCAGATAATCCACAACCTGATCCAGGAATCCAAAGCGCTTCATCGAACCGCCGCCGACAACCACGATGGCCTTCTTTCCTTTCAGCGTCTTCAGAGTTTCCAGACTTCCTTTTCCATAATAAATATCTCTCGGTAATGTAAAACGTGCCATGATATGTGACCTCCCATTTGTATTTGATCTATCTGTAACGTAGTATAAACGAGGTTCTGGTCTTTGTCAATAGGAAATGTCAATAAAATAACAATCAAGTTTAAAATTTAACAAAATGTTCACAAATTCTATTTTTTCCCTTTCAAGATCCGGGAAACCCCTGTAGAAATTCGCATGGTTTCTGTAAAAGGATTCCTTTTTCCGGAGGAATATGGTAGAATAATTCGAGTGGCCGAGAGAGCGGCGCCGGGAAGCTGGGGCGAGAGAGAACCCGGTGGAAAGGTAGAATGCTGCGGCAGGAGGTCAATAGCAGGATGGTTGGGATAAGGATATCCATCGATCAGAAATAGGAGCGGTATGGACGAAAAGTTAGCATTTGCGGTATTGGAAATCAGCGAGACCAAGGACGAGAATGAGATTAAGACGGCTTACCGGAAAAAGCTGGTACAGACCAACCCGGAGGATGATCCCAAAGGCTTTTTACGGCTGCGGGAAGCCTATGAGGCTGCCTGCGCATACGCCAGAAAAGAGGAACTGGTCTTCACAAAGGAGGATACGCCGGTCAATCGGTGGATGGAGCGTGTAGAAGAGATATACGGAAATCTTCCGGAACGGCTGAATTTGGATAATTGGAAAGAGCTGGTGCACGATGAGGTGTGTCTGGGACTGGATACGGTGGAAGATGCGAAACAGGCGCTGTTTTCTTTCCTGGCCGACCATTTTCGGCTGACGCCGGATATCTGGCGACTGCTCGACGATGCGTTCTTGATCCGGGAAGAGCAGGCGGAATATAAGGAAAAGCTGCCGGCCGAGTTTGTGGATTTCATGGTTTATCAGTGCGACAGGGAGGATTCTTTCCCCTATGAATATCTGGATGGGGCGAGGGATGCCGATTATGATACCTTTATCAGCCAGTTATTTGAATTGATCCACCGTCTGGATGACAGGGACACCGAGGGGGCGGAAGAAATTTTTCGGAATCTGGAAGCACTTTCGATCTCACACCCCTGGGCGAAGCTGGAAAAGGCACGCTATGATTATCTGAAAGGGAAAAATGAGGAGGCCGCCGAAGAGGCGGAAGCGCTTCTGGCCGCCTATGATGAAATCCGAATCCTCGTGATCGGCTGCGATATTCTTTGGGAGAGCGGAAAGAGGGAGCGGGGGGCGGAACTTTGCCGGAAGATCCTGGAACGGATTCCGGATCACTACAATGCGAACCGCAGGCTGGCCCGCTGGCATCTGGAGCAGAAGGAATTTGAGAAGGCGAGAGAATACTGCATCGCCGCCCTTCGCATCTCCGACAGCGAGGAAGCCCTGACCGAGGATTTGAGGGAGATCAACCGCGGTCTGATGGGCGGATTAAAAGAGAAATGTATCGACAGCCCGGATATCAAGCCTCACCTGGAGCTGGGCTGGTGCTACCTGCAAAATGAGATGCCGGAGGAGGGAGCCTTACTTTTAGAGCCATTGACTCCCGAACCGGAAAATGAAGCGGAGTACCACAGTCTTTTAGGACGGCTTTATTATACGATGAAACGCTTTGCCGATGCGGCGGAGCAGGGAAATCTATGGCGTTTGGCCATTGAGCAGGAAAATCCGGAGGATGAGAAAGAGCGGGAAGAAATACCTGCCCGGCTGGCCTCCGCCTGGGAGCTGACGGCAAAGGCCCATCACCGTCTGGGAACTTCCGATCCCGACTATCTGGAAAAAGCTCTGGCGGAAATCCAAAAGTCCGTGGAATATCAGCCGAGAGAACTGGAATATTCCATGGAAGAAGCCACGATCCGGATGGAGCAGAAGGAATACCAGAAAGCAGTGGATGTCTGTGACCGGATGCTGACGGTGGACGAAGGATACTTTTGGGCGTATATTGTCCGCCAGGAGGCTTATTACCACCTGGGAAGAGGGCAGGAAGTCATTGATGACTTCTACCAGGCCAAGCGGATCTTTGCCAGGTATCCCCGCATGTATGAATGGTCGGTCAAAGCGTTTTTGGAGCACGACCAGCTGGATGATGCGGAAGATATCTTTAAGCAGGCGGAAGAGGCGGAGGTGGACAGCCTGGAGCTGCAGCTTTCCCGCGCGGTTTTAAAAAGACGTCAGGCGGAGCGGAGCGGGGACTATCAGGAAGCCTACGACTACTGCCGCGAAGTACGGAATAAAGTGAAGGAAGCCAAGGCGGAGAAGGAAAAACTGGCGGAGATCGACGGAGAGCTGGCCAAGTGCTGCCGCCGTTTGGAGCGGTATGAAGAAGGGCTTGAGGCCATCGAGGAAGCCATCCGGATTGAACCGGACAGCCGTCATTTCTGGGTGAAAGCCCATATACTGGCGGAGCAGGGGAAGACGGAGGAGGCTTTAAAGCTTCTGCTTTTGTGTGAAAAAGACTATGGCTCCACAGCAAATATCTGCTGGCCCATCGCCCGCTGCTATGAGCGGCTGGGAAAAAAAGAGAACGCCATTGAATACTTTAAGAAGGTGCTGGAGGATGAGCCGGACAATTCAGAGGCAAACGGAGAAATTGCAGGGCTGTACCGGCAGCTTTTGCAGTCTACGGAGGATCTGAAATATTATGACGAGGGCCTGCCCTATGCGGACCGGCAGCTGGAGATGGACCAATCGGTTTACTACTACATAGAACGCGGCCTGCTCCACATGGCCGCCTGCCGCTGGGATCCGGCAGAGGCTGATTTTTTGGAAGCGGCGAGGCTGGACCCCGACAGTACCCATGCGTATAATAATCTGGGATGCGTATACAAATATACCCGCCGGTTTGAGAAGGCGCTGGAGGCTTTCCGCGAGGCGATCCGGGCTTCGGAAAAAGAGTCGAACCCCAAAGCATACGGGAATCTGGCGGACTGCTATGAGCGGATGGGCGAGTATGAAAAAGCCCTGGAGAGCTACCGGGAATATCAGAAAATGTTCCCCGACCGGAATGATGTTTACTGGGATTTCAAGGAAGTCTATGAGTATATGGGACGCTTTGAGGATGCGTACCGCGCTCTGGAGGAAGGGTTTGGGAAGAATCCTTCGGAGAGCGTGCGGCTGGATCAGGCGGACCTGCTGGTGGAGATGGGGGACTTGCGCCAGGCGATCCGGATCTGCGAAAACGTGGCTGCCTCCGGAAAGCTTACCGGGAACGCTTACCGGGATTTGGGCATGATTTATTTTTACGAGAAGGATAAGCCGCGCAAGGCCTTAAAGTTTTTTGAGAAAGCGCTGCTGAATGCGGGAAATAACGTTAACCTTTACAATAATACTTGCCTCCGGCTGATGAAAGTTCACCGTGAACTGGGAAATCCAAAGGAAGTAAAACGGTATTTTGATCTGGTGATGGAGTCCTGGAAGAAGGAGTACGGCAGCGTCGAGCTATTTGTACAGTCGCTTTACCACGAACCTTCCCGGCTGTACGATGTGGCGGTCTGCTACATTTTGATCGGGGATCTTGAGACGGCAGAGCAGTACCTAAAGCGGATTCAAAAAGCTCCGATGTGCCGGAAGTGCACCTGCAAAGAGTGTTCCGACGCGGTGGAGCTGGAGGGGATTCTGGCGGCAGAGCGCGGGGATTTCGTGCATGCGGCGGAATGCCTGGAACGTGTAGTGGCGATGATGCCGAACGATAGAGAAAGTCTTTACCGTTTGCGGAAGATTCGGAAGAAATTAGGGAAATAGAGGATGAGACTGCGTGATTATAGGAATTGATTTAGGAACAACCAACAGCCTGGCGGCGTATTTCAGCGAGGACGGTCCGAAAATTATCCCGAACCGTCTGGGAAAGCACCTGACGCCGTCCGTGGTCAGCGTCGGGGAGGACGGAGAGATCTATGTCGGTGAGACGGCGAAAGAGCGGAGAAACCTGCATCCCGACGATACGGCCCAGGTGTTTAAACGAAGTATGGGAAGCGCCAAAAAGTTTAATCTGAATGGAAAAGAGTTCACGGCGGAGGAATTGTCCTCCCTGGTGCTCCGTTCCCTGAAGGAGGATGCCGAAGCCTTTTTGGGGGAGACGGTGGAAGAGGCAGTGATCAGCGTACCAGCCTATTTCGACGATAAGCGCCGGAAAGCGACCAAGCGCGCCGGTGAACTGGCAGGACTTACAGTAGAGCGGATCATCAGCGAACCGACGGCCGCGGCCATCGCGTACGGGCTTTACGAGAAAAAGAAGAATACCCGTTTCTTGGTGTTCGACCTGGGCGGGGGAACCTTTGACGTGTCGATCCTGGAACTTTTTGAAAACATTCTGGAGGTTCGGGCCGTGGCCGGGGACAATTATCTGGGCGGTGAGGATTTCACGGAGGTGCTGGAAAAGTATTTCTGCGATCAGAAGGGCATTGACCGGGAAGACCTGGATGAAAAGACATTGGTGCAGCTGCACCGGCAGGCCGAACTTTGCAAACTGGAATTTTCCGAGGCCAGCTCCGCCGTGATCCGATGCACCATTGACGGGGAAGAGAGGGAGCTTACGGTCACCCAGAAGGATTATGAGAGCCTGTGCGAGCCTCTGCTGGAGAAAATCCGCAAACCGGTTCAGAGGAGTCTGGCTGACGCCCATATTAAGCTTGCGGATATCGACGAGGTGGTTTTGGTCGGCGGCGGGACCAAATTTCCGATTGTCCGCAGCTTCATCGTCAAGCTGTTTCGGAAGTTCCCGGACACCAGCATCAACCCGGACGAAGCCGTGGCACTGGGCGCCGCGGTGCAGGGCGCGATGAAGGAGCGGAACCAGGCGGTGAAGGAAGTGATCCTGACGGATGTCTGTTCCTTTACCCTGGGGACCGAGATCACGGTCAATAATGGAAATGGCCGGTATGAATCCGGGCATTTCTGTCCGATTATCGAGAGGAACACAGTCATTCCCGCCAGCCGCACGGAACGGTTTTATACGGTTCATGATGACCAGACCAAAGTTTCGGTCAATATCCTGCAAGGGGAGAGCCGCTTTGCCGCCAACAATCTGCTGCTGGGAGAGCTGGAGGTCCGCGTCCCCAAAAACAAGGCGGGCGCTGAGGCTGTGGATGTGACCTATACCTACGACATCAATTCTATCCTGGAGGTAGAGGTAAAAGTGCTGTCCACCGGCGAGGTAAAAAAGCAGATCATCAAGAGCCAGGACAATGAGATGACCGAGGAAGAGATTGAGCAGCGGATGGAGGAGCTTTCCTATCTGAAAATCCACCCGCGGGATCAGGAAGAAAACAAACTTTTGCTGTTTCGCTGCGAGCGCCTGTACGAGGAGAGCACCGGGGAGGAACGCCAGCGGATGGAGTATGAGATCCGGCGTTTTGAGTCGGCCTTGAATACCCAGGACCGGGGGCGGATCGAAGAAGCGAGAAGTGAGCTGAAAGAGTTTTTGAAAGACATGGACTGACGGAGGGAGTGATATGCAGGATATGCAGGGATTTTTAGACCGGCTGCGGCAGCTTCGCCTTTTGCCGGTGGTAAAATTGGATTCGCCCAATCAGGCGGTTCCTCTGGCCAAGGCTCTCCATGCCGGAGGGCTTTCCTGCGCAGAAATCACTTTCCGGACCGGCGCGGCGGAAGAATCCATCCGGCGGGTTTCAGAATGTGTCCCGGAGGTCTATGTCTGCGCCGGTACCGTGCTGACGCCCGATATGGCAAAACGAGCGGTTCAGGCCGGAGCCAAAGCCGTGATCAGTCCGGGCACCAACCGGAAAGTGGTGGAATGGTGTCTGGAACATGACGTCCCCGTGCTTCCCGGCTGCGCTACGCCAAGCGAGGTGGAACAGGCGATCCGGCTGGGGCTAAAGGCGGTCAAACTGTTTCCGGCTGAGGTGGTGGGCGGTTTGAAAATGCTGAAGGCTCTGGCCGGTCCGTATCCCGACATGTTCTTTGTGCCGACCGGGGGAATCACGCCGAAAAATTTACGGGACTATCTGGCTCTTTCAAATGTGCTTGCCTGCGGCGGCAGCTGGATTGTGCCGGAACCGGCGCTTGCCTGCGGCGACTATGGAACAATAGAGAGTCTGGCAAAAGAGGCAAAGGCTCTCCTTCTGTGAGGTGATCAGGATGGAACACACGTATGACGCTCTGGTTTTTGGGGAGCCTTTGATTCGATTTTCACCAGCCGGCGGCTGCAGGCTGCAGGACGGCGGCGCTCTGAGCCGGTATGCCGGCGGAGCGGAGCTGAATGTGGCCGCCGGGCTGGCCCAGCTCGGTGCGAAAAGCGCTTACTGCACTAAACTTCCGGATCATGCTCTGTCGCGGTTTTTACTTGGTCAGGCGAAGGCGCGGGGCGTCTTGCTGGATCCGGTGATCTTTGACCGCCGGCCGGAGGCTCGCCTCGGCGTTTATTATTATGAAGGGGCCCATGCGCCGGCCAGGCCCTCGGTGGTCTATGATCGAAAAAATACGTCGGTGACTTCAATCGTCCCAGAGGAAATTCCGGAAGGGATCTTTGACCGGGCCAGGCTGTTTCACACCACGGGGATTACCCTGGGGATCGGCCGGGGGCCGCGGGAGACTGCGGTGGAGATGATCGATAGGTTCCGGGAGAACGGGGCAAAAATCTCGTTTGATATCAATTACCGTGCCAACCTCTGGACGGATCAGGAAGAGCGGGAAGCAGTGGAGCCGCTGCTTCCTCTGCTTGATATCCTGTTTATCTCCGAGGAGTCCCTGCGGCGGATGTTTGGCCGTACCGGGGATCTGCCGGTTATGATGCGGGCTTTTGCCAGAGAATATGGCATTTCCTATCTCCTGTCCACGATCCGGACGGTTCGGTCGCCGATCCGCCATGAATTTACCTCCATGGTCTATGACCGGGAGACGGATCATTTTTACACCGAAGCGCCCTATGAGATCGAGGTGCTGGATCGGATCGGCAGCGGCGACGCCTATGTGGCCGGCGCCCTGTCCGGCCTTTTGTGCGCGGACGGCTCCCTGGAACTTGCGATGCGCAGGGGTAATGCCATGGCGGCCCTAAAATGTGGAATCGCCGGAGACCTCCCGTCCGTCACCTTAACGGAACTGGAGCGGATAATGGAGTGGCACGCCGCCGGAAGCAAAGGGGAAATGGAGCGGTAAGTGAGCTGGATCGGGCCGGTTTCAGCGGAAGAAAGAACGCCCAAAAAAGAATATTGCAGAAGAAAACGAGCTGCCGGGAAAATTCGGCAGCTCGTTTTCTTGTCTCTTTCTTTTAGAAAATAAAACTGTTTACAGCAGTGCCATGGAGATCTGCGGCACATAGGTGATCAGAAGGAGCGCTACCAGATAGGAGAGGATAAAGGGCAGGGCCCGTTTTCCCACCTGCATCGGGTTGGTGTCGATCATTGGCCCGGAGATGAAAAGGTTTAGACCGAACGGAGGGGTGACGAACCCGATGGCCAGGTTGCAGACCATGATGACGCCGAGATGGATCCCATCGATGCCAAGGCTTTTGGCAAAGGGGAGAATCATCGGGGAAAGAATCATCATGGCCGGAGCCACGTCCATGACCATGCCGATCAAAATCAGAACCAGATTCAGCAGGAGCAGGAAGGCAATCCGGTTGTTCACAGCGGTGGAGAGGAATTCGGCCAGAGTCTGAGGCGCATTCATAAGCACCAAAACCTTGGCGAATGCCTGCGCCAGCCCCATCATCAAACCCAGAGGGGCGTAGGAAGAGACCGCCTGGCGGAAGAAAATCAGCAGATCCTTGAAGGTCACCGTCTTATAGATGAACAGGCAGACGAGGATCGCATAGAAGACGGATACACAGGCCGCCTCCGTGGGAGTGACAATGCCGGAGTAGATGCCGCCGAGGATAATAATCGGGGTGAGAAGGGCCCAAAAGCCGTCCAAAATGACCCGAAGGACTCCGCGTTCTTTCAGTTTATGATAAGAGGCTTCTATTTTTTCCCGGTCCTCCCCCTTTTTTCTGCAATAAAACTGGGTGTATGCCATCAGGCAGGCAGCGATCAGAATGCCCGGCAGAATACCGGCCGTAAACAAAGCGCTGACGGAAACTTCGGTCACCAGGGCGTAGGCGATAAAAGGAATGCTGGGCGGGATGATAACTCCCAGGCTGGAAGCCGTGGCCACCAGGGCGGCCGAGAACTTCTTTTCATAGCCGAGATTCGTCAGAACCGGAATACACATGGCTCCGACCGCCGCGCAGGTGGCAGTGCCGGAACCGGAGATCGCGCCGTAAAAAAGGCAGGTGACGATGACCGCGCAGGGCATTCCGCCTTTTACTTTACCGATGAAAACAGCGAAGACGTCGAAGAGTTTTTCCGACAGGCCGCCTTTGGCCATGATGGAGCCGGAGAGCATGAACAGCGGGATTGCCAGGATGGTTGTGACGTCCAGGCCGCTGATCAAAGAGCGGTAGATAAATTGCAGGTTGCCTTTAAAGGCAGGATCCGCAAGTCCCGGCAGGGCAGTGGCAAACCCTAAGGAGATGGCCACGGGAATGGATAAAAACAGGGTAATAAAAAAGACGATAAATACAATGGCAGTCATAGCTGGGCCTCCTTTTTATGGGACGGCAGGAACCGCAGGATCATTTTCTGGATGATGCGCAAGAGGGCAAGGGCAAAGCCCAGAGGGCCGGACAGGTAGACGATCCAGACCGGCATCTGGAGGGCCGGGGAGAGCTGATGAAGACTCATCAGTTTCATCGTGGTCTGCCAGGAAGCATAGGCAAACAGGACGTAAAAGACGAAGGATGCAAGATCCCCGAAAATGTCCAGAAGCTTCCCCAAAAACGGCGGCAGCATGCCTACCAGCAGGTCAACCCGGAGCATCTTATTGTTGCGGATGCAGTAACCGATGCCGAACAGAGAAGAATAGATAAAGCAATAGCGGCAGAATTCCTCGGCCCAGGGAAGCGGACTTTGGAATACGTAGCGCAGAATAATCTGCAGCATCATGACGACAGAGAGCAGCACCAGCGAGAGAACGCAGACTGCTTCTTCAAAATAAAGATCCAGCCATCGAATTATTTTTGGAATTTTCATGGCAATCCCTCCTCCTTTTGTGTGATTTCATTTTAATCTTGAATTATCATAATGTCTAATATATAATGGGACATAAACCAATAGATTGAAATCTATGAATGGAGGAGAGAGACATGGAATTGTTACAGCTGCGCTACTTCAAGCGGGTGGCCGAGCTACAGCATATGACAAAAGCCGCAGAAGAATTTCATATTGCCCAGCCGTCTTTGAGCAAGACAATCCGTCTTTTGGAGGATGAGCTGGGGACCGAGCTGTTTGACAGGAAAGGAAAGTACATTGTCTTAAACGATGCAGGGAGGATCTTCAAACATTATGCGGATACCGTGGTGTCCGCCGTGGATGACGCCAGGCAGGAAATCGAAGAGTATAAAGCCACGGGCAATGCGACGGTGACCATCTCCCTTCGGGTGGCGCCCATCGGCTTTCCGGATCTGATCGCCCGGTTCCGGGAACAGCATCCCGGCGTCAAGTTTATTGTGGAGCAGCACCAGCACTACCTGGATGATTTGAAGAAAGGCAGGTGCGATATCACGGTCTATTCCTCCATGACCAAGGTCAGCGCGCCCAATGAGCTGACGATTTTAGAAGAGCCGATTCTCTTGGCGGTGCCGAAAGAGCATCCCCTGGCCGAGCGGGAATTCGTCCGGCTGCGGGAAATCGCAGGGGAAGATCTGATTGCGTCCTCCCCGGCGGAGTCCAATTTGCGCTATGCCATCAATACCTATTGTAAAATCGCTGGTTTTCAGCCGAAGATCGTCATGGATTGCGATGACTATATGACGATCCAGGGCTTTGTGCGGACCGGGGTGGGGCTGGCGTTTATTCCGAAAGTTTCTTGGCTGGACCAGCAGGCGGTCCCCCAGGATCTGCACTACATTCCGATCGTAGAGCCGGAGTGCAAACGCTGCATCAATCTTCATTGGAAAAATACCGGTTACGTTTCAAAGGCATCGGTGCTATTTCGAAAATTTGCGCTGGAATACTTTTCAAAAAAAGCGGATTATCTGGTGCCGGAGGAAAGAATTTCCGTCATAAAAGAGAATTGATAGCTTAAGATCTATACATACATGGCTTATTATATATTGGACAGTATGAAAAAGTGAATATACAATGTCGGTAAGCAAAATGAAAAGAGGGACAACACATGTTACAGAAAGAAATAGACGTAACACAGTTTCCCTTGGCGTTTACCGACATTTTTTATGCGCAGCAGTCGCCGGAACAAAAGCTTGACATTTTTCTTCCGGAAAAAGGGAAAGGCCCTTATCCTCTGGTGGTGATTGTCCATGGCGGCGGATGGATTTCCGGCGGGCGGCGGGAGGAATGTATCTCCTCCCTGTATAAAACGGTATCCCAGGGGTATGCGGTGGCTGCGGTGGACTACCGGCTGGCGCCGGAAGGACAGTGGCCGCTCCAGGTGCACGACGTCAAAGCCGCCCTTCGGTTTTTGCGGGCGCACCGGGAGCAATACCGCCTGGATACGGAAACAATCGTTCTCTGGGGGAATTCAGCAGGGGCTTACCTGATTCAACTGGTGGCGGCTACCTGCAGAGGACACCGGATTGAAGATTTGGCGATGGGAAACGCTGGGGAAAGCTGCCGGGTGGACGGGATTATCAGTTGGTACGGTGTCTCCGATCTGGCGGCTCAGGATCAGGACATGAGCGAGACAAGCGGACATCCGGTTCGGATGCACGGAGGTAGCATGGAGAGCCCGGCCTGTCAGATGCTGGGCTGCGTCATTGATGAAAATCCTAAGAAGGCCAGGGAGGCCAGCAGTATTTCCTACATTGATGAGAATTTTGTGCCGGCTCTGATTCAGCATGGCACCGGCGACACATTGGTTTCCTACCGTCAGTCAGAACGACTGTACCGGAAAATCGTGGAAACCTGCGGTTTGGAGAGAGCTGCGCTGGAACTGTTTGAGGGAGCGGAACACGGGGATATGCGGTTTAAGACGGATGAAAACATCAACCGGTGCATTGATTTCTTGGATGAAATCTACTGGCCGGGCGGAAGGCCGAAGAAAAGAACACCTTTGCCGGAGATTCACCTTGTGGAAGGAACAGGCGGTTCCGGTGATGCTTTTGAGACAAAGAGAGAAGATACAATCATTTCAGGATAAATTTTATCAGGAGGTAAGAACATGAAAAAAAGAAATCAAGCAATTGCACTGGTCCTGAGCGGGGTGATGGCGCTGTCCCTCGCATCCTGCGGGAGCGGAAGTGGGACGACCACGGCGGCTGCGGGCACTACTGCTGCCCCGACGACGGCGGAAGCCGGCACCACGGCGGGAGAAGCAACCACAGCGGCAGGGACAACAGCGGCAGGCGCGGCGTCTGCCTCATCGGTGGATGCGTCCGCCTTTGAAAACCTGGAGCCGGTGAACCTGACGATTGCCAGCGCCGCGTCCTCCGCCAATATGATTTACAGCCTTCAGGTCCAGGCCGCGGAGGAAGTAAAGGAAAAATCCGGCGGCAAACTGAACATCGATGTGGTGTGGGACGGTTCCCTGGGCAATGACAATGAGCTGATTAATAGCTGCATCATGGGCGACGTGGATATGGCCTATGTAGCCACGTCCTCCCTTTCCACCACCTGCCCCCAGGCGGCAATCTTTGATATTCCCAGCTTGTTTGACGACATCATCAAAGCCAACAATGCGGTGGCGGAGTTTGCCCCGATATTTGACGGTTATGTCAATGAGTACGGCATGAAAGTATTGGGCTTGTCCACCAACACCTTCCGCGGCCTGTCCACCAATACCAAGATTGAAAAACCGGAAGACTTCAAAGGAATGAGCATCCGCTGCCCGGAAAACAAATATTATCAGGCCTATTACGAGAATTTGGGCTGCAATCCGACTCCTCTGGCATTCAGCGAGCTGTTCGTCGCGCTACAGCAGGGGCTGGTTCAGGCCCAGGATAATCCGGCCCAGGCCGTGGCAGCCATGAAGTTCTATGAGGTTCAGGATTACTATATGGATATGAAGTCCATCACTTATGTCTTCCCGATCTTGATGAATCTGGACACCTTCAACAGCTTGGATCCCGCTTATCAGAGCCTTCTGGTTGAATTTGCGGAGCGCTACGGAGAGCTTTGCCGGGACACGGCGGAGGAGGATTATAACAATTCGATAAAAGCCATGGAAGGCCAGATCGAAGTCCTGCCGGTCACCGATGAGATCCGCGCGGCAATCGTCGCGGCCGGGGAGCCCATCGTGGATATGGTCCGGGCCGACCTGGGAGATGAGATCGTGGATCAGTATCTGAAGATTGCGGAATCGGTAAAATAGGAACATCAAAAAGAGAGCCGGGTTTTGTGCCTTGGCTCTTTTTCAATCCCAAGTTTTTTGACACCAGCTTTTCCAGGACTTGGATCACCTTGGCAAATCCAAATTTCCTCCTTCCTTTTGGATAATTTCCCAGAACCAGGAAATACTAGGAGAAATGATATAGGAAAGGAAGGATTCTCCATGGATTTTAATCAAAGTGAAACCAAGAAGAACCTGATGCGGGCGTTTGCCGGGGAAAGCCAGGCCAGAAACCGGTATACGATCGCGGCGGCCCAGGCAAAGAAAGAGGGGCTGGACGCCATCGCGGCCATTTTTCTCTATACGGCGGATCAGGAAAAGGAGCATGCCGAGATTTTTTATAAACATCTGACCGAGGCGGCCGGAGAGACCATCGAGATCGACGGAACTTACCCGGTGGATATTGCCAACAGCACCGCAGAACTGCTGCGGATGGGCCAGCACAATGAATACGAGGAACATGACGATGTGTATCAGGCCTTTGGCGACAAAGCCAATGAGGAGGGATTCAAAAAGATTGCCGCTTCCTTCTATCTGATTGCGGATATTGAAAAGACCCACGGCGACCGTTTTGGCTACTTTGCAGAACTGCTGGAGAAGGGGGAACTCTATCAATCGGAGGACACCACTTACTGGCTGTGCCTGAACTGCGGCCACATCCACAAAGGCACCAAGGTGCCGCCGAAATGCCCGGTCTGCGATCATGAGCAAGGGTATTTTATCCCGCTTTGCCTGTCTCCCTACGAACCCATTGAAAAGGAGAAATATCAGTTATGAGCAAACCAAAATTTTTAGCGTGTGACCAGTGCAAAACGATTGTCCAGGTGCTCTGCGAGGCGGAAGGCGCCCACTATTCCTGCTGCGGCCAGCAGATGAAAGAGCTGACGCCGAACACTTCCGAGGGAGCTACAGAGAAACACTTGCCGGTGGTGGAGAAGAACGGAAACCGGGTCTGCGTGAAGGTGGGCAGCGTATTCCATCCCATGACCGAGGAACACAGCATCGGTTGGGTGTATCTGGAGACGGAAAAAGGCGGCCAGCGCGTCTGCCTGAAAGCCGGTGAGGAACCTCAGGCTGAATTCGTGGTGGCAGAAGGAGACCGCCCGGTGGCGGCTTATGCCTGGTGTAATCTGCATGGGTTTTGGAAAGCGGAAGTTCACTGAGGCTCTGTGATTGTTTTTGCGTGTAAATTTTTACTATAGTTGGATGTAAGAAAAGGAAAGCCTTTCCAATCGACGTTGAATCTGGCGTGGTTGGGGGGCTTTTCTTTTGTATTGCACGGAAAAATTTCTATGAAGCGTTTCTGACTTATTTCAATCACTCAAAAATATTTTTACTTTAACTATCTTTTTTCGCCCCGAACCTGTTATAAATAATAAAGGCACGTTCCAATACGGCAGAGAGGAGGAAAAACAGAAGTACAGGCGCCTGTGAGGTGGAGTGCACGACGTTTTACTCGATCCGGCAAGTTTACGCCGCCCGCATGATTCTCTTTGCCCTGGTGGATTTAGTTTTATTAAGTCTATTCCTGATCGCAGCGTCCTCGACGGCTAAACTGACGGCCGGAGAGCTGATTATACAATTTTTTGTGCCTTTTAATGTGGCTTGCTGCATTTGTTTCCGGCTGTTGTACAGCAAAAAGGAGAACTCGGAATTATTGGCATTGTTCTTTTGCATGATTTGGACGGCTGTCTGGGTGCAGATTGTATGTAAGGAAGCAATTTATCAGGTTGTGTCCGTGCCGGTTTGGATTGCCATGTTAATCCTATCAGCATTGTATTTCGGGTATAGCATTTGGAAGGGGCAAAAACAGGGAATGCCAGTTGAATTGCTCCTGTGCCACAGGATATAGAAATTTAGGAGGTTAAAACAGGATGGAATTAAAACTTTTGGATGTCAGCAAGGAATTTCAGGATATTGCGGCAGTCGATCATGTATCCTATTCTTTGGCAAACGGAGTCTACGGGCTTTTGGGCGTGAACGGCGCAGGGAAAACGACACTTATGAGAATTTTGTGTACCTTGCTCAAGCCGACCTCCGGATCGGTTACCTGGAATGGGAAGGATATTTTTGCAATGGACGGCGAGTACCGAAAACTTTTGGGCTATCTGCCTCAGGATTTTGGATATTATCCTGATTTTACGGTTTATGATTATCTGATGTACATTGCTTCCATAAAAGGACTGCGGCCTGCCGTTGCCAAGCGGAGGACCGATGCGCTGCTGGCCCAGGTGGGACTTAGCAATATGAAACAGAAAAAGATGAAGAAGCTGTCCGGAGGAATGAAGCGGCGGGCGGGAATCGTGCAGGCGATGCTGAACAATCCCCGGATCCTGATTCTGGATGAACCGACGGCGGGCTTAGATCCCAATGAAAGGATCCGCTTTCGCAATCTGATCAGCGAGTTGTCGGAAGAGCGGTTGGTATTGTTGTCGACCCATATCGTTTCAGATATTGAATACATCGCAAATGAAATTCTTCTGATGAAAAAAGGACGGATAACCATGTCCGGCACCGCAGAGACACTGATTCATTCCATGCCGGAAAAAGTGTGGAGCTGCGAAGTCCCGAAAGCAATGGTGGATTCTTTCCTTAAAAGATACAAAGTAGCCAATGTAAAAACAGTTCACGGCGGCGCCAGGCTTCGGATAATATCGGCGAATCCGCCGGCTGAAAACGCTTGTTTGGAAACGCCTTCCTTGGAGGATGTTTTTTTATATTATTTTGGAGAAAAGGCAGGGCAAGAGGATGATCAAATATGAATTGAAAAAGATTTTTTCAAAGACAAGCAGTAAGATCGCTGTTTTGTTGCTGCTGGCGATTGTTTTCGTCATTTGCTGGATGACCGTGGACGTCTCTTATGTGAATGAAAAGGGAGAAAAAGAAACCGGCTTCGCAGCGGCCCGGAAGCTGAGAGAAACACAGAAAGAATGGGCCGGTGATCTGGACGAAGAACGGTTGCGGCAGGTAATCGGAGAAATCAGAAGGATCAACGCTACCCCGGAAGCAAGGTCGAAAAATGAGTCGGAAAACGAGATCGCATACAGTTGGCAGCAAGGGATAGACGATATCCGTGATCTGCTCAACCGATCGTTTGGGGAAAATTATCGTTCTTACGATTACTACCGGGCGGACAGTTTAAATGCAGAGGACGCCGCCCTTTTTTATAGCAATCGGATCATCTTGCTGAAGAACTGGCTGGCGGATGAAGCAAAAGATCAGTATACAGACAGAGAAAAGGAATTTCTGATCGGACAATACGAATCCTTGAAGACACCTATTTTCTATGATTACATGAGGGGATGGTCGCAGCTATTTGATTATTCCCCGAAAATCATCATGATAACAATCCTGATTTTGGGATTTTTGGTTGCCGGGATCTTCTCAAACGAATTTGCGTGGAAATCTGATCCGATATTTTTTTCCACGGCCTATGGCAGAAATAAAGCGGTTGCCGCAAAGATCAAAGCTGGGGCCTGCATGGTCACGGTCCTTTATTGGGCGGCAATGCTATTGTACAGCGGAGTTGTGCTGTTCTATTACGGCGCCGACGGCGCAGCCTGTCCCGTTCAAGTGATGTTTTCCGGGTGGAAAAGTTTTTTTAACATCCAGATTTGGCAGGAATATGTGCTTATGGCTGCGGGAGGCTATATTGGCTGCCTGTTCCTCTCTTTTCTTACGATGCTGGTTTCTTCGAAAACCAAGTCGACGGTCCTGGCCGTCATGGTGCCATTTGTTCTGATCTTCATTCCGTCGTTCCTGGGCAATCTAAATAGCCCTGTGGTAAACAAGATCCTGGGCTTGCTGCCGGACAGGCTGCTGCAAATCAGCGCAATCATAGGAGCTTTTGATCTGTATGAGCTGGGAGGAAAAGTCGTTGGCGCGATCCCGATCCTGCTTGTATTGTACAGTCTATTGGCAATCCTGCTGCTGCCGGTTCTCTACCGGGATTACCGGCGTAAACAAATCTTTTAGCGGGAAGGAACAGAGTTTTTTGCCGTTGCCAAAACCCCTCCGAAATTCCCGCTTTACTGGGGATTCCGGAGGGGTTTTTCATTTCGAAGTCTTATTTCACTTTTCCGCAGCAGAATTTATATTTCTTTCCGCTGCCGCAGGGACAGGGATCATTTCGTCCGATCTTCGGACCCTTGACAATGGTCCCAGCGCGGCGCTGCTCCTTGTAAAGCTCTTTTTGGCGTTCCGGCGTCAAGAGATCGTTCCACTGAGGAAGCTGGTACAGCCATTCCGCCTTGGCGTCCACCATGTTCTTATACAGCAGTTCTTTATCGTAATCCAGATTGACGACCGTGTCGGCTTCCATGGTCTCCACCGGGTTCGGGTCTTTCAGGCTTTCATTGATTCCGTCCAGAAAACCGGTCATCCGATAGAGGTCCATCCCATAACGGTCCGCCAGTTCCTGAACCGTGCCGGAAACAGGCTCAGTTTCCACCAGAAGCTTTTCATAAACTTCCCGCTCTTTCTGAAAATAATCGGTCCAGAAGGCCTGTGCGGCTTCCTTGGTTGTCCCCTGCTTCTCCGCATAATCCTGCCATTCCTGTAAAAGTGCCATGTATCTTTCCTCTCTTCCTATTTCTTTCATCCTGATGGGAATTTTCTAACACAGTCTACCACAAAATTGAAGTTTTGACTAGAGCCTGGGCCAAAAATAAGGAGAAAATCCATTGAATGTTTTCTTTTTTTTCAGGAATACTAATTTTACAAGGATTTAACAATGGGGATAGCCTCCCTTAACATTTCTGATCTATGCTAGTTTAGTAGAAAAAGAGGGAATACAATGGACAAAAAAGTTCTGATCGGCGGGATGCTTCTTTTTCTGACCTTTTTGACCGGGTGCGGCAGCCGGACGGCGGTATTTGATCCGGATGGGGAAATTCACATGGTCTCCAGGGAGGAAGGCTCCGGGACCCGGACCGCTTTTACTGAACTGTTCGGCGCAGTGACGGTGGATCCGGACGGAAAAAAACAGGATGCAATCACCGTGGAAGCGGAGATCACCAACAATACGGCGGTGATGATGACCGCCGTTGCCGGCGACCCGGCCGCAGTCGGCTATATTTCTATGGGGTCCTGGAACAATTCGGTGAAGGCATTGAACATTGACGGGGTTGAGGGGACGCCGGAGAATGTAAGGAACGGGACCTATGCGGTGTCCCGGCCGTTTTATTTAGTCAGCAGAGAAACCCTTTCTCCGGCGGCGGAGGATTTTAAAAACTATATTTTAAGCGCAGAAGGGCAGAAGCTGATCGAGGAAAACGGATATATCCCGGTGGAAGCGGGAGCGGCCTATCAAAACAGCAATGCGGCGGGGAAAGTGGTGGTGGCCGGATCCTCCTCCGTCAGCCCGGTGATGGAAAAACTTTTGGAGGCATACCAAAAAAGGCAGCCCGATGTGACGGTGGAACTGCAGACCAATGACTCCACCACCGGCGTGACGTCAACGATCCAGGGGATTTGCGACCTTGGAATGGTCAGCCGGTCCCTGCGGGAGGAAGAACAGAAACAGAACATTACCGGAGTGGAGATTGCGCGGGACGGAATCCTTGTGATTGTCAATCCAATCTGTCCGATTCACTCCATCGGGAAGGATCAGGTGCGGCGGATTTTTACTGGAGAAATCGAAAGCTTCCGGGAAATCCTGTCCGGGGCGGGAGGTGTGCAATGAAAGCAGTTCGGGAAAAAGGAATGCAGATTCTTTTTTTGCTCTGCGCCTGTGCGTCCATCTTGGCGGTTGCCTTGATCTGTGTCTTTTTGTTCGCCGGCGGGTTTCCCGCCTTCCGGGAAATCGGCCTCTTTACCTTTTTAAGCGGAACGGTCTGGAAGCCGGGCAGCGAGACTTTTGGAATCCTGCCGATGATCCTGGGGAGCCTGTATGTGACGGCGGGAGCGATCCTGCTGGGGGTGCCGGTGGGCCTGTTTACCGCTGTTTTCCTGGCCTATTTTTGCCCGGAGAAAATCTATCGGATCTTAAAACCGGCGGTCAATCTGCTAGCTGGGATTCCCTCGGTCATCTATGGATTTTTTGCGTTGGTGATCCTGGTTCCCTTTGTCCGCGAGACTTTTGGAGGCAGGGGAAGTTCCATCCTGACCGGTTCCCTGCTCTTGGGATTTATGATTCTGCCGACCGTGATCAGCGTGGCGGAGGCCGCCATCCGGGCGGTTCCAAGGACGTACTATGAAGGGGGATTGGCTCTGGGAGCAAGCAAGGAGCGGAGCTTGTTTTTTGCCTTGCTGCCAGGCGCTCGTTCCGGTATCCTGGCCGGCGTCGTGCTGGGGATCGGCCGGGCGGTCGGGGAGACCATGGCAGTCTTGATGGTGGTCGGGAACCAGGCCCGCATCCCTAAAAGCCTGCTGGACGGAGTGCGGACGCTGACCACCAATATCGTACTGGAGATGGGATACGCCTCCGGGCTGCACCGGGAGGCATTGATTGCCACGGCGGTGGTTTTATTCCTTTTTATCCTCCTGATCAACCTGTCTTTCTCCGCGCTGAAAAGGAGGGCTGGGGAATGAAAAAAGATCCGTTATCCCGGCTGCTATGGTTCCTGGTCTGGGGATCTGCCATTTTGACAGCCGCGCTCGTAGCAGTGCTGATTGGCTTTGTCCTTATCCGCGGGATCCCGCATCTGCGGGCGTCCCTGTTTTCCTGGACCTATACGTCCGAAAACGTATCGCTGCTTCCTTCCTTGATCAATACGCTGGCCATGACCGCACTGGCGCTGGCTGCAGCGGTTCCGCTGGGGGTGGGGGCAGCTGTCTATCTGACGGAGTACGCAAAGAGAGGAAACCGCCTGGTGGGCATCATCCGGCTGACGTCGGAAACCCTGGCGGGAATCCCTTCGATCGTCTATGGTCTGTTCGGCATGATTTTTTTTGTCGACACACTGGGGCTTGGGTTGTCTCTGCTGTCCGGAGCCGCCACCATGGCCGTGATGGTGCTTCCTTTGATGATGCGCACCACCGAAGAAGCGCTTCACTCGGTGCCGGACTCCTTTCGGGAGGGGAGCTTTGGCCTGGGGGCAGGAAGGCTGCGGACCATTTTTCGGATTGTTCTGCCGCCGGCGGTTCCCGGCATCCTCTCCGGTGTGATTTTGTCCGTCGGGCGGGTGGTCGGCGAGACCGCAGCCCTTTTATATACGGCGGGAACCGTAGCCAGTCTTCCGGAGAACTTGTTTTCTTCCGCCCGGACGCTTTCCGTTCACATGTACACGCTGGCGGGGGAAGGCCTGCATGTGGATGAGGCGTATGCCACCGCAGTGGTTCTGCTGGGACTTGTGGTCCTGATCAACGGCTTGTCCGCCCTGGCGGCCGGAAAATGGAAAAAAGGAGGCGGCCATGGATAAATTTGAGGTGAACAATCTGGATCTTTATTACGGCGAATTCCAGGCGCTCAAAAAACTTTCCCTGCAAATTCCGGCCAGGGAGATCACGGCGTTTATCGGTCCTTCGGGGTGTGGAAAATCCACGCTCTTGAAATGTCTGAACCGGATGAACGATCTGGTGGAGGGCTGCCGGATCACCGGGAGCATCCGGCTGGACGGGGAAGACATCTACGGGGACATGGACGTGACGCTTCTGCGCAAGCGGGTTGGTATGGTATTTCAAAAACCGAATCCGTTTCCGATGAGCATCTATGACAATGTTGCTTTTGGTCCCCGGACCCATGGCGTTCGCTCCCGGTCCAAGCTGAATGAGCTTGTAGAAAAGTCCCTGCGGAGCGCGGCGATCTGGGATGAGGTGAAGGACCGGCTGAAAAAAAGCGCCCTGGGGCTTTCCGGCGGCCAGCAGCAGCGGCTTTGTATCGCACGGGCGCTGGCAGTGGAGCCGGAGGTTCTCCTGATGGATGAACCGACCTCGGCGCTGGACCCCATCTCCACTTCGCGGATTGAGGAGCTGGCAGCGGAATTAAAACAGCGGTATACAATAGTCATGGTGACCCATAACATGCAGCAGGCGGTGCGGATTTCAGATAAAACCGCATTTTTCCTGATGGGGGAGGTCATCGAGTTCGGGGATACGGATCAGATCTTTTCGATGCCGCAAGATTCCCGGACCGAAGAATATATTACCGGGAGGTTTGGATGAGATGAGAAATCGTTTTGACCGGCAACTGGAAGAACTGCATACGGAACTGATCCAGATGGGGGCGCTCTGTGAGCGGGCGATCCGAAAAGCAGTGGCGGCTGTGATGGAAAGCGACGCAGCTAAGGCAAAGGAAGCGCTGGAAGCGGCCGGAGAGACGGACCGGATGGAGCGGGAGGCGGAAAATCTTTGTCTGAAGCTGCTGCTCCATCAGCAGCCGGTGGCCCGCGATCTGCGCCAGGTCTCGGCGGCCCTGAAAATGATTACGGACATGGAGCGGATCGGCAATCAAGCCGCGGATATCTCCGAGATTGTGATGGAGCGGGATCTCTGTTCCTACGCTAAGACCGTGGATATGGCTGGGATGGCGGAGACTGCCATTGAGATGGTGACAAGGAGCGTGGACTCCTATGTCAAACAGGATCTGGAGCTGGCGAAGTGGGTGATCCGGGAAGATGATGTGGTGGACGACGCCTTTGTCAGCATGAAAAGCAGACTAGTGCAGCAACTGGTCGGCGACGGCGCAGAATGCGCCTTGGATCTGTTGATGGTGGCAAAATATCTGGAAAAAATCGGAGATCACGCGGTCAATATTGCCGAGTGGGTGGAGTTTTCCATCACCGGCATTCACCGCAGAGGCGAAAAACCGGAAGAAGAATCTGAACCGATAGGTAACAGTAAATCATGAAACAGGATGCTTTCCGTTCCTTTCGCAGAAGTATAGCAGTCCTGGCCGCGGCCTGCCTGGTTTTATCCGGCTGCCGCACGGAGGAAAAAGAACCGACTGAGACGGTTCCAGAATACGAAGCCGCATCCGCAGAGACAAAGAAGACACCGAAATATATTTTCCTTTTTATCGGGGATGGAATGAGCTATTCCCAGATCCAGCTGACGGCAGACTACCTGGGATTGGAGAAGTCCGGAAAGACGGTTCCTGAATCGCTATCCTTCCTGGACTTCCCGGTGACAGGCAGCCTGGAAACAGGGAACGCGGAATCTTTCTGCACGGATTCTGCTTCCGCGGGTACGGCCATGGCGACGGGAAAAAAGACAAAAACGGGTGTCCTGGGTATGGATGCAGACGGGGTACGGACGGAGAGCATCACAGAGAAATTAAAAGCACAAAAGGGATTCCGGATCGGGCTGGCAACGACTGTGAATTTGAATCATGCGACGCCAGCGGCTTTTTATGCGCACCAGCCTTCCCGGAATCTCTACTATGAAATCGGAGGGGAACTGCTGGCTGGCGGCTTTGATTTTCTTGCCGGAGGAAGCCTGCTGGAACCGACCGGAAAGAAGGAAGAAGGCGTTAGCCTTTATGCCCTGGCAGAACAGACCGGATATCAGATGATATGGGGGAAACCCCAGACAGTGGATTGGACCGGTAAGGTTTGGATCACGGCATCCGAGACGGACGCCAAAGGCGCGCTTCCATTTCTGCTGGATGGGGGCGGGGGATGGACCCTGGCCGATAGCGTAAAGGCGGGAATCCAGGCGCTTCAAAATGGAGATGGTTTTTTCCTGATGGCGGAGGCCGGGAAAATCGACTGGGCATGTGAAGCCAATGATGCGCGCACCATGATCGAAGAGGTATCCGGGCTGGATCTGGCGGTACAGGAGGCGGTACGGTTTCAGAAGCAGCATCCGGATGATACGCTGATCTTGGTAACCGGCGATCATGAAACCGGAGGACTCAGCATTGGAAATCGGGAAAATGGGCTAAAAACTCATCTCGACCTCCTGTCCGGGCAGCAGATTTCCTTTGCCAGGTATGAAGAAGAACTGGTCACCCAATATAAAAAACAGCAGATGGCTTTCACCAGTGTTCAGTCGGAGCTGGCCGAGTGGTTTGGCCTGGGAGAAGGGGGACTTGCTTTATCCGAGGAAGAGTGGAACCTCCTAAAGGAAGCCTATCAGGAGACCCTAGATACTGCCTACAAAGGGCGTTCTCCCTTGATCCAGGCGGTCGGGACGCTGATCGCAGAAAAAGCAGGGATCGGATGGTCGACCGGGCAGCACAGCGGACAGCCTGTGCCGGTATTTGCCCTGGGAGTGGGGGCGGAACGCTTTGCCGGCTGGCAGGATAACACGGATATCTTTAAACATCTAGCGGAGCTGACGGGAGTCAACTGAATTTTAGAAAAAAATGAGCGGAAATCTTACACCGTTTATGTTATGCTAAAGAAAAACATGGCGGGAATGCTTAAATCCAGACGGCCGCCGGTACGTGCCGCCGGCGGACCAAAGGTTTGCATAGAACGGCAATCCCAATTAGAAGGAAGGATAGAAATCATGATTTACTGCGTTGAGGACGATGATAGTATCCGGGAACTGGAGGTTTATACCCTGAGAGCAACTGGCTTTGAGGCGGAAGGGTTTGCGGACGGAGCCGGTTTTTTTGAGGCTTTGGAGAAAGAACTGCCGGAGCTGGTTCTCTTAGACATCATGCTGCCGGACGAAGACGGGCTTTCGATCTTACACCGCCTCCGCAGCCGCAGGAGCACGGAACAGATTCCTATTATTTTAGCTACGGCAAAGGGGAGCGAATACGATAAGGTGAAAGGGCTGGACGGCGGCGCCGACGATTATCTGGCGAAACCTTTTGGCATGATGGAGCTGGTTTCCCGCGTCAAGGCGGTGCTCCGCCGGGCCGTCCGCCAGCCAAAGCTGTCCGTGCTTTCGGCCGGTTCCATTCAGTTGGATTCCGACGCGCGGCGGGTATTTGTCGGGGAAGAAGAGATTACATTGACGCTAAAAGAATTTGATCTGCTTCAATACCTTCTGGAGAATTCCGGCAGGGTTTTGACGAGAGACCAGCTCCTGATTCATATTTGGGGCTATGATTTTGACGGGGAAACCCGCACTGTGGACGTACATATCCGAACTCTTCGGAATAAGTTGGGAGAAGCCGGACAGGCGATCGAGACCGTCCGCGGTATGGGATACCGTATCGGAGGAAATCGATGAAAAAACGAATTTTTCGCAGCATGTGCCTTCTGTCGGCTTTCGGGGTGCTGGTGACGACGCTGGCCGTTGCTGTTTTGCTCTATCAGGAGTTTTACGACAATATGCAGCTGGAAGTCCAGACCGAGGCGGAATATCTGGTCAAGGGCGTGGAGCAGGACGGGAGCGTGTATCTGGAAGAGATCCGGAATAAGTCGGTGCAAAACCGGCTGACGTGGATTGACTCGGACGGGACGGTGCTCTTTGACAGTGAAACCGAGGCGGAGGCCCTCGACAATCACCTTTCCAGGCCGGAGGTCCAGGATGCAATCATAAAGGGCAGCGGCAAAAACGCGCGCCTTTCCGGCACGATGGGACAGCAGATTTTTTATTACGCGGTCCGGCTGGAAGATGGAACCGTGCTCCGGGTTTCCAAAACCGTGGACAGCGTGTTCCGCATGGTGCTTGGCTGCGTGCCGTATCTGGTAGGGATTGCGGTTCTGGTGACTGGAGCCGCCATGCTTTTTGCCAAACGCCAGACCAAACGAATCATCCAGCCGATCAACAACCTGGATCTGGAGACCCCGATGGATCAGGACATGTATGAGGAACTGTCTCCCCTGCTTTTGCGGATTTCCCGGCAGAACGCCTCAATCGAGGCGAGCCTGCGGGCGTTAAAAGAGCAGAAGGAAGAGTTTCAGTCCATCACGGATCATATGAGAGAAGGCCTGTTGGTGCTGGACAACCGGGGAAGCGTCCTGTCCATCAATGAGAGCGCCAGGCAGATATTCCAGGTTCAAAAAGACGAAGTCCTCCACCACAATATACTTCGGGTCAGCCGGGATGAGGCAGTCCAGCATTCCGTGGAAGCCGCACTCGGCGGGGAGAATGGGGAGGGGCTGGTGGATCTGGACGGCCGCAGCTATCAGCTTCTTGCCAATCCGGTCTGGGCGGACGGAATTCTGAAAGGCTGCATTTTACTGCTTCTCGATGTGACGGAGCGGCAGAAAGCGGAGCAGCAGAGGCGGGAGTTCACCGCCAATGTTTCCCATGAGCTGAAGACGCCTTTGCAGTCAATCTCCGGCTACGCGGAGCTTCTGCAAAACGGGCTGGTGAAGGAAGCGGATGTCCCGCGGTTTTCGGAGCGGATTTATAAAGAAGCCAGCCGTCTGATGGCCCTGGTGGAAGATATTATCCGGCTGTCCCAGTTGGATGAGGGGCAAGAGGAGATGGAGAAAAAGCCGGTGGAACTGTTTACTCTGGCCAAGGAGGTCGGAGCCCGTTTTCAGGAAAATGCCTGCCAAAAGGAGGTCACGCTTACGGTTGCGGGACGCCCGGCTAAAGTATGCGGAAGCCGCAGAATTTTGGAGGAAATGATCGCAAATTTGTGTGATAACGCTGTGAAGTACAACCGCGCCGGCGGCACAGTGGAAGTCTGGGTGGAACCTTTGGAGGACGGTACGGTTCTGACGGTGGAGGATACGGGAATCGGAATTCCGGAGGAAAGCCGGAGCCGGGTATTCGAGCGGTTTTACCGGGTGGATAAAAGCCGGTCCAAGGAGACCGGGGGAACCGGCCTGGGACTTTCCATCGTCAAGCATGGCGCTCAGTATCACCATGCGGATTTAAAACTGATCAGTGAGTTGGGGAAAGGGACACGGATTACCATTCGTTTCCCCAAGGAGTAATTCCCATCCGAAAGATTGGGATTCTGATCTTACCCGCCATCGGGCTGGATCGGATCAGGGATACAAATAGCTCCGAGAAAGCCAGGAAATTTTCCGAAAAAATACAGATGGCTCTGGCAAAATGCCGGAGCTTTTTGTATAATAGAGACAATCATTGGTAGTCGGAGGCGAAATATATGAAAGATAAAACTGTTACGCTGGTTGGGCTTGGAGCAATCGGAGCATTTTTTGCACCGCGGATGGCCGAAGCCTTGGGGCCGGATCAATTTCGGATATTGGCCGGGGGAGAGCGGAAAGCTCGTCTGGAACAAGGCGTTCGGATCAACGGTGTCATCCACCATTTTCCTGTGATCTCCCCGGAGGAAGAAGGGAATCCGGCGGATCTTATTCTTCTCGCCGTGAAAGCATCGGGTTTAGACCAGGCGATTGCCGATATAAAAAATCAAATGGGAGGGGAGACCCAGATCCTGCCTTTGCTGAACGGAGTGGAGAGCGAAGAAAAGGTGGCTGCCGTCTATGGCTGGGATCATGTTCTTTATGCGCTGATGCGTCTTTCGTCCGTGAGAAAACAGGACGATATTGTGTTTGAAAATGACCGCGGTGAAATTCATTTTGGGGAAAAATGCAATGAAAACGGCTATTCCGAGCGGGTCCGGGCGATTGCGGAGGTCTTTGATCTGTGCGGGATTCCCTATGCGGTGGACCCGGATATGCAGTATTCCCTGTGGTCTAAATTTATGGCGAATATTGGAGGAAACATGGTGGGAGCTCTGCTAGATATCCCTTACGGGGCTTACCGGGTCAGCGAGCATGCCAGTTTTCTGTGGCGTCACGCTATGCTTGAGGTTTTGGAGATTGCCCATCAAAAAGGGATTGCGCTGAAAGCGGAGGAAATCGATAAGCAGGAGATCCGGGTGAAAACCTATCTGAACCCTCTCAACACTCCGTCCACTCTCCAGGATCTGAGGGCCGGGAGGAAGACGGAGGTGGACATGTTTTCCGGGGCAGTCGTGCGAATGGGAAAGGAGTTTGGCATCCCGACACCGTACAATGAGTTCCTTTACCATGGAATCAAAGTTATGGAGGAAAAAATAGAGAAAAAATGGGAAGACGCATGAAAAAAAAATGGCTGGTTCGCGAGGAGCGGGAGGGAGATTTTCCGGAAATCGATACATTAGTCAGAACAATCTTTCAGAGCACTTTGATTTCAGACGGGAATGAAAGAGACTTTTTTTCCACGATTCGCTCCGGAGACCGTTTTGTCCCGGAACTGTCCCTGGTGGTTGAGGAGAAGAGTCAGGTGATTGGCTATCTGATGCTGTCGGAGCTCCCCCGGTCGAAGACGAGAAACGGCGAAAAAAGCTTGCTGCTGTCGCCGGTCTGCACGAGGGAAGAGTACCGCCACCAGGGGGTTGCCTCTTCCTTGATTCAGGCTGCCCTGGAGAAAGCAAAAAAGAGGCAGTATGAAGCCATCTTTTTGATCGGCCATCCGATCTTTTATTCCCGTTTTGGCTTTATGACGGCAAAAGCGGCAGGGATCCGGGAGATAAACGGCGCTCCTCAAGAATATGTGCAGGCATTGGCGCTGACGCCGGGCGGGCTGCAGAACATTTCAGAGGTTGATTTGCTGGCGTAACGTGAAGAGTACGATTCTGACAGGAGGGAGCCCCATGGAACAACTGACACTTTTTGACGGCATGACGAACCAGCCTTTAGCGGCCAGACTGCGCCCGCAGACGTTGGAGGAATTCGCCGGCCAGACCCATCTGTTGGGCGAGGGGAAGGTGCTTCGCCGCCTGATTGAAAGTGATCAGATTTCTTCTATGGTGTTTTGGGGGCCTCCTGGCGTTGGGAAAACCACCCTGGCCCGCATTATTGCGGGCCGTACCCAGGCGGCTTTCATTGATTTTTCTGCGGTAACCAGCGGAATCAAAGAGATCCGCGGGGTGATGCAGCAGGCCGAGGAGAATCGCCGTTATGGGGAGAAAACCATTGTATTTGTCGATGAGATACACCGGTTCAATAAAGCCCAGCAAGACGCTTTCCTCCCTTTCGTAGAAAAAGGAAGTATTATCCTCATCGGCGCTACGACGGAAAATCCTTCTTTTGAGATCAACAGCGCTTTGCTTTCCCGCTGCAAGGTGTTTGTTTTGCAGGCCCTGAAAACCGAGGAGCTGACCGGACTCTTGGCCCGCGCGCTAAAAGATCCCCGTGGCTTTGGCGGGCAAAAGATCCATATCTCCGGCGAGATGCTGGAGATGATCGCAAACTTCTCCAACGGGGATGCCCGCGCGGCTCTTTCCACACTGGAGATGGTCGTGCTGAACGGCGATATGGACGGCAGCGGTGAAATCACTGTTTCCCCGGAAACTTTGGAACAATGTATCTCGAAAAAGTCGCTTCTCTATGATAAGAAAGGGGAGGAGCACTATAATCTGATTTCCGCGCTTCACAAATCCATGCGCAATTCCGATCCGGACGCTGCGGTCTATTGGCTGGCCCGGATGTTGGAAGCGGGGGAGGATCCCTTGTATGTAGCGCGGCGGGTGATCCGTTTTGCCAGCGAGGATATTGGGCTGGCGGATCCCCGCGCCCTGGAGATCGCCGTGGCCGCTTATCAGGCCTGCCATTTTATCGGAATGCCGGAATGCACGGTGAATCTGACCGAGGCAGTGATCTATCTGTCGGCGGCCCCAAAATCAAACGCTTTATATACGGCCTACGAGCACGCAAAGAAGGATGCCTTAACTCAGCTGGCGGATCCGGTCCCCTTGGTGATCCGCAACGGGGTTACCCGCCTGATGAAGGATCTGGACTACGGAAAGGGCTATCAGTACGCCCACAATACCCAGGAGAAACTGACCAGCATGCAGTGCCTTCCCGATTCGCTCCTGGGACGAGAATATTACCGGCCTACGGAACAGGGGCTGGAAGCAAAGATAAAAACAAGAATGGAACAGGTGAAAGCCTGGAAAAAGCAGCACAGCGATTCCCTTTGAATCGCCGGATGTGCGAAAAAAACACCATATTTGCCCTATCAGATTCCAGAGGGAAATATGGTGTTTTTCTTATAATTCTAAACTTAACCGGCACAATTCCTCCGCCGCTTCCCGCGGCGTCTTCGACTTCATGATCGCAGATACCACCGCGATTCCGTCCATCCGTGCCCCTTTCAGGATATCCAGATTTCCGGCGTTCAGCCCGCCGATGGCCACCAGCGGGATCGGCGCCGCATCCGCGATTTCATTCAAGGTCTCCACCTTTGTCAGAATCGTTTTCACCTTGGTGGTGGTCGGATAGATGGCTCCGACTCCCAGGTAATCGGCGCCCTGCTCATAGGCTTCCAGGGCTTGGGGAACCGTTTTGGCCGTGGCTCCGACGATTTTATCCGGGCCCATCAGTTTCCTTGCAAAGGCCACCGGGATATCCGACTGCCCCACATGGACGCCGGCGGCGCCGCAGGCCAGAGCGACGTCCACCCGGTCGTCGATGATCAAAGGGATATGGTAGCGGTCGGTGATTTCTTTTACTTGGAAAGCGGTCCACAGATAATCGCGGCCGCCGGATTTTTCCCGGAGCTGCACGAGAGATACGCCGCCTTTGCAGGCCTCCTCGATGGTCCAAAGGAAACTCTCGTTGGTGTGGTAGGAGCTGTCGGTCACAAGGTACAGGGTCAGATCAACGGGGTTCATAGATTTCCTCCTCATGGTATTGGGTGATGCGCGCGCGGCATTCCAGGGTTTCGCCGGTAATTCGGTCCAGCTGATCCAGGAGCCGGACGTGAAAACTTCCCATGCCGTCCGGAGTCTCGGCCTCCTCGCCGCAGATTCCAAAGAATGCAGTGGCGAGCAAGGCAGCGTCCATGGGGGGCAGGACCGAGAGAAACGCTCCGGTCAATACGTTCAGCATACAGCCGGTTCCGGTCAATCGAGCCATCTGTGCGCAGCCGTTATTCACCAGAAACACCTGGTCTCCGTCGGTGATCAGATCCGTTTTCCCGCTGGCCAGAATCACCGCGCCGGTCTTTTTTGCCAACTGTTTCGCCGCTGTGGCCCGGTACGGCAGATTGTCCTGGGAAATCTGATCCTGGTCGGAGGCGTCGATGCCAGTGGAGGAGATGTCCTCTCCGCAGAGGCTCTTGATTTCCGCCAGGTTCCCCTTGATCACAGAAGGGGTACAGACATTGATAAAATGCCCGGCATAGGCCAGGCGGAGTCTGCTGCAGCTAACCCCGACCACGTCGATAATCCGTGGGATTTCCAGTTCCTTTGCCTTTTTTCCGGAGAGGAGCATGGATTCCATCCGGGCATCCGTGATATTTCCCAGATTTACAGTTAAGGCCGCGGCTGTGGCCGTGATTTCTTCCGTCTCCTTGGGGTGCTCGGCCATGATCGGACGGGCGCCCACGGCTAAAAGGGCATTGGCGCAGTCGTTGATGGAGATGGGATTGGTGATGCAATGGATCAGGGGGGCCAGATTTTTAAGCTGTTGCCTCGCTTTTGGTAGCAGATTCGTTTTTCTTTCTGTCATAGACGTTCACTCCCAGAGCTGCCTGAATTTTTCCAAGCATATGATTTTTTGTCAGCGCCTTCAGGAAAAGGAAGGCGATGGTGCCGCCGATCAAGGTTCCTCCGATGAAGGACGGGACATAGAACATCCAGGTCAAGCCGGTGCGGCCGACGATGTAGGTCATGACCGGGTAGGACACGATAGCGCCGATGATGCCGGTGCCGATTACTTCGCCCAGCACGGCGAAAATGATCTTACCGCCGGATACACGGTACAGCAGACCGGAGAGAAAGGCTCCGAATACAGCTCCAGTCAGAGCCAGCGGCGGAATTCCCATGAACAGCATTCGGATGATACCGATCATCGTGGCGCAGAGCAGGGAATACCAGGGGCCCAGAAAGACCGAGCAAGTGATATTGATCAGGTGGGCCATCGGGCACATGCCCTCGACACGCAGAATCGGGGAGATGACCACGCCGATGGCAATCAGCATGGACAGCATGACCATTCTTAGAACAGCAGCATTGGACTTGGGCTTCGACATAATGAAATACCTCGCTTTTTGAATTTCGTTGAATCTCCGGTGAAATGAAAAAAGCAGAGGCGGCAGAGCATGCGATTTTTCCGGACACTTGGGCCTGGGTATCCCCTTATACGGCTCAGTCCGGTTTTCTCCGGTGATTCGGGTCGGTCGAAGCTTACTGGCTTCCTCTCACTCCAGAACATGGATTCCCATCGCATGGTACCGGCAGGCGTCGGACCTGCCGCACATCCCAGGGCGCTCCCCCTCGGACGGACAAAAAAGGAATGCGCGGGGCACATTCCTTTCCATCTGATCAAGCTTATTCGACAGAAACAAATATCCCTCCGGCGGCATTATCCGCATCAGGTCAGGTCGAAGCAGGGCTTCCTCTCAGCGTGACGCTCCCTTATTTGTCATACTTAATTATAAGTGTTGAATTCAATTTGTCAAGCGGATCTTTCGGCCGGGAATCAGAGCGGCGGCCAAAGGGGGGATTCGATGAATAAGCGGATCCTGTGTTGACAAATAGATTGATAAAACATATTGAATACGGACAGGGAGAATCCTTTGAACGGAATTTCCGTATCAATCAAAAAAGACGGCTCTCGGTCGTGAAAACCGAGAGCCGTCTTTTTTAGAACCGAAGGAAGGATAGCCGCCTATTTGTTTTCCAAAGCAGCTACCTCAGCGGCGTCCTGATCGGTGATCCGGACGCGGAGCAGAACCAGAATCACATTGATCAGAGCCAGGAACGCGGCGGAATAGAAGACCACCTTGATATTGCCGCCGGTAAGGTTCACCAGCACGCCGACTACCGCGACGAAGACGGTGGAGCCGCAGGTCCCGGAGAACGTATACATTCCTTGAGCGGCCGCGTAGTCTTCCGGCGGCAGGCCGAACTGGAAGAAGGGGGTCAGGCAGGTCTGAGCAATGGAATTGCCGATGCCGCCGAGGGCGGAGCCGATCCAGACCAGAGCCATGGAGGAATCCGGCTGCAGCAGGCAGAAACAGCTCAGTGCAGCCAGGATGCAGAAGGCGCAGAGGATCATTAGAACTCGGATGTTCTTGATAAAGTTTTTTGCCAGGATCCGCCCCATGAACAGGCCGCAGATCATGATCAAAATGGTGCTGGGCATGGTGGAGGTGGAGCCGAGAGTCGTGGATTTCTGCATGGTGTAAAGAATGTAAATCAGCACATATCCGGAGGCGCAGGTAGAAAAAGTGACCAGCAGGATATTGGAGAAGAAAGCCGCGCGGAACCGTTTGTATTTAAAAATATAAAGCGGAACCGTCGGGTTGGAGATCTTATTGGAATGTGTGAACAAAAGGATCGCCATCACCACCACGAGGACGGGCAGGATCAGTCCGGCGCTGAGCCAAGGGAAGAGGCTGCCGGAGAGGCCGAGCCAAAGGACCAGGGATGCAACCAGAACCGCCAGATAGATCAGACCGGTGGTATCGAATTTCTTCCCGGTGTCGCGCTTCACATTCGGATAGGCCACTGCGATGATCGCGATGCCGACGGCAATCAGCGGAATCCAGATGATGAAGGGAAGCTTCAGATAACCGGCGTCGACCAGAACACCGGCCAGCAGCGGGCCAGTCAGAGAACCAATGGCGTTGAACGTGGCGATCAGGCCGTAGTGCTTCATAGCGGTGGTGCGCTCAAAAACCTCGGCGATCATAGCATAGGGCGCGGACATGATCAGGCCTGCTCCAAATGAACCTAAAGTCTGCCAGACCATGAACAGATAGACGCCGCCGGAAAACTGAATGGCTGTGCGGGCGGCGAGCATGATGGCGACGCCCAGAAAGACAACGTTGCGACGGCCGATTTTGTTGCCGATGGCGCCGACGGCGGGCAGAGCGATCATCGTCCCCGCAGAGCCCAGGGCAGAGACGAGGGAGTAAAACTGGTATCCGTCCAGAGAGGTCAGCAGCGGGCCGACGGCGGTGTTTCCGCCGTACATAAACAGCTGCAGGCCGGTACAGAGGATGAGCACGGCAAAGAGGTACAATCCTTTACTTTTGATATTCAGCTGTAGCATACTTTTTCTCCAATCTCAAACGATAAGCAGCTGCCGGAGCGCGCAGCCCCGCACAAAAAGACGGCAGGGGCATGCGCTGCGGCAAGGGTCAGTCGGGAAGCTGCGGGGTGGAAGTGAAGGCCTGCGTGCCGTCGTCCATCAGGATATCGATGCCGTTGAGGTAGGAGGCACGGTAACTGCACAAAAATTCCGCTAGATTTCCGATTTCATAAGCGGAGCCATAGCGGCCCAGGGGCATCGTAGCCAGTTCGCCCTCAATGCGTTCCGGTTCCTTGTCGATCAGAGCCCGGTGCATGGGAGTGACGATGCGGCCGGGAGCGATGGAGTTGATCCGGCAGCCCTTATGGCCGAACCGGCCGGCGTTCATCCGGACGTAGTGGAGGACGAACAGCTTGCCGAACATATAAGCCCGGCCCGGCCCGTCTTTTGCCAGCTTCATGAATGCGTCCTCAAAATGCTCCCGATCATGCAGAACCAGGTTAAACACATTTAGCATGGGTTCCGGAATCTGAGGCATCAGATAGGCGGCGGAGGAAGTGAAGCAGACCATGGAAGCGCCTTCTTTCAGCAGAGGATAAAAGGCTTCCACCATATGTACGGTTCCCATTCCGTTGACCCGCATGATGCCTGCGCCGGCCGAGTCATCAGGGAGATCCGCCACCAGGATCGGGGATAAGCCGGCAGTGTGAACGATGTTATGGATCCGGCCGAGAGAATCTGCTTTCTGCGCGGCCGCCTGCACCAAATCCGGACGGCCGACGTCAACGACAGCCGTATACACTTCCATGTTCTGCCTCCGCAAAATAGCGGCGGATGTTTCCAGAGCATCCTCCTTGACATCGCATAAGAGGAGGGTTTCCCCCTGCCGTCCAAAGATGTTTGCCGTGGCAAAGCCCATGCCCCCGGCGCCGCCGGTAATGACGGTTACCTGTTTCATGGCGCGCCTCCTTTATTTGCGGTAGTCGATGACGACCTTGATGCAGCTGGACGCGTCGCAGGTGGAGACAATGGCATCGATCGCGTCATCGTGTTTGTAGGACCGGGTGATGGCGCCCTCAAAGTCAAATTGTTTGGAGGCCAAAATCTCAATGGCTTTCTCAAAATAATTCTTTGTGTTGCCGCTGCCGCAGAGAATGTCCTGCAGTCCGAAGACCAGCTTCGGCATGTTGATGTTGACCTGGCGGCGGTGAACGCCTACAGCTACCATCTTGCCGCCGTATTTGAGCATTTTCATGCCCTGTTCCATCAAGGTAGGGGCTGTGCTGTTGGGGTTGATGCTGCCGGCGCAGTCGTAGATCACGTCGGCGTTGGAACCGGGGCCGTAGACGCAGTAGGCGCTTCCTGTGTACTGGAAGACTTCTTGCTGCCAGTTATCCTGATTGGTGGAGACTGCGTTGAAACCTTCTTTCCGGCAAAAGGCGAGACGGTTTTCACAGCGGTCCACCAAAGTAATGTTGCTGCGGGGCACGCCCTTGTCTGCCAGAGCCGCTGCCAGACTAAAACCGACGAAACCGGCGCCCAGGATCAGGGCGATGGACTTTTCCGTGACCGGCACAATGTCTGCGCCGCGGATGCCCACGGACATGGGCTCGATCAGCGAAGCTTCCCTGTCCGACACGTTTTCCGGCAGAGGGAAAAGGTTATAGTCGTAACTGGCATTGGTACAGTAGATGTACTCAGAAAATCCGCCGAGAAAACCGGCTTTCCGGCTGTTGGGAGTGGTCAGCAGAGGGAAAGGCGCAACGCGGTCGCCCACTTGGATTCCCTTCACATTCTTTCCGACTTCATGGACTACGCAGGAGACCTCGTGCCCGAATTCCACATCCGCCGGAAAGTAGTGCATCTCCCCGCCGTTGAGCCAGGTATCCGTGTCGGATCCGCAGATGCTGGCCACGACGTTTTTCAAGATCACGTCGTTTTCCCCGCACTCCGGCATTTCCCGCTCTTCAAAAGATAAGTTTTTCGCCGCATGATAGATCAAAGCCTTATATTTCATTTCCGTCTCCTTTTAAATAAATACTTTGTCGGTCAGTACTGCCTCAAAACCGTGCAGCATGACGGAATCTCCGATTTTTACCTTGGAATTGTCAACCAAAGCGTAGCCAATGTTTTTTTCCATGCAGTAGCTGTAGGTGACCTTGGTCACACGGCCGGCTTCTTCGCCCTGAAACAGAACCGGGGTGCCGGGGCCGCCGATATTCTTCGCCGGGATGAAGATATCGTCCTCCTCCACGGTAAAGCCAAGCAGGCTTCGTTTCGGGCCTTCCTCCCTTACTTTCAGCAGAGCTTCTTTGCCGATAAATTCTTTGTCCCAGCCAATGCCCCGGTCCAGGCCGACTTCCAGCGGATTCGCCCAGCCGATGTCACACATCAAATAAAATCCTTTTTCCGTGGGCAGGGACCAGACCATCACCTGAATATCCGTGACCTGTTTTGCACCGTATTTGGGGCAGACTTCCCGCAGACGGTCGATGACCAGACGGGTGTGCTCCGGGGCGACATACAGTTCGTATCCCAGCTTTTCTCCGGTAAAGCCGCCGCGATTGATTTTGACCGGTACGCCATCCAGCGTATTGTCCAGAATCTGGAAGAATTTCTGGCCGTCCAGCGGTGTCTGTAGGATTTCGTTTAGGATTTCCTGGGATTTCGGTCCTTGAATGGCATACATATCCCACTGAGGCGTGATGTTTTTGTATTCCACCTGATAAGTTCCTTTATGGGCGTCGTACCAAGGGATCACTTTCCTGGTGTAAAGGGTGGAGACCCAGAATTTCTTTTCTTCCAAGCGGAAAATGACCACATCGTCCAGAATACGGCCCTCCTCATCCAGCATGGTAGTGTACCGGGCGCGGCTGGGAGCCAGGTTACCGATGGGGTTGGCGTAGAGATAGTCTAAAAATGCACTGGCGTCTTCGCCGGTGACCTCCAGCAGTTCATGGGTATAGAGATACCAGCCTGCGGTGTTTCGGACGGCCATATGCTCCGCCCGCTTCATATCGTCGTATTTGTATACGTTTTTGTACATGTAAAGAACCCTCCAATCCTCGATTTTTTGTCGTCAGCGGCAGAATTTGTCAATCAGCTTTGTGATCTTAATTCGGTAAATTTCTTCTCCGACCCCTTCGGTCTCCTCGAAGACGGACCATTCCGGACTGATCAGAGTCTTAGCCATTCCATACCAGAACGCCGTGTAGGCGGTGGTCATCCGGTTGAGGCCGCGGCCGAAGAGCTTGCGGTCGATCTCGTAGACGACTTCTTCTTTGTTGAAGGCGACAATCTCATATTTACATTGAATACTTTGGAGCAACACTTCGATGTAGCCGCCCAGAACGCGGCCGTCGTTCATGCCTTCCGGAACCCCAAGCCAGTCGCGGAGCCCTTTGATGGCAAAGGATTCGGCGAACATCATCTTTCCTGCGCCCTCGAACAGGCAGACAATCGTATTGTCAATCTGCTCTTTGGTAAATTTCCCTGATTTTTCCAGAGCGTTCAGCGGGTTGATGACGTAGTCACTGCCGAGAGCGTAAGTGACGGCGCCGTCCCGGTAATAGTCATTGGCGTCCATTTCCATGCACATGCCGTTGCGGTATTTGTATCCGCATTCCCCGCGCATCTGCTGGGGCTCGGTGTACATTTCTTCTCTGGGGGTAAACTTAATCTGATCTTCCGTGGCAATCGGCCCAAAGTTATCCCAGACGGCTTTCCGTTCCGGCATCGGGAATTTTTTCCGATTCTCACAGACAACGCGGCAGTGAAGATCCCCGCAACCTCTGGCTTCCACCATGCTGTATTCGCAGTCTTTGCCGTAGGCCCTTCCGATTTCTTCCAGGGAAGCGGTGGAGACGCGGCAGATTTCAGATCCCATGATATCCCAGGGACAGGCATCCAGTTCCTTTTCAACCCGGTAGGTGCCGAGATCATTGACACGGCCCTGCATCAGGAGGCGTTCATCTCCGTTGTCGCCGAACGCGCCGGCCTGAAATCCTCCGGTTTCATCCGTACCTTTAAAGAAAGGATGCAGGAAATGCTTTGCCGCGTGATAATCGCGGTAGAGAGCGCCGGGAGCAATCTCCATCTTGTTGAAGACGTAATTCTTGACGCCGACGTCTGTGTTGCACATCAGGGTGATTCGCTCCTCATAGTCCGGCATCAGAATCCGAAGCGCCTCCTGGAAGACGGCGCCGATGGCCGCATGGTGACGGCAGGCATAGTGGTAGGCGTCATGGAAGGAGATGAGCTTCTCCCAAGGTGTCTTGACGGCGGGATGCACCGGCAGAGCGCCCGCACCCACTTCTTTCGGAAGGCGATCATCAATTTTGTTGCTCATAACAGTCTCTCCTTTACGAATTATTTGATAAAACAATATCAATATATCGAATATTGCTGCATCTGCCCTGAGTCTACCATGCGAAAAGCTTCCGTGTAAATCCGACCCTTTATAGGGATTATCAGCCTCCGGTCCCCTACATTTTTTTAAATGTAAAAATTGGGAGAGACCGTGGTCCTGGAAATCAACAAAAAAACCCCTGCATGTATCTTCACACATGCAGGGAACCGTTAAAATTTATAAAAGCGTTTCCAACTCCTGATATTCCATCTGCGGCATCGGATCCCGCGGGGCCTCCGGTTCCGGCTCAGGTGGTTTCGGCAGGCGGCGGGGCAGTTCATTTCCCCGCAATTCGCTGAATTTTAAGATGATATTCAGACAGAGCCGCTGGCTGGGATCTTTTAAATCCATTCCCAGAAGACTTTCAATCCGGCCCAGCCGTTCCAAAAATGTGGTTCGGTGGATAAACAGATCCTTGGCGCTTTTTGCAATGTTCATATTGTTGTTTAGATACACCCGCAGCGTTTCCAGGTAATTTACCTGCGCTGCGGAATCATACTCCATCAGCCTGCGAAAGCCGTCTGGATAAAGCTTATCCACCGGAAATTCTCCGGTACAGCTATAAAGCATATAGTTCAGCGCAAAGTCTCCGAAAGAAAATTTACATTGTTCCGGGGATTGGGGGGAACCCAGCTCAAAGGCAATGCAGGCTTGCCGGTAGTAAAAGTGAACCGAGTAAAGGTCGGAGAAGGAATTGCTGATTCCGGCTTTCAGATTCATCTCCTGCAAAAGGCCGATGATGCGCTGATCCAGCTGCGGCGCGGACAGCTTGACTGCCTGGATATTGAGGAATGCCACGATGGAGGAATTGTACTCAAAGGCAACGCTGCCGGGAAAGGTGCTTTCAATGTGATCGCAGAAATAAGCGACAGGAACCTTCCGCCGGGAACGCTCCCCGCGGACCAGTTTCAGGCACAGATAGACGCCGGCTGCATTTCCCACGGCAAGATATTGGCGTCTGGAGGTCGACAGCGGCATGCCGCGCAGCAAGTCCAGAAAGATTCCGCGCAGGGTTTCCGCGCCGCTGTAGGAGAGATCTTTCAGTTTCGGGATGGCTTTTTCCAACATCTTCGCCAGATATTGGGAGAGGATGTTGTCGCTTTCCCGGAAAGGACGCAGCACGAAAGCAATTTTCAGGTTGCCGGCATAGGTCCCCTGCTCAAACAGGTTGATGCTGAAATGAGCCCTTCCATCCGTCAGGATGCAGAACGGATTGGTCATGGACATATTGGTGTCGCCGCCGTAGATACTGGCTGCGAGAATATCCGGCTTGATTTTGCCGTCCCGGTCCGGGCGAAACATGGACAGGTCGTCGCGCAGGTCGATGATGCTGCTGTAGCCGAGGTAGTGGTAATCCTGCCCGATTACTACCATGGGATTTTCCAGGATCGGAAAGCTGGCTTCCAGAAGTTCTTTGATATCTGCGGTGGTTTCGAGAATCCGGTTCATCTCGGATTCCCAGGTGTCAAAGCGGTCGTAGGTTTCCTGAATCTGGTTGAATACGGTGAAAATGTCGGTGGTATCCCTAACCAGCATGCAGACGCATGTCCCTGTCAGGTAGATGGCGGGAGGCCGACCTCCGACGCAGACGATGGTGGTTCCTCTGCCCGGAAAGACTGGGTCGGCCGGGAGCTGGCCGGGAAGCGTGACATAAAGCTGGTTTGGTTGGAATTCTTTTTTTGCTCCGGTATAGAGCAGCGGCCGTTTCAATTCCAGCGCTTGTTTTTGGCTTCCATAGCGCTCCAGTGCAACCGATTGACTGAGAGAATCAAAAATAATGTCACTGTTCAGTTTCATGCAGCATCCTCCCCTTCCCTCTGAATGGCTTTATTCTGTGCTTTTTACTATGTTATGCTTGTAAGTCATAATATCATAAGTGATTTTTTTTGCAAGTGTTTATTTTTCATGCGATAAACATACAAACATGCAGATAGAAATGACAAATCATATAATTAAAAAATAGAAAATGAAATTATTAGAGATCATCCAAAGTGTAGGGATTAAATGTGAAAAGCGGCGTACAATATGTCGGGTTTACAGAAAATGATTTGGAGTGATACACTCAATAAGAAATACGAATCAGGATGGATCATGGGGAAGCAATTTCCTGGTATCAGTGCCATCCGGAGTGCACGGGCGGCGGTTATGTATTCGCAAAAAAATGCCAGCATGTGTATGTGATGTCAAAGGTCCACGCGCCGGAATTTATCGATCGCAAGATCCGGCTCAATGCCATTGCGCCGGGGATGACAAAAACAGGGCCGGCGCAAAACCTGTAGCCGGCCCGCAGCTTGCGAGATCTAGTTAAAATTTGTCATTTGGCCGCGCTTAATTCTTCCACAGCCTTGCTGTAATCGTCTTGAAAGAACAGATCTTTACCGTGGTTGCTCTCATACATAAAGTCTTTGAGTGGTTTGCTCGTATACTTCGAAAAATCCCCATAGATGGCGGCTTTAATCCCATAATTGATGAACTTTTGAAGAATTTCTCCCGCTAATCCAGTGCTTAAAATAAAAAAATTCTCTGTAAATGCTTCTTTATTGATGGCAAGACGGGTACATCCTGTATCGTAGATCACCGTCATGATGAGATCCAGAGAGGACGGGACATCAAAAATGATGGGGACATCACTGTTTATAACGGCAATGTCAACATCGTCCTTTTTCGTTTTTTGTATCTGCATTCTTTTTCTCCTTTCTTACTTCTTTTTTGCCTGTTTTTCGGATTGCCTTCCTTCAACCGTAAAGTAATTTTGCCGCAGAGACCTTGAAATGTCAAGTGGGCAGAGAAAATCAGGAAAAAGAGTGACGTGGGAAAACGAGTAAGCGGACGTTTCCAGCGACGCTCTGGTTTCTCTGGTAGATTAGTTCATTAACCATAAAGATGCGCTGGCCCATACCGAGGAGGACATTCGGTACTGTGTGGAGCAGGCGAAGGATCTATTGCGGGTGATGAAGGAAGAGGTATGTTTTCGAGAGGGAATTGTTAACCGGATTGTGTTTGATAATCCCTATAGTAAAAGAGAAACAGATTTTTTTTCTGGAATTGTTGCTAAAAAACATAGACAAATAGAATAAAATAGTCTAAGATAAGTAACAAGATGAAGAATCGAATGATGAATCCGAGAGAGATCACATCTGTGGCGCCGAAGGGGCAAAACTCTCAGGCAAAAAGATCGGATTCTGACGAAACTCTGGAGAGCGCAATATCACCGACGAAGTAAGTCCTGGCACAGGATAAATCTTTCAGGTAAACGGACAGAGACAAAACGGAACGAGAAAAAGGTTTCCGTTTTGCTTCTGTCCGTTTTTGTGTGCAAAAAATGGTTCGGAGGATTTTTCATTAGAGGAGAATGTTTTCATTTAAAGGAAATGTTTTCACTCAAGAGGAGGAAAGGAAGAGGAGGAAGGTTTATGGAGAAAAAAACGCCGCTGTATGAAAAGCATGTGGCTGCCGGAGGGAAGATCGTCCCTTTCGCCGGCTATCTGCTGCCCGTGCAGTATTCCGCCGGTGTGATTGCAGAGCATAAGGCGGTCCGGGAAGGATGCGGCATGTTTGATGTGTCGCATATGGGAGAAATCATCTGTACGGGGAAGGATGCGCTGGCTTATCTGAACTGGCTGCTGACCAACGATTTTTCCGGCATGTACGACGGCCAGGCCCGCTATAGCCCCATGTGCAACGAACAGGGCGGCGTGGTGGATGACCTGATCGTTTACAAAGAAAAGGAAGATCACTATTTTATCGTGGTAAACGCCGCCAATAAAGAAAAAGACTTTGCCTGGATGAAGGCGCACCGGCGAGGGGACGTGTGTTTATCAGACCTTTCGGACAATTATGTACAGATCGCCCTTCAGGGGCCGCTGGCAGAGCAGATTCTCCGGCGTCTGACGGACGGGAGCAGGATCCCTACCGCTTCCTACAGTGCCGTATTTGACGGCCGGGTGGGAGAGATCCCCTGCATCATATCCCGGACCGGCTACACCGGCGAGGACGGCTTTGAGCTTTACTGCGATGAGAAGCAAGGGGCTGCCCTCTGGGATCTGCTGTTGGCCGAGGGAAAGCCGGAAGGGTTGATTCCCTGCGGACTGGGAGCCAGAGACACCCTGCGTCTGGAGGCGGGAATGCCTTTGTACGGCCATGAGATGGACGATCGCGTAAACCCGCGGGAGGCAGGACTTTTCCCGTTCGTAAAAATGGAGAAGGAAGACTTCATCGGCAAGGCTGCGCTGAAGGAGATGGGAACCCCGCCCAGGAAGCGCGTCGGCTTGAAAGTGACCGGCCGCGGCATTATCCGGGAACACTGCGGCCTGTACGCAGACGGCCGCATCATCGGCTATACCACTTCCGGAACCCATGCGCCTTATCTGGGGTACCCGATTGCCATGGGCCTTGTGGAAGCGGAATTTGCCACTTTAGGACGTGTGCTGGAGGCCGATGTCCGCGGCCGGAGGGTGGCGGCTGAGGTGGTAAAACTTCCGTTTTACAAAAAGGCGGCCAAATAGAACAGTCCCTTATAAATGAAATGTTTGAGGAGGAAAAAAGATGCAGTATCCCGCAGAGTTAAAGTATGTGAAGTCCCATGAATGGATCCGGATGGAGGGCGATACCGCCGTGATCGGCATCAGCGACTATGCCCAGGATGCGCTGGGAGATTTGGTCTTTGTGAACCTGCCGGAAGCAGGCGACAGCGTGACCCTTGGGGAGGCTTTCGGCGACGTGGAATCCGTAAAGGCCGTGTCCGATGTGATTTCTCCGGTCACCGGCGTGGTGAAAGAGATCAACGAAGATCTTCTGGAAAATCCCCAGCGGATCAACGAGGCGCCTTATGAAGCCTGGTTCATCAAAGTGGGAGAGATCACCGAGGAGGAAGAATATCTGACTGCGGAAGCCTATGAGGCGTTCGCCGCAGAGGAAGCAGAGGGCTGAGCAGATGGGACGCTTTGTGGTATCCACGCCGGAGGAACAGCAGGAAATGCTGAAATCCATCGGTTTTCAAAGCTTTGAGGAGCTGTTTGCGGATGTTCCGGAGGCGGTCCGGGTGAAGGACGGCCTGAAACTGCCGGAGGGATTGTCGGAGATGGAAGCCTTTGACTATCTTTCTTCCCTGGCCGGGAAAAATCAGGTGTTCCCTCATGTCTTCCGGGGAGCGGGGGCCTACCGCCATTATATTCCCGCTGCGGTGAAGCGGATTACGGGAAAGGAGGAGTTTATAACCTCCTACACGCCCTATCAGGCGGAGATCAGCCAGGGACTGCTGCAGTCCATCTTCGAGTACCAGACCATGATGTGCGAGCTGACCGGCATGGATGCCGCCAACGCTTCCGTCTATGACGGGGCCACGGCAGCTGCGGAGGCCGCGGCCATGTGCATTGACCGAAAACGCCGGAATATATTGGTCAGCGCCACCACCAATCCGGAAGTGATCCGGGTGATCCAAACCTACTGTTTCGGCAGCGGAAATCAGCTGATCCTCGTTCCGGAAAAAGACGGAGAGACTGATCCGGAAGCGCTGAAAAATTTACTGAATGCAGAAACAGCCTGCTTTTACGTGCAGCAGCCCAATTTTTACGGCATCCTGGAAGATTATGAGGCACTGGGAGAGCTGACTCATGGGTGCGGGGCAAAATTCCTGATGGGGTTCAACCCGATTGCCGCTGCGATTTTAAAAACACCCGCCGGATACGGGGCGGATATCGCTGTGGGCGAAGGTCAGCCGCTGGGACTTTCCTTAAACTTCGGAGGTCCATACCTGGGTATCATGACAGCGACCGCGGCAATGATGAGAAAGCTTCCGGGCCGGATCGTCGGGCAAACCGTGGATGCGGCGGGAAACCGCGCCTTTGTGCTGACGCTCCAGGCAAGAGAACAGCATATCCGCAGAGAGAAGGCCAGCAGCAATGTCTGCTCCAACCAGGCGCTTTGCGCGCTGACGGCCGGGGTCTATCTGAGTGTGATGGGGCCGGACGGCCTGATCCAGGCGGCGGAGCAGTGCACCTCCAAGGCGCATTATCTCCAGGAAGCATTGGCCGGAGCCGGTCTGCCCCTTGCGTTTGAAAAGCCATATTTTCACGAATTTGTCACCGGGACGCCGGCGCCGGCTCAGATTATTCTGGAACGGCTGGAAAGGGAAGGCTATCTGGGTGGACTGCCTTTGGGTGAATCGAAGATTCTGTGGTGTGTGACCGAGAGAAATACCCGGAAGGAAATGGATGAGCTGGTTTCTCTGGTAAAGGAGGCGTGTGGGAAATGAAACTGATTTTTGAGCGGAGTAAAAGAGGCCGCGGATGCTCAATCCTTCCGGAGTGCGATGTGCCGGTTGTTTTGCCGGAGGGGGACCGCCGGGAACGGGAACTTCATCTGCCTCAGGTCTCGGAAACCGACGTGAGCAGACATTACACAGAGCTTGCGAAACAGACCTACGGGGTAAACGACGGGTTTTATCCCCTTGGATCCTGTACCATGAAATACAACCCAAAAGTGGATGAGGAAACGGCGGCTCTTTCCGGATTTACCGAAATCCATCCGCTGCAGCCGGTCCACACGGTTCAGGGTTCTCTGGCGGCGCTGGCAAAAGCAGAAGAGCTGTTTTGCGAAGTGACCGGCATGGATGGAATGTCCTTTCAGCCGGCGGCCGGAGCCCACGGCGAATTTACCGGACTTCTGCTGATCAAGGCTTATCACAAAAGCCGCGGGGATCTGAAGCGGACCAAAATTTTGGTGCCGGACTCCGCCCATGGAACCAATCCGGCCAGCGCTTCCATGGTGGGCTTTACGATTGTGAATATTCCTTCGGCTCCGGACGGCGGGGTTGACCTTAAAGCGCTGAAACAGGCGGCTGGTGAGGACACCGCTGGGCTGATGCTGACCAATCCCAATACGGTGGGGCTGTTTGACCGGAATATTCTTGAGATTACGAAGATCGTCCATGAATCCGGCGGCCTCTGCTACTATGACGGGGCGAATTTGAACGCGGTGATGGGGGTGGCACGGCCCGGAGATATGGGATTTGACGTGATCCATCTGAACCTGCATAAGACCTTTGCCGCTCCCCACGGCGGCGGCGGCCCTGGAAGCGGCCCATGCGGCTGCAAAGATTTCCTGATTCCTTTCCTGCCGGGACCTAGGGTGAAACAAGCCGAAGACGGCTATCGGATGAGCCGTATGGAGACATCCGTCGGCGACGTGAAAGCCTTTTACGGAAATTTTGCCGTCGTGGTAAAATCCCTGACCTACATATTGATGCTGGGAAAGGAAGGCGTGGCCGAGGCGGCCTGCAATGCGGTGCTGAACGCCAATTATATGATGCGCAAGCTGGAAGACCTTTACGAGATGGCCTATCCGGGCACCTGCATGCACGAGTTTGTGATGGATCTGGGAAAATTGAAGCACGAGACCGGCGTTTCTGCCCTGGATGTAGCAAAGACGCTGCTGGATTACGGGATTCATCCGCCGACCATGTATTTCCCTCTGATTGTCCATGAGGCCCTGATGGTGGAGCCGACGGAGACGGAATCCAGGGAAACCCTTGATACGGTGATCGCTATTTTCCGGGAAGTCTACCGGAGGGCCAAGGAGGAAGGGGAGAAGCTGCACCAGAGTCCGGTAAAAGCCCCTATCAGGCGGCCGGATGAGGTTCAGGCGGCGAGAAAACCGGTGATCCGTTACGAGTTTACCGAAGCTTGACCGCCGTGAACTCCCCGAAAGCTGGGCCAGGAAGACGGCTTCGGATAAAAGAGTTGTTTTGGTAAAAACAGGTCAGGGAAGGGGCAGCGCCATGTGGAGACAATTGTCATGGATTCAGACGGATGAGACCAACCCTTACCGCAATCTGGCGCTGGAAGAGCAGCTTCTCTTTGCCTGCGGGCCGGAGGAATGTATCCTCTATCTCTGGCAGAACCAGAATACGGTGGTGGTCGGAAGAAATCAGAATTGCTTTCGGGAGTGTCTTGTCAGCGCTCTGGAAGGGGACGGAGGCTTTCTGGCAAGACGGCTTTCCGGCGGGGGCGCCGTCTACCACGACCTGGGAAATCTGAATTTTACTTTTCTGGCGAGACGGGAGAACTATCAGGTGGAACGCCAGTTGGAAGTGATTCTCCAGGCGGTGAAACGGCTGGGACTTTTGGCGGAGAAAACCGGGCGGAACGATGTGGCCATCGGCGGGCGGAAGTTTTCCGGAAATGCTTTTTATCAGACGGGAGAATTTTGCTATCATCACGGAACGCTGCTGGTGAATACCGACCGGGATAAAATGTCCCGGTATCTGAACGTATCGCCGGGCAAGCTGAAAGCCAAAGGGGTGGCCTCCGTCCGCTCCCGCGTGGTGAATCTGGCAGATTTGCTGCCGGAGAGAAGAAATACGGAGCAGATCATCGCGGATCTTCGAGAGTGTCTGCTTCAGTCTTTTTCCAATGTGTACGGTCTTCCGGCCGAGACATTTGACCGGAGCCGCTTGAATGAGGCGGATTTAAAAGACGGGGAAAATCGATTTTCCTCAAGGAAATGGAAGTACGGCGAAACCATTCCCTTTGAGAGGGAAGTCAGCAGACGCTTCCCCTGGGGAGAGGTACAGATTCAGCTGGCAGTGAAAAGCGGCCGGGTGGAACAGGCGCGGGTCTATTCGGACGCCATGGACCCGGAATGGGCGGCCCTCCTGAAACAGGCGCTGGAAGGCAAGATTCATCAGCGAAAAGCCTTGGTTTCGGCTGCGGAAGAACTGCCCCAAAGTGTCCGGGAGGATATCCGTAGATTCCTGGAAGAAACGATTTGACTGTACAAGCGTCGGTGAAAAGGAGAAAAGGATGGCGGAGCAATATTATTTAGTGATTATCGGAGGCGGGCCGGCAGGTTATGAAGCTGCTTTTTTCGCTGCCAAAAACGGCAGAAAGACGGCGCTGGTGGAGAACCGGGAGCTGGGCGGCACCTGTTTAAACCGCGGCTGCATTCCCACCAAAACGATCCTCCACAGCACCTCCCTCTATCAGGAGCTTGCGGAAAGTGAAGCCATGGGAATCACGGTAAAGGAAGCGGCCGTTTCCCTGGAAAAGGTCCAGAGCCGAAAAAGGGAAGTGCTGGAAAACCTGCGCGGCGGAATCGCCCTGCGCATGAAGAAAGCGCGGGTCTCGGTGTTCCAGGGCACGGGGGTGATCGAGGACGCCCATACGGTGAAAGTGGGAGAAGAACTTCTGACGGCGGAGCATATCTTGATTTGTACCGGATCGTCCCCGGCGGTTCCTCCGGTCCCCGGCATGGATCTGCCTGGGGTGATGAACAGCGATGCGCTCCTCGAAAACAGGGAAAAAATCGACCGTCTTCTGATTATCGGCGGAGGAGTGATCGGCCTGGAGTTCGCTTCTTTGTACCGGCAGCTGGGGACCGAGGTCGTGATTGTGGAAATGCTAGAGAGGATTCTTGCCAATATGGATCGAGAGTTCTCCCAGAGCCTAAAGGTTTCCCTGAAAAAGCGAGGCGTGGAAATCCATACCGGGGCACGGGTCCTGGCGGTCCGGGAGGGAGCCCAGGGCGAACTGATCTGCCGGATCGGTGAGAAAGAGGCAGAGATTGACCTGAGCGCAGACCGGATTCTGGTGGCCGCCGGCCGCCGCGCCAATACGGCCGGACTTTTTGCGAGAGGCGCAGAACCTGCTGGGGAACGAGGCATTCTTCTCGTCGATCAGTACGGACAGACCAGTATTCCGGGGATTTATGCGGCGGGAGATGTGACCGGCGGCATTCAATTGGCCCATGTGGCCGCTGCTGAGGCGGTCAACGCGGTCTGCCATATGCTGGGGAAGGCTCCGAAAAAAAATATGGCGGCTGTTCCTTCCTGTGTCTATACCAGTCCGGAGATCGCTTCCGTGGGCATGACTGCCGACGAGGCAAAGGCCGGTAATGTTGCGGTCCGAACGGCAAAATATCCCATGTCCGCCAATGGGAAAACTCTTCTTTCCGGCGGAGAGCGGGGGTTCATCAAGGTGGTGGCCGAGAAGGAAACCGGAAAGATTCTCGGCGCGCAGCTCATGTGCGAACGTGCCACGGATCTGATTGCCGTTTTTACCGAGGCCATTGTAAATGGTCTGACCGTCGGGCAGATGTCAGAGGCAATCTTTGCTCACCCCACCTTCAGCGAAGGAATCGGAGAAGTGTTGGAGCTGCTGACTGACGAAGCTTAATATTTGACGGGAAGGGGCAGAATTTCGCAAAGTGAAATTCTGCCCCGAAAACGAGTTTTAGATCTTCTCATACGTGCAAAATGTGTAGGTGAAAGGTCCTTCTTTCAGCTCATCTGAACGGGAAACCAGCTTCCAGCCGGTTTGCTCCGACAGCTCCGGGAAAAAGCTGTCCGCGTCCGGAACCGGAACAGAGACTTCCGTGAGGAATGCTTTCCGGCAGTCCGGCAGAAACAGGCGGTAGATCTCCGCCCCGCCGATGATGAGCACATCGTCCTCCGGAAGGTCCTTGACCGCGTCCAGGACTTCTTCCCTGCTGTGACAGATTACGACTCCTTCTTTATTATAGGAAGGATCCCTGGTTAAGACAATATTGGTCCGCTTGGGCAGAGGCTTCGCGCCCGGAAAGGATTCTAGGGTTTTTCGCCCCATGACGACGGTTTTTCCCAACGTATGGCTGCGGAAATGCTTCATGTCCTCCGGGAGAGAGAAGAGCAGTTTGTTTTCTTTTCCGATCGCCTGGTTGGCGGCGACAACGACAATGCAGTTCATGGGAGCACTCCTTTCAAATCGCCACCGGAATCTTGCCGGTGAACGGATGGAACTGGTAATCCGTGACCGTGATATCGGAAACGGTAAATTGGTAAAAATCGGAGATATCAGGATTTAATTCCACTTTGGGCGCTGAAAACGGCTCTTTTTCAAGCATCTCCTCCACCATAGGGATATGACGGTCGTAAATATGGGCATCCGCCACCACATGAACCAGTTCGCCCGGCGTGAGGCCGCTGACCTGCGCCATCATCATGGTCAGGAAAGCGTACTGGCAGACATTCCAGTTGTTGGCGGTCAGCATGTCCTGGGAGCGCTGGTTCAGGATCGCGTTCAGCTTGCGGCCGCTTACGTTGAAGGTCATGCTGTAGGCGCAGGGGTATAATCCCATCTCATGAAGGTCGTGATGATTGTAGATATTGGTCAGAATCCGCCGGCTGGTCGGGTTGTGCTTCAGATCATAGAGGACCCGGTCCACCTGATCGAACATTCCTTCTTTATATTGGTGTTTCACCCCCAGCTGATAGCCGTAGGCTTTTCCGATGGAGCCGTTCTCATCGGCCCAGGAATCCCAGATGTGGCTGCCCAGCTGGTGGATATCATTTGACTTTTTCTGCCAAATCCACAAAAGCTCGTCCAGGGCGGACTTCCAGGCGGTCCGGCGCAGCGTCATCATCGGGAATTCTTTGGAAAGATCATAGCGGTTCACCATCCCGAACTTTTTAATGGTGTGAGCCGGCGCGCCGTCCTCCCAGCGGGGGCGCACCTCATAATCCGTATCCCAAACGCCGTGATCCAATATATCCCGGCAATTTTCTATGAAAAGCTGGTCTGCGTAGCTCATATTTCCTCCTCACTGCCCAAAATCGGGCGGGTTTATTTTTTGATTGGGTAAAATCTTTTGCTTCTCCAGTATACCAGAGAGCAGGGGATTTTGTCAAAAAAATCAATATATAATATATGAATATTTAGCCATATGAAAAGCATAAAGATAATGGGCATTTTTGATCGGAAACAATCAAAAAAACACGAAAATTAGCGGCTTCTGAGGGGAAAAGACACTTGACAGAGGACGAGTTTGGAAGCATAATAAATAGCAAATACTAATCGCCCGCCAGAAGGGCATGGAGGATAAGGATATGTTAGATATCAGAGTGGAAAAAACGACGAATCCGAAGATGAAACCGGCCGAGGATGATCCGCTGACCTTTGGTACGATCTTTACGGATCATATGTTTGTGATGGACTATGAGGAGGGAAAGGGCTGGCATGACGCCAGGATTGTTCCTTTTCAGGATCTGCACCTGAGCCCGGCAGCGATGGTATTTCATTATGGACAGGAAATGTTCGAGGGGCTGAAAGCATACCGCTCCAAAGAGGGAAAAGTCCTGCTGTTCCGCCCGGACAAAAATATCGAGCGCGCCAACAACAGCAACGACCGTCTCTGCATTCCGAGAATCAATCCGGACGATTTCATGGATGGGCTGAAAGCCATTGTCAAAATTGACGCAGACTGGATTCCGACCAGACCCGGAACTTCTCTGTACGTCCGCCCGTTTGTCATTGCAACGGATCCGTTCCTGGGAGTCCGTCCTTCCCATACCTATCAGTTTATCATCATCCTGTCTCCCTCCGGCCCTTACTATCCGGAAGGTCTGGATCCGGTCAAGATCTGGATTGAGGATGAGTATGTCCGCGCAGTCCGCGGCGGAATCGGCTATGCGAAGACCGGCGGCAACTACTGCGCCAGCCTGAAATCCCAGGTGAAGGCCCACGACGAGGGATATTCCCAGGTACTGTGGCTGGACGGCGTGGAGAGAAAGTACATTGAGGAAGTCGGCGCGATGAATATTTTCTTCAAGATCAACGGAACCGTGGTCACCCCGATGCTGAACGGCAGCATTCTGCCCGGCGTCACCAGAGACTCGGTTTTGTCTCTGTGCAAGCTTTGGGGCATGCCGGCGGAGGAGCGCAAGATCTCTGTGGATGAGCTGGAGGAAGCGGCCCGGACCGGAGCTCTCGAAGAGGTATTCGGCAGCGGCACCGCAGCGGTGATTTCCCCGGTCAACGAGCTGCGCTTCGGCGATGAAGTGATGAAGATTGGCGACGGCAACATCGGACCGGTCAGCCAGAAACTCTATGATACGATTACCGGCATTCAGTTGGGCGAGATCGAAGGCCCTGCCGGATGGAGCGTGGAAGTAAAATAAGGGTTACCATTCACAGTTGCAAATAAGGTGGCCGCGCCCATAAGGGAGAAGAAACCTAGTGATTGATAATAAGATACAAGCCGGCAAACGCGGCTTGCACCGCGTTGTATTCGGACGAACGGTAGTGGTGCTCCTCCTCCTGCTTTTGCAGGCGGGGAGCCTGTTCGTCCTTTTCAGCTGGCTGTCCGATTATACCGTCTTCATTTATACGGCGGTGACGGTTTTAAGCGTTGTACTGGTGGTTCACATCATTAACCGGGATATCAGTTCTTCCTTTAAAATTGCCTGGTTGATCCCGGTGCTTGCCGTGCCGGTGATGGGAACTCTATTCTATGTGTTTTTAAAGAGTCAAATCGGTTCCCGCGTCATCAATAAAAAACTGCGCGGGATGATTCAGGAGACGGCTCCGTATCTGAAACAGGATTCCGAAGTGGCACGGTCGCTGCGCAATGAGAGCGATGAAGTGGCCAATCTGGCCCGGTATATCGATCTCTACGGAGGCTATCCGGCTTACCGGAACACGGAAGTGACTTATTTCCCTTTGGGAGAAGATAAATTTGAGGAGATGAAGCGGCAGCTGGAGACGGCCCGCAAATTTATTTTTCTGGAATACTTTATCGTCGAAGAAGGCTTGATGTGGGACAGCGTGCTGGAGATCTTGAAAAGAAAGGCAAAGCAAGGCGTGGAGATTCGTTTCATGTACGACGGAATGAATTCCTTGGTCCGCTTGCCTTACGATTATCCGAAGGAGATGGTGGCCTGCGGCATCCAGTGCAAAATGTTTGCCCCGGTTCGGCCGATCCTTTCCTCCTCACAAAACAACCGGGATCACAGAAAGATCCTTGTGATCGACGGTCACACGGCGTTCACTGGAGGCGTCAACCTGGCGGACGAATACATCAACAAGAAAGTCCGGTTCGGCCACTGGAAGGATACGGCGGTTATGGTGAAGGGCGATGCGGTCAAAAGCTTTACCATGATGTTCCTGCAAATGTGGAATATCAGCGGACTGGCCCCGGAATCCTACACCCGGTATCTGCGGACGGAACTGAATTTCCCCAGGCCGCCGAAAGGCTATGTGATTCCCTATGGTGACAGCCCTCTGGACAATGAACGGGTCGGAGAGCTGATTTATCTCGACATTATCCAGCATGCCAGACACTATCTGCATATTTGTACGCCGTATTTGATTTTGGATGATGAGACGGACACCTCGCTGCGGTACGCTGCAAAGAGAGGGGTGGATGTCAAGTTGATTCTTCCCCATATCCCAGACAAGCAATATGCCTATCTGGTGGCTAGAACCCACTTTCCGGGATTGATTCGGGCGGGAGTGAAAATTTACGAATATATGCCTGGATTCGTCCATGCAAAATCTTTCGTGGCCGATGACGACCGATGTACGGTGGGGACGATTAATCTGGATTTCCGGAGTCTGTATCTGCATTTTGAGTGCGGGGTTTTTGTCTACGACAATCCGGTGGTGGCTGATGTGGAAGCAGACTTCCAGGCCACATTGAAAAATTGCAGGCGGATTACTTTGGCGGACTGCAAGGAATATCCATTCGCGAAAAAGCTGGCGGGCAAGGCCCTTCGCCTGATTGCCCCTCTGTTATAGATACTTAGAATATACGGAAAAGAATGCAAAAAATACCAAGCGAGGGACAAGATCCCTAAGCTACAAAAGTGTTTTGCGGAAAGCAAAGGACGCGGTTTTTTTGCATTCTTTTTTGTTGCTGTTTTGTTTTCCCAAAAATACACGCCTGATAAAACGGTATTGCCGTAGATAAAATCAGGAGGTACGAAGTGTGAAAGAGGGAAAATTGGTGGTGAATTCCAAGTACCGGAGAACGCAGTGGATGCTTCGGGGCTTGGATCTGACGGCACAGGTTCTGATGCTGCTTGGTATTTTGTTTGGCGGAAAGGCGGCCGCGTTCTTGGAGCAGTCCGAAAGCCGGGCCGCTTGGCAGACGCTTTTTTGGGCGGCCGGTTTTGCTCTGGTCAGCCTGATTCTTGGAAAAATTTCCGAGATGGCAGGCGAGGCGATGTGCTCCCAGGTGGAGGACGAGCTGCAAAATGCAGCCTACCGTCAAATCTTGGAGGGAGACTGGAAAACAGTGAACCGGATCCGTCAGGGAGACGCGGAACAGCGGATTCAGCGGGATGCCGGGATTACGGCGATGGCGGTCACGGAAATGCGCCGCAAGATCGGGAAAGCGGCGGCCGGGATCTGCGGGATGCCGGTTCTGCTGTTGTTTTACGATCAACTGGCAGCAGGGGTTTTAAGCGTGGAAATTTTGATCTCCGCTTTGCTGTTTTGGATTTTGTATCGGAAAAACTATAAAGCGGCGGCAAAATGGAAAGAGATGGAGAGCCAGGCCACTGCATTTTACCGGGATTCCGTGGACAAGCTGTCCGTGATTCAGACTTACCAGGCGGGCGGAATGTTTGAACGGCAGCAGTCGGAGTTGATGAGAAGGCAGAAACGTTACCGGAAGCGGGCAAAGCAATACCGGGACGGCATCGAAGGAGGGCTTTTGATCCTGGGGCTGGTGACGTCGGCTGCATTTCTGGCACGGGCCGGGGAATGGCTGCGCGGCGGTTCTCAGGCAGAAAACTCCGTGGTGTATTTGCTTTTGATTGGATTTTTGATTGGGAATCTGGTCCCTTTAAAAGGCATGCTGGGGAGGAAAGCGGAAAGTATGGTTTCCGCCGGACGGCTGGCTGAGATGCTGGAACTGCCGGAAGAAGGCCGCCTGGATGAGGAATGGGTGGAATTATTGGAAATGCGGCAGAAGGAAGGCTTTGCCGTCCGGTTTCATCAGGTGGACTTCGGCTACCGGAAAGGAAAGCCGGTTCTGGAACAGGTCACGTTGGAGGCGCTGCCGGAAGAATGGGTGGGAATCGGCGGTTTTTCCGGGGCAGGAAAAACAACGGCGGTGCGCCTTTTGTTGGGACAGGTCTTTCCGGATGCCGGGGAGGTGGATCTGATTCACCGCCAGGGATTGACGTGCCTGGTGTCGGCTGCCTCACGGGAATTTTTCGCCTGGGTGCCCCAGGAGAGCTCTCTGTTCCCCGGAACCATAGCGGCGAACCTTCGGCTAGGGAAACCGGATGCCAAGGAGGAGGAGATGTGGCAGGCCCTGGGAATCGTGTGCCTGGACTCCTTTGTGCGCCGCCAGCCGGAAGGGCTGAACACCATGCTGGGCGGCCAGGGACTGTGCCTGTCCGCCGGTCAGGCGCAGCAATTGGCGATTGCCAGAGCAGTATTAAAAGACGCCCCGATCTGCGTGCTGGACGAGCCGACGGCCGCCATGGACGCAGAGACGGAGGAGTCGGTTCTTGCCAACCTGTATCAGGTTTGGCAGGAAAAAACCTGTATTCTGACTTCTCATGATTCCCAGGTTTTGGCCTGGTGCGACCGGAATTATTGGATTGCTGGAGGGGAGGTCCGCCCGGTGCAGCCGGTTCTGGAAGAGACGGCTGCCGCGGATCTTTGGGAAGATGTGCAGGAGGAGCATTTACCGGAGGTGTTTTCCTGACGCGGCATCTTCCTTTGCATTTGTCAGTGCATCCATAACGGAACGAAGCCTTGATTCAAGCAGAAAAATGCCCCAGGGGGAGGCCGCCGCTGCCGAGAGCGGAGTCTCCCCCTGGTTTTTTGTGGTGGGCGCATACGGAACTTTTTGGATCAGGTGCTGGAAATAAAGGTACTGTAGCCTTTTCCCCGCAGAACCTGTTCCATGCGGATGGCATTCTCCAGATTCCGGAAAGCGCCGACCTGCACCTTATAAAGGCCGTCCCGCAGCACTGTGAAGGCCGGAAAACCTTCCGCGATCAGCTTATCCCGCAGACGGTCCGCATTGCTGCGGCTGGCGAAGGCGCCGGCCTGTACGCGGTAGAAAATATCGCTCGGCGGGGCGTTTCCGTTCAGGGTTTCCGTGATACCGTCGGCGATGGCGCCGGCGATTTCATTCAGTTTCTCATCAAAGAGAGCATTGTCCTGGTCGTTATTGATAAAGCCGGCCTCGACCAGAACCGCCGGCATCTCGGTCCGGCGCAGCACAACCAGCCCAGGCCGCTCAATGACGCCGCGGTTGGCGAATCCGAGTTTGGCCAACTGTGCGTTGATGTTTCTGCCCAACTCTCCGGGAAGCCCCGTATCTTTGTAGACCAGCGTTTCCACGCCGGTGGAGGTATTGGGTTCTTCAACGGAGTTCCGGTGGATGGACACGAACAGATCCCCGCCGGAATTATTGGCAATCACAGCTTTTTCGTAAGGGGTATTGTAGACATCGGTGGTGCGGGTATAAACGACATTGTATCCCGCTTTTTTTAACATTTCGCCGAGCGCCAGGGCCAGCCGAAGCGTATCATCGGCCTCCCTCCTGCCCTGGAAAACGGCGCCCGGATCCCGGCCGCCATGGCCGGCATCAATAATAATGGTTTCTGCCACGGAAAAACTCCTCATTCTGTTTTCTATCAGGATATGCAGCAAGCCAGGGTTCTGTGATTCTGTTCTCGTTACTTGCTTCTTTTCGTCCATGGGGATAAAATCGGGCCTTCCGGAGAAGGATGAAAAGGGGAAAATGCGGGAGAAGCAGAAACAATTGATATAAATTATCTGGAATAGGGATTGCTCTTACCGCTGTCCTCCGCTATAATAGCCTTTGGAATGAACTGCCATATGGAGTTCGGACTTCCCGCCGTTTTTTATGGAGCAACGCGTAGTTCGGACTTCCCGTCCTTTTTTATGGAGCGACGGAGGAGCGTAATAAAAAATAGTTAATACAAGAGGAAAGCATGAAAAGACGAATTTGGAAAGTATACGGAATCTTTCTGGCAATCTTGCTGGTGTTTGGAACCGCGCCGGATGTCTGGGCGGCCGGCGGCCGCGCCGACCGGGTTACGGTGGACTACCGAAGCACCAGCGAATGGCCGGCGGGGCCGGAAATCAGTTCAGAGGCGGCGTGCCTGATTGATTTGCAGTCAGGAGCAATCCTGTATGAAAAAAATGCGGAGGAGACTTTGTATCCAGCCAGTATCACAAAGGTTCTGACTGCGCTGCTGATTGTGGAAAACTGCGGCTTAGATGAAATGGTGACCTTCTCCCATAATTCCGTGACGGATTTGGATTCAGACGGAATCTGCGGCCTTATGGCAGAGGGGGATCAGCTGTCTGTGAAAGATTGCCTGTATGTGCTGATGCTGAAATCATCCAATGAAACCGCCTATGCCCTGGCGGAACACATGTCGGGCTCGGTGGAGGCTTTTGCCGGCGCCATGAACCAAAAGGCAAAAGAACTGGGGGCCACCCACTCTCACTTTGCCAACCCTCACGGGCTTTTCCATGAAGAACACTATACGACGGCGGAGGATATGGCCCGGATTTATTGGGCTGCGGTGCAGAACGAGACCTTCCTGTCCATTGATTCTACCCCTCGCTACACGGCTGCGGCCACGACCCCGTGTCCCCAAGGTTTTACGGTGGATATGCGCCACCAGATGCTGGTGCCTGGCTCAGAATTTTATGATGAGGACGTGGTGGCGGGTAAAACCGGCTATATCCAAAAAGCTCAGAACACCTTGGTCACCTACGGCGCGCGGGGAGACCGGGAACTGGTTTGCGTCACTTTGAAGGCGCCAAGCCGGGCAGAGTCCTTTGAGGACACGAAAAAGCTGCTGGACTATGGCTTTGATCATTTCACCGTCTATGACGCCGCCTCCCAGGCGGATTTGTCCGCCCTCCAGACCGAAGCTTCGAAAACCCTTGGCAATTTGGAAAGCCTAACGGTTGGAAGCGATGGTTTTCTGCTGCTCCCGAATGAGGTGAATTTGTCGGCAGTGGATTCCGCCTTATCCATGGGAGCGCCGAGAGAGGGCGGCAGCTGTGACGGCCAATTAGTGTATTCTTACCAGGGGCAGAAGATCGCTTCCGTTCCGGTGACGGCTAAGCTGGAGATCACCGAGCCTCCGGAGGAAGCCACATCGGCTCCGGTCCCGGCCACGGCGCCGGTTCCGGAAAAGGCGGATGGAGGGGGATTTTTTGACGGCTGGAGCGCTTGGCAAATCACGGCGTTGTGCCTGTTGAGCGCCTTGGTATTGGTTGTCGTTGTTCTTCTGATCGTCAATATTTCGGTGCGCCGGAAGAGGAGAAGAAGGAGAGAACAAAGAAGGCGGGAAAGACAGCGGTATCAATAAAAAGATAATCCGGTACAATACTCTTTATTGAATCAAAAACCCTCTTTTCAAAAGTGGAAATATATGCTATTATATGTAGTAATTAAAACCGTATGTTTTCCAGGAGGGTTATCGTGAAGTATAAAATTGTAGTAGACAGTTGCAGTGATTTGACCAAGGAATTAAAAGAAGAGGGGCATTTCCGCTCCGTCCCCCTGACGCTTCAAGTCGGAGGAAAAAGTTTCATCGATGACGATACCTTTCAGCAAAAGGAATTTATCCGTCTGGTGAAGGAGAGTCCGGATTGCGCGAAGACCGCCTGTCCTTCCCCGGAAGCGTTTTTTCGGGCTTACGATGAAAATGATGCGGAAATGGTGTTTGTCATTACCCTTTCCCAGCAGCTCAGCGGCACCTATAACAGCGCGGTGCTGGGCAAAAAGATGTACGAAGAAGAGTATCCGGGCAAGAAAAAGATCCATGTGGTTGACTCGGAATCCGCCTGCTGCGGTGAAACCGTGATTGGTTTTAAAATACAAGAACTGGCGGAAGCCGGTCTTCCTTTTGAGGAGATCGTGGAGCGGGCCGAGGCATTTCGGGACGAGATGAAAACCTATTTTGTTCTGGAGGATCTGGATACCCTGCGCAAAAACGGCCGTCTGACCGGCCTGGCCGCGATCCTTGCCACCGCGCTTCACATTAAGCCGGTGATGTCCGCTAAAAACGGCGTGATCATCAAGCTGGATCAGAGCCGCGGCATTCAGCGCGCTTTGAAAAAAATGGTGGATATTGTGGTGGAAAACTGTCGGAATTCCGAAGAAAAAATCCTGGGTATTACCCATGTCAACTGTCCGGAACGGGCCGCCGAGGTAAAAGAAATGCTGTGCAGCCGTCTCCCCTTTAAAAAGGTTTACGTGGTGGACGCCGCGGGCGTCAGCACCACCTATGCCAATGACGGTGGAATCGTGGTAACCATCTGACCGGACAACTCTCCTGAGTATAAAAAAGATGAGACCTTCGAAACAAAGGTCTCATCTTTTTTATATTCGGAATCAATGCGAAAGCTTTCCATTATAACCGGGCGGCGTTTTCTCTCAGGTAACTTGTCGCCTGATCGTACAGCACAACCATTTTCAGATAGCCGGCTCCATAGTATTCTTCATAGAGGCTGTAGTCCTCGGATCCCATGTTCTCGGAGAAATACTTCGTAAGATCCTCGGCTTCGACGGAAAGGGAGGCATCCTCGGCCAGTGCCTGGATAATCAGCCGCTTTTCCGCGGCCGCTTTTAGTTCATCGGCCAGCTTCTCATAAAGCTCCTCCACCGTGCTCACTCCGTACTGCATATTGATGAAGGTTGCAAGGTCCAAACCATAGTTGGCGGCGCTGCTGGTGTACTGCTGGACCATCACTTTTTTCTCATAATCCAAAACAGTTTCCGGGAGTTCCGAGATCTTTGCGTTCTTCGTCATATAGTCCCAGAGAAATTCCGTTTCTGCGGATTCCTGCAGATCAGAACGGATTCCTTCTTTCATCTCCTCCGCGTTGTTCCAGCCGTAATCTGTCTGGAAATTCTCTACCACAAAGGCGTCGTTGAATTCGGGCAGGACATCTTCCCCTTCAATGTAATTGATCTTGGTGACGAAGACGGCATCCTTGCCGTTTAATTCTTCTTTTCCATAGTCTTCCGGGAACGTGACCTCGACCTGCACGGTCTCGCCGGGCTTATGGCCGATCAGCTGCTCCAGAAAATCATCGATATACTTGGTGGTTCCGATGATCACCGTGGTACCGGCTCCATTCGTGGTGCCGCCTTCAAATTCCACGCCGTCGACGCTGCCTACATAGTCAATATTGACTGAATCGCCGTCTGCCACTTCGCGGTCCGTGATCTGGGAAGTCTCTGCAAAGTTGCCCAATACCGAATCCAGGGTTTCCTGGAGCTTTTCATCTGTGATGGTATGGACGTCGGCGGGGATTTCGATTCCCTGGTAGGTAGGAAGCGTCACATAGTCCAGTGCTTTCAAGTTGTCAAAAAAGCCATTATCCGCGAGTCCTTCGCTGTATTGAAAGGCAGCCGTCGTCTCCCCGGAGGCGGCTGTGCTTTCTGCTGCGCTGCTGGATTCCGAGCTGCCGGTCTCCGCGGCGGTCGTCTCCGCGGCCGAGGTTTCCCCGGTAGACTCCGTGGAGGAATCTGCGTTACCGCAGCCTGCCATTAAAGAAGCGATCATGGATGCCGCCAGTATCACGCCGGTCCATTTTTTAGCATTTTTCATTTCCAAATTTTCCTTTCCATATCCAAACGATTCAAAGAGAAAACAACTGTTTCCCATTATACACGATTTGTCCCAGGAAAGTGTAAAACTTTTATTAATTTCGGGAGATTATTTTGCGGTGATCTTATTTAGGATCTCCTCCATATAATTTAAACAGTGCAGAAAGTTTTCCAATTCTTCCTCGGATAGACAATCCAGGGAGGAGAGCATAATGTCGGCGTATCCCCTTTTGATTTCAGAAAGATATTGCTCTCCATGGAGGGTTAGATTCATATTGATCTGACGCCGGTTCCGGCAGTTGGTACTGCGGACGATCAAATTCCGGTCCACCAGCGGGCCCACCGCACGGGAAGCCAGCTCCCTGGAAATACAGATCTTGTCCGCCAGCTCGCCCATGGTCATGCCGGGGCAGCAGCCCAGGCTGAGAATGATTTTAAACTGGGTCTTGGTCAGATCATACTGCCGGATCTCCATAAAATGATTAAAATACTGGGTATAATTGGGAAAGATACCCAAAAGGGTGAAAACCACCTGTTCTTTCTCCGTTTTATCCATAGCAATCTCCCTTTTCCGATACAGTGTCAAGTGCAGAAAATGAAAGTTCCGTATGAAAATTCCAAGGCTCCGTGACTTTCCGCCGGGTTCTTTTTCCGCTTCTTTAGTATACTGTATTTGTTAACCATTGTCAAATGATAATCATAATCAAAAATTATCTGGAATCAATAGTTGACAAAAGTTACACATATGTTATACTATAGTCTAATCATATTAAGCTGAAATAAGTGTTTCGGTGACAGAGGAGGAATACATATGATGGTAATACCGATTTATGATACCGTTCTTCTTCCGGGAGTTCCCTATCATTTTAATTTAGATACAATCAATCAGGAGGAACTGAACGAGCTAAAATCTGAGGATTCCCCGGAGATCCTTTTGCTTCCCTTGAAGGATAAAAAAGAAAGGGAGGAGATTCAGGCAGAGGATTTCTATGAAATCGGCGTCCGGGCCCAGGTGCTGAAAGTGCAGGAAAATGCCGCGGGCATCTGGCTTTCCGTACAGGCGGTGGAGCGGGCGCGCTGTGTCTTTCTTCGGGTTTTGTCCGACCGCGTGGAAGGGGAGTTTGAGAGCATCCCGGAGGAGATCGATGTAAACGAGACCGGCCGGCGGGACCTGGTGGAATTTATCAAGCGGACGGCGGGAGAACTGGCTGAATTTTTTCATGGAGCAGAGAAGCTGGCCGAGTACATGAATACGCTGACTGAGGCCAATGAGCTGATTTCGTTTTTGTCCCAGTTCATCGGGATGAGCCCCGATGAAAAATATGCTCTGTTGGAAACGTCTTCCTATAAAGAAAGGGGTTCTCTTTTTTGCAGCAGCCTGGTGAAATTTAAAAATGCGGTGGAGTTAAAGGTAGAGTTAACCCAAAAATATAATGAGACAAAGGGAAAATCCTATCAGGAGGCCGCGATCCGCCAGCAGATGGAAGTTTTACAGAAAAAACTGGAGGAGCTGTCCCCGGAGGAGCGCTCGGAGACTGAGGAATACCGGCGGAAAGTTGAAGAGGCCGGTATGCCGGAGGACGCCAAAAAGGAGATTCTTCGGACGTTGAAGCGGTTGGAGCAGGAAGGCCCCCATGGCTCGGAATACAATACGCTGCATGGCTACATGGAATTTGTGACGGATCTGCCCTGGAAGAAAACGCAGGCAGGCCCCATTGATCTGAAAAAAGCCAGAGAAATTTTGGACCGCGGACACTATGGCCTGGATAAGGTCAAAGAACGGATCTTGCAGCACATGGCTGTCATGGCGCTGAAGAAAAATCAGACGGGATCCATCCTGCTTTTGGTGGGAGCGCCGGGAACCGGAAAAACCAGTATCGGGAAGGGCATCGCGGAGGCCCTGGGCCGGAAGTATACCCGGATCAGCTTTGGCGGCGTCCGGGATGAGGCCGAGATCAGAGGGCACCGCAGAACCTATGTGGGAGCCATGCCCGGCCGGATTATGGAAGGGATCCGCAGGGCCGGCGTGTCCAATCCTGTCATGGTTTTGGATGAGATCGATAAGCTGATCAGCAGCTATAACGGCGACCCGGCCAGCGCTCTTTTGGAGGTGCTGGATCCGGAACAGAACAATACTTTTACCGATCATTATCTGAATGTTCCCTACGACCTGTCCCAGGTGCTGTTCGTGTGTACGGCCAACACCATGGATACGATTCCCCAGCCTCTGCTGGACCGGATGGAAGTGATTTCCCTGTCCGGCTATACGCCGGATGAAAAGTTTTACATCGCCAGGGATTATCTGCTTCCCGCCTCGATCCGGGAGAATGGATTGGAGGAAAGCGATCTGACGGTTTCGGAGGAGACGATCCGGACGATTATCACCGATTACACCATGGAAGCCGGAGTCCGCGGCCTGAAAAAACAGATGGATGTGCTCTGCCGGAAAGCAGCCGTCCAGATTGTCGAAGAGGGGCGGCACGGAGTTTTCGTAACGCCGGGGCAGCTTCCGGATCTGCTGGGCAAGCGCGTGGCGAATCACGAGAAGGTAACCGGGGAAAACCCGGCCGGTGTGGTCACCGGGCTGGCCTGGACGCAGGCGGGAGGAGAGATCCTCTTTATTGAATCCGTGGCGATGGAGGGGAGCGGGCAGATCCGCCTGACCGGCCAGTTGGGCGACGTGATGAAGGAATCCGCCTCGATCTCCCTGTCCCTGGTGAAGTCCCTGTTTGCAGGGAACGGGTTTCCCTTTGCCAAGAGCGATATCCATATCCATGTGCCGTCGGGAGCGGTGCCGAAGGATGGTCCGTCCGCCGGGATCACTCTGTTTACCGCCCTGGTTTCCCTGGTGACCGGTCGGACCGTGGATCCCCGCCTGGCGATGACAGGAGAAATCTCCCTGCGCGGAAAGGTTCTGCCCATCGGCGGCCTTCCGGAGAAACTGATGGCCGCGGAGCGGGCCGGGATCAAGATGGTTCTGATTCCGAAGGAAAATGAGGAAAACTTGAAGGATGTGCCGAAGGAGACCAGAGCCGCTTTGGAGATTCTGCCGGTGAATACGGTGGAAGAGGTGATGGCCTATGCTTTTGGCCCGAAGTTTTTGGAAGAACAAAAAGAAGAGAGAGAACGGCTGATCCGCGCCGTTTAACAGAATAAATCAAGTTCTTTTCTCTATAGCAGCGCATGTTTATTTTAAATATGCGCTGCTATACTTCTGACCTAAAATGTTGTATACTGAGATAAATTGCCATTTATAATTAGAAGGTTAAGATGTGTTTCGATAGGCACATACAAATATAGAACGGATGAAGAGGGAAGGGATCAGCGTCTTACTGGAAACGGACGCTGCATTTAGGGGAGGTTCAAAATGAACATAAACGAGAAAGTCCATGAATTATACTGGGATCGTAATATGAATTGTGCGAGAACTGCGTTGATCTGCTTGGGGGAAATCTTTGGCATAGAATACGATGCACAGATTCTTCCTTCTGCGGTTGGCCTGCATGGTGCGGGAGGGTTTCGGGCGCAGTGCGGGTTGGTGGAAGGAAGCCTGATGTTTTTTGGGATATATTATAGTCAGCTTGGAAAAAGCGAAGCGGAGATTGCTTCTATCTGTTGTGAGTTTGCCGAAACATTTACGCATCAGTTCGGTTCTTTAGCTTGCCGTGATTTGAGACCCGGTGGGTTTACCGAGAACGACACTCCGCATATCTGTGAAAAAATAACTTGCGAAGCAATCGCTTTTACATCCGAATTTATAAAAAAGTTAGAAGTAAATTGCCGGGAAAAATAGCCGCAATGACAGGAAAGATGGTGTGACTGCCAAGCCTAAGTTTTATAAATCGGAATGAGGACAGCAGATCGTTGATCCGACGGCCTCCCCCTGGATAGAAAGCCTTAAAGTTATAAAATCTTTACGAATTTCAAAAGAAATTTAGAGCAGAAACACAAATTGTTAAAATGTAGCGGCTAAAATAAAATCACTTGAGGCGATTTCTCGAATTCTTTTGAAGAAATACGCCAAAGCATCGGAACGAAGAAGCGAGGAAGGAACAGATACCATGGGCAAGATTATTGGAATTGATTTAGGAACCACGAACAGCTGTGTAGCGGTCATGGAGGGCGGAAAGCCGACGGTGATCCCCAATGCCGAGGGCACCCGGACGACGCCCTCCGTGGTCGCTTTTTTGAAAGACGGCGAGCGGATCGTCGGAGAACCGGCCAAACGCCAGGCGGTGACCAACAGCGAGAAAACGATCTCTTCGATCAAGCGCCAGATGGGCGGCCAGAAAAAGATTTCCATTGACGGAAAGAAATATTCACCGGAGGAAATTTCCGCAATGATACTCCAGAAAATGAAAAAGGACGCGGAGGATTATCTTGGCGAAGCCGTCACGGAGGCGGTGATCACAGTGCCCGCTTACTTCAACGACGCTCAGAGGAAAGCGACGAGGGACGCGGGAAAAATTGCGGGACTGGAAGTCAAGCGAATCATCAATGAGCCGACGGCCGCAGCCCTGGCCTACGGCTTGGACAATGAGCAGGCGCAAAAGATCCTGGTCTATGATTTGGGCGGCGGCACCTTCGACGTTTCCATCATCGAGATCAGCGAAGGGTTGATCGAAGTGCTGGCGACCTCCGGCGACAACCAGCTGGGCGGCGATGATTTTGACCAGCGGATCGCCGACTATATTTTGCAGGAGTTTAAAAAGCAGGAGCGCGTGGACCTCTCCAAAGACAAGATGGCCATGAAGCGGATTCAGGAGGCGGCTGAGGATGCGAAGAAGGCGCTTTCCACCTCCACGGAGACTTCCATCAATCTGCCCTTTATCACCATGGGCAAGGAGGGCCCGAAGCATCTGGAAATGACCATCACCCGCGCCAAGTTCAACGAGCTGACCTTTGATCTGGTGGAGCGGACCGCAGGGCCGGTAAAGAATGCCATGAGCGATGCCGGTATCACGGACCGGGAACTGGGCCGTGTGCTTCTGGTGGGAGGTTCCACCAGGATTCCGGCGGTGCAGGACAAGGTAAAGAGCCTGACCGGGAAAGAGCCCAGCCGGAACCTGAATCCGGATGAGGCAGTGGCCCTGGGCGCAGCGATTCAGGGAGGAAAGCTGGCCGGAGATGCGGGGCTCAATGAAATTTTGCTGATGGACGTCACCCCTTTGTCCCTTTCCATCGAGACCGTGGGAGGCGTTGCCACCCGGCTGATCGAGAGAAACTCCACGATTCCCACGAGAAAGAGCCAGATCTTTTCCACAGCCGCCAACTTCCAGCGTTCCGTGGAAATCAACGTGCTTCAGGGCGAGCGCCAATTTGCCCGCGACAATAAATGTCTGGGAAAATTCCGGCTGAACGGAATCCGCCGGGCCATGGCAGGCGTGCCTCAGATCGAGGTAACCTTTGACATCGACGTGGACGGAATCGTCCACGTGTCGGCCAAGGATTTGGGGACCGGCAAGGAACAGAGCATCACCATCACCGCCGGATCCAACCTTTCTGATTCTGAGATCGAGCAGGCAGTGGAGGACGCGGCCCGCTATGCGTCGGAAGATACCACGCGCAAGGAGCGGCTGGACGTGAAGAACGAAGCCGAACGGCTGATTTTCCAGGTGGATCAGGCATTGCGCAAGGAAAAGAAAACCATTGATAAATCCGTGAAGAATCAGGTGAAGGCCGATATGGCGAACCTTCAGCGGCTGCTGCGGAAGGCAAAACCGGAGAAGATGACCGACGCGGATTACGAGGCGGTTCGTTCCGCCATGGAAACCTTGAAAAACTCGGCTGCGGATCTTTTGGGAGACGCAGAGTAAAAGACGCGGTACAAATAAATGGGTTGCAATCCCGGTCCCCTTTCGGTATACTGGTAACGGAAGAGGAACAGGAGGAGGGCTGGCGGAAGATGCCGGCCCTCTTTTTATTTGATAGGAAATTCTTTTTGGTTGTGATAGAGAAAGGATATTTGAGACATGCCACTTCAACTGCTTCTCGGTGCCTCCGGAACCGGAAAAACGAAATTACTATATGAAAAGCTGATCGCATCGGCGGCAGCCCGTCCTTCCTTGCGCCACATCGCCTTGGTGCCGGAGCAGTTTACCATGGAGACCCAGAGGCGTTTGGTCACCATGACACCGAACCATGCGATTTTAAACATTGATATTCTCAGTTTCGAGCGGCTGGCTTACCGGGTATTTGAAGAGCAAAACCTGGAAGAATGGCAGATCCTGGATGATATCGGGAAAAACATGCTGCTGCGCCGGGTGGCCGGGAAAAAGAAAAAAGAACTGTTGGTGTTTCAGAAAAACCTGGGGCGGGCCGGTTTCATCAGCCGCATGAAATCCATGCTCTCAGAGCTATATCAGTACGGTGTCGGAGAGGAAGAATTGACGGAAATGATGGAACGGGTGAAGGATCAGCCTTTGCTGAACCGGAAGCTTTCGGATATCCTGGTCTTTTACCGTGCGTTCGCGGAGGAGATGGGCCAGCGCACGATCCCGGCCGAGGAGCTGCTGCTGATCCTGGCAAAAACGCTGCCCCGGTCAAAGTTTTTGAAAGGGGCGGTGGTGGCCATGGACGGTTTTACGGGATTTACGCCGGTCCAGTACCAGATCGTGGCCGAGATGCTCCGCCAGTGCGGCTTGGTTACCATGGCCTTTACCCTGCCGGAGGGGGTTCCTCTGGAACCCATCGAGGAATTTGAGCTTTTTTCCGTCAGCAAAACCAGCGTAAAGCGCCTGAAAGAAACGGCGAAGAATGTCCGGGAGCCGGTGGAGCTTTTTTATGCCCCCTGTCCGAAGACGGGGCCGGTCCGTTTTGACGGGCAGCCGGCCCTTGCTCATCTGGAGCGCTATCTCTACCGCTACGGAAGCGGATCCGTCTGGCAGGGAAGGCCGGAGGGGATTTCCCTCCATCTGGCCCAGAACCCCCGCAGCGAGTCGGAACTTGCGGCCCAGGAAATCCGGCGTCTCGTACAGGAAGAAGGGCTGCGGTACCGGGAGATTGCGGTGGTGACCGGCGATCTTCCCGGCTACCGCCCTTATCTGACGAAGGAATTGGAACAGGCGGAAATTCCTTATTTCATGGACACGAAAAAAGGCTTGATGGGAAATCCTATGGTCGAACTAATCCGGAGCGCTCTGGAGGCCGTGGAGAAAAATTTCCCTTATGAACCAGTATTCGGCTATCTGCGGACGGGGCTTTCCCTCCTTTCCCAGGAGGAAACCGATCTTTTGGATAACTATGTCCATGCTACCGGAAAACGGGGGGCCTCAGCCTGGAAAAAAGAGTGGAAAGAGAGCTGCCGCGGCCTGGAACTTCTGGATTTTGAAGAGATCAACCGCCTGCGGGAGGAGGCTGCCGCCCCCTTGTTCCGCCTGAAGGAAAAAGTAAAAGGAACGGTCCGAGAGGCGGTTTTCGGCATCCGCAATTTTTTGCAGGAGCTCTCCGTGCCGGAAAAAATGGCGGCTTTGGCGGAGGGTTTTGAAGAAAAAGGGAATTACCGGAAAGCGGAAGAGTATGAGCGGGCGCCGGAATATCTGGAAGAACTTTTCTCGAAGATGGAGCAGCTCCTGGGGGACGAACATCTGTCTTTTGCGGAGTTCGGGGACGTTCTGGACGCCGGTCTGTCCGAAGTGAAACTGGGATCCATTCCTTCCTGCCTGGACCAGGTTCAGGTAGGCGATATTGAAAGAAGCCGTCTCACCGACATTAAAGCGCTGCTGTTTTTGGGGCTCAACGACGGCATCGTGCCTTCCCCCGGCGGAGCAGGCGGGATCCTCTCGGATGAGGAAAGGGAAATCCTGGGCCGGGAGACGGAGGCGCTGGCTCCCACCGCAAAGAAGAAAGCTTTTATGGAGCGGTTTTATCTCTACAGCCTGATGACCAAGCCCTCCCGGTTTCTCTGGCTCTCCGCCAGCAAATTGTCCGGAAGCGGGGAGGCCAGGCAGCCTTCCTCTGTGCTGGGCCAGTTAAAGCGGCTGTTCCCCGATCTCTTGGCGGTGGATGAAGAAAAGGAACGCCGGGTTTTCAGCCGCGGCAGCGCCCGTGAGGTGCTGGCGGCCGGAGCCGGACATCTGCGGGAAGGAGAGCCGGAAGACTGGTGGGTGGAACTGTACCGGCTGCTGAGGGAATGCGGCGGGGAGGAAGAACGGCTGGAGAAAGTTTTGGACGGTTGCTTTTTCCAGTACAGGGAAGGAAAGCTGAGCCAGGCGGCAGCGCGCGCAGTCTACGGCGATGTGCTTTCCGGCAGCGTGACCCGGCTGGAACGGTATGCGGCCTGCGCTTACGCTCAGTTTTTGACCTATGGGCTGCGGCTTTCGGAACGGGCGGAGTATGAGTTCGGAGGTATGGACCGCGGGAATTTCTTTCATAAAGCATTGGAGACTTTTTTCCACAGCCTAAAGGAAGAGAATCTGTCGCCTGCTGATGTCACGGAGGAAAAGCGGAAAGTACTGACCAATCAGTGTATGGAAAGCGCCCTGGCCTCCGTGAATAGCGGAATCCTCAGCTCTTCGGCGAAAAATGCGTATTATGTAGATCGCTGGAAGCGAATCACGGACCGGACGATCTGGGCTCTCTGCGAGCAGTGGAAGGGCGGTGATTTCAGGCCGGAAGCCGCGGAACTCGCTTTTGACGGAAGGCAGGCCTCCGTGATGAGCTGGGAGCTTCCCGATGACGCTCAGATGTATTTAAGAGGGCTGGTGGACCGTCTGGATATCTGCGAGGACGGGGACAAGCTTTATGTGAAAGTCGTGGATTATAAGACCGGACATACCACCTTGGATCTCAATGGAATCTATTATGGCTTACAGATGCAGCTGGCCGTCTATCTCGACGCCGTGCTGGAGATGGAGCAGAGAAAGCATCCGGGCAAAAAAATCGTCCCTGCGGGCGTGTATTATTATCATATCGAGGAACCTCTGATCGACGGAGGCGGAGTCTGGTCAGAGGAGGAACTCAACGCAAAGCGGAAGAAGGCTTTACAGCTCTCCGGGCTGACCAACGGGGGAGACGACGCGCTCGCCCATATGGAGGAGGTCTCCGGAGACAGAATCAGCGAGGAGCAGTTTGCGTGCCTGCGCCGGTTTGTCCGGAAAAAAGTAAAAGAATTCGGGAGCGCAATTCTGAAAGGGGATATCACCGTGGCCCCCTACCGGCGGAAAAAGGATTCCGCCTGTGATTTCTGCGCCTTTGCCTCTGTCTGCGGTTTTGATCCCAAATTACCGGGATATCGGACTCGACGGCTGAAGGAACAAAAGGCTTCCGATATCTGGTCCCGGATCGAGGAGGAGCCATCAGGGGCAGAAGAACAAAAAGGAAAGGAGGGAGAGTAAATGGCGACACAGTGGACCCAGGCTCAGCAGGCTGTCATCGATGCCAGGACGTGCAACCTTTTGGTGGCCGCCGCGGCCGGGAGCGGAAAAACGGCGGTTTTGGTGGAACACCTTTTATCACGGATTTTAGACCGGGATCATCCGGCGGATATCGACCGGATGCTGATCGTCACTTTCACGAAGGCGGCTGCAGCTGAAATGCGGGACCGGCTGACCCATGCCCTGGAAGCAGCGATGGAGAAGGAACCGGAAAATCGCCGTCTGGAGCGCCAGCTTTCCCTGCTGCCCCATGCCCATATCTCCACCATCGACAGTTTTTGTATGTGGGTGGTAAAGAATCATTTTCCCCTGCTGGATCTGGATCCGGATTTTCGGATCGGGGAGGACGGGGAGCTGAAACTTCTGCGGGCCGATGTGCTGGAGGCGCTGTTAGAAAAAAAATACCAGGAAAAGTCTCCGGATTTTTTGGCCTTTGCCGACGCTTACGCCGACGGAAAGAACGATACTTCCATGGGAGATTTGATTTTACAGCTCTATGATTTTTCTCAGAGCGCGCCGTACCCAAATAAATGGCTGGATGAATGCCGCCGGAAATACGGGACGGACGAGGAAAGCCTCGACGGTTTTCCCTGGGCGTCGGAAGCGATGGAACGGGGGAAACGGAAACTGGAAAGCCTGAGGAAACAGCAGGAACAGGCTCTTTGTGAAATCCGCAGGGAACCGGTGGTTTCCGCCTACGGTCCCATGTTTTTAGCCGACCGGGAATTGGTGGATCAACTTTTGGCGCCGGATACGTTCTCGGAATGGGTCCGCGCCCTTTCATCCTTTCAGTTTTCCCGAAAACCTTCAAAGAAAGGCATGGACGGCGCCAGAGAAGTTCAGGAACGTCTCTCGGCGTTGCGGGATTTCGTTAAAAAAGAAGTGGAAGGTTTAAAGAAAAAATACTGCCTGGATGAACCGGAGGCGATGCTGGCGGCGATTCAGGCGCTGAAAAGACCAATGAACGTTCTGATCGACCTGGCAGAGGAATTTTCCGAAGCTTATCTTGCCGTCAAGAAGGAACGGAATCTGGCGGAATTTTCCGACGTGGCCCACTGGGCCCTGGAGCTTTTGGACGGACCCAGCGAATTGGCGCTTTCTTTAGGGAAAAGTTTTGACGAGATTGCGGTGGATGAGTACCAGGACAGCAACCTGATCCAGGAACGGATTCTGACCGCGATCTCCGGCGCGCACCGAGGAGAGCCGAACCTTTTTTTCGTCGGCGACGTGAAGCAGAGTATTTATAAATTCCGCCAGGCTAAGCCGGAACTTTTCCTGGAGAAATATGAGACTTATTCGGACGATCCGAAAGCAAGGGAAAGAAAGATTGACCTGAACAAAAATTTCCGCACCAGGCCTTCGGTGCTGGATGCGGTGAATCATCTGTTTTATCAGCTGATGGGAAAAGAATTGGGCGGCGTTTCCTACAGCGAGGAGGCCGCCCTCCATCCGGGAGCCTCCTATCCGCCGGACACGGAACCGGTGGAGCTTTTGTACGCGGAATGCGAGGATGCGGCGGACAGCCGGGAGTGGGAGGCGAAAATCATAGCGGGCCGGATCCGGGAGCTGATGGATCCGAAGAGCGGCATGCAGGTCTGGGATGCCAAGAAGGAAAGTTACCGTCCTCTTCAATACCGGGACATCGTAATCCTGCTGCGGACCACGGAAGGCTGGGCCGATGGCTTTGCCTCCCTTTTGATGAGCGAAGGGATTCCCGCCGCGACCCAGGAGAAAAAAGGGTATTTCAGCGCCGGGGAGGTTCAGGTGGTGCTGAACCTGCTGAAAATCATTGATAATCCCCGTCAGGACATCCCCCTGGCCGCGGTTTTACTCTCACCGATCGGCGGTTTTACCGAGGAGGAATTGGCGCTGCTGCCAAAGGATCCGGACGGGCCGGAACAGGTGGGCGCCGACACCAGTTTGTATGGACGCTGCCGGAGGAGGGGGGGAGAGAAGATCCAGGCGTTTCTCGCCCGTCTGGACCGGTACCGGGAATGCGCGGTTTCTCTGCCGATCCATGAGCTGCTGGATTTGGTGCTGGAAGATACTTCTTACGGCCTGTACCTGTCGGCCCTTCCCTCCGGCGCTGTCCGCCGGGCCAATGTGGAGATGCTGCGGGAAAAGGCCATGGAATTTGAGTCCACAAGCCTTCGGGGCTTGTTCCAGTTTAACCGGTATATGGAGAAAGCCCAGAAGTATGAGGTGGATTACGGTCCTGCGTCCACGCTCTCAGAGCAGGATGATCTGGTGCGCATCACCAGTATTCACAAAAGCAAGGGACTGGAATACCCGGTGGTGTTTGTCGCCGGCCTTGCCAAGCTTTTTAATCTTCAGGATGCCAGGAAGCGAGTGATTTTCCACGAGGAAGGCGGGATTGCTTCAGACCTGATTGATACGGAGCATATGGTAAAGATCCCCTGCCTTTATAAACAGGCTCTGGCCGACGCCATGGTGCGGGAGACCAAGGGCGAGGAGCTGAGGATTCTCTATGTGGCTTTGACGCGGGCCAGGGAAAAGCTGATTTTGACCGCGGCAGGGAAATCTTTGGAGGATGCCAGGGATAAGGTGAGGATGGCCGCCGGATTTTCAGAGCGCCTGCTGCCCGGCTGGTTTTTGGAGGACGCAAATTCCTATTTGGACTGGGTGCTGATGGCTTTGGCCAGGGATGAGCATGGCGTTGTGATCCGGCGGATTTCCACCGGGGAGCTGGTTGACAAGGAGACGGAAAAACTCGGACGGGGAGAGTGGCTTCGGGCTGCCTTGGAGGCGGATGCCCTGCCGGTGAGAGCGCTTCAGCTGAGAAAAGACTGGGAAGAACGTCTATCCTTCCAATATCCCCATGAAGCCCTGACCAGGGTCAAATCGGCCTATTCCGTATCGGAACTGAAAGGAAACCGGCTGCCGGAGGATGAACGACGGGGGCGGAAAAACGAGTCGGATCGCGGCAAAATGGCGCAACAGCATCCGGAGGAAGTTTTCTCTGGTTCCCGCCGCATCCTATCGGGAGCGGAGCGGGGGACTGCGTACCATAAGGTGATGGAGGTGCTTCCCCCGGAGGACGGCGCGGATCTCGGTAAAATTCAGGCAGTGATCAACCGTCTGTTTTCCGGTGAACCGGAGCTGGCGGCGTTGATTGGAGCGGAAGACATCGCAGGCTTTTACCGGACGGAATTGGGCCAGCGAACCGTGAAGGCGGAAAAGAGCGGGCGGAGACAGACCGAGCACCCCTTTGTCATGGGTGTCCCCGTGTCGGAGCTCTCCCCGGAGGTACAGGAGGACGAACTGGTTCTCATCCAGGGTATCATTGACCTTTACCTGGAAGAAGAGGACGGATTGGTCCTGGTGGACTATAAGACAGACGCAGTGGGGGAACGGGTTCTGATCAAACGGTATGGGAACCAGCTTTCCTATTACCAAAAAGCGCTGGAACGATCGGTGGGAAAGCCGGTGAAGGAAGCTTGGATCTATTCCTTTCATTTGAAGAAGGCGGTGCGTGCGTTTTGATTATTTAATCGTAAAAAAATTATTTTAATAATTCGTATCTGATCGCCGGTCAGGATCGTGTCTTCGGCGCAGTCCGCAAGTGTGAGGGGGAGGCCTACCTCTTTCGGCGCGGAGATTTCAGCCATGAGATCCCGACGCCGTTCGGCAATATGGCGGTGGGAATCTGCTACGATTCCCACCGAAAGCACCTGTATGATTCGATTAAAGACCGGGAAGTGTCGCTGATTCTTTTTCCCCACGGTTCTCCGGCCGGCCCAAAAAGCAGAAGGAGGAAAAACAGACGAATGACCGGATTTGTCAGGCCTATTTTTCCGCCTTCGGGGCGCCGGTGGTATATGTGAATAGTACCGGAAAGATGATCTTCCGCTCGATATCAGGGATGGAATCCGGTTTTATGAGAAGGAAAAGGTAAGATTCCTGACGAGGGAAAGAGAATCGGGCTAATTTTTGCGTCTGTTTTTCACAAGAAATAAAACGTTCCACCAGACTTCTCCCGTGAAAATTCTCTGCCAGCATAAAGGGAGGAGCTGCGGACTACGTTAAGCACCATTTTACAATATCCTCAATCAATTTTGAGGGCAGTATTTTGTTATAAGGAAGATAAATAGCGTTTTTCTTAGTGCTAAATCCATTTAACTCAGGCGCAAATTTCTCAATAGCTTCAATGCCCACATAAAGGCTGATATGATTTTTGCAGGCAGAAAATGAAACCGATTTCCCTGCTTTTTCATAAATTGGCATACTCCATGATATATGTTCATTTACATCTGGAACGTTATCTCGGATTATGGTTGCTATATTTCTTAAATGGGAACGTGCTTCTATAGATTGAGATTCTATATATTCTAATACCGTTTTTGGTGCTTCTCCACAATAATGTCCCTGATTTGTCTTTTTAAATTCTCTTCCACATTTTGGACATACCCACATATATTGTTTCCTCTCTAAAGTCCAATTTTTTTAGTCCGACAGACAGATACCCATATGATACCTCTTTTTCTGTCACAATTCAATCAGAAGTAGTAGGGGATCAGCAGAGGAAAAAGGGCGGAATCGTCCACCAGAGATGTCAAAATCATCAGTTTTGAATCCCCTTGGGATCTGATAACATAGGGCCAAGGAAGAGAAAACGAAGGTTTGAAGGAGGGAGAAGCAGCAGATGCAGGTATTCAAATATGTAATCAAGCGACTGCTCATGATGGTTCCGGTGGTTTTGGGAACGATTCTGATTCTTTACCTGATGATGATGGCCGTGGCCGGAGATCCGGCAGAGCTGATTCTCGGAGAGAACGCATCACAGGAGCAGTACGACGAGCTGCGGGAAGATTTGGGGCTGAATGATCCGATTCTTGTGCGTTATGGAAAATACGTATGGGATATCGTGTCCAAAGGGGATTTCGGAAATTCCTGGTACACCTCAAAGCCGGTGGCGGAAGGGATTTTGGAGCGTTTCCCGACGACGGCGGGCTTGGCCTCCTGCGGAATTTTTATCATGATCGTGATCGGCATTCCCATCGGAGTGATCTCCGCGATCAAGCAATATACCTGGGTGGACAATTTAGCCGTGTCGCTGGGAATGGTGGGGGTCTCGATGCCGAATTTCTGGCTCGGCCTGGAACTGATCATCATATTTGCCCTGAAGCTTGGCTGGCTCCCCGCCTCCGGATTTTATGGCCCGGCCTACTGGATTTTGCCAGGCATCACGGTGGGAATCAATTCCGCAGCGACCGTTATGCGGACCACCCGGTCCAGCGTACTGGAATGCGTCCGCCAGGATTACGTGCGGACCGCGCGGGCAAAAGGGCAGTCCGAACAGAAGGTAGTCGTCCATCATGTGCTGAGAAACGCGCTGATTCCGATTTTGACCGTCATCGGCATGCAGTTCGGCATCGCTCTTGGAGGCGCGGTGGTCGTGGAGACGATTTTCTCCATTCCAGGCCTTGGAAAATACATTGTGGACGCCATCGGAAAGAGGGATTTTCCGATCGTGCTGGGCGGCGTGGTGCTGCTTGCCATCTGCTTTAGCGTGGTGAACCTGGTGGTGGACCTGCTCTATGCGATCGTGGATCCCCGTATGAGAACCCAGTTCCAGGGAGGCAAAAAGAAAAAGAAGGAGGCGAAAGCAGCATGAAGAAACAAACAGAGTCAAAAGCGGCTGCAGGAGCTCCCAGAAAAAGGCGCAGCCAGGTGGCGGAGATCTGGAAGAGAATGAAGAGAAACCGGATGGCCATGATCGGTCTGGCCATCATCAGTTTTTTGATCCTGGCCTCCTTGTTTGCCGGCGTGTTGGCTCCCTATGGCTATGACATCCAAAATTTTAAGGAACGGTTTCAGTCGCCCTCGGCGTCCCACTGGTTCGGGACGGACAATTATGGCCGGGATATCTTGAGCCGGATTCTCTACGGCGGAAGGATTTCTCTGAAAATTGGCCTGGTGTCCACGGCGATTTCCGGATGCACCGGAATTATCCTTGGTTCCATCGCCGGTTTCTACGGCGGCCGGGTGGACAATATCATCATGCGGATTCTGGACGTCTTTATGGCCCTGCCCTCGATGCTGACCGCCATCGTAATCGCAGCGGCCCTGGGGCCCGGCGTGGGAAACTGCATGCTGGCGTTGGGGATCGCCACGGCTCCCCGGTTTGCCCGCGTGGTCCGGGGCCCGGTGCTCCAGCTGAAAAACCAGGAGTATATCGAAGCGGCGAGGGCCATTGACTTAAACTTTTTCCAGATCATCTTTTCTCATGTCCTGCCGAACGTACTGGCGCCGATCATTGTCCAGGCCACGCTCTATGTGGCCGGCGGAATCACAGCTGCGGCCGGACTCAGCTTCGTCGGATTGGGGGCGCAGCCTCCCTCACCGGAATGGGGAGCCATGTTGTCGGCCGGGAGAGCGTACATCGTGGATTCCTGGTGGATCGTAACTTTTCCCGGAATCGCGATTTTGCTGACGGTATTTTCCCTGAACGTGCTGGGAGACGGTCTGCGGGACGCTCTGGATCCGAAACTGAAAAATTAAGGGGGGCTTCCTATGGAAAAAGAATTGCTGAAAATATCTGATCTGACGATTCAATATAGCGTAGAGAATTCGGTGTGCCAGGCGGTCAATCATGTGGATCTGAAGCTGAACCGCGGCGAGACCTTAGGCCTGGTGGGTGAGACGGGGGCGGGAAAAACCACGATTGCGCTGGGTATCATGGGCCTGGTGCCGGATCCGCCGGGCAGGATTGTCGGAGGAACCATTACATTCGACGGCCTGGATCTGGTTAAGGCCACAAAGAAGGAGCTGCGGGAAATTCGGGGGAAAAAGATTTCCATGATCTTTCAGGACCCCATGACGGCTCTGAACCCGATCGATAAGGTCGGCGATCAGATCCGCGAGGTCATTGAGCTCCACAACAAAGGGATGAGCAAGGCGGAGGCTGCGAAAAAAGCCTGTGACACCCTGGAATTGGTTGGTATCCCGGCGGAACGCTACGACGAATATCCCCACCAGTTTTCCGGCGGCATGAAGCAGAGGATTGTGATTGCCATCGCCCTGGCCTGCAACCCGGAGCTTCTCCTCGCCGACGAGCCGACCACGGCCCTGGATGTGACGATCCAGGCCCAGGTGCTGGAATTGATGAACGGGCTGAAACGAAAACTGAATACATCGATGCTTTTGATCACCCACGATCTGGGCGTGGTCGCGGAAATGTGCGAGAAGGTGGCAATCATATACGCGGGAGAAATTGTGGAATATGGGGAGGCGGAACATATTTATGACCGCACGGCCCATCCTTATACCGAGGGCCTATTTGGTTCCCTGCCCAGCGTAGCGGATGAGAGAACCAGGCTGACGCCCATCGGAGGACTGATGCCGGATCCCATGAACCTGCCGAAGGGGTGTAAGTTTGCCCCTCGTTGCAAGAAGGCTGCGGAGGCATGTAAAGAGCAGCCGGTGCCGCTTGTGGAGATCGCGCCGGGACATTTTTGCCGCTGCCTGTTTGCGGAGGAAAAGGAGGGGCGTTATGAGTAATTTGCTGGAGGTTCAGAATTTAAAAAAATACTTTGAGACACCCAGAGGGCTTCTCCATGCGGTGGACGACGTCAGCTTTGGGATCCCGAAGGGGAAAACTCTGGGAGTCGTCGGAGAATCCGGCTGCGGGAAATCCACCTTGGGCCGGGTGATTCTTCACCTTTTGGACAGCACGTCGGGGAGCATTTCTTTTGAGGGAGAGGACGTGACCAACCCAGGAAAAACAAAACTCAGCGAGCTGCGCCGGAAAATGCAGATCATCTTCCAGGATCCCTACGCGTCGCTGAATCCTCGGATGACCGTAACCCAGACGATCCGAGAGCCGTTAAAACAGACCGGCGGTCTTTCCAGCGGCCAGATCTACGATAAGGTGGATGCAGTCATGGAGACCGTAGGTCTTGCGTCCCGGTTTGCCGAGAGCTATCCCCATGAGCTGGACGGCGGGAGGCGCCAGAGGATCGGGATCGCCCGCGCCTTAGCCATGGAGCCGAATTTTATAGTCTGCGACGAACCGGTTTCTGCGCTGGATGTATCCATCCAGGCACAAATTTTAAACCTGATGCTGGATTTGCAGCAGGAACGGGAGCTGACGTATATTTTTATCACTCACGATTTGTCTGTGGTAAAATACATCTCGGATGATATCATGGTCATGTATCTGGGAAAGATGGTGGAAAAGTGCAGCTCCAAAGGACTTTTTGCCGAACCTTTGCACCCTTACACCAAGGCACTGCTGTCCGCGGTGCCGGTGCCGGACATCCATCACAAGAAAAAAAGGGTGCTGATGACCGGGGAACTGACCTCGCCGATCAACCCCAAACCCGGCTGCCGGTTTGCGGCCCGCTGCCCCCACGCAAAGGAACTCTGTTTGAAAGAGTCGCCTGTCTTAGAGGAAATTTCACCGGGACATGTGGTGTCGTGCCATTTGGTCAGGGAAATGAATCATTAAAGCTTAGAAATGCCGAGATTGCCCAACAGCCGAAAAGCTGTCTGAAACGGCTGGAATCATTGCCGGACGGCAAATCGAAAGAATCAAAAAGGCGATTTCGGGTGAAAAGGAACCAGTCGGCAAGGAAAATGAGAAGGAGGAATTCTATGAAGAAAAGAGCATGGCTGACGGCGGGACTGATTAGTCTCAGTTTGATCGCAGGCTGCGGAGGAAGCGGAGCGTCCGCCACGACAGGCGCGGAGGCGCCGGCGGGAACCGAGGCAGGGAGCACGTCGGAAGTTCAGCAGGGGCGCAGCGGAGGCGTCAAGATCGACGGCCTGGAAACGGTCTACGGTAAAACCAAGGAGAGCGCAAAGGATACCTTCAACATTGCCATGTACACGGACGCGGGCACCTTTATTCCTTACAAAGCGTCGCCTTCCACCACGGCGCTGGCCAGCAGCTTTGTGCTGGAACGGCTGGGCCTGTTTGATTCCAATCAGGAGGTCGTCTGCACATTGGCGGAGTCCTATGAGTATTCGGAGGATGGGAATACGCTGATCATTCATCTGCGGAAAGGCGTTTTGTTCAATGATGGAACCGAGATGAAAGCAAGCGACGTGGTCTATTCCTACCAGAACGTATTTTACGGCACCAGTATCGCAGCTCAGTTTCAGACCTATGTGGATTTTGACAACATCAAAGCCACCGGCGACTACACGGTGGAACTTCCGCTGACGACGCCGGTTCCCTATGCCCATGAGATCCTGGTCCAGAGCTACGTGTTCAGCGAAGCCTACATGGAGAAGATGGGCGACCGTGCGGGCGTGGACGAAATCGTCGGCACCGGCCCCTACGTGGTGGAAGAATATGTATCCGGCGATCATGTCACCTTAAAGAAGAATGAGAGTTATTGGGATCAGAGCAATCCGCCCCGGCTGGAGACGGTGAACGTCCGTTTTATCGCAGAGGCATCGGTGGCCCTGATCGAGATGGAAAAGGGCAATATCGACTTTATCTTTGCCCCGACCGCCACGGAGGTGGACAGCGTGCTGGCCGGCAACGTGGAAGGCGCGAAAGTGATCGAGTGCGACAGCATCAACACTCACAACTTGATCTTTAACAACTCCAATACAGCCACCGCCGATATCCGGGTACGCCAGGCCATCGGCTATGCGATTGATCTGGAAGCCATCAATGAGGTCGTGTTCAACGGAATCGGCTACAACTCCACATCCCTGATCGCAAAGGATCACTGGGCCCATAATACGGAGCTGGATGCCAATCCGCTTTATGTCTATAATCCGGAAAAAGCCAAGGAACTGCTGAAAGAGGCCGGTTACGAAAGCGGGCTGACGCTGAAATGGGTCGGGGACAGCTCGGCGAACCATACGGCGGAATTTGAGGTGATTCAGAGCTATTTAAGCGCAGTTGGAATTGAGATTGATTTCCAGAACTATGACCGGGCCACCGCGTCGGAGACGATCAAGAACACCGAGGACTGGAGCCTGACGATCCTGGATATGGGAATGAGCGGCGAGCCTTACGGTTCTCTGGCAGCCACAATGAACGACGTGGAACCTGCGAAAAATACGATGAAGGTGATGGGGCTGCCGGAACTGCAAGAGTACACGGACCTGCTGAATGAGACCCGGATGATCCGCGACTTCAATGAGCGCGCTTTATCGTATCAGAAGGCCATGAAGATATGGATGGAAGGCTGTTATAACTTCCCGATTCATGATCTGGTGGAAACCTATGTCGCTTCCGAAAATCTGGAAGGGCTGGTCCGTTCTTCTCTCTACTGTGTCTTTAATTACTGCTATTTTGATTGAGCTTAAGGAAAGAAAACGCCGGTATATTTCACGAATTCCGGATGGATGGAAATGGAATAAACTATAATTTACACCTCTTGGACTCAATGGGACAGACAAACGGCACACGGACGAAAATCCATGTGCCGTTTTTTGACCGGTAACCAGAACCGCGTTCGGTGATTCATCGGAGCGGAAGAAAGTTTTTTACCTCATTTGCTCATTTTATGCGGAAGTGGTAATTGGGATTGACAAAATTGCCTCCCTGTGTCATAACTGACATACACAACAGCATAACAGATATAACACAAGGGAGCAACCTTGGTCTCGATCCGAGTTATGAAAAATTAAGGAAATGTGAGGGATGAGATGGATTTTACGATTTTGACCGTGGCGCTTTTGATCGGCGTTGCCGTACCGGTTCGCAATAAGCTCATTCGAAAATATCGGAATAGGGAGAAATAGAAATGTATACTTCGATTTTTCTGCTTTAATTATCATGGGGATACTGCTCACGTGGAGGCGATCCCAGATACGATAAAGAATGCAAAACCACAGTTGGAAACAAGGTTATTTTTAGGCTCCCGCCTCCCGGCGCAGGAGCCTTTTTCGTCACATCTCACATCAAATCTAAAGGAGGCAGGATTGCCGTATGGGCGATCCGGTACTGGAGCGGCGACATTCCCACAGTCTTTTTGAAGACCCGGCTGAAATACTTTTCGTCCGAATACCCCACCTGGGCCGCGATATGAAAGATTTTGATTTCCGGGTTTTCCAATAGTTCCTTTGCCTTTTGAATCCGTACGTTGTTAATGTAATCCGTAATGCCGGACCCGGTCTTTTTTTTGAAGCTCCGGGAAAGGTAATTGGAACTGAGGGAGAATTCTTCGGCGATGGATTCCAGCGACAGATGCTTGGCGTAGTGAAAATGGATGTATTGTTCGATCTGCTGGAATAGGTTCTGGGAGGCAGGCCCCATCCCCAGGACTCCTTTCAAGTAGTCGGAGATTGCCGAAAGGTCTGCGATCAGAGATTCCTCCATGACAGACAGATCGTATTGGCCGTCGTCACGGAACGGAAGTCGGAAATAGGAGCCCGGAGGCGCATCCAGTGACGCGGCGGTCTTGTGGTTCATACGGAAACTTTCAATCCAGCGCATACGCAGGCCGATGTAAGCAGTCCGAAACAGCAGCAGCTGGCGGAGGGTCAGACCTTTTCCGGAGGTCAGATCCGACAGACAAAGCCGGACCGCGATCCGGATTCCGGATGGATGGCCGTTTAACACCGCCGTGTACAACTGCTCCTCCATGCGGAAGACCGGAGGCGTTTCCGCTTCTTTTCCGGTGACATGGGAGAAACAGACCGGCTGCCGGGTGTACATCAAGCCGCAGGTCTGGACAGCGTCTTCCGCCTGCCGGACCGCATCGGAAAAGTTTACCGGAAAGGGCGCAGCCGGGCTCAGACCCAGGGGCAGGAACAGATGAAATTCTTCTCGGACCGCGTCGACGATCCGACGGCAGAGTTCGGGAATATTGGAAAGCTCGGAATGGAATAAAATATGGATATTCCGATCAATGGGTTCTTCACTTGCGATGCTCTGCCCGGTCTCATAGCAGAGATCATGGATGAAATTGACGATCAAAGAAAGATCACGCGCTCCGGAAAAGAGTTCGGAAGGCAGATGGCCTGTGGGCAGAATCCCGATCCGGCAGGATTCCATGGAGGAAAAGGCTGGCATGATCTCACAAAGCTGCGCCCAGATCACCGAGGTTTGATGGGACGTATGGTACAGGAGAAAAAGCCGCTGCGCCCGTTTCTTTGAAAGCTCCGAGTGGAGAAAATCGTAGGATTGTTCAATCAGCGCCTGGCTTGCCTCCACACGGTAGGTTTCGATGGCTTTTCCGACAGCCGCATTTAACTGATCCTCATCCAGAGGCTTTAAAATATAGTCGATACATTTCTGCTGCAGGGCGCTTCTCATATAATCGTATTTGCTGTACCCGGATATCATGATGATCTGGGCCGGAGGGTGAATCTCGTGTATCATGGCGATCAGCTGGAGGCCGGAGAGCCCCGGCATCTGGACGTCCGAGATCACCAGTTCCGGTTTTTCCGTGCGGATCAAAGCGGGAACATCCGCCGCCGAGGTGGTTTCCAAGATCGTATCAATCCCATATTTTTTCCAGTCTACCAATAATTTGACGGAGACAATGACCGGCTGCTCATCGTCCACAATCAGTGCTTTCATGGCGTTCCTCCTTGTTAGAAAAATGATTGAGCGGGATCTGCAAAGAGACCAGAATCCCGCCGCCTGAGACCAGTTTCAGCTCCATGGACGCGTCGTTGCCGTAAAGAAGTTTCAGGCGGTACAGGGTGTTTTTCAGTCCAATATGATTGGGGGTGGAAATCTGCTCCACATTGATTTGCCGGAGCGTTTCATTGATTTCTTCCAGGCGGTCCGTGGAAAGCCCGGTGCCGTTGTCCTCCACCGTGATCGTGAGAACCGATTCTTGCAGGGAAGCGTGGATTTTCAGGTAGGAGAAAGTTTTCCGGCACAGCTCCCCATGTTTGAAGGAATTTTCCACCAGAGGCTGCAGCAGCATTTTCGGAACCGGAATGTCTTCGGTTCCCGGTCCCATCAATAGTTCCGTGGAGATTCGGTTGTCGAACCGGACGTTCTGAAGGGTCAGGTAGTTTTGGACATACTGAAACTCCTGCCTCAGTTCGATGGAGGCCTGCTCCAGGTTCATGCTGTACTGCATCCGGGACCCAAGCATGGTCAAAAGGCGGTAAACTTCCTTGTCGCCATGCTGAAGGGACAGGCTTCCGATGCTTTGAAGCGCATTGTAGAGAAAATGCGGATTGATCTGGCTCTGCAGCATTTTGGCCTCGGCGTTCCGGTGGGCCCGGCTTAGCATCTGCTGGCGCTGAAACAGTTCATTGATATTGTCCATCATCCGCTCGACGTGAACGATCAGGTTCCCGATCTCATCTTTGCGGCAGTATTGGGTATAGTTGGAGATATGGGCGGTCAGGTCTCCGCACTCCACCCGCTGCACATAGCGGTTCAGGGAAATCAGCGGCCGGGTGGCGTGGTAGACGATATAGGCGCAGAAAGAGACGCATAAGAAACAAGAGAGCGTCAGCAGCAACAGGTTCAGCACCAGGGAATGATTGGCGTCCTCATAGAGAAGACCAAAGGATTCCAGACGAAGCAGCTGCCAGGGGGCATCCTGGCTCTCCAGGGCCTGATGAAAGGCAATGCCGTGGAAATAAGGCGTCTCGATGGAAGACCAGGTTTCCGGCGCACAGGATGCAAGAATTTCCTGGAAGCGCCCGGCGTCCATCTGCGGATCGTTGGTGTAGATCAGATTGCCGTTTGCATCCAGGAGGGCGACCGTATTATTTTCCGCACCGTCCAGATACTGGGCAAATGTGCTGACGTCAATATCAAAAGAGAGGGTGCCCAGCAAAGTTTCCCCAGTGGGATTGGAAATGTTCCAGTGGAACGAGCAGACCTTTTGATTCCGGTTCCTATTCAGCCTGGTTCCATAAGTATGAAAATTGTGGGGCTGTTCTGTGTAAGCTGTATAGAGCGGCGTATCTGCCGGAATGTCCACCGGGTACGGAGAGTCCGTCACGGTGCGGCCTGCCTGCCCGACTAGGTACGCTTTTTCCGAGTGATACAGGTGCAGGTAAATCTGTACGATCGGAGTCCGGCTGGAGAGATCCATGCTGGAGCGGAGGTAGGAAAGCAGCTCATAACGGTCCTCATAACTGTGTTCCTCCGCGCGCAGGATCCGGTAGATATTCGTGTTGTAATAGAGATTCATCGCGGTCTTGCGCATGTATTGGAAATAGATTTCCAGAGAAATTTTGTCCGAATTTACAGTCTGAATCCCACGGTCAATGGCATTGTTGTACAGGGTGTCTTTCGTGTGGAGATAGGTCACAATCGCGCATAGAAAAAAAGATATGAAAATGGTGAGCAAGAGGAAAAAAGTAATCCGTTTCACAAAACTTTGTTTCATGTCTTTTTCTCCATGAGTTGGGGTATTTTCTTACTATAGTATAAAAGGCTTCATTTTCTTTGTCAATGATCCAGAATGTACCAGGATACGCAGGAAGGAAGGAGGACAAAATTGTCCACCCAGGCGGACAATTTTGTGGGTGGGCGGGGCAGGAAACAGGCGGATATAATGAAAAAAGAAGTGGAAACAGGCCTGTTTTGGGAAGTGCTATTGGAAAGGAAAACCAGAGAGAAGGGCGGAAATTCACTTTTCAACCCGGAAACCGCAGGGTATAATGTTTGAATGAATACATGATTACCGGTATAACAAATTGCCTAGGCTTGCCGCACGGCCGGCAGCCGGGAAAGGCGGGAGTATGAAACATGGCAAATGTAAATATACAGGATGGGTGATTGCAGTCCTGTTTCTTTCCTTGGGATGTCAGTCCTGCGCCTCCCACGCCCTTCCGTCCGGGGAGACCGTTACAGAAGTCGGAGTGGAGAAGGCGGGCGGAATACTTCGGATTTGTGACAATGAAACCGTGGAGGTGCTGGGGTATCCTCCGGAGATGACTTCGGAGGTTCAGCTCAGGCATGCAGCCCCGGCCATTGAGACGCTCCTTCGAATGGATGAAAAAGGGACGCCGCAGGGACATTTGGCAAAGGGCTGCACCGAAGATCGGGAAAACCGGACCCTGACCATCGAACTGCGCAGCGGGATCCGCTTTCACGACGGAACAGAATTTAACGCGGAAGCAGTCAAGTGGAATCTGGACCAGCAGATCAGCCACGAGGCAGCCGGAACCAGCCGGATCGAGGAAATTGTGGCGGAAGACTCTTTGACGGTAAAGATCTTCCTGAAAGAGTGGGATAATACACTGCAGGACAACCTTTGTATGGGGCTGGGGCTGATGATTTCTCCGGCCGCCTTTGAAAAGAACGGGGGCGCCTGGTGGGCGAGGCGAAATCCGATTGGCACGGGCCCTTTTGTCCTGACCGGATGGCAGCGGAGCAAAAAGCTGGTGTATGAAAAGAATGAAAACTATTGGCAGAAAGGGCTGCCACTGCTGGACGGAATCGAGATCATTACGGACACGGATTATATCAGCCGTGATTTTGCCCTGCGCAATCAGGATTACGACGTGTTGATCCGCGGGGATATTACCAGTCTGGCAGGGCTGCTTTCCGAGGGATATGCGTTAAACTCTGTGTCATCGGGCACCGGCCCCTGGGGACTGGTATTTGACTCCGCCAATGAAAACTCTCCCTTTTCCGACCTGCGGGTCCGGCAGGCCGTCTCCCATGCGGTGGATGTGGAAAAGATCGGGGAAGAGATTTATCTGGATACTGTGGAGCTGACGAACCAGCTGTCTTACCGGGACAATTGGAGCTATAACTATCAGGTGAAGGGATATCCCTACGATAAGGAGAAGGCGAAGGCGCTCCTTATGGAGGCCGGATATCCGGACGGCTTTTCCACGGTCTATACTTATAATATGATGGCGGACCGGGCGGAAGAGCTGGCTTTCGCCCTGCGGGACATGCTGGCTGAGGTAAATATATCGCTGGAACTAAATCCGGTCAGCGATATGGTCCACTCCGAGCTGCTGTTCGGCGGAGTGGGCTGGGATGGAATCCTGGGGATTCACGGGTCCGCCTACCCCGATGCAGTGGTTCAGATGTATAACTCTTTTGTCGGAGACCGGCAGTACCGAAGCATGTGGAAGCCAGCGGATCTGATGGAGTCAATCTGGAATGCTGTGACGGCGCCGGAGCAGCAAAGAGGGGAGGAAATCCAGGAAGCCCAGCGGCTTCTGGTGGATGAATATTGCCTGATCACCTGTATGTTCATCCAAAAAGATATGGCGGTCTGCGCGCCTTATGTCCACGATACCGGGCTTTCCAAGACTGTGCCGTGCACCCAGTGGACGCCGGAGCTGGCTTGGGTAGGGAAATGATATGAATTTCCGGCCGTTTTTGGTTCCCCTTGCAACTTCCCAGGCTTTTTGATATAATAACAAAAAGTTCTATGGATAGAAATATCGATCCACAAAGGTGGAACAGGAGGTTTTCAAATGGGTAAAGAGACGGAAGGCAGAAGCACTCATGTCATCCATGAAAAGGATAAAATCGGCCAGGTCGTGATTGCGGACGAAGTATTCGCCATCATTGCGGGCCTGGCGGCGACGGAGATAGACGGCGTTCACTCAATGGCGGACAACATTACGAAAGAACTGATTGCCAAGCTGGGGATGAAAACCCTCTCCAAGGGGGTAAAGGTAGAGGTCATGGAGGATAAGGTTTCCGTCTACATGGCGCTTAACATCGAGTTCGGCTACAACATCCCCCAGGTTTCTACCCTGGTGCAGGAAAGAGTCAAAGCTTCGATCGAAAACATGACCGGTTTCTCGGTTTTGGATGTCAACATTAAAATCGCCGGCGTCGTCGTTGACCGGGACCGGCAGTAACGAAAGGCAGAACATGACACGAAGACAAGTGAGAGAACACACCTTTAAAGCGCTGTTCCAGAAAGAGTTCTGCGATCACGAAGAATACCAGGAGCGGTGTGAACTGTACGTTGGGGAGCTTCCTGAGCTGCCTGCGGAGGGAAAAGAGGAGATCAAGGAACGGGCGCTTTTGGTGGAACACCGTCTGGAGGAGTTGGACGGAAAGCTGAATATGGTGGCGGAAGGCTGGAAGACCCGCCGGATGGGAAAGGTGGAGCTGACGATTTTGCGTCTGGCCGCCTATGAGATTTTTTACGACGAGCAGGTTCCGGCCAAGGTGGCGATCAATGAAGCGGTGGAACTGGCAAAGATATACGGCGGCGAGGATTCCCCCGGCTTTATCAATGCGATTTTAGGAAAATTGGTGAAAGGTCTTGATGAGGCCGATGAGACGGACCGCGAATGTTTATAAAGTAGGCCAGGTAAATGCCTATATCAAGAATTTGTTTGCGATGGACTATGCGCTCCGCTCTATTGTCGTGAAGGGCGAAGTCTCCAACTGCAAATATCACTCCTCCGGTCATATTTATTTTACGCTAAAGGACGAGACGGGTACGCTCTCGGCGGTTATGTTCGCCGGACAGCGGGCCGGTCTCCGCTTTCGGTTGGAGGAAGGACAAAACGTTCTGGTTTCCGGAAGCATTATGGTCTATGAGAGGGAGGGAAAATACCAGCTTTACGCAAAGGAAATCACGCTGGACGGGATCGGCGATCTGTACCAGAGGTTTGAAGAACTGAAGAAACGCCTGGGGGAGATGGGGATGTTTGCCCCGGAATACAAGCAGCCGGTTCCCAAATATGTAAAGCGGGTCGGCATCGTGACGTCCCCTACGGGAGCCGCGATCCGGGATATCGTCAATATCGCGGGGAGGAGAAATCCTTATGTGCAGCTGATTCTCTACCCGGCGCTGGTCCAGGGAGAGCAGGCGGGAAAAAGTATTGTCCGCGGGATTGAAACCCTGGATTCCATGGGCTTAGACTGCCTGATCGTCGGGCGGGGCGGAGGATCCATCGAAGATTTGTGGGCTTTTAATGAGGAATCGGTGGCCAGGGCGATCTTTGAGTGCCGGACGCCGGTGATTTCGGCGGTGGGCCATGAGACCGATACGACGATCGCGGATTTTGTCGCGGATCTCCGGGCCCCGACGCCTTCGGCGGCCGCGGAGCTGGCCGTCTACGATGTCTACGAATTCATGGGCCAGCTGGAACAAAAAAAGCTGTCTCTGCGCCGCCTCGCCAACGGTGCGCTGAGAGATCAAAAACTGCGGCTGACCGAGCAGGAACGGCGGCTGACGCGGCTGGATCCCCAGTATCAGCTGGGAGAAAAAAGCCAGCAGCTGGCAAACGCCGAACGGCAGATGGGAGAGCTGGTCCGCCGGCGTCTCGAAGCGAGCCGGCAGCAGCTGGCCGTGGCGGCCGCCCGGCTTTCGGGTGTATCGCCTTTGACGAAGCTGGAACAGGGCTATGCCTATGTGACCGGGGAGACCGGGGAAAACATCAAATCGGTGAGACAGGCCCCGCCCGGATGTGTGCTGACGGTACGTCTGGCGGACGGGACGGTTCAGAGTGTGGTAAAGGAGCAGAAAGCCGATGGAAGATAAGCAGACAATGACCATGGAGGAGGCCTTTGACCGGCTGAATCAGGTTTTAAATGAGATGGAATCCGGCGAGCATACGCTGGAAGAGACCTTTACTCTGTATGAGGAAGGACTGAAATTGGTGCGCCACTGCCATGAGACCGTGGATACCATGGAGAAAAAGCTGATGATCCTGGAGGGGCAGGATCCGGAAGCCGGCGAGGAGTAGACAAAAGCACCCTGGGAAATCCAAAAAAGTCGGGGAGGAAAAGAATGGGAATGGTAGAAAATAAGACGGAACCGGGTCCGGATGCAAAGATCCAGAACGAACAAGTTCGGTCGATGGAAGATGTTCTAAAGGAATATCTTCCGGAGGAGTCCAGTTTTCAGGAGACTGTGTTAAAGGCGATGAATTACAGCGTCCTTTCCGGAGGAAAACGGATCCGGCCGCAGATGATGGAACAGGCCTACCGCTTGTTCGGCGGATCAGGGAAGGAAATCGAGCCCTTTTTGGCGGCGATTGAGATGATTCACAGCTATTCCCTGGTCCACGATGACCTGCCCGCCATGGACAACGATACGCTGCGCCGCGGGCGGCCGACCACCTGGACGGTATACGGGGAAGCGATGGGGATTCTGGCCGGGGATGGTCTTTTGACCTATGCCTTTGAAACCTGCACCAAAGCGTTTGCTATGACAGAACATCCGGACCGGGTGGGAAATGCAATCAGAATTTTGGCGCAGAAAGCCGGTATCTCCGGAATGGTAGGCGGGCAGACTGTAGATGTGGAGCTGACCGGGAAGCCGGTATCCGAGGAGCAGCTGGATTTTATATACCGGCTGAAGACCAGCGCCCTGCTGGAGGCATCCTTGATGATCGGAGCCGTTCTGGCCGGGGCAGAAGAGGAGCAGGTGGACCGGATGGAAAAAGTGGCTTCCGATATCGGTCTTGCCTTCCAGATCCAGGATGATATTTTGGACGTGACCAGCACCGAAGAAGAACTGGGCAAGCCGATCGGAAGCGATGAGAGAAACCAGAAAACCACCTATGTCAGCCTGCATGGACTATCGGCAGCCAAGGCTGAGGTGAAACGCCTGTCGGAAAGAGCCATAAAGACATTGGAAACCCTTCCGGGAGACAGCACATTCTTCCGAACATTCATCCGGAAGCTGGAAAGCCGTTCCCATTGATTGGGAGGCGGAATAGGGGGATTTTGATGATCCTTGATCAAATTCAAAAGCCAAACGACATAAAAAATGTGGATCCAAAAGATTACGATCAACTGGCAGAAGAGATTCGAGAATTTTTACTGCAAAAGATCAGCGAGACCGGAGGCCACCTTGCCTCGAATTTAGGTGTGGTGGAACTGACGATGGCGCTCCATCTGTCCTTTGATCTGCCGAAGGATAAACTGATCTGGGATGTGGGCCATCAATCCTACACCCATAAGCTGCTGACCGGACGGAAAAACGGTTTCGATGAAATCCGCTGTTACGGCGGCATCAGCGGTTTCCCGAACCGGAAGGAGAGTTCCTGCGACGCATTCAACACCGGACACAGTTCTACTTCGATTTCCGCCGGGCTGGGGCTGGCCCACGCCAGGGATCTTGCGGGGGAAGATTTTGCCGTGGTGTCCGTGATCGGCGACGGAGCGCTGACCGGCGGGATGGCCTACGAAGCGCTGAACAATGCTTCCCAGCTGAAAAGTAATTTTATTATTGTCCTGAACGACAACAATATGTCGATATCGGAAAATATCGGCGGAGTGTCCCGGATGCTGGGGAATCTCCGCACCGCTCCTCAATACAACGATCTGAAAGCAAATGTCAGCCAAAATCTTTCCAAGGTGCCCGGCATCGGAAACCAACTGGTAAAACGGATCAGCATGGCAAAGCAGGGGATCAAACAGCTCTTTATTCCAGGAATGTTTTTTGAAAATATGGACATTACCTATCTGGGACCGGTGGATGGCCACAATATCCCGATGATGGTCAATGTGTTTCAGGAAGCGCGCCGCCTGAACCGGGCGGTTGTGGTTCATGTGATGACGAAAAAAGGGCGCGGCTACGAGCCGGCCGAGCGGTTCCCGGAGGCGTATCACGGGGTGAATCCCTTTGTGGTGGAGACCGGAAAGCCGAAAAAGGAAAAGCGGGAGCCAAATTATACGGACGTGTTTTCCAAAGTGTTCTGCCAGATGGCGGAGAAAGACAAATCCATCGTCGGCATCACGGCGGCGATGCCGGAAGGCGTCGGGCTGAAACGATTCCGGAAGCTTTATCCGGACCGCTTTTTTGACGTTGGCATCGCAGAAGAGCACGGCGTAACCTTTGCGGCCGGACTGGCGGCCGGCGGAATGAAGCCCTATTTTTGTGTCTACTCCTCGTTTCTGCAGCGGGCCTATGATCAGATTCTCCACGACGTCTGTATTCAAAATCTGAACGTCACCTTTGCCATCGACCGGGCGGGACTGGTCGGAAGCGACGGGGAGACGCATCAGGGATTGTTTGACCTTTCATTTTTGCAGACGATCCCGAATATGAGCATTCTCGTGCCGAAAAACTGTTTTGAGCTTGCCGACGCGCTGCGTTTCAGCGCGGATTTTGAAGGGCCTTTGGCGATCCGCTATCCCCGCGGCACAGCTTCCCGGAATCTGAAAGAATTCCGGGCTCCGCTTGTATACGGGAAAGCGGAGGTTCTCTACGAGGAGGAGGAGATTGCTCTGCTTGCGGTGGGAACCATGGTGGAGACCGCCTGTGAGGTACGGGAAAAGCTAAAGGAGATGGGCCATCGGGTCAGCGTCATAAACGCCCGGTTTGTCAAACCTCTGGACGAAGAATTACTGGAGCGGATTGCCGAAAAACATTCGGTTTTCGTTACATTGGAAGAAAACGTGCTGAGCGGCGGGTTCGGAGAACACGTGGCGTCCGCCTGCATCTGGAAGAAGCTGCCGGTGCGCGTGATTTCCGTGGCTATCCCCAATACCTATGTGGAGCACGGAAATGTGGATCGATTGAAACAGGAAGTTGGGATCGATGCTAAAGGCGCTCTTAACACGATCCTAAAGGAGCTGGAATGAAAGAACGTTTAGATATCCTGGTAGTAAAACGGAACCTGGCCGAATCCAGGGAAAAGGCAAAAGCATTGATTATGGCGGGGGAAATCTTCGTGGCAGGTCAGCGGGAGGACAAGCCCGGCTCCACTTTTGAGGAGACCGCTGAGATTATCCTGCATGGAAATACCCTCCCCTATGTCAGCCGGGGGGGCTTGAAGCTGGAAAAGGCGATGAAAGAATTCGGCGTCACAGTTTCCGGAAAAATTTGTATGGACGTCGGCGCTTCCACCGGGGGATTCACCGATTGCATGCTGCAAAACGGCGCGGTAAAAGTCTACGCCGTGGACGTCGGCTACGGCCAGCTGGCCTGGAAGCTGCGGCAGGACGAGCGCGTTGTCTGTATGGAAAAGACCAACATTCGTTATCTGACGCCGGACCAGGTGGCGGAACCGGCCGGTTTTGCCTCCATCGATGTCTCTTTTATCTCTCTGACCAAGGTTCTGGAACCGGTCAGACAGCTTTTGACCGAGGACGGGGAAGTGGTCTGTCTGATCAAGCCCCAGTTTGAGGCGGGACGGGAAAAGGTCGGAAAAAAAGGGGTGGTGCGGGAGAAGAGTACGCACCTGGAGGTCATCGAAAAGGTGATTTCTTATGCGAAGGAAATTGGTTTTACCGTGTTGAATCTGGATTTTTCTCCGATCAAAGGACCGGAAGGAAATATCGAATATCTGCTGTATCTGACAAAAAATGCCTCCTGCGAGGAAATTGTGGTAAACCCGAAAGGAGTCGTGGACAATGCCCACCAAAGTCTCTGAGAACAATAAAATCAACAATTTTTATATCATTACCAATGAGACGAAGGACGTCAACTTTGAGACGACCAATATGATCAAAAATTACCTTCACAAACGGGGAAAGTCCTGCTGGGTGCGGCCGGAGAAAAGAGATTCAGAGCTGTCGATGCGCCGGCAGACCATGGAGAGCGAGATTCCCCCGGAGGTGCAATGCGTGATTGTACTGGGCGGGGACGGGACGCTGCTTCGGGCGGCTCGGAACCTGGTGAACTTGGGCCTGCCGTTTCTGGGGATCAATCTGGGCCACCTGGGCTATCTGACCGAAGGGGACCGGAACAGCATTACGGACATTCTGGAGCGGGTTATCGCGGACGAGTATTTCATGGAGGAACGGATGATGCTCCGGGGCCGGGTCAAGAAAAAGGACGGCCGGGTGATCAGCGACGACGTTGCGCTCAATGATATCACCATCAACCGGAGCCGGTCTCTGCGCGTGATCAAGTTTAAGTTATACGTAAACGGGGAATTCCTGTACCTATATACGGCCGACGGTATCATCATCTCGACGCCCACCGGCTCGACGGCCTACAACCTTTCCTGCGGGGGGCCGGTGGTGGAGCCGACGGCAAAACTCTTTGTGGTGACGCCGATTTCTCCCCATTCGCTGAATAACCGGAGCTTGATCCTGTCTCCCACCGACACGATCGAACTGGAGCTTTTGGGTTCGGATAAGGATCTGGATTCCCAGGTGGAGTACGTGACCTATTATGACGGAGATTCCATCGTACAGATGGAGCCGGGGGACCGGCTGGAGATCGTCCGCGCGGAAGCAGTAACGAAAATATTGAAGCTGAGCACAATGAGCTTTTTGGAGACCTTGCGGATAAAAATGTCCTAGCGGACAGAGTACGGAGGGAAAAGCGGGTATGCTGTTGAATCTTCATGTGAAAAATTTTGCCTTGATCGACGAGGCGGAACTGGATTTCGGGAGAGGACTGAACGTTTTAACCGGTGAAACCGGCGCCGGAAAATCGATTTTGATCGATGCGGTGAACGCGGCTCTCGGCGGGCGCGTCCGCGGGGACGTGATCCGGACCGGAGCGGATTTTGCTTACGTAGAATTGGTGTTCTCCATCGAGGACGAGGCGAAAAGAAAGACGCTGGAGGAGATGGATGTCAGCACGGAATACGACTGTATTCTGATTTCCAGGAAGATCACAGAAAACCGCAGCGTTCACAAGATCAACGATGAGACTGTGACCTCCGCCAGAGTCCGTCAGGTGACGGAGCTGCTTTTGGATATTCACGGGCAGCATGAACACCAATCCCTGTTAAAAAAACAAAAACATCTGGAAATCCTGGATCAGTTTGCCTCCCAGGAAGCGGCGCAGGCTAAGGCAAAGGTGGAGAAATCCTACCGGCAGTGGCAGGCCTTAAAAAAATACTTGAATGAGTTCCAGCTGGACCCGGAAGCTAGAAAAAGGGAGATGGATTTCCTCAGTTTTGAGATCGAGGAGATTGAGAATGCAGCCTTAAGGGAAGGGGAGTCCGAGGAGCTGGAGGCAGAGTTCCGCCGGTTTCGAAACAGCCGCCGTCTTGCGGAAGCGGTAAGGGACACCGGGCGGGAGCTGGGGATCGAGGGGCTGGACGGCGCGGCGGAAAAGGTTTCCCGCGCGCTTCGGGAGCTGCATCCGGCTGTGGCTTTGGACTCTGTCCTGGAGGGGATCTACTCTCAGTTGAGCGATGTGGAGGAGCTGCTCGGAAATGCGTGCCGGGAGCTGTCCTCCTATGCAGACGAGCTGTTTTTTGACCCGGAAGAATTCCGCCGGATTGAAAACCGTTTGGATGTGATTCACCGGTTGGAAGAAAAATACGGCGGCTCTTATGAGGCGATCCGCGCTAGTTTTGATCAAAAAAAATCAAAATTAGATGAATTAAAAGATTTTGAAGCGCGCAAACTAAGAGCGGAAGAAGAAGAAATCCACGCGCGGGAAGAGTTGACGAAAGTATCTAAAGAACTCAGCGAAATCAGGAGAAGGGCGGCGGCGCCGTTGGCGGAGTCCATCCGGTCGGCTTTGGTGGATTTGAATTTTTTAAACGTGGAATTTCAAATTGGTTTCGAACCGCTTGAGGAATTTACAAAAAATGGGCAGGACAGCGTGGAGTTTTTGATTTCCACCAACCCAGGAGAGCCGGTCCGGCCTTTGGGCCAGGTAGCGTCCGGCGGTGAATTGTCCCGAATTATGCTGGCGATCAAAGCGCTGCTATCCGATAAAGATGAGATCCCCACTTTGATTTTTGATGAAATTGACACCGGCATCAGCGGGCGCACGGCGCAGAAGGTTTCGGAAAAGCTGAATACGATCGGAAGAAACCGCCAGGTGATCTGCATCACTCATCTGCCCCAGATTGCCGCGATGGCGGACTGGCATTTTTGTATTGAAAAAGGAATCGCCGGCCGGCAAACCCAGACGTTTGTCCGCGTCTTAAATGAAGCAGAATCCGTGGATGAGCTGGCTAGGCTATTGGGCGGGGCGGAAATTACAGATACCGTGCGGAAAAGTGCCCATGAGATGAAGGATTTGGCAGGCAGAACAAAAAACAACTAGTTTGAACTTGTGGAATTATCCCATACTAATAGCGGATGCAAAACGAGGAAAACCTCGATAGAGCGTCCGCTATTTTCCTGTTTTCAGAAAAATAGATAAATTTTTCTAATAGGAGGTGTGATATGGAAGCAAGAAAGAGCTACCGGCGCCTGCTGCTTTGGGTATTTGGTTTCTCCCTGATTTTTTGCGCAATCTTTTCTTACTATTATGTACAGAATACGATTCCGGACCGCATCAACGTGGTCGTACAAGAGGAGGAAGAGTTTAATTTCTCTTTGCCCATGACAGCGACTTTGACCAGCGGCAGTGAGGAAGTTTCCCTGAGCGGCAACAGCAATATCCCGTCGGGTGCCATTAATCTAAGCCTGGACGAACCTTTTCAGGTCTGCGGTTCCACCACTGGGAATTATGAGCTTTCCTGCAAATTATTCGGGCTGATTCCGATGAAGAGCATCGAGGTATCGGTGGTGAATCCACAGTATGTCTATCCCATGGGCGAGCCGGTGGGAATTTATCTGGAAACCCAGGGAATTTTAATTGTCGGAACCGGGACCGTAACGGATGAGCATGGAGTTGAGCGAAATCCGGCAAATGATGTGGTCCAATCCGGAGATTATATCACGGCGGTAAACGGAAAGAGTATCGCAGGAAAAGAAGATCTGGTGGATCTGGTGGCGGATAACGGCGCGGCACCGGTTTCCCTGACGGTGCGGCGCAATCAGAAAGAGCGGGAAGTAATGATAACGCCGGTTCAGTCCGGAGACAATGAATTCAAACTGGGAATCTGGATTCGTGACGATACCCAGGGAATCGGTACGATGTCGTATTTGACTACCGACGGCAAATATGGAGCATTGGGGCACGGGATCAGCGATATGGATACGGGACTGTTGATTGAGAGCGGTTCCGGCACCCTCTATGACGCCCATATTCATTCCATTTTAAAAGGCAGCGGAAACACACCGGGTTCCGTCTGCGGCAGCATCAATTACGACGATTCTTTCCGGATCGGTACCATCAAGAAAAACTGCAGCGCCGGGATTTATGGCGATTATGACATGTCCAGGGGCATTCCGTCAGGTGTTGAGCCGGTGCCGGTGGGATATATGCAGGAAGTGGAGACCGGGGAAGCTTTTATCCGAAGTTCCATTTCCGGGGAAAGCAAAGATTATCGGATCGAAATCGTCCGGATGGACAAGAGCAACAGCAATAACAAAGGCCTGGTGATCCGCGTGACGGATCCGGAGCTGCTGGCTTTGACCGGCGGCATTGTTCAGGGAATGAGCGGCAGCCCGATTTTGCAGAATGGAAAAATGATCGGCGCAGTCACCCATGTCTTTCTCCAGGACCCGACAGAAGGCTACGGAATTTTTTTAGAGAAAATGTTGGAAGCTTCTTCGTGAAATGTGTCGTATCTTGCGATTGTCACTTCTTGCACGTCGGACAGAAGAACTTTATAATAGAATCTGCCTGAAAAAAAGAAGAAAATGGAAAAGGAGGGGATTTCTATGGGGAAATTAGAAATTGCCATCGCAGATGATAACGAAAGCGTGATCGAGAATTTGACAAAAGGTCTGGAAAAAGAACCGGATTTTCAGATTGTCGGTCGCGCGGGTGACGGGGAAGAACTGCTGAAGATTATTCGTGAAAAAACGCCGGATGTGGTACTGCTGGACATTATTATGCCGAAAATGGACGGTTTGGCGGTGATGGAACGGGTAAAAGAAGACAAAACTTTACCCAAGGTTCCGTCATTTATCGTCATAACCGCTGTGGGCCACGAAAAAGTGACGGAAGATGCGTTCCGGCTGGGCGCCGGGTACTATGTGATGAAGCCTTTTGATGCAGAGCTGGTGATAAACCGGATCAAGACCATGACCGGCTCAGCAAAATCCCGGCCTGCAGAACAGCGGAAGGTGGCTCCGTACGAGAGCAAAACCGAGTACATGGAACGGAATCTGGAATCTGACGTTACGGCAATGATCCACGATATCGGAGTGCCCGCCCACATCAAGGGTTATCAATACCTCCGAGATGCGATTATCCTCTCCGTAGAGGACATGGAAATGCTCAATTCCATTACCAAGATTTTGTATCCCACCATCGCAAAGAAACACCAGACCACATCCAGCCGTGTGGAGCGGGCGATCCGCCATGCCATCGAAGTAGCCTGGAGCCGGGGCAATATGGATACCATCAATGAACTGTTTGGCTACACGATCAACACGGGCAAAGGGAAGCCGACGAATTCCGAATTTGTCGCCCTGATCGCCGACCGCATCCGTTTAGAGTACAGAAAACACTGATGAACCAAGATTGCCAGGCAATCTTGGAGCCAGCCGTCAGATAAGACCGCTAAGGTCTGGGGAAAGGGTCATTTCCCCGGAACCTTAGCGCTATTTTTATCCTCTCCGCAGGGTTCGTGGTGTACAATGGTAGAATCAACCGAAAAGGGGCCGAACGCCAAAGCGGCGCTCGGTCCCATCGGATCGGAAGCATTCAGGAGGCAATTTATAATGAGCGCAAATACAAATTGTATTTTATTGGTGGAGGATGAAAAAGGCATTCGGAACTTTATTCTTCGTTCGCTGGAGAGCAGCGGCTATCAGGTGGTGGCAGCGGAAAACGGACGGGAAGCAAAAGAGATGTTCTTGGCGAAATGTCCGGATCTGGTGCTGCTTGACTTGGGCCTTCCCGATATTGACGGTGTGCAGCTGATCCCCATTCTGCGGGATTGGAGCAACGTGCCGATTATCATTGTTTCTGCGCGGGATCAGGAAGCGGAAAAGGTACGCGCCTTGGATTTAGGCGCAGATGACTACATCACCAAGCCTTTCGGGATTTCCGAATTGATGGCGAGAGTGCGGACTGCTCTCCGCCATCGGGGCGTTTCCGCCGCGTCGCAGCCCGAAGAGGACGAAGTGTTTCATATTAAAGATCTGGTCATTGACATGGGCAAGCATCAGGTGATGAAGGCCGGCGAAGAAATCCATTTTACCGGAACTGAGTTTAAGAGCCTGGCGCTTTTGGCAAAACACGCCGGGAAAGTGTTGACCTATGATTTTATTTTGAATCAGATTTGGGGACCTCATGCGAAAAGTGACAACCAGATTCTTCGGGTCAATATGGCAAATATCCGGCGAAAACTGAAAGAGAACCCGGCTGAGCCGAGATACATTTTGACCGAGCTGGGGATTGGCTATCGGATGCTGGAAGATGCAGAATAAGTCATATTGACTGACATTAACGGAATCTTTACATTTTTATTATGAAATCTTTATGAGAGCGCCACTTCCCTTTACACCCTTTACACGGCCTTTTCGGATACAATATAACCAACAAGAGGAGAGATCCTAAAGGTTATAAAAAATAAAAGAAAAGGAGCGGAATATCATGAAGGAAAACAATTGGAGTTTATATTTGAAGGGAAACGAGGAGCTGCTGTGGAACGGAAAAGGCAAAGCGGATGCTCTGATCAATGCGGGTAACAAAACGAAACTGATGATTCGCTGGATCGCATGTGCGATTGTAGGACTTGGCTTTACGGCATTTTACCTTCCTTATGCAATCGGACACCAGTTCCCGACGAACAATACGATCATTTCCGTCGGCGTTGTCGTAGCACTGGCATTGGTAATTGCTTACGGCCCCATCCAGGAATGGAAAATCCTGAACGGAAAAATGAATTACCTGCTTACGAACCGCCGCGTAATGTCAATCCAGGATGGAAATGTCCACGAATTTGCAGTTGATGCTGAGACTCCTTGCCGTGCCGAGAAGCTGGACAATGGAACTTATGTGGTCTTTATCGGCGAGGCTGCCTGCCGGACAAAGCTTTCTCAGGCCCGCACCAATGCGATGATCGGCATCAAAGACGATGCAAACCAGATAATTGGAATGGTGCTCTATGGAGTGAGCAATGCGGAAGAGATCAGCCGCTATCTGAAAGCATATCCTGGAAAAAAGGTTGCGTAACTCTCTCCCTCCAAAGCAATGTCAAGCTGCTTTGGATTCAATATAAAATCCGCCGCATGCGAGTGCGGCGGATTTTTTTGCTCGTAATAGGTAAATAATGATTTCATAAGTAAATATTTACAATGTATGTTTTTGGGTATTGACAATAAAACAGAAAGAAGATACACTACAGAAGGAATACGGGGGATATTGTCACAAACTATCTTTCCCGGCAGCAAGAACAGGAAACGGGATTTTTCTCCGGCAGCCGCTGTTCCATGGCATTCAGAAGAACGTCAATGTTTTTTCGATAAGAGATCAGCGTTTGACGCCAGTTGGCAAGACATTCATCCCCCTCCTCGGTAAGAGCATAGATCCGCCGCGGATTTCCTTTTTCTCCTTCCTCCTCGTGAGAAGATAAAAGTCCATCCTGTTCCATTTTTTTTAAGGTCCGGTACAGTCCGGTAGGGTCGGGATGATCGCAGGCAATCATCTCATTTTCCGTTAGTTCTGTGAGCAGCTGGAAACCATGAGTAGGGTTATCTTTTAAAAGAAGAAGGATTGCAGGTTGGATCAATTTATCCAGAAAAAATCCTTTACAGGCGCATTTTTGTTTCATTGAAGACTCCTTTCTTCTTGAATCCGTAAAGATTGTCTTCTATTGTAGCGAAAGAGCTTGGAAAAATCAAACGTTTTTTGGAAGCTGTAAATTTTTTTGATTGATTATTAGACTAAGTCTAATATATAAAGGAGGCAGAGCAATGAAAAAATTGTGGATTATGGGCGCCGTTTTCGTCCTGGCTTTGACGGGGGCAGGATGCGGAGATTCCGGAAACCCCATGACAAAGACGGCAGCCGCCGAAACAACCGCAAGCGATGGTACGGCCCAAGGGAATGAAGGGAGCGAGGGGACATCCTCCGGCGAATCCGTCCAGGCGAATGCAGCAGCCGGAGAGAAAACAAAATTGGTGGTTGGAAATACCGGAGGAAGCATCAAGCCGGCGATGGTTGTTTTGGCTCACGAGATGGGATACTACAAAGAGGAAGGACTGGATGTCACGCTGGAAAACATTTCTTCCCTTAATGATGGACTGGCCGCGATCGATATGGGGAAAATGGATGTCCTGCCTTTGGGTGTCATCCCTTCCATCACCTTCATCTCCCAGGGGTCGGATCATGTGATCATCGGCGGGACGATCTCCGAGGGCGGCCAGGCAATCGTGACCGAGGAGAGAAAAGACGAGATCAGAGGCATCGAAGACTTTCGGGGGAAAACCGTTGCCTGCGTGCGCCCGGAGACCGGACATTTGTTTGCTAAAAATTTATGTATACAAAGCGGAATGAAACCGGATGAGGATGTCACGTTTGTGGAGCTGGACGGTTTCCAGTCGGTCATCGAGGCCGTGTCCAAAGGAACCGCAGATGTGGGCTTTGTCAACAGCGGCTTTGGCCAGGTGGCGGAAAAACAGGGGCTTTTGATTGCGTTTAATATCGGCGACGTTTATCCGGACGCAGTCTGCTGCCGCCAGACCACCTCGAAAGCAGTGATCGCAGAAAAAAGGGACGCCTTAGTAAGCTTTGAAGTGGCCAACCTGCGCGCTTACCTGCTGTATCAAAATGACAAAGAGACTACAATCCGTAAACTGATGGAGTTTTCCGGACAGACGGAAGAATATGTGGAGTACTGTCTTTATACCGGGCCGATGAAGATCAGCATGGATCCAGCCAAGAACCGAATCCAGGAGTTCTATGAAGTGATGGAGAACAACGGGGATATTCCGGAGGGGAGTGTCTGGAATGTAAATACAGCGGTGGATACCTCGATCTACGAGGATGCGTTGAAGGAAATGCTGCGCCGGGAGCCTGACAATGCAGAGCTGAAAGCTTTGTCCGAGGTTTTCCCCAAGAACAATGAGTGAGCAGGAAGCGATCCGGGTCAGCGGCCTGTGTTTCCGCTATTCTTCTCCGGGGCGGGAGGAACAGGTGCTGAACGATTTTCATATCTCGGTCCCGGCGGGCCAATTTCTTGCGGTGGTGGGGCCCAGCGGCTGCGGAAAAAGCACCTTGCTCAGCCTGCTGGCAGGACTGCGCCAACCGATAAGCGGAGTGATAGAAAGATTCGGGGAGGCGAAATGCGGGCCGGATCTTCGGGTAGGGGTGGTGTTTCAGCACTATTCTCTGTTCCCCTGGATGACGGCTAAGCAGAATTTGATCTTTGGAATCCGCCAGGCTAAGAAATACCGGAAGAAAGAGGCAGAACTGCTGGCGCAGCATTTTTTGGAGCAGGTAGAACTGAAGGAAGCGGCGGATAAGTACCCCCATCAGTTGTCCGGGGGAATGCAGCAGCGGGTTGCCATCGCAAGGATGATGGCGATGGACGCCGATCTGTTCCTGATGGATGAACCTTTTGGCGCCTTGGACACAAAGACAAAGCTGGCCCTCCAGCAACTGCTGCAAAGACTGGGGTGTGGAGAAGATCAAAAAAAGACGATTGTCCTGGTCACCCACGATATAGAAGAAGCATTGTTTTTAGCAGATCGGATCGTATTTTTGAGGGGGGGATCCATACAAGCGGATTTCACGGTTCCCTTTGAACGCCCCAGAGACCGCGCCGGACTGGGAACAAATCCGGAATACAATGACCTGCGCCGGTTCTTGCTTAACCAATTTGGAGCAGAAAAAGAGCGGGAAGCAGAGGATCGAAGGGAGGAAGACATGGGATGAAGAGGAAGCTATCGCTGTCCGACGGCTTGTTTTTTCTCCTGGTTGCAGCGGCATTTCTTCCCGGAGCCAGAGCCGTATCCAGCCGGACGGCATTTATCACGGTAATCTTAACGGTCGAAGCCAGTTTCTTGTGGTACCGGCTTCGCACAAAAAAGAAGGCGGCCGGCGATATCAGCATCGTGGTTTTCGGATTCTTGCTGCTGTGGGAGGTGACGACCACAAAGCTGGATCTTCTTTCCCCGATCCTGGTCCCTGGGCCGGAAGCGGTGTTTCAGGTCTTTCCTGTTCAGTGGGAGACGATGCTGAAAGGGGTATTCTCTTCTTTGGAGCTGATCCTTTGGGGTTTTGTGGCGGGACTGTCCGCCAGCGTCAGTCTGGGGCTTTTCGTGGGCTGCATTCCCAGGCTGAGGAACCTGTTTCTTCCGATTGCGCGGGTCCTGAGTCCGATTCCTCCGATTATCTGCGCGCCTTATATAATTGCCTTAATGCCCACCTTTCGGAGCGCTTCTTTGCTGGTGTTGGTGCTGGGGATTTTTTGGCCCAACTTTATGAAAATGGCAGAGCAGACCGGCAGCATGGATCCGAAGCTGCTGGATTCTGCCCGGATGATGGATTTGAATCTCCCGACCATGGTATTCCGGATCTATCTGCCTTATCTTCTGCCGGGGCTGATTTCCGGTTTGAAGGTGATGCTGTCCACTTCCTTTTTGCTTCTCACCATGGCGGAAATGATGGGGGCGGCCAGCGGTCTTGGCTATTATATCCGGAGAAACACGGATTTTGCCAATTATACCAATGTGGTTGCCGGTATTATCCTGGTAGGCGTGGTGATCACCATATTGAATCTTGGAATTGGTTGGATAGAGAAACATTTGATTCGTTGGAGGAAGGGGTAGACCCCTTCCTTTTTTATTTCCCGGATTATTTGGGAGAACTTTATTGATACTATATAAATATATATTGAAAGCAGTTAGGCATAGATAATTGTTAAAGACAAAGGCGATGTTTGATGATTAGACTGATAAGTTATAAACATAACAATTATTTATAAAAGCTTACACTGCAAATATTAGTAATCTTTACAATGACTTGGTGAAATCAAAATTGTGATAAATTTGACAAAAGTATTAATGCTGGCGTGTTAGAACCATGAAAACCATTATAAATTCAAAAATTTACAATGTAAATAAACAAAAAAATTTTTTTAATTAGAAATTACCATCAACCAATTGATTTGTTTTTAAAATCATGATATGTTAGTTTCGCCACTTGAAATCAGATAATATTTAAAATAATTAATGAAAAATAGATAAGTAAACGTTAAAAAATAGATAAACAAAAAAATATCAATAAAGGAAGTGCGCGAAATGGACCTCTGTGCCAAGTGTTAAAGATGCAGAGAGATATTTATATATTAATAATATAATAGAAAGGAGGATACTATGTTAAATTTCCAGATGTACCAAAGAGTGAAAGTTCTGTTCGGGGAGGGCAGTGTCAAGCAGCTTGGCGAGCTTGTCACGTCGATGGGATCGAAGAAAGTATTCCTGGTGTGCGATAAGGGGGTAATCCAGGCCGGAATTGTGGACCGGGTTGCGGATAGCTTACAGGCGTCCGGATTGGAATACGTTATTTTTGACAAAGTCTTGCCGAATCCTCCGGCCAGCGTGGTCGAGGAAGGCGGAGAGATCTGCCGGAAGGAAGGCTGCGATTGTGTGGTTGCTGTCGGCGGCGGCAGCAGCATGGATACCGGGAAAGGCGTGAATCTGCTCCGTTTTAACGATGGGCCGATTCTTCGCTTTGCGGATTTCTCTCAGCCGATGAATTTGTCTCCGGGATTGATCACGATTCCGACCACCTCCGGCACCGGCAGCGAGGTGTCAGATGGGATTGTCCTGTCCGACGAACACAATGTAAAGTACCCTCTTCTGGCGACCAACGCCATGTCGGATTACGCGATTATTGATCCAGAGCTGATGGTGGGGATGCCTCCCAAGCTGACGGCAGCGACCGGGATCGACACCCTGACACACTGTGTGGAATCCTTTACCTCCAGCCTGGAAAATCCGATGGTGGACTTTTTCGTGGAGCCGGGCATGGAAAAAGTTGTAACGTATCTGCCCCGTGCGATTGCAGACGGAAAGGACTTGGAGGCCAGATCTCAGATGGCGATCGCCTGCACCATCGGCGGCTGGATGCTCGGCTATGGCCACACCCATGCCGGTCATTCCTTCGGACATGTAATCGGGGCTTATTTTGAAGTACCCCATGGATGCGCCTGCGCGTTTGCGGAGCCCTATGTGCTGGAGTTTAACGCCAAGGCGAAACCGGAGAAGACGAAACGGGCCGCCGAGATCTTAGGAGCGGTATTTACCGGAGATGAGACAACGGAAGAAATCGGTGCAAAAGCCCGCGATGCCTTTATCCATTTCCGCGACGAAGTCATTCATTTGACGCCGGCGAAGGAATTCCATTACGATGAAAGCAAGTTTGAAGAGATGGCGGCGGCTATTGAAAACGAGTTGTTCCAGGTGTTTAATCCGGTGAAAATGACCGCAGCCGACGCCTTGGAGATCCTGAAAAAGATCTACGCTTAAGCAACAGTAACCAGGGGAGCAAGTCTCCCGGAGAAAATGGAAAATTTAGGAGGGAACATCGTGAATCAACAAGAATTATTGGATCATCTGGTAGCAAATGCAAGAGTAGCTCTGAAAGAATTTGAACCCTACACGCAGGAACAGGTCGATGAGCTGATCAAAGCGATCTGCCTGGCATTTAAAGAACACGCTCTGGAGTTTTCCAAAGAAGTCGTGGAAGAAACCGGTCTCGGCGACTATGATTCCAAAGTGATCAAAAATACCGGTTCTCCGGACGGCGTCTGGTACGCCTTGAAAGGAAAAAAGTCCGTGGGCATCATTGGGGAAGATAAGGAGCAGGGCCTGAAATATGTGGCAACCCCCAAAGGCATCCTGTCATCCGTGGCTCCGACCACGAATCCGAATATTACAGTCCTCTTTAACGCTGCGTTCGGCCTGAAGGGGAGGAATGTTTTGATTGTCGCCCCTCATCCCAGGGCGAAAAAAACCACAATGCACACGGTACAGGTGATTAATGACGCGTTGGCCGCGAAGGGAGCTCCGAAAAATCTGGTTCAGTGCATCGAAGAGCCTTCCATCGAGCTGACGCAGCTTTTAATGCAGAACAGCGACGTGATCATCGCTACCGGCGGGGCCGGAATGGTGAAATCCGCCTATTCCAGCGGGCATCCTGCTTTTGGCGTAGGCCCAGGAAACGTACAGACGATCTTTGACCGGGATTACGACTATCCTCTGGCGGTGGCTCAGACCGTGGAAGGAAGAAAGCTGGACAATGGCCTGATCTGTGCCTGCAATCAATCTTTCATCATCCCGGAAGAAGAGGAAGAGAACATCGTGGCCTGCATGAAAGAGCAAAAGGTTTACTATGTTGGTGATCCGGCCGAAGTGGACCAATTCCGCAAGGTGCTCTTCCCGGACGGCAGACATATCAATAAGGACGTAGTCGGGCAGAGCGTTCGGAAAATTGCCGGTATGGCAGGAGTGACAATACCGGAAGATACTTCGATTATTGTCTTAAAGGTGGACCGCGCCAATGCGGGAGCCGCCGACCCGCTGTGCGGTGAGAAAATGTGCCCGGTGGCCATCGAGATCACTTACGATACCTTTAAGCACGCCGTGGAAATCGCCAAGGCGAACCTGCTCTATGAGGGAGCCGGCCACTCGGCGGTCGTACATACCAACGATCCGAAGAAAGCTGAATATTGCGGCACCACCCTGCCGGTATCCCGAATGCTGGTGAACCAGCCGGGTGTCTTTGCCGCCAATCCTGCGCTGGCCAACGGCCTGAATCCGACCAGCACGCTGGGCTGCGGCTCCTGGGGAAACAATTCCATCTCTGAGAACCTGACCTACGAGCATCTGATCAATATCTCCCGGATCAGCTGCCTGAAGGACGAGAGCACGATCCCGACCCAGGAACAGATTTGGGAAGATTAACCGGCTGATATGAAGGGCGCCGCAGGCCGCGAAGCAGTGGAAGCGGCCTGCGGTGCCTTTTTCCGTAGAAGGAGGAGTTATGCTGTATCGACATTTTGGAGAACTGCTGTCCCAGGTAGAAAAAAACGAGAAAAAGAAAACCGTTGCGCTGGTTCGGGCGGAGGATGCGCACTCCCTGGAAGCAGTAGCGGAAGTGGTGCGGCAGGGATTGATGGATGCCGTCCTAATCGGCAATCGGGCTGCGATCCATGAGGCGGCCGAAGCGATCGGTTTTCCGGTGGAAGAGGGGCGTATCGTGGATGCCGAGGAGCCGCTTGCGGCGGCCGCTGCGGGCGTGAGGCTGGTGAAGGAGGGGAAAGCGGATTTCCTGATGAAAGGAAAGATGCAGACCTCGGAGATCTTAAAGCCGGTCGTAAATAAAGAGAACGGGCTTTCCCGCGGCGGCGTGATGTCCCATGTGGCTGTCAATGAGGTGCCTGCGTATCATAAGCTGCTGGTCACCACGGATGGAGGGATGCTTCCCTATCCGACCTTGGAGCAAAAGAAGAATCTGATTGAAAACGCGGTGGATGTTCTTCATCGCTTGGGGTACGAGAATCCCAAGGTCGGCGTCTTGGCCGCGGTGGAAAAGCCGAATCCGAAAATGCCGGAATCTATGGAAGCGGCGGCATTAAAGGAGATGAATCAAAAAGGAGAACTGACCGGCTGTATCGTGGAAGGTCCGATTTCCCTGGATTTGGCGTTGGTAAAAGAGCGGTCCGCGGTGAAAGGCTATGAGAGCCCCTGCGCCGGGGACGTGGACATTCTTCTGGTTCCGAATATTCACGCCGGAAACATCCTGGGCAAGACGCTGGTGGAGATGGCGCACTCCAAAATGGCGGGACTGATCGTCGGAGCCCAGTGCCCGATCGTGCTGACATCAAGGGGGTCTTCGGCGGAGGAAAAGCTGAATTCTCTGCTGCTGGCCAGTCTGGTGAGCGGGAAGGAGGATTAAATGGAAAAAGAAAAATTATTGATTATCAATCCTGGTTCCACCTCGACGAAAATAGCTGTTTATGAAGGCGACCGGGAAACGTGGGTGGAAAGCATCAAGCACAGCCTGGACGATCTGAAAGGCTTTTCCTGCGTCTACGACCAGTTTGACATGCGCAAGGAGCTGATCCGGCAGTGCCTGGCCCGCCATGGGGACACGCTGGATTCTCTGGAAGCCGTGGTATCCCGCGGAGGTAATATGGGCGCGGTGCAGGCCGGAGCCTATGAGGTCAACGACTACATGGTCGACTGCCTTCATTACCGCCCTGTCGATGAGCACGCCGCCAATATGGGGGCTGGGATCGCGCTGGATTTAGCCAGGGAGGCGGGCATCAAAGCCTATATCTACGACGCTCTGACCGTGGACGAAATGCTTCCGATCAATACCCTGACCGGTTTAAAAGGAGTGCGCCGTCCGGCCCGCGGGCATAACCTGAACACCCGCGCAGCAGCGCTAAAGCTGTGCCGGGACAGAGGCCTTCCCTATGAGAAAACCAATATCATCGTGGCCCATCTCGGCGGCGGCATTACCATCAATCTGCACAGCGGCGGGAAAATCGTCGATATCATCATGGACGAAGAAGGCCCTTTCTCGCCGGAGCGAGCCGGAGGGATGCCGGTCTATGCCATTGTGAAGATGGCATACAGTGGGGAGTACACCAAGGCGGAGCTGATGCGCTGTCTCCAGAGAAAAGGCGGCATGATCTCCTACTTTAACACGGCAGATATGCGGGAGGTGGAGAAGATGATCGACGGCGGCAATGAGGAGGCGAAGCTGGTATTTGAAGCCATGGCTTTGGCTACGGCAAAAAATATCGCAAAGATCGCCCCCAGCGCCTGCGGTAAGGTGGATTATGTGGTTCTGACCGGCGGCCTGGCCTACTCCGAACGGTTTACCAGCCTGATTGAAAAGAGTGCCGGATTTATCGCTCCTTTTGCCGTCCTGGCCGGAGAGAATGAGATGAAATCCCTGGCGGAAGGGATTCTTCGTGTCCTCCGGGGAGAAGAGACGGCGAAGCTCTTAACGCCGAACGGCACCGTTTGCTGAGGGCGTCGGGATGGATACGAAAAAGAGATGGAGCTATCTGGCGGCGGGAACCGTGATGCTGGTCTTTTTGGGCTTGATTTATGCCTGGTCGATTTTTAAGGCTCCCTTTAATGCGGTCTATGCGGATTGGACGTTTTCCCAACTATCCCTGACCTTTACCATTTCCATGATCTTTTTCTGCCTGGGCGGCTTTTTGGCAGGAATCTTGTTAAAACGTTTAAAGCCGGCTTTGGTGCTGCGGGCGGCGGCCGTACTTTTGTTTGCGGGCTTTTTCGGCGTTTCACGTCTGAATCCGGAGGAACCAGAAAAAAGCTTGTACCTGCTCTACCTCCTCTACGGAGTATTTTGCGGCGGCGGGGTGGGAATCGGTTACAATACGATCATCAGTACGGTTAACAAATGGTTTGCCGACCGGGCGGGAACTGCTTCCGGCGTCATGATGATGGGATTCGGGCTGGGCGGGATTATCCTGGGAAGCGCGGTCAGTGCTTTCATCGGGCAGATTGGTCTGTTCTCTACGTTCGCTGCGCTGGCCGCCGGCATTGCGGTGATCCTTATTGCCGGAGCATTTTTTATGAAAATCCCGGAATCGCCTGCGGAGGGGAAGGCTGCGGGCAGCGAGATGACAGGGAAGAATTTCACTGCGCCGCAGATGCTTCGGACTCCGTCATTTTGGCTGTTTATGCTTTGGGCGGTTCTCTTGAATTCCGCGGGTCTGCTGGTGATCAACAGCGCGGCATCCATCGCCGTGGCTTTTGGCGCCCCGGCTGTGCTGGGGCTGGTGGTTTCCGTGTGCAACGGTGGCGGCCGGGTTTTGATGGGGGCGTTTTTCGACCGGTTCGGTCGGACGCCTTCGATGCTGTTGAACGTAATCTTTACCTTCTCTGCAGGCGCCTGCCTGCTGATGGGCGCGAAGGCTCTGGGCGCAGCTTTGATCTTTGTGGGTCTCATGCTGGCCGGTGTGGGATACGGCGGAACACCGACTCTGACTTCTGCCTTCATCCACAGCGAATATGGCCCCCAATATTATCCAGTCAATTTTAGCCTTGGAAATTTTTCTTTGATTCCGGCCGCTTTGCTGGGCCCGATGATTTCCAGCGCTTTGATCGAAGGTTCCGGCGGCGCTTATGACAGCACATTTTTGATGATTGTCGTTCTGGCCTGTGCGGCCTTTGCGGTAAGGCTTTTGCTGAACCATTGCAAATGAGGGGATGCCGCACGCTGCGCATACCACGGCAGCCGGCGTTTGTCTGTGAAGAGGGCGTTTCCTGCCGGGGAAAGCGCACCGGGCGGCATCTTTTTTGTGAATAAAAAATGTCTAAAAAATAAAAAACTGAATGTTGACAATAAAGTAACAAAGTTCTATAATTTACAATGTAAATATATATAAATATCGAACAGGATGAAAGGGGTAGTCACATGGAACCAAGTATTTTATCGCAAACGCAAAGTATTTGTCCGGTTTGCAGAAAACGAATCCCGGCCAGATATCGGAAAGAGGGTTCCAAGGTCTATTTCGAGAAGGAGTGTAAGGAGCATGGGGATTTTCGGACTCTTTTCTGGAGAGACGCCCAGCTGTTCGAGGAATGGCCGGCGCTGTCTGTTCATGCGGATCAGGTGAAAGGGAAGCCTGCGAGACGGGGATGTCCTTATGACTGCGGCCTGTGCGAAGAACACGAAGGCGCCTCCTGTACGGCGGTTCTGGAGGTTACATTCCGCTGCAACATGAATTGCCCGATCTGTTTTGCCGACACCGGAAAAATCAATCAATGGGAACCGGATCAGGCAGGGGTCCGACGGATGCTGGAGGCAGTATGGAAAACCAGCGGAAACTGCTCCATCCAATTTTCCGGCGGCGAACCGACGGTGCGGGAAGATCTGGAAGATCTGCTCCGGATGGGCAAGGAGATGGGATTTTCCCACATCCAGGTCAACACCAATGGCCTGAAACTGTCCCAGGACCCGGACTATGCGGCCCGGCTAAAAAATGCGGGAGCTGATTTGATTTATCTGCAGTTTGACGGCACGGACGATGCCGTCTATCAGGCGATCCGGGGCCGGGATCTGTTTGAAGTGAAATGCCGCGCCATCGAGCACTGTGCGAAAGCAGGCTTGGGAGTACTCCTGGTTCCTGTGGTGACGCCAGGGGTCAATGACGGGAAGCTGGGAGAAATCGTGGATTTTGCCAAGAAACATATGCCGGCGGTAAAAGGGATTCATTTTCAGCCGGTCAGCTACTTTGGCCGTTTCCCAGACCAGTGTCCGCCGGATGAAGCGCGGATGGGGCTGGGGGATCTGATGCAGGAACTAGAACGGCAGACCGGCGGAGAGATGCGGCTTTCCGACATGGTGTCCCGGAAACGTTCCGATTCTCATTGTTCGTTCAGCAGTGTATACTATCTGGACGAGGAAGGACAACTCCGCGCGATCACCAAAGAGAACCGGAGGGAGGATGCCCCTTGTGAGCCGGGAACCAATTTCCCGGAAAAGGCCAATCAGTTCACCAACGAGTATTGGCGGATGCCGAAAGAGCAAGGAAAATCTCGTTCCCGGACTGCGATGGGAGCATTCCTGCGCCGTTTAAGGGAATATACGCTGTCTGTAACCGGGATGGGATTCCAGGATGTCTGGAATGTGGATCTGGCAAGGCTGCGGGGGTGCTGCGTCCATGTGGTGACCCCGGACGGGAATCTGACGCCGCTGTGCGCCTTTCATTTGACGGACGCAAAGGGCGGCCATCTTTACCAGGTGGATTTGGATGGAAGGCTGGTCTGTTTACAGGAGGAAAAGGACTGCGGTGAGTGTGAATGAGTTATATCGGACAAAAAGTGTCTGCCCGGTCTGTCTGAGCGTGCTGGATGCCTCTGTAACGGAGCGGGACGGGGCTGTCTATCTGAGCAAAGAATGCAAAGAGCACGGTTCTTTTCAGACGGTGATTTGGAGAGACAGCGGGGATTCCTATCTGGAATGGCTGCGGTACGGCGGATGGAATCCGGAAGAAGATCTCGGTGCGGTGGCCGGTTGTCCGGATCACTGCGGAAGCTGTATGGGTCACCGGCAGGAAGTCTGTTCGGCTGCTGTGATGGTCACCAATCGCTGTAATTCCGCGTGTCCAGTCTGTTTTACGGTGGGGAAGGAGGCTCGTTTTGAGCCGAGCCTGGAGGAGCTGACCGGACAGCTTTTGTTTTACCGGAAGGCCGGGGGAGAAAATTTCCCACTGGAACTTTGCGGCGGAGAACCGATGGTCCGCGATGATCTTCCCCAGATCGCAGCGAAGGCCAGGGAATTGGGATTTTCCTATATCCAGGTAAATACCAATGGAATCCGGGCGGCCTCGGACCCGGATTATCTGAAACACTTAAAAGAGGCGGGTGTCACCACATTGTATCTGGGACTGGACGGCGTCACGAGCGGCCCCTATCTGAAAAAGTATGGGAAGGATATCTTCCCGCTGAAAATAAAAGCGCTGGAAAACAGCGCTGCGGCCGGTTTGGCAGTGGTGCTGGTGCCCTGTGTGATCCCTGGCTCCAATGAGAAGGAGCTCGGCGCGATTATCCGGCTGGCCAAGGAGTTTATGCCCACGGTCAGAGGCGTGTATTTTCAGCCGGTCAGCTATTTTGGAACGTATCCAAAGCCGCCGGAAGATTCGGACCGGATCACGATCCCGGAAGTCCTGCGTCTTTTAGAGGAACAGACCGGGGGAGAGGTGCGGCGGGAGCATTTCCTGCCGGGAAACTGCGAGCATCCCCAGTGCAGCTTCGGGGCGTATTACATGGAAGGCAAAGGCGGGCGCCTACACGCGGTAACCCGGTATCAGGCTCTTCCGAAGAGGGCGCAGGCCTCCGCCCACGTCCGGGAAGTCACCAGGAAAAATTGGACGCCGGGCAAAAACCGTCATCTGACCATCGGCGGCATGGCATTTCAGGATGCGTGGAACCTAGATCTGGCCAGGCTGTCCCGATGCACGGTGCAGATCGTTGGAAGGGACGGCCGCCTGATTCCCCTGTGTGCGAAATATTTGACCAACTGCCAGGGAGAAAAGCTTTATCCCGGCATCAGCTAAAGGAGGTGTTGCTATGGCCATTACCATGGAGGAAGGCGTATTTGAGCTGTGCAAAAACGCCATGGAGAAGGATAAGGGGTTTTTGCGCGCCAACCCCGGCGTGCCGGCCGGAGAGATGAATGAAGAGATCTTTTCCCGCTACCGCCTGTACCGGCTGCAGGAAACCGTGCGCTACGCCTATGAGAAAAGCCGTTTTTACCGGCGGAAAATGGAGGAAGGCGGAATCCGGCCGGAGGATATCAAAAGCCTGGAAGACCTGAAACGTCTTCCCTTGACCGAGCCGTCGGACTTGGCGGCGAAGAGCTATCAGTTCCTCTGCATCTCCCAGGGGGCTGTGGAAAAGCCGGTGACTTACGTCAGCTCCGGCACTGTCGGCCCCAGCAAGCACCTGTTCTTTTCCCCGGCGGACGTGGAGGCAGTGATTGAGTTTATCCGGGTGGGGATGAAAGTGATCTCTGAGCCGGGGGAGGTGCTCCAGATCTTGATGCCGAGCGGTTCGGTACGCGGACAGGCGGAGCTGGTAACGGAGGCGGCGGCCCGGATGGGTGTGCGCGCCATTACCACAGGGATATTTTGTTCAAGCGAGGAGCAGATCGAAGCGACCAGAAATCATAAATGCACGGTCTGGTTCGGCAGTACCCATATGATTTACCGGATCACAAAGGAAATGGAACGAAAATACGATCTGAGGAGTCTGGGTGTCCGGACCATGTTCCTGACCATCGGATATCTCTCCGATACCATGAGATCCTACATAGAAAATGCCTGGAACTGCCGGGTGATCAATCATTATGGCCTGACGGAGGCTGGTTTTGGTATGGCCATCGAATGCGCAGAAGAACCGGTTTATCACTATAATGAATTCGGGATCATTGCCGAGGTGATCAACAAAGAGACCGGAGAACCGGCAGCCGATGGGGAGGAGGGAGAGTTGGTCTTCACCACTCTGGGTAGAGAGGCGATGCCCCTGATCCGCTACCGGTCCCATGATATTGCGCGGATGTGGCGGGCTCCAGCTGCATGCGGCTGCTGCCTCGGTTCCATCAGTCCGGTAAAAAGACGCCGGGAAGCGTGTGTGACCCTGGCCAACGGCAGCGAGATCTATCCGTCCCTGTTCGACGATACCGTCTATGCCTTCCCTCAGATTGTGGACTATGATGTGTTCCACAAAAAAGAAGAAGACAAAGAACGAGTTCGCTTCGCCGTTGAACCGGTGGAGGGTTTGACTGCGGAGGAGACGTTACGGCTAAAGGAAGAACTGTCGAAGCCGCTTTCCGTCCAGCCGGCGTTTGCCCAAGGAGCGGATTTGGAAATCGTTGTTTTGGAGGCGGGAGCGCTGCGCCAGGGAGCCGTCTTTAAAAAGCTGATTCGTCCGATTTCGGAGGCGAAAGAATGAAAATAACCTGCACCTTAAAGAAAAACGAAGAAGCATACCCGTACTTTTTGGAGGAATTCACCCATTCCGCCGATTCCGACCCGGTCCGGTTGGCGATGGCTTTGATGGATAACGAAGCGGTTCGGATTCATGGGCCGGAGCATCATTTTTTGACGTCGGGGGCGTTGATTGCCGCCTGCTGTGAGGCGGAGGGGCGCAGCGAAGAAAAACGCCGTTCTCTTTTGGATAAGGCGTTGGTCCGGGCGAAGGGCATTCCCATGGGAATCTGCGGTTTTTCCGGGGTGTGCGGCGCGGTCCTGGCAGCAGGAAATGCGGTGAGCCTTCTCTATCAGATCAACTCGTTCAGTGGAGAACCGCTGCTAAGACTTAGCAGGATCACGGCGGCCTGCCAGGAAGAAATGGCGAAATCCCCAGGCCCCAGGTGCTGCAAGCGGGCAATCCTCGGCGTGCTGTGGGCGGCTTCCCGTGGAATGCGGGAGGAGTTTGGCTGTCTGCTTCCGGAGGGAACGCCGCCGGTCTGCCGTTACTACCGGCAGAATACCGGTTGTCTTGGCAAGCAGTGCCGGTTTCATCCGGCTGGAGAAAGGAGGATGGATTGATGGATATCTGGGACAGGATCAAAGAATACTGTCTGGAGCGCCTGCGCCAAAGGGAGGGGCTGGAACCGTATTCCCTTGGCACGGAATTGATGGCGGAGGCGGAATGCCCGATGCACTCTCCGGTTCATCACTTTCTTGTGCCCGCGGTTCTTTTGACCGCCTATGCGGGGGAGCAGGAAAAAACGGAGAGCTGGCTTTCCGAAGCGCTTTTGACTGCGGAAAAAAGGGCAAAAGAGGTTCCCGGAGGCGCCTGCGGTTATCAGGGCTGCTGCGGAGCCGCCGTCGGCATCGGGATTTTCGGAAGTATTGCGCTTTCCGTCACCCCTCATTCGGAGGAAGAGTGGGGAGTGCTGCAGCTGGCCGTGGGAAATGGTTTGATCCGGATGGGAGAGATCGGCGGTCCCAGGTGCTGCAAACGGAATACGTTTCTCGCCCTGGAACAGGGAGTCATTTTTGCAAAAGAACGTCTGGGGTCTTTCCTTGCCTGGCCGGAGAAGGCGGTATGCCGAAATTCCCATCGGAACGCTGAATGTCTGCGGGCGCGCTGCCCTTTTGATCCGGCGCAAACGGAAACATATTTCCAGCATCGGCTGGAAGTTCGGGTTCCGGACCGGGTGATTCCGATTCAAAATCCAGCGGTCACCTGCGAATGCCAGATCATCGGGATTGATCTGGCGGCAAAAGACTCCTTCTTGTTCTGGGAAAAGGATGAAGGGGAGATGGTGAAAAAAGGAGAGCTGCTCTGTCAGGCCGGTATGGATCTACAGGTTTTTGAGCTGTTTTCTCCCGGAGACGGAATTCTTCAGCAGGTGATGCCGGACGGGGCGATGTTTCACGCCGGGGATTTGCTGGGATATCTCCTTGACCCTCCCGGCAAATAAGTTAGATAACAAAAACCGACAGCAGAACAAAGAAAAATAAAATTGAATCCATATAAGAAAATACAGAAAACATATTGACAAATAAAATAACAGGCTATATACTTACGGTGTAAATATTCAACAGAAAGGGGGCAGAAAAGAAATGAAGATCGAGATATCGGATTCGGTGCGTGAACAGTTGGAGGAGCGAGGGATTCAGGAAGAGGATGTGCAGCAGGTGGTTGACGGCGCAGAGGCAGACGGCGTTTATCTGTATCAGGATGACGATGAAAACCACCGTCTGGCCAAGCGGGTTATCGGCGGTTTTACCGTCTACGCAGAGTATGCAGCTGCCGGAGATGCCTGTGAGCTTCAAAACGGATACAGCCATCACGTTTCGCTGAGTGAGAATTGATAAAGCGGCAATCAGATCAAGAAAGAAGGAGAAAGAGGAATGGCAGAGTGGTTTTGTTCCAAGTGTAAGGTCGCTATGGCGGAAGTGGACGACATCAAGCTGACTTACAACGAGGTAGACCTTCCAGAGGCTCCGGGCCTGCGCTGCCCCCAGTGCGGCACGGAATTTTTGCTGGATGATTACGTAACCGGGGAGTTGAAATCGGCCGAAGAGATGTTGGAAGGCAAATAAGATGGAGGCCAGAAAAAGTCTTCTGGAGGTGTTCCGGGACCGCCCGGCCCGATTCCGCCTGCTGCAAAAAGGACTGGATCAGATCCCGATGGAGGAAATCCACCGGATCGTGGAGCTGGGATGTGCATACGGCGACGCATCGGCCTATCTTGCGGAGCGGTATCCTTGCCAGGTGACGGGGCTGGATCTTTCCGAGGAGCTGCTGGCGCAGGCAAGAAGGACCCATGGGGCGAAAACGGGGAAGGGAGAACTCCGGTTTTGCCAGGGGGATTCTCAGAACCTGCCGGCCGCACTGGCTCCGGCGGACCTGCTGGTGAGCGAGGCGGCGTTCTCTTTGCTTCCGGACAAGGAAGCTGCGGTAAAGAGCGCGTATCGTGTATGTAAGGAAGGTGGTAGAGTCATTCTCAATGACTTTGCAATCCGTCTGAAGGCGCAGCCGGATGAGCGGAAACGGGTTGACTTCATCCCTTGTTTTGCCGGGGTGGGGCAGGCGGAAGAATACCAGGAATTGTTTGAGCAAAACGGTTTCCGGACGGTCTGCCTGAAGGAGGTCTACGGCGAATTGATCTCCATCTCGGTTTGGCTCAGCAAATCTTACGGGATTCCCGTGACAGAAATTGGCAGCTGTCTGGTGGAGTTTTTCAGCCCCGAAGGGGCTTGTCCCTGTAAGAATAGGAACGGCGATTTCTTCAAAAACGCAAAGCTGACATATGTTCAAATGATATTTCAGAAGCGGGCGGGAAACTAGTAACCAAAGCAACGAAGTGAAGGAGGGGTAGCAGCAATGAAGAAAACGAACAAATGGGCCGTGTTTTTCTGTGTCTTCATCGGCAGTATCACCATCGCGATCAACCAGTTTAAGGTTCCTCCGCTGATGACGTCCATTCTGGAGAGCATGTCGCTCAACAATGCCCAGGGAGGCATGCTGATGACTGCTTATGCCATCGCAGTTGGAATCCTGATCATTCCCGGCGCCTACATATTGACCAAGCTGGGCGGAAAAAGAACCACTTTGCTGGCTCTATTTTGTTCCGCTGTTGGCTCTGCAGTGGGAGCTTTTGCCGGAAGCCTTCCGCTTTTGATGGTCAGCCGCTGCATCGAAGGAATCGGCTCTGCGTTGATCGCAGTTGCGATGCCGACGATCGTAGCCGGATATTTTGCGCCGGAAGAAAGAGGAAAACCCATGGGAATCCAGGCCGGCTTTATCCCGGTTGCAGCGTTGATCACTTATGTGACGGCGGTCCCGCTCCAGAATCTGATGAGCGGTTTAAAAGGCGTCTGGATTGTAACCGCAATCCTTCCACTCGTGATGCTCATCATCTGCTTGGCAGTGGTGAAGGATCAGCAGACGGAAGGAACCGAAGAGGCTCCCGCTCCTGCGGAAGCTCCGAGTGTCGGCCGGGTTTTGAAGAACCCGATGATCTGGGTACTGGCCCTTTGTTTCTTTGGCTGCGGTGTCCGTGATGTGGCATTCTCTACCTGGACGCCTACGTTCTTCCAGCAAAACGGCATGACCGCCGCGATGGCCGGGACCATGGGCGGCATCGGTTACCTGGGTTTCTGGATCGGCACGACTCTGGGCGGCACCTTAATCGACAAGAAGATCAGCCCGCGCAAGATCATGCTGGTCAGCGGCATCGGCCTGTTCATCGTCAGTATTTGGTGTTTCTCTATCCCGATGTCGATTGCAGCTCCGTACATCGTTTTGATCGGCCTGTTTGCCGGACCGATCATCACGACGATCTATACGCTGATCCCCATGGCGGTTCAGCCTCAGGATACCGGGTACGGGATGGCCATCGGCAATTTGGCTTTGACGTTGGCCCAGCTGGGAGCTCCGATCGTATCCGGCGCTGTTTTGGATCGCTGGGGATTCGGTAAAAACACAATCGTGGTGGAAGTCGGCGCGGCAGCGATCATCGTGGCAGGCCTCCTGATTCAAAAGTGTAAGGGCGCCAGCGAGTAAAACTATTACAGTGAAAAGGATGGAAGGTGATTCCCATGATATTTGCAGGCGTAGACATTGGTTCCACAACCAGCAAAGCGGTCCTCTTGGATGAAAATGGAAAGAATTTGATTTTTGCCCTGATCTTTACGACCTTTGACCGCAATCAAAGCGGCGAGGACGTTTTGAAAAAGGCATTGGAGCAGTCCGGAAACAAGTGGGAGGATGTCGCTTTTCTGGTCTCCACCGGCTACGGGAGAAAGGCCTTTGAAAGGGCGAATATGGATCTGCCGGAAATTATCTGTCACGCCACCGGCACTCATCATCTTTACCCTGGCGTCCGGACCATCATCGATATCGGCGGCCAGGACAGCAAGGTCATCGAGATGGATGGAAAAGGAATGGTTACCCGGTTCGAGATGAACGATAAGTGTGCGGCGGGAACCGGGCGGTTCTTTGAGGTCCTGACCAACCGGCTTTTGAATGTGCCGATGGAAGAACTGGGAGAATTGGCGCTCCGCTCCGACAATCCCTGCGTCATCAGCAGCATGTGCACGATCTTTGCCGAGTCGGAGATCATCTCTCTGCTGTCCCAGGGAATTCCCAAGGAAGACATTGTGGCGGGCATGTGCAAATCTGTGACCAGGCGGATCGTCAATATGGGAAAATCCGGACAGATTACGTATCAGGAGCCGATCATTTTTTCCGGCGGCGTGGCGAACAACGAAGGCGTCCGCGCATATTTTGAGCAGTTCCTGAAAAAGAAAGTGACCGCCATTTTGATGCCCCAGTCCACAGCAGCCTTCGGGGCGGCTCTGGCGGCGAAAGAAAATTATGAGAAGGCACATGGGTAAGGAGGATATGCGCCATGTACGATTATGATGTAATTTCCATTGGTGCTGGTTCAGGTGGATGTTCATCCGCCATGCGGTCCGCGGATCTCGGCAAGAAAGTGGCGATCGTGGAATACCGGCAGAAGGACGGCGTCGGCGGCACTTGTGTCAACCGGGGCTGTATCCCGACCAAGGCTTTGGTGAAATCTGCCGAGACTTATACCGCGGTCGCATCGGCGGCGAAGTTCGGCATTCAGGTAGACGGATTCCGGGCGGATCAAAAAGCGATCCATGCGAAGAAAAACGCGGCGATCAACAGCCTGCGCTTTGGCCTGACCAATGTTCTGATCAAGCCGAGAAAAATTGATATCCTGAACGGAAAAGCCCGTTTTCTGGATGAACATACCCTGGAACTGACCGATCCCAAAGGAGAAGTCCGCACGGTAACGGCGGAAAACTTTGTCATTGCAGTGGGATCGGAGCCGGCCATGATTCCGGCCTTCCATATCAACGGGACCACGATCATCACCAGCAATGAAGCGTTGAATCTTCCGGAAATCCCGGAGAGCATGACCATCATCGGCGCCGGAGCCCTGGGACTGGAATTTGCCTATGTGTTCTCCTCCTTCGGCTGCAAAGTGACCGTGGTGGAGATGATGCCCCACGTGGTGCCGGCCATGAAGGATGAAGAGATCACCGGCCAGGTCAGCGCTTACCTGAAAAAGCAGGGGGTGGAGATCCGGACGGGAAATAAAATTGAGGAAGTCACGGAGCGGGACGGTATGACGGTTGCCCGGCTGGGAGACGGCGAAGAGGTGGTCAGCGCCATGACGCTGGTGGCCATCGGCCGGAAACTCAACACCGGAGATCTGAATCTGAAAGCGGCCGGAGTGAAGACCACGGAGAGAGGACAGATTATCACGGACGCCCATATGCGAACCTCCGTTCCCCATATCTATGCGGCCGGGGACATCACCGTAGGCCCGCAGCTTTCCCACAAGGCGCAGCGCCAAGGCGTTGTGGCTGCGGAGAATATCGCAGGGATGGATTCCCAAATCCGGTATGATGTGATTCCCTGGGCGATATTCATGAATCCGGAGATCGCCGGCGTTGGCCTGACTCAGGCGGAGGCGGAAGAACAGGGAATCGAGACGACCGTCGGCAGAATGCCTTTCAGCGCCAATGAAAAAGCCATGTGTATGCAGTCCACCACAGGAATGATCAAGATAGTGGCCCGGAAGGCAGACGGTGTCGTGGTGGGCGGTCAGATTTTCGGCGTGGATGCTTCCGTCTTGATTTCCGAGATCGCTCTGGCGGTTCAAAAGGGGATCACGATCGACGATGTTGCAACAATGATTCATGCCCATCCGACCCTGGCTGAAATTGTGATGGAGTGCAGCAAAAACGGTTTGGGTAAGGCATTTCACAAATAATGTGGAATCAACGAAAAAGGAGGTAGATTCAGAGTGGAAGCAATTATGAAGGAACTCGCGAAACAGGCAAAGGCCCGTCCGGTGCTTTTGCAGAAGGCCAAGGAGGAAGGCAAGAAGGTAATCGAGTACACCGGTAATTTTATTCCGGAAGAGTACATCCGCGCGGCAGGGGCGGAACCATTCCTGATGTGCAGAGGCGGCGACCCGGAAGCTCCGGACGCTGTACTAGAGTATATGCTGCGGTTCATGAACCCGCTGGCCCGTTCCATGGCAGGCTACTGGCTGATGGGCATGGACGTTGTGACGCCGATCACCGATTTGATCGTGATGCAGCAGACCGATAACCATGTCGGCCGTATCTCCGAGCTGTTGGAATTCAAAGGACTTCCGGTCTTCAAGGTTGGCGTCCCTCCCGACTGGGATAAACAGCTGGCGGTGGACTACTATAAAGATCAGCTGAAAAAATTTGTTGCCAAGATGGAAGAAGTTACCGGCAACAAGATCGATGAGGACGAGGTCAGAAAGAATTTTGCCAAGACCAATGCGATCAATGAGCGCCTCCGCAAGATCAGCGAGCTTCGCAAAAAGAACAATCCTCCGATCGGATTCAGCGAATTCATCAAACTGAACCACTATTCCTTCGCGGTGGACAATGACGTGATGATCGGGAAACTGGATGAACTGTACGATGAACTAAAAGATGCCCCCGGTAAATTTATGGAAGACTGCCCTCGTATTTTGCTGGTCGGCCACGCCGTAGCCATCGGCGACTATGTTGTTCCGAAGATTCTGGAAGACGCCGGAGCCGCCATCGTGGCGGATTTCCTGGACGAAGGGATCCGTACATACAACGACGACGTAGCCCTCGAAGGCAATCTGATCGACAACTTTGTGGACGCGAAATATGTAAATAAGGTCCCGATCGACATCTTCCAGCCCGCCTGGGAACAGCGCTTTGAGTATATCAAGAAGCTGATCGAAGAGAACCGGATCGACGGTGTGGTTTGGTATCAGCTGGCCTTTGACGAGATTTACGACATGGAGTGTTCCTGCGTGGCAAAATGGCTGAAAGAAATGGATATGCCGATGCTGAAGCTGGAGTCCTCTTACGAGTATTCCCGTGAGTCCATGGGACCGCTGACGACCAGACTGGAGAGCTTTGTCGAGGCTTTGAAGGGAGGAAAAAAGAATGCCTAGAGATGTTAACCGCGAATTACTGGAGCTTGCTGAATTCCACGGAGAAGAGCTGGAAAAAATATATCCTCAATGGAAATATACGGCGGACCGCATGGGGCTCTCCGACGAAGATATTGCCTTTGCCGTAGACCACTATATTCCGGATAACTGGGAAGTCCAGTATAAAGGAATCCGGATGATGATCGGCGCTTACCTGCGCGAGACCATCGACGTGGTTGCCACTCCGAAGATGAAAGAGGATGGCGTGAAAATCGTTTACGGAATTCTCCCGGCCATCGCCACCAACTATACCGCCATCAAGCACGCAGGCGGCGACAAGGTTTTCGTTGGTTTCCCGGACCTGCTTCTGGTAAACGTCATGAATTCCTTCTTCCATGAGGCTGCTCCCTATTTCTACCGTGCGGAGGCCGAGGGCTTTACTTACGGCTGCCGTCACTGCCCGTTAAATAAGATGCGTTTTGCCGCCTTTTCCTCCGGCCTGATCGCAGCTCCTGATATCATCTGGTCCTGGGGCTTCAACTGTGACGAAGGCCCGAAGACTGATGAAATGATCAAATGCCTGATCGGTCAGGACTGGAACTACGTGGTTTCCCGTATTCCTCACGACACCGAGTTCGGCATCATCGACGATGAGATTGAGGACCGTGTAAAATATTTGGCTGATATGATGAAGTTAGGCGCACAGCAGGTCAGCGACGCCATCGGCATAAAGGTTACCGATGAAGCCATGGCTGCCGCAGTGAAAGCAAATAACAAATACAGCTTTAAGATCGGCCAGTTGGTCAATATGTGCTGTAACGCAGATCCGGCGCCTCTGGGCGGCGACGCTCTGACCATGATGCAGCAGCCGATCACCCTGCCGTTCAACACTGGCTTTAAGTATATGGAAGAAGCTCTGGACGTTCTGATTAAGGAAATGCGCGCCGCCATCAAGGAAGGCAGGGGAATCGTGCCGAAGGGTGCTCCGAAGGTCGGTTTCTACAATGTGCCGTTCTGCATTCCGTGGGTAGGAAAGATGTTCCGCGACAATGGCGTTATCATTTCCTTCTCCCATGTGCTGACGGCTTCCAAGAAACAGTTGTCGCCGAGCAAATATGAGGATAGCTGGATGCAGGCTGCGGAGATGTGGCTGCGGATGTCCATCGGCCAGAACCTCGGCTCCGAGCTGGAGGGAATCATCGAAAAGATCGAGATGAATCATCCGGATGCCATGATCATGGGCTTCTTCGATTTCGACCGTTGGCTGGGATCCCACCATAAGATGCTGGCGAAACTTTTGGAAGACCGGATGGGGATTCCGTCCTACTATATCGAGGCGGACTTCTGGGATGACCGTGATTATAGCCCGGAAGCTCTCCGAACCAGAATTGAGAGTGTCTGCCAAATTCTGAAAATGAAAAAGGGTATTGTTGAGTAATGGATTTGCTTGCGGGAGGGGCGCCCCGGCGCCCTTCCTGATTTTTTATTTATCATCTATTGCTTTATGGATAAAAAATTGTTATGATTAAAAATAATTGTTGCTGTAGAATGATTGTTCAGTATACGGAATTTATTTTAAGGAAAAAGAAAAGAATATTTGAACTTCCCGCCGCTATTTTCATAGTGCGAAGTGTGGAGATAAAAAATCCACTTTCAAAGGAGGAACGATAGAATGGGAGCGTTGGCTCATAGAAATTTTTTGAAGCTGCTGGATTTTAGAGGAGAAGAATTGGAATCGTTCCTTCCCCGTTGGGAAGCAGCGGCGGAGAAAATCGGTCTGACGGAAAAAGATGTGGATTTTGCTGTTCAGGAATGGATACCAGCCTATTGGGATACCAGTCTTCGCGGAGTCCGGCTTTGTATGGCCGCCTATATCCGTGAACTAGTGGAGATGTGCAGTCTAGACCAGTGGAAGAAGGCAGGATCTAAGGTCGTGTACGGAATCATGCCGAGCCAGCCGGTGTGCTACCGGGCCATCAAATTCGCCGGAGGAGACAAGGTAAAGATTTCTTATCCGGACTTCCTGATGGCGTCTGTTTTGAATTCGTTTTTTAATCGGGCGGATCCTTTGATGGAAGACACGACGGTTATGACCCCCCGCTGCCGCCACTGCGGCCTCAATAAACTGCGGCTGAACGCGCGGCGTCAAGACCGGATCGTTTCCCCGGATGTGGTATGGAACTGGGGCCTGTACTGCAATGAAGGCCCGAAGACGGAAGAGCTGATCCAATGCCTGGAAGATCCCAAGTGGTCTTACATTACGACAATGGTTCCCCATGATCAGGCATACGGCAGCCATGAGGCGGACAATGAAGAGCGGGTTCAATACCTGGCAGCCCAACTGGAGTATGCTCAAAAAAAGATCGGGGAGATCACAGGCGTCCCGGTGGAGAGGGAACATATGTGTCAGGCCATCGAGGAGTATCACTCCTATATCGTGCGCCTGGACTATCTGAATCACCTGGTGGGAAATGCGGATCCTCAGCCGATTACCGGAAATGAGATTACCCTGTTCGGCGCGCCCACCGGAATGGCCTTTGATACTGGGTTTCGCTATCTGCGGGAAGCGTTGGAAACGATGATCCGGGAGGTGGAGGCGCGGATCGCAGCTGGGATCGGCGTTCTGCCGAAGGGAGCGCCGAAGCTGGGCTGCCACTTTATCCCTTTTTGTCTGCCTTGGGTGGACAAGGCATTTTTAGATCAGGGCGTCAGCTTGAGTTTCAGTACCTGCTTCGCATTTTCCAAAGAACAACTGAATTTTATCGATTGCAAAAACCCCTACTATACGGTGGCGAAGCACTGGTACCAAGGGGCCAATGCCGTCAATATGAAGGATGAGGCGAACATCATATCCGAAATTTTAAAAGAGTATCGGCTGAATGGGATGCTCTACGGTTTTTACACGTTTGACCGCTGGCTGGGAGCTCATCAGAAAACGATGATCCAGATGGTGGAAAAACAGACCGGGATTCAGCATTTTTATATCGAAGGCGATTTTTGGGATGATGAAAATTATCGGATTGAAGATCGGATCCGTCAGATTGAAAATATTTCCTACTTTTTACATATGGAAAAAATGATTTCTATCTGATAAAGAAGTGTGTCTTTCACGCTCCATGATAACTGGACTCATGGCTTAAAATCAAGAAATGGAATTGGCAGACTATGGCTAGAAGTAAAAAAATCTATGATAAACAGAAGATTTTTGAAATATCTTCCCGAATTGTTAACGAGGAGGGGGTAGCAGCGCTTTCCGTGCGCCATTTAGCCGGCGAACTGAAGGTTTCTTCTATGACCCTTTACAATTACGTGGAAAATATTAACGAAATAAAAAAAGAGATCGTTTTGGACGGAATGAACCGCCTCTATCACAGAGTTTATCAGGCGCTGGATGCCAATCAAGAGACCGTCCGCCAGAAAAGTGCCGCGGAGCTATGTATGCTGATCCTCCGGGAAATTTATCTGTTCGCGGAGGACTATCAGGGAAGCTTTGAGCTGATGTTCGGGAAAGATTCGCTGGAGTTTCGTCAGGATGCGGAGATGAGGCCATTGTATGGCCTGTTTTGGAAACTCTTAAAAAAGACATGTCCCTGCGAGGAGATGGAAGACGATTATCAGAAGGGTTGCGTTCTGGTGGAATGTGTGATGTGTTCACTGATTCTGGAACACCTCCAAAATAAACAAAGTTACCCACAGGCGGCCTATGAGGAGTATCTGGGCTTTCTGGTACGGAAATTGTTTGGGTGAGAAGGACGGAAAAGAATATGGAACATAACCGGGCAGCCCTGAATGGGGCTGCATCCTTTTTAAAGGCATGTGATTTTTCCGAAGAGGAAATCCTAGCTTGGTCGGCTGTATTGGAGGAAGCCTGCCGCCCATTTGGGCTGTGTGGGGAGGACCTGCGCCGTGCGGCGGAGGAGATTTTGCCGTCCCACTATGATATGGGGCTGGAGGGGATCCGGCTGCTGATCGGAGCCTATGTGCGGGAATTCTTAAATCTGTACCGGAAGAGTCCGGCGTACCGGATTTATACGACCGTCCCGGCGCCGATCCCGGCTTTGCTGGCGGTTCAGGAAGCCGGAGGGGATTCGGTGCTAGTATGCTCGGCTGATTACCTCTTGATGGTGGTTCTGCGCGGCTTTCTCGGATGGGAAGGGCCGGGGGACGTGATCGGATCGCCCTGCTGCCGCCACTGTGGTCTCAATGAGCTTCGCATCTACTCCGCGGAGTCCGGGCTTCTCCCTGACCCGGATCTCATGTGGAATTGGGGGATGCTCTGCGATGAAAGTGGGAAATCCAATGAATGGCTGAACCTGCGGCTTCAAAGCTGGCCGTTGGCTTCCGTGATTTTGCCCAAAACAGCGGCGGAGGAACCAGAAGCACGCAGGGCGTATATGGCGGCGGAGATCGGGGACACGCTGCGCGAAGTGGGCAAAAAGGCGGGAATCGAGATCGGAGAAGAGGCAAAGGAACGGGCGTGGAAAAAATGGGAGAGACTATCCTTTGCCGTAGAGTCTTTGAACCATTGGAATTGCACCCATATCCAGCTGGGCGGAAATGAAAATGCCCTGGTGCAGGCACTGTTCTTAGCTGGATTTTCCGACTGGGAGCCGGCGCTTCATTCCCTGCAGATTTTGAGAAAAGAGCTTCAGGAACGGGAACGGCTGAACCCAGGGAAGAACAAGCCGTCCTGCCGGATCGGCTGCTTTTTGCTGCCCTTTTTGGTTCCGGAGGTCAGCGACCTCTTTGAGGCGAACGGCGTAAGACTTTTGACCAGCACGGCTGTGATGGCCCGAAAGGACGGCGGGTGCCGGACCGGCAGCTTTGAGGAAAAGGTGGCTTCTTTTTGGATGCGGGCCGGCATCGCCTCCACCATGGAAGAAGAAGCGGAGATGATCGGGGACTATCTGATCCGCTATCAGCTGGACGCGTATTTGATTGGAATGTTTTCCTTCGACCGGTGGATGGGAGCCCATCAGAAACTGTTAGCCCGGAGAATTCAGGAGCGAACCGGAAAAAAGACGTTGTTTTTAGAACTGGATTTTTGGGGGAAGGATATTGAGCTGGGACGGCTGGAGACACAGATTGAGACGTTTTCAGCGATGTTGAAGTCGGAAACAATAAAATGATAAGAGAGCAGTCAAATCCCCTGAATCGGATCTGGACTCAGGGGATTTGACTGCATTTCTATGAACTTTCCAAGATCAGTTCTGCCTTTCCGGCAAATTATAAGCTGTCGTACAGAGTTTCATACTTTTTCGCCGAGGTCTCCCAGGAAAAGTCTTTCTTCATCGCCCGCTCCACCATCTGATTCCAGCGGCGCTTCCCGTCATAGTAGACCTGCTCTGCGTACCGCACCGAAGCCATCATCTCGTGGGCGTTATAGTTGGCAAAGGAGAAACCGGTGCCGGTGTTGGCGAATTCGTTGTAAGGTTCGACCGTGTCCTTCAGGCCTCCGGTCTCTCGCACGATCGGCAAGGTTCCGTAGCGGAGCGCCATCAGCTGGCTGAGGCCGCAGGGCTCGAACAGGGAGGGCATCAAAAACGCATCGCTGCCGGCGTAAATCCGGTGGGAGAGCTGTTCGCTGTAACAAATGTTGGCGGATATCTTTCCGGGGAAATGGGCGGCGAAGCGCCGGAACATTTCTTCGTAGTGCCAGTCTCCGGTTCCGAGGACCGCGAATTGAATGGAATCGGAACAGAGCATTTCCTCCATCACCCGCTCGATCAGATCAAAGCCCTTCTGGTCTGTCATCCGGGAGACAATGCCGATCAGCATGGTTTTGGCGCTGACTTCCAGGCCAAGCTCGCTTTGAAGGGCGATTTTATTCTTCACTTTTTCTTTTCGAAAATTTTTCGTGTCAAATTTCTGATAGATTTTATCGTCGTTGGCTGGGTCGTACTCCCGGTAATCAATACCGTTCAGGATGCCGCAGAAGCAGTTGGAACGGGCCCAGAGCAGCTTATCCAACTTCTCGCCGAAAAACGGGGTCTTGATCTCCTCGACGTAGGTTTCGCTGACCGTGGTCACGTAATCAGCGTAGACGATGCCGCCTTTCAGGAAATTGGCGTCCTTATATGCCTCCAGCTTATCCGGTGTGAAGAGATAATCGGGAAGGCCGGTCATATGTTTGATGTCTTCAATGTTCCAGGTTCCCTGAAAACGCAGGTTATGAATCGTCATAATTGCCTTGATCGAGGGATAGAAAGGATCGGCGGCAAACTCATTTTTCAGATAGACCGGAATCAGGCCGGTGTGCCAGTCGTGGCAATGGATGATATCCGGATGAAAGTCCAGGGACGGCAGAATGGACAGGACTGCCTTGGAGAAAAAGCTGAACTTTTCCAGGTCGTAAAAATGATCGGAATAGGGGGTCGGTCCGGAATAATACTCTTCATTGTCCACGAAATAATAGGTGATACCGGCGTATTCCAGCTTGAGGACTCCGACATAGCGGTTCCTGCCGTTAAAATACATGTAAAAGTGGTTCACATATTCCATTTGGCTCCGGTATTTGTCCGGGATACAGAGATATTTGGGGATGACCACGCGCACGTCGTACTGCTCTTTGTCAAAATACTGGGGAAGAGATCCAACCACGTCGGCCAGACCGCCGGTTTTTACAAAAGGGACACATTCCGATGCTGCGAATAGTATTTTTTTCATAATGATATGCTCCTTGATTTGACTTTTTCGGCTGAGCCAGTATTGGTTGACACTGCTCCTTTAGACCCGATTCTATCTTTGGAAACAGAACTAATTCTATTCTAGCACACTCTGAATTATTATGGTATACTTTATTTTTGAAAAAGGGTTGGGATCGGGGAAGATGGAACCAAAAATCGGAAGGGTGATAAATTTTGATTGAAAGAAAGACTTTGATGTCACTGGGATTCCTGGAAAAGCAAAATTTGACCGGGAGCTATCAGGGGATGCGGTATCTGCTGAAAAAGCAGAAAGAGGAGACGGCCCGGCTGATCGTGATGGTCTGGCCCCAGCCTTATTGTTCGGATGTGGCGCCGGAGGAACTGCGTCAGACAACGGATTTCGACTTCTCCGAGGAAGGCATGCAGGCGGCGGCCCAGTGGCTGAACGAGCAGTACGAGGCGCGGAAAGAAATCTGGGAGAATGCCAAGTTATAGACGCTTCCTTTGTCAAGAAAAAACACTTGACAAACAAGCTTTCATCCTGTATGATAGCAAAGGTGATTCAATATGGAAAAATTTGTGGAACAGGCGCTGCTGTATGATTTTTACGGCGAACTTTTGACCGAGCATCAGAAGCGGATCTATGAGGATGTGGTGTTTAACGACCTTTCCTTAAGTGAGGTCGCAGAACAGCAGAAGATCAGCCGCCAGGGCGTGCATGATCTGATCAAGCGGTGCGACCGCTCCCTGCGGGATTACGAGGCGAAGCTGGGCCTGATCCGGAAATTTGAGGAAACCCGGAGGCTGGTGGGGGAAATCCACCGTCTGGCGCGGGAGTTCGACGCCGGCGGAGACGCTTCCTGTGTGAAGAAGATTGAGCAGATTTCCGAGCAAATAGGAGAGTTGTGATTTATGGCATTTGAAAGCTTGTCCGATAAACTGCAAAATGTGTTCAAAAAGCTCCGGGGCAAGGGTAGGCTGACCGAGGCCGATGTAAAAGCAGCGCTGAAAGAAGTCAAGATGGCGCTCTTAGAGGCCGACGTCAATTTCAAAGTAGTAAAGCAGTTCGTCAAAGCAGTGGAGGAGCGGGCTGTAGGCTCCGACGTGATGAACAGCCTGACCCCCGGCCAGATGGTCATCAAAATCGTAAACGAAGAGATGGTCCGCCTGATGGGCTCCGAGACCACGGAGTTAGAGTTAAATCCGGGCAATGAGCAGACGATCTTTATGATGGCCGGACTTCAGGGCGCGGGCAAGACCACGACTGCGGCGAAGATCGCCGGAAAGCTGAAGGCGAAGGGCAGAAAGCCTCTTCTTGTGGCCTGTGATATCTACCGCCCGGCCGCCATCGAACAGCTGAAAGTAAACGGAGAAAAGCAAGGCGTCCCGGTCTTTTCCATGGGGGACGGAACCTCTCCGGTCCACATCGCCAAAGCGGCATTGGAGCACGCTAAGAAAAATGGCCAGAACGTGGTGATCCTCGATACGGCCGGACGTCTCCATATCGACGAAGCGATGATGGAAGAACTGCAAAAGATCAAAGAAACCGTGCCGGTAAAACAGACAATCCTGGTGGTCGATGCAATGACCGGTCAGGACGCGGTCAACGTAGCCAGCACGTTCAATGAAAAAATCGGGATCGACGGAATCATCGTCACCAAGCTGGACGGCGACACCAGAGGCGGCGCGGCCCTGTCCATCCGGGCAGTGACCGGCAAACCGATCCTCTACGTAGGTATGGGCGAAAAGCTCTCCGATCTGGAGCAGTTTTATCCCGACCGCATGGCGTCCCGGATCCTCGGCATGGGAGATATCCTTTCCCTGATCGAAAAGGCGGAAGCCCAGGTGGATGCGGAGAAAGCCAAGGAGATGGAGCGGAAGCTCCGGAAAGCAGAGTTCGATTTCAACGACTTTCTGGATCAGTTCGCACAGCTTCGAAAGATGGGAAATCTCGGCGACCTGATGGGCATGATCCCCGGCATGGGAAGCAAGCTGAAGGGCGTGGATATGCCTGACGATAAGTCGATGAAGCGGGTGGAATCGATTATCCTTTCCATGACCAAGGAAGAGAGAAGCCGCCCGGATCTGATCAACCCGTCCAGAAAGCGCCGGATTGCCAATGGGGCCGGTGTGGACATCGCGGAAGTGAACCGGCTGATGAAACAGTTTGAGCAGTCAAAAAAAATGATGAAGCAGATGTCGGGCATGATGGGCAAAAAAGGAAAAAGAGGAAGATTTTCTCTTCCCTTTTAATAAATCAAGAGAAAGTGTAAGGAGGTGAAATACGAATGGCAGTAAAGATTCGTTTGAGAAGAATGGGACAGAAGAAGGCTCCTTTCTATAGAGTAGTCGTAGCGGACTCCCGTTCCCCGAGAGATGGACGTTTCATCGAGGAGATCGGTTACTATGATTCCACGAAGGATCCCAGCGTGATTAAGATTGACGAGGAAAAGGCGAAGAAGTGGCTGGAGAGCGGCGCAAAGCCGACCGAGACCGTTGCTAAACTTCTGAAGATTGCCGGCGTAGAGAAATAATCCGCCAGGAGGTAGCCGAACATGAAAGAATTAGTGGAGGTAATCGCAAAAGCCCTGGTAAATCATCCGGAGGAAGTTGTGGTTACGGAAACGGAGAAAGAGCGGGAGACCGTTCTGGAACTGAAAGTCGCGCCTTCCGATATGGGCAAAGTGATCGGCAAACAGGGGCGCATCGCAAAGGCGATCCGTTCCGTTGTCAAGGTGGCGGCTTCTAAGGAAGACAAGAAAGTAACGCTGGATATCCAGTAAACGGGAGGCGGGTGAGCAGCTCAGATGGAGCCGTTTGCCCGTTTCGGCATTTACTGAGGAAGAATGATTGGCCTGAGAAAAGGAGACCAAAAATGGAAGAATACCTGCGTGTCGGCGTCTTTGCCAACACCCACGGCATCCGCGGCGAGATCAAAGTATTTCCGACCACCGACGATATCAGCCGTTTTCGCACGCTGAAAAAACTGGTGATGGAGACCAAAAGGAAGGAACGGATCCCCCTGGAGGTGGAAGGCGTCAAATTTTTGAAAGGGATGGCGATTCTGAAATTCAAAGGAATCGACAACATCAACGACATCGAGAAATATAAGGGCAGCGACCTGCTGGTTTCCCGTGAAGATGCGATTCCCCTTGAAGAAGGCGAGTTTTTTGTGTCAGATCTGATCGGCCTTTCCGCCGTGGATGAGCAGGGCCAGGAGCTTGGGAAACTGACGGAAGTGATCCAGACCGGAGCCAACGACGTGTATGTCATTCAGGGCGGCGGCCGGGAATATCTGCTACCCGCCATTGGAGAGTGCATTTTGGACATCTGCCCCGGCAAAGGATATATCAAAGTTCATATGATGGAGGGGCTGGCGGATCTATGAGGTTCCATGTATTGACATTATTCCCGGAGATGATCGAGCAGGGCTGCCGGACCAGTATCCTGGGCAGGGCTTTGCAGGCCGGGGCAATCTCGGTGACGGCCACGAATATCCGGGATTATTCGGAAAATAAACACGGCCATGTGGACGACTATCCCTACGGCGGAGGAGCCGGTATGGTCATGCAGCCAGGGCCCATCGACCGCGCGTATCAGGCTGTCAAAAGCGGGATTCCCGGAAAAGCCCGTGTGATTTATGTCACGCCTCAGGGAAATGTTTTCAATCAGCAAATCGCCCAGGAGCTGGCAAAAGAGGAGGATTTGATCTTTCTCTGCGGTCACTACGAGGGGGTGGACGAGCGGATCTTAGAAAAGATCGTCACCGACTACGTATCCATCGGAGATTATGTGCTGACCGGCGGCGAGCTTCCGGCCATGGTGATGATCGATGCGATCTCCCGCCTGGTTCCCGGCGTTTTAAGCAACGAAGTCTCTGCGGAATTTGAATCGTTTCACGACAATCTTCTGGAATACCCGCAGTATACGCGGCCGGAAGAGTACGAAGGGCAGAGGGTGCCGGAGGTGCTTCTCTCCGGACACCACGCAAACATTGAAAAATGGCGGCGGGAACAGTCGTTGGAGCGCACGCTTCGCTGGCGTCCCGATTTGTTGGAGCAAGCCTTGCTGACCAAGAAAGACAGGGAATATTTGGCGAAAAAGGGCTTGCAAGTTTGACCGCTTTATGGTAGAATAAATCGCTGTGTAAATATGGATGGTCCGCTGCCAACCCCATTGGTCATGAACATCTGAATATTAGGAGGAATCATGAACGAGATTATCAAGAAAATCGAAGCCGAGCAGCTGCGTGAGGGCGCAGGAAACTTCCAGGTAGGCGACACGGTTCGCGTACATGCCAAGATTAAGGAAGGCAACCGCGAGAGAATTCAGGTTTTTGAAGGCACGGTGCTGAAGCGTCAGAACGGCGGCGTCCGCGAAACCTTCACGGTTCGCAAAACTTCCAACGGCGTCGGCGTCGAGAAGACCTGGCCGGTGCATTCTCCGGAAATCGAGAAGGTGGAAGTGGTCCGCAGAGGTAAAGTAAGAAGAGCGAAACTGAACTATCTGAGAGACCGTGTCGGCAAGGCTGCCAAGGTAAAAGAATTAGTGAAATGATGAAAAAGGGACACATATGAAAATATGCGGTCCCTTTTTTACTCTTTGCATCGCTATTACGATTTAGAAATCCGGTCAATAGCAGAACAGGAAAGTGGGGTGTTGCCGGTGGAAAGCAGAAGAAGAAAGAAGCAGACGGAGGGGCAGGAGGGAAAGCGGCTTCATGCGCTGACGGATTGGGTGGTCGATGTGATCGTCGTCATCGCTTTGGCTGTTTTTTTCGTTCAGATGCTGGGCGATCAGGTCAAGGTGGAGGGCCATTCGATGGAGCCTGCTTTGCTGGCCGAGGATACGGTGCTGATCAACCGGCTGTCCTATCATTTTTTCCAGGTGGAGCGTCTGGACGTGGTATTGTTCCGCAATCCGAAGGTGGCAGAAAAGACCCATATGAAACGGGTCATCGGACTTCCCGGAGAGACCGTACAGATTAAAAACGGACGGATCTTGATTGACGGCAGGGAGCTGGCGGATGAAAATCTTCCGGAGTACACGGTGCCCGGCCTGGCGGAGAACCCGGTGAAGCTGGGGGCGGACGAGTATTTTCTCCTTGGTGACAACGGCGACAGCAGTGAGGACAGCCGCTTTGCCATCATCGGAAATGTACACCGGGATCAGATTCTTGGAAAAGTTTGGTTCCGCATCGCCCCTTTTTCCGAGCTGGGGTTTCTTCCGGAACTCGGCGAGACAAAGCCGGCGGAAAGTCAGGGCCAGCAAAAGTAAGGCGTTGATTTTCCACCGTTTCAAAGAGCACAGCGGGCGCGGCCCGGCTGCGATGAAGTATGAAATAGAATATGAGGGAATAGAATGAAAATACAGTGGTATCCGGGACATATGACAAAGGCGAAGCGGGCGATGGAGGCGGACATCAAGCTGGTGGATCTGGTCATCGAGCTGGTGGATGCGAGGGTCCCGGCCAGCAGCCGGAATCCGGACATCGACCGGCTGGCGCAGAACAAGGCCCGTCTGATTCTCCTGAACAAATCCGATTTGGCGGATGAGAAAGTGAACCGTCAGTGGGAGGAATGGTTTGCTCAAAAAGGCATTTTGGCGGTCCGCCTGAACGCCAAAAGCGGTACGGGAATGAAAACCGTGCAGAATGCCATCCAGGAAGCCTGTAAGGAAAAGACTGAGAGAGACCGGAGAAGGGGAATTCTGAACCGGCCGGTGCGGGCCATGGTGGTGGGAATCCCCAATGTGGGAAAATCCACCTTTATCAATTCCCTGGCGAGAAAAGCTGCTGCGAAAACCGGCAATAAGCCGGGAGTCACCAAGGGGAACCAGTGGATCCGGCTGAATAAAAACGTAGAACTTCTGGATACGCCCGGTATCCTGTGGCCTCGGTTTGAGGATGAGACAACCGGCGTCCGCCTGGCTCTGATCGGGTCGGTCAACGATGAAATACTGGATCTGAGAGAGCTGGCGGCAGAGGGGATCCGGTTTTTGCAAAAGTGGTATCCGGGTGTTCTGAAAGAGCGCTACGGCGCGGAAGAGGAAAACTCTCCCTATGAGATTTTGCAGGAAATTGCCAAAGTGCGCAACTGCCTGCAAAAAGGCGGAGAACCGGACACCGGCAAGGCGATTCGGCTATTTCTCGATGATCTGCGGAACGGCCGTCTGGGAGGGATCAGTCTGGAGCGGCCGCAGGAAGAAATGGGGGCGCAGTGAACAAACACAAAGCCAAGGAACGTCTGAAACAAAAGACGGCAGCGCGGGAATATCCGGGGTTCGTGGAGGATTTTTTGAATACGGCCATCGTCTTTTTGCTGGTCTCTGCGGCTGCGGTATTGATCCTGCTTTTTATCGGCCGGGCCGCGATTGTGAACGGCGACTCCATGCAGCCGACGCTCCATAACGGCGATATGTTGATTGTACAAAAGGTTGCCTACCAGCATCCCAAACGGTTTGATATCATTGTGTTCGATTCTCTGGACGGCAAAGGGACCCTGTTCATCAAGCGGGTCATCGGCCTCCCCGGCGAGACCGTACAGATTGCAGACGGCGTGATCACGATCGACGGAGAAGTGTTGGAAGAACATTACGGGATGGAGCCGATGGAAGCGGCAGGTCTCGCGTCAGAGCCTTTTGTGCTGGGGGAAGAGGAATATTTTGTCCTGGGGGACAACCGGAACAACAGCGGCGACAGCCGGAGCGCCTCCGTGGGGGCGGTGAAGCAAGATCAGATTGCCGGAAAAGCCTTCTTTCGGTTTTGGCCGTTAAAGGATATGGGGCTTTTACAGCATCAATGAGGAGAAGATATGCCAAAGAAATTGGATCCGGAGCAGGAACGCCTGCGTCTGGAACAGATGCGAAGCTACGAAAGACAGTATGGGGATCTGGCCCCGGTCTGCGGGATCGATGAGGCGGGCCGCGGTCCGCTGGCAGGGCCGGTGGTGGCCGCTGCGGTGATCCTGCCGAGGGAGGCGGAGATTTTTTATCTGAATGATTCCAAGAAAGTGACGGAGCGGCGCAGAGAGCTGCTCTTTGATGAAATAAAAGAAAAAGCCATTGCTTTCGGCGTCGGGATCGTCAGCGCGGAAACGATTGATGAAATCAACATCTTGCAGGCTACTTATGAGGCGATGCGCCAGGCCGTCTCGAAGCTTTCGGTGAAGCCGGAGGTCCTGCTGAACGATGCGGTGACGATACCGGGAATCGCTTTGCCTCAAGTACCCATCATCAAAGGAGATGCGAAGAGCGTATCCATCGCGGCGGCCAGTATCCTGGCTAAGGTAACCAGGGACCGGATGATGCGCCAGTATGATGAACTGTATCCGGAATATGGATTTGCCGGCCATAAAGGCTATGGCACGGCGGCACACATCGCAGCCATAAGGGAATTTGGGCCGTGTCCGATCCACCGGCGGTCGTTTATTAAAAATTTCACCGGAGAAAAAGAATGAATCAGAGAATGGTGGGCAGCTGCTTCGAGGAAAAAGCGGCTGCTTATTTGCAGGCGGAAGGGCTTTGCGTGCTTCAAAAGAATTACCGCTGCCGGATCGGAGAGATTGATCTGGTGGCTAAGGACGGAGATACCTTAGTCTTTGTCGAAGTCAAATACCGCAGTGGGGGCTTATATGGAAGCCCGGAGGAGGCGGTCAACCAGGCGAAGCAAAAAAAGATCCGCCGGGTGGCTCAATTCTATCTGATTCAGCAGGGAACGCCGCCGGATACCTGCTGCCGGTTCGACGTGATAGCCATCGGGGGCGACGGAACCATCGTCCATTTTCAAAATGCGTTTGGAGGAATTTAAGATGGAATGGGGAATGAAAGAACAAGAGAAGGCGGGGGTGACCTTTCTGACCTTTCCGCTTCTGGAGCGGGAGGGGATGGTGACCCATGCTTTTTCCACGAGAAAAGGCGGCGTCAGCAAGGGGATGTTTGCCACGATGAACTTTGCGGGAAACCGGGGAGATGATCCGGAGCATGTCCGGGAGAATTACCGGCGGATGGGAACGGCGCTCGGCGTCCCGCCGGAACAGATGGTGCTGTCCCAGCAGACCCACACGACGAACCTGCGGATCGTAACCAGGGAAGATGCAGGGAAAGGCGTGGTCCGAGAGCGGGATTACACGGATGTGGACGGGCTTTTGACCGATGAACCGGGTCTGATGCTGGTGACCTCCTATGCGGATTGTGTGCCGCTCTTCTTTTTGGACCCGGTAAAACGGGTGATCGCCCTCAGCCATTCCGGCTGGCGGGGAACCGTGGGTCGGATGGGGGCTGTGACCGTAGAGCGGATGCAGGAAGTCTTCGGCTGTGAGCCGGGGCAGATTTTGGCCTGCATCGGCCCCAGCATTTGTCAGAGCTGCTATGAAGTCAGCGAGGATGTGGCAGAGGAATTCCGTCTTGTGTTTCCGGAGACGGACTGGCCGGAAATTTTAGAGGAAAAGCCGGAAAAGAAATATCAGCTGGATCTCTGGAATGCCAACCGGAAAATCTTGTTGTCCGCCGGGATCAGAGAGGATCACCTTGCCTCCTCCGGGATTTGTACCTGCTGTCATTCGGATCTCCTGTTTTCCCATCGGGCGACCCAGGGGAAACGGGGAAATCTGGGCGCGTTTTTGATGCTGAATTCCTGACGCCAATCCGGATATAAATCGAAGGGATGCCGCAAAATCTTTTAGGAGCGGATACTCTGCGCCAAGTGTTCCAGGTATATTTTCCGGATCCCCTCATATTCCCCCAGCCCCTTCAAGTGGCAGACCACCTCGTAGCCGGCCGCCTCAAACTGGGAGCGCCAGGAATCATCGTCGTCGCTGGCCATGTCATTGTTGGCATGGTCTCCGGCCACCAGCATAAAGGGAACTAGATGGACCCTTTGGACATCCGTCTCGTTGAGACGCCGGAAAATATGGATCAGGGATGGATATGCCTCCACGGTTCCCATAAAGGCGCGGGGATATCCCAGGTCTTTCAAGGTATAGTCCAGCGCCGCATAGACCGCATTGGCATGGTGGGTGGTGCCGTGGCCCATGAAGACGATCGCATCCTCCTTTGGAATCTCCTTGTATTCCTCCATCAAAGCTGTTAATACAGCAATGTTGTCTTCGGTGGTAGTCAGCAGCGGGGTTCCAAACCGGACAGAGCGGAAGAATTCCTTCTGAGCCAAAACATCTTCTTTCATCTGGTCATTTTCAATTCCATTGATGATGTGCGTCGGCTGAACGATCAGATCGGTGACGCCGTCTTTCTTGATCTGCTCCAGAGCTTCCGGGACTGTCGGTACGATCATATGATCCCGTTCCCGAAGTTTTCGGATAATCATTTTGCTGGTCCATGCACGGTACACGGTATCGTCCGGGTAAGCCTGCCTCATATCTTCTTCGATTCTGTCAATGGTTTTTTCACGGGTCTCCGGATAGCTGGTTCCGAAACTGACCGCGAGAATCGCTTGTTTTTCCATACAGTCCTCCTATTGTCTTGTTCTTATAACAACAAAAAGTGTAGCATGGCGGGTAATCGGTGTCAATGTTTCCGTATGCTTTTCCCTTTTGGCACCGGACGTCTTTTTTCTGAATAGAATAAGAGAAAAAAGAAGGTGAGCTCAATGCAGGAGGCATTTCGAGCCGTCCATGCCGACGCAGCCCATCGGGCCGGGCTCAGCGGGGCGGGAATCGGCGTCGCAATTTTGGACACCGGCATCTTTCCCCACCGGGATTTTGAGGACCGGATCGACGCGTTTCAAGATACGCTCCATCTCTGGACGGAGCCCTACGACGACAACGGCCACGGTACCCATGTGGCGGGGGTAATCGGCGGCAGCGGACGGATGTCGATGGGACAATACGCAGGTATTGCTCCCGGATGCCGGATCATCAGCATCAAGGTACTGGACTCCAAGGGGAACGGAAGCCTGTCCCATATGATGATGGGCTTGTCCTGGATTCTGGAGAACCAGAAAAAATATAATATCCGCGTAGTCAATATTTCCGTCGGGACAAAGACAAAAGGAGATTCCAGCGAGGATTCCCCTCTGGTCCAGAACGTAAACAAGCTCTGGGACGCCGGAATCGTGGTGGTTGTGGCGGCGGGAAACAACGGACCGGGAGAAGGCACGGTGACCACACCCGGCATCAGCCGGAAAGTGATCACCGTAGGATCCTCGGATGACGGGAGACGGGTGGAGATTCACGGGAACCGGATGCAGAATTATTCGGGAAGGGGGCCGACCGCCGAGTGTATTCTAAAGCCGGAGGTGATTGCGCCGGGATCCAGCATCATATCCTGTAATGTATGTCCGACGCCGCGGTCCCGCTATTATACGATGAAAAGCGGCACTTCGATGTCGACGCCCATTGTATCCGGAGCCGTTGCCCTGCTGTTGGAAAAATATCCGTATATGACCAATGTGGACGTCAAACTGGCTCTGCGTGAAAGCTGCCGGAAGACAGGGGCGCCTGTGACAAAGGAGGGGTGGGGTCTGCTTGATATCCGGCGTTTGCTCCACTGATGGTTTTTTCCGGAACAGCTTGTAAAGTCAAAGATAGTTTGGTAGAATAAAGTAGGAATAAATCAAGAATTTTACGTCGGAAAAGGGGAATCATTTATGTGCGGAAGATATTATTTTACTTATGAAGCGGCACAGGAGGCATTGACACTGGCCGACCTTCTGGACACGAGAAGCGAGACGGTGGGCGAGGGCGACGTACATCCGGCGGATTTAGCTTGGGTGGTGTGTTCGGATGCCCAAAAGCACCGCCTGGTGCTGGCCTCCATGCGCTGGGGATTTCCGGGACATGAGCGTTCCCAGGTGATTTTTAATGCCCGTGCTGAAACGGCGATGGAAAAAAGTTTGTTCCGTGACAGTATGCTGTTTCGCCGCTGCGCAATCCCGGCCGGAGGGTTTTATGAGTGGAATCCAAAGGGGGAGAAGGTAAGTTTTACCGGAAGGGAAAAGAAAATTTTGTACTTGGCTGGTTTTTACCGCTGCTTTGAGGAGATGAATTGTTTCGTCATCCTGACGACGGAGGCCAATCGTTCTCTGCAAGGCGTCCATGACCGGATGCCTTTGGTGTTAAAAGAAGAGGATGTGAAAAGATGGATATTGGATAAGGAGCGGGCGGAAATCCTTTTGTCGCAGGCCCCGCCGCTCCTGTCGTCTTTTCAGGAATATGAACAGCAGACGCTTCCGTTGTTTTTCTGATAGATCAGGTACAGTCCCCGCAGAAGGAGGTTTTCGTCCACCTGGACCAAATGGCGGCAGTGGGGGACGATGGAGGAGGCCAGGCCGCCGGTTGCGACGACGGTGGCCGTCTCGCCCAGCTCCAATTCCACCCGGTCGATCAGCCCGTCCAGCATCGAGGCGTTTCCCAGGATGATACCGCTTTTGATACAGTCCACGGTGTTGGTTCCGATGATTTTCCGGGGAGATTCAAAGGGAATCCGCGGTAGCTGGGAGGTGGTCTGAATTAATGCGTCCAGGGCCACCTGGGCTCCGGGAGCGATGATGGTTCCGAGATAAGCGGGACCTCTCCCCACGATGGAGAGTGTCGTGGCCGTGCCCATGTCGATCAAAATCAGCGGAAGCGGATACCCGGCCACACCGGCGACCGCGTCGACGATCAGATCGCTTCCGACCTTGGCCGGATCATCCATGCGGATGGCAAGGCCGGTTTTGATTCCGGGACCGACGATGAGAGCCGGGGTTCCGATAATCTTTTGAAGAGCCCGGTTTAAAGTGGCGGTCACCGGGGGCACCACAGAGGAAATGACGCTTCCCTTTAATTGATCCGGCATAATCTCATGAAGTTCCAGAACTGTCCGGAGTGCAATCGCGTACTCCAAATCCGTCTTGCGGGGGTCGGAGGAAAACCGTTCGACAAAATAAACCCTTTCCCGGTCAATGGCTCCCACTACAATGTTGCTGTTTCCTATGTCAACTGCTAGAATCATGTCGTCCTCCTGTTCAGCCGTCCGTACGATTTTTCATATAAATGCGGTACAAGCCCTTCATCGGCAGCATCTCATCGTATAAAATAGGATGCGTACAGTGAGGGATAACGGCTTTCGCCAGGTCGCCGGTGGCGACGGCGTGGGCGGGACGTCCGAGCTCTCCCTCCATCCGGTCGATCATACCGTCCAGCATGGCTGCATTTCCGTATACAATCCCGCATTTCATCGAATCCACCGTATTCTTGGCAATGGCCGTATCCGGCGCTTCAAAGGAAATACGCGGAAGCTGTGCGGTGCGGTTCACAAGGGAATCCAGGGCGATTCCGGCTCCGGGCAAAATCGCTCCGCCCAAATAAGAGCCGTTTTCATCGATGACGGAGAGGGTTGTGGCCGTGCCCATGTCGATTAGGATCAGAGGCAGCGGGTATTCTGCCGCTGCGGCCACGGCGTTTACTACCATATCGCTGCCAAGCTGGGCCGGATTGTCAATCCGGATCGGAAGACCGGTTTTCACGCCGGGGCCCACGACCAATGCCGGTTTTCCGATGATCTTCGTCAGGGCGCGGTTGATCACGGCGGTCAGCGGCGGGACGACTGAGGAGAGGATGCTTCCGGTCAGCGGCCGGGATGGAATTTGATAAAGCTCCAGGATCGTGCGGAACGCGATGGCGTATTCCAGATCCGTCTTTTTGGTGTCGGTGGAAATGTGCTCCACGAAATGGGTTCCGGTTTTGCTGACGGTGCCCACAGTGATCACGGTATTTCCGATATCGATGGTCAAAATCATGGCAAATTAGCCCTCCTGCCTCGTAGACATTTCTTCAAAAATATGCTACACTGATAAATCGGTATAGCAGAATTAACCAGATTATATCATAAACCACTTCCATAGTAAACAGATAGGAGTCCAATATGTTGCAGGGAAAAAATATCATACTAGGCGTTTCCAGCAGCATCGCCTGCTATAAAAGCGCCTACCTGGCCCGCGCCCTGATCAAAAAAGGGGCGAATGTCCAGGTGGTCATGACAAAGAATGCCACTCAGTTTTTGACGCCGCTGACCTTTGAACAGCTGACCGGCAGAAAGTGCCTTGTGGATACCTTTGACCGGAATTTCGAAATCAAGGTGGAGCATATCTCGCTGGCCCAGTGGGCGGACGCCTGTCTGATCGCTCCGGCCTCCGCCAATGTGCTGGCGAAGATGGCCCACGGCATCGCCGACGATATGCTGACCACGACTGTGCTGGCCTGCGACTGCCCCAAGCTTGCGGCCCCGGCGATGAATACCCGGATGTATGAAAACCCGGCTACCAGGGAAAACCTGGAAACCTTGCGGCGTCACGGGTTTACCTTGGTTGAGCCGGAGGAGGGATTTTTGGCCTGCGGCGATGTAGGCAAAGGAAAGCTTGCCAATGAGGAAGTGATCCTGGATTACCTGGAAGCCGTGATCGGAGCAGAAAAAGACTTTAACGGGCAACGTGTGCTGGTGACGGCAGGCCCGACCAGAGAAGCCCTGGACCCGGTTCGGTTTTTAACGAATCATTCCACGGGAAAGATGGGATACGCCATTGCCAAGGCGGCATTTCTGCGGGGCGCTAAAGTGACGCTGGTGACCGGAAAGACCGAGACGCCGAAGCCCCGGTTTGTGGATGTCGTCGAGGTGGTGTCGGCGCGGCAGATGTATGAGGCGGTGATGAGCCGGGCGTCGGAACAGGATATCCTGATCATGGCGGCGGCGGTCGCCGATTACCGGCCCCAAAATATCGCCGCGGAGAAAATTAAGAAGATGGACGGAGATTCGGTGCTCCCGCTGGAGCGGACCGACGATATCCTGGCCTCCGCCGGCGCGGCCAGACGCCCCGGACAGTTCCTTTGCGGATTTTCCATGGAAACCGAGCATATGTTGGAGAATTCTAGGAAAAAATTGGAGAAGAAGAATATTGATATGATTGTTGCCAACAACCTGCGGCAGGAAGGCGCGGGGTTCGGCGTGGACACCAATATCGTCACGCTGATCACCAAAGATTCGGAGGAGTCCCTTCCGATGCTGAGTAAGGACGAGGTGGCAATGAAGATTTTAGACGCCATTGCGGCGCGCATCAAAGAGTAACAGGAGGAGCTTTTTGTGGCAGATTTAGCAGAAGAGATAAAGAAACGCCGGACATTCGCGATCATTTCCCATCCGGATGCCGGTAAAACCACATTGACGGAGAAATTTTTGCTCTACGGAGGAGCCATCAACCTGGCCGGGTCCGTAAAGGGAAAGAAGACGGCGAAGCATGCGGTCTCCGACTGGATGGAGATCGAAAAGGAGAGAGGAATCTCTGTCACCTCGTCGGTGCTGCAGTTTCACTATGACGATTACTGCATCAATATTTTGGATACGCCGGGGCATCAGGACTTTTCCGAGGATACCTACCGGACGCTGATGGCTGCGGATTCCGCGGTCATGGTCGTGGATGGTTCCAAGGGCGTGGAGGCCCAGACCATCAAACTGTTCAAGGTCTGTATGATGCGGCATATCCCGATTTTTACCTTCATTAACAAAATGGACCGGGAGGCCAAGGATCCGTTTGAGCTGATGGAAGATATCGAAAACGTGCTGGGGATTGAGACATGCCCGGTCAACTGGCCCATCGGCTCCGGAAAGTCCTTCAAAGGCGTGTTCGAGAGAGATATCAAGAAGATCACCACCTTCACGGCCGAGGGAGCCGGACAGCGGGAGATCGAGACCAAACATCTGGATCCGGAGAGCGAAGAGGCTTTAAGCGAGATCGGCCCGATGGCTCTGGATCAGCTAAAAGAAGAGATTGAGCTGTTGGACGGCGCCGGTCAGGAACTCGATATGGAGATGGTGCTGAAAGGTCAGCTGAGCCCTGTTTTCTTTGGCTCCGCCTTGACAAATTTCGGCGTAGAAACCTTCCTTCGGCATTTCTTAAATATGACGCTGCCGCCGACGCCCCGTGTGGCGGACTGCGGGGTCATCGATCCGGTAAAGGAGCCTTTTTCCGCCTTTGTGTTCAAGATCCAGGCCAACATGAATAAGGCCCACCGGGACCGGATCGCATTCATGCGGATCTGTTCCGGAAAATATGAGACGGGCATGGAAGTGAACCACATCCAGGGTGGGAAGAAGATCCGCCTTTCCCAGTCCACCCAGATGATGGCCCAGGAACGGACCATCGTCGAGGAGGCTTATGCCGGAGATATCATCGGCGTTTTTGATCCGGGGATTTTTTCCATCGGGGACACCCTCTGCGCGGGTTCGGAGAAGTTTGCCTTTGAGGGGATTCCGACCTTTGCTCCGGAGCATTTTGCGAGGGTGCGGCAGGTGGATACCATGAAGCGGAAACAGTTTATCAAAGGGATTTCTCAGATTGCCCAGGAAGGCGCGATTCAGATCTTCCAGGAGTTTCATACCGGCATGGAAGAGATCATCGTCGGTGTGGTCGGCGTCCTTCAGTTTGACGTGCTGATGTACCGCCTGGAAAACGAGTACAACGTGGAGGCGAAGCTGGAACAGCTTCCTTATGAATATATCCGCTGGATCGAGAATCAGGAGATCGACGCGGAGAAGATCCAGGGTACCTCGGATATGAAACGGATCAAGGATCTAAAGGGCCGCCCGCTCCTCCTCTTTGTCAACAGCTGGAGCGTCGGTATGGTTCAGGACCGGAATCCGGGATTGGAGCTTTCGGAATTTGGGCGTGTTTAACTTTTATACACAAAACAGATAAAAGCGCATACCATGATAGAAAGAACCTTTCGGAGGGATCGGTATGCGCATCTGCGATTTACAGGAAAAAGAAGTGATCAATGTCTGCGACTGCAGGCGCCTTGGCTTTGTGGCAGATTTGGACTTTGATATCTGCAACGGTCAGATCCTGGCCCTGATCGTTCCCGGACCGGCCCAGTTCTGCGGTTTTCTTGGCCGTGACAGCGAATATGTCATCCCCTTTTGCCAAGTCCGCCAGATCGGGGAGGACATTATCCTGGTGGATATCAAGATCGACGAATGTCAGGTCCGCCGTTAACTTTTAGGCTCTGGAAATCCGACGAGGCCGCCAGCCGGCGGCAGAGATCGATAAATTCTTTCACTTGGGGCCGGTATTCCCGGTCCTTTCGGTAAATCAGGGAAAACCCTCGCTGCAGATGCAGATCGGTCAGGCGGCAGGCATGGAGACGGCCTTCCGCCAATTCTTTTTGAATTAGCATTTCCGATACGATGGATACCCCCTTGTTTTCTTCTACCGCCTTTTTCAGTGCGTCGATATTGTGGAAGACCGGTCCCTGACAGAGTTCCAGCTTCTTTTCGCGCATCGCGGCTTCGATGGCGGTCCGGGTACTGTTGCCTTCCTCCCGCAGCAAGAGCGGCTCCGTCCCAAAATTTGCACAGGACAAGGTGTCCCGGCCGGCAAACGGGTGGGAAGGGCTGCAGATAAGTACAAAGGAATCCTCCAGCAGAGGCGTATAGACCAATCCGCCATGGTTTCCCGGATATTCGCTCAGCGCGATATCCAGCTCGCTGCTTTCCAGTTTTCTTTCCAGGACATGAGGTTCGTCAATGGTAAAACGGGTTGTGGTGTCCGGATACTGGATATGATACTGCACGATAAGTTCCTGCAAAAGACAGGAGAACGCGATGAAGGTGGAGCCGATATGGATCTGGCGGGTGTGGATTTCCCGGAGGGCCGAATCCATTTCCTGACAGAGAGCCAGGATCCGATCCACATAATGCAGCAAAAGCTCCCCCTGTTCGGTCAGTTTTAAACGCTTCCCCAGGCGGGAGAAAAGGCGGATCTGATAGGTTTTTTCAATCTCAGCCACAGCCAGGCTTACCGTGGACTGGGACAGGTATAAATTCTTAGCGGCTGCGGTCATATTACAGCAGGCGGCCACTTCTCGGAAAATCATCATGTGACGGAATGTCATCTTTATTCCTCATTTCCCTTGAATTTACTATTAAAAAAATCAATAGTTTAATGAGATTTTACTGTTTTACAACCGGTTTGTCAAATGATAAACTATATTTACTACACAGGAACAGACAACGAAGCTCTTCTTCCAAGCAGTTCCTATGAAATGCGGCAAAGCCAGGTTCGAAGTGCGGCCGATGAGCGAGCCGTTTTACAGGGGGTGAAAACATCGTGATTTTAGATGGAAAAGGGCTGACCCTGGAAGGGGTGGTCCGGGTTGCCAGAAAGGGAGAGACGGTTTCCATCTCACAGGAATCCCGAAAAGCGCTGCAAGAGGCCAGAGAGCTGGTATTTGAGCTGGCCGGAAAGGATATCCCGATTTATGGGTGCAATACCGGCGTGGGATGGAATAAAGACCAGAAGGTGACAAAAGAGTTTATCGAACGCTTTAACCGGAATGTGATTTATTCCCATACCGTGGGAATCCGTCCGGACGCTCCGGTCGAGGTGGTGCGCGCGGTGATGCTGGTGCGGCTGAACTGCCTGCTTTCCAACTGTACCGGGATTACGCCCGCCATAGCAAATCAGTTTGAAGAATTTTTAAACCGAAAGATCCACCCGGTTCTGCCAATGAAAGGGTCCATCGGTCAGGCGGACATCGGCCCGATGTCCCATATCGCTCTGGCCATGACCGGCGGCGGAAAAGCAGAGTACCGCGGCGAGATCCTTCCAACAGAACAGATTCTGCGCCTGGAAGGGCTTTCCCCGGTTATTCCCCTGGAGAAAGACGGACTGGCCATCATGAGTTCCAATGCGCTGAGCGCAGGGCACGGCGCCCTGGTGCTTTACGATATCGGCCGCCTTCTTGCGATGGCCGATCTTGTGGCCTGTCTATCTCTGGAGGGATTAAACGGCAATACCACGCAGCTTAAGCCGGCCGCCTACGAAAAACGGGGCTATGAGAATCAAAAAGCGACGGCTCAGGCCATGAACCGGTATTTAGAAGGCAGTGACCTCTACCGGCCGGATGCGGAAAAACCGCTGCAGGATCCGCTGTCCTACCGGAATATCGCCCAGCTCCACGGTTCCATCCGGGACGCCTGGGACTTTGCCTGCCGGGAACTGACCGTACAGATCAATTCTTCTGACGACAATCCCTGCATGGTCCTGGAAGAACGGGATATTATGCCTACGGGAAACTTTGAGCCTTTGGCCTGGGTTCTTCCGATGGAGATGCTGGCGATCGCCTTGTCCCATCTCTCCAAGGCATCCTGCCTGCGGACGGTGAAGTTTGCGGATCCCCGCTTTACCGGGCTGTCCAGGAATTTGTCGCCGAATCAAACCACGATTGCCTTCTCGACGCTCCAGAAGACTTACACTGCTCTGGATGCCGAGATTCGCCATCTGGCAAATCCGGTCTCCATGGACAGCATTCCGCTGGCCGGAGGGATTGAAGACCGGAGCACCAACGCGCCTTATGTGGTGCAGAAATTGGAGAAAATGATAGACCTCCTGTACTATGTCCTGGGCATCGAGATGATTCATGCGGCCCAGGCGATGGACCTTCGCCCGGAGAAGCAGTTTGGACGGATTACCGGGCAGGTTCATGATATCCTGCGGGAGCGGGTCGCCTTCTATGATTCGGATAACCGAATGATATCGGATGATATTGAGGCAGCCTATGAACTTCTGCGTTCGGGTGAACTGTTGGGCCGGCTGGCGCTGCCGGATGACTTTGGAAAATCAAAGGAGGAGTAAATATGGATTTATTATATTTAAACGCCATGGACATCGAGAAGCTGGAGCTGTCCAACGAGGAGATCCTGGGCGCGGTGGAGCAAAGCCTGAAAGCCCAGGGAAATCAGCAGACGGTCATTGAGCCGCGCGTCCACCTGATTCCCAATCCGGAATTCAACGGCCATTTTAATGTACTGAGAGGCTATATTGAGCCGATGAATGTGGCAGGCGTCAAGGTGGTGGGAGATTACGTGGATAATTATAAGCAGAATCTCCCTTCGGAGATGGCTTTGCTGAACTTGTACGATCCGAGGACAGGGGCTCCGCGGGCTGTCATCGATGCGACCGAAATCACTTCCATGCGGACCGGAGCCATGACGGCCATCGGCGCAAAATATCTGGCAAACCGGGAAAACCGGATTTTAGGCCATTTGGGATCCAGAGGAACGGCTTTCTGGAATGTTGTTTTGCTGGATTCTCTCTATCACTTTGAGGAGATCCGGGTCAACAGCCGGAGACGGGAGTCCGTGGAAGCCTTTGCCCGCCGCCTGACCGAAAGGCTGGGCAAGCCGGTGACAATCGCAGAAGACAGCGAGGCGTGCCTGAAGGGGGCGGACATCATGGTAGAGGCCACGCGGCTGACCACCCCGACTCCTTTGCTGAAAACCGAATGGGTGCGGCCCGGCAATTTTGTAGTCCCTTACGGAACCATCAGCGCAGTGGAGCTATCCCTGACGGATGTGATGGATAAGATCGTGGTGGATGACTGGGGGCAGTGTAAAGGAGGAATCCTGGGAAGCCTGCGCCGCCACGTGGAGACCGGAAAACTGACGGCGGAGACGTTGTATGGAGAACTGGGAGAGATTGTGGCTGGAAAGAAGCCGGGCCGGGAGAAAGAGGACGAGAAGATTTTGTTCTGGCACCGGGGGCTTTCCACCAGCGATATTGCGCTGGGGCAGCTTTGCTACGAAAAAGCTTTGAAAACGGGACAGGGAACCTTATTAAAGTATCGATAAAAATTCAGACGCAATGCAGTTTACCAGCTCCATGTTGGTGGGGAATCAACTCAGTATTCAAAGAAAAAATGGGAACAGGGAAGCGGAATCCGGGCTTCCTTGTTCCTATTTTTTTTACAAAAATTTTCTATTTCTCATCTTGACAATCAACAAGAAGAAGTTATAATGGATAAATGTTAACCAAAGCAACTATTGTTCGGGGTTAATTATTGAGAGCGAGGGAGAACCATGAGAAAAATGAAAGATCAACAGATGGAGGAGTTGATCCGGGTTACGCAGCAGTTCCATGGCCTGCGCCGGTATCTTAACTTCTGCGAGGGGCTGCCGCCCAGCGAATTTTTTATGCTGGCAACCATCAAACGGTTTTTGTGCAGAAAAAAACGGGAGGGGCAGAAGGTACTGGGAATCGCGGTTTCCGAGCTGGCCTTGGAACTGGAAATTACCAATCCGGCCGCATCGAAGATGCTGAGAAGCGTGGAGGACAAAGGCTATATTATGCGTCTGCCCGATCCGTCCGACCGGCGTGTCACCTACATTACGCTGTCGGAGGCAGGGGAAGCAATCCTGGAGCAGGCAAAAACACACATGGATGAGGTGTCCTCCCGGCTGATGGCCCGAATGGGTAAGGAAGACACGGAGGAGCTGACCCGTCTGCTGAACAAGTTATTTCTCTTGATGGAACAAGAATTAAAAGAAGCGAAGAAGGGATCTGTATGAAAAGTATTTTGAGATTTGTCCGGCCATACTGGAAAACTGTATGTCTGGTCGTCGTCCTCCTGGTCGTGCAGGCGTACTGCGATCTGGCGCTGCCGGCCTACACTTCGGATATCGTAGATACCGGAATCCAGTACAATGGGATTGAGCATGTGACGCCCACGGCAATCCGGCGCAGCGAACTGGATCATCTGAAAGTGTTTATGAACCAGGAGGATCAAACCTATGTGGAATCCCTCTACACCGAAGAGGGGGAAATCTGCCGTCTGACGGAGATGAAAAAGAGCGATTGGGAGAAGGCGGACGCCATTTTCTCCATGCCGATCCTGCTCCGTTCCACAGTCGGAGATCAGATTTCGATGATAGACTCCGAAGCCGCGGCTGCAATGCGGGAGAAGGCGGAGGCGCAGTATCAGGAATTGGGAGAGTCCATGGTGAACCAGATGGCGCGTTCCTGGGTAAAGACCGAAGCGTCCGCCTGCGGGCTGGATCTGGAAGCCATCCAGAATTCCTACATGTGGAAAACCGGGGCGAAGATGATGGGCCTAGCCCTAATCATGCTGGTGGTTTCCGTGTCCGTCAGCTTCTGCGCGTCCCGTGTGGCGGCGTCCATGAGCCGCGGCGTGCGCGGCCAGGTGTTTCGGAAAGTCGTGTCCTTTTCCAACGCGGAGATGGATCAGTTTTCCACCGCATCTCTGATCACCCGGAGCACCAACGACGTGCAGCAGGTGCAGATGGTCGTGATGCTTTTGCTTAGGATGGTTTTGTACGCCCCGATTATCGGAATCGGCGGAGTCTTCCGGGTCATGCAGACCAATACCTCGATGACCTGGGTGATCGCGCTGGCTGTATTGGTTGTGGTGGGGATCGTCCTGCTTTTGACCTCCATGGCCATGCCGAAATTCAAGAAAATGCAGACCTTGGTCGACCGCCTGAACCTGGTGACCAGAGAGATTCTGACGGGACTTCCTGTCATCCGCGCGTTCAGCCGGGAACGGCATGAGGAAGAACGGTTTGACGGCGCCAACCGGGACCTGACGAAGACTATGCTGTTCACCAACCGGGTGATGACCTTTATGATGCCGGCCATGATGTTCGTGATGAATGGAGTTACCGTACTGATCGTATGGGTCGGATCCCATCACATTGATTTGGGAAAGCTGCAGGTCGGCGATCTGATGGCGTTTATCACCTATACCATGCAGATTATCATGTCCTTCCTGATGCTGACCATGATGTCGATCATGCTGCCCCGCGCCATCGTGGCCGCCAACCGGATCCGGGAGGTGCTGGATACCGAGCCCAGCATTCGGGATGCGGAAAAGACGGTTCTGCCGGAGCAAAACAGAGGCGTGCTGGAGTTTCGGGATGTTTCCTTCCATTACCCCAATGCGGAAGAGGATGTGCTGGAACATATCAGTTTCACGGCCCGGCCCGGAGAGACCACGGCGGTGATCGGAAGTACCGGAAGCGGAAAATCGACGCTGGTGCATTTAATACCGCGTCTGTACGATGTGACCGGCGGCGAGATTCTGCTGGATGGGGTGGATATCCGCCAGATGGACCGGCACGAGCTGCGGGAGCGGTTGGGCTATGTTCCGCAGAAAGGGATTTTATTTTCCGGCAGCATCGCGGAAAATATTCGTTATGGATGCCCTGAAGCGCCGGATGAAGTGGTGACGCAGGCGGCGGAGATCGCCCAGGCCACGGAATTCATCGAAGAAAAACCGGATCGCTACGATACTTATATCTCCCAGGGCGGCGGCAATGTCTCCGGAGGACAAAAGCAACGCCTCTCCATCGCCAGGGCAATCGCCAAAGCGCCGAAAGTTTATCTGTTTGACGACAGTTTTTCCGCTCTGGACTATAAGACGGATGTTACGCTGCGGACAGCGCTGAAAGAAAAGGTAGCGGACAGCACCGTGCTGATCGTGGCACAGCGGATCAGCACCATCCTTCATGCGGAACAGATTATCGTGATGGATGAGGGGCGTGTCGTGGGAACCGGCACCCATGAAGAGTTATTGGAGAGCTGTGAAACGTATCAGCAGATTGCCAGAAGCCAGCTGTCCGAAGCCGAGCTGGACGGCGTGAAGAAAGGAGGTGTTTCCCATGAGTGAACAGGCAAACCGGACGGCCCGGCCGCCGAGAGGTCCGATGGGAAGAGGGCATCGAGGTACCGGCGAGAAGCCGAAAGACTTTAAGGGTACGATTGGGAAGCTCGTCGCTTATATCGGCCGCTACAAATTTGCCGTTTTGGCGGTATTGATCTTTGCCGTGGGCAGCACGATTTTTAACGTAGCCGGCCCGAAAATTCTGGGAAAGGCCACGACAGCCGTCTTTGAGGGACTGACCTCGAAGGTATCCGGCCTAGGGGGCATTGATTTTGACAAGATTGGAACGATCCTGCTGTTTTTGCTGGGACTCTACGTCCTGAGCGCTGCCCTCAACTTTGTACAGGGCTGGATCATGACCGGAATCTCACAAAAAGTCACCTATCGGATGAGACGGGAAATCTCGGAAAAAATCAGCCGGATGCCCCTGGGGTATTTTGAAAGCCGCCCTCACGGGGAAGTTTTATCCCGTGTCACCAACGATGTGGACACCTTGGGACAGAGCCTGAACCAAAGTATCACTCAGCTGATCACCTCCGTCACCACCATGGTCGGGGTCTTGGTGATGATGCTCTCGATCAGCGTCTGGATGACGCTGATCGCCCTGCTGATTCTGCCGGTTTCCGCCTTCCTGGTGATGAATATCGTAAAGCATTCCCAGAAATACTTTGTGAAGCAGCAGAGTTCCCTCGGCAAGATCAATGGTCAGATCGAGGAAACCTTCGGCGGCCAGAACGTGGTGACTGCGTTTAACCGTCAGGAGATGGTGATCAAAGAATTTGACGAAACCAACGGAGCTCTCTATGAATCCGCTTGGAAGTCTCAGTTCCTTTCGGGACTGATGCAGCCTCTGATGACCTTTGTGGGGAATCTGGGGTACGTGGCTGTGGCAATCCTCGGCGGCATCTTGACGGTCCGCGGGACCATCGAGGTGGGAGACATTCAATCCTTTATCCAGTACGTGCGCCAATTTACCCAGCCGATCAATCAATTAGCCCAGGTCTCCAATATGCTCCAGTCCATGGCGGCTGCGGCGGAGCGGGTCTTTGAATTTTTGAACGAGGCCGAGGAAGATCAGGGCGAAGGCTGCCCGGTTCCGATGGAAAAACTCCAGGGATCCGTGACCTTTGAGCACGTCCAGTTCGGATATACGCCGGAGAAAATTATCATCCACGATTTCAGTGAAGAGATTGCCCCCGGCAAAAAAATCGCCATCGTCGGGCCGACCGGAGCCGGAAAGACCACGATGGTGAAGCTGCTGATGCGTTTCTACGACGTCAACAGCGGCCGCATCCTGATCGACGGCCACGATGTCAAGGAATTCGAACGGACGAAGCTCCGGGAAGCCTTTGGCATGGTATTGCAGGACACCTGGCTGTTCAAGGGAACGATTATGGAAAACATCCGTTACGGCAGATTGGATGCTACGGATGAGGAAGTGATCGCGGCGGCCAAGGCGGCCCATGCCCATCGCTTTATCCAGACGCTGCCCGGCGGCTATCAGATGGAGCTGAACGAGGAAGCCAGCAATGTGTCTCAGGGACAAAAACAGCTCTTGACCATTGCGCGCGCCATCTTGGCGGATAACCGGATTTTGATTCTGGATGAGGCCACTAGCTCGGTGGATACCAGAACCGAACAGCTGATCCAGAAAGCGATGGATAACCTGATGAAAGGGCGCACCAGTTTTGTGATCGCCCACCGGCTTTCCACCATTCGGGATGCGGATCTGATCCTGGTCATGAAGGATGGGGATATCATCGAACAGGGCAACCATGAAGAGCTGATGGCCCAGGACGGATTCTACGCCCAGCTTTACAATTCTCAGTTTGAGGAAACGGCCTGACGCGAAAAAAGAAAGTCTTTCTTTCCGGAATGTAATATGATATAATGTTCCACGAAGTGGATCTGAGATCGTGCCGCCGGCCTGGATTCGAGGAGCAGCGGCACAATCCACAGAGCGGATCGGATATCGCGTCGGCGATCGGAACTCCAAGCGGCGCGGTGCCGGAGACATGGAATCATGCGAGCACTGTATGAAGAACCATTCCGCAGAAATTTTCTCTGCGGGATGGTTCTTTTTGGAAGCGTTCCGACTCAGTGTTTAAGGGCTCCAAATAATATCGAAGGAAAGTGATGGGATTAAGATGAGACCGATACTGTTTTCCATTGGAAACTTGAATTTTTACAGCTACGGACTGATGATCGCAATCGGCGTGCTGGCTGCGTTCTGGGTGATGCAGCGGCGGGCGCCAAAGTACGGACTGGACAAGGACAAGGGGTTTAACCTGGGGGTCTGCTGCGCTCTCTGTGGAATTTTAGGAGCAAAGCTTCTCTATATTATTGTGGAACTCCCGGCCTTTATCGCCAATCCTGCGCTCTGGAAAAACGTAGGGGAAGGCTTTGTGGTTTACGGAGGCATCATCGGCGGAATCGCCGGAGGGCTGATCTACTGCCGGATCAAGAAGCTGCGTTTTGTGAAATATTTTGATCTGTTTATGCCCTCCATCGCACTGGCCCAGGGCTTCGGACGTCTTGGCTGTTTTATGGCGGGCTGCTGCTATGGAAAAGAGACCACCGGATGGTTTCATATTATCTTTCCGGGGGCGGAGGCTTGCCAGGCGCCGGTCGGCGTCCCGCTGATTCCGACTCAGCTGATTTCCAGCGGTGCAAACTTCCTTCATTTCTTTATCCTGCTTTGGTTTGCCAAGAAAGTAAAAAAAGACGGCCAGGTCGGCGGGATGTACCTGATTCTCTACAGCATCGGCCGTTTTCTGATCGAAGGCCTGCGGAACGACCCGCGCGGCGCGCTGGGAATCTTTTCTACTTCCCAGTTCATCTCGCTCTTTACGCTGGCTCTTGGGATCTTGATTTTTGTGATCGCCGGAAAGAAAGGCACAGAGCGGGTACTTGCATCTGCCTCCAAAGAACCGGGCGAAGGGGAGAAAAAACAAGAAGACTAAACGGTCTGCCCCGCCTGCATGCGGCTGACTGCTTTTCGGAGCGTCGGCCCCAGCAGGACGGCGGCGGCTATTTTTAGGGCGTCCCCAATCAGATAAGGGAATACGCCGGTCATCAAACCGGCCCAGAAGGTCAGGTTCAATTGATAAGCCAGCCAGGCCGTCCCAAAGGCATAGGCAACGATCATGCCGCAGACCATGCCGGCCACGCAGAGAAATGGACGGCTGGGGTATCTTTCCACAAAGATACCGGCGATGAAAATTAAAAAGAAAAAACCGATCAGATACCCGCCGGTCGGACCGGCCGCCTTTCCGAAGCCTCCGGTGAATCCGGAAAATACCGGAAGCCCCGCCAGCCCCAGCAGATAATAGACGCCAAAGCTGACCAGACTCCATTTCCAGCCAATCAGGTACAAGGAAAAGAAGATCACAAGGTTGGTCAGAGATATCGGAACCGGCGTCATAGGGAGAGGGATCGCAAACGGCGCCAGAACGCAGGTGACCGCGGCGATCAGGGCGGCAAGTACCAGGGAATACAGTTTCTTTTGTGTTTTCATAACTACCTCCTGTTGGATGCTGGAATTGATTATAACGGTTTCTTTTTTGATTGTCAACTAATTAATCTATTTGGTTGACAATGGAGGGAAAGTATTGGTTGAATTCATTTGTACCGCATGGTATGATTTGAATGGATAAAAGAGACAGAAAGGATCTGCAAATGAAATATATGATAGCTTCTGACCTGCACGGGTCAGCCTTTTATTGCCGGAAAATGGTGGAAGCCTACCGGCGGGAGCAGGCGGACAGGCTGCTTCTTTTGGGGGATATCCTGTATCATGGCCCCAGAAACGACTTGCCCAAAGAATATGCGCCGAAGGACGTGATTTCTCAGTTAAATGAGATCAAGAACGAGATTCTCTGCGTGCGCGGAAACTGTGACTGTGAAGTGGATCAGATGGTGCTGGAATTCCCGATTCTGGCGGAAACCTGCATTCTGGATCTGGGAGAGCGGATGGTTTATGCCACCCACGGCCACGTGTTCCATGAAAAGAATCTGCCGATGTTAAAACCCGGCGACATTCTGCTGCACGGCCACACCCATGTGCCTGTCTGCCGGGCGGTGGAGGAGATTATGATTATGAATCCGGGATCTCTCTCCATTCCAAAAGAGAATAGCCCCCACAGCTATATGACCCTGGAGAATGGTGTCTTTACCTGGAAAACCCTGGAGGATGGGAATGAATTTCAGATATTTACTGTTTGATTTGGACGGGACGCTGACTGATCCCAAGGAAGGAATCACGAAAAGCGTGCAGTATGCTCTTAAAGCCATGGGGGTCGACGAGCCGGATTTGGACCGGCTGACCTGTTTTATCGGCCCGCCGCTGATTGATTCTTTTATGGAGTATTACGAATTTACCAGGGAACAGGCGAAGATCGCTTTAGCCCGCTACCGGGAACGGTTTCAAGGCACCGGAATTTTTGAAAACCGGGTGCTGCCGGGGATTCCGGAGATGCTGGAAAAGTTGAAATCGTCCGGAAAAGTCTTGGCGCTCGCCACCTCAAAGCCGGAGCCCTTTGCCAGAAAAATACTGGAAAAGTTTGGGCTGCTTGGCTATTTTGACGAGGTGGTCGGCAGTGGAATGGATGAGAGCCGCTGTACGAAAGAAGAGGTGATTCAGGAAGTTTTCCTCCGTTTGGGCTTGTCGGAAGAGCAAAAGAAGCAAGCGTTGATGATCGGAGACAGAAAGCATGATATCGTCGGAGCGAAAGCCTGCGGCATCGCTTCCCTCGGCGTCCGGATTGGATATGCCGAGGAGGGGGAGCTGGAGGCAGCCGGCGCGGACTTCGTGAAAGACACGGTAAAGGACATGGAAGCGTTTCTCTTGGAAGCGTAAAAAGGATAAGGAGGCACTTGGGCCAGTGAATATTTTGTTTTTTCTGACTCCGAAAAGTGACGTAGCTTACCTGACGGATGAGATGACACTCCGCCAGGCTCTGGAAAAGATGGAACATCACCGCTATACTTGTATTCCAATGCTGGACCGGAATGGCCGTTACGTGGGCACGGTGACTGAGGGAGATTTACTCTGGGCAGTCAAGAATCAGTACGATCTCAGCGTGAAAAACGCAGAGGAGGTCCCGATCCTGGATGTGAAACGCCGCCGGGACTACGAGCCGGTCAATATCAACGCTAAAATTGAAGATATGGTATTTCTGGCAATGGGACAGAACTTTGTGCCGGTGGTGGATGACCGGGGCGCATTCATTGGGATCGTGACCAGAAAAGATATTATGCGGTACTGTTATGATGAGTACATAGTAAAACGGAACGAAAAGACAACGGAGAACTGAGGGAAAACGGCGTCAGCCGCATAAAGGAGAGGGAGAGAACTATGGGGAAGGACAAAGAAAAAGAAGGCCGGGCATCGGCTCTGCTGCCGATCGGCGTATTTCTGGTACTGTTTTTAGGGGTAAGTCTGCTGTCGGGGGATTTTTACGCCATGCCTGCAATCGTAGCATTTTTGATTGCCCTCTTGGTGGCTTTCTTGCAGAATCGGGATTTGAATTTTGCGCAGAAACTCCATATCGTAGCAGAAGGGGTGGGAGATGACAACATCATCACCATGTGCCTGATTTTCCTGGCGGCCGGCGCTTTTTCCGGTACGGTTACCGCGGCGGGAGGAGCGGACAGCACGGTTTATCTGGGGCTTTCCGTGCTTCCGACCGGCGTGGCGGTCATGGGCCTGATGGTGATCGGCTGCTTTATCTCTGTTTCCATGGGAACCAGTATGGGGACGATTGCCGCCCTGGCGCCGATTGCGGTGGGGATCAGCAATAATACCGGTTTTCCGATGGCGATCTGCATCGGCGCCGTGATGAGCGGAGCTATGTTTGGCGACAACCTGTCCATGATATCCGATACCACGATCGCCGCGGTGCGGACCCAGGGCTGTGAGATGAAGGATAAATTCCGTGAAAACTTTTTCCTGGTCCTTCCGGCCGCCGTGATTTCCCTGGTGCTCTATGTGGCCCTGGGCAGCGGCGGAAGTTATGAACTTCAGGAGGCGCACAGCTATAATCTGCTTCAGGTGCTTCCCTATCTGGTGGTTTTAATCGGCGCTCTGATCGGAATCAATGTATTTGTCGTATTGATTAGCGGGACGGTCTTATCTCTGGCGGCCGGAATGATCACCGGTACCATTGCCATGAGCGAGATGTTTACGGTGATGAAATCGGGGATTGTGGAGATGTACGATATCACAGTGATCTCGATCATCGTGGCCTGCATTGTATCCTTGATCAAGAAAAACGGCGGCATCGCCTATATCATCCGGGTGATTCGGGCCCGCACGCACGGAAAGACCGGCGGAGAGTACGGAATCGCATTTCTGGCTGTTTTGGTCGACCTGGTTACCGCAAACAACACGGTTGCGATTGTCATGGCAGGCCCCATTGCCAAAGAGATCAGCGCGGAATACGAGATTACCCCGCGGCGCACAGCGTCGCTGTTGGATATTTTCGCCTCGGTGACCCAGGGATTGATTCCCTATGGCGCGCAGATGCTGCTGGCTGCGGAAAAAGCAGGCCTGTCGCCAGTTGAAATCATTCCGTACACGTTCTATCCGATCCTAATGGGGGTCAGCGTTTTGATCATCATCGGCGTGAGGAAAGGAAAATAAGGAGACGTTATGAAAAATTACCGTAGGCTCCCTCTGAAAGGAGCCGGAAACTGCCGGGATCTCGGAGGGTATCCCTGTGAAGGGGGGATCACCCGCTTTCACCGTCTGTACCGCTCGGACAGCCTTCATCTGCTGACCGGGCAGGATTGGAATCTCCTTGAGGAGGCGGGTGTCCGGACCATTCTGGATCTGCGCTCCGATAGCGAGCGGAGTTTCCAGCCGGATCAGGCGGAGGCGCATGGATTTCATTTTGCGGCTGTTCCGCTGCAAAGCCAGGATATTGACCTGAAAAATTTGAAGGCTCTGGCGGCGGATGAGGCCTTTTTAAAAAGCATGACGGAAGGCTATCTGGATATGGTGAAGGGAAATCCGGACCAGGTGGCCAAAGCGCTGAACGTCCTGGCGGACGGGCTAAGGGAAGGCGCTGTCTTATTTCACTGTACCGCCGGAAAGGACCGGACCGGAATTTTATCGGCGCTGGTACTCTCATTCTGCGGCGTGGCGGATCCGGATATCGTTGCGGACTATCAAGTGACGGCAACTTACCTTCTTCAAAGTAAGAAAAAAAAGTTCCCTCCCGAAGCGCTTCCGTTCCTTTCCTCCGGGCCGGAGAAGATGGAACATCTCTTAGAAGGATTCCACCGCATTGGGGTGGAAGAACTGTTATATGATTCAGGACTCAAAAAGGAAAGCGTCCGTTTGATCCGGGAAGCGATGATCGAAGGGTAAGTTCAAGAAAAAGGATGGGCAGGGCATGCAAGTTTGCATGTCCTGTTTTTTGTTTGATAGGGAATTCCAAAGGAATTTCCTATCAAACAAAAAACGTTCCGCTATGGATGCACAGGGTCTGCCCCTTAGGGTACGCAAATGCAAAGGAAGATGTCGCTAACGCGACAAATTGCGGGGCAGAATTTCGCTCTGCGAAATTCTTTGTTCGAAAAATTATCTCTAGGATTCTCTCAAAAAATGGTTGACAGTTTCGAACTGTCAGTGTATAGTGTGAATATAAGGTATATACAGTATAGACACTTGAAACTCCGGAGGAAAACATGAATATTGTGATCAGCAATTCCAGTGGAAAGCCGATTTATGAGCAAATCGCCGAACAGATCAAGGCCATGATCTTAAACGGCGAGCTGGAGACAGGGGCGGCGCTGCCGTCCATCCGCCTGCTGGCGAAGGAACTTCGCATCAGCGTGATTACGACGAAGCGGGCTTATGAGGAGCTGGAGCGAGAGGGATTTCTCGTGACGGCGCCGGGAAAAGGCAGCTTTGTAGCGGAAAAAAACCTGGATTTTGTGCGGGAAGAACGGCTTCGGCAGATGGAGGAGCATTTACAGGAAGCGGTGGCTTGCGCACATTCCATTGGACTGACCCAAGAAGAACTTTGGGAGACATTGCGGGTCTTATTTGAGGAGGAGTTATCATGAAGGCTGCGGTCAGCTGCAAAAATGTGACCAAACGGTATGCCGGTTTTTCTCTGGAAAACTTGAATTTGGAAATTCCGGCAGGAACCATCGTCGGTTTTGTTGGAGAGAATGGCGCGGGAAAGACGACAACCATCAAAGCGATCCTGAATCTGGTGCAACCAGATCAGGGGAGTATCACTGTGCTGGGGGAGGACAGCCAGCGGCTGTCCCGGAGTACAAAAGAAAAAATCGGCGTTGTGTTCGACGGCTGCCACCTGCCCAAAGAACTGAAAACCGGTCAGGTGGAAAAAATATTATCGGCCATGTACAGCAAATGGGATGCCGCCTGCTTTCAACGTCTGGCTGGGAAATTCCGGCTGGACAAAGAAAAACGAGTGAAGGAACTGTCGAGAGGCATGCAGATGAAGCTGGCGATCGCAGCGGCTTTATCCCATCAGCCGGAGCTGCTGCTTTTAGACGAAGCAACCAGCGGGCTGGATCCCATCGTTCGGGATGAAATTTTAGATATTTTTCTGGAATTTCTTCAAGAGGAAGAAAATACCATATTTCTTTCCTCCCATATTATCAGCGACATTGAAAAGGTGGCGGACTATGTGGCTTTTATCCACAAGGGAAAGCTGGTCTTTATGGAGGAAAAGGATTTGCTGAAGGAAACCTACGGCCTGATTTCCTGCCGCAAGGAGGAAGCTGATCAGATCCCGGAGGACCTGGTGGCGGGCAGCCGCACAAGCGCCTTTAACACCACGCTCTTAATCCGGGGAAGAGAAGAGGCATCGAAGATTTTCCACCGGGAAGTCCCGGCGGCTTCTATGGAGGATATTATGCTGTATCTGAGCAAGGGGGATGCAAGATGAAAGGATTAATACTAAAAGATTTTTACAACATGGCCAAATCCTTCAAATTTTTTCTGCTCATAATCCTGATCTATGGGGGCATTTCCTATTTTAACGGCAGCGGAGCATTCCTTACCTTCATGATTATCCTGATTTCCATGATGGTGCCGATCACCGCGCTTTCCACGGATGAAAAAGATCAGTGGGATGTTCTGGGCCTGACCATGCCGGTCACTCCTCTTACCATGGTTGGGGAGAAATTTTTGCTGGCCCTGGCTTGCTGTGTGATTGGTCTGGGAGGCGGCCTGGCCGTCAGTCTCCTGTTTACCGTGACAGGAGGACAGATCAGTATCTCAGAAATTCTGAGTACGCTGATCCCCGGTGCTTTTATCTCTCTTCTTTACAACTGCGTTTTACTTCCGGTTGTCTATAAGTTCGGATGTGAGCGGGGGCGTGTGATTTCCATCGTCGTCGTCATGGCGCCGGCTCTGGTGCTGATGATATTGGAGAAGCAGGAAATGCTGCCGGAGCTGCCTGTGGTCCTGTCCTGGCTGAAAAATACCGGCGGATTGATCATTCTGATCGCAGTGCCGGTTCTGTTTCTCATTTCCTTCTTCCTCTCCCTTCATCTTTACCGGGCGAAAGAGTGGTAAACTGCCAAAAAGGGAAAGATCCACACAATAACTTGAAGCGGCGGGTTCGGAATGATATAATGGGTCCATCGAAAAAAGGAAGGATGAAAAAGATGATTGACCGCGAAGATATGCTGGAACTGACCCGCCGCATGACCATTTCCCGGAATTGCCTCACGCGGGTTGCGGGCTGTTATGTGGATGCGGACGGAGAATTTGACGGGAGCTTTAACATTAACTTCCGTAAGCTCAGTGCGTCCGATCAGGAGAAAAATCTGAGATTTGCAAAGACAATCCCTTTTGCGGAGACCAATAAGAACCTAAAGCAATATCGAATAGAGAGGGGAAACCGTCCGGATGCCAGTATGTGGACGCTTCTCATGACGCTGCGAAATGTGGGCTTGAAAAACGACGCCATGATGGATACGTTTTACGACCTCGTTATGGAACATTATCAGGCGGAAGGCCCTTACGCAATTTTTATGTACCATGGAAGCTACGATGTCCCCCGGAAGGGGAAGGACAAGGAGTATCAGGGCGAGTCGGAGGAAGTCTATCAGTTTCTGGTCGGCACCATCAGCCCCCAGGCGGCCTATCAGGAGCCGGGAAAACCAGTCTGCGGATTCCTGTTTCCCGCCTTTACTGATCACAGCGCCGACACCAGGCATATCAACGTATATCAGTCGGACATTTTGCATCCGCACCGGGAACTGGAAAAAAATATCCTTGGGGTGACCGCGGAGCGATAGGAATCTGTTTGTCTAGGAAATTCCTGCTGATTTTCTAAAAAAGGGACTGCTGCGATTGACGCGGCGGTCCCTTTTGGTAAGAGAAAAATTCGATTTATCCTGGATTTCTTACATATCGTCGTCTTTGTAGCGGTTGATCAGGCGCTGAATCTTCTCGGTCGGGGACATCACGCCGGAGGTGGAAACGTCATGATTCAGCGTGTTGATGATGGTCGCAACGTATTTGGCCATATCCGCTTCCCGGTACCAGGGCTTTTCCAAAAGCTCCGGTTTGCGGTAATTCAGATTCGTGGTGATCACATAGTCGAAGTCGCCGCTCTCATACGCTTCGTCAAAATGCTGGAATCCGCCGGTGAACAGGCCGAAGGTACAGCAGACAATCACTTTCTTCGCTTTCCGGCGCTTTAATTCCCTGGCCGTATCCAGCATGCTGTCGCCGGAAGCAATCATATCGTCGATAATGATCACGTCTTTCCCCTCCACGTCGGACCCCAGGAACTCATGGGCGACAATGGGGTTCTTTCCGTTCACGATTTTGGAGTAGTCGCGGCGTTTGTAAAACATTCCCATGTCCACGCCGAGGTTATTGGCCAGATAGACCGCACGTCCCATGGCGCCTTCGTCCGGGCTGATGACCATCAGGGAATTTTTGTCGATGGTCAAAGTTTTATCCGCGTTCAGGAGGGTTTTCATAAACTGATACACCGCGGGAAAACTGTCGAAATCGTGGAGTGGGATCGCATTTTGGACGCGGGGGTCATGGGCGTCAAAGGTGATGATATTGGCTACGCCCATATTTGCCAGCTCTTCCAAAGCCATCGCACAGTCCAGCGACTCCCTCTGGGTGCGCTTGTGCTGACGGCTTTCATAGAGAAATGGCATCACTACATTCACACGGCGGGCAGTGGACAGAGCGGTGGAGACAAGACGCTTCATATCCTGATAATGATCGTCAGGGGACATCTGATGCTCCCGGCCGTATAACCGGTAGGTCATGCTGTAGTTGATCACGTCGGCCATGATGAAGACGTCGGCGCCGCGGACCGATTCGTTGATCATACCCTTGGATTCCCCGGAGCCGAAACGGGGACAGTCGACGCTGGTCAGATAGGAGGCGCGGTCATATCCGCGGAACTCTACATTGTTTTCACGGGCTTTCAGGATCTCTTCATCATTTTTCCGAAAAGAAACAATGTATTCATCTACTTTCTTGCCGAAATCGCTGCAATTTTCCATTGCAATAATTTTCAGAGGCGCAAGAGGAATTGTGTTTTTAAACGTATAATCTTTAGCCATGGGAAACCCTCCGATTTTATTCTTTGCTAACATTTATACCATTTTAGAAGCAGAAACGCAAGGCCCTTTCTCTATTGCGGATTCCTCCCGGATATGGTAACCTGTCCACGACAGATAAGCGGTTCTCCGGAAAGAAACAAAGGCAGTAAGGTTGATGGAAATGGAAGATGACCAATGATCAGCTCAAAGAGAACTCGGCTCAGATCAATCAGGCCAGGCAATAAAATATTTTATAGAAAAATTGGCCAATCCGTGTTAGAAATCCTTCCTTCTGTCGTCTTATGGGATAGAAGGGAAGCTTTTTCAAGGGGAAGGAGATGAAACGTGTGGAGGACAGCCGGATTATAGAGCTTTACTGGAAAAGAGAAGAGCACGCAATTCTGGAAACCAGCAGGAGATACGGCGCTTATTGCTTTGCTGTTGCGGACCATATTCTATCCAACGTTCAGGATTCGGAGGAATGTGTCAACGATACTTGGCTGCGCGCCTGGAATTCCATGCCGCCGCAGCGGCCGAATCAACTGCGTTTATTTCTGGCAAAGATTACACGCAATCTATCATTTGATAAATTTAAAGCCAGGTCCGCGGGAAAACGGGGAAGCGGGGAGACGGCAGTGGCTCTGGACGAATTGGAAGAATGCCTCCCGTCTTCCTCCAGCGTGGAGGCTGAGATTGCGGCCAAGGAGTTGGAAGACTGCGTCAATCGATTCCTCCACGCACTGCCGGAAAGAGAGTGCAATGTGTTTCTGCGGCGGTACTTTTATGTGGAATCTGTGGCTGAGATTGCGGAAGCTTACGGATTAAAGGAAAGCAATGTCTGGATGATCCTATCCAGGACCAGGAAAAAGCTGAGGAGTTTTCTGGAAAAGGAGGACTATGCGATATGAAAAAAGAGCAGTTATTTGAGGCCATCGGCGGAGCTGAGGAGGAACTTCTTGCGCGCAGTGAGAAAAAACGAAAGAAGCGGAACCGGTGGATCGGGGGAGGGGTATTGGCCGCCTGCCTTTGCCTGGCTGCGGCCGGCGTGCTGTGGAACAAAACGGAGGGAGGAAATGGCGGCGGCAGCATCTATGCGGCGGCGATTTCCCAGGCGGCCTACCCGGAGATGGCGCCTTATCCGAATGAGATGGATTTTATCGATGAAAAGACCGGCGAGTTCGACGATGAAGGGTTCTCCGCCGTATATGACAAATGGAGGGAAGGGAAGCTGGCCCAGTTGGATCAGCCAGAAGGATATGCGGACAATCTGATTTCGTTTACCGCCAGGACCACGCAGCAGTTTTTGTCCGGCGCGGACGGCCAAAACCGCGTTTATTCGCCGGTCAACCTCTACATGGCTCTGAGCATGCTGGCCGAGACGACGGACGGAGAAAGCCGGGAAGAGATTTTGAATCTGCTGGGCGTGAACGATATGGCGGCGCTCCGGACAAAGGCTTCCGCCATCTGGAACGCCAATTACTGCCGGGACGGCGCGGTGACGAGCATCCTTGCCAACTCCCTCTGGCTGAACCAGAATCTAAGTTACAAACAATCCACGATGGACACCTTGGCAAAGACCTACTATGCTTCCTCGTTCCAGGGCGAAATGGGAAGCAACTCCTTGAACCAGGAATTACAGAATTGGCTGAATGAGCAGACCGGAGGGCTGCTGAAAGAGCAGGCGTCCCAGATCGAATTGGAGCCTGAAACCGTTTTGGCGCTTGCCTCCACGATCTATTTCCAGGCAAAATGGAGCAGTGAATTTTCTGAAAGCAATACGGAAAATGGTGTTTTCCATGGGCCGGACGGGGATCAGAATTGTGATTTCATGCGTCAGAGCAGCAGCGGGGCATATTATTGGGGAGAACACTTTTCTGCCGTGCCAAAAAGGCTGGAGGAAAGCGGACGCATGTGGCTGATTTTGCCGGACGACGGAGTTTCGGCGGAAGATCTGCTCTCTGATGACGAGGTGATGAAACTGCTTTCCTCCGGAGATGAATGGACAAACCGGAAAAATCTGATGATCCATCTGTCCATGCCGAAATTCGACGTATCTTCGGATTTAAGCCTGGTTGAAGGGTTGAAGACGCTGGGAGTCCAGGATGTGTTCGATCCGGAAGCTGCGGATTTTTCGCCGATGACGGAGGATGCGGACGGAATCTATGTGTCCCAGGCCAAGCATGCCGCCCGTGTGATGGTAGATGAAAAAGGCTGTACGGCCGCCGCCTATACCGTCATGGCGATGGCCGGAGGAGCGATGCCGCCTGCGGATGAAATAGACTTTGTGCTGGACCGTCCGTTCTTGTTTGTCATCACAAGCGAAGCAGGAACGCCGCTCTTTATCGGCCTGGTCAATCAGCCGGTCTGACAGACAGAAAAAAATTGGCAGCAGGATGACGCAGTGAAAGACTGCGCGTCCTGCTGTTTTTTTGATAAAGACGCTTGACGGAACTTATTTGCAAATCCGGTGGATCTATGCTAGAATAAGACCCAGAATAATAGGAGGTACTCATGGAAACGAAAGAGCACCGGATCCGGGAGATACAGCCCGGCTCCATCGGGGAGGAGCTGGAACTGGTCCCCGGCGATCTTGTTTTAGCGGTGAACGGACAGACTTTAGAAGATGTATTTGACTATGAATTTTTGTGCCGGGACGAATATGTAGAGCTCCTGATCCGCAAAGAGAGCGGGGAAGAAGTGATTTATGAGATAGAAAAAGAGGAGGACGAAGATCTGGGAATCCTCTTTGAGAACGGCTTGATGGATGAATACCGCTCCTGCCGTAACCGATGTGTATTCTGCTTTATCGATCAGATGCCGAAGGGGATGCGGGAGACGCTCTACTTTAAGGACGACGATGCCCGCTTGTCTTTCTTGCAGGGAAACTATATCACCCTGACCAATCTGAACGACTCCGATCTGGACCGGTTGATCCGCTACCGGATGGAACCGATCAATGTGTCCGTCCACACGATGAACCCTGACCTGCGCTGCCAAATGCTTCACAACCGATTTGCCGGGGATGCGCTGAAAAAACTGGACCGGCTGTATGAAGCGGAACTGGAGCTGAACGGGCAGATCGTGCTCTGTCCCGGATACAACGATGGGGACGAGCTGGAGAGTACGATTGAAAAGCTGACCGCCTATCTTCCTTATATGAAGAGCGTATCCGTGGTTCCGGTGGGGCTGACCCGGTTTCGGGAGGGACTGGCGCCGCTGAAATCCGTTACCGCCGAGGAAGCCGCCCGCACCATCGACACGGTGGAGCGTTGGCAAAAGCAGCTGTTTGACCGGCATGGCATACATTTCATCCATGCCAGTGATGAGTTTTATATTCTGGCAGGGCGGGAGCTGCCGGAGGAGGAGCGATACGACGGATACTTGCAGCTGGAAAACGGAGTCGGTTCCATGCGGCTTCTCTGGGAAGAATTCTCCGAGGCGCTGCGGGAAGAACCGGGCCGGGAAATTTCCGCGGCGGTTTCCGTCGCCACAGGCAGGCTGGCAGCCCCGTACATCGAAAAAATGGCCCGTCTGGCCGAGGAAAAATTTCCGGGACTTCAAATCCGGATCTATCCGATCTGCAATGATTTCTTTGGGGAGGCCATCACGGTGGCCGGTCTTTTGACCGGAGGGGATCTCATGCGCCAGCTTTCCGGGAAAGAACTGGGGGAGCGGCTTTTGCTGCCGGTTACGATGCTCCGCAGCGGAGAAGAAGTTTTTCTGGATGATGTGACGGTTTCCCAGGTTCAGGGGGCTTTACAAGTACCTGTGAATATAGTAAAATCGAGCGGAGCCGATGTTTTGGCGGCTTTTTTGGGACAGGGCGGTTTTCGGGACACCGATTACCCTGGATACGAATTATAAGGAGTAAATAGATGAGCAGACCGATTGTGGCCGTGGTAGGCCGACCAAATGTGGGGAAATCGACCCTTTTTAACGTACTGGCCGGGGAGAGAATCTCCATTGTCCAGGATACGCCGGGCGTGACCCGTGACCGGATTTACGCCGACTGTACCTGGCTGAATTATAATTATACGCTGATCGATACCGGAGGGATTGAGCCGGACAGTCAGGATGTCATTTTAAAACAGATGCGGGAACAGGCGCAGATCGCCATTGAGACCGCCGATGTCATCTTGTTTTTGACCGATGTGCGCCAGGGACTGGTGGACGCGGACTCCAAGGTGGCGGACCTGCTGCGCAAGTCCGGGAAACCGGTGGTCCTTGTGGTAAACAAGGTGGATAGTTTTGAAAAATTCATGCCGGACGTCTACGAATTTTATAATCTGGGGATCGGGGATCCGGTTCCGATTTCCGCTGCCTCCAGGCTTGGAATCGGAGATATGCTGGACGTGGTGACATCCTATTTCCAGAACCCGGATTTAGGGGAGGAGGAAGATGAACGCCCCCGCATTGCCATTGTGGGCAAGCCCAACGTAGGAAAGTCTTCCATCGTAAACCACATGGTTGGAGAGAACCGGGTGATCGTCTCGGACGTGGCCGGCACGACCAGGGACGCGATTGACACCACCGTAAAATATCACAAAAAAGAATATGTGCTGATCGACACGGCGGGGCTCCGCCGCAAGAGTAAAATCAAAGAAGAAATCGAGCGCTACAGCATCATCCGGGCCGTCACGGCGGTGGAGCGCGCCGATGTGGTCCTGATGGTGATCGATGCGGCCGAAGGCATCAGCGAGCAGGACGCCAAGATCGCCGGGATTGCTCACGAACGGGGCAAAGGTATTTTGATCGTCGTCAATAAATGGGACCTGGTGGAAAAGAACGATAAGACCATTAAAGAACAGACGAACCGCATCCGGGAGGTTCTGTCCTTCCTGCCTTACGCGGAGATCTTGTTTATCTCGGCGGAGACCGGGCAGCGGACCGGCAAGCTGTTTGAGTATGTGGACATGATCCTGGCAAACCAGTCCATGCGCGTGGCCACCGGCGTCCTGAACGAGATCATGGCCGAGGCTGTGGCAATGCAGCAGCCTCCGTCGGACAAGGGAAAACGGCTGAAGCTTTATTATATCACCCAGGTGGGGGTCAAGCCTCCGACCTTCGTGATCTTTGTCAACGACAAGGAGCTGATGCACTTTTCCTATACAAGATATATTGAAAATAAAATTCGGGAAGCCTTTGGATTCAAGGGGACTTCTCTGAAATTTATCATACGGGAGAGGAAAGAGAAATAGGATGGAACGGATTCTTTGTCTGGCGATCGGCTATGTCTGCGGATTGTTTCAGACCGGCTATTTGTATGGAAAGATGAATGGGATCGATATCCGTCAGCACGGCAGTGGGAATTCCGGCACGACCAATGCCCTTCGGGTGTTGGGGAAAAAAGCCGGAGCCATTGTCTTTCTGGGGGATGTTTTGAAGGTCGTGGTGGCAATGTTGATCGCCCATTATGTTTTGGGCGGAGGCCCCCTGCACGAGGGGAAAAGTCTATTATGGATGCTCTACGCCGGATTTGGCGCGGTGTTGGGCCACAATTATCCCTTTTACCTGAACTTTAAAGGCGGCAAGGGGATTGCGGTCACGGCCGGAGTGATCCTGATGCTGGACTGGCGGATCACGCTGGTCTGTTTGGTCGCTTTCGTGGGAGTGGTTCTGGTGACCCGTTACGTCTCAGCCGGATCATTGACCGTGGTCACCCTGTTCTTTCTGCTCTGGGTGATCCTGGGGCAGACGGGGAATTTAGGGCTATTGCCGGAATATTTGACGGAATCGTATCTTGTTGTGTTTCTCTGGGCGGCTTTGGCCTTCTGGCGTCACCGGGCAAACCTGGTGCGGCTGATCCATGGAACAGAAAATAAATTTGGATCGAAAAAAAAGGAGTAAGTTATGGCAAAAATCAGCGTATTTGGTGCAGGCACCTGGGGCCTTGGGATTGCGATTCTGCTACATAACAACGGTCATCAGGTGACGGTCTGGTCGGCGGTTCCGGCGGAGCTTGATTCGCTTCGGACTACGAGAGAGCAAAAAAATCTTCCCGGAGTAAAAATGCCGGAGGGAATTCGGTTTACCGGAGATCTGGCGGAAGCTACGGCGGACGCGGATCTGATGGTGATGGCGGTGGCATCCGTCTACACCCGCGCCACGGCAAAACGGCTGAAACCCTATATCAAAGAAGGCCAGATTATCATCAATGTGGCAAAAGGCATTGAAGAAGTAACCCTGGCGACCTTGAGCGATCAGATTGAGGAAGAAATTCCCCAGGCGGATGTGGCAGTGCTGTCGGGTCCGAGCCATGCCGAGGAGGTGAGCCGCGGGCTTCCCACCACCTGCGTGGCGGGCGCAAAAACGCAGAAGACCGCGGAAACGATCCAGAATATATTCATGAGCCCGGTATTCCGAGTCTATACCAGCCCGGACGTCCTGGGAATCGAACTGGGAGGCGCGTTGAAAAATGTCATTGCCCTGGCGGCAGGCATAGCCGACGGCCTCGGCTATGGCGACAATACGAAGGCGGCTTTGATCACCCGCGGAATGGCGGAGATCGCCCGTCTGGGCACTGTGATGGGAGCCAAGGTAGAAACGCTTTACGGCCTCTCCGGAATCGGGGATCTGATTGTGACCTGCGCCAGCATGCACAGCCGGAACCGCCGGGCCGGCATTTTGATGGGAAAGGGCTACACGATGGAAGAAGCCATGAAGGAAGTCAAGATGGTGGTGGAAGGCGTTTATTCGGCAAAGGCAGCCAGGGCGCTGGCTGAAAAATACCAGGTGACGATGCCGATTGTCGATCAGGTCAACCAGATTTTATTTGAAGGGAAGCCGGCTGCACAGGCAGTGGAAGATCTGATGCTCCGGGATAAGAGGATCGAGCATCCGAGCCTGCCCTGGGCTTAGGTTACGAAAGGAGTTTTTTTATGAAGTTACGAAAGACGGCGGCCTGGCTGATGGCGATCGGCATGTGCGCGGGTCTTCTGGCCGGCTGTAAAGAAGATACTGGGGAGGCGGGCGGAACGGTTTCCGCTACCGAGGCCCCGCAGACGGAGACGGTGACGACGGCTGCCCCGGAGACTACCACGGCGGCGGTCCCGGTGGAAGATCAGACGCTGATCATTGGTTCCGGGGAATTCGGCCAGATGTTTTTGCCCCTATTTGCCTCCGCGGAAGGCGATCAGACCGTGGTAGACCTGACACAGGCGAAGCTTTTGACTTTGGCCAGAGACGGTTCCGTGATAAATGCCGCCGCTGCCGGAGCTACTTTGAATTATCAGGGGAAGGACTATACTTATACCGGCCTGGCGGATATCTCTCAGGCCTATGACGAGGCATCCAATGTCACAACCTACACGGTAAAACTGAAAGACGGGGTCACCTTTTCCGATGGAACGCCTATGACGGCGGACGATATTGTTTTTACCTATTATGTGCTCTGCGACGCTGCCTATGACGGCGGCCTGGCGATAAAAAATCAGGGCATTTTAGGCGTGGAGGCCTACCAGAAGAATAACTCGGCCGCACCGGGCGTATCGGTCGCGGACGAGGAGATTTCCGCAGCGCTGGAAGCGCCCAGTGAAGAACTGAAAAATGCGATCATCGAGAAGATTACCCGCCCGGTGCTCCAGGAGGAGCGGACCTGGTGCGAGGCCAACTGGGAAAAGTACAAAGACCGAGGCTACGGCGAATCGGCGGAAGCATTTTTTATTACCCTTTACACGGCGTCGGTCGACGGCGCTTATAGCGCGGAGGGCAAGAGCTTTGACGATATCGTGAATGATACCATCAACCTGTATGGGATGAACTATACCCATCTGGCGAAAAACTACCAGGGCGACCCGACGTATTTTGACGGGCAGGTCCACGAGATCACTTACAATCTGCTGCTGAATGGAAAAATGCAGGCAGCAGGCGGAACCGAGGTTCCGAATATCGAAGGAATCCGAAAGGTGGACGCCTCCACCGTCACCATCGCGGTATCCGGCTTTGACAATCAGAAGATCTACCGGCTGTTTGACGTGCCGGTTTTATCTCTTGCTTACTACGGAGACGCGGCTAACTATAATTATGAGGCCAATCAATTCGGACTGGCCCGCGGGGATCTGTCCGCGGTTAAAGCGAAATCCGCTGCTCCGATGGGAGCCGGGCCGTACCGTCTGGTGAAATTTGAAAATAATACGGCGTATCTGGAAGCCAATCCGTCCTACTATAAAGGGGCGCCTGCCACGAAGTATGTGCAGGTGCAAAACGTAGCCGAGGATATCCGCGCGGCTTCGGTAGTACAGGGAAAGATCGATTTGGCGGATTCCAGCTTGACCTCCTCCACCTTGACGCAGGCGGGAGCGGGAGAGACCTGGGAGGCCGTTTTATCCGGCGTTCCTTACTACACTTATATCGGGATCAATGCCTCGACGGTCAAAGTGGGGGAAGATCTCGACTCAGAGGCGAGCGTTGCCCTGCGGAACGCATTTGCCGTTCTGTTTGCGGCAAACCGGACGGAAATCTGCGGAACCTATCTGGGGGAGGCGGCGAAGATTTTGCAGTACCCGGCCCTGAACGGTTCCTGGACGGCTCTTTCCGAGGGCCAGGAAGGATGGCAGGAAGCCTATTCTGTAAAGCCGGACAGTACGCCTGTCTTCACGGCCGATATGAATCCGGAGGCCAGGTCTGCGGCAGCCGTCGAGGCCGCCAAAGAATATTTGAAGCTGGCTGGATTTACCTATGACGAAACGGCAGGGACCTTCACAGCAGCTCCGGAAGGGGCGAAACTTTCTTACCGGGTCTTGGTTCCGCCTTATTACGCCGGAGACAATCAGATGACCGCCCTGTTGAACCGGACCAACGAGCTCTTAAGCCAGATGGGCATGAGCCTTGAGATCGCCTCCCTGGACGATGCGGATGATTTTAATAATCAGATGGCGTCCGGAGCCCAGGAAATCTGGTGCGCCGAGAGAGTCGTGGCGAACGATCCGGATCTCTATGCCAGCTATCACAGCGGAAACGGGCAGAATTATTACGGCGCCCACGGGGAGATTGACAATCTGGTTACGGAATCTCAACGGCCCGGCGATCTGGCAGCAAGGCAAGGCATCTACCGTCAGTGTTACGGAGAGGTGCTCCGGTTAGGGCTGGAAGTCCCTTATTACCAGCGTCAAAGCGCAACATTCTTTAATATCACGAAGGTGGCGGCCGGTTCTTATGCCGGCGCGTATACCACGGCCTACGATTGGATGGATGAGGTTCATTTGATCTCGCTGAAACCGCAGGCGTAAGGAGCAATCACGGAGATGGAGGAAAAACAGCCAAATCATTCGGAAACGGAAATCCTGACATTGATGAAGGAGATTCGGAACAGTCATGAGGAGGAGGTGCAGCTGCTGAAAAAGCAGCTGTGCCACTCCCGCATTGTGAACTGGGTCAGTCTGACCGTATTGGTCTGCGTGCTGGGCGCGATGCTGTTTGCGGCCTTTCAGCTGGGGCCTGCGGTGGAAAATACCGTGGCCAGCCTGGAGGTCGTGACCAGGGAGCTGGCGGAAGCGGATCTTCCAAAGATGTTGAAGGATGTCGATTCGTTGGTGCAGCAGGGAGGACAAAGCATCACCGAGGCGATGGATAAACTGAATCAGGTGGATTTTGATACGTTGAATGGGGCGATCGAGCATCTGAACAGTGTTTTGAAGCCGTTTGCGGATTTCTTTGGCCGGTAAAAGGGATGGGAAAATGAAAAAGGATAAGCATGTGAGCACGCTGAAGCAGCTGGAGCAGAAACGAACGGACAGCCTGCTGTATGTGTTCTATGGTCTGTTGGTCGGCCTTTTGGCCGGCCTGGTTGCGATTTTGTACCGGTTTCTTTTGGGGAAAGCGGAGGATATCCTGTTTTTCGTGGTCAGCTGGATTCAGGACGCCCCTTTGCATATTCTGATTTGGTTTCTTCTTTTAATCCCCCTGGGGCTGATCGTCGGACTGATCGCAAAATGGGAGCCCATGTCGGCGGGCAGCGGTATCCCGCAGGTGTCCGGAGAAGTGCGCGGTCATCTGGATCCGGTTTGGTGGAGAGTGCTGATCGCAAAGATTTCCGGGGGCGCGCTGGCCATTTTGGGCGGCCTCTCCCTGGGGCGGGAGGGCCCTTCGATTCAGCTGGGCGCCATGGCGGCCAAAGGATTGTCGAGAGGGCTCAAGCTGGATGTGACAAAAGAACGCCATCTGATCTCCTGCGGAGCCGGAGCCGGGCTGGCCGCCGCCTTCAACGCCCCCCTTGCCGGGATTATGTTCGTGCTGGAGGAGATTCACCGCACCTTTGACCGGAGGGTGCTGGCGGTGGGAATCGTGGCCGCTGTTGTGGCAGACTATATGTCCAAGCTGGTTTTCGGGCAGGACACGGTTTTTTCCTATGAAAGCCCGATCATGAACCTGAAAAATTACTGGCTGCTTCTGGTCCTTGGCATCATTTTGGGACTTGCCGGCGTGCTTTATAACGTGATCATGGCCAAAGGTCAGGAGCTCTTCGGCCGTATGAAAAAGATTCCGCAGCCGGTGAAAGTGATGATCCCTTTTCTGCTTGCCGGCGTGCTGGCCGTGTTTTTGCCTCAGGTTCTCGGCGGCGGCCACGCCATGGTGGAGCTTTTGATGTCGGACGCGCCGCCCGGACTTTCCATGCTGATCGTACTTCTTCTGGTCAAGTTTGTCTTCTCCGTCGTCAGCTTTGGTTCCGGAGCTCCGGGGGGAATCTTTTTCCCGCTTTTGATTCTGGGTTCCTATATCGGCGCGATTTTCGGGAGCATTGTGATTCCGCTTCTGGGACTGCCGGGTGACCGGATGCACAAATTCATCATTCTGGCGATGGCCGGAATCTTTGCCTCCATCGTCCGGGCGCCGATCACCGGGATTGTGCTCATTGCCGAGATGACAGGCAGCATGACCAGCCTGATTGACATCGTGGTGGTCAGCATCACGTCCTATCTGGTGGCGAACCTTTTGGGGAATCCCCCGATTTATACGACGCTGCTGGAACGGATCCTGGAAAAACAAAAGGAGCCGCCCGACGTGGAGGAAGGGGCGGAGAAACTTTTGACTTCCTATATTGTGCCGGTGGGAAGCCCGGTGGAAGGCAAATTGATCAAAGAAATTTCCTGGCATAAGAACTGCCTCGTCGCTTCGGTGATCCGGGAGGGCCGTACCCTGACGCCCAAAGGGGACACGGCGATTGAGACCGGAGATGAACTGCTGATTCTGATCGCTCAGCCGACATTTGCTGACGACAGCGCCTATATCGACCGGCTGGTGTACGGCGACAGCGAAGAGTGATCCGGGTCAGGGAAACCGCATCACAAAATTTTCCATGGAAAAAAGAAAAAATGGCATAGACAGACCCCCTCGCGTATATATTTATACCAGTATATACGAGGGGGTTTTGTATGGACAGTTTTCACGTTTATAAAGATATACAGGCTCGGACCGGCGGCGAAATCTACATCGGAGTGGTCGGGCCGGTGCGGACGGGGAAGTCCACATTTATCAAGCGGTTTATGGAATTGCTGGTGCTGCCTTCCATGGAAGACGAACCGGAACGGGAGAGGACCAGGGATCAGATGCCGCAGAGCGCGGCTGGCCGCACCATCATGACGACCGAGCCGAAATTCATCCCGAAGGATGGGGCGGCCGTCAAGATCGGCGGGGAAATCCAGGCCAAAGTGCGCCTGATCGACTGCGTCGGCTACATGGCAGAAGGCGCGGCCGGGCATGAGGAAAACGGCGAGGAGCGCATGGTCAGAACGCCTTGGTTTGAGTATGAGATTCCGTTTACCAAGGCGGCTGAAATCGGAACCAGAAAGGTCATCGCCGACCATTCGACCATCGGCATTGTGGTGACCACCGACGGTTCCTTTGGAGATCTTCCGAGGGATGCTTATCTGAATGCCGAGGAGAAAACCGTTCGGGAATTAAAGGAGTTGGGGAAGCCTTTCGTGGTGCTGCTCAATTCCTCCAAACCGTTCTCGGAGGAGACCGCCACCATGGCGTCCGCCATGGAAGGAAAATACGGGGTTCCGGTACTTCCGGTCAGCTGTGAACAGCTGAAGGCCGAGGATGTGAAAAAAATCCTGGAAGCCGTCCTCTTAGAGTTCCCGGTGGCCATGCTGGCGTTTCATATCCCGAAATGGATGGAGCTGCTGCCGATTTCCCATTCCCTTAAACAGAAGGTGACCGGCTACTGCCGTCAGATTCTGGATCAGGTGACGGAGATGCGGGATGTGGCCGGATCCTGCCCGGAATTATCCGACGAGGATATCCTCGGCATTTCCGTGAAGGACGTATCCATGGCAGACGGCAGCGTACACTATGAAGTGAAGGCCGAGGAAGGCTGTTATTACCGGATCTTAAGCGAATTTGCCGGTATTCCCATCGATGGGGAGCAGCAGTTGATCCGCACCTTAAAGGATCTTTCCGGAAAGCGGGAAGAATTCGACCGGCTCCAGGGCGCGATGGAAGAGGTACGCTATAAAGGCTATGGAATTGTGATTCCAGGGCGCAGCGAGATCAAGCTGGAGGAACCGGAGATCGTCAAGCAGGGCAATAAATTCGGCGTGCGGATGCGGGCGTCCGCGCCGTCCATCCATATGATCCAGGCGGAGATCCAGACGGAGATTTCTCCTCTCGTCGGAAGCGAGGAACAGGCGGGCGATCTGGTCCAGTACATAAAAGATGCGGAAAATCAGAGTGAAGAGGGGATTTGGGATACCAATATCTTCGGAAAGTCCATCGGGCAGATCGTCGGTGACGGAATTCAGTCAAAGACCTCCGGCATGAGCGAAGACTGCCAGCAAAAATTGCAAAAAGCGCTCCAAAAGATTGTCAATACCAACAGCAACGGTATGATCTGCATTGTGCTGTGATAAGTGGCAGTCCAGGCGAATCATTTGCCGGAAAAAGAAGCCGCGGTCAGGATTCAAACTGTCCGCAGCTTCTTTTTGCCGCCTGCCGGCAATCCCCGGCGCAGGTGATCCGCTTAAGAGGATTTTTAGCCGCGAATCTTTTTTACGCCGGGTTGACATCGGAGCAAGGCATACCTATAATGAAGACAGGCCGCCGAAACGGATGGCGGCAAGGTTCGAAGGATGGGTTGCCGGCGTTAGCTGAGACCGGAATTCTTTCCAAAAAAGACGAAGGAGAGAAAGAAACATGAAGCTGATGAGCACGAAAAACTGGGCCTGGATGGTGATCGGGACCTTGCTCTATGTCGGGGGAATTAACCTGTTCATTGTGCCTTATGGATTTTACACCGGAGGCCTGATGGGCGTCAGCCAGTTGATTCGTACCTTGGTGATCGACGTGTTCCATATTCCCTTTGGCAGCTTTGACTTTGCTGGTATTATTCTTTATTTATTCAATATTCCGATCTATGTTCTGGCCTATCGAAGCATCGGCCGGCGTTTCTTTTTCAGCAGCCTGATCTGTACGACGCTGATGACCGTGCTGTTCTCCGTGGTGCCGATTCCAACCGCTTCGCTCTTTGGCGAGGACGCTTTGGCTTCCTGTATCATCGGAGGATACCTTTCCGGCTACGGCGTCGGCCTGGTGCTCCGCGCCGGCACGTCGGCAGGCGGCTCTGAAATGATCGGTCTGATGGTGATCCGGAAGAAGACGGATTTCAGCGTTGGGCAGATTAATCTGGGGATCAATCTGATTGTATATCTGTGCTGCCTGTTCTTCTTTGATATTAAGGTCGTGCTCTACTCCATTATCGCAGCTGTCGCCAGTTCCCTTGCGATCGATAAGATCCACACGCAGAACATCGATGTGGAAGTGCATGTGATCACGAAGAGCTTCAAAAAGGAAATGAAGGACGAAATCATGCGGACCATGGGCCGCGGCATCACGGTGATGCCGGCGGAGGGTGCTTACACCGGAAAGAAAGCCGAAGTGCTCTATATTTTAATCTCCAAATATGAAGTCAATCAGCTCCACCAGATCGTGTCCCGCTACGATCCGGAGGCCTTTTTCGTGGTCAACGAGCGGGTACAAATTCATGGGAATTACAGAAAAAAGCTGGACGGCTGAATGTTGTTGAACCTGCCGTCCGCTTATGGTAAACTGGTTAGGATAAGCAAAGGAGGATATCAATGGCTACACCAACCCCTCATAATGCTGCCTCTTCCGGCAGCATTGCAAAAACCGTGCTGATGCCGGGCGATCCGCTCCGGGCAAAGTTTATTGCAGAGACTTACCTGGAAAATCCCGTGCAGTTCAACACGGTCCGCAACATGTTCGGCTATACCGGCACATATCAGGGAACGCCGGTCTCCGTCATGGGAAGCGGCATGGGAATGCCGTCCATCGGCATTTATTCTTACGAACTCTATCATTTTTACGGCGTTGACAATATCATCCGCATCGGCTCCGCCGGAGGGCTCTCAGATACCGTCAAGCTGCGGGATGTGGTGATCGGCATGGGCGCCTGCACCAATTCCAACTATGCGGCCCAGTACCATCTGCCGGGGACATTCGCCCCGATTGCCGACTACGGTCTTCTTAGGAAAGCTGTGGATGCGGCCGAGGCCCAGGGCACCCATGTGGTGGTGGGAAATATCCTTTCCTCCGACACCTTTTACACGGCGGACGATGGCTTCAATGATGCGTGGAAGCGGATGGGCGTCACCTGCATTGAGATGGAAGCCGCCGCGCTCTACATGAATGCGGCCTACGCTGGAAAAAAAGCTCTCTGTATCCTGACAATCTCCGATCACCTCTACACCGGGGAGTCCTTATCCGCCGAGGAGCGTCAGACCACGTTCCGGGAGATGATGGAAATTGCCCTGGCCCTGGCTTAAGGAGAAACATTGATGTATGTAAAAATATTTACCGACGGGGCTGCCAGGGGAAATCCTGACGGCCCCGGCGGTTATGGCGCGGTCATTCAGTACACCAATGCGGCCGGTCAGATGTTTGAAAGAGAGCTCTCCGGAGGATATGTCCGGACCACCAATAACCGGATGGAGCTGATGGCTGCAATCGCAGCCCTGGAGGCCCTGAACCGTCCCTGCTCCATCGACTTGTACTCCGATTCTTCGTATCTTGTCAATGCGTTTAACAAGCACTGGATCGATGGCTGGAAAAAAGCCAACTGGAGAAGGGGCCGGAACAATGAAGTAAAAAATATTGATCTCTGGGAACGGCTTTTAGCCGCGGCGGCCCCTCACCGGATTACCTGGAACTGGGTGAAGGGACACGCGGGACATCCGGAGAATGAACGGTGCGACCGATTGGCCACCGGAGCCGCCGACCATGGGCCGCTTCAGGTGGATCCCGGCGTATTATGACAGGAGGATTCATTCGATGAAACGAGCCGTAATCTTTGATTTGGACGGGACGCTTTTAAACTCTCTGGAAGATCTGGCCGCCGCAGCCAATTTTGCGCTGAGGAACCGGAATTTTCCAGAACGCACAGTGGAAGAGGTGCGGCGTTTTATCGGAAACGGCGTGCCGCTTTTGATTAAGCGGGCGGTTCCCGCCGGTACGCCTGCGGAAGTGGAGGCCGCCTGCCTGGCGGACTTCCGGGCCTATTATTCCGCGCATATGCTGGATCGGACGGTCCCTTATCCCGGCATCCCCGCTCTGCTGGAACATCTGAAGGAGCAGGGATATCGCCTGGCCGTAGTCTCCAATAAATTTGAGACGGCGGTTCAGGCCTTGTGCCGCCATGCGTTCGGCACGCTTTTCCATGAGGCAATCGGAGACCGGGAAGGCTATCGGAAAAAGCCGGCCCCGGACAATCTGCTGCGCTGTATGGAGCGGTTAGGGGTAAGCCGGGAAGAAGTTCTCTATATCGGGGATTCCCCCACCGACATCGAAACGGCCGGGAATGCGGGGGTAGACTTTATCGGCGTCCTCTGGGGATTCCGCGACGAGGCCGAGATGCGCGGGCACACAAAGGCGCCGCTGGCCCGGACGGCGGAGGAGCTGGAATCTTTGATTCAGGCAGCCGATCAAAATAAAAAAAGCTAAAAAAGAAAAAAATACAGGAGGAACCATGAAGACAAGCATGACCAGGGAGCAGGCATGGGATCTGCTCACGAAATACAACAAGGATGAATTTCATTTAAAGCACGCCCAGGTAGTGGAAGCCGTGATGCGTTACTGGGCGGAGGATATGGGATATGACGAGGCTGAGGTGGATTTCTGGGGTATCGTCGGCCTGCTCCATGACCTGGATTTTGAGATGTATCCGGACGAGCACTGCGTAAAGTCCCAGGAAATCATGAGAGAAGCAGGCGTGGACGAAGAGATCATCCACGCGACCGCCTGCCACGGCTATGGCCTGACCGTGGACATCAAGCCGGAACATCCGATGGAGAAAGTGCTTTTCGCCGTGGACGAGCTGACCGGCCTGATCGGGGCTGTGGCCATCATGCGGCCTTCCAAGAGCATGATGGATCTGGAGGTAAAATCCGTCAAGAAGAAATTCAAGACGCCCAGTTTTGCGGCCGGCTGTTCCCGTGAGGTGATCACCAAGGGGGTAGAGATGATGGGAGCCACGCTGGAGGATGTGATCCAGAAAACCATCCTGGCGCTCAGGCAGCTGGAGCAGGAAAAGGGAATCGTATAAAAATGCGGAAACAAGTGGTGCAGGAAGGCCTGGAAATCAGGAAATACTTTCCTGCGCCTTTTTATTTCAACCATGACAGACTAGTGTCGTGTTCCCTGTGATACAAATAGATTACCGCGGTAACCGGAACGGCTGAATCAAATAAAACACCAGAATCCGGATAGCCCGTCCTGATCACAGCGGCATAGACAGGTTGAATACGCAGGCAAACCGAATGCAATCCCGCCTGATAGGAAAAATGGAGGTAAGACATGAAAACGAAGAATCCACTCTTTGTAGTGAGGGACATGGAGAAGGCGAAAACCTTTTACCGGGAAGTGCTGGGCCAATGAAAATTGACCGTCTGATCGGGATCTTATCGATCCTGCTCCAGAAAGAGAAAGTGACCGCCCCCTATCTGGCAGATAAGTTTGAGGTATCCCGGCGGACCATCAATCGGGATATCGAGGCTCTCTGTAAGGCCGGGATTCCGATTGTCACCTCCCAGGGGCAAAACGGAGGGATCTGGATTATGGAAGGCTACCGGGTCGACCGGACCTTGCTAACGTCCTCGGAGTTACAGGCAATCCTGGCCGGACTGAAAAGCCTGGACAGCGTCAGCGGGACCAACCGGTACCAGCAGCTGATGGAAAAACTGTCGGCCGGAACCTCCTCAACGCTCTCCCCCGGCGGGCATATTTTGATCGACCTGTCTTCCTGGTATAAAGATTCCCTGGCCCCTAAAATCGCACAGATTCAAGAAGCCATCGAAGCGCGCAGGAAAATCCGGTTTTTTTATGTCTCCCCCCAGGGCCAGGGCGAACGGCAGATCGAGCCTTATCTGCTGGTTTTCCAGTGGACCTCCTGGTATGTCTGGGGCTACTGCGACGCCAGGCAGGACTACCGGCTGTTTAAGCTAAACCGGATTTTAGACCTGGAAAAAACCAGTGAAACCTATGAGATGCGGGAGGTTCCGGTTCCGGATTTTACAAGCGAGAGGATTTTCCCCACCAATCTGGACGTTACGATCTTGTTTGAATCACAGGCAAAATGGCGGCTGATCGAAGAATTCGGCGTCGACAGCTTTAAAGAGCAGCCAGATGGAAAATTGCTGTTCCATTTTGGTTTTACGGACCGGGAAAATCTGTTTAGCTGGCTTCTTGGCTTTGGCAATCAGGCGGAACTCCTGGAACCTAGCTGCCTGAGAGCGGAATTGAAAGCCCTTGTGGAGCAGGTTGGGGCGAAGTACCGGGAGGATGGAAGCGAAGAAGACAAAGAAGAGCAGGAGAGGAACGAATACGGAGAGAGGGGAGAATAAATGGAAGAAAAAAAGTGTGTGAAGCGGGATTTTAAGAAAGAAGACCGGGCGCTCTATCAGCCGGGGACGGAACCTAGGATCCTGGATGTTCCGGATCTGCTGTTTTTGATGGTGGATGGAACCGGGGATCCCAACACCAGCGCTGCCTACCAGGAGGCGATTGAAATGCTCTACGGCCTGTCTTATGAAATCAAGATGAGTCCGAAAAAAGGGGCTGCGCCCCAAGGATACTATGACTACGTCGTCCCTCCTTTGGAAGGCCTGTGGACAACAGAAGAAGCACCCCAGGATGACCATATTTTGAATAAAAGCCAGTTTTCCTGGACCTCCCTGATCCGGCAGCCGGAATTTGTGACGCGAAAGGTACTGGATGCGGCCAAGGAGAGATTGGACAAGAAAAAGCCGGAGCTGGATCTGTCAAAAGTCCGCCTGGAGCAGTATCGGGAGGGCCTCTGCTGCCAGGCTCTGCATATCGGCTCCTTTGACAGCGAGTCGGACACCATCCGGCAAATCGACCGGTATCTGACGGAGGCTGGGTATGAAGCCGACATCAAAGGGGAACGCCGTCACCATGAAATCTATTTGACGGATGCCAGAAAGACGGAACCGGCCAAGAAGAAAACCGTGATCCGAATCCCGATCCGCCGATCCGCCGGATCCCGGTAATCCGTGGATCCCTTCTGGATCCTTCCCGCCTAATCTTCCAGCCGGAAGCAGAGTAATTGACTTTTTTCCTTATCTTTACTATACTGACACCAGAATGCCATCCCAGTCAAACGCGGCCGTGCCAGATTTTTACCTTAAAGGTCCGGCGCGGATGTACAGGGGACGAAAGCGTCAGGAAGAAAAAGAAAGGAAGGAAACGTCCGACATGATTTCATTTCGCAGCGACGTATTAGAGCAAGCGCATAAACAATATAAAACCGAGCCGGAATACCTTTGGATGAAATATCCCGGCTATGCGATTCTCCGCCACGCGGATAATCAAAAATGGTACGGTATCCTGATGGATATTCCAAGGGACCGTCTGGGTTTGCCTGGGGACGGTTATGTGGATATTCTCGACATAAAAGTGGATCCGGATCTGGCCGGTTCCCTGTTGCTGGAGGAAGGTATTTTCCCTGGCTATCATATGAATAAGGGACACTGGATCACAGTGCTCTTGGATGGAACCGTAGATCTGGAACTGATCTTTTCCCTGCTTGACATGAGCTTTCAGCTGACTGGAAGAAAAGTCAAAGGAAAACAAACCGGTCCCCGCAATACCAAGTGGATTGTTCCGGCAAATCCCAGCTACTTTGACATTGAGGCTGTGATCGCAAAAGGCGCCGGCACACAATTCCTCTGGAAACAGAGCAATCATATCGCGGTGGGCGACACGGTTTATCTCTATGTCGCTGCGCCGGTTTCCGCTATCCGCTGCAAGTGCAAGGCCGTGGAAGTGGACATTCCCCATACGTCCAAGAACCCGAATGTCAGGATGAGCCGTGCCATGCGTTTGCAGTTGGCGGAACGGTATGATCAAACACCGGTCGGACTGGATGTGCTGAAAAGGCACGGCGTCTCCTCCGTTCGCGGTCCCCGCAGTATTCCCGCCGGTTTAATCCGGGAAATCGAGTCCCTGTATCCGGAGCAGTAACACGCTTCGTGATATGCAGAAGCGATAAAAAGCATCGTTTCGCGTCCTCTGACTCCGGATTTTCGTGCAAGATCCGTACGAAAACACCGCGCAAAACTGCGGCTGTGGATCGGGACGGCAAGATTCGTTGCAAAAAGACTTGACAAAAGAATAGTTCGGAAGTAGAATAAAATTACTTCGAGAAGAGAACTATTTGTTTGACTGACAGGTGGCGCCATGAAACTTACGGAAAACCAATGGGAACAACAGATTTATCAATTTGTCGATCAAATCAAAGATCTGCTCTCCCCGCAGATTTGGGAGAATATTCTCTTTGACTGCTCGAAAAATGAGCTCTTTACCCTCTGGCTGCTGTACCGCCGCGGGGAAAGCACCATGACGCAGGTGGCGGATTATCTCCATGTTCCTCTGAACACGGCCACCGGCATCATCGCCCGAATGGAAAAGCGGCGGCTTGTGATCCGGGAGCGGAGCGCCGAGGATAAGAGAGTGGTGACAATCCGCATGGGTGATCTGGGGGAGGATCAAATCCAGGCGATATTGAAAGAATTTCTCCACTACAGCGGCAAAGTACTGAAAGCGTTCTCCCCGGAAGAGATGGACCTGCTGCTTCGGATGATGAATCAGGTGCTCGATATTTTGCAGGAAGAACAAGGCGCAGGCGCAAAGAAGAAAAAAGTCAAAAAAATTGAAATCCAGTGACAGGAACGGACATCACCGCGTCCGCGGATGGTTCCGTTCCTATTTTACAGATAAATACTTCGAAGAAAGAACTATTCATATCAAGAACTAACATCTTTTATCTGGAAATCCAAGAAAACGGAGGCCAACCAATGAGCAGAATCTATATTTTTACCGGAAAGGGCGGAGTGGGGAAAAGCAGCGTTGCCGCCGCCCATGCGATCAAAAGTGCCGAGGAAGGAAAAAGGACCTTGCTGGTCAGCACCGACATGGCCCACAATCTGGGAGATATTTTCGAAGTATCCCTCGGCAAGGAACCGGTGACAGTGGAAGAAAATCTGGATCTCTATGAAATCGATCCCGATTACGTGATGGAGCAGGATTTCTCCGAAATCACGGCCTGCCTGGCGAAATTATTGTCCTCGGAGGCGGACGGAGAGGAACTGGGCATGCTGCCTGGGATGGATGAGCTGTTTTCTCTCCTTAAAATCGCGGACCTGTACCGGGAGGGACGGTACGATCGAATTTTCGTGGACTGTGCTCCCACCGGAGAAACGCTGTCCCTGCTGAAATTTCCGGAGCTGATGTCCTGGTATATGGAAAAATTCTTTCCGATTGGGAAGGTGGCGGTCCGCCTGCTCTCGCCGGTATCAAAGCACTTTTTCCAGGTGGAATTGCCGAACCGGACGGCAATGAATGATATCGAGCGGCTGTACCTGAAATTGGCGGAACTCCAGGAACTTCTGAAGAACCGGGAAGTCACCAGCGTCCGACTGGTGACTATGCCGGAAAAAATGGTGGTGGAGGAGACCAAGCGGAACTATATGTACATGAATCTCTACAATTTCAATGTGGACGGTTTGTATATCAACCGGATTTTGCCGGCGGATTTGAACAATGATTTCTTTGAAGAATGGATCCCGATCCAGAAACGGTATCTTGGTCAGCTGGAAGAATGCTTCCAGGCCCTGCCTATTGTCCGGATCCCCTGGTACGACGAGGAGCTGAAAGGAAGAAAAGCCGTCAACCGGATCTGCACGGACGCGCTGGCAGAATCTGCGGTATTTGAATCCCGGCCGGTGACCGGACGGGAAGTATTTGAACAAAACGCCTCCGGCTATCTTTTGACCGTGGATCTGCCTTATGTCAAAAAAGGGGAGCTGGATCTGTACCAGGCCAACACCGACGTGGTAATCCGGGTGGGAAATTTCAAGCGGAATATTCCGCTGCCCAACGTGCTGCGAAGCTATGGGATCACATCGGCAAAACTTGCGGACGGCAAGCTGCGGATTCAATTCGAAAAGGAGGGGACGGAAGATGAAGTCTGAAACGATACAAAGACTCATTCAGGCAAAAAAATACCAGAAAATGGCGCTGCGGGCCCTGCTCCCGGAAAAAGCCGCCGGACATCTGGATATCATCGAGCGGGAGTGCCGGGCATTGCTTTTGGACTGCCTAAAGGAGATGGGAACGGAGAAACAGCCGGAAGAAAAAACGGGCGGTGAAGTCAAAAAGGTGACGATTGATTAGGAGGGCGGCATGAGAATTATATTATATACGGGAAAAGGCGGGGTGGGAAAGACCAGCGTGGCGGCGGCCAGCGCCTGCCGGATCGCAGAATCCGGAAAGAATGTGCTGATCATGAGTACGGATCCGGCCCACAGCCTGGGGGATTCCCTGGAACAAAAACTGGGCAACGAACCGGTTCCCGTGGCGGACCGCCTCTTTGCCATGGAGATCGACACGGTCCGCGAAAGCGAAAAAAGCTGGGGAAACCTCAAGGGATATTTCAAGGAACTTTTGACCTCCCATGGCCAAGGCGGAATCGAAGTGGAGGAGCTTTTGGTATTTCCCGGACTGGAGGAACTGTTCTCCTTGTTCCGGATCCTGGACTTCTATGAGGAAAATGCGTTTGACGTGCTGATCGTGGACTGCGCGCCTACCGGGGAGACACTTTCTCTCTTAAAGTATCCAGAAAAGCTGTCCGGATTCATGAGGAAGGTCCTGCCGGCCAAGCGCAAAGGCGTCCAGATCGCAGGGCCTCTGGTAGAAAAACTGACAAAGATACCCATGCCGGAGGATTCGGTCTTCGACGACCTGGAGCGCGTGATGGACAAAATGGAACGGCTTCAAAAATTGCTCTTGGACCGGGAAACGGTCAGCCTGCGGATCGTAACTACACCGGAGAAAATCGTGATCCGCGAGGCAAAACGGAATTTCACCTGCCTCCATCTTTTCAATTACAATGTGGATGCCGTGATTGTAAACCGGATTTATCCGGATCGCGCGATGGAAGGGTATTTCAGTAAATGGAAAATCATGCAGCGGGAAGGATTGGCGGAGATCGAAGAGAGTTTTTCTGAGGTTCCGCGTTTTAATCTGGAACTGCAAAAGGAAGAGGTTCGAACCCTTCCGGTTCTGCGGCGGATTGGAGAAGTGCTGTTTTCCGGCGCAGACGCGTCCGAAGTTTTATTCTGTGAGGAAATCTACTCGGTAAACCGGGAGGCGGGCCAGGTGGTGTTACGCGTTCTCCTCCCCTTTGCGAGAAAGGAGGAGCTGGATCTCCGCCAGTACGAAGGGGAACTGATCTTGGGCGTGCAAAATCAAACCAGGCGCTTTCCGCTGCCGGAGGAGGCAAAGGGAAGGGAGCTCATAGGCGCAAAATGGGCGGATGGCTACTTGAACATTCGTTTTTCTTAATACGGACTTCCTTTTCACCCACATAAATCCTGATCAAGCAAAAAAGGTAAAGAAACAGTGGAAAATTGAGGGAAAAGCTGTTAGGATAGGATACAATGAGTTTTTTTGCTTTTCAGGAGGAGTAATAGGTATGTGGAAGAAACTGAAGATTCTATTTGCGCCGACCGATATGACGGAAGGGACGCCCTGGAAGAAAATCGTGGCGTTCATGATTCCCATGCTTTTGGGAAATATCGCGCAGCAATTGTACAATACCGTGGACAGCATCGTGGTCGGCCAATACGTGGGTGACAACGCGCTGGCCGCCGTGGGAAGCGCCGGACCGATTCTGAATCTTTTGCTGGTGCTCTTCATCGGGATTTCCGTGGGAGCCGGGATCATGGTTTCCCAGTATTTCGGCGCCAGAAACCGGGAAGAACTATCCAGCACCATCGGCTGCTGCATCACGCTGACGGCGATCTCGTCTGTGATTTTGATGGTGGTGGCTCCGCTGGTATCCCGCCCGCTCTTAAAACTGCTGCACACGCCGGACACAATCATCGACTGGTGCGTTTCCTATCTGGTCATTATCTTTGTGGGAATCGCCGGCATGGCCTACTATAATATTTTGAGCGGAATCCTGCGCGGACTGGGAGACTCCGTCTCAGCGCTGATCTATCTGCTGATCGCCACAGTGCTGAACATCATCCTGGACATCCTGTTTGTCACGCAGTTTCACATGGAGGTGGCGGGCGTGGCGCTGGCCACCATCATTGCCCAGGCGGTCTCTTCTGTGCTCTGTATTTTAAAATTGGCGCGCATGACCGATATTTTTGATCTGAAACTGCGGTATTTGCGCCCGAAGCGCAAGCACACGGCCAATATCATCCGCTTGGGCCTGCCTTCCGGCTTCACCCAAATGATTCTATCCATGGCCATGATTCTGGTCCAGTCGCTTTCGAACCGGTTCGGCGAAATGTTCATTGCCGCAAACGTTATTGTAATGCGCGTGGACGGCTTCGCCATGATGCCGAACTTTTCCTTCGGCACGGCCATGACCACCTTTGCCGGGCAGAACGTAGGCGCGCAGAAATATGACCGAGTTCAGCAGGGCGCGAAACAAGGAACCCTGATCGCCATGGGCGTGTCCACTGTGATCACATCCTTGATCCTGATCTTTGGAAAGGGATTGATGGGGATTTTCACCGAAACCGCGGAGCTGGTGGAACTGAGCCGGTATATGATGGGGATTCTGGCTGTCGGCTATATTGCCATGGCAGTGACCCAGAGCCTGTCCGGCGTGATGCGGGGCGCGGGAGACTCCATGACGCCGATGTGGATTTCGCTGGTGACCACGGTGCTGATCCGGATCCCCATCGCCTACGGCATCTCCTGGCTGACCCGGACGGAAGAACTGCCCTTCGGACGGAGCGAATGCGTCTTTGTATCCCTTTTGATCTCCTGGGTTCTGGGAGCTGTGATCACTGCGTTTTTCTACCGCAGAGGAAAGTGGAAGACCAAAGCGCTGAGGGATTGACGGACGAAAAAAAGGAAGAGGAGAATGGGAATCCTCTTCCTTTTTTCTATTCATCAGATGTTCTTACACCGGATTTCTCCAAAGGAGATTCCTTTACGGCATCCACTTCTTCTCCGCAAAGCGGTCCTTCCAGAAAGCAAAGTCTTTCTTCCAGTACCCTCGATCCAGCTCCCACTGTTCCCCGATGGCCATCACCGCGCCGTCCGGCTCGTACTTCGGCCATTCCGGAATCGCGGGAGTATTGGGATCTCCGGATTTTGCGAACGCGGCCCATACATCCATCATCTGGAAGGAGAGCTGTTCCGGCGCGCCTTCCGGGATCAGATTGCCGAATACATAGTTGCAGGGGGCGCCGTGGAGGGCGCGCCAGCCTTCCTTCGGATCCCGGAGGCGGAACGTAAACTCGTAAACCGGGATATGAGAGCAGCAGGCGCGTCCGATCCATTCGCCGCCCAGCCGTAGCCCAAGATCATTGTGCACGGACATGTAAGCTTCCTTCTCCGTCATCTCCGGATGGAGCAGGCGGAACGCCTCCATGTCAGCCTCAGTGACCACTTTATCGCTGTTTCTTTGAATCACGGAAGCCTTGGTTTCCTCCGTGTTCATTTTCAGGAACATCTGATCGTATTCCCCTTCACTGCCCCCGATCATCAGTGCCTTCGCCTTGAAATCCCCCTCTGTCAGACGGCGGAAAGCCTCGCTGCTGACAGTCAGTTCATCTTGAACCGGAGAGAAGAGTTTGCTGGCCTTGCTGCCGCCGTAGCGGAAACCAAAAAGTTTTTTCTGTGCCTCCAAAATTTGCTCCGCGGACAAAGCCAATGCTTCCTCAAGGCTCGATACCCCGGCCAGCTCCAAAAACTTGCGGCCGATCTCCTCACTGGTATCCATTGCGACGGTGCCCAGATCCGTCATATAGGAGCTTTGGATGATGGCTTTCTGGAAAAATTCTTCCGCTTCCGGTATCACCAGCAGATGGCTGATGGCGTTGGAGCCGGCGGAATGACCGTACATGGTAACATTTTCCGGATCGCCGCCGAAAGCCTCAATGTTTTGATTCGTCCATCTCAGCGCGGCGATCAGATCGAGGAGCGCCAGGTTGTTGCTGAAACGGTAAGCTCCGTCCGGATCCACACTGCTGAGGTTTAAGCTGCCCAGCACGCCGACCCGGTAATTGGGGGCTACCACCAGAAGATCCGGATGAACTTTCACCAGCTTCTCCGGCAGATTCAAGCGTTTATAATTGTACCCCATGATATAGGAGCCGCCGTACACCCAGAACAGGACGGCTTTTTTCGGCGTTTTCAGGTCAGCGGCCCAAATATTCAGGTTCAGGCAGTCCTCCGAAGTGGGAACATCGAGAAAATCTCCGTTTCTTTTGGCAAAAAAAGGATCAGGCTCCGCCTGAATCGGGGCAGGGCCATAGGCCTTGGCTTCCAGTACTCCGGAGAAGGGGGGAATGGCCTTTGGAGCCTGCCAGCGCCCGGCCTTGGCGAAAGGGATATTCAGGAAGGTATACACGCCTTCCTCCCCCTGAAATCCTTCGATGGTTCCGCAAGGCGTGGTTACGGTTGCAATATTACTCATAAAAATCTCATTCCTTTCTTTATTAGCGGCTGAAAAAAATCCTCCTCCCAAAAGGAAGGAGGATTTAAAATTTTACCGTATGATTTAGATCGGAAGCATTCCGGTTACGACCATGAAGGCAAGCATCAGAAGGCTGAATCCATAGATCGGTACGAGAGAATACTTCAGGTGATCCTTCATCTCCACGCCTCCGGCCAGGCTTAATGCCAGGTAGGGCGCGGCATTAAAGAGATTTACATTGGCGCTGATTACACCGGTGGCAAACACCGCCCCCAGCACCTGCTCTGCGGTAAAACCAAGTCCCAGGCTGGTAACAATAGGAATCAGGGCAGGCAGGATCACCGAGTTTTTCGTGCCGCCGATCGTGATCGAGAGCGGCAGGCTCAGCAGACAAAGAATAAACGGCAGGTGAGTCAGGAATCCGGAATTTACGTTGGCTGCAATGTAGTTGGCCAGATCATTGAGGGCTCCGGTTCCGCCGTTGATTCCAACCAGGACACCGACGCCGAGCATCGTGAAGGCCATGTTCAGTGCGACCGGCGAGTGACGTTTCATATACTCACCGCGCTCTTTAGCCGAGTGAAAATTGACCATCAGAAGCAGCACGTAGCCAAAACCAAAGCCAACGTTGGTGCTGATCTTTCCGGACAGCAGCGCGATCAAGAGCACAATCGTGACGACTCCGTCAAAGATCGCAACACCTTTTCCGTAAGGCAGCTCCACCGGCTTGCTGATCTCTGCCTTCATCACATCAAATTCTTCCTTTGTCATTCCTGCGCCGTGACGCTTTTCGAGGATGGAAATTGGAATACACATCAGGAGCAGAGCAACGATACAGAAAATAATCAGAGGACGCAGGAACAGATATACATTATAGACGTCCACGCCCACATAGGAAGCAGCCTCATTGATGCCAGGGGCCCAGGGCAGCAGGATGATAATACCGGAGCCAAGGCTCTCCACAAGGAGAAGCGCGGTGGCACGGATCTTCTGTTTTTCAAATACCGGGCGCATCGTCGGGATGGTGCAGAGCGCCGTGGTAGCGCCGGAAGCACTGAGGGCGCTGGCCATGGAAAGTACCGCCGCCACCAAAACACTGCCAAGTACACTGTTTCCCAGGAAGCGCATGATGAACTTGACCAGGGCGTTAAACACGCCGGCTTCTGTCAGGATGTTAAAGTACAGTACGGCAAAAACCATCAGGAATAGAGTACCAGATACGGATTTCAGACCGTTTCCGATGAAGCCGTTGATCTCCGCTAGGGAAAATCCCATAAAGAGTGCTGCGATGATCGGGACGCCGGTAAAGATGACGCCCGGGCTGGCGGGTGCTTTAAAGACAAGCACAATGATCGCCAGCAGCATAATGAGTGTGATAATGACATTAACTGACATAGTTTCCTCCTCCGTCTCTGACGCCGTTCCAGCCGGTCCGGCGCCGTTTTTTTCTTAGTATCTGTATCATAATGATTTCTGTGTGATTCGACAATGGACACTGTGCACAGAAACCAAAATCCGATTTTAGGCAAGTCTCATGCAAATACTATCTCTAGTTTGCATAGATATCGGGAATTTCCAGATAAGTGCCAGCCTTTCCGCCTAGATAGAGACGAACACTCGGCGTCTCACCATTCGGATCCGCCTCAAACTCACTCCGGCCCAGATAATACATCCGATCCATCGAGTGGGAGATGGTCATGCGCAGGCAGTGTCCAGCCGGAAGCTCATAGGAGACCGGCATCAGATCAATCCAAAGCTCATATTGCTTCCCCTGTTCCAAAAGCTGGACTGAGTCTGATGTACAAGGGTGCCAGGGAAGGCCCAGAAAATCATAGGGAGGCGCAGCCGTTTTCCGCAGAGACGCACGGAGATGGCCGTCGCTAAACGGAAACGCCAGGCCGCTTTCCGGATCATAGTCGCTGAGAGTCAGAAAAAAGTCCAGATCCGATACGGTTTTTCCGGAGGCGTTCGGTTCCAATGAAAATACAATATGGCCCATGGGATGACCAATCACCGGAAGCCGGTCCGTGAGAGGCGCTGTCGTAAAGACGATTCCTTTCTGGTCCACGCCCAACCCATCTTCCCTGGTTGTAATCTGCGTCTCTACATCACTGCGAATTCCATAGACCGCCGGATAGCGCAGGTTTGCTTCTGGAATCGGAGTGTGGGAGAGGAGTCCATGGTCCTGGGAAGGGCCGGATGGATGTTTTTCGGTCGTTGGATAAAAAAGAGTTCGTTTTCCCTCTTGCGCCGGCCAGCACCCGACGGGCTGGTAGGTGCCGGTCCCTTCTTTGCAGAATGTCCTTTTTTCAAAATTGTAGTGTGCGAGCCTCAGATAGATCGGAGGTTCCTCCATCACTCCGTTTTCAATTCCTTTCATCCAGTAATCAAACCATCGGAGAATCTCCGGCTGCCAGGTCGGGTCCTCCCTTTTTCCTACGTGATACCAGGGACCAAACGCCAGCTTTTTCGGCAGATTCAGATTTTGGTACATCACAAAGGTATCCCGGCGGAACACGTCAAAGCAGCCTCCGGCCAGATAGACAGGCACGCCAGAAGCATTGATGGCGTCGAGATAGGTGCTGGCGCTGAGATATTTCCAAACCTCCCCTCCAAAGCGTTCATCGAAGCTGTCCCGATAAATCAGATCTCTCTGGATGGTCAGCTGTAATCCATTTTTGACATGATCCCGGAGCGCCTGCTTTAACAATACCTTATCCGGATCTTCGTCCACTGGAACGGTTTCAGCCGCCACCTCCTCAATCTGCTTTTCCAAGGCTTTTTCGTCCGATTCCCAGATAAAATCCGGGTTTCTCCCATAGGCCCGCGGAATTCCTCCCCGCACCCAGCCATCATAACGGTTGAAGTCGGTTTGGCCGATAAAGGCGGCTGCCAGATGCTTCGGGCATTGGGAAAGAATCCCCAGTTGGGTCTGACCGTGATAGGAAAGCCCGACGGTAGCTACCTTCCCATCACAAAAAGGCTGAGCCGCCAGCCATTCCACAAGCTCCGCTCCATCCTTCGCTTCTGTTCTGGAATTCACCACCTGGCGCACACCGAAAGACGCGCCGGTTCCGCGCGGCTCTGCAATCACCAGGACATAACCATAAGTGGTCAAGGGCAAAAGGCCGATGCTTTCCGTTGTTGTGGTCTCCGGCACGCCATCTATCACCTTGCCAGTATATTTCCGTCGGGCATAGGGCGTATAGTGCAAAATGACAGGAAGGGGACCGGCCTTACGGCCATTTTTTAAGGGGAAATAGAAATCGGCTGCCAGTCGGGTTCCATCCGAGAGCTGTACATAACGGCTGATGCGCTCCCGGGATTCATAGACTGGTCCGGAGTAACCTTCGTATCGTCCGAACTCTGAAATCTTTTTTGTTTCCATAATTCCTCCTGGTGATCTATTTTATATTTGAATAAATAGAACTTATCTCGAAGGGATGGGGAATACAATGGACGTTTTGCCCAAAAAGAAAATCCTGCGAATGGGCAGGATTCATAAATCGAATGGGATCAGATAAAAACTTGTGAAAATCGCTTGTTTTTTTAGAAAAATGCCGATAGAATAGGAAAACAGATCCCCCTGGTACAGGCGCCCAAAATCTCGAATCATCTGGAGCGGTTTACGATCCTGGCGAATATTTTTTTACTGGATGAAGCAGATCCTCCTTCCGGTATTTTTCTGCGTAATTCATCACCATGGCGGAGAGCATAAGCATCATTTGCAGATTCCAGTCGTCCAGACTGCGGCCGATGATCTCCTCAATCCGGCTGATTTTATTGATCACTGTGTTTCGATGAAGATACAGGTCCTTGGCCGTCTTGGTTGTGTTGCAGTTGTTTTTGATGTACGCTTCCAATATTTCGCAAAGGTTATCATGTTCTTCGATATCATGCCGCTTTAGGATTGTATATTTGGGCGTGCAGAGATAGATCAGGTTGTTTTCATGAAAATCATAGCCGAACCGTTGACACAGGTCGATCAGGTGGTAAGTCGTGTAATCGTCATAGTAAAATAAACGCTGGTTCGGATCGCTGTTGAGCGCCTTGCCAAGGGCGATTGCCGCCTTTGTTTGAAGGTAGATCGGGCGGATGGAGGAGATAAAAGAAGACTTGTTCCCGATCGAGGCATACGCATGATAGCGTTCCAATAGTTTTTGCAGCCGTTCTTTGTCAAACGGAATCTCCCAAACGCCCTTTGGGGTTTTTGCCAAAAGGATCAGATCCCCCTGGTAGACCGCGGTGTGGCTAAAGGGAAAAATTTCCGAAAGCGCATGCAGAATCAGCCCGGTAGGCAAAGACTTTTGGTCTGTCTCAAAACTCACGACAATACAGGTATAGTATTTCGGGGGAAGCACCGGCAGCCGGAACAGACGGCTGGCAAGCTCCTCCTCGCCGGAAATTTTTCGCTCGATCAGATCTCCGATCAGGGAAGAAAACTCCGTATCCGATTCAAACTGTTCCCGGTTATTGATCAAGGAGTGCTCCCGTATGAGGGATACCAAAATCTTAACATAGTCAAAAAGCGCTGCATCCCTTCGGTTTGTTTCAGTGAAAACCAGCAGGCGTCCAAAAGTGTTGGTCCGATATTTTAACTGCGCGAGTACGCCGTAGCTGTTTGGCTCCAGCAGCGCCTCATAGAGATCCGGCGGCACGGATGCCGTTTTCCGGCTAGGAGGCGGAGACTGCAAAAAGGTATCAATGCTGTCGGCGGACAGATAACCGCAGGAGAGCAGCTGCTGAATATAGGCGTTCTCAAAGGCATAATCCACGTTGGACGCAATCAAACGGTACCCGCTGTTTAAAAGAAAAAGCGGAATATGGAGCCGGGCCGCCGCCTCATCTAAAAGCGGCTGGGCATCTTTGCTGCGGCAGGCGGAAAGGTAAAGACGGTTGATCCATTGGGAAAAATCAAAAAAGCAGCTGTTTGCCCGGTTTAAAATTTCCTGTGTGGACAGACGGCAGAATAAGCAGGCGATATCCTTCCGCCAAAAGGCTTCTTCCAGCGAGGCATCCTCACCAGATAACAAAAGCATGGTTTGGGAAGTCAAAGATCCCTGGTGGAGCAGCCGCGCCGCTGTCTCGACGGAACCAATATAGACCGTATCCTCGTTTGCAGGAGACGGTTCTTCGGATAAGATTTGTATGTTTTTGACCAAAAGGCTGTTTTCCGAAGGGAAAACCATTTTTAGCTGGCAGTCGGAAAAACTTTGAATTAAAATAGAAAATGTAAACAGGAAGAAAACCCCCTTTCTTCGGTGTAGCATAAGAATATCAGATTTTTTGTCAGATTTCAACGAAAATGTGCAGATTGTCTTGCCTAAAGCAAAGAGCGATTCGGCATCGTTATGGGGCAGAACTTCAGAGGAGGAATGAAAATGCACTTAGAATTAAAAGACACCACCCTATATTATGAGGAATTTGGCCAAGGAAACCGGTATATCCTGTCTGCGATGCAGCAGCTGGATCCAGACCGAAAAGGCTGGCCCTATGATCTGGCGGAGGAAGGGTATCATGTTTATGCCATTCAGATGCGCGGATATGGGCAGTCTGCTCATGTAGAGGAGGGCTATGGAGAAAGCTGGTATGATGTCTGGGCCGATGACGTCGCAGACTTTGCCACAGCCAAGGGAATCCACCGCTTTCTTTATACGGGAGCCTCTGATGGAGGCGGGGTCGGCTGGCATCTTTGCCTGCGCCACCCGGAACGTTTGGTTGCCTTCGCAGGGCTGGCTGCCGGCCCTCATTCCCGCAGTATCGGAAAAATTTCGCCGAGCCGAAAGTATACGATCGACGCAGCCGGCAGCAAGGCCGCGGTAGACCAGCTGGCAAAGTATCACCGCCAACGGATATTATACTTTGCCAAAAAGTTTGCTTCGGATCCGGAGCTGAAAGAAGAATTTTTACAGAAGGCAGAAAAGATTTACGAGCTGAAGATCAACATGAAACCGGAAGAAATGAAAATTCAGCCCGGGATCACGCTGCCTTGGCTCAAAACCGACGAGGAGGTGTTGGAGGCTCTTTCTTCGATTCCATTTCCGGTGCTTCTTTTAATCGGAATGAAAGATGCGATGGTGCCAATCAGCAAGACCATCCAGCCCCTCTCTGCAATTGAAAACGCCAAGGCCGTCTTTTACCAGGAGGCGAATCATCTCCTGTACTATGGAAGACGTGAGGATGTACGGCGGGAGATCGCCTCTTTTGCGGCCGAAGCTTTTGCGAAGGAAGAATAACACGAATTGCCCATTCCACCGGCATCGTTCTTGTGCAAACTATCCATTGTAGAAAAACTAAATAGATTTTATGATATTTTAAGAAATATAAAGTCATCAGCCGTCAATCCAATTCAGGATTCCGGAGAAGTACGGCGGTAAGGGAAGGTGCAAAAGATGTCGTGGAATAGTATTGTTACTTTAATTATGATGGCCGCCATCATCGTACTGTTGTTTCGGGGAGTCAGCAGCCCGGGCGTGATTTTCAGTGTGATTCCCATTATTGCCTGCCTGATCATGGGATTTGGTCCGACACAGATCAACGGTTTCATTGGAGACGGTTTGAAATCGATCTCCGGTACGTTATTCCTGATGGTCTTCGCTGTGCTCTACTTCGGCATGCTCCACGAGGCAGGCGTTTTTCAGGCCCTGATCCGGCTGGTCATCCGTTTTTTAGGCAACAGCGTCGTTGGCACGATGTGGGCCACCGCGATGATCGGTGTGTTAACCCAGCTAGATGGTTCCGGGGCCACCACAGCACTCTGTACGATCCCGACCATGCGGCCGATCTACGAAAAACAAAAAATCCGTCCGGAAGCATTGCTATTGGTGGAAAGTCTGGCTTCCGGAGTCCTTTGCCTGCTTCCTTGGGCGCCCGGCCTGTGTGAAGCCGCCGCCTATGTGGGAGTAGAGGTTTATGATGTCTTTCTCTGGCTTGTCCCGCTTTTCATCTTTTCCATTGCCGCGCTGTTTGTGCTGTGTATTCCCCTGGCCATGTTTGAAAAACGCCGCGGAGCCGGTATGAGCCCAGAAGAATTTGAACAGATGAAACTGGAACTCCACAAACCGCTTGCTTTTCCTTTGGGAAAAGGCGTCGCGATATTCGATGGAATTGTGACATTGGTTTTAATGGCTTCCCTTCTTGGGGGCTGGGTGAAGACGAATTTTGCCTTCGGACTCGCCTATGGCATCCTTTTGATCGCCAATTTCCGCGACATCAAAAAGCAGCGGGATTACGTAAAAAAACAGGCTCCGATGGCCCTTGAGCTGGCATTTACCATGCTAGGGGTCGGTGTTCTGGTCGGTGTAAATCAGGGAACCGGCGCCATGGGAGAGCTGGCCAGCTGGATCGTAGCCAATACGTCTTCGGGATTCTTGGCTCATCTTCCTGTCATCCTCTGCCTGTTCAGCATGCCGCTTTCCATCACGATTGGCGGTTCGAAAAATTCGGTCGTCCTGCCGGCCATCATTCCCATGGTAGCAAGTTTCGGCTTCGCACCGGTTCAGGTACTGGGAGCAGTCTTTGCAACCGGCGTCATCAGCGCGAACCTCAGTCTTTTTAATGCAGCGCCGTATCTGGCCTTAGGCCTGGCCGGTGTGGAGATGAAAGATCATCTGAAATATTCTCTGCTTCCGGTTTACGGCTTTAGCCTGCTGATGATTCTTTTCTTGGTAGTCACAGGAATGCTGCCGCTTTAATCATTTCTGCATTCCTTTTTTTGCCCGCATCGCCCTGAGCTGTGAGAATCCATCCGGTTCCGGGCGTTTGCTTTTTCGCGCGGGCAGAGCGGCAAATTTTTTTCTTGCGAAATAAGAACACTTATGATAACATAAAAGTTAGCTGTTATGCCGGGATTCCGTAGGTTTCCCGGCATTCGAGCGGACATAGAAAACAATACGAAACCACTTGGAGGCAAAATCGTGAAAAAATACGGCGTAAACGAACTCCGAAAGATGTTCCTGGACTTTTTCGCCAGCAAAGGGCATCTGTGTAAGAGCAGTTATTCCCTGATCCCCCATAATGACAACAGCGTTCTGCTGATTCCGGCCGGTATGGCCCCCTTAAAACCCTATTTCACCGGTCAGGAAGTCCCCCCCTGCACCAGAATGGCCACCTGTCAGAAGTGCATCCGCACCGGCGACATTGAAAATGTCGGAAAAACGGCGCGGCACGGCACGTTTTTTGAAATGCTCGGAAACTTTTCCTTTGGCGACTACTTTAAAAAGGAAGCGCTGGCTTGGTCCTGGGAATTCCTGACCGAAGTGGTGGGCCTTGATCCGGACCGCCTGTACCCGTCCGTCTATGAGGACGACGACGAGGCGTTTGAGATCTGGAATCAGGAGATCGGAATCCCGGCGGAGCGGATTTTCCGTTTCGGCAAGGAGGACAACTTCTGGGAGCACGGCGCCGGTCCCTGCGGCCCCTGCTCGGAGATCTACTATGACCGCGGCGAGAAGTACGGCTGCGGAAAGCCCGGCTGCACCGTCGGCTGCGACTGCGACCGCTATATGGAAGTCTGGAATGATGTATTCACCCAGTTCAACGGAGACGGAAAAGGAAATTACGTAGAGCTGGAGAAGAAAAACATTGACACCGGCATGGGCCTAGAGCGCCTGGCTGTTGTGGTGCAGGACGTGGATTCGATCTTTAATGTTGATACGATCCGCGCTCTGTTGGACGAGGTCTGCAAGCTGGCCCATGTCACCTACAATAAAGACCATGAGACGGACATTTCCCTGCGCCTGATCACGGATCACATCCGCTCGGTGACCTTCATGGTTTCCGACGGCATTCTTCCCTCCAACGAGGGACGCGGCTATGTCCTGCGCCGTCTGCTGCGCCGGGCCGCCCGCCACGGCCGTCTGCTGGGCATCGAAGGGAAGTTCCTGACCACCCTCAGCAAAAAGGTGATCGAGGTTTCAAAAGACGGCTACCCGGAGCTGGCGGATAAAGAAACCTTTATCTTCAACGTGATCAATGAAGAAGAAGACAAATTCAATAAGACCATCGACCAGGGCCTCAGCATCCTATCCGAGATGGAGGCGGCGATGGTTAAAGATGGAGAGAAGGTCTTAAACGGCGCCGATGCCTTTAAGCTCTATGACACCTATGGATTCCCTCTGGATCTGACCAAGGAAATCCTGGAAGAAAAAGGCTTCGGTGTGGATGAGGACGGATTTGCCGCCTCCATGAAAGAGCAGAAGGAAAAGGCCAGAAAGGCCCGCAAGACCACAAACTATATGGGTGCAGATGTGACGGTCTATCAGTCCATCGACCCCAATCTGACTTCTGTGTTCACCGGATATGATAAGTTGGAAGGAGATTCCAAGATTGCGGTGCTGACCACGGAAGAGGAGCTGGTACAAGCCTTAACCGACGGCCAGACCGGAACGATCCTGACAGAGGAAACCCCGTTTTATGCGACCAGCGGCGGACAGCAGGCGGACACCGGCGTGATCACACTTCCGGACGGCAGCCAGTTTTCCGTGGAAGATACGATCAAGCTTCCGGGCGGAAAGATCGGCCATGTGGGCAAAGTGACCTCTGGGATGTTCAAGACGGGTGATCTGGTTCACCTGACGGTGGATGCAGCAAAGCGCCAGGCAGCCGCCAAAAACCACAGCGCGACCCATCTGCTGCAAAAAGCGCTCCGCTTAACGCTGGGAAGCCACGTGGAACAGGCCGGTTCCTATGTCGACGCGGAACGGCTGCGCTTTGACTTTACCCATTTTTCCGCCATGACGCCGGAGGAGCTGGCGAAAGTGGAGGAGATCGTTAACAAAGAAATCCTCGCGGATTTGAACGTGAATACCCAGATCATGAGTCTGGAAGAGGCGAAGAAAACCGGAGCCATGGCCCTCTTCGGCGAGAAGTACGGCGATGAAGTGCGTGTGGTCTCCATGGGAGACTTCTCCACCGAGCTCTGCGGCGGCACCCATGTGAAAAATACCGGCGACATCAACTGCTTTAAGATTATCTCCGAGTCCGGCGTGGCGGCCGGCGTGCGCCGGATCGAGGCATTAACCTCCACCGGTCTCCTGAACTATTATGCGGAGATCGAAGAGCGGCTGAATCAGGCGGCTCAGGCGGCGAAATCCACGCCCACGAACCTGGAAGCCCGGATCCACCAGATGAACGAAGAAATCAAGGCCCTCCAGTCGGAGAATGAAAAGCTGAAAAATCAGATGGCCAAGGAGGCCCTGGGCGATGTGATGAATCAGGTTCAGGAAGTAGCTGGGGTAAAGGTGCTTGCCTCCAAGCTGGAAGGCGTGGACATGAATGAGCTCCGCAATCTCGGCGACCAGCTGAAAGAAAAGCTGGGAGAAGGCGTCGTGGTATTGGCGTCGTCCAAAGACGGAAAGGTCAACCTGATCACCATGGCGACCGACGGCGCTCAGAAAAAAGGCGCTCACGCGGGGAACCTGATCAAAGCCATTGCCTCCGAAGTCGGCGGCGGCGGCGGCGGGCGGCCGGGCATGGCTCAAGCCGGAGGAAAGAATCCGGCCGGAATTGACAAGGCGCTGTCAAAGGCGCTGGAGACCGTTGCCGTTCAGGTAGAATCGACACGCTAAAAGCAAGAGAAACCAGAAGAGTAGGGCTTTCTCCTTTGAAACCCCTCCTCCGGTCAAAAACAAGCAAGAAATTTTGAATTCTGCGTATTTTTTTGTTGACGAATTGAAATAATATGATATAATTTAGAGTGTGCTAAAAAGTACCCAAACAGTTGCACAATTTTACAACTGGAGGGAGGTTAGGTGTGAGTCATGGCAAACGTAATCGTGAAAGAAAATGAAACGTTGGACAGCGCTCTCCGCAGATTCAAGAGAAACTGTGCGAAGGATGGCATCCAGCAGGAGATTCGGAAAAGAGAACATTACGAGAAACCCAGCGTCAGACGCAAAAAGAAGTCTGAAGCTGCGAGAAAGCGTAAGTACAACTAAAACGATTCTTATTGGAGGACGGTCTGAAAGACCGTCCTTTTTTCGTCTTTTTTCTACTGTTCTTTCCCCCGTCCCCGCCGCATACACTGTTAGAAACAAAGGGAAAAGGAGCCGCCTGTGAACCGAGAGAATACCATCGGAGATAAGCTCCTGATGCAGTCCGCCGTTTTGACCTGCACGGGCAGCCGCGAGGCGATTATAGAAAATTACCGGAGCGTGCGCAGCCTGACCGATAAACGGATCGAAGTTCTGACCAGGACGTGCCTGGTCATTGTCGAGGGCGAAGAGCTGAAAGCAGCCTATTACACCAAAGAGGAGATGAAGATCACCGGAAAAATCTGTTCGATTCAATATGCAGAAAGGTAACGTCTATGTTCCGAAAATTTATGGATTGGTTCCGGGGACGGGTGTTGGTGCATGTCAGCGGCTTGTCGCCGGAACGATTTTTAAATCTGTGCGCGGGAAACGGCTTTGTGCTGCGGGATCTGAAAAGAACCGGGGGCGGTTACGAATGTATCATGAGCCTTCCGGAATACCGCGAAGCCAGGCGTCTGGCCAAGAAAGCGAAGGCAACCCTCCGGATACAGAGGAAAATGGGCCTTCCTTTCTTTTTGTTTCAGCAGAGAAAGCGGAAAGCATGGGCGGCCGGTTTTCTCCTGGCGCTGGGGCTGCTCTACGCGGCCTCTCTGTTCCTTTGGGACATTCAGTTGGAGGGAAACACACGCTACACCGACGATATTATCCGCAGCTACCTAAAAGCAAACGGAATTACATACGGAATGCCCATGGACTCGATTGTCTGCGAGGAAATCGAGAAGGCCCTCCGAAATGAGTACACGAATATCACCTGGGTTTCCGCTCAAATTTCAGGCGTCAAGTTAAAGATTCAGATCAAAGAAAACTTTGGCCTCCTGGAAGCGCCCCAAAAGGATCTGACGCCGAAAGACGTGGTGGCGGACAAGGACGGGGTGATCACGGAGATCGTAACCCGCTCCGGCATTCCGCAGGCGGCGGCCGGCGACGCCGTCACCCAGGGGCAGGTGCTGATATCGGGGCGGATTCCTCTGATCGACGACAGCGGAGAGACGGTCAGCTATGAGGAGGTTCCTGCGGACGGCACCATCATCGCCCGGACGGAAATTCCCTACGCCTGGCAGCGCTCCATCTTTGAGGAAACCCGCCGTGTGACAAAAACAAGGCTGAAAGGCCTGGCGTTGGTTTTCGGGGATAACCGGGCCGCCATCGGCGGCGGGGCGCAGCCCGGAGAAATGAAATACCGGATGACCGAATATTACACGCCCTGCCTTTTCGATAACTTTGTGCTGCCAATCACCCTGGAGACCACGCTGGAATACACCTATGAGACCGAGGTCCGAAAGCTGACCGAAGAGGAGCAGAAAGAAAAAATGGAAGCTGCTTTCCTGGAAAAAGAGGCGGAGTGGAAAGAAGAAGGTTATACGGTAGTGGAAAAAAATCTCAACCTGTCTGAGGGACCGTTTTTGCTGACGGTAAACGGTACCGTGGTTTTGGAAGGGCCGATGGGGAAGGAAAGCCCTCTGGCGGAAACTCCGGAAGGAGAGACCGCGCCGGAGCCGTCCGGAGAGGATACCGAGGAGTGAATTAAGGAATCCTTTTGAAAAGAAACGGAAATACTTCATTTGACAAGGAAGCCTAACTGTGCAAAACTAAAATCAGGTTGGTTCCCGCAAGAAAAAGTCATTCGGAACCACGCTATTATTATACTAGGAGGATATGAGATGGGATGTCTCGGAAATACGTTATGGTTTGTGTTCGGCGGCTGTATCAGCGGCCTTAGCTGGTGCCTGGCCGGGTGTCTTTGGTGCATCACGATTCTCGGAATTCCGATCGGCCTGCAATGCTTTAAATTCGCCTCCCTTTGCTTCTTTCCGTTTGGGAAAGAGGTACGGTACGGAGGAGGGGCTGGTTCTTTTTTACTAAATTTACTCTGGCTGATTTTTTCCGGCCTGATCCTGGCGATCGAATCGGCTGTTTTAGGTCTGATTTGGTGCATTACCATCGTCGGAATTCCGTTTGGGCTCCAGCATTTCAAACTGGCAAAACTGGCGCTGATGCCTTTTGGATCGGAAGTAATCTAGGAAGATTCCCATGGCGCTTCTTCCGTTTCTGTGTTAGAATATGGTTACGGATAGTTTCCTCTTTCAACCCACGGTCAAATCCTGATCCGCCGGATCGGGGAGCTGTCTGAAAAACACCGGCTTATGGAGCGGCGGATATCACGGGAAGGAACGTCAAGATGGGGGAACATCGGAAACAGAACACTTCGGTCGGACCTAAGAGAGATGGGCGAAAATCTCCTTTGTCCGAAGAAAATAAAAGAAAAGGCCGAACGGAACCGGAGACAGAAATTTGGCCGGATATCAATCTGTCGGAGGGCAAGGGCTCCGGCGGGCCGGACTTTAGTGAGGCTTCGCCGTTTCAGTATTTTATCCGTCACAATTATTTCGACGCAGAAGCCCTGATCCAATCCGTGGCGACTCCGGAAGCGCCATACTATCTCTACTTTGGAGATCTTCAGAGCAATCTTTACTACATATCCGACAACATGCGGGATGATTTTGGCTTTCCGGGGAATTTGGTCCACGATTTAATTGAAAAATGGGGGGTGCGGATCAGCGACCCCCAGGACCGGGCGCTCTATCATCAAGATCTAAAACAGATCATGGAACAAAAGAAAGACGTACACAGCCTGCGCTACCGTATCACAGACCGGACGGGGAATTCCACCTGGGTCCACTGCCGGGGAATCGTGAAATGGTCGGAGGATAAATCCATGCCGCTGTTTTTTTCCGGCTGCGTCTCCCGTCTGGAAAGTGACTTTTCCCTGGACTCGGTGACAGGCTTTCTCCGGGAACAGGCTGCGCTGAACGAGCTGGCCATGCTAAATGAGAAAGGGACGTCTGCTTTGATTATCGGGTTTGCCTTGAATCGGTTCACCCATATCAATGAGTCCAAAGGCCGGACGGCCGGAGACCAGCTTCTCAAAAGAATTGCAAAAGGACTTTTGGAAGATTTGGGAGAGGACTACGTCTTTTACCGTCTGGACGGCGTGCGTTTCATGGCAGTCAGAAAAAGCGGGGGCTGTGAAGATGCCGAAGCCGTGCGCGACATCCGAAAGAAAATTGAAGCCGGTTATTGTAAGCAGAAGCTAAGCGTCAAGCAGGCTGCTTCTTTTGGCGTGCTGCATTTTCCAAAAGATGGGAAAACGCCTCAGGATATCATGGAAAATACGTTGACATTGATCAACATTGCCAAACTGAACCCCGATCTGGAATACAGTGAATTTTCCAGGGACATTATCGCAAAACAGAAAGATAAATCCAATATGGTGATCTGTCTGAGTGAGGATATCGCCAAGGGGTTTGAACATTTCCGGATTGTGGTGCAGCCCATCGTGGCCCGCAATACCGGCCGGATCCTTGGAGGCGAAGCTCTGCTGCGCTGGAAATACCAGAGAGAGGATATCCCTCCGGTTGTTTTTATCCCTCTCCTGGAGGAATCGCGGATGATCCTGCCTGTGGGGAAATGGGTGTTTTATCAGGTTGTCTCCCTGTGTGCAAAGCTGATTTCCAACAATCCGGATTTTTTCCTTTCCTTTAACGTCAGCTATCTTCAAGTATTGGACAACACCTTCCTACCGTTTATGAAAGAGACCCTGGAAGCCTTCCATGTTTCCGGGGAGCATCTTATGCTGGAATTGACGGAATCCCATTTCGACGAGATGCCGAAATGCCTCCATGAGTTTGTGAGGGAGTGCCTAGATATGGGAATGCGCTTTGCCCTCGATGATTTCGGAAACGGCTTTTCTTCGCTTCAAATGCTGCTGAAATACCCGGTCAATGTGGTAAAATTGGACCGCACTTTGATGAACGAGCTGACGCATTCCACGGAGAATCTGAACTTTATCATGAGCATCGTCTATGCCTGTCACCGGTCCAAGAAACAAGTCTGCGTCGAAGGGGTGGAAAACAGCGCGGAACTAGACGTGGTGCGCCAGACAGACTGCGATATGATACAAGGGTATTATTTTCACAGGCCCTTGGAATTAAATGACTTGTATCTCCGGCTGGAACCGATAGAAGCGTGCGGGGATGCCACTGGGAATGCAGGCAAATCACAGGGATCATGAGCGGGAGCGCTTGCCGCAAGGCAGGCGTTTTTTGCGTTTGCATCCTTTCGCGGAATCAGAGGATTGACAAAAACAGAAAAGCACATATAATTATGATTAGTAATTACTATTAGTAAATATTATTAATAATTATTATTAGGAATGAGGAGGTCCTATGGATACCGCCCATCTCAAACAGCTCTTAGACGCTTGTTTTTTAGCCAAACGTGTCGTTGAAACCATGCCGGAGCTGCCGGAAGGCATGAAACCCCGCCATATTCACGTTCTGGAGGTCATACACGAAAAAGAAGAGTGGGGAGAGGAATGCCGGGTCAGCGACATCAGCGCCAGGCTCGGCACCACCACTCCCAGTATCACCAAATTGGTACAAGAACTGGAATCCATGAAAATGTTGGTAAAACGCGCCGGTTTGACGGATCGAAGAGTCACGGTGCTGCGCCTGACGGAAAAAGGAAAGCGGTGCGTCCGCCTGTATGTCCTAGACCTTCACCGGGTGTGGGCTGAAGCGCTGTGGGATATCCCGGACAGCCAGGCGGAACAGACGGCCGGGCTCATGGAACGGCTCTATGATTCTATGCCGGGAAGAGAAGCGCCTCTTTCATACTCCAAAAAGATTTTGGGGTATGGAAAGCAGAAAAATACAGATACTGGAAAGGAATAGGAGCATGGGGACGAAAACACAGGGTAACATCACGTTTACGGAAGGGTCGATCTTTCGTTCTATCTTTCAATTCACTGTCCCGGTTCTAGGTGCACTGATCCTGCAGGCAGCCTACGGAGCCGTAGACCTGCTCGTCGTCGGCTGGTTCGGAGATGCGGCCAGTATCTCGGCCGTAGGGTCCGGCAGCGCCTTCATGCAGATGGTTACCTTTGTCATTACCAGCCTTGCGATGGGGTCCACCGTGGTAATTGGGCGTCACATCGGAGAAAAACGCCCGAAGGAGGCCGGGGACACGGTGGGAACCACCGTCGTCCTGTTTGCCGGGATCGGCATCGCGCTGACCATCCTCTTAGAAGTTTTTGCCGGGAACATAGCCGGGCTGCTCCAGGTTCCGGCGGAGTCCTTCGACAAGACCGTGACCTACATCCGGATCTGTTCCGCCGGTATACTCGTCATTATTGCCTACAATGTGATCAGCGGAATTCTGCGCGGCGTGGGCAATGCCAACCTGCCATTCCTTTTTGTCGGAATCGCCTGCATCATCAATATCATTGGGGATTTCGTGCTGGTGGGGCTTTGCGGGATGGACGTGGCCGGCGCCGCTCTGGCGACCATCGGAGCCCAGGCTGTCTCCGTGGTGATTTCCGCAGCAGTGCTGAAAAAACAAAAACTGCCGGTCTCCTTTACCTACAAGCAGTGCCGGATTCACCAAGGCGAGCTGCGATTGATCTTAAAAATCGGCGTGCCGATTGCGCTGCAGGAAGCCATGGTACAGGTCTCTTTCCTGGTGCTCAACTCCATCATCAATCATCTGGGCCTTTTGCCGTCGGCCGGATACGGCGTCGCTCAGAAGATCGTCTCTTTCATCATGTTGGTACCGTCCTCCATCATGCAGAGCGTTTCCGCATTTGTAGCCCAAAACATGGGGGCGGAACAAAAAGACCGCGCCAAAAGGGGATTTTTCACCGCCATGCTGACCGGATGCGCCGCCGGCGCCGTCATCTTTTGCGCCGGATTTTTCGGAGGAGCGCAGCTTTCCTCCCTTTTCACCGGCGACGGGGAAGTCATTGTCCAGAGCGCAGGCTATCTGAAAGGGTTTTCAATCGACTGTGTCCTGACCTGCATATTGTTCAGCAGTATCGGATATTTTAACGGCTGCGGCCGGAGCCTGCCGGTTATGATCCAGGGAATCACCTCCGCCTTTTTCGTCCGGATCCCAGTCTCCCTTTTGATGTCCCGGCTGCCCAATCCGTCCCTGACGCTTCTCGGCCTGGCGACACCGATCACCACAGTGTACGGAATTTTCTTTTTTATGATATGTTTCTGGCGTCTCAAACGAGAAAAAATAAAATCACAACCTTGAAGCCGCTTTTTTCCAGAGGTTTTCCATTTTCTTTTAATTTCAGAAAAAAGGGGGTTCAAAAACTTTAAAAAAATGGTAAAATAGCAAATAGTGAATAGAAGGAGTCAATGCGATTTGAGTATTATGGAAAAGACGATAGGCATTCCGGTGGAACATATGCAGACGGTCTGCGGCCAGTTGGATGTCTATTTAAAAAAGATGGAGCGCACGCTGCGGGTATCCCTGGTACCGCGGGACGATTCGATGAAGATCATCGGGCCGGAGCCCATGGTGAACAAGGCGGAAAGCGTGCTGAAAAACCTCCTTGAGCTGGCCCGGCGGGGCAATACGATCACCGAACAGAATGTGGATTACGCCCTTTCGCTCTCCTTTGAGGAGAAAGAGGACCAGATCCTGACCATCGACCGGGACATCATCTGCCGCACCATTGCCGGAAAACCGATCAAGCCGAAAACGCTGGGTCAAAAGCAGTATGTGGACGCGATCCGCGAGAAGATGATCTGCTTCGGGCTGGGACCGGCCGGTACCGGAAAGACTTACCTGGCCATGGCCATGGCGATCCAGGCATTTAAAAATAATGAAGTCAACCGGATGATTTTAACCCGTCCGGCCATTGAAGCCGGAGAGAAGCTGGGCTTTCTGCCCGGAGATCTGCAAAGTAAGATCGATCCCTATCTGCGGCCGCTTTATGATGCCCTTTACCAGATTATGGGCGCAGAGTCCTACCAGCACAACTACGAGAAAGGGCTGATCGAGGTGGCGCCTCTTGCCTACATGCGCGGGCGCACGCTGGACAATGCCTATATCATCCTGGATGAAGCCCAGAACACGACGCCGGCTCAGATGAAGATGTTTCTGACCCGGATCGGATTTGGTTCCAAGGTTGTGATCACCGGAGATATCACCCAGAAGGATCTGCCGGCCGGCTCGGTTTCCGGCCTGGACGTGGCGATGCGGGTGCTGAAAGACGTGGACGATATCGCCATGATTCATCTCACCAATAAGGACGTGGTCCGCCATCCGTTGGTGCAAAAGATCGTCGAGGCATATGAAAACTATGAAAAGAAAGAACAATACCGGGAGAAGCGGACGGAACAGCACGCCCACCGGCGGCGGGTTCAAAGCCGGCAGCCGCGCCGTTAGCCGAAGGAAGCAGGGAGGGATCACATGACAATCGATGTGGAATATGAATCCGAGGACAAGCTTGCGCTTCCCTTTGAGGAGATTATCGAGAAGGTGGTCTGCGAGGCGCTTACCTTTGAAAAGTGTCCGTATGAAGCCGAAGTCAATGTGCTCTTGACGGACGATGAGGAGATCCGAAAAATCAATTCTCAATTCCGTTTTATCGATAACGCCACCGACGTACTGTCGTTTCCCATGGTAGAGTATGAGCGCCCCGGCGACTTTTCCGGCCTGGAGACGCCGGAAGCGGATTTTTGTTTTAATCCGGAGAGCGGAGAGCTATTGTTGGGGGACATCGCAGTGTCCGTCCAGAAAGTACGAAGCCAAGCCGAGGCCTACGGCCACAGCGAGGAGCGGGAGCTGGCGTTTTTGATTGCGCACAGTATGTTTCACCTGATGGGATACGACCATGAGACCGAGGAGGAGCGGGAACAGATGGAGCAGAAGCAAAGAGAGGTATTGGACCGGCTGGGGATCACCCGGTAAGAAACACATCCGAGGCGGGCTTGCCCGCAAAGAGTAAATGGGGGAATTCATCATGAAAAAACGAAACATGAAATTATTCAGTCTGACATTGGCGGCCGCCATGGCCTTCACGATGCTCGGCGGCTGCTCCAAAAAGCAGGACGAGATCACGACCGAAGCGCCCACATCCACGGAGGCCGGTACCATGGCGTCCGTGACCATGCCCGCGCCGCCGGAGACCACGGCCAGCGAGCTGCCGGAGGGCATGATGTACAGTTACCTGACCGGCCTTCCGGTCACCACGGAAGTCGGCACCAAGCGGCCTCTTGCGGTCATGATCGACAATGAAAAGAAAGCCATGCCTCAAAACGGCGTATCTTCCGCGGATGTGGTTTACGAGACTCCAATCGAAGCAAATGAAGTCCGCCTGGAGATGATTATTCAGGACTACAGCGAGCTTTCCCGGTTCGGCGGCCTTCGGAGCGCCAGACGGTATCATCCCGGCATCGCCTATGAGTTCGACGCCATTTTCTTCCATCACGGACACAGTGACATTGCGCTGCCGTATCTGGAAGACACGGAGCACTGCGACGACATCGATGGTGTGACCGACCGGGGCTATGCCGCTACCTACGAGGTGGATGACCACGCTCAGGGACACCGCACCTTCTCCAACCCGGAAAAAATCAATACCCGGATCGAGAAGCTGGGCGTCCGCACCGAAGTCCGCAGTGATTTCGACTATAAATTCAAATTTGCCAAAGAGAGCGCGCCGAACACGCTTCCGAACGGGACTGCGGCCAATAAGGTCTCCATCGGCTACAAGCAGAATCAGCCTTGGTTTGAATACCACAGCGATGATCAGCTTTATTACCGCTATGCCTACGGCGAAGCTCATATCGATCAGGAAAACAACCAGCAGGTCGCAGTGAAAAATATTATTGTCCAGTACTGTGACTTTGAGCTGGAGTGGGATAAGGATACAAAGAATATCTACACGACCGGCGAGGGAAGCGGCGTCTTCATCACGGGTGGTAAATCCGAGCCGATCACCTGGTCCAAAGCAGAGTATTGGGGCAACACCCATTACTTTGACGCGAACGGCCAGGAAATCGAATTAAATCCCGGAAAGACTTGGGTCTGCATTGTTCTGCCAAAAATGACCGGAGAAATCACAGTGGAGTAACATGAACAATCAAAAGAAAAAAAGCAAAGCCACTAGCTTCCTGATACAGGGGAGTATTCTGGCGGTCGCCGGGATCCTGGTGCGCATCATCGGGATGGTCTACCGGATCCCGCTGACCAACACCATCGGAGAAAAGGGAATGGGCGTTTACTCGACCGCCTTTTCCATCTACAACATCTTGCTGATGATTTCCTCGTACAGCCTGCCTCTGGCGGTTTCCCGCCTGGTGGCTGCAAGGCTCAGCGTCGGCCAGTACCGCAACGCCCGCAGGGTTTTCCTGGGGGCGATTGGCTTTGCCACAATTTCCGGAATCGCCGGATGCGCCATCACGTTTTTCGGAGCGGATTTTTTTGCCGGAACCCTGATGGGGATGCCGGAGGCGGCCTTTGCCATCAAGACTCTGGCCCCGACCATCCTGATCATGGCTTTCCTTGGCGTGTTCCGGGGCTATTTTCAGGGCCATGGCACCATGATTCCGACCGCGATTTCCCAGGTGGCCGAACAGGTCATCAACGCGGTAATCAGTGTTCTGGCCGGCTGGCTTTTATTTCGGATGGGAACCGCGAAAGATGTCGGCGGAAGCGAATTCTTCGGCCCTTCCTATGGCGCGGCCGGCGGCACTATCGGTACCGGAGCGGGCGCGCTGACAGCGCTGCTGTTCTGTATTCTGGTCTTCCTGCTGTTCCGGCGGGTAGAGCGGATGCAGTGCCGCAGAGACCGGAACAAAGTGCAGGAAACCTACTCCCATGTGGCCAAGGTCCTGGTCTTGACCATCGTGCCGGTTTTGGTCAGCACCACGGTCTACCAAATCAGCACCCTGGTGGATCAGGCCATCTATGCGGCCTATCTGGACGCCGACTACACGGCGGTCTGGGGCGTGTATAGCAGCAAATATAACCTTCTGGTCCATGTGCCTGTAGCCATCGCCTCGTCCCTGGCTTCCTCGATCATCCCGGCGCTCTCCGGTGCCGTAGCGAAAAAGAACCGGACAGAGGTGGTCTATAAAACCGGGACGGCGATCCGTTTTAACATGGTCATCGCTTTTCCTGCCACCGTTGGACTGACCGTTCTGGCGACTCCGATCATGAATCTGTTGTTTTCCGGGGATAATCAGGTGGCGGCGCAAATGATGATGGTAGGTTCCACGGCGGTGCTGTTTTATTCCCTCTCCACGATCACCAACTCGATCCTCCAGGGGATCGGCAGCATCTGGATCCCGGTGAAGAACGCCTTGATTTCCCTGGCGCTCCACCTGATTTTGCTGGCCGTTTTGCTCTGGGGCTTCAAACTGGACATATACGGCGTTGTCTACGCCAATATCTTCTTTGCGCTCTGCATGTGCATCCTGAACAACCTGAGTATCAAGCGGATTCTCCATTACCGTCAGGAGATGTTGAAAACCTTTGCGGCTCCGCTGTTTTCCTCTGTGGTGATGGGTGTCTTTACTTATCTTTCTTACCGGCTGGTCTATCAGTTGGCCGGACACAACTGGCTGGCGGTCCTGGCCGCCGTGGTGGTCGCCGTCGCCGTCTACGTCGTGCTGCTGCTTTTGACCAAGGGGCTTGACGAAGTGGATCTGATGAGCATGCCCAAAGGCCGGACGATGATCGCGGTCTTCAAAAAACTGCATTTGCTCCGTTAATGGTTAAAATTTGAAAATATGACAGATACTATACGAGGAGGAATTTTGCCGATGAAAAAGTATAGTATCTGTTTTCTTCTTATTTTAGTGTTTTGTTTTACCTTGATCGCCTTTGAGTATCAGTCTCCCCAGACGCCGGAGGAGACGGTCCTTTTCCACGACTGGACGGCGCCGGAAACCCATGCCTGGGTGAAAGCCAGCGTACCCAACGAGCCGATGGCGGCCGAGGCCACAGTGCCTACTACCGAGGAGGAGACTTCCACTTCCGCGCCGATGTTTCGGATTTACCTGACGGACGAGGGGATTCTGGTCTATTACCCGGATGAGCGGACGGTCTATAAAAAGATTCCCATTCTGCCGGAGGACTTGTCAGAATCCGACCGGGAAGAGCTGGCGGACGGGATTGCAGTGCCGGACGAGGAGGAATTGTATCACTATTTAGAGTCGATAACGAGTTGACGAATCCGGTTGTAAAATGGTAAAATAATGAGTTGCAGGAGGTGACGGCCATGAAACGAGTGCTGGTTATCGGCGGAGGAGCCGCGGGTCTGATGTCCGCCATTTCCGCTTCGGAGGCCGGAGCGTCGGTGACGGTTCTGGAAGCCGGAGAGCAGGCGGGAAAGAAGGTTCTCGCCACTGGCAACGGAAAATGCAACTTTACAAACCGTAATATGGCGGAAGAGTGTTTCCGGTCAAAGAATCCGGAGAAGGCGAGACAAATTCTTTCCCGGTTCGGCGCGGAGGAAACCATCGTTTTTTTTCGGGAACTGGGAATCGCGGTCCGGGACCGGAACGGATACCTTTATCCCAGGAGTGAGCAGGCCGCTTCGGTGCGGGCTGCTTTGATCTCCCGTGCGGAGGAACTTGGCGTCCGCTTTTTGTACAATCAAAAAGTGAAGGAACTTTGTTTGGGAAAAAAGGGGATTCAGGCAGTCACGGCAAACGGCAGGCATCTCACTGATGCAGCGATCCTTGCCACCGGCGGAAAAGCCGCCCCGAAAACCGGCTCCGACGGAAGCGGGCTGATGATGGCGGAAGCCCTCGGCCACCTCGTAATTCCCCCGGTACCTGCGCTGGTGCAGCTTACAGCCTCCGGATTTCCTTTTTCCAAAGTGTCCGGCGTACGGGCGCAGGCCCGTGTAACAATCAAAACCGGCAGAGAAGTTCTGGCGGGAGATACCGGGGAAGTTCAGCTGACCGATTACGGCCTGTCCGGTATACCGGTCTTTCAGGTCAGCCGCTTTGCCGCCGAGGCTTTGGCGGACCGGCGGGATGTGGAAGCCGCGCTTGACTTCTTCCCGGAAATGACAAAAGAGGAGTTGGCCCTGGAATACAGGCTTCGCAGGGAGCGCCACCCCGGCTGGAACAGCGCGTCCTTTCTGAACGGTCTTCTGCCGGATAAACTGGCGGCGGCTCTGCTGTCCGGGGCCGGGATCTCAAAAAAGGATACCTGGGAGGAAATCCCGGATAAAAAGCTGCAAAGGCTGGCGGATGAAAGCAAAGAACTGACGGTCAAAATCACCGGGACCAAAGGCTTTGACGCGGCCCAGGTCACGGCCGGCGGCGTTGCCCTTGACGAAATCGACGAGAAAACCTGCGGGTCACGGATCCTGCCTGGTCTGTATTTTGCCGGAGAGATTCTGGATGTGGACGGGATCTGCGGCGGTTATAATTTGCAATGGGCCTGGACCACCGGTTATTTGGCCGGAAGGGCGGCAGCAGGGGAAATGGAAATACATCAATGATACAGATTGCGAACATAAAAATGCCCCTTAAGCACCGGGAAGAAGATCTTGTGCGGGCGGTCCAAAAAGAAGGCGTTCCCTGCCGGAGAGAAGATCTTTTCATCCGGAAGCTCTCCCTGGACGCCAGGCGAAAAGAAGACCTTCACTATGTCTACACCGTGGATGCGGTTCTCCCAGGCGAGGGGAAAATCTTAAAAAAGTGCCGTAGTAAAAAAGTAAGCGAAGGAATGCCCCGGTTTTATCAGGCTCCGGAACCGGGATCTTTGCCCCTGCGGCACCGCCCCGTTGTGATCGGAGCCGGTCCGGCCGGGCTTTTTGCAGCCTTGCTTCTCGCGGAGAACGGTTACCGCCCGATTCTGATCGAACGCGGAGCGCCGGTGGAGGAGAGGACGAAAGACGTGGAAGGGTTCTGGCGGGGAGACGCCTTAAAGCCCGAATCCAACGTCCAGTTCGGGGAGGGCGGAGCCGGAACCTTCTCGGACGGAAAACTGAATACCCAGGTCAAGGATGCCGGCGGAAGAATCTTTCATGTACTTTCCACTTTCGTGGAGGCGGGAGCGGATCCTTCCATCCTGTACTGGAACAAGCCCCACATCGGAACCGACGTGCTGAGAGATGTGGTCCGCAATTTAAGAAATCACATCCTGGAGGCCGGAGGAGAAATCTGGTTCCACACAAAAGTGACGGACTTCCTGATTGAGGAGGGGGAGCTGAGGGAACTTTCGCTGATACGAGAAAACGATGATACAGAAAGGACGGAGTGGAACATCCCCGTCCAAAATGTGATCCTTGCCATCGGCCACTCGGCGAGAGATACGTTCTCTGTTTTACAGGAGCGTTCGATCCCCATGCGGGCCAAGGATTTTGCCGTGGGGCTTCGGATCGAGCACCCGCAGGATCTGATCCAGATGGCCCAGTACGGGACCTTGGACCGGGAGGGGCTTCCGGCCGCTGATTACAAGCTGACCGCCCAGACGGCGGCGGGCCGCGGCGTGTATTCCTTCTGCATGTGCCCCGGCGGCCAGGTGGTAAACGCTTCCTCGGAATGCGGACGCTTGGCGGTCAATGGCATGAGCCGGGCGGCGCGGGACGGAAGAAACGCCAATTCCGCTCTGATCGTCACGGTGACGAAGAGCGACTATCCGGGCGAGGATGCCCTGGCGGGCGTCCGGTTTCAGCGGCAGCTGGAAGAAGCCGCCTTTCAAGCAGGCGGCGGCAGGATTCCTCTTCAGCTTTTCTCCGATTTCCGTCAGGGGCGGATCGGGGATTCCCTGGGGGACGTCCGGCCGGACCTTTGCGGCGGCTGGGCTTTTGCCAACCTTCGCCAGGTCTTGCCGGAAGAATTGTCGCAAAGTTTCCTTCAGGCCATGGAGGCCTTCGGGCGCAAAATAAAAGGCTTTGACCGGCCCGACGCGGTTCTTTCCGGCGTGGAAAGCCGGACATCATCGCCGGTTCGGATTGAGCGGAACGAGCAGCTGGAAAGCGCCGTCAAGGGCCTGTTTCCCTGCGGGGAAGGGGCCGGATACGCCGGAGGGATCACTTCGGCGGCGGCCGACGGCATAAAGATTGCAGAAGAAATCATCAGGAGGTACCGTCCATGGACATGAAAGATATTGAGAGAATCAATGAATTGTATCGGAAAAAGAAGGCGGGAACGCTGACCCCAGAGGAACAGAAAGAGCAGGAGCGCCTGCGGGCGGAGTACATTCATGCGGTCCGGGAAAACCTGCGGGGAACCCTGAATCACACGAAGGTTCAGTATCCGGACGGAAGCGTTGTAGATCTGGGAAAAAAATACGGCCACAAAGAATAGGATGCCTTATGAAGACAAAACAAGAACTGAGAAGGGAATGCAGAGCGCGCCGGATGGCTCTCGGAGAAGCGGAGCGGGGGAGTGCTTCCCACCGCATGGCAGGCTTTATCCTGTCCAGCCCCGAATACAAAAACACCCGGACGCTTTTTGCCTACATAGACGCAAAAAATGAAATCTCCACCGAGGAGCTGCTTGCGGACGCCTGGAAGCAGGGCAAAACCGTGGCAGTCCCTCGCGTAAACGGGAATTCCATGGAATTTTACGTGATCCGCTCGCGGGAAGATTTGGAGCCGGGCGGTTTCGGAATCCTGGAGCCAAAGGCAGACTGCCCCCAGGCGGACGACGAGACCGGTCTGCTCTTAGCTCCCGGCGTCGCCTTTGACTATGGCGGGCGCAGAGTCGGCTACGGCGGAGGTTACTACGACCGGTATCTCGCCGCCCATCCGGATCATCCGGTATGGGGGATCGCCTACGAATGCCAGCTTTTTGAAGAAGTTCCGGCCGAGGAGACCGACCGTTCCATGGATCAGATTGTGACGGAAAAGGGCTTCCGGAAAAAAACCGAAGAAACCCTGCGCCAGCAATACTATATGGATCAGGTGAAAAGCCTGCTTTTGGAACAGGCGCAGGAGCTGGGCCGGCCTTTAACCGCCTGTATCTGCACCTTCGGCTGCCAGATGAACGCCAGGGATTCCGAGAAGCTGATGGGTATCCTGCGGGAGATCGGATTTCTGGAGAGTGGGAGCGAGGAAGCCGACTTTGTCCTCTACAATACCTGTACGGTCCGGGAAAACGCAAATCTGCGGGTTTACGGGCGTCTCGGCCACTTAAATAGTCTGAAAAAGAAAAATCCAAAAAAAATCATTGCTCTTTGCGGCTGCATGATGCAGGAAAAAGAAGTGGTGGAGAAGATCCGAACCAGCTACCGGTTCGTGGATCTGGTGTTCGGCACCCACAATATTTTCCGCCTGGCAGAACTTTTGTACCGCCGTCTGACCGAAGGAAAACCGGTCTATGAAATATGGGAAGGCACGGACCGGATCGTCGAGGATCTGCCGGTGGAACGGAAATACCCGTTTAAATCCGGCGTCAATATTATGTTCGGCTGCAACAATTTTTGCAGCTACTGCATCGTCCCCTATGTCAGAGGACGGGAGAGAAGCCGAGAGCCGGAGGATATTTTAAGAGAAATCCGCAGTCTAGTTGCAGACGGCGTCATCGAAGTTATGCTGCTGGGACAGAACGTCAACTCCTATGGAAAAAACCTGGCGCATCCCGTCACCTTTGCGGAGCTTTTGGAACAGGTGGAGCAGATTGAGGGCTTACAGCGGATCCGCTTTATGACTTCTCACCCGAAGGATCTCTCCGACGAGCTGATTGCCGTCATGGCAAAGTCCAAAAAAATCTGCCGTCATCTTCATCTACCGCTCCAGTCGGGCAGCACCAGGATTTTGCAGAAGATGAACCGGAAATATACCAAGGAGCAGTATCTGGCCCTGGCCGCTAAAATCAAGAAAGCCATCCCCGATATCTCCCTGACCACCGACATCATCGTTGGTTTCCCCGGCGAGACGGAGGAGGATTTTGAGGAAACCATGGACGTGGTGAGACAAGTCCGCTACGACAGTGCCTTCACCTTCATTTACTCCAAACGGACCGGCACGCCGGCCGCCGCCATGGAAGACCAGGTTTCTTCGGACGTCGTGCAGCCCCGGTTCGACCGCTTGCTTGCGGAAGTGCAAAAAATTGCAGGCGAACTTTGCGGAAGAGACGCAGGGACCGTACAGCGCGCGCTGGTGGAAGGAATCGATACCCATGACGCCTCCCTGGTGACCGGACGCCTCAGCAATAATCTGATGGTTCATTTCCCAGGCGACGCCTCTTTGATCGGAAAACTGGTACCCGTGCGGCTGACTGAGGCCAAGGGTTTTTACTATATGGGAAGGATGGAAGAAGAATAAATGCTTTCACCAATGATGCAGCACTATTTGGAGACCAAGGAGCAGCATCCAGACTGCATTCTGTTTTACCGGCTCGGAGACTTCTATGAGATGTTCTTCGACGACGCGAAGACGGTGTCCAAGGAGTTGGAATTAACCTTAACGGGAAAAGACTGCGGCTTAGAAGAGCGGGCGCCCATGTGCGGCGTTCCCCATCACGCCGTGGAAACTTACTTAAACCGCCTGGTGGAAAAAGGCTATAAAGTCGCCATCGCCGAACAGATGGAGGACCCGAAGTTTGCCAAGGGCCTCGTCAAGCGGGAGGTGGTCCGGATCGTCACCCCCGGCACCAACATGAGCGCCCAGGCGCTGGACGAATCCCGGAACAATTATCTGATGTGCATCGTCTATCTGGACAAGGTATTCGGCGTAGCCACCTCCGATGTCAGCACCGGAGAATTCTTTGTGACTGAGGTAGACTCGGTGCGGGCCATGCTGGATGAGATCAACAAGTTTATGCCCGCGGAAATTATCTGCAACGAGCCTTTTTACATGAGCGGCGTGGACACCGACGATTTAAAAGGACGGCTTGGCATCGCCATGTCGGCTTTAGATAATTCCCAGTTTCACGATGAGCTCTGCCGTCAGGCGTTAAAAGACCATTTTGCGGTCTCCACCCTGGACGGACTGGGCATCCGGGATTATGAGGTGGGGACCGTGGCCGCAGGCGCTCTGCTCCGCTATCTCCTGGACACCCAGAAAAACGACCTCAGCCACCTGACCCGGATTCAGCCGTACCAGCCGGGCCGGTACATGATGATCGACACTTCCACCAGAAGAAACCTGGAACTGACCGAAACCCTCCGGGAGAAGCAAAAACGCGGCTCCCTGCTCTGGGTCCTTGATAAGACCAAGACCGCCATGGGCGCGCGGATGCTCCGGAACTATCTGGAACAGCCGCTGATCGACAAAAAAGAAATCCTGCGGCGGCAGGATGCCATTGAGGAGCTAAATGCCGATCTGATCTTGCGGGAGGAGCTGCGGGAATACCTGAATCCGATTTACGACCTGGAACGTCTCCTGGGCCGGATTTCCTACCGCACCGCGAATCCACGGGACATGGTGGCCTTCAAGCATTCCCTGCAAATGCTGCCCCATATCAAGAACCTATTAAAGGATATCAAAACGCCGCTGTTAAAAGAGCTCTGCGACAAGCTGGACTCTCTGGAAGATATCGCGGATTTGATCGAGCAGGCGATCTTAGAGGAGCCTCCCATCACGATCCGGGAAGGCGGCATCATCAAGGACGGCTATTCCGAGGAAGCCGACAAGCTCCGCCAGGCAAAAACCGACGGCAAAAATTGGCTGGCCCAGCTGGAGCTGGATGAGAAGGAGCGGACCGGAATCAAAAATCTGCGCATCCGCTACAATAAAGTGTTCGGCTATTACCTGGAAGTCACCAATTCCTTTAAAAACATGGTGCCGTCCGACTATATCCGCAAGCAGACCCTGACCAATGCGGAGCGCTATACCACCCAGAAACTAAAGGAATTGGAAGACGTGATCCTGGGAGCGGAAGATAAGCTTTTTGTGATGGAATACGACCTGTTCTGCGAGGTCAGGGACAAGGTGGCCGCCGAGGTGGTCCGGATCCAGGACAGCGCCAAGGCTGTGGCGGAGATCGACGTGCTGGCTTCCCTGGCCCTGGTGGCTTACCGGCATCAATACGTGCGCCCGTCCATCAATGAGAAAGGCGTCATTGACATCAAAAACGGCCGTCATCCCGTGGTGGAACAGATGCTGCGGGACGATATGTTCATCGCCAACGACGTTTATCTGGACAACCACTCCAACCGGATTTCCATCATCACCGGCCCCAACATGGCCGGAAAGTCTACCTACATGCGGCAGGTGGCCCTGATCGTGCTGATGGCTCAGATCGGTTCTTTCGTACCCGCGGACTCCGCCAATGTGGGAATCTGCGACCGGATCTTTACGCGGGTCGGAGCTTCCGACGATCTGGCTTCCGGCCAGAGCACCTTTATGGTGGAGATGACGGAGGTCGCCAATATCCTGCGAAATGCCACCAAAAACAGCCTGCTGATCCTGGATGAGATCGGCCGGGGAACCAGCACCTTCGACGGCCTTTCCATCGCCTGGGCTGTGGTGGAGTACATCAGCAACCCGAAAGTCCTTGGCGCGAAAACGCTGTTTGCCACCCACTATCATGAGCTGACCGAGCTGGAGGGGTGTCTCTCCGGCGTCAACAACTATTGTATCGCGGTGAAAGAGCAGGGGGATACCATTGTATTCCTCCGGAAAATCGTCAAAGGCGGCGCAGACAAGAGCTATGGGATCCAGGTGGCGAAGCTTGCCGGCGTGCCGGATCCGGTGATCGACCGGGCGAAAGAGCTGGTGCAGGAGCTTTTGGACGCGGATATCACGGTAAAGACCAGAGAGATCGCGGCCCATACCAAGAATACAGCGGTAAAACCGGTGCCGAAGCCGGACGAAGTGGATATGTACCAGATGACCCTGTTCGATGCGGTGAAGGAAGACGATATTTTAAATGAGCTCGAACAGCTAGAGCTGGGAAACATGACGCCCATCGACGCGTTAAATACGCTGTATCGGATGCAGAACCGGCTGAAAAACCGTTGGCATAACTGATTTACGAGGGGGCCCAGCTCAGAGTTGCAAAGCCCGGCCCCCTCGCGCTCCCCCCGCTTGGGCATGCTTTGGCGGGGACAAAGGGAGGCTATCAGCAAAAAAAGAAGGATTTGAGAAAACTTATCTGTTGGAGTTTGTTTTGGGGCCGGTTTTGTTGGGGACTGATTGGAAAGGATGAGATATGGCTCATATTACGTTGTTGGATTCCTCTACGGTAAATCAGATTGCGGCGGGGGAGGTGATTGAGAGGCCTTCCTCGGTGGTGAAGGAATTGCTGGAAAATGCCATTGACGCGGGGGCCACGGCGATCACGGTGGAAATAAAAGAAGGGGGAATCTCCTTTATTCGGGTCACGGACAATGGAAGCGGAATTCCAAAGGAGGAGATCCCCCTTGCTTTCCTGCGCCATTCCACCAGTAAAATCCGGCGGGTGGAGGATCTTTTGACGGTTTCCTCCCTGGGGTTCCGGGGAGAGGCCCTTTCCAGCATTGCGGCGGTGGCTCAGGTGGAGCTGATCACCAAGACAGAGGATCAGCTGACCGGAAGCCGGTACGTGATCGAGGGCGGGGAAGAAAAGACATTGGAAGAGATCGGCGCGCCGGGGGGCACCACGATTGTGGTACGGAACCTGTTCTTTAACACCCCGGCCAGGCGGAAGTTTTTAAAAAGCGCCCAGACCGAAGGCGGATATATCAGCAGCCTGGCGGAGCGGATCGCGCTGTCCCACCCGGAGATCTCGTTCCGGTTTTTGATGAACGGCCAGAACCGGCTTCACACGGCGGGAAACCATAAGCTGAAGGATATCGTCTATACGGTTTATGGGCGGGAAATCACATCCCAGTTAATTACGGCGGAAGCCTGGACGGAGGACGGCTGTATCGGAATCCACGGTTTCCTCGGAAAACCACTGATTTCCAGAGGAAACCGTTCCTACGAAAATTATTTTATCAACGGGCGGTATATCAAAAGCGGGCTGATCACCAAGGCGATTGAAAACGCCTATGCCGGATTCGTGATGCAGCACAAATATCCCTTTACGGTGCTCCACTTCACCATCGAATCTTCCTGGCTGGACGTAAACGTCCATCCGACCAAAATGGAACTGCGGTTCCGCAATGAGGAGCTGGTCTACCGGACGGTTTATGAGGCGGTCCGGAACGCGCTGGAGGGAAAAGAACTGATCCCCCAGGTAACGCTGGATGTAGGGAAAGAAGAGAAGAACCGAAAAAACGAAAAGCCGGATCAGATGAAGCTGTCCCGTGAGCGGGGACCGGAACCATTTGAAGTCCACCGTCAGGCGGTTGGGAATGAAGAAAAGGCCGAGAATGAGGCGGAAGTAGCCGGGATAAATGCAAAAGCAGCCGAAAGCATGCCGTCCGGCGAGAGGCTGGGGGCGGCCGGCGAAGAACCGCGGCAGCCGGCAATGTTCCGAGAGAAAACAGACTACGGCACGCTTCCTCCGGGAAGAACGAGCGGCAAGGATACGGTTCCCTGGGAACCATCCACAATCGAACTGATGCAGCGTGACATGCGGGAAGAAGGAGAGGGCCGTGACGCTTCCCCGGTTCCGGTTGCCGAAGCACCGAAGCAGATGGAACTTTTCGAGGAAAAGATCCTGACCAGAAAAGTCCGGGATGAATATCACGTGATCGGCCAGCTCTTTGACACCTACTGGCTCATCCAGTACCGGGATCAATTTTTGATGATCGATCAACACGCGGCCCACGAAAAAGTCCTCTTTGAGCGGACCATGCGCTCTCTGGCCAACAAGGAATATACGATTCAGCAGATGAACCCTCCAATCGTGCTGAGCTTAAGCGCCAGGGAGGAGGCCGTTCTCTCCGAATACAAAGACCAGTTCCAGTCCCTGGGATTTGAGATCGAGCCCTTTGGCGGCAAAGAGTATGCGGTTTACGGCGTGCCCGGAAATCTGTTCGGCCTGGCCAGGGAGGATCTTTTGATGGAAATGCTGGACAGCCTGGCCGACGAGGCGGGACACCGACGCCTGAACCTGGTGGAGGAAAAAGTAGCGCTGATGTCCTGTAAGGCGGCTGTAAAAGGAAACAACCGGCTTTCCTTTGCAGAAGCGGAAGCTCTGATCGACGAGCTGATGGAGCTGGATCACCCGTACACCTGCCCCCACGGCCGCCCCACTATCATTTCCATGACCAAGCACGAGCTGGAGAAAAAGTTTAAGAGGGTGGTATCATGAAAAAATCCATGATTATTTTGACCGGCCCTACGGCGGTGGGAAAAACCGAGCTCTCCTTAAAACTGGCCCAGGCAGTGGGCGGGGAAATCATCAGCGCCGATTCCATGCAGGTCTACCGGCACATGGATATTGGATCTGCCAAAATCCGGCCGGAGGAGATGCGGGGCGTGCGCCATCATCTGATCGACTGTTTTGAGCCATGGGAAGAATTCCATGTGGTGGAATTTCAGCGGGCCGCAAAAGCAGCGATGGAGGACGTCTGGTCGCGGGGCCGTCTGCCGGTCCTGACCGGCGGCACCGGCTTTTATATTCAGGCCTTGGTGCGGGATATTGATTTTACGGAAACCGGCGGGGATCCTGCCTACCGGGCCGGGCTGGAACGGCTGGCCGAAGAGCGGGGAGCGGACTATCTCCACGGGGAGTTGATGCGCGTGGATCCCGCCGCGGCAGAGGAGATCCACGCCCACAATGTCAAACGGACGATCCGGGCACTGGAATATTTCCACTATACCGGGGAGCCGATTTCCTCTCACAACGAGAGGGAAAGGAAAAAAGAATCGCCCTACCGTTTTGCCTATTTTGTGCTGAACCGGGAGAGAAGCGAACTCTACCGCCGGATCGACCGCCGGGTGGATCAGATGATAGAAGCAGGACTGTTGGAGGAAGTAAAGAGGCTGAAAGAGATGGGCTGCACCCGCGGCATGGTCTCTATGCAGGGACTTGGCTATAAAGAGCTTTTGGAATATCTGGACGGGGAGCTTTCCCTTCCGGAGGCCGTGGAGAAAATCAAGCGGGATACCCGTCATTTTGCCAAACGGCAGTTAACCTGGTTTAAGCGGGAGCAGGATGTCATCTGGCTGAACCGGGAAGAATATGAAAATGAGGATGCGCTCCTTGCGGCCATCCTGCAAATATGCAGAAACCGAGGAATTATAACCGATGAAACAATTAGATGAAAGAACCAGACAGATGTATGAGGACTGCGGAATCTCGCCGCAGGTGCTGGCGCTGGGAGAGGAGGTGCTGGCGGAGCTTTCGCCCCGCTTTGCCCGGATCGATGAGATTGCCGAATACAACCAGTTGAAAGTATTGGCTTCCATGCGGAAAAACCGGGTCAGTGAGACCCACTTTGCCGCGACCACCGGATACGGCTACAACGACGACGGCCGGGATACCTTAGAAAAAGTATACGCCGATACGTTCCACACCGAAGACGCCCTGGTGCGCTCCCAGATCACCTGCGGGACCCACGCCTTAAATCTGGCCCTTTCTTCCAACCTCCGGCCCGGCGATGAGCTGCTTTCTCCGGTGGGCCGCCCCTACGATACCCTGGAGGAGGTCATCGGAATCCGGGAATCCATGGGATCGCTGAAGGAGTATGGCATTTCCTACCGCCAGGTGGACCTTCTGCCGGACGGGAGTTTTGATTACGAGAACATTGCAAAGGCCATTACCCCACGGACCAAGCTTGCCACCATCCAGCGCTCCAAGGGCTATGCGTCCCGCCCCACCTTGTCGGTGGAGCAGATCGGGGAGCTGATCGCTTTCCTGAAAAAGTGCAAGCCGGATCTCATCTGTATGGTGGACAACTGCTACGGAGAATTCGTCCAGACGAAAGAGCCCTCCGATGTGGGAGCCGATATGATCGTCGGCTCTCTGATCAAGAATCCGGGGGGCGGGCTGGCTCCGGCCGGGGGGTACATCTGTGGCCGCAGGACTTGCGTGGAGCAGGCGGCAAGACGCCTGACTTCGCCGGGACTGGGCCGTGAGGTAGGCGCAAGCCTGGGAACCAATCCTGCTTTTTATCAGGGATTTTTCCTGGCGCCCACCGTGACGGCAGGCGCGGAAAAAGGTGCGATCTTTGCCGCCAGCCTTTATGAGCGCCTCGGTTTCTCCGTGCATCCCTCGGCGGCCACGCCCCGGTACGACATCATCCAGGCCATCAACCTGGACACTCCGGAGCGACTGAAAGCCTTTTGCCTCGGCATTCAGTCGGCCGCTCCGGTGGACAGCTACGTGACGCCGGAACCCTGGGCAATGCCTGGCTACGACGACGAAGTGATCATGGCTGCCGGAGCCTTTGTGCAGGGTTCTTCCATCGAACTTTCCGCCGACGGACCGCTGCGGCCGCCCTACACGGTCTTTTTCCAGGGGGGCATTACCTGGTACCATGCAAAATATGGAATTTTAATGTCTTTACAGAAACTGGTGGACGCCGGGTTTAAACTGTGATAGAATCTTAGGTAATCATAAACGGCAGAAACGGATGGGGAATCTGGCGTGAGTGAATACGCCTATGACAGAGATTAAGAGAGAAACCATTACGATGAAAGATTTGCCGGACAGCGACCGCCCTTACGAAAAATGCAGGGCATCCGGTCCGGAAAGTTTGAGCGACGCGGAGCTCTTAGCCGTGGTGCTGCGCAGCGGCACAAAGGGGCGGACAGCCCTGGAACTGGCACAGAAGCTATTGGGGAGAAAGGGAGAGGAAAACGGTCTTACGGCCGTGGTGCGTCTCCCTTTTCCGGAGCTTATAAGGACTCCGGGGATCGGTCCGGTCAAGGCCGTACAGCTCCAGTGTATCGGAGAGCTGGCCCGCCGGATCGCCAAGGCATCGGCAAAAAAGGGATTGGAGCTTTCCACTCCCGGAGCCATCGCCCAATATTTTATGGAAGATTTGCGCCACCTGAAGCAGGAAGAGATGGTGGTCGCCATGTTTGACACCAAAAGCCATCTGATCCGTGAGACCGTGATTTCGCGGGGAACCGTGAACGCGTCCCTGGTTACGCCGCGGGAGGTGTTTCTCGAAGCCATGCGGCAGGAGGCGGTCTACGTGGTCCTGCTTCACAATCATCCGAGCGGAGATCCGATGCCAAGCAGGGAAGATATCCGGCTGACCAAGCGAATGCAGGAGGCCGGGGATCTCCTGGAAATTCCGATGCTGGATCACATTATTATCGGAGATAATTGTTATCTCAGCTTTAAAGAACGGGGTTATATTTAATGAAAAAAAAGTCTCATTTTCATATAGAACCAAAACATATCTTTTTTTTCCTGACGGCTGTCTGTTTGATTTTAATCATCGTCAGCTCTGTCAGCAATTCTGTCAACAACGCCCTGAGAAATGGAATTAATACGGTACTGATGCCGATGCAGAGAGGCTTAAATCAAGTGGGCAGCTTTGTGTTCGGCGAAGCGGAAAACCTGGCCGAGCTAAAAAGGGTCCAGGATGAAAATGCCCAGCTCTCCGAGGAAGTAGCCCAGCTGCGGGAGGACAATACCCGCTATCAGCTGCAGCTTGCCGAACTGGACAAGTATAAGGAACTGCTGGACATGAAAGAGCAGTATCCGGATTTCGAGACCACCGGCGCCCATATCATCAGCAAAAACTCCGGCAACTGGTACCGGACCGTAAAGATCGATAAGGGAAGCGCCGACGGCATACAGGTTTCCATGAATGTGATCGCCGACGGCGGCTTGGTCGGCATCGTGACTTCCGTGGAAACCCATACCGCTACGATCAGCACCATCATCGACGACGGCCGGAGCGTCGGCGCGATGGCCCAGCTGTCCCAGGACCCCTGTATTGTGACCGGAGATCTGCTTCTCTATGATGAAGGCCGCCTCTTGCTGCAGCACATCAACAAGGATGACGATGTGGAAAACGGCTATAAGATCGTGACCTCCAACACCAGCAGCGAGTATCTTCCCGGTATCTTGATCGGCTATGCCGAAGGGCTGGAGATCGAATCCAACAACCTGACCAAATCCGGCTATCTGATCCCGGTCGTAGACTTTGCTCATCTGGATTCGGTATTGGTGATCACGACCCTGAAAGAAACGGGGGCTGCTAATTGACCTGGAAACGCATACTTTTTTATGTTGTCACCATTGTTGCTTCCTTTATGGTGCAGAACAACCTATTTGCCGCATCCAACCTGATCGACACGGTGCCGAATCTGCTTTTGATCGTCACGTTCACCTTCGGTTTTCTTAGGGGGAAGACGGACGGCATGCTGATCGGCTTTTTGAGCGGCCTGCTGCTGGATTCCTTTTTCGGGGAGACCCTTGGGTTTTATGCTCTGGTCTACATGGTGATCGGCTACGGAAACGGCCTGTTGGGACAAGTTTTCTATACCGAGTTTATTAACATGCCGGTGGTATTATGTATCCTGAGCGATTTTCTTTTTAACTTGATCATTTATTTCTTTGATTTCCTGATGCGCGGGAAGCTGGATATTCTCAGCTACATGCGCCAGGTGGTCCTGCCGGAAATCGTGTATACGGTGCTTTTAACCTTGGTGCTTTACAAATTCCTGCGGTTTTTGAACACCAAATTCGCCCAGTTTGAAAAGAGGAGTGCGAAAAAGTTTGTTTAGAGATTTATTGGAATACCTAGGCTATAAGATAAAAAAAATAGCCACATCCCGTTTGTTTCCGCTCTGTATCCTGTTTATCTTGATGTTTGGAGCGCTGGTTTACAAATTGTTCCAACTGCAGATTATTGAAGGAGCGGACAAGCAGGAAGAGTACATCAGCCAGAAAACCCAAAGAACCATCAGCCTGCCCAGCACACGGGGGAATATTTACGACCGGAATGGGAACCTCCTGGCATATAACCAGTTGGTTTACACGGTGACCTTGACGGACACCGGTGATTACAGCGACGGATATGCAAAGAATCTGATGCTGCTGGACTTAATCGGAATCTTGGATAAATATGGGGAGACGATTTTAACAGAAGTCCCGATTGTGATTGACAGCAATGGGGAGTTTCAGTTTACCGCCTCCGATTCGGCGCGCCTGCGTTTCCTGCGAGATATGTACGGCAAAAAATCCGTGGAAGAGCTTCAGTCGGATACGTCGGGAAAAGTAGATGTCAATATTTCTGCCCGCGGCGTGTTTGATTATCTCTATGAAAAGTACGGCATCGGATATAAGAATGCCAAAAAAAAGCCCGAAGAGATGTACATGCTGGACAATGAGACGGCCCTAAAGCTGATCAATATCCGTTACTCCCTTGCCGCCAACGCGTTCCAGCGCTACCGGTCCATCACCATTGCCTCCGACATCCAGATGACCACCATGTCCGATATCTTAGAGCATTCCGACAGCTTGAAGGGCGTGGCCATTGAAGAAGAATATGTGCGTCTTTACAACGACAGCGAATACTTTGCCCAGGTGCTGGGCTATACCGGAAAAGCCAACACGGAACAGATCACAAGTCTGAACGAGGAAGCCGGAAGCGAACGCTATTCCCTTGGGGACGTGGTGGGGCAGAGCGGCATCGAGGAGACCATGGAACAGGAGCTGCAGGGAACCAAAGGCCAGCGCACCATGTATCTGGACAGCCTGGGCCACGTATTGGAAATCACCAGCGAGACCGAGCCGAAAACGGGAAATGACGTGCATCTGACGATCGACCGGGATTTGACCATTGGAATCTATCACATGATCGAGCAGCGGTTGGCCGGTATTCTGGAAGAGAAGCTGGTAAACGAAAAATTTCATGTGACGCCTAAGATGGGAAGCACCACGCGTAAGCAGTCCATCTATGACGTTTATTTTCAGCTTATCAATAATAACATCCTCGATACCAATCATTTTTCCGAGGACGACGCCAGCGCGGCGGAGCAGCGGATTTATCAGGCGTTTCAAAGCGGGCAGGCGAGGGTCCTGAGTGCTTTGAAGGCGGAGCTTTTAAGTGAAAGCCCTACCCCTTACAAGGATCTGGACGCAGATAAAGCAGACAGTGAAAAATTCATGCAGATCTATATGAGCTACGTCTATACCATACTGGATGACGCCGGTTATCTGCTGAAAGACAATATTGATACCGCGGATAAGACGTATATTGCTTATAAGACGGACGAGACGATCAGCCTGAAAGAATTTTTGCAGTATGCCTTGGCTCAAAACTGGATTGACGTATCCAAGCTGCCCTTGGACAGCAAATACACCAGCGCGGAGGAGACCTATCGGATTCTGGTGGACACGATCGAGGAGCTGGCGAAATCCAGCCCTAAATTCAGCAAAAAGATCTATCAGAATCTGATTATGGATGATGCCATTTCCGGCTGCGACCTTTGTCTGGCATTGATCGATCAGGGCGTTTTGGATAAAAATGAGGATGAGATTGCCAGTCTTGAGACACAGACGCCGTCCGCCTCCTTTGACTTTATCAAAGACAAAATCCATAATCTGGAGCTGACGCCGGCTCAGTTAGCCCTGGACCCCCATTCGGCTGCTGTCACAGTGACGGACGTCAATACCGGAGCGGTGCTCGCCGTGGTTTCCTACCCCAGTTATGACAACAATAAGCTGTCCGGCACAGTTGATTCCGATTATTATTACAAGCTGACGAACGACCTGTCTTCCCCGCTCTACAACGGCGCGACCCAGGCCCAGACGGCTCCCGGCTCTGTTTTTAAGCCGATTACGGCCGTCGCAGCTCTGGAGTCCGGTGTGATCAAAGCGGATGATATCATTGACACCAAAGGTGTATTTACCGAGGTCGGTCTGAATTTGTCCTGTTGGTATATGACCTCCACCGGAAACCCGCACGGTCCGCTGGATATGGTCGGGGCCATCCGCGGATCCTGTAACTATTATTTTTCCGAGCTGGGCTTCCTGCTTTCCAAAGATGAAAACGGGAATTACAACGAACCGCTGGGACTGTCCGCAATTCAGAAATTTGCATCCGCCTTTGGGCTGGACCGGAAATCCGGCATTGAAATCAAGGAGAAAGAGCCCCATATTTCGGATACGGCTCCTGTTCCTTCGGCGATCGGACAGGGTACTCATCTGTTCTCCAATGTCCAGCTGGCCCGCTACTTAAATGCTCTGGCCAACAGCGGAACCGTTTACAACCTGACTCTCCTAGATGAGATCACAGATACCGAAGGCAATATTGTCAAAGAGTACGAGCCGACCATTGCCAATACCACCGATTTTGCTGCTTCCACTTGGTCTACCGTACATCAGGGAATGTATGAAGTGCTGAACAGTGACGGTTCCTCGGCGCACCGTTCCTTTACCGCATCGGTGACAGCAGCCGGAAAAACCGGTACCGCCGAAGAAAACAAGCTCCGTCCCAACCACGCCAATTTTATCAGCTATGCCCCTTCCGACAATCCGGAAATCGGCGTGACAGTGACGATCCCTTATGGTTATACTTCCGCGCGGGCGGTGGAGCTGGCCAGCGATGTCTATAAATACTATTACAAAGAAATGACTCTGGACGAAATTAAAGAAAGAAAAGCAGAGTTGAGCTCAAACTATGTCGGCGATTAACACCGTCCGCGGTGATAATCATAGATGGGAAATGAATGTGGAGGTAAGTATATGGGTGAAGTAATCGTGATTACCTCAGGAAAAGGCGGTGTGGGGAAGACCACTTCCTCCGCCAGCATAGGTACCGGCTTAGCCAAAAGAGAAAAATCTGTAGTGATGATCGACACGGACATCGGGCTGCGGAACCTGGATGTGGTTTTAGGGCTCGAAAACCGGATTGTCTACAACCTGGTGGATGTGGTGGAAGGAAACTGCCGCCTGAATCAAGCTTTGATCAAAGACCGCCAGACTCCTGGTCTTTATCTGCTTCCGTCCGCCCAGACGAGAGACAAAACCGCGGTCACGCCGGAGCAGATGGTGAAGCTGGTCGACGACCTGAAACAAGATTACGATTATATTATCCTGGACTGCCCGGCCGGTATTGAGCGCGGTTTTCAAAACGCGATCGCCGCTGCGGACCGGGCCTTGATCGTAACCACGCCGGAGGTGTCAGCGATCCGGGATGCGGATCGGATCCTGGGGCTCTTGGAGGCCGGCGGGATTCACCGCAATCACCTGATCATCAACCGGCTCCGCCCGGATATGATCCGGCGGGGAGAAATGATGTCGGCGGACGATGTCGTGGATCTCTTAGGTGTTCCGCTGATCGGCGTGATCCCGGACGACGAACAGGTCATCCTGGCCACAAACCAGGGCGTTCCGCTTTTGGAGAGCGGGGGCGCGGCCGGACAAGCCTACGAGGACATTGTACGGCGGATTCTCGGAGAAGAGGTTCCTTTTCCGGACTTTAGTGAGACGAGAGGATTCTGGTCGAGGCTCTTCGGAAGAGGGAAATAGTACGAGGGATAAGAATGTTTCATCTGAGTGATTACAAGCTGAAAAAATTCAACTTCCGGATCGTGCTCATCATCATCGCGCTCTGTGCCATTGGCATTCTGGTACTGAACAGCGCGATGGTGAACGACGCGGACCGGACAGGAACCATTCAAAAACAGATACTCGGCTTTTGTGTCGGGGGAGCGGCAATGATATTTTTATCACTGCTGGATTACCATATCCTATTGCACCTTGCCCCGGTTGTTTATCTGGGGGTACTGGGTATTTTAGGCGTGATCCTGATTCCCGGCGTCGGTGTTTCCGCCAATAACGCCGTACGCTGGCTGTCCATCGGGGGGATTCAGATCCAGCCTTCCGAGTTTGCCAAGATTGGCCTGATTTTAGTGTTTTCCTGGTTCTTCTGGAAGAATCAGGAGCGGATCAGTCATCCGCTGGTCGTAGGCGGAAGCCTGGTTTTATTTGCTATCCCAGCTTTTCTGATTTACGAGGAACCGGATCTTTCGACCACCTTGGTGGTGGCGTTTATTTTTCTCGCCATGATTTACACGGCAAAAATCAGTTACAAATGGATTCTCGGAGCCATTGGAGTGGCCATACCGGCCGTTGGCGTCCTGCTCTATATTGCGATGCAGCCTGGCCAGACCTTGATCAATTCCTATCAGATCAACCGGGTATTGTCATGGCTCTATCCGGATAAATTTGAGTCCCTTGGTTTGACGACCCAGCAGGATAATTCCGTGCTGGCGATCGCATCCGGACAGCTGCACGGAAAGGGACTGAACACCACCAGCTTTGAATCAGTCAAAAACGGTAACTTTTTGTCAGAGGAAAACTGCGATTTTATTTTTGCAGTGATCGGGGAAGAGATGGGTTTTATCGGCAGTATTGTTTTGATTGCCCTGATGGCTCTTTTGGTCTTTGAATGCCTGCGCATGGCCAGCCGCGCCAAAGATTTGGCAGGACGGCTGATCTGTACCGGCATAGCCGCGCAGCTTGCTTTTCAAACTTTTGTCAATATCGGCGTCGCCACCGGGCTTTTGCCCAACACCGGGCTGCCGCTTCCTTTTATCAGCGCCGGAGTCAGCTCCCTTCTCAGTATATTTATGGGGATGGGAGTCGTGTTGAACGTTGGCCTTCAAAGAAGAGACGACGCTCCCGATTGGTAAACAGCTCGTCTTATTGTGCCGCGAAAATAAATCTCTACTTGTACTTTTTCGCAATATGTAATATAATAAAAAAAGAAATTCACATCACAACGCAAGGAGGAAACAGCATGGTTCAGATTATCGCAGGTAGGAAAGGAAAAGGAAAGACGAAATATCTTCTGGAAAAAGCGAATACGGCCATCAAAGATGCGCATGGCAGTATCGTTTACCTGGATAAGAATTCTCAGCACATGCATGAGCTGAATCGCAGAATTCGCCTCATTGATATGTCGGAGTATCCGATCCATTCGTATGAAGCATTTTTGGGATTCATCTGTGGGCTCATTTCTCAGGACTATGATTTAGAGCAAGTATATTTAGACGGTTTCTTAACATTATCCAATCTGAACGGTGACGAAATAGAAAAAGCGATTGACGAACTGGAAAAGATCTGCAAGAAGTATAAGATCACCTTTACGCTGAGCGTATCCGAGGATAAAGAAAATCTGCCTCCGAATGCCCAGGAGCGGACCATCATTGCTCTGTAATTCATACCATGAAACTCAGCTCTGCCGGAAATTTTGCAGCAGAGAAACTGAGCAGAGTCATTACATAAGAAAAGATCAGGGGCGCCTGCACGGGCGCCCCAATCTGTCGGGTTCTATTTAAGACTCAGATGAATTCTGACGAACCCTTCCGTACAGGCTGATAAGATAAAGGCCTGCCAAACCGACGAGAATGTAAACCAGCCGGCTCAGCCAGGACATGCTGCCAAACAAGGTGGCAACCAGATCGAAACGGAAAATCCCGATCAGTCCCCAGTTGATGGCTCCGATGATCGCAACTGTCAAGAGCGTGTAATCTAACCCTTTCATGAGCAATACCTCCTTCCATGCTTTGAAGTTAGGATTCCCGGTGGATAAAAATATATGAAGGAAATATTTTCCAGAACAGAAAGGAGAACGAATGGCGAAGAAAAATTCCAAAGTAATCCGATATCGGAAACCGAAATCCATCAACATCGGCTTTCTGATCTTCGCATTCATTTTCATCTATCTGGCGTACAGCGTTATTTCCTATGCCTTCCGGGATAAAATGCAAATCTATGAAGTCGGCCAAGAAGTTGCGCTGGTGAAGGACACGACTTACACCGGGCTGATTCTCCGCACAGAAGAAGTAACGAACACACAGGCTGCCGGATATGTCAATTTCTATATTCGGGAAGGAAATCGGGCATCCGTCAATTCGGTGGTATATTCTCTCGATGAGAACGGCCAGTTTACTGAGATGCTCACTTCCAACGCATCCGATAACAGTAAACTTTCCCATGATAACCTGTCGGATCTAAAACGCAGTCTTGCGAATTTTAATCTATCCTACAAAAGTGAACAGTTCCAGGATGTCTATGATCTGAAATATACCATCGATAATAAGCTGCTCAGCTTTGTCAGCACCAATTCCCTGGAGGATCTGGAGGCATTGGGGATCGACCCCAATTTTTTCCACACGATCCCGGCGGAAAAGAGCGGCGTTATTGAGTATTATACCGATGGCTTTGAGGGATTTGACGCCGGTTCGGTCGACGCAGATACCTTTGATAAAAGTAAATACGAAAGAAAGGACATCCGCAGCAGCGATCTGCTGGAAGGCGGTGCGCCTGTCTATAAAACGATCACCTCAGAAGCTTGGTCGATTGTGATTCCCCTCTCGGATGAGGAGGCTGCGGCTTATCAGGATATAAAGTCCGTCGACGTCACCTTCCCGGAAAAGGGATTATCCACAACGGTAAAATTTTCCGTATTCACCGGCGCCGACAGCGAGTCCTATGGAAAAATGGATTTAACCCGGTTTATGGTCCAGTTTGCCAACCAGCGCTTTCTGGAAGTGGAGATCAATAATTCCGAAGAAAAAGGATTAAAAATACCAAAGTCCGCTGTGCTGGACAAAGAATTCTACACGGTTCCGGTGGAGTACGGTACCAAGGGGGAGGATGGCATCACCTTTAACAAGGAAAATTATTCAGCCGGCGGCCCCACGGTGGAGGTGATTCAGCCGACGATCTATTATGAAGCGGACGGCCGGTATTACCTGGATCCCTCTGAGGTGGAAGGCGGTCTCACTCTGGCAAAGCCGGACAGCAGCGACCGTTATACAGTGGGGGAGAAGGCAACCTTAAAAGGCGTCTATAACGTAAACAAAGGATACGCCGTTTTCAAACAAATCGAAATCATCGATGAAAACGAAGAATACCTGATTGTAAAAAAAGGCATGGACTATGGAGTCGCAGTCTATGATCACATTTTGCTGGACAGCCGCCTGGCCGCAGAGGGAGAGATTTTATATTAGATCCCGCCGTGTTTTTTCCACTTTCAAGTATTTTTCAGTTGACAGAAAACGAAAAAAAGATGATAATAGTAAGGGTATGGTAAAACCGAAATAAAACGGGAGATTGATGAGATGGCAAATATTATTGATAAATTCCTGAATTCAATGAAACTGAATGATGATGAATATGACGAGGAAGACGACTTCGATATGGAGGACGATTTCGAGGAGGAACCGGCTCCTTCGCCTCGCTTCGGCAGGAAAAAAACATCGAAGACGGCCCGTGAAGACGACGATATGGACATGCCTCCGATGGAGCGGGAACAGAAACCTCTCCGGGTAAAACGTACCTCCGCTTCCAACAATGTGGTTCCGATGCGTTCCCGCAGCAATATGGAAGTCTGTATGGTGAAACCGGCGTCCATCGACGATGCCCGCGAAGTATGTGATATTCTTCTCAGCGGCAGAGCCGTTGTGATCAATATGGAGGGCGTACACGTGGATCTGGCGCAGAGGATCATTGACTTTACATCCGGCGCCTGCTATTCGATGAACGGAAATTTGCAGAAAATCTCAAATTACATCTTTATTGTAACTCCGAGCAGTATTGAATTGTCCGGCGATTTTCAGGATGTGATCAGTGGAAGAGAAGCCGCTGCTGCTCTGAGCCTGGATCTTTGATTGAATTTGATGAAAAACTGGGAAAGCCATTCTTCAGGCCTGCGCCTTCGGAATGGCTTTTATGTGTATGGAAAGGAAAATCACTTTATGAAACGATTTCTCTGGGCTCTCTTCGGAGTGGCCGCTCTTACCGGATTGGATCAGTGGACGAAGCAATTGGCTGTCGCCCATCTCCAGGGACAGCCCAATATCCCGATCTGGGACGGAGTCTTCGAATTGCAGTTTCTCACAAACCGCGGCGCCGCTTTTGGTATCTTTCAAAATCAGCGCTGGATCTTTTTGGTGACCACCGTTTTGATCATGGCCGCCCTGCTCTGGTTTTTTATCAAATTGCCCAAGGAAAAGCGCTACCTTCCTCTGGCCGTAATCTGTGTCGCCCTGGAAGCAGGGGCCTTGGGCAATATGATCGACCGGGTCCGGCTGGGATATGTGGTGGACTTCCTCTATTTTAAACTGATTGATTTTCCGATCTTTAATGTGGCGGACTGCTATGTGACTGTCGGCACTATTTTGGCCGCGATTCTTCTGTTGTTTTATTACAAAGAAGCCGACTGGGAGCGGATTACCGGAAAAGCAAAAAAAGCGCAGTCCATCGAAACCGCAGAGGCCGAATCCGATGAGAAAGAGGAGAACGTAAAATGAGCGCGGACCAGCTGATTGCAGACGAGGCCGCTGCCGGCTGCCGGCTGGATGCCTGGCTTTCCGACAACTTTGAAGAGTTGTCCCGTTCCTATCTTCAAAAATTGATACGTGATGGAAATGTTCTGATCGGGGACAAGCCGGTAAAAAGTAATTACCGTCTCAAAGGCGGAGAGCAGATCTCACTGGAACTCCCGGAGCCGGAACCGTTAGATGTGGAGCCGGAGCCGATCCCTCTCGATATCGTGTACGAGGACTCGGATCTCCTGTTTGTCAATAAACCGAAAGGAATGGTGGTTCATCCTGCGCCGGGGCATCCCCGCGGCACATTAGTCAACGGCCTTTTGTATCACTGCGGGACGGAACTCTCCGGGATCAACGGCGTCCAGCGCCCTGGGATCGTCCATCGGATCGATCGGGATACGACCGGCCTGTTGGTGGTCTGTAAAAATGATTTTTCCCACAGCCATGTGGCAAAACAATTAGCGGAGCATACCATCACGAGACGTTATCGTGCCATTGTGCATGGAGTCATTGAGGAAGAAGAGGGAACCGTGAACCAGCCCATCGGACGCAGCAGGACGAACCGGCTGAAAATGGCGGTGGATCCGGTGCACGGAAAGCAGGCCGTCACCCACTACCGCGTGTTAAAACGGTTTTCCCACTATACCTATATCGAGTGCCGCCTGGAAACCGGCCGAACCCACCAGATCCGGGCCCATATGACGTACTTGCAGCACCCTTTGCTGGGAGATCCGCTCTATGGCGCCCGAAAATCTCCCTATTCGCTGGAAGGGCAGACGCTTCACGCCGGCGTTTTGGGTCTGATTCATCCGAGAACCGGAGAATACTTGGAAAGAGAAGCCCCGCTTCCGGAATATTTTCAAAAACTATTAGAAATCCTGCCTTAAAAGCACAGAATACTATTTATTTTACAGGCCAGTCAGCATCTGTTCCCTTGCTGCCTGGCTTTTTTGGTTATTCCAAACAATTGCCTTTTCCCTCTCATACAAAAAAAGAATAACAGAAATGGAAAAAAGCCAAGAATAATCATTGCAATTCAACGTAAGTTGTGATATTATTTATGAAAAATTAATAATTATAAATTTTGTCTAAATGTGCGGTTGGGAGACGAGAATGTCATTGCCATTGTCCAGAGAAGAGATATTGAATACGCTGCTTCAAAGCTATTCGGCATATTTTGATACCGAGCGGTGTGAAGAAGAGGATTGGGACGTGCCTCTCGTCGCGCGCTGTAATTTTTATGTCCATTCTGAAAAATATGTTCTTCTGAAAAAAGCCAAGCTGTGGAGTGCAGACTGCAATGAGTATGTCTATCTGTTCTCCCTGCCGGAATTGACGGAGGAGCGTTACCGGGAGTGCGAGAAATTCGTATATGAAAAAGGAATGGCGCGGATTCATCCGGAACCCGGGCACATGTATACCTATCTGACAGCCGTCTTTTTATGTGACAGCTGTACGCCGGAAGCAAGGAAAGCGCTGAAACGCTGCCGGCTTTACAAAAGTTTTCGTTTTTCGCTGTATGGATGGATGGATTTCCATACCGTTCTGCTGCAGGCTGGTTCCGATCTTGTGGATACCAACCGAAGCGGCCGGAGCAATGCGAAATTAATGAAAAAGATATTCATGAAGACAAAATAAGGAGGAGGGAATTTCATGAATGCAGTAGTTCTTTTAGTTGTCGGCATCGTGGTTTTACTCATCGCTTACGTCACCTACGGCAAATGGCTTGCCGAAAAATGGGGCGTCGATGAAAAACGCGTAACACCGGCCCACGAATTGGAGGATGGTAAGGATTATGTCCCTGCCAAGGCTCCGGTTTTGATGGGACACCATTTTTCGTCTATCGCAGGCGCAGGCCCGATCAACGGACCGATCCAGGCCGCCGTATTTGGCTGGGTTCCGGTTCTGCTTTGGGTATTGATCGGCGGCATCTTCTTTGGCGCGGTTCACGATTTTGGCGCCCTGTTTGCCTCGATCCGCCACAAAGGACAGTCCATCGGAGAAGTAATTGCCGACAGCATGGGCAGCCGGGCCAAGAAACTGTTCATCGTATTTTCTTACCTGACGCTGATCCTGGTGGTTGCGGCCTTTGCCTCCATTGTGGCCAATACCTTTAAAGCTACCTACACGGAAGCCGGTCTGGTGGATATCGAGGCCAGCACAGCCAACGCCAGCACGGCCATGATCTCTCTTTTGTTCATTCTCATTGCAGTTGTATTTGGATTTTTGGTTTACCGTCGGAATGCTTCTCTGGCCGTATCCACGGTCATCGGTGTGGCTGCCATCATTGTCTGCATGGCGATCGGCCTGAACTGGCATCCGATTTACCTGAGTGGCAATACCTGGATGATTATTGTCGGTATCTATATCACAATTGCGTCGGTGACACCGGTCTGGATTCTGCTGCAGCCCCGTGACTATCTGAGTTCGTTTTTGCTTTACTTCATGATGATTGTGGCGGTAGTCGGGATTATCGGAGCACATCCCACCCTGGATATGCCGGCATTCACCGGATTTTATGATTCCTTAGCTCCTACGGGCAGCTCTTTGGGATACTTATTCCCCGCCCTGTTTGTCACGATCGCCTGCGGCGCTATTTCCGGCTTCCATTCACTGGTCGGCTCCGGCACCACAGCCAAACAGCTGAACAGTGAAAAAGATGCCCGTCCGATTGCCTACGGCGGTATGTTGATCGAATGCGCTCTGGCCATTATTTCTCTGTGTGCGGTCGGATATATCTGGTCCTCCTATTCGGCCGGAGAAACCGTAACACCCACAGTCGTATTTGCCAGCGGCATCTCGAAGATGGTTGCAGCCGCCGGATTGCAGGGAGCGGAGAGTATCTGCTACTCGCTTTTGGTATTAGCTGTGTCCGCATTCTGCCTGACCTCGCTGGATACCGCGACCCGACTGGCCCGTTACATGTTCCAGGAATTCTGGCTGGAATCCGGACAGACCCCTGCGGACGCCACGGGTTATAAGAAAGTTCTGACCAATCCTTTGGTAGCGACCCTGATTACGGTTGTCGCAGGCATCGGCCTCGGCATGACCGGATACGCTAAAATCTGGGCGCTGTTCGGAGCGGCGAACCAGCTGTTGGCTGCCCTTGGTTTGATGGGAGTGGCAACCTGGCTTGGCAAAGTCGGAAAGAATAACAAGATGTTTATCTTCCCGATGTTCTTTATGCTGGTTGTTACCCTTACCTCACTGGTATTTACGCTGAAGACCAACATTGTCGGACTCAGCGGGCCGGAAGCCGGCTGGTGCGGCGTCCGTGCGGTGCTTTCCGTTCTGCTGATCGTGCTCGCCGTTGTCCTGGCCGTGGACGGAGTGAAGACTTTGAGCCGTCAGAAACAGAACGCAAAATAAACGTTTTGTCCCGGTCACCAGTAGCTTCGTCCTATTGGTGTACAAAAGAAGGCTACCTGATGGAAAACACCACAGTTAGCCTTCTTTTTTCGATTTTTCCTTGAAGATAATAGAAAATTCTGATATAATAATTATTATATTTGAGGGTCAGGCGTGTTCCGGCTTTGGCCGTACGCTTTGTTACATGATCATCCGGACTTTCCGCTGGTTCAAGATCAATTTTTTACGTCGTTTTGAGCCCTTCGGGACCTGTCCGCATCAGTTTATATCATTCTGGATAGAAAGGAGCGATTTCAAATATGAAAGGAAACCGCATTATCACAATAGGAAGAGAGTACGGAAGCGCCGGAAAAGAAATCGGAGAGAAGCTGGCGAAAAAATTGGGCATCACCTGTTATGACAAAGAGCTGATCGCCATGGCTTCCAAGGAGAGCGGGCTTTGCCCGGAGGTTTTTGAGAAGCAGGACGAGCGACCGGTCAACAGCTTCTTTTATTCGCTGGTCATGGATACCCACGGCATTGGCCAGCCGGTATCCGGTTATATGGACGTACCGCTGAACCAGAAAGTGTTTTTGGCACAATTTGATACGATACAGAAGCTGGCCAAACAAGAATCCTGCGTGATCGTCGGGCGCTGCGCCGACTATGCCCTGGCGTCCTATCCCAATGTTACCAGCGTCTTTATCTGTGGGGATATGGAAGACAAAGTCAAACGGGTGGCTGATCATTTCCAGATCGGGAAAGATAAAGCCATGGATTTGATCACAAAAACCGATAAAAAGAGAGCCAATTACTACAACTATTATTCGAATAAAAAATGGGGCAGCGCAGGCAGCTACGATCTCTGTCTGAACAGCACGCTGGCCGGAGTGGACGGTTCCGTTCAGATCATTCTGGACTTTATCCGGATCAAGGAAGAGCGGCAAGCCGCCCAATGAGTGAAAGAAAATCCTAAGATTTCTTTCACTGGATGTTCACAGCTTTTTGGTATTCTGACTTCAGTCACATGACATGGATAAACAAAGAAAGGAAGTCAGATTTTTGGAAGAAATACAAGGGAAAAGAAGTCAGACGAGCGGAAAGGAATCGGTTCCTTCCGTATTAATGCTGCTTTTCTTGGTGGCATTGCCGATCATCTGCGTGATGCTTTTTCTATTCTAACGGAAATACGCAGATCAGAGGGATCGTTCCGTTTTCTCTGCCTTTAAGAGTAAAAACAAAAGGATTTTGACAGTAAACATAGGAACTTCAAACTGGATTTCCTATGAAATGAACAAGGGGAGAGTCCCTTTCGGATCAGCTCAACGGCTGACACGGAAAGGGCTCTCCCCTTGTTCCTCTATTTTTTACCAGCTTTTATTCCACCGTCACGGATTTTGCAAGATTTCTCGGTTTATCCATATTGTAACCCTTGACATAGGCCGTGTAGTAAGCCAGAAGCTGCCAGAGGACCGCACAGGGGAACACGGTAAACCGGTCGTCCTTCACAGGAATCTCCAAATGGACATCGCAGACCTCATCGGAGACAGAGACCCCTTGTTTGGTGATCAAAATCACGTAGGCGCCGCGGGCTTTTACTTCACGGATATTAGAGATGGTTTTATTGAATATTTTATCCTGCGTCGCCAAAGCAATCACCGGCACGCCGGATTCAATCAAGGCGATGGTTCCATGCTTCAACTCGCCGGCCGCATATGCTTCCGCATGGATATAGGAGATTTCCTTTAACTTTAACGCTCCCTCCAGAGAAAACGCGTAATCCAGACCACGGCCGATATAAAAAGCATCCTTGGAAAACGCCATCTTTTCCGCCTGCTTGCGGAGGCTCTCTTCCTGCTGCAGCGCATTCTCGATCAGATCCGCTGACGAGACTAGATTCGCAATAAAATCCCGCACATCCTTTTCATCCGCAGTACCGCGTACCAGCATCATCCGCGCAGCGATCAGGTAGAAGACGGAGAGCTGTACCATATAGGCCTTTGTGCTGGCAACGGCAATTTCCGGGCCTGCATGGGTGTAGAGCACGTAATCGCTTTCTCTGGCGATTGTAGAGCCTTTAACATTAACGATGGACAAAACCTTGCATCCGCATTCCTTTGCCAGGCGCAGAGCCGCCAGCGTGTCGATGGTCTCACCGGACTGGGAGACCACGATTACCAAGGTGTTTTCATCGATCAAGGGGGTGTCATAGCGGAACTCCGAGGCAATGGAAACGGTAACCGGAATCCGCAGCTGCATCTCGATGATCGCGCGGCCAACCATCCCTGCATACATTGCTGTGCCGCAGGCAATGACCTGAATCGACCTGCAATTTTTTAAAAGGGCATCCGGGATCGCCTCCGCCTCAAAATCCGGCAGTCCATCCCTCAGACGCGGCAAAACGGTATTGCGGAATACTTCCGGCTGCTCATGAATTTCTTTCAGCATAAAGTGTGGGTAGCCGCCCTTCTGGGCCGCCTCCACATCCCAGGTAACCTCCAGCACTTCCGGCTCCACAACCGTTCCCTCCAAGGTTTCCACGCAGATCGCATCCTCCGTGATCGTCAGGATATGCTGCTCCGGAACGGCAAAATACTGTTTGGTATAAGGAATCAAAGCCGTCACATCGGAAGCGATGAAAGACCCCTGGGAGGACGTAGCCGCCACCAGCGGGCTTACGTTGCGGATCGCGTAAACCGTTCCGGGAATATCGGCAAACAAAATGCAAAAAGCATAGGAGCCCTCAATGATATGAATCGCTTTGCGGATGGCTTCATAGGGGCTCTTGGTTTCCTCGTAATAGTAGTTGATCAGCTGGGCGGCCACTTCCGTATCCGTCTCTGAGGTAGCCATTCCTTCAAAGCCGAACTGGCGGCTGATCGTGTGGTAGTTCTCAATAATCCCGTTGTGCAGCAAAATCACCTTGCCCACCACATGGGGATGCGCGTTGGCATCCGTCACACCGCCGTGAGTCGCCCAGCGGGTATGACCGATGCCACAGTGGGAGGGAATAACCGGCTCACAGACCGCCTCCAGCGCATCCACCTGGCCCACTTTCTTGCGCAGATAGATTTCTCCCTCATCGGTTAAAAGCGCCATTCCTGCGCTGTCATAGCCTCTGTACTCCAACTGGTGTAATCCTTGCAACACAACATCCCGTGCCTGCAAAGGCCCGGTATAGCCGATAATTCCACACATATTCAATTTTCTCCTTCATAAAACAAATTTCTGGTCTATTGCTTAAAGTCCTTTTGGTATCCGAAAAAAGGGTACACAAAAAAAGACTGCTCCGGTTGTATTTTGGCTGTTTTGCAGTTACCCGCATATTTCAAAATACATCACACGCCCGGAACGGCATGGAAGAGTACCCGCCGAAAATCTCGATTATCTCTTCACCTCGTTAACCTTTTCCTCAATCCCGTACGGGAAAAGGTGCATGGCGCTTTTTCCATATTCTATTGTACTGCCGCAGCCTCCTTTTTGCTACGAACTGTACACAAGTTTAGCACAAAAGAGAAAATGATGCAAGTAAAACCGATGGAGAGCAAAAATGGGGGATCGGATCGAAGCCCTGATGATCAAAGTCCTGAAAATATATTTTGATTGACAAAATCGGCTTTTTGGCTTATAATAGTTAAAATCTATTCGTTAAACGGGGGATTTCGCGAAAGTGGAGCGGAGCGGAACGGTAGTTCCGGCGGCTCCTTTTTTAGTTCTCCGACGGCTGGGAGCCGCCGCTTGGAACTATTTGCGAAAAG
>NZ_JALIFO010000001.1 GCF_022867805.1 Cuneatibacter sp. NSJ-177
TCCAAAAGTTTAGATTTTCCCACAATGCTTATCTTTTGGTCTTTGGTTCGGAATAGTGTAGTGCTGGCGGTCTATCTCTTGTTTTCGGTTGCTTGCTTCCTTACCGTACATGAGCATTTCTGGCGGGTAGTAAGCAGGGTTCTCCAATACGCCCACCCTCCATCGTCAGGTGTTCGGCCTAAAACATTTTGATATAAACGAACAATAAAGCCATCAACTCCATCAGTAGGGTAGACTGGTTCGGATTCGGCTACCGTAATTTGACAGGTCGCTTTCAGATTCCCCATCTGAGCGGTAATCTCCGCTTGACCAAACTGTAATGCTGTAATTGTTCCATTTTCTACTTTCACAATTTCAGGATTGCTACTTGACCAAGTGATTTTTTTTGAGTCAGTCGTATCGAACGGAGAATAGGATACTACTAGCTGGGCGGAAGTATGAAGATCCATTGACATTGCAGCAGGGTCGAGGGTCAAAGTTTGTATTGGCTTTCTTTCAGCTTCTGTATCGTCTAGGATGACCTCTAAAATTTCTTGAGCAGGATTTTCACTGGAAGGGGCCAGAAGGCAGTAAGAGCGAAACGTATTGCATCCGGTTGCGTCTAATTGAAACGATAACTCCCCCTTTAAATTGTGAACATAGAAAGTAACTTGATTGCCATCTATCAAAAAATCATTGGTTGGTTGTTCATTGATTTTTAATGTTTCTTCTAAAAAGTGTACCTGATCAGGTAGAAAAATAGTAAGTTCTCTAGGAGAATCTGGTTGACTGCTTGGATTAAATTCATAGCATAGGTCAAGTGTCAAGACTCCATGCTCGTTTTTATTGATACGATAATAGCAGCCGGAATGATTCAACTGCTGATTCTCAAAGGCTGGATAGGATCCATCTAAAATATGGATAGGCATGTCCTGCTCGATTGCATAGAGTGTAGCAGCCGAGTACTTATCGGCATAGATTGTGACATTGTTACTGTTTGAAAATGTGTCAGACGAAATTTCGGTAACTGTTTGTGGAATCGTGATTTTTGTTAAAGCATCACAGTTAGCAAATGCCTGGCTCCCAATTTTTTTCATACCGTTCGGAAGCGAAACCTGAGATAGATTGGAACAATTTTGAAAAGAACTGGAACCTATTTCTTCCAATCCATCCTGAATCGTTAGCTGGTTTAGGCCGGTACAGTTCTCGAATAAGTGATCAATCACTTTCCCTGCACCTTCCTCAAAGGAGATGTCACTCAATGCGCCAGACTGAGTGAATGGGGCTTCGGCTTGCTGTAAGCTTTGGGGAATTTGGACATGATTCAAATTGTCGCAATAGCCGAAGGCACTCTCTCCTAAATGCTCCAAATTTGATGGCAAAACAATACGTTCCAGATTAGAGCAATGGTTAAAAGCACCGGTTTGGATATCACGAAGACTATTGGGAAAAATAATTTCGCCCTCTAAGCCTGTGTAACGGAAGGCTGAAGATTGTATTGTGTGCAAAATGTTGGTATCAAATGAGAGTCGTTTGAGTTTACTATAATTAGCAAAAGCGCTTGCACCAATCTCATAAACATTTCTCTTGTCATATGTAACAGAATTATAAATTTCACTAGAATGAATTTCTAGTTCTTCCACGGAACCAACCACTCCTGTAATTACACCATCTTCTGTAATTTTATATGTTAGAGCGCCATAACTGTCTCCCTGTACTTCTGTCCATTCGCCATTGAGCGTTTCCTCCTCTGCTTTTTCCGGTATGATTTCCATTCCTGCTGAAAATGTAACTGTGCCAGCTAGTAAAATAGCTATTCCTGCTTTCCACATAAATTCCCCTCCTAATGAAAATTATCCTAAAGATTTAATAATTATAACACGTAATGGAGGAATGTTCAATATTGTGGAAAGAATAAAATGTAATGTGCTGATTTCAAATATTACAAAGAATATTCAAAAATAGTTGACTAATTGTCGCGGTAAGGCTCATTGTCTGAGTGAACATCAGGCAATGAGCTAGATGATACCATTTCAAAAAAATAAACCGTTGCAAATCCCGCCCAATATGCTATTCTATAGTATGATATACTTTCTACTATATTGCGCAAAATTAGGAAGGTTTTGAATCAGTATGAAAACGTTGAAAGAGTTATACGCCTATCGCCAGATGATTTTTAGCCTGGTCAAAAAGGAGCTGCGGGGCCGCTATAAGGGCTCGGCGCTTGGTTTTCTGTGGACCTTTATCAATCCTTTACTGCAGATGGCAGTGTACGGTCTGGTCTTTTCTTTTCTGCTGGGAAGTGATATCCCCAAATATTACCTTCATCTTTTTGTGGCCTTGGTGCCATGGTTGTTTTTTTCCGCATCCTTGACCGGCGGTTCTGTCAGTGTGATTGCATCCAAAGATATGGTGAAAAAAATCTACTTTCCCAGGGAAATCATGCCGATCTCCTATGTGACCAGCGCCTTTGTCAATATGGCACTTTGTTTTTTAGTGATTTTTGCTGTTATGCTTCTAGGAGGGACCGTTCCTCCAGAGGGCGAGCAGTTTCAAATTACATCCTTACTCTATCTTCCTATTATAATGTTGGTTGAGTATGTATTGGCACTGGGAGGAGCCTTACTGACCTCGGCTCTTACTGTGTATTTCCGCGATCTGGAGCATATTTTGGGGATCCTGACTATGGCATGGATGTACCTAACGCCTATTTTGTATTCCGTTGATTTGGTTAAAAATCAGTTGATTGCCCATGGTATGGAACATTTATATTGGCTGTATTGCTTAAATCCGATGACCCCAATCACAATTGCTTTTCGTGATATTATGTATTATGGCCAGGCACCGCATCTGAACACTTTGGTGAATGCAGCGGTACTGGGTTTGGTTTTCCTGGTTTTCGGTTATGCTGTTTTCCGGAAACTGCAGAAAGGTTTTGCGGAGGAGCTTTAAAATGGAACAGGGCTATGTAATAGAAGTGAAAGACGTCACGAAAAAATTCAAAGTGTATTATGATAAAGGATCCCAACTGAAAGAGCGTTTATTATTCCGCAGCCGGAACCGATATGAAGAAAGATGGGTACTGAATGGGATCAGTTTCAAGGTAAAACAGGGTGAAGCGATTGGGCTGGTCGGTCATAACGGTTGTGGGAAAAGTACAACTCTAAAGCTATTGACGAAAATCATCTATCCGGACTCCGGTACGATTGAAATGAAAGGGCGTGTTTCCAGCTTGCTGGAATTGGGGGCTGGCTTTCATCCCGATATGAGCGGTAGAGAGAATATCTATACAAATGCGTCAATATTCGGTCTCACCAAAAAAGAGATTGATGAACGGATGGAGGATATTATTGCCTTTTCAGAACTGGAGGAGTTTTTGGACAACCCGGTTCGAACGTATTCATCCGGAATGTATATGCGTTTGGCTTTCTCCGTGGCGATCAATGTGGATGCCGACATTTTATTGATTGATGAAATTTTGGCGGTTGGTGATGCGAATTTTCAGGCAAAGTGTTTTGATAAACTGATGGAGATCAAAAAACAAGGCACTACCATCGTGATTGTATCCCATGCATTAAACCAGATTGAGCAGATTTGCGATCGATCGATCTGGATCCAAGATGGGAAGATTTTGGCGGAAGGCAGTCCGAGAGATGTTCACCCACAATATCTTGAATTTATGGGAGCGCTGCGCCAGGAAGTGGCAGACAAAGAAAAGGGCCGGCAGGAAGCAAAAGAAAAAGTACAGGAGTCGGAAAAGGAGCGAAAACGGTGGGGGAATCGCTTTGCAGAAATTACGGAGGTAACTTTGAAAAATGAGTCTGGTGAACCTCAAAGCGTTTTTTCAACCGGGGAATCGTTTTGGATTGAGCTGAAATACACGGTCCATCAGACTGTCGAAGACGCTGTTTTTGGTTTTGGGATATTTCGGAATGACGGCGTGCAATGCTATGGTACAAACACTCGGATTGATCAGACGCCGGAGTTTGATTTGACAGAAAGCGGATCAGCCCGTTATCACCTGGAACATATTAATTTTTTGCCAGGGAAGTATTTGATTGACGTAACAATTGAGTTGGGCGATGGAATACCGGTGGATTACTACCGGGAAGTGGCAACTTTGGAAGTCTATTCTGTAGTGCGGGATGCAGGGGTAGCCAGGATTCCGCACCAGTGGGAATTTTTGGGGAATACATGGGAAGGCAAGGAGGATTCTGGGAATGACAGAGACAATGCAGCCAATTGATGTGGAAAAAATTATGGAAGAGATCCGGGCGGAGATAAAAGCAAAGGGATATGATAATACGATGCTGAGCTTTCGGGATGTGGACGGGACAGAGAAGCTAAACCGTATGCAGATGGAGGTGAAGTTTAATTTAAATGAGCTGGAATACCATGTACAGCAGGTAAATCTGCGCAGCCATGTAGAGTGGTATCATCAGGTGGAAGGGGGAAAACTGGCGAATCTGTTCAAAAAAGTGATCCGTAAGCTGACTCGGTTTATGATCATTCCCGTTGTGGAGGAGCAGAATGCACAAAATGAAGCCGTGTTTGACGCTCTTAATCAATTGCTCGCTTATGTGAAGGAACAGGAGGATGTCATTACTGATTTGCAGCGGCAGTTGGAGGAAGAAAAGAAAGAAACGAAATAGAGGGGACAAGCTTTGAAAATCATTCAGATTCTAACAACCATATCTTTTGGCGATGCAGTCAGCAACGATACGATTGCTCTGCGGGATGCCTTGCTGCAGATGGGATATGAGACGGCGATTTATGCGGAGAATATTGATCCGCGTCTTCCAAAAGGAACGGCAAAAAAGGTGAAATACATGCCCCCGCTTGGAAAGGACGATGTGATCTTATACCACCTTTCGACTGGCACGGAGCTAAATTATAAAGTGGCAAAATATCAGACAAAAAAAATACTTGTCTATCACAGCGTTACTCCGCCGGAATTCTTTCTCCCTTATAGTCAAGCAGCTGCTCAGCTTTGCCAATATGGGCTCGATGGGGCAAAGTATCTGGCGGATAAGATGGATTATTGTCTGGCGGATTCTGAGTTTAATAAGAACGATCTTTTGGAGATGGGATATCAATGCCCGGTTGACGTGCTTCCTATTTTGATTGCTTTTGAAGATTATAAGAAGGCACCAAGCCGGAAGGTGTTGAGAAAATACCGTACGGAAGGGACCAATATCCTTTTTACCGGACGGATTGCCCCCAATAAACGCCAGGAAGATGTAATAGCGGCTTTTTATCATTATAAGAAATACTATGACCCCAAGGCCCGCTTGTTTTTGGTAGGATCCTATGCCGGGATGGAAAGTTATTACGCAAAGCTCTGGAGTTATGTCGAGGAACTTGGCGTGCAGGATGTCTATTTTACCGGACATATTAAATTTGATGAGATCTTGGCTTACTACCATCTTGCAGATGTCTTTCTCTGCACCAGTGAACACGAAGGTTTCTGCGTCCCCCTGGTGGAGGCCATGTATTTTCAGGTACCTGTTATCGCCTATGATTGTGCTGCGATTGGAGGAACCTTAGGCGGAAGTGGCCTTTTGGTATCGGACAAAGATCCGTTACTCTTAGCCGGTGCAGTGAACCGGCTGAGAACGGATGACGAGCTCCGAAATGCGATACTGGAGAATCAGAAAATTCGTTTGCAAAGTTTCGAGCAAAGTCGGGTAAAGGCTCAATTTGTAGATTATCTGACAGGATTTTTGAAAGGAAAATAGGCTGTGAAAAAGAAAATTGCTTTTGTGGTTCAACGATATGGATTGGAAGTAAATGGCGGAGCGGAGTTACATTGCCGCCAGTTGGCGGAGCATATGGCGGAGCAATATGAAGTGGAAATCATCACGACAAAGGCAATTGATTATATTACCTGGAAGAACGAGTATGATATGGACGAAGAAACGATCCATGGGCTTTTGGTACGCCGTTTTCCGGTAGAAAAAGAACGAAACATAAAAAAATTTAATTTGCTTTCCGAAAAGGTCCTCTCCGGAAAAGGTTCTGAAAAGGAAAATCTCCGCTGGATGGAAGAGCAGGGACCATATTCTACACAGCTTGTTCATTACGTTGAGGCTCACCAAGGCGATTATGCCGCCATTCTCTTTTTTACTTATTTATATTATACCACATTTACCGCCTTACCAAAGGTAAAGGAAAAAGCGATTTTGATCCCTACCGCCCATGATGAACCACCGATCTACCTCCCTATCTTTGAAGACTTTTTCCGTTCTCCAAAAGGAATTTTTTACAATACGGAACAAGAAAAAGCGTTTGTTGAAGAAAAGTTCCAGAATGATTTTATTTGGAATAACGATGGACAAGGGGGAGTGGGAGTAGAATGCCCTGCGGATGTTGATGCAGATCGTTTCCGAAAGAAAAGAGGCATTGAGAATTATTTGATCTATATCGGCCGTATCGATGAATCAAAGGGGTGCGGGGCTTTATTCCAATATTTCTCTGAATATAAAAAACGAAATCCCGGTAATTTGGAATTAGTCTTAATGGGAAAGCCAGTGATGGAGGTGCCTCAGCGTGAGGATCTGCATAGTCTGGGATTTGTAGATGACTCGGAAAAGTTTGATGGGATTGCCGGGGCAAAAGCATTGATTTTGCCTTCAAAATACGAGAGTCTTTCCATGGTGGTTTTGGAAGCCATGAACCTTGGGATTCCAGTGATTGTCAACGGTGCCTGTGAGGTGTTGAAGGGCCATTGCTTGAGGAGCGACGGAGGTTTTTATTACCAGAATTATTTCGAGTTCGAAGGAGAAATCAATTATTTACTGCAGCATGAGGATATTCGAAGACAGATGGGAGAGAATGGAATCACATATGTCAAGGAAAATTATCAGTGGGAGTCGATCTGCAGACGTTTGGGTGAACTGATCGAACAAGTTGCGGAAGAAGGGCAATTAGCATGAAGAAATTGGGTTTTGTGATCCCTTGGTTTGGGAAAAAAATATCCGGTGGAGCAGAGTTGGAGTTGAAAGGGCTGGCGGAGCACTTAAATGCGGCAGGGGTAGAAGTGGAGATTTTGGCTACTTGCGTGAAAGAATTTTCTGCGGATTGGAATCAAAATTATTATCCGGAAGGTGTCGAAGTGGTGAACGGTATTCCTGTTCGCCGGTTTCGGGTCAGAAAAAGGGATACGCAGGCCTTTGATGGGGTGAACTATAAGCTGTTAAACCAGATTCCACTCTCGTCCCGTGAGGAAGAAATCTATGCGAAGGAGATGGTGAATAGTCCAGATCTCTATGCGTATTTAAAAGAAAAGCAAGAGGAATATGGTGCTTATATTTTTATTCCATATATGTTTGGAACAACCTACTATGGAGTACAGGTTTGTCCGCAAAAAACAGTGATGATACCCTGCTTCCATGATGAAAGCTATGCGCACATGGAAATTTTCAAATCAGTATTTTCCAAAGTGGCCGGTATGCTGTTTTTGGCGCAGCCGGAGTGTGATCTTGCCCATCGCCTATTTGATTTGAGTCGGGTGAAAACAGAAGTGATGGGCGCTGGCGTGGATACAAATATGCAGTGCGATGCCAGGCGATTTCGGGAGAAATATAACATCCGCTCTCCCTTTATTCTTTATGCCGGCAGAAAAGATGCAGGGAAAAATGTAGACACCTTGGTAAAGTATTTTGCGGAATATAAAAAGAGAAATTCATCGGATCTAAAGTTAGTTTTGATCGGCGGAGGGAAAATAGAAATTCCACAAGCCATGAAAGGCGAAATTCTGGATCTGGGATTTTTACCACTTCAGGATAAAGTGGATGCCTATGGAGCGAGTACGTTCCTGTGTCAGCCTTCTAAAATGGAGAGTTTTTCACTGGTAATCATGGAGAGCTGGCTGGGGAGGAGACCCGTTTTGGTTTATGAAGGTTGTGAAGTGACGACGCATTTTGCAAAGTGTTCCCATGGAGGGCTATATTTTGCAAATTTCTTTGATTTTGAGGGCTGCGTCAACTATTTTATGCAGAACCCGGTTATAGCAAATCAGATGGGAGAAGAGGGCCGCCGGTTTGTGCTGGAGAATTTTTCCTGGGAGGTAATTGTGAACAAATTCTGTGCCTTCATGGAAAATCTTGTTGGTTCCGATCAAGGCAGGTGAGATATGATTGAGGTGTTGATGACAGGACTGGGGATTGCGGCATTATTTGCGGTAATTTCTCTTTGGTATTGGGAAGATGGGGTGAAAACGCTGGTTTTGGCAATGGCAGGGTACTTTTGCCTCTATGCGGTGGCCAGCGCGTTGCTATTTTGGCTGGATGCTTTTTCGATCCGTAAGGCCTTGGGGATCGTGACCTTTTGTGGATTGTTGGGAATGCTAGTTTTACGGTGGAACCACTGGCATACATTTCTGCAAATTCGTTTTCCGTGGAGAAAATATGGCATTCTTCTGCTTATTCTGGCGGCGGCTCTCCCTTTCGTATGGCAAAAGCATGAGTTTTTTGGTATGGGACAGGACGAGGGCGTTTATCAGACCCAAGCAATTAATTTGATGTACGGTGTGACAGACCGGCAGTTGGATTTGCCGGAATACCAGGATTTAGAGACGGAAGAGGAAAAGCTGGATTTCTATGAAATGGCGAAGATCCGTTTTCTCGGGTTTTATACAACGACAGAGTTTGGAGAATTTCCCGGCTTTTCTGCGGATGAGTTTATCAGCCCTGTCTCCGGGATTTTTCACGGGATTCCGAACTTACCGGCATTGCTTGCTTTAAGCGGGAAAATCGGCGGTGGTATCTCGCACATGTCTGATATTCAAACATTGTTTTGGGGATGCGCTTTATTTTTTGTGTATGCTGTGGGCCAAAACTTAAAGTGGAAGAAAGGTACGCAAGTTTTGACCGTTGCATTGTCGGCGATGTCGCCGGTAGTATTATGGGTGACAAAATCGGCTTTGGCTGAGCCATTTCTTATCATGCTAATCAGCGGTTTTCTCTATTTTCTGACGGAAGGGCGGAGATGGTCTACGATGGGAGCCGCAGCAGCGATAATCACGTTTTCCTGGTTCCATGTAACAGCTTTCATCTACCTTCCGATTGCGGCGTTGCTGTTCTTTTTGTTATTTATCCGAACCAGCCGGAGAGAATCTTTGCTTTCCGGTATTGCTAGTATGATTGGATTTGGCATAGGAATTACAATGATGGCTCAGGTAAGCCCCCGTTATACCTACATGAACCTCAGCTATTCCCTGTATCGTATTCTTCCATTTATGACGGATCAAAACTGCATTCCGATTGTATGGGCGGTGGTTCTATTCGGCATTGTTATTTTTGCATCATTTTATCGAAAACAGTGGAGAGAACGTCTGGACCTTATTTTGAGCGATGGATGGGGGAGCCGCCTGACGAGAGGGTTTCTGATTTTATGGTGCGCGTATGAAGTGTTTGCTCTTTTTCGGCTTCGGGGGCAGATCGGCGGCTGGAATGCGCTCCATGAGTTTTCCGCGTTGTCTTTTGTCTATTTGACTGGCGTACTGCTCCTGCCGGTTGGATTGTTTTCCATGTTGAAAAATCCAAGAAAAATTTGGGAAGACGAAAAGAAATTGCTGATTGGTCTTTTTGCGCTGTATTCCGTACTTTTCAACAGTGCCTTTTTAACTCCAAGGGTAACGGAATATTATTATTATGCCCGTTATTTAGCTCCCTATATTCCTGTCGCCTTACTGGCGGTGGGAATGTATCTGGATTCCTGGAAGGCCGGTATCAAAGCGGCTTTTCTTGGAATAAGCCTGGCGCTGCTTGCCCCGTTTGAATATCATTTGTTGACTCAGATTGATGATACGCATATGACCTGGGAGGTCGTGGAGGATCTGGCGGAATCGATCGGAAAAAATAAGGTGATTTTGGTTGATCATGAGGAGATGCGGATGCTTTACTTCCCTTTGCGCGCCATGACAGATTCCAAGATCTATTTGCGGGAAGGGGAACTTTCTGACCAGGCAAAACACTATGCAGATTCTGGAAGTACTGTTTATTATGTTTCATCTGGGCGCTATGCGGTGAAGCCGGCGGAAGGTACGCCGGTATACCAACAGACATATCAGGCGTCACTGGATTATGCGGATCAGGATGGTCGGTTTATTCCGCTTCCGTTGCACTATACGCAGGAGGAACGAAAGGTGACTCTCTATCGCTGTGCGGAGAGTGAAGTCTTAACTTATTCGATGGCGAGCCGTGATTTTCCGCTCTGGGGCTTTGGAGAAATAGAGGAGGGAAAGCGGTGGATTGAGAGTGAGGAAGCGACAATCGTATGCCAGCTGGAACGAAAAGATTACCGCATGATCATCCGCGCGGATGAGCTGCCGGAACGCGTTTGGCAAGGAGAACACCGGATACAGGTCCTGATCAATGAGATCCCGGTTGGGGAAATTGTTTGGAAGGACCGTTCGGAGACGGAATTTTCACTCCAGATTCCCAAGGAATCTTTGGCCGGAGGGCAGACGTTTCTTACGATCAAAACTCAGCTATGGCCGGCTTCTATGGTAACGGAGGCAGATCCCAGACAGCTTGGTTTAAAGCTGGAGTCGATTATATTTCAGCCGATGATAGAGGAATAAAATGAAGAAAAAGACAAGCGATTTTTGGCTTCTCATTTATAAAGCGATATGGATTGTTGTGATGTTGATGAAGGCTGTGCCGTGGCTTGATTGGCATCTATCACCCTATATCCGTCTTCTGCTGATTCCCGGTGCCTTGTTGATTCTTTGGGAATATTTCGTTCAAAAAAAGATGTGGAGTAAGTCTCTGGTTTTTCTCATTGGTTTTTGCGTGGCGTACGGGTGCACTGCTCTATTGGCAAGGGGGGATGGTTTCGCCGGAAATCTAAAATCGGTTTTTTATATGGCGGTGGCATTTCTTTTATTTTATGGCCATGACTGGGAGCGCGAGCCGGCACTGGTAAAGCGGGAAATCAAGATATTAGGCCGCCTTTTTGTGACAGGAACGTTCCTGCTGGCAGCGATTTGCTTTGCTACATTTTTGTTTTCCTACAACCAAGTTTATACTTGGGGTGAGAAAATTGGATACATTGGAATGTGGGACAACCGGCTTTGGGGGCTGTACAACGCCAACACAGGAGGGGCGCTGAATGTAATCTCTTTGTTGATTTTATCCGGATTGTTTTTGGCGGAAGAAAAGAAAAGCTGGAGAGTTTTTTATGTGGGAAATGGGATCTTGCAGTTCCTTTGTCTGGTACTGACGTATTCTAGGACTTCTTTTTATTCGCTGATTCTGGCGTTGTGCATCGGGATTTTTATCTTGCTGCCCCATTGGGATCAGGAAAAAAGAATGAAACGAAATGTTAAAAGTCTAGGTTTTCGCCTGGTTATCGTCCTTTTGATTCCTTCATTTTTTGTGACGCTGGAAAAAGTGACGCGCTGGGGACTATCGTATCTGCCTGGGATTGTCCAGGAAATTACGGGGGAAGCGGAGTGGGATGGCCAGAGAGAAGTCTTAGATAGGATCGAAACGTTGGAACACCGAGGAGGTGGAATTTTGACTGGCAGGCCAATTTTGTGGGAGGCCGGCTGGCATGCCTTTTTGGAGTCGCCGTTTTTTGGCGTTGGGCGAGAGAATTTATATGAAAGAAGTGTGGGTTATTTATCGGATCCCAGCTGGGCACCGGATTTGGCAGCGGGCGGCGTTCACAATGGCTATTTGACATTGCTGATTTCATCCGGACTTTTGGGAACCGCATGCCTTGCTCTATTTTGGATTCGTACGGTATGGCAGATATTCCGTATGGTCAGGAAGAAGAAAGAAAAATTGGATCTGCCTTTTTGCATTGGCTGTATCCTTCTTTTACTATATTTTATCATGGAAGTCTTAGAAGCGCGGATCTTGTATCAGGTAAATATATTTATGGCTCTCTACTGGATGGTGTATGGATATGTTATGTATTTTACAGAAAGAGCAGAAGGACAGACACATTGAAAACGGTTGGTGGTTTCCGGTCATGTATTTTCTCCTTGCAGGGCTTTCGTTTAATAGTTTGACTGCTGGAAGGCCTTGGATGAAATGGCTGATTGCGGGAACCGCAATATGTGGAGGGGCGCTGTTGCTATGGCGTCTTCTTCACTGGAAAGAATATCGGAGGATGCCAGGCTTACTCTTGTGGATCCTTTTTTTCAGCAGCTACGCCCTGTCCTCCCTTTTGAATGCCTCCTATGGGATTCGAGAAAACTTGGAGGCAATGGTCTGGCTGGGACTTCAGCTTTTTGTTTTATATCCTCACCGGCAGGACGATGTTGAAAAAGGCTGGAAGGCGGAAGAGCGTTTTTCTATGGTGATTGTTCTGTATACAACCGTGCAAGCGCTCGTAAGTCTTGCCATGTTATCGGTTGGTTATGGTGGAGTTGACTCGGAGCGCGGCATGTATATTGGCCTGCAGCTGGGGCGGCTGTGGGGGAGCTATTCGGATCCTAACTATGGAGCAATTCTTTCCTGTGTCTCAATCTTATGTTCCTTTTGGCTTATTCGAAGGACCGGAAAAAAGAAGGTTCTTCTGTTTGCTCATATCGGCCTTCAGTATCTTTATATTATTTTTTCCTATTCGCGTAGTGGTCAGGTATGTCTGGCGGCTTCCGTCGGAATTACATTTCTATGCTATTGGCCGCAGATATCTGGCGGAATAAAAAGAAAACTTCTATTGTTGGCGCTTGTGGCTGTTATTGTGGGACCAGCTTGCGGTTGGATTCGGGATGGGTATAATCAGCTCCATTTGACTGTTTACGCTGCAGAATATCAAGAAAAAAAAGACGGCCTCCATCGTGAAGATGAACTGGAAGAGGATATTACAAACGGAAGACTGGCAACTTGGAAGGACGGATTAGAAGTCTGGAAAGCGAATCCTATCTTCGGAATTTCCTATCGCAATATCGCTCCATATATGCAGGAAACCTTTCCAGATGCCTCTATGGTAAACCGGGAATACCATCTGAATACGTTTCACAATATGCTGATTGACGTAGCGGTGAGCCAGGGAAGCGTGGGTCTGATTCTCGTGCTGGCAGCGGTCTGCTTCCTGTTCCGGCGTTTTATTTCGATGTTTTCTCAATGGAAAGACGAAGATTTTCTTTTGAGGATCATCCCAGCGCTAATTGTGATAACGATCGGAATTGGATCGATGTTTGTTTCGGATATTTTTTATATCAATACGCCGACTTCGGTTGCTTTTTGGTTTTTTCTGGGACGATTCTGGTGGCGAAAGAGAGATTTTTTCAGTGATAGAGGTTGTAACGTCTAATCGGGTATGATATAATGTGAGCACTCAGCAAGGCGTCAATTTATCTTTGCTCGGACAGGAATGTGGTGGGAGATAGAATTTGAAAAGGGTACAATTCGAAAAAAAGTTGCTGACAGGGACGGTTTTCTGCCTTCTTTTGGTACAGCTTCTTTTACTATTTGTGTTTAATTTGAAAAACAGCATGCTTCTTTTGGACATGGATTCCACATTGGCTATCCGGCATGCAGTGGAAATATGGAGAGAAGGAGCTCTGTTTTTCGATCATTTTAAATATATGTCCAGTCTTGAAATTGATGCGATGACCTTTTTTGCGGTACCGCTCTATTATCTGATTCAAGATTGGCAGGTCACCTTGGCAGTTGTCTATGGAATTTATTCCGTGGCTGTAATTGCGGTTATTTTTGATATTGGCAGACAGATCGGAGTAGAACCCTGGGCTTCCGGGGTGGCTGCTTCCTTTTTCTTTGTCCCTTGGTCGGCAGGAAAGCTCTCTTATCCACTGATGCTTTTTATGGGAGGCGGACAATACGGACTTCGAGTCTTGACATTATTCTTGCTGTTGGACTTGTTGATTCAGAGAAAGCATGGGAAGAAATTTGGGATTTTGTCGGTTTTGTATTTCCTGCTTCTTTTGCTCACCACGCTATCTGCCGGCAATTATATCTTTTTGATGGGAATTTTGCCATTGATGTTATATGAAGCGGTGACCATAATAAAAGATCAAAAGTTGCAGATGAAAAGCTGGCGGAAGGGGATTTTGGTCTGCAGTTTCCTTTTGGTGGCACTGGTTCTGTTTCTCCGGCCGCAAATGGGAGAAGAACATCGGAGCAATCTGTCACTGATGAATGCGGAAGGGCTGTTTACAAATTTTTGGAACTGCCTGACTGGTATTTTTTTGCTGAGCGGAGGGGCACACTATCTATCGAATATCTCCGTTTTTAGCGTGAGCGGAATTATCATTGCGGGGAAGTTCCTGTTTACTCTCATCTCTTTGATTGTTGTGCCTGTGCTTCTAATGAAATACCGGCTGTATAAGAAAAATCATTTTTTTGGATTAGCGGCCTCCATCCTGGTATTGAATCTTTTTGTCTTATTGATCGTTGATACACGGTATGGAGCTTTGATATTTGAATACCGTTATCACTTACTCTGGTTTTGTATTTGGCTTTTGGCTGTCGCTTTCTGTATTTATGAGGTGGTTGATTTAGAGAAAGGAATTTGCCGGAATCAGTATATGAATCATGCAGCGATCGGACTCCTGGTTTTCTTCGTGGCGTTGTCTACCGTAGGCGGTTATCGAAGCCTTTCCAGAGAATTGGAAGTCAGCAACTATCCAGACTGTGAAGTGGTTTTACAGGAAGCAAAAAAATGGGAAGCTGACTCGGTGTTATCCTGCACTCAGGATATGTCGGTTGGGGCAATGCTGCGTTTTTTGGATCCGGATGGTGTGTATTATGATATATCCCAGAATGAGGAAAGCTACGACCCCTATATTTTAGATTTCTATTTGAATCGGGTCGATCGAACAGACTTAGGGGATAAAAATTTATTGCTGCTTAGAGAAGGACAATATGAGACTTTACCGCAATACATCCGCAGCCGTTACCAGTGCATAAAGCAATGGGACGGATACCAGTTGTATTGGACGGAAAATAATCCGTGGGACTTACAGCGCGGAGTCCCTGACAACATCGGCTTACAGGAAGACTTTCCCTATACGAAAGGATATGAGGTTGTACAGGGAGATATTAATGAGCGGGGAGAGTTAATGGCGGCTGAAGGAACCGGCGATATTTTAAAAGCGTCGAATCTACAGGTGACGGAAGGCACATATTCGATCACCTTATCTTATCAGGCGAATCCAAACAACTGCGCCGGTTATATTAAAATTGTTTCAACAGAAACAGGAGAGGTTCTGGCATCGGGCGATCTTACGGGAGAACAGGATCAAATCACTCTGGATTCTCTTGAAGTGAATGGACCAGATAAATGGGAAATTCATATTGGAAAAGAAGAGGAAGGAAATATTTGCATTGAAAAGTTACAATTCCAAAAATTAAAATAACGGGGGTTGACGATGAAAAAAACAGCATTGATTATGGCGGGCGGCAGAGGGGAAAGATTTTGGCCAAGAAGCAGAAAAAGCTGCCCGAAACAGTTTTTGTCCCTGACCAATGATGGGAAAACCATGATCCAACTAACGGTGGAACGAATTCTGCCATTGGTGGAGATGGAGGATATTTATATTTCAACCAATCAGGATTACAAAGCTTTGGTGAAAGAGCAGCTGCCGGAGATCCCAGAAGAAAATATCCTTTGTGAGCCGATTGGCAGGAATACCGCTCCTTGTATCGGTCTTGGCGCAGTCCACATGGCGCATAAATTGGGTGATGCCGTGATGATGGTACTTCCCAGTGATCATCTGATTAAATACACGACCATGTTTAACTCCACATTGAAAGAGGCGTGTCAGGTAGCGGAGGCAGGGAATAATCTGGTGACGCTTGGCATCACCCCGGACTATCCGGAAACCGGATATGGCTATATTCGGTTTCAGCCGGATCAGGTCTTGGACAATTCCCGCGCATTTGCAGTGGAGAAGTTTGTAGAGAAGCCAAATCTGGAAAAGGCTCAGGAATACCTGGAAAGCGAACAATACTTGTGGAACAGCGGCATGTTCGTGTGGAAAGTATCCACGATCCTGTCTAATTTTGAACAGCATATGCCGGACTTGTACGCCGGTTTAAAACGGATTCAGAGTGCAGTTGGAACGGAAAGTCAGAATAGTGTTCTGGAAAAGGAATTCTCTTTGTTTGCATCGGAATCCATTGACTATGGAATTATGGAAAAGGCAGAGCATATCTACACGATTCCTGGAACTTTTGGCTGGGATGATGTGGGAAGCTGGCTGGCGGTGGAGCGAATTAACAAAACCAATGAATTTGGCAATACCGTAGCAGGCAATGTGATAACAGTGAATACGAAAAACTCTATTATTCAGGGTAAAGACAAACTGATTGCAGTTGTCGGGGGAAGAAATCTGATCGTTGTGGACACGGAAGATGCAACTCTGATTTGTGCGAAGGACAGCGCCGGAGACATAAAAAAAGTTTTAGAAAATTTAAAGATTTGCAATAGAAACGAATATATTTAATTGGGAGGATACGACAGTGAAAAGAGCGCTGATTACAGGAATTACAGGACAGGACGGCTCCTATTTAGCAGAATTGCTTTTGGAGAAGGGATATCAGGTGTATGGCCTGATGCGAAGAAAAAGTGTGGTTGATTACGGAAATGTCGATCATTTGAAGGAGCAAATTCATTTTATTTATGCAGATATGACGGATGTGGCGTCTTTAATTCATGCTATGCGTGTTTCGGAGGCGGATGAAGTATATAATCTGGCGGCACAGTCGTTTGTTGCGACAAGCTGGGAGCAGCCTTTAGCGACAGCGGAGATTGATGCGATTGGAGTGGCAAACATGCTGGAGGCAATTCGCACCGTAAAGCCTAAGGCAAGATTTTATCAAGCGTCTACCAGTGAAATGTTCGGTAAAGTACAGGAAATTCCGCAGACAGAAAACACTCCGTTTTATCCTAGAAGCCCTTATGGCGTGGCGAAAGTATATGGTCATTGGATTACGAAAAATTATCGGGAGAGTTACGGAATGTACGCTTGCAGCGGAATATTGTTTAACCATGAAAGCGAGCGAAGAGGAAAAGAATTTGTTACCCGTAAAATTACAGACGCCGCGGTACGAATCAGCATGGGGATTCAAGATCATGTGGAATTAGGCAATCTGGATTCCAAACGCGACTGGGGGCATTCGCAGGATTATGTGAGAGCAATGTGGCTGATGCTGCAGCAAGAAAAGCCGGATGATTATGTGATTGCGACGAATGAAACCAGAACGGTTCGTTCCTTTGCGGAGCTTGCTTTTCATTATGCGGGAATCGATGTGGAGTGGCAAGGCTGTGGCTTGGACGAAAAGGGAGTGAACCGTGCAAACGGAAAGGTCGTGGTCGCTGTGAACCCTCAGTTTTTCCGTCCGGCGGAAGTGGAACTGTTGATCGGAAATCCGGAAAAAGCGGAGAAAACGTTGGGATGGAAACGGGAAATCTCCTTTGAACAGATGGTGGAACGCATGGTAAATCAAGATCAAAGGCTGGTAAAAAGTGAAATGGAATACCAAAAGATTTATCGAGCAGAATAGGGGGAACACATATGAAGGCACTGATCATTGGCGGTGCAGGCTTTGTTGGAGGACATCTGGCGAATCATCTGGAAGAAAAAGGATGGTCGGTAGCGATCACAAAGCTTCCTGCTGAACCAACACCTGGAAATGGCAGAGAAGCATATGATTTGGATATTTTAGCACCGGATCAGGTGGAACAGTTGATCCGTGATCTGAAACCCGACGCCATTTTTCATTTAGCTGCTCAAAGCTCGGTGGCATTGTCCTGGAAGAAGCCGGCGTTGACGATTGATGTCAATGTGAAAGGGGCAATCCATGTATTAGATGCGGTTCGCCTTGTAAAAGACTATCGGCCCCGCATTTTATTGATTGGTTCTGGGGAGGAGTATGGTCAGATCAGGCCGGAAGAGACGCCGGTTTCAGAAGAAACGCCGGTACGTCCGGGAAATATTTATGCCGCGACAAAGGTAGCGCAGAATCTGATCGGAGGGATCTACGCGAAGGCATATGGAATGGAGATCATGATGATTCGTGCCTTCAACCACATCGGGGCCGGGCAAGCTCCTATGTTCGTGACCGCAGATTTCTGCAAGCAGGTTGCAGAGGCGGAAAAGGGACAAAGAGAGCCGATCCTGCGAGTGGGAAATCTGTCGGCAAAACGGGATTTTACGGATGTCAGAGATGTGGTTCGGGCCTATGTATTGCTTTTGGAGAAGGGAAGAGTGGGGGAAACTTACAATGTTGGGAGCGGACATGCGATTGCGATTGAGGAATTATTGCATCGGATTTTAAAGCTTTCGTCCCTCTCCATATCGATAGAGACGGATCCGGAGAAACTGCGTCCTGTTGATATACCGATAATTGAAGCGGATACAAGGAAATTGGTGGGCGATACCGGATGGCATCCGAGATATCCGTTGGAAGAAACCCTGCGTTGGACCTTAGATGATTGGAGAGATAAGATTTCAGAAGGAACGAAATAGGAAGGCATAAGGGAACAAAGTACTGTGGAAAAAGACGGGAAAAAATTATTATCTGTAGTAGTTTCCGTGTACAATGAGGAGCTTGTTTTAGGTGATTTTTATATGGAAACGAAACAGATTTTGGAGTCCATTGCCTGGGATTATGAATTGATCTTCGTCAATGACGGCAGCCAGGACACCAGTCTATTAAAGTTAGAAGAGTTGGTGAAAAGAGATGTACACGTTCGTCTGGTCAATTTTTCTCGAAATTTTGGACATGAGGCGGCCATGATTGCAGGGATTGATTACAGTCGGGGGGATGGTGTGATCTGTATGGATGCAGATTTGCAGCATCCTCCGGAGTGTATTCCGAAAGTGATAGAAAAATTTGAGGCGGGATATGGTGTAATTAATCTGATACGGACGAAAAATAAAGATGCGGGACGATTAAAGAATGTCACTTCGGCGGGCTTTTATAAAGTTTTGAATTTATTGTCTCCGGTAAAATTTGAAGCAAATGCTTCCGATTTCATTGCGATTTCTAAATCGGCAGCGGATGTGCTGCGGAACGAATATCGGGAAAAAGTTCGATTTCTGCGCGGCTACGTCCAAAGCTTGGGCTTTCCCAAAACTTCGATTTCCTATGAGGCGAAAGAACGGAGGGCTGGGGAAAGTAAATACAGCATCCGCAAGTTGATGAAGTTTTCGGTGAATTCTCTTTTGTGTTTTTCGGATATGCCATTGAAGCTTGGTGTTTATTCCGGTATTTTTATGGCTATGGTGGGATTGATTCTTATGATCTACACGATTTATTCTAAGGTTGTCTATGGGACTCCGAGCGGGTATGCCACGATTGTTGTTCTGTTATGTTTTATGTTCTCTCTGCTCATGATTATCATGGGGATTATAGGAGAATATATAGCAATTTTATTCACGGAAGTAAAGGGCCGTCCGATCTACATTGTGGAGCGGGTGGAGGAGAACAAAGAGTTGGAAGATTGTGGGGAAATTCCTTGTTTGAGAAAGTAAATTGTGCTATACTTATAGAGATGTTTTCTGTAGGTGAGCAAATAGGGGACTGCAGAAGACAGACAATCATATAGGAGGAAGAGAGTAGTGAAGAGATCAGTAGTACGAGTCTGCTCCTGGGCGTGTACCTTGTGTATGGCGTTTAGCAGTGTGTCGGCTTGGGCTTCTCCTCTGCCGGAGGAAAGTTCGGCAGTAACGTCCCAGGCGGCGACGTCCGAGGCAGTGACGGGGAGCACGGAACCGGAAACATGGGAAAGCGGATCGGAGCCGGCAGAGACGACAAAAGCTGAGCTGGAAGAAACGCTGCCGGCCACTACGGAAGAAGAAACTTCCGGGGTACCGGAAGAAACAACGCAAATGCCAAGTTCCGTGCCGGAGACAACGGTTCCGGAAGAATCAGTACAGCAGACACCTTTGGATGCAAAAAGTGAGCAGCAGACATATTTAGAGGCTTTTGTCAGCCGGCTGTATGACAAGTGTTTAGGGCGTACGGCAGGTGCTGCTGAGATCGCCTACTGGGTGGATCGCTTGGCAAGTCATCAAAGCACCGGAGTCGATGTAGCATACGGGTTTGTATTCAGCGATGAGTACAAGGGCAGACGGACCAGTGATGAAGCGTACGTTCGTATGCTTTATCAGACCGTATTGGGGCGTGAAGTGGATTCCACTGGTCTGGCTGACTGGACAGGGCGCCTTTTCAATGGAGCCAGCCGTCAGCGCATTTTTGAGGGGTTGGCGAACTCTGTAGAGTATGCGGAAATCTGCGCATCTTACCAGGTAGAAAAAGGCTCTTATACGTCAAACGAAATACAAGATAAGAATCCGGATTTGACCAGCTTTGTGGTTCGCTTGTATCGGACTTGCTTGAACCGTGGCGCGGATGAAGGCGGATTAAAAGACTGGGTTGGCCGGCTGATGAGCGGGAAGGCAAAGGGAGCAGAGGTCGTTTGGGGATTTATGGCCAGCGACGAGATGAAAGCAAAGAAATTGAGCCCTTCCGATTATCTTGATATCTTATACCAGGCTATGATGGATCGTAAGCCGGATACCGTCGGGAAAAATGGTTGGCTTTCCTATTTCGAAAAAGGTGTATCGGAACGATATATTGTGAGAGGCTTCGTTGGATCCCAGGAATTCCAGGAACTTTGCAGAAAGTACGGCATTGATTCAGGCGTTCTGGATATCAGTGAGGCACGCGATCTGTATCCGGAGATCAGCGGGTTTGTAATGCGTTTTTATCAGGTTTGTATGGGAAGAAGGCCCGGCAGTGCGGAGCTGAATGGCTGGGTGAATGATCTGCAGCGCCGGTCGGTGTCTAGTCTGCAGCTGGCTTCCGGCTTCTTCTTCTCTGAAGAATATAAGGCAAAGAACAAAAATAATTCGGACTTTGTTTCGGACGTATACCGAGCGATGTTAGGCCGCGAGGCTGATGCAGCCGGCAAAGCAGATTGGGTTAACCGTCTGAATAAAGGAACAAGCCGCGAGACCTTGATCGGACAGATCGCCGGGAGCCAGGAGTTCTTAGAGATTGGGCGTTCTCTTGGCATTGTACATACGGCTGACGGATGGCTGACAATCGGCAGCAAGGTTTATTATATTGTGAACGACGCTCGGCAGAGCGGATGGCAGAAAATTGGCGGGAATCGTTACTATTTCGATCCTAAAGACGGAAACGCGAGAGTAACTGGGTGGAATTATATCGATGGACTGAAGTATTACTTTAATGGCGACGGAACGCTGCGGACGGATTTAGAAGGTGTAATTGGTTCTCAGTCTTCCTATACGATAAAGGTAAACCGCCAGTGTAATACGGTAACGGTCTATGCGAAGGATGGATCAAATGGTTATATCATTCCGGTGAAGTCCTTTATCTGTTCGACCGGCGCATCCGGAGCAACTCCGGTAGGTACGTTCTCCACGCCGAACAAATATCGTTGGCATGAGCTGATGAACAAGGTTTATGGTCAGTGGTGCACGAGAATTGTCGGCGGTGTATTGTTCCATTCGGTTTATTATCATGATTACACGAATGGCACATTATATACCAGCGCATATAATCAACTGGGAAGTTCTGTATCTCACGGTTGCGTACGTTTGACAGCGGGAGATGCGAAGTGGATTTATGATAATTGCAGCCTTGGAACCCAGGTGACGGTCTATGACAGTTCTGTCGCAGGCCCTTATGGTAAGCCCAGCGCTTATCAGTTGCCGTCCTGGCATACTTGGGATCCGACTGACCCAACTGCTAATAGTAGATGCCAGCAGAGAGGATGCCATTAAACGATGGCTAAAGATGCAAAAAACAGGAGCGGCTCAGTACACAAGCCGCTCCTGTTTTTGTTTTATAATAGATACTACACGCGAGTAAACGTAAGAAATCGGATCATAGACTCCTCATGGAAAAAGAAACCCTAAATTAGGAGGAGGCTGGTGATACGTACTGGATCGATGCTTCATTATTTTCATAAGATAAGATATAGTATCCCTTCTCGGCATCAATCTCCCCTATATTTCTTGTAAACTGGAAGAAAAAAGCATTGTAATGAACCGTTGTCATACATTGTTGTACATTGTTTAAAAGAACTAAAGGATCTGGATCAGTAACAAGAATTTGAGCTTCCGGGTCAAATTCTTCATAGTTTAGAGTCTGAAACAGTTCTTCATAGTTCGAATAGTGTTCATAATGTTCGTGATAAATCCAAGTATAATATCGATTGGACGCTGCTACCAATATACTGAAGGTGGCATAAAGGAGAGCAAAGATACCGACGAAAAACGGTCGAAGCTTTTTTCTGACACGGGAATAGAGATACACCAATAGTAAAGTCGGGGGAACACTGAGAAAAATATACGCATAAAAACTTGGTACATAAGCATAGGTATCTCCATGAATCACCCAATCCAGATACTGCTGTGAAAACGAATGAAGCAGACAGGCCAAAACAGCGTTGATAATAAAGAGACAGGCCAAAGGAATTGGCATGGAAAAACGAGGCATCTTGTAAAGCAAGTAGCATACGAAGATGGTGCTGATCAGAATAATGACCACATTCTTCCAGTCTATAAATGCCAACAAATTTAAGTCGGGTAGGGCGTTTCTTAAGTGATAAAAAGTGGTACCAGGAAATAAGCCCGTCAGGAAGGTAAAGAGCACGATCAGGCTATTAAGCGGCTGGGAAAAATTAGGGGTATTCCCGCTGTAGCTGCTGCCGGCGCACGAGGCGCGAAAGAGAAAATAAGCTGCCAAAAATACAATTCCACCTAGAACATGGAAACGCAGTTCCCATAAGGCATGAAGGCACCGTTTGAAGAAATGCTTTTCTTTTTCATAAAAGAAGAGAATAAGAAAACAAGAAACATAAAATAAGACAAAATTTTCCTGAAAAAAAGAAGCAACAAAATTACAAAGAGCGCTCCATAAAACGGCGGAATAACCCTTCTTTCCTTTCCCATAATCGAGCAAAAAATGAATGGACAAAAGAATTAATATAAAAGGAACATGCAGGTAAGCATAGGTAATGAGAAGATTGTGTTGATCATTGATTTGCAGAAGCGGAATTAAGAGAGCTGTACAAAAAAAGGCAAATTGGCGATTCACATGCACGTAAAGCAGCCGGAAAAATACAAGAAGGTCGAGTCCGACAAAAATGCACAGGCAAATTTTGTAGGCAACTGGACCCAGGAACATCGGCCCAGCCCAGAACCAACAAAGAACGTAGAATGTAATGCGACCAGTTTCATGGGCAATATCATTCAGCCAGAGGAAAAAGTCCCCTTTTTGAACAATATAATAAAGTCCATATTCTTCTTCTACGGAAAAAATAACGGACCTGGTAAGGTAAAAAAAACAAAACAGCAAGGTAAGAATCCCGAATCCTTGCCAAACAAGTTCTTTTCTTTTCATAATTCCTTCTCCTAACGGGGAAAATTCCCTTCTTATGATTATAGAAAAACAAGAAATATTTGTCAAGGGAAAGGGATAATCTGGAAAAAAGAGAACCTCCCTGCTTACCACTTGGCAAGAGCTGCTATTTCGTGTATAATATTGGTTAAACGTTTAAAATTCTGAGTGCGGAGATGAGACATGAAAATAGCGTTCGAATCGCAGTTACTGATGGAAGAAGAGAAAACCGGGATCGGATGGGTTGCCGATGGAATTTTGCGGGAACTGATGAAACAGTGGCCGGAGGCGGAACTTCAGCTCAACTATTTTAAACTTAGGAACCGTTCCGCAGGCCGTCCGCCTGGAATTCAGGAATATGTGAATTTGGGATTTCAAGATGTCTGCGCATTCTTTAGCTTTAGTTTGTACAAATTGATTTGGAACATGGTTCCCATCCCCTACAATCGATTTTTTGGAAAGGATACGGACATCACCTTTTTTTTCAATTACTATATACCACCTGGCGTAAAGGGAAAACGTGTAACAATATTTCATGATATGGCCTATAAAGTTTTTCCGGAGACGGTTCGAGCCAGAACGAAGATGATGTTGGATTCCAATATGGTTCAGGCGTGCAAACGCGCGGATGCAATTCTTACTGTCTCAGAATTTACAAAGAGTGAAGTCGTTAAATATCTGGATGTGAATCCAGAGAAAATTACGGTGATGCCCCTTGGAATCCGCAGGGAACGATTTCATACGGGATATTCTGAGGATCAGGTGATCAAGGTAAAGGAGAAGTATCATTTGCCGAATGATTATTTGTTGTACCTTGGGACTTTGGAGCCACGGAAGAATATCTCTCGTTTAATTGAAGCGTATGCGCTTTTGAAGCAGGAATGCGCAGATCTCCCCCCTCTCATTCTTGTGGGAAGAAAAGGCTGGATGTATGATGAAATTTTTGAGAAAATTCAGAAATTGCATTTAGAGAGTGATGTCTGGTCAACCGGCTATGCGGAGAATGAAGATGTACCGGTTTTATTGAAGGGGGCGATGGCCTTTGTTTTTCCGTCGATCTATGAGGGCTTTGGGATGCCTCCTTTGGAGGCAATGGCATGCGGTACTCCGGTCTTGACTTCGAATGTAAGCTCTATGCCGGAGGTGGCGGGGGATTGTGCCGTATTGGTGGATCCCTTTTCTGTTGAGAGCATCCGGGATGGATTGCGTCGGATGGTTCAAGATCAAGATTTGCGGAAAGAATTAACGAAGAAAGGAATTCAGAGAGCGGAAACTTTCACCTGGACCCGCACGGCAGGTATTGTTTCAGATGTTTTTCGAAAATTGATGCAGGATAAAAAGAATGGAAAAGATTAAAGTTCTGCAGGTAAATAAGCTCTATTTTCCGGCGACAGGGGGGATTGAGCATGTGGTGAGGCAGTTGGCGGAAGGGCTTCAGAAAGACACGAAAACGGAAGTTTTGGTGTGCCAAAAAAAAGGAAAAGGAGCGGAGGAAGTGCGGAATGGAGTCAAAGTTCACCGTGCTTCCAGCTTAGGAGTCTTTTGCTCTATGCCTATTTCATTTTCCTTTCTTTGGAAATTCCGCAAGCTGGCGAAGGATAAGGATGTTGTACAGCTCCATGCGCCGTTTCCTTTGGGAGATTTGGCGTGTTATCTTTCCGGCTACCGGGGGAAAGTGGTTCTATGGTGGCACAGCGACATTGTGCGTCAGAAAAGATTGATGCGGATCATTAAGCCTTTAACCGCATGGATGTTAAAACGTGCGGATGTGATTGTGGTGGCTACAGAGGGACATATTGAAGGGTCCGATTATTTAAAACCATACCGTCAAAAATGCGTAGTCATCCCGTATGGCGTGCCCCAAGTGGAGGCGCCTCAGACCACCCGTGAGCGGATACCGGTGCAGTTTTTATTTGTTGGCCGCTTGGTATCTTATAAGGGGTGCGCGGTTTTGCTTCGGGCCTTGCAAAAGGTACCCAATGCGGAATTGACATTGGTGGGAAATGGAACGATGAAAGAAGAACTTGAATCCTTAGCAAGGGAATTACAGTTGGGAGAGCGGGTGACCTTCCAGCATAATCTGAATGACCGGCAGGTTGCTGAGGAATTTCAAAAATGTGATGTCTTCGTTTTGCCATCCATAACAAAAGCGGAGGCATTTGGCATTGTTCAGATTGAAGCAATGGCTTGGAGCAAGCCGGTGATCAATACTTGGCTGCCCAGTGGAGTTCCTCATGTAAGTTTGGATGGAATTACCGGTATAACAGTGGAGCCGGAGAATGTAGATGCCCTCGCTGAGGCAATGAAAAAAATGATAGAATGTCCAAAGATGAGAAAGCAGATGGGAGAAGCAGCAAGAGCGAGAGTTCAGGAATGCTTTTTGGAAAACGATATGTTGGAGAAGGTGTTGAGAGTTTATCAAGGGGGATGATGGTAAGATGAAAAAACCGGTTTTAGTTGTGATGGCGGCAGGGATCGGAAGCCGATATGGGGGAGGCATCAAACAGTTGGCATCTGTAGGACCGTCCGGAGAACTGGTCATTGATTATTCTGTTTTTGATGCAAAGGAAGCTGGCTTCGAGACAGTGGTTTTTATTATCCGAAAAGACATTGAAAAAGATTTTCGCGAGAAAATTGGAAATCGTGTGGAACGATATATGAATGTTATCTACGCTTTCCAGGATCTAAATGATTTACCCACGGGATTTGATTGTCCGCCGGATCGGACCAAACCCTGGGGAACCGGGCAAGCAGTATTGGCATGCGAAACGCTTTTGGATACATCGTTTGCCGTTATTAATGCGGATGATTACTACGGAAAAAAGGCATTCCAGATTATTTTCCAATATTTAATGTCGATGGATTGCAAGAAACATGAGAAGCTTCCCATTGCTATGGCAGGTTTTGTACTGGGAAATACTCTCAGTGAAAACGGAACGGTGACGAGGGGCGTCTGTTTATTGGATGAATTCAGTAGGTTAAAGGGCATTGAAGAGACCAAGGAGATTTGCCTTCATGCCGATGGCGTTGTCAGGGGTGTTTACCAGGGGAGGGAGAAGGTTTTGAATCCTTCAGGTTTGGTATCTATGAATTTTTGGGGGTTCCCGCTCACGTTTCTTCCTATTTTGAAGCAAGGTTTTATAGAATTTCTCGATCAGTACGGCAGACCTGGGGGAAAGGAAGAGTATCTCCTTCCGATTCTTGTGGATCAACTGCTGGCAAGGCAGGAAACAGAGGTTACCGTATTACCTACGCCAGATCAATGGTTCGGCATGACGTATCAGGAAGATCAGGCGGCGGTGGCAAAGAAAATGGAGGAAATGGTGAAAACAGGGGCTTATCCGACCCCGTTATTTTCTTGAAAAATGATAGCTCTATGAGAGAGAAGGATTCGATAAAACTATTTAGATAAGAAATGACATCCTTTGGGGTGTGGGGAAAGCATAAAGAAGAAAGGATATTGGAACACGGATGAAAAAGAAAATTTTGACGATGGTGTTGGCAGCTGCTATGGTTCTGCAAGGAATTGGAATGCCAACAAAAGTAATGGCAACAGCAGGGACATTGCCTGCGGAATCAAGCGCAGGAGAGAACTCCGAAAATGTGAATGAGCCCGACACTGCCTTATCAGGTGAACAGTCCACTTCCGAAGACGAGACGGGAACGAAGGTAGAGACTGGGGAATCAACAGAGAATGCGCCAGATATTAGCAGTCAGGAAGTGAGCGAGACTGAGCCTGCAACAGCGGAGAGTACGACGGGATCGATCGAAGAGACGTTACCTGAGGCGACAATGGAAACGGAAGGGGGCGATCTGTCGTGGAGCCAGTGGATTTTAGGAAATTCCGGAGCCAATATTTTGGGCGGGGGGCGCTTGGCAGAAGCCGCGGACGGAACTCTATTTTATTCCAATGAAGGCGAGAATTCGCTAAATTATTATGATAGTGATGGACAGGCGATAGCTGCGGTTGCAGAAGATGCGACGAATTTAAATGTATTTGATGATGCTGTCTATTACATATCAGGCGGTCACCAAATTGAAAAATGGGAACGCTCCAGCGGAGATGTTGATCTTGTTTTGGATTGGAGCGCGGAGATTCGCCAGATGTATGTCGTGAACGAGGAAGTGTTTTACTTTTTATCGGAGGGCAATCTTTATGGATTTTGCCCCGGCGGGGAAGTTATGCTGCTTCGGGAAGATGGTGGAATCTGTGGATTTATTCCAACGCAGTACGGAATGCTGTATTCCAAAGGGGAGGTTTTAAACTGGACGATTTGGGCGGAAAACAATCCCATTCAGGATGGAGTTGGCTCATGGGATTTTTATGATGAGTATTTGATTCTTTCTGTGGATGGCGAAGACTATCAGATTGAGGCGTCTCACCTGTTTGGCGGATATCGAAGCTCTTTGAGAATGGAATCCTACAGTTTGGGAGCGACTTATTCTTTGGAGGAATTGTTTCCGGAAGACGGTGACTGCGACGTCTGTGAAAAGAATGCCCAAATGTTATCTTTGGATCGTTTTTCAGCTAATAATTATCCTGTCAATACAGCGGCAGTTTCCGCTGCTTCTTCTGTCAGTACAGGGCAGAGAAATATCATCAAGAGGGCAAGACAGCAGGCAGAAATTGCCTGGACTCCTTTAGCAGATATTAATGGCTGGGGATCGAACCGGACGGTTTATACGTTTAAAAAGGGAACTACCTATTATGGGATACCTTATGGACAACCGGTTACGTCGGGGAAACATGCAGGTCGATATATTCCGTTTGACACATCGGATCCAGAAATGCCGGATCCCAACGCTTTACAGGAGTTTGCCGATGCAGTTTCCAATTCTGGGAGCAAGATGTATACGGCGAAGGCAACATATGGATTTGACGCCCCTTATTACTCCAGTGATTGTAGTGCTTTTGTGTCATATGCGTGGGGAATTCAACGCTTAACAACGTCTTTGCTTCCGATCAAAGCGACAAAAGTAGAGAACCAGAGTGTCTATAGTGTGCAATTAGGAGACATTTTTAATAAATCGGGATCCCATACGGTACTAGTGGCGGATATTGGGTATCATTCAGACGGCAGTGTTCAGTATGTTGATATATTACAGCAGACCCCTCCGAAAATTATTCGTACCCGGTATGGCGGCGGCAGCGGGAATACATTGGCAGACTTAGAGCAAAAGTATTTGAAAAGCGGCTATACACTTTACCGCTATAACAACAGGGACAGTGTTAAATATACCCATAGCTGCGCCAGCCCGATCGATGGTGATTACTGTGATAATTGTATGGAAGATTATACTTTAGGCGGATTTGTTAAGCGATTGTATCGCCTGATTTTAGGGCGTACAGCGGCCCAGAAGGAAGTCGATTATTGGAAAGACTTGATGGAAAGCGGCCAAAAAACAGGTGTAGAAGTTGCGTATGGTTTTATTTTCAGCCAGGAATACATTAATAAGAATGTAAATAGCAATGATTATATTACTGTCCTTTATCGTACGATGATGGGGCGGTATCCTGGTGACTCAGAGATTACGTATTGGCGGGAATTCCTGGAATCTGGTTTTACCAGATATAAAATATTTGCCGGTTTTGCGAATTCGGTGGAGTTCCTGGACATCTGTAATCAGTACGGCATTAAGAGAGGCAGCTATACGTCGACGGCCTATGTGGATCAGCATGAACAGGTCACTCTTTTTGTAGCGCGGCTGTATCATATCTGCCTGTTACGAAACCCTAGTACAACAGAGGTGGAGTATTGGGTAAAACGCCTTGTGAATGGAACGCAAGGGGGCGGAGACGTTGCCTATGGATTTTTCTTTAGTGAAGAGTTTTTAGGGAAAAAGTACAGTAATGAGAAGTATGTACGATTCTTATATGCTACATTTCTAGATCGTAATCCAGATCAGGTTGGGCTAAACGATTGGATCGGACGATTGGAACGTGGGCAGAGTCGAAAGAAAGTTTTTGACGGTTTTGTATGGTCGGTAGAGTTTCGTGACATCTGTAAATCTTACGGTATTAACCAGTAGAGAAGGATAAAATGAATGATGCCTGGTACGTATCAGTACGTATCAGGCATCGCTTTTTATATTGCAGCTCAATTTGAATAGGGAGGAAATGCCAATAGAAAGCTTATATTGCCTTTTATCGTAAGTTCTTGGCATTGATGAGGCAGCAGAAGACTCATTCCTTTCACCAGTGGGAGAGAGTCCAAAAAGCCTGCTCCATCCAAAATACTTATACACAAAAAGGGGGCTTGGCAGTCTAAAAGGACCTCTCCTTCGATAATATCATATTTTTCTACGTGGTAGTAAGGCGTTTCAACAAAAACAGTTTTTGTCCCAAATTCTAAATTTTGGGTCGAGGGAACTTGGATTTTCGTATCTTTAAAAGTAATTACGTCTAAACTTTTTTTTAAGTGCAGAGGCCGTTTTCTACCGTATTGATCTAACCGGTCATAGTCATAAAGGCGATAAGTAATATCACTGTTTTGCTGAACTTCCAGAAGGCGGATTCCACCCTTAATAGAATGGATACATCCGGCATCAATCTGATAAAAGTCTCCTGGATTCACAGGAACCTCTTTTAAAAATTCGTTCCATTGTCCATGTTGAATGTAGTTTTCAGCTTCCACCTTGTTTTTGGCGTTGTGCCCCATGATCAAAGAGGCATTCGGTTTCGCATCTAAGATATACCAACATTCGTTTTTACCGGAAGCGCCCTGCTCATGCTCTTGGGCATATTCATTATTTGGGTGTACTTGTATGCTCAAATCAGATTCTGCTATAATTTCTTTAATTAACAGTGGGAAACGTTCCCCCGCCATATCTGCGAAATATTCTCTATGATTTCGCCAAAGCCATCCCAAAGTTTTGCCTTTCCAAGCACCATTTTGGATCAAAGTATCACCATTTTCATGGGCGGCAATTAACCACGATTCGCTGCCCCAGATAGCGGTCTTTTTGACGGGGGTTAATAGTATATATTTTTCCATGCTTTTTTTCAACGGCAAATCCAAATCCCGGATATCTCGAATTTTTTGATAACCTTCATCTGGCAGCCCAAGAGAATCCTCCCTATCATTGCATTCCCCAATTCATTCTGCATCATTCGAAAGCTTTGCACTCTATGAACGGAAGAAAATATAATTACAGTATCATTCCAGCTTCATCATCGCTTATACTACTCTTCATTTTTATTTTCAATCTCATTTGGGGGCAGAATCAACCGAACCTTTTCAATCCGGTTCCGGTCGACTTCCTCCGTGATCAGACAGTATCCTTCTTCATCCGTGGCCTGTTCCCCAACTTCCGGGAAATGATCAAGAAGCCCCAGCAGATATCCTCCGATGGAGTCATAGTCTTCACTTTCCAGGTCTGTGCCGATTTCGTCGTTTAGATCGTCCAGCTTATAAGATCCTTCCACCAGATATTCCCGGTCGTTGATTTTTTGTAGCTGTTCCAACTCCTGCTCGTCAAATTCATCGCGGATTTCTCCGACGATCTCTTCCAGAATGTCTTCCATTGTGATCAGGCCAACCATCGAACCATACTCATCCAAAACGATGGACATGGTCATGGACGCCTGCCTCATTTCATGGAAGAGTTCATAGGTGTTTTTGAATTCGTGGGTAAAAAAGGCCTCACGAAGGAAATCACTTACATGAAAAGGTGTTCCTTGCTTATAGAGGACCAGGTCTTTCATATTTAGGATTCCCACAATATTATCCGGTGTTTCTTCGAAAATGGGAATTCTAGTAAAGCGCTCCTCCTTAAAGGTCTCCAGCATCTCTTCATAGGTGGAGTCGATGTCGGCACAGACCACGCTGACACGCGGCACCATTACATCTTTGGCCTGGGAATCCCCCAGATCAAATACGTTGTTGATCATCTGCTTTTCGTCCGATTCGATGACGCCCTCTTCGTGGCTGACCTCCACGATTGTGCGCAGTTCATCTTCTGTCATTGAATCCGGCCGTTCATTCGGATCAATCCGCAAAACCCAAAGATAGAGTCTGGAAAGATGGTTGATGCAGAAAATGACCGGCGTCAGAAACCACATGATGGCCCGGACAATTTTTACGTTGCGCAAAGCCAACTTTTCGGCCCGGAGAGTTGCGATGGTTTTCGGAGAGATTTCGCCAAAAATTAATATCACAAGGGTCAGAACGCCGGTGGCCACACCCACGACCCATCCGCCGATCTTGGAGGCCAGCACGGTGGTCAGGGAAGAAGCGGTCAGATTGACGATATTATTCCCAATCAGAATGGCAGACAGCATTTTCCCTTGGTCGTCCAGCGTTTTTAATACCAACGCAGCTCTTGTATTTCCATTTTCGGCCAAACTGCGCAGCCGGTGGCGGTTGACTGTAGTCAGCGCCGTTTCCGAGGATGAGAAAAATGCCGATAGATAAATTAGAATCAGTAGTACTAGCAACAATATACTGTCACTTGGGTCCAAAATTGTATCACTCCTGTGTTTTTTATTTTGTATTGATTGGTACGCCCTTTGAGTCACATATCCCCTTGGAACACATCCAAATGGAAATCCTTCTCATGGGCAGGTTTCGCCGGATCAGGTATACATGGAAGAATTCTACAATATTGCAGGACTATTGTCAAGTTCCGGCGCTATATATTATAGAAGGAAAGGGGGATTTCTTCATGAAAGTGAAAGCTTACGGACAAGGATTGCTGGTAGGAGCGCTGGTAACGGCGGCATTGATTTTCGCCCTCAGTTTTGGGTTGTATCAGTTCCAATGGAGTGACAGCACCCTGCAAATCGGAATTTGGGTTGTCTATGCCCTGGCGGCTCTGGCCGGAGGTATGGTGGTAGGGAAAAAATTGCGAAACCGCCGCTTTGTCTGGGGATTGGCCTATGGGCTGCTGTATTTTGTAGTCCTATTTCTGATTTCCGGGGCGACGACAGGCGGGTGGAACGGCAATTTTCAGGAGATGGCAATCGCTTGCGGCCTCTGTCTTGGGGGCGGTATGCTGGGCGGGATGATTTCCTGATAAAACGCTGTCTGTCAGGAAAATGGGAAAAAATTTTTGCCACAGCCAGGGGAATACCATGATTGCGCGGCAATTCTGGTAAACTTTATTTAAATTTTTGATCTTACCACTTGAAAAAGCTTCGGTTCTTCGATATACTACGCTTATGTATACTTTACGTAAGAAATGCGGAAACGCGAAGCGCGGTCAATTTGAGACCGTACACGGGACGATACAGACTCCCGTATTTATGAATGTCGGAACTGTCGCCGCCATCAAAGGCGGCGTTTCTACGCAGGATTTGGAAGAGATTGGAACACAAGTGGAGCTGTCCAATACGTATCATCTTCATGTGCGCCCCGGCGACGAGGTGATCTACCAGTTGGGCGGCCTTCACAAATTTATGGTTTGGGACAAGCCGATTCTGACCGACTCCGGCGGGTTCCAGGTGTTTTCATTGGCTGGGCTCCGGAAAATTCGGGAAGAGGGCGTTCATTTTCATTCTCATATTGACGGCCGGAAGATTTTCATGGGGCCGGAAGAAAGTATGCAGATCCAGTCTCATTTGGCGTCTACGATTGCCATGGCATTTGACGAGTGTCCGCCGCATCCGGCGACAAGGGAATATATGCAGGACAGTGTGGACCGGACGACCCGGTGGCTGGAACGCTGCAAAAAAGAAATGGACCGTCTGAATTCTCTGCCGGAAACGATTAATCCGAAGCAGATGCTCTTTGGAATCAATCAAGGAGGGACTTTTGCGGATATACGGATTGAGCATGCGAAAAGGATTTCTGAACTTGATTTAGACGGTTATGCCCTGGGAGGGCTTGCCGTCGGTGAAAGCCATGAAGAAATGTACCGTATTATCGAGGAGACAGTTCCATATTTGCCGGAAGCAAAGCCAACTTACTTGATGGGAGTCGGCACGCCGGCCAATATTTTGGAGGCGGTGGATCGGGGAGTGGACTTTTTTGACTGTGTTTATCCCAGCCGGAATGGCCGCCACGGGCATGTCTATACGAATCAGGGGAAACGGAATCTGCTGAATGCCAGATATGAATTGGATGAGCGGCCGATTGAAGAAGGCTGCGGATGTCCTGCTTGCCGGCGGTACAGCCGGGCTTATATCCGGCATCTGTTGAAGGCTGGAGAAATTTTAGGTTTACGCCTCTGTGTCCTGCACAATCTCTATTTTTACAATAAGATGATGGAGGAGATTCGAGAGGCGTTGGAGGCGGACCGCTGGCCGGAATATAAGAAGCGGAAATTAGCCGGTGTGACCGGAATCCCGGATGATTAACGAGAGTCCAAGAGGATTTCGCGCCGGAGTTATTTTAGGATTCAAAGCAAAGCTTTGACGATAGAAACACAAAGCCCTAGGAGGAGAAATTATGAACTTTTTGGCAGCAAACAGTATGGGTGCAGGATTTTGGATTATTTACATTGTCATTATCGTTGCATTCATGTATTTTCTGATGATCCGCCCGCAGAAAAAGCAGAAACAGAAACAGGCGGAGCTTTTTTCCAACATGGCCATTGGCGACAGTGTTCTGACGACAAGCGGGTTTTACGGCGTTATCATTGATATCACGGAAGACACGGTAATTGTTGAGTTTGGAAGCAATAAGAATTGCCGGATTCCGATGCAGAAATCGGCGATTGTACAGATTGAAAAGCCGAATGCAGAGTAAGAAGCAGGGCAAAAAATCAAATAGGTAACAGAAGTGATCGGAAAATGCTGAAACAGGGACCGGAAAGCCGGAATCGCATTTTCCGATTTCTTTCATTTTTTATCAAACTCAAAGAAGCCGAGCTGAAGAACTTCATATTGTCGTTTGAAAAGGGAGGAGAACATGAAAAAGTACGGGAAACAGTTTTTAACAGTGGCATTGGTTTTAAGCTTGTTGTCAACTACCGTGGAAGGGGCGTCCTTATCCGGATCCTATGATCCTTCTTCCGTACCGGTAAGCAGCACGCTGTCCGCAGAAACGGAAAAGATCGAATCGACAGAACTGGGTCTCCCCAATGGAGAGCCCCGGTCAGAAGGACAAGAGACCTTCGAGGAAGAAAGTACCATGGAGTCCTTGCCCACAGAGACTGCGGAGCCGGGCCAAAACGAGAGCAGCCCCAAGGCGGAAGCGGAGATTCAGGCTGAAAGTATTCCTGTTGAGGCGGCCGGAGAAGAGAATGCGGTCGGAGAAGAATGGGCTCTTGATTGGATGCAGTCGGAGAACATTTGGGGAGCAGAACTAACTCATCAGGCATCCCTGTTTTCTCTGAGTTTGTTTGAAGATGAATATGGAGAACAGCTTTCTGATATTGAAAGCGTTGTTTATCGCACCTTGGAACAGAATGGTACTTATCGATATCATTCAGGCAATTATTTATCCATTGAGCTGAGATGCGAGGGAGCGAGAGACTACGCATATGGAATTTCCTATGATCCGGATTTTGTAAACAATCCAGAGTTTCAAAACTGCTTGAATCAGGCTTATGCCGATACCATTCGAGGCTTTGACGCATACATCAAAGATCATCCGAGAGATTTTTGGGCGAATGGCTTGTACCTTCGTCCGATCATTGCAAAGGCAGAGGGCGGGAGCTCCGGAGATCGGATTGTTATTTCTAGAATGGAAGTCTATGTCAGCTTGTATTATAATGGGGTCGTTTCTGAGAAAAATGCTGTGGAAGAAGCCATTGCGACAGTGGAGAACCGAATTCAGGAGTATTTAGGAGCGGAAAACAGCCGTTCCCAAAAAGTAGCGGCCATCCATGACTATCTTGCCGGGAATATTACATATGGTGATATCAATGACAGCAAAAATCATACGATTACCGGAGCCTTGTTGGATCGGTATGGGCATCAGGGCGTTTGTGAATCGTATGCAAAGATTTTTAAGATTATATGTGACGATTTTGGCATTCCTTGTGTTCTGGTAGCCGGCAGAAGTACCGCGGAGATCACGGAAGCGGATCACATGTGGAACTGTGTAAAAATGGAAGATGGGAACTGGTATCTGGTAGATGTCACTTGGGATAGCGGCGTTGGGTCGGCGGATCACAGCTATCTGCTGATCGGCAATGATCAGATGGGAAGCACACATATCCCGTATGGTATTTTCACTGATTTTAATTCTTCCACTCTCACCCCATATTCTCCTTTTGTGACTCCGGTGGTAAGTCAGGGATCTTATGCAGCGCCGTCCCATGTTCACCGGGAAATCAAAACCGATTTGATTGCGCCTTCCTGCAATGCGGCGGGTGTCCAGAAATACCAGTGTATTTGCGGATATGGAAAGAGGGAGCAATCCATTCCTACGGTTAGCCACAACTGGGGGAATTGGTATACCGTAACGGAAGCTTCGGTCTCCGCCAATGGACTGCAGCGGCGGACCTGCAGCCGGTGCGGTACCTCGGAGGATGCTTCGATTCCGGCATTGCCGGCTACAGCAGAGAATAAGACCAGAGATTTTGTAAAGCGGCTGTATCGAATTGGTTTAGGAAGAAATCCAGATAATGTTGGACTGGCGGATTGGACCAATCGTTTGTTGAGCGGAAAAGAGACCGGCGCGCAAGTTGTATGCGGTTTTGTTTTTAGCGAAGAATACAAAGGAAAAAATGTCAGCAACCAGCAATATGTTGAAATGTTGTATCGTCTGGTATTTAACAGAGAAGCTGATTCTGTTGGAAGGGCAGACTGGGTAAGCCGATTATCGCGGGGGGTAACTCGCGGACATGTATTGGCTGGTTTTATTAACTCCAAGGAATTCCGGGAAATGTGTCAGGATTATTCCATACAGGCCGGAAGCTGGTATTCCAGTGAAATCCGTGATCAGAACCCACAAGTGACCTATTTTGTGTACCGTTTGTATGAAGTATGTTTAGAGCGAAAGCCAGATGAAGTAGGGCTGAACGATTGGGTTTCAAGACTCTTACGTGGGGAAATTTCAGGGAGTGGAGCTGCAAGAGGATTTTTCTTTAGTAACGAGGTCCTCTCGAAGAACTGGTCAAATCAGCAGTTCTTAACCAAGGCTTACCAGACTCTATTTGATCGAAATCCGGATCGTATCGGAATGAACGATTGGTTAAACCGAATAGCGAATGGATGGAGCCGTCAGGATGTTCTAAATGGATTTTTTGGTTCTGAGGAATTCCGTGATCTATGCGCATCCTATGAAATAACACGTTAAAACACAGCGGATTGATTTCGAAAGCCTTGTTAATGATTTGCCAATAATATAACATTTTATCACGTTAAACAGTTGAAAAACCTCCCAAAGTGAGGTATTATGAAACATAACGGATTTTTAAACAAGACAAAACCAAGAAGTTGAGGGGAGTAATATGAAGTATCGGATCGCAGTGATTCCCGGTGACGGCATTGGACCGGAAATCGTAAGGGAAGCCAAAAAGGTTCTGGATGCAGTGGGGAATAAGTTCGGCCACGAGTTTTCCTACACAGAGGTTCTGATGGGCGGCGTATCGATTGATGCCCATGGAGTACCATTGACGGATGAAGCGCTGGAGACGGCAAAGCGGAGCGATTCTGTACTGCTGGGCGCGGTCGGCGGAAATTCCGCCAGCAATCCGAACTGGTATAATCGTCCGCCTCAGGAGCGCCCGGAATCCGGATTGCTGCAGCTGCGCAAAGGCCTGGAGCTTTTTGCCAATATCCGCCCGGCTTCTCTGTATCCGGAACTGGCGGCCAGCTGTCCGCTTCGCCCCGATATCGTAAAGGATGGCTTTGACATGGTGATCGTCCGGGAACTGACCGGCGGCCTCTACTTCGGCAAACGCTTTACCGAGGAGGTAAACGGCGTGCGCCGGGCGACCGATACCCTGGTTTACGATGAAAATGAAATCCGCAGAATTGCGATCAAGGCTTTTGAGATCGCAGGGAAGCGGCGGAAAAAAGTGACCAGCATCGACAAGGCGAATGTGCTGGATTCTTCCCGCCTTTGGAGAACTGTGGTGGAGGAAGTCGCGAAGGACTATCCAGATGTGGAGCTCTCCCATGGCCTGGTGGACAGCTGCGCGATGCAGCTGGTACATAACCCGGCTCAGTATGACGTGATTTTGACGGAAAATATGTTTGGCGATATTTTATCGGATGAGGCCAGCGAGATCACCGGATCCATCGGAATGCTGGCATCGGCGAGCCTGGGCGCTGGAAAGCTTGGCCTCTATGAACCTGGTCATGGCTCTGCGCCGGATATTGCGGGAAAGAACCTGGCAAACCCGATTGCGACGATTTTGTCCGCGGCGATGATGCTTCGGTACTCCTTCGATTTGATGGAGGAGGCGGATGCCATCGAACATGCGGTGAAGCAGGTTCTGGCGGACGGATACCGGACCGGCGACCTGTGGTCCGAAGGCTGCAAGAAGGCCGGCACGGTGGAAATGGGCGCAGCCATCATCGAAAGATTATAAGGAGGAAGCGTTATGAAAAAAAGTGATGCGGTAACGACGGGTGTGCAGCAGGCGCCCCACCGATCTTTGTTTAATGCACTGGGGATGACGAGAGAAGAATTGGAGCGCCCGCTGGTCGGGATTGTCAGTTCTTACAATGAGATTGTTCCGGGCCATATGAACCTGGATAAGATTGTGGAGGCGGTCAAGCTGGGGGTAGCGATGGCGGGCGGAACGCCGGTTGTCTTCCCTGCGATAGCAGTCTGTGATGGAATTGCCATGGGACACCTGGGCATGAAATACTCCCTGGTCACCCGTGATTTGATCTGTGACTCCACCGAGTGTATGGCTCAGGCCCACGCTTTTGACGCCCTGGTCATGGTTCCGAACTGTGATAAGAACGTGCCTGGCCTGTTGATGGCGGCGGCCCGGATCAATGTGCCGACGATTTTTGTCAGCGGCGGCCCGATGCTGGCCGGTCATGTAAAAGGAGAGAAACGCAGCCTGTCCAGCATGTTTGAGGCGGTGGGCTCTTATACCGCCGGTACGATGACGGCGGAAGAACTGCAGGAGATGGAGGATAAGGTTTGTCCGACCTGTGGTTCCTGTTCCGGTATGTACACGGCCAACAGCATGAACTGCCTGACCGAGGCCCTTGGCATGGGACTGCGTGGGAACGGAACAGTCCCTGCGGTCTACTCCGAGCGTCTGAAGCTGGCGAAGCATGCCGGCATGCAGGTGATGGAACTTTGGAGAAAGAACATCCGTCCGAGGGATATCATGACGGAAAAAGCATTCCTGAACGCTCTGACTGTGGATATGGCTCTGGGCTGCAGCACCAACAGCATGCTGCATCTGCCCGCCATTGCCCACGAGGCCGGCGTGGATTTGAATGTGGACATTGCCAATGAGATCAGTGCCAAAACGCCGAATCTGTGCCATCTGGCACCGGCCGGACCGACTTACATCGAAGATCTGAATGAGGCCGGCGGCGTCTTTGCGGTGATGAATGAATTGACGAAGAAAAATCTGCTTTACACTGATCTTTTGACTGTAACTGGTAAGACGGTGGGAGAGAACATCGCAGGCTGCGTCAATCGGGATCCGGAAGTGATCCGCCCGATCGACAACCCCTACAGCCCGGTCGGCGGACTGGCGATTTTAAGGGGCAATCTGGCCCCGGATTCCGGTATTGTGAAACGCTCGGCTGTGGTTCCGGAGATGCTGAAGCATGAGGGGCCGGCTCGCGTGTTCGACTGTGAGGAGGACGCCATCGAGGCCATCAAAGGCGGTAAGATTGTGGCCGGAGATGTGGTGGTGATCCGCTATGAAGGTCCGAAGGGCGGACCGGGAATGCGGGAAATGCTGAATCCCACCTCGGCGATAGCCGGTATGGGACTGGGATCCAGCGTGGCCCTGATCACCGACGGAAGGTTCAGCGGCGCGTCCCGCGGCGCTTCCATCGGTCACGTGTCCCCGGAAGCTGCGGTGGGCGGCCCGATTGCATTGGTGGAGGAAGGCGATATCATTCAGATTGATATCGATGCCTGCGCTTTGAACGTAAAGATTTCCGAGGAAGAAATGGCGGCCCGCAAGGCGAAATGGCAGCCTCGTCCTCCCAAGGTAACCACTGGTTATCTGGCCCGGTATGAGAAGATGGTGACATCCGGCAACCGGGGGGCAATTTTAGAGATAAAGGAGAACTGATATGCGGCTGACAGGATCCCAAATTATTATGGAATGCCTGCTGGAGCAGGGTGTGGATACGATTTTCGGGTATCCGGGCGGTGCGGTTTTAAATATCTATGATGCTCTCTATGAATATTCCGATCGGATCCGCCATGTGCTGACCTCCCATGAGCAGGGAGCGTCCCATGCGGCGGACGGTTATGCCCGCGCAACCGGAAAGGTAGGCGTCTGTTTTGCTACCTCCGGTCCCGGAGCAACCAATCTGGTCACGGGTATTGCGACGGCCCACATGGATTCCATCCCCCTCGTTGCCATTACAGGCAATGTGGCGGTGAATGCCCTGGGGAAGGATTCTTTCCAGGAAATCGATATTGCCGGAGTGGCGATGCCGATCACAAAATACAGTACGATCATCAAGGATGTCAAGGAATTGGCGCCTGCCATCCGGAAAGCATTCCGGCTGGCCAGGACCGGACGCCCCGGCCCTGTCTTGATTGATGTGACCAAGGATGTAACCGCGGCCACAACAGAGTTTTATCCGGTGGAACCGGATCCCATCCGCCGCCAGAGCCATACGATCCGGGAAGAAGACATTGAAAAGGCGCTGGAGATGATTGGAAAAGCAGAACGGCCTTATGTTTTTGCCGGCGGCGGCGTGATTGCCGCGGAAGCCGCGGATGAGCTGACGGAATTCGTTCATAAACTGGATGCTCCGATCACCTGTACGTTGATGGCCCAGGGAGCCTTTGATCAGACGGATCCGGCCTACACCGGCATGTTGGGCATGCACGGGACCAAGACATCGAATCTGGGGGTTTCCGCCTGTGATCTTTTAATCGGCGTCGGCGTTCGTTTCAGCGATCGATGTACGGGCAATCCCAAAACCTTTGCTAAAAATGCGAAGATTCTGCAGTTGGATGTGGATGCGGCTGAGATCAATAAAAATGTCCGCACAGACGCCTCGGTGATCGGGGATGTAAAAGCGATTCTTCAGAGATTAAACGAACGTCTGGAGGAGCAAAAGCACCCGGAATGGATGAAGAAGATCCAGGATCTGGAGAAACAGTATCCCTTGGCTTGCCCGGAGGATATTTTAACCGGACCATACGTCATTAAAAAACTGTCGGAGATCACCGGCGGGGATGCACTGGTAACCACCGACGTGGGACAGCATCAGATGTGGAGCGCCCAGTTCTACACCTACAGAAAGCCACGCACCTTCCTGAGTTCAGGCGGACTCGGAACCATGGGTTACGGCGTGGGCGCTTCAATCGGCGCAAAATTTGCATTTCCGGATCAATTAGTGGTCAATATTACCGGCGACGGCTGCTTCCGGATGAACATGAATGAACTGGCGACAATCACGAGAAATAACCTTCCGATTGTCACCGTGATTTTGAACAATCACGTGTTGGGCATGGTGCGTCAGTGGCAGACTTTATTCTATGGGAAACGGTATTCCCATACGATTTTGGAGGATAAAGTAGATTTTGTAAAAGTCGCCGAGGCGATGGGAGCCAAAGGAATCCGGGTGACAAAGCCGGAAGAGGTGGAACCTGCGCTGCGGGAGGCGATCGCTTTCAATGCCCCGGTTGTTGTGGAATGCGTCATTGACAGCGATGATAAGGTCTTCCCGATGGTAGCGCCCGGAGGCCAGATCGCTGAGGTATTCAGCGAAGAAGATTTGGAGGAGAATGAGAAATGAGCAGAGTGTATAATTTTTCCGCCGGACCGGCAGTCCTGCCGGAGGAGGTCCTGAAAGAAGCGGCAGAGGAAATGCTGGATTACCGCGGATGCGGAATGTCCGTGATGGAGATGAGCCATCGTTCCAAGATGTTTACGGACATCCTGGAGGCTGCCGAAGCGGATATCCGTGATCTGATGGGAATTCCGGAAAATTACAAAGTGCTGTTTTTGCAGGGCGGCGGTTCTTTACAGTTTTCTATGGTTCCGATGAACCTGATGCCCCACGGCGCAGCCGACTATATTATCACCGGCCAGTGGTCAAAGAAGGCTTTCAAAGAAGCTCAGAAATTTGGCGATGTGAAGGCAATTGCCAGCAGTGAGGATAAGACGTTCTCCTACATTCCCGACTGCTCCGATCTGCCGGTGCGTGAAAATGCCGACTATGTCTATATCTGTGAGAATAATACGATTTACGGAACGAAATATAAGAAGCTTCCCAACACCAAGGGAAAAATCCTGGTGGCGGACCAGTCCTCCTGCTTCCTTTCGGAGCCGGTGGATGTGGAGAAGTATGGGATGATCTGGGGCGGCGTTCAGAAGAACGTGGGGCCTGCCGGCCTGGTGGTTGCTATCATCCGGGAGGACCTGATTCCTGAGGAGGAGCTGCCGGGAGTGCCGACCATGCTCCAGTACAAGACTCAGGCGGATGCAGGGTCCTTGTACAATACGCCCAACTGCTATGGGATTTATATCTGCGGCAAGGTGTTCCAGTGGCTGAAGAAGCAGGGCGGTCTCGCGGCCATGAAGGCCAACAATGAGAAGAAGGCTGCCGTGCTCTATGATTATCTGGATCAGAGCAGTCTGTTTCACGGCACTGTCGTGAAAGAAGACCGTTCTCTGATGAACGTACCGTTTGTGACCGGCGACAAGGAAATGGATGCGGAGTTCGTAAAAGCAGCGAAAGAAGCTGGTTTTGAGAATCTGAAAGGCCACCGTACGGTTGGCGGAATGCGCGCCAGTATTTATAATGCGATGCCGATCGAGGGCGTCAAGGCCCTGGTGGAGTTTATGTCTGACTTTGAGAAAAAGCATCTGTAGGAGGAAGTTGTCGTGTATAAGGTACATTGCATGAATGTGATCGCCAAAGCAGGGACGGATAAGCTGGGCGACGGATATGAGTTGACTGACAAGCTGGAGGATGCGGATGCGGTTTTAGTTCGCAGCGCCTCCATGCACGAGCTGGAGCTGCCGGAAGGACTGATGGCGATTGCCAGGGCAGGCGCAGGCGTGAACAATATTCCGCTGGAGGAGTGCGCGAAGAAAGGGATCGTAGTCTTTAACACACCCGGCGCCAATGCCAACGGCGTCAAGGAGCTGGTTTTGGCCGGAATGCTGCTGGCTGCCCGCGATATCAGCGGCGGGATCCAGTGGGTTCATGAGAATGCAAATGATCCGGAGGTTGCGAAGAAAACCGAGAAGAAGAAGAAGGGGTTTGCCGGTACGGAAATCGGCGGAAAAACCTTAGGTGTCATCGGTCTGGGAGCCATCGGCGTTCTGGTGGCCAATGCGGCTCGGAACCTGGGCATGAAGGTATTGGGCTATGACCCATATATCTCAATCGAAGGAGCCTGGAACCTGGATCATCATGTGCGCCGGGTTAATGATCTGGATACACTGCTGGAAGAGAGCGACTATATCACGATCCATGTCCCGGCCATGGACTCCACGAAAGGGATGATCGATGCAGCCGCGATTGGGAAGATGAAGGAAGGCACGGTATTCCTGAATTTTGCCAGAGATCTGCTGGTGGATGAGGAAGCCATGGCCGCAGCGCTGGAGAGCGGCAAGGTTCGCCACTATGTCAGCGATTTCCCGAACGCTTTGAGCGTGAAGATGAAAAATGCGATTGTGGTCCCCCACCTGGGTGCTTCCACCGAGGAGGCGGAGGAAAACTGCGCGGTAATGGCTGCGAAAGAGATCCGCCAGTATCTGGAAGAAGGAAATATCTCAAACTCAGTGAATTTCCCGAAGATTGATCTGGGGCCGATGAAGTCGGAGAGCCGCCTGGCGATCTTCCACAAGAACATTCCGAACATGATCGGACAGATTTCCACGACCCTTTCCAGCATCGGTGTGAATATCGCCAATATGAGTGATAAGAGCAAGGGCGAGTTTGCTTACTCTCTGATTGATGCGGAGAGTCACATCGATCAGGAGGTCCTTGATAGGCTGAAAGCCATCGAGGGTGTGTACCGTGTGAGAAAGATTCAGTAAGTTTTTAGCAAAAACGGAAAGAATTTTCCTATCATTTTTTCACAAAAGAGGCGGGTTCCCGGTTGACGAAGGGGGGCCCGCCCTTTATACTAATAGAGGGGACGAGTTTGTTTTTTGGACAAGCCTGAGAGGCAGATCGGTTCCAAGGTCACTTGTTGGACAGTTTGCTTACTGGGAAATCCAGCGAAGCCGAACCATACGTTCTGTTTATGTGGGGCAGAATGGAAAGGCGAGCGCCGGAAATAGATTTTAGCAGTAGGCAGCAGTGCGTGGGATAGTCGGGTTATATGGCCGAGACTGTGCTTTGCAATATCTCTTAGGAGGATGAGCATGAGAAAGAAAGAAAGAAGAAAGAAGCAGTACATGCGTTGGCAGTGCCTATTGATGGCATTCCTGATGTGTGCGGTATTGATCGGACCGGCTGCACCGGCCTTTGCGGAGCCGGAAAGTTCCGGAGAAGGGATGACGGAGACGACAGCGGCCGCTGTGCCGAGTTCGGAAAATTTGAGCGATGGTTCCTCGCCGGCCGGCGATTCGAAAGCAGCAGAGGCCGCTACGTCGGTAACAGAGCCGGAGAGCACTGGAACCCCTACAGACCCTCAGACGACTGCCGGGACCGAACCGTCGGATACTGCGGCAGCGCCTTCATCGGAAGCTGGCAGTACAGAGGCAACGGTGGAAAGCACGGAAGAAACAACGGAGGTTACTCCGGATAATGTGGAACGGATTATCGAAGAGGCTGTGGAAGGCGGAGAGATTGCGGCGCCGGAGCAGGTACTGATCGGTTTTTCCTTATATACATCGGTTCAGAGAGGAACTACAACGGCGAATGTAAACTACCGCTATCAGCCTGGCACCAGCAATAAGGTGATCGGCCAGATCCCTGGCGGCACTACCTTGACGATTCTTGGAGATGGGAAAGACAGTGACGGTGATGTCTGGTTTCTGGTCACCTATAATGGGAAACAGGGATACGTCAGCAGTTCCTATATTACCTTATCCACGATGGAAGTAGGCAATGACGCTGCCTTTGAGGCGGAACTGTCAGCGCAGGGATTTCCGGAGAGCTATAAGCAGAAGCTTCGGATTCTGCATGCCCAGTATCCGAACTGGAAATTTGTAGCACAGCAGGCGGGAAGCTGGAGCACAGCTTTAGCGAAAGAAAGCTGGTTTAATCCAAATGGACCGGGAAATGAAAATTCCGGTGGAACCCAGGCAACCAGTCTGGTGGATAAGAACAGCATTGCTTCCTGGAAATCCACGGAAGAGGGGGCCTTTGACTGGGCTACTGGACAGTGGGTCACCGGCTGGGACGGCGATTACTGGGCGGTTGCCTCGAAAGAGTTGGTCGCTTATTATCTGGATCCGAGAAACTTCCTGGATGATAAAAGTGTTTTTCAGTTTTTAGATTTGTCGGATACTACGACAAGCGCGGCGACAGTGGCCTCCGTTGCTTCTGGAATGGGAGCTGGCTGGCTGGCGGGAACTTACACCCATGCTAATGGGAATACGATCAACTATCCGGAGACGATTCTGAACGCTGGTCAGAAAGCAGGTTTTAACCCGCTTGCCTTGTGCAGTATTTTGATTCAGGAATTGGGAACAAACGGGGCAGAAAAGCAGACGATCAGCGGTACTGTGTCCGGCTATGAAGGATATTACAATTATTTTAATATCGGCGCGTATACCACGCCTACTTTTGACAAAGCATATTTGAGAGGCTTGTGGATCGCGAAAGGCGGTTCCAGCAACAGCACCAGCTGGGGACGCCCGTGGAATACCAGGGAGAAGGCAATCGACGGCGGAGCGCAGTATTTTGCTGAATACGTTAAGAGCGGTCAGGATACCCTTTATCTGAAACGTTTTGACGTACTGACCGGAAATTATTCTCATCAGTATTCCACCGACATTCAGGGGGCGGACAGTGAAGGCCGTATCTTGAGCCGGGCGTACTCGACAGATCTGAGAAAGGGAACGCTGACTTTTAAGATTCCGGTTTACAGCAGTATGCCTTCGTCGGCTGCCAGCATGCCTAGTGATGACACCAATCCGACCGATCCGGTAAGACAGTTTGTAACCCGCTTGTACACCGATATCCTGGGCAGGAACCCGGATAGCGTCGGACTGAGGGATTGGTATAATCGTTTGACTTCTCATAAAGAAACAGCAGCTCAGGTAGTCTACGGATTTGTATTTAGTAAAGAGTATTTAGATCGCAATGTCAGCAACTCAGATTATATCAAAATGCTGTATAGCACTATACTAGGACGGAATCCCGGAAACAACGAGATTAATTATTGGTTGGATTATCTGACTAATAAAGGTGTTACCAGGAAATATATTTTTGCTGGCTTCATTAACTCGGTAGAATTTGGCGAGCTCTGCAACCAGTATAATGTGATCAAGGGATCTTATACCTCGGATGAAACGATTGATCGCAATCCGGATGTTACCGCATTTGTAACCCGCATGTATACCGTGTGTCTGAAACGAGGAGCAAATGAAAAAGAGCGCACCTATTGGGTTGAGAAACTATTAAATCACTCGGCCACCGGGCGTAACATCGTATACGGCTTCTTCTATAGCGATGAATTTAAAGGAAAGAATTTGTCTAACGGTGATTTTGTCACCTCTCTCTATCAAACCTTGTTTGACAGAAATCCGGATACTGTCGGTTACAACGACTGGGTTGGCCGTTTGAATCGCGGCGTTAGCCGGAACAGCGTGGTGGATGGTTTTGTCTACTCTGTAGAATTTAATGAGCTGTGCAATCGTTTCGGCATCACCCGCTAACCAACTATCATAAGGAGAATCTTGTCCATGTCAATTTGGGAATATCCCTTAACGGCTCAAAGTGAACAAGTGCTGAAGGAGGCGTCTGCTGCGGCAGACGCCTTAGAGCACCTCTACATCGGAACGGAGCACCTTCTCATCGGCCTGCTCCAAACCGAATGCCTGCCTGCCCGGCTTCTGGAGTCTCAGAATGTCACTGAGCAAAAGGCGCTGGAATTGGTTCAGCGTCTTGCCGCTTCGGAGGAAGAGGGCGGACTGGCCGGCCGGCCCGGCTTTACGCCGAGGGCGGAGGAGGCGATGGAGCTGAGCCTTACGATCGCCCGCCGGGGCCACCAGGAAAGGATTGGAACCGAGCACATTTTGATGGCTCTGCTCAAGTGCCGCGGCTGCGTGGCTTTGCGGCTGCTGCGGACGCTGGACGTCAATACCGGCCGTGTGCTCTCGGATCTCATCTCTGCCATGGGCAGCGACGGCCGTTACTACCAGGATGAATTGGAAGAGAACGGTCAGCCTTCCCAGGGAACGCCGACCTTGAATAAATACAGCCGGGACCTGACCGCATTGGCCGCTGACGGCCAGTTGGACCCGGTGATCGGAAGAGGGAAAGAGCTGCAGCGATTAATGCAGATCCTCAGCCGCCGTACGAAAAATAATCCCTGCCTGATCGGCGAGCCCGGGGTCGGGAAAACCGCGATTGTGGAAAGCCTGGCTTTGCGGATCGCTGCCGGAAAGGTGCCGGATACCATGAAAGAAAGACGGATTTTGTCTCTGGACCTCTCTGGCATGGTGGCCGGATCCAAGTACCGGGGCGAGTTTGAAGAGCGGATGAAAAAGGTGATCCAGGAGGCATCCGGAGATTCCCGCATTCTGCTTTTTTTGGACGAAATTCACACCTTGATTGGCGCCGGCGGGGCCGAGGGGGCTCTGGACGCCGCCAATATTTTAAAGCCCGCGTTGTCCCGCGGGGAAATTCAGCTGATCGGCGCAACAACCATTGAAGAGTACCGAAAGCATATTGAAAAAGATGCGGCTTTAGAGCGCCGGTTCCAGCCGGTGATCGTGGAGGAACCCTCGGAGGAGGAGACCGTGGAGATTTTGTACGGGCTTCGGGGGCATTATGAGCGCCACCATCAGGTGGAAATTTTGGACGAAGCATTGGCTGCCGCCGTGCAGCTGTCGGCCCGCTATCTGAACGACCGGTTCCTGCCGGACAAAGCCCTTGACTTGCTGGATGAGGCGTCCTCCAAGGTGCGTCTCAGCGAGGGAAAGGACACGCCTGCGTCCTCCAAACTGGAGGAGGAGATCCAGAACTTGGAGAACCAGAAGGAACAGGCTGTCCGATTGGGAGATTTCGAAAGTGCTTCCCGGTTCCGGGCGGAGCAAGTCGGGCTTCGGAAAAAGCAGGAGAATATGAACCGCCGCAGGAAGAACCAAAAGAAGCTCCAGGTCTCGGAAAATGATGTGGCAGGGGTAGTGGCGGATTGGACCGGAATTCCGGTTCAGCAGCTGACGGAGGGCGAATCGGCCAGGCTCCAGCGCCTGGAGAAGATCCTGCACAAACGAGTCGTCGGCCAGGAGGAAGCCGTAGCCGCAGTGGCAAAGGCAGTGCGACGAAGCCGGGTCGGCCTGAAAGATCCGCGCCGGCCGATCGGATCCTTCCTGTTTTTGGGGCCGACCGGCGTTGGCAAGACAGAGCTGTGCAAAGCTCTGGCCGAGGCTATGTTCGGCAAAGAAGAGGCAATGATTCGTGTGGATATGTCTGAATATATGGAAAAACACAGCGTTTCCAAGCTGATCGGTTCACCGCCTGGCTATGTGGGCTATGAAGAGGGCGGCCAGCTCAGCGAGAAGGTGCGGAGGAATCCCTATTCTGTGATTTTGTTCGACGAGATTGAAAAGGCTCACCCGGACGTGTTCCACATTTTGCTTCAAGTTTTGGACGACGGCCATATCACAGATGCCCAGGGCCGGAAAGTGAATTTTAAGAACACGATTCTGATCATGACTTCCAATGCAGGGGCCGAGCGGATTTTGTCTCCGAAAACATTGGGCTTCGCAGCGAAGAACGATGAAAAGACCAACTATGAGACCATGAAGAGTGGCGTGATGGAGGAGGTCCGCCATATCTTTAAGCCGGAATTCCTCAACAGGATCGATGAAATTCTGGTATTCCATGCGCTGAACAAGGAGAATATGAAAGAAATTTTGCAGATTATGCTGCGGGATATCAGCAGCCGTCTGGAAAAGAATCTGGGAATTCATCTGAGCGTCACAGGGAAGGCCAAGGAGTGGCTGATCGACAAGGGCTACGATGTAAAATACGGGGCGCGGCCTCTCCGCCGCACGCTTCAGACCGAACTGGAGGACAAACTGGCGGAGGAAATCTTGGCCGGCAGTTTTTTGGCCGGGGCGGAGATCCAGGCGAAAGTGCTAAAGAATCAATTAATATTTTCTGCAAAAGATTGATGAACGGCGATTCATCGTATATAATGAAAGTACAGGAAACAATGCCAAGGCGCATAGGATAAAGGAGGATATACCCATGTCAGTGGTGACGGAATTGCTGCGGGGCGAGAGTGACGGAACGATCAGTTTCGGCGATTACACCAGAGAACAAAAGGGAAAGCTGGAGGATTTTGAGCACGGCGGAGACCTGTATAAGGTCAAAACCTATTATGAGATCACCAAACTGGAGCGGAACGGGCTGTTTGTCTACGAGTCGGTGCCGGGCAGTGCGGTGAATCATTTCCTGGAAAAGGAAAATGGGGTCAGCTTCCTGCTGGAAAGCAGCCAGGATGTTCAGATCACTCTGGAGCTTGCAGAATCGACGGAATATGGCATTTTTGTCGACAGCGAGCAGGTCGGACTGGTAGAGACGAACCGGAGCGGCAAGCTTTCTTTCAGCGTAGAGCTGGAGGAGGGGAAGCCTGTTCAGGTGAAGGTGGTAGAGCGGTAGACAAACCACTTAGGAAAAGAATGCAGGGGCAGCACCTCTGTGACAGGTCAAATGGAGTTTGGTAGTGTTGAAAGAGTGCCGTAGGATATCTTGTTCGTGCCATGATCTGGCTTATCGGTAAGCCTTATTTGGTGGAAGAAGCAATTCTGCGGTACTTTTTTGGTGGGATTTGGCATGAGATCCCGCATCTTGCCTGTAACTTGACAAACTTCCGCTTATAGCGCTATGATAGACATACCTTTCAGAGCGAGTAGAACGCTTTCATCTGATTAAATTGGGGAAAGAGGCGGCGGGCAGCCGTCGGAATAGAAGGAGACCCATGGATCCATACCGCATCGAATTTATCGACAAAATATTAGATAATGTCCACGGCTTCATCGAGTTTACCACTGTGGAAAAGGAAATTCTGGAACTTCCGATTTTCAAGCGTCTCCAGGGAATTAAGCAGCTGAGCCTGACCAACTGGATTTTTCCGGGAGCCGAGCACACCCGTTTTATCCATTGCCTGGGAGTCATGTATATCGCGGATCAGATGGCCGTACAGCTTCGGTATTCCGATGAGGAGCGCCAGCTGGTGCGCCTGGCCGGGCTTCTCCACGACATTGGCCATTACCCTCTCTCCCATGTCGGGGAACAGGCATATAAAGAATTGCCGGAGCGGCCGGAACGGATTCCAGAGAATCAGAAAAAGCGAGTGCTGACGGAACTGGAAGCACTCGGAAAGACAAAGTCGAATTATATGCAGGCGTCCGCCAATCCCTTCCATCACGAGCAGCTGACCGAACGGCTGATCCGGAGCGATACGGACATCAAGGACATTTTAGAACGCCATTGCGGAGGCTCAGACCTGATCACTTTGGACAATATCTGCGACATCATTGTGGGGAACGCCCAGCGGAACCCGGAGATTTCCGGCCTAATCCAGCTGATCCACTCGGAGCTGGATGCGGACCGGATCGACTATCTGCTGCGGGATGCCACCTTTTCCGGAACCAGCTACGGTGGCTTTGAACTGGGGCTGTTCCTGCGGAATCTGGCAAGAACCGATTACCACGGAGTGGAGATCATTGGGGTTCATCCCAAGGGAATCTCCATTGCGGATCAGTTTTTGATGAATCGGTATTATTCCTATACCCAGGTGTTTTTTAACCGCCATGTGGCAATTTTAGAGTTTATGGCGCGGGCGCTGACCGAGGGCTTTATCGGAAAAAATACCAGTGAGTTCCCGTCCCCGGACGGCCTGCTTCGGTATGTGGAAAAGCACAATGGGAAAACAGAATTCTTGTATTTCACCGACCGCGCGTTTTGGGATAGCCTGCACCATGTCTCGATGGGATATTCGCCGTTTGCCGATGCGCTTCAAGAACTACTTCTGCGGTATCAGGAGCTGGAGCTGACGGAGAACAGAGAGATATCGGTCACCTTTACCGGGCAGGAGGAACTGAAAAAAAGTCTGAGAAAACAGCCTATTTACCGAAATCTGCGCCAAAAGGAGAATCAGGCGGTCCCCATTCTCCATGTGGGAGAATTTACCAATCAGATACCGGCCCGCGAGTTTGAAGAACAGCTGGAGACCGTTTTAGCTTCGTCGCCGTTGCCGGAGGCTGAGGCAGAGATGAGAAGAATCCGGCGTCTCCAGGAGGGGATTCCAATCCTGGAAGAAGGGCGGGAGCCAATTTTGCTGCCCGACAGCCCGGCTTCCCTGATGTCCCGGCTGTATGGGACCAGAACTTGTATTTTGAGAGAATACGAATTTCCAGATGCGGTACTGCGGCGGATCGAGGAAGGATAGCACAGCGCGGGGAACATGGCCAGCTTTGCGGCCTGATTCCGAGCGGATGCGCCAGGCCCAAATGGTATTCTACCGGATCGGATCCATCGGACCGATCCAATCAAGAAAACGTACAATAAAAGAAAAAACTTGGAAAAGAGGAAACAATGGCAGTTGCAAAGCTAAAAAAGGGAGAAGGACGCACGTTAAAAGCGGGCGGACTGTGGGTCTATGATAATGAAATCGCCGAGGTTCAAGGGGATTTTGCCGACGGAGACCTGATTGCAGTGGAAGATTTTGACGGCTATCCCATGGGAACCGGTTTTATCAACCGTCACTCAAAAATTCGCATCCGGATGATGACGAGGACTCCGGACCTTGCCGTGGATGAGGAGTTTCTTCGCAAAAGGCTTCAAAATGCGTGGGAATACCGGAAGAAAACAGTGGATACGAGCTGCTGCCGCCTGATCTTTGGGGAGGCGGATTTTTTCCCCGGCCTCGTGGTGGACAAATTTTCCGACATTCTGGTGGTGGAATCTTTGGCGCTGGGAATCGATCGGATGAAAGGGACGATTCTTCGTCTGCTCACGGAGATCCTGGCAGAAGACGGAGTCAACATCCGAGGAGTCTTTGAGCGCAGCGACGCCAAGGTTCGGGAGCAGGAGGGGATGGAGCGGACCAAAGGATTTCTCTCAGCCCCATTTGATCCGATTGTGGAAATCACGGAAAATGGCGTGAAATACCAGGTGGACGTGGAGAACGGTCAGAAGACCGGTTTTTTCCTGGATCAAAAATACAACAGGCTGGCAATTCAAAAGCTTTGCCGGGGCGCGAAAGTCCTGGACTGTTTTACCCACACCGGTTCTTTCGCTCTGAACGCTGGAATGGGAGGGGCGAGCAGTGTGCTGGGAGTGGACGCGTCGGAGCTCGGCGTGCGCCAGGCGGAAAAGAACGCGGAGCTGAACGGCCTTTCGGATGTGGTGAAATTTCGCTGTGCGGATGTGTTTGAGCTGCTGCCGGAGCTGGAAGAGGAGGGAGAACAGTTTGACGTGATTATCCTGGATCCGCCGGCCTTTGCCAAGTCTCAGAATTCGGTTAAAAATGCGGTGAAGGGGTACCGGGAGATCAACCGGCGGGCGATGCGCCTGGTTCGGGACGGAGGATTTCTTGCGACCTGCTCCTGTTCCCATTTTATGACGTATGAGTTATTCACCAAGACGATTCATCAGGCCGCCCAGAACGTGCACCGAAGACTCCGCCAGGTGGAATTCCGTACCCAGGCGCCGGATCATCCGATCTTGTGGGCAGCGGAAGAATCTTATTATTTAAAATTCTATATTTTCCAGGTGTGCCGGGAGTATTGACGGTCAGATCGGGAAAAGAGAGACCGGCGGATCGGGTCGGAGGGATGGGACCGTCAAAAAAGAAGCGAGAAAGAGAAATACAACCAATAGAAAAGAGGAAGGTATCATGTCTGTAGAGTTGGTAAGAGAATATTTAAAAGAGTGGGGCGCAGGGGACAGGATCCAGGAATTTGATGTGTCCAGCGCCACCGTGGAGCTGGCGGCCCAGGCCCTTGGCTGCGAGGGCAAACGAATCGCCAAGACTCTCTCTTTTCAGCTAAATGGAATTTGTCTGCTGATTGTTGCTGCCGGGGATGCCAAGGTGGACAACAAAAAATATAAAGCGGCATTCGGGGGAAAAGCAAAGATGCTGACCCTGGAGGAAGCGGTGGAGCTGGTAGGACATGCCGTGGGCGGCGTCTGCCCTTTTGCCGTAAAGGAAGGGGTAAAAATCTATCTTGACGAATCCTTGAAACGTTTTGACACTGTATTTCCGGCGTGCGGCAGCAGTAACAGCGCGATTGAGCTGACGATCCCGGAACTGGAACAGTATTCACGGCCTGAAGCCTGGGTGGATGTATGCAAAGGATGGCGGGAAGAAGAGGAGGCCTGAAACCTCAGAACATATGTGGACTTATTCTGAGGCTCAGGTGCAAGAAACAAAGCAATATCGATTAGACGTTTCATACGCAGGACATTCCGTGTCCAGCGCAGATCCCTCGTTCGTATATTAAATCTGTGATCCCATGATAAGTCCGCGTCCCTTTCCATTTCAGCCGGATTTCCCGATCTGCCGTTCCAAACAGACGGATGCCATCCCCCAGAATCGTGGGAATGACCGAGAGATGATAAGTATCGATCAAATCTTCCCGGATCAGCTGCTGGGCAAGATTTGCGCCGCCGCAGATCCAAATTCCCTCTCCTTCCGATTCCCGCAGCGATTTTACGAGTTTTGCGGGAGTTTCCTGGGTGAAGATGATATCTTCCGCCGGCGGAATCTTTTTGTGGGTGACGACGTAACTTTGCATTCCCTGATAATACCAATGGTCCGGTGAAAGCTCGGTCACAATTTGGTGATAAGTGGTCCAACCCATGATCACCGTGTCAATTTCTTGAATAAAATCGTGATAGCTGACCATATCGTCGGCATTTGGTTCCTGCCCGGCCAGCCAGCTCACCCCGCCGTTCTTGTCTGCAATATATCCGTCCAGACTTACCGCAATAAACAAGGTTACCTTTCTCATGGACATCTCCTTACTCTTTTTATAGATAAACACAGGCTTCTCAGGTCACGATCCGATGAACCCAGACGCCTTTTTTTACCAGATAAAATCCCAGCGCCGACTTAAAAATATCAATCGCTTGACAGAAAAAGTATACCCAAAAGATGGACAGTCCAGTATAGCGGGAGAGAACGAAGGCAAGCGGTATATTGATCACCCAGATGCAGAGGCTGTCAAATACAAAGGTGATCAGCGTTTTTCCTCCGGAACGGAGGGTAAAATATGCGGAGTTCATAAAGGCCTGCTGCGGCATGAATAGAGCAGCGATCCATAAAAAGGAGCGAGCCAGCCGCCGGATCTCGTCAGTAGTGTTGTAAATACGCGGAAACAGCGGAGCTACCACGGCTAAAACCAGGGCGAGGCCGGTGCTGCAGACTACGGCAAAGAAGATCATCTTTTTATCCGTATCCTTCGCTTCTTCCATTTTCCCGGCCCCCAGCTGCTGTCCGACCAGGATCGAGATTGCGGTGCCGAGAGCCAGGAAGACTACGTTGAACAGATTGACCAGCGTGGTGGAAATATTCATCCCGGCCACCACATCCAAGCCGCGCAGAGAATAGCACTGCATCAAAACCGCCATTCCGGCGGACCAGAGTCCTTCGTTGACTAAAAGCGGCATTCCTTTGACAAAGATTTGGCCGGCCAAGCGGCGGGGGATTTTTAAGGTGCGGTACATTCCCTCCATGTAAGGGTGAAGCGCCTTGTGGGTGTGAGTCCAGCCGAGGACAACGGCGCATTCCACGAACCGCGAGGTCACGGTGGCAATAGCGGCGCCTGCCACGCCCAAGGCGGGAAAACCGAATTTGCCAAAGATCAGAATATAGTTCAGGCACATGTTGACCAGGACGGCCAAGATGCCTGCTTTCATGGGCAGGACAGTCTCCCCGGTTTCCCGCAGGGTGCTGGCGTAAATTTGTACCAGGCAGAAAGGGGCCAGTCCGATCAGCATGATTTTCAAGTACTGTTTAGCATAAAGAAGAGCGGCTTCAATATTTCCCGCGTCCCCACTTCCATGGAGATAGAGGCAGATCAGCGGTTCCATGGCGAATCCAAAGACGAGAAGTCCTGCCAGTGTGATCAGGATACCGATCCAGATTTTAAAACGGAATGTGTGCCGGATGCCTTCTTCATTCCCCTGGCCGTAAAATTGGGCGGTGAAAATCCCGGCTCCTGAGAGCCCGCCGAAGATACACAGGTTGTAGACAAAGATCAGTTGATTGACAATGGCAACGCCGGACATCTGTTCCGTTCCCACCTGTCCGACCATGATATTGTCCAAGAGGCTGACGAAATTGGTGATTCCGTTTTGGACCATAATCGGGACGGCTACAAGGAGCACGGTCCGGTAAAAGTGTTTGTTTCCAATCAGAGAAGATACTTTCATCTTTGGGGTTCTCCTTTTCTTAAGAAAGTAAAAGAAACGGACACACAGGGTGTCCGAACGGCGAGCGATTTTGTTATTTCTGTTTTGGTGTGTTCGCTATCGGCGGTTCGCTTCCTCCTCCATCCTTCTCTTTGGAATTTTTCCCGCTAACGACTTGAAGGCCGTACAGCAGGATGGGGACGGCCGCAGTAAATAAAAGGGAAATGGTCAGCAATTGTTTGGCGGCCGGGCTCCCGATCAAAGCCAGGATCAGATCCGTGATATACATACCGGCCAGAAGAACGATACCGGTCCAGGCCAAAATTCGTTTCTTTTTCATGATAATCCTCCGTGTTCTCATTCACCACTATATCGCACATAGGGGAAAAAAGCAAGAAATTTGAACTTGGCATTCTCCTAAGAATTTCAGAAGAATGTTGGCGGATCCGGCGAACCTTTTTCGGCGGAACGGGTGAAAAAATGATTTTGAACAAAACAGATGGGCAGGTTTCTATAGGAATTCCGCTCAGCCGGATTTTTGTTCCGGCCGTATGATTAGACGGATGGAAACCTGTATTCGACAGAAAACTTCCCTGGCGCCGGATACGGAAAAGTTCATTGGTTGGAACCGGACGGAAGACTTTCCAATAGAAGGCAGGGGAGGGAAAATGAAAGCCCCAGAAAGCGGCAGAAGCTCAGAATCTTTCGTTTTTTCGATAAATTTTGTCCTTTATATAAGAATATATATTTGACTTTTTTTGCCCTTCGTATATAATGAAATGTGGATAGTTTTTGGTAGGAACTATATATCACTAGGAGGAATAAACCTATGGCAAGAAAAATGAAAACCATGGATGGCAACAACGCCGCGTCACATGTTTCATACGCATACACTGACGTTGCTGCGATCTACCCCATTACTCCCTCTTCTGTAATGGCAGAAGTTGCGGATCAGTGGGCGACCGAAGGGAGAAAAAATATCTTCGGTCAGGAAGTTAAGATTGTAGAAATGCAGTCGGAAGCAGGCGCGGCCGGAGCTGTTCACGGTTCCCTGTCCGCTGGCGCTCTGACGACGACCTACACGGCGTCCCAGGGCCTTCTGCTGATGATTCCCAATATGTACAAGATCGCCGGTGAGCAGCTTCCCTGCGTGATCGATGTATCTGCCCGTGCGCTTGCCAGCCATGCCCTGTCGATCTTTGGCGATCATTCGGATGTCTATGCCTGCCGTCAGACTGGCTTTGCAATGCTCTGTGAATCCAGCGTGCAGGAGGTTATGGATCTGACCGCAGTGGCTCACTGCGCCGCGATCAAAGGCCGCGTACCGGTACTGAACTTCTTCGATGGCTTCCGCACCTCCCATGAGCTGCAGAAGATCGAGGTTTGGGACTACGATGATTTGGACGAGCTGGTGGACCATGATGCCATCGACGCATTCCGCAAGCACGCTCTGAATCCGGAGCACCCCTGCCAGAGAGGTTCGGCTCAGAACCCGGATATCTTCTTCCAGGCCAGAGAGGCATGCAATCCTTACTATGACGCATTCCCGGCCGTAGTGGAAGAGTACATGAATAAAGTAAACGCCAAGATTGGCACGGATTATAAGCTGTTCAACTATCACGGCGCTCCGGATGCTGAGCACGTGATCATTGCCATGGGTTCTGTATGTGAGACGATTGACGAGACGGTTGAGTACATGAACGCGGCCGGAAAGAAAGTCGGCGTGATCAAGGTTCGCCTGTACCGTCCTTTCAGCGCACAGCACCTGATCGATGCGATCCCGGAGACCGTAAAGCAGATCAGCGTTCTGGACAGAACCAAAGAGCCCGGCTCTCTGGGCGAGCCGCTGTACCTGGATGTTGTAGCCGCTCTGAAGGATTCCAAGTTCCACAATGTGCCGGTATTCACCGGACGTTACGGCCTGGGCTCCAAGGACACGACTCCCGGACAGATCATTTCCGTATTCAACAACAGCGAGAAGAAGAGATTCACCATCGGCATCGTGGACGATGTGACGAACCTGTCCCTTCCGATCGGCGAGGATCCGGTTACCACGCCGGCTTCTACGATTTCCTGTAAGTTCTGGGGTCTGGGTGCGGACGGTACCGTCGGCGCCAACAAGAACTCCATTAAGATCATCGGCGACCATACCGATATGTATGCACAGGCTTACTTTGAGTATGATTCCAAGAAGTCCGGCGGACTGACGATCTCTCACCTGCGTTTTGGCAAGGATCCGATCAAATCCACCTACTTCATCTCCAAATCCAACTTCACGGCCTGCCACAACCCGTCTTATGTCAGCAAGTACGACATGGTTCAGGAAGTGGTGGACGGCGGCAGCTTCCTGCTGAACTGCCCTTGGGATATGGAAGGCCTGGAGAAGCATCTGCCTGGCCAGATGAAGCGCTACATCGCAGAGCACAACATTAAATTCTATACGATCGACGGCATCAAGCTCGGCAAGGAGATCGGACTGGGCGGAAGAATCAACACGATTCTGCAGTCTGCTTTCTTTGTCATTTCCGGCGTGATTCCGAAAGATGATGCGATCAAATACATGAAGGAAGCCGCGACCAAGACCTATGGCAGAAAGGGCGAGAAGATCGTCAAGATGAACCATGACGCCATCGACGCCGGCGCGACCAACTTTGTAGAGGTTCAGGTTCCGGAGAGCTGGAAGACGGCCGGGGATGTGGAACTGATCGAGAAGGTGGACGGAGAACGCAAGGATGTCGTAGACTTCGTCAACAACGTTCAGAAGCAGATCAATGCTCACAACGGCCAGAATCTGCCTGTTTCCGCTTTCACCGAGTACGTGGACGGCTCCACTCCGTCCGGCGCGGCCGCCTATGAAAAGCGCGGTATTGCCGTGGACGTTCCGACCTGGAATCCGACCAATTGTATTCAGTGTAATTTCTGCTCCTATGTCTGCCCGCACGCTGTCATCCGTCCGATCGCGCTGACCGACGAGGAAGCGAAGAATGCGCCGGAAGGCATGAAGCTGGTTCCGATGACCGGTATGCCTGGCTATCAGTTTGCCATGACGGTTTCCGCGATGGATTGTACCGGATGCGGCTCCTGTGCAAACGTATGCCCTGGCAAGAAGGGCGAGAAGGCTCTGACCATGACTTCTCTGGAAGCCAATGTAAACGAGCAGAAGGTATTCGACTGGGCCCAGAAACTTCCGGAGAAGGAAGCGGTTGCCGCTAAGTTCAAACCCACCACGGTAAAGGGCAGCCAGTTCAAACAGCCTCTGCTGGAGTACTCCGGAGCCTGCGCAGGCTGCGGCGAGACCCCTTATGCGAAGCTGATGACTCAGCTGTTCGGCGACAGAGCATACATTGCCAACGCGACCGGATGCTCCTCGATCTGGGGCAACTCCTCGCCGTCCACTCCTTACACGGTTGACAAGAAGGGCCATGGCCCGGCTTGGTCCAACTCTCTGTTCGAGGATAACGCGGAGTTTGGTCTTGGCATGCAGCTGGCTCAGTCCACGATCCGGAACGGCCTGAAGGACAAACTCACGAAGATCCTGGCCGGCGCCGGCGAGGGCGAAGTGAAGACCGCCATCGAGAATTACCTGGCTACCTATGAGAACGGCACCGAGAACGCTGCGGCCACCACTGCTTTGATTGCGGCTCTGACGGCCTGCGGCTGTGAGGCGTCGAAGGAAATTCTGAAGGATAAAGAATTCCTGAGCAAGAAATCCCAGTGGATCCTCGGCGGCGACGGCTGGGCTTATGATATCGGCTTCGGCGGCGTGGACCACGCTCTGGCCAGCGGCCGTGACATCAATATCCTGGTATTCGATACCGAAGTGTACTCCAACACCGGCGGACAGGCTTCCAAGGCGACCAACGTGGGCGCAGTGGCTCAGTTTGCAGCCGGCGGCAAGGATGTGAAGCAGAAAGACCTGGCGGCGATTGCGATGAGCTACGGTTATGTCTATGTGGCTCAGGTGGCGATGGGCGCAGATTACAATCAGACCATCAAGGCGTTCGTGGAAGCGGAAAGCTACAACGGACCTTCCCTGATCATTGCCTATGCTCCTTGTATCACTCACGGTATCAAGGCCGGCATGAGCAAGGCTCAGACCGAGGAAAAGAACGCGGTTGCAGCCGGATATTGGCACAACTTCCGTTTCGACCCTCGCCGTGCGGACGCAGGCGAGAATCCGTTCCAGCTGGACAGCAAAGAGCCGACCGGCAGCTATCAGGATTTCCTGAAAGGCGAAGTTCGTTACACTTCCCTGGCGCTGAAGAATCCGGAGAGAGCCGAGAAGCTGTTCGAGCAGGCGGAGGCCAATGCGAAGGCGAAGTACGAGCATCTGAAAAAACTGGAAGAGGTTTACAGCAAATAAAAGAAATTGCTGAAAAGAGGAGGCAGGGGCGATGGCGTCTGTCTTCTCTGGGACAGTCAGTGGATAAGGGGCGCACCTTGGTGCGCCCCTTTGCCGTTTCGGAAGAACGGCAGGACATATAAAAATGAGGAGGATTCAAATGGTATACGAAAACAACGAAGGAGAATATGGAAAATATATTATTCAAAATTTGCAGGACCCCTGTGCGGGAACTCTGGAATTTCAGGAAATGTATAAGCGCTTTTCCCACCGGATTTTGTGGATCGACGATAAGGTGTGTCCTGGAGCTTTCCAGATGAACACCGCCTGGTATTACGCGGTTCCGGAGAAAGATCCGGTGTTTGAGGAGCATGTCCACGAGTATGATGAGTTGATTGGCTTTTTCGGCAGCGATCCGGAGGATCCTTATGAGCTTCACGCGGAGCTGGAAGTTACGATCAACGGGGAGTCCCACCGGATCACCAGGAGCAGCCTGATTTTTTGTCCCGCAGGCATGCCTCATATGCGGATGAGCATCAAGCGGGTGGACCGTCCGATTTTCCATTTCTCTGTGGTGACCGGTCCGGAATATAAAGGCGGCGCCTATGGAGACGAAGACAAAGCATGAGCCGGGAAGACAAGACGGAAGAACTGTTCCGTCAGGGCTTTGCCTGCGCTCAGTCTGTTTTTACCGCGTTTGCAGACCGGTACGGTTTTGATCCCGCCACTGCGCTGAAGCTTTCCTGCGCGTTGGGAGGAGGAGTCGGACGGATGAGAGAGATCTGCGGCGCGGTTACCGGCATGGCTCTGGTCTGCGGCTTGGAGAGCGGAAATACGGAACCGGGAAACCAGGAGGCGAAAGACAGAAATTATACCGAGATGCGAAGACTCGCGGAGCGCTTTGAAGCGGAGGCAGGGAGTCTTCTCTGCCGGGAGCTCTTGGGGCTTCCGGAGGGAGAGCGCGGGGGAAAACCGGCGGAGCGGAATGAGGCTTACTATGCCGGACGCCCCTGCGTGCAGCTGGTAAGACTGGCGGCTCGGATTTTGGAAGATACATACGGAGATTCGTGAAAAGGACGCCAGAGCAGTAGATTTACCCAGGAAAAAGGCGGATGCTACGGAACGTAGCAAAAATCTGCGGTTTGCAAACCAAGGTTGCTTGCCGAATGTACGCTGCGTTGCTATTCTGAAACCATCAATCCGTAGGAGGAAATCATTATGTTATCGGAAAAATTAAAAGCTCTTCGCAGACAGACCAAGATGTCCCAGGAACAGTTGGCGGAAAAACTGAATGTATCCAGGCAGGCCGTCACAAAGTGGGAGACCGGAGCCGGCGTCCCGGATCTCGACAATCTCTGCGCGATCTCCGCCCTGTTCCAAATCTCCCTGGACGAACTCCTGGATAATGAGGGAACAGCATCCTCAAAACAGGATTTTTTGTTTGACAGTGTGACCGAGTATGATATTGACTGTGAGAAAAGTTTTGATGTCAATCTGGCGGGAGCCAGACAGGTTGTATTGGAAGGATATGAAGGGGAAAAAGTTCAGGTTCGCCTGGCGTCCGACCAGATTCCGGAGATCCGTTCGCTGTGTAAAGTGAAGATCGATGATGTCAAGCAAAGAATCGATATCGATGTGCACCGCACGGAGCCGGTGACGGAGACCAAGGCAAAGGAAGCCATCTACGTGTTTCTCCGTTTTCCGCAGAAATATACGAAGCGGATCGAACTTGCCGGAAATACGGAGCGGCTGAACATCCGGAATCTCGCAGCGGAAAATATTGAGTTTTCCGGAAAAGCTTCTTTCGTTTTTCTGCAAGGAAATTCCGGCCATCTGGAACTAAACTGCAATGAGGATCTGGAAATCCGCTGGGAGAGCTGGAACGGCCGCCTGGATCTCAATCAGATTTCCGCCACGTCAAAACTCTGCGTCCCGGCAGGACTGTTGTTTGCTACGAAAAAAAGAGGGATTGCCAACCACATTCTCTTTGAGAGGGACGGAAAGTCCACAGAGGACTTTTCGGTCCAGGGCGGCGAGGCGAGGGAATGCGAAAATATCATTGAGCTGAATGGAATGAAGAGTGAACTGGTCATCTTTTCCAAACCGGCGGAACTTTCGCTTTCCGGGGCTTGAATAGGAACGCTTCTGTGGGAAGGAGAATATAAAAATAAGAAGGCGCCGAGACAGCGGGAAAAGCGGTCTTGGCAGGAAAGGGGGAGCGAAGGGGCTGAAAAACCTGCCGGGTGCCCGGCAGGAGGGAAAGACGAGCACTTTCCGATGGCCCGCGGGACGGAAGACTGGGAAAAGCATTGGGACCATCCGGCGCGGGCAGGAAACGCCATAGAAGAAGGGGAAAGCGGAATGGAAAAGCTTCCTTGAAATTACGGAGAGGAAACCAGTTGAGAGGAGGAGAATCTATGATAACCTTTTTTGTTTGTCTGGCGCTTTTGATCGTCGGATACCTTGTTTACGGCGCGATTGTCGAGAAGGTGTTCCACCCGGATGAAAGGCAGACCCCCTGTGTGGCTCACCCCGACGGTGTGGACTACGTTCCGATGAAACCTTGGAGGTCTTTCCTGATCCAGCTTTTAAATATCGCAGGACTGGGGCCGATTTTCGGCGCACTGTCCGGCGCAATCTGGGGCCCTTCGGTCTATCTCTGGATTGTATTCGGCACCATTTTTGCCGGCGGAGTTCATGACTACCTGAGCGGGATGCTCTCGGAGCGGAACAATGGAGCCAGTATTTCGGAAATTGTCGGAATCTATCTGGGGCCGGTCATGAAAACCGTCATGCGGATTTTCTCTGTTGTTTTGCTGGTGATGGTCGGCGTGGTCTTCATGGTGGGGCCGGCCGGTCTTCTGGCTTTGCTGACGCCCGGATGGATGAGCGTCAAGTTCTGGACGATTGTGGTGCTGATCTATTACTTCCTGGCGACCCTGCTTCCGATTGATAAAATCATCGGGAAACTATATCCGATTTTCGGCGTGTGCCTGATCGTCATGGCTCTGGGCATCGCGGGATCCACGGTCCTGCACAATGGAACGCGTCCCATGCTGGAGCTGACGCTGCAAAATCTCCATCCGGACGGAAAACCGATTTGGCCGCTGATGTTTATCACGGTAGCCTGCGGCGCGATTTCCGGTTTTCACGCAACTCAGTCGCCGATGATTGCCCGCTGCATCACGCAGGAAAAACAGGGAAGAAAGATCTTCTACGGCGCAATGGTGGCAGAAGGTGTGATTGCTTTGATCTGGGCCTCGGCGGGAGTTGCTTTTTATTACACAGCCGGAGACGGAATGGCGGCGCTTAACGCGGCCGGCGGCGGAAACTCTACGGTAGTCTATCAGATGTCCATGGATCTTTTGGGGCCCATCGGCGGGGTGTTAGCTATGATCGGCGTGATTGCCTGCCCGATTACCTCCGGGGACACCGCTTTTCGAAGCGCGCGCTTGACTTTGGCGGACTGGTTTCAGATTGACCAGAAGAGCACGAAGAAACGTCTGTTTCTCTCGATTCCCCTGCTGGGGATCGGTTATTTGATCTCTCTGGTGGACTATCAGGTGATCTGGAGATATTTTTCCTGGTCCAATCAGACTTTGGCCATGATCGCCTTGTGGGCCGGTGCCGTCTATCTTTGCCGGTTTGTCAATAAAAAGGCCAGTTTCATGGCGGCCTTACCGGCTACCTTTATGTCGGCGGTCAGCATGACTTATATTTTGTACGCGGAAGAAGGACTGAATTTTGGCAGCAAGGGGATGACAAATACCGCCTACGTGATCGGAATCGTGTTTGCGGTGGCTTGTCTGGCTCTGTTTTTATTCCGCTGCGTCTGCAAGAAAGAAGAGTTGAAGACCGAGGGCTAAAGCTTAGGAGAACTTCCGGCTTGCTTTCATAATTCACCAATGAATGCAAAAAAATTTAAATCCCAGAGGGTGTCACAAAAAAGGAGGTCTTCCAGGCATAAATTGCTTGGGAGCTCTCCTTTTTTATCATTCCGCTTGTCATTGAAAATGGATCGTGTCGTCCGATCAGAAAATAGGGCGCAGGCTAAACTTCATGTGGAAAATACGCTGTTTGTTGAATCGCCGCAAACGGTGCTTTCTGCGCCGGTTCTTCCATCCGGGATCAGTCGGATAGGATGGAAAGCGCCTTGGATGCGGAGATATGCTTTCGCTCAAAGCCGGCCGCTTTTACCGGATCCCCTTGCAGCAAGGATTCCAAAATCTGAAGATGCTCGTTGCGGACCCGGTCGACTTCATTGTTGAAAAGGGCCATGTACCAAAAGCGCTGAGACTTGTAAATCAGTTCCTGGCAGAAATGCACTAAGTGGGGATTCTCGCAAAGTTGGATCAAGGAAGTGTGAAACTGCAAGTCCGCCTGCAAAAAGGTGATGTAGGTATCTTTGGTCTGTTCCACCAGCTCCAATTCCTGCCACTCTTTTCGGAGAGCGGTCAGCATTTCTTTATGTTTTTTGATATCTCCCAGGGAGATATTGCTGATGATGTGGATCTCGATCAGGGAACGGGCGTCGTAAACGTATTCCAGATCCTTGAGGGAAATCCGGGACACGATCGTCTTTTTTCTGGGGATGACCGTGATATAGTTTTCGTATTGCAGCTCCAGAAGCGCTTCACGAACCGGCGTTTTGCTGATATTCAGCTTGGCGGCAATATCATTGATATTGATGGAGGAGCCTGGCGGCATTGCGCAGGTAATAATCTGTTCTTTTAGGTAATTCAGCGCAATGATTTTACTGTCTTGACTGCTGGCCAATTAGATTCCTCCTTTCTTACTGTCACGTTTTAGGATTTCTCTGATAAGAGTATCTTATTTTTTCTAGGAAGTCAAGAAAAAAATGTAAGAAAAACAAACATAGGAAAATGTGAAATATCACAAGTTGAATAGAATCAATAAAGAAAAATAAAAACAGAAATAGAAAAATAGAAAAGGCCAAGAAGAAAACCACGAATAACCCTGTAAAAAAGTAATAAAATTAATATTAATAAAAAGATATTAATGTTTTACGGAATAGATAAGAAAATGATTGACAAAATATTGGACCAATGATAAAGTACAGATAAACCCAAGGGTAAAATTTACAAAACTATGATATATCACAAAAACTAAAAAAAGGGAACAAAACTTAAAACATGTTTTAAGAAAATGAAGGCTATGCAAAAAAGAATAGCGGAACAGAAATGAAAGCGGTATGGAAGAAATGTGGTTTTCCAAGATAGCGGCGGCATCGGCCGCCGGATGGCAGACTGATTTCCGGGAGACAAAGAAACTGCCAAACAGGCAGATGCGATGGCAAGGAAGGGAGGAAGTGGAATGGAGTATATTCAGGTAAAAGGGATTGAACGGCCGTTTTCCAAGTTGGTAATGGGGACTGCATGGTTTCACCCGGACCAGGAAGATGTGATCGATGAGATGATGGGCGCTTACATCGAAGCTGGCGGAAATGTGATTGACTGCGGGCGGTACTATGGCGTCGGCGCCTGTGCGGAAAAGCTGCTGAAGCGTTGGCTGGACCGCTCCGGATGCCGGGATCAAGTGATCATCATCGATAAAGCGGGGCATCCCATTATTACGCCGGATGAGGAACATCATCCTCAGTATTGGAGAGTGAAACCGGACTTGATTACCGAAGACTTGTACTATGGATTGTTTCATACCGGATGCGACTATTTCGATTTGTACGAAATGCACCGGGATGATCCCAGTGTGCCGGTGGGTGAATTAATGGACCGGTTGGAGGAACATCGGAAAGAAGGCCTGATCAAAGCCTACGGGGTATCGAATTGGGAGCTTCCCAGGGTGGAAGAGGCGATGGCTTACTGCGAGAAAAAAGGATATCAGGGGCTTGTCGCCAACAACCCTTCCTTCTCTCTGGCAAAGGTAACGGCGCCCCGACGTCCAGGCACGGTCCATATGGATGAAGACCAAGTAAAGTGGCACGAGAAGCATCCGGAGGTTGCCCTGATTTCCTGGGCTTCCCAGGCGGCCGGTTTCTTTGTGGAAGGCCTGTACCGGAGGGACGGAAGCGCGCCTCAGTGGATTCAGGACGTATATTTTACGGATGAAAACTTTGAGCGGATGGAGCGGGCCAAGAAATTGGCGAGAAAGAAAGGCGTAGAGTCGGTCAATATTGCGCTGGCCTATGTACTCTGCCGGGATTTCCCGGTGGCGGCTGTGATCGGCAGCAGAAATACAAAAGAATTGAATTCCTGCGTCGGTGCAATGGATATCAAACTGACTCAGGCAGAGCTGGATTATCTGTGCTGCCGGAGAGAAGATGACGGAGAATCCAGGTAAGGCCTAACAGGGAAGTACGCCGGGCGGTTCGGTGAGCAAGATCCATGAGCGGCACATATTTTTCAAAAAACGCCCGGCTCATAGCGATAAAAAACAGGAGGAGAATGAGTATGTTGAACAAAAAAAGACTGGCAGCCATGACAATGTCGGCGGTTATGGCGGTTTCCTTGCTTGCAGGGTGCGGAAGCGGAGACACAGGAACGACGGCAGGAGGAACCACAGCAGCGCCTGCGGCGACAACGGCTGCGCCGGCGGAAACAGAAAAAACGGAATCGGGCAGCACGGCGGCTTCCGCTGATACGACCACGGCGGGAAGCGCCGCGTCCTATGATCTGGACCAGGTGAATACGAAAAATTATGTCCTGGCTCACAGCGGATCTCCGGGTTCTACCAACGATTATTATGGAGAACAATTTGCCAATCTGGTGAAAGAAAAAAGCGGCGGAAAGATGACCATTGATATCTACAACGCTTCCCAGCTCGGCTCCGACACGTCGGCGGCTGCGGATGTGCAGGCCGGCGCGATCGACTTTCAGATTACCTCCCCAGCTGCCATTCCAAACGTGGTTCCGGAGTCGGCCGTATTTGATATGCCGTTCCTGTTCAACACAGTGGAAGATGCACGTAAAGTGCTGCTGAACCAAGAGTTCTTTGATGATATGTCGGATGCCTTTGCCAAACAGAAGCTGAAACTTTTCCCGTTTACGGATCAGGGCTTCCGCTCCATTACCACCAACACGGAGATCACCGGAATCGAGAGCTTTAACGGGATGACGCTCCGGACCATGAATAACCCGCATCACATTGCCTGGTTTACTGCTTTGGGAGTGGCGGCCACCCCGCTGAACACCTCGGAGATTTATCTTGCTCTTCAGCAGGGGATGCTGAGCGGACAGGAAAACCCCTGGAGCCAGGCATACGACAAGGGGCTGTACGATGTTCAGAAATACATCACCAACAGCAACCATGTTCTTTATGTGGGATGTATGTACACCGGCACTGATATGTGGGCGAACCTGACGGAAACCGAACAGCAGATTTTCTGGGATGCGGCTACGGAGTGTGTTGAGATTGTACAAAAGCACACGGATTCCTATGAGAACGAGATGCTGGATAAGTTAATCAAAGAATGCGGCATGACTTTTGTGGACTTTGATCAGATTCCCGGACTGCGGGATGCTTTGAAAGAGAAAACCTTTGATGTGGCTTATAAGAGTATCAGCGAAGCAATCGGAAAAGATCTGTTGGATCAGTTCCTGACTGCCGCCGGTTACGGAGATCAGATTCCGCAGTAAACAGCGATGCTGTGATTGATCGTAATGAGAGCCGGGCCTTTGTTCCCTTTTGGAGCAAGGGCCCGGAGAAGGTGAGGAGGTTACATGAAAGTAATTCGATGGTTGGACAAATATATGGAGGCAGTATTTATTGCAGCCGGCCTGGTGGTGATGGTGGCGGTGATGACGGCTCAGATTTTTTATAGAAAGTTCTTTGGCGCTTCCATTATCTGGTCGGAGGAATTGTGCCGCCACATTTTTATCTGTTCCGCCTGCTGGGGGCTGGCCTATTCCATCCGCCACCGGATGGCGATCAAGTTCGATATGATCGTAAATTTTTTTTCAGAGCGAGGACGGCATATCTTTGAAATCATTTCCAATGCAATCGTATTTGTGTTCTTTGTCTACATGTTCCGGGCATCCTGGAACGTGGTGGTGTCCATGAGAACGACCAAGGCCACGTCGCTGCCTTATAATCTGGACGTCCTGTATTTTGTATCCTTGATCGGCTTTGTCCTTTCCGCCCTCCGGGCCCTCCAGATGATTGTGGTGGACATCAGGGAAATGCGGTTGGAACAGGGTCAAAATAAAAAAGAAGGGGCGGTGTAAAAATGGCGGCAGCAATGTTCATTTGTCTGGTAGTGCTACTGATCCTGACGGTTCCGGTCGGCGTAATCCTTTTGATTATTTCGGCGGTGCCAAGCTTGATGGGAACCTTTGCAGTCAATCCGGAGTATATCTTCCGGAATGTTATTGAAGCGTTCAACAATACAACGCTTCTGGCAATCCCGCTGTTTATTCTGTCCGGCGTCATCATGGCCCGCGGTCAGATCTCGAAAAAGCTGTACGATGTGTTCGCCTATTTTATCGGCAACCTGCCGGGCGGCCTTCCCAGCGCAGTTGTGGTCACCTGCCTGTTCTACGGGGCGATCTCCGGCTCCGGCCCGGCGACCACGGCGGCGGTCGGCTCCATGACAATCCCGCTTTTGGTCAGTTTAGGATATGATCTTACGTTCTGCGCAGCTCTGGTTGCGGTGGCAGGCGGCCTGGGCGTTATCATCCCGCCGAGCATTCCGTTTGTCATGTACTGCAACAGCAGCGGCGCGCCGGTAGGCGATATGTTCTTAGCCGGAATTGTGCCGGGCTGCCTGATTGGAGGACTGCTGATTGCCTATGCGGTGCTGTACTGCAAACGGAAAGGGGAAGACAAAGAGAAAATCCGCGCCAAGGTCTCGGAACTTCGGCGGCTTGGATTTTGGAAGGTCTTCCGGAACAGTTTTTGGGCGCTTCTCAGCCCGGTTATCGTGCTGGGTGGAATTTACTCCGGTTTTGTCACTCCGACCGAGGCTGCTTGCTTGTCCGTGGTGTACTCTTTGATCATCAGTCTGTTTGTCTACCGCTCCCTGCCCTGGAAAGATATCATTCCTTCCCTGGTGGAAAGCGTCGGCACAGTGGCCTCCTGCCTGATCATCACCGGTTCGGCAGCGATTTTCGCCAAAGTGATAACGCTGCTGCGGATTCCTCAGTCGGTGGCGGAGATGCTGGGAGGGATCGCCTCCAACAAGGTCCTCTTATTGCTGCTGATCAATGCGGTCCTGCTGGTGGTTGGCATGCTCTTAGATACCGGCGCGGCGGTCCTGATTATGACTCCGATTCTCCTGCCGCTTGTGACTGCCGTGGGAATCACTCCGATCCATTTTGGCGTGATCATGATTGTAAACCTGGCAATCGGATTTGTGACTCCCCCGGTCGGCATGAACCTTTATGTAGCGTCTTCCCTGACAGGAATCAAGCCAATGGCCATCGCCAAAAAAGCGGTGCCGCAGCTTTTGATGTTCTTTGTAGCGTTGATGCTGATCACATTTGTACAGGGAATCAGCCTGTTTTTGATATCATAAGGAAGAAAGTGAGGCAGACATGGAACGGTTGACGAAACCGATTGTGATCGGAACCGTGGGAAGCGGCTATGGAGCCTTCCTGCACGTAAACGGTTATCTGAATGCGGGAGGGATCCCGATTCGCCTGAAAACCCTCTGCGCCAGAAACCGGGAAAAAGCGGAACGGTTTCAGAGACGTTACGGGTATGAACAGGTTTGTACGGATTTTGAGGAACTGCTTTTGGATCCGGAGATTGATGTGATTGATTTGAGCGTTCCTCCGGCATTACATATTCCTTTTTCCATCCGCGCTTTGAAAGCCGGAAAGCACATCATCTGTGAAAAACCGGTGACCGGCTATTTCGGTGATCCGGAGGCGAAAGACATCGGGAAGACCATGAAAAAGTCGGAAATGTGGAGAGAGGTTCAAAAAAGCCTGGAGGAGCTGAAACAGGCTGTGGACGCCAGCGAGTGCAAATTTATGTATGCGGAGAATTTCATTTACGCAACGCCGGTCCAAAAGGCGGCGGAGATTCTTCGGGCTAAGAAAAGCAAAATTGTGCTGATGACCGGTGAAGAAACCATCGTGGGTTCCAGCTCCCCACTGGCCGGAAAATGGCGCCATTTCGGGGGCGGAAGCTTGATGCGGAACGGAATTCATCCGCTGACCGGCATGCTCTATCTGAAACAGGTGGAGGCCAAGGCCAGAGGAGAAGCGATCACGGTGAAAAGCGTTACGGCGGACTGCGGAAGACAGACGGCCTGTCTGTCGGAGGATGAGCTTTCCTACATCAATGCCCGCCCGGAAGATGTGGAAGACGTGGCCATGGTGACGGTTACTTTTTCCGACGGAACCAAGTGCATGACCATCTGCTCCGACGCGGTGCTGGGCGGTTCCAGAAATTATATCAATGTTTACAGTAATGATACGACCATGATGTGCAATCTGACTCCTACGGACCTGCTCAATACCTATGCGATGGATGAAAAAGGCTTGGAAGAAGTGGGCTGGGGAGAACTGGTCACCTCTAAAACCGGATGGAATAAGGTTTTTGTGTCGGATGAAGTGGTTCGTGGCTATACCGGTGAGATGAAGTCTTTCCTGGAATCGGTAGCCTACGGCCGGGAGCCGGAAACGGGATTTGAACTGGCCTATGAGGCGATCCGGGTTGTCTATGCCGCTTACCAGTCCGCGGAAGAAGGCCGCAGGATTGATTTTTAACGCCGGACGGCAGACAGAAACGAGAGGAGCGGGATAGATTTGGAGATTCAAATAACCACAAAATTGATTGCCTTGCTGGGAAAGCCCTTGGACCATTCCTTTGCCGCCCGAATTCAGAACGAGGCCTTTGCCGCAGAAGGGCTGGACTACTATTATTATCCGTCGGAAGTGGGAAAAGAGGATTTGAAGATTGTCCTGGAAGCGGCGCGGGCTCAGAATTACGCCGGGCTGGTGATCACAAAGCCGAACAAAGTATTTGTCTGCGGTCTGCTGGATGATCTGGATCCCCTGGCCGCAGCAATGCAGTCGGTCAATACAGTGGTAAAAACAAAAGACGGACGCCTCGTCGGATACAACACCGATGGGCTGGCTTGCGTAAAATCGTTGGAGGATGCCGGGGTCCGTGTAAAAGAAGAGCGTTTTTTCTGCATCGGAGCAGGCGGAGTCGGCCGTTCCATTGCCTATACGCTGGCCCACTGCGGAGCGAAGAAGATATGGCTGACGGATGTGATTTCAGAGTCTGCGGATGCCCTCGGCCGGGACATCAACCGGGACTTTCCCGGCGTCGCGGAGGTTGTGTCCATGGAGAAGGCAGATCTTGTCCGAAATGTCTCCGGACAGGCGGAAGTGATCATGAACCTGACCGGCCTTGGGATGGGAAAATCGGCCGGGCAAATGCCATTTACACCGGAGATCTTTCATCCGGGCCAGCTGGCCTTCGATGCGATATATAATCCGCCGGAAACCCGTTTCCTAAAGGAAGCAAAAGCGCGCGGCTGCCGGACTCTCAATGGGATGAACATGAATGTGTACCAGGGAGCCATCGGATTCCAGCTCCATACGGGAAGAAAAGCGCCGATCGGGCAGATGAGGCGCACGGTGGAAACGATTTTGGCAGAGCGGGCGGCAGCAGAACAGAGAAGAGAGGAGACGGAAGGGTGAAACCAAGGTATTGTCTGGTCCATTTGACCAATGGATTTTGCCCTCCGCCGGAATTGGTGCTGCAGGCGGCCGGGGCCGGTTACGATTGCGTCAGCTTTCGCGGGATTCCCGCCCGTACGAAACAGAGCGGGGGCTTTTCCTCTTCCCTCAGCGGCCCGCCGCCTTTTGACTTTGCCGGAGACCGGCAGATGTTGCGGCGGACCAAACAGGCCTTGGCGGAGACTGGTCTTACGGTAAATGATATAGAAAACGCCCGGATCTTTCCTGGCGTTGATGTAAGGGATTACGAGGCGGATCTGGAAGCGGCTGCTGAACTTGGCTGTAAGAATATTTTGACGAATATCTGGTCGGAAGAGGAAGCTTTTTCCATGGAGCAATTTCAACGGCTCTGCGAGCTGGCGGCAGGATATGACCAATCGGTTCACCTGGAATTTGTCACCTGGTCCGCAGTGAAAGACCTTCGGACCGCTGCCCGCATGCTCTTGACCTCTGGATGGAAAAATGTTGGGATTGTGGTGGATACGCTGCATTTTTACCGTTCGCGGGTAAAAGTGGAGGAGTTGGATTTGCTCCCAATCGAGTGGTTTTCCTATGTCCATCTATGCGACTGCGGGCCGGAGATTCCGGAAGATATCCCTTCCCTGGTGAAAACCGGAATTCAGGAAAGATTGATTCCGGGGGAAGGGGCCGTGGATATCCGGGGGCTGTTGGAACGGATTCCGCAGGCGGTCCGGGGACTGGAAATTCCAAATCCGGATCGGATGAAACATCAGGGGATCGAACCTTATATCCGGTATTGCCTGGAACAGACGAGAGCGTATCTGGAAGGCTGAACGCGAAGAGAGACGAGACGTTCCCCATAACAGGCAGACCAAAACTCGTATCAATTTTAAGGACGCCGGCTTTGGCGGTAGGCCGGTGTCCTTATTTTAATCGCAAATCGCTGTAGTGATAAGAACATAATGATAAAAAAACACAAAGTGATATATCACTATTTTTGCTAAAAGGATTGACATATGGAAGAAAAGATGCTAATATCCTGGTATACAAAGAAATGAAGCGGAGAAGCAAAAGATAGTAATATATCACAGTGGAAAGAAACAAAAATATTGTAATTTCAATTGAACTAGCAGCCGGAGATGAAATACCGGCAGGAGGAGGAGAAACATGAGTGTTCAGAAACTGGATTTTGGGCAGCCGCTTTTTGAGATGGAATATGTGGAGAATGAGGAAAAGTATTTCGTAAAGCCGAAGAGCATGGTGATCAACCTGGCGGAGAGGAGCCAGACCATTATCTATATCAAGGGGATCCCGCTTCTTCCATTAAAAGGGACGATCGTGGAAGGCGTTTGGCTGGAAAACATCGGCCGCGCGCTGATTGTTCTGGATTATGAAAAATATGATATCGACGATCCGGAAGTAATCGCGCGGATCAAGGGCAGCTGGAAGAGCCTCTATGAGTGTTCTGGCATTGAGCGGCACAAAGGGATTCCTTATTTTAAGTCTCCGAAGGTTCGCGTAGGCGGAGATACGGAGCTGAACGTGTGCTTCACCGAGCCGATGGCTCCGTCCGGGCCTCACCGGGATCACGACAGAAACTTTGATGAGGTTCATGCTCAGATTCGTGGGTTCGGCAAGATGCAGAAATTCGAAACCAATGACACCAGCACGTTTTATCAGGAATACATCATGGCGCCGGGTATTGTCCACGACAAGTTTTACAATGAAAAAGGCGAGTATCCCTGGCATCAATACCACAGCATTACCCGTGCGGTTTATATGCCGATCGAAATCGACCGATAGGAGGAACCGATGAGCATAAAAAAATTAGATTTTGCCAAACCCTTTTTTGAGGATGTGGAGTTCGTGGAAAACGAGGCGGAATATTTCGTGGAACCAAAGAGCATTGTCATTAACCTGGCTCACAAGACACACGGAATCATCGATGCGGAAGGCCTTCCTCTGGAACCGTTAAAAGCGGCTGTCCTTCAGGGCGTTGTGTTAAAGGGCGTGGAGCGGGCGCTGGTGTTCCGCAATTACGACCGGTACGACGTGACCAATCCCGAAACGGCAGCTTTGGTGGAGAAAACCTGGAAATCCCTGTATGAGTGGTCCGGAAATGAACGCCAGAAGGGAATTCCCTATCATAAGACGGAAAAAATCCGCCTGACGGAAGATACTTCCGTGACGGTCTGCTATGCGGCTCCGATGTCTCCGTCCGGCCCCCACAAGGAGCATGCGAAGGACATTGACGAGGTTCATGTGCAGCTGCAGGGAATGGGAAAAGTGCAGCTGTTCCGGGAGAATGACCCGGCTGCCTTCTACCGGGAATTCATTTTGGCCCCCGGCAATGCCCATGACAGGATCTACGGGGAGAATGGGGAATATCCCTGGCATCAGTACCACAGCGTGACAGCTTCGGTCTATGTGCCGGTGGAAATCGAGCGGTAAGGGGGAGAACGATATGAAATTCAGTGTGTGCACGGTGGATCGGGATTTGAGCCCGGACGTTCCGTTTCCTCTCAGGGGAAAGACCTATGAGGAATGCGCCAGGCAGGCGGAACTTTTGGGTTTTGACGGAATTGAATTGCAAATTCAAGATCCCAAGTATTATAATGGAAGAGAACTGAAACAGATGTTGGATTCCCATGGTTTGGGAGCCTCGGCAGTGACCACGGGACTCGCCTATACCATGGAAGGAATGAGCATGACTCATCCGGATCCGAAGGTGCGCGCCGCCACGGTGGAGCGGCTGAAACGTCAGTTGGATCTGGCAAAGGAGCTGGATTCCCAGATCTTGATCGGATACCTGCGCGGACGCAAAGGGCCGGATCGAAGCGATCAGGAGTTTGAAGATATTTTGACAGAGACCCTGGGGGAAGTGGTGGAGTACGGAGCCAGCATTCAGACACCTACGGTATTTGAGCAGATCAACCGGAACGACGGGGATGTGTTTAATTCCACCGAGCGTACCATGAGCTTTTTGGAAAAATTTCACTCGGACTGGCTGCTCTACAATGGGGATACTTATCATATGCTCACCGAAGACTTTGACGTGCCGGCGGCGATCCGCCGTTCCCTTTCAAAGTTGGTTTTGTTCCATGTCTCGGATGAAGGCAGAAATCTGCCGGACGACAAGCATTTTGATTTTCATCAGGCAGCGTGCGTTTTAAAAGAAGCGGGTTATGAAAAATGGGTTTCCATTGAGTGCAAACCGCTGCCGGACAGCCTGACCGCTACCCGGCAGGGGATTGAATATTTAAAGAAAACATTTCGATAGGAGGAAATGATGGCATGAAGCAGAAAGTGGATCGCCCGATTGTAGTGGGTATGGTAGGAACCGGCTATGGCTGTGAGCTCCATGGAGGCGGCTATGAAAATATGGTGGGAATCCCGGTCCGCTTGAAGACCGTCTGCGGCGGTTCCAACCGGGAGAAGGCAGAGGCCATGAAGGAGCGTTACGGCTACGAAGTGGTCACCATGGATTATATGGATATCATCAATGATCCGGAGATCGACGTGGTGGATATCAATACCAATCAAACCCTGCATGTTCCGATTGCCATGGCGGCGTTAAAGGCAGGGAAACATGTCATCTGTGAGAAACCCCTGACCGGATATGTGGGGAACGGAGAGGACAATATCGGCAAGACCGTTCCGAAGTCCGTCATGTACGAGAGTGTTTTGGCACAGATGGATGAGCTGAAGGCCATCATTGAGACCAGCGGAAAGAAATTCATGTATGCAGAAAACCAGGTCTATGCGACGCCGGTACAGAAAGCCGCGGAGATTCTCCGGGCAAAGAAGAGTAAAATTGTGTTCATGAACAGTGAGAATACCCTGATTGGATCCAGCTCCCCCAAGGGCGGCCATTGGAACCAGATCGGGGGCGGTACGCTGATGAGAAACGGAATCCATGGGCTGACTGCGATGCTCTGGCTGAAACGCCAGGAGGCAAAGGCCCGCGGGGAAGAGTTTGGGATTGTCAGCGTGGTGGCGGATACCGGCGTGCAGACTGCGGCCATTGAGAAAGAGAAACACCGCTACATCAACGCCCATCCGGTGGATGTGGAAGATGTGGCCGTGGTGACCGTGACGTTCCTGGACGGGACCAAATGTGTCGCCATCTGCTCCGATGCGGTGCTGGGCGGATCCCGGAACACGGTGAATGTATATGCGCACGACGCTTCCTTCCGCTGCAACTTGAATCCCTGCGACATCCTGAACACTTATTTCATGGATGAGGAAGGGCTGGACGACGTGTACATTTCGGAAATGCTTCCGCAGAAGACCGGCTGGAACCAGGCGTTTGTCTCGGATGAAATCATCCGCGGCTATGCCGGCGAGCTGAAGAACTTCATGGAGTGCATTGCCTTTGACCGGGAGCCGGATTCTGATTTTTATCTGGCCTATGATGTGATGCGGGTGATTTATGGCGCTTACCGGTCGGCGGAAGAAGGAAAGAAGATCGTTTTCTAACAGGATCCGACGGCTGGAGTGTTTCGAATAGGCAGAGCAGCTGCGAGAATAGAGGTTGAAGTTTTGAAAAGCCTTGTTTTTGCAGCTGCTTTTTTGCGCAAAGATCAAGAAAACGGCAGGATCGGACGGGATGCGGCGGATGGGAGTTCGCAGTCTAAGGTCGCCGGATCCTGCAAATTTGCTTTCGTTTTTGGCATGGATGACCGGCGGGCGCCGGTAGGAGGAAATTGTCAGAGATATTTGAGCTTTGTACATTGCGAATTTTTCTTCTTTGGGGTACAATAACAAATAAAGAGCGAAATGAACTTTAGTTTCCTGCTGACTATGAGCAGCGGAAGCTCTTAACCTGTACCAGAGGAGGAAGAAACTATGAGTTACCCAAGAGAACAGGCATCCAGAGGGCTGCTTTTGCTGTTTGTATCGGCGATTATCTCTCTGTTTTCCTGGCTGCCCTTTATCGGGATCGTCGCGTTTGGATTAAATCTATATGCTCTGTATACGCTTTCCACGGCAGCAGAGGGATATCGGACCGCATTTTATGTGAATATCGTGGGGATTATTCTGTCAGTGGTCGGGATGGTGTTTAAAAACGGATTTCTAGGGGCTTTGGTTGACATGGCGATTCAAATTTTGAACTTCCTGTCCGTCTTTTTTATCTGCAAGACAACCGGGGATTTCCTTTCAACCGTTGATTATAGGCTTGCCGGAAGCGGGACGACAGTCTGGGTTCTCTACGCCGTTTGTACCGGCGTCATGATTTTGTGTGAACTGCTGAGCGTCATCCCGATTATCAATATCGGCGCAGCCCTTTTGTCGGCCGGAATTGCGGTTGTACAGTTCGTGGCCGGAATCCTGTATCTGATTTTCCTTTTTAGGAGTCAGAAAGCTTTGGCATAATGAAATCAGAGAATGAAGAATTCTCTGACTGAATTTGGAACCGTCTGCGGGGCAGGCGGTTTTTTGATTCTCCTCCCGCAGGGAAGAAACAGGGCGAATTTTGAACGGTAAAACATGGATATTGAAGTCTGAAATATAAGATAGCACTATTATACTGCAAATAAAGAGGGAATGATCAAAAATTGACAGGGAAATTGTTGAAAAATAACATGTTTATGCTATACTATTAGCATATCGATATATCGGTCAATAATAGGCAGGTATATGGATAGAATTTGATATAGCAGTCGGATAGCCGTAGGAGTAAAAGGGGGAGGATTGATTATGGCAATGATTCCATGTCCAGGATGTGGGGAGCCTGTTTCGGACAAGGCCCAAAAATGTGTTCACTGTGGTTATGTATTTTTTCCGGATGGGAAGAGGATCTGCCCGGAATGTGGAGCGGAGATCGAAGAGGGAGCAGATATTTGCAGCAAGTGCGGATGCCCAGCTGAAGTAAAAGAAAAAGATCAGACTGATGAGTCGCAGCAGGTGGAATTTACTGGTGACATAACGCCAAAAAAGGTACAGAAATCGAAAAAATCAATTATCATCGCCGCTGCGGTGATTGTAGTTGCGGTGATCGGTATTTTTGCTTTTCAGCAAATAAAAAAACAGAACGCGGCTAAAGAGGCTGAGCGTTTGAGCTAGGAATACAGCGAAAATCTGGAACTGATTGCATATGACATGTTGTCTGGGGCTGCGGACGCTGAGACGGCGGGAAATCTAATTAAAAAAGTATGGTATAACTCGATTTATGAGAAGACAGATTCATCCACGGATAAATTCACCCGAAAAAACCAGGGGAGCGGTGCGTTCTATGATGATTTCAACGATGCGCTAGGGAATTTATTTCGAGATGCCAGCTTTCAGATTAAGATAAAATCAGTGGAAGAGAATCAGGAAAAGGTGTCATCTTTGATGAAAGACATGAAGAATCCTCCGGAAGAACACGAGGAAGCCTACCGTACTTTGCAAGACTATTACGACGCTTACCTGGAATTTACTAATTTAGTTGTCAATCCGTCTGGTAGTTTGCAGACGTTTTCGGAGAATTTCAATTCGACGGATCAAAATGTATCTAATTATCTAAGTAAAATGCAGTTATATCTAGATGACTAAACCGCTTATGCTGGTGATAGGAAGTGGCAAAAATAGCTGGAAATCATAAGACAGATCAGGATAGAGGCTGTATGTCTATCCTGATCTGTCTTGCTTTTGCAAATAAAATTGTTCTCTTCCCCAATTCTATGTTATACTTCACATAAGACAAAAAGGAATCCCGGCTTTCTGGCGGCGATATTTCCAGCGGGAGATTAGGAGAACTATGGCGATCAATAAAACAATGAGGAAGATTTTAAAGGCCCTGTCCTATGGGGATCTGGAGCTTCAAACCTCCAGGCGGGCCGCCAACTTGAAGGCATTGGATCCGCTGAAGCCGTTCTATAAGGCCATGGACTGCAAGGTTTTCAGCGGGGATCACGAGATTCCCACAAGGGTCTATCTGCCGGAAGAAGAGCTGACGGTTTCGGTGGGCAGGGAGACCGCCCTGCCGGTTCTCCTCTTTCTTCACGGCGGCGGATGGGTCACGGAGAGCGTGGATACTTACAACCGCATCTGCGCGAGACTTGCCAAATCAACCGGCCATGCCGTGGTCTCCGTGGGTTACCGGCTGGCGCCGGAATACCGGTTCCCCATTGGCCTGGAAGATTGCTATGCCGTGGCGAAGGCGGTGTTCACGAACCAGTTTTTCCTGAATACCAGGCCGGACCGGATCACCGTGATCGGCGACAGTGCCGGAGGAAATCTGGCGGCGGCCTTGTCCCTGCTTGCAAGGGACCGGGGAGAATTCCTCCCCCAGCGGCAGATTTTGATTTACCCTGCTGTGAACAACGACTATTCGGAGGCATCCCCGTTTCCTTCGGTCCGGGAAAACGGAACGGATTTTCTTTTGACCTCCCAGAAACTTTGCCGGTATCTGGAACTGTACGAGAGCAGCGTGGAGGACCGGAAGAATCCTTATTTTGCTCCGATCCTTGCGGAGGATTTGTCCAACCAGCCCCGCACGCTGATCTTGACCGCGGAATATGATCCGCTGCGGGATGAAGGCGAGGCGTATGGCAGGCGTTTGGCGAGAGCCGGAAATCAAGTGGAGGTCCGCCGGATCAAAGATGCCCTTCACGGCTATTTTGCCCTTGGTATTAAGTTTTACCATGTCCAGGAGAGTTTAGAAATCATCAATCAGTTTTTAAAGGAGTCGGATTATCATGGAGAAGAGAAAGGAACGGATTCCCCGCTGGAGGCGGCTGGACAACGCGGCTAAAATTTTTCCGGCCACCAGCAACCAGAAGGACACTCGTGTATTCCGGTTCTACTGTGAGCTGAAAGAGCCGGTGCAGGGGGAGGCCCTGCAGACGGCTTTGGACGCCGCCCTGGAGACCTATCCCCTTTTTCTGTCTGTGATGCGGAAAGGGCTTTTTTGGTATTATCTGGAGAGCAGCGAGCTGCGGCCGGTCGTGCGGGAGGAGGCGGAGCCGCCCTGCGATTCCCTCTTTATCCGCGACCGGAAAACTCTGCTGTTCCAGGTGTCTTATTATAAGAACAGAATCAACCTGGAAGTGTTCCATGCCTTGACGGACGGGACCGGAGCCATCTGTTTTCTGAAAGAACTGGTCAAACGGTATTTACTGGTCAGCCACGGGGAGGAGGGGCTGATGGATCTGCCTCTGGAGGAACAGGAGATCACCGTGGAAGATCAGATTACGGATGGGTTCGCCAAGTATTACAAAAAGAAACCAAAGAGCAAAGAGAAGAAAAAGCCCGCCTCCTATCAGCTGGAAGGGGTGAAGGATCCTTACGGAGATTTGGATATTCTGGAAGGGGTTGTGTCCAGCCAGGCGCTTCGGAGAACAGCAAAAGAAAAGGGGGTGACTGTGACCATACTCCTATCTGCCGTTTTGCTCTGGGCAATCCGGGAGGAGATGAAGGCAAACCGAATGCGGCCGGTGGCCCTGATGGTGCCGGTCAATCTGAGAAAATATTATCCTTCCTCCTCCATGCTGAATTTTTTCGGCTGGATTGAGCCGAGGTATGATTTCCAGCAGGAAGATTCTCTGGAAGCTGCCCTCCGGCAGATGAAGGAGGACTTTGCCAGGGAGCTGACGCCGGAGCGGGTCGGGCAGAAAATGAATGAGCTGGTGGCTTTGGAGCGCAATCCGTTTCTGCGGGCGGTTCCTCTGGCCCTAAAAACGCTGGTGCTGCGCCTGGCCTTAAAATTGGGAGAAAATGGAGTCACAGCCATCTTTTCCAATCTTGGCGTTGTGACGATGCCAGAGGAGTATGGCAAATATATGAAACGATTCGGCGTTTTCACCAGCACGGCCAAGATGGAGCTGACGGTCTGCTCTTACCAGGATGATCTGGTATTCAGCTTCACGACCCGGCTCCTGGGACGCAATGTACAGCGGAACTTTTTCCGGATCCTGGGTGAACTGGGGGTGCCGGTGACCATCCTGGAAGGACAGTTTCCGGAGGAAACATCGTCCGCCGGGCAGAGCAGCCGCCTGTTCCGCAGCTTTACTTTTGGATGTCTGGCCGTTTTGGTGGCGGTTCTCGCCGGGGGGCAGTTGGTTTGGCCTGACGCCCATTGGGGGCTGTATGCCGCCGGAGGTGTTGCCAGTCTATGGGTGATGGGAGCTTTCGGATTTTATAAACGGCGGAATCCTCTGAAAGGCGCGATATGGATGGCCGTGGCGGCGGATGTCGGGTGTCTGATCTGGGATTTTGCTACGGGCTGGCGGGGCTGGTCTGTGGATTATGTACTTCCGGCCGCCGGCGTGGCTGCCATGGTCCTGATGCCGGCCCTATCCCGGATGCGGCGGATTCCTCTGCGGGAGAACATGATCTATTCGATTTTGTCCGCCATGCTGGCTCTGATTCCTCTGCCGCTTTTGATCTTTGGCGCGGCAGGCCAACAGGTTCCTTCGTTAATCTGCGCCGGACTTGGCGTGCTGCGCATCGGCCAGATGGCCTTATTCCGGGGACGGGAGATGAGGGAAGAACTGCATAAGAAGCTGCATTTGTAGAAATTTCTGAGTGCAGACAAAAGCCAACACACAAAATCAAGCGAGTGGAAAGGAAATCTTCGCAAGAATCCCAATTTTTATTTCGTCGGTACAAAATCCCGGCAGTGCTCCGTCTGAGCCACTGCCGGGATTTTTTAATCAGAGATTTTCAAAATTTTACGCCGGATATTTTAAATTCCAGCGCATTTCTGGGCGGCGTTTTTCTGCTGCGGTATCCATTGATTGAGAAAACCATGCCTGTGCATCACGGTTCATTCCGGGATGTAGGCTTTTGATCGTTGTCTGCTTCTTTTTCATATCGTTAATACTGTGAATGAGAGTGGGCAAAATAGAAAGGTATCATTCGATTCTGAAGGAAGGAACCTGCTATGGACCAATTATCAAAGAAAGAGCTGACTGCATTTAAAGAATACCTGCATCAGGAAGAAAAAAGTGAAGCTACCGTGGAAAAGTATCTGCACGACGTGCGCTGCTTCTATACTTTTCTTGAACAAAGAGCCACAGAGAAAACGGAGGTTTTGGCATACAAGGAGCATTTGATAAAACGTTACGCCCCTGCCAGCGTGAACTCCATGTTGGTGGCGTTAAACTGCTTTCTGCGGTTTTGCGGACGAGCGGAGTGCTGTGTGAAGCTATTAAAAATTCAACGGCAAATTTTTTGCCGCCAGGAAAAAGAGTTAACCAGGGGAGAATACCGGCGGCTGGTAAATGCGGCCAGGGACACTCAGTTATCATATATCCTGCAAACCATTTGCGGAACAGGTATCCGGATCAGCGAACTGCGATTCGTCACCGTGGAGGCGGTTCGGAACGGAAGGGCAGTGGTCAACAGTAAAAACAAGACGAGGGTGATCTTTTTCCCTGCGCCGTTGAAAAAGCTGCTGTTCCGGTATATAAAAAAGACCAATCTGCAAACCGGGCCGGTCTTTATCGGCAAGAATGGTAAGCCATTGGACCGCAGCTATATCTGGCGCATTATGAAAGGGCTTTGTGCTAGGGCAAACGTGGCTCAGAGCAAAGTTTTCCCTCATAATCTCAGACACCTATTTGCAAAAACATTTTACTCCATTGAAAAAGACATCATACGTCTGGCTGATCTGCTGGGCCATAGCAGCGTGGACACCACGAGGATATACACAATGGAATCCGGTGATGGCCATCTGGCCCGCCTCGGACGGATACAGAAAACCCTTCTGGTCACATAATACGGATTATGTGGACCATCCGCTCAATGATATATGCTGCATACATAGATTTTTACTTATTTATTTCTTCTACTTATAACATAAATGCCGCTCTTTTTCAAGAGATTCGGCAGATTTCTCAGTGACATCTTACCATAGGCAGAAAGAAACAAGCCGGAAGAATTTCACCTCTTCCCGCCTGGTTTTTTGTGCCTTTTTAACAGATATAAAAAACATTCCGCTAGGGATGCACAGAGTCTGCCCTTTAGGGTACACAAATGTAAAGAAAGATGCCGCTGATGCAGCACATTTGCGGCGCAGATTTTCGCAAAATAAATTTTATTCGTTTTGAACGGATATTTATGAAACTTTTGGGCCCAACTTTTGGAAGATCGTACTGTTTTTTAGTCACATAATCCGTATTATGTGACGGCTCATGAGAGAGGGTGGGCAAAAGGGAGGAGTTAACCGGTGACAGAGTTTAGAAAAACAGCACAAATGGAAACGGTATTTCGGTCGCTGCCGGTATTTGTCCAACAGCATAGCTGCATGGTTGGCAAATACGCCGAATTAATCGTTGATTCCATATCGCAGGCAAAGTATAAACCCGATCAAGGCGAGCTGCCTTTGGAAATGCTTTCTCATGTTGATATTTGGGGAAAGTACCATGATATCGGCAAAGCGGCTATTCCCGATTCCATCCTGAACAGTACCCGGCCGTTGGAAGATTTCGAATGGAAACTCATATATGCGCACACGATGCTTGGCGCCTATATCATCCTGGGCAGGATCCCCCTGCCGCTCCGGGAGCCGCCCTCCAAGCTGTGGGAAATGGCCGCCCAATGTTGTTTATACCACCATGAACGGTGGGATGGCAACGGATATCCGTTTGGATTTTCTAAAGAGTCGATTCCCCTTCCGGCCCGGATCATTGGAATCGCAGACGCATATGACGCAATGACTGCCGACAGACCCTATCACAAAGGAATCTCGGAAGCGGCGGCATTGGCGGAAATCCAAAAGGGCGCGGGAACGCAGTTTGACCCTGTTTTGGCAGAGGTGTTTCTTGAGGTCATGTCGAGAAAAGCGAACGCGGTTAACTGGTAAGAGAAAGATTCCAAGACACCGGACCGCCTAGACTGGTACCAGAGTGATGGAACCAGTCTAGGCGATTTTTTTGCACATACCGGACAATAAGACCCGATTGGAACAGAGAGAGGACAATTTAACTCTAAAATCTTGGATAGAAGACTGTGAAACTTGGAACAAAACAAGGATCGCATGAATAGAACAAGGAATTGTTTCCTGAAGGAATGTTGCTTTACAAATAAACATAAGATTAATATACTTCATGATGAAGTGAGAAATCAGAAATGATTTTCGCGATGAATTCGGAATATATTGACGAAAGATGACTGGAATGTTATAATAACCACGAACACCAAATATAGTTTTGTGGAAAACGGGCGCCCGGATTCTTCACGAATCTTCACACAAGACTTGTTTTGGTCCATATCTAGTTCACGATACTACAAAAAGGAGAGAGTCTATGTTTGATTGGTTCAACGATCTCGTAGCTGCGCTGAATGGCCCTATATGGGGTGTCGGCATGTTGGTTTTGATTGTAGGTTCGGGTTTGTATTTTACAGTAAGACTTGGATTCTTCCAGTTTGTTCATTTTAAAGATATGTGGAGCCGGATTTTAGACAAAAATGCTTCCGATTCCGGCATATCCTCCTTTGCCTCTTTCTGCACGACCATGGCAATGCGCATTGGCACCGGCAATGTGGCCGGAGTGGCCGTTGCCATATTTATGGGCGGCCCCGGCGCGCTGTTTTGGATGATTCTCGCAGGTATGACAAACTCGGCCGTGTGTTTTTCTGAGTGTACCTTGGGTTCTCTGTATAAAACCAAAATCGATGGAGAATACCGGGGAGGAGGCGCTTACTGTGCCCAGCGGGGACTGAACTGGAAGGCATATGGCGCTTTCTTGGCTGTTATCTTGATGATTGGCACTGCCTGTTTCATGCCCGCGGCGGCCACTTTTACCATCTGCGACGGTTTTAAAAACGCGATCGGCGTTCCCATGTGGGTCAGCGCTCTGATTATCGCAGTCGTCATGCTGATCGTGGTATTCGGCGGTGTTAAGAGAATCAGTTCCGTAGCTTCCATGGTTGTACCCTTTATGACGGTGATTTATCTGATTGCGGCGGTGGTTATTATCATTCTGAATATCACTGAAGTTCCTGCATTGATTAAAAATGTGGTTACATCTGCTTTTGGAGCAAACGCAATTTTTGGCGGCAGTATCGGTATTGCGATCCAGCAGGGCGTGAAGAGAGGAACCTTCTCCTCCGCCTCTGGTATGGGCGAGGCTTCCCCGACCGCAGCCGCAGCCGAGACCAGCCACCCGGTCAAGCAGGGGATGGCAAATGCGGCTGGTGTATGGCTGGATACCGTCATCGTTTGTACGGCTTCCGGTCTGATGATTCTGCTGACAGATTGTTTTAATACCCAGTTCGGATATGTTGGAAGCGGTTCCTCCCAGATGGCCGCGCTGGCGGCGGAAGGCACCAACGGCGTAATCTTTGTACAGCTGGCAGTCCAGCAGGTCCTTGGAGCCATTGCCCCGCTGTTTATTGCAATCATGCTGGCCTTGTTCTCCTTTACCTGCCTGATCAGCTATTATTACGAGGCGGAGAGCGCCGCCATGTTTTTATTCCAGGGTGAGAAGAAGGCGAAGATTCGCAAGATCGTGACCAGAACCATGCAGTTCGGCATGCCTGTTTTGATCTTTATCTGGGGAAATGTGGAATCTGGCCTGGCATGGAATTTGTCGGATTTGGCTCTTGGCTCCTGCACATGGATTAATATGCTTGTCGTACTGGCGCTGTCCCCGAAAGTATTCGCCATGTATAAAGATTATGAAAGACAGATGAAAGCCAAGATCGATCCCTACTATAATCCCAACAAGCTGTCCTGGAAAGGTGTAGATGTGGAGATGTGGAATGAGATCAATAAAAGCCGGATTGAAGCAGAAAAATAAAAGATGGTAAGCTGACATACATAGGCCGGATGGGAAAGAAAGATGCTGCTTGCCGGTCCGGCCTTTTCCTTGCCTGCCGGGAGGCAGCCGGCTCAGGAACGGCAGAGAAGAGTTGGGATTGGTTTTTTTATGGGAAATTCAAATGGAAATTTCCATAGAAAAGAAAGAAGAAGTACTTTACAATAAAAAGTTCGCTCTGTACAAACTATGACCAGTATTGTATAATAATAGAGCATTACTCAAGCGGCAAGGGGAGCGGGCTGAGATTCGGATACAAAAGAGCAAGTATTTCATCCCGAAATATCTGCCGACAACATATGTGAGGAGGAAAAAGAGATGAGTAAGGTGAGCAAAAAGCTGGCTGCGCTGGTATTTGCAGCTGTGCTGGCAATGGCGCTGCTGGTTGGGTGCGGCAGCACTCCGGCAATTGTGGGTACATGGAAAGCGGCTACCGTAGAGGCGAGCGGAGTAAGCATGGACTTTGACGCCTTTGCGAAACAGCTGGGAGGGGACGCGGATTCCGTGAAGATCGAAATGGTCGCAAAAGAAGATAAGACCTTTTCCATGACTTTGATGGACCAGTCTCAGGACGGCACATGGGCAGAAAAAGATGGGAAGTTCGTTCTGACTGCCGACGGAGAAGATCTGGAAGTACAGATCGAGGACGGAAAGCTGATCATTGCCGAAGATTCTATGGGAGTAAAGATTACTTTTGAGAAAAAATAATCACAGGCAATGGGGATTCCGGGAGCTGCCGCAGGAAATTTTATATGCGGCGGCTCCCCTTTTTTTCCGCAGGAAAGAATGGAAAAACACTTGACAAAAACAGGATTATCGAGGATAATATACAGGTAGCGAATTTCATATAGCTCCATTTATGTGCGGATATAGTTCATTGGTAGAACACCAGCTTCCCAAGCTGGATAGGCGGGTTCGATTCCCGTTATCCGCTTTTTTGTTGCAAAAACGTGGGTTTCGGGGAGGCAGCGTCGGATGATGGGAGAGGGCTTTTCCTCTGATTTACAAATAATTTACAAAATTTCTGCACAAACAAAACCGCCAGGATGTGGCGGTCTTTTCGTTTAGAAGGTATGTGCTAATTTTTGCATTTCTTCGGCTTTGGTATCCGGTAGGACATGACTGTACAAATCCATTGTCATAGCTAGGGTAGAATGCCCTAGTATCATCTGCACAACTTTGGGCTTCATTCCATTTTCGAGGGCCCTGGTGGCAAAGGTATGGCGGAATGTGTGAGGGGTGATAGTATCAAATTCTTTTCCGTCCGCCCGTATGCTTTTTATGATCTCCTGCATGTCTTTCCGGATTTGAGTATCCCATATGGTTTTCCCAAGGGAATCCGTGAACACAGTATTTTCCAGACCTTCTTTGTATCCCCATTCTTCGCCAAAGCGTAGGCGGTTCTCTAGCTGCTGCTTCTTTCGGGATTTCAACAGTGCTTCTACATGGTTCAGTATAGGAATTTCACGTCGGCTGCTTTCTGTTTTCGGGGCGTCTTTGATACGTTTTCCCTGTTCTCTAAGGTAAACGAGAGTTCCATTCACTTGGAGAACTTTCTTTTTGAAATCAATATCTTGCCATTGCAGTGCTAAAATTTCATTGATTCTCATACCCGTGGAAAGCGCAAAAAGATAGATATCATAATATTGAGAAGAAGCAGCATATTTAAGAAAAGTATCTTGTTCATCTTTTGACATTACACGGCGTTCCTTTTTGCTAACAAATTTGGGGAGAACAACCTTTGAAACGGGATTGCTTTGTACAATTCCATTTCGTTCCGCTTGCTTATACATATTAAGCAAGACGATATAAGGAAGGTTTACCCGTGTCTTTGAAAGGCCATCGCCGTAATATTGGTTGATTAAACGCTGAATCATTTCCGGACGAATACTTTTTAACTGCTTTTTTCCAATATGCGGCCTGATTTGAGCATCGTATACCTGCCGATAGGTTTCTGCGGTGCTGGCTTTTACACTGTTCGCTTTATATTCGTCCATCCAGATTTTGAACCAAGCGTCAACCGTGATATTGGATTCTTTGGCATAAATCCCATGTTCCACTTCATAACGCAAAGCGTCCAGGGCTTTGATGGTTTTCTTTATTGTATCACCGCTCACAATGTAAGGCTCGCCCTGGTACATAAAACGCCCGGAATAGCGGCCATCGGGCCTCTGAGTGATGCCTTTTGGAAGGACATTTCCTTCTTTGTCATACCGTTGTTTCATCTCATTTTCCTTTCACAGCACAATGCCATATTTACTCTTTTTGTAGGACTGCTGGCAGGAGGACGCTTTCCTTCATTTTCCAGTATGTCCAGAAATGGTTAAACGTCCCAACGCCAACCCCGCCGGCATTAACATTTCTTAACATGTCAATGCAGCTCTGAGCCACCCTATTCTTCGTAGTCGATTTTCTGATCGAATCCCGATTCTCCCTTCACATAAGTAAGCTATGCAGATGCCTTAATTGCTCAGCATCGTTTAAACGCAGGATACCTATAATCAATAACATTTTTAACCATTCTACATCTGTTAAAGTTTTACATTCCTGTGAATTTGCTGCCTTGCGGAAGAACTCCATGATCTCATAAAGCTGCTTCAAACGAATTTCACTTAGCGTTCCTACATGTCTCACAAGTTCTTGGAGCAATTCTGATTTTCTCATACCCCCTACCCTGCCAATATTCCATATGCTTCACTTGCCAGTTCCCCTACTCGAAAAATATAATCGTGGGCGATATCACATTGCACCCGTGCCCGGTCATGGAACTTCAAAATTGCCGTTTCATCCGTAATGCTGAAATAATCTTCCACCAACGCCAAGATCGGAATCCAGGCCCGCTCCTGCATGTCGCGGAGTTCTGCGATCACGTCCCGCAGTTTATTCCACTTTTCCATATTGCCTCCTTTACATCTGGGCGGCTGATATGGTATAATCAAACCGCCCTTAAGTCTAGTTTTGGGTACTTGCCCCTATCAGAGTGGCCGCTCTGGTAAGGGCTTTTTCTTATGCTACCGTGAACCGCCTGCCGCTGATCTGCCGGGCGTATTGGTTGTAAAGTGCTTCGTGCTCCGCTTTGAATGCCTTGCTGTCAAACTTGCTGGAAATGATGGTTTTCCACCTGACCACAAAGGAACCGGCTTTTACTTCCTCCTGCCCTTTCCGCTCCATGTCCTTCTTGATCTCAGCTTTCAGTGCTTCGGCCTGTTCTTCCAGGGCCCTCATCTGGGCTTCGATTTCTTTCAGCTTCTTTACTCTGTTTTCTAGTGCTCTTTCTCCCATCGGGATACCTCCTTTTTGCAACCCTCCCATCATCTTCCTGGCTATGACTGTGACCTACCCTTGAGCGTTTCACAGGTATATGGTTGGGAGTATCGGACGCTTTCGGCCTTGGACGCTTTTACGTCTTTTTCCGGTTGCTCTCTATTTGATATATCTTATTATACAGCAAATGCTAAATATTGTCAAGCATTTTCTAATAGTATTTGCTGTATATTTTTAACTTTATGCTTGATTTTATCAATATTTTACTGTATAATCTTAAGAAATGGAGGTGACACTGTGACAATCGCGCAAAAACTGAATATGGCCTTATCTTATAAGGGAATGAGCCAAGCAGAGCTAGCTCGAAAAATTGGAACTACGCCATCAAATCTAAATCAGAAAGTAAAACGAAATACCCTGACAAAAGAGGAGCTTGAACAAATTGCGTCCATTCTAGGTTGCACATGGCGTGCTGAATTTGTTTTTGATGATGGAACTGTCATATAACTTGCATGGCATAGAATCTAATAATCTGCTCAGACACTGCATACAATAACCATGAAAGGAAGTGCATACCATGAGTAATCGCGAATTTGCCAAGAATCTTATTGATCAGATACCAGAAAATCGTTTATTTTATGTTATTTCATACTTACAAGGGGCGGCTGTTCCGGACGAAATGCCAAATACGGAAACGCTAGAAGCTTTTACTGAACTAGACAATGGTGGTGGTCATCATTTTACGGGTTCTACAGAACAACTTTTTGCCGAATTGATGGAGAATTAACAATGCTTGATGTAAGATATTCAACTAAGTTCAAAAAAGATTTTAAAACTTGTATCAAGCGTCATTGTAAGATGGAACGACTACAGCAAGTGATCGACATATTACGAATCCCCGATGCACTACCTCCGAAAAATGTTGATCACAGCTTAGGAGGCAATTACACTGGCTATCGAGAATGCCATATAGAACCGGACTGGCTATTAATTTACCGCCAGGATGAGAGTGAACTCTTGTTATACCGAACCGGGACGCACGCAGACTTATTTGGAATGTAGTACGACTACTTACTTTGTTTTTATCAAACACAAAAAATAGCGCCCCTGCTCTGGTAAAGTAAGGCGCTATTTTTGATAGTAACTTGAAAATCGGGCGGCCAGGTGTACGCTGGCTTACCGGCTCTCTTGTTGAGTCTATTATAACCTTTCCTCCTGCCATCGTCAAGAAAAGCAGGAGGATTTTTTGCGCCTTTTTCTATTTTTTCTTAGCTTCTTCACAGCTTTAACCGTTTCCTATTTTTCATTAGAGACCGGCTCAAAACTGGGCGTATCTTCCAGGAATAAGGACTATCCAAAATTGGAGGCACATCCCCTCAAAATTGAGGAGAACTTTCATGGTCTCTCCAAAATTGGGGAAGCCTAACGCAGATTTGCGTTGAGCGGTTTCTATCAACCATTTGGCAGGAGGACAATCTGTCAAAACTTAATCCGGGACATTTTTATTGACAGCTGGGGGCGGTCGGTGTAGGGGAGTTCTCCCAAATCGGCTCCATATACTGGGGGGATGCTCCCACCTGATATAAAACTGCCCGATTTCCTCTTTTTCATCTCTAGGTAATACTTTATACCCGTCCGGTTTTAAAATGGAAAATCACCTGTTTTCACCCCGGTTGCAATCGGCGTTCAAAAGATTTCTTTTTAACTGCTCCGCATGTTGTGTCCGCTGTTCGTCTGTCAATGCTCTGCCAGGAACAATCTTCACCCAACTAACCGGGATATGAGCGCAAATACTCCCGTCTTTATTCTCGGCCACGATCTGACATTTCTCTGGATGCTCCTTCGCCAGCTTCCGAACTCTGCTTATTGTTCTTTTCTGGGACAGGCTGACCGTAGCCCTTGTCTGATCTCGAATCCATTCGATCACATTTTCCACGTAACCTTCATAATCACACAATGCCAGTTCCTTTACATTGCATCCGACCGCGTCCGCGATAATCTCGATCACTTCCAGGTCTGCAAATTGATTTTCCAGAATCCATGAAAAGGCCTTTACTGTCATTCCGGCCATTCTTGCCACATCAGCATCTTTTAATTTTTTTCCCTTGACACTTCTTTGTATCTGACTGTATTTAATCTCATAATATACCATCCTTCCTGTTAGGCTTCTCTGTCTGTCCGGCAATCTTGACATTTCTCAACATCCTCCTGCCCGCTGAAAGCAGGAGGACATCGGACAACACGAGGCCATATAATTGTTTGTTTTGAAAAAAGTCTCATTGCGACCTTTGTGTTTGTTTCGTTTCGTTTTACAGAAACCTTGTATTTTCTTAGGATTTCTTAGGCCCGTACCGCATACAACATTCTTTCTTCTTGGTATCCAGCATAAAGAATGTTCGCTTATGCCCGTTCGCTTTCCGCTATCCTACAAAATGGGAGAGTGCCGCTTGCGTACACTTGCATACAAAATTCCTAGCTTCGCCCATGCTTCACCCAGAAAAGGGGAGGGGCTTACGCGCGACCTGAGAGTAAAATGAAGCTCCACTCACCGGTCTCCCCAGAGACATTTCACTTCAATCAATAGGGGGGCCTGTCCTCCTGCCTTTTTAGGGCCTCTGATTTCTCTTTTTAGGGCCTCACAAATCTTATACACATTCATCCAACGAAAACAAATACCAAGGCCTGTAAATTCTATCAGAATTACCTTTCTTATTTTAGGCTGGTCTGGTATACTAATCATGTGACCGGCCTTGCGTATGTCCGTGTTACTTGCCCGGCGGAAGCGGCAACTTCCAAAGGGCTTTTTCTTTTCTCTATTATCTGGACTAAATCGTCTACCATATGCACCGCCAAATCTGCGGCGAAGTATTTTCGGCAAATCTCATAGCCTTCCTTCGCCATCTGTTCCAACAGACTTTCATCCGGCGGCTCGTCTCGGTATTTCTTCCACCAGGAAAATATATCATTGAAAGCGTTGGTTACGTCCTTATTATTCAATATGTCACCTCTCAGTGATACAGAATTTCTCGCCGTACCCGTACGGGGCCTCCACACAATCAGACAGTAGACTAAGATATAGTTCAACACCTTTCAGGGCTGACGCGATCTGATCAAGACGATCTATTTCCATTGCCTTTAAGATGTCTAGTCCTCCATACTTTGTGGCCAACTCTTGCCATTGCATTAGTTCCTGTTCAAATTCTAATTTATCCATACTTCATTTCTCCTTTGATATATAACTGTCCCTATGTCCCAACTGTCCCTATCTGTCCGAACTATCCGGGACACTTGGGACGGATGGGACAGTATGATCACTTGGGACGGATGGGACAGTAAAAACATAAACCCTCTTCCTATTCCCTCCTGCTTTTCTTCCGAAATTCACTTCAATCCCATCCAACCAAAAATGATTGCTAAACCGGTTAATCCACTTACCTACGCTAGAAGCATCATCATAGATTCTTGAATTGAAGTATTTACTGGCTTCTATGATTTCGCTTGCACCGCCTTCCCAGGTTCCACCAGATTGATCTAAGAGCTTCTTGACAGTCTTTTTTATTGGTGATTGATCGTATTCCGATAGTTCCCGCTGTTTCTCAATTTCTTCGGCTGTTCCTATGTACTCCCACCGGAATGTTGATTTATTAAATCGAACTTTCAATTGCCTGGATTCCATATCTCGGCCTGTAATACTGAGAGTAGCTTCATTGGAGAATCGCTCGTCTTTCGTAATTACCCACGCAGAATCCAGCGCACCCATAATACCGACAGAACCGGAGAGTTCATTGAATACGTCGTTTGGGTCTTTCATTTTCCTGGTATGGTGGATTAGAAGCACACCAACATTATGAGTATCTGCAATTTTCTTAATCACACCCAGATCGTCATAGTCTCGGTCATATCCTGTTTGATTCTTCTTCGCAGCCGCCCGGACACGCTGGAATACATCTATCACAATAAGATGGATATCCGGATGATCTGTCAGTACTCCCTCAATTTGCTCTGCAAACCCATTTCCAATTGGCTTCACATCATCCTCCGCCGTAAGTAAATGAAAGTTTTCCGGCATCGGATTATTTCCTAATATTTGGCGGATCCGGTCGCGAGGCCGTCTCTTAGTACTCTCTAAATCAAGATACAGGCACGCGCTTTTCTTTGTTTTAAATCCCAAGAAATCCATTCCCTGACAGATACATAGGCAAAGGTCAATTGCCATGTAGGATTTATAGTACTTAGAGGGAGCACCCAACATGTTCAGACCTTCCGGAAGAATCGGTTCCACTAGATAGACAACAGGCGGAATCTCCATTTTATCTAACTCCGCAGCCGTCACGGGGTTCAACTTTGGTATTTCTTTTACCGGCCGGAATTTACCATCGTCTAACACCGCCTTATAAGGGGCTGTCCCGCCTTTATACTTGAAGGAGCTCTTCACAATGATTTCCACTTCTTTATCATCCAACGGTGGAACACATCGGGAATTATTCGTCGCTCTTACAGCGGCTAATATAGCTTCTTCTGCGTCCCCTCTTGCCCTCATGCTGCATGCCTGAGTAAATAAGGTTTTATTCCGTTCCCCTTCCGCTATGGTTTCCGGAGTGGTGAAAGTCTGCTCCTTTTCTGGCATCGGAAGGATGAAATCAAGCACTTTTCCATTTGCCGATGTCAAGGGCATGTCCTCCGGAGCGATCTCCCATTCATATGACCTTCCGTTTGGATGAACGCTAGGCGGCGCTACTACGTAGCCGCCATCTCCGCGGATATCCACACCCTCATAAATCCCTACCTTGCTCCTAACGGTAGAGTTATCTTTGTAAAACAGATGATATCCTCCCCTGCCCGTTATAGCCATCCAGGTTTCTGGAAGGTCTCCATGCTCCCGCTGCCACTCTTTTAGGACTTCATAACCGTTCAAGCCTTTATCTTCGTCAATATCCAGATCAATGACAAAAACCCCACCACTTATGGAACCAGTGGCTATTCCAATATTGTAATCTGGATGCTTGTCCCACCAACGGGAAATTTCCTCTCTGTCCGTGGTAGCCGAATGGAATCCATTCTCCGTTGCCGGAAACTTACTTTTGGGCTTCAAAGGGAATACCGCAAGGCCCAGGCTGGCATAATATAAAGCCTGTTCTTTTAATTTTATTGTGCTTGGCAAATAAGTTCCCTCCCGCTATTCCGCCAGAGTATCTAGGTAGTGGCGAACTTTTTCCACGTTATACAAAACTCGCTTCCCTACCTGAAACCTGGCATTAGCATCGGTCCCGATCTTGACCGCTGTAGCTCTGCCGCAATCAAGAATTCCTGCTAGAGTATTCGCGCTGACTGCTACCATGCTAGACAATGGAATTTTCTGTTTTCTGGTCGCTCTCATCAAATCGCCTCCTTTAGTTTTTGCAAGGCTTCAAGGACGGCCTGTTCTTTGTCCGGGCTTAAAGGTTTCCTTAGCCATTTGCAAAAGGTAACGTCTGAGACTCCTATTGTATCTGCAACCTGCCATTGAAAAAGCCCAGCGTTTTTAATTTTTTCTTTTAATTCAAGATTTGACATCATTGTCTCCCTTCTTAGTATTATTTTTATTATCAACCTTATTATAGCATACTATATTTTGAACGCAAATCGGGGGAAAATACTATATATAGTTTTTCTCGTTTTTGATTTATAAATGAGTAGCGGAATTCGTTTTCCTTAAAGAGGGAAATTTTTTCCGATATCGGTAACTTTTTTCCGGAATCCGGAAAAATTTTTCGGTATATATATCGTGCAAAAAAAGATACACAAACACAATATGTTGTGTTTTACCAGACAGTATTATAAAAATAAAATTTTTATTAAATTTTGAGAAGCATAAATCCAATAGATTCGAGATAATTTTATAAAATATGATAAGAAAAAGCTAGAAGAAAGAGTTCCCCGAATAGCGTATTTACATTATTTATAATGTCGCAGGCAGAAACAAATAAATCGTAATGCCGCCGAGTTGTGTCTGTAAGTGAACTGCATGATTTACAAAAAATTTACAAAATGAGATAGAAGAGGACAAAACGAGATAAAAGGAAAGTGCCAGAAAATGGCGTAAATACGTCATTCATGGCACTTGACGGAATCAGTTAAAAACATAAAGTCACAACACCAGCTTCCCAAGCTGGATAGGCGGGTTCGATTCCCGTTATCCGCTTTTTTTGTGCAATAAAGCGAAATAGAATGAAAAACGGCGGGTCAGCTTATCCGAAAAGCTGACCCGCCGTTTTTTATACCGGGAAAGGCGGTTCCCCTTGATCCGGAAAACGGGATTGGGGTTAGTGGGACAGAAATCCCTTTCCAATAATCTCACTGGAGTTTTGGATAAACAGGAAAGCGTGAGGGTCCACTTTTTTTACATAGCTGACCAGCGCCCGCGTTTCTTTTGTCTTTACCGCGGCGTAGATGATCGTCTTGTGGCTGCCGGTATAGGAGCCGGTGGCTCCGGTCTGAGTGGAGCCGTGGTGCAGGGTGTTGTTGATGTAATCGACGATCAGGTCCGGCTTGCTGCACACAATGGTGAAATATTTGTTCCGGTTCATGCTGGCGATCATACTGTCAATGATCAAGGATTTTACCACCAGGCCGACCAGGGAAAAGAGACCGGTTTCCACTCCGAATACAAAAAACGAGGAGGCTGCCAGCACCGCATCGGTGCAAAGCAGGGCCATGCCGATGTTCAGGCTGGAATACTTTTTCATGATCATCGCAAGAACCTCGGTGCCCCCGGTGGAAGAATCCAAGCGGAAGAGCAGGGCGGAGCCTGCGGCCGGTACGGCGATCGCATAGATCAGCTCTAAGATTGGCTGATGGGTCAGAGGTCCGCTCATGGGGAAAATCCATTCGAAGGCGGAGAGCATCGCGGTGAAAACCAACGTTCCATAGACGGTTTTCAATCCGCAGTCTTTTCCCAGGAAAATCCATCCCAAAATCATAAACAGAATGTTCAGGATCATACTGACCGTGGAGGCTGTCAGCGGAGTCAGCTTGGCAACTACCGTTGCAAAACCGGTCACGCCGCCGAAGGCAAAGTTATTGGGGAATTTGAACAAGTATACGCCGAGGGCCACGAGAAAAGCGCCGAAAGTGATGATCGCGTATTCCTTTGCAGTATTGTTTTTCATGATATCCTCCGGTTAATCCAACAGTGTATATTCCAGGAATTCCCGGAGCAGGCGGCTGCCTTCCCGGATCGCTTCCGGAAGCAGAGCTCGCGCCACGGAAATAGGCTCCGCCTGTTCGTCCTCCAGGCGTCGGAGAATGGCGTAGTCCCCGTCAATTTTCAAGACCAAATATTTTGTCGGCGTCATATCAATCATGGAAGAATCTCCTTTTCTATAAAGTTTCCTTATCTGCCTCTTTTGATTCCTTATGATTCTTTACACAAGGATACCTGTCTTCCGGACGCAGGAACGGCGTCCGAAAAACAGGCATGGATATTATAGCATGATGATTCTATTTTTCCTAGAGAAATGTCCTTTCGCTATCCTTTCTTTTTCCCGCTTTTTCTTAATAAAAGAAGCTGGTGGGCAAAGAGAGGCACTGCCGAAAGCGCCAGCAGGAACCCCCACTCGTGAAGGGCCAGCGGCGCCGTGCCGAAAATCCGGATCAGCACCGGGATTTCCGTGACCGCGGCCTGAAGTCCAAGGCCTAAAAAGAGGGCCAGGAACATCATGGGATTTTGCAGATGGTTCATCTCGAAAATCGACTTCCGTTGATTTCTCATGCCGATGGCGTGGAAGAGCTGGGACACGCCCAATGTGGTAAAGGCGTAGGTCTGAGCTCTGGCCAGTACGGCAGGAGTTTCCAGCGCAACCCGGAGATTGCCAAGAGTCAGTTCCATATCCATCTGGCGAAGCATCAGCACCGGAAGCATGAGAAACGCAAACAGGCTGATTCCTGCGATCAGGAAACCATAAAAACAGGTGCAAAACCAGCCGCCGTGAGCCATCAGACTTTCCTCTGGATCACGGGGAGGATCGTGCATCAGCAGGGCGTCCTCATTTTTGTCCATCCCCAGAGCCAGGGCAGGCAGAGAGTCGGTGATCAAATTGACCCAGAGGATATGGATGGCCTGCAAGGGAACCGCCAATCCGGCTGCCACGGCGGTAAACATCGTCATGATCTCGCCGAAATTGGAGGAGAGCAGGAACAGCACGGATTTCCGAATGTTCTCATAGATCCCTCGTCCTCCGGCAATGGCCTTTTCAATGGTGGCAAAATTGTCGTCGGTCAGAATCATATCCGCAGCACCTTTGGCTACATCTGTGCCGCATTTGCCCATGGCAATGCCGATATCTGCGGTTTTTAAGGAGGGGGCGTCGTTGACGCCGTCGCCTGTCATTGCGGCGAGGTGGCCGGATTTCTGGAATGCCTTGACGATTCGCACTTTATGGCCGGGCGAGACACGTGCAAATACCCGGCAGTTGGTGATTTTTTGTTCCAATTCCTCGTCGGAGAGGCGGTCCAGCTCTTCTCCGGTCAGACACTGGGACGGTTGGTCGGCCAGTTCCAGCTCCTTGGCAATGGAGAAGGCGGTGTTTTTGTGGTCTCCGGTGATCATTACGGTCTGAATTCCCGCTTCACGGAACCGGCGGATCGCCGGAAGGGATTCCGGACGAACCGGGTCTTTCATACCGACTAAGCCAAGAAACACGTTGTCTTCCGCCAGCGCCAGGACGCGAAGTCCTTCGCCGGACATGGTTTCCACCGCCTGCTCGATGGTCCGGCGCGCCGACGCAGTCAGCGGTTTGACGGATCCATAGGAGGCCAGCTCCGTACATTTTGCCAAAACCACGTCGGAGGCTCCTTTTATATAGGAAATAAGACGGCCGTTTTTCTTGTGACGGGTCGCCATCCGGCGGGCTTCGGAGGAGAAGGGCTGTTCGTCGACCCTCGGATAGCGAATTTCCAGAGCTTCTTTGTAGACCTTATGGGACGCAGCCCAATCCAGCAGCGCCAGTTCGGTGGGATCCCCGATCCGCTGGCGTCCCGCCAGGATCGCATTATTGCAGAGGACAAATCCGTCTAAGAGGCGGGACGGTTTCCGCTCGGAGGCGGAGGTAATCTTTCCGTTCTCGTAATAGGCAGTGACGGTCATTCGGTTTTGTGTCAGTGTTCCGGTCTTATCGGAGCAGACTACGGATACGGAGCCGAGTGTTTCCACCGACGGCATTTTGCGGACAATGGTGCCTGCGGAAGCCAGGCGGCTGACCCCGATGGCAAGCACGATGGTCACGATGGCTGGAAGGCCCTCCGGAACCGCCGCCACTGCCAGAGAGATTGCGGTGACCAGCATTTCAGGGACATCCCGTCCCATGGCCAGCGCTAGGGCGAACAGAAGGGCGCAGAGAACCAGCGCCAGAATGCTCAGGGATTTTCCCAGTTTGCCGAGGCGTTTTTGCAGCGGTGTCTGGGACGACTCGCTTTTGTGAATCAGGGCAGCGATTTTACCGATTTCCGTGTCCATCCCGATCTTGGTTACGACGCCCTCCCCGCGTCCGTCGGTGATCAGTGTGGACATGAAAACGGACTGCCCGGCAGATTTGTGGACGGGCAGGGATTCCCCGGTCAAAGCGGATTCTTCCACCGCAAGGTGGGACGCCTCGGTCAGTTGGATGTCCGCGGGGACCTGATCCCCGGCTTCCAATAGAACCACATCCCCCGGTTCCAGGGATACTGCGGGAACGCGGCGGACTGTTCCGCCCTTGCGGATGAGGGCCGTGGGGCTCGTCATCTTTTTCAGCGCGGCCAGGGCGTGCTCTGCTTTTCCTTCCTGAATCACTCCAAATACGCCGTTGAAAATGACGACGGCCAGGATGACGATTACGTCGCTGTATTCGGACAGGAGCAAAGAGATGGCGGCCGCTGCAAAAAGGACGAAGGTGAACGGGTTGTTGAGCTGGGAGACAAACTTTTCCAGTACGGAGGGCGGTGCCTCCTCAATCAGGCGATTTTCGTTCTTCATGGTACAATGTATGGAAAAGCATGGCTTCCTATGCGGACAATTTCCCTAGGTTGATATTAACCCTCCCTTACGACGGTGACGGTCAAAAGAAGATTGGAGTAAGGGCGCAGATCGCCGCTCATGATGGCAAGGCGGACGTCCTTTCCCTCGCATGTTTCATAGAACGGGAAGCGGCCGCAAGGTTCCAGGGGGAGATCCTCCAGTATTTCCCGGTATTCGCGAAAAACTTCCGGTTCCGGGCCTTCCGGCGCCATGACCTGCACCCGCTCTACCTGGATGACGCTGAGCAGGCTTTTGAGAATATCCGTGGAGGTGGGAAGGCCGCGGGAAAGGCCGAGATAGATCCGCTCTGCCTCGCCGGACCGGCTTTGCAGCGGGTAATTGGCGCTGCCGATTAAGATTTTGTCCCCATGGCCGCAGTAGGAGAGGGCGGAGAGAAGGGGCGGGTGGATACATCCGGTTTTTAACATGGTTCCTCCTTTGGCATTTTTCCAAAAATCAAAAAGCCATTTGATATTGTAGGAAAAATACGATAAATATTTTATTCATTTCATTATAATAAAACTAGAAGAAAAGTACAAGGAAAATAGAGGGAAAAGGAGAGGCGATGATAACGTATCGGTTGAAATTGAATTCACTCAGGATTTGTGCTATACTTTTCCCTGGACAGAAACAAAAGAATTTGAGGTTACAAAATGGAAAAATGGGTGCTGGAGGCAAAGCGGGCTGATTTTCAGGGGCTGGGACGCCGGTTTGGCGTTGATCCGCTGATCATCCGGCTGATGGTGAACCGCGGCGTCTGCACAGAAGCAGAAATGGAGCAGTATTTGTACGGAACCCTGGAGGATTTGAATTCTCCGGGACTGATGAAAGATATGGAAAAAGCGGCTTTCGCCGTTCTTCGCACCATAAAAGCCGGGCTGCCCATTGTCATCGCGTCGGATTTTGATGTGGATGGGATTTTCTCCGGTCAGATTCTATGGGAGGGGCTGCGCCACCTGGGGGCGTCGGCCGGAGTCAAGACGCCTCACCGTGTCAAAGAGGGGTATGGGCTGAATCAGAGGATCGTGGAAGAAGCGGCCGCGGAGGGCGCCGGTCTCCTTTTGACCTGCGACAATGGCATTGCGGCCTTTGAGGCGGCGGAGAGAGCGGCGGAATTGGGGATTCCCTTGGTGGTGACGGATCATCATGAGGTGGCGTTTCGGAAAGAAGCGGATGGGAGCCGGACTTACCTGCTGCCGAAGGCGGAGGCGATCCTGGATCCCAAGCAGAAAGACTGTCCATATCCTTTTAAAAAACTTTGCGGCGCAGGAGTCGCCTATAAGCTGATCCAGTATTTATACGAAAAACAGGGAATCCCTGCGAAGGATCTGGAATTTCTGCTGGAGTATGTGGCGATCGCCACCGTGGCGGATGTGATGGATCTGGAAGGGGAAAATCGAATTCTGGTCAAGGAGGGGCTAAAGAGGCTGCGCCGCACCGAAAAACCGGGATTAAAGGCTTTAATCGACGCCAACCAGCTGGCCAAGGATCGTCTCAGCGCTTATCACATTGGCTTTGTCCTGGGGCCCTGCTTTAATGCGGCCGGGCGTTTGGAGACTGCGGCGGAGGCCTTTGCACTCCTGACGGCGCAGACCTTGGAGGAGGCGGAGCCGCTGGCCAGACAATTAAAAGCCTTGAATGATTCCCGCAAAGAAATGACGGTGAAGGGGACGGAGCGGGCGATCGAGGCGATTGAAAACTCTTCCCTGAAGAATGACAAGGTGATGGTCGTTTCCTTGGAAAACTGCCACGAAAGCCTGGTTGGAATTATTGCCGGACGGATCAAGGAGCGGTATCACCGGCCGGTGATCGTGGTGACTCAGGTGGAGGAGGGGGTGAAAGGCTCCGGCCGTTCCATTGAAGCCTACAATATGTTTGAGGGGCTTCAGGCATGCCGGCATCTGATGAGCCGGTTCGGAGGCCATGCGATGGCGGCCGGACTCACTCTCCCGAAGGAGAATCTTCCTATATTAAGGGAACAATTAAATCGGGAAGCAAATCTGACGGAAGAGGACTTTGTTCCGATCATAAAAATTGACGCTGCGATGCCTCTTGGCTATATCAGTGAAAAGCTGGTGGAAGAGCTGGAGCTTTTGGAGCCCTTTGGAAAAGGAAATCCGAAGCCGCTGTTTGCAGAAAAGCAGTTTTGGCTGCGCCGGATCTCACTGGTCGGGAAAACAAGGCCGATTGTGAAGCTTCAGGTACAGAATGCGGCTGGGACAGTGCTGGACGCGATTTACTTTGGGGATGCGGAGGAATTTGAACGGCAGGTGACGGAAACGTTCGGCCGGTCCGCCTGGGAACAGGCCTTGCAGGGCAGGAAAAACGAAATCTGTCTGATGCTTGCTTATTATCCCTCAATCAATGAATATATGGGCCGCCGCAATCTCCAGATTGTGGTGGAAAATTATTGCTGCTGAAACATGCGGGGATGTATCTAAAGCCCAAAGGAAAAGGGCAACATTTTTGAAAGGAGATAGGGATGAAACGGTTAGAAGATTATGTGGTTAGTATTCCGGATTTTCCGAAGAAGGGGATTATTTTTCGGGATGTAACCAGTGTTTTGCAGGATCCTGACGGCTTTTTTTTGGCAGTCCATCGCTTGGAGGAGATGCTGGAGGGAGTGGATTTTGATGTGGTGGTCGGCGCGGAAGCCAGAGGGTTTGTTTTCGCGGCGCCCATTGCCGAGCATTTTCACAAAGGATTTATTCCGATCCGGAAGGCGGGAAAGCTGCCGCGGGAAACGATTTCCGAAAGCTATGCGCTGGAATACGGGGAAGCCACCATTGAAATTCATAAAGACGCCATTCATCCCGGACAGAAAGTGGTGCTGGTGGATGATTTGATTGCCACCGGCGGGACCACGGAAGCCATGATCCATCTGGTGGAGCGTCTGGGGGGACAGGTAGTAAAGCTTTGTTTCTTGATGGAGCTGGCCGGACTAAAGGGAAGAGAGCGCCTGAAAGGTTATGAGATTGAGAGCGCGATCTGGTATGAGGGTGCCTGATGATCACGAGCACATCCAATGCACAGGTAAAACAGGTGGTGGGTTTGCAGACTAAGGCCAAGGCCAGGATAGAATCCGGACTTTTTATTGCGGAAGGAACGAAAATAATTAAGGAACTTCCGGAATCGCTGCGAATTCGTGTGTTTGCATCCGAGTCTTACTTAATTAATAAAGAAAATGCGGATTTTGCCTCCCAGGTGGGGGCTGAGCCCATACCAGATGTAGTGTTTCGCCATATGTCGGATACGAAAACACCTCAGGGGATTCTTGCAGTGGCAAAACAGAAGAAATTTGTCTGGGAAGACTTGCTTTCCGGAGGCCCGGTGATGGTTTTGGAGAGCATTCAAGATCCGGGAAATTTGGGAACAATTTTACGCACCGGGGAGGCGGCGGGAATCGGGGGGATTCTGGCGAACCGCGAGACGGCCGACCGCTATAATCCGAAGGTGGTGCGGGCCACGATGGGGGCAATCTACCGGGTCCCTTACTATGTGTCCGAAGACCTTGAGGCAGATGTAAAAAGCTTGAAAATGCGAGGTTTTCAAGTGTATGCCGCCCATCTGAAAGGCACAGCTTTTTATGATCAGGAAGACTACCGGAAATCCACCGCATTTTTAATCGGGAACGAGGGGAACGGTTTGACGGAGTCTCTGGCCTCGTTGGCGGATACCTATATCCGGATTCCGATGGAAGGAAAGGTGGAGTCGCTGAATGCTGCGGTGGCTGCCTCTATTTTAATGTATGAAGCTTACCGGCAGAACCGGTGAGGGGGAAAGTAAGAGAAAGTGTCGAAAGACACTTTCTTTTTTTCTTTTCAGGTGGGGGAGCAGACCACAAAATGTTGTGTTTTGGACCGGAAAGTGGGAGGGGGTTGACTTTTTTCGTTAATGATGCTATATTCTTTTTGTAACATTTATGTAATAAACTTCGTATCTTGGTAATATAATTACAAAAAAAGAGTAAGAAATCAGGAGGTTCTTATGAAGAGGAAAAAAAGCGACGTAGTCATATACGTTGTTATCGCCGCTGTGTTTTGCCTCCAGCTGACTTATACGGCAGTAAGAACAGATAAAGTAAGTCAGGTAGAGGCAGCAGGTGTCTCCGCCGTTTTGGAAGAAGAACATGGATCGGAGGATGCGGAAACTCTTCCTATGGTAGATATCCATGGACAGATCGCTCAGCTTGCGGCGACGCTTCCGAATCAGGCAGGAGAACCCACGACGGATCCTGCACAGGAGACTTCGGCAGCGGATCCCGCGGAGACGGCTCCGGCAGAGACCGCTCCGGCGGAACCGGAAAGCCGGTTGAAGTTTGCCGAGGGAATCGATGTGGCTGCTCTGGAAGCGGAGGCGGCGGAAGCTGCGGCCAGCAAAGCGGCCCAGGAGACTCCGGCTGTGGATGAGACGAAGCTCTCCGCGGCGGAACTTCGCGCAGAGCAGGCGGCCGAGGAGAACGCCCCGGAAACCCAGGCGGCGGATTCTTCCGCAGCGAACACGGATGCCCCGGCTCCCGCGGCGGAACCGCAGATGAGCGTGGTAAACGCTAGCGTTGCTCTGAATGTCCGCGAGACTCCCGGAGAAGACGGGGAATTGGTGGGACGCCTGTACCGCGGCGCCGGAGCCAAGATTCAGGAGATCAACGGCGAGTGGAGCAAAGTTTTGTCCGGCGAAGTAAACGGATGGGTGCTGAGCTCTTATCTGGTGACCGGCGAGGATGCGGAAGCTCTGGTGGCGGAAATAAATCCCCAGGTTGCCACGGTGGTGACCGACGAACTTTGCGTGCGGACCGGCCCGGACGAAGAAGCGGACCTGTTGGCCGTAGCGGTGAAGGGGATGCACTTTACCGTGCTGGAAGTCCAGGATTCCTGGATCAAGATTCAGCTGACGACCCAGGTGGTCGGCTATGTACATTCCGATTATGTTTCCGTTGCATCCGGACTTTCCGTGGGCATGACGATCTCCGAGGAAGCAGAGCTTCAGGAAGAAGTGAACGAGCGGGAGGAAGCCCGTCAGGCGGCGGCGGAAGAGGCGGCTGCAAGAAGAGAAGCGCAGGAGTCTAAGAAGAGCAGTTCTTCGGGGAAGAGCAGTTCCTCCGGAAAAAGCGGTTCCAGCTCTTCCAGCAAGAATAACTCCAGCAGTTCCAGCGACTCGGACGAAGGCTCCGGTTCCAGCAGCTCCAAGGATGGCTGGAGAAGCCTGGGAACCTTTAAGATCACGGCCTACTGCCCTTGCTCCAAATGCAACGGCAGCAATGCCGGAAAGACGGCGACCGGGGCGGATATGGAGCCCGGCTATACCATCGCAGTGGATTCTTCTGTTATCTCCTTGGGATCCCTGGTGAAGATTGAAGGCAAAGACGGCGTGTACTGCGCACAGGATACCGGCGTATCCGGCCACACCATCGATCTGCTGGTTTCGTCTCACTCGAAGACCTATGATTGGGGCGTCCGTTACCGCGAGGTTTGGGTAGAAGATTAATGATTAAAAATTGCGTGTCGGTTTTAATACCGGCACGTTTTTTTTGCTTCCTTAAAGTATAGGCAATCCTTGCCCAATAGAGTTGAAAAATATTGCACGGCAAGTGATTGTTTGTTATACTTAACCTGTCCCTTATCAGATATGACGAGATGGAATTGGAGATGGAGCGATGAGAAAGAGAAAGGTAAAGCAAGCGGTTGCCATGGTTCTTTTGATCGGGTTGCTGGGCGGATGCGCCTCTAAGAATCCGGCGGACGATCCTACGCGGGCGGCGGCTAAGGAAACGGGGAAGAAAGAAACCACTTTGGCAGCGGACACCACAAAAGCAGAGGACACGACAAAGGCGGATAACGATGTGAAATCTCTACTGAATTATATGGTGTACCGGCCGTCTCTGGCCTCCTCCGCGGGAGCCGAGGAAGCGGTGGGAAGCCTGCTCCCTAGTGTGGAACCGTATACCGTGGAGCCTGGGCTGAGCAATGTAGAGAATTTGAACCAGTTTTATCTGACGGAGGAGATGACGTCTAAACTAGGGCAGAACGGGTTTGTCGTATCCAGCTCTTACGGCAAAGAGTTCTTTGAGATTTACGAGTCGAACCGCTATGCACAGATCCCGAATTTTGTAACGGTGGATTCTCTGATGCACACCTACCACGTGTATTTCAGTTATCTGTTAAAGAATGTGGAAAAAGAGCATCTAACGGGCTGCGTGGAACAGCTAAGCAAACGGATGCTGAACGACAGCATTGCCCAGTATCAGCAGCTGGCGGGGAGCCAATGGGAGAATGCGGCTAAGAGAAACGTCGCTTTCTTTACCGTCGGGGCCAAACTGCAAGACGACAGTGTCGTTGCAGAAGACTATGTGTCCGGCATGGTGGAGCAGGAAATGGACGCCATCCGGCAGGCGTCGGGGATATCCGTATCGCAGATTACCGGCGAGAATGAGGACTATACGCAGTATATTCCGCGCGGCTACTATGAAGGGGATGCCGGGCTGGAGTCTTATTTCCGGGCGATGATGTGGTACGGCAGAATGCACTTTGCTCAGGATGACGAGGAGATGCAAAGAAGCGCGGTCCTTATGACAAAAGCTCTGACGGACGATTCGGAGGCTTACAGCCTGTGGGAAGGAATCTATGCGGTGACCTCCTTCTTTGCGGGAGCCAGCGATGATATCACTGCCTTTGATTATAAGCAGGTGTTGGATGCGGTCTACGGGGCGGATGCGTCGACCGAGGACCTAAAGACCGATGACGCGGCATTCCAGGATTTCTGTACGCTTTCGATGTCGCTCCCGGATCCCCAGATCAATTCAATCCCCATTGAGGACGGGGAAGAGAATACGATTTTAGGATTTCGCTTCATGGGACAGCGGTTCAGCATCGATGCGTCCATCATGCAGAAGCTGATTTACAGCGAAGTGGGAGAAAACAGCGGGGGAGCGAAGCGGATGCTTCCGGACGTGCTGGATGTTCCGGCCGCCTTGGGCAGCGAGGCCGCTCTGAGTATTTTGGAAGAAAACGGCGCGACGGATTACAAGGGATACTCAGAAAATCTGACAAAATTGAAAAATGGTCTATCGAAGGAAAATGAAACCTTGTGGTCGGCAAGTCTATATGCTGGCTGGCTCAATACATTGCGCCCTCTGCTGGAAGAAAAGGGCGAAGGTTATCCGATGTTTATGCAAAACGAAGAATGGGCCAAGAAAAGTTTGGAGTGTTTTGCGGGCAGCTTTACGGAGCTTAAGCATGATACAGTGCTCTACTCCAAACAGGTGATGGCGGAGATGGGCGGCGGTTTCAACGAAGAGATTGACGACAGAGGCTATGTGGAACCGGAGCCGTTGGTGTATGCCCGTTTTGCCAAGCTTGCCGCATCCACTGCTCAGGGGCTGAAAAATTACGGAATGCTGCCTGACGCGGCGGAAGAAAGCTTGTCCCGGCTGGCTACAATGGCGGAACAGTTGATGGAAATTTCCAAGAAGGAACTGCAAGACGAAACGCTGACCGAGGAGGAGTATACTCTGATCAAGGATTACGGCGGCAATATCGAACATTTTTGGGTCGAGGCGATGAGAGCGGAAGGATTGTCCGAGGAGATACACTCCCAGGAATACCCGGCTGCGCTTGTGGTTGACATAGCGACGGATCCCAACGGCTCTGTGCTGGAGGCGGCGACCGGGAACCCGTCCACGATCTATGTGGTGGTCAAGGTGGATGGAAAGCTGAGAATTGCGTCCGGCAGCGTCTATTCTTTCTATCAATTTGCCTGGCCGATGGATGACCGTCTGACCGACTCCAAGTGGCGGCAGATGCAGGGCATACAGCCGAACGAGGGCGGTTTTTATGAAAATAGCGGGCAAATCTCCCAGCCGGAATGGACGGAAAGCTATCGGTGTAATTATGATTAAGCGCAAGGGCCTGAAGATCGGGCTTTTGGTATTGGCGGCGTCGGTGGTGACCGGCGCCGCTTTGTATCTGCTGTGGCAGATCGGTTTCTTTCTTCCGAGATGGATCGAGTGGAAGAGTGGGCCGGCGTCCGATTGTTCCGGTCTCTATAAATTGGAGATAAAGCAGCGGGAGGTCCGCCTTCTGAGAGATGGTGTTGAAATCTGGCGCCCGGAGAAAGGCATAAAGACTCAGCAGGCACTTTTCGGCGATATCGACTGCGATGGGGACGAGGAATTGCTTTTGCTCTGTTGGAAGGTGGGGCGGTATGGCGAGGAGAAGCCTTTTTGGGTGGAACAGGATGAGAGGAAATGGTCCCAGCACATTTTTGTGTATGAATATAAGGGGGAAACGGTCAGGCCAAAATGGATGTCCTCCTATCTTGGGCAGGATGTGACGGATATTGCCATGGGCAAGGAGGAACCTGCGTCAAACCGGCTTTTCTTGACCGACCGGCAGGGAAAAATCAGCTGCTGGTTTTGGGATTCCTGGGGCTTTGCCAAGGAGGAACGGGATGTTTTATTCTCCGTCTTTGGCGACAATCTGATCCATGAACCGATCTACCGCTACGGCTTGAATCATGGAGGTTCCTTTGACTTCCTGTTTGAGAATGTTGCGGATGCCGTATCCCAAAGTGATATCGCCGTAATCAATCAGGAAACTCCGCTTGTGGAGGATGCAAAGAAATACAGCGATTACCCACGATTCGGTACGCCGGTTCCGGTGGGGGAAGCGATTGCCGCCGCCGGGTTCGACGTGGTGACCTGCGCGACGAATCACGCATTGGATCAGGGACCGGACGGCGTGGACACGACAAAAAGTTTTTTCACTTCCCGTCAGATCGTCTGTCTGGGGATCCAGTCCAGGGAGGAGACGGAAGACCATGCCTTTGAAATCATGGAAAAGAATGGGATCCGCTTTGCGTTGTTCAATTATACCTACGGAACCAATGGGATCCGGCTTCCGGATGAAAATCCGTACATGGTACATCTCCTGGAGGATGAGGAAAAAATTCAAAACGATCTCCTGACTGCCAGGGACAAGGCGGATGTTGTCATTGTATTTGTGCATTGGGGTACCGAAAATTCCGGGCAGGCGGATGATTTTCAGAGAAAGTGGGCTCAGATTTTTTTGGAGAGCCAGGTGGATGTGGTGGTTGGCACGCATCCCCATGTGGCGCAGCCTTATGAATTGCTTGAGGGAAAAGAGGGGCATCGGATGCTGATTTACTATTCCATCGGGAATTTTGTCAGCGCGCAGCCGGAAAAAACAGCGGAAAAAGGTGGCATGGCCAGTTTTCGGATTTCACTGACGCCTTTCGGTTATGAAGTCACGGAATATGGTTTTAAGCGCCTGGTGATCCAATGGAAGGAAGACGGGAAATATGTGGCGGAGTGGAGGGAGGACGAGAAGGCGGAGGGCCGAAATTTTTTCCTGGATTAAAAAGAAAGGGAGCTGCTGCAAAAAGGGAGTTTCTACAAGCTGCGGTTTCGAATTGGCGGAACCAGCATTTTGGAGAAACGATTCTTTTGCGGCAGCTCCTATTCGGAACTTGCGTTGCAATATCAATGCAGTTTGTTTCAGAAAATTATCCACCCGGTTATCTTGCCGAGTAATATTGTTGGTGACCTTCCAGGTCCTTTCCATAAAGCTCAAACAGTTCGCTGACCGTGACCAACTGATAGCCTTCGTCCAGCAGCTTCGGGATCACCTGATCAACGGCCTCTGCGGTCTGCCCGTAGATATCGTGCATCAGCACAATCGAACCAGGTTTGACGGAATTCATGATGTTTTCCACAGTCTTGTCCGCGTCTTTGGTATCCCAGTCCAATGTGTCCACGTCCCACTGGATCATCGGAAGATCAATCTTTGAGAGGACGTTTTCATTGGCGTTTCCGTAGGGAGGACGCATCAGTTTTACCTTTTGTCCGGTGATGTCCTCAATGACTTTGCAGCCCTTTTCAACTTCCTCGGCGATTACCTCGTCCGAAGCTTTGTTCAGGTTTTCGTGGCTGTAAGTGTGCGTACCGATTTCACAGCCAAGGGAAACCGCCCGTTTCATCGCCTTTGCCCCGGATGTGGGAAACCATTCGGCGGCCGCCTGTCCAACCACAAAAAAGGTGGCTTTCACACCATTCTTTTCCAGCGCATCCAAAATATCGTTGGTGGCTTTGGTATCGCCTGTGTCGGGTCCGTCGTCGAAGGTCAGAGCAATCGCCTTGACTTTCTCTCCGGAAGAAGGGGCTACCGTAGCATTGGCCTCCGGCGCTGTGGTTTCAGCAGCATTTTCTTTTCCTTTTCCGGCCACCAAGCTTTCCCCGGCTGCTCCGACAACGGTTTTCTGCCCTGCCTTGCAGCCGGAGAGCAGAGCGGTCAGACAGGCGGTTAGGAGAAAAAGAGTAATCCACCTTTTTCGATTGATTTTCATTTCAACAATTCACTCCGTCTTTTTTTACATTGTATGACGGGCAATTAGCTTTCTATGTCTCGATCCCCCCGTGCGTCGTAATACTGGTGATGAGGCTCCAGCTCTTTGCCATAGATCTCAAACAATTCGCTGACGGTAACCAACTGGTATCCTTGCTTGATCAACTCCGGGATGACCCGTTCCGCGGCCTCCGCGGAGGCGCCGTAGATATCGTGCATCAGGATAATGGAACCGGGTTTTGCCTGTTCCAGGATTACCTTCACCGTATTGTCCGCATCTTTGGTATCCCAGTCCAGAGTATCAATATCCCACTGGATCATCGGAAGGTCGACCTGGTCCATGACGCTCTGCTTTGCATTGCCGTAAGGCGGGCGCATGAGAGTCACTTTTTGCCCGGTTACGTCCTCAATGGCTTTACAGCCCTTTTCTACCTGTTCTTTGATTACATCGCTGGAGGAGGTATTCAGGTTTTCATGACTGTAAGTGTGAGTGCCGATCTCACAGCCGATGGAAACTGCCTTTTTCATCACTTCCGGACCGTCGGTGGGGAACCATTCGTTGACAGCCTGGCCGACCACAAAGAAGGTGGCCTTAGCGTTATTTTTTTCCAGGGCGTCGACGATTCGGTTGGTGACATTCTTATAGGTATAAGGGCCGTCATCGAAGGTCAAAGCAATGGCTTTTACATCCGTCTGCCCTCCGGCGGCCGTGGTTCCTGCTTCCGAACTTTCCGCGGAAGAGCTTTCCCCTCCGCCTGTCTGGCCTCCGTTCCCGGCAGCCGTGGTGGCGCCGTCCGGAGATGGAACCGTAACGGTGATCATATGGGAGTCATCGGTCGCTGCTGTCTGTGTAGTTGCCTCTGTACTTGGATTCGCAGAAGGGGTGGCGGCCACATCCTGCTCTGATTTTCCGCATCCCGAAAGAGCGGCGGTAATTCCAAGAACTGAAATCAGAAGCAGAGACATAAGTTTCTTTTTTCCTCTCATCAAAAAGTCCTCTTTTCTTTCTTCTTTTGATTTGGCGGCGGTCGCTCACCGGCCAATTATGTTTGGTCCATAGGAAAATTTATCCTGTGAAAGAACCGCGCCCCGCTGATCCTACAGCTTTTTGTATTAGGAAAAGCTGCTTTGCGGCGCAGAGAGTCACGCTTTTGCGGCTCTTTTGCCATTATAACAAATCCGCTCCTGGAAAGACAGTGCGAAAAACTTAAAATATCCTTAATTATTTTGCAATCCATTCGTTGTTGTATTCTGGCATGAAATCGGTTAAAATGATAGAGAAACTAAGCCGGAACGAAACACTGTCAAAGTGCAGCCGCATGCCCTCTAAAAGAAAAGGGGAAAAGTGGATGCACTGCCAGAGTATGCCTGGATACCCTGGAAAAATGGGCAAACTGTGGAAAGGAGGTCGAAATATGGAATCCATCTATTGGCTGATTTTATTCGTGATTCTGTTGGGAATCGAAATATTGACGCTGGGGCTTACGACGATCTGGTTTGCCGGCGGCGCGGTGGCTGCTTTTTTTGCAGCGCTCCTCGGCGGCGGACTGGTGGTTCAGATTGTGGCGTTCGCTGCGGTTTCCCTGATTCTCCTTGTGTTCACAAGGCCTGTCGCCGCCAAATATCTGAACCGCAAGACGGTCAAGACCAATGTGGAAAGCATGGAAGGCCGTCATGGAGAGGTGATCGAAGAGATCAACAATCTCCAAGCAACCGGTAAGGTCAAGGTGGATGGGATGCCTTGGACAGCCCGGTCGGAGCGGGAGGGGCAGATTATTCCGGCCGGGACTGTGGTAACCGTAGTAGAAATCAGCGGTGTGAAGCTGATTGTAAGAGTTTCAGAGGAGGAAAAAACATGTTAGTAGCAGCGACCCTTGGAAAGTATATCGGAACCGCACTGATCATCATACTGGCCCTGTTTTTGCTCGGTATCCTGGCATCCTGCATCAAGATTGTTCCGCAGGCCAATGCCATGATTATTGAGCGGCTGGGCGCCTATATTGGGACCTGGTCGGTAGGGCTCCATTTTAAACTGCCCTTTGTAGACCGTGTGGCGCGCCGGGTGAACCTGAAAGAGCAGGTCATCGACTTTAAGCCGCAGCCGGTGATCACAAAGGATAATGTCACGATGCAGATTGACACCGTCGTGTTTTTCCAGATCACGGATCCGAAGCTCTTTGCCTACGGTGTGGAAAATCCTCTGATGGCCATTGAAAATTTGACGGCCACTACCCTTCGGAACATCATCGGCGATCTGGAATTGGACCAGACGCTGACATCCCGTGAGCTGATCAACACGAAGATGCGCACGTTGCTCGATGAGGCCACGGATCCCTGGGGAATCAAGGTAAACCGAGTTGAGCTTAAGAATATTATCCCGCCCAGAGAGATTCAGGATTCCATGGAGCGCCAGATGAAAGCAGAGCGTGAGCGCCGAGAGAAGATCCTGCAGGCGGAAGGAGAGAAGCGTTCGACGATCCTGGTGGCGGAAGGAAAGAAGCAGTCGGCCATTCTGGATGCGGAGGCGGAGAAAGCGGCCGCCATTCTTCGGGCTGAGGCGAAAAAAGAAGCTACGATCCGCGAGGCAGAAGGGGAAGCGGAGGCCATTTTGAAGATTCAGCAGGCCAACGCCGACAGTATCCGAGTGATCAAAGACGCCGGAGCCGATGACGCAGTCATCCAGATCAAGAGCCTGGAGGCCTTTGCCAAGGCGGCGGACGGCCAGGCAACGAAGATCATCATTCCTTCGGAGATTCAAGGATTAGCTGGTTCCTTAAAAGCTTTGACTGAGGTAATCAAAGACTGATCAGGACACAAAACGGCAGATCGTTATTGTTTGCCAAGGAACGGCCAGTGTGGAGCGGAGACCAAATACCCTGCAGCTTGCTGCGGGGTATTTGGTTTGTCTTAAGGGCCAGGGCGGCAGGGGAGTGCCGCCCTACAAAAGAATACATGACGAGAACGCGCAGCCCGGTTTTTCCGGGAGGCGGCATGAATGAAAGTTTGGAGAAAAGACAATGGAAGCCACAGCAGAGAGAAAAGAAAATAAGATGGGTTCGCGGCCGGTAAAGCCGCTGCTTTTATCCATGGCCCTGCCAATGATTTTGTCCATGGGGGTACAGGCGCTGTACAACGTTGTGGACAGTATCTTTGTGTCTCAATTAAATGAGGCGGCGCTGACCGCCGTTTCCCTGGCCTTTCCGGTGCAGAATCTGATGATTGCCGTGGCGGTGGGAACCGGGGTTGGGATCAATTCCCTGCTGTCCAGGAAACTGGGGGAAAAGGATTTTGAATCGGCCAACCGTACGGCTGTCAACGGGATCTTTATCGGCGCCGTCAGTTATGTGGTTTTTGCTCTGCTGGGCGTCTTGTTTTCCCGGACTTTCTTTGAGATGCAGTTGAAAGACGAACAGATTTTGGCTTACGGAGTGGATTATCTCTGGGTGGTCATGGTTTTCTCCGTGGGGCTTTTCATGCAGATTATCTGGGAGCGCCTGCTCCAGGCAACCGGAAAAATGGTCTGCCACATGTTTGCCCAGGTGGCCGGCGCAGTGACCAATATCATTTTAGACCCGATTTTAATCTTTGGCGTCCCGGCCCTTGGCATTCCGCGGATGGAGGTGCTGGGGGCGGCGATCGCGACCGTGACCGGACAGATTTTGGGCATGACGCTGGCTATTATCTTTAACCTGACTCTAAATAAGGAAATTCGTCTTTCCTTCCGCCGGTTCCGGCCAAACGGAGAGATCATAAAGGGCATTTATTCCGTGGGACTTCCGTCCATCGTGATGCAGGCGATCGGATCGGTGATGACCTTTGGCATGAATAAGATCCTTTTGATGTTCTCCACGACGGCCGCCGCGGTCTTTGGGGCTTACTTCAAACTGCAAAGTTTTATCGTCATGCCGGTGCTTGGCCTGAATAATGCGGCGCTGCCGGTCGTAGCATATAACTATGGGGCCAGGCGTCCGGACCGCATGAAAGAGACGATCCGGACCAGCGTAATCTGGGCGGTCTGCCTGATGCTGCTGGGCGTGCTGGCGTTTCAGCTCCTTCCGGAGCTGATGCTTTCCTGGTTCCAGGCATCAGAGGACATGCTTTCGGTCGGCGTGCCAGCTCTCCGGATCATCAGTCTGAGTTTTCTGGTGGCAGGGATCAGCATCGTGCTGTCGGGATCTTTCCAGGCGCTGGGCAACGGGGTGCTCAGCCTGCTGATGTCGCTGTGCCGCCAGTTGATTGTGATTTTACCTTTGGCTTATCTGTTTGCCAAATACTTCGGGCTGACGGCGGTCTGGCTTGCGTTTCCGATTGCCGAGATCGTTTCGCTGCTGATGGGGATTACATTTTTCCGTAAAATGTACCGGGAAAAGATCGCGCCATTGGAAAAAGAAATACAAAACGGGGAGGAACCTGCATGAAAAAGTGGATTCGAGAGTTTTTGCCTTATATCATTCTGCTGGTTGCCGTACTCCTGGTCCGGATTTTTATTCTGATCAATGCGACGATTCCAACAGAGTCCATGGAAAATACGATTATGACCGGAACCCGTGTCATGGGCTTAAAATGTGCATACTGGTTTTCGGAGCCGGAGAGGGGTGAGATCATTGTTTTTCACGCGCCGGACGAACCGGAAAGCCTGTATGTGAAACGTGTCATCGGCCTGCCGGGAGATACGGTGGAAATCATTGACGGCGTGACCTATGTGAACGGGGAAGCCTTGAAGGAGGACTACCTGGCCGAGCCCATGGCCGGCAGTTACGGCCCTTACCATGTGCCGGAAGGGCACTATTTCGTGATGGGAGACAACCGGAATCACTCCCTCGATGCAAGATTCTGGAAAAATACGTATGTCAGCAAAGACGCTATCAGCGGGAAAGTTTATTTTTCCTATTGGCCGAAACTTAGATGGATTAGCTGAGGCTTTTGGGGATGCAATAGATCCGCAGTTTCCGTTCAAATGGAAGCTGCGGATTTGCTTTTACGGCCGGACTGGGAGATGAGGAAGAGGCGGCCGGACGCGAAAAAAGTTTTGCTATTTTAGAACAAATATGATAGAGTAATACAGTTATTTGTGATGATCGAGAAAAAGGGGACTATGACGAAAAATGGAGCAGGATATTTTTCATTTTAGCGTAAAGAAAAGAGTGGTTGTAAAAATCGGTTCCTCCTCACTGAATTACGAGGAGACCGGAAGCCTGAATCTTACCAAACTGGAGCGCCTGGTGCGCGAGCTGTGCAACCTACGAAACCGCGGCCTGGATGTTTGCCTGGTCAGCTCCGGAGCCATTGCGGTGGGGAGAAGGTCGCTGGGCCTGGCGGAGCGGCCGGGGGACATCTCCACGAAACAGGCCTGCGCGGCGGTGGGACAGGCCCGGCTGATGATGGTGTATCAGAAATTATTTGCCGAGTACAACCAGGTGGCCGGCCAGGTCTTAATGACAAAAAATACGATGATCGACCCGGTAGCCCGCGGAAATGCCAAAAATACGTTTGAGGAGCTTTTCCGGCTGGGGGCGATTCCGATTGTCAATGAAAATGATACGGTGTCAACCTATGAGATGCAGTTCGGCGACAACGACACGCTCTCGGCGATTGTGGCGTCCTTGGTGGGGGCGGACCTGTTGATTTTACTCTCTGATATCGACGGTCTCTTCACGGATGATCCCCACAGAAATCCCAATGCGAGACTGATCGAAGTGGTGGAACGGATGGACTCCGAGATCTATCACATGGCGAAAAGCACCACAGGCAGCGATGTGGGAACCGGAGGCATGGCCACCAAACTGACGGCGGCCAGGATCGCCACGCTGTCCGGCGCGGATATGGTGATTGCAAACGGCAGGGATGTGTCGGTCCTGCACCACATTTTTGAGGACTCTTTTACCGGAACTGTTTTCCGGGCGGAAAAGAATGAGACGTTCTGTCTCGCGGATTTTATCCGGGAGACCATAGGCTGAAGGAAGGAGCGGAATCAGGATGGAATTGATGGAATTATGTAGAAAGTCCAAAGAAGTAAGCCGCAAAATCGGCATGCTGGATACGGAGAAAAAGAACCGGGCCCTGTACGCCGCGGCGGATGCCCTAATCGAGCACGCGGAGCGGCTGCTGGAAGAAAATGCAAAGGATCTTGTCCGGGCCAGGGCCAATCATATGCCGGAGAGCCTGCTGGACCGGCTGATGCTGGATGAAGGGCGGATCGGACAGATAGCTGCGGGGATGCGCCAGGTGGCGGCGCTGGAGGACCCAGTCGGAGAGGTCCTCTCCATGAAAAAGCGCCCGAACGGCCTTTTGCTCGGCCAGAAGCGGGTTCCGATCGGAGTGGTCGGAATGATTTATGAGGCCAGGCCCAATGTGACTGCCGACGCTTTTTCGCTGTGTTTTAAAACCGGAAACGCGGTGATCCTAAAAGGCGGCAGCGACGCCATGTATTCCAACATTTCCATGGTTTCCATCATCCAGGCGGCCTTAGAGGAGCAGGAAATCCCAAAAGACGCGGTCCTGCTGATCACGGATCCCTCTCATGAGGCGGCCGCCGCCTTTATGAAGATGAACGCTTATGTAGATGTGTTGATCCCGCGGGGCGGCAGGGGCTTGATCCAGACCGTGGTGAACCAAGCTACCATCCCTGTCATTGAGACGGGAACCGGGAACTGCCATATCTATGTGGACGAGAGCGCGGATTTTCAGATGGCGGCAGATATTATCTGTAATGCAAAGACCCAGCGCATCGGTGTATGCAATGCCTGCGAATCCCTGGTTATCCATAAGAGGATCGCAGAGTCTTTTCTTCCCTGCCTTTCGGATGCCCTGAACGAGCGGGGCGTGGAGATCCGGGGGGATCAGAATGTCTGCCGGATCCTTGGGCCAAAGCGTTCCAGAGCAGCCTTGGAGGAAGACTGGGGAAGAGAGTATCTGGACTGGATTCTTTCCGTAAAGACCGTATCTTCCCTCGATGAGGCCATCGCGCATATCAACCGGTACAATACCGGGCATTCTGAGGCGATTATCACCAAGGACTATGCCAATGCCCAGAGGTTTTTGGATGAAATCGACGCGGCCTGTGTCTATGTCAATGCGTCTACCCGTTTTTCCGACGGATTTGAATTCGGGTTCGGCGCGGAAATCGGCATCAGTACACAGAAGCTCCACGCAAGGGGCCCCATGGGGCTGAACGCCCTGACCAGCACCAAGTATATTATTTACGGAAACGGGCAAATCCGCCCGTAGGCGGCTGGTTTTGGACGGGACGGGATAAAACTAAAATGAGTAAATTAATGCTTCCTTTTTTGAGGAAAACATGATATAATGCTAAATTGACTAAGCCGGAAAGACTGCTCCGGCAACTTTTCGGTTCGCGGAAAGAAAAATTGCGGAAAAATAACCGATAAATCAAGGAGGAAACACAAAAAATGAGTGTTAAGGTAGAAAACCTGGAGAAAAATCTGGCCAAGCTGACCGTAGAGGTACCGGTAGAGAAACTGGAAGAATCCATCGATCAGGTATACCGGAAAGCGAAAAACCAGATTACCCTGCCCGGCTTCCGGAAGGGCAAAGCGCCCCGCAAGATGATTGAGAAATACTACGGTGCAGACGTATTTCTGGAGGACGCCGTTAATGAACTGATCCCGGTAGCCTATGAGGAGGCTTGCGGCGAGTGCGAATTGGAGATCGTTTCCCAGCCGGAAATCGAATATGAGCAGGTGGAAGCCGGCAAGCCCGTGATCTTCACGGCCACGGTTGCGACCCGTCCGGAGGTAACCCTCGGCGAGTATAAGGGCCTTGAAGTCGAGTCCAAGCCGGTGGAAGTCACCGAGGAGGAAATCCTTGCGGAACTGAAGAAGGAGCAGGAGAAAAACGCGACCATGAAGACCGTGGACGACAGAGCGGTGGAAGACGGCGATATCATTGAGCTGGCTTTCGAAGGCTTTGTGGACGGCGCGCCTTTTGAGGGCGGAAAGAGCGACAACTATCCGCTGACCATCGGATCTCATTCCTTTATCCCTGGATTTGAGGAGCAGCTGATCGGCGCCGTCATCGGCGAGGAGAAGAACGTAGACGTGACCTTCCCCGAAGAGTACCATGCGAAGGAGCTGGCGGGCAAGCCTGCTGTCTTCAAGTGCACGGTTCACACGATCAAAGTGAAAGAACTGCCGGAGCTGGACGATGAGTTCGCCAGCGAGGTTTCCGATTTTGAAACCCTGGACGAGTACAAAGAAGACGTCAAGAAGAAACTGACGGAGAACAAAGAAAAAGAAGCCAAGATTGCCAAGGAGGACGCTTTGGTTGACAAGATCATCGAGAACTCCCAGATGGAGGTCCCGGAGCTGATGATCACTTCCCAGGCCAGAAGTATGGTGAGCGAGTTCGGCCAGCGTCTGCAGTCCCAGGGACTGAATCTGCAGCAATACATGCAGTACACCGGCCAGACCGAAGCACAGATGATCGACCAGATGAAGGAGCAGGCGTTAAAGCGCATTCAGACCCGTCTGGTGATGGAAGCAATCGTAGCGGCGGAAAGCCTGGTTGCCACCGAAGAAGATGTGGAAGAAGAGATCAAGAAAATGGCGGAAGCCTACGGCATGGATGTGGAGCAGGTGAAAACCTACATGGACGAGGAGCAGAAAGAGCAGATGAAGATGAATATCGCTGTTCAGAAAGCCATCGACATGGTATACGCAGCCGCCAAATAATTAGGAGTGAAATCAATGAGCTTAGTGCCTTATGTAATCGAATCGACCAGCCGCGGAGAGCGGTCCTATGACATTTATTCCCGTCTGCTGAAGGAACGGATTATCTTCCTCGGCGAGGAAGTCAATGATGTGACTGCAAGCCTGGTCGTTGCCCAGCTTCTTTTCCTGGAATCCGAGGATCCCGGAAAGGATATTTCCCTGTATATCAACAGCCCCGGCGGTTCGGTCAGCGCGGGACTTGCGATCTACGACACCATGCAGTATATTAAGAGCGATGTTTCCACGATCTGCATCGGCATGGCGGCCAGCATGGGGGCTTTTTTGCTGGCGGGCGGCAAGAAGGGTAAGCGGTTTGCCCTGCCCAACGCCGAGATCATGATTCACCAGCCTTCGGGCGGAGCCCAGGGGCAGGCAACGGAGATCAAGATTGTCGCCGAGCATATTTTAAAGATCAAACAGACATTGAACCAGATTTTGGCGGACAACACCGGCCAGCCTCTGGATGTGATTGCGCAGGATACCGAGCGTGACAACTATATGTCGGCCGAGGAAGCAAAGGCCTATGGTTTGATCGACGAGGTCATCGTTCACCATTAAGGAGTAGAGGATGTCAAAAGGAATGGATACGCTGTACTGTTCGTTCTGCGGGAAATCCCAGGACCAGGTGCAGAAGCTGATAGCAGGAAATAAGAAAGACGTATACATCTGTGATGAATGTGTCGAGCTCTGCTCCGAGCTTTTGGAGGAGGAACTGGAAGATCTGGACGGTTCGCCGGCCAGCTTCCGCGGCATTGAACTGAAAAAGCCCAAGGAGATCAAGGCGTTTCTGGATCAGTATGTGATCGGTCAGGAAGATGCTAAGAAGGTGCTGTCGGTGGCGGTTTATAACCACTACAAGCGCATCTCTTCGGATATTACTGATGTGGACGTCCAGAAGAGTAACATTCTGATGCTGGGTCCCACCGGCTCCGGAAAAACCTTCCTGGCTCAGACAATCGCCCGTCTGCTGAACGTCCCCTTTGCCATCGCGGATGCGACGGCTTTGACCGAGGCAGGTTATGTGGGAGAGGATGTGGAAAACATCCTGTTAAAGCTGATTCAGTCGGCGGATTATGATATCCATAAGGCGGAGTACGGCATCGTCTATATTGATGAGATTGATAAGATCACAAAAAAATCGGAGAATGTTTCGATTACCCGTGACGTGTCCGGGGAAGGCGTACAGCAGGCGCTGCTGAAAATTTTGGAAGGCACCGTGGCCAGCGTGCCGCCCCAGGGCGGACGGAAACATCCCCACCAGGAGATGTTCCAGATTGATACGACGAATATCCTGTTTATCTGCGGCGGCGCTTTCGACGGTCTGGAAAAGATTGTCGACAACCGGCTCGGCGCCAACTCCATTGGATTCAACGCCGACATTAAGGTGAAGCAGGAAGAAAATCTTGGGGAGCTTTTGAAACAGGCGATGCCCCAGGATCTGGTCAAGTTCGGGCTGATTCCCGAATTTGTCGGCCGTGTCCCGGTGGTGGTATCTTTGGAGCCGCTGGATGAAGAGGCGCTGGTAAAAATCCTGACGGAACCGAAAAATGCGATCGTCAAACAGTATCAAAAGCTGTTTGAGTTGGACCATGTGGAATTGGAATTTACGGAAGGCGCGGTCCGGGAGATCGCGAAGCTTTCCGCGGAGAGAAAGACTGGGGCCAGAGGCCTGCGCTCGATCTTGGAAAAGGCAATGACGAACCTGATGTACGAGTTGCCTTCCAATGAGGAAGTGGGCCGGTGCCTGGTGACCGAGGAGGTTATCCGCGGCACCGGGGAGCCGGAGCTGACGATCCGGGACGTGGAAGTCCCGCGGGAAAAGCGCCGCATCAGCCGGAAGGACAGCAACGAAATCGCATAAGGAAATGGTAGGGGCTGCTGCAGAACGGGAAACCGGAGCTTCCTGCCGCCATGAGGCGGCGGGAGGCTTTTGCGGCGGCCCTTTGCGCGTTTCCTGCTGCTGGCGCAGCCGCGCTCCGGCGCGAGTGTGCGCAAAGCGCACACTTTATTTGGATGGAGGATAAAAGATGAAATTACCGGTAATCGCATTGCGGGGCGTGGTGATACTCCCCAAGATGCTGATGCACTTTGATATCAGCCGGCGGATTTCCGTTGCCGCTGTGGAGCGGGCCATGGTCCAGGATGACCAGCTGTTTTTGGCCTGCCAGAAGGATGAGGCGGTGATGAAGCCGGCCGAGGAGGATCTGCACCATATCGGCACGATTGCCACGGTGAAGCAGATTTTAAAACTACCGAATGATACGGTCCGCGTCCTCGTGGAGGGGACGGCCCGCGGAGAGATCGTAAAGATGCTGAGTGAATCTCCGTTTTTTGAGGCCGAAGTGGAAGAGGCGCCGTACAGCAACGACATTCTGAATCCTTTGGAGGAAGAAGGGATGATGCGGGCGCTGAAGGAAAATATTGAACACTTTGCCAAACTGACTCCGTCCTTCGGGGAGGCGGGGGCCAATCAGATGCTGGCGATCCAGTCGCTGCCGGAGCTGATGGATCAGATGATGATCCGGATGCCTCTCAGCAATCAGAGCAGGCAGGAATTACTGGAACTGGATTCTACTTACGCCCGCTATCAGTTGATGGCAAGGCTCCTGGACAATGAAATTGAGATTATTCTATTCAAGCAGGATATCCAGGAAAAAGTCAAGATGCAGATCGATAAGAACCAGAAGGAGTATCTGCTCCGGGAACAGATCCGTGTTCTTCGCACGGAACTGGGGGAGGATGAGGCAAATGATGCGGATCACTTTGAAAATCAAGTGAAAAAGCTAAAAGCCGACGCGGAAGTGAAAGAGAAAATCCGCAAAGAAATCCGCCGCTTCCGGATGATGCCTTCGGGCAGCCAGGAGGGGACAGTCAGCCGCACCTACATTGAGACGCTGCTGGAGCTTCCCTGGCAGAAGGTTCAGAAAGAAAATAAGAATATCCGGAAGGCGGAAAAGATCCTGAACGAGGATCACTACGGCCTGGAGAAGATCAAGGAACGGATCCTGGAATACCTGGCGGTTCGTTCGTTCAGCGGCAAAGGGGACGGCTCCATTCTCTGCCTGGTGGGACCGCCCGGCACCGGAAAGACCTCCATCGCCCGCTCTGTCGCAAGAGCCCTGGACAAGCAGTATGTCCGCGTCAGCCTTGGCGGAGTCCGGGATGAGGCGGAGATCCGCGGTCACCGGCGTACGTACATCGGCGCGATGCCGGGGCGGATTGTGGCCGGGCTGAAACAGGCCGGCGTGGCGAATCCTCTGATGCTTTTGGATGAGATCGACAAGGTCAGCAAAGATTATAAGGGAGACACTTCCTCGGCTCTCCTGGAAGTGCTGGATTCCGAACAGAACAATAAATTCCGGGATCACTATGTGGAAATTCCGGTGGATCTCTCCAAGGTCCTTTTTATCGCTACCGCCAATACCACCGAGACGATTCCCCAGCCGCTTTTGGACCGCATGGATATCATCGAGGTCAGCAGCTATACGGAGAATGAAAAGTTCCATATTGGCAAAGACTATCTAATCGGGAAGCAACTGGAAAAGAACGGCCTGACGGAAAAGCAATTTTCTATTGATGAGGCCGCTCTGAAAAAGATCATCCATAATTACACCAGGGAAGCCGGAGTCCGGAGCCTGGAGCGGCGGATCGGCGACCTGTGCCGGAAAGCCGCCAGGGAGCTTTTAGAGCAGAAGGAGCTGACCTCGGTTGCGGTCACGGTGGAAAACCTGGAAAAATATCTGGGGAAAGAAAAAGTGACCTACGACGCGGCCAATGAGGAGGATCAGATCGGTATTGTCCGCGGTCTGGCCTGGACCAGCGTCGGCGGCGATACCTTGCAGGTAGAAGTCAATCAGATGCCGGGGGACGGCAAGCTGCAGCTGACCGGCCAGCTGGGCGATGTGATGAAAGAGTCGGCGCAGGCCGGTATCACCTATATCCGTTCGGTCGGGTCCCGGTACGGCATCGACGACGATTATTTTGAAAAGAATGACATCCATGTCCATATCCCGGAAGGGGCGGTGCCCAAGGACGGTCCTTCGGCCGGCATTACCATGGCGACGGCGGTGCTCTCGGCCGTGACCGGGAAAAAGGTGAAAGCGGATTTGGCCATGACCGGCGAGATCACGCTGCGCGGTCGGGTGCTGCCGGTCGGCGGTTTGAAAGAAAAGCTGCTGGCCGCCAAACTGGCCGGAATCCATGAGGTATTGGTGCCGGCGAAAAACCGTCCGGATATCGAAGAACTGTCGGAAGAGATCACCGGCGGCATGGAGCTTGTCTATGTCTCTTCCATGGAGGAAGTCATTCCGAGGAGTTTTGTATGATTATTAAAACGGTCAACCTGGAAACCGTATGCGGAGTCACCAGCGTTCTTCCGAAAAACGAAAAGCCGGAGTTTGCTTTTGCCGGAAAATCCAACGTGGGGAAGTCTTCGCTGATCAATGCGCTGATGAACCGAAAGGCTTACGCCAGGACTTCGGCCCAGCCGGGAAAAACCCAGACCATCAATTTTTACAACATCAACGACGAGCGGTATCTGGTGGATCTCCCCGGATACGGCTACGCCAAGGTGTCGATCGCGGAAAAAGAAAAGTGGGGAAAGCTGATTGAGCGGTATCTGAGGAGTTCTAAGGTGCTTCGGCAGGTATTTCTCCTGGTGGATATCCGCCATGAACCCAGCGCCAATGACAAGCAGATGTACGACTGGATTCTCCACAACGGTTACCAGCCCATCGTGATTGCCACCAAGCTGGACAAGATTAAGCGCAGCCAGCTGCAAAAACAGCTGAAGCTGGTCCGGGAGGGCCTGGGTGCCGGGCCGGACGTGACGGTGATCCCGTTTTCCGCTGAGACCAAGCAGGGACGGGAGGAAATCTACGCTTTGCTGGAAGATGACGGGCCGGAGGAGATTTCTCCGGTCTGAGGCTTGCGGGATCCGGGAGAATCTGCTATAATCTATGTTTAATTTACAGGATATTCCAGGGAGACATTAGAGAGGAGAAATACAGATGGACTGCATCAGTATTCGGGAATTATACCGAAACACAGAACAATACGCGGGTAAGAAAGTGACGGTCTGCGGCTGGGTGAAGAACCTCCGGGACTCCAAAAGCTTTGGCTTTCTTGTCCTGAGCGACGGAACTTTTTTTGAGACGCTGCAGGTGGTTTACCATGATACCATGGAGAATTTCAGCGAGATTTCCAAGCTGAATGTCGGGGCCGCCGTGATTGCAAAAGGAGAGCTGGTGCTGACGCCCCAGGCCAAACAGCCTTTTGAGCTGCAGGCGGAGAGCGTCACGGTGGAGGGTCCTTCCACGCCGGATTATCCGCTCCAGCCCAAGCGCCATTCGATGGAATTTTTGAGAACGATTTCTCATCTGCGTCCCCGGACCAACACCTTCCAGGCCGTATTCCGCGTGCGCTCTCTGGCGGCTTATGCGATCCATAAATTTTTCCAGGAGCGGGACTTCGTCTATGTGCACACGCCTTTGATCACCGGCAGCGACTGCGAAGGCGCGGGCGAGATGTTCCAGGTGACGACCCTTGATTTGGACAACGTGCCGAAGAACGAAGACGGCACCGTGGATTACAGCCAGGACTTTTTCAATAAGCCAACCAGCCTGACGGTCAGCGGCCAGCTGAACGGCGAAGCCTACGCCATGGCGTTCCGGAACATCTACACCTTCGGGCCCACCTTCCGGGCGGAGAATTCCAATACCACCCGCCATGCGGCAGAGTTTTGGATGATTGAGCCGGAGATGGCCTTTGCGGACTTGGCCGACAATATGACGGTGGCCGAAAGTATGCTGAAATACGTGATCCGCTATGTCATGGAGCAGGCTCCGGAGGAGATGAAGTTCTTCAATCAGTTTATCGATAAAGGCTTGCTTGACCGGCTGAACCACGTGGTAAACTCGGATTTTGCCCATGTGACCTATACCGAGGCCGTGGAGATTTTAGAAAAGCACAATGACAAGTTCGACTACAAGGTATCCTGGGGCTGTGATCTTCAGACCGAGCACGAGCGGTATCTGACGGAGCAGATTTTTAAGCGTCCGGTGTTTGTGACCGATTATCCCAAGGAGATCAAGGCTTTCTATATGAAGATGAACGACGACGGGAAGACCGTGGCGGCCATGGACTGCCTGGTTCCCGGTATCGGCGAGATCATTGGGGGAAGTCAGAGAGAGGACGATTACGGGAAACTGGTGAAAAGGATGCAGGAGCTGGGGCTCAAAGAAGAGGACTATGGCTTCTATCTGGATCTCAGAAAGTACGGTTCCGCCCGTCACGCCGGATTTGGCCTGGGCTTTGAGCGGCTGATCATGTATGTGACCGGCATGGGGAACATCCGCGACGTGCTCCCGTTCCCGCGGACAGTGAACAACTGCGAGCTGTAAAGCGGATCGGGCAAGCTGCGGTCCACCGCGGACAGACCTTGCGGTCAGTCGGGGGTATACCTAAAAAGCTCCGTCTGAGAGCGGCCGTGGAAGTGGAACGGCCGCCCCGGACGGAGCTTTTTCTTTGATAGGAAATTCCTTTGGAATTTCTCGGCGCGAAATTCTTTCTTATCTGCGGAAAATCGTTTCATCCTGCCGGATGGTCTCCAGCACCCGGATGTTTCTCAGATCCATCGGTTCCACCGCAAGGGGATTGCGGTCCAGAACCGCGAAATTTGCCTGTTTGCCTGGACGGATGCTTCCTTTTTCCTCTTCTTCAAAATATTGGTATGCCGCCTGCTGCGTCACTGCTTTCAGCGCGTCCCATACCGGGATTTTCTGTTCTTCCCCAAGCAGCACTCCCTTTTTGGTGATCCGGTTGACCGCACACCAGACGGTTTCCATCATATCCGGCTGAATCACCGGGGAATCCTGATGGAAGGTAAAGGGCAGGCCGGCCTTTTTCGCCGAGGCGGCCAGGCTGATTTGTTTCGCCCGCTCCAGGCCGAAGTTTTCGATGTGAACATCTCCCCAGTGGTAGACGTGGGCGGCGAAAAACGAGGCGATCATACGATTTTTTACCGCCAGGTCCAACTGGTCCTCCGGCAGCAGCTGAGCGTGGATGATGACCGGGCGGATATCCGGGGAACTGAGGAGTTCCTTTTTTACCTTGTCATAGGTGGTAATGTATTGCAGGCTGGCCGCGTCGCCGTTGCAGTGGGCCAAGAGCTGCATGTTGTCCGTAAGGGCTTTGCGAATGCGGAACTCGATCTCTTCATCGGTCAATGTAGGATATCCGCAGTAGCCGTCCGCTGCATTTTGGTACGGATGAAGCATCCAGGCCGTCCGGCTCTGGGGGGAGCCGTCCAGGAAAATCTTGTAGCCGCCGATCTTAAAGCGATCCTGGTACTGCCGGATATGACCGGGAAATTCGGCAATAAGCGAGTCGCTTTCCGCAATATCCAGATAGCCGGCCACATCCAGGCGAAGCAGGTGAGAGCGGCAAAGCGTCTCATAGAAAGGCCCTAACTGCTTCACCATCATCCCTTCCTGAATTGTAGTGATTCCGTAGCTCATGTATTTATCTTGGGCTTTTTGATAAGCGCCCATCAGTTTTTTGGGGGAAGGCATGGGGATCTTGTCCTGGTACTGGATCAGGGCGTTTTCCTCCACGTAGCCGGTGAGTTCCCCGTTTTTTACTTCGATTTTTCCTCCGGCCGGGGAAGGCGTTTGGGCGGTAATCCCTAAGAGCCTCAGGGCCGCGCTGTTGAACACGCCGGTATGGCCGGACTGGTGCTGGAGCAGGAGGGGATGGTTTGGCGCGGCGGTGTCCAGGACCTCTTTATGGGGCGGCCGTTTTTCCGCCAGGTTATTGTGGTCGTATCCTTTGGCCAGAACCCATTGGCCCTCCGGAATCTGATTTTCCTCTATAAATTCCCGGATCTTTTCTGTGATTTCTTCAAAGCTGACCACTTCGTCCAGCGGAACCTGCAGAAAGGAATTGGCAAAGCCGGAAAAGTGACTGTGCGGGTCGAGAAAAGCGGGCAGCATCGTGCGTCCGTCCAGATCGATTTTTTGACAAGCCGGGCCAGCCTGAAGTTTCAACTCCTCCCGTTCTCCCACAGCGAGAATTCGTCCGTCTTCCGTTAAAACCGCCTCGGCGGAAGGGAAAGCGTCTTCCATCGTAAGGATCGGACCTCCAAAATAAAGCTTTTGCATCATTGTGTTCCTTTCTCCGCCGGTATAAAATCCGGCGGTACCAATTTTGACTTATTTTACAGCGGTTTCTCCGTCCTCCCTCATTTTCCGCAGTTCACTGGCGGCAAGGGGCAGCGCCAGGCAGGCGGTGAAGAAATCCGAGACCGGCTGTGCGATTTGAATGCCGGTCAATCCCAGCAGATGGGGCAGGAGTAAGATCGCGGGTAGGAAAAAAATCCCCTGACGGGAGGCTGCCATGATCGTTGCCTTTGTTGTCTTTCGAATTGCCTGCAGCATCATGCTGCTGATCGTGTATAGAGACATCAGAGGGAAAACGACAGCCTGCATCCGCAGTGCCTTTGCGCCGATCTCAATGACCTCAGGATCCGTCTTCCGAAACAGAGAAATAATCTCCGGAGCAAACCCAAAACCAAGAACCGCCAGCACACAGAGAAAGCCTACAGAGGTGCGCACGCAGAACCAGTAGCCCTGGCGCACCCTGCGGTACAGTTTGGCTCCATAATTGAAACCGCAGACCGGCTGAAAGCCCTGCCCAAAGCCGATCAGGGCAGAGAAGGCAAAGGCGAATACCCGGTTGACGATGGACATGGCCGCGATCGCCGCGTCGCCGTAGAGGCCGGCCATATGGTTCAGGCTCAAAGTGGCGATGCTGTTCAGTCCCTGGCGGCAGAGGGACGGGAATCCCGCCTGCACCATCTCTCTGACATAGTAAAAACTAGGTTTCAGGTTCCGGATGCGGACCGCAATGCAGCCGTCCCGGTAAGTGCCGGAGACCAGCAGGATAAAACCGAGGAACTGGCTGATGATCGTGGCCAGCGCCGCCCCGCCGACGCCCATGTCCAGCACGAAGATAAAGATCGGGTCAAGGACAATGTTGAGGAGTCCGCCGGAAGCAATGCCGATCATGGCGTAGAACGCGCTGCCCTGAAAGCGGAGCTGGTTGTTCAAAGCAAAGGAGGCGGTCATATAAGGGGCTCCGATCAGGATAAAGCGCAGGTAATCTTTGGCATAGGGGAGGATCGTATCCGTGGAGCCCAAAAGCAGGGCCAGGGGTTCCAGGAAAAGCAGGCCGAGAATCATAATCAAAAAGCCGCAGCCCAGGGCGGAGAAAAAGCCGAGGGCAGCCATTTGGGACGCCTCCTCGACCTTGTGCTGTCCTAACCGGCGGGACATGAAATTCCCGGAGCCTTGGCCGAAGAAAAAGCCAAAGGCTTGAAGGATCGCCATCAGGGAAAAGACGATGCCAACGGCCCCGGTGGAACTGGTGTCAATCTTTCCGACGAAATACGTATCCGCCATGTTGTAAAAGTTGGTGACCAGCATACTGATGATGGTCGGAACCGCCATCTTGCAGATCAGGCGGGGGACCGGGGTGGTGGTCATATAGGTGAATTTTTCTTCGTGTGTCATGGGATCAGCTCCTTGGAGGGATCTTTGGAATTGGTGAAACGCTTTATGAGATATTATACAATAGGTGGCGGGGGATTGCCAGGGGGGAATGGGGAAAGATGGGCGAGGAAGTTCCTACTGTACGTTTATTTGGAAACGTCTGGACATGTAAAACGTTTTCTGCATTTTCTGGATTCAGCCGCGGACTCCGTGTCTGATGACGAGCTGCTGGTAAAGATGAATCTCGAACTAGAAAAAGTTCGTAATAATGAAGAGTGGAGGCGGGAATATATGACATTATTGATGGAATTAAATGAACGGGAAGCTCGTGGCCTGGAAAGGGGCAGAAGAGAAGCCATAATCAAAATGCTGAAAAACGGCCTCACGCCGGAGCAAGTGTCAAAAATTATGGAAATTCCGCTGGAAGCCATTGAAAAATTATCCACCCAGGAAACCACCTAAATCCAGGGATATTTCTCTTTCTTTCGGCAAAAATAAATTTGAATTCACAATCAAAAGTCGAAGCGTAAGCTGCTGCATCGATCCAATGAATTTCCGTCGATGCAGCAGCAATTTTCATGTCTGGAAGCAAAGCCAGACACTGAGCCACCGGTTATTCTTCGAAAATCCCATACTTCCGCCCTTCTACATAAAAAACATAAAAATTTTACGAAATATTCCAAATCTTCTTATTGCTTTATTTCCAAACGAAACCTATAATGGATAGTGCGTAACTTTACGCTTCCGCTGGGGCAGCGGATACATAAGTGGATTTGAAGGAGATATTGAATGGAACCAAATCGAAATAATCCGCAGAACGATAACGGGAAGCGGAATCAAAATTTTATGGCGATGGCGGCATTGGGAATGGTGGTTCTGTTTGTGATGACCATCCTGACCCGTTCGCTGGGCGGAGGGCAGTCGCAGGAGATTACCTATCCGGAATTTGAAAAGCTGGTCGAGACCCGCGAAGTCGTGGAAGTGGTGATGGATGAGTACTACAACAAGGTAAGCATCACCGTAAAATCCGAGGATGGGAATACCGAAGAAAAATACTACACCGCGATCGTATCCAACAAGGAACTGAAGCAGCTGTTTGAAGATCACGGAATCGAGAACTACAAAGGAACCATCTTGGAGCGGACTTCCTGGCTGATGGAGATTCTGATCTATATCATCCCGGTGTTCCTGATTCTCATTATCTTCAACGTGATGATGCGTAAAGGCGGCGGCGGTGGGATCATGGGCGTCGGCAAGAGCAACGCCAAGGTCTATATGCAGCGGGAAACCGGCGTCACCTTCAAAGACGTTGCCGGACAGGACGAAGCCGAAGAATCCCTGGTGGAGATTGTGGATTTCCTGCATAATCCCGGAAAGTACACGGCCATTGGTGCGAAGCTTCCGAAGGGCGCTCTCTTAGTGGGCCCGCCCGGAACCGGTAAAACGCTGCTGGCGAAGGCCGTGGCCGGGGAAGCGCGCGTTCCGTTCTTCTCCCTGGCAGGCTCTGATTTTGTGGAAATGTTTGTCGGCGTCGGCGCGTCCCGTGTCCGCGACCTCTTTAAGCAGGCCCAGCAGCAAGCGCCGTGCATTATATTCATCGATGAGATCGACGCCATCGGAAAGAGCCGTGACACCCGTTTCGGCGGAAACGACGAGCGGGAGCAGACGCTGAACCAGCTGTTAGCTGAGATGGACGGTTTTGATTCGTCCAAGGGCGTCTTTATTCTGGCTGCCACCAACCGGCCGGAGGTGCTGGACCCCGCGCTGCTCCGTCCGGGCCGTCTGGACCGCCGGATCATCGTGGATAAACCGGATTTAAAGGGCCGTCTGGCCGTTTTAAAAGTTCACTCGAAAAATGTGCTGATGGACGATACGGTGGATCTGGAGTCCATTGCCATGGCGACTTCCGGTGCCGTAGGTTCGGACCTTGCCAATATGATCAACGAGGCGGCGATCCTGGCCGTCAAACAGGGACGCCGGGCTGTCAGCCAGGCAGATCTCTTCGAGTCGGTGGAGGTTGTGATCGCCGGTAAGGAGAAGAAGGACCGGATCATGAATGCCCAGGAGAAAAAGATGGTGGCCTACCACGAGGTCGGCCATGCCCTGGCGGCTGCCCTCCAGAAGAACACGGAGCCGGTGCAGAAGATTACCATTGTGCCCCGTACCATGGGTTCCCTCGGCTATGTCATGCAGACTCCGGAGGAAGAAAAGTTCCTGATGACCAAGGTGGAGCTGGAAGCCGAATTGATCACGCTTTTGGCCGGCCGCGCAACCGAAGAAATTTTCTTTGAATCGGTTTCCACCGGCGCGTCCAACGATATTGAAAAAGCGACCAAAGTGGCCCGCGCCATGGTGACTCGTTTCGGCATGAGCGAGGAATTCGGCCTGATGGGACTGGAAACCATTGAAGGTCAGTACCTGGACGGACGCTCGGTTCTCAACTGCGGGGATAACACCGCAGCTCAGGTGGACGGAGTCGTCAAGGTGATGTTGAAAGAAGCCTACGAAAAAGCAAAGGTCATTATCAATGAAAACAAAGAGGCTTTGGAAAAGATCGCGGCCTTCCTGATCGAAAAAGAGACGATCACCGGCAAGGAGTTTATGAAGATTCTGCGGGAGGTAAAGGGAGAGTCCTTGGAAGAAAAAGGAGATAACCATGTCTCTCTGAGAAAGGAAGATCCCAAGGCGCCTTTGCAGATTTCCCCGAAGGTATCGCTGACGGAGCCGCTCTACACTTCCGCGGAGGTAAAGCGGATCGTAAAGCGCGAGGTTCTTCGCCGGAGAGCCCGGAGCGGCCGGAAAGCCAACGCTCCCAAGCCCCGCCAGGCGAGAATGAAACGCCCCGGCGGAAAACGGAATTAATCACAGTGAAACACCACCAGCCTTCGATAGGGATTCCTTACCGGAGGCTGATTTTACGATGAGACGCAGCAAGGTGGTTTACGGGCAGTCCCTGCCATTGGTACCAAGCTGAGCCGACTAGGAGGAGAGGATCCTATGTTTGATCTGAAAGAGGAGCTGAAAAAGCTGCCGGATAAACCGGGCGTCTATCTGATGCACGACAAAGGCGACCACATCATCTATGTGGGCAAGGCGGTGAATCTGAAAAACCGGGTCCGGCAGTATTTCCAGAACGGCGGGAACAAATCGCCGAAAATTTTGCGCATGGTCAGCCAGATCGCCTGGTTTGAATTTATCGTCACGGATTCCGAGACCGAGGCCCTTGTGCTGGAATGTAATCTGATCAAAGAGCATCATCCCAAATATAATACCATGCTGACCGACGACAAGGGATATCCCTTTATCCGGGTCACTGTGGAGGAGGCATATCCCAGAATCCTGATCGCCCGGACCATGAAAAAGGACAAATCCAAATATTACGGCCCGTATACCGATGTCGGCGCGGTCAAGGACAGCATCCGCCTGGTACAAAAGCTCTATAAGATCCGCACGTGCCGGAGAAATCTCCCTGCCGATACCGGGAAAGAACGGCCGTGCCTGAATTACCATATCCATCAATGCGATGCTCCGTGCCAGGGCTATATCAGTGAAGAAGAATACCGGGAGGCCATTGACAAGGCCCAGGAGTTTCTGAAGGGAAATTATGGGCCGGTACAAAAGCATCTGAGAGCCAAGATGCAGGAGGCGTCGGATGCCTTGGATTTTGAAAACGCAATGATGTACCGGGAACTCTTATTCAGCGTCCAGCGGACCGAGCAGCAGCAGAAAGTGACCGACAGCGGCCAGGAGAATCGGGATATCGTGGCTCTTGCCATGGAAGGTGAGGACGCGATCGTCCAGGTGTTCTTTATCCGGGAAGGCCGTCTGATCGGCCGCGAGCATTTTCACGTCAAAGTGGCGGAAGGGGATGAGAAAAGCCAGGTGGTATCTGACTTTGTCAAACAGTTTTACTCCGGAACGCCTTTCTTTCCGCGGGAAATCTTTGTGCCGGAGGAGCTGCCCGACGGCGGGCTGATCGAGCGGTGGCTCAGCGCCAAAAGCGGACATAAGATTTCGCTGGTCGTCCCCAAGCGAGGGGAAAAACACCAGTTGGTGGAGTTGGCGGAGAAAAATGCGAAGCTGATCCTGACCCAGGACCGGGAGAAGGTAAAGCGGGAAGAGGCTCGCACCATGGGCGCGGTCCATCAGTTGGAGACACTGCTGGGCAGGGAAGGACTTCACCGGATGGAGGCCTTTGACATTTCCAATATCAGTGGATTCGAGTCGGTCGGATCCATGGTAGTCTATGAAAACGGCCGTCCGAAGCGGAACGATTACCGGAAATTTAAGATTCAGTGGGTTAAGGGGGCCAACGACTACGCCTCGATGGAGGAGGTACTGACCCGGCGTTTTTCTCACGGGCTGGAAGAGGTGAAGATGCTTCGGGAAAAGGGGATGGAGGAGGACTACGGCAGTTTCAGCCAGTTCCCGGATCTGCTTTTGATGGACGGCGGCCGCGGCCAGGTCAATGTGGCGGAGCGGGTGCTGCGAGGCCTGGGGCTATCCATTCCGGTCTGCGGAATGGTAAAGGATGAGAATCACCGGACGAGAGGACTCTACTTTGAAAATAAGGAGCTGCCTTTGGACCATCATTCGGAGGCGTTCCAGCTGATCACGCGGATTCAGGACGAAGCCCACCGGTTTGCGATTACGTTCCACCGGGCCCGCCGCGGCAAGGCTCAGATTCATTCCATTCTGGATGATATCGACGGGGTTGGACCGGTCCGGCGGAAAGCTTTGATGAGGGAATTCAAAACCATTGATGCTATGAAAGCGGCCAGCGTCGACGATATCGCGGCCCTGCCAGAGATGAACCGGGGCGTGGCAGAGATGGTGTACGCGTTCTTCCATGATGGGGAAGTTCCGTTGAAGTAGCGGAAATTTTGTGCTATACTATTCACGAAACGGATCAGAGCCCGGCAGCGGAATCAAAGATTTGCCGGAGGCAATTCCACAAATTATAATATCGCAGGAGGAAGCGCGATGGATCAAATCAGTGTCGGACAGTTGGCGCGGGCAATGAATTTGGTGAACTTGACACCGGAGATCGATTTGGACAGCCAGATGTTGAAGGCAGAAGGGATCATCAACCGGCCGGCTTTGCAGATTGCCGGCTTTTTTGAACATTTTGATTACTGCCGGGTACAGTTGATTGGAAATGTGGAGATGGCATATCTGGAGACCATTACCCCGGAGCGGAAGGCTGAAATTTTCCGGAAGATGTTCGGCTTTGCAATCCCCTGCATGGTTTTCTGCCGCGGTCATATACCGGACGATATTATTCTGGACGCGGCGAGAAAAGCGGAGATCCCGATTCTTACCAGCAAGCGGGTAACAGCTGATCTGTATGCGCGGATCCTGCACTATGTCCAGGAAAAAACCGCCCCTACTATGGTGATGCACGGCGTTCTGATCGATGTATTCGGGGAGGGCGTTTTGATCATCGGCGAGAGCGGGATCGGAAAAAGCGAGGCAGCGCTGGAGCTGATCAAGCGAGGTCACCGGCTGGTTGCCGACGACGCGGTGGAGCTCCGCCGGTTCAATGAGGAGCGGCTGATCGGTTCGGCTCCGGAGGTGACCCGCCATTTTATTGAGCTCCGGGGGATTGGGATCATTGATGTGAAGACCCTGTTCGGCGTGGAGAGCGTGAAGGACGAGCAGGATGTGGACATGGTGATCCGCCTGGAGGAGTGGGACCGGGCGAAGACCTACGACCGCCTGGGAACCAATGAAGAATACGTGGAATATCTGGGAAATAAAATCATATGCTATTCCATCCCGGTGCGCCCTGGACGGAATGTAGCCGTGATCGTTGAGTCGGCCGCGGTGAATTACCGCCAGAAAAAGATGGGATATGACGCCGTGGCGGAGCTGTACAAGCGGGTACAGAACAACATGCTGCGGAATCGATAGGAGAATATCATGACAGACTGGTTGGAACAGTTGAGACAGGCGGCTCCGGGAGCCGTTTTTCTCAGGCAGGAGCCAATGAGCCGGCACACGACGTTTCAGGTGGGCGGGCCTGCCGAATGTTTTGCAGAACCGCAGAATGCGGAGGAGCTGGCGGCCTTGATTCGCTGCTGCCGGGAAGGGAGCATCCCTTATTACATCATAGGGAAGGGGAGCAATCTGCTGATTGGCGACAGGGGATACGCCGGGGTGATCCTCCATGTGGGTGCAGGCCTTGCCGCCTGTGAAATTGAACACGACCGGATTTACGCGGAGGCGGGAATTTCTCTGGCCCTTCTGGCGAAAAATGCCTGTGCGGCCGGCCTGACCGGATTGGAATTTGCCGCTGGCATTCCGGGTAGTCTTGGCGGAGCGGTGACGATGAATGCCGGAGCCTACGGCGGCGAGATGAAAGATGTGCTGACGGCGGTTCAGGTTGTGACAAGGGGGGGAGAGCTTTTCTGGCTGACGGCGGAGCAGATGCAGCTGGGCTATCGGACCAGCGCGGTGATGAAAGAAGGGTACGCCGTAACTGCCGCTGAGTTCCAGCTGGCAGAAGGCGATGTGGAGAAAATCAAAGAGAAAATGGCGGAGCTGGCGGCGAGAAGACGGGAAAAACAGCCGTTGGAGTATCCCAGCGCCGGGAGTACCTTTAAACGGCCGGCCGGCTATTTTGCTGGCAAGCTGATCGAGGAGGCCGGTCTCCTCGGCTTTTCCGTGGGCGGCGCTCAGGTATCGGAAAAACACTGCGGTTTCGTGATCAACCGGGGCGGTGCAACCGCTGCGGATATTCTGGCTCTCTGTCAGGAGGTGGTCCGCCGGGTCAAAGAGAATTCCGGCGTGACGCTGGAGATGGAAGTCAGATGTCTGGGGGAGTTTTGATATGTCTTTTTCCTTGCGGGCAAAAGAAGAGTTGGAAAAACATAAGAGCAGCGCGCGCCATTGTCAGATCGCGGAGCTGGCGGCGATCATCAGCGCTTTGGGGAGAATTTCTGTCCGTTTGGACGGAAGGCTTTTCCTGGTGATTCAAAGCGAGAGCCCCATGGTGGCGAGAAAGGCCGCGGTTCTCCTGCAAAAAGGATTCCAAATCAAGCCGGACGTCTCTGTCATGGGAAGCGGCGATTGGAAAAAGAGCCATGTGTACACACTGGCTCTGCGCCGCCATGAGGAGGTCTCGCGGGTTTTGCAGGCTACCAAGTTTTTGCAGGAGAACGGGGTTCTCCGGGATCTGGAGCTGCCGGTGGACAACCGGGTGATTCAGAGCGCCTGCTGCCGCCGCGCTTTTTTGAGAGGGGCTTTTTTAAGTTCGGGCTCCATCAGCAATCCACAGAAATCCTATCATTTTGAGATCGTCTGCGGAAATGAAGAAAAGGCTGAACAGATCCGGAAAGTCATGGTTTCCTTTGAAGTGGACGCGAAGATTGTGCTGCGGAAAAAGTATCATGTGGTCTATGTGAAGGAGAGCGACGGAATCGCCGACCTGTTGAATATCATGGAGGCACATCTCAGCTTGATGGAGCTGGAGAATATCCGGATTCTCCGGGGGATCAGCGGCTCGGTGAACCGGAAAGTGAACTGTGAGACGGCGAACCTAAACAAGACGGTCTCAGCTGCCGTGGAACAGGTTAGGGACATCCGGTTGATTGAGGAAAAGCGCGGGCTGGACAGCCTGCCCGACGGTCTGCGGGAGATGGCTTATGTCCGTCTGGAAAATCCGGACATGCCGTTAAAAGAGCTGGGAGGCCTGCTGGATCCCCCGGTGGGTAAATCCGGGGTGAATCACCGTCTGCGGAAGCTGAAGGCCATCGCGGAAGAACTGATGTGATAAGAGAGAATTGCGGTGGGATATCGATTGGGAAGAACGGAGGAATGGCGGATGTCGGATTTGCCTGTTTGGATCGCCGTCTGTGACGACGACCGGAAAGATTTAGAGAAGCTTTCCGCCATGGTGAAGCAAATATTGGAAAAAGAGAAACGCCCGGTCCACCTGGATTCCTACGCCAGCAGCCAGGAACTGTTTCGTCTGCTGCACGAGAAACCAGACCGGTATCAGATTCTGGTCCTGGATGTGATGATGGACGAGATCGATGGAATTTCTATGGCGTCAAGGCTGCGCAGCCTGGGCACTTCTTCCCTCGTGATCTTTGTCTCCACGAACCGGGAGATGGCGCTGCTCGGCTACGAAGTGGAAGCCGTCCGCTATCTGGCAAAACCGGTGGAGGAAAAAAAACTCCGGGAAGCATTGGGATACTGCATAGAAAAATTGCAGCAAAAGAAAATTCTTATGGTCAAGATGAAGGATGGCTGTATGCGGAAAATCCGTATGGACCGTCTGGCCTACATAGAAATCTGCGGCAGGAACACCATTTTGATAGAAGAGGGACACAAATGGGAATCCCTCTCCTCCATCCGCGAGCTGGAAGAAGAATTGCCTGCGGAGACATTCTGCCGCTGCCATCAAAGTTTTCTGGTGAATCTGGACCGGGTGGAATCCATTCAGCGTTATGAACTGACCCTCCAGGGAGGGCTTCGGGTTCCGGTCAGCAAATCCAAATACAACGAAACGAGAGAACGATTATTTTTTTATGTCTCGGACTGACCGCTTGGACTTTCGAGAGGGATGGCAAAGGCTGTCCGGAATTTTCCCGGAAGTTCTTTTGTCTCAAGGATCCCGCCGTATTTTTCTACAATGTTTTTCATAATCAGAATACCGTAGCCGTGGAGTTCCACGGTTCTTTTTTTGTCGATTTTTCCGGCAGAAGGCTCATTTGACGTGGAATTTTCCAGCGACAGATAGAAAAACCTCCCTTTAATGTGCAGATCCAGACGCAGATACGAAGGTTTCTCACCGGATTCGGCAGCAGCCTGGATGGCATTGTCCAGGGCGTTCAGCAAGAGCGAAGTCAAATCCGTGTCACCAAGGGGTAGTGAGGCCGGAGCTTCCGCCCTCTCGATGCTCACTTTTATTCCGGCGTCGGCGGCGGAGAGCAGCCGGCTGTTAAACAGAATATCGATCATATAGTTGCCGGTGCTTAAGATAGGTTGAAGTGTGGCAAGCTGTTCCGATACGGCGGCTGCGTAATCAGAGGCACGCTTGCTTTGCCCATCGGCCAGAAGCTCCTGGAGCGCCAGCAGATGCCGGTTGATATCGTGGCGCAAAATGGCAGTCTGCTTGACCTGCTGCTTGATATAAATGCTGCTGTCCTGCGCCATTTTTTCTTTTAAGAGGATGGCGGTCCGCTCTGCGCTGGTCTGTTTTTGATACCAAATAAATTCAAATAGCACTGAGACAAAGGCGCAGATCAAAAACAGAATACGAAATCCCCGTAAGGGCAGGACGGTGTTGGAATAATCAACCTGGGAAAGGCGGGAAAACAGACCGCCGGGGTAGTCCGAGCCAAGCAGCGCGCCGGCGGCCAGGAACGCGGCAAAACCTCCCGCGGTGATCCCGGCCGTAATACAAAATACAGAATAGAAACGATTTTTTCTTTTCCAGTTGAGGAAGGCCAGCACAGTGACGGCGAGAAACAGGAGCAGAGTATAAAAATTGGAAAAGAACAACAGGTGGTATTTCAGAAAACCTGGCAGTTCGGGATGCCGGTATTGGTACCATACGTGAGCCAGGACGGCAATAACTTGGACAAGCAGGCTGAGTCCAAGGGGAAGCCGAAATGGCCGGTCCATACGGGTGCAGAGAAACAGGAGGATAGAGGTGCTGGATAAAAGATATCCAAGATTATTTAAATCGATTCCGGTCCCTTCCCGGCTCCAGGGAAAATATTTATGGTAATAAGGCGCATCGGCCACTTGACTCACCATCAGCAGGAAAAAGAAAGCGGAGAGAAAAAACATGCCCCAATCCAATTTGCCGGAAAACGTCTGAAAAACCATCAAAAGCAGCGAAAAAAAGCCGAACAGAAAGAACGCCATGGCGGGCAGGGAATTCGACGCCGCATCAGCGATCAGGGCGCTCTCCGAGGCATATCCGCAGTATAAAACAACCGAACAGGGGTAGGCGGTCATGTCCATATTCTGTTTTTCGCTGGGCCCGGTACTCTGGGCGATGGTCAGAGTTTTTCCCAGATAATGGGAAGGAAGGGCGACCACGAGCGGGGACTCTTCATCCCATTCCTTCATCGGGAGAGTCAGATAGCCAATCCGGTTGTCCTCATCGGGGCAGTCTGTGTAGAGCAGCTGGCCGTCCAGAAAAACACTGACATTGCGGTTCACCACACCGATACGCAGGGTGGGATCGTCGACCTCCTGGTCCATGACGCGGGAATAGTAGAAGGTTTGGCCCGGCCGTTCTATACCGGTAAAGCCTTCGATTCCATCGTAGAACAAAGAGGTTTTTTCTTCTCCTTCCATCAAAAAGGCGGTCCATCCATTGGCATCCTCCTTGGATTCCACTTGCTCCGTGCCTTCTTTAACCGAAGAGACGGAAAGATCGTAAATATCATTTTTCAAGGGATGTGTGTAGGTAAGAAGCACAGGAACAAATAGTCCGCAGAGAAGGGCCGCCGCTGCGACTGGAATCAGGATTTTTAGATAACGAACGATTGAACGATACATATAAGCTCCTCTTTTGTCAAATCTCGACGTTTGCTGAGTCTGCATCAAGCTTAACAGCCCCAATTTGTTCCGTCAATATAAATAATTTCTGATTTTGCATATTTTTTCCCGATTTTGCTTGGGGGATAGATTCTTCTGTATCTTTTTTATAGAATAGAATCAATCTTTAAAAAAGTAAGTGGAATGGACAAAAAATACAGGGACAATCTCTATGAAAAGCGGCAGAGAATCCCTTTTTATTTCCCAAAGAAAAAGCGCATGAAAAAGAGGCGGCAAACGTGATCAGAGAAAACAGAAACATTGATTCTAAAATACAGATACCGGCGCAGATCCCTTCTTATGTGGAACGAAAACGTCTGCACGCCGAATACCGGGAGAAAAAGGTAACTGTGTTTTATGCGGGCGCAGGCTTTGGGAAGACCATGTTTATGGCGGACGTGGCGCATCAGCAGGAAAAACGCTGCGCCTGGTATCAGCTGGAAGCGTCCGACAATGAACCCATTTTGTTTTTACATATCCTGGAAAGCTCGGTAAAGCGGGTGATTCCTGATTTTTCCTTTCCCTTATCACCTCCGATGCGGGAACAGACAGTAGAGGCTGCTGCCGGTACATTTGCCGAGACGCTTTCTGATTTGGTTTCCGGACCGCTTTTGATTGCATTTGACGATTTTCAGGTAATTCAAGAGGAGGCAATCAGTCAAATCCTGTCAGTCCTGATCCGGAAAACTTCGCCGGAGATTCATTTTTTCTTTGCAACCAAAGGGGCGTTTCCCTCTTTTCTTGCCACTTTTTTGGCTCAAGGCAGCGCCGTGCTGTTTGGACAGGCGCAGCTTCAGTTTACCCAGGAAGAAGCGGCCCTCTTGTTGGAAAAGGTGACCGGGGAGCAAATGGAGCCGGACGCACTGCAGCGGATCTATGAATATACGGAAGGATGGCCGGTGGGACTGATGTTTGCCGGGCTGGGGCTTCAGGGACAAGTGCATGCTGCGGACGCCCACAGCGTGCTGCGGGGCTCCCGTATTTATGATTATATTGCCTATGAAGTGTTTCGTAAGCTTTCCTTTGACCTGCAGCAGTTTTTGGTGGACACATCAGTTCTGGATCCTTTGAATCCGTGGGTCTGTGATTTTGTCACCGGAAAAACCAACGCGAAGAATAACCTGGACTATCTGGTGCAGGAGAATTTATTTGTCATCCGGCTTGACGGGCAGAAATCCTGGTACCGCTATCATTCGATCTTCAAGGATTTCCTGAACAGTCAGATTAAGGAAGAACGGAAACGAGAAATTTTAAAAAAGGCGTCTCTCTATTATATGAGAAAGCAGGACTTTGAGCCGGGGATCAAGTATGCCCTGCGGTGCGGTGACAGTGAGACCGTTGGGCTGGGCGTGGAGCTCTATGCCGGGGAGCTGATTCAAAACGGCCGGACGGCTTTACTTTCCCAGTGGGTTCACTTTTTGGAAATTGAGGGCGGCCGGATGTCCTGGGCATGCCTCCATGAGATCAGCGCTTTTTATGCCTGCCAGGGGCAGGAGGAGAAAGCTGCCGGTTATCTGATGCAGGCGGCAAAGACGGCGCTGCGGGATGAAAAATACGAGATTTATTCCAAGTATCTGCTGGAATTGCTGCCGGCGCTGGACCAATTGGAAACGTTGAGCGCACGCACGGATTTTCTCATGGAATCCATGGGGAAAATCAAAGGAAAAACAACAAAATATTGTGGACAGCTGATGAAAATCCTGCTGGAATACTGTGTTCAGATGGATGACTGGGATATGCTGTTTTCTTTCCGGGACAACATCCGCAAAGGGGCGGTCAAGGTTCTCCACGGCCAGTCGGAAATCATTGACTGCGTGGAGTGGCTGTGCCGGTCTCAGGCGGCTGCTCTCTATGATGAAAATTTTTTACAGGAAGCCCGCGGATATCAGGTATATTCCCAGGTGTTTATGGACTTTGGGTTTTATCGGTATCTGACCCAAGAATATCGGGCGGGAAGGCTCTCTGAGCGAAAAGCGGAGCTGGCTGAGGTTCTTTCTTTTGCCAAAGGCAGCCTGTTTGCTCAGTGGATGCGTTTGTACCAGCTTCTCCTATCCTGTCAAAAAGGTGAAATTTCGGACTCCTGCGCCAGAAAGGAAGCGCGGCGTCTGGAGGAGTATCGGAACCGTCAGGAGGTGTCCTGGCCAAAGCTGTCGGAGAAAGATCAGAAAAAATTCTACGCTCTCCTGGCGGAACCGGAGGAACAGCAGGGGCAGGCGCTTCCTCATCTGGATGTGTTTTGTTTCGGCAGTTTCCGCGTGTGGACAGAGGATGGAAAGCCGCTCTCCTGGAGAACCAAAAAGACAAGGGAGCTGTTTGCCTGCCTGTTTGCAGCCCAGGGGAAAGAGATGGAGAAAGATGTGCTGATGGAGTACTTATGGCCCGAAGGGGATGCCCAAAAATCATCGGCGCTTTTAGACACCACTGTGTCCTATCTGAGGAAGACCTTGACCAATGCAGGGTGCGGCCATGCTTTTGTGGTCCAGAATAAGAGATACCGTTTGGAGATGAAGGCAATCCGGTCCGACTACGCCCGCTTTTTGGAGGTGGCCGGAGCCTTTCTAAGCGGAGATTGGGATTTGGCTGCGGAGGCAGGGCCGGAGACTCTCCCGGAGCTATACGGGTCGGGCTACCTGAGCGGGGAAGATTATCTGTGGGCGGTTACCGAACGGGAACGGTTGGAGCAGCGGTATTTGAAAGCGATGCAGCGTCTGGCCAGGCATTATTTCGATCAAGGCCAGTACCGTCTGGCCGCGGATTCGGCGGGCCGCGCATTGGAGACAGATGCTTTTTCCAACGAACTGGCCGGTCTTTTAATCGACAGTCTGGAGGCTTCCGGTGATCGGAGGAATGCAAAAAAACAGTTTGAAAAGTATAACAGCCTTTGGCTGGAGGAAATGGGACAGGAGCTGACCTATGACAGATCCCTATAGACAGGATATGATGAATGCGGTTTGGAGGGCATTGGAAGAGTACGGAAAACGCAGGAATCCTCCGGTTGTCCTTCGCTTTACCACGGAGATTTCAGATGAGAAAACTTCCAGCGAATGTTTCCTGACTTGGGCTGAGAGAGGGAGGCAGGCGCTTTCCGATGGACAATGGGAACCTCTGGAGTATTTATTTGCTTTGTTTCAGGCCGATGATCTGGAACGGATGTGCGTGGCCGTCTGTCTGGCAGCAGAGCTGGAACCAGACTGCGGGCCGGTGATCCGATCCTTGCAGAGGGAGGGGGCGCTTCCGACCGCAGGATTTTTGATGAAGCTGTACGGTCCGGGCGCGGACGCCGGACATTTTTCCTCTCACGGAGTGCTGCACCGCTGGTTTTTGGAACCGGGCAGGGCCGGGGGGAGGGAGACCCAGCTGGAGCAGCCGCTGAAATTGAGAGAACGGGTGGTGGAATTTGCCTTAGGAAAATGGGAGAATCGAAAGCTTTCTGCCTGGACTTCCCTCCTGTTTCCAGAAAAATGCAGCCTGACCTCCTTGGGAAGAAGAGAATATGAATCCTGGCATTTAGGATTTCAAAAAGCACACGCCGGCAAGCTTCCAGGACAGTGGGTTTTTCTGATCGGCGGGCCGGAGGGTGTGGGAAAAAAGACACAGCTTGTCCGGCTGGCGCAGGAAAGTGGCCGGCCGGTTTTCTGCGCGGACCGAAGGCGGCTGGATCCCTCCGCTTTGAGGGGATCCTGGATGGAACTGATTTGGGAATGCAAAGTGAATCAGGCGTTCCTGGCCGTGGAACACTGGAACCCCTCGGACGGCAGGGAAGAAGAGTGGGGTTCTTTCTTGGAACAGGCCTCTTGGGAGGGGGAAGCTTTGATCGTTCTTTCCGAAGAAGCGGAACAAGTCCAATTTTTCGGACAGCATGTGTGGAAGATAGAACTTTCGCTGCCGGACCTTGCGGAGGCGGCGGAACTTTGGCGTTTTTTGGCTTCCGGATACTCTTGGCGGGACCCGCTCCGTGCGGAAGAATTGGCAGGGCTGTTTCTTTTGCCTCCGGGGCAGGTGGAGGAAATGCTGGCCGGGGCCTGGGGACGCGCTGGAGACGGAGGGATCGGCACGGAAGAGGTAAAAGCATTCTGCCGGGAAAATCTTTCCGGACAATCCGGCGGAAGCCTGCGGCGGGTCCCTCTAAAATTTGGCTGGGAGGATCTGGTGCTGCCAGGTCCTGTGGTACGTATGCTGAAAGATGCCTGCGCCCAGGCAAAAAACAAGTATGCGGTATACGAGACTTGGGGGCTTTCGGAGAAAATTGCCTATGGCACCGGTACTTCCCTGGTGTTTTCCGGCTCCCCCGGAACTGGAAAGACCATGGCGGCCCAGGTCCTGGCCCGCGAATTGGGGCTGGAATTGTTCCGGATCGATCTGGCGGCGGTGGTCAGCAAATACATCGGGGAGACAGAGAAAAATCTAAATGTTATTTTTGAGGAGGGAAGGAAGAGCCAGGCGGTCCTGTTTTTTGACGAGGCGGACGTGCTTTTTTCCAAGAGGACGGAAGTCCGGGACTCCAATGATAAATATAGCAATATGGAAGCTGCCTTTCTCCTGCAAAAGATGGAGGAATACACCGGAACCGTCATCTTGGCTACTAATTACCTGCAAAATGTCGACGAGGCATTTAAACGGAGGATGACCTTCCTGATTGAGTTCCCCTTCCCGGATCCGGAAAACCGCAGGCGGCTGTGGGAGATTTCGATTCCCCGAAGAATGCGTCTGGAAAATGACGTGGATTTTGATTTTCTGTCGGCTCATTTTGAGCTTTCCGGCAGCCAGATTAAAAATAGTGTGAGAAACGGAGCATTTTTGGCCGTGGGAGACGGAGAGAACGCAGTGGGGATGCGGCATTTGCTTTTGGCTGTAAAGCGGGAACTGGAAAAGAGCGGAAAGAAACTGTCCGCCGGTGATTTTGGCGAGTACGGCGGCTTTTAGGGGAGGGCGGACAGGAGATTTGGAGTATAAAGAAAAAAGAGCAACGGAGAAAGATTACCGGCTGCGAAAACGGGAAGAAGACCGGGAAAACATTTTGAAAGGGTACGAACCCTCGGAAAAGGAGGAGGAAAAAGCGCCTCTGGAGCGCCTGCGGGCGGAAAGTGAAACCGGTTTTCTCAGCGCCGGATTTTCCGGAGAAAAAAAGGAAAAGGTGGTTCTCTTGGTCTCCCAGGACAAGGAGGCGCGGGCCCGGCGCGAAGAAAAGAATTTGAAACGGGAGGGAGCCCGCCCGGAGAAAGTGGAGGGAAAACGGGTTTTGACCAACAGCCATAATCCGGGAAAAAGCGCAGCGCTTTTCGAGCTGGACTCGTCCAAGAATAAAAAACGTCTGCTTTCGGAAATTACAGCGCTGATGGAAAAAAAGGGAAATGAAACCGTCTCCGGCCTTCTTCCTTATCTAGAAGAAAAAGAAGAGGCCGAGCAGATTCAGGTTTTAGAGGACGAGGCCCGAAAGAGTGAGGATCCGGTCCGGATCGGGCAAAACCGCCGTCTGGCCGGAATGCTTCGGGAGGATCAGAGGAAGAAAGAGGAACAAAAGCAGCGTCTCTTAAAAATGCTGGAGACGAACCTGGAGACGGAACAGGAAAAAGCCCCCCGCTTTCCCTGGGAGCTTCTCTTGGGCATGGCGGCCGCTTTCCTTTCGGGGGAACAAAATCCGGACCAGCCGCCGGAGGAACAACCGGGACCGGAAAAAAATCCTTCCGTCCCGGAAAGCAGATCCGAAGGGCAGGAGGAGACGGATGAGCGGAAGGAACAACCGGATCAAACGTCGATTTTTACCGTGTGAACGGCGAAGTCATCCGGAGAATATTTGAATATTTCATGCTTGGCGCGTAAGCGCTCAAAATATGGGAGCTAAGCATTCGGGCAATAAAAAATTTTACGGATTCCCTCTTTTTCATGGTTTGTTTAGCTTTTGTTAAGTGAGGGCCAGTAAAATATTGTCAAAAGATACCATATAAAATTTCTTTAGAAAGGAGGTATCCCGTTTCCATCCAAGGAGAGCAGGAGGCGGGAACAATATGGCGGAATATTTATCACCAGGCGTCTATGTGGAAGAATTTGAATCCGGCGGCAAGCCCATGGAAGGCGTGGGCACCAGCACGGCAGGCTTTATCGGCCTGGCCGAAAAGGGGGCCGCGGAGGGCGTCCCTCAGCTGGTCACCAACTTTGCAGACTTTAAGAGAAAGTACGGGGGGTACCTCTCCGAGAATGAATTCGGAGATTACCGTTTCCTGGCTTATGCCGTGGAGCATTTCTTCGTCAACGGAGGATCCCGCGCTTTTATTTCGCGTGTGGTTCCGGGCGATGCCAAATGCGCATCCGGTTTGGTCCCTGCCGAAGAGCCCCTGCTTACCATTTCGGCAAAGAACCCTGGTATGTGGGGCAATAACATCAATGTTGTGATCACCCCTTCGTCCAAAGCAAAAACTCAGATTTTGGATATCTTGGAGACTTCTTCCGGAAAGAAATACCATGTAAAGAATTCCAACGGTTTCCAGCCCGGCGATGTGGTGATGTACACGGATAAGACCACGGTCCTTTACAACCGCGTGATCAAGAGCCAGGACAACATTATCGAATTCGAGGAAGAGTTCGACGACAGTGTTGTGGACAAAAACCTTCTGCCGGTCAAGGTGATCACCACATGCGAGTTCAGCCTGGAAGTCAAGGCCGACGATCTGGCAGAGTTCTATGAGAATGTTTCTTTCAACATCACCGCGCCCAACTATGTGGAAAAGAAGACGGCGAAGTCCGATCTGATTTCCGTTGCCTGCCAAAAACCCGACGAGGCTTCCGCGCCTTTCCTGGCGCTGGCCGGAGGCAATGAGGAACAGGCGGTTGTCTCCGTAACCCTGACCGGCGGTTCCAACGGCAGCGTGGGAACTCTGACCGCCGCCGACTTTATCGGCACGGACAACGGCGCAGGACGGCGTACGGGCATTCAGTCTTTCCTGGACAACGATAGTGTGTCGATCATGGCGGTTCCCGGCGTCACCGACCCCAACGTGCAGTTGATGCTGGTGGCTCACTGTGAGAACCTGGGCAGCCGTTTTGCGGTACTGGATATGCCGAGGGATGCCAAGAAGATCGACGACATCATGGCGCACCGGGATATCTTTGATTCCAACTATGCAGCTCTCTATCACCCCTGGCTGATGGTCTTTGATCCGCTGGACAAGAAAAACGCGGCGATCCCCCCGTCGGGCTCTATCATGGGAATCTATGCCCGCAGCGACAACACCCGCGGCGTGCACAAGGCTCCTGCCAATGAAGTGGTCCGCGCCTGCGTCGGGCTGGACTGCCAGTTCAACAAGGGCGAGCAGGATATTCTGAACCCGAAAGGTGTAAACCTGATCCGCTCATTCCCCGGACAGGGAATCCGCGTCTGGGGCGCACGGACGGCCACCAGCAATCCCAGCTGGAAATATGTCAATGTCCGCCGCCTGTTCATCTACATTGAGGAATCCATTAAAGCCAACACCAACTGGGCCGTTTTCGAGCCCAACGACGAGGTTCTGTGGGTGCGTGTCAAGAGAACCATCGAGGTGTTCCTGACCGGTATGTGGAGAGACGGCTCCCTGGCGGGAAGTACGCCGGAGGAGGCATTCTTTGTCAACATCGGCCATGAAACCATGAGTCAGGATGATATTGATAACGGACGTCTGGTCTGCGTCATCGGCGTGGCGCCTGTGAAACCGGCAGAGTTTGTTATCTTTAGAATTTCTCAAAAGACCAGCGACGCGGAATAACGGCGAAAGGAGAGTTAAAAAATGGCTTCATATCCCTATGGAAGATTTCGATATAAGGTGGAGATTGACGGCATAGAAGCCGGCGGCTTCTCCGAGGTGACCGGTTTTGACGCATCCATCGATGTGATGGAGTACCGGGAAGGGGACATGGTACAGACCCCGATGAAGATACCGGGACTGAAAAAATACGGCAATATCACACTGAAGAAAGGGCTGGCGGATTCCCGCGCCCTGTACGACTGGATGATCGCCGGAGTGAACGGGGAGGTCGAGAGAAAGACCATCACGATCACTTTGCTGAATGCAACGGAAGCAGCGGTTGCTTCCTGGCGTGTGATCAATGCCTGGCCGGTGAAATATACAGGGCCGGATTTCAGCGCAACCTCCTCTGAGGTTGCCGTGGAGACTCTGGAGATCGCACACGAGGGCATGACGAGAGAATCGTAAGCGAACAGATACTTCGGGAAGAGGGATGCCATTCTGCAAAAAAGGCGCAGTGATGGCAGCCCCTTCTTGGGGTTTGGGGCGGCGATAAAGGAGGAGGATTTTTATGGCATTTCAAACCGAGTACAATTTTGTGCTTCCCAGAGGCTATCTGGACCGGGAAGGAGTCCTGCACAAAGAAGGAGTCATGCGTTTAGCCAACGCAGGGGATGAGATCCTGCCGTTAAAGGATCCGAGGGTACAGCAGAATCCCGGTTATCTGACCGTCATTTTGCTGGCCAGAGTCATCACCAAGCTGGGGTCTCTGCCGGCGGTGGACACCCGCGTGGTGGAGAATCTGTTTACGATGGATCTAGCGTATCTCCAGGATTTGTACCAGCGGATCAATACGATGGAATCTCCCAGCTACCGGGCGGTCTGCCCCCACTGCCACCAGGAGATCGAGGTGCCCATAAATTTTATGGAAGCCGGCCTATAGAACTTTATCCGGCGGAAAAAATCTACGAGGAGGCGGCGTTCATCGGCTACTATTTTCACTGGAGCCACGATGAGATCATGGAGATGAGTCATCTGGACCGGATCCGGTGGTGCAAGGAAATCTCTAAGATTAACAGCAGGCTGAATGATGAACCGGAGAATGTGTTCGCCGTCTAGGAGTGACAGATGGAAAAATATATGTCGAATTATCGGTTCCGCGTTGTACTGGGAAATGTTCCCGGATATAACCCGGAGGTGATCAGTTTTGCCAGAGCATCCGGACTGCAGCTGAGTTTGGAGTTTGAAGAACTGGCCGAGGGCGGGCTCAATGACCGGCCCCACGTTCTGAACAATCCGGCGAAGAAGAACGGGACGCTGGTGCTGGAACGGGGCGTGGCCGGAAAAAAAGGCTGGATGGCCCGGATGAGGCCAGGGCTACATCTGGGAACCTGGCTCCGGATTTCCCTGATGGACGCTAGAAATGATAAGATCCTCAGGTCCTATGAGATCGAGGACGGAGTGGTGACCAAGTGGGAATTGTCGCCGCTGGATGCCATGGGACATGAGGTGTTGATTGAAAAGCTGGAAATCCAGTATGTAGGATTGAAACTATCCTGATCGTTATCGTTGAGAGGCAGGTGGCGGCATGGGACTGACTCTGATAAATCCTTTTTTTGCACAGCAAATCATAGATAAATATGCTTTTCATGACACCTGTTTCTTGGAAGAGGTGAATTTTGTTTACTATGAACCTGCTGCGGAAAACCAGCCCCCGGCTTCTTATCACACGGAGCTGCTCCTTAAGCTGTTCCTCCAATTCCAGACGCTGGTTCTGGCCGGTCAGAAAAACATTTTAAACCAGTCTATGCTGCAGCAGGTGCTGTCCCATTCGCTGACAGAAGCGGGAACAGGCGATGGAAATTCCTCCCAGACCAATCAGAAAAAGCAGCAGGCGGCCGGCCTGCGCAGAAGAATCCCGTCATCTATCGAATCGGAAAAACAGCGGCTGCGGCGGGAACGAAGGCTGACCGTCGATGAGGCCTTCTTGGGGAGTTGGATCCGAAAGCTGACAGAGGAAGAATCTAAGTTCGTCTCTCAGGAATTATTGAATGCCGGAATTTTGCCCCGGGATCAAAAAGCGGAAAGCGGCGAGGAGCGCATACAGGAAAAAACAGCTCCCAGTCACGAAAAAATTGGGCTGAGGGCAGAAAGTGAAACGGCGGGCCGCCTGCGAAGAGAAGCTTCTTCTTATGAGATCCTGAGACGGTGGAACCGGTTGGACGGTGAAGAAAAAGAAAAGATAACAGAGTGGATCCAGAATCATGTGCTCGGCTCTGCAAATCAGGAAACGTTTCGCCGGTTGATTTTAAAATATGAGGAACCGGTCCGGCGGGAGATGGAAAAGACAGCTTCGTCTCGCGTCTTTCCAGAGGTTTTTTCTGTTTGGGCAGGGGAAGCCCCATCCTTTTTGATCCAGTCCTCTTCCATCCAGGATTCCGATTCTCTGCTGGCCTGGAACAAGCGATCCTCTCAGACAGATGGGCGGACCACCATGGAAGGACAAGAAAAGGCAAGGGCTGGTCTCTCCCAAGGAACGTCAGGCGAGAAAAACTCAAAACAAGGCGGTTTAAAGCAGAACCGTTTTTCCCTTCTTTGGAAGGATTTGAAAGAGCGGGAGCAGGCGGAAGAAAAGCAGGCTCAGGAACGTCTGCTGTGGGAAGGCGCGGGAGTCTTGACATTTTTGCGGCGGAAGGACCTCCGGGAAGAACGAGAGGAATTTCTTCGTTTGGCAGCCGAGAGCGCGGGATCCAAAGCGGCGGATCGGATCAAAAAATATTGGGAACTGCCTGCTGAGAAACCCGAAGGGGTTTCGGAACGGGAGAAAGAAATAGAGCCGGTTCTCCGGCTGATTGCGAGAGAAAATCAAAGACAGGCAACTGTCTTGTACCATAGATTGGAAGAGTCCCGGACCTACCAGGAAGATACCGCCGCTGTCTCGGCCAAGCTGGAAGCAATGGCCAGGATCCGAGGAATCAGAGGAGACATCGGACGGGGGCAGAATCCGGAGGAACTCATCCGCCTGGCCGGAGAACAGATCGGGCCGGAAGCGGTGGAAATTTTGGAACAGTATTTTCAACAGACAATCCGAAACGATCGGAAGAAGGCAGGCGAAACAAAGGACTCTGATCCGGAAAGAAATTCAGAACCAACAATCGGGAGGGTGGAAAACAGGCAGGAGGGAAACCGGCAGGAACCAGTCCAGGATGCTTTACCGCTGCCTATACGGGAGTTGGCAATACATTCTTCCGGCCGTCTGGCGGCCTTGATTCAAAAATCTGGAATCCTGGAACAGCCGGAATTTTGGTGGTTCCGGGAAAGAATTGTGCGCAGCGCAGATGGTGTTTCCGAGACGCAGGACTCATTCTTTGATCAAGGAAACCCTTATGAAGAGGTTTTGATTCAGCTTCGAAAACAAGCGAAAGATCCAGGGATCCGAACCCAGTTCATAAATCTCTCGGAACGTCTGCTGACTTCTTCCGAGGCGAGGTTGCTTCGGCAATACCTGACCTCCGAACCGGATTCCGGTCCAATCGAAAAACAGAGTCCAAAGAATTCCCCGGAAGCCCCGGTTCGGGATATCATTCAGAGAAACCAGGGAAAGATTTTGTCCCTTCTCCAAGCGTCCGGAGTTTTGGAACTCCCAGAATTTCAGGCTGAGAAGCCGGATGAAACCGCAGGAAAAGAGCGGCACCGCGGGGAGCGTTTCTCCGACGGGAATCTGGAACTGCTTCAGAGGGAAAACTTTGCCTTTCCTTTTTACGAAACTGTTTTTCGTACACTGAGGGAGAAGGAAAGCTACCGGTCCGTGCGGGAAGAATTGGCGCGGCTGGCGGCGGAGGCGTTGAGTGAGAACGACCTTCGGGTGCTGACGAAGTATCTGGAAACACCCCGGACCGATTCGTCCCGACCGGATCTATTCCGACCGGATCTATCCCGACCGGATTCCTCCCGACTCGATTTGTCCCAACCGGATTCTTCACAACCTGATCCATCCCGCGACTGGAAGAGCAGCAGTCGGGAACCGGGGAAACCGGAGGAGGAAACCAAGCATCCCGGTGTAAAAGAATACACAGTTTCCGGTCCGGAAGGAAAAGAGAAGGAAGCTAAGGCAGCTGAGAAAGCTAAAGCAATTAAGGAAGCTAAGGCAACTAAGGCAACTAAGGAAGTTGAGGCAACTAAAGAAGCAAAGATAGAGACAAAGCTTGACGGCAATCAAGAGGGTTCCCGAAACGTAGATTCCAGGTTAGAAGACAAGGAAACCGTCTGGGAATTCGGAAAGGATTCCGCCGAATCAGGCAGAAAGCCAGGCATTTGGGAAAGATCGGCGGTAAAAGCCGCGGGTAATCCTTCACAATCTGCAGAGCGGTCGGGTGGTGTGGAACCGGCGGTCCGTACAGGATTAGCGGCTGACGCCGGCCCTCTTGGAAAGACAGAAATGCCCGGCGGGCTGATGGCTCTGACGAAAGCATACCCAAAAACGTTTTCTTCCTTGCTGGAACGGGCCGGAATTTTTGATCTGTCGGAATTTGTCGGGAGACTGACCGCGGAAGATGGGGGAGAAGATGCGGGATTTTCCTATGAGTCCGTCTTTTTGACGCTTAGAGAGAAGGAATCTTACCGGAAGGAGCGGGAAAATCTGGTCCGTCTGACGGAAGAGCAGATGGGAGCGGCGGCAGGCAGACTGCTGAGATCATATCTGGGAATGTCTTTGGGGAAGTTATCGGGGGAAGCGGATACCGGCACTGACTGCGGCACAAGAGATGCCGAAACAGAGCCGGGCGGAAGATCTGGCGGAGTCCATGAGAGCGCCCGCGGCAGGGGGCGGAGAGACATTTTGCATTCAGGTGAGAGGCCCAAGGAACGGCACATCAAGACGGAAGGCCTGGAACAGCAAGAAAAGCCTGGCTTGACCAAGCCGTCTGCGGGCTTGCCCTCAGCGGAAAAAATCACTGTGAGAACGGCGGCTGATTTTCGGAACCAGCCGGGAGTAAAACTGCCGGAAGAACTGTCCGCGCTGATCCGAAAAAACGGAGAGCTTCTTCCTAGTATTCTGAGACGCGCCGGAATTTCACTATCCCAGGATGAGGATGGAATCGTTTTTCGTATCCATCCGGAGAAAACCGGTCATACAGAGAGGCTGAACCACGGGCAGGCGGAAAACGGTCCGGAAGAATCCTTGTCCTACGGGGAGTACGGAGCCCTTTTTTCCTATCTAAAGACAGAACACGGATTTCAGAGAGAGCGGGAGGAACTGACCCGCCTCTTCCGGGAAAATTTGGGATCCGAGGCTGCCCGGACAGTGGAGCATTATTTTTCTGCTGGGCAGGCGCTTACCGGGGAGAGAAGCCAGGCGGCTTTGCTTCCGGATATACGCCCAATCCGGACCGTACCCCTGCGAATTGGCCCTGCGCCGGGGAGGCATGTTCTTCCCACTGCCCTGAAAGAGATCTTTCGGGGAAAGGAACAAGCCTGGGCGGCGCTGTTTGCGGAGGCTGGACTTGACCCTTTGACGGAACAGGCCGATCGGTCCCGCCGGGCGGGCGGACAGAATGAAAAGGCGGGGGGATCACTTGACTTCCTATACGGGGAGTTGTTGATTGTTTTAAAGGAATCCCCCGAACAGGTCAAAACGAGGGAAGCTCTGGTCCGGCTGGCGAAGGAACGGATGGGCCGTGAGGCCGGAAACGCTTTGGAAGCTTTTTTTCAGACCTCGTCGGAGGGGGTCACCCGCCCGATGGAGACATCCTTTTATCCGCCGGAACTCCGGAACATAGCCCAGACATTGCCGTCCGGCCGGGCTCAGCCGATGCCTTTGACATCAAGTGTGATGCGGAAAAGAAATCTATCCGGTTCTGTTGATCCATCGAGCGCGGATTTTTCCTTTCAACGAAAGGTCGGTTCCCCAGCGCTGCCCGGCCATGAGGCAGGCCAGCCGGCGCCGCCGGATCAAACCTTTGCACCTGGCCAGCCTGCGGCCGTTTTCCACTACCGGGTCCCGCCAGATCCTCTGACAGGGCCGGCCCCGCCTCCACCCCTGCTCCATGAGAGCGTGTGGGAAAAGCATCCGGTGTCCAAGCATCCGGCGGCGGATCCCGCGGCTTTAGACTCGGTGACGTTTCCCAGAAAACAGCCGCCAGAGCCGCGATGGGAGGAATTAAAGCCCGCCCAGCTGAAGCTTTTGCAGAGCCAGACCCGGAGAACCCAGGATCTGGAGGCAGCGCAGGGGCGGATTGAGAAGTTGGAAGAGCAGATCCGCCTTCAGGAAACTAAGGTGACCCAGCTTTCGGAAAGCCAGGGAGCCGGAAACGAGATTCCTAGGCCGGATGTCGGCGCCATCACCAGAGAGGTAGTAAAACGTTTAGAACGGGAACTGCGGCTGGAAAAGATGCGAAAAGGACTTTTATAGGGAAAGGAGACGCAGATGGGACTGGAAAAAGCATATCTGGAAGTGGAAGGAAAGAGCGGCCATGTGCCGGTGATGTTCAATCCTTCGGAGTACAATCTTTCCCGCGGCGTCAACTATGCGGAAAAAAAGATACCGGGTCTGGAGGGGCCGGTCACCCAATTCCTCTCCGGAGAGAATATTACGCTGGACATCACCCTGGTGTTCGACACCTATGAGCCGCCGACTCTTCAGAACAAAGGAAAAGAGGGCGGCAGCGATGTAACGGTGAAGACCAGGGAGCTGGCCCGCCTGCTGTCCATCGACGGCAAGCTGCACCGGCCCCCGATGGTCTGGTTCATCTGGGGGACCCTCCAATTTCACGGAATTGTGACCAAGATTGAGGAGAGCTATACCATGTTCCTAGCAAGCGGCATGCCGGTCCGGGCCAAGGTGAAGCTCACCTTCCAGTCGGTGTACGATGCGGCCAAGGACAAGATGAAAGCCCCTTTCGAGTCGCCGGACCGGACCAAAGTTCGGACGATCCATGAAGGGGAGCAGCTCTGGCATTACGCCTGGGAGGAGTACGGAGATCCGGAACTGTGGCGGGTCATTGCCAAGGAGAATGGCATTCGCAATCCCCTCGCTATCGTGCCGGGCCAAAAGGTAAAACTCCCGGCCTTGTAACCGGAGGAGATCGCAATGGCAGATTTGATGGAACAGAAAACGACGCTGGCGGCGCTGGAACAAAAATACGAGAATTTTATGGTCCCGGCTGTGCGGATTCGTGTAAACGGAAAGGATGTGGCGGGAAACGGCGGCGCCGTGGTGGAGAGCCTGCGGGTGAAACTGGCATTGGACGACAGCGGAAGTGCGGATTTTACGCTGACCCATGTCTACGACAGCGAGAAGCGCTCCTTTGCCAAAAAGGTGAAGGATCTGGTGATGCTGGGCAGCCTGGTCAAGATTGAGATCGGTTACGGGTCCTCTTTGGAGGAAGTCTTTGCCGGCTTTATCTACAACATCCACTATCAGGTGGGAGAGATGCCGTCCCTCTCGGTGGCGGTGATGGACCTGCGCCGTCTGATGGCGGAAAACCAAAAGAGCTACTACACCTATTCCCAGAAAAGCAGTTCCGACGTGGTGATGGAGATCCTGAAAACCTATCAGCCGATGTTTAGCAAGGCGGTCATTACCAAGACCAAGGCCGAGGAGGATCCGGATTTCGAGCAAAACGGCTCGGACTTAGACTTTATCCAGACCCTATGCCGCCGCTCCAACCGGGAGTTTTTGGTCTGTGGCTCCAAGGTGTATTTCCGGAAGCCCCGCTCGGCGGACGCGTCCATTGTGACGCTGGAAAACGGAAGAAGCCTATTAGCTTTTTCCAGGGAGATGATTTATAAGGACGAGACCATCCATGTGGTGGTCCGGAAAGACGACAAGGAAGTGCTCCGGGAGTCTGAGAAAGTAAAAACCGGCTCAGCCGAGGTCCGTTCCCTGAATATCCCGATCCAGAAATATATCGTAGAGTCCGACATCAAAACCAGAGAAAAGGCAAAAGACCGTCTGGCCAAGGAAATCGTAGAGGTCACCAAGCAGTGCCAGGCGGGGAGCGGCAGTTGTATCGGACTGCCGGACCTGGTGCCGGGCCGTTATATTGAGATCGCCAAGGTGGATGCGATGCTGGATGGAAAATACTATTTGAAAAGTGTGGAGCACCAATGGGGGAGCGACGGCTACCAGACCAGTTTTGAGGTGGGAGGATATGATACATGAGTCTGTTTGACGAGCTTTTAGAAGAACAAAAGGAAAACCGCAGGCAGACCCAGAGTATGATGGGGATTGTCTACGGGGTGGTAAAAGAAAACTGGGACCAGGATCATCCGGGAATGGTGAAAGTGGAGATCTTACAGGGAGAATCGGGGAAAAATGTCAGCGACTGGATCCCGGTGATGTCCCCCTATGCGGGCAAGGAATTCGGCGCATACGCGCTGCCGGAGATTGGGACCCAGGCGGTGGTGGCTTTTGAGATGGGAAATCTCCACTCGCCGGTGGTGATCGGATGTCTCTGGAACCAGAAAGATCCGGTTCCCCCGAAGGCGGCCAATGAAAAGAACACGGAAAAAACGTTTGTTACCAAAGGCGGAAACCGGATTTTGATTTCCGACGAGGGAGGCAAGGAAAAGATAGAGATAGAGACCAAGGGAAAGCTTTTTATCGGTCTGGACGATGAGAAACAGATGGTCGCCATCCGGGATGAAAAAGCAGACAACAGCATTTCCATGGACTGCAAAAATGGAGCCATGGTCCTGGAAGCAAAAGAGAAGCTGACTCTCCGGGTCAACAAGAAGGATGTGATTGCTCTGGATGGAAAAGCGGGCTCGGCCACGGTCAAGACCAAACAGGTCACCGTGGAGGCGGAGCAGGCTTTGAAATTGAAGGGGCAGAGCGGTTCTTTAGAGGGAAATTCTCTTTCCGTCAAAGGGCAGACCACCAAAATGGAGGGGAATATGCTGGATTTGGCCGGAAAAGGAACGCTCAAGGCAGAGTCCAGTGGCATGCTCCAGCTGAAAGGGAGCATGGTAAAGATCAATTAACAGACAGGAGGCTGCCATGGAATCATACAGCAGAGAAGAAGTTTCCCAGGACTTTCTGGGGCGCGGCTGGAAATTCCCGCCCCAGGTGGATGAGACCACCGGGCGGATTCGCACGGCCGGCTATGAGGAAGATATTGCGGAAGCCATCCGGATCATCCTGTTTACCCGAAAGGGGGAGCGGGCGATGCGCCCGGAGTTCGGCTCCACAATCTACGAATACTTGTTTTCCACCATGGATTTCACAACCATCAAACGGATGGAGCGGGAACTTTTAGAGGCAATCATCCGCTGGGAGCCGCGGGTGATTGAGCCGGAGGTCCGGGTGGACACGGAGAGACTTGACGAGGGACTGATCCGGGTGGAAGTCCGCTATGTGGTGAGAACCACCAACAACCCCTACAACTTGGTGTTTCCCTATTATATCAACGAAGGGATTTAAAAGACAGAATTGGTTTCGATTGGCCCAAGACATAAAGAGCAGGGTTTCATGGAAAAGAAAGGAAGGAGCGCAGGATGGACAGCAGGGAGATTGACGGAAGAAAAAAAGAAGACTTGCTTGAAGAAATCCGGGACACAGCCGCTTCCTATGTCCCCGAATGGCAGTTTGATCCGGAACATCCGGATGTGGGGACCGTTCTTGCCATGGTCTACGCGGATCTGTTCGCCGGCACGCTCCGGCGTTTCCGCCAGGTCCTGCGAAAAAATGAAATCGCATTTTTCCGGGAACTGGGAGCGGAACTGCTTCCCGCGGTGCCGGCCAAGGGAACCGTGACCTTTCATCTGTCCACCGGAGAGTTCGGCGGCACGCAGGTTCCCAAAGGCTTTGCACTTCTGGGCGAGCCGGACGAGGAGGAGCAAAGCCAGGTCTTTGAGACCATGGACGATCTGTTTGTGACCCCGTCGGCCTTGTCGGCCGTTCTCTATGAAAACGGGCCGGAGGACCGGATCGTGGAGGTGTTCCGGAGCAGTCCGGAGCAGGAGGAGCCGGAGCCGTTTTTCCTGTTTGCCCCGGAGGGTAAAAACGAGCAGGAGCATCTTTTCTTTCTGAGTCAGGACCATGTCCTGCGGATCCGCCGCGACGCCTGGATCTCGCTGCGGCTGATCCCTTACCGTTTTGGAAATCCGGACGGGGATGAGCTGAGCTTCCTGGAAAAGGAAGCGGTATTTGAATATTACACGGAAGAAGGCTTTCTTCCTTTTGAAGAGCAGAAGCTGGAAGAGGGCGTTATCTATCTTCATAAGGGGGCCGGACAGCTTCCTTTTGCTTACCGGGAATTCACAGAGGCAAAAGGGTACTTCATCCGATGCCGTCTGGAAGGAAAATATAACAGAAAACCGATCCAAGTGGAGGACGTCTGGCTGGCGGCACGGGCCGAGGGCCTGGCCCCGGATTTGATCCAGACCGACGAAGGAGAGCAGGCCGCAAAGGATATCTTTCCGTTTGGCCAGCGGCCCAGCCTGTTTTCCGAGATCTATTTTGCCTCGGAGGAGGCCCTCAGCAAGAAGGGGGCGAGGATCACCCTGAAATTCCGCCTGGATTTTGAGCGGTTTCCACTGGAAATTATCACCGAGGAACAGGAGCGGGAGTGGAAACTGGTGATGAAGCGCTCCGATTTCCGGCCGGACCCGGAGTATGACATCACAATCGAGCAAGTGATCTTCGAGTACTACAACGGCACTGGATGGAGCCGCCTGTTTGCCGGTCAGGAACACAGCCGGACGTTCAGCGGCAAGGAAAGTGCCATGGGCCGGATGGTTTCCATTGAATTTCCCTGTCCCGACGACATGGAGCCGGTGCTGCTGCACTCGGCGGAGTCTTGTTACCTGCGGATCCGGGTCATCCGGATGGATAATCTTTATAAAATCAGGGGGAATTACATCACGCCGGTGATCAGCGATGTGAATTTTTCCTATTCTTATAAGGGCCAGGGCCTGAGGCCGGAGCGCCTGATCTGCCGGAACAACCGGAAGAACCTGGTGACGGAAGGGAAAAGCTTTGGGACACCCCGGTTTTTCTGCACTTTGTTTCAGGGGTTGGAGAACCCGGCTGCGTCCCTTTACTGGGGTTTTACGGAACCGTTGACGGACGGCCCGCTCCGGATGTTTGCTTCCATGGAAGAGACCATCCATGAAAAATTGCCGAGGCTTTCCCTTACGTACAGCGGGGAGCAGGGATTTGAGCCGTTTTCCGTGGTGGATGAGACGGAAGATTTCCGGAAATCCGGCCTGATTACCTTTATGGGGAGAAATGATTTTAAAAAGAGAGAAATATTCGGCGTGGAAGCCTACTGGCTAAGGCTTACCGATGAGTCCGGGGCATATGCCGGAGCTTGGCGGAACAGGCCCATGCCGCGGATCCGGCGGTTATCGATGAATACGGTGCGGGTGCTGGCGGTGGAGACCATGCCGGAGGAATTCTTTTCTGTGGAGACAGGGGAGGAAAACCCGGTCTGCCGGCTGAGAAGCGGCGCGGTCTATGATCTGAGCGTCTGGGTCAATGAGGCAGGCTCTATTTCGCGGGAGGAGCTGGACCGGCTGCTGTCAAAATGCCAGGCAAAGACTGAATTGGATGAGGACGGGGAGATCTGCCGGGCTTGGGTGCTCTGGCAGGAGACGGAGGATTTTTGGCTTTCCGGGCCGGAGAGCCGGTGTTATTTGGTGGATCGCAATCAGGGCGTCATCCGGTTTGGTGACGGACGCCGCGGAGCACTGCCCCCGGTGGCCGGGGCCCAGGAGATCCGGGTATCCTATCGCTGCGGCGGCGGGACAGGCGGCAACCAAAGGCCGGGCAGCGTCGCTCAGATGAGCCGGTCCCTGGGATTTCTCTCCGGAGCGGCCAATGAGGAGCGAACCGAGGGCGGATGCCAGCAGGAGACACTTTCCGAAGCGCTCATCCGGAATTCGAGACGGCTGCGCCACGGGGAACGGGCTGTGACCACCTCGGACTTTGAAGCGCTGGTCCGGGAGGCGGACCGGAACATTGTGAAGGTGCGCTGTTTCCCCGGACGCAACGAGGAGGGAAGGCGGGAGCCGGGCAGTGTGACGGCGGTGGTGCTGCCGGAAGGGTTCCGCTATGGAAGAACGAATTTCGATGAAGTGAAGGAACGGGTTTTGGAATATATGAATCCGCGGCTGCCGGGAAACATGGCGGCGCTGGGCAAGTTCTATGTGGCGGAACCCTACTATGTAAAGCTGGTCTGCCTGGTGGAGCTTTCGGTCCGGGATTTCAACCGGGTCTTTGAGGTAAAAGAGCGGGTAAAAGCGAAAATTGAAGAATTCTTGGACCCGGTGACCGGCAATTATCTGGGAACGGGCTGGGACATCGGACGGCTGCCCAATGAAACCCAGGTGATGAACGCAGTCAAGGGAATTCCGGGGATCGCATTCCTGAAACGGGTCCGCCTCAGCGCCTATGCCGGCGGCCGGGAGGAGGAGGGGGGAACCGGATCCGGGGAGCCGAGGAGAATCTATGCGGTGCCCGTGAACGGGGACCATGAGATCCAGATTCAGGTGGAATAACCGAGGAAAGGAGGCGCCCTATGCTGCCGGATATTCAATTGGACGCAGAAAATTTTGAGGAAATCGTCGAGAAGGCGAGAAAAATGATTCCCGGCATTGATCCGAACTGGACGGATTTTAACTATCACGACCCTGGCATGACATTTTTGGAGCTGTTTGCTTGGATGAAAGAAATGCAGCAATTCCATATGGATCAGATCGGAGATCTGCACCGGAGAAAATACCTGAAACTGTTGGGAATCTCCCCGCGGGACCTTATGCCGGCCAAGGCCATGCTAACCGTCCGGGGAAAGACGGATGGCTTTTTGCTTCGGGGCAGCCGTTTCTATGCAGATTCTGTCTGTTTTGAGACCGCGGGGAGGGAATACCTGAGCCGAGCCGAGGTGCTGGAGGGCGTGCGGGAAGACGAGAACGGCGTTCGGAGGTTTGACCTGAAAACCAGGGGAGGCCTGTTCCGGATTCCGGTGTTCGGGAAGAGCCCGAAGGGAGGGGAGACTTTTGCCCTGGGGCTGTCCGCGCCGCTGGCGCCGGAGGTGGAGCATCACCTCTATGTTCAGATTTTTGATGGGTATCCGGTAAAGAGGAATCCGGTGGAAGACCGGGAGCATTTTATTCCCCTGGCTAAAATTTCGGTGGAGGTCCTTACCGATCAGGGATACCAGCCAGTTTCCCTCCGGGAAGATGAGACCCAGGCGCTGCTGTTTTCCGGCTATCTGCGTTTGTCCCTGGACCGAGAGATGAAAGAGGCGGAAGGCAACTATTGGTTGCGCCTGCGGCTGCTGGAATCGGGTTATGAGACCGCTCCGGAGATGGAGGCTATCAGCCTTCACACCTTTCCGGTGATCCAGGTGAGAACCCTGGCGGAAAGCTGCGGGGTCTCCTTGGAAGATGGAGCGTTTCATCTGGACTTTGATCTGGCGGAAACGGGTGAGACGGACCTTTATCTGAAAGATGAAAAAGGCTACCGGAAATACGAGGGAAAGATGGAGCGGATTCGAACGGAGCAGGATGTTTTGTTTTCGATCGGGGAGAACGGGGAACAGGCGGAAAACGCGCAGGTTTTCTGCTATGAACAGGAATTCACCGGGAAGAGAGAGATCGGGGAGGGCACTGGCTTTCCTTTTCAGGAGTACGACCTGGGAATCCCCGGCCTCTGCCGCACCGGCTTTCTTGTCATGGCGGAGACTTCGTCTGGGAGTGGATTCTACCGGGAGTGGACCCAGGTGGAGGATTTTGACAGCTCCGGCCCGGAGGATCTACATTACCGTCTAGAAGATGGAAAAATTTTGTTTGGGGACTGCTTTCACGGCTGTGCCCCGGAGGGCAGGATTTTTATCGGAGCCTGCCGGATGAGCCTGGGGGCGGGCGGGAACGTCAAGGCCGGAGCCATCGGCGCCTGGGACGCCGTCTCGCTTGTGGAGCAGGCGGTCAACGAGGAGAGCGCCTGCGGCGGCGCGGAGGAAGAAACACTTTCCGACTGTGGCGGCCGGATGAGAGAGGCGCTCCACCGCACCGAGCGGGCGGTGACCTATGAGGATTACGAGGAGCTGGTCCGCCGGACACCGGGGATCCGGGTCCGGGCAGTGAAGGCAGTGCCGGTGACGGCGCTGAAACGGCCCGACGGCTCCATGGAGGAATCCCGAGTGGCCATCGCGGTGGCCCCTTATTCCGAGGAGGAGAGGAAACAGCCGAGCCCGGCTTATCTGGCAAACATTCTGCAGATGCTGGAACCCCGGCGGATGATCGGCGTCAAGGTGCAGATTCTTCCCTCGGAATACATCGGAATCTCTGTCTTTGTGGAAGTCACCGCGGATTCCTACTATGAGAGGGTAAGGCGGGAGATCGGACGCGTGCTCGCCCGATATTTTGAAAAGCAGGGCTGGGATTTTGGCCGGTCTGTCCGTCACAGTGAGATTTACGGGCTTTTGGATACCCTTCCCGGCGTGACGGCTGTCCGCACGGTGACGCTGGACGCCAAGGGAAAGGGTGTGAAACGGAACCGGAACGGCGACCTGCTGCTGCCGGCATCGGGCCTGGCCTATCTGAGGGACTGGGAATGTATGATATCCTCGGCGGAATAGGAGGAAGACGTGAAACAGAATCAGAGACTTTATGTGGTGATGAATAAGGAATCAGATTTCCAAAAGGGGCACGGCTTCCAGGTGGAAATCTCGCGGGAAGGCGTCCAGCTCAGGGAGGATGCGCTCTTTGGTATCTATACCACCTGCGTCTGGGACAGCAGGGAAAAAGAGATGACCTGGCACCGTCTCCGGGCAGATGTGGCGAAAGGGAGCAGTGTCTCTTTCACCGTGCAGGTCTATGCCAGTGAAAGCCCCTGGATTACCGTGGAAGGAAATACCAAGAAAATCGAGGATTTTCTGGCTGAGGAGCGGCCGCCGGAGGAAAAAGAACGATTCATGGCGCCTTTTCTCGCCGCCGTGGCGGAGCACCCGGAGGAGGCTTTGCTCCTCGGCGTAAAAGGGCGGTATCTGTGGCTTTCCTTCCGTTTCCTCCGCAGGGAAGAGGAGACGCCGATGCTGCGGGGGCTGATGGTTGAATTCCCCAGGCGCTCCTGGGTTTCTTATCTCCCGGAAATCTATCAGAGAGAGCAGGGGGCGAACGCGTTTACCGAGCGTTTTTTGGCCGTATTCCAGAAGATGAGCGAGGAACTGACAGACCGGATCGAGGCGGTGCCTTCCTGGATGGAGCCTTCATCCACCGGTTTTTCCTTTTTGCAATGGCTGGCGGAGTTGTTTTCCGTGGAGGAGGCCGGAATCTGGAAAGAGGAGCAGCTCCGCTATTTGATCTCCCACGCGGCCCGGCTGTACCAAATCCGGGGAACCGCAGAGTATTTAAAAGAAATCATTCGGCTCCACACCGGTTTTCCTCCTTTTTTGGTGGAATACCACCGGGTGACTCCTTTTCGGAAAAAACTTTCCGACGGAAGGCGGGTCAGCGAGCTTTACTGCAGCCAGCCCTATGAATTTGCGCTGCTGCTGCCGCAGAAAGAGACGGCGGACGGCAACGACAATAAAATTCTGCGGCGGATGGTGGATCTGGCGAAACCGGCTGGAATGGAGTGCCGGATCCTGACGCTGAAACCTTATATTTTTCTGGATCAATACTCGTATCTGGGGATCAACAGTGTGCTCGGACGTTATCAGCCGGCCCGTCTGGATGGCCTTTGCGCCGTTCCGTTTTCCACCGTGCCGGAAAGTGAGAGGAAAGGAAGGAATATCCATTGAAAAACCTGAACTATTTTCCCTTTGAGAGAAACAAATATTTTTATGGGAAGCTTCTGAGTGTCGATGACTTTGAAACCGAACAAAAATATATGAACAATAAACGCCGGATGGGAAACCGGTTCCTCCATGGCTGCGGCGTAATCAGCGGGCTGAATGTGGTGCAGGTGGACGACCGCACCTTTTCTTTGGAAGCAGGCCTTGCCCTTGACTATGCCGGGCGGGAGATCGTCGTGGAACGCCCGGTGACCAAAAAGCTAACGGAAATTGAGGGGTTTGACTCCTATACCGAGGAAGATGAGGAGCGCAGCAGCCTCTATCTGTGCATTGAATATGAAGAACGCGAAAAAGAGCCGGTCTACAATGTGGCCGGAGACATCCGCGCTTCCCTGCGGGACGGTGAGTTCAACAAGGTGGCGGAGGGCTATCATCTGTTCCTGACCAATGAACAGCCGGAGTCCGGCATGACCGATTTAGATGCCTACTACGAGGAGCGGACCATGGTTTATTGGGGAAACGGGGTGCAGATCACACAGATTTTCCCTCGGTTTTTGGAGAGCGGCCAGGAATTTGGCTGGAAGCTGGTTGTGGAGAACCTGGGGGAAGCGCCGCTCCGTTTTTCCTACCGCTTGCTTCTCGATTTCCTGGAGTGCGGCGGACAAGATTTTATCAACGTTGCCTTTGATGAGGAGGAGCACGAGAAGACCGGTCACTATGAGCTGGCCTTCCGCGCCAGGGCCCTCTCCGTGAGAAACACCGACGGAAACGCCTCGGTGGAGGAAGACAATTTTACCATGTCCCTGGGAGGACGGCCGGTCTATAATGCCAAGTTTTCCGGCGGCAACACGATGCGGATTCTGGAAGGCGGCCTGGAGGAAGAGATCAAGGGCCGCTATTACCGGGAGACCATGGATAAACTGACCAAGGAAACCGTCCGGCAGGACATTTATCTGGCGGAGCTTTCCGTCATCCGGGCCGAGACCACCTATGTGATCGACCGCGTCCGCCCGATGCCCTTTGAACAGTATGTGTACAACGGGGTTTTGGCTTCTCTGATGGACCGGATCACCCAGGATAAAATTGACGGGCTGGAAAAGAGAATGAAGACGTGGGAGACCAAGGGGATTTCGTTGAAAAAGCAGTCCGGAGGCCGCGCGGAGAGACCGGCGTTCCAGATTGCCACCGGAACGGCCGTGATCGACCTGGGAATCGGCGGCACCGCGGGCCAGAAATTTTTCTCCCAGGAAATCACCCATGGCCTGGGGCTCGGCGCGGTGACCGTCTTGTTGGGGGAGGCCTACAGCCTGAAGGACGACAGCAAAATCCTGTTCGGGGATCCGGATGTTTTTGAGGATAAAGGCCTATCGGTCAAGGGGAAGTTTGCGGCCAGGGTCAATGTGGCGGCCGGCACTTTCATGATCGGCCTGGCGCTGTCCGAGACCACAGTGACACGCCGGGTCAAGATCCACTGGACCGCCATGAAGGACAACAGCGAACTCCGCTACGACAGAGAGGAACGTGGACTTTATCTGAAACCGGAGATGGCATATTTGAAGCTGCGGGAGACCTATTATTTTGAGCCCATCTTCACCGGCGCGGCGGAGCACGGCGTCCGTTTCCGGGTCAAGGAAGCGGAAGGCGGCGCCATCGACGAAAATGGCATGTACACGGCGCCCAATATTCCGGGGGTGTATGAGGTGATCGCCGAGAGCACCGCATACCCGGATCTGCGGGCATCTGCCTTTGTGGTAGTCAGGGATATTTAGAAAAGAGCAGAGGTCTTTTATGATAATTCAGACGTTGGACAAAGCCTATGAGGTCATTAAGAAGTTTGAGGAAAATTCGGAGCGCGCCGTCTACCTGTGCCGGATACCGGGGGACGCGTCGGGAAGCTCCTATTTGGTGACCGCTTTCAACAGTGAACAGGTTCCGAGGGAGCATGTGATCTATTTCATGGAGCTTTCGGTTAAACAGCAGACCGAGGATTTTGAAGAATGTTTCCTGAAAAACGGTTTTCTGTATCTGGTGTTCCGGCATCAAGAGGAGAGGAAACTCCGGAACGAGCTGGGGGAGGAGCGCCTTCCCGTGGCCGAACGCCTTGCGGTCAGCCGGAGCCTGATGGACCGGATTGTCCAGAAAAATCTTCCGGATTACCTGCTCTATGAGGCGCTTTCGTCTGAGAACGTCCGGGTGGCCGGGGACAGTTCGGTCTGCTTTACCTATTTTCTGAAAGAGACCGGGCAGATCGGAAAAGAACTGTTTCCGGATATCTGCGGGCGGCTGGCAGGCTGGCAGGAATCGCTGTTTGCCAGGGAGATCGACGGACATGCCGCGGAGCCCATGGCAAAATTTGCCGAGAGCCTCCGGACCGGAAAATATCATTCCTACGCGGAGATTTACCGCAGATACAAAGCGGTCTATGAAAAAATGAGAGATCAGGCGGCAGTGGATGGTCTGCAGCCGGAGACTTTTTTGATCAAACTGTGGAAACGCCTGAAAAAAATAGGAAAATGGCTTCGTCTGCTGCTTTATGCGGCGGTGCTGCTGGCACTGCTTGGATATCTGGTTTTTACCTTTCTGGCGCCGGCGGAGGGCGATACTCCAGTTCCTTTCCAACAGATCGGGGAAGTGGTGATCGGGACAGAAGAGGGGACTTCCGCCGCAGGCGCGAAAACTACGGCAGAGGAGACCACAGCGGCAGAGACTACAAAGAGGGAAACCACGGCCGGCCGGTAAGGAGAGGGATACATGAAAGGAAATTGGAATATCAAACAGAATATCCAATACGGCGCCACAAAGCTTTTGCAGGCGATGACGTATCCGTTCACCCAGTTCGGCCGGAAAGTCAAACGAAAGCTGAATTTGAACGGGGTGGTCAATACGGTGGTGCGGGATGTCCGCACCGGCGTGGATGAGACGATCAAGCAAAAGCCGGCCTCGGAGAAAGACTATTATGTGGTTGGCCAGTATTATGCAGCGAAAAAGTTGATTTACGGGATCGCGGTGCTCATCCTGCTTTTCGCCATCGTGATCGTAAAATGGGGATACCCCTGGCTGCGCTCCACCTTTCTGACCCGGACAATGGAAGTGAACAGCGAAACCATGTACGGCTACAGCGGCAAGGTAAAGCTGACGTATCCGGGAAGCAGCCAGGTTTTGTTTGTGGGACGCCTGGAGGACGGACGGATCAATGGAGACGGAAAGCTCTACGATTCCGACAATCATCTGATTTACCAAGGCGGCTTTTTGCTGGAACTCTATTCCGGAACCGGGGAACAGTATTATGCCGACGGAACCACCCGCTACAAGGGCAGCTTTTCCATGAATCAATACGAAGGACAAGGGTTTTTATATTACCGGAACGGTACGCTCCGGTATGAGGGAAACTTTGCCGCCGGGCTCTACGAGGGAAACGGAAGGGAATACGCCGAGGACGGAAGCCTTCGATATCAGGGAGCCTTTGTGGAGGGACTTTACGAGGGGGAGGGGAGCCTCTATCAGCCGGATGGCCAGCTAATCTACAGCGGAGGTTTTGCTTCCGGTCAGTATGAAGGCCGGGGAAATCTATACCGAAACGGCCAGCTGGTCTACAGCGGAGGTTTTGCCGCCGGTCAGTATGAAGGTACGGGAATTTTGTACGATAAAAACGGGGAGGTTGCCTACCAGGGAGAGTTCAAGGGCGGCGTGCCTCACTCCGGGGAAGGCAAAGAGTACGGCGAAGATGGAAATTTGATCTACGTCGGGGACTATGTGGACGGATTAAAGGAAGGCTTTGGCAAGGAATATGATCTGGAAGGGCGGCTGGAGTACGAGGGAGAGTTTGTGGCCGGACTGCGGGAAGGCAAAGGGACTTATTACGAGAGCGTCAGCGGCATTCCCATTTACGACGGGGAGTGGAAGGCAGGGCTTTATGACGGCCAGGGAACTCTTTATCTGGATGAAAAACAGGCCCTATATGTAGGCGGATTCAGCGCCGGGGTCTATGATGGGCAAGGGATCCTCTATACAAAAAAAGGAACCATTGATTATGACGGAGAGTGGAAAGCCGGCATCCGGGAGGGAGCGGGCAAAGCCTATGAGAAGGGAGTTCTGCTCTACGACGGCGAATGGAGGGCAGGGCTTTATGAAGGCCAGGGCAAGCTCTACAACACCGCCACCGAAGCATTGATCTATGAGGGAGCTTTTGTGGCCGGACAGTATGAGGGAGACGGGAAAGAGTACGACCCGTGGACTGAGCTGCCGGTCTATGAGGGCGCCTTCCGGAAAGGCCAGTACAACGGCAAAGGCGTCCTCTACAATGTGGACGGGAATATGATTTACGAGGGGGAGTTCTTAAACGGGATGCGCAACGGGGAAGGCGTCAGCTATGACGGGGACACCGGTGTCGTGACCGGGGAGGGAACGTTCCGGCGCGATGAGCTGGTGACGGACAAGAGGACGACCGAAGCGCCGGCGGAAGCACCTACTGAGGCACCGACGGAAGCGCCGACGGAGGCACCGACAGAAGCACCTACTGAGGCACCGACGGAAGCGCCCACCGAGGCACCTACTGAGGCATCGTCGGATGCGGAGACAGGTGGAGCCTCAGAGGGAGAAAACCCAGATGCCGGACTTGGCTGAGGATTGGAAGGAGGAAACCAGATGAGATATACGGCGATTGCGGAGGCGGGAAATGCTCTGGTGCATCTGCTGAAAAGCCAGATGGTGCCGGAAACCCTGCAAAATCCGGATCATATCGGGCTTTGCAGCCCGGCGGACAAGGGGGATTTTGAGATCGGCCTTCATCTCTATGACGTAAAGGAGAGCGAGGAAGTCCGCAGCCATGAGATGGTGACGTTGGATGCCTCCAGACAGAAGTACCCGCCGGCTTACCTGACCCTTTTCTACATGGTGACAGCTTACTCCAACGGGGATGTCAAGTACCGTTCCGAGGAGGAACAGCGCCTGCTGGGGCGGGTGATTCAGGTATTTCACGACTATTCGGTCCTGGACGGGGGGCTGCTCCCCGCGGGCGGAGCGGAGACAGAGCCGGTGGTGGAGATGCTGCCGCTGTCCCTGGAAGAAAAAATGAGAATCTGGAGCGTGCCCAATACGGCGTATAAAACATCTCTGTTCTATAAAGTCGGCCCCATCGCCGTGGAATCCACCAAGGCGAAGGAGGCGAGAAGAGTCACCGATGTATCGTTTTCCGTCAGAGAGTAGGAGGGCTTATGAGGATTCAGGATACCGTGCAAATCCGGGTCTCTCTGGTGCTGCGCTTTTTCGATTCATTTACGAATCAGCCCATCGGCGGATCGGGGCTTCGGGTGGAGATCCCGGAGGCTTTAAGCCCGGTCAGAAAGCCGGACGGCTACTATGTATTTACCGGGATATCCGGGGAGTGGGTCCGGGTGTCGGCCGGAGGCCCCTGGTATGGAAGGCGGACATTTGAAGTCCCTCTGCGCCAGGGCGGAGAACCGGTGCAGGTGAAAAAAATCAGGCTCTTTCCCAACGCATCCTGCCCATTGCCCGCGGGGACAACCTGCGCTTACGGGAAAGCGGAGCCCGGCGAGATTCTGGCCGCTTACTGTCCCGGCGACGGGGACTACAAAAGGCTGCTGTATGATGGAACAAAAGGAGCGGAAGAGATCTCCCTGTATGGCAGGGAGGAGGAAGACTTGGAGGGCTGCGTCTTTTGCCTGCTGGACGCAGGCGAGACCGAGGGAGAGTTTCTGGAGCTGGGAGAGCAGATCGAACGGGCCAGAGGGATTTACCGTTTAAAGGCGCCTCTCTCCGCCGGCCATAAGAAGATTGGAACCAAACTGGTGCCGGTGCGCCAGGCCGAGGCGGACCCGGAGGGCAATTATTTTCTTCCCCTTTCCGTTCGGGGGAGCGGAAGCCGGGAATACGTGTTCTGGAGAAAGTCCATCGGTCGGAAATCCGTTTCCAGACTGACCAGAAAGGAACTGGCTGAGGGTGTCCGAAACCGGGTGGACTGGAGGGAGGACGGATGAACGAACCAAAGCCTTACATAGGAAATGAGGAGTATTTGGAGGATCTCATCCAAACGGTCCGGGACTATCTGGGACTTTACCGGCGTTTTTGCCTGCTGATGGACGAGGACGGACGGCTGCTGCGCCGGAAGGGGTCCGTGACCTTTGGCACCGACCTGGAATTTTCTCTGGAAAATGATCTGAGCGAGAGGGAAAGGCAGGAATACGAGCAGGAGGCGGAGGAACTTCGGGAACAAATCCGCCGGATGGGAGAGCGGGGAGCCTCTTCTTTTCGGAACCACACGGCCATTCCCTTGGAGTATTTGTTTCAGATTTTTCATCTGGACGAGGCGGAGCGTTATCTGGTTATTTTGGCGGCAGCCCCGGCCTTTGACCGGTCCTTGGAGCGGGCGTTCGGCCTGTTTCAGGATGACTATAAAAAGACGGCACCGGACCTGGATTTGGCCGTGCGGATGTATACGGCGGATAGCCGGATCCGCTACGCCATCCGGCAGAGATTCCATTCGGAGGACAGCCCGCTCCGGTACTTTTTCGAGGCGAAAGAAGCGGAAGGAAGCGAGACCCTTCGTCTCTCTTCCCGCATCCTGTGCCTGATCTGGAATTATGAGGAGGAGGACCCGTTTCTTGCCGAAGAGGCGTTTTTGGAGCTGCCCTCCCGGAAGTCTGAGTCCTCCGGGAAGCGGGAGCTATTCCGGAAAACGAAGCCTTCTCCGGAGACAGTCTGCGGCGAAGAACTGTTGGATCAGGCATTACAGGCGGCCGCAGCGGCAAAGACACCGACGGTATTTTATTTTTTCGGGCCGGACGGCGTGGGAAAACGGACCCTCGTCCGGCGGATGGCGGAGAGACTTTCCGTTCCGGTATTGTGGGTAGATTTGAAGAAACTGATCCGAAAGCCGGAACTGGCGGAGGAAAAGCTTTTGGCCGTGGACCGGGAAATCCGCATCCGGATGGCAATGGCCTGCTTCATTCATTTTGAGGCGTTGCAGACGGAGGACAGGGACAGCGAGGCGGAAAAGGGCCGAAAAGAAAAATTGAAAGGCTTCCTGTTCCGGCGGATTGCAGGAAAACAGCGCCTGACCTGTCTGATCTCTTCAAAGGAGTGGAAGGAAGAGTGGGAGGAGGATGCTGTCTGGCGGCTGGATTTTCCCCTTACGGTCCCGGAAACGGAGCAGCAGATTCTGCTTTGGAGGGAACTGCTCACGGCTCATCCCACCGATGGAGTCGGAGCGGAGATGTTGGGAACCCGGTATTTCCTGACGCCGGGGCAGATTGCGGCGGCGCTGCGGGAGGCTGAGGCCGAGGCAAGACGAAAGGGGAAAGAAAGGCCGGGGGAGGAAGAACTTCTCGCCGCCTGCCGGAGAAGGCTGACCGTAAACCTGGGGAACCAGGCGGTCCAGGTGAAATCCCTGTATACCTGGGAAGATCTGGTGCTGCCGGACCGGCAGAAAAAAGTGCTCCGCCAGGCCTGCGATCAGATCGAGTTTCAACATCAGGTTTACGGACGGTGGGGTTTTGGGAAGAAGGTGGCCTACGGACGGGGCGTGTCTATGCTTTTTTACGGCCCTCCAGGGACCGGGAAGACCATGGGGGCCCAGGTGCTGGCTAATGCCTTAAAGATGGAGCTTTACAAAGTAAACCTGTCCGCAGTCATGTCCAAGTACATCGGGGAGACTGAAAAAAATCTGGAAAAGATTTTTGACGGCGTGCAAAACACCAGAAACATCCTTTTTTTCGATGAAGCAGACGCCCTGTTCGGAAAACGGACGGAGGTCAAGGATTCCCATGACAAATACGCCAATGCGGAGACTGCGTATCTTCTACAGAAGATGGAGGAATACCCCGGCATCGTGATTTTGGCGACCAACTATATGCAGAACTTTGACGAAGCCTTTAAGCGGCGTCTGAAATTCATGATTGAATTTCCGTTTCCCGACAAGGCTTGCCGGAAACAGTTATGGAAGCAGGTATTTCCGCGGGAACTGCCGCTGGGGGATGTGGACTATGACTATCTGGCCGAGCGCTTTGAGCTGTCCGGGAGCAGCATTAAAAATATTGCGGTCGCCGCCGCATTCCTGGCAGCTCCCCAAAAAAGACCAGTGGAGCTTTCGGATCTCTTGACCGCGCTCCGACGGGAGATGGAGAAGGCGGGAAAAAGTATGCCGTCGGAAAGTTTTGGAGAATATTCAGATCTTTTGGAAACACCGGCGCGCTTGACATAGTCGTTTCAGCATAGACAGAGAGGTGAGAATATGGCATACGGTGAAAATGAGAACTCTGCCCAGGATCAGCGGGAGGAGGAGACCAGACAAGAGGAAGCCAGGCAGGAGCAGCGGGAACAGCAACAAGAGCAGCAGGACAGCCGGGAACTGGAGGCAAGCAGACAAGCAGCCGGAATTGCGGATGTGGATCCGGCATCAGCTTCTCCGACGGAGGAGGAGGCCACACCGGGGAAATCCGGCCCCAGACAGCACCGGACCGGAAAGAGCACGGCCTATCTAAATGAGCTGGGCGCCATGGAAACGCAGCTGAAGGATTCTGAGAAATTTTTCCGGCGGTTTAAAGACAAGGTATGGCGCACTGCCGATGAGGAGAAGCAGGAGACCGCCCAGATGGATTTGCTCCGGGAGCGGGATAAAGTTTCCAACCTGGCTTATCGAATATCCGGCTACCGGGCAAAAGCCAAGGGGCGGAGAAGGGAAAGGCAGATCCTGCAAAAAGTGCAGAAGCTGCTGGACCGCTGCGATGCGGTGACAGGACAGTTTGACAGCTGTATGGACGCGGTAAAGGGGAGCATCACCGACCGAAAAACAGAGGATATCATCCGTCAGCTGGATAAACTGCGCCGGGAGCGCTGGGACGTGATGAAGGTGAAAAAGCCGAATTTTGCCCAGTACCGGAAGCTCTCCAGCTGGCTGGATTACATCGAGCTGCAGGCAAACCGTCTGGACGCGCCCATATCGGAAAAGGGGATCCGGCGCCAGAAATATCTGCGGGGAGAGATCGATTTTGACCGGGAACGCCTGAAAGCAGTCGGGGATAAGCTGTCTCCGGAAGATCAGAAGGAGATGAAGAAAAGACAGGAGAAATCAAAAATCCTGGAACAGGCCCTGAACACCAAGTACAACGTGGCCAGTCCGATTATCCGCCTGATCTGGAAGTCAAAAGCAGTCCAGGGGAAGCACAAAATAGAAAAAGAGCCGACCGGACTGGAAAAAGCCAAGGACAAAGTCACCTCCATCAAAGAAACGTGGGATGAAGTGAACGAGGATGTTTCCAGCGTGGCGGATCCCATTGTGGAGCATCAGACGGACGGAGAGACGGAATCCCTGGGAGATTGGCTGAAAGGGCACGCATCCACGGTGATCAAATGGCTGACCGGCAAGCTTCACCTGGATAAAGCGGCGGAAGAGGTCGGAGGGGTCATGGACAAGGCCGAAGCGTTCAAAGAGAAACTGGATGAACTTTCGGATCTGTTCGAACCCCTGGTGTCGGCCGGAAAGTTCATCATGGGCATCGGCGATTTTATGAAGCAGGCCAAGGATATGTCTGCGGAGGAGATTCGGCGCAATATGGAATCTATTCTGGGAGACGGGCTAAATTTTGTGGTGTCGAATGTGCTGAAGCTGGTGGGGCTGTTTAAGCCCGTGCCCTTCCTCGGGGCGATCGCGGATCTTTTTGCAAACGCGGTAACCATTGTCCAGCAGGTGCTCCAGATGATTGACCGGCGGCATTACAAGAAAGAAGTCACGGTGAAAAAAGAACTGGGCAAAGCGCAGATGATGGAGAAAAAAGAAAAGTATGCCCAGGATCAGGATCTGAAAGATCTGAATCTGTTTGGCTTTGCCGGCACACGGGAGGAGAGCAAGGGCTTCATCACCAAAAAAAAGATCAATGCAGCTCATATCCAAAACCAGAAGGATAAGGAGAAAGATCCAAGCACACTCACGCTTAAAGATCAGGCGGACGCCCTGGAAGCAGAGCTGGGCGGCAGCGGAAATATTTACGATCAGCTGAATGAGATGAAGCTGCGGAAAAACAGCGGCTTTTTGAGTGCGGAGGAAAAGCAGAAATATTATAAAATGAAAACCCTGACTCGGATCCGGGAGCACAAGGAGATGAAGGAAGACAAATATGTCAATGAAAAGCGGATCCGCCAGAATTGGGTCGATATCGCCCATGAAGGCGTGTCGGTGGTGGCTAATATCTGCGATCTGATTCCGGGCTACGGAACCGCCGTGTCCAAGGGCCTCAGCTTCGGAAATTCGGTGGCTAAAGTAGGGCATAAATACGGCACTAAGATCCGCCAGAAGTTCCGGGACTGGACCGGATCGGAAAACTCCACGGAAAATAAAGCAATGCGGCGTTCTGCCATGGCGGAAAACATGTACAGCCAGATGCTGTACGTTTCCAACTATATGAAGGAGGAAGGCAGCACAGACCCGAAGGAGCAGCTATTTTCCGTGGGGGAAAACAGTGCGTCCAAAGTCAGCAAGCAGATGAATTACCTGGATATGATGGCCACGACGCTGAGCTACCAGTTCAGCAAGATGCTGGGGTCAGAGAATCAGGACGATCTGCTGGATCTGATGAGCAGCGCCTTCTCGCGGGAAGGCTGAGGAAAGGAGTAACATATGGCAGTGATGGGACGGGAGGAACAGCTCCACCATTTTGAGAGACTGAAACATTTTATTGACGGGACCGGGCTGACTGCGGAAATTTTGGAGGAGAACCCGGCGGTGCCGGCCCTTTCCCTCCTGATCGGAATTCCGTCGGAAGAACCGGAGGAAAACGGGGTGGAACGGTTTTTGGTGATGAACCATATTCCGGTGGAGGAGAAGAATTCCAGATATACCTATTATTTTCACCTCCTGTCCGAGATTCCGCTGGAAGCCGGGGCACTTGACACCGAGCCGGTGATGCTGGCGGTCAACGCCATGAACGCGGTGACGAATGTCGGGCATTTTGTGTACACGCGGGCGGATGAAAAGAAGGCAAGGGTTCAGATGCGTTACACCATTGCAGCGGACGTGGAAGAAAGCCTGCCCGGAAGCGTGCTGTACGAGTGTGTGGACTTTATCTTTTCCGCCTGCAGCGTGATGGAGGAAATCCTGGAAGGCATTGCCGCCGGGATGCCTCTTCCGGAGATTTTTGCGGCGGAGGGAATTGAGAGGGGGACGTTGGGATGGGGATGATGGTCTGCGGGGGCGCCATGTGCATGTGCAGCTTTGGCATGGCCCCGTCCTCCCTGGTGGTTACCCCGGAGAACCGGTTGTTAACCGGCGCTCCGGCGGCCACAATTATGGATCATGTTCCGCTAAAAAATATTTTGCCTTTTGGCATGTGCTCATCTCTGGCGAACCCCACTGTGGCGTCCGCCACGGCGGCTGCCCTGGGCGTTTTGACCCCGATGCCCTGCATTCCAGTCACCCAGGCGCCTTGGGCTCCAGGATGCCCAACCGTGCTGGTCAATGGAAAACCGGCGCTGAACAATACCTCAAAGCTGATCTGTAATTGGGGCGGTGTGATCCAGATCACGGTTCCGGGGACGGCGGGTATCTTAATTCCCTGAATGGGGAATCACTGTTTTACTCTGGTTATGGAGCAGGGGTGGAACGAAGGTAGAGAGAAAGACGTAAACAGATGCAAAAAGTAAAGCTGAAAGATTTTAACAACCTGGCAAAAACGTTAAGCCTAAATTTTTATCATTTTTGTTATGCAGAGCAGACGAATGTGTTGGAAGATTTTATCAGGCGCCGGAATTCCTGCTATGCGGCGGAACCCTTAAAGCGTATGATGCGGGAGGTGGCGGATGCGATTGGGGCCGTGGTTTTAAATACCTCGGTCCAGGATTACCTCCCCTATGGGGCCAGCGCTGCGGTGCTGGTGGCGGAGCATCCGTTGGATGCGGCCATGCACTTGGATAAAAGCCATTTGACGGTTCACACTTACCCGGAAATCTGTTCGGAGAAACATATGGCGTCCTTCCGGCTTGATATGGAGGTGTCCACTTGCGGTTGCCTGCTGCCCTGCTCGGTATTGGAATTTTTGATGGAGCGCATTCGGCCGGATCTGGCCTGGGTGGACTACCGGGTCCGGGGGTTTACCAGGGATGAACAGGGGGCGATCTGTCTGGCGGATGGCTTGCCAGAGTCGGCCCGCGATCTGCTGTCGGAAAAGACGGCGGGTTTGTACGAGAAAAAGGTAATCGCAGCGCCGGAACTTTCCTATTTTCATATGAAATTAAAACGCAAAGATAACGGGATGTCCGCGGAACTGCTGCGGGAGCTTTCCTTGATGTTTCAATAGAGCTGGGGAGATCAATATGGAACGATGGTTTACAGAATATTATACCGGAAACACCCGGTTTGAGATTGCATATACGGAAAAATTGATGGAGGAGCAGTCGCCCTTCCAGAAAATCGAGGTCTTTCAGACGGATGATTTCGGGAAAATCCTGGTCATCGACGGGTATTTGATGATCACGGAGAAAGACGAATTCATCTATCACGAAATGTTGGTTCATGTGCCGATGGCGGTGCATCCGAATGCGGGACAGGTATTGGTGATCGGCGGAGGAGACGGCGGAGCAGTCCGGGAACTCTTGCGGTATCCGGAAATTCAGACGATCGACCTGGTGGAGATCGATGAGCGGGTAGTAAAAGCCTGCCGGAAATATTTCCCGGAAATCTCCGGAGGACTGGGCGATCCCAGAGTAAGCTGCCACTACCAGGATGGAACCGTATTTATCAAAGAGAAAAAGAAAACCTATGATTTGATTCTGATCGACTCCACCGATCCGGTCGGACCGGGAGAGGGCCTTTTTGGAAAAGAATTTTATCAAAATTGCAGCGATGCGTTGAAGGAAAACGGAATTCTGGTGAATCAGCACGAAAGCCCCTATTATCCCGGAGACCGCCGCTCGATGCTGCGGGCTCATCAGCGGCTGCAGGAGGTGTTTCCTCTGGCTGAAGTATATCATTTTCACATGCCGACTTATGCCTCCGGCCTGTGGCTGTTCGGTTTTGCTTCCAAGGGGCTGCATCCGGTAAAAGATGCGGACTTTGAGGCCTGGCAAGAGAGGAAGATATCGACCGGCTACTATAACCCGGACATTCATCGGGCCGCCTTTGCCCTTCCTAATTTCTTAAAACAGCAACTGGAGGGGACCGGCACAAAAGGATGGTGCCTGTTATGACGGCTTCGATGACTGCCTCCTTCCGATTCCCCTGGCAAAGATATGGATTCCGCAAGTTTACCCTGGAGGACCGGGAACTCTTGGAGCGCCATCTGGAGGATATTCCGGGAAATTTATCCTCCTATACCTGCTTTTCTTCCTTAATTTTATGGGATGACTGGACGAGGGTATATTGCAGGGAAAACGGCTCCTATCTCTGCCTGCTTTTGGAGGAGGGGCCCAGCGACCAGTGGCAGGTCATGCCGCCTTTGGGACCCTACGACGAGGAACATTTTGAAGAACTTTCCGCATTGTTTTTGGAGTTGGAGCGGATGTTTCAGGAGAATGGACTTTCTTTTTCCTGCTGTGAGATCAAGGACTGGATGCTTCCCTATCTCAAGCGGATGGGGTTGCAGTGGGAATTTTATTATGGAAGGGAAAACAGCGATTATCTGTACCGAAAGGAAGATTTTTGCAAAGCCCTGGAAAATCCGAAGGTACGGTACAATATCCGCTATTTGCTCCGGAAGTCCAATCCAATGCTTACGGAATTCCGGCAGGAAGACGCCGGTCTCTATGTGGAAGTCCTGGAGAAGGTTTTCTGTGACCGTCATTCCTGTGGAGAGTGTACGGAAGGGTGTCAGAAAAAAGTGCTGCTCCGAACGCTTGCCAATCATGAAAGGTTGGGAATTTATGGATTCCTGGTTTCCGTGGGAGACAGGCCGGTGGGATATACCGCTGTCGCACGGGTCGGGGACAGTTTAATATACCAGGCATTGAAACAGGTCCATGGAATCCGGGGATTAGCGGAGTGGATGCGGGAGCAGGCACTTCTTCGATATGGGGACAACATCCGTCTCATCAATTATACCGAGGATATGGGGCGGGAAGGATTGCGGAGACACAAACAGAATCTGGCGGTCTATCAACTGTCCCATAACTACGAGTGCGAAACAGCCGGTCAAGGCAGGGAGGAAGGAAAATGAAGAAAAAAGCAGTGGCGGCGGTGGTTCTGCTGATTCTCTGCGGAGTTGCTATTTTGATGAACCGGGACTGGTGGGGCGTGAATCCGTTCCAGCCGGTGACGGTGGGCGATGTGGTTTTGGCCGTACAGGATGAGAGCGGCAGAAAAACAGTGGCCGATGACTCCGGGATGCGTCTGACCGGAATCGAGGCGGACGGAACGGTTCGCTATTCCCTAGCCAGCAGCCAGAAAGATGATGAGAAAGGTTTTTATATTATCAAAAATATGGCGGCCGGCGGGGACGGTTCCGTTTATCTGCTGGATAAGATCTGTGAAGACGGGGAATGGACCGCCAAAGAGGCGGTAAAAAAGGTTTCACCGGATGGAAAATCTATCCAGGTACTGTATGAGAAAGAATATGAGGATCAGGTTTTTTCCGGAAACCTTCTAAACCTACAGGATCAAAACGGCGTTCTCTATGTGATGGAAACCTCGGAGGATGGGTTGACGGCGGTGGATGTGACTTCACCGGATCAGTCGGCCTTTTTTCCGTATAAAGATGCGGATCAGATGTTTCGAAAATGTCTGTTCGGGCCGGACGGAGACTTGACGGTCATTCTCCAGACCGGTCAGATCGTGAACATAGACCGGGAAGGAACCGTAAAGACCCTCTATGACCGGAGCGAGGAGACGGAAAAACGGATTCCTTGGTCTTTCAGCTATGGACCGGACGGAACGATGTTTGTCACGGATATCTGGAACCGGGAGGTCTGCCGCCTGGAAGAGGGACGGCTCCTGCCCTGCCTGTTCGCGGATGAGGCAGTCGGAGAGGCGTTCACGGTATCTTTGGAGAAAGCCAAGGAAACCAACATCTACTATCAGGTGGAGGCGGACCACGGACTTATCACCTGCAATACGGAAAGCATCGGCTGGATGGAGGGAGAAGAGTATCAGGCAGAATGTGACTTCTCTTTTGCACCGGGACTTATGGCAAGGGGAATCCTTTTTTGGATTTCCGCGGCCTACGCGGTTCTCTTTGCCGTGGCTGCTGCGGTTTGGGGGATCCGGTATTTGATTCGAAAAGGATCCAATGTTGCAAAAATCAGCCTTCTCGTGGTGGGAGGGACTGCAGTTTTGACGCTGGTGTTTGCCTTAATCGTTGTGAAAAATATTGAAGAGCGGCTTTCCGGCGAAGTTTTGAAAAGGGCCAACGCCATTGCGGAGATGACGGCTAAGTCCATTCCGGTCGATGCGCTTTTCGCTCTTCAAGGACCGGAAGATTACGGATCGGAAGCCTATGAGACGATCCGAAGCATCGTGCAGGAGAGTTTTACCGGCAGCGATGGATCTCTATCCGACATGTACTGTGTCCTCTATACCTTGGACGAGGATGTGGTGGTGACCCGCTTCATGCTGGAGGAGACCAGCGGTTCCGCCTACATGAACGAGTGGGACAGCTATGCGGAGAAAGAGATTTTAGAAAGCGGGGAAAGCGATTACTATACGACGAGCACCAGCGACGGCTTCTTTGTCTTTGACCTGACGCCGATTGTGGACGGCGATGGCAAAAGTGTCGGCCTGGTCGAAGTCGGAAAAGATATGAACACGCTGAAAGAGGAGAATGCCCAGCTAATCCGAGAACTTTACCTGAGTGTAATTGCTCTGGCGGTGGTGCTATTGATGATCGGCTTTGAGCTGCTTGTATTTGTGGAAGGCCGGAGGGAATACCGGATCCGGAAGGAAAAAGATCCGCACGCTCCGGTTTCTGTGGATATGCTTCGACTGATTGTTTTTATCGTCTTTTTTATCATCAACATTCCCACCGGATTCATGGCGATCTATGCGACACAGCTGGCGGGGACATCGGTGGTTTCAAACATTCCCACCTCGATTTTGGCGGCGATTCCGATCTCGGCCGAGGTGTTGACCGGAGCTCTTTTTTCCGTCTGGGGTGGCTTTTTTATCCGAAAGATGGGACATAGAAAAGCCGGCATCTTCGGCGGGATCCTGTTTACCGTGGGGCTTGGGCTTCGGTTTTTGCCGAACCTTTGGCTGCTGACCTTGGGAAGCGCGGTTCAGGGCTGCGGCTGGGGGATCATACTTTTGATCATCAATGTGATGATCGCGGAGAGGAATACGGAGGATGTCCGGCAGAGAGGCTTTACCGGCTACAATATTGCCTGCCAGAATGGAGTCAACGCCGGTGTTGTGTTCGGCGGCTTTCTGCTGAACTGGCTGAGTTACCGGCAGGTTTTCTTTACCGCAGCGGTTCTCAGTGTTATCGTGTTGGTTTTTGTACATGCGTATTTCAGCAACGTGTTCTCCGCACAGAAAGAAAAGGAGGAAGCTTCCCGGATTTCTTTCTGGAAATTCTTTTTCTCGCCGCGGGTATTTTTCTACTTTATCGGCATTTTGCTTCCGATTGTGGCGGGTGGATATTATCTGAATTACCTGTATCCGGTAATCGGGGAAAGCCTGGGTATGGCGGAAAGCCACATTGGATATTCCTATCTGCTCAACAGCCTTTGCATCATGCTCTTTGGAAGCATTCTGACCAACCTGCTGTCCAGGCGTTTGGGCCGGAAGCCTTCGATGATTTTAGCCTCTGTGATTTATGCCGGGACTTTCTTGATGGTGGGGCTTTCCCCCAGCGTGCCGGTTTTAATGATCGCACTGGTCACTCTCGGAATCTCGGACAGCTTCGGCATGTCGATCCAGGCGGCTTATTTTACGAACTTGCCGGAGGTGAAAGAATACGGCTATGAAAAATCCATGGGGATTTCCAATCTGGTGGAAAATCTGGCGGAGATCGGAGGTTCCTTCCTCTTTGGCTATGTGCTGGTGATCGGGTTAAAGGAAGGTCTGATGCTGGTCGCGGTTCTGGTGTTAATTCTTGCGCTGATCTTCGGAGTGGTGGGCAATGGCAGACGGAGAAGGAGAACGGGCCCGGCAGGCTGGTTGTCCGGAGACGGTAAGGAGGTGGCGGATTCATGAAAATTGGCCTGCGGGTTAAGTTCGCGGCGTTTTTTCTGATCTTTGGCTGTGGGCTCGTGGCAGCCCTATCGGCTTTGATCAGCAATTTCACGGAGACTTCGTTTATGAACCGGTATGCGGACAATCTCCTGCGCCTGATCCAGGTCGCGGAAGGGGTTCTCGATCTCACGCCGGAGGAGATCCGCCGGTATGGGGAGACCGGGCAGGAAGACGAGCGGTACCGGGAACTCCAGGACATGCTGAATGAGATCAAGACGGCGTCCCAGGTGGAATACCTTTATCTCATGTACTCGACAGGACCGGATTCCGCCATATACCTATTCGATGCGGCGACGCCGGAAGATGATCCAAATACCTTGGGGGTTCTGGGAGAAGAGGTCTTAGATTACCAGTACGATTACCAGAAAAATCTGAGAAATACCTTTGAAACCGGAAAAGAGACGAAGAATCTGGATGTGACGACTTCGGAGGAGATGGGCCATCTGGCAAGCGCCTATGTGCCGATTCTGGACGAGAGCGGAAAGGCTATTGCGGTGCTGGGAGCCGATGAATCCATGGATGAGATTTTAAAAGAGATCGAGGTCCAGCAGATGAGTATTGTAAAAAAGGTGGCAATCGGGACCGGATGCAGCCTTTTGGTTCTGCTTTTGATCGTCCAGTGGTCGGTGATCCGCCCGGTGCGGAAACTGAAGCACGGAGTGGAGCGTCTGGCGGAAGGAGAACTCGGCGTCACCGTTGATGTGAGAAGCCGGGATGAAATCGGTGAAATTTCCCGTATTTTCAACCGGATGTCCCGGAACATCGAGGGGCATATCCGAGAGGTGGAAGATCTGAATCAGGGATACGACCGTTTTGTCCCCTCAAAACTGTTCCATCTGCTGCGCCGCTCCAGCGTCGTGGACGTCCGGCTGGGGGACCAGGTAAATACGGAAATCGCTGTGGCCGCCATGCAGATCGATGGGTTTGGCGAGCTCAGCAGAAGGCTTCCGGCCGGCCGGCTGTTTGCTTTTATCAATCATGTTCTGTCAGAGTGCATCCCGCCGGTGATGGAAAACGGCGGTGTGATCGAACGTTTTGAGAAAGCGGGCCTGCAGGCGTTCTACACGGAGTCGGTAAAGGAGGCTTTGACGGCGGCGGTTACGGTCCGTCAGAAGATCCTTGCCGCTTCCAAAGCGGATACGCTGGGCGCCGGGAAGAAAGTGGATATCACCATCGGGATTACCTATGGACCGGTCATGGTAGGAGTGGTCGGACAGGACCGGCGCATGGACAATATTACAATCTCCGAACAGACTGTCATCGCAGAGTATCTGCAAAGAATCGGCCCCAAGTATTTTTCCGGGATTTTGGTTACCGGCGCCGCAGCCCAGGCGGTGCCCGGCTTTGAGGACAATTATCACAGCCGCTTTTTGGGCTTTCTGCGGGTGGAGGCCCTGAACCGGGCGGAGCGGATTTACGATGTCTTCGACGGGGATGAGGAGGAAATCCGTCATCAGAAGATGGTTACGAAGCGTACCTTTGAGAAGGGTGTGCGCCTATATTCAGCCGGGTTCTACTCGGATGCCAGGCGGGCGTTCATCGAGGTCCTGAAGCAGTTTAGAAAAGACGGCGCGGCCAGAGAGTATCTGTACCTCTGCAACCAGAAAGACAAAGACGAACCGGAGGAGGGAAAGATCTGTTATTTGGAGGTGTTGTAGGAGTCGGTGTTTCTGGATGGCCAGTCACATGAGCTCACTATACCAGCCCGCTGTATTTCGGCAGCGGGTAATCCCATTCATAGTTCCGGCAGAGCTCCATAAAACTCTTTAACGCCGGAGCTTGGTACTTGTTTTTATGAACGATCATCCGGTATTTCCTCCGGAAATCCATGCCTTCGATGAAAAAAGGGACGGCAAGCCCGCGTTCCAGCACCTGATTTACCATTCTTTGAGGCAGAACAGAGATACCAAGCCCTTGAATAACCGCATTGATCAGGGCTGTGGTGCTCATGGCTTCCCAGGCCGGGCGAAGGGAAAAACCGGCTTTCCCGGCCTCGCGCTCCAGCACTTCCCTGGTGCCGCTCCCCGGCTCCCGCAGGAGGAGACGCTGCTTTTGAAAGACTTCCTGAGAGATTCGCTCTCCAGAACAAAAAGGGCCGTGGGGCGAGCAGATTGCCACCAGGGAGTCCTCCATATATTCTTCACTGATCAGATTGGGGCTGTGTGTCAAGCCTTCCATCAGAACCAGGTCCAGTTCCCCTTTCACCAGCATCTGTTCCAGCTCATCAGACGGAGAGATCCGGGCCTGGAGGTCGATCCCAGGGTGGGTATGGGCAAAGGCTCTGGCATAGCATGGAAGAAATTGGGAGCCGATTGTGATGCTGGCGCCGATTCGGAGGACTCCGGCGCTGTCCCAGTTTTTCAGGTCATCTTCCAGATCGGAAAATAGCCCGTCGATATGGACCGCATATTCCCGGAAGCGCTTGCCTGCTTCGGTCAGGACGAGGCGGCGGGAAACCCGCTCAAACAAGGGAACACCGTAATACTCCTCCAATTCCCGGACCGCAAGGCTGACCGCAGGCTGGGCCAGAAACAGTTTCTCCGCAGCACGGGTCATATTTTGATCGTTTTCACAGACTGCCAAAAAAATTCGAATGTGGCGAAGCGTCATCGTTCCTCCCTATCATAAGAAAAATAATATGGTCACAATAAAATTATATTATTTTTCATATGAAATTGCAAGTGGTATACTAAAACAGAAAAAGGAATCGGGCCGGAAAATACCAGATTCTATTTCTGGAGGATTCATAAAAAGAGAGTAGGAACCGAAAGGGGAACGGGACGTGGAAACCAAGAAAAAGTATGGGAAGTTATTTCTTTCGACGTTTCAGCTCAGCGCCTTTACTTTTGGCGGGGGCTTCGTGATCATTCCGCTGATGCGGAAAAAATTTGTAGACCAGCTTCACTGGATTGAGGAAGACGAAATGATGGACCTGACGGCGATTGCCCAGTCTTCTCCGGGGGCAATTGCCGTAAATGCGTCAATTCTGGTAGGGTACCGGGTCGCCGGAATTACCGGAGCCCTGGTCACGGTCTGCGGCACCATCTTGCCGCCGTTGATCATTATTTCTATTATTTCTTTCTTTTATGCGGCGTTCCGGGACAATGCCGTGGTGAACATGGTGATGATGGGAATGCAGGCAGGCGTGGCGGCCGTGATCTGTGATGTGGTGATCACCCTGGGAGGCAATGTGCTGAAAAATGGAAAATGGGTGGCTGGCGTGATGCTGGCGGCGGTGTTTGTAGCCGTGAGGGTGTTCCAAGTCAATATCATCCTGATTATTTTGATCTGCGGCCTGATCGGGGCCGGTATGACCTGGTGGAAGCTGAACCGGAAGAAGGGGGAGGAAAAGGCATGATTTATCTCAGTTTGTTTTGGAGCTTTTTCCAGATCGGTTTGTTTAGTATCGGCGGCGGATATGCGGCGATGCCGCTGATTCAGCATCAGGTTACGGAACTGCATTCCTGGCTGACCATGACCCAGTTTGCAGATATTATCACCATTGCGGAGATGACGCCGGGACCCATCGCCATCAACTCCGCCACTTTTGTAGGCACCCAGGTAGCCGGGTTGCCGGGAGCCATCGTAGCCACTCTGGGCTGCGTGTTCCCTTCCTGCGTGATCGTGATGCTGCTGGCCTGGGTCTATTACCGCTACCGGAAACTGTCCATGGTCCAAGGCGTTCTGAACGGCCTGCGGCCTGCCGTGGTGGCGATGATTGCCTCGGCCGGGCTTTCCATACTGATTTTGGCTTTTTGGGACGGGAACTTTTCTTTCGCCGGCTTGGCGGACACGGATTGGATCGCTGTTGTCATCTTTGCCGCCGGCTTCTTTGTCCTGCGGAAGTGGAAGCCGAATCCGATTTACGTTATGGCCGGAGCCGGAGCGCTCGGCGTGTTGGCGTATTCCTTACTGGGAGGAGGAATTAAATGAAACGATATTTTATGAAATCCAGAATTCTTTCTGACGCGGAGCAGGATCAGCCATTGGCCACTTTGAACGGAAACTTTTGGGGGCCGGAGGTAAAAATACAACTTTGCGGGGAAATGACGCAGTTTTCCGCCGGGATCCTGGAATCCGCAAAACCGGATTTTGAGGAAGAGCGGAAATACTGGTTTCGGGATGAGGAAGGGCAGATTCTCTGGGAAGGAACACCCCTCTGCGCGGAGGAGGGGGAGCCCGAAAGTCAGGAGTGGCCGGCAAATCGGATTCCCAGAGTCGACCGGGTCCGGATCGAAGGCGGCGGGGAGAGGTATCTGCTTTTGATGAAGAACAGCCAGAATTTCCGGCTGGAGGATCCGGACGGCGAAGTAGTGCTCCAGATCCTGCACCGGGGGATCTCCGGCGGCTGGGATATCGAGACGGAGAGGGAATGGGCTGCCGGCTGGATCTGCGGGATTTTCCTTTTCAGCCGGTATCTGGAAAAGGAAAACGAGTTTTCTGTGATCTGAGAATATGCAGTGGCGATCTTGCCTGCTGCTGATAGGCGGTGATCGCGCACGTTTTTGTTATTGTGAATCCGGCTCCTGCTCGATGCTTTCATGCAAAAAGGGCAGGAGTTTTTTGTTTTGGCAGTTGATGGGAAAACTCGGATCTGTTATAATTGGTAGTACCAATGACAAAAGAGGCGCGTTATGAGATTGATCAAACAATGCAGTATTATTTTTACCATATCTTTTTTGGGGGAATTCCTCCACGAATTCATTCCCCTTCCGATTCCAGCCAGTATCTATGGCCTGATTTTGATGTTTCTGGCTTTGCATTTTCGGATCGTTGGCATGGGCGTGTCGGAGGAGCTGGGCGGATTCGTGACCTTAACGGTTGCGGTGATCATCATCAGTGGTGTACTGGGCAATGTTTTTGCTCCGGCGGTCTGCCGCTTGTTTCGGATTAAAGAACCCATTGCAAAGGGGATTGCCATCGGTTCCGCTTCCCATGCCATCGGCACGGCAAAGGCCATGGAGATGGGAGAGGTGGAAGGCGCCATGAGCAGCCTTTCCATTGCGGTATCCGGCCTGCTGACGGTGATCGGGGCCTCCATCTTTGCATCGTTTATTTAAAGGAGGGACATATGGAACACGGCAGCCGTGAATTTCAAAAAGCAATCGACTATCTGTGCCGGGAAATACAAAATGACTCTATTCAGGCCGGCGGGCGGCTGCCTGCGGAGCGTGTGATTGCGGAAGAACTGCAAATCAGCCGGAATTCCACAAGAGAGGCGCTGAGAAGCCTGGAACATATGGGGATTATTGAAAGCGTTCGGGGCTCCGGAAATTATTTTACCGGCAATATCTCCAAAAGTTTTTCCGAGATGATCCGCCTGCTGATCCTGGTCAAACTGGTAACGGAGGCGGAGATCTGTGACTTCCGCCGCACCATGGACCAATCGGTCTGCCTGTCCATAATCAGGCGAGGGGATTTTGACTTGTCAGAGGTGGAGCGTGTTCTTTCGGAGAAGACAGAGACGGTCGAGGAAGAGATCGAAAAAGATCACCGGTTCCATGATCTGCTGACGCAGGTTTCAGACAACCGGTTTTGGATCGAGCTGATGAATGCTGTCTGCGATGTTTACCGGGAATGGATCGATATCATTCTTCGCCGCGCCGAGAGGGAGACAAAAGAAAAGTTTCATGCTGCGCACGGCAAGATCCTGGCTGCGCTGAAAGACAAAGATTTTCCCAGGTGCGCCGAGGCCATAGACGAACATTACGATATCATCGACCAGGCGTTCAAACAGGCGGAGGTCTAAATTGCGCTGGATTTTCTACGCAATTTGTGGTAAGATCCAAGCAGACGGAGGTTCGCCCGCGAGTATTCCAAGCAATACAGCGTGGAACCTTATAGTAAAAATATTTGATTAAGGGAGGCAATCATGGCAAAGGGGCGCTGGAATGAGAAGGGGACCTTCGATTGGATGAAAACCCTGAATGTGGAGAATGTCTATTTTAAAATTCTGCGGGAACACCCGATTTCCCGGATTCGGATTTCCCAGGAGACCGGGTTGAATAAGATGACGGTGACCAACAGTGTCAAGACACTTCTGGAACAGGATATTGTCTGCGAGATCGAGCAGGAGGAGAGCAGCGTCGGCCGCCCGCCGATTTTGCTGGACTTAAATCCGGCGCTGGGAGTTTTGATCGGAATTGAGATCAATATTCTGGGCTGCAAGATTTTGGTGACGGATCTGAGCGGAAAAATTCTGCATCAAATAATTGAGGAAACTCTGGGCTGGAATCCCAAAAATCTGGTGGAAAAGGTTGCGGAGATGGTCCGAACGTATCAAAGCGATTACCGCCACTGGAAGCGGGGCGTGATCGGCGTGGGCATCGCCCTTCCCGGCAACTATAATCACAACACCGGCGTGGTGGAGTATATTTCGACGATGCACGATTGGGATGGGTTTGCCATCCAAGCTGCTTTCCAGGATGCAATCCCGGACGTGCCGGTCTTTTTCCAGAATGCCGGGCGCGCCGGGGCCAAGGGAGAGATTGATTTCGGCGCTGCGGCTCTGGAGGCGGATATGGCTTATGTCCACGGCGCCATGGGATTGACGCTTTCCATGTATTCCAGCCAGGGGATTCATGTGGGGGATAAAGGTTTTACCGGGCGGTTCGGGCATATTATCATTGATGTCAACGGGCGGCTCTGCCTGTGCGGAAATAAGGGCTGTCTGGAAATGTATGCCTCCGTAGGTTCTTTGGCCCGCGCCCTGTATCCTGGGGAAGACATCGGCCTGAAACAGGTGGAAAATCTGCTCAGGCGGAAGGAGCAAGGAGAGGAGCGGCTGGAAAAAGAGCTGGAAGAATTGGTAACCTATCTGGCCGTAGGCATCGCCAATATTGTAAATTGTTTTAATCCGGAACGGGTCTGCATCGGCAACTATCTGGGGATGCTGCTGAAAGGAAAGGAAGAGCCTCTCAATACGGCGGTGAACCGGCTCACCTTGGAGCATCTGCGAAGCGATAACCGGATTTTTATTTCCGCCTTGGATCAGTGGGGAGCCGCTTTCGGCTGTATTTCCAGCGTGCGGAACCATCTGCTTGGTTTGACAGAATCATGGGAAGCGGACGGATGAGGCAGGGCAGAAGAAATGTTTCAGAGAATATACCGCAGGCGGATCAGAAAATGCTTGACAAATCAGAAATATATGGTATATTACAATTAGTAAAAATAATTTATCAAAACCGCAGGGTCTGGTGAATCTGCATTGAAATTTAACATGCAGATTTCCTTTTCCCTCATTAGTAAAAATGTTTTACGAAAAGAGGAGGAATGATATGAGAGCAATCATGGTCATGTTCGACACATTGAACCGCCGGATGCTGTCTCCGTATGGCTGCGATTGGGTGAAAACCCCGAACTTTGACCGGCTGGCGGAACGAACCGTAACTTTTCAGCAGAGCTACGCGGGAAGTCTTCCCTGCATGCCGGCACGCCGGGAGCTGCACACGGGCCGTCTGAATTTTTTGCATCGCAGCTGGGGACCCCTGGAACCTTTTGATGACTCCATGCCGGAGCTCCTAAAAAAGAACGGCGTTTATACCCACCTGATCAGCGACCACTACCATTACTGGGAGGACGGCGGGGCCACGTATCACACCCGCTATAACAGCTGGGAGATCATCCGCGGCCAGGAGGGGGATGCCTGGAAGGGCCAGGTGAGGGATCCGGAAATCCCGGAGTGTGTCAGCCGGAAACCGGGAGCCCTCTGGAGAAACGACTGGGTGAACCGGGGATATCTGAAATCGGAGACTGATATGCCCCAGTACCGTACCTTCGAGAGCGGCAAGGAGTTTATCCGCCGGAATCTGACCGAGGACAAGTGGTTTTTGCAGATCGAGACCTTCGACCCCCACGAGCCCTATTTCACGCAGCAGCATTATAAGAGCCTATACCCCCATGATTATCATGGCAGGCATTTTGACTGGCCGCCTTATATGCCGGTAACTGAGAGTGAAGAAGAGGTGGAGCATGTCCGCTATGAATATGCGGCGCTCTTGACCATGTGCGACCACTATCTGGGGGAAATTTTGAATCTGATGGACGAGTTTGACATGTGGAAAGATACCATGCTGATCGTCAACACGGATCATGGCTACCTGCTTTCAGAGCATGATTGGTGGGGCAAATGTACAGCGCCTTTTTATGACGAAGTGGCCCACACGCCGCTTTTCATCTGGGATCCCCGCTGCGGGTGCAAGGGGGAAGAGCGGGAGGCATTGGTGCAGACCATCGACATGGCGCCGACGATCCTGGATTTCTTTGGGCTCCCGATTCCTGAGGACATGCAGGGTTTCCCGCTGCGTGACACCATTGCTTCGGACCGCCCGGTCAGGGAAGCGGGGCTTTTCGGTATCTTTGGCGGGCAGGTCAATATCACCGACGGCCGCTATGTGTACATGCGGGCCCCCAACGAAGAGTTCGACGGCAACCCCTACGCGGGCCAAAACCTTTATAATTATACGCTGATGCCCACCCACATCCGGGGGCCGTTCTCGTTGGAGGAACTGAAAACCGCCACGATGTCGGAACCTCTTCCTTTTACCAAGGGAGCGCCGGTGATGAAGATTTCTGGAGAGATTGTGCTGTCCCGGACGCCGGAGAATCAAAAACCCATGGTACATTACCGGACCGAGCTGTTTGATTTGGAGAAAGATCCTTGTCAGAAGTGTCCCATCGAAGATCCGGATACGGAAGAACGCCTGATCCGGGAAATGGTACGGCTGATGGAGGAGAACGATGCGCCCGGCGAACAGTACAGCCGCCTGGGGTTGGAACAGTACCGGCGAAAAGATGTGGCTCCGGAGACGGAAATCAGACGATGGATCAAGAATGGCAGCCGGAAATAAGACAAGAAAGTAAGCAGCAGACAACAAAAGGAGGAGAAAAAGTATGAAGATGAGAAAACGGATGTTGGCGGCAGCGGCCGCCTGTGTGCTGGCGCTGGGACTAACAGGATGTTCCTCCAAGGGAGCGTTTCCCTCGGAAAACATCAACATGATTGTGCCGTTTGGCAGTGGCGGCGGAACGGATCTTCTGGCGCGGGTGCTGGGGGATGCGGCCAAGGAGGAGCTGGGGCAGCCGGTGGTAGTGACCAACGTTACCGGGGCCAGCGGAACTGTGGGGACCGCTCAGGCGGCGGAAGCGGATGCTGACGGCTATAATCTGATCTTTAACGCATCCGGACCCATGGTGCTCCAGCCTCATATGATGGAGGATCTCCGGTACGGCCTGGACAGCTTTCGGGCAGTGGCCGGGATCGCCAGCGAACCGACTTGTCTGGCGGTAAAAGCCGACTCCCCGTATCAGACTGTGGAGGACCTGGCGGCAGCCACCGGGACAGTGACGGCGGGCCACACGGGAGTCGGTACGCTCCATCACCTGTTTCAGGTTCAGTTTTTTGAGCAAGCGAAGCTTGACTATAAACTGGTGGGCTTTGAAGGCGGAGCTAAGCTGGTGACCGGCCTTTTGGGCGGTAATGTGGACGTGATCTCCACGGTGGTCAGCGAGATGTATTCCTACGTGGATTCCGGGGAAATCCGTATTCTGGCCGTGTCCAGCCCGGAACGGTCTCCCCTGTACCCGGATATCCCGACTTTGAAGGAAAAGGGATACGAGATTGAGATGTCTTTGGATTTCTTCCTGATGGCTCCCAAGGATACGCCGGACGACGTGATGAAGACCCTGGAAGAAAAGTTTGGAAAGGCAGCCCAGTCAGATGCGGTGACAAAATTCCTAGAGACCGGCCACATCGGAGCGGACTACCGCACGGGCAGCGAGATGGAGGCAAAACTAAAGAGCGATTCCGAGATGTTTGCGAAGATCATTCAGGATGCGGGATTGAAATAAACCGTTGGGAAAGGAGAAGCTTTCATGCTGGGCTACAAGAAAAAAATGATTCCGACGGCCGTCATCATGGCGATCGATGCGGCGGTGTTTTTCTCCATCCCCAGCCAGGTGAAAATCTATGAGGAGGGTCTGGTCAACACCAGATTCCTCCCCTACCTGGTGACCATTTTGATTTTTATTTGCGGGATAGCGGATCTGATCAAAACCTTCCGGGAGCGGGATAAGGGAGAAGAGGAGAAAAACTATTTCAATAAAAAAGGAACGCTCCGTGTTCTGGCTGCTGTGGCGGCTCTCGCCGTCTGGCTGCTGCTGATGCCGGAGATCGGATTTGTGATTTCCACCGTACTGCTCTCCGCCTTCATTATGCTCCTGGCTGGAAACCGGAGCGCAGTGCAAATCTTGGTGCTATCCTTGATTCTTACCTTGTCGGTGTACGCGCTGTTTAAACTGGCGCTGAATCTGCGGCTTCCCCAAGGGCTGTTCTTTTTCTAGGAGGAAACAGGCATGCTTGACAATATTGTAGCTGCTCTGGGAAATATGGTTTCCCTGGAGATGTTTTTGTGTATGTTTGCGGGGGTTGCCGTGGGGATCGTGGTAGGAGCGCTTCCGGGACTCAGCGCTACGCTGGCTGTCGCCTTGATGCTGCCGTTTACCTTCGGTATGTCGCCGACGGCAGGAATCTTAATTCTGGTCGGCGCTTACTGCGGCGGCGTCTACGGCGGTTCGATCACCGCGATTCTGATCCGGACGCCTGGTACGCCGGCTTCCGTTGCCACTGTGGCCGACGGATATGCCATGACCAAAAAAGGGAAGGCTTACGAAGCTTTGATGGGCTCCCTCTTGACTTCCACCATCGGCGGATTGCTGAGCGGCCTGGCACTGCTTCTGATCGCGCCTTTGATCGCCAAGCTGGCAGTGAATTTTGGGCCGCCGGAATATTTTGCCCTAGCCATGTTCGGCCTGACCATCATCGCGTCGGTCAGTGGAAAATCTCTGGCCAAGGGAATGATGATGGCCGGTCTGGGTCTGCTGTTCGCCTGTGTGGGAATCGATCCTTACGAGGGACAGGCCCGGTTTATCTTCGGGCAAAGTTTCCTGTATTCCGGGGTGGGGATGGTTCCGGCGATGATTGGTGTGTTCGCCATCGCTGAAGTGTTCAATCAAATTGAAATCCGGATCAAATCCGTGGCTGCGGAGTTCGGGGATGTGTCGGTGGATTGTAAACAGAAATTCCCGCTTAAGAAGCTGCGCCCCCATCTGCCCAATATTCTCCGATCCAGCGTCACGGGAATCATCGTCGGTGCAATCCCCGGAACCGGAGGAGCTATCGCGTCTTTCCTGGCCTATAACAACGAAAAGGCAAAGTCCAAGCACCCGGAGGAATTTGGAAACGGCAGTATGGACGGAATCATCGCGGCGGAAACCGCCAAGAATGCGACGACCGGGGCGACCCTGATTCCCATGTTCACGCTGGGGATCCCGGGCGATACTGTGACGGCGATCTTGCTGGGGGCTCTGACCATACACGGACTCAGCACAGGGCCGAAGCTCTTTACAGAGCACGGTGTTCTGGTTTATACTGTGATTATCGGATTTTTCCTGGTCAACCTGATTATGCTGGTGCAGGGGCGCTTTGCGATCCGTTGGTTTTCGAAGATTACGCAGGTCCCTTCGTCGATTCTGCTTCCGATTATCCTGGTACTCTGCCTGGTCGGCGCTTATGCCAGCAACAATTCCTTTGCCTCGGTGGGGATCGCTGTGTTTTTCGGAGTGCTGGGATTTATCCTGGGAAAATTTGGTTTTCCCATGGCGCTGCTGCTGATTGCGATGGTGCTGGCTCAGCTGACGGAGATGTCGCTGCGGCAGTCCCTGATCCTGTCCGACGGCAGCCCGCTGATTTTTGTGCAGCGGCCGATTTGCCTGATCTTTTTGCTGCTGGCGGTTTTTTCTGTTTGTATTCCGATGCTGAAAGCGAGAAGGGCAAGGAAGGCTGGGAAGAGCAGCTGACTTGCCGGTAGACAGGAAGAGCAGCGTTTATATGTGAAGTGATTCGGTGAAAGGCTTGCTTTTTAAAAGGAAATCCGGTATAGTTAAGTGGATTTACAAATCGGTTTCATTCTGTCGTTTTAGGAGGAATAATGAGGTTTCGGCATATCAATGTAATGATCAAACCGGCGTCCGGCAACTGCAATATGCGTTGCCGGTACTGCTTTTACCATGATGTCAGCGAACTTCGGGAGGTGAAGTCCTACGGGATGATGAGCCTTTCGACGCTGGAAAAGATTGTGCAAAAAGTGTTGGAGGCGGCGGAAGAGAGCTGCGCGTTTGTCTTTCAGGGAGGAGAGCCGACCCTGATTGGGCTGGATTTTTTCCGCGCTCTGGTGGAGTTTCAAAAAAAATACAATACAAAGAAGATCGCCGTCACCAACTCTATCCAGACCAATGGACTGAAGCTGGACGAGGAGTGGGCGCAGTTTCTTCACGATCATCGTTTTCTCATCGGTCTTTCCGTGGACGGAACCAAGGAGATCCACGATGAGCTGCGGCCGGACGCGGAAGGAAAAGGAACCTACAGCCGGGTATACCGGGCGGCGCAGATTCTAAAGAAGTATCAGGTGGAGTTCAATATCCTGACCGTCGTCACGCGCCAGTCAGCCAGGCGGGTGTTTAAGATGTACCAGCAGTACAAGAAAAACGGCTGGACCTACCTTCAGTTTATCCCTTGCCTGGATCCCTATGAGTGGGAGCGGGGAACCTCGGAATATTCGCTGACTCCGAAACAGTATGGTGAGTTCCTGAAAACGCTGTTTGACAGTTGGTACCAGGATATGAAAAAAGGAGATTCCATTTATATCCGGTATTTTGACAATCTGTTGGGTATCATGATGGGCGTGGAGCCGGAGAGCTGCGGCCTGATGGGCCGGTGTGTGCCGCAGTTGGTCGTGGAGGCGGACGGAAGCGCATACCCCTGTGATTTCTATGTGATGGATGCGTACCGGATGGGAAATCTGGCGGAGGACCCGCTTCCGAATCTGCTGCAAAGCGAAGGGGCATCCCGGTTTGTGATGGAGTCCGCTCAGCCGGAAGAAACATGCAGGAGCTGCCGCTACGGGTATCTGTGCCGTGGCGGATGCCGGAGAGACCGGGACGATCGAGGGGCGGTTGGGCTGAATTATTACTGCGAAGCCTTTTTGGAATTTTTTGATTACGCGGAGGAACGGCTGCGGGAGCTGGCGGGACTTTATGGGAATCGGCGGACTGATTGAAGCGGGAGCGGCCGGCGCCGCGCTTCTTAAGAAAAAAGGAAATTATGATGCAGCGGGATCAGACCCTGCCATTTCCCCACCCTTACCCTACTGCACCGCTGCACAAAATTATCACGCTGCTGTGTAAAACTGTATATTCTTTATTATGCCGTAAAATTCCGATATTGGTAACAATACTATGGTTTAAACTTCTATTCTGCTCTATATCTCACTTTCTAAAAAAGAACTCTAAAATATGATCTGAAATATAAAACAATTCCTGATATTTATCGAAAGTAACAATCTATACTTCCGCTCCCTCCCATCTAGCCGGAAACAGACAGTTTAAAACTGTTGAACGTACAAAATATTAGTGTTGGAGATAAATTTGCAAAGGCTATATACTGAAACCATAAAAAAATAAAGGCAGCAGGCACAAGAAGCGTACGGAATAAAAGCGAAATGCCCGCCGCCGACTATTTGTGGGAGGAAGAAATGAAAAAGGAGACAATCTGGAACAAGGATTTTATCCTTCTGTTGTCAGTCAATGCCTTTGTGTTTATCGGAATGCACATGCTCTCCACCACGATCGCCAAGTACGCCATGACCTTACAGGGGACGGCGGCCGTAGCGGGTTTGATCGCGGGAGCATTCAGCATCACATCGATCATCGTCAGACCCATCTGCGGAACGTTGATCGACCGGAAGAAGAAAAAGAGTCTGTACCTGTTTTCCCTGGTCACGATCTTGATCAGCATGATCGGATACAGCCTGTCTAGTACCAACGGGATGCTTCTGGCTTTCCGTCTGGTACATGGCGTCGGCTGGGGCTTTGCCACCACCATCGGTATGACCATGGCCGCCAACACTGCTCCGGAGGGGAAAATCGGCGAGGCTTCCAGCGTGTACGGATTGGCCAATGTGCTGGCCATGGCGCTGGCCCCGAATCTGGGAACGTTTCTGAATGAAAATTACGGCTACCGGGTGATGTTTCTCGGGGCCGGAGTGATCATGGCCTGCGCGGTGGTCTGTCTGATTCTGGTGGCGGACCAGCCGGTGCCGGAGGGGAGCGGCACGCGGAAATTCACTGCCGGCAGCATGGTACAGAAGGAAGCGGTGGTCCCCGCCGTGGTTTTGTTTTTAAGCGGCATGGTTTACACCTCCATCACTACCTTTCTGATCCTCTATGCCACGGAAACCGGCATCAGCAATCCCAGCACCTTTTTCACCGTCTATTCGGTGGCAATTCTGATCGTGCGGTTAAATAGTGGAAAAATCGTGGATCGGAAAGGGCCGGAATATATCCTGATACCGGCCGGATTCTTTTTCTGCGGCTGCCTGCTGGTCCTGGCCAACCTGAAAAACGCGCCGATGCTGTATCTCTCGGCTGCCCTGATGGGTTTTGGATACAGCGGAAATCTCTCCACCCTGATGGCTTTATCCTTTAAACGGGCCCCCAAAGATAAAAGGGGGGCGGTCAGCAGCACCATCAACGTAGGGATGGACGTGGGTACCGGGATCGGCTCCACCGTGGCCGGAATTCTGGCTGGATGGATGGGCTACCAGAAACTTTACCTGGTGCTGTGCATTCCGGTCATCCTTTCTACGCTGCTTTTTGCCTTTGACCAGAAGGCTTTCCGGCAGAAAACATGGATTTACAAAGAATAACTGCGGAGCAAAGCGCCGTTCGGGCCTCCCGTCCGGCGGCCCTATTCCCAAAACGCCCGGCTTGCACCGATAAAAAAATGGAATATTAGGGACAGAAAGGAAACAGATCATGTCAGATATCAAGAAAACGCGGGTCTATCCCCCAAAACAGTGCAGGGAATTGCCCAGGAGCAAGGATTCCTATCCGTTCAGCGCAGCGGATCATCTGGCGGAACCCATCGACTTATCCGCCTATGGCTTTGAAGAGAGGGAATTTATCATCAAAGGGAACGCCAATGTATACGAGTGGCCCATCGGTCAGGAGTATCCGACGATTCGCACGCCGGACAGTCCTTACTGCACCCGCCTATTGATCCGCCGTCCGGCAAATCCGGAAACATTCAATGGAATTGTGGTCGTGGAGCCAATGAATTATGCTTCAAAATATGACCGCTCCATCCCCGGCTGGGGGCACTGCTATGAATATTATCTGGAGCGCGGCATGGCCTGGATCGGCGTGGCGATCCGGGATGTGGCGCTGGAGGCGATGAAGCGTTTTGATCCGGAGCGCTACGGCGAATTGGGGTATCCCAACCCTCTTCCTCCCGAAGAGAGGGGCGAACCGGCCAAGTCTTACGGTCACACCAGCAAGGACAGCGAAAACGGCCTGATCTGGGATATGCTCAGCCAGCTGGGCGCCCTGCTGAAATCAGATTCGCCGGAAAATCCGATGGCAGGCTATCCGGTAAAAAAGATCATGGCGACGGCGGCCACCGGCGGTGATCTTTCCTGCTATGTCCGGGCCATCCACCCGCTTCATTGCCTGGAAGAGGAAAAACCGGTTTATGACGGCTTTCTGATTTATATGACCGGCGCTCCCGGCATGATCAATCAGGTGACTCCCAAATTGCAGGAAACGGATCCCCGGTGCCTCTATTATTCCGAAGTTCCCTTTATCCACGTGTTGACCACCGGAGATATGGTGGGAGGAGGCTTCCACCCGGACTGGGCCTATATGCAGAGGAGGCCCGACGCCGACGAACCGGGGAAAAAGCTGCACCGGTATGAGATTGCCGGCTGCGGAGTCCGCGCCGGATATGATAAGAAGCGCTGTGTCTGCCGGGAGGATGTGGAGAAATCCCAGACCCCCTGGAGGGAGGATGTTCATTACGAGTATGAATTTCCGGTGCGCTACATTCTCCGGGCCGCCAATGAAGCGCTGATTTCTTGGATGATGGATGGGATCGAACCGCCCCATTCCCCTCTGCTGGAGTTTGAGGGCGCTTATCCGGAAACGGTCTTCGTCCGGGATGAGGTGGGAAATACGAAGGGCGGGATCCGCACCCCCTATGTGGACGCTCCTCTCTATCGATACCGGGAGGAGGGCGGAGCCAGCAGGCTGCCGGATGAGACGATTCAGAAGCTTTACAAAAATAAAGACGCGTATCTGGAAAAGGTAATTCTCTCCACCGTAAGGGCGGTCCAAAACCGGTTCCTTCTGGCGGAGGACAGTGCGAAAGTGATATTGGAGGCAGTCCATGAGCGCTTTCCGGAGGAGGTGACGGAATGAAAGAAGAGAACCGGCTGTACGCCGGAGCAGCGCGGGTCTGCATCACTCCGCCGGCGGACTTGTTTCCGATTCCGCATTTTATGAACCATATGACGCCGGGAAAACCCTCGGTGTTCAGCGGAAAAGTGCGGGAGGATATTTACTTTCGCGTGCTGATCGTGCAAAATGAGAGAACGCGCCTGGTATTTGCCGTTATGGATTTGCCGGGAGTGCCCGAATCCGCGGAAGTGACTCAGCTGATCGCGGACTGCGCCGGAGTGCCGGAACAGCAGGTCGTCTACACGGCCACCCACAACCACAGCGGACTCTATGCCGACAACGTGGATTTCGAGCGGATTTTCGGCGGGGAATTCACGGAAAAAATCCGGAAATACCGGAAGTTTCTGCGGGAGCTGATTCCCGGAGCTATCCGTCAGGCCGCCGGGAACCTGGAACCGGTGCGGATGGGCGTGGCAAGAAGCGACTGTTTTCTAAACGTCAACCGAAACGAAAAGGAGCTGGGGCCCAAAGCCGGTACCTACGGATTCCGAAACGAGGGACCGGCGGACCGGGATCTCTATGTGATCCGCTTTGACCGGCTAAACGGGGAACCTTTGGCAGTGCTCTATAATTATGCGGTTCATGCCTGCATGATGATTCACAATAATCCGGAGGGCTTGGGGACGGAGATCTCCGGGGATCTGCCGGGGCGGGCCTGCCGGATTCTGGAGCAGGGGTTGGAGGACCGGGCGGTGGTGCTGTTTACCAGCGGCTGCGCCGGAGATATGAATCCTTTGATGATGTCGCGGGTTAATATTGTCCGGCCCGACGGCGGCATCGAGACCAGGGAACTGGGGGCCGCTGGCCCGGTGATTTTGGAATTCATGGGAAACCGGCTGGCGAGGGACGTCAAGAAGACCTGGGAGAGTGTGGCGGAATGGACGGAGCACGCTGTGCTCTGGGCGGATAAGAGGTCCTTTTCGGTGTCGGCAAAGGCGGTGACGAAGCCTTTCAATGAGGAACCGGTGGAATTTCGGGTTGGCCTTATGATGCTGGGGAGCCTGGCAGTGGCGGCCACCAACGGCGAGATCTTCCACGCCATCGGCCGGAGGATCAAGGAAGAGTCCCCCTACCGGGATACCATGGTCATTACCCATGCGGGCCAGTGGACGGCTTACGTCAAGGACGATTCCGGGGAAGGCGAGTATGAGACCGCGGTTCGGGAGCAGATCCGGCAAATGCTAAAGGAATTTGCAGGCGCGAGATAACGCAAGGGGAAAGGAGAATGCAGGATGACAAAATTTATACTAAAGCGAGTGCTGACGATGATTCCGGTGCTGCTGGGCGTATCCCTCCTGGTGTTTGTGATTTTGTCTCTGGCTCCCGGTGATCCGGCTGTGATCATTGCCGGAGATTACGCCGAGGAATCCATTTTGGAGGAGACAAGGGAGGAGCTGGGATTAAATCAGCCTCTGCTTTTGCAGTGGTTCCGTTACGTGAAGGATATCGTGACCAAAGGGGATTTCGGCATCAGCTGGAAGACGGGAAAAAGCGTGACCGAATCCATCTTAGAAAGGTTTCCGACCACGGTGCTGGTGGCGGTGCTGGGCGCGTTTTTTACCGCGGTGCTGGGCATCGGGACCGGAATTATCTCGGCGGTGAAGCAGTATTCCATCTGGGATAATCTGGCCACGATGATCGGGATGATCGGCGTATCCATGCCGAACTTTTTCACCGGCCTGCTGTTGGTATTTGTGTTTGCCCAGAGGCTAAAGATTCTGCCGGCCTCCGGCAACAGCGGCTGGGAGTATTATGTGCTTCCGATTATCACCATCGCCTTTTCCGCCTGCGCCGGGCAGATGCGGATGACGCGGTCCTCCATGCTGGAGGTCATGCGCCAGGATTACATACGGACGGCCAGGGCAAAGGGGCAGAGCGAGCGCAAAATCGTCATGCACCATCAGCTGAAAAACGCGATGATCCCCATCATCACCGTGGTGGGCCAGCAGTTTGGAATTCTGCTGGGCGGATCCATGATTGTGGAACAGATTTTTTCCCTGCCCGGCGTCGGTAAGCTGATGATGGATTCCATTAACTACCGGGATTATCCGATGGTGCGGGGATCCTTGCTGCTGCTGGCATTTGGGTTTTGTACCGTAAATCTGTTGGTGGATATCGCCTACGCGGTGGTGGATCCCAGAATCCGTTCCCAGTTTGCCAAAACGAAGAAGAAAAAAGCAAAGGAGGAGGCAGCATGACAGGAGTGAAAGATTTTATCCGCCGCTTGTGTAAGAACCGCCTGACGGTCGTCTGTCTGATCCTGTTCGTGCTGATCGTGCTGGCGGTGATCTTTGCGAATTTCATCGCGCCCTACGGCTGGGACGAAGGAGAAGTGGTCAACCGGTATCTGGCTCCCAGTGCCGAGCACTTGTGCGGCACGGACAATTATGGGAGGGATATATTCAGCCGTATCCTCTACGGAGGGCGGATGTCCCTGGAAATCGGTTTGATTTCCGCTGTGGTGACCACGGTGATCGGAGCTATTATCGGTGCAACCTCCGCCTACTTCGGAGGAAAATTTGACAACGTTGTCATGCGGGTGCTGGATGTGTTCATGGCCATGCCGCCCATCCTCCTCGCCATCGCCATTGCCGCTACCTTGGGGACCGGGATGATGAACACGATGCTGGCGGTGATTATCTCCGGGATTCCCATGAAAGCACGCGTAGCCAGAGGGCCGGTGCTGGCCCTTAGAAACCAGGAATTCGTCGAGGCGGCCACGGCTTCCAATTCCTCTACAGCCAAAATCATTTTCAAGCACATTATCCCGAATATCCTGGCTCCGCTGATCGTGCAGACCACGCTTTCGATCTCCGGCGCGATCGTGTCGGTGGCCGGACTTTCCTTCCTGGGCCTGGGCGTTCAGCCTCCCGCGCCGGAATGGGGCGCCATGCTTTCCGCCGGCCGGTCTTATCTGCGCGACTATCCCTGGATGGTCATTGCGCCGGGAATCGCCATGCTGCTGACCTTGTTTTCCCTGAATATTGTGGGCGACGGTGTGCGGGATGCGCTGGATCCGAAACTGAGGGATTAAGGGAGGATGCACATGGAAAAAGAGACATTGTTGGAAATCCAGGATTTAACCATTCAATATTGTATGCACAACCGGACCGTGCGGGCGGTCAACGGAGTTTCCCTGAAAATCCAGAAAGGGGAGACGCTGGGCCTGGTGGGGGAGACCGGAGCCGGAAAAACCACGATTGCCTTGGGGATTCTCCGGCTGCTTCAGGAGCCTCCGGCCAAGATCGCAGGCGGCCGCATCCTCTATGAAGGAAACGATATCCTAAAACTGCCCCACCACGAGCTGAGAAAAATCCGGGGAAATAAGATCTCCATGATCTTCCAGGATCCCATGACGGCTTTAAACCCGATTGACACCGTGGGAGAGCAGATCATGGAGGGGATTCTGCTCCATGAAAAGCTGTCCAAAAAGGACGCTTACCGGAAGGCCTGCGAGACTTTGGAGATGGTGGGAATCCCGGCGGAACGTTACCATGATTATCCCCACCAGTTTTCGGGAGGGATGAAACAGCGGATTGTCATCGCCATGGCTCTGGTCTGCCGGCCGGAACTGCTGCTGGCAGACGAGCCGACCACCGCCCTGGACGTGACGATTCAGGCCCAGGTGCTGGATATGATCACCCGGATCCGGGAGGAGCTGGGCACTTCGATGCTTTTAATCACCCATGATCTGGGCGTGATCGCGGATATGTGCGACCGGGTCGCGGTCATCTATGCGGGCCGGATTGTAGAGTCCGGCGCCACAGAGCAGATCTTTAATCACACCAGCCACCCTTACACCGTGGGCCTTTTCGGCGCGATCCCCACGCTGGATATGACGGAAGACCGCCTGGTGCCCATCGACGGATTGATGCCGGACCCCGCCAATCTGCCGGACGGCTGCAAATTCTGTCCGAGATGCAAAAAGAAGATGGCGGTGTGCGAAGAGCGGGAGCCGGATTTATCGGAGATTGCTCCTGGACATCTGGTTCGGTGTCACCTGTTTGCAAAAAATCCTCCGAAGGATCCCCCTGCGGCCGACGGGCAAGATTCCGGAAAGGAAGGTGAGTGAGTTGGCAAAAGAAATCTTATTGGAGGCCGTCGGGCTGAAAAAATATTTCCAGACAGCGGCCGGCCAGCTTCACGCCGTGGACGACATCTATTTCACCATTGAGAAAGGGACCACCCTGGGCGTGGTCGGGGAGTCCGGCTGCGGCAAATCCACCCTGGGCCGCGTGGTGCTTCACCTGCTGGAAAGCACGGACGGAAAAATTATTTATAAAGGCAAAGACATCACCCATGTGGATAAGAAGAGGCTCCGGGAGCTGCGCAATGAAATGCAGATTATTTTCCAGGATCCCTTCGCTTCCCTGAACCCGCGGATGTCGGTGCGGCAGATCATTTCCGAACCCCTGGAAAACGGGGGAATCCGGGGAGAGGAAAGGGAAAAGCGGATCACGGAACTGATGACTACGGTGGGACTGGCGGAGCGGCTGGGGGACTCCTATCCCCATGAGCTGGACGGCGGGAGAAGGCAGCGGATCGGCGTGGCCCGCGCCATTGCTATGAATCCGGACTTTGTGGTCTGCGATGAGCCTGTTTCAGCCCTCGACGTCTCGATCCAGGCACAGATCATCAACCTGCTCCAGGATCTGCAAAAAGAGCGGGGGCTGACGTACCTTTTTATCTCCCATGACCTGTCGGTGGTCAAATATCTGTCCCATCAGATTATGGTCATGTATTTAGGCCAGACCGTGGAATGGAGCGATACGGAGGATTTGTTCGCCCATCCCCTTCATCCCTATACCCAGGCGCTCTTGTCTGCGGTGCCGGTTCCCAAGGTGGGGCAGAAAAAACAAAGGATTTTGCTGAAAGGCGAGATCGTCTCCCCCATCAACCCGAAACCCTGCTGCCGTTTTGCAAAGCGTTGTCTCTATGCGACGGAGGAGTGTTTCGCCGGGCCTCCGAAGCTGAAAGAGGAAAGGCCGGGGCATTTTGTGGCCTGCCACCGCGCAAAGGATATCAATCAAATTGATAAATAAAAAAGGAAAAGGAGAAATTGCATGAAAAAAGGAAAGATTTGGATGGCATCGCTGTTAGCTTTGTCGATGGCTCTGACCGCCTGCTCCGGCGGCGGGGAGAGCACGAGCGCCGCTGGAACCACCGCAGCGCCCGCAGCCGCCACTGCCTCAGCCGGAGAGGAAACGCCTGCGGGAGCTCCGGCGGGAGCGGTTACCTCCAGCAAAGACACCTTGGTTTTTGCCATGAACTCGGATCCTGGAACCATGAATCCCTGGTCCGGCCCCATGGGGCCGCAGCTGGTTTTATCCTGCCAGTCCCTGGAGGCTCTGACCACCTATGACGAGAGCGGAGAACTGATTCCCTGGCTTGCGGAGAGCTGGGAGTACGATGACGACAAGATGGGCTGCACCTTCCATCTGCGCCAGGATGTCACCTTCAGCAACGGAAATCCCTTCAACGCCGACGCCGTGATCTACACCATGCAGACCGCTTCGGCGGAGAGCGCTTCCGCCAAGGGTTATCTGGCCAATGTGGACGTGGCCAATGTGAAAAAGGTGGATGAGTTTACGGTCCACATCCCCACTCTGATTGAGTTCGGAACCCTGCCCTACACCATGTCTAACATTTTTATCGTGGATCCTGCCGTCTATGAGGCGGAAGCGGCCCGCGGCGAAGGTATCACCGGCACCGGCCCCTTTGTGGCCACGGACTGGCAGGCAGGCGTCAGCGTCGGCTTCACGGCCAATGAAACCTACTGGGGAGGAGCCCCCTACATCAAGAACTTGGAATTCCGCATCATCACCGAGTCTTCGGTCCGGATGGTGGAGCTGGAAAACGGAGCCGTGGATGTGAATAAGAGCGCGGCCACCGAGGATGTCAACCGGGTGGTGAACGGAGAGACCGAAAATATCAGCATCTGGAAAGCAGATGTGTCCCAGGCGATCTACTATTTCGGCATCAATCTCAGCAGCGAGAAAATGCAGGATGCAAAAGTCCGCCAGGCCATCATGAACGCAGTGGACAGCGAGACCCTTTGTCTGATCTCTTTCGACGTGGCAGGTTCCCCTTCCACCAGCATTCTTCCGTCCAATATGTGGTACAGCGCCACTCTGGAAGGCGACAGCGCGTATCACTATGATCCGGAAGGCGCCAAAGCCCTGCTGGCCGAGGCAGGATTCCCCGACGGCATTACCATCCGGCTGGTCTGCGATTCCAACGCATACCGCCGCGCCATGGCAGAGGCTCTTCCTTCCATGATGGAAAAAGCCGGAATCACCATCGAGGTGGAGTTTATGGAGTCGGCTGCTTTCAACACCTGGAGACTGGAGTCCAAAGGCGATGATTTCGACGTGTTCCTGACCAATATGGGCCAGCTGAACGAGCCGTCGTCCGCCATGACCGCATTCCTCAGCAAGGTCAACAGCCCGGAGGGCGGCGGCAACGGAATGTTCCGCTATGCCGGTACGGATCTCTCCAATACCATTGATTCTCTGATCAACGCGGCGGTCGCCGAGACGGAGGAATCGGCCAGAGCAAAGATCTATGTGGATCTGCAAGAGACGATCGCATCCAATTACATTGCCAAGGGAATCGCCGATATGTTTGACCTGAACCTGGTGGCGTCCAACTTGAAGGGCATGGTGTTTCGGCCCAACGTGGATTTCTCAAAGGCTTACTTTGAATAAAATGTAAAAGAATTTTTTGTGAAACAAGAAAGGCATGGCGAATCATGCAAAGGGGGCGTCTGCCGGAAGATTGGCGGACGCCCCTTTAAAAAGTGTCGGAGGAGAAAATATGAGAATTGCGGAAAATATTTGGCTTTTGGAAGCCTCGCGGGCCAAGGACCACATGCCGGGCTTTCACTGTTACCTGGTGAAGGATGAGGAAGGACTGACCCTGATCGATACCAGCCTTCCCGGACGGGGGGAAGAGATTTTAAACGAGATCCGGGTGCTGGGCTACCGGCCGGAGGAGCTTCGCCGGATTTTTCTGACCCATACGGATATGGATCACATCGGAAACGCCCGCATGCTGCAGGACATGGTGGCCTGCAAGGTCTATGTCTCGGAGGAGGAGAAGAAATACCTGACTGGAGAGAGGAAACGTCTCCCGAAGAAGGCGGAGATGTTTCAGGGCTTTCTGGCGCCGGAGGTCCTGATTTATCCCGAAGACCTGGGGGAATACCAGGTGATTCCCACGCCGGGCCATACGGCGGGCCACGTGTGTATTCTCTATCGGGACTGCCTTTTCGCCGGGGACTGCTGTTCCACAGAAAGCGGAGCCATCGCCGGGCCGGAAGAAGCGTTTACCGAGGACATGGAGACGGCATTGCAGTCCCTGAAAAAAGTTTCCCTGTACAGCTTTGGATCCTGGTGCCCCTGTCATGGGATGCCGAAGAATCATTTGGAGCCGTAAAGAAAGAGCTATCCTGACTTTGAGCCGGAGCCAGGTCCGCTGCATTGAAGCGGGCGAAGGTTTGTGATAAAATGAGGAAAACATGGCAGGAATCACTTCCTGACCGAAAAAGGAGTCATTTCATGGACCATCCCTCTCTGGAATATTTTGTGGAAATCGCCCGTCAGCTGAATATCTCGAAAGCAGCCGCCAGCCTGCACATTTCTCAGCAGAGCCTGAGCGCTTACATTCAAAAGCTGGAAAAGCACTACGGCGTCATGCTGCTGAACCGGAAGCCGAAATTGAAGCTGACGCCTGCGGGGGAGAGAGTATTGCTGGCCGCCGAGGAGATCGAGCGGATTTATCAGGATCTGGCCCGCGATATGACCAGCCTGGAAAATGACGCGGACATCCGGATTTCCTTGGGGATCTTTGAACCGCTGGTGTCCCTAGTCATGCAGAATCTCCCGATCATCGAAATTGGGAAGAAGTATCCGAATGTGTCCTTCCACATCACCACCGGCTATAACGTGGATATTCTGGAACGGGTCCAGCGCTGTGAGCTGGATTTGGCCGTGGCCGGATACACCGGTATGGAAGAGAATGGCTTGGAGGAGTTGGAGGCAATTCCGCTGAGCAGGGACGAGGACTGCATCATCATCACCGAGGAGGTGATGCGCCTCTACTTTGCCGACGAATACGAAAAATATGTGGAGAAATTCAGCGAAGGCGTAGATATCCTGGATCTCTCTCATGTCCCCATCGTGATGCACCCCATGGAGAGCGGGGTGTCGAAGAAAATCCGCAAATATTTTATGGACCACCACCGCACCTTCAAGGTCTTCGGCGAGGGGCCCTCCCAGGACGTGGTCAACAGCATGGTGCTGAAAAATAAAGCCTTCGGCATGTGCAACGGCACGGCTTCCCGGATGTTAGTGGAGGGAACAGAGAAAAAGGTGCACGTCTTCCCCCTGAAAAGCCCGAAGCTGGAGCGGGAGATCGTGCTGCTCTACCCCAAGAAGAGAAAAAAGAATGCTTTTCTTTCCGATATTGCGGGGATGATCGCGGAAAACTGGCGAAGGTCGATGAAAATTCCCTCCGCCGGGGAGGGAGGGCAGGAGGAAGATTAGAGGAAAAGAAAACAGTATTTTTACGACAATTTGTGCCGCCGGGTCAAGGCGGCGGAATGGAGAGTAGAATTGAATTTGATCGTGAGCACCAAATATGGAAACGTGCAGGGCAAAGAAGAGGAGGATTACGCCGCTTTTCTCGGCATCCCCTATGCCAAACCTCCGGTGGGGAAGCTTCGCTGGCAGGAGCCTCAGCCGCCGGAGCCATGGGGGGGAATCCGCGCTGCAAACCGCCTGGGAGCTCCGGCCCTGCAAGCGCCCAGCCAGTCGATTCCCGGCGGCGACCCGGCGGAGCGGGGCGTCTTTGGGGATGACAGCGAGGACTGCCTGTACCTGAATGTCTGGACGCCGGACGTAAACGGCCGTTATCCGGTCTTTGTCTGGATTCACGGCGGAGCCTTCTGCTGCGGTTCCGGCGGCGGAAAGAGTGCCAGCCCCGAACCTTTTTGCAGACGGGGGATCGTCTATGTAACGTTCAATTACCGCCTCGGCCTGATGGGGTATTTTGCCCACCCGGAACTGTCCGAGGAGAGCAGCCACGGCGTCTCCGGAAACTATGCCCATTTTGACCAGATTGCCGCCCTGCGCTGGGGACAGGAGAATATTGCGGCTTTTGGCGGAGATCCGGACCGGGTGACCGTCGGAGGCTGTTCGGCGGGGGCTGGGAGCACCCAGGTTTTATGCTGCTCCCCTCTGGCGGAAGGACTATTTCAGCGGGCGGTCATCGAGAGCAGCGTAGGCTTTGCCAGCGCGGAATATCCGGAGGATTTCAAGCTGGAAACTTTGGAGCAGATGGAAAGGCGCGGCGTCGAATACATGGAAAAGGTGGGATGTACCTCAGTGGAAGAGATGAGGCATCTTTCTTATGAAGAGCTGATATCTTTTGAGGACTGCCATTTCCGCCGCAAATATCACTATGGCACCACCATGGGGGTGAATCAGGACGGCTATCTGCTGCCCCTGCACTACCGGTATGCCATGGAGCAGGGAAAAAACCGGGACATCCCGTATCTGGTGGGCAATACCCATGACGAAGGGGGCGGCTTTGTGTTAGGATTGACGGCTGAATCCTTTCATCAGAAGAACCTTGCGGTATTCGGCGGCGCATGCGGGGAATACGAGGCGATGTGCGGGGCGAAGTTCAAGGAGGATATGGTCCGAAGTATGAGGGAAACTCACCTGCGGCTGGCGGGGGCCAAGGTTTTTGCCGAGCAGAGCGCGGATGCAGGCCGCAGTCCCGTCTATGTCTTTGATTTTTGCAGAAAAGACCCGGAAAAGGGACTGACGCTCCATGGCTTTGAGACCCATTATCTCCTGGGCACCTACCGGCAGCTGCCGGGGATGACAAAGGAAGATGATCTCGTGGCGGAGACAATGCAGGAATATTGGTGCCGTTTTATCTCGGACGGGGATCCCAATGGAGAAGGGCTGCCAAAGTGGCCTCCCTATTCTGCAGACAGGCGCGCGGTGCTGTATCTGGACAGCCCCTGCACGGTCGGGGAAGACCAGGACAGGGAACCGCCGCTCATGACTTTTGCCAGGGAATTTTTGGTGAAAAAGAGGAGGGAAAACTCCTCCGGTGAAACGGAGTTTTAAGATTGATCATCTGCTATGTGAGAGCAGGCGCGGAATTTGTTCTGCATTCGGTAGGAAACGGGTTGAAATCGGATGCAGAAATAAAATGTTCTGCGTCTGTTTTTATTTGGCGGAGAGCAGAAATGGGTAGAATCGAAACGATCTAAATAGGAGATATTTTATTAAGTGATTTAACTAAAAAAGATGGTTACGATTGCCTTATGAGAAAGATTCACAGGAATTGGAACGGGCATCGTATTTTTGCTTGACAGAAAAGGCGGGATCGATTATCATTTAGTTAATCTAATTTAGTAAATAGAATTAACTAATATAGAAAGGAACCTTGATATGAAAGCGATTATGGTGATGTTCGATTCCCTGAATCGAAGACTTCTTCCAAATTACGGCTGCGACTGGACCCACGCTCCGAATTTTAAGCGACTGGCGGAACGGATGGTGACCTTTGACAACTGTTTTGTCGGTTCCATGCCCTGTATGCCGGCCAGACGGGAACTCCACACCGGACGGTACAATTTCCTCCACCGCTGCTGGGGACCGGTGGAGCCCTTCGATGATTCCATGCCGGAAATGCTGAAAGAAGCCGGAATCTATACCCATCTGATTACCGACCATGCCCATTACTGGGAGGACGGAGGGGCCACCTTCCACGAACGCTACAACTCCTTTGAGTTTATCCGCGGCCAGGAAGGCGACGCATACCTGGGGCAGCTCAAAGATCCGGTGATTCCTCCTTCCGTGGAGATGCCCGGAAAGATGGGCGGAAGAAATCTCTCCAAGTATACGAGAGAAGACTGGATCAACCGGGCGCAAATTCACAGCGAGGAAGATTTCCCCATGGTAAAGACGTTCCACAAAGGGCTTTCTTTCATGGAGCGGAATGCCGGCCAGGACAACTGGTTCCTCCAGATCGAAACCTTTGACCCCCATGAGCCGTTCCATTCGCCGCAGAAGTATAAGGACTATTACCCCCATGGATATCAGGGAAAGCATTTTGACTGGCCTCCCTATACCAATGTGGAGCAGACGCCGGAGGAGGTGGAGCATGTCAAATATGAATACGCTTCCCTGCTTTCCATGTGTGACGAGTATCTCGGCCGTTTTCTGGACAAAATGGACGAACTGAACCTTTGGGACGACACGATGGTCATCATCAACACCGACCACGGTTTCCTGCTGGGAGAGCATGGCTGGTGGGCCAAATGCGTTTCCCCTTTCTACAATGAGGTGGCGCATATCCCGATGTTCATCTGGGATCCGAGATCCAAAAAGACCGGGGAGCGGAGAGAAAGCCTGGTTCAAAATATCGATCTGGTCCCGACTTTGCTGAACTATTTTGGACTGGAACCGACGAAGGATATGCAGGGGAAGGATCTTACCGCTGTGATCGCTGAAGACCAGCCGGTCCGCGACGCCCTTCTCTTTGGCATTCACGGAGGCCATGTAAACTGCACCGACGGGCACTATGTGTACATGAGAGGCTGGGTGGACGGCGGAGAGCAGTATAATTATAACTATACTCTGGTCCCCATGCACATCCGGACCCGTTTCTCCGTCGAGGAGCTTAAAAAGGCAAAGCTGACGGACGGTTTTTCCTTCACCAAGGGCTGTCCGGTGCTTCAGGTGCCCGGCACTGGAACGGGAAGCCGGCCGAGGACCAATGAGACCTTCCTGTTTGATCTTGCCAAAGACCCTGGCCAGCAGAATCCGATAAAGGATGAGGCGGCGGAGCGGCAGATGCTTGGTTACCTGATAAAGCTGATGGAAGCGAACGACGCCCCGGCGGAGCAGTACCAGCGCCTGGGGATCATGAGATAACGTCCGGCGGAGCAGTACCAGCGCCTGACAGAGCAGGATAGAGATAGAGAAACGGCGGGACCGTTTTGAGAAGGAGGAAAGGAGCTGCAACATGAAAAATCTATGGAAGAACTTGGAAGAAAACGTCATGCTGGTATTTATCTTTGTGATGACCGTGCTGACCCTGGCCGGCTGGGTGATGAAGTTCATCGCCAAGGACAGCGTGGCGGGAATTAACCTGTTGGCCCAGTACGCCTACGCCTGGGTCACCATGCTGGCCTTTGGCTACTCGGCCAAAACCCACCTGTTTATGAAGCTCGATGTGATCACGGCCCATTATCCCCAAAAAGCGCAGAAAGTATTGAATATCGTGATGGATGTGGTGTGCTTTCTCTGCTGCACGGCGCTTTTGGTTCTTGGCATACAGGCATTCGGCAAAGTCCTGGCATCCGGAGAATTGAACGATAAAATTGCGGTGCCGCTTACCATTGTCTATGCGGCTCCGGTGGCCGGCTTTGGGCTGGCGGTCATCCGTTATCTGCAGTTGGCGTTCCAGGCTTTGGCCGGGAAACAGCCGGAATAAGGAGGGAAAGATATGATCGCATTATTTTTTGTCCTGTTTTTCGGCACCATGCTTGTTTTAGGGATGCCGTTGTTTGCCAGTATTGTGATTACCACTTTTTCACTTCCGTTGATCTTTGGCGATACCTGCGGCTATGCTTTGATGAATGTGGCCCAGTGGAACCTGGACGGCTCCATCAGCTCGGTCGGCGTGACGATCCTTCTGTTTATCCTGGCCGGAGAAGTGATGTCCAAGGGGAAGCTGACGGAAAAGCTGTTTGATACGTTTGCCTACTATCTGGGAAAGAAGCGCGGCTTTATGCCGATTGTCTCCATCATCACCTGCATGTTCTACGGGGCGATTTCCGGCTCCGGCCCGGCGACGACCGCGGCTGTGGGAGCCATGTGTTATCCGATTCTGGTACAGCTGGGCTATGATAAGCGTTTCAGCGCTTCAATCCTGGTGGCGGCTGGATGTCTGGGAATGGTGATTCCTCCCAGCGCTCCGCTGACCACGGCGGCCGGTCTGACCGGTGAGCTGGACGTGGTGGTGCTCTATAAGATGGCGGCTTTGGTCGGCGTGGTGGCCGGTCTGATCCTGATTGCCTACGCCTATCTGCATTGCCTTCGCCATGGAAATGGGGATCAGGCGGCGATCAACGCCCACAACGCAAAACTTCGTTCCCGCAGCTTTGGGGCGGTCCTGAAAGAAAGCATCTGGGCGCTGCTCTGCCCGGTAATCATTCTGGGAAGTATTTTCGCCGGGATCGCGGATACGGCCCAGGCGGCGGCTCTTTCCCTGGTCTATGCGATGATCGTCAGCATATGGATTTACAAATCCCTGACCTTTCACGACGTGGTCTCAGTGATCCGGAAATGCCTGCCCAGCGCGGCGCCGCTGGCCATCCTTCTCGCGATTGCCAATTCCTTCTCCGGCGCGCTGAAAGCCATGGAGCTTCCCACCCGGATGGCCAACGGCCTGGTGGAGATGGGCGTCGGGCATGCCCTGCTGGTCGGGCTGCTGCTCCTCTTGATGCTGGTTTTGGGAACCTTTATGGACAGCGGCGCGGCGATGCGGATTTTGATTCCGATTGTCTACCCGATTCTGATTGCTTTAGATATGGAGCCGTATTCCTTCGTGGTGGCGGTTATCATGACCCAGGCCATTGGCCTGACCACCCCGCCTTATGGACTCTGCCTGTTCGTCATGAATTCCGTCTCCGGGGAATCCATCGCTTCGCTGGGAAAGAGGCTTTTGCCGCTGATCGGGATTTTGATTCTGGTAGCCTATTTGTTTGGTTTGTTCCCTGGATTGCTGGCCTGGGCTTTGCCGTAAAGAGGCTGCTTCTCCTTTTCTGCTTCGATCTTTCTCTTTGGCGGCAAGCCCAGGTCCGCGCCCTGTTTGCTTGACGGGAACGCGGGTTGGCCGTATAATCATGGGGAAGAAGCGAAAAAGGAGCAGCCATGGATAACGCCATACGGGAAAGCATTCAGATCATATGGAAACAACTGTTAAAGAGTCAGCCCACCTCACGGGCGGAGTTGGCGAAGCTGTGCGGTTTCAGCAAGGTGACGGCCTCCAGCTGTGTGGATTGGCTGCTGGATAAGGGGCTGGTCCAAGAATTAGGCGTGACCGAGATCCGCCGCGGGCGTCCTCCGATGCTGCTCTCGGTGAACGGGGCGGCCGGTGTTTTGGTGGGAATCGAGGCGGACAAGATTTCCAGCAAGATCGCAGTGACCGACCTGGCCGGAAGCCTGTTGGAGCGGCATGACTTGCCTGCGATTGACTCAGATCCCCAAAAATTTGTCGGGCAGGTGTCCCATTATCTGATGCAGTTCCGGAAAGCCTATGCAGACCGGAGGCTGGGCGTTGCAGGCGTCGGTTTCGCGATCGTCGGCTCCTATAACCAGGAGGAGGGCATCATCGAATACGTGGCGAACCAGATGGCCTGGAATCATTATCCGTTCCGGTTGGAGATGGAGAAGATGAATCCGGATATCCCGTTCTTGGTTTCCCAGATTGCAAAAGCATCGGCGCTCGGCGAAGCCCGGTTCGGGACGTGCGGCGGATCGGATTATATGGCGTTTCTCTCGGCCAACTGGGGAATCGGCGTCGGACTTTACGACGGCATCACGGGAAAGATCACTCGGTCCACCCGCTTTGGCCATGCGACCATCAATTATAACGGAAAGAAATGTATCTGCGGAAACCGGGGATGCTTGGAGGCGTATGCTTCGATCCGCGCGCTGTTTGAACAGTTTTATCCGGATCGGACTCCTACCTTTGCCCTGTTCCAGAATCTGGTGGAGAGGCTGCGGCAGGGGGATTCTCAGGTGATATCGGCGGTGCGGGAGATGGTGGAGTATCTGGCGATCGGGATCGTCAACGTGATCAATGCCTACAATCCGCGCCAGGTCTGCATCGGCGGACTGTTGAGCTTTCTGGTAAATGAGGAGATGCTTTCTAGGATCCGTTCCCTGGTGGAAGAAATGGTGCCGCCGCATTTTCGAAAAAACCTCCGGATTTCGGTGTCCGGACTTGGAGATATGGCGGCCGTGTACGGCTGTGTTGCCATGGTGCGGGATCAGCTGACCAATTTTTTTGGTTGACAGAGCGGCAGGTTTCTGGAAAATCCCCGTACGGGCATGCGTTCCGCACAGAATAACTGGGATTTCTGGACGCTCCTGCCGGAAACCTTCCATCAGACCACAGTGGTCATGTCGGATCGAGGAATTCCTTCTTCCTTCCGGCACATGCACTTTTATGGAGAACACACCTTTTCCTTCTACAACGAGAAAAATGAGCGGGTGTGGTGCAAATTCCATTTCAAGACACAGCAGGGGATCAAGAATCTGACCGACGCCGAGGCGGAACAGGCTGCTTTTACCCCTGCCCATGTGGTGCCAGGCATCGGATTTTCCCCGGACAAGTTCCTTCAGGGCAGATTGTTTGTTTACGGAGACGCGCAGCGTTACCGTCTGGGAGTAAACTATAACCAGATTCCCGTGAACCGGCCGAAGGTGGAGGTCAGCGATTATCACCGGGACGGCCTGATGCGCACCGACGGCAACTACGGCGGAGCGCCGGCCTATTCCTCCAACACGGCCCGGAACATCGAACCGGTAACGGAGAACGTCAAGTACCGCCATGCAGTTCACTGCTATTGGGCGGACCCTGCATACGGAGAGTGGATCATAGCTGCCATGGGTTTGGATTCAAAGTTTGTTTCCTCAACGGGTGGCTCGGAAGGGAAACAGACGGACAAAAACTCTTCCAGTGAAATCCCTCCCAGATACCGGTGCAAAGGGAGAGGCGAAAGCGCGCTTTGCACCTCTTCTTTTTGATAGGGGATCCCACCAAGGGCTTGCAGAAGGGGGGAGGAATCTTCGGTGGCGAGAAAGTCACCGTAGATCCCCGCATGCTCGATCCGGTTTTCCGTGATTTCGAATAAGATTTCCAGGCTTCCTCCTGGGAACCTTTTTTGATTTCGGAAGGTGCAAGCCGGAGCGCTGCCGTAGTTCCAGGATTTCGAAGCATATTTTTCCTGGGCCAGAAGACGGATTTTCCGGACTGCGGAAGAAGAGGGGGTCCACAAAGAGACCGGGCGGTCTCTAGTCAGCCATTGTACCAGCCCGTCGCGAAATTCATTTAGCGTGACAGGGACGGAAAGCAGCTTCCGGATGTTCGCGACGCGGCTTCGGACCGACTTGGTGCTTTTGGATTGAAATTTGTCATCACGGGGCTTTAAGACGCGGGAGAGCGCCGACAGATCGGAGTCAAACAGGAGCGTGCCGTGGTGCAGGATCCGTCCCCCGTTGATGCGCTGGGCGCTGCCGGATACTTTGCGGCCGGATACGACGATATCGTTGCGCCCGTCCACCGCCGCCGGGAGGCCGAGGGAACAAAGATAGGCGGTCACCGGCTCCAGGAACTGCCTCATGGCTGCCGGTTGTTCCGGAGAAAAATCCGTGAAAAATGAAAAATTTAGGTTCCCCAGGTCGTGGTAGACCGCGCCTCCGCCGGTGGTCCGGCGGACAACGGAAATACCCCTAAGAGAGACCTCGTCTTCGCGGATTTCTTCCAGGGCGTTTTGATTTAGCCCCAGAATTACCGAAGGACGATTCTGCCAGAGGAGAAAAAAATCGTCCGTTGTCTCTTCATTCAAGAGATATTCTTCTAGAGCCAGATTGTAACAAGGGTCTGTGCAGGGATTTTGGTAGTATTTCATTTTTCTGATGTCACGGAGAACTTGTAGCCCACCCGGTGCAGCGTGATGATAAAGCGGTGGTATGGGCCCAGTTTCTCGCGCAGGCGTTTGATATGGGTATCGACCGTGCGGTCCGTGCCGTAGAAATCATAGCTCCAGACCTCGGAGAGCAGATGCTCCCGCGACATTGGCTTATTGATGTTTTTCACCAGGCAGAAAAGCAAATCGTATTCTTTAGGGGTAAACTCCACGAAGCTTCCGTCCACCTTGACGGTCCGCTCCATCATATTGATTTCTAGTCCGTCGAATTTGAAGAATGTGGTGCCGGTAGGGGACTGATGCCTGGGGCGGTAGCGCTGAATGACTTTCAGGCGGGCGATGACTTCCCTGGGAGAGCAGGGCTTGAACACGTAATCGCTGACGCCCAGCTGGTCATAGGCAAACATTTTTTTCTCTTCATCCCGGCAGTCGGTCAGGATGAGAATCGGGATGTTTTTTAAACTGCACAGAGTCCGGCAGACGGAAAAGCCGTCGATATCGGGAAGCATGATATCGATCACCATGATATCCACCGGTTTTTCAATACAGATTTTGATTCCGTCTGTCCCGCATTCCGCTTCCAGGAAGCAGTATCCTTGGGCTTCCGCAACTTTGCGGATTTTCTTGCGGTATTCTTCATCGCTGTCAATCATCAGCAAAGTATTCATACCCCATCACCTCTCAAATTTAGCTTGACATGATCGCTTCTGTGAAAATTGTAGCATCTTCCCAGAGGAATGTCCAGGATAATTGCTAAAAAAATAATGATTTATTTAATGAAAAGCACAAAAATAAATTAAAATAAAAGTGACTTGGCATAAAAAAGAAAGAAAATGTTGCGATTTGTTAACTGTAACAAGTTGGACACAACTTCGTCATAATTCAATGAAAAGATTCCTGTAAAATGAAAACGGAAGAAACATGGATTGTTTTATTTTCTTAAAAAATCTCTTCTAAATAGAATGAAAATATGCTATATTTATGTTTATGGAGGAAAAAAATGAGGACAGAAATCAAGATTAACCATCTGGGCGGCGTCATGGTGGAGGGAGCGATCCTTGTCGCTTGGCTGAAACATGAGGGAGAAGTTGTGTCAAAGGGCGAAAAAGTCGTAACGGTAGAAACCAGAAAAATTACGGCGGACGTCGTATCTCCCGCGGATGGAATTCTAAAACAGCGGTTTGCTGCCGGAGAGCGTGTTGATATTGAAGAGGTTATTGGTACGATCGAGTAAGTTTTTGTCCATTCTTATAATTCTGGTTCTATCCCTGTTCGGCGCTGGCTGCGGCTCTGGGGCAGGGGATCTTCGTGTGTCCGGCGAGGCCGGCAAAGATTATTTGGTTTTTGGGATATCCCAGGAACCCAAATATTTGACTGCCGGCCGGTCCAACGGGCAAATTCCCAATATTTTACAGACTCAGATGTACAACAATTTAATATCCCTGGATGAGGAGGGAAATTGCCGGCCGGAGCTGGCAGAGTCTTGGAGTGTATCCGAAGACGGCCTTACCTATACGTTTTATCTTCGCAAGGACGTGCGCTTTCACAATGGAGAGCCGATGACCGCGGAAGATGTGGCGTTTTCTTTGGATTATCATGCCGGTAAACTGGCGGATTATCCGGGAGGAACCCAGGCAAAGTCCTTTTTGACCTATTATGACAGCGCCGAAATCCTGGATGACTATACGGTGGCGGTTCATTATACGGACGTTTATGGACCGACCCTGCCTTGCCTGGCGGATGTGATTGTTGGGATTCTGCCGAAAAAAGCCTTTTTGGAGATGGGTCAGGATCTGTTTGAGGCTTCCCCGATCGGGACCGGACCGTACCGTTTTGTCGAATCCAAGCCGGGAACCAGTATGGAACTTTTGGCAAACGAAGTATATTTTGACGGCGTTCCGGCAATCCCCCATCTGATCTTCAGCGTTTGTTCCGATATGGACGCGGCGGTCATTGCTTTGGAGAGCGGGGAACTGGATTTTCTGGCGGGGCCTTCGGTCAGTTACCGGGAGATTGTGGAGGGGAGCCCCTGGCTGACCTGGTATTGCGCGGATTCGCCGGGACAAGCCTGGATTGTTTTTAACACCGGACTGGGTACGGACCGCGGGGGGAGCCGTTTCTTTTCGGATCTGCGGGTGCGCCAGGCGGTCGCTTTTGCCGTGGATCAGGAGGAATTGACCCAGATGGCTACGGACGGTAGCGGAAAGCCGGTGACTTCGCTGATTCCAGAGGGCTTTGCCGGTTATTCTCCGATGCCGGATTACTATCCAAAAGATGCGGATCAGGCGCGCAGCCTGTTGGCGGAGGCGGGATACCCCGACGGCTTTTCCGTCAAAGTGCGCACGATCACGACCTCGACCTATTATAAACTGGCGGAAGTGCTGACCGGGCAGCTTCGGGAAATCGGAATCGACGCCAGCCTGGAAGTGCTGGAGGCCGGAGCCTACTGGGCTTCCCTGATGTCGGATTATGATTATGATATTGCCATCGGCAATTATACGGCCACCACGCCGGATGCGGATATTCCTCTGATGCAGCATTATGCCACGGGAGCTTATCTGAATTATAGTAACCACAGTATTATGGAGCTGGATCAGGTGTTGACCGAGGCCAGGGGCGAGCTGGAGGAAGAAAAACGGGTGAAACTGTATCGCAGAGCCATGGAACTGATCCTTAAGGAAAACTGTCTGGTGGTGCCGGTCTGTTCGTTTGCCGTGACCGGCGCGGGGGATTCCCGCCTCAAGCATGTGGAGGCGGCGCCCTATTCAGACTGGAAAGTCTATCAATGGACCTGGTGACGTCCGGAAAAGGCCGGCCGGTCCATCGGGGTTGGGAGGATCTGCTGCGTTTTATGGTGTCGGGAGAGAGGAGGAAAGACGATGCTCCGTTATGGGGGGAAACGGCTGCTTGCGCTGATTCCTGTAATTTTAGGAATTACCTTTGTCATTTTTGCCGTTCTGAATTATACGCCTGGGGATCCGGCGCGCCTTTTGCTGGGGTTTAACGCCACCGAGGAATCGGTGGAAGCACTGCGCCGGGAATGGAAGCTGGACGATCCGTTTTTTGTGCGGTATGTCCGCTATCTGGGCGGGGTCATTCAGGGAGATCTGGGGATCAGCTGGCGGTACGGCGTGCCGGTGGCGAAAGAGCTGGCTGTGCGGATTCCCAATACGCTGCGGCTGGCGGCGATTTCTGTTTTGATTATGATCCTGATCGGAATCCCCATGGGGTTGATCTCTGCGGTGAAGCAGTACAGTCTTTTGGACCATCTGATGCTTTTTGCCGCCCTGCTATTAACCTCGCTTCCCACCTTTTGGCTGGCCTTGATGATGATGATCAAATTTTCTCTGGAACTTCGGTGGCTCCCGGCGTCCATGCCGGTGTACGGAGCGGTGACCTGGAAGCACTGGGTGCTGCCGGTATTTATGTGCGCGGCAAACCTGACGGCATCCCTGGTCCGGACGGCAAGGTCTCACATGCTGGAGGTAATCCGCTCCGATTTTGTGCGCACCGCCAGAGCCAAGGGGGCCACAGAATTCCGTGTGATTGCCTACCATGCGCTGCGGAATGTGATGATGCCGGTGGTGACTCTGGTGGGGATCAATTTTAACCTGCTGATGGGAGGGACGGTGATCACCGAGCAGGTGTTCGGGGTATCCGGCGTCGGAAGCCTTCTGATCAGCTCGGTACGGACCAAAGATGTGCCGATGGCCATGGGGTGTATTTTGTTTATCGCAGTGATGATTGGCCTGGTGAACTTGGCGGTGGATTACTTCTACGTTCTGGTCACGCCGCGGCTTCGCTCTCGGTATGAGAAAAAGAAGAGGAAGGAGGCCGGGGCATGAAAAGAGGAAGGCCTTTTCGAAAAAGAGGCCGGTGGCAGGCGGTTTGGCGCCGGTTTTGCCGGAACCGGCTGGCGGTGGCCGGTTTGGTTCTCCTGCTGTTTTTGATCGGCGCGGCTGTGTTTGCACCGGCGATCGCCGATTATGAGAGGGTGATCCATCAGGACTCGGCGAACCGCCTGATTGCGCCCTGCGCCGCCTATCCCTTTGGGACGGATGCTTATGGGAGGGACTTGTTTGCTCGCGTCATCTGGGGCTCCCGCTACTCCTTAAGTCTTGGCATCGGCTCGGTGCTCGCGGCAATGCTGGCCGGGGCCGTGATCGGTTCGGCAGCGGGTTTTTACGGAGGCCGGACCGACTCGATGATCATGCGGCTGATTGATATGATTATGGCGATACCCGGCACCTTGCTGGCGATCACGATCGCGGCGGCCTTGGGGACAGGAGTGGGAAATTTGATGATCGCGATGAGCATCTCCCAGATTCCAACCTTTGCCAGGGTGGTCCGCTCCGTCGTCTGGACGATTGCGTCGGAGGATTACGTGGAGGCGGCGAAAACCTACGGGAGCAAAACAGCGCGCCTGATCACCAGGCAGATCTGGCCCAATGCTCTGGGGCCGCTGATCGTCCAGGCCAGCCTTTCCATGGCCCAAGCTGTCCTTACGATATCTTCCCTGAGTTTTATCGGCCTGGGGATCCCGGCCCCTTCTCCGGAATGGGGAACCATTCTGGCGGAGAATAAATCCTATATGCGGATGTACGGTTATCTGTGTACGATTCCCGGATTCGCAATCCTGCTTTCCGTGATTGCCCTGAATCTAATCGGCGACGGATTGCGGGACGCGCTGGATCCCAAACTAAGCGGACCTGTCCGCTGACGCATACACGACCAAGCAGGAAAGCCAGCTGTTTGGCGCGTCCACATTGAAAAATCAGGCGCTTTTCGGACTTTGAGGGGGAAGAATGGAAGATTTGCTTCGGATTGAAAATTTACATATTTCCTATCGCACCATGGAGGGAACTGTCTATGCGGTAAACGGCGTGAACCTCTCGGTCGAAAAAGGGGAAACCCTGGGACTCGTCGGGGAGACCGGCGCGGGGAAGACGACGACGGCCCTCAGCATTTTGAATCTGCTGCCGAAACCTGCCGCCTCGGTGGACCAGGGGAGAATTCTCTTTCAAAACCGGGATTTATTGGCGGCGTCCAAGAGGGAAATCCGGAAGATCCGGGGAGACCGGATCGCGATGATTTTTCAAGATCCCATGACCAGCCTGAACACGTCCTTCCGGATCGGGAACCAGGTGGCGGAGGTGCTCCGCATTCACCGGAAGGAGCTGGGGAAAAGGGAGATTGAGGAGAGGACCGCCCGGCTTTTGGAGACGGTGGGGATCGGGCGGGAGCGGTGGGATGATTATCCTCATCAGCTTTCCGGCGGGATGAAACAGAGAGTGATGATCGCCATGGCGCTGGCCTGCAGCCCGGAGCTTCTCCTGGCCGATGAGCCGACGACGGCTCTGGATGTGACGATTCAGGCGCAGGTCCTGCAATTAATGAGACACTTAAAAGAGGAGTTTGGCATGGCTATGATGCTGATCACCCATGATCTTGGCGTGGTGGCGGAAAATTGTGAGCGCGTGGCGGTTCTCTATGCGGGGGAGGTTTTGGAGACGGGAACGGCGGAGGAGATTTTTGACGGCCCGGTCCGTCATCCTTACACGGAAGGGCTGCTGGGGGCGATTCCCAGTCCGGATCACAAAATCAGCCGCCTGTCCCCGGTGGCCGGACAGACGCCGGACCCATCAAAGCTTCTTCCCGGCTGTGTATTTGCGCCGCGGTGTCCGCACTGCAGCAAGCGTTGCCTTGAGGATAAGCCAAAAGAAAGGCAGAGGGGAGGGCATCGGATCAAATGCCACCTGTTTGCTGACAAAGCGGAGTGGAGGGAATAGCGGTGGAACAGCCTTTGTTGGAAGTACAGAATTTAAAGACGTATTTTCCGGTAAACCGAGGATTTTTGCACGCGGTGGACGATATCAGTTTTTCCATACCCAGAGGGCGGACGCTGGGAGTTGTCGGGGAGTCCGGGTGTGGAAAATCCACGTTGGGGCGGACGATTCTAGGGCTGACCCCAGCCGTATCCGGGGAAATCCGCTTAGACGGAGTACCGGTTCTTGGAAAAGAGAGACAGCGGCAGCCGGATTTGCAGAGAAAGATCCAGATGATCTTTCAGGATCCCTATGGCTCTTTAAATCCCAGAATGAGCGTCGGGGAGATCATAGCCGACCCGATTCTCGTCCAGCAAGGGCGCACAGGATCCTCTGACCTGGAGCGTCAGGTATTGGAGCTGATGGAGAAGGTGGGTCTGTCAGAGCGGCTTTTCGGCGCTTATCCCCATGAACTGGACGGGGGGAGAAGGCAGCGGGTGGGGATTGCCCGCGCTCTGGCTTTGCACCCGGATTTGATCGTCTGTGACGAGCCGGTGTCTTCCCTGGATGTGTCGATTCAGGCGCAGATTTTGAATCTGCTGATGGAATTGCAGGAGAAAGAGGGATTTACCTATTTGTTTATCACCCATGATCTCAGCGTGGTCCGGCATATCAGTCATGAGATTGTTGTGATGTATCTGGGGCAGTGTGTGGAACAGGGGGAGACTGAGGAGATCTTTTCCCATCCGTCTCACCCCTATACGAGAGCTCTTTTGGATGCGATCCCGCGGCCTACGACGAAAGGTCCAAAGAGAAGGCCGGTGCTCCAGGGGGAAGTGGTCAGTCCCATTGATCCGAAACCTGGCTGCCGTTTTGCCGGCCGCTGCTCGTTTTCCTCGCCGGAGTGCGAAAGGGAGGATGTTTTGCTGAGAGAGGCGGCAGAGGGGCATTGGGTTCGATGCCGGAAGTTGTCGGGGGAGAATTTATAGGAGAAAAGGAGCTTTCTGGGCTTGTTTTGTCTTTAAAATTTTTTTCCAAGTATATTATGAGGAGAATTACAGCAAAATAAAACTGGAATTCAATCATAAGGAGGAGACATCCATGACAACCAAAGAATTATTGTATGTGGAAGACGCGCTGGGCCATGAGCAGTATTTTCAGACCAAGTGCAAGGAGACGGCAAGTCAGATCCATGACCAGGAGTTGAAACAGTGCGTGGAGCAGATGGCTCAGAAGCATCAGCAGATTTTTCAGCAGTTTTATAATTTGCTGTAATCATGAAAGGAGATCAGAAAATGAATGACAAAAATTTAATGGAAGATATTCTCCTTTTGGAGAAAGGCGTCTGCGATCTGTTCCTGCACGGAACCATCGAGTCCCCCACGGCTAACGTTCATCAGACCTTCAGCGATGCTCTGAATGATGCTCTGTGCATGCAGGATCAGGTTTACGACAAGATGGCGGAGAAGGGCTGGTATCCCACGGAGCAGGCTGAGCAGAATAAAGTGGATTCTGTCAAGCAGAAATTCAGCGCCAACAGCGCCCAGTAATCGGAAGAAAATAGCATCGAAGAGATGAAACAGAATGTTCTGATCAAAATTTAATCGTTTCTAAATCAAAAGAACCTGCCGCAAGGCAGGTTCTTTTGTGAGAAAGGAGAGGGTGATAAGGCCTTGTGGATGAGGCAAGAACCTTATCGGAAAAACTATGAATCACAACTTTGTTTGTGATGATATTAGTATATCCGGAGATCGTGACGATAATGTGTACGCGCTCTTAAGGATTTTAGAATGTTTGAAAAGAAAGTTCAAAGAAAAAATAAAAATTTTAGAAACGACGAGCTGCATCCGGACCATACGGGAGGAATTTTAAGGAATAGGCCATTGATTGAAACCGTTTCCAATGGTAAAATCAAAAAGTACGATTTTTTACCAGGTCCCGGCGCAGGCCCGGACCGTGGGAGGAGGAACGATTGAGATGAAAAAGAGTGAGGGTGTAAGGCGTAAGGCACTGCGGGCGGCGTTCCCTTATACCATCCCCATATTTGCGGGATTTTGGTTTCTTGGACTGACCTACGGGATTTATATGAATGTGTCCGGTTTCAGCTTTTGGTATCCGATGCTGATGAGCCTGACCATTTTTGCCGGTTCCGTGGAGTTTGTGGCGGTGAATATGCTGCTCGGCGTGTTTAATCCGCTTCAGGCTTTGGCCATGACTTTGATGGTCAACGCGCGGCATCTGTTCTACGGGGTTTCTATGCTGGACCGTTACCGGAATACCGGCGGGTTCAAGCCGTACCTGATCTTCGGTATGTGCGATGAAACCTTCTCCATCAACTATACCGCCCGGATTCCGGAAGATGTGGACCGGAAATGGTTTTTCTTTTTTGTCACTCTGCTGAACCATTTTTACTGGTTTTCCGGGGCTACTCTGGGCGGACTTTTTGGTTCCTTGATACATTTTAACACCGAGGGGCTGGAATTTGTCATGACCGCCATGTTTGTCGTGATTTTTATGGAACAGTGGCTGAAAGAGAAAAATCATACTGCGTCGCTGCTGGGCTTGGGGCTCTCCCTTCTCTGTCTAGTGGCGTTCGGGCCGGAGAACTTTATTATACCTGCCATGGCAGCCATCCTCTGCGTGCTGACGCCGCTGAAAAAACAACTGGAAAAGGAGGAAGCTGTGGCATGACGATGACATTGACGGAACAGATTATTACGGTTGTCATGGTGGTTCTTGGCACGGTTTTGACCCGGTTCCTTCCTTTTCTTTTGTTTCCGGCCGGAAAACCTACGCCGAAATATATTCAGTACCTGGGAAAGTATCTGCCGTCCGCGGTTTTCGGACTGCTGGTGATATACAGTTTGAAAAATGTCAGCCTGGTTTCCGGAAGCCACGGGATCCCGGAGCTGTTTTCCATCGCATTGGTGGTCGGACTTCACCTTTGGAAGCGGCAGATGCTGCTTTCGATTGCAGGCGGAACCGTCTGTTATATGCTGCTGGTACAATTTGTGTTTTAAGACCGGATAGCCGAAGCAGTGGCCGCAGGTCTTGGGAAAGCAGGAGGAGACATTCCGTGACAACGCTGATAACCTCAAAAGTCCGATATTTGTTCCATATTTTGGGCCCGGATATTCTGGCCCGGACTTCATTTAAAAAATATCCTCAAAATATCAATACGATCACGTTTTTTGACCGGCAGACTTCCCTGCACTCCGGCAATCTTTATCTTTTGACGGACGCATCGCAGGCGGAGCGCCTGGAAACTTTGATGATCTTTCCGGGAGCGATCGCCGTCATCTGCGAGGGCGAAGGGGCGGTTTCCCTGTTGCAGGGGGAAAAAAGGGATTTCATCGGCCTGGCGGTCCGGGGAGACTTTATCTCCATTTACAACCGTTTGAACGCCATGATGATGCAGTACCAGAATTGGCGGAATCATCTGTTCAATGTACGCCTGGACCGGTTCTCATTAGAGGGGATTTTGCAGACGGCCCAGGAAAAATTTGAGAGAAAGATTTATTTTGTAGACCGGGAGTATCATTTTATCTATGGATATGAAAATGCAGATGAAAATTTCCGGATGAAATACCGTCAGATTCTGGAGCAGGATCCCCTGGAAACCGTGGGAGCCAAAGCGCCAGACGGCGTCTATGATCAATGCGAGATCTATGGGGACGACAGCGGAAAGAGATACTATTGTACATGGATCTCCATCCACAGTTATCCGGGAGGCTGCGTCATCATCGAGGGGAAGGAGGAGGAAACGGCGGACCTTCCCACCCTTGCCTTGCTTTTAGGCCGGAGCATTTATGTGCGCCTGGGAGAATCCGTGGTGGTGCCTTTGGACTACCAGCGCGCCTTTGAGCGGCTGCTGGAAAATATCATGAGTGGCAGGCTCACCGAGGAGAAGGACTTTATCAATGAGTTCAAGATGCTGCCTCATCCAGTGAAAAATCAGATCCGCTGCGTGGTGGTCTGTTTTGAGTCCAGCAGTTTAAATGATAAGCTCCATCTGCAATTGTTCAGCGCGCTGCGGAATGCGTTTCCGGACGCCAATCTGGCGGTTTTTCGGGATGAGATCGTGCTTCTTTTATCCTATGAAGAGACGCCGGTAGGCTTGGAGGAGGAAACGCGCCGGAGGCTGGATGAAATTTTGGAAAAATTCAATGCTTCGGCGGGCGTGGGGGAGCCGTTTCACCGGTTCGGCCATTTTAAGACACAGTACAGCCTGGTGCGGAAGCTTCTGCGGATCGGGATGACGGTCCGCTTCCAGCCGGAAGAACGGATCTTTACCAGAGGGGAATACATTCACTATCTAATCATAGATCTGGCCTTGAAAAATTTTGTTCAAGAGTATGAACATTATAATTTTGCCTACCTGATCCATCCTGCCATTGTAAAACTGTCCCACTATGACGCCAAGCACCAGACGGATCTGCTGAAGCTTCTCCATATCTACCTGGTAAACAATCAAAGCGCGGGGAGGACGGCGGACTGGGTGTTCATGCACCGGAATACCGTTTTGAATAAGATGAAAAAGATATCCGCCATTACTTCCTGCGATCTGAACAACCCGACGATCCAGCATCAGTTTTTGATTTCCTGCTGCCTGATGCGCTACAGCGAGAGGTACCTGCACCGGGATCTTTTGGAGTCGGATTTCATTTTCCGGAACCAGAACGCGAACGGGGAGAACACCTGAGCGGTTGGCCGGAAGGATGGGCCTGAATTCTGGCTTAAAGTACAGCATAAAAAAGGATCCGGCGATCCGGGTTCTTTTTTCATGCCAAAATACCGGCCACAGCGATCCGTATCGGCAAATCGATTGCCCTTGCACAAAAATCTGCCGGATCTTGTGCAGGAGACACAAAGGTCGGTTTCCCTTCCAACTTCTTATGTTCCCTTCTGCAAAAATAATTTACAATCAGATTACCAACAAAAGCTTCGGAAATCGATATTTTCGAAACTTTTCCCTGGAATGTGCATTCATTTAGTCCGGCCGGCAGGAAGGAAAGCACAGCCAAAAGAAATTCTGGAAGCTGACGGAATTTCTTTGCCATGCGGAACCATTTTTGGATATCCGCAAAAAGCAAAAACTGCGGCAAAAGCAGACCGCAGGATGCCCGGATGGGGAGATACATCATAGGAGGAAGATTATGGCTTTAACAATCACATTTTTCGTCATTGTTGCCGCGATCGTGTTTATTGGAATCAAGCGAAACGTCAACTTTGGCCTTTTGGGTATCATTGCAGCCTTGTGTATTGCAATGCTTGTGAAGGGAGAGTCGGCGACCGCCGCCGTGACTGCCAACTTCCCGCTCACGCTGTTCTTCAATCTGTTTATCACCACATTGTTTTATGGCTTTGCCAATGCGAGCGGCGCGATGAAGGGCGTGGCCCAGCGGATCGTTTATCAGTTCCGGAACCACACCGCTTTGCTGCCCTTTGTCGGTTTTGCCACCACGATCGTGGTATCCGCCATGGGGCCGGGGGCAATGTCCACGCCGATCATCGTGTCTGCGCTGGTGTTCTCCCTGGCTTTGCAGGCAGGCTACCATCCGATTTTGGCTTCCCTTGCCGTCTGGTCTGGAACCATGATCGGCGATGCGATGCCCTGGATGACGACCTGGCAGACCCGGATCGGCACCTATCAGGCGCTTCTGGGCGACGCTTATCTGCCTCAGATCGAGCATTCCGTGTTTCTTTTGATGATCTGGTTCGCGTTGGTCTATACAGCGATATTTGTGATTGCGTATTTTTTCTTCGGCGCCCACAAAATCAAGCGGGGATCGATCCAGGTGGAGAAGCCGGAGCCTTTCACAGCAAAACAGAAAATTTCGATCTGGGTGATTTTTGCCGTGATTCTTCTCCTGGTCGTTCCTCAGTTCGTGGAGCTGATTGTCCCGAATCCGGTTACGGCCTGGATGAAGGCGAACCTTTCCATGCAGCTTCTGGCCGGCATCGGAGCCGCGATTCTGGCAATCCTCCAGGTGGCCAATTTCAATGAAGTTCTGAAGCATCAGGTGCCCTGGGGCGTGATCTTAACGGTCTGCGGCATGATGTTCCTGATGAAATACGCGGATGCGATGAACGTGGTGACGACCTTTGCGACGCCGCTGCAGTCTGCCAGCCTGCCGCTGTGGCTGCTGCCCGCCGCCTTGCTTGCCATCAACGGGGTGCTCACTTATTTTTGCGACGGGCGCGCGGTCTCTCCGATGCTGCAGCCTCTTTACCCGGTCTTTGTCGCGCTGGGCTGCCCGGTGGAAAATGTATTTCTCAGCCAGATGTTCGGCGGAACCGGCCCTTCTTTGAGCCCGTTTTCTACCGGCGGCGCCATGGCGTTAAACGGCTGCCCGGATGAACTGAGAGATAAGACGATCCGGGTTCAGATGGTGATGCCGTGGGTGATCCTGGTCATTACCTTTGTTCTGTCTGCCATCGGCGCATTCAGTTGGTTTACGGTTTAAAATCGATTTTCGGTTGATCCTCGTTTCTGTCTTTCCGGAGGAAATCCTTCGGGCTTGACCCGTCGGATTTCCTCCTCTTTCTTTTTTCTTTCAAGTTATCATCTATTTTAGAAGGAGAATCTATATGAGTATTTTGCAGTATCATTTTCGTTCCCGCGTGCTGAAAATGTCCACGGCGATTACCGTGACGATTCCGGAGCCTTCGGATCACAAGACTCCGGCGGACAAGACGCTGGATATGATTTACCACGGAAAAAAATATCCCACGGTTTACCTTTGCCACGGCGGCGGAGGCGACAACACCCTCTGGACCAGAAATACCCGCGTCGAGATGTACGGAAATGAAAAACGCGTCATGACAGTGTCCATGGATTTGGAGGAGAGCTTTTGCTGTGATATGAAATGCGGCCGCCAGTATTTTACCTATGTGACGGAAGAACTGCCCCGCCTGGTGCAGGCATTGTTTCCGTCGTCGCCTGCCAGGGAGGACAATTTTGTGGCCGGATTTTCCATGGGAGCCCACTGTGCGATGAAGATTGCGCTCCGCTGCCCGGAAAAATTTGCGGCCGTCTGGTCCATGTCCGGGGCAAAGGATCAGGTGAAGATGGATCAACTGGCGAAAGCTAGGGGGATCATGGCGTCCAATGACCTGATCGAGGCTGCTTTCGGTCCGATGGAGCAGGTGCGGGGCGGGGAGAACGATCTGATGGAGCTGGCCAAGAGGCTGGCGGAGTCGGAGGGCCCGCGTCCGATGATTTTTCATTCCTGCGGCCGCCAGGATTACGGTTTGGAGCTCTGCCAGGAATTTGCTGAATATCTGACCAGCCTGGGATTAGAGAATCGATTCTTTGCGCCGGACGGAATCCATGACTGGTATTATGCGGATTCCATGATTAAAAAAGCGATCCTGGAGGAGTTCCCGATCCGCAAAATTGATGAATGATCCGAAAGGAGGAAATACCATGACCGAATATTTATCCAATCCGTTTCCCGTCAGCACGCCGGAAGAGCAGGGAATCCCTTCCGCCGCGATTGTCCATTTCTTTGAGCAGATCCGGGCCCGCGACTTGGAGCTTCACAGCTTGCAGGTGGTCCGAGGCGGACATCTCTGCATCAGTACGGCGGCGGCGCCCTTTGGTTTCGACAGCTTTCACCGGATTTTTTCCGCCGCCAAAGGCGTGGTGGCAACGGCGATTCTCTTTGCCATCCAGGACGGCTGTTTCGGGCTCCACGATCTGGTCATCCCGTTATTGCCGAACGAGTGGATTCCGGAGGACTTGGACGAACGCTGGAGGCGGCTGACCATTTACCACCTTCTCACCATGACCAGCGGCCACGACTGCGATACCCTGTTTAAAATGTGGGGAAAGAGCGACTGCTGGATCAAGACCTTTTTGGAAACCCGGCCTGCCTATGAGCCCGGCACCTATTTTTGTTACGATATGGGCGCCCAGTACGTGATGAATGAGCTGATTGCCCGCCACACCGGAAAAGACACGGGAAAGTATTTAAAGGAAAAGCTTTTTGACAAGCTGGGAATCGCCTACACCAACAATTACACGGAGCCGGAAGGACTGTTTTTTTCCTCCTCCATTCAATTCCCCATGGACGCCCTGACGAAGCTTTCCCAGTTCTACCTGCAAAAAGGCAGGTGGGACGGAGAACAGATTCTGCGGGAGGACCTGGCGGTGGCGGCGGGAGAGCACCATGGCCCCAGCTTTCACTATGATCCCACCGGACTGACCGGCCAGGTGGGAAAATGGGAAGGATACGCCCTTCACATGTGGAGAAATAAAGGCGGCGGCTTCTCCTTCCGCGGCGGCCAGGGCCAGGTCGGCATGATTCTCCCAGAAGAGGATATGGCGGTGGGCATCCACTGCGCATGCAACAATTATGACGAGCTGGTGGATATCTTCTACAACACGATCATCGGGGAGAGCTTCAACCATCCGGTGGCCGAGGATCCCGCCGCTGTGGCAAAAGCCCGCTATTTGTTGGAACATTTTAACCTTGCCCCCCTTGGGGTGACGGATTCCTCCTCTCTGGCGGAAACAGTAAGCGGAGTCACCTATCAGTTTTCCCAAAACGCGGTGGGACAAAAAAGCCTCTGCTTTACCTTTGGGACAGATTCGGTGCAAATCCATTCTGTCAGCGAGAAGGAGGAAAAGACGGTGGTCTGCGGCCTGCGGGGAAAGTGGCCGGAAAATGGACAGGGCTATATCCTGACCAAAGCGGACCCGGATCATGTGGCGGACCTGGATTTGATCTTTGGATACAATACTCATCAGACCATGTACAGTGGCGGCTGGAGCGATCAGAATACGTTTACCTTTTATCTGCGCAGCAAATCTCTTCTCTGCGATTACCGCTTTGCGTGCGAATTTATCGGCGATGAGCTTTTGGTAAGGCTCTCTTACAATACTGTGATGCCTAGAAATAAATACAAAGACCGCACCAAGGCGCCGGAGATCTGGCTGTACGGGAAAAAGAAAGGAGCGGAAAAAGAGAGATGACGGAAAAACGGCCATTGACCATGTATGGAGTCGGGGACTGTGCCCCTTACCGGGAGGACTTAGCCAGTTCCTTCCGGCATGTGTCCTCCCTGTTTTCCCAGGCGGATCTGACCTTTGGCCAGCTGGAATCGGTGCTGAGCCTTCAGGGAACGCCGTCTTCCTGCACCCGGATGCCCTGCTCCTCCCGGCCGGAGGTGGCCAGAGTGATGAAGGACGCGGGTTTTGATGTGGTTTCCTTTGGATCCAACCATGCGCTGGACTATGGGCGGGAGGCGTTCTGTGAGACCCTGGATCATCTAAAGGAGGCGGGACTCCTGGTGACAGGGGCCGGGAAAAATGAGGAGGAAGCCAGGACATATCCGGTGGCGGATGTCCATGGGACGAAGGTAGCCGTTCTTGGATACTGTTCCATCCTGCCCCAGGGCTTTTGGAGCCAGGAACAGCGTCCCGGCTGCAATCCGGCCAGGGGAATCACCGCCTATGTACCGGTGGAGCACGACCAGCCGGGAACTCCGTGCCGGACCTATACCTTCCCTCATCCGGATGATCTTGCTCACATGATCCAGGATATCGAGAAGGCGAAAAAAGAGGCGGACGTGGTGATCGTCTCCATGCACTGGGGAATCCATTTTAAGGAGGCGGAGATCGCCGAGTACCAGCGCTATTACGCTCACTTTGCCATCGACCACGGCGCTGATTTGATTTTAGGCCATCACGCCCATATTTTAAAACCGGTAGAGATCTATAAGGGAAAAGCAATCTTTTACAGCCTGGGAAATTTCGCCATGGAGGAAGTGACGGATATGCTCCGGGACCAGGCGACGCTTCACCAGGATATGGCCACATCCAAGAACCATACGGAGATGACGGCGATCTCTGACGGCTTCCGCACGACGAAGAGAAGTTTTCCCATGGATTGCTACTATACCATGATCGCCAAGTGGACCGTGGATAAGGGAACGATCACCCAGGTTTCCTACCTGCCCGCCTATCTGCCGGAGGACGGCGCCCCTTACGCAGTAAAAGCCGGGGATGAGAAATTCGGGGAAATTCAGGCGTACATGGAGAAAATTACGAAAATGGAAAAATTGGATACAACCTATCAAGTCTGCGGGGATGAAGTAGTCCTGATCTGACCAAACAACTTTCATTCCTGGTAATGTCTGCGTAAGCAGACATGTCTGTTTTATAAGAGGAGGAAATCAGGCAAGTGAATATGACAGAAAAATTAGCGGACTTTGTGGTAAATCTGCGCTATGAGGAGATTCCCTCCTCCGTGATTGAGACGCAGAAAAAGTCCGTTTTAGACGCCCTGGGAATCACCTACGGCGCGTCGGGCCTGGGGGACGGCTGCCGGGAGATGGTAAAGGTTGCCGCCGAGTGCGCGGCCGGAGGCACAGGGGAAGCATCCGTGATTGGCTGGGGCCTCCGGCTTCCGGCCGTCTGGGCGGCGTTTGCCAATGCCTCCATGGCTCATTCCCTGGATTTCGGCGACACCCAGATGCACGCGGTGGTCCACTCCAATGCGTCCACATTTCCGGCGGCATTGGCCGCGGCGGAGGTACTGGGAAACGTATCGGGAAAGCAGCTCCTTACGGCCTTGGTGGCGGGCAGCGAGACGGCCTGCCGGATTGCCTTGGGGGTCCATGAGGACTTGGAGGCGAGGGGCTTTTATATGCCGCCGGTCTATACTTCTTTTGGTGCCACGGCGGCCGCAGGAAAGTTGATGGGGCTTGGCCGGGAACAGATGGTGGATGCGTTCTCCCTGAATCTGTGCCAGACGACCTGCAGTGCAGAGCTGATGAACAATTCTGAAACTGCGGTCCGTTCAATCCGGGAAGCCTTTGCCGCAAAAAACGCCTTGCTGTCGGCCAGAATGGCGGAAAATGGAGTGAGAGGCTTTGCAGATCCTTTGCAGGGAAAACTTGGCTTTTATCACGCTTACGCCGGAAAGCCGGGGGACGAGGAGAACGCCCTTTCCGGCTTGGGGAGCCGTTTTGAGGCGGGGGAACTTTATTTTAAACTGTGGCCCAGCTGCGCGGGAACCCACCCGGCGATCCGGATCTTAAAGGAAATGGCGGCGGTCCATGATATGGACTGGAACCGGATTGAGAACATCCATGTGGTGACCTCGGTCCGAAACCGGATGCTGATGGAGCCGCTAAACATCCGCCGCCGCCCGGAATCATCGATTGTGGCGAAATTCAGCATTCCTTATACCGGGGCTCTGGCCCTCCTCAACGGGACGGTTACCCTGGCGGATTTTGAGGAAAGCCGCCTGAAGGACCCTAGGGTGCTGGAACTGGCGTCGCGTTTTACCTATGAGGTCAATCCTTCCTGGGAAAAGCAGGACGGGATGAATACCGAGGTGATGGTGCGGATGGAGGATGGCGCTGTCTATCGGAAGCTTTACACGGAAAACGGTGCTTTGCAGGAGGAACCGTCCTGGGGAGAGATGGAGGAAAAATATTTCGCCTGCGCCGCCCATGCCGCGGAGCCGAAAACAAAGGAAGAGCTGGTTTCTATCGCGGATTTGGTCAGAACGCTGGAACAGCTCCCGGAGATATCGGGCTGGACGGCGCTGCTTTAAGGAAACGATTTCGAAAACAGATTCGAAACAAAACCGCTGTGGTTTTTTGGCTGGTTCCCGAAGGTTCGGGAATGATCCCGCCAAAAGATTGTGGCGGTTTTGTGTCGTCTATGAAAGTAATCGGGTTATTCTAAGATTTGGAATAAAAGTCGGAGGATACGATTTTACAGGATAAAACAGGATTTACAAATAAATTATTAGACTAAAATATAGAAAATGGTAAGAAGACAAATTTAACAACTTGGTCAAAACTCCGCAATAAATTTATGAAAATAATATTTTATAATTTCAGAAAAATATAAAAGGACTTTCCCCTGAAAAAAAAGGGTTCTTTCATTGTTACCGCAAGAAAGGACGTCTTAGGCAATAGAATGTGATCCGCGAAAGAGATACAGGGTCTGTCACTGATATACACTGATTGACGAAGAATGTCGTTCTGCAATATGAGGCGGCGGGAACCGTATCGGAAAGCGGAACTGTTTCCTATGGTTATTCGGGCGATTGTGCCCACAACATATTAAGAAAGGGGACACGATATGAAAAAAAGAAGAAGACTGGTTAGCATGCTGCTGGCGGCGCTGATGGCTTTCTCCTTGACTGGATGCGGAGGAGGCGGCGCCACGACGGCGGGCGAGACAACCGCTCCGGCCGGAACGGCGGGAGCAGGAAGCACAGAGGCGGCGGCACCTGCGAGTTCCGGCGGAGAGGCCAAAGACAGCTTGGTATTCGGAATTCCGCAGGAGCCGAAGTATCTGACGGCCGGGCGTTCCAACGGACAGATACCGAACATTCTTCAGACACAGCTCTACAACAATCTGATTGCAATCAACAGCGACGGAACGTTTTCGCCGGAGCTGGCCACTGAGTGGGAGGTGTCGGCGGACAATCTGACCTATACCTTTAAACTTCGTGACGATGTGGTGTTCCACAACGGCGAGAAGATGACCGCGGAGGACGTGGCGTTCTCTCTGGATTACCATGCCGGCAAGCTGGCGGAATATCCCGGCGGAACCCAGGCGAAATCTTTCCTCGCCTACTATGACAAAACGGAAATCATCGATGATCACACGATCGCTATCCACTATACGGATGTGTACGGCCCGACCATGTCCTGCCTGTCCGATATGATTCTCGGCATTCTGCCGAAGAAGGCATTCGAAGCGGTCGGACAGGATGAGTTCGAAAATCATCCGATCGGCACCGGACCTTATAAGTTTGTTTCCAAGGAAGCAGGCGTCAGCATCACGCTGGAATCCAATGAAGACTATTTCGGCGGCGCTCCCGCGATCAAGAACGTGGTTTTCAGCATCCGCGACGATACGGATTCGGCTGTAATCGCGCTGGAGACCGGCGAATTGGATTTCCTGACCAACATTGCCACCAGCTATAAAAGCACGGTCGAGGGCGACAGCAATTTGGCCTGGTATGAGACGGATTCTCCCGGTCAGGCCTGGGTGATGTTTAACACCGGAATCGGGACTGATGTTCCGGGCAGCAAATATTTCTCGGACGTTCGCCTGCGCCAGGCGGTCGCCTATGCGGTCAACAAGGACGATGTGGTGATCGCAGCCACCGATGGACTGGGCAAGGTGATCAATTCTCCGATTCCCGATAGTTTTGCCGGATACAGCCAGGCGCCGGATTACTATACGAGAGATCTGGAGAAGGCGAAAGCCCTGCTGGCGGAAGCCGGGTACCCCAATGGTTTTGACGTACAGGTCCGCACCATCACGACTCCCACCTATTACAAGCTGGCGGAGACTTTGATCGGACAGCTTCAGGAGATCGGAATCAATGCAACGCTGGAAGTGCTGGAGACCGGCGCGTACTGGGCTTCGGTCATGTCGGATTATGATTATGACATTGCGATCGGAAACTATACCGCGACTACGCCGGATGCCGACATTCCTCTGATGCAGCATTATTACACCGGGGCGTATCTGAATTATACGAATCACAGCATCCCGGAGCTGGATCAGCTGCTGGACCAGGCACGCGGAGAGACCGATTCCACAAAGCGCGAGGAGCTTTACTCTCAGATCGTACAGATTATTCTGGAAAAAGAATGCCTGGTTGTCCCGGTTTACTCCTTTGTCGTGACCGGCGCCGGCAGTGCGGCACTGAAGAACGTAAAAGCCAGTCCTTATGTGGATTGGAAAATTTACGAATGGTCTTGGTAGTACATACCCTCTGGGGAATTCCATCATACAGGTGCTCTGTTTGAACGGACTGCGCCCGGTGGGGGATAAGAACGAATAGGCGGGATTCCCGGTGTGCGCTGGCATTCCGGATTCCGCGGCCGCAGAGAGGAACCGGTATACGGTTAAGGACATCTTAGGGACTTCTCTGCGGCCTTTTTTCACCCGCGCTAGGAGGATTGCTATGCTGAAATATATCGGGAAACGACTTTTGATCATGATTCCAATCATTCTGGGAATCACGCTGATCGTCTTTGCTATTCTAAACTATACGCCCGGTGATCCGGCGAAACTTTTGCTGGGCTTCAATGCCACGGAGGAGTCTCTGGAGGCGGTGCGGGCCGAGTGGAGGCTGGATGACCCGTTTCTGGTCCGCTATGTCCGCTACCTGGGCGACATTCTCCACGGCGATTTCGGCACCAGCTGGCGTTACGGCACGGCCGTGACCCAGGAGCTTTCGACCCGTGTGCCGAATACACTGAAGCTGGCTGCCATGTCGGTGCTGGTCATGCTGATTTTGGGCATTCCCATGGGCATTATCTCGGCGGTCAAACAGTACAGCATCCTGGATAATCTGATGCTGTTTATCGCCCTGCTATTGACTTCCATCCCCACGTTCTGGCTGGCTCTGATGATGATGCTGAAGTTTTCTCTGGAGCTGGGATGGCTGCCGGCATCGATGCCGGCCACAGGTGTCGTGACCTGGAAACATTGGGTCCTCCCGGTCTTTATGTGCGCCGCCAACCTGACCGCTTCCCTGGTTCGGACTACCCGCTCCAACATGCTGGAAGTGATCCGGTCCGACTGCATACGCACCGCCCGCGCCAAAGGGGCTACGGAATTCCGGGTCATCGCCTATCACGCTCTGAGGAATGCGCTGATGCCGGTGGTGACTTTGGTCGGCATTAACTTTAATGTTTTGATGGGCGGAGCCGTCATCACAGAGCAGGTGTTCAGCGTATCCGGCGTTGGGAATCTGCTGATCACATCGGTCCGCACCAAGGACGCGCCGATGGCCATGGGCTGCATCATCTTCATCGCGACCACCATCGGCCTGGTGAATCTGGCCGTGGACGTCCTGTATGTGTACATCAACCCCCGTTTGAAATCTCAATATGTGAAAATGAAAAAGAGAAGGGAGGCAAAGGCGGCATGAAGGAGAAGGCGTCGAAAAATAAGTATAAAAAACGCAGCCAGATCTATTCTGTGTGGCTTCGCTTCCGAAGAAATAAAATGGCTGTGGCAGGCTTGATTCTGCTCTGCATTTTGTTGATCCTTGCGGTCTGCGCGCCTTTTATTGCGGACTATGAGCAGGTGATCAAGCAGGATCTGACCCAGAGGTTTATCAAACCCGGAGCAGAGCACTGGTTCGGCACCGACGCCTACGGGCGGGATATGTTTGCCCGCGTGGTCTGGGGGGCCCGGTATTCCCTCAGCATCGGGATCGGAGCCATTCTGATTTCCCTGACCATCGGCTCCGTGATCGGTTCCATCGCCGGTTTTTACGGCGGAAAAATTGATTCCGTGATCATGCGGATCATCGATGTGATCATGGCGATCCCCGGAACTTTGATGGCTATCACGATCGTGGCGGCTCTGGGCGCCGGTACCACCAAGCTTTTGATTGCCATGAGTATCTCCCAGATCCCGACGTTCTCCCGTGTGGTCCGCTCCATCATTATGGGAATCCGGGAAGAAGAGTATGTGGAGGCGGCCCGTTCCTACGGTTCCCGCGACCGGAGACTGATCATGAAACAGATCTGGCCCAATTCCCTGGGGCCCTTGATTGTGCAGGCCAGCCTTTCGATGGCCCAGGCAGTCCTGACGATTTCCTCACTGAGTTTTATCGGGCTTGGTATTCCGGCTCCGACGCCGGAGTGGGGAACCATTCTTTCCGAGAACAAGACGAATATGCGGCTGTATCCGTATCTCTGTACGATTCCCGGTATTGCCATCCTGCTTTCGGTTATTGCAATGAATCTGATCGGCGACGGCCTGCGGGACGCTCTGGATCCGAAGCTGAAGAATTAGGAAAGGAGAATGCCGAACATGGAAGAGTTTTTAACAATACAGGATTTGCATGTGTCCTATCATACCGCTGATGAGACGGTCTATGCGGTCAACGGCCTGAACCTTTCCGTGAAAAAAGGAGAGACTTTGGGGCTGGTCGGCGAGACCGGCGCCGGAAAGACAACGACGGCGCTCAGCATTCTGCGGCTGTTGCCGTTTAAATTCGGCTCCATCGATAAGGGAAGCATTTTATTGGACGGGATGGATCTTACAAAAGTGTCCGAGAAAGAAATGCGGAAGATTCGCGGAGATAAGATATCCATGATCTTCCAGGATCCAATGACCAGCCTGAACAGCACCATCAAGATCGGAAAGCAGATCGAGGAAGTGCTGAAAATCCACCGCAAGGATCTGGGGAAAAAGGAAGTCATCGAGCGGGTGGACACCCTTTTGAAACTGGTGGGAATCAGTCTGGAGAGGAAGGAAGATTATCCCCATCAGCTCTCCGGCGGCATGAAGCAGCGGGTTGTGATCGCGATTGCCCTGGCCTGTGAGCCGAAGCTGCTCCTCGCCGACGAGCCGACCACGGCTCTCGACGTGACGATCCAGGCTCAGGTGCTGAATATGATGCGGGAGCTGAAGAACAAATTGAACACGGCCATGATTTTGATTACCCATGATCTGGGCGTGGTGGCCGAGAACTGCGACAGCGTTGCGATTATGTATGCGGGGGAGATCGTGGAGAGCGGAGCTGTGGAAGAGATCTTTGAAGGGACGGAACATCATCCCTACACGGTCGGACTGTTTGGCTCCATCCCGGATATGAGCAAAAAGACCCGCCGCCTGTCCCCGATCAACGGAATGATGCCGAATCCGGCGGATCTTCCGCCCGGATGCCCTTTCTGGCCCCGCTGTCCGAAGGCCAAAGATATCTGTAAGCAGCAGAAACCGAATGAAGTACGGCAGGGAAGCCATATGATCAAATGCCATCTGTATCAGGATGCGAAAGGCGGAGAGGAGGCAGGCAAATGAGAGAAATTCTAATCGAGGCCAAGAGCTTGAAAAAATACTTCCAGACCGCCCGCGGCAACCTCCACGCCGTCGACGATGTGGATCTGACCATCGCAAAAGGAAGCACTTTGGGGGTCGTCGGGGAATCCGGCTGCGGCAAATCCACGTTGGGCCGGACCATCCTGAATTTGATCCCGGCCACCTCCGGCGAGGTGCTGTTTCACGGAAAAAATATCTTGGACCCGAAGGAGCCGGAGCGGCAGCAGATGCGGAAAAAGATGCAGATGATTTTTCAGGATCCCTATGCGTCCCTTAATCCGAGGATGAGCGTCAGTGAAATCATCGCGGATCCGATCCTCGTCAATGAGCCGAAGATTCCCCGGTCCGAAGTCAACGAAAGAGTGGAAAAATTAATGGCTACGGTGGGCCTGGCAAAACGGATGATCAACGCCTACCCCCACGAGTTGGACGGGGGCCGCCGCCAGAGAATCGGAGTGGCCCGCGCGCTGGCTCTGAATCCGGAATTTATTGTCTGTGACGAGCCGGTATCCGCCCTGGATGTTTCGATTCAAGCCCAGATTTTAAATCTTCTGATGGATTTGCAGGAGGAGCATGGATACACTTATATGTTTATCACCCATGATCTCAGCGTGGTGAAGCATATCAGCAATGAAATCGCGGTGATGTATCTGGGACAGTGCGTGGAGCGGGCGCCGTCGGATGAACTTTTTGAGCATCCGCTGCATCCCTACACCAAAGCACTGTTGGATGCGATCCCGGTGGCCAGCCTGAAAAACCGAAATAAAGATCGGACCATCATCGAGGGAGAGGTGACAAGCCCGATCGATCCCAAGCCGGGCTGCCGTTTTGCGGCGCGATGTCCCTATGCTTCCGGCCGCTGCGCCGGCGAAGCCATTCCCTTAAAGGAAGTGGCGCCCGGACATCATGTGGCCTGCGTTCTGCATGAGGGGACCGAGAAGGAGTTGTGAACCTTAAAAGGTGGGAATTCGGAGAAAACCGCCCAGAATAAGGCGGCTCTTTCCACGAATTCCCCCTATAAAAATTTCTTTTCAACGGCAAGTATCGCTTGCCTTCTTTTTCATGTCTATAATTGTTGAGATTCCTTAGATTATTCGGATAAAAATAGATAAAAACAGGAATAGACAAAATTCACAACTCTGTCAAAACTCCGCAATAAATTTATGAAAACAATGTACTAGAATTTCAGATATAAGGAAAAGGAAAACAAAGCTGGAAGACAGTTTAGACTGCGTTCTTGTCAAATTACTTGGGATTCACTTGCTATTTTTATCAAACAGGGGAGGAACACTCAAAATAATCTTCAGAAAGGGGACACATTATGAAGAAATGCAGGAAACTCATGAGCATGCTGCTCGCTGCGGTGATGGTGCTTTCGATGGCCGGCTGCGGAGGCGGTGAAACGAATGCAACGGCGGCTGCCACCGGCGGCGGGGGAGGAGCAACTTCGGGAGAAACCTCAGGAGGCCAGACAGCAAGCGGGAAGACGGATCTGGTCGTCGGCATCACCAGAGGCATCACCAGTATCTGGCCCGGCGGCGAGAACGATCAGGGAACCATTATCATGAACAACCAGTTTTACAACCGTCTGCTGAAAAAGAACTATACTACCGGCGAACTGGAGCCGGAGCTGGCGAAAAGCTGGACCGTGTCGGATGATAAGCTGACCTACACCTTTGAGCTGAGAGATGACGTCTATTTCCACAACGGAGATAAACTGACGGCTGAGGATGTCGTTTGGACCATGAACGAATGGCACAAGAACGAGACCTACACCAAGGATTATCTGGTCTTCTTTGATCATGCGGAAGCCAAAGGAGACACCACGGTTATCATGCACTACACCGATGTCTACGCGGCTGCTCTGGAATCCCTTTCCTTTACTCTGATGGGGATTCTCGACAAGTCCTACGTCCTGGAGAAAATGGGAGACAAGTGGGACAGCAGCGGCAACGCCCAGAGCCGCGATGTGTACGGTGACATCGAGCCCAACGGCACCGGCCCCTTCCAGTTTGTGGAGAAGGTCAGCGGCGAGAGCTACACGATGGCCGCCAATGAGAAGTATTTTGAAGGCAAACCTGCTTTCGACAAAGTTACCGTAAAGATTATGAGTGATGCCAACGCCGCTTTGGTGGCGCTGGAAGCCGGCGAGATTGACGCTCTGTCCCACGCCCCTTCGAGCGACAAGATGGCCATTGAGAACAATGAAGATCTGGTTTGGTATGAGAACGCCGATACCCCTTATCTGATTTGGCTGATGTTAAACGAAGCCGACGAGCACCTGCAGAACCCGAAGGTGCGCCAGGCAATCGCCTATGCTCTGAACAAGGAAGAGATCGCCATCGCCACCACCGACGGCGTCGGCCAAGTGCTTCATTCCCCGATTCCGGAGTCGGCTGTCGGATATGCCGCGCCCCCGGCGGATTATGAGATGGATCTGGAGAAGGCGAAAGCCCTGCTGGCGGAAGCCGGATATCCGGATGGTTTCTCCATCGAGATGAAGACCACCAGTTCTAATACATACAAAAAACCGAGTACGGTGATCCAGGCTCAGCTGGCAAAGATCGGCATCCAGGTCACTGTGACGGAAGTAGATACCTACTGGTCCGACGTTGCGGCCCATGATTTCTCCCTGGGCGTGATGAATCTCTGCATTTATGTTCCCGATGCGGATCAGGCTTTGTACCCTCTGTACTACACCAATCAGAAGAGAAATTACGTAAACATCAGCATTCCGGAACTGGATTCGCTGCTGGATCAGGGCCGCGGAGAGACCGATCTGACAAAGAGATCTGAGATCTATTCCAAGGCGCAGCAGATTTTCCACGATGAAGTTTTCATGATTCCTCTGTGCAACTATGCGGCGATCATTGCAGCGAACAAGAATCTGAAGAACGTGGAAGCCAGCCCTGTATTTGCCTGGAACATCAGTGAATGGACTTGGGAAGAATAAGGCCAGGTAGTTTGTAAGCTTAGAAGGCACACCGTCCGGATGACTCCCCTGGAATTTGGACGGTGTGCTTTTCACTGAAACCAGCTTACAAAACCGATTCGATTGAAGAAAGATAGGTGGAAGAATGCTAAAATACATTGTCAAAAGACTTCTGATTCTGATTCCGATTGTGTTCGGAATTTCCTTCATCGTTTTTGCCATTCTGTCCTTCACGCCGGGCGACCCGGTTATGAATATCCTCGGAAACGGCGCGGACGCCCAGGCATATGAAGCCAAACGGGAAGAATTGGGACTGAATGATCCATTCCTAACCAGATACTTCAATTATATCAAAGGAGTCCTCACCGGCGACCTGGGCCAGTCCTGGAATTACAATACGCCGGTCAGCGCAGAGCTGGCCCGGACGATTCCAAAGACGCTGATGATGGCGGTGCTCTCGGTGGGCTTGATGTTGCTTTTGGGGCTCCCCATCGGTATCATATCGGCGGTGAAGCAGTACAGCATCTGGGATAATCTCAGCACGGCGGCGATGCTGATTCTAACCTCCATGCCGCTGTTCTGGCTGGGCCTGATGCTATTGCAGAAGTTCGCCCTGGACCTCAAATGGTTTCCCGCCACCTTCCCGACCGACGGGATGGGAACCTGGAAACACTGGGTGCTGCCGGCGGTGACCTGCATGGCCAGCATGATGGCCTCCCTGGTCCGCACCACACGCTCCACCATGCTGGAAGTGATCCGTTCCGATTATATTAGGACCGCCCGCGCCAAGGGAGCCACGGAGAAGCGGGTCGTCATGAAACACGCGCTGCGGAATGCACTGCTGCCGGTCGTCACTCTGGTCGGCCTGAACTTCGGCCTGCTGATGGGCGGCGCTCTGGTCACGGAAACCGTCTTTGGAATCTACGGCGTCGGCTATCTGCTGGTCAATGCGGTGAAGAGCCGGGACGTCCCTTTGGTCATGGGATCCATCCTGTTCGTAGCGACCTGTATCGGTGTGGTGAACCTGTTGGTGGATGTCCTTTATGCCTACATTGACCCCCGTCTTCGCTCTCAGTATGTCACGCCGAAGAAGATCAAAGGAGAGGAGGAATAAAGATGGCAGCAAAAACCGCTTCAACCGATACGGTAAAAAAGAGAAGCCAGATCAAAGCCATCTGGTTCCGCTATAAAAAGAACAAACTGGCTGTGGCCGGATTGATTTTGCTGGTGGTATTGATTCTGGTCGCAATCTGTGCTCCCTTGATTGTTCCTTACGAGAAGGTGGTGGAACAGAATCTGATGGAGCGTCTGGCTCCGATGAGCGGTGCGCACTGGTTTGGAACCGATGAGTACGGCCGCGACATGTTTGCCCGCATCATCTGGGGCGCCCGGTATTCCCTGGCCCTCGGCGTCGGATCCATCATCATCTCCCTGATTTTCGGAGCGCTGATTGGCGCGGTCTGCGGCTATGTCGGAGGAAAGCTGGATAATATTGTGATGCGGTTGATGGACGTGCTGCTGGCGATTCCCCAGATTTTGATGGCAATCTGTATCGTGGCCGCGCTGGGACAGGGAGCATTCAACCTGCTGATCGCCATGAGTGCTTCCACGGTGCCGAAATTTGTCCGGATTGTCCGCTCCTCCGTGCTTTCCCTGAAACAGGAGGAATACATAGAGGCGGCCAGAGCCTGCGGCACCGGCGACGGCCGGATCATTTACCGCCATGTGCTTCCCAACGTAATGGGGCCGATCATTGTCCAGGCAACGATTACCATGGCGATGACGATCTTGGCCATTTCCTCCCTGAGCTTTATCGGGTTGGGCGTACCGACTCCACAGCCGGAGTGGGGCACGATCCTTTCCGAGAATAAGAGCCAGATGCGGTACTATCCTTACCTGTGTACGATTCCCGGTATTGCGATTCTGGTTTCGGTTATCGCCATGAACCTGATCGGCGATGGCCTTCGGGACGCGCTGGATCCGAAGTTGAAGAACTAAGGGGGGAATAAAATGAGTGAGAAATTGTTGGAGATCGAAGACCTCCATGTGAGATATCGGACCGACGAGGCGGAGGTTTATGCGGTGAACGGCTTGTCCTTGAGCATGAATAAAGGCGAGACCCTAGGGCTGGTCGGCGAGACCGGAGCGGGGAAAACCACCACCGCCCTCAGTATTTTGAAACTTTTGCCCTCCAAGGTGGGAGAGATTACCAAGGGCAGCATCAAGCTGGACGGCAAAGAGCTGACCAAGGCATCCGAGCCGGAGATGCGCCGGATCCGCGGCGCGGACATCTCCATGATCTTTCAGGATCCAATGACCAGCCTGAACCCGGTGATCCGGATCGGCGATCAGATCGCCGAGGTTTTGGAGCTTCACAGCAAGGATACCAACCGGGCCCATATTGATAAGCGGGTGGATGAGATCCTGAAGCTGGTCGGCATCAGCAAGGACCGGAAGAGTGACTTTCCGCACCAGTTCTCCGGCGGGATGAAACAGCGTGTGGTGATCGCCATCGGCCTTGCCTGTGAACCGCGCCTTCTCCTGGCCGACGAGCCGACCACGGCGTTAGATGTGACGATTCAGGCGCAGGTTCTGGAAATGATGAAAGAATTGAAGGAAAAACTGAACACGGCGATGATATTGATCACCCATGATCTGGGCGTCGTGGCCCAGACCTGCGACCGGGTGGCAATCATGTACGCCGGACGGATCATCGAGATCGGAGCGATCAAAGATATCTTTGAGGGGGAGAATCATCATCCGTATACGGTGGGCCTGTTCGGCTCGATCCCGGATCTGACCAAGGAGACAAACCGCCTCAGCCCGATCCCAGGTATGATGCCGGACCCCACGAAAAAGATTCCCGGCTGTGCGTTTGCGGACCGGTGTAAATACTGCATGGATCGGTGCCGGGAAGAAGAACCGGAAGAATACGTGGTTGGCACCCATATGATCCGCTGCAACCGTTTTGGTGCGGGAAAGGAGGCAGAAGCATGAGCCCGACTGGAAGTGTACCGTTGATTCAGGTGAAGAATCTGAAAAAATATTTCCGCACGCCGAAAGGCGCTCTCCATGCAGTGGACGACGTCAGCTTCCTGATCAAACAGGGGCGTACCCTGGGGGTGGTCGGCGAATCCGGCTGCGGGAAATCCACTCTGGGGCGCACGATTCTCCGGCTGACCGAGGCGACTTCCGGCGAGGTGATTTACGGCGGAGAGGACCTGCTGAAATTTAACAAGCATCAGATGAAAGAGATGCGAAAGAGGATGCAGATCATCTTTCAGGATCCCTACGCCTCCCTGAATCCCCGGATGACCGTCAGTGAAATTATTGCCGAACCGATCAAGGTCTGCCGGACGCTGACGGATAAAAACGAAATCAACAACAAGGTGAACGAGCTGATGAAAACGGTCGGCCTGGCCGAGCGGTTTGTCAACACCTATCCCCACGAGCTGGACGGAGGACGCCGCCAGAGAATCGGCGTGGCCAGAGCGCTGGCCACGGATCCGGAGTTTATCGTGTGCGACGAGCCGGTATCCGCTCTGGACGTCTCGATTCAGGCACAGATTTTGAACCTGATGATGGATTTGCAGGAAGAGAGAAAACTGACCTATATGTTCATCACTCACGATCTCAGCGTGGTGAAACATATCAGCGACGATATTGCCGTGATGTATCTGGGACAGTGCGTGGAAAAAGCAACGTCGAAAGAACTGTTCCGGAATCCGAAACATCCCTATACACAGGCGCTTTTGGATGCGATCCCGCTTCCGAGCTTAAAGGAAGAGGATAAGCTGAAAAAGGTGATCAAGGGCGAGGTGTCGAGTCCCATCAACCCGAAGCCCGGCTGCCGGTTCTCCGTCCGCTGTCCCCATGCGAAAAAAGAATGCCGGGAACGCAATGTTCCCCTGGTGGATCAGGGGGACGGCCACTGCGTGGCCTGTGTGCTGTATCAATAATGAAGAAGGCCGAGAAAAAGGATTCTTATTTTATCACCTTGTGTCTCCTGGCCTGGCCGGCGATCTTAGAGCAGCTTTTGCTGACTGCGGTGAATTACGTGGACACGGCTATGGTGGGAAGTCTGGGATATCAGGCGACGGCGGCGGTTGCGATCAATATTCCGGTCACCTGGGTCATCAACGGCCTGGTGATGGGGGTATCCACCGGATACTCGGTTCAGGCGGCCTATGGGGTAGGCGCCAAAGACAAGGAAAGGACCCGGCTGGTGATTCGTCAGGCTGTGACGGGTGTGCTGGCTGTGGGCGGTGTCTTTACCGTGGTGGGAACCTCGCTTTCTTCCGTGATTCCATCCCTCCTCGGGGGCGCGGAGGAAATCCTGCCGGATGCCTGCGGCTACTTGAGAGTCTATATGCTTTCCCAGATTTTTGTGGTGGGGACGGCAGTTTTTTCTGCCATCCACCGGTGCATGGGGAATACCAAATTCCCGCTCTGGGTCAATGTAGGCGCCAACTTGATGAATGTGATCCTGAATTTCTTTTTCATATTTGAAACCCGGTCTGCCGTGTTCCTGGGAAGAACCATCGTGATTCCCGGCGCGGGGCTGGGAGTGACAGGAGCTTCGCTTGCCACGGGAATTTCCCTGGCAGCGTCCTGCCTGATCCTGGCCGGCGGCCTGTTTTTCCAGAAAGACGGTTATGCGGTCCATGGGAACGAATCATTCCGGCCCAATAAAACCGTGGTGCGGGAGGCAGTCCATCTGGGACTTCCTCTGGCGCTGGAACGGCTGGCCATGAGCAGCGGCCAGCTGGTAATGACGCGGGTGGTGGCCGGATTGGGGACCGTTTCCCTTGCGGCCAACCAGATCAGCGTGACCGCCGAATCCCTTTGTTACCTTCCTGCCCACGGGATTTCCTATGCGGCGACGGCGTTGGTCGGCCAGTCGGTGGGGGCGGAGGAGGAGGAAAGCGCGCTTTCCTATGGGAAGGTGGCGGTGGCGGTTGGATTTTTATTTTCCTGCCTGACCGCGGCGGCTATCTTTGCCGGAGCCGGACTGCTCTCCGGGCTGTTTACCGACAGCGAGGAGACGGCGCGCCTGGCGGCAAAGATGCTGCGGATCGTAGCCGTGTCGGAACCGTTCCTCTGCGCTTACCTGGTGTCGTCGGGCGTTCTGCGCGGGGCCGGAGATGTCCGGTATCCCACATACGTCAGCCTGATTGGAATGTGGCTGATCCGCATACCGGTGGCGCCGGTCCTGGCTTTCCCGCTCTCGATGGGACTGACCGGAGTTTGGCTGGGCATGGCGATGGATCAGGTGGTGAAAGGACTTCTCTGTCTGAACCGAGTGAAAAAAGGGCGCTGGGTGCACCCAGTTGTAATTTCACAAAACGGACAAAAGTCCGTTATAAAAAACTAACAACAAAGCGATATCATAAAAGTAACAAAAATTCAGAGTGATAAATCACAAAGAAGATTAGTAACTTTGACTTTGTATTAAAAAAGGAGGAAACGCAGATGCAAGAAACAACCTACTACTTTGGATGGTGTACGTGGATGAATTCCGACGAGCTGCACCGGTATTGGCCTGAAGCGAAGATCATTCAGAAGGGCTACGCAACCAATTACAGCGTGAAATGGATGGATGCCAGCAAACGCGGCGACCGCGGCTGGTGCCATCTGGACAACGATGTGGACTCCTGGGGCGAAGTCTGCGAAGGAATCATTTGTGAAGTGCCTGCCAAGTATTATGGAGAGCAGTTCGACGATTTCTGCTGCCCGGCACTTACGGTGCGCGGCGAGGATGGAACCTACTACAACTGCTGGACCTACACCCTCAGCGATCCCGGACAGCCGATGAAGGCTCCGTACTTTTACTGGGATAACTGCGTGGCTGGTCTGAATGAGCAGGAATTCGGCTATGAATACATGAAAAAGTACCTGGAAACCTACACGGATGCGCCGGATGGCCCTAGAATGGACCGCCCGAACCCGAATCCGGGAAGACCTGGAAAATCCGCGGCTGAGAGATAGGAGGAGAATACGATGGCACGTTTAAATTATCTGTTTATTTACTGTGAATGGCTGGACTCCGCACTGGTGAAGAAATTTATGCCGGACGCCGAATTTATCACCACGGCGACCTGCGAAGATCACAAAGTACGCTTTGTGTCCTATGAGGACGATAAGGGAAATCCCTTCGGCGGCGGCTGCTGTCTGACCAAGGCTCCGGGCGAGCTGCTTTATGGCACGGTCTGGAAAGTGGCGGAAGAGGATCTGTTGAATCTGGATCAGCTGGTGAATATTGCGGAAGGCCGCTATACGAGAGAATACCGTGCTGTGATGGGAAGCAACGGCAAGCCTTATGCGACAGTTTCCCATTCGATCAAGCATCCGACCGGCGATTCCAAGCCGAGCGAGGCTTATATCGGACATATGTTGGCCGGAGCAAAAGAATTCCAGTTCCCGGAAGAGTACATCAAAAAGCTGGAAGCGCTGAAATAAGAGCGGATGCAGCGGATCCGTTCCGTTTGAAATGATCTTTGGGAGAGATCGGAATGAGCCTGGGAGGGGGTTGTTGCAAAAAGGTCTTCTGCAACTGCCCCTTCCTGTGTTATAATAGGGGGAAGCATGAGGCAGCCCCTGTAGTGAGGGAGAGATTTGCTGATGGGTGAATCGAAGCTTGATGCGGAGAAAATGAGAATCGGAATTATCGGCGCAGGGCCGGGCGGCTATATCGCAGCCTTAAGCGCCGCCAGATACGGTGCAAAGGTAACCCTGATCGAAAAGGGCGGCATTGGCGGCACCTGTCTGCAAAAAGGATGTATCCCGACCAAGACCCTGTACCGGAGCCGCCAGATGGTGGAATGGGCGCAGAACGCCGCTACCTTCGGCGTTCATGTCGGGAGAGTTTCCTATGATGTCCCGGCGATCCTTCGGAGGAAGGAGATGCTGGTGCATGTGCTGGCGGACAGCGTTCATTACCTCCTCAAATCGGGGAATGTGGAGCTGGTGCGGGGGAACGCTTCTTTTTTGGACTCCGGACATGTGAGGATATCTGGGGAGACGGAGCAGCGGATCCTTGAGGCGGACGCTTTTATCGTTGCCACCGGATCCCGCTCGAAGGCGGCGCCGTTTCCGGTGGAGGGGAACCCGACGGTAATGGCGGCGGAAGAAATTTTGAATATGGAGAGGCTGCCCGGACGGATTATCATTGTCGGGGGCGGCGCGGTCGGAGTAGAAATCGCGGCCATCTACAATACCTTTGGCGTCAATGTCACGTTGGTGGAGAGGGAAAACACCCTTCTGCCGGGTATGGACGAGGAGGTTGTCAATTACCTCCGGAGGGAATTGGAAAAACAGGGGGTCAAGATTTATCTTTCGTCCCGGATCGAGAAGGTGTCCGGGAGCGCAAAGCGCTGCCGTGTGCTGATCCGCGATGAGAACGGCCACCTGGAGGAAGCTTTGGCGGAGATGGTTCTTTTGGCCGCCGGCAGGCAGGGAAATACGGAAGGGCTTGATTTGCAGCGCACCGGCGCCGGAATCAAGGATGGATTTTTGATCGTGAATGAAAACCTGGAGACTGCCGCCAAGGGGATTTATGCGATCGGCGATGTCATCGGGGATCACATGCTGGCCCATGCGGCCTCCCGCCAGGGGGAACTGCTGGCGGAGCAGTTGATGACGGGAAAGCCGAAGAAACTGAAGCTGACCAGGCATGAAATTCCCCACTGTATCTTTTCTCTGCCAGAAGTGGCGGTGATGGGGTACAGTGAAAAGGAGGCTGTTTTGGCCGGTTATCCGGTCGCAGTCGGCCGTTTTCCGTTCAGCGCCAATGGAAAAGCGTTTATCGACGGATCCTACGGTTTTGTCAAAGTAGTGATTAACCAGGAAAATCAGGAAATCCTGGGAATTCATATGGTGGGACAGGAAGCCTCCACGCTGATCGGCGAGGCGGCGCTGGCCGTAACCCGCCGTATGAAGGTGGAAGAGGTGACGGATGTGATTTATCCTCATCCCACTCTTTCCGAGACACTGCGGGAAGCATGTTTGAGCGCAGTCGGGAAAGCCTTCCATATCACAAACCTTTCCGGTATGAGTTACGATGGAGGCGGAAGCCTTTCGTAGCGAGAAAGATGTGTTAAGGGGAGATTCGGATGAAAAAAGATATGACGGTCGGGCAGGAATGGAAGACGGTTCTGGTCTTCTCCCTTCCAATGATGGGTGCCAGTCTGCTGCAAGTCCTTTATAACTTTGTCGACAGTGTGATCGTGGGCAACTTTGTCAGCGCCACTGCTTTGGGGGCGATTGGGCTGACCAGCTCCATGACCTGGCTTTTGGTGACATTTTGCACCGGGCTCGGCTCCGGGACCAGCATTGCAGTGTCCCAGTATTTTGGGGCAAAGAAGGAGAAGGAGATCCGCGAAGTGATCGCCTCGGTCTTTCTGGTGGCGATCGGGCTGAGCCTGGCCATCACCTTGGCCTGCTTTTTGATCGCAAAGCCGCTGATCTTCGGGTTTCTTCAGACTCCGGAAGAAATGCGCGGGGACAGCCTGACTTATTATCTGATTTACAGCAGCGGAATCATCTTTCAGCTTCTATACAATGTGACATACGGGATTCTGCGGGCTCACGGGGATTCCAAAGGGGCTTTGATTTTTCTGCTGATTTCCTCGATCTTAAATGTAGCGCTGGACTGCCTCTTTGTCATTGTATTCCACTGGGGAGTGGCGGGGGCTGCGGTTGCCACTGTGATCGCCCAGGCAGGTTCTGCGATCGCCAGCCTGATTTATCTGTATAAACTGTACCCCGATCTGGTTCCAAGCCGGAAGTATCTCTATGCCTGGAAGCCGAGGGCCCTTTTGATTAGCCGGCTCAGCGTGCCGATTATTTTCCAGTCGATGATCAGCGCTCTGGGCTTTATCGTCCTCCAGCGTCTGGTCAATTCCTTCGGGTCGGCAAGTATCGAAGGGTACGCGGCCATGCAGCGGATCGAGCAGATTGCCCATATTCCGGCCAACAGCTTTAACGTGGCGATTGCCAGCTTTATCGGCCAGAATATTGGGGCGAAAAAGTTGGAGCGGGTGAAAAACGGATACCGCGCCACGGTCCGGATGGGAGTTCTGATCAGTGTAATGATTGCGGCCCTCGTCATTTTGCTGGACCAAAATCTTTTGGGCATGTTCAATATTGCCGGAGAGTCCATGCGGCGTGGCAAGGAACATCTGGATCTTCTGATGCTGTTTATCTGGGTCAGCACCATCTCGAATATTACCTGCGGCTTTTTGCAGGGGGCCGGGGACGTGAAGATCCCGGCGGCCTCCGGTTTTGTCAATCTGGGTGTCCGCCTGGCCCTGTCCTATCTGCTGGCCGGGACCGCCGTCAGCTTCCGCTGCATCTATGTCAGCATGCCTCCGGCGTGGATCATCGCCTGCCTGCTGGTGGTGTTCCGGTATCGGAGCGGGAAGTGGAAGAATTACCGGATTACCTGACGGGGAAACCCATCGGGCGGGGAAGAAAGAACTTGACAGAACCTACCGTGTTCGGTAAAATGGATGCAAGTAATCACTTGCAAACGGAGGAGAGACATGGACGAGACCAGCCAGAAAATCATTGACGCCACGATGGCCATGGTCCGGGACAAAGGATATGTCGCCACAACTACAAAGGATATCGCCCGGCTGGCTGGAGTCAATGAATGCACGCTGTTCCGGAAATTTCAGAATAAAAAGGATATCGTGCTCCACGGGATGGAGCAGGAAAAGTGGCGCGGCAATGTTACGCCGGATATCTTCCAAAAAGTGGAATGGGATCTGGAAGCGGATCTTCCGATGTTCATGCGGGAATATATGCGGAGGATCACGCCGGATTTTGTCAATCTGTCCATCGGACTCCGAGCTCCGCAGCTTTATGAGGAGACGGTGTCCATGATTATGAAGGTGCCCCAGGCATTTCTCCGCTCTCTGACGGACTACCTAAATCAGATGGAGGAGAAAGGAAAGCTCCCTCACCGTGACTGGGAGCCGCTGGCAATGACCTTTTTTTCCGCTACCTTCGGATATACGTTTTTGAAGGCTTCGTTTGGAGAGCGGCTGACCGGCGTCGGGCAGGAGGAGTATATCCGGGAGAGCGCCAAGGTTTTTCTTCACGGGATTTTGCAGGATTAAGTGTTCCGGTACGGCTTTTTGGCTGTACCGGAAAAAAATCAATGATATGCAAGCAAGCACACGCATTCAAGAGAGGGGAAGATGGAGATGTTAGGATCGGAATTATTGGTAAAAGCGTTGTTGGCGGAGGGAGTGGATACCTTATTCGCCTATCCGGGCGGTCAGGCGATTGATTTATTTCATGCCTTATACGGTGTCCAGGGACTGAATGTGGTTTTGCCCCGGCACGAACAGGGACTGATCCACGCAGCGGACGGCTATGCGCGGTCCACCGGCAAGGTTGGCGTCTGCCTGGTGACCAGCGGCCCCGGAGCCACCAACCTGGTGACGGGCATTGCAACGGCAAATTATGACAGCGTCCCTCTGGTGTGTTTTACAGGGCAGGTACCGACTTCCCTGATCGGAAACGATGCCTTTCAGGAGGTGGATATTGTGGGAATCACCAGAAGCATCTGCAAATATGCGGTGACGGTCCGGAAAAGGGAGGATCTGGGACCGATTATCAAAAAGGCGTTCACCCTTGCGCGGACCGGCCGGCCGGGCGTGGTGGTGGTCGATCTGCCCAAGGATATCCAGCAGGCGCGGGGGGATGACGGGTATCCGGATCAGGTCCGGATCCGCGGCTACAAACCGAATCTTGCCGTTCACCCTGGGCAGGTGAAAAAGGCTCTGGAGCTTTTGAGAGGAGCCAAACGGCCTCTTTTTCTGGTGGGGGGCGGGGTCTTAATCGCCCACGCCGGAAGGGAGATGACGAGGCTTTCGGAAAAGACCGGGGTTCCCGTTGTCACCACCATCATGGGAAAAGGAACGATTCCCACCGGACATCCCCTCTATATCGGAAACCTCGGCATTCACGGAAGCTATGCGGCCAATCAGGCGGTCAGCAACTGCGATGTTCTGTTCTCCATCGGCACGCGGTTCAACGACCGGATCACCGGGAGGGCAGGGACGTTTGCCCCGAATGCGTCCATTGTCCATATCGATGTGGATCCGGCCTCCATCTCCCGGAATATCGCGGTGGACGTCCCAATCGTTGCAGACGCGAAGAACGCAATCGAAGCTTTGCTTGATCAGGCGGAGCCGCTGCCGGTAGAAGAGTGGGCGGGACGCCTCCGGCAGCTCCGGGAGGAATACCCGGTGTCCGTGAAGAATCCGGAGATCAACCCCCAGGCAATCCTGGAGAAAATCAATCAGGTTTTTGACCGGGCGGTGATCACCACAGATGTGGGACAAAACCAGATGTGGGCCGCTCAGTTTTTGGATCTGGGGGAGGAGAAGCAGATGCTTACTTCCGGCGGGCTGGGGACCATGGGGTACGGCCTTCCGGCAGCGATCGGAGCAAAGCTTGGAAATCCAAAGAAGGATGTGATCGCGGTCTGCGGGGACGGCGGGGTTCAGATGAATATCCAGGAGCTTGCCACCGCCGTGTTGTATGAGCTGCCGGTTATTGTGTGCATTTTTAACAACGGATATCTGGGCAATGTGCGCCAGTGGCAGGAAATGTTTTATGACCGGCATTATTCCGGGACCTGTATGCGCCGCCGGAAAAGCTGTCCGCCGGTCTGCGATGCCCCAGGGAAAAAGTGTCCTCCATACCTCCCGGATTTTATCCGGCTGGCGGAAAGCTATGGGGCAAAAGCGATCCGGGTGACCCGCATGGAGGAGGTGGAGCCGGCGCTCCGGAGGGCAAGAGAGGAAAAAATGGTTCCCACGGTTCTGGAATTTGTGATTCAAAGGGAAGAAAATGTCCTGCCGATTGTGCCGCCGGGGAAATGTCTGGATCAAATGATTTTAGGCTCAGAGGAGGGAGAGAGATGAAGAAGAGATGGGTCTGCCTTTTTGTGGAAAATGAAGTGGGGGTCTTGGCTCGGATCTCTGGGCTGTTCGCCGGAAAAGCCTATAATTTAAACAGTTTGACCGTCGGCCCGACGGAGGATGAGACCATTTCCCGGATGACCATCAGCCTGACCAGCGACGACCGGACTTTTGAACAGGTGAAAAAACAGCTGAACCGGGCGGTTGAGGTGATCAAAGTGCTGGATCTGACCGAGGAGCCGGTGCACCGGAAGGAGCTGATGTTTGTGAAAATCCATTCCTGTTCGGAGAACGAGATCCGGGACCTTTTTCGGATCGCCCAGGTTTACCCGGTGAAAATTTTGGATTATGATTTTCAAACGGTTTTGCTGGAAAGCCTTCAGACAGAGGAAGGCAACGATGGCTTGATCTGCCTTTTAAAAAAGAATTTTCCCGGACGCGCGGAGATTGTGCGCGGCGGAAGCGTGGCTGTCGGCGCTGTTTTACAGTCCCCGTAAGTTCAGGCGGGAGCGCGACCCCACCGCTTTGATCCTTGCGGAGCGCAGCGGAAGCTTTTTATCACCCTGTATAAAAAGAGGGCTGGAACACAGAAAAACACCTGCCGCACCGGGAACATCCGGTCTGACGGCAGGTGCTTTTAATTTCTGGATCTGCGGACTATTTGTGATACAGCTTTTTCGTCTGATGCTTGGGCTCGCAGGTTAGGCGGATGCCCAGTTTCCGGAAGGTGTTCTTGTCCACCTGGGACAGAATTACCGTGGAGTGAGCCTCGCAGTCCCGGAGGTTCTGGAGCTGTTCAATCGCTTTTTTTGCCTGGGGATCTGAGGCGGCGCAGATGGAGAGGGCGATCAGCACCTCATCGGTGTGCAGGCGCGGGTTGTGGTTCCCCAGATGATGAATTTTCAAATCTTGAATCGGTTCGATGACCTCCGGCGACATCAGCAGTGCTTCGTCGTTGATATTTCCCAACTTTTTCAGAGCGTTTAAGAGCATGGCGGAAGCCGGTCCCAGCAGAGAGGAGGTCTTGCCGGTGACGATTTCTCCGTCCGGCAGCTCCAGGGCCATGGCAGGAGCCCCGGTCAGATCTTCCTTGGCCAGAGCCGCGGCAATGACCGGACGGTCCGCTTCCGTGACGCCTGCCTGCTGCTTTAAAAGTTCGATCTTGTAGACGGTCTCATCGGTGCCGGTGCCCATCCTTCTCTCACAGAGGGCCTCATAGTACCGCCGGATGATTTCATCTTTGGCCGCTCTTTGAACCACGGTGTCGTCGAAGATACAGCTTCCGGCCACATTGACGCCCATATCGGTCGGTGATTTATAGGGCGAATACCCGTAGATCCGGGTAAACATAGCGTTCAGGACAGGGAAGATTTCCACGTCCCGGTTATAGTTGACCGCGGTCTCGCGGTAAGCTTCCAGATGGAAGGGGTCCAGCATATTGACGTCGTTGAGATCTGCGGTCGCCGCCTCGTAGGCGAGGTTGACCGGATGCTTTAACGGCAGATTCCAGATCGGAAAGGTCTCAAATTTGGCATAGCCGGCTTTGATTCCCCGCTTGTGTTCGTGGTAGAGCTGGGACAGGCAGGTCGCCATTTTGCCGCTGCCGGGACCGGGGGCCGTGATGACGACGAGAGAACGGCTGGTCTCGATATAATCATTTTTCCCGTAGCCCTCATCGCTGACGATTTTTGGAATATCGGAGGGGTAGCCTTCAATCGGATAATGGCGGTACACGCGGATTCCCAAGGTTTCCAGCTTGGTTTGGAACACGTCGGCCGCCGCCTGGCCTGCGTAGCAGGTTAGGACAACGCTGCCCACATAGAGACCGTTGCCGCGGAAAGCGTCGATCAGCCGGAGCACGTCCAAATCGTAGGTGATGCCCAGATCTCCGCGGATTTTATTTTTTTCAATATCTCCCGCGTTGATTACGATTACAATTTCAGCTTGTTCCTTCAGCTGAAGCAGCATCCGGATTTTGCTGTCCGGCTCAAATCCGGGCAGGACCCGCGATGCGTGGTAGTCGTCAAACAGCTTCCCGCCGAACTCCAGGTACAGCTTGCCGCCGAATTTCTCGATTCGTTCACGGATCAGCTTGGACTGGGTTTTCAGGTACTTTTCGTTGTCAAATCCAATTTGCTTCATCTGTCTGTCCTCTCAATCATAAGAATCTCGCTTCGCGAGATTCTGCGCGGCATATGCCGGTTTTGCGGCAAGCTTCACCTGCATTTGCGTGCGGTCTTTTGCGGAGCGTTCTATTCTGGAAGAATTCACAGGGGTTCTTCCGGAATGAAAAAGTGCTTTCAGAAATGCTTTGGATTTCGGAAAGCACAAAATTATTTCTCTTCTGATATCATAGGAGAAACCGAGGAATTCGTCAAGGGTGAAAGCGCTGGATTTTACAATTTTTTAGGTTCAATTTTAAAATAAGGCAACTGGTTTTTCAGCCGTTCGGCAGTTCCCCGTGGGGGGCAAGTGCAAACAGCATGACCAGCGGCTCCTCTCTGTCGTTAAAGTTCCGGTGGTATTCCCCGGAGTGATAGAAGATTACGTCGCCGGTTTCCAGATCAGCGATCAGACGGTCGCTGGCATCGTAAACCTTGCCGCCGCCGGAGATGATATAGGCCACCTCCTCAGCGCCCAGGTGGTTGTGGACGATGCAGCCTTCGCCGGGATTGAAGACGGTGATTCCTACATAAAAACTGTTGGATTGGATCAGCATCTGGTGGTTGATGCACTTATAGGATTTTCTTTTTAATCCCATACTGTTTCCCAGCCATGTGGGAAGACCGTCGGAAAAGGGTTTGATGATTTCCATCTATCTGCCGCCTCCTCTTTTCGTAATCTTCATTATCATATAAAATTCCGGCGGGATTGTCAATCAAACCGCGGACAATCCCGCAGTGCATTTACAGATCGAACCGTCTTCCCTCCTCCGCGGACACATAAGCGGCGTAGAGAACCTTCATGCTCTCATAAGCTAGGGAAAAACCGGACACTGCCTTCCGGCCACAGGCGATGGCTTCGACGAAGTCCTGGAGTTCCCCGGTGTAACCGCGGATCATCTCCTGGGAGACAAACGCTTTGTTCCAGCCGAGTTTTGAGGGAAGCATCTCCGAAAGCTCCCAGTCCTCAAGGTCTTCCTCGTCCGGCAGATAGGTATTCATCAAATCGGTCGGCGTAATGTTGCAGTTCATCACTGCATCGTTACAGTAGACCTCAATATAGTCTTTGGTTCCTCCCAGAACAGTGTCGGTGGAGAGGATCACGGCTTTGGTGCCGTCGGAGAAGGTCAGTGTGACATTGGCGAAGTCCTCCACATCTTGCGGATACGCTTTGATGTGCCGGTGTTCCTGCTCCGTCAGACAGCCGGTTGCGTTGCCTGCGTCAGCAGTCACGCTTTTTACCGTGATGATTTCTCCTCTGGCCTGGGCTTCCACCTGTTTTAGATAAAGGATGCCGGTTAAGGGATGAGTGCCGCAGCGGATCAGGGTGCCGCCGCCGGTCTTGTTCCACTGGCCGGCCACTGGGGAACTGGAGCCTTTGAGGCTGGTTTCGCCTTTCAGAAAAAGAATTTTGCTTTTTTTCCGCCGGAGAATTTCCACTGCCCGCTGAACCGGCGTCGCATAGACGAAGTTCTCTGCATAGAAGAATTTGGCGTCGCTTTTTTCCACCACGGTTCGCAGCCGGTCCATCTCGCCGAGGACGTGCTGATACATCACACGTTTCGGTACATGATCACCGATGGGGGCCGGGTCGCCGGGCTTCCCAAAATAGCCGGTCAGCGGCTTTTCACTGATTACATGCTTTCCGGCTTTCAATGCCTTTTCAATCATCTCCATGTGCAAAAAAGGCGGCGTGACAATATCGATCACATCGATCTCCGGATCCGCCAAAAGCGTCTCAAAATCCGTGCAGATGCCTTCATAGTGATAAGCCTCCTGGACTTCTTTTGCTTTCTCCTCCACGATATCGCATACTGTTTTGAGCCGAACAGGAATCCGGCTGATTTTCTGATAGCCGTTTCCGTGAAGGGCTGCGGCGTAACCGCTTCCGACTGTTCCGATGGTGACTGGTTTCATTTTCGGGATCCTCCTGATTCGTTTCTTCCGCGCCGGTTCCTTTTCCCAGCAGGCACGGTTGATATTGATTGTATTGATTATAGCAAAGGGAGGCGGAAAATTCTTTCGGCATCCTTGCGGAAGCTCTGGACAATCTTGCGGTCTTTACTGGAAAACCCTGAGGATCCTTGAAAAAAATGGCACTATCTTGCGGTGCTTTTGAATTATCTTGCTGGCGCGGCTATTCCATGTTGATATATTGGCGGCGAAACTCCGTCGGAGTCATCCCAAATCGTTTTTGAAAGAGACGGTTAAAATAGTGGACATTATCGTAGCCGACCTCTTTTGCGATTTCGGTGACTGGTTGTTTGGTACAGCAGAGCAGATTTTGCGCCTCCCCTAGCCTGCGGTCAATGGCGTAGCGGATGGGAGAAATCTGATAAACCCGTTTCAGCTCATGGGCAATATGGTATTTATTGACGTGAAAGATTTCTTCCAGCGTGTCCAACGTGACGATTTGATTGAAATTTTCATCCAGATAAGCCTTTACCCTCCATGCCAGTCCGCCTTCGGGGTTCTCAGGCAGGAGCGTCTGGGGAAGCAGGCGTTCGGCCAGAAGGAGATAGCGCTCCGCCCAGATCAGGGCCATCCGGCAATATCCCTCCTGCTTTTCGGACATTTCCCGGAAGATCTCTTCGCAGCACTGTTTTATGGTATCCCGATGCTGCCCGGTGAACACTACGGCCGGAGCCTGGTCTAAAATCAGATGATTTTCTGGTAGATCTCCCCGCGCGGAGACCCGCAGGGAAAGATTCCACGCAATCAAGGGGGCGTCGGGGCTGCTGGTCTGCATATGGCCGGCGCCCTGATTGACGAGAACGAGATCCCCTGATTGGACCTGATACTCTTTTTCGTTTACCGTGTATTCCCCTCTGCCGCTGACAATAAAGATCAGTTCGCAGAAATCTTTGTGCCGGTGCAGGGAAAACTTCCAATTTTCCGAATTTCCGATCTGGGCGAGGCTGACGATTTCCTGAATCTTATCCCCATCGGCTTCGGTTCGTTTGATTGGTTTTGTTAGACGTATCATGTGTGCCCTCTTTTGATGACGCTGGAGTAAGATGGTTGCACTTTGGAGAAAATCTTTGATTCCAGCGTGGCATTCTGTTTTTTGTATATTCTGCTCAACGACATTATAACATGAAATTTCCAGGAACGGGTAATTCTTTGTAGAGGAAGGCGGGGAAAAGGGATTGACCGGAACCCAAAAAGTATTTATACTTCTTTGTAAAACTGGGAAACGTTCGATGGAAGGAAATATGAACTTACAACAACTGTATTATTTTAAGGTGGTCGCGGAAAAAGAGCATTTTACCAGGGCTGCGGAGGAATTGATGATCTCGCAGCCTTGCCTGAGCTATTCGATTTCGGAGATTGAAAAGGAAATTCAGGCGCCGCTTTTCGAGAAAGAAGGGCGAAATGTCCGGCTGACAAAATATGGAAAAGTTTTTCTGGAGCATATCACGGCCGCGCTCAATGAGATTGAATTGGGAAAGAGCCAGGTGGAGGAAATGCTTCGGCCGGACAGCGGAAAAGTGACACTGGCTTATATGGGAGCGGTGAACACCGACTTTGTGTCTCAATTGGTCAGTGGCTTTATTGAGGAGCCGGAAAACAGCGGGATTAAATTTGAATTTCGCCGGAACTCCGGCGGGGACGCCAAGGAAGCGTTTCGGGACGGCCGGTGCGACCTGGCCTTTGGGCCGTACCAGGAGGACACTGCCCTGGAATTCCGAAAGATTTATAAAGACAAGCTGGTGGCGATTGTGTCTCACTTTCATCCGTTTTCCCTGCGGAACCGAATTTCCCTGCGGGAGATTGCGGCAGAAAAATTTGTGGCCTTTGAGACGGGCAGCGGTTCCCGGAAATACATAGACGAGCTGTTTGAACAGGGGAAAATTACTCCGAATATTGCCTGTGAAGTGGTGGACGGCGTGATGATTACCAGCATTGTGGCGGGGAATCTGGGCGTTTCCATAGTGCCCCAGATGTACAGCGCCCCCTACTATAACGTGAAGGCGTTGGAGATTGACGGGGCCGACGTCAAGAGAAATATGTACATGATCTGGAAAAAGAAGGCGTTTCTCTCCCCGGTGGCGGAACGGTTCCGGGACTATGTGATTTCCCATGTGTTTCTTTAATCGTTTTCCTATACTCATACAATGTTTTGATGGGATTGGTAAAAAATGATTTTAATTTTTTATCGATTCCATTTTCTCTTCTGTTATCTTTTTAACTTTAACGTAAAAATCTCCCTTTTCTCTTCCAAAAGCGACAGCCGCAACCAAAATCCATCTATTTTTTTAATTGATTTGCAGAAATAATAATATTTGTTTATAAAAAGGCCCTCCGTTATAATGAAGACACAATAAGAGAAAAACAGAGGAGGGAAAAGAATGAAGTGTATCAAGTGGCTGGATGACAATCTGGAAGATTTTCTGATGGTGCTGCTTCTGATTGGGATCTCTGTCATAATGATGCTCCAGGTCATTATGCGTTATGTATTTTCTTCGTCCATGTCCTGGCCGGAGGAAGCCTGCCGGTACTGCTGGATCGTCACAACCTGCCTGAGCATCGGCTACTGCACGAAGAAAAAGTGCGCTCTCCGGGTGGAAGTATTGTTGGACCTGCTTCCCGGCATCGGAAAAAAGATCGTGAATCTCTTGATCGACTGCATCGGAATTTTGTCCTATGGGTTCCTGGCCGTGGAATCAGTCGGAGTCTTGAAAGGGGTCGTTGAATCCGGGCAGAAATCAACAGCGATGCAGATGCCGCTTTGGATTTTGTATCTGGCTTTGATGGTTGGTTTTGTTCTGGCCACAATCCGTGCGGTGGAACAGACGGCGGAAGATCTGAGACAAAAGAAAGAGGGGGATTCGGTATGACGGTTTCTGTATTAGTTGTATTGATTGTCGGACTGCTGATCAGTGTGCCGATCGCTTTGGCCATGCTGCTCTCCACGATTATGCCGGGGCTGATTGATCCGCACTTTGCCGCAAATATCCAGTTTGTGCTCCGGAGTATCATCGGAGGGGCGGACAGCACCCCGATTCTGGCCGTGCCGCTTTTTATGCTTTCCGGCGTGATTATGGCGCGGGGAGGAATCTCCGAGAAGTTGTTCAATGTATTTGCCTTCCTTTTTGGGAAATTAAAGGCGGGCCTTCCCTGTACCGTGATTATCACCTGCCTGTTTTACGGGGCGATTTCCGGCTCCGGTCCGGCTACCTGCGCGGCTGTCGGCACCATGGCGATTCCGGTTCTGCTGAAAATGGGATACGACAAAACTTTCTGCGGCGCTCTCTGCGGCACAGCCGGCGGACTGGGCGTGATTATCCCTCCCAGCATTCCTTTTATTATCTACGGGCTGGCAACCGGCGCTTCCATTGGAAATTTGTTTATCGCTGGAATTATCCCCGGATTCATCATTGCTTTCTGCCTGATGGGCTACGCCGTCTTTTACTGCACCAAGCATGGAGAGGACAAGGATAAAATCAATGAGATGGTGGATGATCTCAGAAGGAAGGGCTTTGGCCGCGTGCTTCTGGATAGTTTCTGGGCTTTGCTGACTCCGGTCATCATCCTGGGCGGGATCTACAGCGGCGTGGTCACTCCGACGGAAGCCGCCTGCATCTCCGTATTTTACTCGATTATTGTGGCGCTTTTTATCTACCGGACCATTCGCCTTAAGGATCTGTGGGGACTGATGCAGGAAGCGATTAAATCCTATGCGCCGCTCTGTCTGATGCTGGCATTGGCTACGGTTCTGGGACGGGTGCTGACCCTGCTGCAGGTTCCGATGCAGCTGTCCAACTTCATCACTTCGACGGTTAGCTCGAAGATCGCATTTTTGATCCTGCTGGATATCATCCTGCTGATCATGGGAATGTTTATGGACTGTGCTCCGGCGATTATGATTCTGGCGCCGATGCTCCTTCCGGTTTCAAAGGCCATGGGAATCGACGAAATTCATCTTGGAATCGTGATGGTGGTGAACCTGGCGATTGGGTTTATCACACCGCCTTTTGGGGTTAATCTGTTTGTGGCCAGCAAACTGATTGACGAGCCGGTAATGAAGCTGGGGAAAAAGGTGATTCCTTTTATCGGTTGGTTTGTCGTGGCCCTGCTGGTGATTACTTTTGTTCCTGCACTGAGTTTGGCACTGCTCTAAATTTCTCCCGCCGGGGAGGATGAACCAAATGTTTTTGGAAAGAAGGATAGAAAAATGGATCGTTTTACGGATAAAGTTATCATGATTACCGGAGGGGCCGGTGATATGGCCGGCGTGACGGCGAAGCGCCTGCTGTCCGAGGGTGCCAAACTGGTTTTAACCGATTACAACGATGAGTGCATGATTCCGTTTCTGGAGGAATTAAAAGAATTGGGCTATGGAGACCGGGTCGTGGCCAAGGGCGCAGATGTCCGGGATATGGATGCCTGCCGGAAAGCAGCGGATTTTGGGAGAGCGGCGTTTGGACGCATCGACGGCCTGGTGGCCACGGCGGGGATCATCCGGCACCATCCGATTGATGAGATGCCGGAGCAGGACTGGAAAGACGTCATAGATATCAATCTGACCGGGATGTTTCACTCGGTTAAGGCAGTGGTTCCTGGGATGAAGGAGCAAGGCTACGGTAGGATTGTCCTGGTTTCCTCCCTTGGGGGGCGCACCGGGCGTCCGGGGGTCGGCGTCAACTACGCGGCTTCCAAAGCTGGGGTTGTCGGGATGACAATGCTTTTAGGCTATGAGCTGGGACCCTGGAATATCACGGTGAATTCCGTGGCTCCGGGACCGCTGAAAGGGAAGATGTTCAGCTCCATGACCAAAGAAAACATCGAGCGCCTCCAGAGCGGAACCCGGATTCCCCGTCTGGGGGAAGTGGATGAAATTGCGGCGGCGATTGCTTTTCTTGCCAGCGACGAATCCGGCTGGACTACCGGGGAGGTGCTGGATATCAACGGAGGATTGCAGTATTAGCAGAGCGGAAGAACGCGTAAGGCGCTTCGCATAAGAATGAAGGAGGAAAAAAATATGAGGGCAAAGAAATTGGGATCCATGGTTCTGGCGGTCGTGCTGGCACTTTCCATGGCCAGCTGCGGAGACGGCGGAGATTCTACGACGGCAGCGGCGGGTACCACGGCGGCCCCGGCTGCTACGACGGCTGCCGGAGCGAACACGGAGACAACAGCTGCGGCGGCAACCACAGCGGCAGGCGCTTCGGCGGAGATTTTCAGCCAGGCGGACGCCCCAACATTTACGATTGTGCTGGCTCATGCCACGGCGGAGGGACAGAGAGGCGATCTGGACTGCAAAGAGTTCAAGGAGCTGGTGGAAGAGCGCTCCCAGGGAAAGATCACTGTACAGGTTTATCCGAACGGGCAGCTGGGGACAGACCGGGAACTGTTTGAGAGCACCCAGCAGGGCAACATTCAGATCTGCTGGCAGACAAACGCCCCTCACGTTGGTTTTGTGCCGGAAATTGCGATTTTGGACCAGCCGATGGTTTTTGACAGCCTGGATATTGCCTGGAAGGCGCTGGAGTCCGGCACCGAGCTGAGGACAGCTCTGGACGCCGCCTACAACAAGGCGAACGTGGAACTTTTGAATATTTTCCCGTACACTTACCGCACCATGACCTCCAACCGGGAAATCCACAGCGTGGAGGATTTTAAAGGACTGAATCTCCGCACCATGGACAATCAGTATCACATGGCGTTCTGGTCGGCCGTCGGCTGCAACCCGACCCCTCTGGCCTGGGGTGAAACTTACATTGCCTTGCAGCAGGGGTTGATGGATGCACAGGAGAACCCCATTGACAATATCCTTTCCAACAAGATTGCAGAGGTGCAGGATTATGTGATCCGCACGGATCATGTTTTGTTCCCGTCTTGCTTTATCATGAACAAAGCGTTTTATGATTCAATGCCCGCGGAGTATCAGCAGCTCCTGAAATCCGTCTTGGCGGAGATTGCCAAGAGCACGTTCGACGGAAGAGAGGCTTCGGAGAACGAGCAGCTGGAGACCTGCAAGAGCGAGTACGGAATGCAGGTGATCGAACTGGATGCCAGCGTCAGGGAGGAAATGAAGAAGCTGGCGGAACCGGTTTGGGAGCAGATTTATACCGCAGTCGGCGAAGAGATGGCAACAGCATTTAAGAACACGTTAAATTCGGTTCAGTAAGACAACCGCAGGGCCAGATTTTCTTTAGCTGTGTCCCGGAATAGTCTGAGATCCCATCTTACCTATTTCCCTGAAAATGTTGATTCACTCTTTACTAGGGGGAATTTTATGATAAAATGGAAGAAATATGATGGATTATCGGATAGGGAGGACGGATCAATGGAGCATATTAAGCCGTTCCGGGATGGAGAGCCACGTTGGTACGGTCAGTTTCTGGGACAGATGAGGAAAGTCTACCGCTGCGTGGACGCGGATCTCACGGATGCGGAGCATATATCTATGGGAATTACCTTGTTTGAGCCGGGGGAGGGGAGTTCTCTCCACAACCATGAAGGCGCCGAGGAGGTCTGCTATGTGATCTCCGGGAGCGGCAGTTCCTTTGACGAGAAAGGCGATCTGGCCGGTTCTTTTGTGGAAGGGGACATCCTTTATTACCGGGAGGGGGAATACCACCGCCATGTCAATGATGGAAACAAGACCCTGCAGATTCTCTGGATGCACCCGGTGACCGACGCGATGCTGAAAGAGTAATTGGAGAAAGCGAAAAAAAGATCCTCATCCGGTCCAAAACGGCACCGGATGAGGATCTTTTTTGTTACAGACCAAGCCGCCTCGATTGATTCAGGCCTTGTTATTTCTGATTTGCAGGTTCCACTGCCACGGATTTTCCTTTGATTTTCGTGTGGTTCATCGCGTTCAGCACATCCTGGGCGTATTCCCTCGGAACCTCCACAAAGGTGTATTTGTCATACATATTGATGGCTCCGACCACCTTTCCGGGAATTCCACTTTCCCCGGCGAGCGCGCCGACAATATCTCCGGGCCGCGCCCGGTCTTTTTTCCCGATGTTGATAAAAAGCCGGATCATTCCTGCTTCCGTCGCGCCGGTATCCCCGAAGTCAAAGGTTTCCGCCTCGGTCTCTCTCTGGCCACCTAAAAGCTTCAGCAGAGCTGCGGCCATGTCCAGAGCAGTATAATCAGAGTCATTGATCTTATTTTCAACGGTCTGCAGCAGGCTGGTCAAATCTTCGCTCTCGATGATCTGATCGACCTGATTTAAAATGTTGTCCATCTTGGTATTGGCTACGTCGTCCAGAGAAGGGATTTTCTGGGCGTATATTTTTGTCTTGCAATACTTTTGGATTTCTTTCAGCTTATAAACTTCTTTTCCGGAGACAAAAGAGAAGGAACGGCCGATTCGTCCGGCCCGTCCGGTCCGGCCGATCCGGTGTACATAATACTCTTCGTCCTGGGGAAGGTCGTAGTTGAAGACTGCCTCCACCTCCTCCACGTCAATTCCGCGGGCGGCCACATCGGTCGCCACCAGAATATCCGTCTTTCCGGAGCGGAAGCCCTGCATCACCCGGTCTCTTTGATCCTGCTTTAAATCGCCGTGGAGGCCGGCTGCAAAATAACCGCGGCCCAGCAGGCCGTTTACCAGGAGGTCCACCTGTTTCTTGGTGTTGCAAAACACGACGGACAGCTTGGGCGTATAGATATCCAGCAGGCGGGAGAGGACCTCCTCCTTCTTTTTAGGGGGGACTTCATAGTAGAACTGTTCGATATTGGGAACCGTCAGTTCTTTTTTCGTTACCTTGACCAATTGAGAATTCTTCTGGAATTTTTTTGTGATGTCCAGAATCGCCTGGGGCATGGTGGCGGAGAACAGTACGGTCTGGCGTTCTTCAGGGACGTCGGTGAGGATGGTCTCGATATCTTCGCGGAAGCCCATGTTCAGCATCTCATCGGCTTCATCCAGCACAACTGTATGGATATCGTCCATTTTAAGGGTTTTTCTGCGCATGTGGTCCATCACCCGACCCGGAGTTCCGATGATGATCTGGGTTCCGCTTTTTAAGGAGCGGATCTGCGTGGAGATTTCCTGGCCGCCGTAGATCGGAAGGATTTTGATTCCATGCAGGTAGCGGGCCAGATTTCGGATTTCTTCTGCGACCTGAATGGCAAGTTCTCTGGTGGGGCAGAGGACGATGGCCTGAGGCCGTTTGTTTTTTATATCGATTTTTTCCAACAGAGGAATGCCGAAGGCGGCGGTTTTTCCGGTGCCGGTCTGGGCCTGGCCGATGATGTCAATGCCGCTTCTCATGGCGGGGATGGCTTTGGCCTGGATGGGGGTGGTTTCCTCAAATCCCATGTACTTGACGGCCCTTAGGATTTCAGAGGTAAGTTCTAAATCTTCAAATTTTGTTGTTTCCATATGACTCCTTTATATTTGAATGTTGCTGAATCTATTTTTATTTCGCTCCTTCGTCGCTTCATAAAAATGGACGGGAATTCCGAACTCCGCTGCGCTGCGTTTGGACAAACATATCTGCTTCGCTGTGTTCCGCAGATATGTTTTATTTCGCTCCTTCGTCGCTTCATAAAAAGGTGGGAATTCACTTACAATGAGCGGATTTTATAAGGGAAAAGGCAACAAAAAGAAGCTGCGGCGGAATGCTTCTGCTTTTTCAAACTTGGCAATCCGTGGCAGCCTCTTTGAAGTTTCCTGAAATAGTATAGCAGGATTTTACCGTACTGTCAAATGTAAAAATGAACGGGAAGGGGGATGGGCGTTAGTTTTCTAAATAACCAGGGCGTTTCAGGGACCCTTCCGGAAATGTATATTCGGGGGTTTGAAAGGGGTAGGTGATTTCATCTGTGTAATACCAGGGATCCTCCTCGAAAGCGGGATTTTTTACAAGGTGGAACTGCTGGGCGGGCATGTAGCCTTGGGCCAGGAGAAAGGCCTTGCTGCCGTCCGCATTCTCGCATACGTCGGCTATCATCATGACGTGGCCGGGGCTGCCACCTTTGATGAAGAGATCTCCGATTTGGATGTCGTCCGCTTCGACGGGAGAGGATTCGTCTTCCATGGAAAGCGTGCTGGAATAGGCAAACAGCAAATACAGGTAGTTTTCGAAGGCCTCGTCGGAATCATCGTACCCGGCGGTGTGTTTCCAGCTGGCCTCGTCGTTTTTCATTTTGATGCGGCCGCCGTCCCGGTAAGTCGGGTAATCGAAGAGAAAGCCGTCCACAAAATGAAATTGGATCCGCTCCGGCTGACCGGCGCTTCGAAAGTATTCGGCGTAAATCCGCATAACGGAATCGGCGCACTGCTGGAGATCAGCCGAGGAAATGACGGACATATCAAAGACCGCAATTTTTGCGCTTTGGTTGGACTTTTCGCCGCCGTCGTAGAGAAGAACCGGAGAACCGTCCGGAAGCAGGGGATAATTGCGCACAAATTCTCCGAAAGAGCCTTCTTCCACCGGGATTCGAGTATAACCGGCCGGCGGAAGGATTCGCTCTTTTAAGGTTTCTCCTTTGGGGTTTAGGAGGGAGGCGGCCTCCGGTTCCTGTACGGTATGCAGGATAGCGGGAAGGCTTTCCGTACCGGAAGTACCCCCGGACGAAGTTCCTGACGACGGCCCGTTCTGCGCCGGAGATTCGGCTGCGGCTGGATTGGTTTCGGTGGATGCCGCTTTGCCGCTCTCATCGGGATCGGATCCGTTCTTAGATGCAGTTTGCGGCGTGCCGTCGGAGCGGGCGGCTTCCTTTTCCTGACCGGTTGAGCTTTGACATCCGGCCAGGAGAAAAAGGACGGCAAGCAGCCAGATCCATTTGTGGCGGCTCTTTTTTTGGCCCTTGCTGTCTGTCTTCGGTGCGGCAAATAGAAAAGACTTCATTGAATTCCTCCGTTTGCTTTTGATGGGAAGGCCTTCGTTCCTAAATGAAAATTTGAGCGGGACCTGTTTTTTGCCTATGGCTTGTTTTCGGGGGACTAAGTAGGTTTAGTATAGCATGACTGAAAGGAAAAGAAAACAGAAAACGATTCGGCCCAACTCCTTGTGAAAACCCATTGCTTTTATTGCTAAAACGTAATAAAATGGCACTGTGCGGAGATGCGAAACCGCCTGCGGGGAATGCGTCCAGCGCGGTCCGCATAATAAACGTTTTCAATCGAGAACCACGAGGAGGATCGAACATGAAAGATTATAAAATTGCAGTGATTGCCGGAGACGGGATTGGGCCGGATGTATTGGCGGAGGGCGTCAAGATACTAAAGACCGTCGCGAAGTTGGACGGCGGATTTTCACTGGAATTCACTTACTTCCCGTGGGGGTGTGAATATTATCTGAAAGAAGGCCGGATGATGCCGGAAAATGGTCTGGAGCTGCTGCGTCACTACGACGCGATTTTTCTCGGCGCGGTCGGATATCCCGGCGTTCCGGATCACATTTCGCTCCGCGATCTTCTTTTAGTCATCCGGAAGGGCTTTGACGAGTATGTGAACGTCCGCCCGGTGAAACTGCTAAAGGGCGCGCCCTGCCCGCTGGCCGGTATAAAACGAGAGGACATCGACATGGTCGTGATCCGGGAAAACAGCGAGGGCGAGTATGCGGGAGAGGGATCATGGCTCCACAAGGGAACACCGGAAGAGACCGTGCGCCAGACCGGCGTGTTCACCAGGAAGGGATGCGAGCGGATCATGCGGTATGCCTTTGAGCTGGCAAAAAAAGAAGGCCGTTCCGTGACCAGCGTCAGCAAAGGAAATGCACTGAATTATTCCATGGTTTTCTGGGATCAGATTTTCCATGAAATCAGCGAAGAGTACCCGGAGGTGGAAACCCATGAGTATCTGGTGGATGCCGCCGCCTGCCATTTTGTCCGGGATCCCGGCCGTTTCCAGGTGGTTGTGACTTCCAATCTTTTCGGCGATATTCTGACCGATCTGGGAGCCGCCATCGCCGGAGGCATGGGCCTGGCCGCAGGAGCCAACCTGAACCCGGAACGAACCTTCCCCTCCATGTTTGAGCCCATTCACGGTTCCGCCCCTGATATCGCCGGAACCGGTAAAGCCAATCCCATGGCCACCATCTGGTCGGCCAGTCAGATGCTGGATTTCTTCGGCTACGAACAATATGGAAAATTACTTCTGGAAGCCATCGAGGACGTCCTCGTAGAAGGAGCCTGCCTCTCCCCTGAACTTGGCGGAACCGCGACCACCAGGGAGGTGGGAGATGCGGTGAAGCGGAAGGTGGAGGAACTTTTCCAGAGGTGAGGGGGGGACCAGCTCAGAGTTGCGATGTCCGCAGTTCCCCCCCTCACACTCCCCCCTCCTTGGGCACGCTTTCGCTCCGCGCTAGAAGGTATTTTATTCATGCGCCCGCAGAGCGTGTCAAAGGCAGAACAGGGCAGTGTGCCCGTGGAGCGTGCTGACGGGCACTGCGTCCATGCCACCCGTCGAGACGCTAAAGGCGGGAGAGGGCAGTGTGCTTGCTGGAGCGTGCCCAAGAGAGGGGGAGCGCGAGGGGGGCCCTGCGAATTTACCAGGATTGCGAAGCAATCGTGGGGCCCGCCGGGCAGTGGCATAAAAGATTTGCCGGAGGCAAATCTACAAAATTGGGCATCGCAACTCTGAGCTGGGTCCCCCTCGTTACCAGGGTCCCACGGGCTCCCGCGTGAAGAGAAGAAAAATATAAGATAGATGCAAAAATTAAGGATAGAAGAATAAAAAAATATTATTAAATTACCCCTGGGAGGGCCCACATGAAACTTTCAGATCAGGAAATGCGGCACTTTGTTTCCTGTGTCCGGGAACTCCGACACTCTGCCCCGGTCCAGGAAATGCGCGCTTACCGCCAGCATGGCGCAACCACGACCTACGACCACTGCATCCGGGTGGCCTATGCCAGTTACTTTCTGGCCGCCCGCCTGCATCTTTCCGTAGACTGGGAGCGCCTGGTGCGGGGCGCAATTCTGCACGATCTCTACCTATATGATTGGCATGAGAAAAAGAGCGGCCGTCCCCGGCTCCATGGCTTTCGCCATCCGGGGGTGGCCCTTCAAAATGCAAGGCGGCATTATCAACTGAGCCCATTGGAGGAAGACATTATCCAAAACCATATGTGGCCGCTGACGATCCGGAGCCTGCCGAAAAGCAGGGAGGCGGCGATCGTCTGTTTGACAGATAAGATTTGTTCCCTGGCGGAGACCGTTCGCCGGAAAGAGGGAGGCAACAGGAGGAAATAGTATGGCTTTTACTCACCTGCACGTACATACGGAATACAGTCTGCTGGACGGTTCCTGTAAAATCAAGGAGCTGGTCGGCCGTGCCAAGGAGCTCGGCATGGACAGCATGGCGATCACTGACCATGGGGTCATGTACGGCGTGATTGACTTTTATAGAGCAGCCAAGGCGGCCGGCATCAAGCCGATTCTAGGCTGTGAAGTCTACGTAGCTCCGGGGTCCAGGCTGGACCGGGAGGTCGGAGACAATGAGCAAAAATATTACCACCTGGTGCTTTTGGCGGAGAACAACACCGGCTATAACAACCTGATGAAGCTGGTGTCCATGGGATTTATCGACGGCTATTACTACCGGCCGCGGGTAGATATGGAGATTCTGGAACAGTACCATGAAGGAATCATTGCGCTCAGCGCCTGTCTGGCCGGCGAGGTGGCGAGAAATCTGGAACGGGGATTTTACGAGGAAGCTGTGGCGGCGGCCAAGCGATATGAGACGGTTTTTGGCAAGGGGAATTATTTCCTGGAGCTGCAAGACCATGGGATTCCGTCTCAGCAGACCGTAAATGCCGGTTTGCTTCGGATGAGCGAGGAGCTTTCGATTCCTCTGGTCGCCACCAATGATATCCACTATATTTACGCCGAGGACGCGGAGCCCCACGACATCCTGCTCTGCATTCAGACCGGGAAAAAGGTCAGCGACGAGAACCGGATGCGCTATGAGGGCGGCCAGTATTACTGCAAGTCCGAGGAAGAGATGCGTGCTTTGTTTCCTTACGCGGCCCAGGCCATTGACAACACTCATAAAATCGCGGAGCGGTGTAATGTGGAGATTGAATTCGGCGTGACTAAGCTGCCGAAATTCGAAGTTCCGGAAGGATATGATTCCTGGGAGTATCTGAACAAGCTCTGCCTGGACGGCCTGATGGAGCGGTATCCCAACGACACCGGAGAGCTGAAGGAACGGCTGGATTATGAGCTGGGAGTCATCCGGAAGATGGGCTATGTGGATTATTTCCTGATTGTCTGGGATTTCATCCACTTTGCCAGGGAGCACGGCATTGCCGTCGGGCCGGGACGTGGGTCGGCGGCTGGGAGCGTGGTTTCTTATTGTCTCGGCATCACGAATATAGATCCGATCCGCTACAATCTGCTGTTTGAGCGGTTCTTGAATCCGGAGCGGGTCAGCATGCCGGATATTGACGTGGACTTCTGCTTTGAACGCCGGCAGGAAGTGATTGACTATGTCATTGAAAAATACGGGAAGGACCGCGTGGTCCAGATCGTGACTTTTGGTACGATGGCGGCCCGCGGCGTAATCCGGGATGTGGGGCGGGTCATGGACCTCCCTTATGCGCTCTGCGACCAGGTGGCGAAGATGGTGCCGCAGGAGCTGAATATTACCATCGAACTGGCGATGAAAAAAAGTTCGGACCTGCGGAAAATCTACCAGGAGGACGAGCGGGTCCACAAGCTGATCGACATGTCCCTCCGTCTAGAAGGACTGCCCAGACACACGTCGATGCACGCGGCGGGCGTGGTGATCAGCCAGCTTCCGGTCGTGGAGTATGTGCCGCTCTCCAGGGCGTCCGACGGACAGCTGACGACTCAGTTTACGATGACGACGCTGGAAGAGCTGGGGCTTCTCAAGATGGACTTTCTGGGACTGCGGACTCTGACGGTGATTCAGAACGCGGTGCGCCTTCTGGAGAAGAGCCGGGGCTTCCATCTGGATGTGGACCGGATCGACTATGATGATAAGAAAGTGTTCTCCGCCATCTGCACCGGCAAGAACGAGGGCGTGTTCCAGCTGGAAAGCGGCGGCATGAAAAGCTTTATGAAGGAGCTGAAACCGGAGAATCTGGAGGACATGATTGCTGGGATTTCCCTGTACCGTCCGGGCCCAATGGATTTCATTCCGCTGTACATCAAAGGAAAATCCAATCCGCGGGCAATCCGGTATCACTGCCCGGAGTTGGAGCACATATTAAAGCCTACTTACGGCTGCATCGTCTATCAGGAGCAGGTGATGCAGATCGTGCGGGATCTGGGCGGATACACGCTCGGCCGCAGTGACCTGGTGCGCCGGGCCATGAGCAAGAAGAAAGAAGAGGTCATGAAAAAGGAGCGCCAGAACTTTGTCTACGGGAATCCGGACGAGGGCGTTCCGGGCTGCGTCTCCCGCGGGATCGAGGCGGACGTTGCCAATCAGATATTTGACGAAATGACCGACTTTGCAAAATATGCTTTCAATAAGTCCCACGCCGCCGCCTACGCGGTGGTGTCCTACCAGACCGCCTACCTGAAATATTATTATCCGGTGGAGTTTATGGCGGCCCTGATGACTTCGGTCATCGATAACGTAACCAAGGTGTCGGAATACATTGAGACCTGCCGCCAGATGGGCATAAAGATTTTGCCTCCGGATATCAACGAAGGCGAGTGGGAATTTTCCGTCACGGACAAGAATATCCGCTATGGGCTTTCCGCGATCAAAAGCTTGGGACGCAGCGTGATTGAGGCTATCGTGGCGGAGCGGGAGCTGGCCGGTCCGTTTACTACCCTGAAAGATTTTATCGACCGGCTGACCAATAAGGAGTTGAACAAGAGAACCATTGAAAACTTTATCAAGTCCGGCGCGCTGGACTGCCTGCCCGGAAACCGGCGGCAGAAAATGATGATCTATGCGGATCTGATGGATCAAAAAAGCCGGGAGAAAAAGGATAGCGTTAGCGGTCAGATTTCTCTGTTCGATTTGATGGGTGAGGAGGACCGGCAGGAGTTCGAGGTGCAGATGCCGGATGTTCCGGAGTTTACCAAGCAGGAAGTTTTGGCCTTTGAGAAGGAGGTACTTGGGGTGTATATCAGCGGACACCCGCTGGAGGATGTGGCGGAGCGTTGGAAAAAGAATATTACGGCCTCGGCGGCAGATTTTGTGATCGATCCGGAGACCGGAAAGGCGCAGGTCGACGACGGTCAGATCAAGGTGATCGGCGGCCTGATCACAGGGAAAACCTTAAAGACGACCCGGAACAATCAAACCATGGCGTTTATCAGCCTGGAAGATTTGACCGGTTCTTTGGAAGTGATTATTTTCCCGAAGGACTATGAGAATAACCGGGAGCGGCTGATCCCGGAGGCGCGTGTCTTTATCCGCGGCCGGGTCTCCATGAGCGACGAGGTAAAGGGAAAGCTGGTCTGCGAGCGGGTGATTCCTTTTGACCCGTGGCCCAGCGAGCTCTGGGTGAAATTCCCGGATGAGGAAGCATTCCGGCAGGGACGGGGACGCCTGCTAAACCTGGTCGGAGGCAAGGGCGTTACCGTATTTTTAGAGTCAACCCGTTCGGTAAAACGGGCCCGTCCTACCTTGGCGGAGCCCTACACCGAAGATGAACTTTACCGCATCGAAACCTTCTTTGGGCGGGAAAATGTGAAGCTGGTGGAAAAAAGCCTTGAAGAAGTAATGAAAATCCGGTAAAATAATATCCATCTGGGCATTTCTCCAATATTTGGTTGAAGAACGGGAGAAATGATCCGTAAAAGGGATCGCAGAACGATCGAATGGATGGAAAGGCGGGACGGCGATGGCAAAGAAAATCAAAACGATTGGAGTGCTGACCAGCGGGGGCGACGCCCCTGGAATGAATGCGGCGGTTCGGGCCGTGGTGCGCACCTCAATCACCGAAGGAATCCGGGTTAAGGGGATTATGCGGGGCTTTGCCGGCCTGCTGGATGAAGAGATCAAGGAGATGGATTCATTCAGTGTGGCAGACATTATCAATCGTGGAGGCACGATTCTCTATACGGCCCGCTGCAAGGCATTTATGGAAGAGAGCGTACAGAGACAGGCAGCCGAGATCTGCCGGAAACATGAGATCGACGGCCTTGTGGTGATCGGCGGCGACGGATCTTTCCGGGGGGCCCGGAGCCTGGCAAGGCTGGGGATCAATACCATCGGCATTCCAGGGACCATTGATCTGGATATCGCCTGCACGGATTACACGATCGGATTCGATACGGCGATCAACACGGCGATCGATGCGATCGACAAAATCCGCGATACTTCGACTTCCCACGAGCGGGTCAGCATCGTGGAGGTCATGGGGCGGCACGCCGGTTACATTGCCCTATGGTGCGGGATCGCCAGCGGCGCGGAAGAAATTCTGCTGCCGGAATACTACGATCACGACGAACAGAGAATCATCGATAAAATTATTGAGCATAGAAAAAAAGGAAAAAGGCATCATATTATTATTAATGCGGAAGGGATCGGCCATTCGGTCAGTATGGCGGCACGGATTGAGGCGGCCACCGGGATCGAGACCAGGGCTACGATTTTGGGACACATGCAGCGGGGCGGGATGCCGTCCTGCAAAGACCGGGTCTATGCTTCCATTATGGGAGCCAAAGCGGCCCATCTGCTGAAGGAAGGAAAGAGCGAGCGCATCATTGCCTATCAGCATGGGGAATTCATCGACTATGACATCGAGGACGCCCTGGCGATGGAGAAAAGCCTTCCGGAGGAGTATGTGGCGATCAGCCGCGGACTGATTCGATTTTAATCAAAGGCATCGTGACAGGAAAAAGAAGGAAGAGTGCGGAAGCTTATGGCAGAAGAAAAAAGAACGGAAGAAAAACTGCATAGCCCAAAGGTGACGGATTGCAATAAGCTGACGGAGCCGTTGAAGGAGCAGTTGAGCCCGGAACAGCTATACCAGCGGCTGATTGCGACGATACGGGAATACCATCCTTCGGATGACATTTCTCAGATTGAAAAGGCGTACCAAGTGGCAAAGGAGGCTCACAAGGAGCAGAAGCGAAAATCCGGCGAGCCTTATATCGTCCATCCGCTCTGCGTGGCGATCATCCTGGCGGAGCTGGAGATGGACAAAGAGACCATCATTGCCGGGATGCTTCACGATGTGGTGGAGGACACCTCAATCACCTTGGATGAGATCAAAGAGCAGTTTGGTGAGGACGTGGCGCTTTTGGTGGACGGCGTCACCAAGCTGACCCGGCTGTCCTGGGATGGGGACAAGGTGGAGATGCAGGCGGAGAACCTGCGGAAAATGTTTCTCGCGATGGCGAAGGATATCCGCGTAATCATCATCAAGCTGGCGGACCGGACCCATAATATGCGGACGCTTCAATACATGAAGCCGGAGAAGCAAAAAGAAAAATCCCGTGAGACCCTGGATATCTACGCGCCTCTTGCCAGCCGCCTGGGAATTTCCAAGCTGAAAATCGAACTGGATAATCTGGCTCTCAGCTATCTGGAACCGGAGAAATACAAGAAGCTGGTCGAGGATATCGACAAGCGAAAGGAAACCCGCGAAGATTATATTAAGAGCATCGTCGAGGAAGTCAAGGAACACCTGGCCAACGCGGGAATCAAGGCCGATGTGTACGGACGGGTGAAACATCATTTCAGCATTTACAAAAAAATGCTGGTGCAGCAGAAAACCCTGGATGAGATCTACGATCTATTTGCGGTCCGCGTGCTGGTGGAGACGGTCCAGGACTGTTACGCTGTCCTGGGAATCATCCATGAGATGTATACGCCGGTGCCGGGGCGGTTCAAGGACTATATCGCCATGCCGAAGCCGAATATGTACCAGTCTCTGCACACGACCCTGATCGGCAAATCTGGAACTCCTTTTGAGATTCAGATCCGGACCTATGAGATGCACCGGATCGCGGAATACGGAATCGCGGCCCATTGGAAATACAAAGAGGGCGGCCAGAGCGGTCTGTCCAGCGAGGAAGAAAAGCTCAGCTGGCTGCGGCAGATCCTGGAATGGCAGAAGGAAATGTCGGACAACGACGAGTTTTTGAGCACGATCAAGAGCGGCCTGAGCCTGTTTACGGAAAATGTATACTGCTTCACGCCGGGGGGTGACGTAAAGACACTGCCCAAGGGCTCAACTCCCATCGACTTCGCCTACAGCATTCACAGCGCGGTCGGAAACCGGATGGTAGGCGCGCGGGCAAACGGCAAGCTGGTCACCATCGACTATGTGATTCAAAACGGCGACCGGATCGAGATCATCACCTCCCAAAATTCCAAGGGGCCGAGCCGGGACTGGCTGAAACTGGTCAAGAGCACCCAGGCCAGAAATAAGATCAATCAATGGTTCCGGGAGCAGAATAAGGAAGACAACCTGCTCCGGGGCAAAGATATGCTAGAGAAATATTGTAAGAGCCGCGGGCTGGTCTACACCGAACTGCTGCAGACGGATTACGTGGAGAAAGTCATGCGCAAGTACGGCTTCCGCGACTGGGACTCCGTGGTGGCGGCCGTGGGACACGGCGGCTTAAAAGAAGGCCAGGTCATCAATAAGCTTCTCGATGAGAAGCGGAAGGTGGAGCGTTTACAGATCACCGACGAGGAAGTCATGCAGGCGGTGGCCGATAATAAAAAGCCGGTTGTGAAACGGACCCGCAGCGGCATTGTGGTGGAAGGGCTGAACGATCTGGCGGTTCATTTCTCCAAGTGCTGCAACCCGATTCCCGGCGACGAGATCGTGGGCTTTGTGACCAGAGGCCGGGGCGTCTCGATCCACCGGACCGACTGTGTGAATATCTTGAACCTGCCGGAGGTGGAGAGAACCCGTCTGATCGACGCCGAGTGGCAGGTGCCGGAGGGCGCCGCTGGGGAGCGCTACATGGCGGAGCTGGCTCTTTATGCCAAGGACCGGATTGGTCTCTTGGCAGATATATCCCGCGTGATGGCGGAGGAAGAGATCACCATAACATCGTTGAATTCCCGGACGAATAAGCAGGGAACCGCGACCTTTAATATCAGTTTTGAGACGGCCGGCGTGCAGGAGATCAACCATATGATGGCACGGTTACGTCAGATCGAAGGGGTTGTGGATATACAGAGGGCAATCGGATGAGCGACAAAATGGAAATTCAGTATCGGGTGCTGGGGACCATCGGCACCAATGTGTATTTTATTGTCAATAAGGAGACGCGGGAGACGCTTTTGGTGGATCCGGCGGACAATGCGGACTATATCCTGGAGCAGTGCCGGATGAGGGATTATCATCTGAAGGGGATTTTACTGACCCACGGGCATTTTGACCACATCTATGCGATTCCGGATTTAAGAAAATCCGTGGATGTGCCGGTCTATGCTTACAGTGAGGAAGCGAAGCTGATGGAGGATCCTTGGATGAACCGGTCCCAGGCCTGGGCGGAGTCGATTTCCGTGAAGCCGGATGTGCTGCTTTCGGATCATCAGGAGATGACGCTGGCCGGATTCCGGATTCAGGTTCTGCATACGCCGGGGCATACGGCTGGAAGCTGCTGTTACTATTTCGAGGACGAAAAAGTGCTGATCAGCGGCGACACGCTGTTTTGTGAGTCTTACGGCAGGACGGATCTGGACACCGGAAGCTATTCGGCGATTCTGAAATCTTTGAAAGAAAAGCTGCTGGTGCTTCCGGACGATGTGGACGTATATCCGGGACATATGGACGTGACGACCATCGGACATGAGAAAAAGTATAATCCGGCGGTAGCCATGTAAAATCTGCGGCGGATCGGGAGCGGGACGCACAAAGAAAAGCGGTGAGAGAAGGAGGTGTGGAGACGCCTCCTTTTTCTGGCTTTCCAGATTCATCTCTCTATTTCTGTCATGCAGGAAAAATTTCTGTTTTACTGCATGACAGAAATAGAGAGTCCCGCTTGATAAGACGTTTACTTCAGGGAGGAAAAGAGGAATGATTGGGTTTTATGTGGATAACGATGAGTTTGAATATGATATCCGGGGGCTTTTGATGGCGTTTTATCCGGGGGAGGAGCTGGTAAAGAACCCGGTGGAAAAACCGGAGCTTATGATTTTGATCCCGGATGCGGGAGACGGAGAAAAGACGGAGAGGAAAAACCGTCTCAAGCGGCGGCTTTACCGGGAACTTTCCGCGCGCACCGGGAAAACATTGCCATGGGGGACTTTGACCGGGATTCGGCCTACCAAGATTGCCATGGGAAAACTGGAGGAAGGTTTGACGGCGGAGGAAATCCGTGCCTTTTTGCGGGACGAGTACCTGGCCGGCGAGGAGAAATCCTCCCTGGCCGTGGAGATTGCGTTTCGAGAGAAGGAGATTTTAAAGAATATTGATTATGAGGAGGGCTACAGCCTTTACATCGGAATTCCATTTTGCCCGACCACCTGCCTGTATTGTTCCTTTACCTCCTATCCGATGACGAAGTGGGAACCCCGGATGGGGGAATATCTGGACGCCTTATTCCGGGAGATCGATTGGACAGCGGAGCGGTTCCGAAAGAAAAAACTGAATACCATCTATATTGGAGGGGGGACGCCGACCTCCCTGCCCCCGGAGCTGCTGGACCGGTTATTGAAAAAAATCTGTGAAAGCTTTGATTTTTGCGATTTGCAGGAGTTCACCGTGGAAGGCGGACGTCCGGACAGTATCACCAGGCGGAAACTGGAAGTGCTGAAAAGCTATCCGGTGACCCGGATTTCCATCAATCCTCAGACTATGCGGCAGGAGACGCTCCGGCGGATCGGCCGGCGCCATACCGTGGAGGCGATCGAGGAGGCGTTTTTCCTGGCGCGGGAAATTGGGTTCGACAACATCAACATGGATATCATCCTGGGGCTTCCTGAGGAGACGCCGGAGGATGTGGAATATACGGTGCGCCGGATTGAAGCGCTGCGCCCGGATAGTTTGACTGTCCATTCGCTTGCCGTCAAGCGGGCTTCCCGGCTGAAAATGGAGGCAGAGGGCACGGTGGTGGCCGGCGGCACACAGGAGGAGTCGGAGGCGATGATGGCTGCTGCTGCGGCCGGAGCCAAGCGGATGGGCCTTTATCCTTATTATCTCTACCGGCAGAAGAATATGGCCGGGAATTTGGAAAACGTCGGTTTTGCCGCGGCGGAAAAGGCTGGGATTTATAACATCCTGATCATGGAGGAAAAGCAGAACATTGTGGCCCTTGGGGCGGGACCGGTTTCCAAGCGGATTTATCCAGATGGCCGGATCGAGCGCTCCGACAATGTAAAGGACGTAAATCTATATATGGAGAAGATCAGCGAGATGATCGAGCGGAAGGAGAAGCTATTCACAGATCAGCCGGATAAGGGGGGGAGAGGAACGGACGATGCCGAAAGCAATCTTTTTTGATATAGACGGAACTTTGTGGGACCGGGAGCAGCGAATCCCGCAGAGTGTGAAAAAAGCGCTGAAAAGGCTAAAGGAAAACGGCCATCTGTTTTTTATCTGCAGTGGCCGGACTCGGTCCTTTATCCCGGATCGGGAGCTGATGCCTTTGGGTTTTGACGGAATCTTAGCTGGGTGCGGAACCTATGGAGAATACCGCGGGGAGGTAATGTATTACCATCGGATCCCGATTAGGGCGGCTCAGCAGGTTTGTGATCTGCTGCGAAAGATGGATGTGGCCTATGTGCTGGAAGGACGGTATGAGAGCTATTTGGACGAGGAATCTTTCCCGGATGGAGACCCGTTCCCAGCACGTCTGAAGAGGGAGATGGGAGACCGGTTGCTGCCGGTTCGGGGAAATGAAGACCGGCTGGAGATCAGTAAATTCTGCGTGGACCATGTGGAGGGGAAAATAAAAGAACTAGAAAAAGCTCTGTCCCCCCGATTCCGGATTATTTACCGGCGGCGGGGACTTTTGGAAATTGTCCCAAAGGGGTACAGCAAAGCCTCCGGAATCGAGGAGATCTGCGGGGCCCTTTCGATTGCAAGAGAGGACACCTATGCGTTCGGCGACAGCACCAATGATCTGGATATGCTGGAGTACGCGGCCCATTCGGTGGCCATGGGTGACGGGATGGAGGAAGCTAAACAGGCGGCGGAATATGTGACGTCGCCCCTTTGGGAAGATGGGGTTGCCAGAGGGCTGCGCCATTATGGATTGATATAGACGGTTGGGCTGAAAGGAGAAGAGAATGAAGAAGACAGAGGAGAGCCGAAGGGATGAGTTTCGGACCCGATTTGGTTTTATTGTGGCCTGCATCGGATCTGCGGTGGGGATGGGAAATATTTGGATGTTTCCGTATCGTACTGGCGCTTTTGGAGGAGCAGCGTTTCTGATCCCATATTTTATTTTTGTCGCGCTGCTGGGCTTTTCCGGTGTGTTGGGGGAGATGGCTTTCGGCCGTTCGGTGAAAACTGGCCCGTCCGGGGCTTTTGAAGCGGCAATGCGGATGCGTGGAAAGCGTGGGGGGAAATGGATCGGGATGATTCCGGTTATCGGCTCCCTGGGCATAGCTATCGGCTATTCTGTGGTGGTGGGATGGTTTTTAAAGTACTTATTCAGCTCCGTTACCGGAAGCCTTCTTTCCGTGACGGACATGGGAGGCTATTTTGGGAATTTGGCGACCCGGTTCGGGAGCGTAGGCTGGCATATGCTGGGGCTGGCGATCACCTTTTTGATTATGGCCTTCGGCGTATCCCGCGGGATCGAGAAGATGAATAAATGGATGATGCCGGCATTTTTTGTACTGTTTTTGATTTTGATGGTAAGGGTTTTTACCTTGGATGGTGCTGGGAATGGCTACCGTTATTTGTTCGTGCCAGACTGGAGCGCGCTGGCCGACGTACGAACTTGGGTATTTGCCTTGGGCCAGGCTTTTTTCTCCCTGTCGCTGGCTGGATCCGGGACTATCGTCTACGGCAGTTATTTAAAAAAGGATGTAGATGTGGTTGGCTGTGCACGCAATGTGGCGATCTTTGATACCTGCGCGGCGCTTTTGGCCGGCGTCGTGGTGATTCCGGCTGTATTCGCTTTTGGCCTGGACGTGGCGGCAGGGCCGCCTCTGATGTTCATTACCCTGCCGGTGGTGTTCCAAAAAATGCCGCTGGGGAGTTTGTTCTCGGTAATTTTTTTCCTGGCCGTGCTCTTTGCAGCGATTACCTCTTTGATGAACCTGTTTGAGACTCCGATCGAAGCGCTGCAAAAGGAATTCCATCTGTCCCGCCGGAAGGCCGTGCTCTGTGTGGCTGCGGTGGCTGCCCTGGTCGGACTTTTTATCGAAAGCGCCGATGCGGTGAATGTCTGGATGGATGTAGTTTCGATCTATATCATTCCTCTGGGCGCGCTGTTGGCCGCGATTATGTTCTACTGGGTCTGCCCGAAGGGGTATGCGAGAGCACAGGTGGAGCTTGGCAGAAAAAAGCCTCTGGGACGGTGGTTCGAGCCGCTGACGAAGTATGTATTCGTCGGGATCACCTTGGCGGTATATGTTTTGGGGATTTTTTATGGGGGAATTGGCTGAGAAATTGGAAGTTGGAACAAAGCATTTCGCAGAGCGAAATGCTCCGCCTGCGGCGGGGCAGCAACGCTGCCATCTACCTTTCCGCCGCATGGCGATCCATAGCGGAGCGTTTTTTGTTTCATAGGAAATTCAAAAGGAATTTCCTATGAAATAAGAAAAATGCCGTCGTCCGTTCGTTTTTCGATTTGGACGGCGGCATCTTTTTTCTTCCTTTACTGCGCTTTGTTGGTGGAACTGTTCTCCGGGGAGGCGCTCAGGCCTAAATCCGTTCCAGCATCCTCCAAGCCATCCTTCACATCGTCAGCTAAGCTGCCCAGTTCACCGCTGCTGCTCTCGCTGCCGCCTGGAACCGTGGTAGGGGTCGCTACGCTTCCATTCGTCTGGTCGGTAGCGGAAGAAGTCTCCACGGAAGAGCTGGTAGCCGCCTCGGTGGTTACGGCTGCGGACGTCCCGGTGTTCGTGGTGGTCTTATCGTCTCTGCTGCAGCCGGTCAGTGCTACGACCAGAAGGCAGCAGGCGAGAAATAGAAAAATCTTTTTTTCGTCTTTCATTTTGCATTCTCCTTTTCCTGGATTCCCCGCAGAAGAAAATCTGCGTTTCTGCCGTTAATATGTGCAATTTACTTGATTTTATGCGCTTCCTATATTATAATCGCGTAAGAATAAAATGGTTTTATGGAAACAAACCGAAAGGACCAAGGAGAATAAAAATGAACAAATGTGAGCAGCTTTATGAAGGAAAGGCAAAAAAAGTTTTTACAACGGATGCAGAAGACGTTTTAATCGTGGACTACAAGGATGATGCCACCGCTTTTAACGGACTGAAAAAAGGCAGCATTGTCGGAAAAGGCGTGATCAACAACCGGATGAGTAATCATATGTTCCAGATCCTGGAGAAAGCCGGCGTTCCGACCCACTATGTGGAAGAGCTGAGCGAACGGGAGACCGCTGTGAAAAAAGTGGAAATCGTTCCTCTTGAGGTGATCGTCCGGAATGTGGCCGCCGGCAGTTTTTCCAAAAAGCTGGGAATTGAAGAAGGCCGGAAACTGCTCAGCCCGACCCTGGAATTCAGCTACAAAAACGATGAGCTGGGCGATCCCTTTATCAATGACTATTATGCCCTGGCTTTGGGCCTTGCCACCAAGGAAGAGATTGACCGCATCACCGAGCTGGCTTTCAAAATCAATGAGGTGATGAAAGGGTATTTTGCCGAGTGCGGAATTGACTTGATTGATTTTAAGGTGGAGTTCGGGCGTTTCCACGGTGAGATCATCCTCGCGGATGAGATTTCCCCGGATACCTGCCGGTTCTGGGACAGCAAGACCCACGAGAAGCTGGACAAGGATCGTTTCCGCAGAGACCTTGGCAATGTAGAAGGCGCATATCACGAAGTATTTAAGAGAATCGGATTGGAGTAAAGGGATGACGGACAGATATCAAAGCCCCTTGTCGGAGCGTTATGCCAGCAAGGAGATGCAGTATATTTTCTCCCCGGACAAGAAGTTCCGCACCTGGAGACGCCTTTGGATCGCCCTGGCCGAGACGGAAAAAGAGCTGGGCCTGCCGATCAGCGAGGAGCAGATCGAGGAGCTGAAGGCCCACAAGGACGAGATCAATTATGAAGTGGCGAAAGCGCGGGAGAAGGAAGTCCGCCACGACGTCATGTCCCATGTATACGCCTACGGAGTACAGTGTCCGAAAGCCAAGGGCATTATCCATCTGGGCGCCACGTCCTGCTATGTCGGCGACAACACGGATATGATTCTGATGGCCGACGCGCTTGCCCTGGTGAAGAAAAAGCTGGTCAATGTGATGCAGAAGCTGGCGGACTTTGCCGAGGAATACAAGGCGATGCCGACCCTTGGTTTCACCCACTTCCAGCCGGCACAGCCGACCACGGTCGGAAAGCGCGCCACCCTCTGGCTGATGGATTTGAAGCTGGATTATGACGATCTGTGCTTTGTCCAGGATTCCCTGCGCCTGCTCGGCTCCAAGGGAACCACCGGCACCCAGGCCAGTTTTTTGGAGCTTTTTGAGGGAGATCATGCCAAGTGCCGGGCTCTGGATCAGAAGATTGCGGAGAAGATGGGATTTTCTGGCTGCTATCCGGTATCCGGACAGACGTATTCCCGGAAAAACGACAGCCGGGTGCTGTCAGTGCTGGCGGGCATTGCCCAGAGCGCCCATAAATTTTCCAATGATATCCGCCTGCTCCAGCATCTAAAAGAAATTGAAGAGCCTTTTGAGAAGAGCCAGATCGGCTCCTCGGCCATGGCTTATAAAAGGAATCCGATGCGCAGCGAGCGGATCGCGTCCCTGTCCAACTATGTGATGTCTGCGCTGATGAATCCGATGCTGGTGTCTTCTACCCAGTGGTTCGAGCGGACGCTGGATGACTCGGCCAACAAACGTCTGAGCGTACCGGAATCGTTCTTAGCCATTGATGGAATTTTGGATTTGTATCTGAACGTGGTGGACGGGCTGGTCGTGTATCCGAAGGTCATTGAAAAGAGGCTGATGTCCGAATTGCCTTTTATGGCCACTGAGAATATTATGATGGATGCGGTGAAGGCCGGAGGAGACCGTCAGGAGCTCCATGAGCGTATCCGTACCCTGTCTATGGAGGCCGGGAAGAATGTAAAGGTGAATGGAGGCGAAAATAATCTGCTGGAGCTGATTGCAGCCGATCCGGCGTTTAATCTGAGCCTGGAGGATTTAAAGGCTTCCATGGATCCGTCCCGTTATACGGGCCGCGCCAAGGAACAGACGGAGGAATTCTTGGCGGAGGTAATCCGCCCTGTTTTAAAGGAAAATGAGGATTTGCTGGGAGTGACAGCGGAGATTAATGTATGATTCAGGAAATAGCGCCCCGCCGGTATGACAACGCGTTTGCCAGCCGGCGGGAACCGGTAAATACCGATGCAGTATTGTATTTTGAGGGAAATCAGGTTTTACTCCGGGAGGGAGACCTGATTTCCTTTCCTACAGTGGGAGAGATCTGTGAAGGCAGCCCGGAACGCCGTGGATTTTTAATCTATCTGTTTGCGATTGACGAGACTGCCTATTATCTGCTGCCTTTGGAAAAAATGCCGGAACTTTCCGGATACCAGATGGCTCCTGTGGATCGGTTTCGGTACGGGAAGCCGGAGTGGCTGGGTTATGCCGGTATCACGGCGAGCCAGCTGTACCGCTGGATTAGCGATCATAAGTTCTGCGGGAAGTGCGGAAAGCCCATGCGGCCCAGCGAAGAAGAGCGTGCGTTCTGCTGCGATTCCTGCGGAAGCGTTGTATATCCGAAGATTTCCCCGGCGGTGATTGTGGCGGTGACCGACGGCGACCGTCTTTTGATGTCCCGCTATGCCGGACGGCCCCATGGGAACTATGCGCTGATTGCCGGATTCACGGAGATCGGGGAAACAGTTGAAGACACCGTGCGCCGGGAAGTCATGGAGGAAGTCGGTCTGAAGGTGAAAAATCTGCGGTATTATACCAGCCAGCCCTGGTCCTTTTCCGACTCTCTTTTAATGGGTTTTTATGCGGACTTGGACGGCAGCCCGGAGATCACGTTGGATGAGAGTGAACTGGCCGAGGCGTGCTGGTTTTCCAGGGAAAAGGTGCCGGAGCCGAAGGGGTTGTTCAGTCTGACCGGCACGATGGTGGATGCGTTCCGAAAGGGGCAGTATCCGCGGTAAAGAAGAAAACCGGATGAACAAGAACTAAAAGGAAAAGGTCTCTGAGCTTAGACCGGGTTAAATTTGAGATTTTTGCCGGTGATTCCAGCGGCGAAAGAGCATAGAAAGAAGACTTCTCCGCAATTTGCGCGGATTGGTCTTTTTCTTTTTCCCTTCTGCATATACCCTAAACAGGGGAGATTTTTATGAGTATCATGACGTTGTTTTTGATTGCGGTAGGGCTGTCGATGGATGCCTTTGCGGTGTCTGTCTGCAAAGGACTGTCCGTACCGGCGGTTGGTTGGAAATGCCCGGTGCTGGCTGGTCTTTACTTTGGCGGATTTCAGGCCGTCATGCCGTTTCTGGGGTACATATTGGGAGTTCAATTTGAGACGCAGATTCAGAATTTAGACCACTGGATTGCTTTTATTTTGCTGGGAGTGATTGGGATCAATATGATCCGGGAGTCCAGAGAAGAGGGGGAGAAAGGAGATCCTTCCTTCTGCGCCAAAGACATGCTGCCTCTGGCGGTTGCGACCAGCATCGATGCTCTGGCTGTAGGCATGACCTTTGCTTTTTTGCAGGTGGAGATCTTGCCTGCTGTGCTTTTTATCGGCTGCGTGACTTTTTGTCTGTCGGCTCTTGGAATCAAGATCGGAAATGCTTTTGGAGCCCGTTACAAGAGCCGGGCGGAGCTGACTGGAGGACTGATTCTAATCGGCATGGGAATTAAAATATTGGCGGAACACCTGAGTTAGGGCTCCGAAAAGTCAGAAACGGGGGAGTATCCCAAAGCAAGGGCAGAACCTTAAAAATCGGCTCTGCCCAATGTAACTAATGATATATCTTATATCAGTTTTTTCAGTTTAAATAAAACTTGAAACGGTCTCTGTGAGAGGTCGAAATTTCTCTGTAAAGAGAAATTTCTCCTACTCGATTACTTATGCAAAGATAATTTTCTTTTCTACAGTTTCCTTTGCGTACGCCCGTATGTTATTCATTCTCCGTACCCATTCTAAGGCGTTTTCCGACTTTAACTGTTCTGTTATGCCCTGTGACTGCTTCATCTGTTCCACAAGTCTTTCAAAGCGTCCCTCCGCCTGTTTATCGACATCGGCAAGATAAGGATTCAACTTGCCGCTTGTGAGCAGCGTGGTGTAAACCGCTCTTTTATATTCCTGTAAATAGCGTTTATGTCGCTGTCCCCATAAGCCGATAGGCTTGTTTTCTTTTTTGGCTGGTAAAGTAAGGCAAGGTATATAATAATCTCCTTGCAGTTCATACCAAAGGCCGTTGTGTTCATCATAAATATACTTGTCCATTAAAAAATCCTCCGTTATAATATATTCGTACATATGTCACAGTTCTCCGATTGCCACATTTATGTTTATTCTTGTTATCAGATTTTCTTTCCCTTGAATTTGCCCTTATAATCAGTCAGGGAAAGAGTAAACTTGTGTGAAATCATATAAAGGGATAAGGCGGACACATTGCGATAAATCCTTTATTTTCAAGGCTTTCATAGAATTTTATTAAAACCCTATGAGGTATATAAACACCTGTAAAATTATGAGTTCCTAATATGAATTTGTATGATTGTTGCGGTAGTTTCTATTTTGAAGTACAAGATTTGAATTTAAGAGACAAAAAGATATGAGTGAAACATCATAGTAGGTAAGTCAAAATGGGGAGAGGAATATAATTATGAATGAATATAAAAATAAAGAATGGATATATAAACTTGGCAATGGGAAAATAGGTATATTTTTGTCTTTCGTTATTGTAGTGCCGTTAACAGCATTGACCCTATGGTTATATAAATCTAACAATTTAGCATTTATATTCGCTGGTTTTATAGACTTTTTAGCAATGGTAGTAATGCTCATAGCCATATATAGAGCATTTGCATTTAAGGTATTAGTCGGTAACAATGAAATATATTATCAAACAAGGTTAGGTAGAGGTAACACTTATAGTTTTTCAAGTATACGAGGAGTGTGGATTAGCTCAAGCCGTGGAGAATATTATTGCACATTTAAACTAGATACTGGAAAGGCTATAAAAATCCCTTTTTATACAAATGACTATCAAGCTATTGAGTTTTTTAAAAATCAAGTTGATGGTAGAAATAAAATCTACAATGAAGAAGGTGAACTTGATTACTATGAAATAACGGGTAAGAATTATGGTATATCATATATTGTAGGTGCTACAGTTATTTTATTTATTATATTTATACTTGAATTTTTTGTAGGGAGATTGCCTATTATCCAAGAACCGCTGATATTAAGATATATGGGGATAATAGCATGTATCTTTGCGATAGCTATTCTGTTTGTTAGATACAAATATCTCGATGTAAAAATAGATCGTGAAGGTTTTCGTTTTCAAACGGGCCCTTTTAATAAAAAATACTACAAGTATACAGATATAGTAAGTTGCAAAGAGATAACCAAAAGGATAAGAACTGGTAGATATAAAGCAGGTGGAACAACATTTTATCGAGATTATTTTCTATTCACAGATAAAGAAAGCAAAACTAGAAAATTTCAATACGAAAAACACCTTTACAACTACGAAATATATATTCTTAAAAAGAGAATCAACGATGCTAACGGCATTAGAACTGATGAGTACGTAGAAGATGAAAGTATGATTCAAGAAGAATTTAGCGTGGAAGATTTATCTGATGATGAAAAAGTTAATGTAGATTTTTCAAAAAAACGTAAGGGTAGGGGCCTTGTTTTAAAAGCTATCATAGTTCTTTTGTTTTTGGCATTTGCAGCAAGAGCTATATGGCCGGTAATTACAGGAGAAAGGTTGCAGCAATCATATGTATTAACAGAGAAACTAATGGATCATTTAGAAGCTAGGGAATTATTAGAGCAAAGAGGATTTAATACTGTAGATATGCCAACATCTTATTGGTTTTTTGACGAAGATAAGTTAATGTATGTAGCTTCAGGAGAAAAGGGGGATAGTAAGATTGAGTTTTACGAATATAGTGATAGCGAAACAACAGATGGTGTCTACAATAGGATATCCTATGATTTTAATCAGAATCTTGAATCAAAAGAGAGAGCGAAGTATGAAAGAGAGCTAAAGCAAGGTGGTAAAATTTTTGAAATGAACATAAGAGGTATATATAATATGGTGGCATTTAGAGATAACACTGTAGTTTACGGAAGATGTCTAGAACAAGATCGTGATGAAATAGTGAAAATCGTAGAAGAAATGGGATATCAGTAATTAGATACAAAAAAGAAATAGCCTAAATTTGAAGGGAAATGTTATCAATGGGTTTATTTGATAAGTTTGGATTGAATTGTCCATGAATTTGATGTTTTAGTGTGCCAATTTGCCGAAAAAAGGGTGGATTTGTCGCTGATCAAACCGACGGAAGAAGACAGCCGAGAGCAGCTGCCAGAACAGCCATAATCATTGTTTTCTTCATGTGTAGGAAGAGCGAGGTTGGAAAAGATAGGAGGAAAGCTCGTGATATTGAAAGAAAGAGTGGTTGGCAAATTGGAGGGAGAATGAAAAAGAGAATGCTTAAAAATGGCCGTTTCTCTTAGAAACGTGACGGCAGTGGTGATTCGCCGTCACGTTTTTGTTTTACCATTTTAACGCATTCTCGTAACCGGTTATTTGGTTTTTGTTACTTGGATACGGTTATTTATTCTTTCCATATTGCGCGGATAGCCAGTTGGTTTCCGATGTGTTTAACGGGATTTTCCGCCGTACTTTTTACAGATTCCCACGACCACTGGGCTTAACGCTAACAGCGCCAGGGCGTTTGGAATGACCATCAGTCCGTTGAAAAAGTCGGATAGGGACCAGACCAGTTCCACTTTCAGGCAGGAGCCGACGACGATGAAGACAACGACCAGCAGGGAATAGATCTTGGCGGCCTTGGCTCCAAACAGATAACGGAAGTTAATTTCACCGAAAAAGTGCCAGCTGAGAATCGTGGAAAAGGCAAAAAACAACAGGCAGATTGCAACAAAGATATCGCCGAAACTTCCGAAGGAAGTGGTGAAGGCCGCCTGGGTCAGGGCGACGCCGTCTTTTCCGCTGTCCAGGACTCCGGTGGTCAGAACAGAGAAGACGGTCAGATTCAGGATAATAAACGTGTCGATGAAGACACTGATCATCGCTGCTATTCCCTGCTCGTGGGGGGTCTTGGCGGCAGCTCTTGCGTGTGCGTGAGGGGTGGAGCCCATGCCGGCTTCATTGGAGAAAAGGCCGCGGGCCACGCCGAAGCGGATTGCTTCCTTGACCGCGATACCGGCTCCTGCGCCCAGCACTGCTTTCGGCTGGAAAGCTCCGACGAAGATCATACGGATTGCGTGGGGAACTGCCGTGATATTCATAAAGATCAAGATCAGGCTGCCGATGATATAGACCAACGCCATGACCGGCACAATTTTTTCCACGACTGCAGCCAGTCTGGAAGTCCCGCCGATAAAGATGAAGGCAGCCACAGCGGCTAATAGCAGGCCGATCGCAACGGAAGGAACCGGGAGATTCCGAGCCTGAAAGACTTCCTGAAAGGCGGCTCCGATGGAATTGCTCTGAACCATATTGCCCATGAATCCAAGGGCCAAGACAATGAATACAGCAAACAATGCGGCCAGCACTTTTCCGAATTTCCCGTGAAAGGCCGCTTTTATGTAATAAACCGGTCCGCCGGTTACCTGGCCGTCAGCGTCGGTTGTCTTATAATTTTGAGCCAGTGTTGCCTCCGCATAGATGGTGGCCATGCCGAAGAAAGCGGACAGCCACATCCAGAAAATGGCGCCGGGGCCTCCACCCAGCAGGGCCGTGGCTGCGCCGGCTAGATTTCCGGTGCCGACCTGGGCGGCGATTGCAGTGGCGATCGACTGGAACGGGGTCATTTCCCCTTTCCCTTTTTTTTCTCCTTTCAGCCGGATGCTTCCAAAAACATGGCGGAAGCCTTCTTTGAATTTACGGACTTGGACGAATTTCAGCCGGATCGTGTAGTAGATGCCGGTTCCGCAGAGAATCAGGATGAGCAGAAAGCTCCAAAGAAAATCATTGGCATTGTTTACGAGTTTCAAGATTGTGTCCATCATGGTTTTTCTTCTCCTTTGTTTTATATTTTTGCAATATAAAAATAAGAGCTGAACGTTTTCACTTTCAGCCCTCCAAAGAGTAGAACATCGCATTCAACAGACGGAAAAACCAATCTGTTGTTTTGTTATATGCCCTGTCCTTTTGCCTGAGAGATTAACAGGATGATCCTGCCGTACACCTTCGGCGCTCCCCCAAGGGAGACTCTCCAGAGTCGCTTGCTAATACAAGCAAAAGGAAATATAGCATATTTAATTAGAAAATGCAAGAGGAAATTTATGAGGCAATAGAAATAAGCTTTATTTTGAAAAGACAGAATCGGCTAGGGCGGTTGATATGGCCTAGTGCGAGGCGGGATGGGGAAAGCGGATGAGAAAATATTTCTAACCATATGAAAAGTTATATGGCGGATAACGGCAAATCATAAAAACAGGATAGAAAATTAGGATAGAAACGAAAGAGGGACGGATACCTTTGAAAAAATATTGATATATAAAAGATCTTGCCTTATACTTAAACCAAAATAAACTTGGGAGGAGATTTCTATGGAATTTAAAAATGCAACCATCATCAAAAAGGCAAACATCTATTTTGACGGAAAGGTTACTAGCCGTACCCTTTATACAGAGAACGGAGAGAGGAAGACACTTGGAATTTTCTTGCCGGGAGAGTATGAATTTGGCACCGAGGCCGAAGAGCTGATGGAGGTGTTGGCCGGATCCATGGATATCTGTTTGCCTGGAGAAGAGGGCTATACCACCTATGGAGAGGGCGACTCCTTTGTCGTGCCTGCCAATTCAAAGTATAAACTGATAATTAAAGAAGTGGCGGATTACTGTTGTTCCTATCGAGATGGGAAATAAGTCCGCCGCAGGGGCAAAAAAGGACGGCAAGGGAGTGTCCCTATCTTGGAATGAGAAAATACACACAGACTTTTGACGGGATCTTGGCGGCGGACGACGGTATAATCGATGACTGTTCGTTCCTCCGCCGGTCCATAAAAAACGGCTGGGAAGCCTGAACGTAGCTGTGTTCCGCTTTGGCAAAAATATTTGATCGAGTGGAAACAAATAATCAGCATGACGGATCTAACTCTAATACTGTTCCCAATGGATCTTTTCTGCCGGAAGTGTTTCCAAATCCGCAGGCGTTTTTTGCTCGTTCGGCATTCCTAAAGAAAGTGTCGCCAGCAATTTATATTTTTCGGGATAGTGGAGAAGCGAACGCAGATAATCTTCCGCAGAGCTTCCATCCTTTGCTTCACGAAGCCGTCCCTGCACCCAGCAGCTTCCAATGCCAAGGCTGTGCGCCATCAGGTGCATATTGGCCATCGCAATGGAGCAATCCTCGATCCATGTATCTGTCTTTTCCGGGTCTGCAATTACCACGATAGCGGTATCTGCTTTTGACAGCATTTGTGCCCCGGCTGTTTTGGAGTTTGCCAACTGCGTCAGCATAGATTTCTCACGGACTACAATAAACTCCCAGGGCCGTTTGTTTCTTCCGGTAGCCGACAACATGCCTGCCTGAAGAATTTTTTCCAGATTGTCCGTACGGATTCTTTCATCCGTATATTTGCGGATACTGTGACGATGTTTCATCAATTCAAGTAATTCCATCCTATTTGCTCCCTTCTTGTAATATCAATTCAGATAGATCGATGTGCATTAATGGCATTTAGAGAATCACGGAGATTCATATAGCTGTCCTATACCTTAATTTCACAATATGGATGTGATACCATATTCTTGTCTTTTTTCAGCCTGTTGATGATTTCTTTTATCTTATCACAAATCTGAACACATGGTAAGCCTATGTTTTTTTAACATGGTTTTCTGATTTTAGGGAAAAGCATAGAAAATCAAGAAAGGATGTACGGCAGTTGTTTATCGAATAGTTCGCTTTCAAATTATTATTGAATCGTATTCGTGATTCGGATAGGAGCGGAACGCCTGAGAGGATCCTGGAATGAGGGAGAAAGGCTCTATGACTTGCATTTCTTTCTTCATTGGGTTATCATAAAAAATAAGAAAGAGTGAAAGAATTTCGCCTTTTTATGAAACGGCGCAGGCGCGCAATAAAAAATACGGAACTCAGCGGAGCAGCGAAAGCATTCAAAAAAAGCTGCACAGGAAGGGAAATCATGTATCCTTACGCAAAAAATGCAGAAGAATTGGAATCCAATTTAAAGGAAGCTATCCAGGACGCCATTGAACTGGCCCCCGAAGGATTGGTGGCCCGGCTCAACCCTCGGTTCGCCCGGCTGGATTTTGCTTCCAAAATCATTGTTCTGGATTATCTCAGCGAACCCTGGATGAAAAATCCTGCGGGCAGTATGCACGGCGGAATCATCGCAGCGGTCATGGATAATGCTATGTGCACGGCAGTGCGGGGATTTGCCGGAATCGGGGATTCCCCGACGGTCAACCTACAGATTTCCTATATTCGGCCGGTGAGACTTTCGGTGCCGGTTCATGTTCGTGTCCGGCTGTCCGGCTTAGGCCGGACCGTGGCTCATGTGTCGGCAGAACTTTGGCAGGGGGAAAATGAAGCGCGGATTCTGGCCACCGCCGTCTCTACGGTGTTTGTGGCTAAAAAATAGGGGAGAGATATGAAATTTTTATTTGCATCGGATTCTTTTAAGGGAACCATTTCATCGGCTCGGACGGCAGAACTGCTGGGGGAAGCCGCTGGGAAGGTTTTTCCGGAATGCCGGTGGGAAAGCGTGGAGGTGGCCGACGGTGGCGAAGGCACAACGGATGCGGTGATCGCAGCGCTAAAGGGGGAGCGGGTCTGGCGCGAGGTAAGGGGCCCGTTGGGGAATCCGGTATCTGCCTATTTCGGACGGATCGGAGAGAACAAGGCTGTACTGGAAATGGCGGCGGCTTCCGGACTTCCCCTGCTGAAAGAGGAGGAGAGAAATCCCATACAAGCATCCACGTATGGGACCGGCGAGCTGATACTTGCCGCTTTGGAAGACGGCTGCCAGGAAATCGTCGTTGCGATCGGAGGCAGCGCGACCAATGACGGCGGCATGGGCTGTCTGCGCGCCCTGGGAGTTCGTTTCCTGGATCAGTTGGGCAATGAGCTGGAAGGATGCGGCGCCGATCTGGAGCGGGTAAGCGCGATCGATCGGTCCGGCCTCCATCCTCTTATTTTTCAGGCAAAATTCACCGTAATGTGTGATGTGACAAATCCTTTGACCGGACCGGACGGAGCCACACGGACTTTTGGGAAACAAAAGGGAGGTACGCCGGATATGCTAAACCGTCTGGAGGCCGGGATGGAAAATTACCGAAGAGTTTTGGAGCGAACTTTTGGCGTAGATGTCAATCAGATTCCTGGAACCGGGGCGGCCGGCGGGTTAGGGGCGGCGCTTTTCCTGTTCCTTCGAGCTGAGTTGAAGTCCGGAATTGAAACCGTGCTGGATTTGATCCATTTTGACGAGCGGTTAGAGGGAGTGTCCGTGGTCGTCACCGGAGAGGGGAGAACCGACTGGCAGTCCGCTTTTGGAAAAGTAATCAGCGGCGTGGGCCTGCGCTGTCAAAAGAAGGGAATTCCGGTTTTGGTGCTGTCCGGCGGCCTAGGCGCCGGGGCGGATAAACTTTACGGCTATGGCGTTACTTCTATGATGACGGCCGTCGACGGTCCGATGCCTTTAAATGAAGCCTTGGAGCGGGCGGAAGAGCTGTATCGGGACGCCGCGCTCCGTATGTTCCGTATTCTTCAGGTCGGAAGGCAATTAACTTGAGAAAATTCGAAAGCGTTTTGCTGCCCGTTTGATGGTAAAGGGAGCGGTGGCCATACAAAACAACCCCGGCATGGGAACCGGGGTGTTTTTAAAATTTGCAGCGAGGGTAGAAACGGCGCTCTTCCTGGGACTCTTATTCCTATTTAGTCGCGCACCGGTACAATTTCAATCCAGTAGCCATCCGGATCCGTGATAAAATAAATTCCCATCTCTGGATTTTCAAAGGCAATACATCCCATTTCTTGATGCTTCTTATGCCATGTCTCATATTCGTCTGTCTTCATGGCTAGATGGAATTCTTCCTCACCCAGATTGTAAGGTTCTTTCCGATCTTTTAGCCAGGTCAGTTCCAGCAAAAATCCGGTTTCCCCATCCCCTAGATAGGAAAGAATAAAGGAGCCGTCTTCGGCTTTTTTCTCGCGAACCGGGCGGAGATTCAAGGCTTCTTCATAGAATTTCAGGCTCCGGTCCAGATCCAGCACATTAAAGTTAAAATGGTCGTAGCGGATCATGTTAATTCTCCTTTTTTTTCTCGTTCTGAGCCAGGATCTCTTCTAATTCTTCCGGCTGAAACCAATAGCTGGTGTTGCAGAAATCGCAGTGGGCCTCCACGGCTTCCCCCTCCGACGCCAGTTCCTTCAAATCCTCACGTCCTAGACTGACAATGGCGCCGCGAACCTTCTCTTTGCTGCAGTTGCAGTGAAAGCGAACCGGCGTCCGGTTAAGGATTTCCAGACCAAAATCCCCGATGACGTATTCTAAAATTTGTTCCGGTGTCATGCCTTGGTCAAGCATGGAGGTAATGGAAGTGAGGGAACTGATTTTCTGTTCCAGCTTGGTGATTGTCTCATCGTCCACTCCCGGCATCAGTTGCAGGATAAATCCTCCGGCCTGCTTGACCGTGTTGTTTTTTTCCATCAGCACGCCAAGGGCGACCGAGGAGGGGACTTGTTCGGAAGTGGCGAAATAATAGGTCAGATCTTCTGCAATTTCACTGGTGGTCAGCATGGAGGTTCCCACGTAGGGTTCTTTCAGCCCCAGATCTTTGATGACGGTGAGCACGCCGATTCCGATGGCGCCCGCCACGTCCAGTTTTCCTTTCTCATTGGCATGGAGGATTACCTGGGGAACATGGGCAAACCCTTTTACATTTCCCTTGGTATCGGCTATGACAGTCAGGGCTTTGACCGGGCCATTGCCCTCCACTTTCAGGGTGATGGTATCCTTTTCCCCCTTCATCATGTTGCCCATCATCACGCCGGCAGTCAAAAGGCGTCCCAACGCTGCCGTGATGACAGGGCTTGTGTCGTGTCGTTTTCTGGCTTCCTCCACCAGATCTTTTGTGGTGGCGGCAAAGGCGCGGATCTGGCCGTCTGCCGCTATGGCTCGAATCATATAGTCGTTCATTTTTTTCTCCTTATTGAAACAGTCTGCCCGAAGCATCGTCACGCCATCCGAAATTCCCGCAGAGGCGTAAAGCACAGAAAATCTAAAACCGATTCTCCGGCAGACAGAGTTGGAATATGGGATTTTTCACCTGTTCCCAAATTCTTATTATACACGATTCCCAAAGGGTTGTGAACTACTTGGCCGGATGAAAGAAAATTGTTTGCAAACAGGTGGTGAAGCAAACTATCTTTCGGTATGTTTTCCTTTCTCACGGGCAATAAAATAAACGCGGGCGGAGTCTTCCAACGGCTCTTTTTCAGTAAACGCCTCATAGGCGGCTAGGAATGTCAGCCCGGCTTCGTCGAGGGCCTTTTTAATCTGCCGGGGCTCCCAAGCTTTTTGGCGGTGGATTTCCTCAATTTTAGTATAACGTTCCTCTTCTTCCTGGAGAAAAAAAGTAAGCCGGTGTTCGTTTAGTTTGGTCTCCTCATCGAAAAAATTTTCCCAGATCATCGTATCTCCATCCTGCGTTTCTACGATTGGCGCCTGGCGAAGTGGATTACGATATTCGGAAGGGGTATTGAAATCAAAAATAAAAATTCCTTCAGGATCCAGGTAATTGTTCACGAGACCAAAGACACGGACCAGATCTTCGTATTCGGTCAGATAATTAAGCGAATCACAGACACTGTATACGGCGGCAACCGTACCGTACAATTCAAACTCCCGCATATCCTGGCAAAGGTATAAGATGTCATGCCCGGATTCCATTTTCTTTTCCAGCGCTTCGGAAAGCATATCCTCTGAGTTATCGACCCCGATCATCTCGTAGCCTTTTTCTGCCATCCGTTCTGTCATTGTGCCGGTTCCGCAGCCCAGCTCCAGCATCAGTCCGCAAGGTACGCCATATTTCTGGAAAAGGGAAGACAGGTAGTCCGCCCATTCCTGGTAGGGGACATTGTTCATAAACAGATCGTAGACTTCGGCAAATCCAGTGTAGGCTTCCATAAGTGAACTCCTTTGAGTATTCGTTTCATTCCAGGCCGGTATCATGTCTCCGACATGCGATCGCTCCGCTTCGGGCCGGTATCATGTCTGATGACATTATACCTTATTTCCGACGGAATGTGAACCGGCCTGGAAAGAAAATGTAGGGTACTGCTCATCAGGGGAGGGAAAGGACAGGCCAAGGAAAATGACGAAAGATGCGAATCTCAGAAAAGCGATTGGGAGGCGAGTCCGGATGCGCCGGAAGGCTCTTAAAATCAGTACGGATACTTTGGCGGAAGTTTGCGGAATCAGCCCAGAACATAGGGGATAAACACAATAAAGAATGGAAAAATAATTCCAAAAAGTGTTCTAAAGGGCGGTGAAAATATCTTTTGAACCGCTACCCGTCAAGAGGACAGTGAAAAAATATAAAGTTTTCCCGGCCAGCAGCCTTAGTGTTGCTGGCAGCTTTTTATGCAGCGAATTTTGACGTCTGTCAATAGGCTTGACAAATCCGGGAAAAGGGATACAATAGTATCAGATGAGATTGTTGTATATGCAACTGTTTTATCTGATACTATTGGAGTTTTTACTGAGGAGGCGCATTCCGATGTCGGACACAGACCAAAACCAACAGGAAAAAAGAAAAAGCATGATGATGACAGAGCCTATCTCTAAGATTATTCCAAAGATGGCGGTTCCAACCATCGTGTCTTTTTTGATTACTTCGATTTATAACTTGGCGGATACTTATTTTGTCAGTTCCCTGGGCACCAATGCCACGGCTGCGGTCAGTGTCAATGCTTCTCTGGATCAAATCATCATGATGGCAGGATCCATGCTGGCGGTGGGCGCCAACAGCTTTATTGCCCGTCTGCTGGGGGCCAGGAAAGAGAAGCAGGCCAGCCGGGTTCTGTCCACTGCTTTTTTCTTGGCAATCATGTTTGGCGCAGTGGTAATGGTTTTGGGGCTGACTTGTATGCAGCCGATGGTGCGGCTGTTGGGGGCGACGGATACATGCGAGCAGTATTCCATCCAGTACGCTACCTATGTGGTTTTGGTGGCGCCTTTTATGGCAGCCAGTTTTGTCATGAATCAGTGTCTGCGGGCAGAGGGAAGCGCCGTCTTGTCCATGATTGGCATGGGATTCGGCGGAATCTTAAACTGCATTTTGGATCCAATTTTTATTTTTGGGCTGAACCTGGGCGTGGCGGGCGCTTCCATGGCGACGGCGATTTCCAAGTTGGTCAGCTTTTCGATCCTGTTTTTCCCTTATCTGACTCACCGGAGTATTCTGCGGATTTCTCTTTCCCGTTTTCAGGCGAATCGGGAAAACCTGTACCAGATCATCAGCGTGGGGTCTTCTTCCATGTTCCGGTCTGGCCTGGCGGTGGTGTCCGGTATTGTGCTGAACAATATCGCAGGCAATATTTCCGATTCAGTGCTGGCGGGGATTGGGATTTCCAATAAGATTATGATGTTTCCTTTTGGTATTATCCTGGGGTTTGGCGCAGGGTTCCAGCCGGTGGCTGGGTTCAACTGGGGAGCCAAGCGGTACGACCGGGTCTTGGAAAGTTACCGATTCTCTTCCAGGATGGCATTGGTCGGGGCAGCTATTATGGGGGTAATCCTGGGGGTCTTTGCCCACCCTGTCATCCACTTGTTTTCAGAGACGGATCCGGCCGTGCAAAGCATTGGGGCGCTCTGTATCCGGCTCCAGTGTCTGGCGCTTCCGGTTCATGGCTGGGTGGCGGTGGTCAACATGTTCTGCGCCGGTTTGGGGGATGTGAAGGGCGCGCTGCTGCTTTCCACCTCCCGTCAAGGCAGTTGTTTCCTGCCTATTGTCATGCCTTTGGCCTGGATTGGGGGCGCGACCGGCGTGGCTTCCGTTCAGGCAGTGGCGGATGTTCTTTCCTTGGTTTTAGCGATTCCGATTATGCGCCGGGTGATGCGGATGGTTCAGCGGACGGCGGCGGGATGTGAGGAGGGACAGCCCCCTCTTACGACTGCGATAGGAGGTGAGTGAGATGGCGGATCCGATTTTGTCCAGCTTGCTGCGTATCAACCGGCAGCGGGTCAAGCAGATGAAGCGCGCGCTTGCCCCTTACGGCTATGTAGGGGTGATGCACCTGATTGTGCTTCATATACGCCGCCAGCCGGGGGTGAGCCAAGAAGAAATCGCCTGCTATTTTTCTCTGGATAAAACCAGCGTGGCACGGGATGCCCGGCGTCTGGAGGAGATTGGTCATATTTACCGAAGAACTGCGCCGGAAAACCGCCGGCAGTATCAGCTCTATCTGACCGAGGAAGGCCAGGCGTTCCTTGCCGTATTGGACGGTATTCATGATGAATTTGCCGCCAAAATATCGGCAGGGATCTCCCCGGAGGACTGGGAAAATCTGGGACGGATTCTGCAGATGGTGGAGGCGAACTGTTTTGCGGATGAATGCGTTTGTGAGAACCGGCCGGAAACAGAACAAAACGTTTCCCGTTAAAAAATAAAATGGATTGGTGAACGAAAATCAGAGGCGCCATGGCAGCTGGGAGAAAATTCAGCAGCATTGCGTCTCTTTTTATTTGTCTTTTTTACATATAGGGATTTACCTATCAAAAACTTTGGAAAATACATCTTTATTTATACCGAATTCGGTGCTATGCTATTTTTGTCAGTGACAGCAGTATTGTGACAGATCGAGGAGGGAAATAGGGATGAATTATGAAAAATGGATGGTGATCCTGGCTTGTATCGTGGTTGCCTACGGATATGCTTGGTTTCTGGATTTCAGAAAAAAGAAAAGATTTTCTTTGCGTAAGTACGGAGCAATCACGCTGTGTTTGGGGATTGGGATTGTCTCGACTTGGCTGGGGGGACTCCAAAGTATCATTGGAGGACCGATGATCGGCCTTTTTATCGGGATGCTGCTTGTGAACGTTCTCCCCAGTCTGGATGAGGAATTTAAAGGTGGAACTACGTTTGCGGCAAAGAAGTATCTGAATCTGGGCATTGTCCTGGTCGGAGCGACGCTGAACTATATGGCAATCCTGTCTGCTACAAAGGCTCTTCCGATGTTGCTTTTTAATATTGGGATCTCTTTTGGCGTGGCATTCCTGGTCGGCCGGAAACTAATGCGGCTGAATTCAAATATTTGTACCTTGGTCGGCGGAGGGACCAGTATCTGCGGTGGTTCCGCCATTGCGACGCTTTCTTCGATTATCAAGGCAAAGGAGGAGGAGATCGCCTACGCGATGACGGCGATTTTTCTGTTTGATGTGCTGGCTGCCCTGCTCTACCCTTATCTGGCTGAGTGGGTGGGATTAAACGCCCAGCAATTTGGGTATCTGGCCGGCGCTGCGATCAACGACACGTCAAGCGTGGTGGCGTCCCAGGCCACATATATGGCCCGCCACCCGGAGGTGGGAGAATTCAGCTTGGGAATTACGGTTAAATTGGTGCGGACTACCTTGATTTTGCTTTTAGCTGTCATTTTTACTGTATCGGCGATCCGCAAGGCGGCAAATGCGGAAGTGGGAGAGAAGACCAGTATCGGCGGCACAATTTTGAGCGTATTCCCTTGGTTTATTCTTGCGTTCTTGATCATGGCCTTGATCAATACGTTGGGAATCTTTGACAAAATTCCGGGTGCGGCTGCTTTCTTCAAACATGGAAATAAATTTTTTGTGTCGGTAGCCTTGGGGGGCGTTGGATTTAAGATCAAATTTAAAGATCTGTTTAGTAAGGGGATGAAGCCCATTGCGCTTGGCGGCTGCACCTGGATCGCGGTATTTCTGTCCAGCCTGCTGTTCGTCGTTTTGTTCAAAGAATTTATTTCTTGAGTACAGATTTTAATAGGCTGGAAATGAAAGGGCGGAGCTGAAGGGCTCCGTTTTTTTATCAGTCCGATCTGTTGAGAAACGGCTTCATGTGGGAAAAGGAACCGTATCTGGAATTTGATAATTACATCGAAATTTTGAGAACCAGGTTATATGAAAAAGGGGAGAGGTAAATGCCGTACTTTGAACACTGCGGAGCAAAATTTCATTATGAAGAAAAAGGCGTCGAAAAAGCAGCGGCTCCAGTCTGTAGAGGACAGACCAGAACCGCTGTTTTTAGGCGTTCATGGAAGCAATGGAGTAGGTTAAGTATGCGGTAAAGAAACACCAGAGGAGATAAGACAGTAAGAGATATCAAATTTCAGACGAAAAAGCTGCTGGATCAGTTCTTGCCCAAGGCAGGTCACTGGGCAGTTATTGTGGAATTGTAGACGGAAATAACGGGTGGTTCGAGAATAGGGCTGCTGCAAAAGGAGACTTTTCAACGGGTGATGGTTTGCTGGTATTCAGCAATCTCTAACTCCGATGGAACGCTTTGTATTGCGGCAGCCTCTTTTGGATAAAAATAGTCTTCAAAAATATTGACAATTCCTCCTTATGAGAGTACAATATACAGCATGCTGTATATTTGAGGGAAGAAGGAGATTTAAGAATGGATATAGAATATTTACTTATCCGGAAAATTCGGGAGTTGGCAAATCTTATTACAAAAAATCGTGACGCTGACATTCGGGAATTGGGATTAACAACGGCCCAGGCAGATACGCTTCTTTATTTTGCCGAAAATCCAGGAAAATCTATCGTTGATTTAAAGAGCTTTTTTCATATTACTCATCAGACAGCCCAAGGCCTTGTACAGCGGATGGCAGAAAAAGGGCTTCTGGTCGTATCTATTTCCAGAAACAATCAAAGGTACAAGCAGATATTTCTTACTGAAAAAGCTCAGTCGATCTATAATAATATGCTTGAAAACGGTACGAATACGGGGAATGCACTTTTAAACGGAATGAATTCGGAAGAAAAAAAGCAATTTCAGGCGTTAATTGATCTTGGATTGAAGAATTTAAACCATGTACAGGGAGAGTGACTGGTGTGTCAAAAAGAATTCTTTATTATGTACTAGGGCTAAACTTGATCGCCATAGCGGTAGTATTGAATATTCGCTATTCCATAGGAGTGGCAGCTTTCAGCTCTCTGATGTATGCTATTTCTGAAATTTATCAGATTTCTTTAGGTACGGCTTCCATCATCTGCTATCTGGTTTTTGTGCTGGTACAGTGTATGTTGTCCAGAAAGATAACGCTAACTTATATACTGGAAATCCCTCTGTCCTTTGCATTTGGTTTCCTAACAGATGTGTATGATTTTTGGATACCTGAACTTCATATTTCCCTTTTTTATCGCAGTGCTTTTTTTATTGTTACCATGTTTGTTACTGCAATGGGGGTTTTTTTATGTGTAAAGACAGACTTCGTTCTAACTCCGACCGATGGAATTGTCAATACAATTTCTGAAGTTTTTGATCTGCCCTTTTCTACTGTGAAAAATATATTTGATCTCTCTCTTGTAGCGCTCAGTGCAATTGTTTGTCTCATAAATCATGCCGATTTTTATGGAATTGGAATCGGAACCGTTTTGTCGGCAATATTTATCGGACGTATTATTAAAATTTATGAAGGTTATCTTTCCATTTGTTAAGTATTGTGGTCAACAGGGACAAACAGAAATTTCATTTTAGAAAAAAATGCGGAGAACCACGGAATACTGCGCTTCTCATGGTTCCCCGCACGCTAAAAGGGGAGGATAAGTATTTATCTTTTTCTTTGGTCTGATTATAGTATCACCCATGTTTTTTTGTTTATACACGGAGACAAAATTTTTTTTGACGATTTTCTTACGATTTATGAACCCCGTTGAAATTTAAGGACGGCTCATGCTACAATGGCCTTCGTATTGAGAAATATAGGAATCGCCGGAATGGCATTACGTTGATTCAGGACGGCAGGGGCCTTGCCCTTGCGCAGCCGGCCGTAGTGCATTTGTTTGGGATATGAATAGGAGGCAATTGGAATGGATGCCATGGAACGAGAGACAAGACAAAAGCGAGAGGAGCAGCCGGAACCTTATTTTGATCCAAATTGGGAGTGGAAACCAGACTGGGAATCGGATCAGGATCCGGAACCCATATCCAGTTGGGGAAAAGAATATGATGCCGAGAGCGGAGCGGAAGAGCCCTATGGATGGGAAGACAGCGAAGGGATCCAGTACGATTCCTACTTAGAAGGGAGGCGGACCCGGCGTTCAGAAGCGGATTGGGACGATGATTATGAGGAAAAGCAAAATCCTTTCCAAAGATTTGTCAGTAAATGCAAACAAAAGCTGGAGTGGGAGGATGATCCGGACGATGATTACGAGCCGTCCCCCCGTTCAGTAAGGCGGGGGCAAACCGCGCCGGCAGCACGGAAAACTGCCAGTAGGTCAAAAAGCGTAAAAAAGACAAGAAAGGTTGTAGTTCGTGAGAGCGGCCGCAGGATGAGCCGGGCCGGCAGAATCGTTGCCTCAGTTCTGCGCTATTGCTCCGCTCTGTTTATCATTTTTGTGACGGCCAATCTGGCCGCGGAATTCTTTTCCGGCTACCGGGAATTGGGCAGCATCAAAAATCTGATGGAGGAGCGAAACGTAGGACTGGCGGTTTATCTGGGAGCGGCCTGTGTACTGGTTGGGTTCGGGATTTTGTCCGTCTTCTGGACTTTGTCTCGCCGGAAAATGGCGGACGGCGAGCGGGTTCGCTATTATGACACCGGGCGCGGTGGCTTTGCGTTCCTCTGCTTCGGCGCGCTGAGCCTATGTGCTGGTCTTGGCTCGCTGCTACCGGATGGGGGGAGCTTACTCAATGGAGTGCAGAGTTTTCTTTCCACTATCTCGTCCTCCTATGGCACAATCCTGCCATTATGTATCGTCGGCTTTGTCTGCTGCCTCGCCCGGAAGTTTTTGAAAGGCTGACAGAGACGGGGATTCCGCAAATGCAGAGGAAGATGGCGCTGTCTCAGGTGTCTCGCGACAGTCTTGAAACAGACAATGATACATGATTAATGGGACAAGCAATCCGTTTTTTCGCGTTTATTCGCGGGAAAACGGATTTTTTGTTTTTTGGCACAGAATTTGCTACATTATATCATTGGAATTCCAAATCGCAATACATAATAGGAGGAAAGAAAAACATGAGTGAAGCGACAACGAAAGCGGCACCCAAAAAGAGCAAGTTCTTTGAAATCGCAAACAGAAATTTCATCATGCTGTTCATTGCCTACACGATTATCTGTGTGGCACATTCCATGACGCAGGCAACAACCAGCGCCGGGTGGAAGGTGGTTGGTCTGGACATGACAGTCATTGGTCTGATTTCCAGCGTCATGGGCTGGGCGGCTTTTATCATCCGGCCGTTCTCCGCCCCCATTGTTGACCGCGGAAACAAGAAGAAAATCTACCTGGCTGCCGTAGCCTTGTTTACCGTGGCGATCTTTATGTACGCCCAAAGCATGACCAACACGGCCTGGGCCGTACCGGCAAAGATTATTCACGGAATTGCCTGGACCTTCATTTCCACCGTAACCGCTGTTACCTTGAGCGAATATGTGTCCCGTGAGGATTACGGCACGGCCCTGGGATTCTTTATGGTTTCCCAAATGATCGCTTCGGCCATATCTCAGCCGATCGCCTTTGAGCTGGCGAGCCGTTTTGGATATCACACCATGTTCCTGATCTTTACGGGTGTGGCTGCGGTCGGCCTGGCGTTGGTCTGCCTGACGGCCCCGACGAAGACGCCGGAGCGAAAAGGCGGCTCCATGTTCAGCGGAATCAAACTGAACAACTTGTTTGCCAAGGAAGCAGTGATGCCGATGCTGATCAATGTTGCCTATCAGGGTACTCGGAGCGGGATCACAGTTTTTATGGCAGCTTTCGCCCTGGAGGAGCTGGGCCTTGCCAATATCGGCTTGTTCGCCACCTTTGCTTCCTTTACCGGATGGGTGGCCAGACCGTTCCTGGGAAGTCTTTTAGATAAGAAAGGGGCTAAGATTACTCTGATCCCCGCCGGTATTTCCTTTGCACTTGGTTTGCTGTCCCTGGCGCTGGCGCAGAATTTGGCTATGTTCTGTGTGGCCGGTATTTTGATTGGATTCGGACAAAACGGAATCAGCCCGGTTTTGATGGCGATTTCTATGCGGACAGTCCCGGAGGACCGGAAAGCGGCAGGAAACTCCACCAACTATCTGGGAATGGATATTGGTTCCGCGATTGCATCCGCAGCCGGCGGTTTTATGGTTTCTACGTTCGGATACCGCATGGGTTTTGCCGCATTCATGGTTCCGGTTGTTTTGGCGACGGTAGTGGCGGCCTGGTATTTAGGTAAATTGGAAGCAAAAGAGAAAAAGACTGCATAAAAGCGAGTCTTTCTCGAATAAATGCCGATGAATTTTGGTATGATCTTTGTGACGAAATGAGGAGCGGCGAAAAGAAGCGCAGTTCTGAACGGATCAGACCATTGGGGAGGAAGTATGGAACAGAAAGAGATTACCATTATTGCATCGGACCTGCTGGGAGCGGAAAAGGCACAAAATGTGGTTCGGCAGATGAAGGCAGGCTGCCGTGTGATTTTTTCTGGCTTGGAGGAACTGCCGGAGGTGGCGAAAAGCCAGGTAGAGCAGGGGGCTAAAGTGCTGATCGCCTTTGGCCTCTTCGCAAAGATTATCCGGCAGAACGTGGATGTGCCGGTGATTATGGTGGATCTTCTGGCGGATGACGTGCTGGAAGGGCTGCTCCAGGCCGCGGAGATTGGAAAACGGATCGCAATCGTCGGATTTCGGAAGGTATTAAAAGATGTATTTCGCATCCGCCGCCTGCTTTCTGTGGATCTGGTGGACATTCCCACGGTGATGCCGGAGCAGCTGCCAGAGATTTTTAAAAACTTAAAGGACGTGGATGTCCTGGTCGGCGGGTATTACCAGGTGCCGCTGGCGAAAAAATGCGGTATCCGCACGGTGCTGGTAAAACCGAGGGATGAGGAGATTGCCAAGGCGGTTCAGATGGCAAAGGCCTATTTGGAAAAGGAGGACGCGGTATCGGAGGGCGTGGCCCCGATGGCGGAGTCTTCGGTATACGCTTCCATTACCGTGGACAGCTTTGGCAATATTGTGATGATGAACCGGTTGGCAGCCGAATATCTCGGTGTCAGCCAGTTGACTGCCGTCTCCTTCTCCATGGAGGATGTGTGCCCTCAGTTTACGCGGGTGATCGACTCAATTGCGAACCGCAGGGCCTATCTGAACCAGATTGCCAAGATTGAGGAAAAAGTATTCCTGTATCATGCGGAGCCGATGTTTCGGGACGAAGAGCTGCAGGGGGTGAACGTGACGTTCCAGGACGTTAACATGGTTCTGGGCGCAGAAGCCAGCATCCGCAGGAAGCTGACCAGCAAGGCCAATCAGGCGGAGTATTCGCTGGATCAGATCCATGGCCGGAGTTCCGGTATGACACAGGTTTTAAAACTGGCGCTGAAGTATTCCAAGGTGGAGGAAACCGTGCTGATCCTCGGAGAAACCGGAGTCGGTAAAGAGCTTTTCGCCCAGGGTATCCATCGGGCCAGCAACCGGAAGGACGGACCGTTTGTCGCGATCAACTGCGCCTCCCTTCCGGAGAGCATCCTGGAAAGCGAGCTGTTCGGCTATGTAAAAGGCGCTTTCACCGGCGCGGACCGGGAGGGAAAAAGAGGTCTCTTCGAGTATGCCCACACGGGCACCATCTTTCTTGATGAGATTGGGGAGATTTCCCTCTCGCTGCAGGGGAAGCTGCTCCGGGTGCTGCAGGAACACAGCATCCGGCGGATCGGCGGAGAAAATCCGATTCCTGTGGATATCCGAGTGATCGCAGCCACAAACCGAAATTTGATCGCCATGGTCCGGGATGGGACATTCCGCGGCGACCTGTATTTCCGGATCAATGTACTGGGGCTCCGTATTCCGCCGCTCCGTCAGCGGAAAGAAGACATTGTCCTTTTGGCTGAAGAATTCCTCTCCGACGCGTCGCTGCGCAACAGCCGGAACTACTATTTCACCGAAGCGGCTAAAACCGCGATGCTGCGGTACTCCTGGCCCGGAAATATCCGGGAGCTTCAAAACATGGTGCGCCGGGTAACCGTGATCAGTGATACGGCGAAGATCGACGCGGACGTGGTGGAAGCCTACGTCGAGGAGAATCAGGGACTTTGTCCGGCGAATCCGAAAAAGGACGAAAAGAATCCCTATACCCTTGAGGAGGCGCTGGCCTTAGCAGGGAATAACAAAAAGCGGGCGGCGGAGCTGCTGGGCGTCAGCCGGGCAACGCTTTACCGCATGCTGGAACGGAAGGAGTCTTGACATGGTCAATACCCTATTGTTTTTTGGATTTATTTTATTGGCATTGATCCTTGGCACCAAGCTGAAAATCAATATCGGCCTTGTGGCCCTGGGATTTGCCTTTTTATTGGGAACAACGGCCGGGGGCCTAAGCGCCGGCGGCGTGGTCTCCCTGTTTCCCGTCGCCCTGTTTTTCAACTTCCTGATCGCTACTTTTTTGTTTGGCTTTGCAGGCGGAAACGGAACGCTGAAGAAGGTGGCGGAACACTTGATTTACACTTGCCGGAATGCCGGCTGGCTGCTGGGGCTTTTGTTCTTCCTGGTCACGGCGGTGGTGGCTGGCCTTGGCGCAGGCGGAGCAGCTCCGTTTTTTATGTCGGCGATCTGTTTCAGTTTGGCGATCCAGGCGGGAATCTCTCCCTTACTGGTGCCTGTGGCTGTCTGGACCGCTTCCATGGTGGGCGGAAGCATGCCCTGGACCTCCGGCTACGCCACCAATGTCGGACAACTGGAAATTTACTTCGACGCCTCGGTTTCATCCGGGTATGTGGTGGATTTCTTTGTATTCCGGGCGGTTTTCTACACGATTTTGTATCTGGTCATGTTTTTTGTGCTGCGTGGCTACAAGGTCAGCCAAAAAGCGATCCAGGTTGCGAAGCCAGAACCCTTTGACGAGAAACAGAAAAAGACGCTGGCCATTGTCCTGGGAATTATCGCCATGATCGTGGTCCCGGCGGCTGTGCAGCTCATTTGTCCCAACCCGGTGACCGGATGGATCAGCGCCAACTGCAGTTTTCAGTTCCTGGCGACCATTGGCATTATCCTCAATATCCTCTGGAAGACGGCACCCTATGAAGACGTGCTGAAGCAGAGAGTTCCCTGGGATACACTGCTGATGCTGTCCTTTACGGGAATGTACATGGCGCTGGCCAAATCCATGGGAATCGTGGACTATATGTCGGAGCTTTTGCAGAATACAATCCCGGCGAATCTGATCATTCCGGGAATCGTGCTGATCATGTGCGTGCTGAGCTTTTTCGTGTCCGGCGCAGTGATCGTGCCGATGATGCTTCCGCTGCTTTCAGTACTGTCGGCAGCTTCCGGCGCGTCCACCGCAGCAATCTACTGCGCGACCCAGATGGGGCTGACCGCCAGCAGCATCAGCCCCTTTTCCCAGGGGGGAGCCGCTGCGCTGACCGGGTGCAGCGATGAAGCCATCCGGAAAAAGCTTTTGAAGCAGCAGACGGTCCTGGCCGGTATCTTTAGTGTGGTATTGGTTCTGGTGGCTGCCTTCGGCGGATTTTCTATGATGAAAGGATAAAAAGGGCGAACCGTCAAGATTGACCGATGTCCGCCCGAAGTGATTAAAGGAGTGAAATGATTTTGAATGATGTGCCTTATCAAAACGGTGCGTTCCGCGCGGCTTCGCCGGATTCCATGGGAGTTCCGAGCCAGGCGGTGCTGAAATTTTTAAAAGAGCTGGAGCGTCGGTCGGTGGATATCCAAAGTCTGTATATCTTTCGGGATGGGTATCAACTGATCGGAGCCAACCGGAAACCTTACCGGCCGGATACGCCCCGGCGGATCTACTCGGCGGCAAAAGCGCTGACCGGCCTGGCAGTGTTGTTTGCTGTGCAGGAAGGGTTGGTTTCCTTGGACACCCGTCTGACGGAGCTGTTTCCGGAAGATCTGCCGGAGGTGGTGACGGACCGGATTCAGGCATTGACGGTGTGGCATTTGATGACCATGACCACCGGTCACGGGAAGGATACCTTCCGCCCCGTGATCAGCGGCAAAAACAGTGTCCGGGCTTTTTTAGAGCAGCCGTTGGATTATGAGCCCGGCACCTATTTTCTTTACAACAATGGGGTTCCCCATATCCTGGGCATGATTGTTCAGAAAGTTTCGGGTCACAATTACATTGACTATTTAAAACCGCGTTTTCTGGATCCGCTGGAAATTTACTGCACGGTGGAAAAGACTGAAAAAGGAGAGCTGGAGGGGTCCCGAACCGTGTGTACGGCGGAAGGATTTGCCAAGCTGGCCCTCTTTTACCTCCAGGAAGGATCCTGGAACGGCGTACAACTCCTGGACCGTGCGTTGATGCAGGCGGCGGGAGCTCGACAGGTTATGTCCGGACGCTGCCCCTCGATCTCTTTTATGCACACGGATCAGATGGCCGGGTATGGGTATCAGGTCTGGAGAAATTCCAGAGAAGGATTCCGCCTGGACGGGGGAAGGAGCCAGTTCGGTTTTATTTTCCCTGAAAAGCAGCTGGCGGTTGTCTGCAATGCCATTGAGGAGGACAGCGGTCTGATTCCGACGATTTTCTGGAATACACTGTTTCCGAAAATCCAGAACGGCCCTGTGGAGGAGACGGCTCGGACCAAGCAGCAGGCAAAACAGCTGAGCGGCTACCTGGAGGATTGGTCCTGCGCGCCGGAGCTTTTATCCTGTCCTTCGTTTCTGGACGATTATTACGGGAGGACATACCGCCTGGCAGAAAATCCATGGAATCTGACCTCGCTTTCCGTCTCCCTCCGCGACGGAGCGCCGCAGATTGATCTGGAGGATGGGGACCGTCATTATGCAGTGGCCTGCGGCCTGAATGGAGAGTGGGCGGAGAATCCGAGTTTCCCGCCGATGCCGAAAGAAAATGACCGGCTGAATCAGATTTTTGGAATCGAGAAACCTTTGTATTTGGTCAGCGGAGGCTGGGCTTCCGATTTCTGTTTCGTGTTTCAGGTAAGGGCTACGGATTGGATGGATTACCACACGTTTTATTGCCGGTTTCACGGGCGGCGTCTCAGCCTTTCGGTTGAGGCTAATATGGAAAAAATGTCTCATATGAGAAAACGGATTCCGATGAAGCCGTGGAAATATCCTGACACACCCATTGAAGGCGTGCGGGATGGGGATTAGAACCGGCTTCCTCGGTAAGCGAAGCAGCCGGAAAAAGAAAGAGAGCGGACGGATGGAGGAATTGCGTCCGCAGGAAAACAAAGAGGAGGAATACATACATGCCGATACTGAAATTAAAAAATGTAGAATTGTATTATGAAGAGTATGGGGAGGGGGATCGCTATGTGATCCAGGCCCAGCAGTTTATCAACAGTCATCTCAGTTATGTGAAGACACTGGCGGAAGAGCAAGGGTTTCACGGATATATCATCCGGATCCGGGGGTATGCGCCCTCGACACTGGTAACAGAAGATCTAGGGGATGACTGGTACGATGTCTGGGCCCAGGATGTCTGCGACTTTGCCGATGCCATGGGAATGGATCGGTTTTTCTATACCGGCCATTCTCACGGCGCCGGGATTGGCTGGCATCTGTGCATGAACCATGCGGACCGTCTCCGCGGCTTCTTTGCCAGCGGCTGCGGACCTCACAAGAAGGACGGCCAGGCTACAGGCGGAGCCCGGATGGAGACGATCAACGCGGCAAAGAGCCGGGAGACCTGGGAACCCTATGCGGAGAAACAGGGAACCTACTGCGCGAAATATTTTACCTCGGTGGAAAAGGATCCGGTGATCGGGGAAGCCGCTAGGGCTGCCAAAGAGCAGATGATTCAATTTTGGAAGGAGATGCCGGAAGCGGCAGCCATCCTGAATCCGAGAAAGCCGTTCCCCAAGTGCAAGACCGAGGAGGAATTAATTGAAATTTTAAAGACAATTCATGTGCCGATGCTGATGCTGGGCGGATCCGAGGACAACATCAGCAGTCCGGATTTGATGGTGCGGTCCCTGCGCGCGGTTGAGAATTCCAAGCTGATCATCTATCAGGGCGTGGACCACGTGGACCTGCCCAACCGGTTCCGGGAAGAGTATGTGAGAGACATTATGGCGTTCTGTGAAGAGCGGGGACTGCTGTAAGAAAAAGCTCAAAGGTTTCAGAAAAAATGCCAAGCGCCCCGGAAGGATTCCTCCGCCGCACTTGGCATTTCCTTTTTTTCGTGCTACACTTCTTTTATCATGTGAGAAAAGGAAGTGGTTTGGATGTCTCAGCAAAAAGGGGATTTTTCTCAGGGAAGCGTTCCGAGAACCATTGTACGGCTGGCGGTTCCTCTGATGGTCGCGCAGATCATCAACGTATTGTACAGCATCGTGGACCGGATTTATATCGGTCATATGGAAGGCGTGGGAAAATTGGCGCTGACCGGCGTCGGGGTGGCCTTTCCGATTATTACCGTGATCACAGCGTTTACGAACATGTGCGGCATGGGCGGCGCGCCGCTTTTTTCCATGGAAAGGGGCAAGGGAAATGAGGAGCGGGCCAGGTCCATCATGGGAAATGCCTGCACGATGCTGCTGATCTTGGCGGCCCTGCTGACCGTGCTGGCGTTGGCTTTCAAACGGCCGGTGCTCTACCTGTTCGGCGCTAGCGATGATACCTTCCCTTTTGCCGACGATTACCTGACGATCTACTTGTTTGGGACCGTGTTTTCCATGCTGGCAACGGGGCTGAATCCTTTTATCAACGGCCAGGGCTTTGCCGCCACCGGGATGCTGACCGTGATGATCGGCGCGGTGACCAATATTATTTTGGACCCGATTTTGATTTTTGGCTTCGGAATGGGGGTAAAGGGTGCTGCCCTGGCCACGATTTTGTCCCAATTCATCTCAGCCGTGTGGGTGCTGCATTTCCTGACTGGAAAGAAGGTGACAATCCGTCTGGAACGGCGCTGCCTTCGCCTGTCTGGCTGGATTGTCAAATCAATTTTAGGTTTGGGCTTATCTCCCTTTATCATGTCTATGACCAACAGCGCCGTTCAGATCATGTATAATTCTTCGCTGCAAATGTACGGCGGAGATATTTATGTGGCGGTTATGACTGTGATTACCTCGATCCGGGAAGTGATTTTGATGGCGCTTCACGGCGTGACCAACGGAGCCCAGCCGGTGATTGCCTACAATTATGGAGCAAAGCTATATGACAGGACCCGTGAGAGCATTCGGTTTTTAGGAAAGTTTGCAGTCCTGTACACGCTGGTGGTCTGGCTGGTTCTCCTGGCGATTCCTGGCCCGATTCTACATATTTTTAACGGGGATCCGGATTTGATCGAGACCGGAGAAAGCGCGGTTCGCCTGTTCTTCTCCATGCAGCTTTTCATGGCGCTGCAGACCACCGGACAGAATACATTCCTCTCTCTTGGCATGGCGAAACAGGCCTCGTTCTTTTCCTTGTTCCGGAAGGTGATTCTCGTGATTCCTTTGATCTTGATTTTGCCGAGATTGGGATTGGGGACTACGGGGATCTTTCTGGCGGAGCCAATCTCCGACGTGATCGGCGGGACGGCTACTTTTACAACGATGATGCTGACGGTTTGGCCAAAGTTAAAAGGAAAGCAGGCAGATACCTAAGCGATTTTTCGAATTCTTCCTGGAAACATCCGGGCACGAGACCATAGAAAACATGTGGTATGCTAAATTTTATATTCCTGTGGAGAGGGGCGGATTCTGTTTCAAAGAATCCGCCTCTCTCCACAGGGCAGAACCTGTAAGATCTGACAGGCATCCTCCCCAAAAATCCGATTCATTTCTTTTTGATACAAATCCAGCCGCTCATCCGGAACAAACGCCTGGATGGTTCCGGCAAAGCCGCCGCCATGGACCCGGCAGGCGCCTTTTTTGCCAAGTACGCGGCTGCTTTCCGCGAGAGCCACGGCGAGACTTTGATTCTGCGGATCTCTCCGGACGGTCACGTTCTGCAAAAACTGGAAGGAAGAAAGTCCGGATTCCCGGACGAGATCGAGAAATTCTTCAAAATCTTCCCGAATCAACGCATCTGCCTCCAAAAGAACCCTGCGCTCCTCCTCAAAGAAGTGCAGGGCCCGAAGGACCGGGCGGTCGCCCAGGCGTTTTCGAAGAGCAGGAAGATCGGAATAAAACAGTTCTTCCGGAACCTCCCGAAGAACTGTTTTTCCATAGCAGGAGGCAACCGCCTTCATGTCCATGGGGATTTCAGCATAATCGGCAGTCAGGTCCGCATGAGACCCATAAGTATTGACTACGCATAGATTCCAGCCGGCTTTGTTCCATTCGGCTGGGATCTCCCGAACCAAAGGTTGGTTTGGGTTTTTAAAATCGATTTGAATCAGGCCGCCGGCCGCGCAGGCCATCTGATCCATCAGGCCGCTGGGTTTGCCGAAGAACCGGTTTTCCGCCTCCTGGGCAGCTTTGGCAAGTTCCGAGTAGGGAAGCCGTCCGCCGCCGAAAAGCCCATTGATGACGGCTCCGATGGCCACTTCAAACGAAGCGGAGGAGGAAAGCCCGCTTCCAGCGGGCACCTCGCTGGTCAAGTAAGCAGAGAATCCTCCTACCGGGATCCCTCGATCCCGGAGGGACCGGGCTGTGCCGCGGATCAATGCGGCGGTGGTGCCGGTTTCTTCCGGGTGTACGTCAAGGCCGGACACCGGAAAAGTGATTTCACCGTAGCCTTCGGAAAAGATGGCGACCTGTCCGTCTTCCCGAACCGCGGCAGCGGCCAGAGTTTCCCGGTCGATGGCCGCGGCCAAGACCATTCCGTTTTGATGATCGGTGTGATTGCCGCCGATTTCCGTTCGTCCCGGCGCAGCAAAGACGCCGGGATCACCGGCTCCGAAATGTTCTCGGTAATGGGAGAGCAGCTTGGTGATTTTTGTGTTCTGCCTTTCCGCGAGATCCGTTTTTGACTGATTAGTACACTTCATCGCATCCGCTGCATCCGTCGCCGCAGCTGCATTCGGAATCTCCGTCTCCACAGCAGCCGCCCTGGCTGCCGCAGCTGGGAAAACGTTTGGCCGCCAGCTGGTCCTGCAAGAATTCCTGCACTTTCTCGTCGGCTTTCCCTAAAACGCCCCACTGGAACATAATTCCCTTTTCGTCGAGGAGAGCGATGGTTTTTCCCGCCACCGCGCCGCACAGCAGCATCTTTACATTGGCGGCCGCAAGAAAGTCAGTCAGGATTTCGGCGCCGGAGCCTCCGGCCGCCATGGTCAGTTCTTTCACGACCTGATCGTTTTCGGTATCGTAAAGCTTGAACATGGTGGCCTGCTCAAAAGCAGGAACCACCATGCCGTTTTCGTAGGGGACTGCAATTCTCATGGGATATTCCTCCGTATTTTTTTCGCTTTTATCAGTATAAATCATTTTGCATTCTCTGGCAAGAGCTCCCCTTCTCCCATAGAATTTTCCAGACATCCACCGGACCTGTCACTGCCTTTGTTCCGTCTCAAACAACATAATCTGATGGCGGATTCGATTGGCCATGTCCGGGGAAACCTGGTCGAACAGGGCCATCTGGCGGCTTTGAATCCCTTTGTTGCATTGGGCAAGTTCGTAGCCGATGGCGTCGGCCATCCGATTTTTTTCATCTTCTGTCAATGTTTCATAACGTGCTCGCGGCTGAGCAAAGTCATCCGTTTTCGGAATCGGCGACCGGGTTATGTTTCCGGAATAGAAAATGCCCGGCGCTCTGGGAGGCGCGGCTTCCCGCGGCATATTGCCGGCGAGACTGTTGGGCTTGTAATTGATGTTGCTGGTGGAGTAGCGAAAAGCCATACTGCCGTCCTGCTGATTATTGTTGACCGAGACCACCGGGCGATTGACCGGAAGCTGGAGGAAATTTGTGCCGATTCGGTAGCGCTGAGCGTCTGCGTAGGCAAAAGAGCGGCCTAAAAGCAGTTTGTCGGCTGAAAATTCGATGCCGGGGACCAGATTTCCCGGATTAAAGGCAGCTTGCTCGATTTCAGCGAAATAGTTTTCCGGGTTTCGGTCCAAGACCAGCATTCCCACCTTTTTCAGAGGAAATTGATCTTCCGGCCAGAGCTTTGTGGCGTCCAGGGGATCAAAGGGGAGGTCTTCTGCTTCCTGAGGATCCATGATCTGAACGCAGAATTCAAATTTCAGCGGCTTTCCGGCGGCGATGGACTGACTAAGATTCCTTACGGCAATGTCCGGATCCAGCCCAGCCAGGCGCGCGCCTTCCTGGCGGTCAATCACTTCTCGATCTTCCTGGCCCAGAAAATGGTATTTGACATAACAGCGTTTCCCTTGGGCATTTTTCCAGATAAATGTATGGACGCCGAATCCGTCCATCTTTCGGAAATCTTTGACGATGCCGCGGTCGCTGTAAAGCCAGGTGATCTGATGCAGGCTTTCTGGGGAGAGGGAGAAGAAGTCCCAAATTCGTTCCGGATCAGGGAGATTGGTGATCGGGGACGGCTTCTGCGAGTGGATAAAGTCCGGGAATTTGATGGCGTCGCGGATAAAAAAGACCGGCAGATTCAGGCCAGCGACATCATAGTTTCCTTCTTCCGTATAAAATTTTACGGCAAAACCTCTGGGGTCACGGACGGTATCGGCAGAACCGCGGGAACCGATGACCGTGGAAAAGCGCACAAGGACTTTGGTCTTACAGCTGGGATCCCGCAGAAAAGCAGCCTTGGTGTAGGCAGCCATGGATTGATAGGGCTGAAGATATCCGAATGCGCCGGCGCCTTTGGCGTGGACGGCCCGTTCAGGAATGCGCTCCCGGTTAAAATGGGATAATTTTTCAATCAAGTTTACGTCCTGAAGCAGGGTCGGGCCATCCGGACCGATTGTCTCGGAATTGGCAGTGTCGTAGATGGGAGCGCCGGTATCTGTGGTCAGCATGTCGCCTGACTCCGTGCAGGCTGCGGCGCGGTTTTCCTGAGCCGGAAGCTGCCGTTGTCTCGCCGGCTGCTGCCTGGAAGGAAAATTTTGGCCGCGGAAGGAGTTTTGAGGGAAACGTCGGTTATTCATATATTAATTCCTTGTAGGCGGGTGATATTATGATAGATTATGCGGAAAAAAAGACAGAGGTTCCGGAGGTGACATAAGGAAAGAAGGCCGATGTTCGTAAAAAGGTATATGGAAGTCTAATTTTGGCAAAATTAAACGTTGCAGTTGAAATAAAATGAGGTATAATGAAAAACGGCTGCGTCACAAAGCAGAGCAGCTATTTTTGCCCAAACAGAGCAAAGCATATTTTTATTGGCAAGACGTAGGAAGGGAAATCCTAGCGGATTGGGTCAAGGCTTATCTTGGAAATGAACCAGGGCTTTGGCTTGAATATTTTAACCATATAGAAGGAGAAGTCATGAGGAAAACGAGTAAAATATGGATTTGGCTTTTTTGTCTGACGCTGGTGTTGTCTATGTCCAGCCCTGTCACTGTGTCGGCGGCGGGGAACGAATGGCCAGAAATAGAGTCGGAACGTGTGGAGATCAAAGGAGCCGGTTTGGACTCGGAACAGCTAAAAGCGCTGGAATCTTCCCAAGATCCGGAACGGTCCACAGTGCCGGAGGCCAAGCTGGAAAGTCCGGAACCGGAAGCCGACGGTACGGAATCCGAAGAAGCCGGTTCAAAACCGGAAACATCAAACATGGGATCCGAAACTGCCGGGCCGGAAGAAGAGGAGACAAGCCCTGCCGTTCCGGCGGAGACCGAAATTTTTGAAATGGACCCGGTATCGCCGGAAACAGAAGCGGTGCAGGACATCCTCTTGTTCCAGGGAAGCGATTCTCCGGAGGCGATGGTCCAGGCCTATGTCATCCGCCTGTATGAGAAAGTTTTAGGGCGCAGCCCGGATGTTAGTGGGCTTCGGAGCTGGACGGAGCTGCTCCTTGGCGGCCAGAGCACCGGAGCGGATGTGGCCGCCGGATTCGTTTTCAGCGACGAGTATCAGCGAAAGAGCATGGGGGACGGGGACTTCGTTGAAATGCTGTATCAGACCATGCTGAACCGCGCTTCCGACGCTGGGGGAAAAGCTGCCTGGACGCGCCTGCTTTCCTGCGGAGTCAGCAGGAACGGCGTTTTTGCCGGTTTTGCCAATTCCAGGGAATTTCAAGAAATCTGTAATACGTATCAGATCCTGCGGGGGGAATACCGCTCGGACAAAATTGAAGATCAGAATGGGAACGTCACTGCCTTTGTCAGCCGGATGTACACGGTGGCGCTGGGCCGCTCTTTTGACCGGGACGGCCTCCGTTTCTGGACGGAGAGACTTCTCGCCCATAAAATCGGCGGCGGAGAGCTGATTCAGGGATTCTTTTTCAGCCGGGAATTTTTAGACAAAAATCTTTCCGATACGGATTTTGTTACGATTTGCTATCGAACATGCCTGGGCCGGGAGCCTGATCAAGGCGGGCTGAACACCTGGGTGAACCTGCTGCAGGCAGGTAAAAGCCGCGCCGGTGTTCTGAACGGTTTTATTGGTTCAGCGGAATATGGAAGGCTTTGTGAAGAGTATGGGATCGCCAGGGGAAATCTGATCCCGGATACAGAGGAACAGCAGAGTAAAGTTGCGGATATCGCCAGAAATAACAAGGGAACCGTGGCGGCGAGCCACGGCAAATGCGCAGCATGGGTTTCCGGCGTGTACCAGGCCGCGGGACTCGGCTATCCCGGCGGCAATGCGATTGATTACTGGGCAAAATGGAAAGGCTCCGGTTCATCGGATCTCAGTTGTATCCCGGTGGGAGCCGCAGTTGTCGGGAGCGGCTCGACGAACAGCTCCGGCCTTGCTTACGGCCACATTGGAATTTATATCGGAGACGGAAAGATCGCCCACAATGTCGGCGGCGGCTGCGCAACGATTTCAACGGTGGAAGAATTTGCCTCAATCTATTGCAAAGGAAATCTGTCCCGCTGCGACTATGAGGAATATCGGGGCGCACAGGGGATTTTGGGATGGGTGTGGCCCAATGGACAGGGGCTGCATTGATCTTCCCACGTCGGCAAAATGGTTTCCGGCAAGTGGAATTCGGCAGATTTTCTTACCGGAAAGGATAGATGTTTTTCAGAGAATATGGTATACTGAAAACCAAGATTTCTTCCAGAACAACCGAAGAAAAGCAAGTGATTAGGAGGAAAAACCATGATTTCTGAAAAAATGAAGCCGCTTGTCGCCAATAATTCCGCAATCCGTGCAATGTTTGAGGAAGGGGCAAAACTGAAAGCCATTTACGGCGAGGATCAGGTCTTTGATTTTAGCTTGGGAAATCCCAATGTACCTGCGCCCAAGGCGGTGAAACAGGCGATTTTTGACATTCTGAACGAGGAAGATTCGGTCTTCGTACACGGTTATATGAACAATGCAGGCTTTCCCCAAGTCCGGAAAGCGATTGCGGATTCCCTGAACCGCCGGTTTGGCACCCGGTTTCAGGAAAAAAATATCCTGATGACCGTCGGCGCGGCCAGCGGCCTCAACGTGGCGCTGAAAACGCTGCTGAATCCTGGGGATGAGGTGATCACTTTTGCGCCCTACTTTGTGGAGTACGGCGCTTATGTGGGAAATTACGACGGGAAGCTGGTGGTGGTTTCCCCGGACACCGCCACGTTCCAGCCGAATCTGGCTGAGCTGGAGGAGAAGATCACGCCCAGAACGAAAGCCGTGATTATCAATACCCCCCATAACCCGACCGGCGTGATTTATTCGGAAAACACCATAAAAAGGCTGGCTGCGATTCTGGAGAAAAAAGAAAAAGAATACGGCACCGTGATCTTTTTGATCTCCGACGAACCATACCGGGAGCTGGCTTATGACGGGGCTGTGGTGCCCTACGTGACCAAATACTATGCCAATACGATTGTTGGGTATTCTTTCAGCAAATCCCTGTCCCTGCCGGGGGAGCGCATCGGCTACCTGGTCATCCCGGACGAACTGGAAGATGCGGATAATGTGATTCAGGCGGCCGCCATCGCCACCCGTGTCAGCGGGGCCGTCAACGCGCCGTCCCTGATGCAGTTGGTGATTGCGCGCTGCGTCGACGAGTCCGTGGATGTGGAATATTATGACCGGAACCGGAACGCCCTCTATCTTGGCTTGACCGAATGCGGATTCAGCTGCACCAAACCCCAGGGCGCATTTTACTTATTTGTCAAATCTCCCTTTGAGGACGAGACGAAATTCTGTGAGATGGCGAAGAGGCATCACATTTTGATGGTGCCGGGCAGTTCCTTTGCCTGCCCCGGCTATGTGCGTCTGGCTTACTGCGTCTCTTACGAGACCATTCAGAATTCTCTGCCCGCCTTCCGGGAACTGGCGAAAGAGTGCTTTTCGGAGCAATAAGAGATGAAGCGGAAAAAACAGTGGCTGGCCATCGGGATCCTCCTCGCGGCCGCTTTGCTTTTCAACTTGGCGGCCCGGTCTTTCGGAGGTTTTGCCGAGTGGTATGCCTCCGCAATTTATCCGGTCTGGGTGAATACAATCGGAAGGCTGCTTTCACCGCTGCCGTTTTCCGCTGTTGAATTTTTGCTCTACGGCGGAATCCTGCTGGTTTTGTATTGGCTGGCGCGGGGGATCGTCCGGTTGGCAAAGGGAAAAAGAGACGCCGGTGAGGTTATGCTTTCCGCGCTGAAAAAGTTTCTTTTGACAGGCGGGATCTTGCTCCTTGTCTTCACGCTGGGCGGGGGAATCAATTATCAGAGAAAGACCTTTGGGGAATTGGCGGGCCTGCCCGTGGAAAAATCCACGGCGGAGGAGCTGAAAGCTCTCTGCCGGGAACTGGCGGAGGCTGTGAATCAGGATGCCGAAGGGATCCATCGAAATGAGGAAGGACTTTGCCAGGTTGACGGCGGCCTGCGCGGGGAAGCGGTGGAGGCAATGCGCCGGCTGGGAGAGAGCTACCCGTTTTTGAGCGGCTATTATCCGAAGCCCATCTGCGTCTCCGATATTTTGTCCTACCAGCAGGTAACCGGAATCTATTCCCCGTTTACGCTGGAAGCCAATTACAACCGGGATATTCCAGGCTACAATCTTCCGCACACGCTCTGCCATGAGCTTTCCCACTTAAAAGGCTTTATGCGGGAGGACGAGGCCAATTTTATTTCCTATCTGGCGTGTATCTTTTCCGACGTCCCAGAGTTTCGGTACAGCGGAAATCTGACGGCATTTGTATATGCCGGGAATGCGCTGGCCGGTGCGGACGCCGAGGCGTACCGGGAGATCCGGTCTGGGCTCAGCGAGAAAGCAGAGAAAGATTTGGCTTACAATAACTGGTTTTGGCAGCAGTTTGAGGGACCGGTGGCGGAGGCGGCCACCCAGATGAACAATACATATCTGAAAGCCAACAGCCAGGAAGACGGCACCAAAAGTTACGGCCGGATGGTGGACTTGCTGCTGGCGTATCGGAGAAGCCGTCAGCCGTAGGATAAAGGGACGGCCGCCCCTTTGATCCAGGAGGAGGGATCCATATGTGGGATGTTGTGGCGCTGGGAGAAGTGCTGATTGATTTTACACCGGAAGGAAAAAACGATCAGGGGGCGGCCCTGTTTTCCTGTAATCCGGGAGGCGCTCCGGCCAATGTGCTGGCCATGAACGCCAAACTGGGAGGCAAGACCGCCGTGATCGGCAAGGTGGGAAGGGATGCTTTCGGAGATTTGCTGCGCCGGACGCTCCTGGAAAATGGAGTGGATGTGGAAGGCCTTGTGACAGACAGCAAAATCCCGACCACTCTGGCTTTCGTGCAGCTAAGTCAGGCAGGGGAGCGGACCTTCACCTTCTACCGGAAACCGGGGGCGGATCTGCTGCTGACTTTTGAGGACGTGAAGCGGGAATGGATCGACTTATGCCGGATTTTTCACTTTGGCTCCGTATCCCTGACCGGCGAACCGGCCCGTTCCGCGACCTTGAAGACCGCGTCTTATGCAAAGGAACAGGGGAAGCTGATCAGTTTTGACCCAAACTACCGGCCGTTTCTCTGGGAAAGCCGGGAAGATGCGAAGGCGCAGATTCAAAAGGGGATTTCCCTGGCAGACTTGGTGAAGGTTTCGGAGGAAGAGCTGATATTAGTGACCGGAACCAGCGACCGGCAGCTTGGCTCTGAGCGGCTGCTGGAGCAGGGGGCGTCATTGGTCTTGGTATCCCTGGGAGAGAAAGGCGCTTTCTACCGCAACCATGCCGGATCCGGTTTGGTCCCGGCATGGCCGGTTACGACCATGGATACCACCGGGGCAGGCGATGCGTTCTTAGGAGCCATGCACTGGCTGCTGCGGGGAATGAGGGCGGAAGAAATCGGTGATTTGCCGCCGGAAAAGATGGAGGAACTGGTGGCTTTCGCCAATGCGGCGGGAGGTCTGACTACAGAGAAAAAAGGCGCGATTCCGGCTCTGCCGGGGGTAGAGGAGATTTTGCAGAAGACCGGCCGGCCTATTCCTCCGTCCGGCAGCCGGACGGTTTGATCCATCTTCGGTAAATCCTATCGACGATCACGCCGATGGCATTGTCTCCGGATACGTTGCAGGCCGTTCCGAAAGAGTCCTGGGTGATATAGAGCGCGATCATCAAAGCTGATAGGCTCTCGGATCCCAGGCCTACCATCGGCAGGAACGGAAGGGCCGTCATGATCGATCCTCCCGGAGCGCCGGGGGAAGCCACCATTGCGATTCCCAGCGTTGCGATAAAACCGATGACAGCGCTGTAGGAAAGAGGGATTTCATTCAGGAATGTGACGGCTACCGCGCAGCTTGTGATGGTGATCATGGAACCGGCCATGTGGATATTGGCGCAGAGAGGAACCACAAAATTTCGGATTTCTTCCGAGATTCCGTCCTTTTCGGCACATTCCAGGTTGACCGGAATCGTGGCGGCGGAGGATTGGGTTCCCAGCGCCGTCATGTAACCGGGGATCTGATTTTTCAGCAAAGTGAACGGATTTTTCCGCCCGATGGATCCGGCGGCGGAAAAGAGCAGGATGAGATAGATGAGATGCAGGGCCAGTACGACCAGAAACACTTTCCAGAGAACGCCGAGAACAGCGAAGGTTTTTCCGGAAAAGGTCATTTCCACAAAAGTGCCGCAGATATAGAGCGGAAGCAATGGCACAATGACGGAGTGGAGCACCTGGCTGATGACATGGGAAAAATCGTCCATCACCCCATAAAGGGTGTTCCCGCCCCCTTTTCCGCGCAGGGAGGAAAGACTGAGCCCAAGGATAAAAGCGAGAAGCACGGCGGCTAAGGTATCGAGAACCGGTTCCACCGAGAGGCTGAGATAAGATTCCAGGGAAGCGCCGGAGGATGGTTGAACCTGTTTGATCGCGGATCCATGGATCAAATAGGGGAATAGAATATCCGCAGCCAAAAAAGAGGCGGAGCCTGCGATCAGCGTTGACGCATAGGAGATCCCGGCGGTCAGTCCTAAAAGTTTTCCGGCCCCCTGGCTGAGGTCCGCGATTCCCATGGTGACAAAGGCCAGGATCATCAGAGGGATCACAAACTTTAAGAAAGTTCCGAACAGTCCGGAAGCGGTGACGGCCAAGCGGCAGAACCATTCCGGCAGAAAGCTTCCAATTAGAATTCCGGTCAGAATCGCGAAAATGAGGCGGGGAACCAGCCCCATTCTTTTCTTTGTGGATTGGGTCTCCATTTCCATCGATGTCCTTTCTCCCCTCAGGCGGCTGCCTATGCCGGCAGGGGATTCAGCGCCCATCTTTGCTGCGTTCCATCACAGCGGAAAGTAACTCCAAAGCCAGGACAGCGGCATCACAAGAATCATCGCCGGCAGGATATTTGCCAGGGATACGTCCAGCAGTTTAAATATTTTAAATCCGGTGATTAAAACCAGCGCGCCGCCGCAGGCGGAAAAATCTGCGAGCATCTCCGGCGTGGTCAGCGGATAGATAAACTGGGCGCTGAAAAATAGAATCAGCATGATGACAGCCTGTGGGATGGCAATCGCCGCAATCGGCAGTCCCAGCCTTGTGGCAAAGATGATGGCGGTAAACGTATCCAGCACAGCCTTTGAGATCAAAATCGAGTGATCCCCGGTCATGCCGGATTGTATCGAGCCGAATATTCCCGTTCCGCTGGCGCAGAAAAGAACAATCATGGTGACAAATTCCGAGAGAAATTCATCCTCAGTCATCGTATTGTCCTTTAGGGTGAATAGTTTTTCGGCAGGTTTTCGCAGGAGGGAAGCAAAATGGGTAATCTTTTCATCCAGATATATCAGCTGGCCAAAGGCAGTCCCCAAAATAACGGCTAAAATGACCGGCGGCATCGCATCGATTTTATTGATGCTGACGACTCCCATAATAAAGGAACCTGTTCCAAAGAAAATAGGCAGATTTTTCCGGACACGTTCCGGTATTTTGTCTCCCAGCAGCGCGCCAAGAACGCCGCCGAGAAAAACTCCTCCACAGTTAATTAGGATTCCAATAGGCATGAAAAATAATCCTTTCTCTTTTGATTTTTTTCGATAAGCCCGGATTTAAACACCGGCAAAATGAAAGACGATTCCGACAACAGCGGAAAGGGCAATGTAAACCACCGGATGACGGTTGGTTTTTTTGATCAGGACAAACAAAAAGACAGCCAGAATCAGATGCTTCAAGCGGAACAGATCCATCCAAAGGCCGCTGGCCCGAAACGCATCGATTCCGATCAGGGCGATTTCCGCAACTCCAAAACCTGCGGCAGCGATCAAACCGGTGGAGGCAGGGCGAAGGCCGTAAAAAACGGAATCCACATACCGGTTACCCTTGAATTTTGATAAGATTTTGCTGATCAGCACAATAATGATGATGGAAGGCGTAACCAATCCGACGACCGCTGTGATGCCTCCAAAGACACCTCCCAGCTGGTAGCCAAAATAGGTGGCGGAATTGATCCCGATCGGACCCGGCGTCGACTCTGAGATGGCGATCATATTGGCGATGTCGCCGCGGGTGATCAGACCGGTGCGGTCGGCAAAATCCTGTAAAAAGGGAAGCGTCGCCAGGCCGCCGCCGATGGCAAAAAGACCGATTTTGAAAAACTCATAAAATAATTGAAGATAGATCATCATTTGCTTTTTCCTCCCAGGCTTTTCAAAATGACTCCCACAGCCCCGGCTCCGAGAACAAAGAAAATCGGGGAGAGCCCGGAGAACACGGAAAGAAGCGCTACAGCGGCAAAAATCAGAGCGGTCGGGAGATCGATGACTGATTTTTTCATCAAGCGCAGTACGGCATTCAAAATCAGGACGCAGACGCAGACCTGAATCCCGGAAAAGGCATTTTGTACAATGGCCAGATCGGAAAAGTTACTGATAAAGGCAGCGATAATGGTGATGATGATCAGAGAAGGGAAGACAACCCCATAGGTGGCGAAAATGGCGCCGGCTAATTTTTTCCTTTTATAGCCGATGAAGGTGGCGGTGTTGATCGCGATGATTCCAGGGGTGCACTGTCCGATGGCGTAGTAATCCATCAGCTCTTCCTCCGTGGCCCAGCCGTATTTTTCCACGACCTCTTTTTGAAGCATCGGAAGCATCGCATAACCGCCGCCAAAGGTCAAGCCGCCGATGCGGGCGAACGTCAGGAATAATTTCCACAGTTCTTTCATGATATTCTCTCCTAATCCTTTCATGCAAAACATGTTTAGTATAACATGAATCGGGAAAAAATCCAACAGAGATGTGCGGAGAAAAAACAGATCGGGAAAAACAGAAGAAAACCGCGAATATCCACAGCGCCGGGGGTTGCCATACAGTGGAAAAGATGCTATAATCAAAAAGTTTTGAATCAGGTTCGTGCCCGACGGAAGAAAGAGAGGTTCCAAATGCCGGAAGCAACGGGAGAAGTCAGCAAGATCGTCAGTTGGCTGGATACCATCACCCCGAAATTGATTTCCCTGGGATGGAAGATCCTGGGACTGATTCTGATTTACTTCGTGGGAAAACGCATCATCCATATGCTGCTTCGTGTGATAAAAAGAGCCATGGAGCGCAGCCGCCTGGAAAAAACAATCCAGGTTATGGCCTACCATGTTTCTCAGGTAGTCCTGTATATGGTGCTGATCTCTACGATGCTCAATTTTGCCGGCTATGAAGCCGCGTCCCTGGTGGCGATCATTGGATCCGCAGGACTTTCCATTGGATTGGCTTTCCAGGGCAGCCTCAGCAATTTCGCCGGCGGCGTTTTGATTCTGCTCACCAAGCCGTTTAAAATCGGAGATTATATCGAAGAGGACGCCAAGAAAAATTGCGGGACGGTCAAAAGCATCAGTATCTGCTACACGACCCTTGTCACCCCGGATGAGAAGACCGTGGTGATCCCGAATGGAACATTGGCCAATACAAGCCTGACCAATTACAGCACCCAGGGCAAACGACGGGTGGAAGTATCGGTGGGCATATCCTATGACGATGATTTGAAAAAGGCCAAAGAGGTTATGACAAAGGTGCTGGAGCAGGTTTCCACCAGGCTCCCGGATTCTGCGGTAAACGTCTTTGTCGATCAGTTGGGGGACAGCGCGGTACAGCTTTCGGGCTGGATTTGGTCTTCGTCGGGGGATTACCTACCGGCGAAGTGGGAGGCCACGGAACAGGTTAAGCTGGCGTTTGACGAAGCCGGCATTCACATCCCATATCCCCAGATGGATGTGCATATGATTGAAGGAGAACAATAGAAAATGAAGATGAAGAGAGAAGACATTCGGAATATTGCCATCATCGCCCATGTTGACCACGGCAAGACCACGCTGGTGGATGGGCTGTTGAAGCAAAGCGGCGTGTTCCGTGCCAATCAGGAAGTTGTGGAGCGCGTCATGGACTCCAACGATATCGAGCGTGAGCGCGGTATCACGATCCTGTCCAAAAATACCGCAGTTTATTATAAGGATACGAAAATTAATATCATCGATACGCCCGGCCATGCGGACTTCGGCGGCGAGGTGGAACGCGTACTGAAGATGGTGAACGGCGTTGTGCTGGTGGTGGACGCGTTTGAAGGCCCTATGCCGCAGACCAAGTTTGTGCTGAAAAAGGCTTTGGAGCTGGATTTAGATGTGATCGTCTGTATCAATAAAGTCGACCGGCCGGAAGCACGCCCCGACGAGGTGGTGGATGAGGTGCTGGAGCTTTTGATGGAGCTGGATGCCAGCGACCGGCAGCTGGACTGCCCCTTTGTCTACGCCTCCGCCAAGGCAGGCTGGGCGGTCCGGGATCTGGACGATGAGAAAGTCAGCATGATCCCTCTTTTTGAGACGATCATGGAAGCGATCCCGGCTCCGGAGGGAGATCCGGATGCGGATACGCAGGTTCTGATCAGTACGATTGATTACAACGAGTATGTGGGCCGTATCGGCGTCGGCAAAGTGGACAACGGGAAGCTGCGGGTGAATCAGGAAGTCGTTTTGGTCAACGCCCACGACAAGGAGAAGTTCAAAAAAGTAAAGGTCAGCAAGCTTTACGAGTTTGAAGGCCTGGAAAAGGTAGCGGTGGAGGAAGCAAATATCGGCGCGATTGTAGCGATCTCCGGCATCTCGGATATCCATATCGGCGATACGCTCTGTTCCCCGGACAACCCGCAGCCGATTCCGTTTCAAAAGATTTCCGAACCGACCTTGGCGATGAACGTGATGGTAAACGACAGCCCTTTTGCCGGGCAGGAGGGCAAGTATGTGACTTCCCGCCATCTGCGGGAGCGTTTGTTCCGGGAATTGAACACCGACGTCAGCCTGCGGGTCGAGGAGACCGACAGTCCGGACTGCTTTAAGATTTCCGGCCGCGGGGAGCTGCATTTGTCTGTTCTGATCGAGAATATGCGCCGGGAAGGCTATGAGTTTGCGGTCAGCAAAGCCGAGGTATTATACAAGGAAGATGAAAACGGACACAAGCTGGAGCCCATGGAACGGGTCTATATCGATGTTCCCGATGAGTTTTCCGGCACGGTCATCGAGAAACTGAGCGGCCGTAAGGGCGAATTGATCAATATGTCCCCGTCCGGCACCGGCACGACACGGCTGGAGTTTTCTATTCCTTCCCGCGGTCTGATCGGCTACCGGGATGAGTTTTTGACCGACACGAAGGGGAACGGAATTTTGAACCAGCTGTTCGACGGCTATGACACTTACAAGGGCGACATTCAGTACCGGACCCAGGGTTCCCTGGTTGCTTTCGAGACCGGAGAGGCCATCACTTACGGCTTGTTCAACGCCCAGGGCCGCGGGATTTTGTTTGTCAATCCCGGCGACCGGGTATACGCGGGCATGGTGGTTGGGCAGAACGCCAAGACCGATGACATCGAGGTCAATGTCTGCAAGAAGAAACAGCTGACCAATACCCGTGCGTCGGGCTCCGACGATGCTTTAAAACTGTCGCCGCCTCGAATCATGAGCCTGGAGCAGTGCATGGAATTCATCGACACCGACGAGCTGTTGGAGGTGACGCCGAAGAGCCTGCGCATCCGGAAGCGGATTTTGGATCCGACCCAGCGCAAGCGCGACGCCATGCGCAAGAAATCGTAACTTTTTCTGCATCATAGATTCTCTCTGCAATGTGACAGTCAGGAGGCGGAGATGGGGACAGGATGGGAATGGCTGGCGGCTCCGATGGAGCAGCCGGAAGTGTATGGAGCGTTTCATCTGTTGGCAGCCGGGATTGGCGTCTGTCTGGCCGTGACTGCGGCCTGGCGGCTGCGCCGTCTTTCGGAAACGGCATTTTTGCGCCTGACCGGCGGGATCGGCTTTCTTTTGGCCGCCGCTGAAATCTTAAAGCAGTGTTTTCTATATGAAGTCGTATACCACCAGGGCTATGCCTGGTGGTATTTTCCTTTTCAGCTTTGCAGCCTGCCGCTTTATTTTTGCCCGGTGATCCCTTTTTTGAGGAGAGGACCGGCGAGGGAAGCTTTCTTAACCTTTTTGATGAGCTTTAACTTGTTGGGCGGGCTGGCGGCGTTAGCCGTACCGAATGATCTGCTTCATCCGTATCTCTTTTGGACTTGGCACGGCTTTCTCTGGCATATTTTTCTTGTGTTTCTTGGATGTCTTGCCGGATTCCACCGGACTGCTGTGCCAGAGCGGTCTCCGCGCCAATTTCTCTGCGCCCTGCCGGTCTGGGGAATCTCCGTAATTCTTGCCACAGTCTTCAATATCCTGCTTCATGGTAAGGGCGAAATCAATATGTTTTATATTTCCCCCTACTATCCGTCCACGCAGCCGGTGATTTCCTCTTTGGAGCAGGCATGGGGGATGCCGGCAGGGATTGCGGTGTATCTGCTGGGAATGGTGCTGGGGGCGCTGCTCCTATATGGACTGGTAAGTGTGGCCTGGAAACAGGGAGGGGGAAAAGAAATTCATTTTTAAGGATTGTGCGATGATTTTCTTGTCTTTTGAATCAGAAAGCAGAAGACGTCTGGTATTCTTGACAATGTATTATATTGATGATAGAATAATAAACGACTCATATTGGCAGGCTGAACAGCCATATTCTGAAAAAGGGGATAAATATGAAAAGATGGATGAGTGTTTTGCTGTCTATTGCCATGGTGCTTTCGCTGACTGCTTGCGGAAGCGGGACAGGTTCGACGACAGCAGCGGCGACAACGGCCGCACCGGCCACAAAGGCAGAGACCACAGCAGCTGAGACCACGGCAGCGCCTGAAACAACGGCGGCGGCCACGACGGCTGCACAGGGAGCAATTTCTTTTACCGACCAGGGCGGACGGCAGGTTACTCTGGAAAAGCCGGCGGAATCGGTGGTGAGTTGCTATTATATCACTTCTTACGCGATGATTGCCCTGGGGCTGACGGACCACCTGGTCGGCGTTGAGGACAACGCCGACAAGCGTCCGATGTACTCCCTGGCGGCGCCGGAGCTGATGGAGCTGAACTCCGTGGGCTCCTTGAAAGAATTCAATCTGGAGGCAGCGGCGGCTCTGAATCCTGATTTGATCCTGCTTCCGAAAAAGCTTTGGAGCAATGCGGACACACTGACGGGCCTTGGCATCCAGGTGATCGAGGTGAACCCGGAGAGCCATGAGGAATTGGTGGAGATGCTCCATCTGATTGCGAAGGCCTGCGGCAAAGAGGAAAACGCCGTTGCCTTGGAGAACTATTACAATCAGAAGCTGGATGAAATCAAAGGTTTGACTGCGAATTTAACCGATGACCAGAAGCCGGTGGTCTATATGGCCGGAAACTCCGATTATCTGACGACTGCGCCGGCCGCCATGTACCAGGCGACGCTGATCGACACTGCTGGAGGCGTGAATGCGGCGAAGGATGTGGAAGGCGATTATTGGGTTGAGGTCTCCTACGAACAAATCCTGGCGATGAATCCTGATGTGATCGTGATTCCCTGTGCGGCGAAATACATGGCGGAGGATATCTTAAAGGATGAGCAGTTGGCCGGCGTGACGGCTGTGAAAAATGAGGCGGTTTATCACATGCCAACCGAGCTGGAAGAATGGGATTCTCCGGTTCCTTCCGGAATTCTCGGCAATCTGTGGATGATGGCGGTTCTGCATGAGGATCTGTATTCCATGGAAACCATGCGAGGAGATGCGGCGGAGTTTTATCAGACGTTTTACGGAGTTACCATAGACGCGGAAAAATTGATTGGAAAGTAAAAGATGAAACAGCGGAAGGGATTGTCACCGAACATAGCGATTGCAGGAACCGGGATATTGATTGCGGTACTGTTTCTGGTGTCAATCTGCGTAGGCCAATACCCCATTTCTCTTTCTGAGATCTGGGGTATTTTCCGCGGCGGAATGGAAGACACCATGGCCTACAACGTATTCTATACGTTACGCCTGCCCCGGACAATCCTGGCCTTGATGGCCGGGATTGCGATGGGGGTGGCCGGAAGTATTTATCAGATCATCTTTAAAAATCCCCTGGCGTCCCCGGATATCATCGGTGTGACGGCAGGCGCCAATCTGGGGGCGGCCGCAGCGATTCTGTTTTTGGGCGGATCAGCCGCGGCTTTGGCTGTGGGTGCTTTTGCAGGCGGTATTGTGGTGGTGCTTCTGGTCATGCTTTTGGTAAGGCTGACCGGGCTGAGCCGGACCTCCACCTATGTATTGGCGGGGATCGTGATGTCCTCGGTGTCAAAGGCATTTATCATGATCCTGAAATTTTTTGCCGATCCGCAGAACGAGCTGGCGGCCATGGAATTTTGGACCATGGGAAGCCTGGCCCAGGTGACCCGCTCGAAGCTTTTGGTGGTCGCTCCCTTATTTTTGATTTCCTTAATCGGACTGTTTTTAATGCGGAGGCAAATCGGGCTCATGGCGTTGAGCGAGGACGAGTGCCGGATGCTGGGCGTGCGGATCCGGCCGGTGCGGCTGGCGGTTCTGCTGCTTTCGACCCTGCTGGTGGCTTCCGTGGTCAGCGTGACAGGACTGATCGCATTTATCGGCCTGGTGGTGCCCCATATTGCCAAGCTGATGATCAAAAAAGGCGGCGCGGTTCTGACGATTTTATCCGGATTGATCGGCGGTGCGATTCTGCTTCCGGCGGACTGCCTGGCGAGGAGTCTGGGCAGCGTCGAGATCCCAATCAGTATTCTAACCACATTTTTGGCGGTGCCGTTTTTATTTTACCTGATGTGCCGGCAGAAAGGAGGCGGGCAGTGAAACCTCTGTTAAAGTTAAAAAATTTCTCGGTCTCCCATGGAAAAAAAGAGACGGTGCACGGAGTGGATTTGGAGCTGGCGGAGGGAGAATTCTGTGCTCTCCTTGGCTTAAATGGTTCTGGTAAAACCACGCTGCTGCGGGGGGTCTGCGGGCTTCTCCCCCATATTTCCGGGGAGTGCCGGATTCTGGAGGAAGATTGCCTGCGGCTCCATGAGTATCAAAGGGCGAAGAAAATGTCTTTTATCCCTCAGGTCAGCAGTGAGATCGATGGGATCACGGTGCTAGAGGTGGTGCTGATGGGGTGCAATCCTTATCTGCATCTGTTTGAGTCTCCGGGGGCCGGACAGAGGGCCCAGGCTGTACAGATTCTGGAAAAACTGGGACTAATTCAGTGGAAGGATAAGGAATTCTCTATTTTAAGCCAGGGGCAAAAGCAGCTGGTGATCTTGGCCCGTACATTGATGCAGGACACGCCGGTGCTCCTGATGGACGAGCCGGACAGCGCCCTGGACTTCTGCAACCGCCATATGGTTCTTGGGAAAATCCGGGACACGGTCCATGAGGAAAAGAAGGCCGGACTGATCACGCTTCACGATCCCAATTTTGCGATGAATTACTGCGACCGCCTGGTGTTGTTGAGGGACGGCAGGATTTGCGGGGAAATTCATATGCAGGGAGCCACGGAAGAGGAGATCCGGGGAAAACTTTCCGGGATCTACGGCGATGTAGAGATTGTCCCCCAGGGAAGCGCCTGGCTGATGGGGAAGGCTTGAGGAAGGAGTAAAAATGGAAGAAAAGATGTTGCTGAAAAAGCAGATGGAGGCGCTGGAAAACGGCAAGAGTTATGCGGTGGTGACGATTGTGGAATCCGACGGCTCGACGCCCCGCAGCAGCGGGAAGATGCTGGTCTATGAGGACGGCAGTACCGAGGGCACGGTCGGCGGCGGTGCCATAGAGCGGATGGCGGCAAAAGATGCGGCGGATTATTTGAAAACCGGAAAGAATGCGCTGCGCACCTATGATCTTACCTCTGAGGCGTCGGAGACGGGAATGACTTGCGGCGGACATATGACAGTCTGGATCGAGAGTTTTTCCGCCAAGCCGCTTTTGGTGATCTGCGGCGCCGGGCATGTAGGCGGCGCGCTGCTTCCCGTGGCCAAGACCATTGGTTTCCGGACCATGCTGCTGGACAACCGGGATCCGGAGCTGATTCGGGATAAAGTGGAGCTTGCGGATGTGTTCGTGCCGGTGAAAGATTTTGAGAAGGATCTTGACGGTATGGATCTGCCGGATGGCGCCTTCTATGTGATCGTGACCTTCGGGCACCACCATGATGCGGAGGCTTTAAAAGCGGTTTTGAAAAAAAACAGCGCTTACGTGGGAATGATCGGGAGCCGGAAAAAAGTACAGGGAGTGTACGACCGGCTGAAAGGCGAAGGCGTTTCCGAGGAGGAACTGGAGACAGTCTACAGCCCGATTGGACTGGATATCGGTGGGGAGACGCCGGAGGAGATCGCCGTCTCGATCATGGCGGAAATCTTGATGGTGAAAAATGGGCGGACCGGGAAGCATATGAAGAAGTGATGCCTGGTTGCAGCGTTTCTGCGGGCGGCATGGCAATAGGGAGGGATTGAGGATGAAGAAGAAAATCTTAACTTCGATTATCGTGATTGCCGTTTTTCTGATCCAGATATGGAGAAATTCAGGACCGAATGCAGAACCCTATGTCGTGATCATAGCGGGAGGATTTTCAGCATTCTTGGCCTGGGCTTTTTTGCAGCTTGTGTTTCTTCTATTGGACCGGCACAAAAAATGAAAGGCTGTTGGAAATTGAATTTTTTTGCAAGATATCCCGTTTGGCAGTGATACAAATGTTGATGTTCTGCAAAAGGGACCATTTCTGGGACAGCCCCCGGCTTGGATGGAGCAAAGCAGAAAATTTCATAGGGAACATCCCTGGGAGAGAGGGCGCGAACCGATGAATGAGCGGTTCGCGCTTTTTGAAATGAATCTTATAAAAAACAGTGGACAAAACCGATTGTAGGTGGTATAATAATTTCCACAAAAACACTTTTAGTTTCAATAAAAGACGATTGCTTCTTATCTTATTTCTTGAGGTTTTTCTAGTCGGTTCTGGCTACATTCAGTATATTCCATTTTTGGCTTCTACCTCTTTTTATCGTGCAGAAAAGCCGTTCCTAATTCTCTATTCCAATATTCATCTGGAGCACAATCCATCACATTTTTTACTTCCGATAAAGCCCTCTCTGTCTAATCTGCAATCATCTCGGAATATGTCTTTGAAATCAAAATTCCCTCCGTCCATATAGTGATGCCCGCCTCATCGTTGAGAGCGGCAATCCCAACGGAATTTCTTATCATTCGAATGCTTGGCGTCCGGAGTGTCAAATACCCGCAGGAATAGAAATGGTTATTCCATGTACCACCGCGCGGGGCCTTTTGCCTTCCGCCGGCGAATCTTCGTGGTTTACATGTAAGCGCCCGATCTATGGGTCAGTACAGAACCGATAAAAAGGAAAGGTAGGTATTATGATGAAACGATGGTTTGAAATTGCCGGGGGACTGGCCCTGGCAGCGTTTTGTTTGGTCTTTGCCGCGCCAGTCGAAGGAATGGCTTTTTTGATCCCAAGACCGCCGGAAATCAGAAATGCGGCGCAATGCTTTTTGCGGCCGGAAGCAGAGCCGCCTGGGGAGGATACGGCGGCGTTTGTGTCCCGGCTGTACCGGACTTGTCTGGGACGGGAAGCGGATGCCGGAGGTTTGTTTTTTTGGCAGGCCCGTTTGGAGTCCGGGGAAGCTGCGGGAGCGGATGTGGCGGCCGGTTTCTTTTTGTCTAGAGAGTATCAGGATATGGACCAGGAGGATGGGCAATACGTGGATGACTTGTACCGCGCCGTGCTGGGCCGTGAGCCGGACCGCGGGGGAAAAGAATTTTGGCTGGACTGTATGGAAGCCGGGAGCAGCCGCCATTTGGTGCTGAGCGGTTTTACAAACTCTCAGGAATTCAGGAGTCTTTGTTCCCGATACAGAGTAGACCCAGGTTCTTACACGTCGCCGGAAATCCGCGATCAAAACAGAGAGGTAACGGCATTTGTCCAGCGCATGTACCGATTGGTGCTTCGAAGAGACGGGGAAGCCGAAGGCTTGAACAATTGGACTTCTTTTTTGCTGGAACAAGGAGGGACCGGATCGGAGGCCGCCGAAGGATTTTTCCTGAGCGAAGAATTTCGGAGGCGGAAAACGGATTTGGACGATTATGTGGAGCTGCTCTACCGGGCGCTGCTAGGGCGAAATTCGGATCCGGAAGGAAAAAGAGATTGGATTGAGGCCGTGAGATCTGGACGGATGACGCCGGCCGAATTGATCGGCTCCTTTGCCGGGAGTGAAGAATTTAGACGGCTATGCCAAAAATACGGCGTTAGCGCCGGATCCCGGAGCCGGTCTGGCGGCGATCTTCCCAATGTGAGAATTTTTCAGCCGGAATCCGTCCCGGAGATGAGAACTCTGGTTAACCAATTGAGGGAGAACAAGGGGCTTCCCCCGTTTGCATCCTCGGATCAGATGGAGGCGCTGGCTCTTCGCCGTGCAGAGGAGATCAGCCGGAATTACAGCCACGAAGGGCATCAAGGCGGGGAAAACCTGGCCTACAGTTCCAGTAAGTCGGCCGGTGCAGAGAAAATATTTCAGGGCTGGGTCAACAGTTCCGAGCATTTGGAAAATCTGACGGCCAAGGGGTACCGGACCATGGGCTGTGCGAAATATGTGACGGAGCGGGGCTCCTATTGGGTTTTGGTTCTGGGAAACTGATCAAGCAAGGGGAACGAACAGAAAGGAAAAACAATGAGAATTTACGGAAAAGCAGTGTTGGCAGGTATGGCGGGAATTTTACTGTTTGGGACCTTGGTTTACGCAAAAGAGGAACCTGATTCCTTGCCGGAGGAAATGGCGGTTTCCTGGTATGAAAATGGCGTTCAGCAGGGGCTCTACACGAATCCTGGACTGGAGGATACGGTGGGCGTTTTCTTCCAAAATGAGACGCTGGACAACATCCTTATGATGAGCAGGGATCCCTCCCTGGAAGAATGGAGTGTGGATCAATTCTTTGCAGGAACCGTATTCCGGGATCTGACGGTAGACGAACTGGAGGCCTTCTATGCGGAGGGCTACCGTGACATGAACGAAGTTTTGACGGCGCTTGGATATTAAAGCAGAAGGAGGAGTTTATGAATATATGGAAGAAGCGGATGGCATGCTTTTTGGCCTGCCTTCTGATCCTTGGCTTATTTACCATCCCGGAACCGGCAAATGCCTTTGCGGACAGCTGCGTTCTCCACGCCAAGCGAAGCGGGCAGTTTCAGCAATTTGAGATGGATATCTACGATTCGGTCCATGGTCCGCTTTACCTGATGACCCTGGACGGAGAGCTGGCTTTTTGCATGGACTATGGAAAGCACAGTCCCTCCGGCTCGATTTATGAAAAGATGGATCTTGGAGAGAAAATACCGGATGATCAGCGGGAGGTAATCCGGCAGGGCCTGATGTTTTCCCTTTATCTGGAGAACTGTATCTATGGGGATAAAGAATGGGGAGCCCCCGGCCTGGAAAATATGACGGCGGATAGCGGCCAATATCTCTTGATGCAGATCTGGGTCTGGGCGGCTGTGAAAGGTCTGACCTCTCTGGAATGCGCGGACTGTGTCCGACGCACTTACATCTCATGGGGAAGTGAGAATCAGACCTGGGCGGACAATACTTATCAGATGGCGGAAGATTTTCTGGAAGCCGGAATGGACCAGAGCTATACGGTGGAGATCGCCGCCTATAGCTCCGGAAATGCTGCAAATCAGGATATGTTTACCTATGATTTCTCGACATTTCAGCCTGTGCCGGGCGAGCTTGCCGTAGGCGTATACAAAGTGGGAGTACAGTCCGGGAAATCTTATGCCGGCGCTGTATACGGGGTGTACTCTGACTCTGGATGCAGCAGCCGGGTGGCCGAAGTGACCACAGGAGCAGACGGAAAAGGAAGCGCCGTATTCTCCGGGAAGGAGGGGACCTACTATTTAAAGGAAAAGACCGCTCCCAAGGGAACGGTTCTAAATTCCACTGTCTACCCGGTTTCCTTGACATACGGTTCTCTGGAACAAATCCCATATATCACCGCGGCAAATGCGGAGTGGTCCGGCCGTGTTTCCGTGACAAAGTGTTCTGAGGAGAACACTCCTTTATCCGGCGCGGCGTTTGATCTGGAAGAGTGGGATGGCGGCAAATATGTCTTTCACTCCCGATTGGAGGAGCAAAGCGGCGGAATCTACTCTACAGGAGAAATTTTTTACCGACCGGCGAATCAAGGAAAATACCGGATCGTGGAGGTGGCCGCGCCCGCCGGGCATGTAAACAGTGGCTGGAAGCAGGAGCTGACTTTGACAAAGGACGGTCAGACATTTGCCTACACCGTGACCAACGCGCCCTGGCGCGCATCGGTTCAAGTGGTTAAAACGGACGCAGAATCCGGAAATCAGATCAAAGGAGCCGTCTTTTCTGTCGAGGAGTGGAATGGGCACGCCTATGTTCCGGCTGGAACTCTTTTGGATCAGGGAAACGGCGTCTATCGCGCGGAAAATCTGGCTTATACGTCTTTGAATCAGGGGAAATTCCAGATCCGGGAGGAGAAGGCTCCGGACGGTTATGTAAACAGCGGATGGACACAGGAATTTGTCCTGACCCGCGACGGCCAGAGTTTTTCCTACTCTCTGGAAAACATGCCGGTCAAAGGAAGCATCCGTCTGAAAAAGGTGGACGAAGAGACCGGCGGCACGCCCCAGGGGGATGCGACCTTGGAGGGCGCGGTCTATGGATTGTACGCCAGAGCCGATATTCCCCGTCCGGACCGCGCGGGGCTTCTTTATCAAGCGGGGGAACTGGTAAAGACGGGCACGATTGAACACGGAGGCGCGGAATTTACAGACCTCTATCCGGGTTCTTATTTTGTGAAAGAAATAGAAAGTCCGGAAGGCTATCAGTACAGCAGCGCTGAGTATGAAGTCGAGTTGTCCAGCGAAGACCAGACGAAACCGCTGATACTCCGGGAATTGACGGTAAAAGAAGCAGTCAAAAAAAGCCGGGTCCGTCTTTTAAAAATATCCAGCGACGGAACAGCCGGGGAGGTTTCCCCTTTGGCCGGGGCAGAGTTTACGTTTAAGCTAAAGCGGGAAGCGGATGCGGAAGGATGGGAAAAGGCCCGGACGTTTGACATTGCCGCAACCAACTCCGAGGGGACTGCCGTGACAAAAGAGCTTCCCTACGGCGTCTATCTGGTCAGGGAGACCAAAGTGCCGCCGGAACACGCCCCGGTACGGGATTTCCTGGTGGAGGTCCGGGAGCACAGGCCGTCGGAACCCATTTCTATCATTCTCAACGACACCCCTTTTCAAGCCTATATTAAAATCATTAAGACTGACCAGGATACAGGGGAAGTGGTGCCCCTTGCCGGCGCGGCGTTCCAAATCCGGGATCAGGATGGAGCCCTGGTGAAACAAAAGGTAGGAGACCGTTTCATCGATACCTTTGTCACCGATGAAACCGGGACGGTCACTACGCCGCTGATGAATGTATCTGGGACCTATACGGTGACTGAGATAAAAGCACCGCCCGGTTACCGAATCAACGATACAGAAGTGGAGTTTGCCGTTTCCCATTCCGAGGCTGAGCTGGATGAGGCCGGGGATCCGATCATCTCGGTTCAGGTGTCCGATCCTGCTTTGAAGGTGGATATATTAAAAACCGATCTGATTACCCAGGGGCCGGTTTCCGGAGCGCGCCTTCAAGTTTTAGATGCCCAGGGAAAGGTGATCGACGAATGGGTCACCGAGGAAGAGCCGCATCGAATCCATGGCATACCGGCCGGAGATTACATCCTGAGGGAGATCGAGGCTCCAAAAGGGCAGGGGTATGTCCGGGCGGAAGATTTGAACTTCCGTGTGGAAGAGGCGGAGGAGGCGCAGGAAATCAATTTGCAGGAGGATTCGACAAAGGTTGAGGTGGATAAGCTGGACCAGGAGACCGGAAATTATCTTACGGGAGCGGAAATGCAGATCCTGGACCATTCCGGAAATATTCTATATGAGTGGACGAGCGGAGACGGCCCGAAGCGGTTCGACCGTCTGCCGGTAGGAACGTATATCCTCAGAGAAATCTCCGCCCCGGCCGGCTATGTGAAGGCGGACGACCTACCTTTTACCGTGGAAGAGACCGGGGACGTGCAGAAATTGGAGCTTGGCAATGACTTTACAAAGGTAGAGGTCAGTAAGCTGGACCGGCTGACCGGGAAATATCTGCCCGGCGCGGTTTTGCAGCTTGTGGATTCCCAGGGAGAAGTGGTCCGGGAGTGGGAGAGCGGGGAGTCTCCGGAGCAGTTTACCCGTCTGCCCGCCGGAACCTATCTTTTGGTCGAGGTATTTGCTCCGGCAGGATACCTGAGAGCGGCAGACCTGGCTTTTTCGGTGAGGGACACCGGCGAGCTGCAGCAAGTCGAACTCCCCAATGACTACACCAAACTGGAAATCAGCAAGATTCAGGAAGCAGATGGGTCCTTTCTGCCCGGAGCCAGCCTTCAGCTGCTGGAGGAGAATGGCCAGGTTTTGTACGAGTGGGTCAGCGGCGACAGACCGGCTATTTTAGAATTCCTCGAACCGGGGAACTATGTCCTTCACGAATCAAAAGCGCCCGACGGATACTCGCTGGCGGAGGACATTTCTTTTACTTTAGAGGAAACCGGGGAATGGCAGAAGGTGGTCATGAAAAACCGGGCCCGCGGGACCATTACGGGAAACTATGAAAATGGAAAGGAATCCCGAAATGTGAAAACCGGAGATTCGGTTTCTCTTGCGCCCTGGATTGGTTTGGCTGCCCTTGCCGGCATGTTTTTGGGGACTGTCTGGAGGATCAAGAGAAGGAGGAAACATGAGGGGAAGTAAATGGAAAGTCCTGACATTGGGTTTGGCGGCGGGACTCGCTGCCCTTCCTCTCCCCATTTATGGAGAGGCAGATGAACCGGTTTGGGTGGATACGGTGGAATGCCAAAGCTTATCGGCTGCGGATCGGTATGTATTTCCGACCTTCCGGGAGGTAGAAGGGACACGTTACCAGTTGATCCGTACCGAGATTGAGACGTCGGAAGGGACTCCCGTCAAGGAGACGGAGAAGAGGATGGAAATACGGACCTCGGACTTGCTTTTGCCGGGGGAGGAGTGGGCGCCGGAAGAAACCATATGGAAAGATGGGATGTCCTATCATTTGACGGAGACCAGGACAGAAAATTCCAGGATTTCCGGGCGTACGCAAAAAGCCGAGGGCTGGGTTACCTATTCGGAGAGAACCACGAAGCCGGAGATCCCCGAAAGCGCCGAATTTGAGATCGAGGACGTGGATACCGGGGAGAGAAGAACAGTAACCCTTCCTCTTGTCCGGACCGAGGAACAATGGCAGTGGCAAGATGATTTTCAGACCATTTTGACCGCGGAACCGGTCGATGCTTTGGAGTATCGGCTGGGAGATGAGGTGGTGACGCTGGGAGGAGAGGAGCCGGGGTTATCCGGACATGAGACGGAGGTCCTGCATGTGCTGGGGCTGGACCCGAATCTTTACCGGATTGAGACCATGAACTGGGCGGGACCGGCCTACCTCCGGGACGGAATACCAGTGCGGGATATCAATCTTTCCGGCTCCCGCTATGTCGCCTCCTACCAGGTCTATTATGCCGGGGAAGTGCCTTTGGACGACGTGTTGGGAAATGTTGTCGTGGCGCTCTATGAGGCGGAGGTGGAAAGGGAGGCGGGATCTCTTCTCAGCTACACCGTAAGGGCTTCCTACCAGCCGGAGCAGGCTCATTCCATGCTTCTTCCAGCCACAGCGGGAGCATCCGCCGGAATGATATTGACAGCGATTCTTTTCCGGCGGAGAAAGAAAAAAAGTGAAGAAAAGTGAGGACATGCGGAGAAAAGTGAAGAAAAAGGGAACTGGATTGAACGAAGGATGAAATCGTGTTATACTATTTCAAGAGCAGGTGAAAAAATTCCAGGTTACCTCAAATCAATTTCGATGGCTTCGCGAGGGGCCAAAAAGATAACCAAAAGCCGCACAGGGTAAATTGCTGTGCGGCTTTTGGTTGGATCAATATGATGGAAAGCAAGTTATTTTATCAAAAACGAATTATTTCTGTTCCAGCTCCGCCTTCTTCATCGCGCGCACCTTGAGCGGCAGGCCGAACAGGTTGATGAAGCCTTCGGCGTCGTGGTGGTCATAGAGCTCGCCGGTGGTGAAGGAAGCCAGGGTTTCGCTGTACAAAGAGAAAGGAGCCTTGGTGCCGGCCTTGATAATATTTCCTTTGTACAGTTTGAATTTAACCTCGCCGGTCACATCTTCCTGGGTTTTTTCGATGAAAGCCTGCAGGGCCTCGCGCAGAGGAGTGAACCACTTGCCCTCGTAGACCACCTGTGCAAACTTGTTGCCCAGATCCTTTTTCACTTCGTAGGTGGCGCGGTCCAAAACCAGCTCTTCCAGCTGCTGATGAGCTTCCATCAGAATCGTTCCGCCGGGGGTCTCATAGACGCCGCGGGATTTCATTCCCACCACACGGTTTTCCACGATATCGACAATGCCGATGCCGTGTTTGCCGCCCAGTTCGTTTAGCTTGGTGATGATCTCGGAAACCTTCATCTCCTGGCCGTTCAGACTGGTGGGTACGCCCTTTTCAAAGGTCATCGTCACGTACTCGCCTTCTTCCGGCGCTTTTTCCGGCGTTACGCCCAGCACCAGCAGGTGATCATAGTTGGGCTCATTGGCCGGGTCCTCCAGTTCCAGGCCCTCATGGCTGATGTGCCACAGGTTGCGGTCGCGGCTGTAGCTGTTGTCAGCGGAGAAAGGAAGGTGAATACCGTGGGCTTCGCAGTAGGCGATTTCGTCCTCACGGGACTGCATATTCCAGGTTTCATTGCAGCGCCAGGGAGCAATGATTTTCAGATCCGGGGCCAAGGCCTTGATGCCCAGTTCGAAACGAACCTGGTCGTTGCCTTTTCCGGTAGCGCCGTGGCAGATGGCAACCGCGTCCTCTTTGCGGGCGATCTCTACCAGCTTCTTGGCGATCAGCGGACGGGCCATCGAGGTACCCAACAGGTATTTGTTCTCATAAACCGCATTGGCCTGGACGCAGGGAACCACATAGTCGTCGCAGAACTCATCGATTACATCCAATATGTAAAGCTTGGAAGCGCCGGAGAGCTTCGCGCGCTCCTCCAGGCCGTCCAGTTCATTGCCCTGGCCTACGTCGATGCAGCAGCAGACGACGTCGTAGTCGTAATTTTCTTTCAGCCACGGAATGATGGCAGTGGTGTCGAGACCGCCGGAATACGCTAAAATAACTTTGTCTTTCATGTTGAGGGACCTTCCTTTCCTATTTTCCGCTATTTATAAATATGCAGAAATTCGCTTCTCTTTGATGTCTGCCGAAAGTATACACCAGCCCGGAAAATTTTGCAAGTATTTTTATAAAAAAACTTGCATAAAAATTTAAAAAGATGTATAATGACCGCATATTTATTATGGATATGCAAAAGGAAGGTAGGATATGAGATGATAAAAGCAGGAATTATCGGTTCGACGGGTTATGCGGGAGCCGAGCTGGTGCGTCTGCTGACGCAGCATCCGGAGACGGAAGTCTGCTGGTGCGGTTCCCGGAGTTATATTGGAGAACGGTTTTCTTCTATTTATAGAAACATGTTCCGAATCGTAGACGAGAAATGTCTGGACGATAACATGGAGGAGCTGGCCGCAGAGGCCGATGTGATTTTCACGGCGACCCCTCAGGGGTTTTGCGCCTCGATGATGAACGATAAGATTCTGTCTCAGACCAAGATCATCGACCTCAGCGCAGATTTTCGTCTGAAGGACGTGGCGGTTTATGAAAAATGGTATAAATTGGAGCACAAGAGCCCCCAGTATCTGCCGGAAGCTGTTTACGGGCTCTGTGAGATTAATCGGGAACAGATCAAAAACACCCGTCTCCTGGCGAATCCTGGGTGCTACACCACTTGTTCCATTTTGACCTTGTATCCTCTGGTCAAAGAGGGGCTGGCGGACCCGAACACGATCATCATCGACGCGAAGTCCGGCACGTCCGGAGCCGGGCGCGGAGCTAAAGTTGCGAATCTATACTGTGAAGTCAATGAGAATATCAAGGCCTATGGGGTGACTATCCATCGCCACACGCCGGAGATTGAGGAGCAGTTAAGCTATGCCTGCGGAAAACCGGTGCTTCTGAACTTTACGCCCCATCTGGTTCCGATGAACCGGGGAATTCTGGTGACTGCTTACGCCAATCTGACCGGGGATGTGACCAATGAGGACATTCAGGCCGCCTATGAGAAATATTATGGGCAGGAATATTTTATCCGTCTGCTGGGCCCCGGAGCCTGCGCCGAGACCCGTTGGGTGGAAGGCAGCAATTTTGTCGATATCGGCTTCCAGCTGGACGGCCGTACCAAGCGCATCGTCGCCATGGGAGCCCTGGACAATGTGGTGAAGGGAGCCGCCGGCCAGGCGGTCCAGAACATGAACCTGATGTTCGGCCTGCCGGAGAACCTGGGGCTGACTCAGCTTCCGATGTTCCCGTAAAGCTGTCTTGCGGAAAGAGCAAAGAACGGAAAATGCTTCATAAATAAAAGGAGAAGAAGTGGGATGAATCAAATCGACGGCGGAGTGACCGCCCCAAAGGGATTTTATGCCGCCGGCGTGCCGGCCGGTATCAAGAAGGAAAAAAAGGATATGGCTGTCATATACAGCGAGATCCCCTGTGAAGCAGCAGGAGTGTTTACCAGAAATTTGGTGAAAGCAGCCCCGGTGAAATGGGATAAAAAAGTGGTGGACAGCAAGAAGAAATGCCAGGCAGTGATTGTCAACAGCGGCATTGCCAACGCCTGTACCGGAGAAGAGGGCATGAAGCGCTGCGCCGAGACCGCGGAAGAAACGGCGAAGGTGTTTGACATCGCGGCGGAAGGCGTGCTGGTAGCCTCTACCGGCGTGATCGGCCCGCAGCTTCCGATGGACAAGCTGCTGCCGGGGATCGGAATTCTTAAAGGAAAATTGGCGGACAGCCGCGAGGCTGCTCATCTGGCCGCAGAGGCCATCATGACCACCGATACGGTTCCGAAAGAAGTGGCGGTGCAGACGGTAATCGGGGGGAAAACAGTGACCGTTGCGGGTATGTGCAAGGGATCCGGCATGATTCATCCTGACATGTGTACCATGCTCTGCTTCCTGACCACCGACGCGGCGATCACGAAGGAAATGCTGCAAAAGGCGCTGAGCACGGATGTGGAAGATACCTTTAATATGATTTCCGTGGATGGGGATACTTCCACCAACGATACGGTTTTGGTGCTGGCAAACGGCGCTTCCGGCTGCCCGGAGATTGCGGCGGAAGGGGAGGAATATCAGGCATTTTATGAGGCGTTCCATTTTGTGATGGAAGAACTCTGCAAAAAGATAGCAGGCGACGGGGAAGGCGCGACCGCCCTTTTCGAAGTCAAGGTGATCCACGCCGGGACGAAAGAGCAGGCAAAGATTCTCAGCAAGTCGGTGGCCACCTCGAATCTGACCAAAGCGGCCATCTACGGCCACGACGCCAACTGGGGCCGGATTCTCTGCGCAATGGGGTATTCCGGAGCGACGTTTGACCCGGAAACCGTGGACTTGTATTTTGAGAGCGCTGCCGGAAAGCTGCAGATCGTAGCAAACGGAACCGCCACGGATTACAGCGAGGAGACTGCGACAAAGATTCTGTCGGAGCCTGCGGTGACGGCAATCGCTGATTTGAAGGCGGGGGAGGCCTGCGCGACGGCCTGGGGCTGCGATTTGACCCACGAATATGTGACGATCAATGCGGATTACCGCAGTTAAGGAGGAAAGCATGGATCAATCCATTATGCACAAGGCGGAGGTGCTGGTCGAAGCGCTTCCGTATATCCAGAAATTTAACCGCAAAATCGTTGTGGTTAAGTACGGCGGCAGCGCTATGCTGGACGACCATTTAAAAGAGGATGTGATCAAGGACGTCGTTCTCCTGAAACTGGTCGGATTTAAGCCGGTTATCGTCCACGGCGGCGGCAAGGATATCAGCAAGTGGGTGAAGCGCTCCGGCATGGAGCCCCGTTTTGTCAACGGCCTGCGGGTCACCGACGATGCGACCATGGAGATTGCGGAGATGGTGTTGAACCGCGTCAATAAGGGCCTGGTCCAGAAAGTCGAGTCCCTCGGCGTCCACGCAGTGGGCATCAGCGGCAAGGACGGAGGACTTTTGAAAGTGAAAAAGCGCTATTCCGGCGGCGAGGACATCGGGTTTGTCGGAGAAATCACTGAGGTAAATCCGAAGATTCTCATGGATCTTTTGGAGAAGGATTTCCTTCCAATCATCTGCCCCATCGGATACGATGATCATTATGATTCTTACAATATCAACGCCGATGATGCCGCCTGCGCCGTGGCCTCGGCCCTGCATGCAAACAAACTGGCGTTTTTGACCGACACCGAGGGCGTGTACCGGGATTTTTCCGATAAGACCTCTTTTATACACTCCATGCAGGTCCACGAGGCGGAGGAATTTATCGCCAGCGGCGGGGCCAGCGGAGGTATGATCCCGAAGCTCCAGAACTGTATCGCGGCATTGCGCGACGGCGTGGCCAGAGTCCATATTTTGGACGGACGGCTGCCCCACAGCCTGCTGCTGGAATTTTTTACGAATCAAGGAATCGGCACTGTGATTATCAATGATGAGGAGACGAAATAGATGAATAAACAAGAAATTATGGAGCAAGGGGAAAAATATTTGCTCCACACCTACAATCGCTATCCGCTGGTGCTGGATCACGGAGACGGTGTATATTTATACGACAATGAAGGCAACAAATATCTGGATTTCTGCGCGGGAATTGCGGTGTTTGCCCTTGGCTACAATAATAAAGAATACAATGACGCCGTCAAGAGCCAGGTGGACCGGCTGATCCACAGCTCCAATTATTTTTACAATGAACCCACCGTGGAGGCAGCGAGGAAACTGTCAGAGGCATCCGGTATGCCGAAGGTGTTCTTTGCCAACAGCGGAACGGAAGCAGTGGAAGGCGCGCTGAAAACGGCTTTGCGCTATGCCTATGACCGGGACGGGTATAACGGCCATGAGATCATCGCCATGAATCATTCGTTCCATGGCCGCAGCCTGGGCGCCCTGTCCGTGACCGGAAACGCCCATTATCAGGATCCGTTTAAACCTTTGATCTCCGGGATCCGTTTTGCGGATTTCAATGACCTGGAAAGCGTGAAGGCCCAGGTCAGCGAGAAGACCTGCGCCATTATTGTGGAGCCGGTCCAGGGCGAAGGCGGCATTTACCCTGCCACGGAGGAGTTCTTAAAGGGACTGCGCGCGCTCTGCGATGAGAAGGATATTATTCTGATTTTTGATGAAATCCAGTGCGGCATGGGCCGGACCGGTACCATGTTCGCCTGCCAGCACTACGGCGTTCTGCCGGATGTGATGACTGTGGCCAAAGCCCTTGGCTGTGGGGTGCCGGTCGGCGCGTTCCTCTGCAATGAGAAGGCTTCCGCCCTGAAACCGGGGGATCACGGAACCACTTACGGAGGGAATCCCCTGGTAGGAGCCGCTGCCAGCAAGGTCCTGGACCTCTACCAGTCCATGAATATTCTGGAAAATGTCCGGAAGGTCGGAGCTTACCTGGGCCAGAAATTGACAGAGCTGGCTGAAAAGTATGAGAAGATCACGGCCCACCGCGGAGTCGGCCTGATTCATGGCCTGGAGTTTTCCGTTCCGGTAGGGGAGATCATTGTGGAATCCCAGAAACGCGGTTTGATTTTGATCAATGCGGGAAGCAATATCCTGCGTTTTGTACCGCCGCTGATCATTACGGAACAGGATGTGGACCATATGATCGATATTTTGGATCCGGTTTTGCGGGATATGCTGTAAGAGGATTAGGGGGACCGAACCCGGAGCGAAAAGCCCGTGCGGTCCCCTTTGCGCACGCTGAAATACAAGGAAAATACCGGAAAACAAAGAAAGGCCGAATAGGGGAAAGGATGCAGCCATGAAAAAATTATTGGTCGTTGTAGATATGCAGGTGGATTTTGTGAATGGAGCGCTGGGAACGCCGGAAGCCTGCGGAATCGTTGGCAAGGTCAAAGAAAAAATCGAAGCGGCAAAAAGGGAGGGAGCGGAGGTGATCTTTACTCTGGACACCCATGGAGAGGACTATATGGAGACGCAGGAGGGGAAAAACCTTCCGGTTCCCCACTGCATCCGCGGCACCGAAGGATGGCGGCTGGTTCCGGAACTCCGGCCGCTGGCGGAAGGCTGTGTGAAACTGGAAAAGCCGGCATTCGGCAGCATTTCCCTGGCGCATCTGGCCGGAAAAGGGCAGTACGAGGAGATTGAGCTGGTCGGACTCTGCACGGATATCTGCGTGATTTCCAATGCGCTGTTATTAAAAGCCGCGCTGCCGGAGGTTCCGATTCGGGTGGATGCCTCCTGCTGCGCTGGGGTCACGCCGGAAAGCCATGAAAATGCCCTGAAGGCCATGAAAATGTGCCAGATTCTGGTATAGACACGGCTTTTTCCCTGTGATATACTAAACAAACCAATGTTTGTGACAGGAGAGGAATGCCGTGGATTTACTGAAAATTCGAGATGAAATTGATGAGATCGATCAAAAGATTGCGCAGCTATTTGAGCGGCGGATGAAATTGTGCCAGGATGTGGCGGAATTTAAAATAGAAACCGGGAAGGCGGTCTTTGATCCGGTTAGGGAGCAGCAAAAAATCGAGCGGATCGGAACACTTTTGCAGGGAGAATTTGACAGCCAAGGGATGCAGGAGGTTCTCTCCCATATGATGGCGATCAGCAGGAAACGCCAATATCAGCTCCTTGTGGAGAACGGGAAAGAGGAACCTACCGGGTTTTCTATGGTGCGGGAACTGTCGGTGGAAGGAAAGAGCGTCGCCTACGCCGGAGTGGAAGGGGCTTATGGCTATGAAGCCACGATGCAGTTTTTCGGGCCGGAAGCAGAGAAATTTTCCTGCCCGAACCATGCGCTGGTCATGAAGGCCGTGGAGGAAGGGAAGGCGGACTACGGCGTGCTTCCCATTGAGAATTCTTCGGCCGGAGCGGTGACGGATGTCTTTGATCTTCTGATGAACTATGACATCTGCGTGGTGGCGGAGATGAGCCTTTCGATCTCCCACTGCCTGCTGGGGCTTCCGGAAGCAGAGCTATCGGATATCCGGCAGGTTCATTCTCATCCCCAGGCGCTGCAGCAGTGCAGCCAGTATCTGGGGAAGCACCCGGAATGGCAGCAGGTGCCGGAAGGCAATACGGCGGCCAGCGCCAAGATGGTTGCGGAGAAGGGGGAGAAAGGTGCGGCGGCCGTGGCCAGCGAGACGGCGGCAGAATTGTACGGCCTGAAAGTGTTGGCGCCGTCCATCAACCACAATAAAACCAACACAACCCGCTTTGTGATTGTGACCAAACAGAAGATTTATCTGGAAACCGCGGATAAGCTTTGCCTGTGCCTGGAATGCCGTCATGAGACTGGCACGCTGTACCGGCTTTTGTCTCATTTTGCCTACAACGGCCTAAACCTGACGCAGATTGAATCCCGTCCGATTCCGGGACGGAGCTGGGAGTACCGTTTCTTTGTGGATGTGGAAGGAAACCTGAAGGATTCCGGCGTGCAGAATGCAGTGAAAGGATTAAAGGAGGAGACGGTGTCATGCCGGATTTTAGGAAATTGTTAGGGGAATCAAGAATTGCCAAGGAAATGATTTTATATCGGGATTTTGAGCATCAGGATATTTTTGACGGGATGCGGGAGCTGATGGACGGCGGCAGCACGGACAATCTTTATCCAACGCTGAACGGCCTGGTGGAGATGGCCAACACCCATGGGTTTGAGGGAAATGTCTGGCACAATTTCCTCGCCTACATTCTGGCCAACCATGAGAACGCGTTCAGCACCACCTGCGAGATCCGGGGAAAAGTGGAAGGGAGCATCAATACGCTGGCGCTCCATGATTTCCGGATTTTCCAGGCATTGTTTGCCTATGATTTAGCGGAATTGGACCGGGAGCTCGGCACGCAGGAGTTCGGGGTGCTGAAAAATTACCGCAGCGCCACCGGTATCAGCAAGGTATTTAACGCCAGGATCCGGGACCGGATCGAAGAGCTCAGCATTCATCTGGCGAACACGAAGAGCCCGGATGAGTTCCTGGACTGTGTGACCCAGTTCTACAAAGAATTTGGCGTCGGCAAGTATGGTCTTCACAAAGCGTTTAAAGTAGAGCATGTGGAGGGCGGTCAGGCACATATCCTGCCGATCACCAAGACGGAACATGTGCGCCTTTCTGATCTGGTAGGCTACGAATTACAGAAGAAAAGGCTGATCGAGAACACCGAAGCTTTTGTTGCGGGCAAAAAGGCCAACAATTGCCTGCTGTTCGGCGACGCCGGAACGGGGAAATCTTCCAGCATCAAAGCGATTCTGAACGAGTATTATGATCAAGGGCTGAGAATGATTGAAATCTACAAACATCAGTTCCAGGATCTGACTTCGGTGATCGCTCAGATTAAAAATCGGAATTACAAGTTTATCATCTATATGGACGATCTGTCCTTTGAAGATTTTGAGGTTGAATATAAGTATTTGAAGGCGGTGATCGAAGGCGGCTTGGAGCGGCGGCCGGAAAATGTCCTGATCTATGCCACCTCCAACCGGCGCCACCTGATCCGGGAACGCTTTACCGACAAGCGGGAGGCGGATGATGAGCTGCACAGTTCGGATACGGTGCAAGAGAAGCTTTCCCTGGCTTACCGGTTCGGCGTGACGATCTATTACGGGATGCCGGATAAGAAACAGTTCCAGCACATCGTAAAGACCCTGGCGGCCCGGAGCGACCTTTCGCTCAGCGAGGAGGAGCTGTTCCATGAGGCAAATATCTGGGAGCTGCAGCACGGCGGGATGTCAGGCCGGACCGCAACCCAGTTTATCACCTATCTGTTGGGCAAAGAAAAAAGTAAGGAGGCGAAGCTGTCATGAAAAAAGACGTTTTGGAGGCATTGAAAGCGAGACGGAGCATCCGGAAGTATAAGCCGGAGCAGGTCTCCGAAGAACTGCTGAACGCGGTGCTGGAGGCGGGAACCTACGCGCCCACGGCCATGGGACGCCAGGACCCGGTGATGGTGGTGGTCCAGGATCCTGCGTTAAGACAGAAGATCTCCGAGATGAACCGGAAGGTGGCGGGAAGCAATTCAGATCCGTATTACGGCGCGCCGACGATTATTTTGGTTTTGGCCGACGGGACGCACCCGAACTTTATTCAGGATTGCAGCTGTGTGCTGGCTAACTTGATGAATGCTGCCTATGCCGCTGGGCTGGGGTCCTGCTGGATCAACCGGGAATTGGAGATGTTCGACAGCCCGGAGGGCAAAGCACTCCTCGCCGAGTGGGGCCTGCCGGAGAACTTCCGAGGCGTCGGAGCCTGTGCGCTGGGCTATCCGGATCAGGAGCTGCCTGAGCCGAAGACGAGAAAAGACGGATATGTGATCAGAAAGTAAAGGGACAGAGCTGCTGCAAAAGAAAAACTCTTGCAGCAGCTCCATTTTTCTTTTGCAGGAGTATCATATCAAAGGGTAACCCGCCGTATATCTTCCCCCGAATTTGTCCATACTCCAGGTACGAACAGGAGGCGGATTATGATTGTAACGTCCAGAACGCGGGAGGGTGAACCTCTTCCCGAAGAGCGGATGCGTCAAGTGTCTCTGACGGAGAACCCCCAGATCGACCGGCTGCTTCAGCGGGTGATGATGCGGGTAAATCAGGAGGCGGAGCAGGATGGAGCAGCGAAAGAAAGCCGCGATCTATATCCGGGTATCTACTGACGCCCAGCGGGAGGAAGGCTATTCCATCGACGCGCAGAAAGAAGCGCTGACAGCCTACTGTATTTCCAAGCAGATTTCTAATTATGAATATTATATCGACGGCGGGTTCACCGGCAGCAATCTAAACCGTCCGGAAATGCAGCGCATGATTGAGGATGCGGAAAGCGGACGGCTCAGCCATGTGGTGGTCTATAAGTTAGACCGCCTGTCCCGAAGTCAAAAAGATACGCTCTATCTGATCGAGGATGTGCTGAATCCCCACCAAGTGGCGTTTGTCTCATTAAATGAAAGCATGGATACCGGGACGCCGATGGGGCGGCTGATGCTGGGGATTCTGTCGGCCTTTGCCCAGTTGGAGCGGGAGAACATCCGGGAGAGGACCCGCATGGGGATGCGGGAGAGAGTGCGGGCCGGTTACTGGATGGGCGGAGGCAAAATTCCTTTCGGGTACGACTACGACGAAGCCCAGGGAATTCTGGTCCCGAACGCCGACGCAGACCGGGTGCGGGAGATGTACCGGCTGTATCTGGAAGGGTATTCACCGCAGAATATTGCGGATATGATGGGGCTTAAATATGACCGGCTGGTGATTCAGATCTTAAAGCGTAAGACCAACATCGGAGTTATCGTGTACCAAGGGGAAGAATATCCGGGGCGGCATGAACCGCTGATCAGCCGGGAAGTCTACGAGGAGACCATGCTTGCCATGGAGGAGCGGTCGGGAAAAAATCTTCACAGCGAAGTGAATTTGCTGACCGGGCTGGTCTACTGCGGGCGCTGCGGGGCAAAGATGCGCTACCAGAAATGGGGAAAGAAAGGCCATAAGCTGGTCTGCTATTCCCGTCAGGGGAGCAAACCGTATCTGATCCGGGATCCGGACTGCACGCAGGAATATGTCTGGGCCGACGAGGTGGAAGACGCTGTGGCCGAGGATCTGTTTCGATTCAGCGCAGAAAAAACGCTGGATCCCGGCTCGGAGGCGGAAAGAGGCGTACTGGAACTGCTGGAACAGCAGCTCCTGCGGGCGGAGAAAAAATTAAAACGCCTGTATTCCCTGTACAGTGAAGGGGAAGACGAGGCGCTTCGGGAAACCGTGGCCGAGCAGAAAAAGGAGACGGCGGCGATCCGGGAAAAACTGGAGCTGGAGAAAAACCGGAAGGCTCTGTCGAAACGACGAAAAAAGACCTTAGACCGGATCTCCAGCCTGAAAGAAGTCTGGCATGTGATGACTCCGATGGAAAAAAGAGCCGTCGTGGACCAGGTAATTGAGCGGGTTGTGGTGACGGGGCAGACCCTGCAAATCGAATATAAACTGTAGGGCCTGCCCTTTCGGGCTATTCCACCGGCGTCAGCCCTTTTAACGTGGGGACCGCCATCAGGGAATAGTTGGTGTGGTAGATCACAAAGCCGGGCTTTCCGGCCGCAGGCTTTTTCACCTGTTTCTTCTGGATATAGTCCACCTCCACTTTATCCGCGTCCCTTGCGCTGGAATAATACGCGGCCAGCTGGCCGGCTTCCTCATAGACCCGGTCCGGCAGCTCTTTTCCCTCGGTCTTTACGATCACATGGGAGCCGGGAATTCCTTTGGCGTGAAACCACCAGTCTCCGCCGTTTGCAAACTGGAAGGTCAGCTCCTCATTCTGGAAATTATTCTTTCCTACATAGATGTGGAACCCGTCGGAGGAAAGATAGTGAAAAGGACGGCTGGTGATCTTCACTTTTTTCTTGTCCCCGGCATGTTTTTTGATGTAGCCGGAATCCTGGAGTTCCCGCTTGATCTCCACCAGATCCTCCTCCTGGAGGGCGATGGCAAGAGCCGTGCGGATGGATTCCAAGTGGTCGATCTCCGCCTTGGTCTCGGCTAACAGGTCGATCAGCGCTTCGTAGGTCCTCTTTAGCTTGTTGTAGCGTTCGAAATATTTCTGGGCGTTCTCCTGGGCAGAGAGGGTGGGATCCAGCGGGATGGCGAGTTCTTTGTTATCGTCGTAATAGTTAGGCGCGGTCAGGGACTTTTCTCCGCCGGAGAGCTCATAGCCGTAGGTCTGGATCAGTTCCCCGTAAACCCGGTATTTCTCTCTCTTTTCCGTATCTTTTTGCTGCTTTTGCTGTAAATCATATTTTTTGTAATTCCGCTCCAGGGCTGTCTGGACGATCCGGCGGAGCTCCGAGGATTTCTGGCGGATCCGGGTGACCGTGCTCTTTTCCGCATAGTAGGTTTCCAGTACCTGGCTCATGGACGGAAAGTCTTTTTCTTGGGCATCCGGATACAGTTTCAGCGAGAGCGCGGCAAATTCCAGGGGCTCGTCCCCGCGGTAGAGGATGTTGGGGGTGAAGCGTTCCTCTTTCACATCCTCAATCAGGTGGCAGAACGTTTTGTAGAGATGAAGCCTCTCCAGCTCCCCGTAAGCCTGCATGGGCTGTCCGGAGTCCAAACCGGCGCGGAAACAGATCTCCTCGGCGATCAGCGGGCTGATGCCGGTGAGACCCGTATAGAGCGCTTTGCCCGCCGGCTGGGGAAGGGCGCAGATTTTTTCGTAGAACTCTGCCTCGGTGATGGAGAGGGGATCCAGCTTGTGCTGGGTTTCCGGGATAAAATAAGGCCGCCCCGGCAAAACCTCCCGTACGGAGCTGATGTTCAGGGAAATATGCTTGATGCTGTCCAGGATCTTATCCCCGCTGTCGGTGAAAATGATGTTGCTGTGCTTTCCCATCAGCTCGATGATCAGATATTTCCGGCAGACGTCCCCCAGCTCGTCCAGATGCTCCACTTCGATCTTTAAGATTCGTTCCAGGCCGGGCTGGGTGACGGAGAGGATTTTTCCGCCGCCGATGTGCTTTCTCAGCAGCATGCAGAAGCCGGGGGCCGTGGCGGGGTTCGGTTTGTTTTTATCGGTGAAGTAGATCAGCGGCAGGCTGGCGCTCGCCGAGAGCAAGAGCCGGAGCTGTTCCTTTTGATTTTTGATTGTCAGCATCAGTTCGTCGGCTTCCGGCTGGGCGATTTTCGTGATCCGTCCGCCAATCAGCTTTCCGCGCATCTCCGATGCCATGCCTGCGATTGTAATACCATCCAGTGCCATATTCTACCCTCTTTCGGTTGGAAATGTTTGACTTCATTGTTCATATGGATTATAATTGACTATGTATGCAAAGTCAAATGATTCCGTAGTCTGATTGGGTTTGGGCAAAGGACGCAGGCTTTGCGATCTCAGGAAAGGATTCGGAATCATGGTAAAGAGCATGACCGGCTTCGGGAGAGCAGAACTCTCCGATGAGAAGCACAAGATGCTGGTGGAGATGAAGGCAGTCAACCACCGGTACCTGGATATGAACATCAAACTGCCGAAGAAATTCTACGCGCTGGAATCCCGTGTGCGCACCCTGTTAAAGGATTACGCCGGCCGCGGAAAGCTGGATGTTTTTATTTCCTATGAGGATTTCACCGAAGAGCAGGTGAACCTGAAATACAACCATCATCTGGCCAAGGAATACATGGAATATTTCCGGCAGATGAGCGAAGAATTTTTAATTGAAAATAATGTGAAGGTGTCCGATTTAGCCCGGTTTCCGGAAATTCTGACGATGGAACAGGCCGAGGAGGATGAGGAGCAGCTCTGGAAGCTGCTGGAAGAAGCGCTTCGGACGGCCGGAACCCAATTTGTGGAGCAGCGTCTCCGGGAAGGGGAGGCCCTGCGGCAGGATCTCTTAGGAAAGCTGAGCGGGATGGAGGAGCTGGTCTCTTTTGTAGAACAGCGCTCGCCGGAGATCACCGAAGAGTACCGGATTCGGCTGGAGACGAAAATCAGAGAACTGTTGGAGAATACGGCGATTGATGAAAATAGGCTGATGACGGAGGCTGCCGTCTTTGCCGACAAGACCTGTGTCGACGAGGAGACCGTAAGGCTGAGGAGCCATATCGTCAGCATGCGGAAGGCGCTGGAAGATAAGACTGGGGAAAGCGTGGGGCGGAAGCTGGATTTCCTGGCCCAGGAGATGAACCGGGAAGCCAACACGATCCTCTCCAAATGCAACAATCAGGAGGTTTCCGCAGTGGCGATTGAGTTGAAGACGGAGATCGAAAAGATTCGGGAGCAGGTGCAGAATATTGAATAAGCTGATCAATATCGGTTATGGCAATGTGATGAATGTGGACAAAATCGTCTCGGTGGTCAGCCCGGATTCCGCTCCGATCAAACGGCTGGTGCAGGCGGCCAAGGATGCGGGCACTGCGGTGGACGCCACCCAGGGGCGGAAAACCAAGGGGGTTATCGTGACGGACAGCGGGCTTCTCGTGCTGTCGGCCCTGCTGCCGGAGACCATTGCCAGCCGCTGCGAAGGGAAAGACAAATGAAGGAACAAGGAACATTGGTGATCATTTCCGGGTTTTCCGGCGTCGGGAAAGGAACGGTCATCAAAGAACTGATGAGACGCTATGACGAATACTTTTTTTCCGTATCCGCCACGACGAGGAGTCCGCGGGAAGGCGAGGTTCACGGCCGGGAATATCTGTTTCTCAACGAAGAAGAATTTCAGCGCCTGATCGATGAGTGCCGTCTTTTGGAATACGCCGGCTATACCGGAAGCCATTATGGGACACCGGCGGACCCGGTAAAAAAACAACGGGAAGAAGGACGCCACGTCCTGCTTGATATTGAAATCCAGGGTGCGTTTCAGGTTAAGAAAAAATGCCCGGAGGCCTTGATGATTTTTCTGGTGCCGCCTTCGGCCGAAGTATTGTACCGCCGTCTGGTAAGCCGGGGCACCGAAACCATGGAGAAAATCAGAAAAAGGATGGCAAGATCCGCGGAGGAAGCCGCCTATATCGAACAATACGATTGCATCTTAGTCAATGAAAACCTGGACGCCTGCGTGGAACAGCTCCATCAGGTCATCCATCATCCGGAACTGGCTGGCGGCTATAAGGAAAAAAACCTTGAGGTTGCACAGGCCCTGCAGAAGGATATTCAAAAGCTGTTAGAAAAAAAGGAGAATGATTGATTATGTTACATCCGTCTTATTTGGAGCTTATGGAGGCCGTCAATAAAGATGTCCCGGAAGGGGAAGATCCCATCGTACAGAGCCGTTATTCGATTGTGCTGGGAACCGCGAAGCGGGCGAGACAGCTGGTGGCGGCGGACCGCACCATGGTGAACGGGGAGCAGAAGAAGGCCCTTTCCATCGCTGTGGAAGAGTTACGGACCGGGGCGATTCAGATTACCGCCGAGGGCGACGAGTTTTCCGATGACTGGGATGAAGATCTGGAAGGAGAGGATCTGGAGCTGGAAGAATTTGCTCCGGAAACGGAAGAATGAAAATTCTGTTTGTCTCCCTTGGCTGTGACAAGAACCTGGTGGACACGGAAGTCATGCTGGGGCTGCTGGCAAAAAAGGGCTATGAGCTGACCGGCGACGAGCAGGAGGCGGAAGTGATCGTCGTCAATTCTTGCTGCTTCATCGGCGACGCCAAGGAGGAAAGTATCGAGACGATCCTGGAAATGGCAAAGCAGAAGGAAACCGGAGTCTGCCGCGCTCTGATCGTCACCGGCTGTCTGGCCGAGCGGTACCGGGACGAGGTTCTCTCTGAGATGCCGGAGGTGGATGCGGTCGTCGGCACGACCGCTTATGATCATATTGTAGAGGTGGTCGAGTCGGTGCTGGAACAAAAGGCGCCGAGTCAGACCTTTGCGGATCCTGACGCCCTGCCGGAGCGGACGGCCTCCCGGATTGTGACGACCGGCGGGCACTACGCCTTTTTAAAGATTGCGGAAGGGTGCGACAAACACTGCACCTACTGCATTATCCCAAAGGTGCGCGGCCGTTACCGCAGCGTTCCGATGGAACAGCTGGTAAAAGAAGCGGAAGAGTTCTGCGCAGGGGGCGTCCGGGAACTGATTTTGGTTGCCCAGGAGACCACCCTTTATGGCGTGGACCTGTATGGGAAAAAAATGCTGCCGGAGCTGCTGCGCCGGTTGGCGAAGATCCCGGCTCTGGCCTGGATCCGGATCCAATACTGCTATCCGGAGGAAATCACCGACGAGTTGATCGAGGTGATCCGGGACGAGGAAAAAGTCTGTTCTTACCTGGACATTCCGATCCAGCATGCCAGCGATTCGATTTTAAAACGGATGGGACGGCGGACCACGCGGGAGCATCTTGTGGAGATGATTGAAAAGCTGCGGAGAGAAATCCCGGATATTGCGCTCCGAACCACGCTGATCAGCGGATTTCCCGGCGAGACCGAGGAGGACCATCAGTGTCTTTTGGAGTTCGTAGATCAGATGGAGTTTGACCGGCTCGGCGTATTTGCTTACTCTCAGGAGGAAGACACCCCGGCGGCCGGGATGCCGGACCAGATTCCCGATGAGGTGAAAAAGGCGAGACGGGATGAGCTGATGGAGCTGCAGCAGGATATTTCCATGGAACGGTCTTCCGATCTGGTCGGGAGAGAACTTCTGGTGATGATCGAAGGAAAAGTGGCTGATGAGGACGCCTATGTGGGGAGAACCTACCGGGACGCCCCTGGGGTGGACGGCTATATTTTTATCCGCACAGGGCAGGAGCTTTTGACCGGTGATTTTGCCATGGCAAGGGTGACCTCTGCTTTGGAATATGATTTAATGGGGGAACTGTGTGATGAATCTGCCGAATAAACTGACGACGCTGCGCGTCATTCTGATTCCGTTTATGGTGGTGTTCCTGCTGGTGGACATCGGAAGGGTGGGAGATTATATCGCACTGTTCCTTTTCTGTTTTGCAAGCTTTACCGATTTTCTCGACGGATATCTGGCGAGAAAGAATCATCTGATCACAAATTTCGGCAAATTTATGGACCCTCTTGCCGACAAACTTCTGGTGGGCGCGGCGGCCATCTGCATGGTGGAGCGGGGGCTGCTTCCGGCCTGGATGGTGGTAATCCTGATTTCCCGTGAGTTCGTCATCAGCGGTTTCCGCCTGATCGCCTCGGATAACGGCGTGGTCATCGCGGCCAGCATCTGGGGAAAGTTTAAGACGGTCTGCCAAATGTTTATGACCATCGCCTTGATCCTCCATTTTGACAATCCGGTGTGGTATGTGATTGAGCAGATTCTCGTATGGGGATCGCTGATTTTGACGATACTTTCTCTGGTGGATTATATTTATAAAAACCGGCATGTGCTAAAGGATGGTCAATTAGATGAAATGTAGAGAAGAATGTCTGGTGGAGCTTTTAAAGGATCAGAAACTCCACATCACAACAGCGGAATCCTGCACCGGCGGCCTGATTGCGGCAACCATTGTCAACGTCTCCGGCGCTTCCGCGGTTTTGGACCAAGGGCTGATCACTTATTCCAATGAGGCGAAGGAACGGCTGCTCGGCGTGCGCGGCGCTACGTTAAGCGTTCACGGCGCGGTCAGCCGGGAGACAGCGGAGGAGATGGCCCGCGGAGCGGCTGCTTCGGCCGGAGCCGAGGTGGGGCTTTCTTCCACCGGGATTGCAGGTCCGGACGGAGGGACGAAAGAGAAACCGGTGGGCCTCGTGTATCTGGGCTGTTTTATCCAGGGCCAGGTGACTGTGAAAAAATGCCTGTTTTCCGGAAATCGGGAGTCCATCCGGCGTCAGGCAGTGGAGACGGCGTTGGATCTTGCGTTGGAGTGTTTGAAAAAGGAGAAAGAAAAGAGCGAATAAATGATAAGTTGGATGGATCAGCTATATGTTGGGGAAGGCGCGCAGAAGAATCAAAAACGGATTCAGGAAGGCATTGAGCAGGGGAAGCTGCTGTGGAATGTCTATGTTCTGATGCTGCCCACAAACCCCATAAACCAGCTGGACATCCTTGCTTCCCATTATTTAATGCAGCCGTACTATCGAAATCAGGAATTGACGGTAATCGGGCTGGCAAAGGGATATGACGAAGCCTTGACGGTTTTGATGCGGATCACGGACGATGCGTATCAGGCGACCGGGACGGCGGATATAAGATCCTATTTGGCAGCCAGATTGAGAAAAAAGGAGGGTGAAGATGCTTAGTTTGCTGTTGACCCTCTTAAAAATCGTCGGTATCCTGATTCTTATTCTTCTGGGACTGCTTTTGCTGACGGCGCTTGCCCTGATCTTTGCCCCATTCCGATATGAGCTGGAGGCAAAGTGCACCAGCCTCAAAGATTTAGAGGTGAAGGGCCGGTTTTCCTGGCTGCTACGCTTTATCAGCGTCAGAGGACTCTACCGGAATGGGGAGATGTCGGTCTGGCTGAAAATTTTAGGGATTCCGGTGTTCCGGCTGCCGGAGACGGAAGAATCGCGCAGGAAGAACGAACAAAAGCAAAAGAAGCGGGCGGAGAAGGAGCGGCGTACCAGAGAAAAAGAGCGGAAAAAAGAAAAGAAAGCTCTGGAAATCGGAGAGCCCCCCGGTGAAAAGAAAACGATCGGGGAGCGCATCCCGGATGGCCCGGTGATTCGGGGGAGCGGGGAGCAGGAGACGCAGATCCCCGGCGGACGGACGCAGGACGGGGATCTGTCTGGTGAGACGGATACACAGGCAAAGGAAACCGATTCTTCGGGGCAGGCCGCACAGCCCGACAGGGAAACCGAATTCCGGAAAGAGGACAAGCCTCAGACAGAGAAAGCAGAAAAAAAGAAGCGGAAACAAAAGCGTTTTGGCCGGAAAAAGAAAAAGGAGCCAAAGGACGCCGGGGCAGACGGTTCCGGCTGGAGGGACAAGCTGGAAGATGGGCTTGACTTCATTCAGGATCCGGATAACCGGAAGATGTTTGCATTTTTAAAGGAGCAGGTATTTGCGGTGATTCACCACATTCTTCCGGGCCGGTTTGAGATCGAGGCCCGGATCGGTTTGGAGGATCCGGCCGCAACCGGAACGGTTCTGGCTCTGGTCTATATGCTGTATCCCTTTTACGGCGACCATATTCGCGTGGTCGGAGAGTTTGAGGAAGTGGTTCTGGAAGGAAGGCTTTATTTGCGGGGAAGAATAAGAATTCTGACTTTGCTTATAATAGGATTTAAAATCTATCGAAATAAGACGGTACGAGGATTGTTGAATAGGAGGAAGAAAGATGGCAGATAACAACTTCAGCACGGTGGTGGAATCCCTGCTTAAAGGCTTGGATGGTTTTGCAACGGCAAAAACGGTGGTCGGCGACGCCGTACAGATCAAGGATACGATCATTCTTCCGTTGGTGGATATCTCCTTCGGAGTCGGCGCCGGAGCGGCTCTGAATGAAGAGCGGAAAAAGAACAGTGGCGGTGGCGGCATGGCGGCCAAGATGTCGCCCAGCGCCGTGCTGGTGATCCAAAACGGTATGACCCGCCTGGTCAACATTAAGAACCAGGATACCGTGACCAAGATTCTCGACATGGCCCCGGACCTGATCGACCGTTTTAAGAAGAATGACGGCTCGGTGGTCCTGGATCCGGAGATGGAACAAGCGGTGGAAGATGTCGTGAAGGAAGAAAAATAATAGTAATAAAATAGATCGTTTTTTCACGAAGACCGGTAGAGTACCCACGCCCGGCACAGTGTGTGATGCGGAGGGAACGTGTTGTTTTCCGACTTTTTGGTATACAGACCTCCTTTCAGCCATAGGATATAAGGAAAAAGATTAGAAGACGGGCCGGAAGGGGAGTGGCATGAAGCGGGTCATCGGTTTGATTTTGTTCTGTACGGGGGTTGGTATGGCATTGATGCTGCTGCTGCCGGAGCGCTTTTCGGTGCTCTGCATCATTGCAACCTTGATCCTGGTCGGATATAATTTGTTCTGCAATTAATTCTGTAGATCAGATGCGCCGGATATGCTTTTTGATAAGAAGCATTTCCGGCGCGTTTTTCGTTTTCTGGATTTCAATCCTACATCTACTTGCGGGTTAGTCGGCTTCCTTTTTCCCGCGCATGTCGCAAAATCCAATGGCAACGGTCCAGACGTAGGCGCAGGTTTTCGGTATCATCAGCATTCCGATCGCCGGAATCGTGTCGGCGAACAATACCACCGGAATATAGAACGCGAAGCTGAGAACAATGGTCAGCCACATAAAACGGAAGGCTCTGTCTCCATGCTTTTTTGCCTCCTGATAAAAAAGGACGATGATCAGCAGGCCCAGAAGGGCAAAAGGGATATTGCGGTAAATGCCCCAACTCAGCGGAGCGTCCGCACTGGTCCAGCCGTTTTGCGGAAACAGGCACAGAAGGACCCGCAGGATCGCCAGGACGAATACGGAAACCGTCAGGGCAGTACGGCCTTTGATTTGATAGCGGAGACGCCAGACATAATAAAGCAGGATGTAGAAAACCGTCATGGTGATGGAAGTGATAAACTTTCCGATTCCCAAGGCGGCCGTGTAGTTTTCCAGACCTGTGGTGCACAGGGCGACGGCCCGCGGCACCAGATGAAAGGCGTCTCCGGCGCCGAGGGTGACGGCCATGATGCCGAATAAGAGGTACTGCCTGCGGCCATGGCTCCTTGTGATCATCAGAACGCCCAGCGTAATGACGGTGACGAGATAGACGGCATCGAATAGTGTTTCTGCAATTGCCTGCATGGATGAAAACCTCTCTTTCTTATAATGTGAACGTTGTTCATTTTGAGGGATAAAATTTTCCCACTCGGCTTGGTGGGAAAATCAAGGAACCGGATGGGCATCCTGATAGATACACCGGCTTACCATTTCCAGCAAAGGTTTGCACTGATCCTGGTTCTGGAGGATCATGGAGGTAAAAAGGGTAAAGACAAACTCGACCAAAATATCCGGCGAAAAATCTTTGCCAAATGCGTCCGGGCGCACTTTGGGATCCGCCTCCAGAACGTCACGAAGGCATTTTTTTATGTGCCCAAAGTATTTTTCCATCCGCTGACGTCCGGCTTCTTTTTCGCCGGCCGCAAAACTCATGGAGTGGAAGGTGAAAAATCCGGGATACTTGTCGCAGCCTGCCCGAATCCGGTGAAACAGCCAGAGCAGACAGTCGGAAAAGGACTGAAAAGCCAGGTCTTTTCCGGACAAGTGAAAAATATCCCGCCAAACATCCTCAACGGCGGCGCCGATCAGGTCGGTTTTCGAGGGAAAATAATTGTAAATGGATCCGACGGCTACCCCGCAGGCATGGGCCACGGAACGGATATTCAGGGCGGAGATCCCCTGTTCCATGACGAGCTTGCGGCATTCGGCAAGAATCGCCTCCCTGGAAGTCACTTTCGTATTCATCCGCGTTCTCCTTTTTAATATGAACAATGTTCATTTTAGAAGATAACCAGAGATTTGTCAAGTGGAAAAAGAAAGATATAAAAAGAAAAAACAACATGGCCTAAACCATGCTGTTTTTAACAAATCAACCCTCAAAACAATTATGCTCTTTCCACTAAACCGGATTTCAGGCAGGACGTACAAACGTACATTTTCTTGTTGGCTTCGCCAACTTTCACCTTAACCGATTTTACATTCGCCTTCCACATCTTGTTTGAACGTCTATGGGAATGGCTCACCGCATTTCCGAAATGAGCACTTTTACCACAAATCGCACACTTTGCCATAACTGCACCTCCTTGCCATCCACAATAGGTCAGACGAAACCCATCAGACCCAGAACATGTAATATAATAGCAGAAGATCGAGAAAATTGCAAGCAGATTTTGAAAAAACTTGTGTTTGTAAAAATTGTGTTTGCTTTTTAAAATAAAAACGGTATAATATAATTACTCTCCGTGTGCGGAGATACTGCATGGCAGGAATCGAATTTCATGCAGGCGTAGGATCAGTAAAACTTAGGAGGGATATCTATGAAATGCAGGATTAATAATCCGATGGGCGAAATCCTCATTGATACCGATGTCATTGCCAAATATGCTGGAACCATCGCAGTAGAGTGTTTCGGTATTGTCGGTATGGCTTCTATAAATATGAAAGACGGCTTGGTCAAGCTCCTTCGCAAAGAGAGCCTTTCCAACGGAATCAATGTCACCATCGACGAGAATCGCATCTGCATTGATTTTCACGTGATTGTTTCTTATGGAGTCAGCATCTCCGCCGTATCAGACAACCTGATCGAAACCGTGAAGTATAAGGTGGAGGAATTCACCGGTGTTCCGGTGGAGCGGGTGAATATCTATGTAGAAGGAGTACGGGTGATCGACTGACCCGTTTGAGGAGGAAACTGTTGTGTCTATGAATACAATCGATGCCAAGCTGCTTCGCAGCATGTTTTTGGCAGGTGCTAAAAATCTGGAAGTCAATAAAGAATGGATCAATGACTTAAACGTTTTTCCGGTTCCGGACGGAGATACCGGGACGAATATGACCTTGACGATCTTGTCGGCGGTCAAAGAAGTACAAAGACTTTCGGATGTGACCATGGGAACTCTGGCGAAAGCCATTTCATCCGGTTCCCTGCGGGGAGCCAGAGGAAACTCCGGCGTGATCCTGTCTCAGCTTTTCCGCGGCTTTTCCAAGGAACTCGGCACGGTTGACGAGCTGGATAAAGCGGCGGTGGCCAGAGCGGCCCAGAGAGCGACGGAGACGGCCTACAAGGCGGTTATGAAGCCGAAGGAAGGAACGATTCTCACGGTTGCAAAGGGAATCGCCGAGAAAGCCATGGAGCTGGCGGATACCGACATGGAGATGGAAGCGTATCTGCGGGAACTGATCGCATATGGGGATAAGGTTCTGGCCTACACCCCGGAACTGCTCCCTGTCTTAAAGCAGGCGGGCGTCGTGGATTCCGGCGGTCAGGGACTGATGCAGGTTTTAAAAGGCGCTCTGGACGGCTATCTCGGCAAGGAGATTGAGATTCCAGCGGAAAACGAGGCTCCGGCGGCAGAGCGGCCCAGGGAGATCGCTTCCAGCGAGGATCTGGGAGAGATCACCTTTGGATATTGCACCGAATTCATCATCAACCTGGAGAAGGAGTACAGCGAGGCGGATGAACATGATCTGAAGTCCTACCTGGAGTCCATCGGCGACTCCATCGTACTGGTCTCCGATGATGAGATTGTAAAGATTCATGTGCACACGAACCATCCGGGGCTGGCCTTTGAGAAGGGGCTCACCTACGGCAGCCTGTCCCGTATGAAGGTTGACAATATGCGGGAAGAACATGAAGAAAAGCTGATCCGTGAGGCTTCCCGGATTGCCCAGGAAGAGAAGGCAAAGAAGGCCGAACAGCCGCGCAAAGCGGTGGGCTTTATTGCCGTTTCGATCGGAGACGGCCTGAATGAGATTTTCCGCGAGCTCAACGTAGACGAGATCATCGAGGGCGGCCAGACCATGAATCCCAGCACGGATGACATGCTGAAAGCCATCGACAAGGTCAATGCGGACACGATCTTTATTTTCCCGAACAATAAAAACATCATTTTGGCCGCCGAGCAGGCGTCTCATCTGGTGGAAGATAAAAAGGTGCTGGTGGTACCGTCCAAGACAATCCCCCAGGGAATCACGGCGATTATCAACTATTCCCCTTCCCGTTCCGATGAGGAGAACGCCTCCACAATGGCGGAAGAGATGGGAAACGTTAAAACCGGACAGGTCACCTATGCGGTGAGAAATACCACGCTGGACGGAAAAGAGATCCACGAGGGCGATATCATGGGAATCGGGGATCATTCCGCCCTCTTGGCTGTCGGAAGTGAGATCGACGAAGTTGCCCGCGAGATGCTCGATTCGATGGTGGACGGCGACACGGAGCTGATCAGCATTTATTACGGTGCGGATATCAGCGAAGAACGCGCGGCGCTGATGCAGGAGAAGGTGGAATCCTCCTATCCGGACTGTGATGTGGAGGTCCATTACGGCGGCCAGCCGATTTACTACTATGTAGCGTCGGTGGAGTAAGCCGCGAAAAGCGGGGAGGGAATCCGGCAGTTATGATTCACAGCTGCATTTTTGAGTCAGGCAAAAGTATCCGGGAAATCTGGCGACAGATTTCCCGGTTTTACTATAACATACTGTGTTGTGAGGTGAGATCATGCGGGAGTCGGATCCTGTCAGTAAGTGTAAGGGGATTGGTCCGAAGACGGCGGAGGCTTTCCGTCATCTGGGAATCGAGACGGTGGGGGATTTGCTGCGCCATTATCCGGCCCGGTATGACGCTTTTGCGCCGGCGACTCCGATCGGAGAAGCGGAGGAAGGAAAGATTGTCACGATCCGGGGAACTTTGATGACGCTGCCCCAGGCCAGCCGTTTCGGCCGGCTTGCCACTTTATCCGTGACCGTTGGGGACGGGAGCGGGAGGGTGAAAGCGGTCTGGTTCCACCAGCCTTATCTGAAAAATACGCTGCACAAAGGGGAACATTGGGTGCTGCGGGGACGTTTGGTCCGAAACCGGTTTGGCCTGACCCTGGAGCAGCCTCAGATTTATAAGCCGGAAGACTACGAGCAGATGCAGAATACGCTGCGCCCGGTCTACGGCACGGTCAGCGGCCTTTCCGGAAAAGTGATCGGAAAAGCGGTGGCCCAGGTACTGGATGAGGCAGATTTGGAGAAAGAGTTTCTGCCCTCCGAAGTCCGCGGCCGGTACGGGCTGGCAGAGTGGAACTATGCCATTCGTACTATTCATTTTCCGCCGGATAGGGAGGAACTTTTATTTGCCAGGGAACGCCTGGTGTTTGACGAGTTTTTCCTTTTTATCTTAGCCATCCGCCGGCTGAAAGAAAAAAAAGAGGAGAAGCCGAATCCGTTTTCTTTTGAGAAGACGTCCTGGTCGGATACCATTTTAAAGCAGCTTCCCTATGAGCTGACCGGTGCGCAGAAAAGGGTGTTTGGGGAGATCCGCGGAGATCTCAGAGGGAAAAACTTGATGAACCGGCTGATTCAGGGCGATGTGGGATCCGGAAAGACGATCCTTGCCCTGCTGGCCTTGACGGATGCGGCTGAGAACGGCTATCAGGGAGCGCTGATGGCTCCGACGGAAGTTTTGGCAAGGCAGCATATGGAGAGCTTTACCGAGATTTATGAAAACCATGGGATTCCCTGCCGTCCGGTGCTGCTGACCGGTTCCATGACCGCCTCCGAAAAGCGGAAGGCTTACGAGAAAATTGCGGCCCGCGAAGCGGATCTGATCATCGGAACCCACGCCCTGATCCAGGAAAAGGTGATCTACGATAATCTGGCCCTGGTGATTACCGATGAGCAGCACCGGTTCGGCGTACGCCAGCGGGAATCTTTCTCTCAGAAAGGGAGCACGCCCCATATCCTGGTGATGAGCGCGACGCCGATTCCAAGGACGCTGGCGATCATTCTCTACGGAGATCTGGATATCTCAGTGGTGGACGAGCTTCCGAAAAGCCGCCTTCCCATCAAAAACTGTGTTGTGGACGTCTCTTACCGGCCGAAAGCGTACCGTTTTCTGCAAAAAGAAATCGAGGAGGGACGTCAGGCCTATGTGATTTGTCCGATGGTGGAAGAGAGCGAGGGACTGGACGCGGAGAACGTGATTGATTATACGGAGAGGCTGCGGGCCGCCCTGCCGCCGTCCATCCGTGTGGAGTATCTTCATGGAAAGATGAGGCCGAAAGAAAAAAACGAGCGGATGGAACAGTTTCTGCGAAAAGAAATCCAAATTTTAGTGTCCACCACTGTGATCGAGGTGGGGGTGAACGTGCCGAACGCAACGGTGATGATGGTGGAAAATGCCGAGCGGTTTGGGCTGGCCCAGCTTCACCAGCTCCGCGGCCGCGTCGGCCGGGGAAGCCATCAGTCTTACTGTATTTTTGTGGACGGGTCCGGGGACGGGGAGAACAACGCCCGGCTGAAAATCTTAAAGGATTCCAACGATGGTTTTCGGATCGCTTCGGAGGATTTGAAGCTGCGCGGCCCCGGCGATGTGTTCGGCGTGCGCCAGAGCGGCAATCTGGAGTTCTCCTTAGGGGATATTTTTACAGACAGCCGGATTCTGCAGGCGGCCTCCGACACGGCGGAGGAGATCCTGCGGAGTGATCCGGAGTTTACCCTTCCGGAGCACCGTCCGCTGGCGGACCGTCTCGATCGGTACCGGAAGGAAAGTTTTGACCGCCTGTATTTATAAAATGCAGCGGAAAAGTCACCGATAAACCGTCATCCTGCGCGGAGGGGATGGGGAAAGCCTTGCGCCGCCGTTTCAGGGGGCACAGATGGATATAGGAGGGGTGCAGATGGAAAATTCCAGCCGCTTTTTTGCCAACCGGGAGTGCCAGTATTATCCCTGCCACAAAGGGATCGAGGAGTTGAACTGCCTGTTTTGTTACTGTCCTTTTTACCTGCGGGAGCATTGCCCCGGCAATCCTGCGTATTTTGAGAAGAACGGAAATCGAATCAAGGATTGTACGAATTGCACCTTCCCGCACCGGCCGGAAAGTTATGATATCATTGTGGAATGGATCCGAAAACAAAATCAGAAAAAGGAGGCAAATGGTATGCAAGAATGTCGAAAAGTAAGGAACCGTCTGTTGGGGGCTAAAGTCGTCGAAGCCTTGAAGTCGAGAAACATGGAAGCCTGGTACGCGGAGACCAAAGAAGAGGCCTTAAAACAAGCGCTTTCTTTGATCCCGGACGGCAGTTCGATCAGCTGGGGCGGTTCCATGTCCATCCAGGAGATCGGACTGGTAGGCGCGCTGAAATCCAAGGAATCGATGAAGATCTTTGACCGGGATTCGGTGAACACCCCGGAGGAGAGAACGAAAATGATGCGCGAGGCCTTTTTCTGCGATTATTTCCTCGCCAGCAGCAACGCAGTCAGTGAGGACGGTATTCTCGTGAATATCGACGGCTACGCCAACCGGGTGGCGGCTATCGCCTATGGGCCGGAGAACGTGCTGATGGTGGTGGGAATCAACAAGGTGGTGAAAACCGAGGCGGACGCCCTTTCCCGTGCCCGCAGTATCGCGGCCACCAGCAACGCCCAGCGTTTTCCCATCAACACCCCCTGCAAAAAGACGGGCACCTGCGCCAACTGCAAGATGCCGGACACCATCTGCTGCCAATTCTTAACCACACGCTACAGTAAGGCGCCGGGGCGGATCAAGGTGATTTTGGTGGGAGAGGAATTGGGGCTGTAAAAAATCTTTGTTTCACAGATCTCAGATAGAGGAACCGATAGGCGGCGGAAAGCAAGGAAACTTAGCTTCTGCCGCCTAGTTTCATTTGGAGATAGAGGAAGCATCCACCAATTTTCATCCATTCGCAAAGAATTCCAAACTTCAAGTCTAGAAAAAGTTATTAAAAAATACGGATGTATTAAAAAATACAAAAAATCTGGATAAATCTTGATTTCTATTCTATTTTCACGTATAATGAAGCAAATCAGAAGAAACCGGTGACTTATATGGAAATGTTGGAGCACATCGAGAACTGTCTGGAGCAGGAAGAGGCATTCTGTACGGCGGCCTGCCCGTTTCATTTGGATGGGCGTGCGTTTTGTGAGAGAATAAGCAAAGGACGTTTTCGGGCAGCCTATCAGATTTATCGGAATGCCGTCGGGTTCCCGCGGATTGCCTGCGCCATCTGCGAGGAGAACTGCCGGAATTTTTGCGCGCGGAAGGATTTCGGCGGGGCGGTGGAAATGAAACGCCTGGAGCAGGCATGTCTTGCGTATTCCGGCCTGCCGGAACCGGCCCGCTATCACTTGCCCAAAAAACAGCAGAACGTGGCGGTGATCGGGGCGGGAATCAGCGGTCTGGCCTTCGCGCTACGGATGGCGGAAAAGGGGTATCCCGTTACGGTTTTTGAAAAAAGCAGCCGCATTGGGGGAGAACTATGGGAACGGCTTGATCCAGATCTTTTTTTAGAGGAGATCCGGCGGCAGTTTTGCTACGCGCCGTATGATCTTTGCCTGAATCATGAGATTACAGAGCCGAATCCGCCGGGATACGACGTGACCTATCTGGCGACCGGGGCGGGAGGCGAGGCCTTCGGCCTGCTGGGGGACGTGGAGCGGGAGACCTTGGCCACAAGCCGGGAAGGTGTGTTTTTAGGCGGTTCCCTGATGGGGGGGAGCCTGGCGGAAGCTTTGGCGGACGGACTGGCCGCCTCCCAGTTGGCGGAGCACTATCTGAAAACCGGGAGAATGGACCGGAGACGGCCGCCGTCGGAGACAAGGGTGGCGCTGGATACCCGGCTGCTGCAAGACGCGCCGGCGGTCGAGGCTGCTTCCGAGGAGGGCGCATACGACGATCGGGAGGCGGCCAGGGAGGCAGGGCGCTGTCTGGGCTGCCGCTGCGACGCCTGTCAGAAGCATTGCGACCTGATGAATTATTACCGGAAATATCCCCAAGTCATTCAGGATGAAGTGTGCTACACGATCCATCCGGCGAGCCTCGATGGAAACGGAACCTTGGCGAAGCGGCTGATCGGCACCTGCAATCAATGCGGCTTTTGCCGCGAGGTCTGTCCGGAAGAAATCGATTTGGAGCATTTCTTGTTGGAGAGCCGGAGGGCCATGCAGAAAAACGGCAGTCTGCCCTGGGTGTATCATGATTTTTGGCTGAGGGATCTGGCGTTTTCACAGAGCAGCGAGGCTTCCCTTCTTCTGCGTCCTCGTTCCGAAGAGCCCTGCCGGTATCTGTTTTTCCCAGGCTGTCAGCTGGGGGCCTCCGATCCGCGGTATGTGACGGAATCTTACCGGTTCCTTCGGGAACGGGAGCCGGGAACGGCTTTGCTGCTTTCCTGCTGCGGAGCGCCTGCGGTCTGGGCCGGGGAACAGGAAAAGCAGGAGGAGGTCTTTTTGGCGATCAAAAAAACGTGGATGGATCTGGGAAAACCGGTGGTGATATTGGCTTGTCCGACCTGCCGGAAGATATTTCGGGAGTACCTGCCGGATATTACCTGTGACTATTTATATCCGTTCCTGCTGGAACAAAATTGCAGCCCGAAGCGGTCCGGGGACGGCCGGACGGTCTCTGTTTTCGACTCTTGTAGCAGCCGGCGGGAAGCAAAGCTCCAGCAGGCGGTCCGGGATTTGACCGTTGCAGCCGGTTATTCTTTGCAGCCGCTCCTTTATGAGCGGGAGAATGCAAAATGCTGCGGATGGGGCGGCCATGTGTCCTTTGCCAATCCGGATTATCTGCAAAAGGCCGTGAAGGAACGGATCACCCAGGCCAGCCAGCCCTATGTGACCTATTGTGTGAATTGCCGGGATACCTTCGCGGAAGCAGGAAAACCAGTGGTCCATATTTTGGACGTGCTCTGGGATCTGGGAAACGAGAGCCGCCCTGCGCCAGATATCAATGAGCGCAGGGAAAACCGGAGAAAGCTCAAACGCATGGCCCTTCTGGAATGGGGGGAGAAAACGATTCCCTCCGCGAGGCTGGGCGCTCTCATCTGTTCTCCGGAGGTTCGAAAAAAGCTGGGGCGGGAGCATCTGATCGAAGAGGAGGCAGAATCTGCGGTCCTTTTCTGCGAGAGAACCGGGCGGCGCTTACGGATGGAAAATGGGAACTTCAGTGGCTATGCCATGGTCGGAAGGATGACATACTGGGTGGAATACCGGCCGGAAGGCTCCGGTTACCGTTTGGAAAACGCCTATGCCCATCGGATGGAAATTGCGCGGGAGGAGATTTGGAACGGGAAACGCCAGGAGGGGCCGGGTGTTGATCATCGGGCGGATGATTGGGCTTCGTCCGAGACGGCTGGGAGAAAAGAAAATGAGGATTGAGAAAAAACGCAGCGAGTTCAATTTGGGAGGAATCGATGATGAAGAATATATTGAGCAGAATTTCCGAAGAATACGATAACTTTACGTATTCCCAGAAGACGGTGGCAAATTTTGTGATGGAGAATTTAAACCTGATCGCATTCGACACATTGGAAGATCTGGCGGCCCGGATCAAGGTGAGCACCACCACCATCATTCGTTTTGCCAGAAGTCTGGGGTACAACGGCTATTCCGAGATGCAAAAGGATATCCAGTCCAATCTGAAAAACAAGATCCGTCTGCCGGAACGGCTGAACGAATCCATGTCCCGCATGCCCCAGGACGAGCTGCTGCGGGAATCTTTTCAAAATGATATCACAAATATAGAGGAGACCTTGAAATATTTGGATATGGCGGATTTGCAGGATGCCGTCGGCCGCATGATCGGGGCGGAACATGTTTATATCATCGGCCTGCGGGGATCCTTTGCCCTGGCCCACTATACGGCGTCCCGTCTGGGGCAGATCCGGAAAAACGTGCGTCTGGTTCAATCGGTGGGAATGTTGTATCCGGAGGAGCTGATCAGCGCCGGGCCAAAGGACGTCTGCATCGCGTTCCTGTTCCCCCGGTATTCCAAAAGCACGGCCAATATGATCGCTTGGCTGAAAAAAAGGCAGGTGAAGATCATCCGGGTGACCAGCCAGAATTCCCGGAATCTGGATTCTGCCGGAGAAATCGTGTTTCCTTGCAGCGTGCGCGGTTCCTCCTTTAAGAATTCTTACGCGGCGCCCCTCTGCCTGATCAACTATTTTGCAGCTGCTGTGGCGGTGGAGAACTATGAGGAGGCGAAAGGAGTGCTGGAAGAGACGGAAGAGTTCCTGAGTCAGGGATTTTATTTGGAAGTATAAAGCAATACATTCTGTACTGAAAAAAATAAAAATGGCGAATACAAAAACAATGTCTCTTAAATAAGCAAGAAAAAAGCGTGTAATTCATAAGAATTATTCGCTTTTTTCTTGCTTTAAAAATATTGACAACCAATATGTAGCATGATATGCTAAATAAAAAATATAATACATAACACAGACGGGAAGCGAAAAGAGGAGGTAGGAAATGAATTACGTGACAACCAATCGACCGGGGGAATTCGTTTTTACACAGGTGGGGATCGTTGTAAAGGACCTGGAACAGACGGTAGAGCGGTACCGGAAACTGATGGGGGCCGAGTCGGACGAGATCGTGGAATTCAACACAGGGGTACGGGTAGCACATCTCTATTTTCCCGATATTGACGCCCAGATCGAGCTGCTGTCCCCGACGGAGGAGGGGAACCTATGGAGCGAATTCCTGAAGGAAAACGGTGGGGACGGCCTGCATCATCTGTGTTTCGACACGGCGGACTACGAAAAGACGCGGAGCGGATTTTTGGAGAAAGGAGTGAAGCTGGTCCGGGAGGTGACGAACGAGTTTGACCCGCGGGTGAAGTATTCTTTTTTCGACACAAGCGAGCTGGGTTTTCTGACGGAGATCGTAAACCGCCGGGAAATCAAGAAGATGGATCACAAAGGGTGATGGGAAGGAGTTTTCTCTTATGAAAGAAAAGTTAGCCGGTATGTGGAGCGTCAGGGAAGAAGGGACCGAGTTTTCTTCTTTCAGCAAAATTTGGGACAAATTGATTTTCCTGATCTCCGTCGCGTTTATTGTGTTCCACCTGTATACCGCCTACTTCGGCGTCGTATCCGGGGTCGGGCAGAAGGCGGTCCATCTGTTGTTCATGGTGGTTCTGCTCTATATGAAGGACTTTATGATTCCGAAGCAGGGCGCGGTTAAAAAAGCCTGGAATGTGATTTTGCTCATCCTGGGGGCTGTCAGTATTCTGTATGTTTTTCAGATTTGGAGCGCTCTGACTTACCGGAGAGGAATTATTTATCAGACGGATATCATCTTTGGAATCCTCTGTATCCTGGGGCTGCTGGTGGCGACAAAGCGCCGCGTGGCAGCCTCCCTGGCCATCGTGGTGTGCTGCTTCATCGTTTTCTCCTTTGTAGGACCGTGGATGCCTGGTTTTTTAAAACACACGGGCATGACGCTGAAAAGTTTTACAAATGTTATTTTTCTTGGCAGTGAGGGCGTCTTTGGCACAGCCCTTTATGCGTCGGCACAGAACGTGGCCCTGTTCGTGATACTCGGAGCCATCTTTGAGGCCACCGGCGTGGGAGACTTTATGATCCAGCTGGCCTCCATGGCGTTCGGAAAATTCACCGGCGGGCCCGCCAAGGTTTCAGTGATTGCCAGCGGATTTTTCGGATCCATCAGCGGCAGTGCCATTGCCAATGTGGTGGGCACCGGCACTTTTACCATCCCGATGATGAAAAAAGTGGGCTTTGATCCGGAATTTGCCGGGGCCGTGGAAGCCACCGCCTCCACCGGGGGACAGATCATGCCGCCGATCATGGGTTCCGGAGCGTTCATCATGGCGGAGATGATTGGAGTTTCCTATTTTACGATCGTGAAGGCCGCCTTTATCCCTTCGGTGCTCTTTTATCTGGCCGCCTTGCTCCAAGTACACTTTTACGCAAAAAAGCATGGGATCAAGGGCGTGGCCAAGGATACCCTGCCGGATAAAAAAAACGTGCTGAAACGCGCCTACCTGATCCTGCCTTTGGTATTTTTAGTTGTTGCCCTGGGCGTTTGGAAATGGACGATCACCAGAACCGGTTTCTACTCCATCGTGCTGGCTGTTGTTCTTTCCTGCTTCCGCAAGGAGACTAGGATCAACTTTGAAAAGTTCAAGGAGATCGTCAACAATTCCGTCAACGGCTGCATCACCGTAGCCGTGGCCTGCGCTATCGTCGGCGTGATCATCGGCGTCGTTATGGGAACAGGCATCGGCGTCCGGCTTTCCACGATTCTGATCGATGTGGCCGGAGGCAAGCTGTTTTTACTGCTGGCGCTGACCATGGTCTGCTCGCTGATTATGGGCATGGGAATGCCCACCAATGGCTGCTATCTGGTTCTCTCAATCCTGATTGCGCCGGCGCTTGTGAAGATGAATGTTTCTCTTCTGGCCGCCCACCTGTTCATTTTCTACTTTGGCTGTATTTCCAGCGTGACTCCGCCGGTCGCTCTGGCGGCTTACGCAGCGGCCGGCATTGCCAAGTGCAATCCGGGAAAATGTGGAATTAAAGCATTTAAGCTTGCGATTTCTGGTTTTATTCTGCCGTTTATGTTCATCTACAACCCGGCTCTGATGCTGGACGGCTCTTTTCTCAATATCGTCCGGGCGCTGATCACCGCCTTTGCCGGTGTGTACTGCCTGGCAGGCGCGATGGAACGCTATCTGGTCCGCTGGGAGATCAGCCGCATCGAGACCGTGGTGCTCTGCGCGGCGGCATTGCTCTTGATCGATCCGAACCTGATCACGGATGTGATCGGAATCGGCGTGGCCGCTGCCTTGATCTTAATCCATGGGGCGAAGGACAAGGTGAAAAAGGCGGATGTACAGGACGCGTGATTAAAAGAAAGATTCAGTTCGGAAACTTGTAATGCAGGGTTAGCCTGAGACGGCTATGTTAGGCTTTGCTTTCACGAAAAAGGTCTTCGCTTGGCCGAAGGAGAGCAAAGCTTCGTAGAATACCTGTGTTCGTCCGCAGACGCGAATGGGCACGAAATCAAGAAAACGAATGGAGGAAAAAAAATGAAAAAAATGATCGCACTCGCCATGGCAGCTATCCTGTCTCTGTCCGCGCTTTCCGGATGTTCCGATCCTGCCGCCGGGACCACCGCGGCAGCAGACGGCGGAACCACCGCTGCCGCAGCGGCGCCGGAAGGGAAGCTGACGCCGTCCACCACGGAAAACATCACGGTCCGGATGGAGACCAGCGCCACTACGTCCAACAATTATGTCATTTTCACCGGCATCGGCAGCCTGATCTCCAATGCGTTCGAGAATTACAACATGTCGGCGGAAATTTCCGACGGTTCGGCGGAGACGGTCCGCATGATGGCAGGCGGCGACTGGAACATGGGAATCCTGACCACCTATGCGGAGTACATGGGCTATCACGGCCAGGAAGTGTATTCGGATGTGACACCGGAAACCTTTAACTTTATCATGGGCGGCTATCCCCTGGCCTGCCATCTGATTGTCCCGGAGGATTCCGATATCCAGAGTTTTGAGGATATCAAGGGAAAGACGGTCGGCGTCACCATGGGCAATGTGGATCCGGATTTCAAAATTGCACTGGAAGCCTACGGCATGTCCCTGGAGGATGTCAACATCAAGGAACTGTCTGCCGGAGACGTTTCCACCGGCCTTTCCGATGAAACGCTGGATGCCGGATTCATGATCTACGGCCTTCCGGGCGCTCCGATCAGCGAGCTGGCCGTTACCAAGGGAATCAAACTGGTTGGACTTTCCGAGGAAGCGGTCTCCGCGATACATGAGAAATACCCCTACTATTCGGCGATCACGATTCCGTCCGGAACCTATGAAGGCGTGGATCAGGATACCGGCACTTACGGCAGTTACATGGCAGTCTGCGGCCGCACCGATCTCAGTGAAGATTTTGTCTACGATTATGTGAAATATGTCTGCGAGCACACCGAAGAGCTGAAAACGATCCATGCGATCGCACCGGAATTCTGCAAAGAGAACGCGAATATCGGAGCGTGCATCCCGGTTCACCCCGGAGCGGCCAAATATTTTGACGAGGTAGGCATTGAGTACGAGAAATAATTTCCAGAGGGCGGAACACTTCCGTGTCCGTTCATCCGTTTTATTCCGTTGGGAAAAGGAGAAGAAATGAAGACGCTGAAAGAAAAAATCGAGTATCTGAAACGTGTGGAAACCGGTTGTATTGTGGATGCTTTTTTGAAGCTGGGGATCGATCACTATTCCATTGACTCCCTGAAAGCGTTCGGCCAGAGCCGAAAGTTTGCCGGGGCGGCGCATACCGCTTTTATGGAGCGGCCGGAGCGGGAGGTGAAATCCTATTCCCGGTTTGACTCCATCGATCAGTGTGAAGCCGGGGATGTGCTGGTGACTGCCGGAGCTTCCGGGCGGATCGTGACCGGGGATATGTTTGCCAAATATGCAGAGCACGCGGGCTTGGCAGCCTGGATCATCGAGGGGAAGATCCGAGACAGTGAAGGCATCGACGGGCTGCCGATGTGCACCTGCTGCGAGGGCGCTTCCAATTATCTCTGGCGCCACGGAACGAAGATCACGGCTTTGGACGTACCGGTGAAGGTCTGCGGCACTGTGATCTGCCCCGGCGATATCTTAATCGGGGATTCCGATGGGATTTTGGTCATCCCCAAAGAACGGCTGGATGAAGTGATCCATCAAGTGGAATACGTGGTACAGGTGGAATCCGAGGTGGATGGGATTTTCCAGCGGGGAGAGAATCTGGCGGAACTGCTGAACGATGTGGATATCCGGAAAGCCCGCCTGCGGCCGGAAGAAGAGGAAGAGAGGTAATGAAAATGGGAATGAAGGTAATGCTGACCAATCCGACTTTGGATCCGACGGCCAAGCGGACTTTGGAGGAAAACGGCTGTGAGGTGACCGTCGCGCCGGAACCAGGAATATCGGAGGACGCTTTGATTTCTATGATCCATGAGCACGAGATAGCCGGAATTTACGTCCGGGTGGAGAAAATAACCCGGAAGGTTATCGAAAGCTGCCCGACGTTAAAAGTGATCGTAGAGAACGGAGCCGGTGTGGATAATATCGACGTGGCGGCTGCGACCGAGTGCGGCGTGCAGGTTGTGAACCTGCCGATGGGGCCGGTGGTCGCGGTCTCCGAGCACACAGTTGCGCTGATTCTGGCTTTGGGCCGGGATTTGATCCGCGAAAACGCAAACACCAAGGCGGGCAAATGGATCTCCGCAGACCGGAAGTCTTTTCCCATGATTGAACTGGCGGGTAAAAATGTTTTGATCGTCGGCCTCGGCAACATTGGAAAAACCGTGGCGCGCAAACTGCGGGGGCTTGATATGAACGTGGGAGCCTATGACCCTTATGTTCCGGCGGAAGCCATGGAGGAAATTGGAATCCAGAAATTTGAACATTTGCCGGAAGCTCTGCCCTGGGCCGATGTGGTGACGGTTCATATGCCTCTGACCCTGGAGACAAAGCACATGTTTGCGGAGAAAGAATTCCGTCTGATGAAGAATACCGCCTTTTTCCTGAATATCGGGCGCGGTCCGATCACAGCGGAAGCCGACCTGGCCGCCGCCCTAAAGCAGGGAGAAATCGCCGCTGCCGCCGTGGACGTCTATGAGACGGAACCAGCGGTAGAAAGCCCTTTGTTTGCCCAGGAAAACTGTATCTGCACGGCCCACATCGCCGGCTGTTCTAAATGTGGGATGGCGAACTTGGCGAAGATGGGGGCGGAATCTTTGATGGCTGCTTTGAGCGGCCAGGGAAGCTACAGCCTGGTCAATAAAAACGTGTTGGAGAAAAAATAAAGCGAAGCAATTTTGGCGGGAAGCGCCGGCAGAGACGCCTTGGCTGCGGGTGCTTCCCGTAAAAGCAGGAATAAGACAAGAAAATTCACCCCAGGGGAATCTATGTATGAGGGAGCAGCGATGGAGAAAAGTTGGAAAGAGAAAATGGAGCAAATCCGCCGGTGCGGGACTGCGGACGTGGCGGATACCTTATCCAAGCGGTTCGGAATGAAGAATTATTCGGTGGACGGCCTGTCTGCGCTCCGCCCAGGCGATAAGATCGTAGGCCCGGCCTACCCGCTGTCTTACCGGAAGACTGGCCGGCCGGGGGAACAGCCGTTGCCCTTTTACGAGGTGGTGCAGCAGTGTGAGACAGGCGGCGTTTTGGTGATGGAAGGGCTTCCGGATTACATCTACGGCGGCGACGTGGTCTGCCGGTATGTCCGCCATTGCGGCGCCGCCGGATTGATTACCGACGGGAATATGAGGGACATCGGTTCTTTGCAGACCATGGAGGATTTTCCCGTATTCTGCAAGGGAAGCAGCAGCTACATCAGCCATTACGCCGGCGATGTGATGACGGCGGGCCAGCCGATTCTGCTTCATGGGGTACGCATCTGTCCCGGTGATATCCTGTTTGGAGATGAAGACGGCATTGTGGTGATTCCACGGGAAATCTTGGATGACGTGTTGTATCAGCTGGAAGACATGGTCCGGATCGAAGACGAGTACACGGCGGTATTTGAGAGCGCGAAGCCGGGAGAGGATATCATCGCCAAATTAAGGGCGGTGGGATCGCAAAAGCGCGTGCGCCGGGAGTAGAGAGGGAGGAAGAACATGAAGCTGCGGAAAATGACACTGAACATCAACGGTGTGAACCGGATGTTGATCTGCGATCCGGAAAAAGACCGCCTGTCCGACATGCTGCGCCGCATTGGCCTGACCGGGGTCAAAGTTGGCTGCGGAACAGGTGTCTGCGGATCCTGTTCGGTGATCCTGAATGGGAAAGTAGTGCGGTCCTGCACGAAAAAAATAACACAGGTGGAAGAATACAGTGAAGTCACCACCATCGAGGGAATCGGCACGCCGCAGCATCCCCATCCGCTGCAGGCGGCCTGGATCGCCTGCGGGGCGGTTCAGTGCGGATTTTGCAGCCCTGGTTTCATCGTCTCCGCCTATGCGCTGCTAAAGAAAAATCCGGATCCCAGCCGGGAAGAGGTGCGGGACTGGTTCCAGAAGACGAGAAACGTCTGCCGCTGCACCGGATATAAGCAGATCGTGGACGCGGTGATGGCGGCGGCAAAGGTCATGCGGGGAGAGTGTACGGTGGAACAGATCCGGTATTCGCTTCCCCAGGATAAAGAATATTACGGAAAACCTCTGGAACGGCCGACCGCCTTGGCTAAAGTCTGCGGCCTGGCGGATTACGGCGACGATCTGGAAATGAAAATGCCGGAGAATACCCTCCATGCGGTTTTGGTGCAGCCGAGGGTCGCCCACCACGCCCGGATTTTAAAGCTGGATGTCTCCGAGGCGGAATCCATGCCGGGCGTCGTAAAGGTGGTTACTTACAAGGATGTCAAGGGCACGAACCGAATGGCCCTGGGCCGCCGGAATAAGAGAAGCACCTTGACGAAGGCCAACCATGTGCTGCTGTGCGAGGACAAGATTTACCGCTACGGAGACGTGGTGGCGATGGTGGTCGCGGATACCAAGGATCACGCCAGGGAGGCGTCGAAAAAAGTGAGAGTAGAGATCGAAAAGCTTCCCGAATATCTGAATTACCTGGATGCGGTCATGCCGGGTGCCATGCGGATCCATGAGGACTGCGACAATCTCTTTGTCCGCCAGCCGGTTTTAAAGGGAGCGGAGAACGTGGATGAGATCATCGACGCTTCCGCCTACCAAGCAGAGGGGAGTTTTTATTCCAGCCGGGAGCCCCATCTTTCCATTGAGGGCGATACGGTGCAGGCCTACTGGGACGAAGACGGGCGGATGACGATCCACTGCAAATCCCAGGGAGTGGAATCCACCAAGGGCCGGATTTATCAGGCCATCGGACTGGAAAAAGACCAGATCCGGGTTGTGATGAATCCCAGCGGAGCCAGCTTCGGCTGGTCCACCTCGGCCGGTTCCTTTGCCTTGGCGGCGGTGGCGGTCATGGCGACCGGCCTGCCGGTGGCGCTTTCTATGGCCTATGAGGAACATCAGCATTTCAGCGGAAAGCGCAGCCCTGCCTATACCAACTGCCGTCTGGGCTGTGATGAAAACGGAAAGATCACGGGGCTGGAATTTGACTCCGGCCTGGACCACGGCGCTTTCTCCGAAGTCGGAGATGCAGTGATTGACCGGCTGGCCCGTTTTATGATGTTTCCGTACCAGGTTCCCCATGTGGCGGGGCTTGCCAGGGTGGCCAACACGAACCACGCCTTTGGGACGGCCTACCGGGGATTCGGGTCGCCTCAGGTTTATACAGCGTCGGAGGCCATTATGGATATGCTGGCGGAGAAAGCAGGGATCGATCCTTTTGAGTTCCGATACCGGAACATTGCAAGGCCCGGCGACCTTAATATCAACAGCTATCCCTACTATGAGTACCCGATGGAGCAGATCATGGATACGATGCGGCCCTATTATGAGCAGGCGGTGAAGGAGGCCAAAGCGGCCGATACGCCGCAGGTGCGCCGGGGCGTCGGTTTGGCCTGGGGCGGCTACAACGTCACTGAGGGGCCGTCCGATGAGTGCAGCGTGGATCTGGAACTGAACCCAGATGGAACCATCACCAAGTACGACACCTGGCAGGATTTAGGACAGGGCGGGGATATCGGTTCCCTGATGGTGACGCTGGAAGCGTTAAAACCCTTGGGCGTAACCCCGGATCAGATCCGGCTGGTGCAAAGCGACACAAAACTCTGCCCGGACAGCGGCCTTTCCGCCAGCTCCCGGTCTCATTATATGAATGGAAATGCGTCGATCCTCGCGGCAAAGCATTTGATGAATGCCATGAAAAAGCCCGACGGAACCTGGCGTACGTATGAGGAGATGAAGGCGGAGGGGATTCCCACCCGATACCGGGGAACCTATGAAAATACATCGGCCCGAAAGCTCTGTTACATTGATGCCAATAAAGGGATCGGCAATCCGACGCCCGCCTACAGCTACGCGCTGTTTTTGGCTGAGGCGGCGGTGGATACGGCGACCGGAAAGACAACCGTGCTCCGCTATACCTGCGTGGATGATGTCGGGACGGTCGGAAATATCGACGCTCTGAACGGCCAGGCTTACGGAGGGATTTCCCACTGTATTGGCTTTGCCCTCAGCGAAAATTACGATGACGTGGTGAAGCACCGGAATATCGCCGGGGCCGGAGTTCCTTATATCAAAGATATCCCCGATGAGATCCGGGTCATCCATCTGGAAAATCCGAGGGATCACGGTCCTTGGGGGTCCTCCGGAGCCTCGGAGGCCTACCAGTCCAGCGGGCATGTGGCGGTGATCAATGCGATCTACAACGCCACCGGCGTCCGTATCTATGAGCTGCCGGCCACACCGCAGAAAGTAAAGGCAGGGCTGGAAATCCTCGCGGCCGGAGGGAAAATTCCCGCGCCGGAAAAATATTTCCTGGGATCGGATTTCTGGGATGAGATCGATGCGATCCGCGATCATCCGGTGTGATAGGCAAGGAGGGCAGGATGGAAGAGAAAGGTAAAACGAACTGTAAAACGAATCAGCCAAGGAATGTCATTAAAAATAAGCCGGAGCTTCTTTCCCATGGGGCGCAGGAGTCCCGGAGAATCGTGTTGGAGATAGCGGAGCGGACACTTCGAAGGTTGGACTCTTATGAGAGAATCAAAAGCATTACAAGGCTGAACGGCGAGATCCTCCAAATTGGAACAAAAAGCTGGGATTTATCGGAGAAACGGAATATCTACCTGTTGGGAGCCGGAAAGGCCTGCAATCATATGGCGAGAGCCCTGGATGAGATTCTGGGAGACCGTCTGACCCGCGGGATTGCGATTGTGAAAATTGCGGAGGAGACGGACCGGTTTCAGAAAACCGAGGTCATTGTGGGAGGCCACCCCTTGCCCAACGAGGAGGGGCTTCGGGCCTGCCGCGAGATTTTAAAATTGGTGGATCAGGCCGGTCCGGAGGACTTGTTTCTCTGTGTGATGAGCGGGGGAAGCTCTGCGCTGATGAGCTGTCCGCGGGAAGGACTGACGCTTCAGGATGAAATCGATACCACCGATGTAATGCTGAAATCCGGCGCAGGGATTTTTGAGGTCAATGCAGTAAGGCGGCATATCTCCCAGATGAACGGAGGTATGCTTGCAAAACGCATTGGAGACCGGGGAGCAGAGCTGATCGGATTTGGCATCAGCGATGCCGTGGGCCGCCCGGCCACAGGGGAGATCGGGATCCCTTACCCTCGCTATGACAGCACGCCCATCGGACCGGATCTCACCACACTGGAGGACTGCCGGAGGGTGATCCGGGATTATGATGTGGAGGACCGCCTTCCCCGCCGGGTAGTGGATTATCTGATGTCGGCGGGACCGGAGGAGGAGACGCCCAAGGCTTTCCCTAAGAACACCTATTTCCTTTTAAACACCGTGCCGGATTCCTGTATTTATGCAAAGGAGGCGGCGGAGGAGCTGGGAATTCCTGCGATGATTTTGACTTCCTTTTTAGAGGGGGAGAGCCGGGATGCAGGCACCGTCTTTGCCTCGATCGCCAGGGAGATCCAGACCTTTGGCAACCCGGTCAAACCGCCCTGTGTGATTTTAAGTTCCGGCGAGGTGACGACGAAAATCACCGATAATAGCACGATTACCGGACACGGCGGGCCATCCCAGGAGATGATGTTAAGCTTTGCCCTCCTGGCGGAGAAGGTTCCGGGAGCGGCCATGCTGTCCATGGATTCGGAGGGGACGGACGGAACCTCCCCGGCGGCCGGCGGGCTGACCGACTCGGAAAGCTTCCGGCGGGCAAGACAATCCGGCGTGGATGCCTATCAGGCGCTGCGGGGCCATGCCAGCTATGAGGCGCTGTCCGCAATCGGGGATGTGGTCCGGACCGGGAACACCGGCACCAACCTGTGCGATTTAAATATTATGTATGTTCCGGAGAAGAAATAGAGGGAATGGGGGAAGAAACGATGGCAGATACGAGAATACAATCCGTGACGGCCCGGCAGATCATCGACTGCAAATGCCGTCCTTTGGTGGAGGTGGACGTTACCACTGCGGAGGGCGTTGTCGGCCGGGGGTGTGCGCCTACCGGCAGCTCGGTGGGAATGTACGAGGCGTTTGTGCTTCGGGATCACGATCCGAACGAATACGGCGGGCTCAGCGTTCACAAGGCGGTGGACCATGTAATTCACCAGATTGGGCCGGCTCTGATCGGGATGGATGTGATGGATCAGGAGGCGATTGATCGCCGGATGATTGAGCTGGACGGCACGGAGAATAAAGAACGGCTGGGGGGAAATGCGATCTACAGCGTATCCATTGCCTGTTACCGGGCGGCTGCGGCCTCCAGGGGCGTCCCCCTCTATGAATATATCGCAGGCGGAAAGATCCGGACCGTGCCGGTGCCTTCGTTTAATGTGATCAACGGCGGACGTTATCCCCACCTGACCCAGGCATTTAATGAATTTATCGTGGTGCCGTACCGGGCGGAAACCATCGAGGAGGCGGTGGAGATCGGAGTGGAGGTGTTCAAAAAGCTGGGAACCGTTCTGGAGGATTATCTTGGCACGGAGCCGGGAGTCGGGGGCTCCTACGGCTGGATCGCGCCTTCGGAGGATCCGGAAGTCGTTCTTTCCATCATGCAGAAGGCGATTGACGGCTGTGGCTATCACGATAAGGTGGCGTTTGCCTTGGACTGCGCCTCCAGCGAAATGTACGATGCCGCGAGTCAGACCTACTATCTGAACGGAAAACAGCGTTCCAGTGAAGAGATGATCGACTACATGAAAGGCCTGACGGAGAAATTTCCGTTTCTTTTCGTGGAGGATATGCTGGATGAAAATGATTGGGACGGGTACCGGCTGGCCCATCAAAAGATCCAAAGGACGAATTTGATCGGGGACGATTTTATCGTCACCAACCGGAAGCGGCTGGAACGGGCGGTCCGGGAGAATTCTCTGGATGGTTTTATTTTAAAGCCGAATCAGGTGGGAACCATCAGCGAGGCCATGGAAGCGTACCGCTATGCGAGAAAACAAGGACTCTTCGCAGTTCCCTCCGGCCGGTCCGGCGGCGTAATCTCCGATGTGGTGATGGACTTGGCCGTGGGGCTGCAGGTGGATTTTATCAAAAACGGCTGTCCGAAATCCGGGGAACGGATTGATAAGCTGAATTTCTTGATCCGGGCCTGCAGTCTCCATGAAGGATGCCATCTGTCGGAACTCTCCCACTTGGTGAGGTTCTGACAGATGGATCCGGATCGTTTTGCAGGGAAAGGATAGGGATAAGGGGCAATCAAGGCTGCGTATGAAGGCGTTTTGATTGCCTTTTATTTTTTCCTTTTTTCTCTTTACTTTATCGTGCTAATATGGTAGACTGCTAGCGTACGGAATTGCCGAAGGGCTTTTTCGGAAAAAGAGGATTGTTTTAGGGAGGATTTTGTTATGAAGAAGAACGTTTTGGCTTGGGGTATGGCGGCTTTGATGGCGGCTTCCATGCTGTCCGCCTGCGGCAGCGGCGACAGCACCACGACAGCAGGAGCGACGGAGGCGGGAACCACAGCTGCTGCCGAGGCGGGGACCACAGCGGCGGAAACGGCGGCTGCCTCCACGGACGCAGAGACCACGGCGGCCGCCGGTGACAAGAAAACCTTTACGGTGGGATTCGATGCGGAATTTCCGCCGTACGGCTATAAGGATCCGGCCACCGGCGAGTATACCGGTTTTGATCTGGAGCTGGCTCAGGCGGTCTGCGATTTGGAAGGCTGGGAGCTGGTGAAGACACCGATCAGCTGGGATGCGAAGGATATGGAGCTTTCCTCCGGCACGATCGATTGTATCTGGAACGGGTTTACCATGACGGGGCTGGAAGATGCTTACACCTGGAGCGATCCTTACATTGACAACAGCCAGGTGATCGTGGTTCTGGCCGACTCCGAGGTCCAGGCGCAAAAAGACCTGGCAGGAAAAGTGGTCGGCGTGCAAAAGGATTCCTCGGCGCTGAAAGCGCTCCAAAATCCGGAAAAGGCAAAAGAGCTGGCGGACAGCTTCGATTCCATGCAGCAGTATGCGGACTATAATACTGCGTTCATGGATCTGGAAGCCGGCGCCATCGACGCGATCGCCGTTGACATTGGTGTGGCGAAGAATCACATGGCGGCCGACGAAGGCAAGTTCCGTTATCTGGACGAGATTTTGGCCAAGGAAGAATACGCGGTCGGTTTCCTGAAGGGAAATACCGAGCTGCGCGACACCGTGCAGAAGGATCTCGACGCCCTGAAGGCGGACGGCACGATCCAGAAATTGGCGGAGAAATATGATGTCGCCGATATGCTGAAAGACTGATTTGGCTGAAAAATAGAAAAGACGACACAGAGATAGGACGCACCTCGGTGCGCCCTATTTGTGCCGGCAGGGATGTCCGGCGTGGATTCCCTTGAGGCCGCCCCTTGGGAGGCCTCGCTGAGGAAAATGGCTGTTGACGCAGCCGCGCTCCGGCGCGAGTGTGCGCGAGGCGCACATTTTGTTTGAAGGAGGAGATAGGAAATGGCAATGATGCTGTCACAATTGGGAGAAGGGATGATCAAGACCTGCGGGATCTTTTTCTGGACCCTGCTGTTTTCCCTGCCGCTCGGAATGATCGTGGCATTTGGCCGCATGGCGAAAAATCCGCTTTTGCGGAATTTTACCCGGCTTTACATAGCGGTGATGCGGGGGACGCCTCTGATGCTGCAGCTTTTCGTGGTCTACTTTGGCCCATTTTATCTGTTCGGCTGGAAGCTCAGCACAAGTTGGCGGTTCTTTGCGGTGATCATTGGCTTTGTCCTGAATTATGCGGCCTATTTTGCGGAGATCTACCGGTCCGGCATCCAGTCCATGCCCGTCGGGCAGTATGAGGCGGCAAAAGTGCTCGGCTATAATAAAAACCAGACCTTCTTCAAAATCGTGCTTCCCCAGGTGATCAAGCGGATCCTTCCTTCCATCACCAATGAGGTGATTACGTTGGTCAAGGATACTTCTCTGGCTTTTGCAATCGCCTATTCTGAGATGTTTACCGCGGCCAAGGAGATCGCAGCGGCATCCAAGTCTATGACCGCTCTGTTCGTGGCAGGCGTATTCTATTTTATCTTCAACTTGCTTGTCGATTTTCTTATGGGCAAACTGGAAAAGAAGTTGGATTATTACCACTAGGAGGCTTTTATGAAGATATTGGAAATCAATCACTGCAAAAAACAATTTGACGGGGTGGAAGTGCTGAAGGATATCTCCCTCTCTGTAAAACAGGGGCAGGTGGTTTCGATTATCGGGCCATCCGGTTCAGGAAAATCCACTTTGCTCCGCTGTGCGACGATGCTGGAAACCATGGACGGCGGAGATCTGATCTATCTGGGACAATACGCGGTCCGCGACGAAGAGGGAAAAGCGAGATATGCGTCTCCCCAGGAGCTTCGGGAAATTCAGCAGTACTTTGGGCTGGTGTTTCAGAACTTCAATCTGTTTCCCCATTATTCGGTGCTGAAAAATATTATGGATGCTCCGGTGCATGTGCAGAAACGGAATAAGGAAGAAGTTCGGAACGAAGCCTTTGAACTGCTGAAAAAAATGGGGCTTTATGACCGGGCGGACGCCTACCCCCACCAGCTTTCCGGCGGCCAGCAGCAGCGGGTTTCCATCGCACGCGCGCTGGCGATGAAACCGCAGATTCTGTTTTTTGACGAGCCGACCTCGGCCCTGGACCCGGAGCTAACCGGCGAGATTCTAAAAGTGATCAAAAGCCTGGCTGCGGAACATATGACCATGGTGATCGTAACCCACGAGATGGCCTTTGCGCGGGATGTGGCGGATCATGTGATCTTTATGGACGGCGGTGTGATCGTGGAGGAAGGGTGTCCGGCGGATGTGATCTCTAATCCGAAGAACGAGCGGACCCAGGCATTTTTGAGCCGGTTCCAGAGCTGAATAAAATTCGTTTCGGGAAAAGTGAAGTAAGAAAATAAGGATTTCTTTTTACAAGGAATGGATAAAAAGAGAAAAGCGCATGGCATCTAAGCGGAAAGATCGTAATTTCGCTCAGGTGCCATGCGTTATTTTTTTCCCATCCACGATTGATTAATGGAATGAGTGGGCAGCTGAAATCTTGCTTTTCCTGTTTGGTCAATGGGCATTAGACGTATTTTTGTCCAAACGAAAAAAGATTAATACAGATGTAAAAAAATGTCGCATTTTATGCAACACATTTTAAATCTCTGAATATTACAATATCTCCCATATTTTACTATAATTATCACAATAAATCAATGGAGGTGCTGCAGGGGTATGAATGAATGGGAAATCCTGCTGGTGTCCTTAGGGCTGTCCCTGGACGTGTGTGCGGCAATGATCTGCAAAGGTGCGGTGATCGCCCGGTGGGAGAAGCCGAAGATTTTCTGCGTCGCCATTTTATTTACTTTATGGCAGGTGCTGGCCTTGTTGGCCGGAAGCCTGATCCGCCTGCTGCCGTGGGTGTCCCGGAAAACATTCCGGATTCAGCAGATCGGCGCTGTATTGTCTGTGGTGATTTTTGTTTTGCTTGGGTTTTATATGCTGATGAAGGCTTGGAGGAGGGAGCCTTTTGATGAACGGCGGGAGAGTACGACGGACTGGAAGGCGCTTTGCCTCTTGGCAGTCTTGACCAGTCTTGACGCACTGTTTGCCGGTATCGGCTTGGCGGTCATGGATACGGCACTCTGGAAAGAGGCATTGGCGCTGGCAGTCGGAACCATCGTCACCGGTGTGCTGGGCGCATGGATCGGCTATCGTCTCGGCGTGGAACAAAAGAATAAGGCTTACCTGATCGGCGGGGTTTTATTGGTAATAGCCGGGCTGGAAGCCTCCATAAATTACTTAATATAGGAGGAAAAACGATGGGAGAGCTATCACACAAAGCAGAAAGAGCGGCATTTGGATTTGCCATTGACAAAACGTTGCAGTATATGAATAAAGATCCGGAGAACAGGGATAAGGCGCTGCTGAAATTGGTGGATCTTTCTGAAAACTTTATGGGAGATGTTTATCAGAAGGAAAGCTACGATGGGGCCCGCGCTTTAATCCAGGATCATGACGCTAAATGGACCAAGTATTTCCATCGTCTGTTAGAGGAACTGGATCCTCATGTCATCAAGATGACGGCGCTGGATCTGGGATTTGAGGCAGCGTTTCACGGAACAAAAATGATTCGCCAAAAACGCCGGGAGCACCGCTGCAATATACCATGGCTGATCCTTTTGGATCCCACCAGCGCCTGCAATCTGCACTGTACCGGGTGCTGGGCCGCAGAATATGGGCACAAGCTGAATTTGAGCTTTGAAGATTTGGACTCGATCATTACTCAGGGAAAGGAATTAGGCATCTATTTCTATATGTATACCGGAGGAGAGCCTCTGGTGCGGAAAGCCGATATCATACGCCTCTGTGAAAAGCACAATGACTGCGCGTTTCATGCCTTTACGAACGGCACTTTGGTGGATGAGGCGTTCTGCCAGGAGATGAAACGGGTCGGCAACCTGTCCTTGAGCCTGTCTTTGGAAGGCTTTGAGGATGCCAATGACTCCCGCCGCGGCGAAGGGATTTTTGAGAAAGTGCTGGCGGCGATGGATCTTTTGAAGGCGCACGGACAGATTTTCGGAACCTCCATCTGCTACACCCGCTATAATCTGGAAACGGTCACCAGCGATGAGTTCCTGGATCTGATCATTGAAAAGGGCTGCCGGTTCACTTGGTATTTTCATTACATGCCGGTAGGAAATGAAGCGGCAGTGGAGCTGATGCCGACAAGGGAACAGAGAGAGTACATGTATCACCGGGTCCGTGAGATCCGCGGCAACGAAGGCGGAAAGCCGATTTTTGCCATGGATTTCCAAAACGACGGCGAGTTTGTCGGCGGCTGCATCGCCGGAGGCCGAAACTACTGCCACATCAATGCCAACGGCGATATGGAACCTTGTGTGTTCATCCATTACAGCAGCGCCAATATCCACGATGTCTCTCTGCTGGATGCTCTAAAGCAGCCTCTGTTCATGGCTTACCGGGATGGGCAGCCGTTCAATGATAACCATCTGCGTCCTTGTCCGATGTTGGAAAATCCGGAGCTTTTGCAGGAGATGGTAACGAAGACCGTCGCTCACTCCACGGATTTACAATCCCCGGAAAGTGTGGAGCACTTGTGCGGAAAATGCCGGGAGTACGCCAACGAGTGGAAGGTTTGCGCTGAAAAACTCTGGGAGGAGCATCCGAGACAGATGCCGGGGTATCAGAATTACAAATATGAGAATGAAGATTAAAATTTCGTTAAGATGCTGGAAGAATGATCCCTTTTATGGTATGATAAAACATCTGAAATTTTGGAGGGGGCAGCCGGGTGAACCGGCGGCCGCCTCCTCATAAAGGGTGTGCCATGGAACAAAAGAAAGAGATGACAAAGGCTCTCCTGGGCTGCGGTTTGAAGGAACTAATGGTCTCTCATCCTTTCGAGAAGATCACCATCCGAATGATTACGGATAAGGCCGGTGTGATCCGTCCTACCTTCTATAATTATTTCCAGGACAAATATGAGCTGTTGGAGTGGATTGTCTGCGACGATATTCTGAATAAGGTAGAGGAAATGCTGGAGCACCAGATGGAAAGGGAGGCGCTCAAGCTTCTTTTTGTATTGATGGAGAATGAAAAGGCGTTTTACAGGAAGGCGTTTCAGGTGACGGGACAAAACTCTTTTGAGAGCATTATGGAGCATCATCTTTATCAGATGCTGGAAAAACGCCTGGAGCAAGCCCATTTAAAAACCAGGAAGGACGTCCGCATTCTTCGGAAGGAAGTTGTGGCGAAGTATTATGCGATCGGTGTGGTGATCGTCCTGAAAACCTGGATTTTGGAGGGAGACGAGATGTTTTCCGCGGAAGATGCGGCGGAGGGCTTTTATTTTATGATGTCCCACTCGATTTTTGATGTGGTGGAAAAAAAGGAGGAATGAAATGGAACAAGCAGCCTTGGTGCTGGAAGGAGGATCTCTGCGCTGTCTGTTTACGGCCGGAGTCTTGGATGTGTTTATGGAAGCAGAGCTCGATTTTCCCTACGTAATCGGAGTATCGGCGGGGGCGTTGAGCGGCTTGAATTATATTTCCCGTCAGCCGTTTCGGACTGCGCGGATCAATATTGACTATGTCAACGACAGCCGGTATCTGGGGATGAAGAGCCTGGTTAAGACCCACAGTATTTTTAATTTTGATTTCTTATTCGGGGAGCTTTCGGAGGAACTGATCCCCTTTGCGTGGAAAACTTTTGAGGAATCGGACAAGCGTTTTGTGGCGGTCTCCACCGATTGCAATACCGGCGAGGCCCTTTATCACGAGAAAGGCTTGAGCCAGGATATCCTGCTGGCGGCGAGGGCCAGCAGCAGTATGCCGCTTTTGGCGCCGATGGTGAATGTGGACGGCTTCGAATGCCTGGACGGAGGGATCTGCAATCCGGTTCCTTTCCGAAAAGCCATGGAGGAAGGCTACGAAAAACTGGTTCTGGTTCTGACCCGCCAAGAAGGTTACCGAAAGGAACCGAGCCGGGCCATGGAGGCGGTATATCAGCGCTATTATAAAAAATACCCTAATTTGGTGAATGCGCTTTGCCAAATGGAGGAAAACTATAATCGGGTCCAGGAAGAAATTTCCGGGCTGGAGCGGGAAGGGAAATGTTTTGTGATCCGCCCGGAGGTGCCGGTTTCGGTCTCTCGGATAGAAAAAGATACGGAAAAGCTGGAGGATCTTTATACAGCGGGACGCCGAGTGGCTTTCCGGCGGATGGAAGCGTTGAAAGAATATTTGAAAGCATGAGGAAATGGATATGAGACGAAGATTTGGAGTTCTGCTTGCCGGAGTGATGGCTGCGGCTTTGATCGGGTGCGGGAGCGGTACGCCGGAGACAGCGGCGTCCAAGGAGAGTACGGCGGCGGATACCACCGCGGCGGCAACTACAGCTGCGCCGGAAACCACGACGGTGGATGCCGACTCGTCCGGCGAGACCGAGGTGACGGGCGGTTCCCTGGAGACGGCAGCCTCCGCCACGGAGTACGCGGATGATACGCTGAAACAGGTCTATGCGGCGGTGAAAGAGGCATACGGCGAGAACTATCTTCCGAATATGGCATTGGAAGAACAAATGTTGGCAGATTCCTGGGGAGTCGATATGACTTTGGTGGATGGCGCGTATTTTGCCGAGGTGCCGATGATCAGCGCCCATGTGGATACCTTTGCCGGTTTTAAAGCAAAGAGCGGCGAGGCGGAGAAGCTGGCGGAATCCCTGAAAGGCTACCAGACTTATCTCCAGAAAGAAAGTCTCCAGTATCCAATGAATGAAGGGATTGTATCGGCCAGCCAGGTGGTGACCTACGGAGATTATGTGTTTTTCCTGATGCTGACGGAGGACAACACACCGGCGGCGGAAGCGATTGAGTCTGTCCTGAAATAGCGTGCGGGAGGCGCGGGGCGATGGTATTCAGCAGTATGGTGTTTCTCCTTCGGTTCCTTCCGTTGGTGCTCTTGGTATATGGAATTTGTCCTAAGCCTGCCAGAAATGCGGTGTTATTTCTGGCAAGCTTAATTTTTTATGCCTGGGGAGAGCCTGTTTATGTGCTGTTGATGCTCTTTTCCACGGCGGTAGACTATATTCATGGCCGCCTGGTGGAGCAATACCGAAACGAAGGCCGCGCGCGGGCCGCTCGGTTGGCGGTGATTTCATCCGTTGTGGTCAATCTGCTTCTTTTGGGATTTTTTAAATACGCTGACTTTTTAATCGAGGTATGGAATCACATAACCGGGCAAAAGATTCCGCTCCTTTCCCTGCCGCTTCCCATCGGGATTTCTTTCTACACGTTCCAGACCATGTCCTATACGATTGATATTTATCGAGGTCAGGCGGAGAGCCAGAAAAGCATGTTGGACTTTGGGACCTATGTGGCGCTGTTCCCCCAGTTGATCGCCGGTCCGATTGTGCGGTATCAGACGATTGCCGGGGAGCTTGCGGCACGCCGTTTTGATTATGAGGATTTTGGCGCGGGTGCGCTGCGGTTCGTGACCGGCCTGGGGAAAAAGGTTCTTCTGGCCAATCCGGCGGGGAGTTTGTATGAGCAGATCGCAGGATTTGGTGCGGCGGGATTGCCTGTGGTTACGGCGTGGATGGGGATTTTGGCCTTTGCCTTTCAAATCTATTTTGATTTTTCTGGATATTCGGATATGGCGATCGGGCTTGGACGGATGTTCGGCTTTCATTTTCCGGAAAATTTCCGCTATCCTTATGAGTCCGGAAGCATTACGGAGTTTTGGCGGCGCTGGCACATTTCTCTCGGCACCTGGTTTCGGGAGTATTTATACATTCCCCTTGGAGGGAGCCGGAAAGGGGAGGCAAAACAGGTCCGGAACATTTTGCTGGTATGGCTTCTCACCGGGCTTTGGCACGGGGCGGCCTGGAATTTTGTTCTCTGGGGGCTTTATTTCGGCGTACTGCTTCTTTTGGAAAAATTTGTTTTCCAAAAAGGATTCGGAAGACTGCCGTCTGCTGTCCGGCGTCTACTCACCTTCTTTTTGATTTTGATTGGATGGGTGCTCTTTGGCTTTCCGGACCTGACGGAAGGAATGGCTTATCTGGGGGCCATGTTTGGCGCAGGAGGACTGATTTGGAATACGGAGACCTGGTATCTTCTGTCCGGATGGTGGCTGCTGTTTTTGATTTGGGGGATCGGCTGTACCCATGTTCCCAAACAATGGGGAGAGCGGCTGGCCGGAAAGCGGGCGATTCTGCCGGTTTTGTTTTTGATCGTGATTTTTCTGCTTTCGCTGGCGTACCTGGTGGATGCGACTTATAATCCATTTTTGTATTTCCGATTTTAGAAAGAGGCTGGTTGGATATGGGAAATAAGAAGAAAGAAGATTCTTTGCCGAAGCTCTCCGGGCGGGAAAAGGAAGGAGAGAGCCCGGTGAGAGAAAAATGGCTGAGTATCCTATTTGTTTTGCTCTTGTCCGTTCTTACGGCGGCGAGCCTTTGCAAACCAGATCAGGAACTCTCCGCAGACGAAAACAGGAAGCTGGCGCAGCGGCCCAGACTGTCGCTTGCCAGCCTCTTTTCCGGAACTTACGGCGAGGACTATGAATCCTACCTGGCGGATCAGATCCCGTTTCGATCCCTCTGGATTCAGGGAAAAACAGGGATCGAGCGCGCGCTGCAAAAGAAAGAAGTAAACGGGGTTTATCTGGCGGCGGACGGATATCTGATGGAGGCCCATACTCCTTCCTCCATCGAGGAGAGCCGCCTGGAACAGAACCTGGAGTATTTGAAAAGTTTTGTGGAAGATCAGAAAAGTGTGTTGGGAGAAGATCATGTGAGGGTAATCTTAGTTCCTTCTGCTTCCGCTGTACTCACAGAGAAACTTCCCGCCTTTGCTCAGGAGTACGATCAGCTTGGTTTCTTGTCACAGCTATCGGAGGAGGACCCGGTATTTCTCAATACCGGAGACATCTTGACGGCGGCTAAGGAACAGCAGATTTATTATCGGACGGACCACCACTGGACCATGGAAGGAGCCTTTGCGGTTTATCAGGAATGGGCGCGGTCCATCGGCCTGAAGGAGCAGGACCAGGAAGTGTGGCAGACTTCCGTGCTCAAAGAGGACTTTCTTGGGACCCTGTATTCAAAAGTTCTGTGGGCCAGCCGGAAAGATGAGCTAAAAGCGTACCGCCGTCTGGAAGATCCGGTTTATCACGTGACCTATGACCGGAAAGAGATTTCCGATCAGCTTTTTTCCGAGCAGTGGCTTTCTCAGAAAGATTCCTACTCTGTCTACCTGGACGGAAATCATGCCCTGACAGAAATCCGGACGGACCGGGGAAACGGCCGCCGCCTTCTGATCGTCAAAGATTCCTTCGCCCATTGCTTTGCCACCCTGGCGGCCGGAGATTTTGAGGAAACAGATCTGGTGGACTTTCGGTATCTCAATCTTCCGCTGTCTCAATATCGAAAAGAAAAGAACTTTACGGACGTCCTGGTTCTCTATAGCCTGCCGGGATTTGCAGAAGACCCCTATGCGGCCTATTTCCTTCGGTGATGATGGAAATAGGCCGCGCGCAGCGCCTGTCCCACAGGCGTGGCGTTTTTTTTTAGTTCCTGTTCCTTTTTCCTATGTTCAGAACCATGGAGTTAAGGCGCGGAAATCTACTTGTCTTTTTCAAGCATGTCGGTTATAATTTCCTTAAATGCAGAGAGAACTGCAAAAGGAGAGGGATCTTGCGATGGAAAGAGAGAATTTTAAGTCACGGCTGGGGTTCATTCTGATTTCCGCCGGATGTGCAATTGGTATCGGAAACGTCTGGCGCTTCCCGTTTGTGGTCGGCAACCACGGCGGCGGTTTTTTTGTGCTGTTCTACCTGTTTTTCCTGATTGCCGTCGGCGTTCCGGTTTTGACTATGGAATTTTCCGTTGGCCGGGCCAGCCGTCAGAGTGCGGTGAAAGCCTATAAGGTGCTGGAAAAGCCAGGGCAGAAATGGCATATTCACGGCTATATTGCCATGTTCGGCAACTATGTGCTGATGATGTTTTATACGACCGTAGCGGGATGGATGCTGTATTATTTTTACCGCTATGTGGCCGGCGGAATTGAAAAGCTGGATGGGAGCGGAGTAGAGACTGCGTTTGGAGAGATGCTTAGTAAGCCCGGAAATATGGCGTTCTGGATGCTTGTGATCGTACTTCTGGGATTCGGCATTTGTTCCCTGGGCCTGCAAAAGGGCGTGGAGCGGATCACAAAGTGGATGATGCTGGCGCTGCTGGCTTTGATCTTGGTCTTAGCCGTCCACAGCATTCTGCTGCCCGGCGGTGCGGAAGGGCTGAAGTTTTATCTGCTTCCGAATCTGGACCGTCTGAGGGAGGCCGGTGTCTGGAACACGATCAGCGCGGCCATGAACCAATCCTTTTTCACGTTGAGTCTTGGTATCGGTGCCATGGCGATTTTCGGCAGTTATCTGGGGAAGAAAAAGAGCCTGCTGGGAGAATCCATCAATATCGCAGCTCTGGATACTTTCGTTGCGATCGTGGCCGGCCTGATCATTTTTCCGGCCTGCTTTACCTATGGGGTCAGCCCAGACAGCGGGCCGTCTCTGATCTTCATCACGCTGCCCAACGTATTCAATCAGATGGAGGGCGGCCGTCTCTGGGGCGCGCTGTTCTTCCTGTTCATGACATTTGCGGCGTTCTCTACGATCATCGCCGTGTTCGAGAATATTATGAGCTGCTGCATGGATCAGTGGCACTGGTCCAGAAAGAAAGCGGCTCTGATCAATGTGTTCGTGATTGCATTGGCTTCCATGCCTTGCGTCCTGGGCTTTAATGTCTGGGCCGGATTCCAGCCGTTGGGGGCCGGAACGGGCGTGTTGGATCTGGAGGATTTTATCGTCAGCAATCTGCTTTTGCCCGGCGGCTCCCTGGTTTACCTGATGTTCTGCGTCAACCGGTTCGGCTGGGGCTTTAAAAACTATCTGGCGGAAGCAAATACCGGCGACGGAGTGAAGGTGCCGGCTTGGCTGCGATTTTATTTTACCTGGATCCTGCCGGTTCTGATCTTTATTCTGCTGGTACAGGGGATTTGGGGAGTGGTAGGAAAGCTGTTTGTATGAGGGGGAGAAAGGGATGGAGATTGTCGTACTGGACGGTTATACCATGCGGGATCTGAATTGGGAGGAGCTGAAAAATCTCGGCACTTTTCGTTTCTACGACAGGACGGCTCCGGAACTGGTCCGGGAACGGATCGGCAAGGCGGAACTTGTCCTGACCAACAAGGTGGTTCTGGATGAGGCGATTCTTGCTGATTGCCCCTCCATCCGCTATATCGGGGTCACGGCCACTGGGTATAATGTGGTGGACTTGAACGCGGCCCGCCGCCAAGGAATTGTGGTGACAAATGCCCCGGATTACAGCACCGAGTCGGTGAGCCAGTTTACCATGGCACTTTTACTGGAGCTTTGCCACCAGGTAGGGCTCCATGCCGGCAGCGTCCGGCAGGGCGACTGGATTGCCTCAAAAGATTTTTGTTATTGGAAATCAGACATGACCTTGTTAATAGGAAAGACATTGGGAATTTTGGGCTATGGGAAGATTGGAAAAAAAGTGGCGGCCCTGGCGCAGGCATTTGGCATGAACGTTCTGGTAACGACGCCTCATCCGGCTTCGGATGGGGATGGGATTCGCTTTGTGTCATGGGAGGAACTTTTGGAACAGGCGGATGTGATCTCCCTCCACTGTCCCCTGACCGAGGCGACGTCCGGGATTATCTGCCGGGACAGCATCGAAAAGATGAAGGACGGGGTCTGGATTCTCAATGTATCGAGAGGCCCCCTGGTTGTGGAGAAGGATCTGAGAGAAGCCCTTTGTTCCGGGAAAGTGGCGAAAGCTGCCTGTGATGTGATCTCCGCGGAACCGATGCGGAAGGATAACCCACTCTGGGGAGCGCCGAATCTCCTGATCACCCCTCATATCGCCTGGGCGGCGGAGGAGGCAAGACAGAAACTGCTGCGGATTGTCATTGAAAATGTGCAGGCGTTTTTGGCCGGAAATCCAGTCCATGTGGTGTAAGATTTGGAGGGAGGCAAAGTGCATTTTTGCGAGACAGGGAAGCTTATGGGCTTACTGGGGGGACTGATTTCGTTATCGGTGTAAGAAGGGAAGAGCAATAGTTTGAGGGCTGCTGTAAAAGGACTCTTTTATACAAAAGTCGGTTTCAGTAAAGAAGTGGGAGACCAGACTTTTGTGAAAGGATTCCTTTTGCAGAAGCCCATTGTTATTTTATTTTCATTCGCCATGAAATCCTTGACAAATCCGAAGGATCTCGATAATATAATTGTATTAGAATAATAATACATTAAAAGGGAGGAAGTGGCGCGGATGGCATGGAATTTGACTGCGGACAGGCCGATCTATCTTCAACTGATCGAAGAGATCGAGCTGCGGGTCGTGACCGGCGTTTACGGGCCGGGGGAGAAGCTGCCTTCGGTGAGGGAATTGGCCGCCGAGGCCGCTGTAAATCCCAATACGATGCAGCGGGCGTTGGCCGAGCTGGAAACAACCGGGGTAGTCAATACGCAGAGAACCAGCGGGCGTTTTGTCACCCGAAATTCCGGTCTGCTGGACTCGTATCGGAGGCAGCTGGCAGAGCAGTATATTGGGGAATTCTTGCAAAAAATAGAGCCCCTTGGCTATTCGCCGGAGGAAGTGCTGGATATGGTAAAGCGGATCAGAGAGGAGGAAGACGGATGATACCGATATTGGAATGCCGGAATCTGACCAAGCGGTACGAGCAGAAGGTGGCCCTCGGCGGTATCAACCTGCAAATTCCCAGAGGCCGGATCGTAGGGCTGCTGGGGCCCAATGGAAGCGGGAAAACTACGCTGATAAAAATCGCAACGGGGCTGCTGACGCCGACAGAGGGGGAATTGTGGATCGGCGGTTATCCTGTGGGTGTGGAGACAAAGAAAATGGTTTCCTATCTGCCGGAGCACACCTACATTCCGCTGCATATGAGAGTGGAAGAGATTTTGTCCTATTTTGAAGACTTTTACGAGGATTTTGACCGGGAACGCGCATCCGTCATGTTGGAACATCTGAATATTGATCCGGCACAGAGTCTTAAAACCATGTCCAAGGGGACCAAGGAGAAGGTTCAACTGATTTTGGTGATGAGCCGGAGAGCCTCTCTTTATATTTTGGATGAGCCGATCGGCGGTGTGGACCCGGCGGCCAGGGATTATATTCTCCGGACCATTATTACGAATTTTGATTCCGATGCGACGGTGCTGATTTCCACTCATCTGATCGCGGATATTGAACAGGTATTGGATGATGTGATTTTTTTGAAATATGGGAGGATCGTGGAGGCGGGCGATGCGGAATCCATTCGCAGCAGAGCCGGGAAATCCATCGACGCCTTGTTCCGGGAGGTGTTTCGATGCTAGGAAAGCTTTGGAAATATGACTTTAAGGCCACATGGCTGTATCTAATTCTCAGCTATGTGATCTTGGTGGGTTACACGATTGTGGTTAAACTGACGGGGATCGAAATCGGGATGCCAAAAACAGTGGAAAGTTTTACCTGGCTGATGCGGCTACTCCTCTATGTGGGATTCATTATTGTTGCGATCGGGGTGCAGCTTTTTACCTATGTCCAGATTATCCGCCGGTTCTATAAAAATATGTTTTCCGACGAAGGATATTTAACCAACACACTTCCGGTTAAGCCCTGGGAACTTTTGGTGTCCAAGGTTTTGATCGGAGCATTTTGGATCGCGCTGACCTCGTTGGTTATGGCTTTATGTCTGACGGTTTTGGGGACAGCGCTGCCGCAGGAGCTGCGCCGCTTGGTTTCCGGACTTTTCTGGGACGTGATGCGGAAGGTTCCTCTGTCTACCTTCATTTTTACGGTTATCCTGTTGATTTTGTCGCCGTTTCAATCAGTTCTTACCTTGTATGCTTGTATCTGCGCAGGACAGCTGTTTTCGAAAATGCGGATTTTGGCTGCTGTCTTAATTTATTTAGGGTATAAAGTGGTTGAAAGCGTAATTGGGTCGTTGTTTTCTGCGATTTTGATGCGATTTACAGATGAATATGGCACGATTCAGTTGATTTATGGCCTAATCTTATCCTTGGCAATCATTGCAGGCGGATATTTTGTCTGCCATTTGGTGCTGAACAAACATCTGAACCTGGAATAGCGAATAGGTTGTTTTCCTCCTGGGAATCCTCTTAGAAAGAGACGAGATTTCCAGGAGGAATTTTTTATGGAGAATAAAAAGGTTGTAATCGCGCTGGGCGGCAATGCTTTGGAGGAAAAAGGAAAACCTTCCACGGCGGAAAATCAGCTGAGCGTAGTCAAAAAGACAGCGGAAAAGCTGGCGAAAATCAGTGCGGCAGGCTATGAGATTGCTATCGTACACGGAAACGGCCCCCAGGTTGGCCGGATTCTTTTGGCTTCCGAGACGGCACACAACGTAACGCCTCGAATGCCCTTTGACGTCTGCGGCGCCATGAGCCAGGGCTATATCGGCTATCATATTCAGCAGGCCATGAAAGCGGCTCTGAACCGGGAAGGGCGGGGCGATATCCCGGTGGTTTCCCTGGTGACCCAGGTTGTGGTTGATGAAAAAGACAACGCATTTGAAAATCCGACCAAACCAATCGGCATTTTCTACACCAAAGAAGAGGCGGAGAAACTGGAGCGGGAAAACGGCTATGTGATGAAAGAAGACGCCGGACGCGGATACCGCCGGGTCGTCCCTTCCCCGAAGCCAAAAGAAATCGTGGAGTTTGAAACCCTGAAACGTCTGTGGGATTCCACGATCGTGATTCTCTGCGGAGGAGGCGGCGTGCCGGTAGTGAAACAGCCGGACGGAAACCTGGAAGGCGTAGCTGCTGTGATTGATAAGGATCTGGCGGCAGGCCTGGTAGCCCAGTCCATCGGAGCCGACGTGCTGATGATTCTGACCGAAGTGGAGAAAGTCTCCATTCACTTCCGCCAGCCGGACCAGCAGGATCTGCCGGAAATGACGGTGGCTGAAGCAGAAAAATATATGGACGATGAGGAATTTGCGCCGGGAAGCATGCTGCCGAAAGTACAGGCGGCGGTGGAGTTTGTCAAATCAAAAGAAGGACGGACTGCGGTAATCACCTCTCTGGATCAGGCGCTGGAAGCATTGGAAGGAAAGGCCGGAACCAAGGTTGTGGCTGGGAAGTAAGATCGGTGTTTGAGAAAATAAGATAGTTTGAGGGGAGCTCCTTGGAAACAAGGGGCTTCTTTTTTATGTTGAGAAAAGCAAAGGGGAGGGGAGAAAAGTAGACGTTATTCTCCAAAGAAATCTATTTCATTTCAGGGAATTGTCTCTCTACATTTCTGAAAAAAGCAATCCTTAATATCCAGAAAAGTATAACATAACTGATTTAATATTGCAAGTGGTAGGAGTTAGAAACCGGCTCCAGGCTGGGGAATAACGTCTACTTTGATTCTCCGGTCTTATAGAAGGGTTGAAATGATAGTATATGACAGACTTTGGGAGACTTTGAAAAAACGAAATATTTCTCAATATCGTTTGATAAAAGAATATCGAATCAGTTCCGGCCAGTTGGACCGGCTCCGGAAGAACAGCAGCGTGTCCACGCATACACTGAATCAATTATGCGAAATTCTTGACTGTGAGCTCTCTGATATTGTGGATTATCAGAAAAATATGCCGAAAACAGATTTGACGGAGTAGGCCATGCAATCACGAAAAAAAGATCTTGTTTTTCTTGATATCCACAATCACATTATGTTTGGCCTGGACGATGGCGCTGAGAATATCCGGGAGACCCGAAAAATGTTGGAAATGGCCTATGAGGATGGGATACGGGCCATTATCGCCACTCCGCATTACCGGCCGGAGCGGTGGGCTGTATCGCCGGAGCAGACAGAATGGGTGTTTCAAAAGGTGCAGAGGCTTGCCAAAAGGATCGACAGCACCTTTCAAATCTATCCGGGTAACGAGATATTTTATCGCGATGAGACGGCGGAATTGCTGGCGAAAGGGAAAATTCGGACACTGGCGAAGAGCCGTTATCTTTTGGTAGAGTTCCATCCGGACGCTCCTTATGAATATATGCGTCAAGGGCTTCAAACGCTTTGCCTGGCAGGATACCAGGTGATTTTAGCCCACTGGGAACGATATGACTGTCTGAAGGAGGAGCCGGACCGGCTGGAAGGTCTCGCACAGGGGGGCGTATTGATTCAGTCAAATGTCGGAGCAATTTTGGGAAAGCAGGGGAGAGCAGTAAAAAAGATGCTGCGGGAAATGATTCAGGATGGCTTCGTGGATTTTGTGGCGACCGACAGCCATGACCTTCGGAAGAGACCGCCCCAGCTAAGTCCGGCTTATGATTATATCCGAAAAAAAATCGGAGAGGAAACCGCATACCAGCTGTGTGTGGAAAATCCCCGGTCTGTGATAGAAAATCAACTGATAAAAAGGAAACGAAGATGAGAGAGAACGAAGAGGAAGTAACAATAGACTTGCTGGAGCTGCTGCGTCTGCTTTGGTCCAAAGCCTGGCTGTTGGTGCTGCTGACAGTCTTGGGAGGGGCTGCCGCCATTGGAATAACGGCGGGACTGATCACTCCAACCTATGAGTCTACGACAAAAGTTTATGTGATGAACCGGCAGGATGATAAAGCGTTGACCTATTCCGACCTTCAAACCGGGACACAGTTGACGAAGGATTACTCGGTCCTCGTGACAAGCCGGCCGGTGATTGAGGAGACCATTGAGACGTTAGGGTTGAATAAAACCTATGAAGAAGCTGTGAATATGATAAAGGTCTCGTCTCAGACGGACACCAGGATCTTGGTGATTACAGTGACCAGCACTTCCCCCCAGGTAGCGCAGATGATGGCGGATCAAGTCCGGGATTCAGCGGCCAAGCACATCAAAGAAGTCATGGGGATTGAGGAAGTCAATACGGTAGAGGCGGCGAACTATCCGGACCGGACGGCTGGGCCAAGTTATAAGAAGAACTTAGTGATTGGCTGTTTAGTTGGATTTGTGCTGGCAGCTGCTATTGTAATTTTCCGGTACTTGCTGGACGACAGCATTCATACTCCGGAAGATGTGGAACGATATCTGGAACTCAGCATATTGGGGACAATTCCGCTTTCGGAAGGGGAAAAAGGAAAGAAGAGAAAGATAAAGAAGAAAGGCGGAAAGAGATCATGAACAGTGTAAAAATTCAATCGTCTCTGTCCGAGAGCGATTTCCGCGCGAAGGAATCCTACAAAGCCCTGCGGACTAATTTGCAGTTGTGCGGTTCCGACTATAAAGTGATTGCCGTTACCAGCAGCCTGCCAGATGAAGGAAAGTCTACGGTTTCGTTGAATTTAGCGACGGCCTTGGCTGAGAGTGGAAAAAAAGTGCTGCTGATCGATGCAGACTTGAGAAAATCCGTGCTGGTAGGCCGGATTCAGATGGAAAAAGGCACCAAAGGGCTGACCCATTACCTTTCAGGGCAATGCCCGTTCGCAGAGATTGTCTGTACGACGAATTTCCCGCAAATGCACTTGATTTTGGCGGGGCCGGTGGCACCGAATCCTTCGGAATTACTGGGAAATAAATATTTTAAACACTTGATCAAAGGTGTCCGTGAGATTTACGACTATGTGATTGTTGACACGCCGCCGCTGGGAAGTGTGATCGACAGTGTGGTAGCAGCCCAGGAATGTGACGGGATCGTATTGGTTGTTGCAGCAAATCAGACGAGCCGGAAGCTGGTCCAGGCGATTACCAGTCAGCTGCAAAATAGTAATTGTCATCTTCTGGGGATCATATTGAACAAGATACCGATGAAAAAGAACAGTTACTATGGAAAGTATTATGGAAAATACTACGGAAAATATTATGGAAATTCAAATAAAAAATAGAATCCTCTCCGCAAATGAAATAATAGTCAAAAAACTTGGGGGGGGGTATAACCAAAAGGGCATATGTGCCCGGAGATACCCTCGGAAAAACGAAAGAGGGGGAGAGTTTTGGGCGAGCAAAAGAGAGAAGGGAAATGGAAACTGCAGCACTGGGTGAAGATTGCGCTGCTGTTGGTGCTGTACGATGTTACCGCCATGAATCTGGCCTACGGGACAGCGTTGTGGCTGCGGTTTGATTTACACTATACCGCAATACCGAAAGAATACTTATATACATGGATACAATACATACCGATTCATACGGCCTGTACGCTGCTGTTGCTGCTTTCATTGAAGCTGTATCGGAGTATCTGGCGTTATGTCAGCTTTCATGAGCTGGAGCTGGTGTTTTTTGCTTCGCTGGGTTCTCTGATCCTGCATGTAGCGGGAACCTGTGTGTTTTTCCGTCGGATGCCGGTATCCTATTATGTTGTTGGCGGCATGTTGGAGTTCGCGCTGTTGGCGGGCGTCCGATTTTCTTACCGCCTTTTTCGTTTGGTCAGAACCAGGCGGACTCCGGGCAGCGGACAGGGATTAAATACGATGATTGTCGGCGCCGGATCGGCAGGCAGGATGCTGACGAGGGAGATTATTTCCAGCGAACACTTGAAGATGAATGTTTGCTGTGCCATCGATGACAACCCCAACAAGGTCGGCCGTTTTATGGAAGGTATTCCGATTGTGGGAAGCCGGAAGGATATTCCGGCCATGGTAGAGAAGTACAAGATCCAGAAAATTCTCCTGGCGATTCCACAGGCAACGGCTCATCAGAAAAAGGAGATCCTGAACATCTGCAAGGAGACCAGCTGCGAGATCCAGAGCCTGCCGGGAATGTATCAGCTGGTAAACGGAGAAGTCAGTGTGCGGCAGCTTCGGGACGTGTCGGTGGAGGAACTGCTGGGGCGCGAGCCGGTGCAGGTGAAGCTGGATGAAATTATGGATTATGTGCAGGATCAAGTGGTGCTGGTGACCGGAGGCGGAGGCTCCATCGGGAGCGAATTATGCCGCCAGCTGGCAACCCATCATCCGAAAAAACTGATCATTTTTGATATCTATGAGAACAATGCCTATGATATCCAGCAGGAATTAAAAAGGCGGCATCCGGAGTTGGGTCTGGAAGTTTTGATCGGATCCGTCCGGGACCTCGGCCGAATGGATGATTTGTTCCGGAATTACCGCCCGGATATTGTGTACCATGCGGCGGCGCATAAACATGTGCCCTTGATGGAGGACAGCCCCAATGAGGCCATCAAGAACAATGTGTTTGGGACCTACCAGACCGCTCTGATGGCAAGCCGTTATGGAGCGAAGCGGTTTGTGCTGATTTCTACGGATAAGGCAGTGAATCCGACTAATATCATGGGCGCTTCCAAGCGTCTCTGCGAGATGATCATTCAGACGATGAACAAGACCTCGGAGACAGAATTTGTGGCGGTTCGGTTCGGAAATGTGCTGGGAAGCAATGGGAGTGTGATCCCGCTGTTCCGCAGACAGATTGCAGAAGGCGGACCGGTGACGGTGACCCATAAGGATATTATCCGGTATTTTATGACAATACCGGAGGCGGTGTCTTTGGTGCTGCAGGCCGGAGCGTATGCCAAGGGCGGGGAGATCTTCGTGCTGGATATGGGAGAACCGGTGAGAATCGATGACTTGGCCAGAAATCTGATTAAGCTGTCGGGACTGGTTCCGGATGTGGATATCCCGGTTGTTTATACAGGACTGCGGCCTGGGGAAAAGCTTTATGAAGAGATGCTGATGGAAGAAGAAGGCCTGCAGGCGACGGAGAATGAGATGATCCGGATCGGAAAGCCGATTGAGATTGAGGATGAAGAGCTGTTCTTCCAGAGATTGGCGGGATTGAAGGAAGCTTGTAATCGGAATTCGGAGGAAATAAGGTCTTTGATACGGAGTTTGGTGCCGACGTATCAGGATGCCGGAAATGAAAATGCAGGGAAGCTGGCGTAGAAATGCTGGAAATAAAGGAATGTGGAAGAAATAATTAGCGATACAGCAGAGGAGATAAAGAATATGTTCATTCCTGAAAATCATAGTATTGAGCCAAGTGAAGTTAGAATCTGGCTTTCAAGCCCTACGCAGACGGCGGAAAGCCGTCAATATATGCTTGAAGCTTTTGATACGAATTGGCTCAGTACGGTTGGAAAAAACATCAACTGCTGCGAGGAGGAGATCGAGGCAAAAACAGGAATTAAATATGCCGTGGCTCTTTCCGCAGGAACTGCGGCGCTTCATCTTGCTATGAAGATAGCGGGGGAGCAGATTTACGGTGGCGCAGAGATCGGTAAAGGAGCACTGGCCGGACACAGGGTTTTTTGTTCGGATATGACGTTTGATGCGACGGTGAATCCTGTTGTGTATGAGGGCGGCGTGCCTGTCTTCATTGATACAGAGTATGAGACATGGAATATGGATCCGGTTGCGCTGGAAAAAGCGTTTGAGCTTTATCCCGAAGTGAAAGTAATCGTGATAGCTCATCTCTACGGTACTCCTGGAAAGCTTGATGAAATCAGAGCAATCGCTGACAGGCACAGCGCGTTTATCGTAGAAGACGCGGCGGAAAGTTTCGGAGCTACCTATAAGGGGAAGCAGACGGGTCGTTTTGGAAATGTGGGATGTATCTCCTTTAATGGCAACAAAATCGTAACTGGTTCGAGCGGTGGCATGCTCCTTACCGACGATATTGAGGTTGCAAATAAAGTGAGAAAGTGGTCAACCCAGAGCCGTGAGAACGCGCCCTGGTATCAGCACAAGGAACTGGGCTACAACTACAGAATGAGCAATGTGATTGCCGGCATTGTACGCGGACAGATCCCGCATCTGGAAGAACATATAAGTCAAAAGGAAGCAATTTATGAGCGATACAAGGAAGGTTTCAAGGGCTTGCCGATATCGATGAATCCATATGATAGCGAAAATTCTGTGCCAAACTTCTGGCTGTCTTGTCTGCTCATTGACTCTGATGCAATGTGCAAGCAGGTTCGGGGAGAACAGGAGGCGTTGTATGTGGCAGAGCATGGCAAGTCTTGCCCGACAGAAATCTTGGAGACGATTGAAAAATATAACGCCGAGGGGCGTCCGATCTGGAAGCCAATGCATATGCAACCAATGTATCGGATGAATGGATTTGTCACCAGGGAATGTGACGGTAAAGCATTCGATATCGGAATGGATATTTTCCACAGAGGGTTGTGCCTGCCTTCTGATAACAAAATGAGTATTGAGCAGCAGGATATGGTGATCGAGATCGTCAGAGGGTGCTTTAATTAAATTGTGAGGTTGCTGCTAGTGGGTACGAATGTATGTGATGTGATAAAGCTTAGAAAAAGTATATATACTGCTTGTTTGAAACGAGTAATTGACTTTTGCTGTGCTCTAGCAGCAATGGTTGTGTTGTCGCCCGTGATGTTGATTACTGCTCTTCTGGTAAGAATCAGGCTTGGTTCGCCGGTTTTATTTAAGCAAGATAGACCGGGAAAGAATGAGAAAACCTTTCAACTTTATAAGTTCCGATCCATGACCGACGAAACAGACTCGGAAGGAAATCTGCTGCCGGACGACGTAAGACTTACAAGCTTTGGAAAGAAATTACGTTCCACGTCGCTGGATGAGCTCCCGGAACTGATCAATATCCTAAAAGGAGATATGTCAGTAGTGGGGCCCAGGCCTCTCTTGATGAACTACCTTCCATATTATACAGAACATGAGCATCACAGACATGACATTCGTCCAGGGCTTACTGGTTTGGCACAGATAAACGGCCGCAATGCGATAGCGTGGGAAGATAAGTTTGAATATGATCTTGAATACATAAGGATGTGCTCTTTCGCCCTGGATGTCAAAATAATATTCAAGACAATAGGAAGAGTATTTCACGGATCTGGTGTTCAGGTTGGAAGCGAAATAACGGCAGGAAGATTTGATGATCACAGAAGACAGCAGTTGGAACAAAAACAGTTGTAAAAATAAGTTCCTGATGCGACATCCTTTTAAGAAGGGAGTAAAGTTATGCACTTTTCAAAAGAAATAGGAGAATCCTTAACATATAAATTTGCGCAGGCAGTAGGCGAAATGAAAGCACAAGGAAGAGAAATTATTTCCCTCGGACTTGGGGAGCCGGATTTTACTACCCCGGACTATGTAATAGATGCGACCATTGCCGCTTTGAAGGGTGGGCATACTCATTACTCAGCAACACAGGGGCTTCCCGAACTGCGTAAGAAAATAGCGGAAAGGGCGACTGCTGACTATGGTGTCAGCTATGATGCATCCGAAGTTATTGTTCTTCCTGGGATTAAACCTGCAGTTTATGACGCTCTGGCAGCAATTCTTGAGCCTTTTGATGAAGTGATCAATATAACTCCTTATTATGTAAGCTATCCTTCCATGATTAAGCTGGCAGAGCCGACTGCGGAAATTGTGAGTGTTCCACTGAATAAGGATTATACACTCAATACGGACACATTGAAAGCTGCTTTTAATAAAAACACAAAAGCAATCCTGGTGAACAGCCCGCATAATCCTACAGGTATGGTGTTTTCCAAAGATGAAGTGGAAATGATAATTAGGCTCTGTCTAGAAAATGATACATATCTTATTGCGGATGAAGTGTATGAAAAACTGACTTTCAGTGGAAATGTGTTCACGAGTTTTGCAAAATATGCCGAAATAAAAGACAGGTTAGTATTCACAAACGGCTACAGCAAATCCCATGCGATGACTGGCTGGCGGCTGGGATATGCTGTAGGGCCGAAATCGCTTATTGTGAAAATGAATAAAATCCAGCAGCACGTCAATACGAACACCTGCACATTTATCCAAAAGGGTGCCTGCTCTATCTATGATCATGTGCCAGAGCATTTGGTTTCTTATGTGAAGGCACTGGAAGATAGAGTGACGTACTTCGATAAAGCTGTGCAGGACATAAAAATATTTAAGGGGACCAAACCGAAGGCAGGATTCTTCTACTTCGTGGATATATCCGCCACTGGAATGGATTCAAATACATTTTGTGTGAAATTATTGCAGGAAACTGGCATTGCAACTACGCCAGGCCTGGCGTTTGGCTATGATTGGGATGACCATGTACGATTCTCTCTTGCGGTTCCTATGGCGACACTTGAAAAAGCAGTTGGGTTGATAAAGGATTTTGTAGAAAAGAATACGTAAGGTGGTTTGAGGCATGGAAAAGACAAAAATTCTGATGACTCGCAGTCTTCTGCCTGTTGATCAAATATATATAAAAGATGGATTGAAAGAACTCGTCGGCAATTCTTTTGAACTGGTTGTTCCTCCGACCTATGATGAAGCAGGTCTATTGACAGTCATAGAAGAAGCGGATGTCCTTCTTGGACCGTTTGTCACAAGGAGCCTTCTTGAAAGAGGTAAAAATCTTAGGTTAATTCAAGTGCCGTGGACGGGGATGGATACATTTGATTTTGCAGCAATGGAAGACTCAAACGTGCCTGTATGTAATTCACACTCCAATGCTGCGGTAGTGGCAGAGCTTTGTGTGACGCTGCTGGCGGATTTATTGAAAAAGGCTTCTTATCACGACAGAAAAATGCGCAATGGTAACTGGAACAGAGATAAAAAGCCGCTTGATTTATCCTCCCGCATGATTTCGAAACAGACGGTCTGTATTCTTGGCTACGGCAATATCGGAAGACGCACGGGAAAGCTGCTTTCTGCCTTTGGAGCAAAGATATTAGCTGTCACAGAACATACAAAGACATATTCCGAAGGAGAGGTAAGCTATAGCAGTAAGAATATGATGGAGGCTGTATCTAAAGCAACTGTCGTCATCAACGCGCTGCCTTTGACGGATTTCACAAAAGGAATGATCGATGAGAACTTTCTTGCACAGATGCGACCGGATTCCTATCTGATTAACATATCCAGAGCCTCTGTAGTAGATGAAGATTCTGTCTATGAAGCATTGGTAAACGGCCGCCTTGCCGGTTTTGCCAGTGATGTATGGTGGAACGCTCCAAAACGCGGGGAATCGCAGAGTTGGCCCTCCACCCATAACAAGTTTGAAGAGTTAGATCAGGTCGTGCTGTCTCCTCACCGCGCCGGATATGTTGAAGGTGCGCTACCTCATCTTGATGATGTAATTATCAATTTGGCTCATTTCATAAAGGGTGAACCGCTGATGAACAGGGTTTTTGTGGAGAAAATGTTTTGAGCGGGCGATTTTAGGCGATTTTGAAAAGGTGGATTTAGAGTATGGTAAATATTTTGATACTTAGTTGCGGGACAAGAAACAAAATTGTTCAGTATTTCCGTAGAGAATTAGAAGAGAAAGGAAATGTAATTGCAACTGACTGTAGCGATCTTGCTCCAGCGCTGTATGAAGCTGACAGGCATTATATTGTTCCCCGGATGACGGATGACGGATATATAGATGTGATTTTTGATATCTGCAAGAAGGAGAAAATCACGGGAGTTTTGAGCCTGATTGACCCGGAACTCAGCCTGTTGGCGGAACATAAGGAGGATTTTGAGAAGCTGGGAGTTGCCGTGATCGGCTCTTCTTATAAACTCTGCGAGATGAGCCTGAACAAGATGCAGATGTTTGAGTGGCTGACTACGCATGGGTATAACGCGGCGAAAAGCTATACAGACAAAGCTAGATTTGCAGAAGATGTGAACAACGGTGTTATTAGTTTTCCCGTCTTTGTCAAGCCGGTATGTGGAAGTGCATCCACCGCAATCAGCAAAGTAGAAGACATGGAAACAGTAGACTTACTGTTTGCACATTCGGATAATCTAATGATTCAGGAATTCCTCGATGGACAGGAAATCGGTGCGGACGTCTACATCGATATGATAACAGGCGAAGTTGTATCTATCTTTACAAAGAAAAAGATTAAGATGCGTGCAGGAGAGACAGATAAGGCAGTCAGCTTCAAAGATCCAGTCCTTTTCACCCTTATAGAAAAGTTTGTACTGGAAGCGGGATATAGGGGACAGATAGACATAGATATCTTTGATATCAATGGTTCCTACTATGTTTCTGAAGTCAACCCTCGATTTGGCGGAGGTTACCCACACGCCTATGAATCCGGATGCGACCACATGAAGCTGATCCGGAACAATCTAAACGGTGTGGCAAACAAAAAGAGTGTGGAGGTCTATGATGACGGTATCTTCATGATGAAATATAACGAGGTCAAAATAGTTGGAAAGCAGAATGAAATGATTGATCTTAAACGTCCCTGACAACTCCGTATGTGTGGGGGCCTAGGTCATAGGTAGATTTAAAGATTTCTTGGAAAAAAGAAAGATCGGACAGAATGTTTGTATTGGGTGGAACAGATGAGCGCAGGGAAACGGAATGATGTCTGGGATATTGTAAAAGGTTTCGGAATACTGTTTGTTGTCGCCGGGCATGGTTTTAGCGGTGAAATTAGTAAATTAGTGAATTTATTTCATATTCCGCTGTTCTTCTTTGTTTCGGGGCTTGTATTCAGGTTCAATGACAGGTCGTTCCGATCCATTGTAAAATTTGTCATTAAATGCTTGAAAACGTTGTGGTTACCAAGTCTGTTCTACGGTACATTTTTTGTATTACTTCATAACACATTTGTGTGTATTAAACTGTACGATCTTGATTATTATTCGTTGAAGCAATTTGGTGTCGCCATCATAAAGCATATAGGTTTTCTAAAGACTGAACCGTTAGAATCCGCAATGTGGTTCCTGACAGCAATCTTTATCGGCAGATGTCTACTGTATATAGTGTTGTGGACTTCATCATTTTTTGAGGGCACGTTGAAACGCCAGCGTGTTGTTGAACGTGTGCTGGTGGCTTTGATATTTTCTATGGGGTGTTTCTTCTTCTATAAAGGGATTAGCCTTCCTGGGAATGCGGATAATGCTTGCTCCTTAGTTCCGTTTATGTATGCCGGATACAAGATGAAGAAGAGAAATCTTTCCCGTCACTGGCTTATTATTCCGAGTTTGCTCATTATGATAGGGCTTCTCATGTGGAATGGCCAAACCTTGCGGATGAGTCGGAATGAAATTGTGAATCCACTATTTTTTCTGGTAGCAAGCACGGCTGGGATTTGTTTTACATTTCAGCTTGCATCTTTGCTGAAAGGCTTGAAACCTGGACTTCGGATATTTCGTTATTTAGGAAGAAATACGATACCTATCCTTTGCCTTCACCTTCTTGCTTTTCGTCTGGTTTCTTTCATTTGGATCAAATGTGAGAACTTGCCAATCTCAATGCTTTCAAGGCATCCGATTGTTGAAAGTTCGTACTTCTGGGGGATTTTATATACTTCCATGGGACTGGTTGTCCCATTGATTGTTCCGGTTATAAAAAGCCGGATTAAAAAGATAGGAAGGGCATGAGAATGGAGAGATTTGTTGTTGTGGGTCAAGGCAGCGATTATGGTGCTGTCAGATGGAATGACCTGAAAAAAATGGAAAATGCGGTTTATCTGGAAGCACCCTTTGTGTCTAATAATGCGGTTTCAGATACACTTTGTCACGCGCATGCGAGCTTTACTGTCAATAACTGTATTCCTCTGCCGTGTAAAAGAATATGGAAAAAAAAGTATTCACTCAATAAGGTGGCAATTCATCCAGGTGACCATTATTTCATCATTTTTACGGATATAGCTCTTGCTAGATACGACGTAAAATACGTTGCTGAATATAAAAAACGCCACTCCAATGTAACACTCGTATTGATGATTAACAATGCTATGTATCTGAGAGAGAAGCTGTTAAAGAATCACCTTCAGCATATGGATCTGATTTATTCATTCAGCGAGAAGGATGCTGGGGATTATAAATTCTTATTCCAGCCGGATATCTATTCTGAAATTAATCCGGAAGATGCGCCTGAAATACAGTCCGATCTTTTCTTTGCCGGCAATGCAAATGACCGGGTGGATCTGCTGAATGATCTGGGCCGGTATATGTTGGATCATTCCGTCAACGCTCACATTTATGTTCAGAATACAAAAGATAAGGATAAGAAGGTGCCGGAAGGGATTCATTACAATGAGTGGTTAAGTTACGCTACGATCATGGATGAAAATTTGCATACCAACTGCATTCTAGAAGTGGTTGGAGACCGGTATACGGGTATGACGCTGAGAACAGTCGAGGCTCTATGTTTCAAGAAAAAACTGTTGACAAACAACTACACCATAGAGCATATGCCGTTCTACGACCCGAGGTTTATCCACATATTTAAGAAGGAAAACTTGGAATCAATTGACCTGGAATTTATCAAAAAACGCGAGACGGTAACCTATAACTACGACAATGAATATTCCCCAATTGTATTCTGCAAGAGGGTTCAAATGGATTTTGAAGAGGGTAAACGCTATGTACTTGGATAAAGGTAAGACGGATTTTAATCACTATGATGTCATCGTCGTGGGTTGCGGTTTCTCCGGCGCGGTTGTTGCAAGGGAACTCGCTGATAAGGGTAAAAAAGTCCTGATTATTGAAGCGAAGGATGAGATCTGCGGCATGATGGCTGATTATTCGGATGAAAACGGCATTTGTATTCATAAATACGGGCCGCATGTTTTCATGTTAAACGATGAGCAGGTGTTAGACTACTTAAAGCGCTTTTGCGAGTTGGTTCCGGTCACGAATTACGTCCATGCTTACATAGATGGAAAGTTTGTATCCATTCCTGTTAATTTCTATTCTCTTGATGCTTTGTATGGGGAAAAGAAATCCAAGATGCTTCAAGAAAAGTTGATTTCTCTCTATGGAGAGGGAAGTGAAGTACATATTCTGACACTGCGGAACTCAAATGACTTGGAGATCAGAAAACTGGCTGACGAACTATATAACAAGATTTTTGTAGGGTATAATGCCAAAATGTGGGGATCGAAACCAGAAGATTTGGATCCGTCTATTCCTGGAAGACTGCCTATTAGGGTGTCCTATAACAATAAAAACTGTAAGAAGAAATATGAATTGATACCCTTAAAAGGATACAGGGATCTGTTTATGAGGATTGTTAATTCGCCCAATATTGATATCATGCTTAGCACCAAAGCAGCCAGTGTAATCAGTATTGTAGATAAGCGAATCAGGGTTGAAGACAAGCCATATGATGGCATTGTTGTCTACACGGCACCGCTTGACGAACTGTTTTCTTATGAATTCGGAGAATTGCCGTATCGTGCGCTACACTTTGAGCTTGATGTGTACAATGGGAAACGGGAAGCACCCAGTGCAGTAACAACATTCCCGATGAACTTTGATAAGGTTCGTACCACGGACATGGTCGAGCTATTGGAACAAAAAAAGGATGGTTTTGTAGCTAATGTATCTGAATTCCCCGGGGAGTACAATAAGAATTTGGAGCATTTTAATGTTCCGGCATATCCAGTGTTAAATGATGCAAGTAATAGCATCATTACAAAGTACAAAGAGAAATCAGATGCCATTGATCACTTCTACTATGTTGGAAGGCTGGCAGAGTTTAAATATTTTGACATGGAAGCATCAATACAAAGCGCATTCAGATGCTCCACGGAGATACTGGAAGGAGAAATACAATCAGATGTTTGACAATGGCATACTTTTGATTACTGGAGGAACCGGGTCTTTTGGAAATACTGTACTGCATCATTTCCTAAATACAGATATTGGTGAAATTCGTATTTTTTCAAGGGACGAAAAGAAGCAGGATGATATGCGGCATGAGATTCAGGCCGTATACCCGGAATCCTATGACAAAGTCAAGTTTTATATTGGGAATGTCCGGGATCGAGATTCCTTGACTGATGCTATGCAAGGAGTGGATTATGTGTTCCATGCTGCTGCGCTGAAGGAAGTCCCATCTTGTGAATTTTTTCCAATGGAGGCATATAAGACAAATGTGGAAGGCACCAACAATGTGGTGCAGTCTGCAGTTGCAAATCATGTGAAGTCCGTTGTTCTTCTTTCTACGGATAAAGCGGCTTATCCTATCAATGCTATGGGAATCAGCAAGGCGATGGCAGAGAGAGTCATCTATTCGAAAGCTCGTTATGCGGCGGAACACAGAACAATTCTTTCCTGTACAAGATACGGAAACGTCATGTGCAGCCGTGGTTCCGTTATCCCTCTGTTTGTACAGCAGATAAAAAGCGGTAGAGAGATTACAATCACGGATCCTAACATGACCCGTTTCCTTATGAATCTGGATGAGGCTGTTGCGCTTGTCATGTTTGCTTTTCAGCATGCAAATCCAGGAGATTTATTTGTTCAGAAGGCTGATGCAAGTACAATCGGTGTACTGGCACAGGCCGTTCAGAAAGTTTTCGGAGATACCGGCACGAGAGTTATTGGACCTCGTCACGGTGAGAAGTTGTTTGAAACTCTGGTGACTAGAGAAGAAATGTTGCGGTCTGAGGACTTGGGACAGTATTTCCGTATCAGCGCGGATAGCCGCGATTTAAACTATGATAAATTCCTAGTGAACGGCAATGTCAAATCCCAGGCTGATGAAGAATATACGAGCAGCAATACCCATCGGCTTACCGTTGAGGAGACAGTGACAAAAATCATGGGTACTGAGTACATCCAAAATGAGCTAAAGCAGGTTGAAAAATGAAGATATTAGTTCTGGGCTGTAACGGCATGGCTGGCCACTTGATCAGCCTTTATCTTAAGGAACAAGGCCATGATGTCCTAGGCTTCGCAAGGACGAAATCGATTCTGGTGGACTCCGTTGCCGGTGATGCAATGGATGCCGGTTTTATCAAAGAACTTGTTGGCGTCAATCAATTCGATAGCATCATAAACTGTATTGGGCTTCTCAATCAATTCGCAGAGAATAATAAAGCCAAAGCTGCCTATTTAAACGGCTATTTCCCGCATTATCTGGCCCAGATCACAGAAGGCACCAAGACGCAGGTGATACACATGAGCACGGACTGCGTGTTTTCTGGAAAACGAGGGCAGTATACAGAGGACGATCTGAGGGACGGCGCCACCTTCTATGACCGCTCTAAGGCGCTGGGAGAGATTGATGACGATAAAAATTTGACTCTTCGGCAGTCTATTGTCGGCCCAGACATGAAGGCATCAGGCATTGGCCTGCTGAATTGGTTTATGCAGCAGAGTGGAAGTGTATCGGGGTATACAGGAGCTATCTGGACCGGGCAGACCACGCTTCAACTTGCGAAGATGATGGAGACCTCTATGAAAGAAAAGGCTCACGGCCTGTACAACGCCGTGCCGGACGCTTGGATTTCGAAGTGTAATCTTCTTAAACTATTTAACAAATATATGAGAAAAAGTGAGATTGAGGTTATTCCGGTGGACAAGATGGCTACAGATAAGTCGCTGAAGCGCACACGGTTTGAGTTTGATTATCAAATACCAAACTATGAGCAGATGGTTTCGGAGCTTGCAGATTGGATGAAAGCTCACAAGGAACTTTATCCTCACTATAGGCTTTAGTGGAACAGTTTATTACTTAAAAGACTCGGAAGAGTTTAGTAATTAGCAAGAAAGGATGTATTTATGGCAAATATAGGATTGTTAATAGCTGGTGGTTCTGGCAACCGCATGCATCAGGATATCCCGAAACAGTTTCTTACAGTAAACGAACGGCCTGTTATTGTGTATACGCTTGAAGTGTTTGAAAAGCATCCGGAAATTGATGCGATTGCGGTTGTATGTATTGAGGGCTGGGAACAGGTGCTTTGGGCATATGCGAAGCAGTTTAATATCACGAAGCTCCAGTACGTTGTTCCGGGAGGAAAAAATGGTCAGGATTCTATCCGTAACGGAGTATATGAATTGGAAAAACACTACGCACCAGAGGATATTGTCCTGATCCATGATGCAATCCGTCCGATGGTGAGCGCAGAGATCATTTCGGACAATATTCGGGTTGCGAGAGAGTTCGGTAATGCTATTACAGTAATTCCTTGTGCAGAAGCTATGATGCAAACGGAAGATGGAGTAATGTCTGTTGGCTCTTATCCAAGGGATCGTCTTAAGAGGACACAGACGCCGCAAGCTTTCCGCATGGGGGATATCTGCGACCTTCATAGAAGAGCACTTGAAGCTGGTATCACGAACTCTATTGCTTCCTGTACACTTAAGATTGAGATGGGGGAACAGGTGTATTTCTCTGCTGGCTCTGAGAAGAATATCAAATTAACGACGGTGGAAGACATTGATATTTTCAAAGCTCTTTTGGTAGCAAAGAGATCTGATTGGCTGAAAGACTAAGACGATGAGCATATACGATAGCAACCTTTGGATATCGGATCTGGATGAGACAAAAGATACGCTGCCGGAGCTAGAAACCCTCACCAGCAAAAATGTATTGATTACAGGCTGTACAGGGCTGATCTGCTCCGCGGTCGTTGATGTCTTGATTCGATGGAATGAAACCCATAGAGAAAAAATCACCATACTGGCAGCCGGAAGAAATGAGAAGAAGATAGCAGAGCGTTTCTCTCCATATTACAAAGAAGATTGGTTTATCTTTGTTCCCTATGATGCTTTATCGACAAAGAACGCATGGAACCTCTCTTGTGACTATATCATTCACGGAGCCAGCAACGCCTCTCCCAACAAGATCGTAAAAGAGCCTGTGGAAACTATGCTAGGCAACTTTGTCGGTATGAAATATCTGCTGGATTATGCGAAGGAGAAGGGAACAAAGCGTGTCCTCTATATCTCTAGTTCAGAGGTTTACGGGAGGAAAGAAGGTGATCAACCGTTTAAAACAGATGAGTACGGCTATATCGATCTTTTGAATTCACGCAGCTCTTATTCCGTTGGTAAACGTGCTGCTGAAACACTTTGCTCATCCTATGCGGATGAGTACGGAGTTGAGTCGGTCATTATTCGTCCAGGACATATCTACGGTCCAACTGCGGTAGAATCTGATAATCGAGTATCTTCCGCATGGGCGTATTCAGTTGCCCATGGCGAGGACATCGTTATGAAGAGCGACGGTTCCCAAATTCGGAGCTACTGTTATTGCTTGGACAGTGCATCTGCAATTCTGAAAGTGTTGTTGAAGGGGGAGAATGTACATGCCTATAACATCTCAAACCCGGATTCAATTATCAATATTCGTGGAGTGGCAGAAATATTGGCGAGATCTGCAGGTGTAGAGCTGAAAATGGAATTTCCGACGGAAGCAGAGAGAAAAGGATTTAATCCTATGAGCAATTCGTCACTCAACAGTACGGAACTTTTGAGTCTAGGCTGGAAGGGACTATTCAATGCTGAACGTGGCTTTTCTCACACAGTTGAGATTTTAAAAGAAATAATCGAAAGAGGGTGAATAGATGCTGAAAGAGTTAAAGGAACAGGTCTGTAGAGCAAATCTGGAATTGGTCAGGCGTGGTGTTGTAATCTATACATGGGGCAATGTCAGTGGGATTAACCGCGAGAAAGGGCTTATAGTAATTAAGCCATCCGGAGTGGATTACGATGGTATGGAGCCAGAGGATATGGTTGTGGTAGATTTGGAGAGTGGTGAGACGATAGAAGGCAGTTGGAATCCTTCTTCTGACACCAAGACCCATCTTGAACTTTATAGGGCATTTCCATCTATCGGAGGCATCACACACACGCATTCAATTAACGCCGTTGCATTTGCTCAGGCGGGACTTGACATTCCGGCCCTTGGAACAACTCACGCAGATTATTTCTATGGGGCAATTCCATGTACGAGAGAATTGTCAAAAGGAGAGGTAGAAGAAGCATACGAGTCAAACACTGGCAAGAGTATCGTGGAGTGCATCAAAGAACGTGGAATTGACCCGTTGGCAGTTCCCGGTATTATCGTGAAAAACCACGGTCCGTTCAGTTGGGGAAAGGATGCTGCAGTTTCAGTCTATCACGCAGTAGTGATGGAAGCTATATCTGAAATGGCAATAAAAACATTACTGTTAAATCCGCAGGCTTCAATGGCACAATATGTTTGTGATAAGCATTATATGAGAAAACATGGTCCAAACGCATATTATGGACAGGGGAAGAAGTAAATGGGTGATCTGGAAACCAATAGAGCTACCGTGAAGAAAATACAGAAAATTGTTTTTGAGATTATGTGCGTAATTGATGAATTCTGCAAAGAAAATGATATCACATATTTTCTCTCTGGCGGGACATGCTTAGGCGCAGTTCGTCACCAAGGGTTTATTCCTTGGGATGATGATGCTGATATAATGATGCCGCGAAAGGACTATGAAAAATTTATAACATTGTTTGCACAGAAGCATCCAGAGCGATATGAAATCGGTGCATTAACGTGTGACCAGAATTGGAAAACAAAACATGCTAAAGTTTGGGATAAAAACACGGTTTTAAAGAACAAACTGATAAACGTGAAAGATATAGGTGTATTTATTGATATTCTACCGATTGATGGCTTGCCGAATAATGCAATGCAGCGCAAGATCCATTACAAATACTCAAAGATGATATGTGCACTTGGAAACTCTTGTATAAAGACACGTTTTTATGGAGAAGGCAATCAATTCATAAAAAAGGCTGTGCATTTAATTACTAAACACATGGATTCAAGAATTTTCTTCAAATGGATGAATAAAAACGCAAGTAAGTATGACTTCGATAATTCAAAATACGTCGGTGCTATCATGGCAGCACATTATGGGGAACGAGAGACAATCCAGAAAGAACTAATGGACAAGCCAGTATTCCTATATTTTGAAGGGAGAACTTTTCCGGTTCCAGTGGGTTATGAGACCTACCTTTCAAATCTCTATGACGACTATATGAAAATCCCAGAAGGCGCTGAGGAGCAAGGATATGAGCATTTGGTAAACTGGGAATTGAATATAAGGGATTAAACAGATTTAGAAAGATTATTTGTGGAATCACTATTCATATCATTTCTATATTCTGAGGTAAATAGTATGAACGAAGAAATAGATTTTGTCCTGACATATTTGAATCCAAATGATGTTGAATGGCAGGCTGAAAAAAATAAGTTTATTCCTGGAGAAATGGCGGATGTTAATCCAAATAGATATAGAGAGTGGAATAACCTTCAGTATTTTTTTAGAGGGGTTGAAAAATATGCTCCTTGGGTAAGAAAAGTACATGTTGTTACTTGTGGTCATGTGCCTGAATGGTTAAATACGAATCATCCAAAAGTAAATATTGTAAAACATAAAGATTATATTCCTGCTGATTGGTTACCAACATTCAGTAGTCGTTGTATTGATATGAATTTTCATAGAATACCGGAATTGGCCGAACACTTTGTGTATTTTAATGACGATATGTTCATAACAAATCCTGTCGAACCAGAGGATTTTTTTAAAGATGGGAAGCCTTGTGATACAGCAATTCTCGTCCCAAATCAATTGAAAGTGTCTGGTTGTATTGCATTGCATTTAGCTCCAGTGGTGGACACTGCTGTGATAAATAGTCATTTTGACCTGAAGAAAACGGTAAGACAGAAACGATCCAACTGGATTTCTACAAAATATGGACGGTCTGTTATCAGATCTATGTTTTTAATGTCGTATCCTAAGTTTTGTGGATTTAAACCAAATCATTTACCATACTCATATTTGAAAAGTACATACCAAACAGTGTGGAATGAAGAAGCGCAGCTTTGTACATTGGCTTCCTCCCATAGATTCCGCGAAGTAATCGATGTGAATCATTGGATTTTTACATATTGGCAATATGCTACAAATCAGTTCTATCCAAGAAAAGTCAATGATGGATATTGCTTTCAGCTTCGGAATGTTAAAGATGCGGAAAAAGCTAAAAAATCGATATTAGCAAAAAGATATAAGTTGGTCTGTTTGAATGATACACTTGAAGATAACTCATCATTTGAGACAATCTCTAATTGCGTAAATATGGCTTTGAAAACGATACTCGATCAAAAATCTATGTTCGAGCAATGAGATAAATAGATATTAATAATTGCTCACAAGCCGAGAAGGATGATTAAAAAGGAGAATCCCCCTTATGCATTATATATATTTGTTCCTTTTAATTATAATATGTGTTTTTTCATATAAACATGAGAGAAATGTTTATAATCCGGTTTTTTTATTTAGCGGCGTGTGGGCTATTGCTATGTTTCTGTCTGGATTGTGTTTATATGATCTAAAGGAAACATCTTCTTACGCATACTCCTTGGCGTTTATTGGGGTTGTATTCTTTTGTTTGGGGGCAATGATCCGAAACAGGTTCAAGTTTAAATCTAGGAAAATTGCTGGTATTAATACGGCAAATGATTATGATTTAAATTTTGGCTTTTTAATTGCTTTTTATACACTGGTTGTGATCTTTACAGCATATCTAGCATCCATTTCAATTTCTCTCTTGATGAGAGGAGGTTCAATGGATGTCATAAGAAACAATTACAATGATGTAGAAGCCGGTGTGATTGTAAGTAGCAATCTGGTGTTCGTAATAGAAAATTTTATTGTAGAAGCGGCTGTATTTGCTTCAGTAGCATTGATTCCTATCGTTACTACTTACAAAAAAAGCATTAAAAAATATATTTTATTAATAGAATTAGTGGTACTGCAAGTCTCATTTATATTTGTTTCAGGAGCTCGTTCGTTTTTGATTGACGTTGCGCTGTTGTTCGGGGTCTATATCGTAATGAATAAATCACTGTCGAGTCGATTTAAGCACTATTTCAACAAAATACCTCGATTTCTGTTTGTTTTAATCGCTGTTGGCGGAATCATTATCGTCGGATACATGACCATCTTAAGAAAGGGGGACGAAAGACCGTTAGCCTATGAAATATATAGATATATTTCGCTTGCTTTCCCATTGTTTGATACAAGGCTTCACAGTCATGACCCATCTACTTTTACACATGGATGGACCTTGCTTCATGGTTTTGTAAAAACTCCGTTCTTCATCTTCAGAAAACTAACACATATTCCATGGCCAGCCGGTTTGACAAATGCCTCCAATTTAATATCCGCCAATAATGATTATTACTTTGTAGGCGGAGGCTTTGGCGGACGCGGAGGATATGTCAACTCATTCGTTACAGCTTTTTATTATATGTATATGGACTTTGGTATTATTGGCATCATAGTTGAGTCATTTATGTATGGGTATTTTTGCCAGTCCTGTTATAAAAAAGTGATAAACAACCCGAATAGGAGAACACAAGCATTTTATCTGCTGGTAGCAATCGGTCTTCTCCTTTCTTTCGCCCGGTCGTTTTTTACTGCTCATCGCTATGTCAATGCTTTTATCATATTGTTTTTCGCTTTTGTGGAGGCAAAGGAAACTTTGGGAGATAATAAGCGTTGAGATTAGGCCTGGTCTAAAAGAGAAGAAAGGTGATAGATTGGTAAAAGAGACTGGATTGAAAAAAAATTTTCTGTATAGCATGTGCTATCAGATACTAACCTTGATTTTACCTTTGATAACAGCCCCATATGTTACACGCGTTCTTGGAGCAAAGAGTTTAGGTATTTATTCGAAATCTCAAGCATTAGCACATTATTTTCTTCTTTTTACTATGCTTGGCGTAAACAACTATGGCAACCGTGCGATTGCAAGAGTTCGAGATGACAGGGCAAAAGCTAGTAAGACTTTTTGGGAGATTTATTCATTCCAAATTCTAACGGCAGTTATCGTAACCATTTCATACGGGATCTACTGCATTCAGTTTGCATCAGAGAATCGGCTTATCTATATTATGCAGGCATTCTATGTCATGTCTGGGTTGATAGATGTGAACTGGTGTTGTTTTGGCATGGAAAAATTCAAACTTACAACAATACGAAGTATGAGTGTAAGGATATTGACTGCGGTTTCTGTTTTCACCTTAGTTAAAAGCCGTGATGACTTATGGCTTTATACATTTATTCTTTCTTTCAGTTATGTTCTATCAGGCTTGGTTATTTGGCCGTTTATTAAAAGACATATAGATTTTGTGAAACCTACATGGGCTGGTATGAAACGTCATATAAAGCCAAATCTTGTTCTGTTCTGGCCAGTGATTGCAATCAGCCTTTACAACATTATGGATAAGCTAATGCTTGGATGGTTCAGCGAAGATGAAGAAGTCGCATTCTATACTTATGCAGAACGAATCGTCACCATTCCTACAACGTTGATTCTTGCGCTTGACAATGTAATTATGCCGAAAATGTCTAACCTGTATGCGTCAGAAGGGAAGACAGAAAAAATACGTTATCTGATGGACAATGTGATGCTTTTCGCAATGTTTATGGCTGCAGCGATGGGCTTCGGACTGGCTGGCGTCGCTGATGTATTCGCTCCATGGTTTTATGGCAGCGCATTCACACGGTGCGGTTATTTTATTCTTATTTTGAGTCCGGTGATTATTGTGAAAGCGTGGGCCGGTGCTTTGCGGACACAGTTTATTATACCTACTGGCCGCGATAAGATATATGTAGTTTCTCTGACTGCTGGGGCAGTTGTGAATCTGATTCTTAATACTCTGCTCATACCTCGCATGAATGGGGTAGGGGCTATAATCGGCACACTAGCAGCGGAATTTGTTGTTTGTTTCATTCAGTTTTTCTGGTGCCGAAAGGATATAGACATCAACAATTACCTGATTAATGGCATCAGCTTTTGCATCATCGGAGCTATCATGTTTTTGGTGGTGGAAAATTTATCCTACGTGTGTGAAAATGTTTTGATTACAATGGGGGTACAGGTGTTTTGCGGGGTAGTTGTATATGTATTTCTCGCTTGCCTATACATGATAAAAATTCGCAAAAATCCTGTCTTGGTGAACGAAGGATTGAAGATGCTGCATATTAAATACCAATTTAAATAAGTGAAAGATAGCGCGGAAAATAACAAAAAATCCACAAATAATGTGATAACAAGGGAGATACCATGGCTGGCAATCCATTGGCAGGCAAGGAAAGAAGGGTAGAATATATTGATTTATTCCGTTCTTTTGGCATTATTTTAATGATCATGGGGCATATCAAGTATGGGAACCATTTTGATAAGTGGATTCATGCCTTCCATATGCCTATGTTTTTCTTTGTTTCAGGATGGTTTTATAGGAGCCGAGAAGGTGTTTCTGTCGGAGTACAGATTAAGAAAAAGGTAAATAGTCTGCTCGTGCCATATCTCTTTTTTGAGATTGTCCAATGGCTGATTCTTCTGATTTATATACCAGAGTACCGCAATGCTCAGACACTGTTACATATCTTGACAGAGAACACTTACAAGATTCCGATTGAGAGCGGAACTTTTGGGATTTCACCCATCCCTGGTGCGATGTGGTTTTTAACAGCTATCTTCTTTATTGAGGCTATCTATATCGTGCTTAACAGAATTCTGGAATGTAGCTGGAAACTGCATATAGCAGTTGTGGTTTTAACTGTGATCGGAATGTTGGCAACGATAATCTTCCCCTTTAGGCTTCCATGGGCACTTGATGCCGCATTTGTTGGGATTGGCGTCTTCCACATTGCAAGGATGATTCGAAAAACAAAAGCAAAGAAGGTGTTGAATCTTAAAATTTGGCCGTCGTTGATGATGGGAGTGATTTTTACAATTCTTATCATGGTCAGTCCAAAGATTAATATGAGAACTGGAAACTATGGTTGGTATCTTCCATTTTGGATTAATGCTTTGGGGGCAACAGTGGCTGGGTGGAATCTGTCAAGGTATTTGGAGCAGTTCTTGAACAGATTTGTGCCGGTTATAGGTAGATGGTTAAAGAACATAGGAAAGAATTCCATTGTGTATCTGTGTTTGAATCAGCTTGTAATTCTAGCTGTGACGAAGGGCTTGGACTTAATTGGAGTTGGAGGTTTCATCGCCAAGGTCCCGATTCTGCTTTTTACTATAGCTATCCTGTTTGGTTTTGGGAAGCTGATCGGCAATACAAAATTGAAAGTGTTAATTGGAAAATGATTTACGTATGCTATTGTCTGCCCAAGGACATCCCGGTCATCATCTACCAGCTAACGTTGGAGGGCAGCAACATGTTCTTTAACTCCGCGGTAGTAAACGATCTAGATGAGTTTAAGAAGAAAAGCGACGTAATTGTCGCAAACAGTTCTGACGCAGCGCTGTATGACACCAAGGATAAGATCTATACGAGGGATTTGTATAGCGAGATTATCAGTTGAGAGTTAAAATCAAATGATTACCGAGAGGAAGAAATATGTATGAGAAATTTTAAAGGCCTGAAAATCGCCGTAGCAGGAACCGGCTATGTGGGCTTGTCCATCGCCACGTTATTGGCACAGCACCATACTGTCACCGCGGTGGACATCGATCCCGAAAAGGTGAAGATGATCAATAATAGAAAATCGCCCATATGGGACGATTACATAGAGAAGTATCTCGCCGAAAAGGAGCTTGACCTAACTGCCACTCTGGACGGCGAATCAGCCTACAAAAACGCGGATTTCGTTGTAATTGCCGCACCCACCAACTACGACGGCAAAAAGAATTTCTTTGATACGTCGGCGGTTGAAGCGGTAATCGAACTTGTGCTGAAAGTAAACCCAAACGCGATTATGGCAGTCAAGTCCACTGTTCCCGTAGGCTACACTAAGTCGGTTCGCAAAAAGTATAATACGCAGAATATCCTTTTTAGTCCCGAATTTCTGCGGGAGAGCAAGGCACTTTACGATAATTTGTTCCCGAGCAGAATTATTGTGGGTACAGACGAAAACGACGAAAAGCTGACTGATGCCGCTCATACCTTTGCGAAGCTGCTGCAGGAGGGGGCAATTAAAAAAAACATCGATACCCTCTTCATGGGCTTTACTGAGGCGGAGGCGGTCAAATTGTTTGCTAACACATACCTCGCCCTGCGCGTTTCCTACTTCAACGAACTGGATACCTATGCTGAGTTGAAAGGGCTGAACACAGGAAAAATCATAGAAGGTGTGTGTCTTGACCCGCGTATTGGAACGCACTACAACAATCCTTCGTTTGGCTATGGTGGATACTGCCTGCCCAAGGATACCAAGCAATTATTAGCTAACTACGCAGATGTGCCGGAGAATTTAATTGAAGCTATCGTGGAGAGCAACAGGACGAGGAAAGACTTCATTGCTGACCAGGTACTCAAGATGGCAGGCTTCTACGAGAGCAGTGAGAGATGGAATGAGAGTAAGGAGAGAGCGGTTGTCATCGGCATGTATCGATTGACGATGAAGTCCAATTCCGACAATTTTCGGCAGAGTTCGATTCAGGGCGTGATGAAAAGGATAAAAGCGAAAGGTGTAACTGTGATTGTATATGAACCAACGCTGAAAGATGGTGTAAAATTCTTCGGCAGTGAGGTCGTGAATGATCTCGCGGAGTTTAAGAGAAGGTCACAAGTGATTATTGCGAACAGATATCATGCGGCGGATTTGGACGATGTGAAAGAAAAAGTTTATACACGAGACCAATTTGGCAGAGATTGAAAATTCTACAGATAGGCTTCGGCTTGACGCTCTGACGACAGCAAGGAATTCCTTGAGTTTCCGTAAAATATAATTTCAAAATAAATAAATCTTCCCAAAGTCCCAATCCGTCTGATTTTTGAAATCTATGATGGATGGTATCTACGATTAGAGACACTTAAATAAGCCCCATCGGAACCGGACTTTGGGAGACGTATTTCTTCTATTATCTAAACGACCAGCTTAAGGCAAAGTTGACGGTATGACGGGCGTTTTGTCCGAAGCCATAGCCTGACGCCTTCTTTTGCATACGAAAATATACCTCGGATGCCGTTGGCCAGCCAGTAATAGCAGAAGAAAACTTTTTCTTTTATTGGAGCTGCTGATTCTATAATTGCAACCTTTAAGGCTTTTGTTTCCGGTTTCATGGAAATCATAGCCAGGAAGGCCAGGCATAAGGTGATATGAAAATTCAAGGCGTCGATTGTTTTGAGTTCTCTCACCTGAAAGCTTTCAAACTGGAATGACTGCTTTTTAGAACGGAAATACTCCTCGATTTTCCAGCGGTCAAAGTAGATCTTTGCCACTTTGACCACATCTTCTTTGGAAATGGTTTCTTAATTGGTGGTAAGCATCATTGGAAAATCCGTAATGCCGTAAACCAGCACAAGGTAAATTTGTTTTGATCTTGCCTTTTCTTCGGTTACACATTTCGGTGGCGGTGGTCCATTTGTTGTGACGCAGGAGTTTGCGGTTGGAGTTGAGATGGATGACATAGTACTGACCAAGATCATCCATCTTCAGGAACATCTTATTGTCATCATACCCCCTGATCCATGGCAACTGTTGCCTTTCCAAACAGGGCAGCGCCCCGCCCCATCGCCTGGAAGGTGAATGAATTTACCGATTTTGTAAACGCTCTTTGAAGGGGAGCTTTCGGAGCCGTTCCGAACGAAACCGAGGGTCTAGAATTTATAACTGTCCGGCTTTACAACATCGCTGTCATCAATATGGATGAGGATCTTTCGGTACCCATTTCTTCACTTCGCGAAGGTAAGATGCCACAATCTGGTTAGGGGTACCCTTTTTGAGATATCTGGACAGCGGGTCAACAACATTGATTTTATTGGAAGGTTCATGGAGTTGATCGACAACATCAGTCAGCAGGCAGCTTCCGGAAGCGAGCATGCCGTAAATGATATCAGCGACAAAGTTACGATCAGGTTTAGGGAGAAGTTTGGAAATCTTATTAGAAAAAGAAAAAATTTTCCGTTTCAAAATGTAAGTATTTACAGTAAAATTAGGCATAGGGGATCTCTTCCATTTTTGTTTAGTAAGATTTGATTGTGGTGATTTAATTTTACATCAAAAAGGGCCGAGATTCCTTATATTTTCAGTAAAAGAAAGCATGATAAAAAAAGTACAATGAGAGACAGCAGCCCTTGGATCTCTGGATTTAAGATCAGATAATGGTAGAAATCGTTCCTTTGAAAACCGCATGGAAAAAAATAGAAATAGTAAAGTGAGCCAGAAAACTGCAAAATTTCTTATACGGGCTCACTTTGTCTCATCTTATAGGATTATCTTTTATCTTCCCACATAAACTAAATCACCCCTCAAATTCTTCCACCCTCACCCAATTCCCCCTTGCCACCCCACCTCACCTCTAAATTGTGCGACATTTATAATTACCCATCTAAAATCAAGCACAAAAAACCACGAGAATAAGCCAAAATCTGGGTAATCGACAACGTTTGACAATTTTAAAACAATACTTGTAAAAACGAAAAAACTGTATTATTATAATTAAGATATATGAAATACTGTCCCCATATATGGTTGGAGGAGGGGGGACAGGAAGAAAGGAGTAGAAGATGAGTACTGGAACAGGAACATTTAAAGGCGGCGTTCATCCTTATGACGGGAAAGATTTGTCGAAGGATCTGCCGACCTTGACTGTTATGCCAAAGGGTGATCTTGTGTTCCCGATGGCACAGCAGCATCTGGGCGCTCCGTCACGTCCGGTCGTCGCAGTCGGCGACAAGGTTTTGATGGGGCAGAGGATCGGAGAGGCTTCTGGCTTTATATCCGCTCACATCTGCAGCTCAGTATCCGGCACGGTGAAGGCGATTGAGCCCCGGCTCACGCCCAGCAGCGCCATGGTGGAATCCATTGTGATCGAAAACGACGGGCAGTATACCCCAGCTCCCGGCGTCGGAGAGAAAAGGGACTACACCAAAATGTCAAAGGAAGAGATTCGAGCCGCTGTGAAGGATGCCGGTGTGGTCGGCATGGGCGGCGCAGGATTCCCGACCCACGTTAAGATCACTCCCAAGGATGACAATGCCATAGACTTTATCATTGCCAACTGTGCGGAATGCGAACCTTACCTGACGTCCGATTACCGGATGATGCTGGAGGAGCCGGACCGTCTGATCGGCGGACTGAACGTGATTGTCAGCTTATTCCCAAATGCAAAAGGCGTGATCGCCGTGGAGGACAATAAGCCGGACGCCATCAAGTTACTTCAAGAAAAGGTAAAGGATGAACCAAAGATTGAAGTACAGGTCCTTCAGACCAAGTACCCTCAGGGCTCTGAGCGCCAGCTGATCTATGCGTGCACCGGCCGCAAGATCAATTCTTCCATGCTGCCGGCTGACGCCGGATGTATTGTGGACAACTGTGACACTGTGATTGCGATCTATCGCGCCGTCTGTGAATCTACCCCACTGATGCGCCGTGTTGTAACCGTTACCGGCGATGCGGTCAACAAACCCAGAAATGTGATTGTCAAAACGGGCACACTCTACAGCGAACTTCTTGAATATGTGGATGGCTTCAAATGCCAGCCGGAAAAGGTGATTTCGGGCGGACCGATGATGGGCCAGGCTCAGACCAGTTTGGATGTCCCGGTGACCAAGATTTCTTCTGCGCTTCTTTGCATGGAGAAAGATCCGGTTTCCCAGTATGAGAGCACCCACTGCATCCGCTGCGGCCGCTGCGTCGCCGCCTGCCCCAGCCGTCTGGTGCCTCAGAAACTGTATGAATGTTCGACCCGCGGCGATATTGACACCTTTGCCAAACTGAACGGCATGGAGTGCTTCGAGTGCGGGGCCTGCACCTATGTGTGCCCGGCGAAACTGCGCCTGACTCAGGCCTTCAAGCAGAGCCGCCGCGCCGTACAGGACGCCAGAAGAAAAGCCCAGGCAGCCGCTCAGGCTGCGAAAGCGGAGGCCGAGGCGAAAGCAAAGGCCGACGTGAAGAAAGAAGGAGGTGAGAAGGCGTGAGTCAGTTATTTCATGTATCGACCAATCCCCATGCGGTAAGCAAGGATACCACCAGCAATCTGATGCTGGACGTGATCCTGGCCCTGATTCCGGCCACCGCCTTCGGTATTTATCATTTTGGATGGTATGCGGGAGTGATTGTTCTGGTCAGCGTGGCCACCTGCGTTGCTTCCGAATACATATGGGAAAAAGCAATGAAAAAGGATTTGACCGTGCGGGACTACAGTGCGGTTTTGACTGGTTTGCTGCTGGGCCTTAACCTGCCCCCCACAGTTCCGATCTGGCTTCCGATCATCGGCGGAGCCTTCGCAATTATCATTGTGAAGCAGCTCTACGGCGGAATCGGCCAGAACTTCATGAACCCGGCGCTGGGCGCCCGGTGTTTCCTGATCCTGGCCTTCGCCGGTCTGATGAATAATTTTGCCGTGGACGGCGTGTCTTCAGCGACGCCTCTGGCGGCGTTAAAAGCCGGTGAGACCACGAATCTGGCAGACATGTTCTTTGGATTCACCCCCGGTGTGATCGGAGAGACTTCGGCGGCCTTAATTTTGATCGGCGGCCTGTTTCTGATCGTCCGCAAGGTGATCACCTGGGATATTCCGGTTATCTACATCGGAACCTTTGCCGTCTTCATGCTGCTGTTCGGCGGCCATGGCTTTGATCTGACTTACCTTGCCTGCGAGATCTGCGGCGGCGGTCTGATGCTCGGCGCATTCTTTATGGCGACCGACTATGTGACCAGCCCGATCACTCCGAAGGGGCGTATCCTTTTTGCTGTTCTTTTGGGCCTGCTGACCGGTATCTTCCGTACCTTCGGCAATATGGCGGAGGGCGTTTCCTTTGCCATCATCATCGGCAACATTTTGGTGCCGCTGATTGAAAAAGTTACGCTTCCCAAGGCTTTTGGAAGGGAGGGTAAATAAATGAAATCGGATAAGATTCTGAAAAATGCCATGATCCTGTTTGTCATCGCTGTGGTTCTGAGCGCCCTTTTGGGGATCGTCAATGAGATCACCAAGGATCGGATTGCGGAACAGAATCAGCTGAAAAAGGAAACGGCTTATAAAAAAGTCTGCCAGGAAGCCGCCTCCATCCCGGAGGATGCGGACCTGAAGGCCATCGTGGAGCAGAGCTCCCAGGCTTTGAAGGACAAAGGCTTTGAGGGCATTGAGATCAACGATGCCAGACCTGCCAAGGATGCTTCCGGCAATGTAATCGCCTATGCCCTCGACATCACCACAGCCAACGGCTATGGCGGCGATATCAATATGTCCCTGGGGATTGGCACCGACGGCACCGTCACCGGCCTGGAGATTATCTCCAACAGCGAGACGGCCGGCCTGGGCGCCAACTGTGCGAAGGATACCTTCAAAGGCCAGTTCGCCGGAAAGAAGTCCGAGGAACTGACCTATGTAAAAACCGGCGATGCCGGCGACGATGAAATCAACGCGATCAGCTCCGCGACGATCACCACCAAGGCGGTGACCGGCGCTGTCAATGCGGGCCTGTATTTCGCCTATGAGTGCATCGGCGTAGGAAAGTAAGGAGGGAGGATAAGATGAAAAAATATTTATCTGCGTTAACCAACGGACTCATCAAAGAAAATCCCACCTTCGTCCTGATGCTGGGCATGTGCCCGACCCTGGCGGTAACGACTTCCGCCATCAACGGGATCGGCATGGGCCTTTCGACGACGGCGGTTCTGATGATGTCCAATCTGTTTATCGGACTGCTGCGGAATATTATCCCGGATAAGGTGCGTATTCCCGCGTTTATTGTGATTATTGCTTCTTTTGTAACGGTCGTAGATTTGCTTTTGCAGGCATTTGTGCCGGATGTCTATGAGGCACTTGGGATCTATATTCCCCTGATCGTTGTAAACTGCATCATCTTTGGCCGTGCAGAGGCATTTGCCAGCAAGAACGGTCCGGTGATTTCCTTCTTTGACGGCATTGGCATGGGCCTCGGCTTTACCGGCGCCATCACCATCATTGGCCTGGTCCGTGAGTTCCTGGGCGCAGGCACTCTGTTCGGCGTTGAAGTGCTGACCAAGATCCCTGGTTATACCCCGGCGGCCATCTTTATCATGGCGCCCGGTGCATTCTTTGTCCTGGCGGTCCTGACGGCGCTGCAGAACAAATTTAAAGCGCCCAGCGCAACCAATACGGAGCAGGGGTGCGATACGATTGCCTGCGGCGGCAACTGCGCCAAGTGCGCCGGAAGTCTTTTTGTCAGCAACAAAGAGATCATCGAGAAGGCGAAGGCGGAGCAGGAAGCGAAGAAGGCTGCCGAGAAGGCGGCAAAGGCAGAAGCAGCTAAGGCGGCGAAAGCAGCCTCGATCAAGAAGACTGAGGAATAGGAGGATAAGAGAAGATGATTGGTGAATTGATTTTACTGCTCGTAGGAGCGGCTCTGGTCAACAATGTTATCCTCAGCCAGTTCCTGGGACTTTGTCCGTTCCTCGGCGTTTCCCGCAGAGTGGAGACGGCGGCAGGCATGGGCGCAGCCGTTATATTTGTTATCACGATCGCATCGGCGGTCTGCAGCGCGATCTATCTGCTGATTCTGGAACCGGCCCATCTGACCTATCTGAATACAATCGTGTTCATTTTGGTCATCGCGGCCCTGGTTCAGCTGGTGGAAATGATCCTGAAGAAAATGATGAAATCTCTGTACAATGCCCTCGGCATCTATCTGCCCCTGATCACGACCAACTGCGCCGTGCTCGGCGTGGCGCTGCTGAACGTGCAGAAGTATGCCGACTACACCGGCGGCAAGATGATGGTATTTTCCATTGTCAACGGACTCGGCACTTCGGCCGGATTTTGTATCGCCATTGTCCTGATGGCAGGGATCCGGGAGAGAATTGAAAACAACGATATTACCAGCTCCTTCCGCGGGCAGCCCATCGTTCTGGTTACGGCCGGTCTGATGGCCATCGCCTTCTGCGGATTTGCCGGCGTGATTTAAGAAGGAGGAGACGAACATGGATGCGAGTATGATTCTATTGGCAGTCGCTGTCGTGGGCGGCGTCGGCCTGTTGATCGGTCTGCTCCTGGGAGTGGCCGGCAAAAAGTTTGCTGTGGAGACGGATGAGCGGGTGGAACAGGTACGGGAGCACCTGGCCGGAAGTAACTGCGGCGGCTGCGGTTTTGCCGGATGCGACGCCTGTGCGGAGGCTATGGTGGCCGGAACCGCGGCTCCGAACGTCTGCGCACCGGCCGGTGCGGAGAACGCCAAGGCGATCGGCGAAATCCTCGGTGTTTCGGTGGAAGTGGGAGACCGGAAGGTGGCGTTTGTCCGCTGTGCGGGAACCTGTGATAAGACCGAGATGAAGTCCCAGTATTTCGGGATTCAGGACTGTCAGAAGGCTTCGATGATTCCCGGCAGCACGGATAAAGCTTGTAACTTTGGCTGCATGGGCTTTGGCTCCTGCGTGAATGCCTGTAAATACGATGCGATCCACGTGGTGAACGGCGTGGCGGTCGTTGACAAGGAAAAATGTGTGGCCTGCGGTGCTTGTACGGCAGTCTGCCCGAAGAACTTGATTGTTCTGGTTCCAGCCAAGGCGGAGCATCTGGTGCAGTGCAGCAACCGGGAAAAAGGCAAGGCTGTGAAGGCGGTCTGCGCGGCCGGCTGTATTGGCTGCGGCATCTGCCAGAAAAACTGCGAATTCGGCGCGGTCACGGTTACCAACAACCTGGCCTCGATTGATCCGGAGAAGTGCACCAACTGCGGGAAATGCGCAGAGAAGTGTCCGGTGAAGGTGATTAGTTAATTAGATAAGAAGAAGCTGCTCCGCGGATGGTTGAGCCATCTCAGAGCAGCTTTTCTTTGTCTGAGTTTTTTCTGATTCCCGGTCATGGGAACCAGGACTAGCATTTCTTATATTCATCCAGCAGCATCCCTTTTTCCACAACAAAATCCCGGAAGCTTTTGACCGCGGGAGTCATATAGCGGTCCTTGACCCAGGCCATATGGATATCCCGGTTTGGAATTTCATTTTCAATGGTCAGAGCCTTGATGTGGCAGTTGGTGACGTCCACCGCTTCCGACACCAGGGCAACGCCGAGATTGGCGGAGACCAGGCCCAGGACAATGGAATCATATAAGGCCTCGAAGGAGATCTTCGGGGAGATCCCCACCGTGCGGAAAATCTCATTGACATGGTTGCGGATTTGGCATTGGGGACTGTAGGTGACAAAAGTTTCCCCGGCCAAAGTCGTCAGGTCCACGGAATCCTGCGCCGCCAGCGGATGATCCTGGGAGACGATCAGCATGGTTTTGTGGCTTCCGATCAGCACGGATTCGATCTCTTTGTTGTCAAAGGGAGTCGTAAAGGCAATATCCGTATTCCCTTCCATCAGACTGGCTTCAATATTCTGCGTCACGGTCTGGTCAAACTGAAAATGAAGCTGCACTTTGCCGGTCTCCTCAAAAAAGCGGGAGATGACAAAGGTCACAAACTTGGAGAGAGATCCCAGGTAGCTTAAGGCGATGTTTCCCGTTTCCGGATTTACGAAATCCGCCAGCTTTTCTAAGCCCCGGTCCAGACTGTCCAGCGACTGGGTTACGTGCTCCAACAGAAAAGCGCCGCAGCGGGTCAGCTTTACATTGCGGCCTCTGTGGACAAACAGCGTCACCTGCAATTCCTTTTCCAGGTCGTTGATCGCATGGCTCAGGCGGGACTGGGAGACATTCAGCTGCTCCGAAGCTTTTGTATAGTGCTCCAGCTCGGCGATGGTTTTAAAATAGTATAATTGCTGTAAATTCAAAGCAGCACCTCCGTTTCCCATTTATTCTTTAGTATAAAGCTTTTTGCCGAAATAATCAACCGATAGGAAAGCCCTGGGGAATGGAACCGCGCAGAAAAGAGGCGGTATGGTTCGAAAAGCCGCTATCTATGAAAAATACAGCAAAAATAGTTGAAGAATGCGCATCCTATGACAGAATCGCTGATTTTTTTGAAAAGATAGCATTAGATTCGCCGGAAAAAATGTGTTACAAATAAGATACGAAATCAAACAAGTAAACTTTATCTTGCAAGGAGGAAAACTTCTCTATGAAAAAGTTAGTTTCTGACCAGCTCGTTGATTATTTGGAGCGCAGAGGCGTCGATTATGTCTTCGGTCTTTGCGGACATACGGTCATCGCTATGCTGGATGCTTTCAGCCGCGCGAAGAACCTGAGATACATCAGCGTCCGCCACGAGCAGATCGCAGCCACCGCAGCCGACGGCTATGCCCGTGTTGCCCATAAGGCCGGCGTGATGATCTGCCACCTGGGGCCGGGCCTGACCAACGCCACCACCGGCGTTGCCAACGCCGCTTTTGACTCCATTCCCATGGTAGTCATCGCCGGCGATGTGCCGAGCTACTACTACGGCAAGCATCCGCACCAGGAAGTCAACATGCACTGCGACGGATCCCAGTACGACATCTACAAGCCTTTCGTAAAGAGAGCTTGGAGAGTGGACCGTCCGGAAGCCTTCCCGGAAATCATGGATAAGGCGTTCCGTCTGGCAGAGTCCGGCCGTCCGGGCCCGGTTCTGATCTCCGTGCCGATGGATATGTTCTCCCGCGAAATCGAGACCGACTGCTGGGAGCGCACATACATGGACTCTCACGAGACCATCAAGCCCGCTCTGGATCCGGCTACCGCAAAAGCGATTGCCAAGGAGCTGATCGAGGCGAAGAATCCTGTCATCCATGCAGGCGGCGGCGTACTGCTGGCGCAGGCATCCGATGAGCTGGCTGCCCTGGTGGAATTCCTGGATATCCCGGTTTCCCGTACCCTGATGGGCCAGAGCTGTATTCCGGACAACCATCCGCTGATGCTGGGCCAGACCGGATTCTGGGGCTTTGAGCTGACCCATGAGAAGACCACAAAGGCAGACCGGATCCTGATCCTGGGAAGCCGCATGGCAGAAGCCGACAGCTCTTCCTGGTACAAGGGAGTAACCTTTAACCAGAGCATCACCAAGTTCATGCAGATCGACATCGACCCCACCGAGATCGGACGGAACTATCCGGTAATGATCGGTGCTGTGGCAGATCTGAAGCATGCCCTGGCTCAGATTCTGGAAGCGGCGAAGGAGCTGAAGCCGGAAGGAATCAGCCATCCGGAGCTGCGCAAAGAGATTGCGGACTTCAAGGCGAACTTTAAGAAAGAGAATCAGGCGATCTGCGACGACGGCCGTTTCCCGATGACGCCTCAGCGAATCCTGAGAGACGTGAAGGCGCTGGTACCGGAAGACGCCCTGATCTTCACCGATGTGGGCTGGAACAAGAACGGAGTTGCTCAGCAGTATGACATTACCGTACCGGGCGCGATCAACCATCCTTCGGGACTTGCGACCATGGGATTCGGCGCAGGCGCAATCCTGGGCGCGAAGCTGGCTGCTCCGGAGCGCGTGGTACTGACGCTGACCGGCGACGGCGGATTCGGCGCTGCCAACCCTTGCGTAATCGCTACGGCGAAAGAGCAGGGAATCCCGGTGATCTGGATCGTCATGAACAACAGCGCATTCGGAACCATCGCTGGCCTGGAAGGACTGCATTACACCAATGAGAAGGAGAGCTGCCCGCAGCATCTGGGAACGGAATTCAAGATCCGCCCGGCTGACGCAGAGGGAAGCTTCCGTCAGTCTTGGGAGTCCTACAGCCCGGATTGGGCAGCGATTGCCCGTGGTTACGGGATCAAGGCGAAGAAGATCGCAAGTGCGGACGAGTTTGCCGAGGTTCTGAAGGAAGCCCTGGAGTGCAACGAGCCTTATCTGATCGACGTGCCGATGGAGAACATCGCAGTACCGACTCCTGGCGTGTGGAACATCAACGATATCTACACGAAGAAGGAGACCGTAGATGTGTGCAACGGACGTCTGAAATTCGCTGACGAGATGGGCGGCAAGGCCGCTGAGGTTGTTCGCTCCCAGGCGGATTGATGCCTTCGGTTCCCTGGTAAAATGACTGCAAAATAAATTGATGATAGTTAGAAATTAAGCAAAGAATTGCCATTTTGGCCCGGTATGGGCAAGGGGCCTTCCAGGGGAGCACTTTCTCTGGAGTTCAGGTCCCCAAAATGGCAATTCTTTTTGGCTTTTTTTCGGTTGATTCTGCGTTTCATTGCGGATTGAATGGAAATGTGGTATGCTATTTTCCGGAATTATAGATGCAGGAGGTAGAAGCCATGCCTGAATATATTCGGATTTTCGGAGCTTCCGAGAACAATCTGAAAAATGTGTCTCTGAAAATCCCGAAAAAACAAATCACTGTATTTACCGGCGTTTCCGGTTCGGGAAAATCGTCGCTCTGTCTGGATACGATCGCCGCCGAGTCCCGCCGGGAATTGAACGAGACTTTTCCAAGCTTTGTGCAGCAGTATCTGCCGAAATATGGGCGTCCGGAGGTGGAGCGCATTGAAAATCTTCCGGTGACGATTGTGATCGACCAGAAAAAGCCGGCGGCCAACACCCGGTCCACCGTCGGGACTTATACGGACATTTATTCTCTGCTGAGGCTGCTGTTTTCCCGGATCGGAGAGCCTTTTGTCGGGTATTCCGACAGCTTTTCCTTTAATCATCCGGCCGGAAAGTGTCCGCGTTGCGATGGCCTGGGTATGGTGACGGATCTGGACATTCATAAGCTGGTGGACTTTGACAAGTGCCTGAACGATGAGGATGTCATTCATTTCCCGACCTTTACCACCGGGGCCTGGCGCTGGAAGCGTTACGCCTATAGCGGGCTGTTTGATCTGAACAAAAAGATTAAGGATTACAGCAAAGAGGAATTGGATTTATTCCTTCATTCTCCTCAGATCCGGCTGAAAAACCCTCCGTCCAACTGGCCAAAATCGGCCAAATTTGAAGGCCTTTATCCCAGAATGTATCGAAGCATCATCACAACCAAGGAGGGAAAACGCCAGCAGAAAGTATTGGATACCATGGTGTCCACCTTTGTCTGCCCGGAGTGCGGCGGATCCCGAGTGAATGACCGGGTGAGGAGCTGTAAGATTCACGGCAAAAATATAGCGGAAGTGGTCGATATGGCGATCCCGGACGCCATCGAGTTTATCCGGAACATTGACGCTCCTTTGGCCCAGGACATCCGACGGGAGCTCTTGAAGCGTTTGGGCGCGCTGCAGAATATCGGTCTTGGTTATCTTTCCTTAAGCCGCGGAACCGGAACGCTTTCCGGCGGTGAGGCCCAGCGGATCAAGATTGCCAAGTACATCAATTCGGCTTTGACGGATATGGTCTATGTGCTGGACGAGCCCAGCGTCGGGCTGCATCCCCAGGATATCGACCGGCTAAAGGTTTCCCTGCGCCGCCTCCGGGACCATGGAAATACTGTGCTGATTGTGGAGCATCACCGGGAGATTATCGCCATGGCGGACCACATCGTGGATATGGGGCCCATGGCCGGAAGTCACGGCGGACAGATTATGTACGAGGGGGACTACGAAGGATTGAAATCCTCCGGGACCATCACCGGGCGGATGCTGCATCACTGCGGAGCACTGAAAACCCAGGTACGTGGGCCCAAGGGATTCTATCACCTGGAGCAGGCGGACCTGCATAACCTGCGGAATTTGACGGTGGATCTGCCGAAAGGCGTGCTGACCGTAATCGCCGGGGTCGCTGGTTCCGGGAAGAGTTCTTTGATGGAGTATTTCTGTTCCCACTGCGGAGAAGAGGTCATCTTCATCGGACAGAAAAATATCGGGATTAACCTGCGCTCCACACCGGCCACCTACCTGGATATCTCCGATTCGATCCGGAAGCTGTTTGCCAAAGCAAACGGCGTCAGCAATACCTTGTTTTCCTTCAATTCCAAAGGCGCCTGCCCGGCCTGCGGTGGCAAAGGCGTGATTGTCTCCGACATGTCCTTTATGGATTCCATCGAGACGGTCTGCGATGTCTGCCATGGAACCCGGTATGCCAAGGAGATACTGGGGTATCGTTACCAGGGGAAAAACATCGCGGAAGTCATGGATTTGACCGTGGAGGAGGCCATCGAGTTTTTTGCCGGCGAAGATTTTCTGCCGCAGCTCATTTCCCTGGAGCAAGTCGGCCTCGGTTACCTGCATCTGAATCAGGCGATGACCACGCTATCCGGAGGAGAGCTTCAGCGTGTGAAACTTGCCAGTCAGCTTTACCGGAAAAGTGCGGTCTTTGTGCTGGATGAGCCGACCGACGGCCTGCACCTGGATGATGTGCGGAAGCTGATGATCTTGTTTAACCGGATGGTAGATCAGGGAAATACACTGTATTTGATCGAGCATAGTCTGGATGTGATGAAGGACTCTGACTATATTGTGGAGCTGGGGCCGGGAGGCGGCATGGACGGCGGAGATCTGCTGTTCGCCGGAACCCCCCAGGAGATGCTGATGAGCGGCCGGTCGGTGACGAGAAAGTTTCTGGAAGCCAGCCTAAAGATCCAATAGGGCGATTGGCCGGAGGCAATTCAAAAAATAGAAACCGCACCGGCAAGATGGAAATCCGGCGGCAATTCAGAGTAGAAACCGCACCGGCAGGAGAGGGAGCCGGTAACTGTTTCAGGCCGGAATTTGAGAGGAGAATGGGAATGGACTATGGGGTTGTTTGGACCAACTTATTGATATTATTTGCACTGATCGCGGTGGGCTATGTGGCAGGGCGGTGCCGGGTAATCTCCCAGGAGGCGTCCAAGGATTTATCCAGCCTTCTGATGAAAATCACCCTTCCAGCCACGATCTTTGCCTCGTTCATTCGAAGCTATGAGCCAAGTTTGTTAAAAGACGCAGGGATTATCCTGGGACTGGGCTTTTTCTTTTTCTTGCTTAGCGCCCTGCTTTCCTACTTGTTGGTCAAACCCTTCCGCGTGGCGGAGGGGAACCGGGGAATCTGGATGCTGGGCTCCACTTTTTCCAACACTGGATTTATGGGTTTTCCCATTGTGCTGGCCCTGTTTGGTGAGGAAGGCTTATTTTTAGCCTGTATCATGAACCTGTCCTTCAACGTCCTGGTCTTTAGCCTGGGGGTGAAGATGGTTTGCCTGGATTCCCAGCAAAAGGGCGGGATCCAGTGGAAGAAGATTCTGGTCAGCAATATCAATATCAGCATTGTATTGGGACTTTTCTTTTTCCTGACTCAGATTTCGATCCCTTCCCCAGTGATGGCAGTGGTCAATTATTTTGGCGGCGTGACGACTCCCCTTTCCATGTTTTTGATCGGCCTGAGCTTGGCGAAAGGGAAGACCAGCGATCTGTTCCGGGGAAAGGACGCTTTCACTTCAACTTTTCTGCGGCTCATCGGCATGCCATTTGTGGCCTGGCTTTTGATGCGCCTGATTCCTTTTGGGGAAGGCAGTCTAATTCCCGGCGTTGTGCTGGTGATTCTGGCCATGCCGGCCCCGTCGGTGGTGCTGATTTTGGCAGAGACCTACGGAGGAAACAGCGAGATGGCGGGGAAAGAAATTTTCCTGTCCAGCCTGCTTTGTATCGTGACGATCCCGCTGATGCTGCTGCTTTTGTGAGAGGAGAAAGATGGACTATTCGGTGGTCGTAGTCAATATCGTAGAAATCTTTGCCATGATCGGAGTGGGATTTGCAGCAGGCAAATTCGGTGTGGTCTCGGAGAAGCTTTCCTCGGAGTTATCCAGTCTTCTGATTTCCGTAACCCTTCCGGCCAGTATATTTGCTTCCATGCTGCGGGAATTTGATCTGGCGCTTTTGGAGAATTCCATTCTGATTCTATGTCTTGGCTTTGGTTTTTTGTTTCTGTCGATCGGACTGGCGTATCTGCTGGCAAAGCTGTTCCGGGTGCCGAAGCAGAAAAAAGGAGTCTGGCTTTTTGCCGCCACGTTTACCAATGCCAGTTTCATGGGATTCCCGGTGGCCCAGGCCGTATGGGGCAACGATGGCTTGTTTCTGGCCTCGATTTTGAACCTGGCCTTCACGATTTTGAATTTCAGCATCGGCGTCCGGATGATTTGCCTGAGTTCCGCAGATGAGAGAAAGATCCCGTGGAAAAAGATGCTGTTTACGCCGATCAATGTGGCGATCCTGCTGGGACTGGTTTTCTTTGTGGGCCGGATCGCCATGCCGGAGCCGGTCGCGGCCGTGGTCCGTTCTCTTGGGCAGATGACCACGCCGCTATCCATGTTTGTGATCGGCTTAAATATGGCCGCGGGAAGCTTTGTCTCTCTCTTTCAGGATAAAGACGCGCTTTCCGTATCTGTGGTGCGCCTGGTGGTGGTGCCGCTCTTGGTCTTTGCCGGCCTGAAACTTTTGCCCTGGCGGGATAACCAGGTGGTCTGCGGCGTGACAATGCTTTTGTTTGCGATGCCTGCGCCTTCCTTATGTCTGATTTTTGCCGAGCAGTACCACTCCAATACTCCGATGGCCGTCAAAGTGATTTTTTCTTCGACGCTGCTCAGTGTGATCACGATTCCGCTGCTTTTGCTGTTGTTATAATTATGGGAGAAAGAGCTGCGTTTCATGTGGAAAGAACATTGGACGAATGAGTTTTGCCATGCTACGATAAAACAGGATTGACCGGGATAACCGGCTGATTGCTAAAAAATTTGTGAGAGAAGAAAAAAAAAATGAAGAAATCAAGACAACTGTTGAGTATTGTAATCGTGTTTTTCTGGGCTTCGGAATACTGCCATGTCCCGTATTTTACCCCGTATCTCAATATGCTGGGGTTCTCCGTGACGGCGATCGGAATCATGGTCGGCACCTATGGGTTTACCCAGATGATCGTGCGGATTCCCCTTGGCATTTTTACGGACGTTTCCGGAAAATATAAAGCGGTTGTCGTGATGGGGACGGTGTTTACAACCGTGTCCTCCTTTGGCCTGATTTTTGCCGAGAGCATGTGGTTCGTTATGTTCTGCCGGTTTTTAGCCGGTATTGCGGCCTCCACGTGGATTTCATTTACGGTGCTGTACTCGGCCTATTACCAGGCGGAAGAGGGGGTTCAGGCTATGGCCAATATCTCCGCGTTTAACAACGGCGGCAAGCTGCTGGCCTTTGTGCTGGGGACGATCACGGCTAATTTCTGGGGATACCGGGTGCCTTTGATTATGAGTTTCCTAACCGGCCTGGTGGCGATTGCCTTTGCCGTGGGCCTGAAAACCATTCCGATCCGCCGGGAACCCATGCAGATCTCCCATATTGTCGGTGTATTTAAAAATCCGGCCGTGCTGCTTCCTTCCTTTTTTGCAATTTTGATGCAGATGGTGCTCCACGGAACCGTATTTTCCTTTACCTCAACAATTGCGGAAAACCTAGGAGCGACAAAACTCCAGATTGGGATCAACACCTCCCTGTTTACCGTCATTCAAGTCATTGCCGCCGGTTGGGTCGGACGAATCTTAGTGAAAAAAATCGGAACCACCAAATCGGTGATGCTGGGATTTGCCTGCATGGCCGCAGCCTGTGTGATGGAGGCCTATGCGCCCAATATCTGGGTGCTGTTTGTGGCTCAGGTGATCTGCGGTATTGGGAATCTGCTGCTGTTTTCCGTGCTGGCTGCTCTGGCGATCCGGTATGTGCCTCAGGAGAATCAATCCACAGCTATGGGATTGTTCCAGGCCCTTTACGGCATCGGTATGACAATCGGACCTGTGATGGTTGGCAATATCGCCTCGGCCAGCAGCTATCAGACGGCGTATCTGGTTTTTGCCGTCATCTCAGCATTGTCCGTTCCGCTGGCGGCAGTCAGTCTGCCTTGGATGAAACGGAAGCAGGAACGTGTCCATGGCTAATGTTACCTTCCGTCTGTTTTCTCTTTTGCTCCCGCTTTTGCTTGGATATTTTCTGAAACGCGGGCGCTTTTTCGGCCCGGAGGATTATCGGGTTGTGGTAAGAATTATCATGAACATCACACTGCCCTGCGCGGTCATCCAGTCTTTTTATGGGTTCCAGATGGATCTGGCCTTGCTGAGCCTGACCTTCACCGGCTTTTTTGCCAACTGGGTCATGGCTTTGCTTGCCCTGGGTCTCAGCCGGAAGCAGGGAAAGAAAGAGCGGATGTTGGATATGCTCTGCGCCTCCGGCTTTAATCTGGGCAATTTTATGCTGCCTTTCACTCAGCAGTTTATCGGGGGCACCGGCGTGGCGCTCCAGTCGCTTTTTGACGTGGGAAATTCAATGATGTGCACCGGCGGCACCTATGTGTTCGGCGCCGGTGTACTGAAACTGGACGGCAAGAAGATGGGGATCAAAGGAATCCTCTCTAAACTGGCTCATTCGACGCCCTTGGTCACCTACCTCGTCATGATTTTGCTGGCTGTGTCCCAGGTCCCGATCCCGGAGTGGGTGGCAACCGTAACGCAGCCCACAGGCGCGGCCAATGGTTTTCTTTCCATGTTTATGATCGGCATGATGTTTGAGATCCGGTTTGACGAGGCGTACCGGAAGACGGCGGTTTCGGTGCTGGCAAAGCGGTATGCCTGCGGAACGGTGATGGCCCTGCTTTTTTATTTTGTGCTTCCCTTTGACCTTCCGGCCAGACAGATTCTGACGGTCTGCGCGTTTGCGCCGGTTCCCAGTATGGCCGCGGTTTATACGGAACAGGTGGGAGGAGACGTCGGGCTGGCCAGTTTTGTGACGTCCTGTTCTTTTGTGATCAGCGGCGTGATTGTCGTGGCCTTGATCCTTGTGATGGGACTTGGGGCTTAGATTTTATTCTTGCTTTATAAATTATTCAGGAAAACTTTAGACCAGACGGGTTGACTTAGAGTTCGCTCCAGATGGTAGGGTAATGGAGTATGGCAGCGGAGAGGGGGATGCACACTGCCATCAAAGGAGGTCTAAAGTTTGAAACAAAATTGGTTGCACAAATTATTTGCGGGGATCCTCATGTGCTTGATTGCCGGGATCGGCCTTTTTGCCTGGGCAGATCAAAATCCGGTTTTTTGTATGTGTTGTCCGGATGAAAAACAGGACAGAAGGGCCTTAAAGGGAGCGCTTTATGCCGCGCCGCTGTCCGCACCTGGCTCAAAAGGCTATGTGCAGGTTTACGAAGCGGTTGCCGGGCTGGAGCCGGTTTCCCATCAAAACCTGAACCTAAAACGTCAATCGGACGGGAGTTTTTTGATCCGCAAAAAGAGCGGTAGCACATTCCGGATTCTGCAAATCACGGATGTACACTTGACCGGCTCGGAGGAGAATTGGGAGAAGGACCGGAAGGCAGTGCTTACGGTTACCGATCTGGTTGCAAGGTCCAAACCGGATTTTATTGTGATGACGGGAGATCTGGTTTTCGGCACCGGAAGTTCAGATCCGGACAATGACCGGAGAGCGCTGGATGTCCTGTTTCAGATGATGGATGCAATCGGGATTCCCTGGACCTGGGCGTTTGGAAATCATGACCACAGCTTTCTGGACCGGTATGAGGAGAGTGAGATCACAGAGATGCTGTCCCGGTGCCGGACGCTGCGGATGAGCGGAGGGAGCCAAAAAATCACGGGATATTCCAATGAGGTGTTCCAAGTGGAAAATTTAGACGGGTCCCTGTCCGTGGGACTGATCGTCCTGGATTCCCACAATGAGATTTGGAACGCGGACGGACAAAACGCCGGCTACGATTATATCCGGGAAGACCAGGTGGATTGGTATGAAAACCAGGTTCAGCGGCTGCGGGAAACCTACGGTGAAGATGCCCGGACCCTCTTGTTTTTTCATATTCCTGTTCCAGAATATCAGACGGCCTGGGAGGAGCTTACGACCGGAGGGGCCGGTTATCTGTCCGGAGACTGGAGGGAGCCGGTGGCCAGTTCCAGGGTCAACTCCGGTTTGTTTGACCGGGCGGTGCGGCTGGGGAGCACGATGGCCATGTTCTGCGGCCACGATCATCTGAATGACTATCAGGTGGAATATCAAGGAATCCGGCTGGTATACGGAAAATCCATCGATTATGTGGCTTATCCCGGAATCGAACAGCAGACGCAGCAAAGAGGGGCAACGCAGATCGAGATCGGACCGAAGGGGAATTTAGAGGTCATCCCCGTTGCCTTTGAGTAGGGGGACGGGGAGGCTTTCCTGCCAGTCTCTTCCCTATCCGGCTTGGTTTTTGGCAAACGAGCTGGATCAGGTAAAGCTTCCCGGAGCCGGAGAAGATACAGCCTGGAAGAGTCCGGAGGTTACGGAAGAGGCTCAGGAGCTGCTGGAGCGGCTGTATGACCAAAAAAGCAGAGTTCCGAGACAGATGTTTCAGTTGTACATCGGGCTATTGCGGCGCAGCATGCGGAAAATACCGGCGGATCGCTGGCTGAAATATGCTTTCTTTGTTGTATTGGAATTTGAGGAAGGATCCTTTTCCGACCAGCGCCGGAAAGTTTAGGAGGTACCGATGAATATCTGGCGAATCATTCAAATCTTGTTTCCTTTCTGCGTAATTGTCCCTCTTGGAATCTACCTCTACCATTACCTGCGGCGCTCGCTCCTGTTTTGGGGATGTAAGCCGGAACGGCTGGCAAAAGGGATAGCGGCGCTCGGCGCCATGGGCCTGGCCGTTCTGGCGTTGAATTTGTGGGGGATCGGCGCGATCGTTGTGCTCTATCTGGCCGGTGTTTCCCTTATTTTGGATCTGATTTATCGCCTGACCCGGAAACGCATCAAAGCAAAGGGGAAAGGGGAATCAATCTATCGCAGCGGCCTCATTCCTGTTTTTGCGACCCTGTTGCTGATCGCCTATGGATATTTTCATATGACCAACATCGTGGAGACAGGCTATACGGTTGAGACACAAAAAAATGTGGGGAATTACCGGGTCGCACTGATTACGGATTTGCACTTTGGAACCAGCATAAATGGGGAAAAGCTACAGGAGGTCTGCGGGAAAATCACAAAGACAGATCCGGATTTGGTTGTGCTGGGCGGAGATCTGGTGGATGAGAATACCACGCTCGAACAGATGCAGGAGGCCTTCCGGATCATCGGTACCACCGGCAGCAAATACGGCATTTACTATGTATACGGAAATCACGACCGATCCCGCTACCGGCAGCAGCCGAATTATACGGAAGATCAGCTGGCCGAAGCAATTGAGGCAGGCGGAATCCATATTCTGGCGGATGAGGCTGTTCCGATCGGAGAGGACTTGATACTGATCGGCCGCGAGGATGCCTCGGTGAGAACACGAAAAAGCGGAGAGGAGCTGACGGCGGGCCTGGACTCCGAACGTTTCCTTCTCCTGGCCGACCACCAGCCCGTGGAGCTGAAACAAAACGCCTCCCTGGGCATTGACCTTCAGCTGTCCGGTCACACCCACGGCGGGCAGATTTGGCCGCTGGGCGTGGTCAATGAGCTGTTGGGGATCAATGAGATGAATGCAGGGCAGAAGGCAATCGGAGCGTATCAGGTGATTGTTTCTACCGGGATTGCAGGGTGGGGCTATCCAATTAAAACCGAAGGCGCCGCAGAGTATGTGATAGTCGATATCAAAGGCCGTCTGTCTTCCTGACGGTGCAAAAAACCGGACCTTCCTATTGAGAGGGTCCGGCTTTGGTTTTCACATGGAACGGAATCTTTGTCGGCGTCAGGACTTTGCCATTTTCCGGCTGCGAAGCAAGGAGCGGGGAGGAACGGGCGCTTCTTTTCCCAGATCCTCTTTCTGGCCCAGCTTTGGCTTCTCAAAGATACTGACATAAATTTCATCGGTCAGATAATCGGCGCAAGAAGGATCAATCTTGTCATACTCCCTCAGGATATAGCAGTGAATCAGGCTTCTGCGGAGAAAATAGCGCTCCTCAAAGGGAAGCCAGGTGTTTTCATCGGCGGCCGCCTGAATCGTTTCGTCCAGCTGCATCGCGGAATAGGTGCTGACGAACCATTCGATGGCTTCAGTCAGGAAAACATTTTCTTCTTTGATTTTATCACGGATTTCATTGGCTTTATGCAGGGTGTAAACTCCAAAGCTCATAAAGACGGTTCCCATTCCCAAATCCAGCAGGCAGGCCTCCGCCGAGTCCTGCCGGTATTTCAGAAATACCATGATACATCGGATTAAAGCCAATAAAAAAACAAAGGAACCTGCCGTTAAAAACGTATAGGCAGAGTTGGTCGTATTCTTGAAGCGTTCTTCTGCCCGGACAAAAACCGGGGACCGGCTCAGAAAACTTTCCGGCGGCGCGGATTCGGCCTCTCTCTCCGGGGCCTGCTTTATTTCCTCAAAGTTCTTTATTAATTTTTCAGCGAGATCTGCTTGCTCCTGTGGAACGGATACGATATAGACAGAGCGCTCCTCATCAAAGGAAATGGTGGCGTCTACTCCAGAGTAGGTTAGGAATTGGGTTATCCTGTCCGCAGTTTCCTGTGTACCCTGGGTAACCGCAGTCCGTCCCAATACTTCCCAGTACGGCATATAATACTCCTTTGTGAAACTTAATGTAGATATATTATACTTCACGCGTAAGGGAAACTCAATATAGTGGGGTTAAAATCTCTATTTCCAATCTATAAAATTTTTGAAAAATGTGTTAGAATGGATCTCATGAAGATCGATATTGTCTGTGTGGGAAAAATAAAAGAACGGTTTTATGCAGCGGCCATAGACGAGTACGGAAAGCGTCTTGGCCGCTATTGTCAGTTGGAAATTCGGGAGGTGGCCGACGAGAAGACTCCGGATCACAGCAGCGAAACGGAAAAAAATCGGATTAAAGCAGTGGAGGGGGAGCGCCTGCTTCAAAAACTGCGTCCGGATGCCTTTGTCATTGCTTTGGCGATTGACGGAAAAGCGCTGACTTCCGAAGACTTTTCACGAAAAATCGAGCAGCTTGGCATATCCGGAGTGAGCCATATCCAGTTTGTGATCGGAGGTTCCCTGGGATTATCCGAGGCAGTCTTCAGGCGGGCGGATTTTCGTCTCAGCTTCTCCGCCATGACATTTCCCCATCAGTTGATGCGGGTGATTTTGATGGAACAAATCTATAGAGGATACCGAATTATGAAGGGCGAGCCCTACCACAAATGAGCAGGGGCAGATGAAGGATTCTAATTGACTAAGATTATCTTTTCTATACCGGTTATTTGTGATACAATCAGAGACAGGCTGGAGTCGGGGAGGGAGGCCGCGGGTCCAGCTGCAGGTTTGTTTTACCAATACTTTTTAGGAGCATACAATGGAGAAGAAAAAGCTGAAGTTTTACTATCGCGTTGTCACGGTTATCTGTCTGTTCTTTTTAATCGCAGGGGTTTGCTTTACGATCTATATGATGGCGGACAACAAGAAAAAGAATATCAGCTATTTTGAGGAAGCCACGGGCAGTATGGCGAAGACGATAACAAGTTTGATTCAGAGCAATATGGAGACGCTGGACGGTGTGGCGCTGACCATTGGTCAGATGGAAGTTACAGATCTGGAGCATCTTCTGCCGGTGATTCGGGAGATCAATAACAGAAACTCGTTTTTCCGGATGGGGTTTATCGATGCCGGCGGCAGTGGTGACATGGTGGATATGGACGGAACCATCCATCAGGGCCTGGATTTTTCAGAAGAACATTTTTATCAGAAAGCAATGGAAGGCATGAACGCTCTGTCCGATACGGTCAGCGACCCTTACAGCGAAAAATATATCAATTATTACGGAGTCCCGGTCATCATTCGCGGGGAGACGGTTGGGGTTCTTGCCGCGGCTGACCATACGGACCGGATCCGGAGCGTGCTGGACACCGCAATGTTCAGCAGGGGCGGGTATTCCAATATCATCAACAGCAGCGGGAGGTATATTATTCGCTCGGAACACTCTCCGGAAGTGACAAATATCCGGGAGATCGGCAGTTTTTCGGATCAGGAACTGGGCGAAATTGCGGCCGATCTGTCGGAGAGCGGAGAACGGTTTTTTGAATTTGAGGAAAATGGAAATAAAACTTGGGGCTACTACCTTCCCTTGGAATTGGACGACTGGTATTTGCTGGGGATCGTTCAGGAGAACCAGGTAAACGGAGATTATTATTCGATCCTGGGAACCGTGCTTCTCATCGTCTCGGCATTTGCCATTTTCGCGTTTCTCGTCTACGGTATGAGCCGGATGCAGATCAAAAACAAACAGCAGTTGGAGGATTTGGCATATCGGGATCCGCTCCTGGGAAGCGACAATTTTGTGAAATTTTCCCTGGATGTGAAAACATCGCTGGATCAATCGGAATTCCGTAAATTTGCATTTTGGTATGGGGATATCGATAACTTTAAGATCTTCAATGAAACGTTTGGGTATGAGGAGGGGGATGAGCTGCTGAAAAAACTGGCGGTTCTGATCCGGGAACTATCTGCGGAAAAGGAGCTTTTCTGCCGGGAAACTTCCGATCATTTTGTCGGAATCCGGTATTACGAGGACAGGGCCGGCCTGCTTCGCTGGTACGAGGAACTGACGGACCGGCTGGAAAGCAGCATGCTGGTGGATCACAAGGCATTTCGTCTGGTGTGGAGCATGGGATTTTACTGTGTGGAGAGTCCGGAGGAAAAGCGAACCGTAAATGAAATGTATAACCGGGCGAGAATGGCACAGAAATCCATCAAGCAGGAGAAAAATATCAAATATGCCTTCTACTCCGACGGAATCCGAAAACAACTATTCCATGAGAACGAGATTGAGGCCCAGATGCAGCAGGCATTGGATGCCGGATATTTTCAGGTATATATCCAGCCGAAGGTGGCTATTCAGGAGAACAATCGGATCACCGGCGGCGAGGCGTTGGTTCGCTGGGTGGATCCGGAAAAAGGGATCATCAGCCCAGGGGATTTCATCCCACTGTTTGAGAAGAATGGTTTTATTATTCCTTTGGACCGGTATATGTTCCGGCAGGTCTGCGCCTGGCTGAAAGAATATCTTGCCGCAGGCGGAAGAACGATCCGGATTGCGGTCAATGTTTCCAGGCTTGGCATTTTCCAGGAAGATTTTGTCGAATACTATGCCGGAGTGAAGAAGGCGTATCAGATTCCGGATGAAATGCTGGAACTGGAATTTACCGAGAGCCTTGCCATCGAGGACAATGAACTGCTCCGCGAGCGGATTGCGGATTTGGGAAAAGAAGGTTTTATCTGTTCTTTGGATGATTTTGGTTCCGGGTATTCATCTTTAAATACTTTGAAAGACTTGCCGATTCAGGTTTTAAAGCTGGACATCCTTTTCTTCGAAAGAGGGGCCGCAGATGAGAAGGCGCGTATCATTGTGGAAAACGTGATCCATATGGCGAAATTGTTGAATATCCGTGTTGTAGCGGAAGGCGTGGAGGACACGGAACAGGTGGATTCTCTGAGGCAGTGGGGCTGCGATGTTGTGCAGGGATTTGTATTTGAGCGGCCCATGCCGGCCGAAGATTTCGGCCGTCTGATCCGGCGTGATCCCAAGGGAAACTGGGGTGTAGGGTTTCCTCATACGGAGAATGAAAACTGTCCTGGAACAGGAACAATCTGCGAAAAGAAAGGATGATAAAAAACCATGAGTGTTGCGGAGCGGTTGGAGGAGCTGCAAAAAAGGGCCAGAAAGGATGAAAAAATCCGGAAGATCCTCCTGGAAACAAGGAACGAGCGCGATCCTCTGGAGGCATTTTGCCGGGCCTGCCGAGAACTTGGCGTTCCGATTTATGAGATGGAATTGGTTGAGGCAGGCGAAGAGTTTTATGCGGAGATAAGAAGAAGCACCAACGGCGGAGGGGAAAATTCGCCGCTGCTTGCGGGCGAGGATGATTTTTACGAGTTGTTCTTTGCCGGACTGTAATATACCATTAAGAGAAAGGAACTGGTTGCGGAGCAATGCTGCGATCCTATATAGCGTTTGATATCGAGACCACCGGCCTCAGCCCGGCGGAAGACGAAGTGATTGAGATCGGGGCTCTGAAGGTGCGGGACGGACGGGTACAAGAGCGGTTTATGGAATTTATTAAACCTCAGCGTCCCATTCCAGCTTTCATTACCGGATTGACCGGAATTGACAACGATATGGTGGCCTCGGCCAGAAGCCGGGAGCAGGTGATTCCAGAATTTTTATCGTTCTGTGAGGAGGACGTGCTGATCGGCCACAATATTCTGTTCGATTATAGTTTTATCAAAGTAAACGCGGATACGTTAGGGTATTCTTTTGAAAAATCGGGAATTGATACGCTGAAAATTGCAAGGGTGGTTCATAAGGAACTGCCTTCCCGAAGCCTTGGGGTTCTCTGCGAGCATTATCAGATTCAGAATTCGGCTGCCCACCGCGCCTATCACGATGCGCTGGCCACAGCGAAATTGTATCAGACCTTGGCTCATTATTTCGAGGAAAAAGAGCCCCAGGTCTTTTTGCCCGCAGAGCTTTGCTGTACGGCGAAAAAGAGCCTTCCCGCGACGGAAAAACAGCGAAAATTACTGGCGCGGCTGATCAAGGAAAAGAAACGGGAAGAAGGTTGTGATCTGGAAAATCTCACGAGGGCGGAAGCATCCCGGCTGATTGAGAGTCTCTTGGCTAGGTGAGGGGATGGCCGGAGCTGGGAAAAAGGGAGAACCGGGTAAGAGAAGGGATGTCTGACGGGTGCAGACAAGAAAAGGAGGCAAGAATGCTGGAATTTAAGTTTGACACGCAGCTGTTGATCGAAGGGGAAGGACTTTCAGAGGATCAAGTCCAGGAATATATCACCGGGAACATCGAAGGAGACTGTCTGTTGGTGGTGGGAGATGAAGAATTGATCAAGATTCATTTTCATACCAACACGCCGTGGAAGGTTTTGGAATACGGGGCTTCTCTCGGAGACATCCATGATATTGTAATTGAAAACATGGAACGCCAGGCAGGAGGATTACAGGGATAGAGCGAGAGGAAAAGCAGACTGGGCGGTTCGCCACCGGCGGGCTCATGCCAGAAAAGGGGGACTGTGCGATGAGTGAAATTCCGGGGGAAGCTTGCAGCTGTAGGAAAAAGGATTGTATCAGGCACGGGAAATGTGCGGAGTGTATTGCCCATCATGAGGCGAATCGGAGATTTCCTCCCTATTGTCAGAGAAAGGGAAGAAAAAAGGAGTTGGAAAAGAAGAAAAGCTGCCGGACGGCTGAGCCCGCCGCAGAGAACGGATAAATGCCTGGTTTCCGGCCATGTATTTTGTTTGTATCCGGGATATTCCAGGGAAAATTGGAAATACTGGATCAGGGAAACATTTTTGCCGGAAAGGGGTTTTTATGTCTGGTATTTTGGGGAATAACGGGAATCAGCCATATTTTGAAGGCTGGTATTTGAAACATCAAAATGAGGAACGTTCCATTGCAATGATTCCATCTTATCATCAGGAAGAGGATGGGAGCAAATCGGCGTCCCTCCAAATTATAACGGAAGAGAATTCTTTTCGGCTTTGCTTTCCGGAGGCGGAGTTTGCCGGAGGAAAAAGGCATTTCCATGCAGAACTCGGCGGAGCGGAGTTTTCTGAGCGCGGATGCAGAATGCAGGTCCGGGAAAAAGGAGTTTGGCTGGAGGGAAAGCTGAATTATGGGCCGCTGACGCCTCTAAAATCCGATATTATGGGGCCGTTTCAGTTCCTCCCCGGTATGCAGTGCAAGCATCGGGTCTATAGTCTGACTCACCGGGTGGACGGAAGGCTGTCGCTCAACGGGAAGGAATATATTTTCCGGGATGGAACCGGATATATCGAAGGGGACCGGGGCTGTTCTTTTCCGGAAGCCTATCTGTGGACCCAGTATAATGACAAACACGTTTCGGTTATGGCGTCTGCCGCCAAGATACCGGCCGGAAGATTTTCTTTCCTTGGATGTATCGGCGTGATTTGGATCAAAGGGAAGGAATATCGCCTGGGTTCGTATCTCGGTGCAAAGGTGATCTATGCCGACGCAAAGAAACTGATTCTTCGTCAGAAAGACACCTTGTTTACGGCGGAGCTGCTGGAAGATAAGGCGCAAGCGCTCCATGCGCCGGTGGAGGGGGCGATGAAGCGGATGATCCGGGAAAACCTGGCTTGCCGGGTGCATTATCAGTTGATCCGCAAAGGAAAAATCCTTTTGGATTTCACCGATGCCCGCGCCAGTTTTGAGGCGGATGGGAAGTTATTTGGATAACGCTTGGGAAAGAAAAAGCGGAAAATAAGTAAAATTGAATTCCCAAAGGAAAACACGAGAATCCGCGCCGGGAATAATTGACAGGATTTTTTTCGTGTGCTATAGTGGGCAGGGTTCTTGGAAAAACAACCGCGTGTGAGAGCCGGTTGTTTTTTCATTCCAAAGAAGATCGCGGAATCAGGCGTTGGCAATGAGAAACGAAAATATGGGCTGAGTCACAAAGCCCGCGATAGGAGGACGAATCAGATGAAACGGGCGGTAAGCCTGAAAGAAATATCGGACGGAAGGCTGTACGGGCCGAATGATTTGGTAAAGGCAGACTGCCGGGACTGTGAGGGGTGTTCGGCTTGCTGCCATGGCATGGGAGATTCCATCTTGCTGGATCCTCTTGACTTGTTTCGGCTTTCGACTCATTTAAAGAAAAGTTTTGAGGAGCTGCTGGCGGACGCCGTGGAGCTTCACGTGGTGGACGGACTGATCCAGCCGAATTTAAAAATGGCGGGGGAACAGGAGCAGTGCGTGTATTTGACCGAAGCAGGACGGTGCGGGATCCATCCGTTCCGGCCGGGTTTTTGCCGCCTGTTTCCTCTGGGCAGGTATTATGAAGGCCGGTCTTTCCGCTATTTTTTGCAGGTGCATGAATGTAAAAAACAGGACCGGGCAAAAGTCAAAGTAAAGAAATGGCTGGATATCCCGGACTATAAAAACTATGAAACATTTGTCTTAGACTGGCATTGCTTTTTAAAAGACATGGAGCAAAAAGTAGAGCAGTGCCGGGAGGATGAAAAGATCCGGCAGTGGAATCTGGAACTCTTGAACCGGTTTTATGTGGCCCCTTACGGAGAAGAGGAGGACTTTTACGAGGAATTCCGAATCCGGTTGGCGAAGGCGCGAGCCGACTTGGGGCTTCATGAGGGAAAGAGAGAATGAAATACTATTTTGCTCCGATGGAGGGAATTACCGGCTATCGATACCGGAATGCCCATCATTCTTTTTTTCCGCATATTGATAAGTATTTTACCCCTTTTTTATCTCCGAATCAGACAAGGAAATTCCACACAAGGGAATGGGAAGATATTCTTCCGGAGCATAATCAGTCGGTTCGGCTTGTTCCGCAGATCCTGACCAACCAGTCGGAAGATTTTCTCTGGGCGGCCGGGGAGCTTTTCGGACAGGGCTACCGGGAGGTGAACCTGAATCTTGGCTGTCCCTCCGCCACTGTGGTCTCCAAGGGAAAAGGCGCTGGTTTCCTGGGCTCTCCAGAAAAGCTGGAGGAATTTTTGGATCAAATTTTTTCGAAGGCGGACCTTAAAATCTCAATCAAAACCAGGCTTGGCATGGAGGATCCAGGAGAATTTTCTCGGATTTTGAAGATTTTTAACCGCTTTCCCCTGGAAGAGCTGATCCTGCATCCGCGGGTACAGAAAGATTTCTATCGAAAACCAGTGCACTGGGAAGCGTTTCGGGAGTCGGCGGAGGAAAGCCGGAATCCGATCTGCTACAATGGCGATCTTTTTCAGGCGCCGGATGTGGAGCGTTTCCGGGAGGCATTTCCGGAAATACAGACCATAATGTTTGGCCGCGGCCTTCTGGCAAATCCCGGCCTGGTGGAAGAATTGACCGGACACGAAAGGCTAAATAAGCAGGTGCTGCGGCAGTTTCATGACAGGATCCTTTCTGAATACCGGGCGCAGCTTTCCGGCGATAGAAATGTATTGTTTAAGATGAAAGAACTCTGGTTTTATCTGGGGACGCTGTTTGAAGACAGCGCAAAATACCAAAAAGCGATCCGGAAAGCAGAACGGCTTCCCGCTTATGAAACGGCGGTCAGCGCGCTGTTTCGCGACCGGGAGTTGTCTCTCCGGTCTGAACTTCCTTTTGCCTGCCGGGAATCCTTTGGACAGGCCGGCAAGTGAATGGAATGTTACCATTCACAGCCACAATTCCGCGAGGTGTTTTCGTGCGTATTTCGCACGAAAATCCTGAGTCAGAGGGCGCGAAACGATGTTTTTTATCGTTTCTGTGCATCGCGTAGCGTGTTACCGTTCATGGCACCGTGCATTTTACGGGGCCGTGAATGGTAACAATGGAATATTTTGTGCTCCCTCTCATATATTGAGGGTAAGGGAGCGCGGGATTATGAAAAAAGAGGAATTGATCTGTATTTTTTCCAGAAAAATCCGCAGCATCCTGGAGAGGAGCGCCGCGGATTTTTTGTTTTTTGAAGAAATCCGGCTGCGGGTCGGACAGCCCTTGTGCATTTGCCGGGGGCGGGGCGAAGAATATCTGACGCCTTCGGGCCGTATCTCCGGGAACTGGCGGGAGGCTTATGCAGTGACGGCGGCGGACATTCGGGAAACTCTGGAGTTTGTCAGCCACTATTCGCTTTATGCTTTCGAGGAGGAGCTCCGTCAGGGGTTTATCACCATACCCGGAGGTCACCGGGTGGGATTGGCGGGAAAGGCAGTGGTCCAGGGCGGAGACATCCGAGGGCTTAAGTACATATCTTTTTTGAATATCCGCCTGGCCCATCAGGTGCCGGGGTGTGCAGACGGAGTGCTGCCGTTTCTCTGGAAGCGGGACAGGTTCTGCCATACGCTGATCGTCTCTCCGCCGCGGCTGGGCAAGACAACCCTGCTGCGGGACATTATTCGGCAGGTATCGGACGGAGGAGAGCATCCGCCTCAGACTGTGGGAGTGGTGGACGAGCGGTCGGAATTAGGCGCCTGTTCCAGCGGAGTGCCCCAGAATGATCTGGGACGCCATACCGACGTGCTGGACGGCTGTCCGAAAGCAGCGGGAATTTTGATGCTCCTGCGAACCATGTCGCCGCGGATCATTGCGGTGGACGAGGTGGGAAGCCAGGAGGATTTGGAGGCTCTCTCATACAGCCTTCACTGTGGCTGCGGCATCCTTGCCACCGTGCACGGCAGTTCACTGGAAGACTTAAAGAAAAAGCCGGTCCTGTGCCATCTGGTCGGAGAGGGGATTTTTGAGCGTTATTTAATTCTTTCCGCTGAAGCAGAGGGCCGTGTCGCCTGGAAGGTCATGGACGAAAGCGGACGGCGTCTGGGGGAGGGATATCGATGAAGGTGATCGGGCTGATCCTGATTCTCCTCTCCAGCACCCTGATCGGTCTTGCTGCCGGAAAGGATCTGTCGGAGCGTATCGCTGCGATGGAACAGGTGGAGCAGATGCTTCAGCTGCTGCGGGGAGAGCTTCGCTGTTCTTACATTCCCTTTCCTCAGGCGTTCTGCCAGGTTGCGGACCGCGTGGCTTCTCCTTGGAAGGAATTTCTCCGGGATCTGTCCGTCCGGCTGGAACGAATGTCGGGGTCAAGAATGCAGGAGCTCTGGGCCGAGGCAGTGGACGGGCTTCCGGAGAACTGCGGACTGGCCGGGGAAGACCGGAAGGAGCTTTCTGCTCTGGGAAAAGAACTTGGCTACCTGGATTTGACCATGCAGCTGAATACCCTGGAACATTTTGAGGAGCGGTGGAAGAGGAGGATGGACAATCTTCGCGAGGAATTGCCGGCGAAGCGAAGGATTTTTCGGTGTTTAGGGATCTGCGCAGGCGTGGCGATGGCTCTGATTCTCTGGTAAAGCTGAGTTTCACAGAAATGAAAATCGAAAAAGGGAGAAGATATGGATATCAATTTGATTTTTAAGATTGCCGCGGTGGGCATCCTGGTTTCGGTTTTATGCCAGGTGCTCAAGCACAGCGGGCGCGAGGAGCATGCGTTCCTCACCAGCATGGCAGGGCTCCTCCTGGTGCTTTATTGGCTGATTCCTTATATCTATGATCTGTTTCAGACGATACGGGATCTGTTCGCTCTATGAGGAGGGATCGCTTTGGAAATCGTGACAGTGGCTTTGATGGGCCTCCTGATTGTGCTGGCCGCCATTCCTTTGAAGGCGGTAAAGCCGGAGTACAGCCTGCTGCTCTCCCTGGCCGGAACACTTTTAATCTTTTTTTACTGCCTGGGCAAGGTCAGCGGAATTTTAGAATTGATCGAGCGGATCCGGGACTATCTAACCATGAACGAAATCTATGTGGCAACGCTGCTGAAAATTATCGGCGTGACTTATGTAGCCGAATTCGCCGGAAATATTTGCCGGGACGCCGGTTACCAGGCAGTGGCGACGCAGATCGAAATCTTCGGAAAGCTGACTGTGCTGGCGATCAGCATGCCGATTCTGCTGGCACTTCTCGATGTGCTGGACACGTTCTTATCTTGAGGAGATGCCTATGAGACGGTTCATGGCTGGTGTTTTTGTTCTGTTGGCTCTGCTTTTGGTACCGGAACCAGTCTTCGGGGCGGGAACCGAGGCGGAGGACTATGATTTGTCCCAGATCGAGGAATATCTGGAACAGGAAATGGGAGCGGAATCCGGTAGTTTTCGAGACATGCTGGATTCGGTGCTCGGCGGGGATTTCTCCGGGGCGCTGTCACAGATGGTGACATTGGCAAAGCAGGCTGCTTTTTCCGAGCTTACCGCCAACAAAAATGCAGTACGCCAGGCGATCCTGATTGCGCTGTTCGGAGCGCTTCTCACTTATTTTGCCGAGGCTTTTTCGGAGAACTCCGTGGGTGAGACCGGGTTTTATGTCAGTTATCTGCTGCTGGCGGCCTTGCTCTTTACGGCCTTTGGCACCAGCATTGCGATCTGCACCCGTGTCTTGCAGGTTCTTCTGGGCTTTTTGTCCCTCTTGGTTCCGGTTTTTTTCATGGCGGTCGCTTACTCAGGCGGAACCGTAACGTCCCTTGGCTTTTATCAGCTGACCCTTCTTGCGATCGGCGGGGTACAGTGGCTGTTTCTAAAGTTCCTGATTCCCATCATTGAGATCTATGTCACTCTGCTTCTGGTCAATTCTCTGTCGCGGGAGGATTTTTTATCCAAACTGACCGACTTGATGAAGGTGGTTGTGGAGTGGGGAATGAAATCGCTGCTGGGCCTGATTTTAGGGTTGAATCTGGTGCAGGGACTGGTGCTGCCGTTGGTGGACTCGGTGAAGTCGTCGGCGGTGCGGAAGGCAGTGTCCGCGATTCCCTGGATCGGAAACGGAGCGGAGGCGGTGGGACAGGTTCTGCTGGGAAGCGGAGCTCTGATCAAAAACGGGATCGGGACCGCGGCGCTGATCTTCCTGCTCCTTCTCTGCCTGGTTCCCATTCTAAAGCTGGGGATCGTTGCAATTATGTATCAAGGGGCGGCCGCCGTCGTTCAGCCGGCGGCGGATAAGCGGATTGTAGCCTGCATCGGCGCGGTGGCAAGCGGAACGAAACTGTTGTTAAAACTGGTGCTGTACACGTTGATTCTTTTTGTGGTGACCGTTGCGATCGTGTGCGCGGCCTCCAATGCCAATTATTATGCGGGGTAGCGATGACAGAACTATTGGGATGGGTAAAAAATCTGGCGGTTTACCTGATTTTCAGCGAGCTATTATTTCAAATCCTGCCGCACAAGAGATACCGAAAGTATCTGCGCTTTTTCTCCGGGCTGATTCTGGTGCTTTTGATTCTGTCGCCCTTGTTGTCGGCAGGCGGTCTGGAGCAGCGCCTCCTGGATGCGATGGATTCCTTTTCGCAGATCCAGTCCTCCGATGAGATGGAAGACGTGATGGCCCAGGCGGAGGCGGCCAGAGAGCAGGGCTTATCCGGCGAATACGAGGCTATCTTGGAAAGCAGGGTGGAGGAAATGGTGGAACAAGAGGGGTATCGCCTGGCTTCTTTTTCCGCGGAGCTGTGCCTGGATCCTGAGGCGGAGAATTTTGGCGAGATCTATTCCTTGACAGCAGTGCTCCGGCAAGAAGGGCAGGAAGAGGAGGGAGGGATCCGGGTGGAACCGGTTGTGATTGGGGAGGGAAAAAAGGAGGTGGAACCGGAACTGGCCGGACTGACCGAGGAACTAGGGGGGATTCTCGGTATAGAGCCGGAGAAGATCACGCTGAGCCTGCGGGAATAGGGCGGAAAACTGCCGGAGTGTGTCTGGATGCCCGAAAGACGGGCAAAAGAAAGGATACACTGCCGGAGTGTACCTGGATGCCTGAAAGAGACAGGCAATAGGAAGGAAAGGAGGATCCGATGTGAATCTAAGGGAAATTTGGAAGAATAAAAAGCCGGGGAAGCCCTTCAAAGAATGGGGGCGTATTGAAAAATTAGCCATTCTCCTGGCCGCCGGGCTCCTGCTGGTGGTGATATCCTGGCCCTCCGGCAAGGAGGAAAAACCGGAGACGGCAACGTCGCCTTCCGGGGAGAGTACAACGAACCGCTCTTATGAAGAACAACTGGAACAGCGCCTTAAAACCATCCTGTCCCAAGTGGATGGGGCCGGTGATGTACAAGTGATGATCACCTTGAAAGACGGAGGCGAAAAAGTACTGCAGGAGAACACCTCCCGCACGGATAAACAGGTGGAGGAGACGGACAGCAACGGCGGAGTCCGGAGCCAGAATGAGCACACCTATAATTCCGACACCTTGCTTTCCGGCGGCAGCGGCGGCTCAGGCAGTCCATATGTGGTGCAGGAACGGGTGCCGGAAGTCGAAGGAGTGCTGGTCTTGGCGGAGGGAGCGGAAAAAGCAACGGTAAAAACTGAAATCACCGAAGCGGTGCAAGCATTATTTCCGCTTGAGGTACATAAGATTAGAGTATTAAAAAGGGGTTCATGAGCGAAAGGAGCGTATGCAGTGAAACGGGTATTCAAAAAGAACCAAATTGTCCTCACTCTGCTGGCCGTCATGATAGCGGTAGCCGGGTACCTGAATTACATAAGTAAGGAGGAGCCGGCGTCGGCCAACATGGCAGGCCTCACGGATATTTCCGAGGAGGACATCATGAAGGAAAACCAGGCCGTCGGGGCGTCCTCCGATGAGACCACGGCGAGCGGAGAGACAAACGCAGCCGAAGGGTCTCAGTCGGAACCGGGAGAAGCGGTATTCACCAGCGGAGGCAATGTCGTGGAATTTATCTCCGAAGTGACGCTGAACAAGGAACAGACTCGCGCGAAGAACAAAGAGGCTCTGCTGGAAATCGTCAACAACGAGAATATTTCTTCCGAGCAGAAGCAGGATGCCATCGATACCATGGTTTCGATGACTACGATCGCCGAGAAGGAGAACGCAGCGGAGACATTGCTGAAGACCAAAGGGTTTGAGAACTCGGTGGTCAGCATCACGGACGGATCGGTGGACGTGGTGATCGGAAAAACTCAGCTCAGCGATGCCGAGAGAGCCCAGGTGGAAGATATTGTGAAGAGAAAGACCGATGTCTCGGTGGAGAACATTACGATATCCTTGATGCCCGGCAGCGCGGGAACGCAGGAGACGCAGGCTCCGGAAGAAGACGGAGCGCAGGATGAGACGCAGGGAGAGACCGGCGCGCCGGAAGAGTCCCAGGCGGAGTAGAATCATGAAAGTTCCGAGAGGAAGCAGGACAGAGCATTTGTCCTGCTTCTTTTGCTATACAGGTTTTACGTACTTGAGGAAATCATTTGACTTGTTCCGGCGCCACGTTTACAATGAATATATAAATAGTGAAAATTTATGTAACCGGCGCAGGTTTATGAAGATAGGACTGTTATTAGATCCGGTTACCGCCGGCGGAACTCTGGATTGCAGAAGACGAGCCTGAAGTGGCAAGGAAAAGGAGGAAAGATATGAAGAAGATTGCATTTATCGGCAGCGGCACCATGGGAACGGCGCTGGCAACGGCGGCCTGCCGGGGGATCGATCCGAAGGAAGTCGTGGTGACGGACTTTGTTCAGGAGAAGGCAAAGGCCCTGGCAGACCAGCTTGGCTGCCATTTTGTCGAGGGGAACAAGGCCACGGTACAGTCGGCGGAATATCTGGTGTTCTGCGTCAAGCCTCAGTTTTTAAGCGGGGTTCTTGAAGAAATCAAATCCACGTTTCAAGAGTGCCTGGATGCGGGAGAGAAGAAAATTATCGTGACGATCGTGGCCGGAGTCGATAGCGCTGTCTATGTGGAAGCATTGGGGCTTCAGGGAAAACAGGTCCCGATTATCCGGATCCTGCCGAACACGGCCTGCCTGATTGGAAAAGGGTTTACTCTGATCATGCAGGACGACAGCTACACGAAGGAGCAGCTGGAAGAATTCAAATATATTCTCCGGGAATCCGGCGGCTTCGACAGTCTGCCTCCGTCCCAGTTTGTCGCCGGGACGGTTCTTACCTCCACTTCGCCGGCTTTCATCGCTATGTTTGCCAATTCCCTGGCGGACGGCGGCGTTTACAACGGGCTGCTGCGGCCCCAGGCGAGAAGATATGCCCTGGAAGGAATTCTCGGCACGGTTCAGCTGCTGCTTTCCAGCGATAAGCACCTGGAAGGCTTGAAAGACGATGTCTGTTCGCCGGCAGGCCCTGCTATGATCGGGGTCAAGACATTGGAAGACAAAGGATTCCGCAGCGCGGTGATCAATGCGGTGGCTGACGCCTATGAGCGTTTCAGCTCGATCGGAAAAATAAAATAACGGTTGTTTTTTGAAAACGATCGGGGGTTGTCGCAAATTTGGTTTTTCTATCAGATGTCCGTTTTGTTTCACAGCTAAGCCGGATATCTTGTAGAAAATCCCCATTTTGCGATAGCCCCTTTTTGCATGCAGGCGACCGTGGAACCAGAGGGTTCTTGCTAAGTCGTGGGCAGGAACCAAAAACCAGTAACCTCTTTGGAGAATCTTTTGATTTTCTTAAGAGATCAGTGCTTGACAAATAATATTATACGACATATAATATTGCATGTAACGAGATATTATACAAAAGTATAATATAGTAGCTCTACAGGAGATGATGGCATGGTATTTAATACAGGAGCAGCCCTGCTGGACGCGATCGTGCTGGCAGCGGTTTCCCGCGAACCGGAGGGAACTTACGGGTACAAGATTACCCAGGATGTCCGGAAAGTATTGGACGTGTCCGAGTCTACACTCTACCCGGTGTTGAGGCGTCTGCAAAAAGACGATTTACTGGAGGTGTTCGACATGGAGTATGGAGGACGGAATCGGAGGTACTACAAGGTGACGCCGCAGGGAGAAGCCCAGCTGCGGCTCTATATCAGCGAATGGATATCTTATTCAAGCAAGATATCGAAAATATTTGCGGAGGTAACGAGATGATGAAGGAGGATTTCCTGAGGGAGCTGGAATATATGCTCCAGGACGTGGACGAGGAAGAGAAGGAGGAAGCCCTCCAATATTTTCGGGATTACCTGGAGGACGCCGGACCGGAGGAAGAAGCGTCCGTGCTGAATGAACTGGGGAGTCCGGCCAGGGTGGCGGCGATGATCAAAGCCGGTCTGAGCGGGACGGATCAGGGGGAATTCAGTGAAAACGGGTATGGCGACCCGCGGTATAACGGACCGGCCTATCCGGTGGGCGAGCGGCCAAAACGGTCCGGAAGAGATTTTGAGCAAGCATTCCGGAAAGAGAGGGCAAAGCGGCGGAGCGAACCCTACGAACCGGAGCGGGAGAGACGGACACACAGTGAGGAACGCCGGAACACGTCTCCTTGGGTCGTGGTTTTGATCCTGATCTTGTGCTTGATGGCTGCGCCTGTGATTCTTGGTCTTGGCGGAGGGCTCTTGGGGCTGCTGCTTGGACTCGGCGGCGTTCTGCTGGGATTGCTCGTCTCAGCCGGCGTGCTGACTTTAGCACTGCTGTTCGGCGGCGTGGTGGCGTTTATCGCCGGGATTATCGGATTTTTCTATTCTCCGCTTCGGGGCGTGCTCGGATGCTTTGCCGGCTTGGCTATGACCGGTCTGGGACTTCTGATGCTGGGATTCTCCATCTGGTTTTACGGGACGGCGGTTCCAGCCATAGTCCGCGGGATTGCCGGAGGTATTCATACGATCTTTCGGGGACGTAACAAAGGAGGGGAAAAGACGATATGAGAAAGGGTGTGAAAAGACTTGTCATCGCCGGCGTCATCCTGTTTGCCGTCGGTATCATCGGCGGAGGAATCGCTTTTGGAATTGCAGCGGCGAACGGCGAGTGGCACAGAGGTCGCTGGGGAATTTTTCACGGCACCGGCACTGTAGTGGAAGCGGAGTATCCGGGGGAAACCATTGAGCGGGTGGTCGTGGATATGGGTGCAGGTCAGCTGAAAATCAAAAGAGGAGAGACTTTTTCGATTTATGGGGAGGGACTGTATAACGATTTCCGAAACGAAATTGTGGATGGAACCTGGCATATCGGTCAGGGTGAGGAGGACAATGGGTTTTGGGATCTGTTCCACTCCGCCGGGGAGATTGAGCTGACGATTCCGGAAAACATAGAATTATCCGAGCTTTCCTTATCCGTGGGCGCCGGGGAGCTGGAAGCAGAATCTGTAAACGCCGGACAATTGTCGGTTACCTGCGGAGCAGGCCGTGTTTCCATCGACGAGGCAAAAGCGGATCAAGTGAATATTTCCTGCGGAGTCGGCGAGGTGGAACTGGGCCTTTGGGGAACCGAGGCGGATTTTCGTCCGGATGTCACCTGCAATGTCGGCGAAGTTACGATCGGAGATCGTCATTATAAGGGATTGAATCATAATACGAATGAAACAAATGCGAAGCTGAACGTACACTGTGGAGTGGGTAAAGTGGAAGTGTCTTTCTTGGAGTGAGGAAACAGGAGATATCTGTTGGCGGCATTGACTGCAGTGGGAACGGATTCGGGCGGATACGCCCGAATCGATCAATGAGGAAATAAGGAGGTTGTTATGGATACGAAAAGGCTGTACCGCTCAAGAAAAAATATGATGATAGCAGGTATTTGCGGGGGACTGGGAGAGTATTTTAATGTGGATCCCACGATCCTTCGTCTGGTCTGGGTGATCTTTGGTTGTACGGGCGCCGGAATTGTGGCCTACGTCCTCGCTGCGATCATCATTCCCAGCGATCCGGAATATTAATTCTGATATTGTATAAGGGAGGGGCCTTCCGTCAATACTCTGGAAAAAGGAAGGAGCCTCTATTATGGGTAAAAAGAAAGAAAAACCAATTGACCTTGAAAATTTAACGCCGGAAGAAGAATTAAAGCTGGAAATCGCAGCGGAGATCGGCGTCTACGACAAAGTCCTGTCCGGCGGCTGGCGGGTGCTGTCCGCAAAGGAATCCGGACGGATCGGCGGTCTGCTGAGCAGGAGAAAGAGGAATATGCAGAATGAGGATAAAGCCAAGGAACACGCAAGCGTGGATGGTTGACATTCAGGAACGGCTGCTGCCGGTGATGAGCCGGCCGGAGCATCTGATGGAACGGACAGAGATCTTGCTGAAAGGACTTCGGCTGCTGGAAGTGCCGGTAGTTGTCAGCCAGCAGTACACAAAAGGGCTGGGGATGACGGACAGACGCCTTCTGGCTGCGGCCGGCACCGAGAGCTATCTGGAGAAAATATCTTTTAGCTGTCTCGGTGAGACCGGTATGAGAGAACAGTTAAAGTCTGACCCAGAGAGGGTAAACGTTTTGGTGTTTGGCATTGAGACGCATATCTGCGTGCTCCAGACCGTTCTGGATTTGAAGGAGGCAGGCTATCAGCCGGTTGTAGTGGCTGACTGCCTGGACTCCCGAAATCCCTTTGACCGGGAGATCGCGCTTCGCCGAATGGAAGAAGAAGGCGCCCGGCTGACGACGGTGGAAGCCTGCCTATTTGAGCTGACAGAGCGCGCTGGTACGGATGTGTTCCGCCAAATTTCCCGTCTGATCAAATAGATGTGTATCTGCCGCGGCCGGTCTTATCTATGTACAAGGATAAAATTGGAAAAATTCTAAAAAGCAGTTGACAAGAAGCGTTTTATCGTGTATGATAAAACACGTGCCTGTAAAACAGGCGATGCGCGAGTGGCTCAGGGGTGGAGCACCACCTTGCCAAGGTGGGGGCCGCGGGTTCGAATCCCGTCTCGCGCTTTTTTGTTTTCTCAGTGCCGCGCAAAACGTGGCGCTGTTTTTGTATTTCAATAAGTTTTATGTGAATAATGGACCAGGAAAAAAATATTGCTGTACAAAACTGGCAGATTATGTTATCTTTATAACATAGGTATGTTATTTTTGTAACGTGCAGACAAGCAGGAAAAGGAGTGTTGGCAGATGAAAAATGTATTTTCTTCCTTAGTGGGAAAAGTGGTGGTGGTGACCGGCGGAACCAGAGGAATCGGCTTCGAGACCGTAAAGGCATTCTTGGAGCAGGGAGCGAAGGTGGCTCTGTTTGGATCCAGACAGGAAACCGTTGACCATGCGCTGGAGGAATTAAAGAAGATTAACCCGGAATTTCCGGTGAAAGGGTACCATCCGGATTTATCCAATTTAGAGGATATTACGCAGACGGTAAACGGCATTGCGCAGGAGTTCGGAGAAATCGACGTTCTGATCAACAATGCAGGCGTCAGCGACAACTGCTCGATCTATAATTACGACAGCGAGCAGTTCAATGATGTGATGACGATCAATCTGACATCCGTTTTCAATATGTCCAAGGCGGTGGCGCCTCTGATGAGGGCAAAAAAACAGGGCGTGATTTTGAATACCAGTTCTATGGTAAGCCTGTATGCTCAGCGCAGCGGAAGCGCCTATCCGACCAGTAAATTCGCCGTCAACGGTTTGACGAAATCCCTGGCCCGTGAACTGGGCAAAGACGGCATCCGTGTGAACGCAGTGGCGCCCGGTATCATCGAGACCGATATGGTAGCCGCTCTGGATCAGAGTTTGATTAACCAGATGGCCGCCGGAATTCCCCTGCAGCGCCTGGGCAAGCCGGAAGACATTGCCAATGCTTTTTTGTTCCTGGCCAGCGATATGGGAGCTTATATCACTGGCGCGGTGCTTTCGGTGGACGGAGGCTTTGTCGGTTAATCGGCAGCGGACGTAAAGATTTTACTTGAGATCAGCTGATAGATAGGAAAACCCTCCATACTGATGTATGAAAAAATACTCAGTATGGAGGGTTTTAGATACAGCCAAGAAAATCATAGAAGAACCGGATTGGCAGAGGCGTTCACGCAATCTCTTCGAAGTATCGTCCCAAGTCCCCGCCTTTCCTCCCTACAATAACCCCAGCAGCGTAACAATATCCGCGCTTTTCCCCACCAAAGAAAAAACAACCTTCGGCAGCGCCTGGAGCAATTTCAGCGCTTTCTTTTTATTCGTCGGAGTCGGATGTTCAATCGAAGCTTCCAGCGCCAGCACCAATTCCCGTACCTGTTCGCTATACGCATCATCCTTTTTTTCTATCTCCTCCAACCGGTCAATGATAAGCTTCAATTCACGGTTCAAAACCATCGTCAGATTATCCCCCTGGGATAAATTTTCAGGAAAATCAAGGAGCAGCTGATTGACATCATAGGTCTGCATCAGTTCAGGGACTGCCAGGATATCGATCCCCATCTCTTTTAAATTCCCAAGATTTTTGACTTTGTAATAGACCTCCTTTTTTCCATCGGTAAAAACCATCATTTTCGTATAAGTGCTTTCTGAAATATTCAGTTCTTTGTGGATGTCATCCATGGTCTGTCCCAAAATGCTGACAATGTCCCGCCTTTCTGGGATCTGGCCGCTGTCTATCCCCACGACGATATTCCGGTCCACGGAATAGACAACCACATCAACGCCTTTTAGCTGAAAATGAATCAAATTTTTCTTTACACAAGGATCGACTAAGAACTTGCTGTAGACCGCAAGGATCCGCTGCATAATCAAAATAGGAGAGAAGGAGTAGCTCCAGGCTATTTTATACCAATTCCGTTCCTGCTCCGCCCTCAGGTCCGCATACTCTGTGATGAGACCAGGAAAAAAGATGCGATTATCTTGTGTGTAGCATAATTTGAATTTGCACAGCAGCTGGATCAAGAATTCGCACTTGCTGATGTTGTACGCTTTGTTAAACCGATACATTTCCCGGTAAAAATCATTTCGGTCATAACTGCTTTGCGTCGCCGACCGGAAGATGAAATTTAACGAGTCCGTGATCCATTCCGGATTCAGCACGACATAGGGAGCCCCCTTGTAGGAAACAATGACTCCTAAGGAATTCAGCCAGTCCAGGGTCTCTAAGATATCTTCCTGTTCCAGGATGCCGCAGGAATCGCACACCTCGGAAAATTCATCAAAAGTCAAATAATCTTTGTTGGCTCTCTGAATGGCCTGCAATACATTTTGCCAGGACGGGGTTTCCTTGACCCGATACGCTTCATCCAAGGCGGAGCGGATGACTTCTCTTTTTAGAAGATCGATGTTGCCTTCAGGATGGTCGGAAAGTTTGCAGGAGCAGCGTATAATGGAAACGATATTTTTATACTTATTGAGATAGTATTTCCGGTCAATGTCTGCCTTGGGGTTCTCATCGATCCGGTTGACGACAAGGATAACTTTCCCTTCCGGGGCAAAGGTCTCAATGAATTGCAGCCAGTCGTCCGGTTTTTCGTCGCTTCTGCCGTTCAAAACAATGAGGTACATGGCATTTTTGGTCATAAAGAGGGGATAAAGCGTGTGGTAGATTTCCTGCCCGCCAAAATCCCAAATGTGGAAACATATTTTTTGGCCCTCTTTTTCCGCCATCCAGTCCACAATGTCAATTCCTTCGGTTTTGCTCTGCTCAACGTCAAAGAAATTATCAAGCAGGGCATTTAACAGACAGGTTTTTCCGACGGCTCCATTCCCCAGAAGAATTAATTTGACTTCATAGTCATAGGTGGAGCGGAGGTAATCATCGCTGTGAAAATATTGTTCCAATCCTTGTTTTCCGCCGCGGATGGCCTGCTCCATCTTTTTGTCATCCAAGCATAGATGGATGATCCGGATTCCATAGTGGTCGTTTTCATCCTGATTAAAATCAATCGTTAAATCCAGAATGCTCTGGGGCAGTGTTTTTAACCGGCAGTCCTGGAGGTCCAGGCATTTCAGAGCCTTTAATTTCCCGATCTGTTCCGGCAGCTCCCGAATTTTTGTCCCCCATAAGGTGAGCTTTTCCAATCTTTCCAATTCGCAGATTTCTTCCGGCAATGCTTTTAAAGGCGACTCTGCCAAATTGATATTTCGGAGTTTTTTTAACGTGCCGATTTCCCTGGGCAGGGAGGTAATCAGCGTATTGTACATATTAATATGGTCTAATGAGGAGAGACGGGCGATTTTCGGCGAGAGCTGCTGGACTTTGGCCAAACTGATATCCAATACCTTTAGATGAACCAGATCATACACCTTTTCCGGTATTCTGGCAATCCGCCGGGGCAATTTCAGCTCAATAATGCAATCGGTCGCTTCGTCATAAACGTATTGCCCTTTATCGTCCCGGTAATCAATTTTTTCTACCTGACGGAAACGAATTTTTTCTTCGTTTTCCATACAGGTAAGGATGGACTTTTCTCTCATGGACAGCTCCTTCCTTGCTTAAAATCATAGAATAAACTGGATTCAACAGATGGATCACTTTGCCTGTGCTACACCCGCTTCACAAAATTTCCATCCACCGACAGCCCTTCCTTAATCACCATAAACGCCTTGGGATTCGCCTCATACACAATCCGTTTCAAGGTATCGATTTCATACTTTGTCAACACCGTGTACAGCACGTCCACCTCTTCTCCGGTGTAGCCTCCCTGGGCATTCCAGTAGGTGATGCCGCGGTGGAGTTTTTTCATGATGTTTTCTTCAATCAGTTTGTTGTTGGTCTTGGAAATGATAATCGCCTCCACCCGGATATTCTGAGAGTGGACTTTATCAATCGTGAAGGAGGAGAAGAAGGAATAGATGATGGAGTAAATCGCCACCGCCGGAGTAAAAATGACCAGGCAGATTGCGTAAATAACCAGATTCACCAGCATATTCATCTTTCCCACGCTGAAATCTTTCATTTTACGCATCAGGTACACGCCGACGATTTCTAAGCCACCGCCGCAGCTGCCGGCCCGCAGATAAGTGCCGATGCCGAATCCGCAGGTGATACCGCCGATCAGGCAGTTGGCGATGTCCTCTTCCAGGATCGGCTGCATGGGTACCCGAATCAGCGAAAGCGCAACGGAAACCGTCGTGATCGTGATCAGTGTCCGGATCACAAATTCCCGCTCCATAATCTTGAAAGCAAATAGGATCAACGGAATGTTCAGAGCGTAATAAATGATACCGGCGATATCCAGGGCTCCGAAGTGGAAGCCCAGGCCGGAGACGAGAAAGGTCCGGATCAGCTGTGCGATGCCCATAACGCCGCCGCTGTACAGTCCGGTCGGCACAATAAAAAAATTCATGCCGAGAGAGTAGATCAGAGCACCAAGTATCCCGGTCATGATTTTTCCGGACTCTCTGTACTTGAATCGGTTCTGAATTTCCTGTTTTTCCATAGACGGCCTCCTCACATCATCAATCTGCAGCAGGACAAAATGGGATATGTTTTTATAGTCTCATCATATTATAATGCTTTAAAGAATGCAATGCTTTTCTGAAAAGACACTGGAATCGGGAAGGCGATTCTCCTCTGATTGGCTCCGTCTGGATGGAATCATTCAGATGTTGTGGGGTTTTCTTTCTCCCTCGTCAGCCGGCCGGCAAGGGGGGAAAGGTGTGTGAGGGAGCTGCAGATGTGCGCACGAAAAAAGCCGGATACAAAAAAAGACTTGCTCGTCTGCATTCGACTCTCATTTTTTCTCTCTTTTTTAGTCCAACGCTCCTTTCATCCCTGTAGCCGGATGGCTGTGCACTGGGGCGGCGGGAATTTATTTTTGTGGCATTGGCGGTTCGCCCGTGGACTGGTCCTGATCCTTCAAATAGTCCACAAAATATTCGATTAGCTCCCTGGGGTAGGGCTTGTCGTCAATTTTGCTTCCGGTGATCTTTTCCAGAAAGAGTTGTCCTTGGCTGTTCCAAAATTTGTCTCGGATGGTGCGGATGTCTTTTTCCACATTCCTGTAATTGTCATGGAACATCTCGGCAATTTTCTGATACACTTCCTCTCTCATGCGGCAAAGGCGAGTTTCATTCTCTGCCACCAGCCGGATTGCATGGAGTAAATACTGGTAACCTTTGTAACTTTGCGAGATCTTCGCTTCCCTTAAAAGGCGCTTGATATTTTCCATTTCTTTCCTCCTAATGTAACTATGGCAATTGTAGGGGATTTTCAAAGTGTTGGGACGGAATAGACGTTCGGCGACAAAAAGAGACTGTATGGAAGCGGAAACAATAGCTATTGTCGGAGTTGGAGGAAGGTGTTATGATTATACTTGAAAATCTTGAGAAAAAAGTGAGAATACAAGAATCGGACAAATTTCGATCAGTAAGAATGGGGTAATTGCACGTGACACGAAAAAAGAGGAAAAGTCAATTTATTTGGCTGGCGGCAATGTTTGCCGTCATGGCCGTCATCTTTTGTTTCTCCACTCAACCCGGAGAGCAATCCAGCCAGGTCAGCAATGGCGTGATGGAATGTTTGATGAAATTAAAGCCGGTCCGGTGGGTACTGGAGGAGACGCCGGTATTGGATCTGCTGCCGCTGCGGAAATGGGGGCATTTCACAGTTTACTTTTTATTGGGAATCACCAGCTTTGGCTGGATGCGTCAAGTCGCCGGAAGGCTGCGGTGGTCTGTGGCCGGGGCTGGCGCCATCTGCTTTTTGTACGCTTGTTCCGATGAATTTCACCAGCTCTTTGTACCGGGGCGCGCCGGGCAGTGGAGGGATGTAGGGATCGATTCCATGGGAGCTGCGTTTGGAATCGGCATTTGGCTGCTGGTACTATGGATCCTGCGGCTGAGACGACGGAGGGCGGAGCGGTAGAGATCATTTTAGGCGATGGGGAGCGGTAAAAATTGGAGGACAAAAGTTGTATTCCCGCAGATTCTGTGCTACACTATTGCATTATGGAACAAAATGGCGCAGGCTGCGCAAAATCGTTTCATTTCTAAGAGGAGGAGTTTATGAAATCGTTCATTCCAGAGAATTACCAGTCGAAGTTAAACCTCTATGAGACCCAGTCCGCCATTGGTCTTATCAAGCACGACTTTCCGGCAGCCCTGGAGCAGGCGGTTCGACTGAAACGAGTGTCCGCGCCGCTGTTTGTGGACGCCAAGAGCGGCCTGAATGACGACCTGAACGGCATCGAACGGCCGGTCAGCTTCTGCGCCCCGGCTACCAGTGTGGAGGCACAGGTGGTGCACTCTTTGGCCAAGTGGAAGCGCATGGCGCTTTACCGCTATGACTTTTTCCCAGGAAAGGGTTTGTATACAGATATGAATGCAATCCGCCAGGACGAAGAGCTGGATAATATCCATTCTCTCTATGTGGATCAGTGGGATTGGGAAAAGGTAATCACCGAGGAAGAAAGAAATGTAGAGTATTTAAAGGAAACGGTGCAGGCCATCGTGACCTGTATCTGTCATACGCTGGATTCTTTGAAGGTGCGGTTCCGCCAGATTGACACGGTGCTGCAGCGGGAAGTGACTTTTCTGACTACCCAGGAGCTGGAGGATCGTTTTCCGGATTGTACGCCGGATGAGAGAGAATACCGGGTTGGGAAGGAATACGGCACCGTATTTTTGATTGGAATCGGCGACAAGCTGGCTTCCGGGGAGCCCCACGGCGGGCGGGCGCCTGACTACGATGACTGGCATCTGAACGGGGATCTGCTGTTTTATCATCCGGTGCTGGATATTGTGCTGGAGATTTCCTCCATGGGGATCCGCGTCAATCCGGAAACACTGGACCGCCAGCTGACCTTGGCCCACTGCGATAACCGGAGAGAATTGCCGTTTCACAAGCTTTTGCTGGAAGGAAAGCTTCCCCTTACCATGGGCGGCGGAATCGGCCAGTCCCGACTCTGCATGCTGCTGTTGGGGAAGGCCCATATCGGGGAAGTTCAGTCCTCGCTCTGGGATCCGAAGACCATTGAGATGTGCAAAAAGGCGGGCGTGACATTGCTGTAATAGCAGTCCAGGAGCAAAAAGAATCAGACACCGCTCCGATTCAAGGAGAAGAGGAGCGGTGTGAAAACTAGGGGTAAGAGCAGGCCTTGTGAAAGAGGCCGCAGCCGGGAAAGAGGGAAATAGGTCCGTTTTATATGGGGATTAAATTGTTCCTGAAAGATAAAAAATTCTAGTTGACAAAACGTTGGATTTATAGTATTATAGCATCTGTCCGGTGAGACAATATCATGCGCGAGTGGCTCAGGGGTGGAGCACCACCTTGCCAAGGTGGGGGCCGCGGGTTCGAATCCCGTCTCGCGCTTTTAAAAAGTCCAAATACCACGTAAATAGGTGGTTTTGGATTTTTTTGTTTTATCAGAATTAAAACTCCCGGTTCAGGAAGCACAAGTGGAGTTCGGGGCTTTTTGACGACTAGCTTTCGCGCACTTGGGGAAGCCTAATGAGAAAGAAGCAAAGGCAGAATGTCAGGAGATGCGTATGAATCATTTGGAAAAAGAAAAATCCCCCTATCTGATCCAGCACAGGGAAAATCCGGTGGACTGGTATCCTTGGGGAAAGGAAGCTTTTGACCGGGCCCTGCGGGAGGACAAGCCGGTCTTTCTCAGTATCGGTTACTCTACCTGTCATTGGTGCCATGTGATGGCCCATGAGTCTTTTGAGGACACGGAGGTGGCGGAGCTTTTAAACCGGGAATTCGTCTGCATCAAAGTGGACCGGGAAGAGCGGCCGGATGTCGACGCAGTTTATATGGAGGCCTGTCAGATGATGACCGGCTCCGGCGGCTGGCCTCTGACCGTGCTGATGACGCCGGAGCAAAAACCATTTTTCGCCGGGACGTATTTTCCGAAGAATGACCGGTTTGGCCGGCCTGGGCTGATCCAACTGCTGGAACGGGCATCGGAGCTCTGGAAGACGGAACGGGATTCCTTGCTGGAGACCGGAGATAAGATTGCCGCGGTGGTGGCCGAGGTGCCGCCGGCCCCTTCATCCGAGCCGGACCGGGAGCTGCTGCGGCAGGCGTATCAGACTTATACTCGTCAGTTTGATGAAACGTGGGGCGGTTTTGGGGCAGCGCCCAAATTTCCGGTTCCTCACAATCTGATGTTTCTTCTCCAGTATTCCTTTATAGAACACACTCCAGAGGCCCGGCAGATGGTGGAGCGCACCCTTTCGGCCATGGCGGAGGGCGGAATCTGCGACCAGATCGGAGGCGGTTTTTCCCGATATTCCACGGATCCAAAGTGGCTTGCGCCCCACTTTGAAAAAATGCTCTATGACAATGCGTTGCTTGCTTTGGCATACCTGGATGCTTACCAGGCTACCGGCCGGGATTTTTATGCGGAGGTGGCTAGGCGCACGCTGAATTATATGCTGCGTGAGCTGCAGGATCCCAGGGGCGGTTTTTATTCGGGACAGGATGCGGACAGTGAAGGGATAGAGGGCAAATACTACCTGTGGACGCGGGAGGAGATCCTCCAAGTTCTCGGCCGGGAGGCAGGGGAACGTTTTTGCAGCCGCTATGACATCACGGAAGACGGCAACTTTGAGGGCAAAAACATTCCGAACCGGATAGTCTCGAAGGAAGAGCCTTTTTCGGCGGAGGATCCCAGCCTGAAACGGCTGTACGATTACCGGCGGAGCAGAACCAGCCTTCACAGGGACGACAAGATTCTGCTCGCTTGGAATGGCTGGGCCATGGCGGCTCTGGCCAGAGCCGGGCGGGTTTTACGGGAGGACCGTTACCTGGATGCCGCCCTGCGGTGCTGGGATTTCGTGGAAGCAAATATGATTGGAATGGACGGCCGCCTGTCACTGCGCTGGAAGGATGGGGAAGCGGCTCATATGGGACAGCTGGACGACTATGCTGTGCTGGCTTTCGCTCTGCTGGAACTCTACGATGCGACGTTTGATCCGATTTACCTGCTGCAGGCAACGTATCGCGCCGTTCAGATGGAGGACTGGTTTGAAGACCAGGAAAATGGAGGTTATTACAAAACGGCTTCCGATGCGGAAACACTGATTGCAAGACTAAAAGAAACCTATGACGGAGCGATCCCTTCCGGCAATTCCGTGGCCGGAGCGGTGTGGGTGCGGCTGGCGAAATATACTGGGGAAAACAAGTATCAGGAGGCGGCCGGCCGGCAGCTTCGTTTTCTGGCCGGGGCAGTTTCTCAGTCACCGGCCGGACATGGTTTTGCTCTTTGGGTCCTTGGGCTGGCGCTGGCCCCTTCGCGGGAACTGGTTTGCGCGTCTTCCTTTGGACTGCCGGAGCCTTTGGAAGCTTACCGGCGAGAATCTTTTGCCGCCGGTTTAACTACTCTGCTGAAAACAGCGGAAAATGCCGGGCGATTGGCGCTGGCGGCGCCCTTTACAGCATCCTACCCGGTGCCGGAACAGGGAGAGGTCTACTATCTCTGCCAGAACGGAGCCTGTGCCGCGCCGGTGACGGAATGGGAGAATTTGAACCTCTGATCAAGGATATTTTCTGATGGTTTATCCGGCGGTACCCGGCGCAGCCTGCCGGACGCCGCCGGGATCGTAAAGATAACGATCGAAAAACCGAAGATATTCTTAAAAAATATGAAAATATGGGAATTGGTGGTTGACAAAACGGGGACGAGTGATTATCCTAATTAGCATAGCTATTGGGGTTCCATTACATAGGAGGAATGCGAAAATGCAGACTGCAAAGATTATGTTTCGCAGTGTGGCAGATGCAGAGGAGTTTGTCAGCTGTGCGGAACGGTATCCAAACCATATGGATATTCAGTGCGGAAATCGTATGGTAGATGCGAAGTCTCTGCTAGGTGTGATTGGCTTAGGGATTGAACGGAAGCTGAACCTGAAGATTTACGGGGAAGGCTGTGAGGATTTGCTGAACAAAATGGAATTTTGCACGGTAGATTAAATCCACCGGAAAGGAAAAACCGCTGTGAAAGGCCGGAAAACCGGTTGTCACAACGGTTTTTTCTCTCTATTTAAAAATTCGTCCTATTAATTAGGAAGATAGTAATGGAAAAGAAAGGAAAACATGCAGTATTTAATCTCTTTTTTAGAAGGAATTATCACGTTTATCTCCCCTTGTCTGCTGCCTTTGCTGCCGGTGTACATCTCTTATTTTGCCGGGGAGAGCGGCGAAGAGGGGAAGCTGTTCCGGACATTGCGGAACTCGCTGGCTTTTGTTTGCGGCTTTGGGGTGATTTTTGTGGCGCTTGGCGCCTTTGCCGGGACGGTCGGGAGTTTCCTGATCCGGTATAAAACTTGGGTGAATCTGGTGACCGGCCTGGTGGTGGTGGTTTTTGGATTGAACTTTCTCGGCGTTTTTCGGATTGGTATTTTGAATCAGAGCCGCCAGATGGAAATGAAGCAAAAGGGCCACAGCCTGCTTTCTTCCTTTTTATTTGGGATTGTGTTCTCGATTGGCTGGACTCCCTGCGTAGGCGCGTTCCTGGGGTCGGCGTTGATGCTGGCTTCCCAGCAGGGATCCGTCGGGAAAGGCGTCCTTATGCTGGTGCTCTATACCCTGGGACTGGGGATTCCTTTTGTGGCCAGCGCGATTTTGATCGACCGCTTGAAGACGGCTTTCGGCTGGATTAAACGGCATTACGATATCATCACGAAGATATCGGGGGCGCTTTTGGTATTGGTTGGTATCTTTATGTGTCTGGGATGGATGGACCGGCTGCTGTCCCTGCTGAGCTTTTAAGGAGGTTCTATTGAAAAAATGGGTGATCGGGGTTATCGCTTTTGCCGTGTTCCTCGGCGGCTGTTTCTTTCTTTATCAAAAGTTGTCCGGGGAATATCGTCCCCAGGATCAGTTAGTGACGGTGGGAGGCGGAGAAACGGGCGCTTCTGAGACCGGTGATTCCACCGCAGATTCCGGGCCGGCGGCCTCTTCGGAGAGCCAGCCGCCTGCTCAGACGGAGGAGAGCACTGCCCAAACGCAGCAGTCTGCCTCGTCTGCCAATGAGACAAGTGCGGCGGGGACATCCTCCGGGGAGGCGGATAACAACGACAGTATGGCCATGGATTTTAAGCTTGCCGACGCAGATGGGAATGAGTACACGTTTTACGACCTTCTGAAGGCGGCGGGCAAGCCAATGGTCGTGAATTTTTGGGCCAGCTGGTGTGGCCCGTGTAAAAGCGAAATGCCGGAATTCCAGAAATTGTACGAGGAGAAAGGCGATTCCATTGGCTTTTTGATGGTGAACCTGACGGATGGAAGCCGGGAAACCGTGGAGAAGGCGACCAAGTTTATTGAGGAGCAAGGATACAGCTTCCCGGTCTACTATGATATCTGGCAGGAAGCGGCTTACACCTACTATATCAACTCGATTCCGATGACTATTTTTGTCCGGGCAGACGGCACCCTGGAGGCCTACGCGGAAGGCGCCCTGGACGAAGAGCTGCTGCAAAAGGGGATTGGGATGCTGGAAGATTCCATGGAACAATAAAATATAGGGCGCCTTGGGGGGCGCCCTATCAAAGACGAAGGAAAGGATGGCAAGAGAGCGAAGGGGAGTCTCGTGTGAGGACCATCCTTTCCACATCGCAGGAAAACGGAAGGAATGTTTTCCAACTGAGACAAGCATACCAGGATCTTGTGGGTATTTCTTGAAAAAAGTTTGAAAAATCTGTGAACACTGATTTCGAATGTTTTTAGGATTTCGGGAGCACGCAGTATAGAAAAGATACGTGCGAAGAAATAGGGAAAGAAATATACCAGGAGAGAAGAGAGGAAGAAAAGATGTGGAGATTTGAATGTGATTATACGGAAGGAGCCCATCCAGCGATCTTAGAGCGCCTTTTGGAGACCAACGAAGAGCAGACGCCGGGGTATGGAACGGATCTTTACTGCGAAAGCGCACGGAAGAAAATTCAGGCGGCCTGTGAGAGGGAGGACGTGGATGTCCATTTTCTGGTCGGCGGCACCCAGGCCAATGTCACGGTGATCCGGGCGGCGCTGCGGCCGTATCAGGGTGTGATTTCCGCCTCCACCGGACACATCAATGTCCATGAAACCGGAGCCGTCGAGGCGGCCGGCCATAAAGTGCTGGCGCTGCCCGGCAGGGATGGAAAACTGACGGCGGATCAGGTGCAGGAGACCTGCCGCGCCCATTATGCGGATCCGGACCGGGAGCACACGGTGCAGCCGGGCATGGTCTATCTGTCCCACCCGACGGAGACCGGAACGCTGTATTCCCTGAAGGAGCTGACCGAGATACGGGATGCCTGCCGGGAATGGGGGCTTTCGCTGTTTTTGGACGGAGCCCGGCTGGGCTACGGCATGGCGGCAGAGGGAAATGAAATTGGCTTTCCGGAGCTGGCCCGGCTCTGCGACGTATTTTATATCGGAGGCACCAAGGTGGGGGCTTTGTTTGGGGAAGCCGTTGTAATCAGTGATCCGGGGCTTCAGAAGGATTTCCGCTATGAGATCAAGCAGCAGGGCGGTATGCTGGCGAAGGGGCGCCTATTGGGACTCCAGTTTGATACCCTCTTTACCGGCGGGAGGTATCTTGCGATCGCCCGGCATGCAGTCCGGATGGCGGAGCGGATCCGGGATGGATTTCAAAAACAGGGGTATTCCTTTTTATGCGAATCCCGGACCAATCAGCAGTTCCCGATCCTGTCCAATGCCGAGGTGGAGGCCCTGTCAGAGAAATATTGCTTTTCCCGCTGGGAAGCGGTGGATTCGGAGCACACGGCCGTGCGGTTCTGTACGAGCTGGGCGACCAAAGAAGAGGCGGTCGAAGCACTGCTGGCGGATGTAGCTGCTTTGAGAAAATAAGATTTTATCAGATGATCCGCAAATAGATTCGCTATTAAGACCAAAGGAGAATTAGGCGGGGCGGATGACCCTGCTTTTAGTCGGGGAGGGAGATCAAACATGCTGGGGGACTGTCATATCCATGTGATCATGGATGGAGAAAATTACCGGAGGGCGGTGGACCGGCATCGGGACGCCGTGCAGGAAGAGGTGATCCGCAGATGCTTTTCCGAGTACCAAAGCAGGGGTATAACCTTCCTTCGGGAAGGCGGCGATTCCTACCATGTCTCGGAGAGGGCCAGGGACCTGGCGCCGGAGTATGGAATCGAATACCGGACGCCTCTGTTTGCCATCCACAAGAAGGGACATTACGGAGGGATTGTAGGTTACGGTTTTGAGACCATGGAGGAATATCGGAATCTCATCTGCCTCGCCAAGGAAAAGAAAAGTGATTTTATAAAAATCATGGTCAGCGGATTGATTGATTTTTCCCAGGTCGGGGTATTATCGGAGGAAGGGCTGGACCGGGAGACGATTCGGGAGATGATCTGGGTGGCCCATGAGGAAGGTTTTGCGGTCATGGCCCACACCAACGGCGCGAAAAACGCAATGGACGCCATCGAGGCAGGTGTGGATTCCCTGGAACACGGTGCTTTTATGGACGAGGAATGCGTGTGCGCATTGGCGGAGTCCGATACGGTGTGGGTGCCGACGCTGTCGCCATGTCTCAATATGCTCGGCTGCGGCCGGTACGACGATGGCGTTTTAGAAGAGATCGGAGCGATCCACAAAGAACGGATCCGGCAGGCGATTGACCGGAAGGCAAAGCTGGCCCTGGGCAGCGACGCAGGCGCCTGGCAGGTGCCCCATGGAAAAGGAACGGAGACAGAGCTTTTCCTTATGCTTGATTCCTATCCGCAAAAGGACGCCATGCTGGCGGTTCTTTGGGAGGGCGAGCAGGAAATCCGGCGGCGTTTTCGAAGAAAATAAGAGGGTCATACTACAAATTTATACCCCAGCCCCCGCACAGTCAGGATGTGGCGGGGGTCTTTGGGATTTTCTTCGATTTTTCCCCGCAGGTGGTTGATGTGGACCATGACGGTATTTTCATCCACGCCCCAGTCCCCCCAGATCTGCCGGTAAAGCTGCTCTTTGGAGAACACTTGGCCGATGTGCTCCAGAAAAAAAGAAAATAACAGCGTCTCTTTAGAGGACAGGAGGATTTCCTGTCCTTCTTTTTTTGCACGGAGCGTGGTCCGGTCAAAGGAGAAGGGACCTGCCTCGATCAAGGTTCCGGACTGGCTTTGAAGAATTTCGTTCCGGCGGATCATGGCTTTCACCTTGGCGCCCAGCACCACTGGATTAAAGGGCTTTGTGATGTAGTCGTCCGCCCCCAGCTCCAGACCGTAGAGCGTGTCATAGTCTTCATTTTTTCCGCTGACGATAATGACCGGTGTCAGATTGCGGGACCGGCGGATCTTCTCCAAAAACTGAAACCCGTCCATTCCTCCCATGGTGATGTCAAGAAGAATGAGATCATAGGTCCTGCGGCGCAGGGCAAAAAGCGCTTCCTCTCCGCTGGAAACTGCCTCGGATTTTAGTTGATTGCTGGTCAGCACTTTGCCGAGAAGCCGTTGGATCACTGGGTCATCATCTACGATCAATACCGTTTCGCACGCCATAATCAGGTGGATTCCTTTCCGGGAATTTGATACACTGATTATATCGTAAAATGGGTGTTCCGACAATTGCTTTTTGTGCGGACGAGCCCGGCAGAAAAGAGGCAGCGGCGGAAATTCTGCTGTCGTACGGGAAAAGAAAACGTCGATTCTTAACAAATTTTAAGGTGCGTTTAGAGTCATTTAAGGAGGAGCTGATAGGATGGAAGCATCAGGAAAAACAAGTAAGCCAAACAGTAAGAAGGTGAAGCGAATCGGAGAAGAAAAGGGGAGCGAAAGTAAGATACCTTTTTCCCGGAACATCCGTCTTTTGTTTGCAGCGGTCCTGCTGACAGCTGCCCTGTTCGGGGTGTCGGTATACGGAGTTCTCTCCAACTATCAGGAAAATCTCCTTCAGAATCAGGAAAAACAGCTGAGTATGATCGCAGAGAATGTTTCCAACAGCCTGGAAGTTTTGATCAGAGAATACCAGCAGGAGATGGAAGCTCTGATAAGAACGGAGGCGTTTCAGGAAGCGGCAAAGAGGGCGGACCGTGGGGACAAGGAGATGGCGGAAGCCATTCTTTGGGCGGAACAAACCGCAAAACAGCCGCTTTTATCCGGCGCAGCGTACCTGGCGGACGGGGAAGCGGACGCTATCCTTCCGGAAACGGACGTCACCTACCAAAAAACGCTGACCAAGACAGGGACATCTGCGCGGATGGAAGTGGTTGCCGACGGCAGCCGTGCCTATTATCTTCGTCTGACCAGAGAAAATCCGTCCGGCGGAAGGCTGGTGTTTTATCTCAGTCTGTCGGAACTTTACCAGAAGACAGCCGCCTACATTAAGATGGGGGAAAAGGGCTATGTGATGGTAAAAGACTCGGATGGCGTCATCTTGATGCACTCTTTAGAAGAACAGATCGGTCAGAATGTGATTGCCGACCGGCAGGCAGAACATCCGGACTATGATTTCAGCGAACTAAAGGAACTGGTGGCCAGGCAAAAAAGCGGGGAGACCGGCGTGCAGGTCTATCATTCTTACTGGTGGGCCGAGGAGGAGCCGCACCGCGTGAAGAAAATTTCCGCTTTCACACCTGCCTTGGCGGGAGATGATTTCCTGATCGTCAGCGCGGTCATCGACTACGAGGAACTGGCCGTTCCGATCCATGAGGGCGCGGTGAAGATGCTGCTGGTGATCGGCGGATTCGGAGCTTTGCTGTTGCTGCTCTTTTTCAGCTTGATGCTTTCACTGAGAAGCCGGAGCCGGATGCAGCGAGAAAACGATCGCCTTCGCCAGCTCAATGAACAGCTGGAAGAATTGCGCCGCCGGGAGGAGATTCTGGCCCACAAACAAAGGCTGGAGCTGATCGGCACGATGACCGGTGGGATTGCCCATGAATTCAATAACCTGCTCACTCCCATCATGGGCTATTCTGCGCTGCTTTTGGCAGACGAAGAGGACGGAGAGGGAGAACGCCGGGAAGAACTTCAGGAAATCTATGATTCGGCGGTGAAAGCAAAGGAAATCATCGATCAGATTTCCCGGTTCAGCGGAAAAAATTCGGAGAAAACCTTCCGGAACATCGCTGTGACGCCGGTGATTCAAAATGCGTTGAACCTGGCTCTCTCCGGACAGAAAAGGAAAGTGAAGCTTCAGTGCTCCCTGGCCGGTTCCGAGTACCGAATCCAGGGAAATCCGACTCAGCTGCAGCAGATTATCTTGAATCTCTGCACCAACGCATTTTACGCGATGCAGGGCCGGGAGGACGCGGCGCTAGTGGTGGAAAGCGAGGTTCTGCGGCCGGAAAAGAAAAAGGATCCTTTCTTTAAAGGAAAAGAAAAACAGTTATTTTATCGCTTGACGATTCAGGATAACGGCTGCGGAATGGAGCCGGAGGTCCTGGAACAGATTTTTGTTCCCTTTTTTACGACCAAAAAAGCCGGAGAGGGAACCGGCCTCGGACTGGCGGTGGTTCACCGGATGGTGGAAGCCCATGGAGGCCATATTTGTGTGGAAAGTACGGTGGGAACAGGCACAAAATTTGTGATCTACCTGCCGGTATGGACAGAAAAAACGGCATAGGCGCCGCGGTTTAACAGGAGCCTTGCCGAAAACCAGGAGGGAAAGACCATGACATTGGCAATCTTAGGTTTTTTGACGATGGCTCTGATTATCGTTCTGCTTTTAAAGGCAAAGACGGTACCCGCAATCGCTTTTATCGCGGTGCCGACGGTGACGGCTTTTTTAGCTGGTTTTTCAGTGGAGGAAATCGGCGGATTTATTAAAAGCGGCGTCGCCGATACGGCCAGCACCGCCTGTCTGTTTATTTTCTCGATCTTATTTTTTGGAATCATGAGTGATACGGGCATGTTTGACCGGATCATCGACGCTCTGGTGAAGAAGGCGGGAAATAGTGTGATTGCAATTACAATGCTGACTGCGCTGATTGCAATGATCGGCCATCTGGACGGTTCGGGCGCTTCGACGTTTCTGATCACGATTCCTGCGATGCTGCCGATTTATAAGCGGATGAATATCCGCAATACGACTTTGCTTACCATCTGTGTGGCCGCCATGGGCGTGATGAACCTGCTGCCCTGGGGCGGACCGACCATGCGGACGGCCAGCGTCATTGAGGTGGATGCGACGCTGCTGTGGAAAGAGCTGATCCCAATGCAGGTCGTCGGTATTGTGCTGGCGTTTGCGGTAGCGTTTATTCTTGGCAGAATCGAGCTGAAACGGGGAGCCGGGTTAGACGGCGCACTGGCGGCGGAGCATATGGCAGAAGAAAAGAAAGTCAATGAATTGGCCCGTCCGAAGCTGTTTTGGTTTAATATTGTTTTAACACTGGCTGTGATCTTAATCCTGACCTTTGTTGATGTTCCTTCCTATTACGTGTTTATGATCGGCGTGGCGATTGCTCTTCTTGTGAACTATCCGGGGGAAAAGGTGCAGAGCAAGATTATTAAATCCCACTCCGGGGCCGCCATCATGATGGCCTCCACCTTGTTAACCGCAGGCGTACTTCTCGGTATTCTGGAGGAGAGCGGAATGATGGATTCGATGGCCACCGCACTGGTCAATATTCTGCCGGAATTTTTAGGGCCGCATCTGGCCGTGGTGATTGGAATTTTGTCCGTGCCTCTGGCGCTGGTATTCTGTACGGATTCCTATTTCTATGGAGTTCTGCCGATTATGATCGGCGTCGGCGCCAAATATGGCCTGTCCGCCATGGAGATGGGCATTGCCATGGTGGTCTGCCGCAACTGCGCCACCTTTATCAGCCCAGTGGTCCCCGCCACATTTCTCGGCTGCGGGCTGGCCGAAGTGGAGATCCAGGACCATATCAAACACTCCTTCCTGTGGGTCTGGGCCATCAGCGGAGTCTGCCTGATCGCCGGAATTTGTTTTGGGATAATCCGCGTGTGATTTTGCATATATTGTATTATCATCCTTCTTGAAATGGAAAGAGGACTGTCTTCGGGCGGTCCTTTTTCTTTTTTGCTTCTGAGGTGAAAACGATAACAAAAATGTAAAATATGTTGCCTTTTCGTGTTATTGTTTCGCGCATTTTTGGATGCTACTATGGGGACATCCAATCGAAATGAGAGAAAAGGAGGAGAGAGGATGAAGGTGATTCGGTGGCTGGACCGAAATCTGGAAGAATGCTGCATGGCGGTGCTCTTGGTACTGATTGCCTGCATTATGATGGCACAGGTGATCATGCGGTATCTTTTTAAGGCATCCATGCCCTGGCCGGAGGAGTGCTGCCGGTATCTGTGGGTGGCCACGACGTGTTTTAGCCTTGGCTATGTCGTGCAGAAGGATAATGCGTTAAAAGTGGAGATTGTCATGGGGATGCTCCCGGAAAAAGGAAAAATGGTGGTGGAGATGGGGATCCGGATCTTGATGATGCTGCTGCACGGGTATATGGCTTACCATACATTCCTTTCCATGGCGGCGCTTCGTGCGTCCGGGCAGCTATCGCCTGCCATGAAGATGCCGGTCTGGATATTATACCTGGTTCTGGGAATCGGATTTGCGCTCGGCGCGGTCCGCTATCTGGAGCAGGTGGTCCGCGGAGTTAGAAAGGGGAAGACGATATGCTGACTGCGTTATTGTTGGTTTTTCTGGTTGGCCTGGTGATGAGTGTTCCGATTGCATTGACCATGCTTTTGGCCACCTTAATACCGGGGTGGATCAGCAGCAGTTTTGCTGCGGACACGGCCTTCATTGTGCGGGGAATCATCGGTGGCGCCGACAGCACGCCGATCATTGCCGTGCCCCTTTTCATGCTTTCCGGTATTGTGATGGCAAGGGGCGGAATCTCGGAGAAACTGTTTAACGTATTTGCCTACCTGTTCGGGAAAATGCGGGCTGGGCTTCCCTGCACGGTGATTATCACCTGCCTGTTTTACGGAGCGATTTCTGGTTCCGGACCCGCCACCTGCGCGGCGGTGGGAACCATGGGGATTCCGGTTTTGCTGAAAATGGGATACGACCGGGTTTTCTGCGGCGCGATCATCGGCACCGCCGGAGGGTTGGGAGTGATTATCCCGCCGAGTATTCCTTTCATTCTTTTCGGCATTGCCACCGGGGCCTCCGTTGGAAATCTGTTCCTGGGCGGTATTCTTCCGGGAATTCTGATTGCCTTGTGCCTGTGCGGATACGCCATTTTTTACTGTACGCGGCACGGAGAAGATAAAAATGCCATCAACGCATATGTGGGGGGACTCCGGGCCAGAGGATTCGGCAAGGTGTTTCTGGAAAGTTTTTGGGCGTTGCTGACCCCGGTCATTATCCTGGGAGGAATTTACTCCGGCGCCGTGACGCCGACGGAAGCGGCCTGCATTTCCGTATTTTACTCCCTGATCGTTGCTTTTTTTATCTATCGGACGATCCGGATCCGGGATTTGTGGCCGATTTTGACGGAGTCGATCCGCTCTTATGCGCCGCTGTGCCTGATGCTGACGCTGGCCACCGTGTTGGGGAGAGTTTTGACGCTGCTGCAGCTTCCGAACACGATTTCCCAGTTTATCACGGCCCATTTCAACAACCGGTATCTGTTCCTTCTGGTGCTGGTCTTGATCCTTTTGGTACTGGGGATGTTCATGGACTGCGCGCCGGCAATCATGATTCTGGGACCGATGCTGCTGCCGGTGGCAAAGGCCCTGGGGATCAACGAGATTCACCTTGGCGTCATCATGGTGGTGGATCTGGCGGTTGGATTTATCACTCCGCCCTTCGGCGTCAATCTGTTCGTGGCCAGCCGGTTGATCGACGTGCCGGTGCTGACCTTGGGAAAACGGGTGATTCCTTTCATCATCACATTTTTGGCGGCGCTGTTGCTGATCACTTATATTCCGGCATTGAGTCTGATGTTTTTGTAGGTTTTAAGAGGAATGACATCGCCTGAACAAGGCGGAGGACAAGCTTTCATAATAAGGAGGAAAATATGAAGAGCAAAAGATTTTTGGCATGGGGAATGGCGGTTTTGATGATGGCCGGTCTGACCGGCTGCGGCGGAAACACCGAGACAACAGCGGCATCGGGGAGCACGGCGGCGGCCCCGGTAACCACGGAGGCGGCGGAAGCCGGGTCAACCAAGGCGGAAACCACAGCAGCCGAAAAGACTACGGCTCCGTCCGGCGGCGCGGCTTCATCCGGTGCCGAAGCGCTCCCGGTGGACAGCGCGGCCTTTGAGGCGGCGGACGCCCCCTCTTTCCAGATCATCCTGGGACACGGGACGTCGGAAACCCAGCTGGGAGGCAAAAACTGCGCCGCTTTTGCCAAGGAGGTGGAAGCGCGCTCCAACGGCAAAATCACCTGTCAGGTCTACCCCAACGGCCAGCTGGGAAGCGACGCCGAAAATTACACCAGCACCCAGCAGGGAACCATTCAGATGAGCTGGATGGCCACAGGTTCTTATGTCAGCTACATACCGGAAGTGGGAATCCTTAGCATGCCGATGTACTTTGAGAGCGCGGACAAATGTTACGAACTGCTCTTAAGGGGGACTGCGTTCCGTGGTGCGCTGGATCAGGTGTTTCAGGACAATGGCCTGGTCTGCATTGGGATTTCCCCCACGGCATTCCGAACCATGACCAGCAGCAAAAAGATTGAAACCATGGAGGATTTCAAAGGAATCAATATCCGGACCACGGACGACCAGTATCAGATGAAATTCTGGAACGATCTTGGCTGCAATGCCACGCCTTTGGCTTTCTCCGAGCTGTATCTCGCTCTCCAGCAGGGGCTGATGGACGCGGAGGAAAATCCCCTCGACACAGTCGTGAACAACAATCTGGGCGAAGTGCAAAAGTATGTGGTGACGACAAACCATGTTCCGTTTATCTCCACCTTCATGATGAACAAAGCGTTTTTCGATTCCATGCCGGCGGATTATCAAAATCTGGTCATCAATATTTTGGATGAGATCGCTGCAGACAATATGGCTCATTATGATGAGATCAACGATTCCGCTTTGAATACGCTGATCAGCCAGAACGGCTGCGAGGTCTGCGAGCTAAGCGGTGATGTCCTGAAAGCCATGCGCGAGACCGGCGAGCCGATCTGGAAGAGCATGCAGGATGAATTGGGCGAGGAAATCTCATCGGCTTTTAACACTACCATGCAGGAGATTCAGTAGGAACATAGATAGGAGGGTTTTTGATGGCATTACGTTTACCCGGAAAAAAAGCGGTGATCGTCGGCGGGGCGTCGGATATGGCCCAGGCGGCGAACCGGATCTTTTTGGAGGAAGGGGCCGACCTGTTTCTGATTGATTTCAATGAAACGGCGTTAAGAGAGTTTAAGGAGAGCGAGCCGGAGTATGCCGGACGGATTCATCTATATCCGGCGGATGTGACGTCGCCGGAGCAGATAGAAAAAGCGTTTCAGACCGCAGAGGAGGTCATGGGACGGATCGATATCTTGGTCAACATCGCCGGCATTATCCGGCACCATCCCATCACGGAGATGAGCTATGAGGATTGGAACGCGGTGCTGCGCGTAAATTTGACCGGCTATTTCCATACCTGCAAGAATGCGGTTCCCTATATGAAGGCGCAGAGATACGGGCGGATCGTCAATATCGCATCGATTGGAGGGAGAACCGGCCGTCCCGGCTGCGGCTGCAACTATTCCGCCTCCAAGGCCGGAGTGGTTGGCCTGACCCAGGCGCTGGCGAAGGAACTGGCGCCCTGGTCCATCACGGTCAACGCCGTGGCGCCCGGCCCGCTGAAGGGAAAGATGTTTTATTCCATGACTAAGGAACAGCAGGAAAAGCTGGAGGAGGGGATTCCTCTCGGCGAATTGGGGGATATGGACCAGATTGCCTACGCTATTTTGTTTCTGGCCTCAGATGAAGCCTCCTACGCCACGGGGGAAGTGTTTGATATCAACGGTGGGCTGTATATTTAAAAAATCGGGAGGCTGTGATGAAACAAAAGGAACTCTGCGTGGCGGTGATCGGAACCGGCTATGCCGGACGGCTCCACAGTGAGGCGTACCGGAAGGTCGGCGGGATCCAGGTACGGCTGAAAACCGTGGTGGATATCGATCTTCCAAAGGCCAGCGCCTTTCAGGCGAGGTACGGCTATGAGAAGGTGGAGGCGGATTTTGAAACGGTCCTGGGGGATCCGGAGATCGATGTGATCGACATCTGCACGCCCCCCTTCCTCCACACCGGCATGATCGTAAAAGCTCTGGAAGCGGGAAAACATGTGATCTGTGAAAAGCCGCTGAACGGATATTTCGGAAATCCGGGGGATCCGGAGCCCATCGGAAAGAACGTGTCCAAACGGGATATGGCCCGTCACGTCCAAAGGGAGATGGAAAGGATCCGCTCCGTTTTAAAACGGTCGGAAAAGAAGTTCTGTTATGCGGAAAACTATGTCTATGCCGCTGCCATTCAGAAAGCGGCGGAGCTGATTTCCCACAAAAAAAGCCGGATTCTATTTATGAAAGGGGAGGAGAGTCTAAAAGGCTCCATCTCCCAGGAAGCCGGAAAATGGAGCCAGATCGGCGGCGGCGCCTTGATCCGGGCGGGCTGCCATCCTCTTTCCAGCATGCTGGTTTTGAAGATGACGGAGGCCAAAGCAAGAGGAGAGAAATTTGCGGTAAAAAGCGTGCAGGCGGATATGGGACAGGTGCTTCCTTCCCTGAATCCGGAGGAGCGGATATATTTAAAGGCGAAGCCGGACGATGTGGAGGACTTCGCCAATGTGACCGTAACTTTTGCGGACGGGACCAAAGCCGTGGCGATGGCTTCGGACTTATATATGGCGGGTACCAGAGGCTATGCAGAAATCTATTGCCATGACGCCGCATATCTCTGCAAGATTTCTCCGGGCCGGATCCTGGACAGCTATTTCCTCGACGAAGCCGGGTTGGAAGACGTCTCCTTGTCCGAGATGTGTCCTTCCAAACTGGGATGGAATCCGTCCTGGATTGCTGACGATGTCATCCGGGGATATCTGGGAGAGATACAGGATTTTGCGGAAGCGATTACGGAAGACCGGGAGCCGTTTTGTAATTTTGAAGTGGCTTATCAGACCATGCGGGTGCTCTATGCGGCGTATGAGTCGGCGGAATCCGGACGTTTGGTGGAGTTGAAAGGAGAGTAAAACGATGGCGAGAAAATATTCAATGGCCCATCTGGGGTGTCTGTCTTGGACTCCGGCGGAGATGATCTACTGTGCCAAAGCCATTGGCTACGACTATGTCAGTATCCGGATTTTGCCGATGGGAGTGGAAGCGGAGTTCGATTATGACTTTACCAGGCATCCGGAGCTCCTCCGGCTGACCAGGCAGTCCATGGAGGAAACCGGCGTGGGAATCCATGACATTGAGCTGGCGAAGATTCACGACCACTCGGATGTCCCCTCCTTTGAAGCCTCCTTTGAGGCGGCGGCTGATCTGGGGGCAAAAGCCGTGATCAGCAGTATCTGGACCGAAGACCGGGAGCGGTATCTGGAACAGTTTGCCCAGGTCTGCGATCTGGCGGCACAGTATGGGCTTCGGGTCGGGTTGGAATTCGTAACCTGGGCCACAATCTGGAATTTAAAACAGGCGAGAGAAGTTCTGGAGTTGGTCAACCGGCCCAATGCCGGTCTGATGATCGATACGCTCCATGCCCACCGGTCGCGGGTGTCCTTAAAAGAGTTGGAAGAATGCCCCAAGGAATGGTTTGATTTTGCCCACGTCTGCGGCGGACCGGTGGAAATCCCGGACCGCACGGATCTGGAAAACCTGATTTATTACGGCAGGGAAGACCGGTTTTACCTGACGGACCCGGAAAATGGAGTGGACGCGGCGGGGATGATCCGAAGGATGCGGGAGGACACCGTGCTTTCCCTGGAACTGCCAAACACGAAACACGCGCGGGAATGGGGGATTTTTGAACACGAAAGAAGGGTTCTTCAGACAACAAAAGAGTATCTGAAAAAAGCCGGTTTGGACTAAAACTAAGCGGCGCGGCGGTGTGGAAACTTCCATACCGCCGTTTTTTCAGTGGAAAATTCCTCCGGAATTACCGATCGAAAAAACGCTCCCCTAAGAAAGCGCAGGGCAAAAGAAATATTCGTCCTCTTGAAACCGCTTCCTTCCTATGTTACACTGAAAGCCAGAAAAAAGGAGGCCGATATGTACAAGATTTTTTTGGTGGAGGACGACGAAGTCATTGCCTCCGCGATCCAAAAACAGCTGTCATCCTGGGGATTTGAGTGCCGGACGGCGGCGGATTTTCAAAATGTGCTCTCCGAGTTTGCCGCCTATGCCCCTCATCTGGTGATTCTGGATATCATGCTCCCGTTTTTTAACGGCTATCACTGGTGTACGGAGATCCGGAAGATATCCCAGGTTCCCATTTTGTTTCTCTCCTCTGCCTCGGACAATATGAATCTGGTCATGGCCGTCAACATGGGCGGCGATGATTTCCTGGCGAAGCCTTTTGATCGGGAGGTTTTGACCGCGAAAGTCCAGGCGCTTTTGCGGCGGGCATACGATTTCGGCACGCCTTCCAATCTTCTGGAACACAGAGGCGCGATTCTGAATCTGAACGATGCGACGCTGACCTATCAGGGCGAGACCATAGCCCTGACCAGAAATGATTTTAAAATTTTGCAGATGCTCTTGGAAAACAAGGGGCGGACAGTCAGCCGGGACAAGCTGATGACCAGGCTGTGGGAGACCGACAGCTATGTGGATGAGAACACGCTGACGGTCAATATTACCCGGCTGCGCCGGAAGCTGGAAGCCGCCGGGCTGACGGATTTCATCGTGACGAAAAAAGGAATGGGGTATTTGATCGAATGAACAGGAAACGAAAGGAGAGCGGCGCTCCAATCGCCAGCTATGTCAGAAGACACCGGGTTGGTTTTCTTGCCTTCCTTTTATTTGCCTTGATTTTCAGCGTCGTGCTGTCGCTCTACCAGCTGCCGGTGGAGGCGGTGTTCTACGCCTCTTTGCTCTGCCTGGTGGCCGGAGTGCTGATTTTTGGCGTGGATTATCTTCACTATTGGAAAACGCATCAGTTTCTCGTGGAGCTGCGGCATCGGATTACCCTGGGACTTACCGACTTGCCGGAACCTGGGGATCTGTTGGAAGCAGACTACCAGGCGCTTCTGTCCATCGACCACGAAGATAAAATTCGTCTGATTTCCGAGGCGGATAAATCAAAAAGCGATATGCTGGAATACTATACGATGTGGGCGCACCAGATTAAAACGCCGATCTCAGCGATGCGCCTCTTGCTTTCCGAGGAGGACGGGAAAGAGTACGGCGAACTTTCCAGCGAGCTGTTTTCCATTGAGCAGTATGTGGAGATGGTGCTGTCTTATCTTCGCCTGGACAGCGAGAGCAGCGATCTGGTCGTCAGATGGCAGCCGTTAGATGCCATTGTGCGTCAGGCGGTGCGGAAGTTTGCGGCCCAGTTTGTCCGGAGAAAAGTGGCTCTGGCATACACAGGCGTCGAAACCATGGTGCTGACCGATGAAAAATGGCTGCTTTTTGTCGTGGAACAAGTTCTTTCCAATGCCTTAAAATACACGCCGAAAGGAACCATTTCCATCTATCTGGAGCCGGAACAGACTTTGGTCATCGAGGATACCGGCATTGGAATCGCGGCGGAAGATCTCCCCCGGATTTTCGAGAAAGGCTTTACCGGCTACAATGGCCGCACGGATAAGAAATCCACAGGAATCGGCCTTTATCTCAGCCGGAGGATTCTGACAAAATTGTCCCATACCATTGTGATTGAATCCGAGCCGGGGAAGGGGACGCGGGTGAAAATCGGCCTCGCATCCGCCGAACTGGAAGTAGAATAAACGGCCGGACTAGCGGCTTTTATCAAAATAACAGGATCCTTACCGGATTGTAAGATTGCACCGGGGAAATGTAAGCCGAATCCATGGCAGCCATTTCCCCTTTTTGATACACTGTAGAGGAACAAAAGGAGGTCATTTTCATGGCGATGTTAGAAGTCAATAATTTGAAGAAAGTTTACACGACTCGTTTTGGCGGCACTCGCGTGCAGGCTCTTTCCAATGTTTCTTTCTCCGTGGAGCGGGGAGAATATGTGGCGATCATGGGGGAATCCGGTTCCGGTAAGACGACCCTGTTAAATATCCTTGCTTCCCTCGACAAACCGACCAGCGGAGAAGTGCTCTTAAACGGAAGGAGCATTGTCTCTTTGAAGGAGGCGGAGATCTCCGCGTTCCGGCGCGATAACCTGGGATTTGTTTTCCAGGATTTTAATCTGCTGGATACCTTCTCCATCAAGGACAATATTTTTCTCCCCTTAGTCCTCTCCGGCAAATCCTATCCGGAGATGGCAAAACGCTTGGCGCCCATTGCAAAGAAGCTGGGGATCGAGGAGATTTTGGAGAAATACCCTTATGAAGTCTCCGGCGGGCAGAAACAGCGGACCGCAGTGGCGCGGGCGCTGATCACGGAGCCGCAGCTGGTGCTGGCCGACGAGCCCACCGGCGCTCTGGACTCGCGGGCCTCCGACAGCCTGCTGCGCCTCTTCGGCCAGATCAATGAGGAAGGCCAGACGATCTTGATGGTCACCCACAGCACCAAAGCGGCCAGCCATGCAAAACGCGTGCTGTTCATCAAAGACGGGGAGGTGTTCCATCAGATCTACCGGGGCGGTCAGACTGCCGAGGCCATGTATCAGAAAATTTCCGATGCCTTGACTATGATGGCGACAGGCGGTGAGCGGGATGCGTAGAGGCTTTTATTTCAAGCTGGCCCTATCCAACATCCGGAAAAACGCCCAGACTTACGTGCCGTATCTCCTGACCGGCATTGCCTCGGTGATGATGTACTATATCATTTGTTCGCTGTCAAAAAACGAGGATTTCATGAACATGAAGGGCGGGGCCCAGATGAACTGGATCCTGCAAACCGGAACCGTGGTGGTGGGATTTTTCGCCTTCATCTTCCTGTTCTATACCAACAGTTTTTTGATTAAGCGGAGAAAAAAGGAGTTGGGCCTCTACAACATCCTGGGCATGGAAAAGCGGCATATTTTTAAAGTGCTGACCTATGAGACTTTGATGATCGCTGCTGCGGCCATTACCCTTGGAATTGTGGGCGGCCTGTTGTTCAGCAAGCTGGTGTTTCTCGGTATGCTGCGAATTTTAAGCCTTCAGGCGACCTTCGGCTTTCCGGTCTCGCTGCCTTCGGTCAGAAACACGGCAATTCTGTTTGCGGTGATTTATACCTGTACGCTGCTCAGCAACCTGCGGCAGATTCATCTGTCGAAGCCGGTGGAGCTGCTGAGGGGCGGCCGGGTCGGAGAGCGGGAGCCGAAGGCCAGGTTTCTGGTCACCATCTTGGGGCTTTTAAGCCTGGGCGGCGGCTATTGGATCGCTGTGACCACGGAAAATCCGATGACAATGATTATGCTGTTTTTTGTGGCTGTCATCCTGGTTATGATCGGGACCTATTGTCTCTTTACATCGGGGAGCATTGCCGTGCTGAAAGGGCTGCGGAAGAAGAAAACGTATTATTACAAAACCCAGCATTTTATCTCCGTCTCCGGCATGATGTACCGGATGAAACAGAACGCCGTGGGCCTTGCCAATATCTGCATTCTTTCCACAGCTGTGCTGGTGATGATCTCCTCGACGGTCAGTCTTTTTATCGGCATCGAGGATAATGTGGAGCGGCGTTACCCCCGTGATATCATGCTCAACGCCTATGAGAAAAATAATAACGATTGGGACGCGGTAGAAGCCACCATAGACCGGGAACTGGCGAAGCTGGGGCGGAGTAAGTCCAATGAGTTTCATTACGATTATCTGAGCATGGGGGCAAGAATCAAGGAGAATGAAGCGAGTCTTGATTTGGATCAGGATGATACCCTGGATGATGTATGGAATTTGTATTTTATCACTCCGGACAGCTTAAAAGAGTTGACTGGAGATACGGTTTCCCTGGGGGAGAATGAGGTGATCTTGTACACCGGAAACGGCAGATACGCCCCGGATACGCTGAAGCTGCTTTCCAGAGAGTTTCAGGTTCGCGAAAAGCGGGAGGAGGTGCTTCCAAGCGATGGGGACGGCGGAGGTATTTTCAAGAGCCTTTTCGTGGTGATTTCGGACCGGGAAACCATGGATTCCCTCTATGAGGAGCAACAAGCTTCCGGCACGGAATATACTTCCGAGATCCGCATTTGCCACGGAGTTGATATAGACGGGACGTCGGAAGAAAAGCTTCAGGCCGGAGAAAATGTATCGAAAGCCTTGAAGGATCAGGGATTTTCCGGATACACGGATATCAGAGAACAGAACCGGATCAATTATCTCAGCTTATACGGAGGTCTGTTTTTCCTGGGGATCTTCCTTGGCACCCTGTTCCTTTTGGCCACGGTTTTGATTATTTATTATAAACAGGTGTCCGAAGGATACGAGGATAAAGAACGGTTTGAGATCATGCAGAAGGTGGGGCTCAGCCGCCGGGAGGTAAAACGGACCATACACAGTCAGATTTTAACCGTGTTTTTCCTGCCTCTTTTGACAGCCGGAATCCATATTGCTTTCGCATTTCCCGCGGTCAAACGGATTTTGCTTGCGATCGGACTGGCGAATCAGACGCTGTTGGTCTTATGTACGCTGGGGTCATTCCTGGTATTTGCCGTGTTTTATATTGGAATTTACAGCTTGACCGCGCGGGTTTATGACAGAATCGTGCGGAGCTAGCGTTCGGGCGAGGCGTGTTTCATGGGCGAAACATGGGGCGGACGGCAGGATGGAACTGGTTTCTGTTGCCGGGACAAAGTGAAAATGAGATTCCGGCAGAATTTATGGAAAGGATGGTATGCAGATGAAAAAGAGAAATGGCGGCTGCGGCAGCATTGTAATTGGATTTTTGGCCTTGATTGCAATTTTTGTATTCTGGCTGGGAAGACCGCCGAAGAAAAGCTGATGAAGAATGGGCGTTCCGTCTAACGGAACGCCCATTCCGCTTTATGGGATGCGCCGGTTGTGATTTGCGATAGGGAAACTATAATTAGATATAGGAAGACGATATGAATTCGCAACAAAAATTAAGGAGGAGATATCATGTTACAGGCAAAAACGGGAACAAGCACAAACTCTTGTGCGAAGACGGCAGGTATGGAAGCGGCTAAGAAAGCAAAAGAAGGATTGTCCGGCGTGAAAGTCGCGCTTGCCTATGGAAGCTGTGCCTATGATTTGGATGCAATGCTGGCGGGAATTGCGGAAGAGCTGCCCGGCGTGCCCGTGATCGGAAATACCTCCTATACCGGTGTGATCACAGAAGACGGTTATGTCGGCGGCGGAGACCATTTCCTCGGCATGATGACATTGGCCGATCCGGAGATGGCAGTCGGCGTGGCGGCGATGGAAAAGAATCATTGTGCGGTGGAAGATGGAATCGCGGTGGCGAAGAAAGCCATGGAGCAGGCGGGAAAGACGACGCCTCCGGACTTCTTCTACATGGCCGCATCCCCGGCGGAAGAGGAATTCTATCTGAAAGGCATCACCAAAGTGATCGGCCGGGTTCCTTTCTTCGGCGGCAGCGCGGCGGACAACTCCATCTCCGGCGAGTGGAAGCTTTACACGGACCGCGGCGTGTTTGCCGACGGCGTGGTGGTGGCCTTCTTCTACACGAAGAAACCGATGGTAAACAAATACACCGGAGCTTACCGGGAGACAACGGACATGGGCATTATCACCAAGATCGACGGAAACCGGACCCTGGTTGAGATCGACGGAGAACCGGCTCTGGAGAAATATGCAGGCTGGAGAGGAATCCCGGCGGCTGAGCTGAAAGGAGCGAACCTTTTGGCTGCCAGCGTGACGTCCCCTCTGGGTGTGAAAGACCGCCTGGGCGATCTGGTGGCGATCCGTCACCCGATGAACGGAAACGACGACGGCTCCATGGCCATCGGAAATAATCTGGCGGCCGGAACCGCAGTGGTCCGGATGGAAGCCACCGTGGATGAGCTGATCGACTCCACAGGAGAAACGCTTCGCGAGGTGAAAGCGCAGATGCAGGAGCCTGCGGCCTACTTCCTGGTTCACTGCGGCGGCCGGAGAGCCGGGATCGACGGCCGGATCGGCGAGGTCGCGGAGCAGCTGAAAAAAGAGGCGGGCTCTGTGCCGTTTTTGGCGGAGTTTACCTTCGGCGAATATGGCTTTGAAGCCGACGGCAACAACACCTGCGGCGGACTGATGCTGTCCTTTACCGGGTTGGAGAAATAAAAGCCATTGACGTAACTGCTATAGGCCCTGCCAAACGGCAAGGCCTATGGACACCAGATCGAATTTGCAAAGGAGTGTATGACCATGAAAATGATAATCGGCGGAAAAGCAGTAGAAGCTTCGGATCAGAAAACCATTGATGTAACAAACCCGGCTACCGGACAGGTGATCGACACCGTCCCCGCTGCGGCCAAGGCGGACGTGGATTTGGCGGTGGAAGAGGCGAAAAAGGCTCAAAAGATCTGGGCAAAGGTCCCGGTCAGCGAGAAAGTGGATATTATGTACCGGTTCTTAGAGCTGGTGGAGGCCGGCAAGGAAGATCTGGCCCAGACCTTGAGCGCAGAGACTGGGAAACCCATCGTGGAAGCGCGCGCGGAGATCGGCAATATTCCGATTGCTTTCAAAGCGTTCTGCGAGAGGGCGAAACACCTCTATGGAGAGACCATCCCGGCCGGATTAGAGCCCGGCCAGGCCAATACGGTTCAGATCGTGAAACGTGAGCCCATCGGCGTGATCGCCTGTGTGATTCCCTTTAACTTTCCCTGTGACCTCTTTGATCAGAAGATTGCTCCGACCCTGCTTGCCGGAAACGCTGCGATTGTGAAGCCTTCGACCGACAATCCGCTGACCCTCTGCAAGCTGACGGCGATGCTGGTGAAAGCCGGGGTCACCGACGGCGCAATCGAGATCATCACAGGCCGCGGCTCCACGGTGGGCGGCTGGCTTTGCGGCAACCCGGACGTGCACGCCATCACCTTGACCGGCTCCACCGAAGTCGGCATCGAGACGGCGAAGACGGCGGCGGATCATCTGGCCCACATCGCCTTGGAGCTGGGCGGAAATGATGCGTTCATCGTCCTGGAAGACGGGGATGTGGATCTGGCGGTGGAAGAGTTGATCTGGGGCCGGATGTACAATACCGGGCAGGTCTGCTGCGCTTCCAAGCGTTTTCTGATCCATCAGAGCCGGGCGGAGGAATTCACTGAGAAAGCGGTAGCCCGGATCAAACAGTTGAAGCAGGGCATGCCTTCGGATGAGGCCACCCAGATCGGCTGTCTGATCAGCGAGAAAGCAGCGAAGACAGTGGAGGAGCAGATCGCTTTGACCGTAAAACAGGGCGGTAAAGTAATCCTCGGCGGCAAACGGAACGGCGCATTTATTGAGCCTACGGTTATCACCGGCGTGCCAAAGAGCGCGGATGTGGCGACGGATATGGAAATTTTTGGGCCGGTGGTTCCGATCATCACCTTTGAGACCGAAGAAGAGGCCATCGAGATTGCCAACAGCTCCAAGTTCGGCCTCTGCGGCTGCGTGTTCACGGAGAATATGAAGACGGCTCTTCGGGTTTGCAATGCTCTCGAATGCGGCGGCACGGTGATCAACGGCGCCAGCTTCTTCCGCAGCTTTGAGATGCCGTTCGGCGGCTATAAATATTCGGGAATCGGCACCGAAGGCGTGATGTCCACGTTTGACGAGGTGACGAGAACCAAGACGATTGTATTGAAGAATATTCTGGCGTAAACCGGATCTCAAAAAGGACGGTCAGCGAGGCGCTGGCCGTCCTTTTAATGAGCGTCTTTTGAGCCGCATTTTCTTGGGAGTGATTTATTCGACATAACCCATCCGTCTGGAAATATCCTGCGCCGCTTTCCGAACCTGGGAGATCACCAGGTCCAGCCGGTCGTCGGAGAGCATCTCGATGGAGCCGCTGGCGCTGACCGCAGCCACGGCGGTTCCGCGGTAGTCGAAGATCGGTGCGCCGACGCAGCGGTGGCCCAACTGATACTCCTCATTGTCCATGGCCCATCCCTGCTTGCGGACGACCCGGAGAACCCGTTTCAGCTCCCGCAGATCGGTGATGGTGTTGGGGGTGAATTTCTGGAATTCGCATCGGTAAAGCGCTTCCTCCAGTTCGTCGCCGGAAAGGCAGGCCAGAAGGCATTTGCCGATGGAAGAGCAGTAGGCGGGGGAACGGTAACCGACCTGGGTGTAAAGCCGGGTATTGGGATAGAGATCCATCTTCTCGATGTAAATGACATCATGGTGATCCAGAATGCCTAAGTGAGTCGTAAGCTCCAGCTCATGGGAGATTTGGCTGAGAAAGGGTTTGGATTCGGTCAAGAGCTCCAAGCCGTTGATGTGGGTGCTGACCGTCTCCACCAGTTTGTAGCCGATGGCATAGGTATTGTCGGAACGTTTTTCTACGTACTGTCTGGCGCACATGGAGGAGAGCAGACGGTGGACCGTAGATTTACTCATCTCGGTTGCCTTGCAGAGCTCAGCCAGAGTCATCGGGGAATCTGCCTGCGCCAGTTGTTCTAAAATATCAAAAACCCGGTCTATCACACGTACCTGATCTTCCAAAAGTGCCCTCCTTCGTAATCTGCCAGACCATTGCCAATCATTTCGCTGCAAGTTCCATTTCTTCTTATTTTAAAATGAATCGCCAGGTGTGTCAATTATATTTCATGAAAATCAATGGCAGGCGAATGAACCGGCGGAGGTTGATATTCTGATAGCACAAAAATATCGTTGCTCTTTTCACAAACCTGTGGTAAACTAAACATACTCATGTAATAAGGGGAATCGATGTTTGTGCTTCATTGCAGAAAATGAAAGACGAACTTTTTTTCTGCCGTTTTTGCTGATTTCCTGTCCTGGCAGGTTCAAAAGGACAGGAGCTTAAGGGGAATAGAATTTGGGAGGAGGATATTCGGTGCAGAAAGAGGAACAAAAGAAGCTGGATGCGATTTTAAAAGACCACAACTATGATCCGGCTTCCGTGATCGCCGTTATGCAGGCGATTCAGCGGGAGTATCGCTATCTGCCGGAGGAAATGCTCAGCTACATCGCAAAAAAGCTAAAGCTGAGCGAGGCAAAGATCTATGGAGTGGCCACTTTTTATGAGAATTTTTCTCTGGAACCGAAGGGAAAATATGTGATTAAGGTTTGTGACGGTACGGCGTGTCATGTGCGCAAGTCGATCCCGATTCTGGAGGAGTTTCGCGCTCAGCTCGGAGTTTCGGCGGAGAAGCCGACCACCGAGGACATGATGTTCACTTTGGAGACGGTGTCCTGCCTGGGAGCCTGCGGCCTGGCGCCGGTCTGTACGGTAAACGATAAGGTACATCCGGCCATGACTCCGGAGAAAGCGCGGAAGCTTTTGGCCGAACTGAAGGAGGAAGCTGCTCATGAAGTTTAAATCCCGTCAGGAACTGGAGTTGGCGCGGCTGGCATACCAGGAATCTTTGGCCAGCCAGAAAAAGCAGATTTTGATCTGCGGTGGGACCGGCTGCGTGGCCGGCGGCTCCCTGGAAATTTATGCGCGGTTAAAAGATCTGATGGCGGAGCGGAATATTCCCTGCTCCCTGATTCTGGAAGAAGAACCCCACGAGACCATCGGGCTAAAGCGCAGCGGCTGTCACGGTTTTTGTGAGATGGGGCCCCTGCTTCGGATTGAACCCATGGGCTGGCTCTATATTCATGTGAAAGTGGAGGACTGCGAGGAAATCCTGGAAAAAAGTATCATCGGGGATGAGGTCATCGACCGGCTGGTGTACCGGGATATGGAAGGAAACGCCTATGAGAAGCAGGAGGATATTCCTTTTTATAAGCAGCAGACCCGGCTGGCTTTGGAGCACTGCGGCCATATCAACGCCGAATCCATCAAGGAATACATTGCCACCGGCGGTTATATGGCCCTGACCAAGGCGCTGTTTGATATGAAGCCGGAAGAGATCGTGGATGAGATCAGCAAGTCCTGTCTCCGCGGACGCGGCGGCGGAGGATTTCCGACCGGGCGGAAGTGGGCGCAGGTGCTGGCTCAGAAAGAGCCGGTGAAATATGTGGTGTGCAACGGCGACGAGGGCGACCCCGGCGCGTTTATGGACCGCAGTATGATGGAAGGCGATCCCCACCGCGTAATCGAAGGAATGATGGTGGCCGCCGTTGCCACAAACGCCCACGAAGGCTATATTTATGTCCGCGCCGAGTACCCTCTGGCGGTATCCCGTCTGCAAGAAGCGATTCGTCAGGCCGAAAAGTACGGCATTCTTGGCAATAATATTCTCGGCTCCGGTTTTGATTTTCAATTACATATCAGCCAGGGCGCAGGCGCTTTTGTCTGCGGCGAGGGCAGCGCGCTGACGGCTTCCATCGAAGGAAACCGCGGAATGCCCAGAGTCAAACCGCCCCGCACCGTGGAAAAGGGCCTGTTTGATAAGCCGACAGTCCTGAACAACGTGGAGACCTACTGCAATGTCCCCACCATTATCGTCAAGGGTGCGGATTGGTACCGGACCATCGGGCCGGAGAACAACCATGGAACCAAGGCGTTCGCTCTGACCGGAAACGTAAATAATACCGGTTTGATCGAGGTACCGATGGGGACCACGCTCCGCGAAGTGATTTTTGACATCGGCGGCGGCGTCAAAGGAGGAGAGTTCAAGGCGGTTCAGATCGGCGGTCCGTCCGGCGGCTGTCTGTGCTTTACCGATAAAGAAGACCATCTGGACATGCACCTGGATTTTGACTCCCTGAGCAAGGTGGGAGCCATGATCGGAAGCGGCGGCCTGGTGGTCATGAACGATAAGAGCTGCATGGTCGAGGTAGCCCGGTTCTTCATGAATTTTACCCAGAATGAGTCCTGCGGCAAGTGCATTCCCTGCCGGGAAGGCACCAAGCGGATGTTGGAGATCTTAAATAAGATCGTCGAAGGCAGAGGCACCATGGAAGACCTGGAGCTTTTGGAAGAACTGGCCGATACGATTTCCCAAACTGCTCTGTGTGGGCTGGGAAAGACCGCGCCGAACCCGGTGCTCAGCACGCTGAAATATTTCCGCGACGAGTACATTGCCCATGTGGTGGATAAGAAATGTCCAGCGGGCCAGTGTAAGGCTCTGCTTTCCTATCAGATCGATCCGGATCTCTGCAAGGGATGCAGCAAGTGCGCGAGACAGTGCCCGGTGAATGCCATCAGCGGCGAAATCAAGAAGCCTTATGTCATCGACCAGGATAAGTGCATCAAGTGCGGCGCCTGCATGGACGGCTGTAAGTTTGGTGCGGTGAAATTAGGCTGAGCCGGAAAGGATGGAAACGATGGAAGAAAAGAAATATATGATCATCGACGGTTACCGCGTCGAGTTTACGGATGAAAAAACGATGCTGGCCGTGATCCTGAAAGCCGGGATCATTCTGCCGACCTTCTGCTATTATTCTGACCTGTCCGTGTACGGCGCCTGCCGGATGTGCGTGGTGGAGGATCAGTGGGGAGGCATCATTGCGGCCTGCTCCACACCGCCGAAACATAAGGCAGTGATTAAGACCAACACGCCGAAGCTGCACAAGCACCGCAAAATGATTCTGGAGCTGCTGCTGGCGGCCCACTGCCGGGACTGCACGGTTTGCGAGAAAAACGGCCATTGCCGCCTTCAGATGCTGGCCCACCGGTTCGGCCTGAACGAGGTGCGCTTCCCCAACAATAACCCTCACCAGGTGGTGGACAATTCGTCCAAGTCCATTGTGCGGGATTCGGGAAAATGTATTCTCTGCGGCGACTGCGTGCGCATGTGCAACGAGATCCAGAATGTGGGCGCCATCGATTTTGCCCACAGGGGATCCCGGATGGAGATATCCACGGCGTTCTGCCGTGACATCGCGGATACCGACTGTGTGAACTGCGGCCAGTGCGCGGCGGTCTGTCCGACCGGCGCCATCACGGTAAAGAGCGATCAGGCCGCGGTGTGGAAGGCATTATATGATCCGAATAAGCGGGTGATTGCCCAGATTGCCCCGGCGGTCCGCGTGGCCATCGGCGAGGAGTTTGGCTTTGAGCCTGGTGAAAATATGCTTGGAAAAACGGTGGCGGCCCTGCGGCGTCTTGGCTTTGACCAGGTCTTTGACACTTCGGTGGGAGCGGATTTGACCATCATGGAGGAAGCGGCCGAGCTGGTGGAGAAGCTGGAAGAAGGCGACAGTAAATATCCGCTGTTTACATCCTGCTGCCCGGCCTGGGTGCGCTATGCTGAGACCAAGCATCCGGAACTGATGAAGTATGTCTCCACCTGCAAGTCACCGATGGAAATGTTCGGCGCTGTGTTGAAGACATACTATAAAGAACACGACAGAAAAGAAAAGAAGGAGACGGTTTCCGTCGCGATCATGCCCTGCACGGCCAAGAAATATGAAGTGTCGCGGGAAGAATTCAAGCGAAACGGCGTGCCGGATGTGGATTACGTCCTGACCACCTTGGAAGTGATCAATATGATCAAGGAGATCGGAATTCTCTTTGACCGGATCGAAGGCGAGTCCAGCGACATGCCTTTCGGCCTCCATTCCGGAGCGGGCGAGATCTTCGGAGCCACCGGCGGCGTCACGGAAGCGGCGGTCCGCCGCGTCGTGGCGGATAAGAGCCCCAAAGCCCTGAAGGATATCGAGTTCATGGGCTTCCGCGGCATGGACGGCGTGAAAATCTGCGAGGTGGACGTCAATGGCCGGATGCTGCGCATCGGCGTGGTCAGCGGCCTTGGCAACGCGGAAGTCTTGATTGAGAAGATCGAGAGCGGCGAGGAGCATTTTGACTTCGTGGAAGTCATGGCCTGTCCCGGCGGCTGCGTCTCCGGTGCCGGTCAGCCGTTCAGCCGGAAGAGAGAAAAACGGATGCGCGCCGAGGGCCTGTACAAGAATGACAAGACGGCCCAGATCAAGCGCAGCGATGAAAACCCGCTGATGGTGAATCTGTACGGGGATCTTTTGAAGAACCGCACCCATGAGCTGCTCCATGTGCATTATAAGGGCGGACGAGAGAGTTAAAAGAGAATGCGGAAATAAGAATCCGCAGCAAAATAAAAACACACCGCATTGGTCCCAAAAATCAGGGGCCGATGCGGTGTTCTCATTTTGAGTCAGCAGAAATTATCGCTGCATTTCTGCTGACTCACAGAGCCAGTCCATGTATTCTTCCGTAATTTCGGAACAGAAAACACGGTGTCCTCCACCTGTGGAACCTATTTTCTTCCTCATAGCGGGCGATCGCGTGATAGAACTTTGTGTAATTCGGATACTGAATCAGCGGCACATGGGCGAAATCTTTGAGTTCAATCCCTTTTTTCATGGTATCAATTTCTGCTTTCGTGATTCCATCGAAATATTTTTCGAGCATGTTTTGGGTGATCAGGAGAGCAAATTTTTCATCCAGCAGAGGAATGGAAGTCAGATTAGGAGGATACCGGCCGTCAGGCCCAATAAATAAATCCATCTGCTGCTTTTCGGTCTGGTATTCCAAATCCCGGCTGTACCCGCTGACCATGTCCAGCTTCACATGGGGATATTGTTTTAGAAAGGCAGAGGCAATGTCTGGAATTGCGATCTCATACCGCGATTCCAGAATGCCCAGTGTGATTTTTTCGCAGAAATCGAGGTTGTTTTCGCTTAGAATGGCGGCAACGTTATCTTCGATGGTCTTGATCTGCCGTACGGCGTTTTTCAGGGCCTCCCCCTGGGGAGTCAAGATCAGTTTCGGGGATCTGATAAACAAAACGGTGTCGTATTGCCTTTCCAGGGATTTTATGGCGGCGCTCATTCCCTGAGGGGAAATAAACGCTTTCTCCGCCGCCTTGCGCATGTTCATTTCTTCTGCCGCCAGCAGAAAATATTTTAGCCGATGATCCATGGTTCCTCCGTTCTGATGCGTGTATAGTGATTTTTGGTTGAAAGGAAGGCCTCAAAACCTTTTCAGCCAGGAAAACGAGTGAGCCACAAGTGGATAGGATGCCCTCAAGTTGGACAAGGAAAAGACCTGCTTGAGGGTATTGTCACGTCCGTAAAAGAGCAAAATAACGGAAATAGAGAGAGGAGTGCTTCCAAGTAAATTATAGCAAAATATGAAAGATTCGCAAGGAAAGAGAAAACGGAATCGTTGAAAAATCGGCGGCGGAAATTTCATGTTAGGAATTTCATTTTTCCACGCAACCAGCTATTGAAAGCCCACTTCGGATATGCTAAAATAAAACAGATTATGGGAGGAATGCGAATGCGGATTCGGATTGATAACGGAAGGGTTTTGGACCCGTCCACGAAGAGAGACGGGATCTACAATATTTTGATTGAAGAAGACCGGGTAACGAAAATCGCCGCCGGCTGTACGGATCCGGCGGATCGGGTCATTGATGCCAAGGGCTGTTATGTGATGCCGGGGCTGATTGACCTTCACGTGCATTTTCGGGAGCCAGGCTTTGAATACAAGGAGACCATAGCGACGGGGGCAAGGGCGGCTGCCAGAGGTGGATTTACCGCTGTCTGCCCGATGGCGAACACCAACCCGGTGATCGACAGTCCGGAAATGGTTTCTTTTCTTTTGGAAAAAGCGAAGAAAGAATCGCCGGTGAAAATTTTACCCATCGGCTCCGTAACCAAGGGGCTCTTGGGGAAAGAAGTGACCGACATGGCAGCGATGAAGGCGGCCGGAGCCGTGGCGTTCAGCGAGGACGGGAAGACTGTCATGGATGCGGCGGTTTACCGCAAAGGCCTGCAGCAGGCCGCGGCCATCGGAGCGGTGGTGATGGATCACTGTGAGGATATGGATCTTTTAAAAGAAAGTGTAATGCAGGAGGGTACCCCTGCGGAGGCCCGCCGGGTCAGCGGCGTCAGTCATGCGTCCGAGGACCTGATCACGGCCAGGGATATCCTTTTGGCAAAGGAGACCGGCGCCCGCCTGCACCTGTGCCACTGTTCGACGGCGGCCAGTGTCTGGATGGCCGGGGAGGCGAAAAAGCAAGGGGTGGCATTGACCGCCGAGGTCTGCCCTCATCATTTTACCTTGACCTACGAAGATATCCCGGAAGGGGACACCAACTATAAGATGGCGCCGCCGCTGCGGGAAAAGAAAGATGTGGAAGCCCTCCGGACCGCTCTGAAGAACGGAGTGTTGGATGCGATTTCCACGGACCACGCGCCCCACAGCGCTGAGGAAAAGGCAAGACCATTTCCGCAGGCTCCCAACGGAATCGTCGGTTCGGAGACTGCTGTGGCTTTAACCATCACCGAGCTGGTGGAACCGGGAATTCTGACCCCGATGGAGATGGCGGAAAAGATGAGCTTTCATCCGGCTCAAATCCTGGGGCTTGAGACCGGGATGCTGGCGGAGGGGCGGATCGCAGACATCACGATCCTGGATCCGAACGCCGAGTATGTCATCGATAAAAATAAATTTGCCTCAAAGGCAAAGAATACGCCGTTCCACGGGCGGAAGGTCAAAGGAAAAGTCCTTTACACCATCGTGGACGGGAAAATTGTATACGCTGCGGAGGAAGAGCAATGATCAACGTTTTAAACGAGAAAATCAGAAAACTGGACGCGCCGGTGGTGGTGGGTCTGGATCCGATGTTAAAATACATTCCGGAACATTTACAAAAAAAGGCGTTTTCCGATTTGGGCGAAACCCTGGAAGGGGCCGCCGAAGCGGTCTGGGAATTTAATAAGGGGATTGTGGATGCCGTCTATGATTTAATCCCGGCGGTCAAGCCCCAGGTTGCCATGTATGAGCAGTTCGGCCTGCCGGGCATGATGGTTTATAAAAAAACCGTGGACTATTGTAAGCAAAAAGGGCTGGTGGTGATCGGCGACGTGAAGCGCGGCGATATCGGCTCCACCTCCGAGGCCTATGCCATCGCTCATCTGGGACAAGCCCAGGTGGGGAGCGCGAGCCTTTCCGTCTTCGACGAGGATTTTGCCACGGTCAACCCGTATCTGGGATCCGATGGAATCCGTCCCTTTTTGGACGTGTGCAAGAAGGAGAAGAAGGGGATTTTTGTCCTCGTGAAAACCTCCAACCCTTCCAGCGGGGAGTTCCAGGACCGCCTGATCGACGGCCGCCCTCTCTATGAGTGGGTGGGAGAGCAGGTGGCCAAGTGGGGCGAGGAAGTTCTGGGCGACGGCTACAGCTATGTGGGAGCCGTGGTCGGCGCGACCTACCCGGAGATGGGAAAGGTCCTGCGGAAGGTGATGCCCAAAGCCTGCATTTTGGTGCCTGGCTACGGAGCCCAGGGAGGCAAGGCGGCGGACCTGGCCCCGTATTTTAATGAGGACGGCCTCGGCGCCATCGTCAATTCCTCGCGGGGAATCATCGCTGCATACAAGCAGGAAAAATATGTGAAATTCGGTGCGGAACACTTTGGAGACGCGTCACGTCAGGCCGTGCTTGATATGATTGCAGATCTGAAAACCATACGGTAACCGCCGGGGAGAAGAGATGGGAAAGAAAAAAGAAACGGCTGTGGTCCTCTCCCAAGAGAGGATCGGCGCCGGTATTATGAGCCTTTGGTTACAGACCAAGGAGATTGCAAAAGAGGCGGCTCCGGGCCAGTTTGTCTCCGTTTACTGTAAGGATGGGACCAGACTTTTGCCGCGGCCCATCAGCCTGTGTGAGATCGACCGAGAGAACAAAAGACTGCGGTTGGTGTACCGGATTGCCGGGAAGGGAACGGAAGAATTTTCCCATCTGGCAGCCGGTGATTCGGTGGATCTGTTGGGACCCCTGGGAAATGGGTTCCCGATTCAGGAGGGCAAAGCTCTGATCGTGGGCGGCGGCATCGGCGTCCCTCCGATGCTTGAGCTGGCGCGGACTCTGCCGGGGGAAAAAGTCCTTGTGATGGGCTACCGGGACGAGACGTATCTGGAGGAGGAGCTTCGGAATGCGGGTCCTCTGCTCCTTGCCACCGAGGACGGCAGCAAAGGGACCAAGGGGACCGTGCTGGATGCGATCCGGGAAAACAGTGTCAAAGCCGACGTGCTCTACGCCTGCGGACCGACCCCGATGCTGCGGGCCCTGAAAGCTTATGCCGGGGAGACCGGCATGGAGGCGTGGATTTCCATGGAAGAGAAGATGGCCTGCGGAATCGGCGCGTGCTTAGCCTGCGTCTGCCAATCGGCGGGAGTAGACGAGCACAGTCAGGTGAAGAACAAACGGGTCTGCAAGGAAGGCCCTGTGTTCAACGCCCGGGAGGTGGAGTTATGAATCTAGGCGTAAATCTGGCCGGAGTCCAGTTGAAAAATCCGGTTATGACCGCGTCCGGGACCTTTGGCTCCGGCGTGGAATACAGTGAATTTGTGGATCTGAACCGGTTGGGCGCGGTGGTGACCAAGGGCGTTGCCAATGTTCCGTGGCCCGGAAATCCCACGCCGCGGATCGCCGAAGTGACGGGAGGCATGTTAAACGCCATTGGCCTCCAAAATCCCGGCATTGAGACGTTCTGCAAGAGAGATATTCCTTTCTTGAAACAATTTGACACGAAGATTATCGTCAACGTCTGCGGCAAGACCACCGAAGAGTATCTGGAAGTGGTGGAGCGCCTTTCGGATGAGCCGGTGGACATGCTGGAAATCAATATTTCCTGCCCCAACGTCAAGGAGGGCGGGATTGCCTTTGGCCAAAACCCCTGCTCCGTGGAGGAGATCACGAAGGCGGTAAAGAAAAAGGCAAGGCAGCCGGTGATCATGAAGCTGAGTCCCAACGTGACGGATATCACCGAGACGGCGCGGGCGGCGGAGGCCGGGGGCGCCGACGTGGTTTCTCTGATCAACACACTGACCGGCATGAAGATCGATATTCACCGCAGAACTTTTGCCCTGGCCAATCAGACCGGAGGTCTGTCGGGCCCGGCGGTCAAGCCAGTGGCGGTGCGGATGGTCTACCAGGTCTCCCATGCCGTTAAGGTGCCGGTGATCGGAATGGGCGGGATATTGACCGCGGAGGACGCCATTGAGTTTTTGCTGGCAGGCGCCAGCGCCGTGGCTGTGGGAACCGCGAATTTCCACAATCCGTCGGCAACCCTGGACATTGTCCGGGGGATCGAGGAGTACATGGAGCGGTATGGGATGGAGCAGATCTCCGATATCCGCCTCCGGTAAATAAAGAAAATGAAAAATAAAAGGAGATGGCTGATCCATAATAGCGGTCTCCTTCTTTCTTGTATGATAGGAAATTTTTTTCGTATGGTTTTCCAGGAGGAAGGCTATTTCAAAATAGGAGGGAAGAGATGAAGCCGGAATTGAGATGGGATCGGATGAAAATATGGGCGGCGGATTTAGGCCCCCAGTCCTCTGTGCCGGATCTGCTGGGAGAGCATATTTTACAAAATCATTTGGAATTTCGTTTGGAGGAAGGGGACGAGATTTATGAAGGATATGGGCGCAGAAAAAATGCCTATCCCTACCGGCAGTATAATGGCTATACCAGAGAGCGGAAAGAAAAAGAGATCCAAACAGCAATCCTGGAAAATGATTTTTTGAAAGCGGTTTTTCTTCCGGAGTACGGCGGAAGATTGTGGGAGCTTTGGGACAAAACCACAGGAAAAAATCTTCTTTATACAAACGATGTGCTCCAGTTTGGAAACCTGGCGATACGAAATGCCTGGTTCAGCGGGGGTGTGGAATGGAATGTGGGGATCATCGGGCATAATCCCTATACCGTTTCCCCTTTGTATACGGCGGTGACGGAGTTGGAGAATCACACGCCGGTTCTTCGGATGTATGAGTACGAACGGGTTCGCAAAGTCCCGTATCAGATGGATTTCTGGCTGGAGGAGGACGACCGGTTTTTAAATTGCAGAATGAGGATTGTCAACGAAAGCAGCGAGGTGATCCCCATGTACTGGTGGAGCAACATGGCGGTGCCCGAATATGAAGGCGGAAAGATTGTCGTTCCCGCCGGTCAAGCCTTTACTTTTGCGGATGGAGCGGTCTTTAAAGTGGATCTTCCCGTTGTGAACGGAATTGACATTACGGATTATAAAAAAATCCCGAGATCCGTCGACTATTTCTTTGATATTCCGGAGGAAATGCCAAAATTCATTGCCAATCTGGATCGCGAGGGTTATGGGCTTTTGCAGGTATCCACCAAAAGGCTGAGGAGCAGAAAGTTATTTTCCTGGGGAAATGGCCAGGCTTCCAACCATTGGCAGGAGTTTTTGACGGACCGGGCGGGAAGGTATGTGGAAATTCAGGCCGGACTGGGGAAAACCCAGTATGGCTGCCTGCCGATGGCGCCTCATACCGCATGGGAGTGGATGGAAAAATACGGTCCGGTTCCGATGTCCGGAGAGCGTTTCCGGGGTTCCCACTCGGAGAGAGCCGGAGAACTGACCAATTTCCTTGTTGAAAATCACTGGGAAGAAGCGATGGAGGAAACGCTGAAAAGAACCTCTGGCCCAGCGAAGAAAAAGGCGGAACTTGTGATGCCGGGGAGCGGCTACGGCGCGCTGGCACCGCGCGGAAAATGGTCCGGGCACTTGGAATTTGTGCTGGCCGATGAAGCAATAAAGAAATGGCAGAGCTTTTTTCAAGAAGGGACCCTTCACAAGCCGGATCCCCAATACGCCCCGGATGAATTTCTCATCGATGAAGAAAATATAGGCTTTTTGACAGAGACATTGAAAAAGCAGAATCGTGAGAATTGGTATGCCTTCTATCAGGCCGGGACCGCTTGCTTTGCCCTGGAGGATTACGAAAAAGCGGAGGGCTATTATAAAAAATCCTTCGAGTTGGAGGCGAATGCCTGGGCCTGCCACGGCTTGGCCTGTACCGGCCTTGTCCGCGGGCGGAAAAAGGATGCGGCGCAGTGGATTGCCCGCGGGATCGAAATGCAGAAAAATGACGGAAGCTACATGAAAGAAGGCCTAAAGATCTTGTTTTTGTGTGAGGCCTATGAGGAAGTCTGCGGCATTTATGAATCCTTGGGGAGGGTTTGGCAGCAGACGGGAAAACTGAAATTTTATTACATTTCTGCGCTCCACCGGCTGGGAAAAGAGAAAAAAGCCTATGAATTGTTGGAGGAAAACGGGGGACTGATCGTGGAAGATATCCGGGAAGGGGAGGACTCCATCGCACAGCTGTGGCAGGAGTTGTATGAAAACCTTCACTCGGTAAAAATGCCGGTTCCCTACCGATATGATTTTAAAGCATTTTAAATCGGAAAAAAGCGGAAACTGCCGGCGGGCCATGACAAGGAAACAGTGGGAAGCCAAGGAAAAGCTTTGATTTCCTGGCAAATTCCCGGATTGAAAATCTCTGTCAGGTATGGTAAAATTATAAAGATTGTATCATTCTGCCCTGATTTTTGTCAGGAGACGCATCCTGGCGGCTGCAGATTTAGCGGTGCCACCGAAAGAACGCTTGAGGAAGGAACCGGAGAGGCGATGATATCATGCGGGTTTAATGGTGATATCGGAAGAACGCTTAATAAGAAAACCGGAGAGGCGATGAATCATGCGGGTCGAGTGGTGATACTGAAAAAACGCCGTTAAAGGAAAGATCGGAAGAAACAAAAATGAAAAATCGCAGCGCAGAAGATGAGGACAGGAGATTGGGAAAGGAATCAGAAGGGCCGGGGACGGGACAGGCCCATCTATACGGAGGCGGAAAGATGGAACAATATAAACAGGAATTTATTGAATTTATGGTAGACTGCCAGGTGTTGAAATTCGGCGATTTCGTCACGAAAAGCGGCAGGCAGACTCCGTTTTTTGTAAACACCGGCTTTTACCGCACCGGGGCGCAGTTAAGGAAGCTGGGCCAGTATTACGCGAAAGCCATCGAGGCTAAATTCGGCACGGATTTTGACGTACTGTTCGGCCCGGCCTATAAGGGGATTCCCTTGACTGTGGCAACCACGATTGCTCTGAGCGAATCTGCCGGCGCGGATATCCGCTATTGCTCGAACCGGAAAGAAGTGAAGGATCACGGGGATAAGGGGATTCTTCTGGGGAGCCCGATCGGAGACGGAGACCGGATCGTGATCATTGAGGATGTGACCACGGCGGGAACCTCCATCGCGGAGACCATGCCGGTATTAAAAGCGCAGGGTGACGTGAAGGTGCAGGGCCTGGTGGTATCTGTGGACCGCATGGAGCGGGGCAAGGGGGAAAAGAGCGCGCTTGCCGAGATCCGGGAACAGTATCAGATGGAAACGGTGGCGATTGTGACCATGGCTGAGGTGGTGGAGCATCTATACAACCGCCCCTATAAGGGAAAGATAATCATCGACGAAAAAATAAAGGCGGCGATCGACGAGTATTATGAGAAATACGGAGCGAAATAAACGAAGAGGGCGCAGAAAAAAGAGGAAAACCTTAAAGGAGCGGCTGCGCTCCCTGACCTATATGCAGACGGCGCTGACCATCTTCGCCGTCGGTCTTGCGGCGCTTGGCTTTTGCCTGTGGCGTGCGATCGCAAGCAACGGGACTTCCGGCATAGTGGCGGCACTGGTCGGAATTTTCTCGTTTATATTGGCCTTGATTGGCCTTTCTGTCACGCTCTACGGGCACTTTGTCGTGAGAATCGAAGGGAAAATTTCCTGGCTGGCAGGTGTTTTTACCAATGGAACGCTGCTGGTCATTACCATTTTACTATATCTATCCGGACTCGGAGGTTAAAAACACATGAAGAAAATAGGAATTATCGGCGGCGGACAGCTGGGAAAGATGATGATTCTGGACGGGAAACGTCTGGACACCTGGTTTTCCATCCTGGATCCCACCGAGCGCTGCCCGGCCCACAGCATCGCCGACGAACATATTGTGGCGGATTTCGACGATGTGGATGCGATTCTGCGGCTGGCTGAGGGCGTGGACGTCGTCACCTATGAATTTGAGCACATCAGCGTAAAAGCCTTGCAGCTTTTGGAGGAGCAAGGGCATAAAGTGTATCCCAGTTCGGAGACACTGTTCCATATTCAAAATAAATTGGTGCAGAAACAGTGGCTGGCGAAACACGGGATTCCGGTTCCGGAATTCCTCCCGATTGAAAATTTGGAGGATATTTACCGGGCGGAGAGCAAATTCACCTATCCGATGATTTTAAAGACCTGCACCGGCGGGTACGATGGGAAGGGGAACGCGGTGATTGCGGACCATGACGACGCAGCCCGCGCTTACGAGGCTCTTGGGGCCGGAAAACTTCCTTTGATGGTGGAGGAGTGCATCGATTTTGAAAAGGAGGTTTCCATTCTGATTTGCGGCAGCGAGAACGGCGAGATGAGCGTCTTTCCGGTGGCGGAAAATGTCCACAAGAACAGCATCTTAGATGAAACCACGGTGCCCGCGAAGATCAGCGAAGCCAGCAGACAGGAGGCCATGGAGGTGGCGAAAGCCTGCCTACAGGCATTCAAAGCCTGCGGCATGCTCTGCATCGAGCTGTTCGTGACCAGGGAAGGACATATCCTGGTCAACGAACTGGCGCCTCGCCCCCACAATTCAGGGCATTATACCATCGAAGGCTGCTATACTTCCCAGTATGAGCAGCACGTCCGGGCGATTTTGGGGATGCCTCTTGGCAATCCCGGCCTGATCCGGCCGGTGGCGATGAAGAACCTGATCGGGGATAAGACGGGCCCGGCGAATTTGGAGGGCCTTGCCGGGGCGTACCGGTTCCCCAACGCGAAGATTCATATTTACGGAAAAGAAACGGTCAAGGTGGGCCGGAAGATGGGCCACATCACCGCGACCGGAGAAACCATAGAGGAAGCGCTTGCCGAAGTCCGCGGTGCCCACGACGCGCTGTGGTTTCGCTGCGCAGGAGAGGAGTAGAGCAATGCAAAATCCAGTGGTAGGAATTATTATGGGAAGCGATTCGGATCTTCCCGTTATGGCAAAGGCGGCGGAGATGCTGGATCAACTGGGCGTCCCCTATGAGCTGACCATCGTATCGGCGCACCGGACTCCGGACCGTCTGACCGAATATGCGAAAAGCGCGGCAGGCCGCGGCATCCGCGTCATCATTGCCGGAGCCGGCGGAGCCGCCCATCTGCCGGGAATGGTGGCATCCCAGACCGTACTGCCGGTGATCGGCGTGCCGGTGCAGACCAAGGCTTTGGGCGGGGTGGATTCCCTGTATTCCATCGTCCAGATGCCGCCGGGCATCCCGGTGGCCACCGTAGCCATCAACGGCGCTTTGAATGCCGGGCTCTTGGCCGCGAAGGTTCTGGCGGTTTCCGATACGGCGCTGTCGGAGAAGGTGGAGGCCTACAGCAAAGGGCTGAAGGACATGGTGGAGACAAAGGCTGAAAAACTGGAAACTGTTGGTTATAAAAAATATTTAGAGGAAATGTAGGGGGAAGGAAAGATGGCGATGGATTACAAGAGAGCCGGCGTAGATATTGAGGCCGGATACCGTTCGGTGGAGCTGATGAAGGAGCATGTGAAAAAGACCATGCGCCCGGAAGTGATGGGGGGCCTGGGAGGATTTTCCGGCGCTTTCAATGCCAGTGCATTTAAAGACATGGAGGAGCCGATCCTGCTCTCTGGCACTGACGGCGTCGGGACCAAGCTGAAACTGGCTTTTTTGATGGACCGCCACGATACAATTGGGATCGACTGTGTGGCCATGTGTGTCAACGACGTGGCATGCGCCGGCGGCGAACCGCTGTTTTTCCTGGATTATATTGCCTGCGGCAAAAATGAACCGGAGAAAATTGCAACGATTGTTAAAGGCGTAGCGGAAGGCTGCCGCCAGGCAGGAGCCGCCCTGGTCGGAGGAGAGACCGCAGAGATGCCCGGCTTTTATCCGGTGGATGAGTACGATTTGGCCGGATTTGCCGTGGGCATCGTGGACAAGAAAAATCTGATCACCGGCGAGACTTTAAAGCCCGGCGACGTGCTGTTGGGCCTGGCGTCCTCCGGCGTTCACAGCAACGGTTTTTCCCTGGTGCGCAAGGTCTTTTTGATGAACGAGGAAAACCTGAACCGGTATTATGATTCCCTCGGAGATACCCTGGGAAATGTGCTTCTGGCTCCGACTAAGATTTATGTGAAAGCGCTGAAGGCGGTTAGGGATGCGGGTGTCACGATCCAGGGATGCAGCCATATCACCGGCGGTGGTTTCTATGAAAATATTCCGCGGATGCTTCCGGAAGGCGTGCGCGCCGTGGTAAAGAAGGACAGCTATCCGGTGCCTCCGATTTTCCCGATGCTTCAGGACAACGGCGGCATCAGCGAAAAGATCATGTACAATACGTTTAACATGGGAATCGGCATGGTTCTCGGCGTCCGGAAAGAGGACGTGGAGACGGCGAAAAAGGCTCTGGAATCGGCGGGAGAGACCGTCTATGAGATCGGCGAGCTGGCCGCCGGGGAGAAAGGCGTAGAATTATGCTAAAATTCGGCGTCCTGGTCTCCGGAGGCGGGACCAATTTACAGGCGATCCTGGACAGCCTGGAGGCGGGAAAGATTACAAATGCGTCCCTGGAAGTGGTGATCAGCAATAATCCGAACGCCTATGCGCTGGAACGGGCGAGAAAACACGGGATCCCGGCGCAGGCGATTTCCCCCAAGGATTTTTCCAGCCGGGAAGCTTTTAACGACGCGCTGCTGGCCGCCTTGGAAGAATATCACCTGGATCTGATCGTGCTGGCAGGATTTTTGGTGGTGATCCCGGAGAAGATGGTGAAGCGCTATCCTAACCGGATCATCAACGTGCACCCGTCGCTGATCCCTGCGTTTTGCGGCACCGGATATTACGGATTAAAAGTGCACGAGGCGGCTCTTGCGCGGGGCGTGAAGCTCACCGGCGCCACGGTTCACTTTGTGGACGAAGGCACGGATACCGGTCCGATTTTGATGCAGAAGGCGGTCGAGGTAAAAGAAGGCGATACGCCGGAGACCTTACAGCGCCGCGTGATGGAGGAGGCGGAGTGGGTCATTCTGCCTGCGACGATCCAGAAGCTTGCGAATCCGGAGAAATAAGGAGAAGAACAGACGATGAAAGTATTGGTGGTGGGAAGCGGCGGCCGGGAACATGCCCTGGTCTGGAAGATTTCCCAGAGCAAAAAGGTGGAGAAAATTTACTGCGCGCCGGGAAACGGCGGCATCGGACAGATTGCTGAGTGTGTGCCGGTAGGCGCCATGGAATTTGAAAAGCTGGCGGATTTTGCCGAGGAAAAGAAGATTGATCTGACCGTCGTCGGCATGGACAATCCGCTGGTCGGCGGCCTTGTGGATGTGTTTGAAGCCCGCGGGCTCCGGGTGTTCGGCCCCCGGAAAAACGCAGCGATCCTAGAGGGATCCAAGGCATTTTCCAAGGATCTGATGAAGAAATACCAGATTCCGACCGCAGGCTACGAGACCTTTGACTCGCCGGAGGAAGCTGTGAAATACCTGGAAACCTCCGAATATCCGATCGTGCTGAAAGCCGACGGGCTGGCGCTTGGAAAAGGCGTGCTGATCTGCATGAATAAGGAAGAGGCCATGGCAGGCGTGAAGACGATCATGCTGGACAAGCAGTTTGGGTCCGCCGGAAACCGCCTGGTGGTGGAAGAGTTCATGACCGGCCGGGAGGTTTCGGTCCTGAGCTTTTGCGACGGCAAGACGATCCGTCCGATGACTTCGGCCCAGGATCACAAGCGGGCAAAGGACGGCGATCAAGGCCTGAACACCGGCGGAATGGGAACCTTCTCTCCGAGCCCCTTTTATACGGCGGAAGTGGATGAATTCTGCAAGAAATATATCTATCAGCCCACCGTGGACGCGATGGCGGCGGAAGGCCGTCCGTTCACCGGCGTGATTTTCTTTGGCCTGATGCTGACGGAGAAAGGCCCGAAGGTATTGGAATACAACGCCCGCTTCGGCGATCCGGAGGCCCAGGTAGTGTTGCCTCGGATGGAGAACGATATTGTGGACGTGTTCGAGGCCTGTATCGACGGCAGGCTGGATCAGGTAGATCTGAAATTTGCGGACAACGCCTGTGTCTGTGTGGTTTTGGCATCCGGCGGCTATCCGGAGCACTATGCCAAGGGCTATGAGATCCAGGGCTTGGAGAATTTTGACGGCAAAGACGGCTACTATGTATTCCATGCCGGCACCAAAGAGAACGAAAACGGCAGGCTGGTCACAAACGGCGGCCGTGTGCTGGGTGTGACCGCGCTGGGAGAAGATTTGCACAAGGCCCGCGCCAATGCCTATGAGGCGGCGAAGTGGGTGGATTTCACTGACAAGTACTGCCGGTCCGATATCGGAAAGGCAATCGATGAGGTGAAACAAGAAAAGTAAAGATCGGGGCGCAGCTTGAATCGGCTGATCCGAGGGGAGGGTTCCTTGCCTGAACAGGGAATTTTGCCCCGGAGGAGTCGGTTTGGCCGCGCCCTTTTCTCTTGGTGAAATATGCCTGGTCGATACCGGCGGGTGGAATCTTCTTTTTTATTGGGAGACAAAAAAGTTTTAGACAGCGGGAAAATGGAGCTTGACAAATCCTGGAATGTTGCTATAATAATAGTAATGATTCCGATTATCAGAAAAACAATACATAGAAAAGGAGAAAAAGAATGGCGGATTTAAAAGGAAGCAAGACGGAGAAGAACCTGTGGGAGGCATTTGCTGGCGAGTCGATGGCGAGAAACAAATATACTTTCTTTGCCTCGAAGGCGAAAAAGGACGGTTACGTTCAGATCTCCAAGATTTTTGAGGAGACGGCAGCCAATGAGAAAGAGCACGCAGAGCTGTGGTTTAAGCTGCTGAACGGCGGCATCGACAGCACCGATAAGAATCTGGAAGCAGCTGCGGAAGGCGAGAACTACGAGTGGACCGACATGTATGATAAATTTGCGAAGGAAGCCCGTGCAGAAGGCTTTGATCATATTGCGGATTTGTTTGAAGGCGTGGCTAAGATCGAGAAGGAGCACGAGGACCGTTATCGTAAACTGCTCTCCAACGTACAAAACGGCCTGGTATTCTCCCGCGACGGGGACATGGTATGGCAGTGCGGCAACTGCGGCCACATCGTGATCGGAAAGAAAGCTCCGGAGGTTTGTCCGGTATGTGCGCATCCGCAGGCTTATTTCCAGCTGAAAGCGGAGAATTATTAATCGAACATAGAGTCCAAAAAGGGGTCAGATCCTTTTTAACGATTCCAGGAGGCGGTGCGGCGATTGCTGCGCCGCCTTTTCCCCTTTGATTTTCTTTTGTGAATTTGGCGCCTGTTTTGCCGGGCAATGGATATCTCTGGCATGTCCTCAAAGACCGGCGGCGTCATTGGATGCCGAATAAGCTTTCCGGCCGCAGAATCCGGATTTTTCCGTATTCCGTTTCGATCCATCCCGTCTTTTTCCACTGGGCCAAGGTCCGGCTGACTGTGACTCTGCTGGCTCCGACCGAGGAAGCGATCTGTTCGTGGGTATAGGAGACAAGCCCATTCTCATCCGCTTCCTGCTGCAAAAAATGAGCAATTCTCTTTTCCGACGGCAGAAAGGCAATCTGGTTGATCTGATCGGAGAGCATCCGGACCGTCCGGGACAGAGACGAAATCATGGAAAGGGCCAAATCTGGCTGCTCTCTAAAGCAGGTCAGCACGGCTTTTTTTGTGATCGGTACAATATGGGAGACTTCCAGCGCCTGCGCCGAGGTCATCCGCGGGGAGCCGTCAAAAAAGGCGGCCTCCCCGAAAATCGCATTTTTCCGGTATACGGTCAGGTTTTTTTCTTCCCCCTCCCCGGAGGTGACGAAAATCCGGACTTTTCCATCTTTCAAATAATAAAACTGGCGGGCGGGCTGCCCTTCCTGGTAGATCAATTCCTGGGGCGCGCAGGTGCGGAAAAGGGGAAGGGATTCGGCCCAGCTTAAGAATCCTGCGGGCAGGCTTAAGAAATCTTGGTCAGCCATTGAAAATCCTTTCTTTTTTTCATTTTTTGTTTAATTGTAACATATGATACATTCTTTTGGCAAGGGGTATGGTATCCTTTAGCTAACGAATCGACAAAACCCATGAAAAGGAGAAGAAGTATGGGAAAAATATTCCGGTTTCATAACGATGTGGACACGGACCAGATCATTGCCTCCCAGTATCTGCTGTTTCCGACGATCGAGGAAATGAAGGGGCACACCTTTGAATCTCTGGACCCGGAGTTCCCGGAGAAGGTAAGGCCCGGCGACTTTGTGGTAGCCGGGGAGAATTTCGGCTGCGGTTCTTCCAGGGAGCAGGCGCCAAGCGTACTGAAAGCCCTCGGCGTCACGGCTGTGGTGGCAAAGTCTTTCGCCCGTATTTTTTACCGCAATTCCATCAACATCGGACTGCCGGTCATCGTATGTAAGGAACTCTACGACGCGGTGGAGGACGGCCAGGAGATGACGCTGTCCATGAAAGACGGCACGGTGACGGCAAACGGAAAGACTTTTTCCTGCACCAAGCTGCCGGAGAAGATGCAGCAGATTCTGGACGAGGGCGGCCTGATTGCCTCCCTGAACCGAGAGGAGGCGTAAACATGGGAATGACAATGGCGGAAAAAATCATCGCGGCTGCGGCTGGGGTGAAGGAGGTCAAGGCAGGCGATATTCATACCGTGGAGCTGGACCGGCTGATGAGCAACGACGGCACCACCCATTTGACCATTGACATGTACAATCAAAAGCTGAAAAATCCGCGGATCGCCGACGTGAAAAAACTGATCTGGATCGTGGATCACAATATCCCGGCGGACAGTGTGAAGACCGCGGCCTCCCACAAGAAGATGCGGGACTTTGCCAGAGAGCATGAGATTGATTTCTGGGAGGGCAAAGGCGTCTGTCACCAGATCATGATGGAGCACTATGTCCGTCCCGGCGAGCTGATTTTCGGCGCGGACAGCCACACCTGCGCGTATGGGGCGCTGGGAGCCTTTGGCACCGGCGTCGGGTGCACGGATTATCTCTACGCGATGGTGACCGGAAAATCTTGGCTGCTTGTGCCGGAAACCCTGCGCTTTACTTTGACCGGAAAGTTAAAAGAAGGCGTCTACGCCAGGGACCTGATCCTGACCATCATCGGAAAAATCGGCGCCAACGGGGCCAATTATAAGGCCATGGAGTTTGCCGGCGACGGCTTAAAGAATCTGACCATAGGCGACCGGATCGCCATCTGCAATCTCTGCGTGGAGGCGGGGGCCAAGACCGCGCTGATGGAAGTGGACGAAGTGGCTATGGCTTATCTGAAAGAGCGGGGCCGGGAGCCGAAGGCAGTCTTTACCAGCGACCCGGACGCAGTGTTTGCGAAAGAATATACCATTGATCTTGCAACCATTGAGCCAATCGTGGCAAAGCCTCATTTCGTGGACAATGTGGTTCCGGCCGCGGAGTCTCTGGGCGTAAAGATCGACGAGGCATTCCTCGGATCCTGCAACAACGGCCGTTTGGAAGACCTGCGGGTTGGCGCAGAGCTCCTGAAGAGGAAAAAGGTGCACCCGCATGTGCGCTTCCTGGTGGTGCCCGCCAGCAATGAGGTCTATCTGGCCGCCATGAAGGAAGGCCTGATCGATGTCTTTGTGGAAGCCGGGGCGATTGTGATGAATGCAAACTGCAGCGTCTGCTGGGGAAGCTGCCAGGGCGTGATCGGGGACGGGGAAGTTCTGATCAGCACAGGCACCAGGAATTTTAAGGGCCGCGCCGGACATCCCAATGGTCAGGTGTATCTGGCGTCAGCTGCCACGGTGACGGCCTCGGCGATTGCCGGAGAGATCACGACGGCGGACCGGCTGTAGTAAGATGGGAGGAAGAAAATGACGGAAGCATTTGAAGCCAGGGCATGGGTACTGGGAAATGATATCGACACGGATATCATTATCCCCACGGAGTACCTGGCGTTAAAGACCATTGACGATATGAAACCCTATGCGTTTTCTCCGCTGCGCCCGGAGCTGGCCGGACAGATAAAGCCCGGCGATGTGATTGTGGCAGGGAAAAACTTTGGCTGCGGCTCATCCAGAGAACAGGCGCCGGAGATCATCAAGGCGCTGGGAATCCGCTGTGTGATCGCAAAGTCCTTTGCCCGGATATTCTTCCGGAACGCCATCAACAACGGCCTTCTCCTGATCGAGAACGATGGAATTCAGGAAGCGGTGCAGGAGGGAGACCGGATCTTGGTGGAGCCGGGAAAATCGGTTTCCGGAAATGGGAAATCGTTCCCGGTGGCGTCTCTTCCGCAGAATCTCCTGGATATCCTGGAAGCCGGCGGACTGGTTGCGGCCATGCGGAAACGGAACGGTCTGGAGTAGGAGGGACTTATGGGAAAAACAATCATTGAAAAAATTCTGGGGAGAAATATCGGCCGGGACGTATCGGCCGGGGAGATCGTGACGGCGAATGTGGACCGGGTGATGATCCATGATATTTTCATCCCCTTTGTGGCGGAAAAATTTGAGGAAATGGGGTTTTCTAAACTCTGGGATCCGGACAAGGTGGTGCTGATCTACGATCATCTGGTTCCGGCGAGCCAGGTGGACGACACCAGACATTTTCGCATCGGCGACGCCTTCGCTGAAAAATACGGGATGACCCACGTGCACCGCTCCGACGGCATCTGCCATCAGCTGATGACCGAGGCTGGGTATGTGAAACCGGGAAATGTGGTGTTCGGCACCGACAGCCACACGACCACTTACGGCTGCGTCGGAGCATTTTCCACGGGCATCGGCTATACGGAGATGGCAAGTATCTTAGGGACCGGGACGCTCTGGGTCAAAGTGCCTCAGACGATCCGGGTGGAGATCGAAGGAGAACTGCCGGAGAATGTGACCTCCAAGGATGTGATTCTTCGGCTGATCGGCGACCTGCGGGCTGACGGAGCCACCTATCAGGCTCTGGAGTTCGCCGGAAGCACAGTGGAACGTATGTCCGTGGCAAGCCGGATGACCATGGCGAACATGGCCATTGAGGGCGGGGCGAAGTGCGCGCTCTTCACGCCGGATGCAAAGACCGCAGAATACTGTGGGATCGAGCTGACGGAGAAGGAGACGAGCCTTGTCGGGGATCCGGATGCAGTTTATGTCCGCCGGATTTCTTACCGGGCGGAAGAACTTGTGCCGGTGCTGGCCTGCCCGTCCCAGGTGGACAATATCCACCCGGTCAAGGAGTGGGAAGGCACGCCGGTCGATCAGGTTTTCATCGGATCCTGCACCAATGGGCGTCTGGAAGATCTGATGGCCGCCGCATCGGTGCTGAAGGGAAAACGGGTGGCTCCTTTCGTGAAGCTGATTGTGACCCCAGCCAGCCGGAAGATTTATCGGGAGGCGCTTGCGAATGGGACGCTTGCCGCATTGGCGGAGTCCGGCGCTGTTATCACCCATCCGGGGTGCGGGCTTTGCTGCGGCCGGACCGGCGGAATTCTCTCCGACGGGGAACGGGTGGTGGCCACCAACAACCGGAACTTCCTGGGCCGGATGGGAACCTCCAAAGTGGAAATCTTCCTGGCGTCGCCGATGACGGCTGCGGCCTGCGCGGCGGCGGGGAAGATTGTGGAAGCGCCTGTAAAATAGAAAAGTTAGTATTTGAGAATTGAAACGATAAAACGAGACTGCCTCATCATGGATCTTCATCCGGGAGCCGGCAAAGCGGCACGGCCTCCCTGGAATTTGCCAAAGAAGAATTGCTGGCGTTAAAGGCCGCGCCCGAAGAGAAGATTATGGAATGGTACAATTTCCATAAACTGGGGTGTTATGAAGCAGCCATGCCAAAAGAGGCAATGGATTGGAATGATTGACGGCCGCTTTTAGGAAGAACGGAATCGGGCAGGATCCGGAGGGCAGGAGAGAAAACTTAGAATCAAAAACCAGACAGAGCCGGCGGAAAAGGTAATCCGCCGGCTCTGTCTGGTTTTTGATCCGGATTCATGCGATACTTTCCACTGTGCCGGGATTACGGCAGTCCGGTTTTCCGGCAAAAAACAATCGTTTCGTTGATTCTTGGTAATTAGAAGAAATTACGATATAATCAGTAAAATTAAAATATTAGTAAAAATCATGGAATGGAAGATTGAATTATTGATATAGGATAAAAAACTTGCAAAAGGTGCAGACTTTTTAAATACAAAAAGAAAATGGTAATAAAAAGAAATACATGAGAAAATAGGGGGAAACATGCGAATGAGACGAGGAACATAGGGGGATTGTATGAATGGCAAGATATACGGCTATGTAAGAGTATCCACGCGGGATCAGAGGGAAGACCGGCAGGTGATCGCACTTTTGGAGTATGGGATTCCCAGGGAACAGATTTTGGTGGAGAAACAGTCGGGGAAGGATTTTAATCGTCCGGTTTATCAGCGCCTTTTAAAAAAATTAAAGCAGGGTGACGTTCTGGCCGTGAAAAGTATTGACCGGCTCGGAAGAGATTACGAAGAAATTTTGGATCAATGGAGAAAAATAACAAAGGAGAGGCAGGCGGATATCGTGGTGCTGGATATGCCCTTGCTGGATACTAGAAAGGGGAAGGATCTGACCGGTTCACTGATTTCTGATATTGTTTTACAGCTTTTATCTTATGTGGCTCAGACCGAGCGGGAGTTCATCCGGCAGCGGCAGGCCGAAGGGATCGCTGCCGCCAAGGCCAGAGGCGTTCGGTTTGGCAGGCGACCCAAGGAAAAGCCTCCGGAATACGAGGAAGTACTGCAGCTCTGGGCTTATGGGGAACTGTCGGCGCGCAAGGCGGCCGAACGTCTGGGCGTCTGCCATAAAACATTTTTACATTGGACCAAAACCTGTGAAAACGAGCAGCAGGTTTTGGCATATCCGTGCGAGGCCCGGATCGGGATGGAGCGCAGGCAGAATTTGAAGCAATAGTATAAAAAAAATGCGGATTGTGCCCTTGCGTTCCGCCTGTTTTTTTTATATACTTGCATCAAAGAAGCCCTGAAAAAACAAATAAAATTAGAATTCGGCTTTTTTGATGGGTACAACAATCGGATACACCAGAGAACCAAATGTGCAAATAAAAAGTAAGGAGGACGCGGCATGTCAAAGACGAAAGGCCGTTTAACCCTGCCCAGCGAATCCAATTTCCTGGAGCAGACCAAAGAGATGCTAAAGCGGTGGGGAGCCGACGCACTGCGCGACAGCGACGGGACCAAGCTGGATGACGAGGTCAAATCCCTGGATGCGAAGATCTATACCACTTATTTTGTCGCGAGGGGCCATAATGAGTTTGCGGAAGAACACATGGATGAGTGCCAGCAGCTTTATCTGATGTCGAAACGAAACACAGCCGTGTCGGAGTCCCTTTCCATTGATTTTATGGACGGTTACTATCTCCAGCAGGTGGTGCCGGATTATCACCATGATGCGAAACGGTGGTGGGAGGTCATTGACCGCACGACCGGCCAAGTGGTGCCTGCCGGTCAGTGGAGTCTGGATCAAAAAGCCAGCCGTGTGATTGTGGATCATGCGGTCCCCTTCCATGAATATACGGTCTCTTTCCTGGTCTATGCCATCTGGGATCCGACTCAGATGTATAACCATATTACGAATAATTGGGGGGATAAACCCCATGAAATTCCTTTCGATGTGCGCCAGCCGGCTTCCTGGGAGTTTGCCAAGGAGTATCTGGTTCAGTGGCTGAAGGAAAACCCTTCTACGGATGTGGTTCGTTTTACCACGTTCTTTTACCATTTTACCCTGGTGTTTAATCAGGAAGCCAAAGAAAAATTCGTGGATTGGTTTGGCTACGGCGCTACAGTATCTGTAAAAGCGTTGGAGGACTTTGAGACGGAATACGGCTATGCGCTGCGCCCGGAGGATATCGTAGATAACGGCTATTACAATTCCACGTTCCGTGTGCCGACCAAGGCTTACCGTGACTATATGGATTTCATTCAGCGTTTTGTGGCGGGCAAGGCGAAAGAACTGGTGGAACTGGTCCATGCGGCCGGCCGGGAGGCGATGATGTTCCTCGGCGACAACTGGATCGGCACCGAACCTTACGGCCCTTATTTTTCGGAAATCGGCCTGGACGCAGTGGTGGGCAGCGTTGGAGGCGGCGCCACGCTTCGGCTGATCGCGGATATTCCTGGCGTCAAATATACGGAAGGCCGGTTCCTTCCTTATTTCTTCCCGGATACCTTTTATGAAGGAAACGATCCCTGCGTGGAGGCGGTGGAAAACTGGATCTGCGCCAGGCGTGCGATCCTCCGGAAGCCGGTGGACCGAATCGGATACGGCGGCTATCTGAGTTTGGCCTATCAATTCCCCTCTTTTGTGGACTGCATCGAAAAAATTGCAGATGAGTTCCGGGATATTTATGATACGATCCACGGGATCACCCCTTACAGCGGACTGAAAGTGGCGATTCTGAATTCCTGGGGGAAATTGCGGTCCTGGCAGACTTATATGGTAGCCCATGCGCTTTGGTATAAGCAGATTTATTCCTATCTGGGAATCCTGGAGGCTTTGAGCGGCGCCAGTGTGGATGTTGCCTTTCTGAGTTTTGACGATGTGCGGGAACACGGCGTTCCGTCCGATGTGGACGTGATCATCAATGCAGGCGACGCAGGAACCGCTTTTTCCGGAGGGGAAGAGTGGAATGACGAGAAATTGGTGACGGAAATCCGCCGCTGGGTTTACCAGGGAGGCGGGCTGGTTGGAATCGGAGAGCCGACGGCGTACCAGAAGGGCGGACGTTTCTTCCAGCTGGCCGATGTGTTCGGCGTGGATAAAGAACAGGGCTTTACGTTATCGACGGATAAGTATTTTACCAAGCAGCTGGACCGTCATTTCCTGACCGAAGACCGGACTTCTGGTTTTGATTTTGGCGAGAGCATGAAAAACGTCTATGCTTTGGGGGAAGACACGGAGATCGTAGAATATTCCAACGGAGAAGTGCATGTGGCCGCTCATTCTTACGGAAAAGGCCGCGGCGTTTATCTTGCGGGCCTTCCCTACAGCTGCGAGAACACACGTCTTTTGATGCGCAGCCTCTTTTATGCGGCGGCAAAAGAAGACCGGTATTCTCTTTGGAGCGCGGATAACATGAAATGCGAAGTACACGCCTATCCGGCCGCCGGGAAATACGCGGTGGTGAATAATTCCAATGAGCCCCAGGTCACGGCCGTAACCGACGGCGACGGAAAAACAGAAATCGTGAAGCTGGACGCCGCCGAGATTTTGTGGAAACAAATCAGGGAAACGGGGGCTCAGCCTTTAAACTTTTAATCTTGAATTCGAACCCATATCCGGCGGATTTTTCGGCGGGAAGAACATGGCGGCGTCTCTTTGACAGAGACGCCGTTTTATTGTTTCATAGGAAATTCCTTTGGAATTCCCTATGAAACAATAAACGCTCCGCTAAGGATGCACAGGGTCTGCCCCTTAGGGTACGCAAATGCAAAGGAAGATCCCTGCCACAAGATCACCGCGGATGAAGCGAAGAAGATGATGGAGGAAGGCGGCGTGACCGTCGTAGACGTCCGGACCGCAGAAGAGTATGAACAGAAGCATATCCCCGGAGCGATTCTGGTCCCCAATGAGTCGATCAAAGAGGGGCAACCGGAAGCGCTGCCCGATCTCGACGCCGTTTTGTTAATCCACTGCCGTACCGGAGTCCGCAGCAAACAGGCCTCGGACAAACTGGCGAGTCTGGGATACCGGCACATTTATGATTTCGGAGGAATCGTAGATTGGCCCTATGAGACGGAGAGCGGGGCAGCAAATTGAAGATTTATGGGAACGTGCAGGCTGTTGCGCAGCAAAGAGAAAACCTTGGCTGCCAATGCGGTAAAGTGAAGACAAGACGGCAGCGGAACTAGAAAAAAGATCAGAAAGCTTTAAGCAGGACGGAAGCTATATTGATCCTACCGAGCTGGCCGCAAGCTATGGGGAAGATGGAACGTTGATCCACCCGGTTTGCTCTACGGCGTTAAGGGGCTTTTCCGATCTTTGGGCTTCGGCCCAGGATGTGTCTTACTGGGATATCGGCCTGGCAGTTTTACAAGCACCGCGGACTGATGGACTTGAAAGGTTCGGTGCCGGGCTATTCCAGTTTTTAAGCCGGTTTACCCATCCGGAAGATGCAGGCATTGATGGAGAGCCTAGTCCAAAAGGCGGCAAATATTTATTAAATCTCCCCCAGATTCCGCCGGATCCAGTCCTGCAAAAAGGCCTGGATCCGGTTTTTTTGCATTTCCTTTGGATTCTGAGCCAAGAGCTCATTTAAAGTCAGCCGGCGCCATTGGGGAAAGCGCGGATCTTTTTTCCATTCTCCAAAATGTTTTTCCGCCAGATCCCGGCTCCTCTCGTTGGAAAAAAAGTCTCCCAGCGTTCCATTTAACCCCAAATCCACGGTGGAAGGGGGAAGAGCGGGTAGAATTTCCGGAGCGTTTTCCCCGGCCGCCGTCATCCGGAGGATCAGACGTTCCCTCAATTCTTTTTTGACCTTCTCATACGCGGGATCCCGCACCAGATTACTGCATTCATAGGGATCGGATTCCAGATCATAGAGATATTCTTCGTGGTAAACGCCGCTGCCGGAATCCAGCCAGGGATTTTTATCGTAAGCCCGCACCGAATACTTGTACCGGTCCGTGCGGATCGCCCGGCCGACCTGACTTTCGCTGATTTGAAGAAACACCTCCTGTTGCCATGAGGCGCCTTCTGCCAAGAGGTCTGTCAGCGGCCGTCCCTGCATGGTCTCCGGGATGGCCGCCCCGGCAATCGAAAGGATCGTCGGCGGCAGATCGATCAGGCTTACCAGATCCTCATAGCGCCGTCCTTTTTCAAAGGGGCCGTTCCAGATGACAAGCGGAACGTGTATGCTGTCTTCATGGCAGGAACGCTTGTATTCCATACAGCGGGTCCGGAAATGAGAACCATGGTCGCTGGTGAAGATCACCACCGTGTCCTCATCGTGTCCGGTTTCCTTCAGCGCATCAATCAGTCTGCCCAGGTTTTCGTCGATTTTCCGGCAGCAGCCCAGGTAGTCCGGGTACTGTTCCCTCCAGTTGGCGTTCCAGTCGCCGGGGGCGTTTTCCAGATCCTTCGGCGCTTCAAAACCGGCAAACTTCTGGCGGCAGCCTTCGGGTCCTTCAAATCGGTCGTGATCATTTTGATGGTGGGGCTCCAGATGGGAGAGAAAGAGGAAAAATGGCTTTTCTCCGCTTCGGGATCTCAAAAAGTCCAGCGCATGATCCGTCACCGCGTCGGTCCGATAGCCGTCGAAGAGAACTTCCCGGTTTTGGGCGTCGAACAGCCGGCCGCCGTATCCATGGGATGTGGCTTCCAGCACGTCGGCGGCAACCCAGTAGTCGGTATAGCCGCCCCGCCGGTCTTCCGGGATTGCTCTGGCTTCAAAATCGGCTTCCGGCTCCAGCATTTCGTGGGAGTTTCCCAAAGTGGAGGCCAGGTGCCATTTTCCGACGTAACCGGTTTCGTAACCGGCTTCTTTTAAACAGGTGGCAAGATTTTTTACATTCTGCGGCAGCGCGATGGCATTCCGATAGCATCCAAGCTGCGCGGCGTATTGTCCGGTTTGGAGGCAGGCGCGGGCGGGACCGCAGACCGGCTGACAGGTAAACGCATTGGTAAACAGCGCGCCTTCTTCAGCCAGCTCGTCAAGGCGAGGGGTGACCGGAAGTTTTTGGCCGTAGCATCCGGCGGTGTCAAAACGTTGCTGATCGGAAAAATAAAATATAATATTGGGCTGCTTTTTCATGTTCAGGCTCCTTTTCTTCCTATTCCTTCTGAGATAGATATTTGATTGAGGAAGAATACTCCGAGGGGGTCATACCGGAGATCTTCTTAAATTGCCGGGAAAAATAGTGAATGGATGAAAAACCGAGGCTGTCGGAGATCTGTGTGAAATTCAGATGGTTTTCCCGGATCATCTGTTTGGCCGCCTCGATTTTCAGACGGGAAAAATAGTCGATGATTCCGCAGCCTGTCTTTTCCCGGAAGAGTTTTTGGAGCTGGGAGCGGCCGACCAGGTTGTCTTTGCAGATCTTTTCAATGGTCAGCTGCATATAGAGATGGCCTTCCAGATAGTTTAATATATTTTGAAACAGAATTTCGTCGCTTTTTTGCTTGATGGACTTGTTGACAGGGGCGCGGTTCGGCTTCTGGGCGCTGCATCGGCGAATCATATTGATCAGCATATTTTCCAGATGGAGCTTGATCAACTGTTCGCTTCCAAATGGAGCGCCTTCCCGTCTCACCAATGTATTCTTATAAGGGTCATTCAGCGGCGGGACAAAGCAGCTGGTAGCTTCTTTGATGATCTGAGACATCAGGTGATGTTCAATTTCATCAATGGGGAAGACCCTGTTGCAGAAAAAGCCCATATAGGGAGAAACGCATTCGAACGAGATCACAACCAGATTCGGGGCGGTTCTTCCGTTTGCACGAACGCTGTGAAACTCGTTGGGTTTGTGAAAAATGATTTCACCGCGGCCGAGAGACAGGTGATGTTCTCCGGCCACCACATCGACCTCGCCTTTATCCACATAGAGAAATTCCCAAAAGTCATGGGATTCACCGGGGAAAGAAAAGTCGCTGGTATATTCAAAATAGTGGATCGAGTAGATCCGGTCCACAGAGATATCGGTTTTTAGGGTGACATTTTGAAACTCCATAGAATTTCACCGCCTTTCAAACGACTATGCTAAGCTCAAAGGCTCTTTTGAACGCTGCATCGGAATGTTTCATGGCTAATCGTGTTTATATTATAAATCAATCGGACAAAAAACAAAAGAAGAAAAAGAGATTGTGCAAAAAAAGAGGCGGATAGTGAAAAAACGTAGTTTTGCTATAGTCGGAAAGCGGTTGCGTGAAGTGGAAAAATCAGATATTATAAGATGATATTAAATTAAAATGAGAATAGACCAATAAAAATAGCCGAAGAACAACAGAATAGGATTACCAAAAAACAGCAAAAAAATAATGTGCCAAAAAAAACTGCAAACAATTCAACCTGATCGTGCAAAAACGAGAGGAAATTGGATAAAGATTTTTTGAGAGGACCATACTATAATAGTCTCAATGGGAGTGGCTTTCAGTAGGGAAGGAAAGCCGCAAACAAAGGGGAAAAATCCCCATAATTCAGATGGGAGGAAAACATCATGAAAATGAAAAAATGGATGGGCGTAGCTCTGAGCGCAGTTATGGTTGCCACGATGATGGCAAGCTGCGGAAGCAGTTCCGACCCGACGACAACGGCAGCGGCCACGGACGCCGAGAAGACGACGGCGGAAGCTACCACGGCTGCGGCAGCAGGCACGGATGCGGCTACGACCGTCGGCACTTCCGAAGGCGGAAAGACCTTGATTTACTGGTCCATGTGGAGTTCCACCGAACCCCAGGCCAAAGTGATCCAGGAAGCGGCTGCTGCTTATGAAGCGAAGACCGGAAACAAGATCCAGATCGAGTGGAAGGGCCGCGACATTAACAAGGTCATTCAGACAGCTCTGGAAGCCAACACCCAGATCGACCTTTTTGATGAAGATTTCCAGCGCGTCGGCGAGCAGTATGCAAGCCTCTGCATGGATCTGGAAGAGATGGCAAAAGCAGCTAACTATGAGGAGACGGTAGTTGCCGCTCTGCCTGCCGCCATCCGCGGCTGGGCCGGATCTCTGAAGGGTATCGTATATCAGCCTTACACCTCCGGCGTATTTTATAACAAAGCTCTGTTTGAAAAAGCAGGAATCACCAGCGAACCGCAGACTTGGGCTGAGTTCCTGGATGCCTGCCAGAAACTGAAAGATGCCGGCATCGAGCCCCTTGCTCTGGACGACGCATATGTAGAGTATCTGTACGGCTATCATCTGGCCCGCTATATGGGCGAGGATGCCGTAAAAGAGCTGAGCAAGAACGGCGGCTGGGCGCAGAGCGCAGAAGCGAAGAAGGCCACCGAGGATATGCTGACTCTGGTAGAAAAAGGTTATCTGGAAGAGAACGCCCCTGGCGCTTATCCGGCCAGCGAAAATGAGATGGGCCTGACCGAGAACGTGGCGATGTGCGTCAACGCTTCCTGGCTTCCGGCTGAAATCGCCAACAATACCGGCACGACCCTTGACTGGGGGATGTTCAACTATCCGTCCGTAGACGGCGGCAAGGATCCCAACACGGTTGCCAACATCGGCGGCCAGGCCTTTGCGATTCCGGCTTACTCCGAGAACGGACAGGAAGCTTTCGATTTCATCATGATGCTGGTAAAGGGTGAGTGGGATCAGAAATTCTCTGACGACTGCCAGGTTCTTCCGGCCGATACGACCAATACCAACTATCCGGAAATGCTGAAAGCTTGCCAGAATGCCTTTTCTACCCTGACGGATGTATATGAGTGGAACATGGGCCTGAATGTAAACAGCGATGTAAAGGCTGGCCGTAAGACCACCCTGCAGAAGCTGTTCGAAGGCGAGTATGAGACGGCGGATGAGTTCCTGGAAGCCATGGATGCTCTCTACCAATAAGAAAAATAAAACAAAGTAGACCGTAACGTGGTGGCACCGTGTATGCGGTGCCACTGCCTCTTTGCCCGATACGAAGTTTTGACGGGATTCGGATCGGGCAAAGAGGGCTCCGCTATGGATGTGCACTCTTCTTTAGGAGGGATGAGGATGAAGAAAAACAAGACTATGATCGTCTGTTTCCTGGCTCCGGCGGTGTTTACCTTTGTGGCCGTGTTCTTATATCCGGTGCTGCGGACCCTGATCATGAGCTTTTTCCAGGTGGAGAGCGTGACCGCCTCCACGTCGGAATGGACTTTTTACGGATTTAACAATTACATTACGATGTTTAACAGCAGTTCCTGGCAGACCTCGATGCTGAACATGCTGAAGATCTGGCTGGTGGGCGGCGCGGTTGTTTTGGCATTGTCGCTTCTTTTTGCCGTTATTCTAACCAGCGGCATCCGGTTCAAAAACTTTTTCCGCGCGGCGATCTATCTGCCGAACGTCATCAGCGCGGTCGCTCTGGCCACGATGTGGATCTACTACATTTTCAGCAAGAAGTATGGTCTCCTGAATACGGTGCTGGACGGTCTGGGCTTGGATAAGGTGAACTGGCTCGGAAGTAATATGAAGTTCTGGTCGATGCTGATCGCCTTCATGTTTGGCGCGGTAGGATATTACATGCTGATTTTCCTGAGTGGAATCGAACGGATTCCCAAGGACATCTATGAGGCGGCCACGATCGACGGCGCCGGAAAATTACAGCAGTTTACCCACATCACCATGCCTCTTTTAAAGAGCGTGTTTAAGACCAACATCACGTTTTGGAGCGTAAATACGATTACTTTCTTTGTGTGGTCAAAGATGTTCTCACCGGTGGATACCGAGGCAACCACCATTGCACCGGTGGTTTACCTGTACGATATCGTATTCGGAACCAAGGGCGTGGTACACCGGGATGCCGGACAGGGCGCCGCGGTGGGCGTTACCTTGTGTCTCTGCGTGGTGATCATCTACTTCGTCTTTAATAAGCTGATTAAAGATGAAGACATCGAATATTAAGGGGGTGGCGATATGGCAAAAGCAAAAGCAAAGAAATACCGTGAGCCGTTCAACCTGAAAAAAGAGATTAAGCTGCTTCCAGGTTATCTCGTCCTGCTGATCTGGATCGTTTTTACGGTCGTGATGGTCGGATGGATTTTAGCTGCCAGCCTCTCTACCTCTAAGGAGATCAGCCAGGGCGCTGTGTTACAGTTCCAGTCTGGTTTCCATTTCGAGAACTATGCGCTGGCCTGGGGATCCTACAATGTATCCAAGTTCTTTATGAACTCCCTTCTTTATGCGATCGTGTCCTGTGTGCTGATCATCGCGATCTCCGCTCCGGCCGCCTATGTCCTGTCCCGGTTCAAGTTTATCTGCAACCGGCTGATCAAGACCGGTTTTGTGGTGGCGATGAGCGTTCCTGCGATCATGATCATCATGCCGATTTTTGCTCTGACGAGTACGTACCAGATTTCCGGCCGGGGGCTGTTGATTTTCCTTTATATCTGTATCAACGTCCCGTTCACGACCACGTACCTGCTGGGCTTTTTCTCCACACTCTCCAAGGCCTATGAGGAGGCTGCCGCCATCGACGGCTGCTCGCCGATGAAGACCTTCTGGAAGATCATGTTCCCTCTGGTCCAGCCGGCTCTGATCACGGTTACGATCTTTAACTTCCTGGCCGTGTGGAATGAATTCTTTATGGCGTTGATTTTCGCCAGCAGCGAGGATCTGACGCCGGTCGGCGTAGGCTTGATGCAGTTGGTGCAGGCGATGCAGACCACTGGAAATTACGGCGGACTGTTTGCCGGGGTTGTCATCGTATTCCTGCCGACCTTTCTGCTCTATATCTTCCTGTCGGATAAGATTATCGCCGGAGTTACCGGCGGCGGTGTGAAAGGATAAGGACATGAAAAAGCCAGTGCTTGTGATTATGGCGGCCGGAATGGGCAGCCGGTATGGTGGTCTGAAACAGATTGATCCGATGGATGAGCATGGAAACCTGATCATTGATTATTCCATCTATGATGCGGTTCGCGCCGGCTTTGAAAAAGTTGTGTTTATCATCAAAAAGGAAAACGAAGCTGATTTTATGGAAGTAATCGGGAACCGGATCGGCAAACAGGTGGAGGCGGTATATGCCTATCAGGACCTCACGGACTTGCCGGAAGGATTTTTCGTTCCGGAAGGGCGGAAAAAGCCTTGGGGGACCGGGCAGGCCGTGCTGAGCTGCAAGGAATTGGTGGACGGACCGTTTGCTCTGATCAATGCAGACGACTTTTATGGAGCCGGCGCATTCCGGACGATCTATCAATTTTTGGAGAATTCATCCGAGGAGGACCGTTTCGCGATGGTCGGCTATGTCCTGGAAAATACGCTGACCGATTACGGGCATGTGGCAAGGGGCGTCTGTGTGACAGATGCCTCCGGCCGCCTGGTCGAAATCCATGAGAGAACGCAGATTGAAAAGAAGGAAAATGGCGCGGCCTACACAGAAGACGGCGGGGCGACCTGGATTCCGATCCCGGCGGGAAGCACCGTGTCCATGAACCTTTGGGGGTTCACACCCAGGATTTTTGCGGCTTTGGAGGAAGGATTTCCGAAGTTTCTCTCGGAGAATCTGGAGAAAAATCCTCTGAAATGTGAATATTTTCTTCCCTCTGCCGTGGAGGCGCTGCTGAAGGAGGGGAAAGCTTCCGTGGAGGTTCTGCACTCCTACGACCGTTGGTATGGGGTAACCTACCGGGAGGATAAAGAAACGGTGGTGCGTGCCATCCGCGCGCTGAAAGAAAAAGGGCTGTACCCGGAAAAGCTGTGGGAGCAACGATGATAGATCAAAAAGAAACGTTATTGCAGGTGATTGGGAATTTTTTACTTGACGGGACGGTGGAGGACGTTTATCCTTATGGAAGCGGACACATCAATGATACCTACCGTCTTGTGATGCGGCAGTCCGGCGGAACCCGCCGCTATATCTTACAGCGGATGAACGACAGCATCTTCACGAACCCGGTGGGTCTGATGGAGAACATTGTTAACGTGACTTCGTTTCTGCGGAAAAAAATCATAGAAAAAGGCGGGGATCCGGAGCGGGAGACGCTGAATATTGTGCCAGCCAGAGACGGAAAAAGCTATTACAAGAGCCAGGACGGATCTTATTGGAGAATTTATCTGTTTGTGGAGGGGACGACCAGCTTTGACCGGGTGGAAAAACAGGATGATTTTTATCAAAGCGCTGTTTCCTTCGGCAACTTTCAGCGGCTGCTTTCAGATTTTCCGGCTCAGATCCTGCATGAGACCATCCCGAACTTCCACAATACCGTGGACCGGTATGCAAAATTCCAGGAAGCCGTCAAATTGGATCCTCTCTCCAGAGCCCAGTCCGCGGAGCCGGAAATCCGGTTTATCGAGGCGAGAGAAGCGGAAACCCATATCCTCTGCGACAAGCTGGCGAGAGGGGAGCTGCCCCTGCGGGTAACGCACAATGACACAAAGCTGAACAATATCCTGATCGATAATGCGACCGGGAAAGGCATCTGCGTCATTGATCTGGACACGGTGATGCCGGGTCTTGTGCTCAATGATTTTGGAGATTCCATCCGCTTCGGGGCCAGCACAGCGGCCGAAGATGAGACGGATCTTTCTAAGGTGTCCTGTGATCTGGAACTGTTTGAAGTCTATGTCCGCGGTTTCCTTGCGGGCTGCGGCGGCAGCCTGACGGAGGCGGAGATTTCCATGCTGGCGACCGGGGCGAAACTGATGACTCTGGAATGCGGCATGCGGTTCCTGACCGATTATCTGCTGGGAGATTCATATTTTAAAATACACCGTGAAAATCACAATCTGGACCGCTGCCGGACTCAGTTGAAGCTGGTGGCCGACATGGAAGAAAAATGGCAGGAGATGGAGGCCATTGTCGCACGGTGCAGCAAGCAATAAGGAGGAGATACCCATGGCGATTTTAGTAACGGGCGGCGCCGGTTATATCGGAAGCCACACTTGTGTAGAACTGTTGAACGAAGGTTATGAAGTGGTTGTCGTCGATAATCTGTGCAATTCCAGCAAAAAAGCGATTGACCGGGTCGAAGAGATTACCGGGAAAAAGCTGACTTTCTACGAGAACGACCTGCTGGACCGAGAGGCGTTGAACCGGATTTTTGATGCGGAAAAGATCGATGCGGTTATACATTTCGCAGGGCTCAAGGCAGTCGGTGAATCCGTTGAAAAGCCGTTGGAGTATTATTACAACAATCTGACCGGCACGCTGATTCTCTGCGACGTCATGAGAAATCACGGTGTCAAGGATATTGTTTTCAGCTCTTCGGCAACGGTATACGGCAATCCTGCCTTTGTGCCGATCACAGAGGAATGCCCCAAGGGCGAGATCACCAATCCCTATGGCCAGACCAAAGGAATGCTGGAGCAGATCCTTACCGACCTGCACCGGGCAGATCCGGAGTGGAATGTGATTTTGCTCCGCTACTTTAATCCGATCGGTGCGCATAAGAGCGGGAAGATCGGCGAGGACCCGAAGGGGATTCCGAACAATCTGGTGCCTTACATTGCTCAGGTCGCAGTGGGGAAGCTTTCCTGCCTCGGCGTATTCGGAAATGACTATGACACTCCGGACGGAACCGGTGTGCGGGACTATATCCACGTGGTGGACTTGGCGCTGGGACATGTGAAGGCTATTAAAAAGCTAAAAGACCGGGAAGGGGTCAGCATTTATAACCTGGGAACCGGTAATGGCTACAGCGTGCTCCAGGTAGTAAAAGCTTATGAGAAGGCCTGCGGAAGAACGGTTCCCTACGAGATCAAACCCCGCCGGGCCGGCGATATTGCCACCTGTTATGCGGATCCTTCCAAGGCGAAGAAAGAGCTGGGGTGGGTTGCGCAGCGCGGGATTGAAGAAATGTGCGAAGACTCCTGGAGATGGCAGTCCTTAAATCCGGACGGTTACCGCTCGTGAAGAACGGAACCTGCTGGCTGGACCAGGATGGAAAAAGGATACAGGCTCATGGAGGCTGTATCCTTTTTCATAAGGGGATTTTCTACTGGTACGGGGAGGATAAAGGGACAAAGACCAGAGACGGCCGCGTTGATTTTCTGGGATTTTCCTGCTATTCTTCCCGGAATTTGCTGGAATGGAAAAACGAAGGCCGGATTCTTTCCGCGGTATCAAAGCCCGGCCATGAGCTGGGGCCGGACCGGGTGGGAGAGCGCCCCAGTGTTCTGTGGAATCCCAAAACAGAACGGTTTGTGCTGTGGTTTCATCTGGACAGCGCGGACTACTCCTACGCCCGGCTGGGGGTGGCGGATTCCGACTCACCTACGGGGCCGTTTCGCTATCTGGGAAGCGTCCGTCCGGGCGGGATGCGGGAGAGCAGGGACATGACGGTATTTGCCGATGAGGGAGGCTTGGCCTATCTGATTTCCAGCTCCGATGGGAACAGCACGCTGCTGATTTCCGAGTTGGATCATTCTTATACTGGCTTTACCGGAAGGGAAAAGAGCATCCTCTGCGGCCAGTACCGGGAGGCTCCGGCCGTGATCAAGGAGGGAGGCCGCTATTATTTGCTTACTTCCGGATGCACGGGCTGGGATCCCAATCCGATGCTCTGCGCAGAAGCGGAATCCATCTGGGGCAGGTGGCGGCTGACGGACAATCCCTGCCGCGGAGAAGGCCGGAGGAAGACCTTTGGCGGACAGGCGGCCTGTACCTTTTCGCAGGGAGGAAAATGGTATGTCCTGCTGGACCATTGGAATCCAGACGATCTGAGCGATTCCGGCTACAGTATTCTTCCTGTAAACGCAGGAGCGGATGGGATCGATATTTCGTGGCAGGACAATTTTGGAGGAATCGACCGGCAGTGGAATAAGAAAAACGGCTGAGCGGTATCCAGACGGGCTGAAAGGCGAATCCCCTTTCCTGTTTTTTGTGGTATATTGAGGGGGAAGGCGGAATGGATTTTTCTGAGGGCGCAGAAAACCGGAGCCGCCCGCGTGACAGGGCTTAAGCCGAAAAAAAGAGCAGAGATTTTCCGGCGGGGGGATGCCGAAAGCTATTTCATCAGGGGAACAGATGCGATTGTTTCCGGTAAAGAGCCGGGAGATACTGCGCAGCGGGACAGGGTGTAGTACACTACACCTTCTTCTGCTGTGCATTTTTGTTTACAGGAGGATAAGGGGAATGCGGATAGCCGTCTGTGAAGATGACGATCTGGAGCGGAAGATCATTCTTTCGGGAATACGGGAAGTATGGGGAGAAGAAAGTATAACGGCCTGCTTTGGAGAGGGGGAGGCTGTGATTCAGGCGGCAGAAAACGGGGAACGTTTTGATCTGTATTTTTTTGATGTCTATCTTCCGGGGATGCTTGGGATTGAGGCAGCTGAAGAAATCAAAAAGATCGATCCGGACGCGGAGATTGTGTTTGTCACGATGAGCCGGGAATTTGCCGTGGAAGCATTTTCACTGAGAGCCGTGCATTATCTGATGAAGCCGGTTGAGGCTGGCCAGCTTCGGGAGGTGGCTTGCCGCTTGAGGCAAAAACAAAAGCGGAAGTATCTGCATTTTAAATCCGGAAGACAGGAGATGCGGGTGGATCTTTCGATCCTCTGCTATCTTCAAAGCCGGCATAATAAGACAGATCTGATTACCCGGAACGGAATGCTTTATGCCTCTAGTCCCTTGTCGGCGCTGACTCCGGAGCTAGATGAACGGTTTTTGACCATTTCCAGGGGACTGGTCGTGAATATGGATTATATTAAAGATATGCAGACCAGTTTCTGCTTGCTGGAGGATGGACGAAAAGTCCTGTTGAGCCGCGGGATGCGGGGAGAAATCGTACGCCGGTATCAGGATTATGTTTTTAATCAGATTGAGGAAAAAGGAGCAGGAAAATGAAAATTTGGCTTTGGGATTGTTTGGGTTTTCTGCTTCAGATGATGCCTGGGGTTTTCCTCTGCTTCTTTCCCTATTCCCGTGAAGAATATCGTATCCCCAAAGGGGTGGCTTGGTGTATTCTTTCTGCTTTGGTTGGAGCCGCTGCCGCAGGGGTAGCCTGGATCGGACAAGAAATCGGATCCCAGTCCTCGGAAACCTCGATTGTGGCCATTTCTTATATGGTCTGTTTTGCCGCGTCTTGTTTGCTGTTTCAGAGTTTAGTAATCCGGGGGCCTCTCTTGAGGAAGCTTCTCGTCTACTGTTTCGCCCTGTATTTCTATTCTCTGTCATTTTTATCTGTCAATTTTTCCAGGGTTTTGCTGCCGGGAGTCTGGCTGCACAGCGGCGGCGTTTATTACCGGAAGGGCATTGTCCTTTTATATTTCTTGGTTGCCCTTATTTTGTCACCCGGAGCTTATTATCTGGTCCGGGTGTATGTGTTTCCCTATCTCAAAGCAATCGGGCCCAAAGAGCTGCACAGCGGGTTTTCTTTGATTGTTCTTCTGACGGGAGTTTATTATTTTTATTTGGTGCAGATCACGGTTCAGACCGGCTTCTTTCAGGAAGAATTCAGCCGCAGAGAATATTATTTCTGTGCGTTGGCGTTGATTGTCGTGAATTTTTGTCTGGGCGCCGCTTACTGGATTTTATTTCGGGAAGTCAGGCGGATCAAAGAGAGGAGCGACTACCGGAGTCAGATTCAAATTCAGGCGATCCAGTATCAGAATATTAAAGAGGATATCGCGTCGATGAAGCGGATCCGCCACGATATTCGTCATGAGAGACGATTGCTGGAGCAGCTTTTGACCGATGGACGGGTGGAGGAGGCCAAACAGTATCTCCGAGAGCGGGGAGTCGAGAGCGAGTGGGAGGAACGGGAAGTGTTCTGCCAGGATGCGGCGGTCAATGCGCTGCTGCAGTATTATGTGGGAATTGCAAGGGGAGAAGGAATCCACTGTGAGATCCGAGTAAAGCTGGACCAATGCCCGGTGGATTTGGCGGACATGACCGTGGTTTTAGGTAATTGTCTCGAAAATGCTATCATAGCCTGCCGGAAAGTGGAAGGATCTAAATATATTTCTCTCAAGATGGGCCTCGTAAAAAATCAGGTTGGTCTGCTGCTGGAAAACAGCTGCCAGAAGGTATGGACTGCTCCGGACGGGCGGGAGCGGAGTGGTTTTCAACCGGCCGGAGCTTTTCAGTCCTCCCGGCAGGAAGGGGGAAATGGATTAAAAAGCGTGGAGCATGCGGCGAAACAGTGCGGAGGCGTAGCCCAGTTTTGCTTTGACTTCGAGAAAAAATGCTTTATCACCAGAGTGATATTAAAAATTCGGGAAGAGAAAAGATAAAAGAAAACTCCCGGAGAGAAAGGCGGATCAAAAAATGCCGTGTTTTCTCCAGGAGTTTTTTGTTTTGCGCAGCCTATGGCCGGGGCGGCTGAGACGCCTCGTAAATTTCTGCGCCGAGATAATAGAGCTCATACCATTCTTCCCGGCTTAAAACAAAGTCCGTCGCCTGGCACATAGCCAAAAAGCGTTCCGGCTTCATCGTACCGGAGATCACCTGCATCTGCGCCGGGTGCCGGAGAATCCAGGCTGTGGCTACCGCCGTGTTGGAGGTATGGTGTGTTTCGGCGATCCGGTCAATGGCTTCATTGAGCTTGGGGAAGCGCTCCCGGTCGAAAAAGACGCCGCCGAAGAAGCCGTATTGGAAGGGGGACCAGGCCTGAATCGTGATATCTTTCAGACGGCAGTAATTTAGAACGCCGCCGTCCCGGTCCGGCGCATAGGGCTTCATCGTGTTGACATTCATGCCTTGGGCGATGATTGCCGGATGGGCAATGCTGACCTGGAGCTGGTTGGTGATTAAGGGCTGGCGCAGGTATTTTTCCAGGAGAGCCATCTGCATGGTATTTTGATTGGATACGCCGAAAAAGCGTACTTTGCCGCTCCGGTGCAGACGGTCAAAGGCCTCGGCGATTTCTTCCGGCTCCATCAAAGCGTCCGGGCGGTGGAGAAGCAGCACATCCAGATAGTCGGTGTGAAGGCGCCGTAAACTGTCCTCCGCGCTTTTTAGAATATGCTCCTTGGAAAAGTCATAGACGCCGGTATTTTTGTGGATGCCGCACTTGGTCTGCAAGATCATCTGCTCTCGCAGAGAAGGGGTTAGTAAGCTGCCGAAAATGGACTCGCATTCGCCGGCTTCTTTTCCGTAGACCGCCGCATGGTCGAAAAAATTGACTCCGGCATCGAGTGCGGTGTGAATCAGCCGGCCGGCTTCTTTTTTGGTTACTGCGTTGATCCGCATACAGCCGGCCGCAATGGCGGGGACCGACAGTCCGCTGGCGCCAAAAGGAATGAGTTTCATGGATTACTCCTCTCTTTTATACCAGAAGTCCCACCCTTTTTGAAGAATGGAAACTGTTTCCAAATGATCTGGGACAATCCTATTATAAAAGGAGAATCCCTATCCGTCAATGAAAGCAGGAAAAAGAAAAAGCGGGAATTCTTAGAAGAAACCCATTGATTTCTGTCCATGAATCTAGTATAGTTTATAGAAGAATTGGGAGACGGACCGTGTCCCGGTTAGGAGTGACAGATGGAAGAAAGAACAAGAGTCGCCGTGGATGCCATGGGCGGTGACAATGCGCCGGGAGAAATCGTCAAAGGCGCGGTGGAAGCATTAAATAAAAGCGAAAAGATCCAGGTTTTTCTGGTTGGGCAGGAAGAAGTGGTAAAAAAGGAACTGGCGGCGTATTCTTATGACAAGGAACGTCTAACCGTGGTAAACGCCACAGAAGTGATTGAAACCGGAGAACCTCCGGTCCATGCGATCCGCCGGAAAAAAGATTCCTCCATTGTAGTCGGGGAAAAGCTGGTGCGGGAGGGGAAGGCGGACGCTTTTGTCTCTGCGGGCAGCACCGGCGCAGTCCTGGTGGGCGGCCAGCTGGTGGTCGGCCGGATCCGCGGGATTGACCGGACGCCCATCGCAACCTTGATTCCAACCACAAAAGGGGTCTCCCTCTTGATTGACAGCGGCGCCAATGTGGACGCCCGCAGCAGTCATTTGATCCAGTTTGCCCGGATGGGTTCCCTCTATATGGAGCATGTGATGGGCTTGAAAGCTCCCCGTGTGGCCATCGTCAATGTGGGGGTGGAGGAAGAAAAGGGAAATGCGCTGGTCAAGGAGACTTACCCGCTTTTAAAAGAATGCCAGGATATCAATTTTATCGGCAGCGTTGAGGCGCGGGAGATCCCGAATGGCTATGCGGATGTTATTGTCTGTGAAGCGTTTACCGGAAATGTAATCCTGAAGCTTTACGAGGGCACAGCCGGGGCCTTGGTTGGGATGATCAAAGAAAGCATGATGAGCAGTTTCCGTTCCAAGCTGGGAGCGCTGCTGGTAAAACCGGCGCTGAAGAAAACCTTGAAAAAGCTGGACGCCAGCGAATACGGCGGAGCACCGCTTTTGGGGCTGAACGGCCTGGTGGTAAAGACCCACGGAAGTTCCAAAGCAAAGGAAATCTGCAATTCTATCTTACAGTGCATTGCCTTTAAAGAACAGCGTATAACAGAAAAATTTGAGTCAATATTATGAGAAGACCCGCAGGGAAATAAGAGGGAAGACATCAGGCGGAGCTTAAATGCGAAGCTTCCTATATAGGCAGCGGCAACCGATCTGGCCGGACCAAAAGGAAAGGCGGAGTGGAAAAGACCGCTTAAAAAAAGAGAATGTAAGGAGGTGGCGAGATGGAATTCGAAAAAATTCAAGAGATCATTGCCAGCGTACTGAAGATCGAGCCGGAGCTGATTACTCTGGAGAAGTCCTTTGAAGATGATTTGGGTGCCGATTCTCTGGACCGCGTGGAAATCATCATGCAGTTGGAAGATGAGCTGGGCGTTGAGATCCCGGACGAAGTGGCGGAGAACATCAAGACGGTGGGCGACGCACTGGAAGAAATCCGGAAAGTGAACGGCTGATGCCGGAAAGAACAAGCGGATAAGGCGGCCGCCTGTGAAAGCAGGCGGCTGTTCTCGTAAGCGGCTCTGCGAAATCAGGGGATATAAGTGAATCGGCACCCTTGGGGTGCTGATTCGCTATACTCGGCTGGGCGCGGCGGATTTAATCGGAAGCCCCGCCTGCCGGTAAGGTTTGCAGAGCGGAGATTTAAAATCAGAAAGGAAGTGTCATATGGAAGATTTGGAACAGAGAATGGGATATGTGTTTCAGGACAAGTCCCTGCTGCGGCAGGCTTTGATTCACAGCTCCTATGTCAATGAACATCATATGAGCCGTCTGGAATGCAACGAAAGGCTGGAATTTTTAGGGGATGCCGTTCTGGAACTTTCTTCCAGTCAGTTTCTCTTTGAGAAATATCCGGACTTCCCGGAAGGGGAACTGACCAAGCTGCGCGCCAGCATTGTCTGCGAGCCGACTTTGGCGGACTGTGCGGAAGAACTTTCCCTGGGACAGGAGCTTTTAATCGGGCGCGGAGAAGACCGCACCGGCGGGAGAGAGAAGGCCTCGCTGCTCTCGGACGCACTGGAAGCCGTAATCGGAGCGATCTATTTAGATGGTGGTTTTGCTAATGCGAAAGAGTTCGTTGTCCGCCTGATCTTAAACGACATCGAGCACAAAAAACTCTTTTTTGATAGCAAGACTATCTTACAGGAGTTTGTACAGAGCCGGGACTTGGGAGATCTCTCCTATGAACTGCTGAAGGAGGAAGGGCCGGACCACAGCAAAGTGTTTACTTCCTGCGTCCGCATCGGCGGGGAAGAGGCCGGCACCGGCACCGGCCGGAATAAAAAACTGTCGGAGCAGGCGGCAGCCTATGAAGCGATTCTGAGACTGGGACAATAGGAGTGGATTTATGTACTTAAAGAAGATCGAAGCACAAGGATTCAAGTCCTTTGCCAATAAAATTGTCCTGGAATTTTCCCCTGGAATTATGGGCATCGTCGGCCCCAACGGCAGCGGGAAAAGCAATGTGGCGGACGCGGTACGCTGGGTGCTCGGTGAGCAGAGCGCCAAACAGCTCCGGGGCTCCAATATGCAGGACATCATTTTCTCCGGCACGGAGAACCGGAAGCCCCAGGGATACGCTTATGTGGCTTTGACGATTGAGAATTCGGATCATATGCTGGCCATCGATTATGATGAGGTGACGATTGCCCGCAGGGTTTACCGTTCCGGGGAGAGCGAATACCTGATCAATGGAAATAACTGCCGTCTGCGGGATGTGAATGAATTATTTTATGACACCGGCGTTGGCAAGGAAGGGTATTCTATCATCGGGCAGGGGCAGATCGACCGGATCTTAAGCGGAAAGCCGGAGGACCGGCGGGAGCTTTTTGATGAAGCCGCCGGGATCGTCAAGTATAAAAAGCGGAAAGCCATTGCCCAAAAGAAGCTGGAAGATGAGCGCCAGAACCTGGTCCGGGTCAGCGATATTTTAAGCGAACTGGAAAAACAGGTGGGCCCTCTGGCCCGGCAATCGGAAAAGGCAAGACAGTATTTAAAACTTAAGGAAGAGCTGAAAGCTTATGAGATCGGCGCCTTTTTCATGGAATCCACCGAATGGAAAGGAAAGCTTGCCACAGCAGAGCAAAATTTGGCGGTGGTGGGCTCTGACCTGGAACAGTGCCGGAAGGAGGCCGAGGCTCTGCGTGAGCGTTATGAGGATCTGACCGAGAAAAACGAAGCTCTGGAAAAAGAGATGGAAGCCCGGCGCACGGAGCTGGGCGAGGGCAAAGTGCAAAAGGAAAATCTGGAAGGGCGGATCCGGGTTTTGGAGGAACAGATCCGCACAGCCCGGATGCAGGAAGAGCATTTGCAGGAACGGGTCGCCTCCATCGACGAGGAAATCGGGACCAGAACCAGTGAGAAAGATCGTTTTGTCTCGGAAAAGGGCGATCTGAACCGGCAGTTGGATCAGGCGGACGACCGGCTGGGACGGCTGGAGAGCAAGGTTAGGGATGCAGAGGATGCCATCCGCGCGGTCGAGTTCGACATGGAGGCAAAGAAGCAGCAGATCATTGCCGGGCTTAATCAAAAAGCCGAGATCGGCGCAAACCGCCAGAAATTCATCACACAGCTGGAGCAGGCCAGACTGATGCGGAGTGAATTGCACCAATATCTCCTGACAGCTAAGACGGAGGAAGAGGCCAAAAAGCTGCAGATTGAGAAGCTCAACGGGCAGCTTGAAACCGTTCGGGGGGAGCTGGCGGAGCTTCGATGTGAGCAGCAGGAGCTGGAAGCTTTTTGCTCGGAAAAAGAAAAAGAGATACGGGAAAAAAATGGGATATTGAATGAATGCCAGCAGAATTATCACGCCGGTAAATCCCGTTTGGATTCCTTGGTCAATATTACGGAGCGCTACGAGGGCTACGGCAGCAGTATCCGGCGCGTGATGGAGAAAAAGAGCCAGATGCCCGGAATCGTGGGCGTGGTCGCGGACCTTCTCCATGTGGAGAAGAAATATGAAGTGGCGATGGAGACGGCTTTAGGAGGCAGAATCCAGAATATCGTCACTGACACCGAGTCGACGGCGAAACAATTAGTCGAATATTTGAAGAAGAATAAGCTGGGCCGGGCGACCTTTCTCCCGATTTCCAGCGTCAGCGGACGGGACGGTTTTCCAAGGCCGGAGGCGCTGAAAGAGCCGGGGGCTTTGGGAGTCGCGAGCAAACTGGTCCAGGTGGATCCGGCATACGAAGGGATCGCCGCGTATCTGCTGGGGCGGGTGCTGGTGGCGGATACCATCGACCACGCTTTGGCGATTGCCCGGAAATTCCGGCACAGCCTGTCGATTGTGACCTTGGACGGGGAATATTTGAGTCCCGGCGGGTCCCTGACCGGCGGTTCGTTTAAAAATTCCAGCAATCTTTTGGGCAGACGCCGGGAGATGGAAGAGCTGGAACAGCAAATTCAAAAAATCCTAAAGCGATACGACGAGGTAAAAGACGAAGCGGCCCATACCGAACAGGCATTGAAACAGTCGAGAAAACGGCTGGAGGAACTTCAAGATGGGATTCAGAAAAAGAAAATCCAGGAGAATACCCTCTATCTGGGGGTAAACCAGGAAAAGGAAGCGCTGAGTGGCATTCAAAATGGCTGTCACAGCCGCGAAGAAGATTCCCGCAGGGTGCAGGAGCGGATCGCTGAGATCGAGCGGGAAGAGGCGGAGATGATACAGGCCGCCGAAAACCTGGAAGCCCAAAGCAAAACCTGTGAAAAAGAGATTGAGCGCCTGGAAAAGAAGCTGGAAAAAGAAAAACTCCAGAGAGAAGAGGCGGCAAAGATCCTGGAAGCGGCCAAAGTGGAATTTTCCAATCTCTCCCAAAAAGACTCCTTCCTGCTGGAAAATATCCTGCGTGTGAACCGGGAGATCGAGCGGTTAAAGGCGGAGAGGGCAGACCTTATCTCCGGAAGCCAGGGCGGCGATACCGTGAAAGCCAAGGAAGAGGAGATTTTACAGACCAGAGACCGGATCCGAGAGATCGAGGAGTCCATGCGGCAGTTGACTGAAATTCTGACAGAGCAGACGAAGACGAAGGAAGCGGACAGCGCGGAACAGAAAAAGTTTTTCGACGCCAGAGAGGAGATCAATGGCCGGATCAGCTCGCTGGATAAAGAGGCCTTCCGGCTGCAAAACCAAAAAGAACGCCTGGAAGAACACCTGGAAAAGCAGGTTGAGTACCTGTGGACCGAATACGAGATGACTCCCTCGGAAGCAGAGGCAGAGAGGCCGGAAGAGCTGGGGCCTCTGATGGAAGTTCGCCGGAACATCAGCAAGAGAAAGACGGAAATCCGCGAGCTGGGCCCGGTGAATGTCAATGCCATCGAGGATTACAAAGAGGTCTCAGAGCGCTACGAATTTTTGAAGGTTCAGCACGGGGATTTGGTGGAGGCGGAGGCCAGCCTGCAAAAGATTATCGCGGAGCTGGATACGTCCATGCGGTCCCAGTTTGAAGAAAAATTTACCCTGATCCAGAAGGAGTTTCAGATTGTGTTCGAAGAACTCTTCGGCGGCGGAAAGGGAACCCTGGAGCTTTTGGAGGCTGCAGACGTGCTGGAGGCGGGAATTGTGATCAACGCTCAGCCGCCGGGCAAAAAGCTGCAAAACATGATGCAGCTGTCGGGCGGAGAGAAGGCGCTCACCGCCATTGCCCTGCTCTTTGCGATTCAGAATTTGAAACCTTCGCCGTTCTGCCTGCTGGATGAGATCGAGGCGGCTCTGGACGAGCCCAATGTGGCCCGGTATGCAGATTATCTGAATAAATTGAAGGAGCACACCCAGTTTATCGTGATCACCCACCGCAGGGGCACCATGGAGATGGCGGACCGGCTGTATGGGGTTACGATGCAGGAAAAAGGCGTCAGCGCTTTGGTGTCCGTGGATTTGACGGATCCGAGCCTGGCTTCCTGATTATTAAATAGCAGAGGAAAATTTAGGAGAATCAGAGACGTATGTGTGAGCAGAAAAAGAAGGGGCTGTTTGCCCGGTTAAAAGAGGGCCTGTCCAAAACGCGTCACAGCATTGCCTCCGGCTTCGAGTCGATTTTCAGCGGATTTTCCGCCATCGACGATGACTTTTATGAAGAGCTGGAAGAGATCTTGATTATGGGGGATCTGGGTGTCCGCACGACGGCCGCAATCATCGAGCGTTTAAAGGAGCAGGTCAAGGAGCAGCGAATTAAAGAGCCTGCCGCCTGTAAGCAGCTTTTGATTGACACCATTAAGCAGCAGATGGACGTGGGGGAGAACGCGTATGAGTTCGAACACCAAAAATCGGTCGTCCTGGTGGTAGGCGTAAACGGAGTCGGAAAGACGACCTCCATTGGAAAATTGGCTAGCCAGATGAAGCAGAGCGGTAAACGGGTGATCCTGGCCGCAGCGGACACGTTCCGGGCGGGAGCCATCGAGCAGTTGACCGAGTGGGCCCACCGGGCCGGTGTGGAGATCATCGCCCAGAAAGAGGGTTCCGACCCGGCGGCGGTGGTGTTCGATGCAGTGGCGGCGGCCAAGGCGAGAAAAGCCGACATTTTGATCTGCGATACGGCAGGCCGGCTGCACAATAAGAAAAATCTGATGGAAGAGCTGAAGAAAATTAACCGGATATTGGACAAGGAGTTCTCCGACGCCTATAAAGAGACCCTGGTGGTGCTGGACGGCACCACCGGCCAGAACGCGTTGGCCCAGGCCAGGGAATTCATGGCCGCCGCCGATGTGAACGGCATCATTCTGACCAAGATGGACGGCACTGCCAAGGGCGGCATCGCCGTGGCCATCCAGTCGGAGCTGGGAATCCCGGTCAAATATATCGGCATCGGAGAGACGATCGAAGACTTGCAGAAGTTTGACGCCAATGCCTTTGTCGAGGCATTGTTTGGAGAAGAATAGGAGATTGAAATGCTGACACTGGAGAAATTTGAAGAAGCATCGGAAGTTGTAAAAAAGGTTACCACAGAGACCAAGCTGGTCTACAGTGAGTATTTTTCGAAGCAGACCGGTAACCGGGTGTTTTTAAAGCCGGAAAATATGCAGTACACCGGCGCTTACAAGGTCCGCGGCGCGTACTATAAGATCAGCACCCTGAGCCCGGAGGCCAGGGAAAAAGGGCTGATTACGGCTTCGGCCGGCAACCATGCCCAGGGCGTGGCCTATGCGGCCCAGATTTTTGGAGCCAAGGCTACGATTGTCATGCCCACCGTGACTCCGCTGATGAAGGTGAACCGCACCCGCAGCTACGGCGCCGAAGTGGAGCTTTACGGGGACGTGTACGATGAGTCCTGCGAGCACGCCTACGCGCTGGCGGAGGAAAATGGGTATACGATGATCCATCCGTTTAATGATCTGGATGTGGCGACCGGTCAGGGAACCATTGCCATGGAGATCATCAAGGAACTTCCTACGGTGGACTATATCCTGGTGCCGATCGGCGGCGGCGGACTTTGCACCGGCGTTTCGGTTCTGGCCAAGATGCTGAATCCCAAAATCAAGATCATCGGCGTGGAGCCGGAGGGAGCCGCCTGCATGAAGGCTTCCCTGGAAGCGGGACATATTGTGACGCTGCCCTCGGCCAAGACCATCGCCGACGGTACGGCGGTCAAAACGCCGGGAGACATGCTGTTTCCGTACATCCAGGAGAATGTCGACGACATCATCACGATCAAGGACGAAGAGCTGATTGTGGCTTTCCTGGATCTGATGGAAAACCATAAGATGGTGGCGGAGAACTCCGGCCTTTTGACCATTGCTGCCCTGCGTCATATGGGCGTGCAGAACAAGAAGGTGGTGTCCATCATCAGCGGCGGGAATATGGACGTGATCACCATGTCCTCGGTGGTTCAGCACGGCCTGTTTGCCCGCTCGCGGATCTTTACGGTATCGGTGCTGCTGCCGGATAAGCCGGGCCAGCTGGTAAATGTAGCTTCGCTGATTGCCAAGAAGAATGCCAATGTCATCCGATTGGATCACAACCAGTTCTTCAGCATCAACCGGAACGATCTGGTGGAGCTTCGGATCACGCTGGAGGCGGAAGGACCGGAACATAAGCAGGAGCTTGTGGAGATGCTGGAGAAGGAGGGCTACCGTCCGAAAGTCGTTCAGCCCAAGGGAACTTACCTTAGCTGAGCATCCGCATGGGCAGCCAGGATCACCTGGGCAGGCAGATAAAATCCCCAGATCAAGAACGGTGTGGCGCCGACCCACCCGGCAAGCCAGCCGGGAAAGGGAGAGGCGAGGTAATCGGACAGATGGCCTAAAGCCACGTGAAAATCACAAAAAAGCAGTAGGGTCAGGCTCAGGGAAAACCAGCCTGGCCCTTTTTTTAGAGAAAAAGCCAGGTTGGCGAGGAGACAGCCTGCATAAAAGGCGGAGAAAGCGCTGACGGAATCAAAAGGAAAACGGTATAAGCGGGAGAACAGCAGCAAAATCCCCATGGCCGCCGAGCCGCAGCAAAACCAGAAGGGGAAAGGGGCGCGGAGGAAACGGCGGTACATGTTTTGCACAAGGAGAAAGAACAGGATACCGGGCAGATAACGGTTGCTGAATACCAGAAAATAATCGGCGCAGACCGTAAAAAAAAGAGCCTGGGCGAGGGGGAAGTTTCTGCTTTGCTCCGGAGAGCCTGACGCGGACTTGGCCGGAACTCTGGCCGTCATTGCATAGGAAAAGCAGAAAAGGATCGAGGCGTACCGCAGGAAAGAGAGGGCTTCCGGCAGATGACCCAGGGAGCGGTCGGAGACATAGCGGAGGCTGAATCCGGCAATGATAAGATAGAGCAAAGCCTCCAATGACAAAAAGAGCGGGCGCAGCGTGGAAAAGAGCTCCGGCCTTTGGCCGGGAAAAGAAAGGTCCGGCAAGGCCGGACGGGCGGTTTCTGACGATTTCAAAAGGCATACTCCTTTCCAAAGGTTTGGAAAAAAGTATGCCCGGAATAGGCGGGAAATATGTGGCTGGACTCAATGGAAAGAATTGTAATGATCTCCTGAATCAGGATACCAGCCGGAGATTTCCTTTTAAAAAATACCCCCGGAAAATCCGGGGGCATTCCCTAGTAACTAGTTTCTTTGTACCGGTCAGGCAGGGCTTAATTGGTGATTTTCAGCTCGCCTCCGGTATAGTCCACATTCAGGACCTGGCCGGGCGTCACATCCCCGGCGATGATTCTCTTGGCGACCAGAGTCTCCACCTTCCTCTGCAAGAACCGCTTCAACGGTCTGGCGCCGTAAGAAGGATCGTAGCTTTGATCGATGATATAATCCTTGGCAGCCTGGGTCACATGGATGGACAGCTCCTTGTCTTTCAACCGTTCTTTTAGATTTTCCAGCATCAGATTCACAATCTGGTAGATCTCATGTTTTTGCAGCGGCTTGTAGCAGACAATCTCATCCAGCCGGTTTAAAAATTCCGGGCGGAAGTGCTGTTTCAGCAAGGCGTCGACTGCATCCATGGAATCTTGGCGGATCGTGCCGTCGGGTTGAATCCCTTCCAGCAGATAGTTGGAGCCAAGGTTCGAAGTCAGGATGATGATCGTGTTTTTAAAGTCCACGGTACGTCCCTGAGAATCGGTGATCCGTCCGTCGTCCAGCACCTGAAGCAGGATATTGAACACATCCGGGTGAGCCTTCTCCACCTCGTCCAGAAGGATGACGGCATAAGGCTTTCTTCTCACTGCCTCGGTCAGCTGGCCGCCTTCCTCATAGCCCACATATCCGGGCGGCGCTCCGATCAGGCGGCTGACGCTGAACTTCTCCATGTATTCACTCATATCGATCCGGATCATGTTCTTTTCATCGTCAAACAACGCTTGTGCCAGCGCCTTGGCCAGCTCTGTCTTGCCGACGCCGGTGGGACCGAGGAACAGGAAGGAGCCGATGGGGCGGTTCGGGTCTTGGATGCCTGCGCGGGAGCGGAGGATGGCCTCGGAGACTTTCTCCACGGCCTCGTCCTGGCCGATCACCCGCTGATGCAGGATCCCTTCCAGACCCAGCAGTTTTTCCCGCTCGCCCTCCATCAGTTTGGAGACCGGGATGCCGGTCCAGCGGGCTACGATCCGGGCAATTTCTTCTTCGGTTACCTTATCGCGGAGCAGCGTATTCTCTGTATTTTTGTTCTTCTCCGCATTCTCCTCCTCGGCGGCAAGTTCTGCGCGCAGGGACGGCAGGCGTCCGTATTTCAGTTCAGCGGCCTTATTTAGGTCATAATTGCGCTCCGCCTGTTCAATCTGGATATTGGTGGCGTCGATCTCCTCGCGGAGCCGCTGCACTTTGGAGATGGCCTGTTTTTCATTTTCCCATTTAGCCTTCATTCCATGGAAGGATTCCCTCATTTCGGCCAGTTCTTTTTGAACTTCACGCAGATGTTCCTGGGAAATCTTATCCGTCTCCTTTTTCAGGGCGGCTTCCTCGATCTCATGCTGCATGATTTTCCGGGAAATCTCATCCAGTTCCGTAGGCATGGAATCCATCTCCGTCCGGATCATCGCGCAGGCTTCATCTACCAAGTCGATGGCCTTATCCGGCAGGAAACGGTCGGAGATATAGCGGTTGGAGAGGATAGCCGCGGCGATCAGGGCCTGATCATGGATCTTCACGCCGTGAAATACCTCGTAGCGCTCTTTTAAGCCGCGGAGAATCGAAATCGTATCCTCCACCGTCGGTTCATCCACCATCACTGGCTGGAACCGCCGCTCCAAAGCCGCGTCTTTTTCAATATATTGCCGGTACTCATTCAGCGTCGTGGCTCCGATGCAGTGGAGCTCGCCTCTGGCCAGCATGGGCTTTAGCAGGTTTCCGGCGTCCATGGCGCCGTCGGTCTTACCGGCGCCGACGATGGTGTGGAGCTCGTCGATGAAGAGGATGATTTCCCCTTCGCTCTTCTTGATTTCTTCCAGCACTGCTTTCAGACGTTCTTCGAATTCGCCGCGGTACTTCGCTCCGGCCACCAAAGCGCCCATGTCCAGGGAGAAAATTTTCCGCTCTTTCAGATTGTCCGGCACGTCGCCTGCTACAATCCGGAGCGCCAGGCCTTCGGCGATGGCGGTTTTGCCGACGCCGGGTTCGCCGATCAGCACCGGGTTGTTTTTCGTTTTTCGGGAGAGAATCCGGATTACGTTCCGGATCTCGCTGTCCCGCCCGATGACCGGGTCTAATTTGCTGTTTCTGGCAAGTTCGGTCAGATCCTGGCCGTATTTATCCAGCACATTGTAAGTGTCTTCGGGATTCTGATTGGTCACCTTGGCATTCCCGCGGATGGATTTCACCGCGTTCATGTATTCCTTTTTGCTGATGTTAAAGGTGCGGAAAATCTCTTTCATGTCCGGATCCGAAATTTCCAAAAGAGCCAGGACCAAATGTTCCACGGATACGTATTCGTCCTGCATTTTCTTGGCCTGGGTTTCCGCCTCCACCAGAGCGCGGTTCAGCGCCTGGGAGAGATATTGGCTGGCGTCGCCGGATACTTTCGGGTACCGGGCAATCAGCTGATCGGTGCGGGAGAGCAGTTCCCGCGGGTCAACGGTCATTTTTGTGAAGATCTGGGGAATCAGACCGCCTTCCTGGGTCAGCAGCGCCGACATCAGGTGGGCCTGCTCAATGGATCCGTTCTGATTCCGAATGGCAACGCTTTGTGCTTCCTGGATGGCTTCCAGGGATTTTTGAGTAAATTTTTCAGGATTCATAGTCACACCTCCTTAGATCACAATGAATTTATCCTGCAAATACTGCCGGTATAAGTTTTCCACCTGGACGGCGGCAGTATTCGGATCGTCCAGGCCTGCAAAATAGGTTTTTATCATCGCATCCAGCATTTGAATATAGGAAGCGATGGAGTTTCCCAGGTCTTCGCTGGTGAGCTCTTCGCCTCCGGGCGGCCGCATCAGTTCCCGGATAAACCGGCCTTCCGACAGCTCGCAGAGGATCCCTTTCGGAAAATAGCGGTCCAGATAGTGGGTCTCCAACGCAACCCAAATCTGAAAAAAAGCATTCAGCGATTGGATCAGCTGAGCATTCTGGGTCCGGAAAGAAACTTTCAGCTTTCCCAGAGACTCCTTGGGAGACGGGTACAGCTCCAGTCCGTAACGGATCGTTGGTTTATATTTATAGCGGAGCGGACTGCGGATGGACAGCATACTGTAGGTGGGCTGGGACTGAATTTGAAAGGTCTCGTCCATCAGCTCTTCCAGAGAGGCGAAGATGTCCTTCATCCGTTTTTCCGGTGTCGCCAGGGAAACGTGCTCGGCCAGAATCTGATTGATCAAATTGGAACGGCTGGTCCCGCGCCGGCAGGCCATGGCGTCGATGGCGTCTACCACATCGTCCATCAGCACCAGGCTGTAAACACTTTTTTTCATGGCACCTCCTCCTTTCTTCCTATCTTGCCCTTTTCTTTGGGCATCTAGGTATTGTTTTCTATGTTTTGTTCTGAAAGCAATTATAGCACGAAGATGAAATTTGTCAATGACATTATATAATATTTAATTCAAATTATAGGCATTTTACATAAAGTTTAGAAATGACATGTCGAAATCTTAAGACATTATTCCATTGTCGAAAGGGACTTCCTATACTATAATAGAAACGTTATCGATTCGAATTCCAAGGGATTACAGGGGAAGCAAGGGGGGCCGGCGGCAGGAATGATTGCCGAAGGTAAAACAGCGGGGAAAAGTAAAAAAGAGAGGATGGTGCGAGTATGAAAAAGCATTTATGGGGGATGATCTGCCTGATTTTGATTCTGGCGCTGACCGGCTGTCAGAGCGGAGGACAGGCTTCCGAGGGATCGGCAGGGGAGAGTACGGCAGCGGAAACCAGCAGTCTCTTCGGGCAAAACGGGGGCGGCAAGAAATTCCAAGAGTTTCTCGGAGAGGATGAGGAAGCATATCGTGCGCTGACAGAAGGCATTCAGGGACAGGCGGAGAGCGTACCGGCATCTGCGGATCAGGCAAAGAACGATTTTATGGCCGCCTGGATTCAGGTCAGCCCTTATGGAGCCTTGCTTCAGGATATCCGCGTGGAGAACGGAACTTTTGTGTTGTCCTATGCGTATGAAAAAGAAACGCAGGATGCTTATCTGGCCCGCTTGCAGGAGGATTTGAAAAAGTGTAAGGAAACTTTGCCGGACAGCGCCAATGAATGGGAGACAGCGATGGCGGTATACCGTTACTACGCGTCGCGCTTTGCCCCGGCCTCCGCCTGGAATCAGGCGGAACAGCCGGACGGAATTCCGCTGCTAATGGCCTTGGAAAGCGGAGAGGGGACCAGTCTGTCCTACACGCAGGGCTGCCAGTTTGCTCTGAACGAGCTGGGGGTGGACGCGTTTTTGTTGAAGAACGGAGGCGGGTCGGAAGAGATCCGCTGGTGCCTTGCGGCAAGGCTGGGGGATTCCTACTATTACCTGAACCCTGCACTGGAAAACGGCAGCGATGATGGGCAGGGGTTGCAATATTTCGGCGGCTCCGAGGCCAGGGAACCGATCTCTTACGAACCTGCGGTGGGAGGCCCGTACCTGCCTTGGGGAGAGCAGGCCTCCGGCAGTGAAAATGTTTGCAGCGATGAGCGGTTTGACTTCATGAAAAATATAATTTCCTGGAGCTTTGAGGAGAGTGCGGCTCACACCGTCCGCCTGGTGGATCTGGACGGGAAGGAGAGCTTGTTCCACACGGATACTGGCGTCTGGGACGGTGCCAGAGAGCAGGACGATCCGTCGGATCTTTTGGAGCAGATGACTCCGGCTTTTGACAGCATCATCCGGAAACTGATGGAGGACGAAGGAAGCAGCTATGATCCGGAAAACCTGGATTTTGTCAGCGGCGTGCTCTATTTGGCGACCGTCAATTATGGGTATCTGCTCCCCGGAGTCAGCTATGAGGAGGCGGGAAGCGTACAGATTCCGGAAGCTGCGCTCCGTCAGATTTATTCCGCATGCTTTGGCGGCAGCGGGGAACTCCCGGAGATTGCGGGAAAGAGCGGATTTGCCTATGACGCTTCCACGGGGATCTACCAGGTGCCTTTGTCGGATATGGGGGATGGATGGGTTCATGTGGAACGTTTTGAGGAGTCGGACGGCGGCCTTCAGGTTCTGACGACCTTTGCGGATGATCAGAGGGTATACGGCACCTATCTGTTCCACTGTGAGAAGAATGAATTTACTTCGGACGATGCCGGAGCCGTCTATCGTTATGCCGTAAAATTAGTGGAAGTGAAATAAAGGAAAACAGCCTCGATTGTTGTCGGGATTGCCTGAAATTATTTTTGAAATAATTGTAACATTTACTTCATAAATTCTTAAGGAAATAGAGAGGCTAATCTTAATTTCCCACTGCTATCATAAGTTAGAATTAAAGGGGGATATGTTATGGTTAGCGTTTTGGAAAAAGCAATTGAATTGCTGGGCTGGGCTTTTTTCGCGTTTTACTTTTATCAGATGGCGTACATAGTGGTTTCGCTGCTGAAAAAGCCCAAAGAGAGGATGGCGGAGAAGAAGCACCATTTTGGTGTTCTGATTTCTGCACGGAATGAGGAGCTGGTGATCGGACAGCTGATTCACAGCATCCGCCAGCAAAATTATCCGCAGGATTTGGTCGACATCTATGTCGTGGCAGACAACTGCACCGACAACACGGCACAGGTGGCGCGGGAAGCGGGGGCTGTGGTCTACGAGAGGTTCAACCAGGAACTGGTCGGCAAAGGCTATGCGCTGAATGAACTGCTCCGCAACATCGACAGAGACTACACGTTGGAACACTGCGACGGCTATTTTGTTTTCGACGCGGACAACGTACTGGACGAGAACTACATTGCGCACATGAACAATACGTTTGATTCCGGTTACCGGGTGATCACCAGCTACCGGAATTCCAAGAATTATGATTCCAACTGGATTTCTGCAGGTTACGCCCTTTGGTTCCTGCGGGAAGCTCGTTACTTGAACCAGGCGCGCATGACTCTGGGGACCAGCTGCTTCGTCTCCGGAACCGGTTTCCTGGTGAATACGGAGATTTTCCGGGAGAACGGAGGCTGGATTCATCATCTGCTTACTGAGGATATCGAATTTTCCACGGATACAATTTTGAAGGGCGAGATCATCGGCTACAACAGGAAAGCGGTTCTCTACGACGAGCAGCCGGTAACCTTCAAAGATTCCTGGAATCAGCGGCTGCGCTGGTCCAAGGGCTTTTACCAAGTGTTTTTCCATTATGGAAAACGCCTGACCGGAAAAGTGACCCGCGGCAGTTTTTCTGCCTATGATATGTTGATGACCTTGGCGCCCGGTATGCTGGTCAGCGCAGTTTTGCTGCCGTTGGGGCTTGTAATGATCCTGATGGGGCTGACCGCGGATGTCTATACGCTCCGGGAGATGCAGCCGCTGATCCAGCGTGTTCTGTACTATGTGGTGCAGTCCTACTTCATGCTGGTTGCCATGGGTGGTCTGACGGTGATTACCGAGTGGAAGAATATTCACTGTAAGGGCTATAAAAAAATCCTGTACCTGTTTACCTTCCCGATCTTCATGTACACCTACCTGCCGATCTCGGTGGTGGCTTTGGTGAAGAAGATCGAATGGAAGCCGATCCGCCACAGCGTGGTCCGGGACGTGCGGGATATTCGGATGCCGAACTAATGACAAATTTGAGGAAGGCCTCTTGTGCAGAGGCCTTCCTTTTTGTATAATGGGTAACAACGATATGGATATAACCGCCGGAAGGCTTGTGTCAGGAGGAGCAGTGATGGGGATTTGTTATATTGTCGGAGCCGGGGATTTTGGCGACGGGACAATCATTCCGGGACCGGAGGATTTGGTGATCGCCGGGGACGGCGGGTTCCGCCATCTTCGGGACCGTGGGATCCGGGTAGATTTTGCCATTGGGGATTTTGACTCTCTGGGGTACCGGCCGGGGATTCCGGAAGTTACGGTGCTAAAGTCGGAGAAGGACAATACGGATATGATGGCGGCAGTGGAGGAGGGCGTCCGGCGCGGTTACCGGGAATTTAAGATTTACGGAGGAACCGGAGGACGTGTTTCCCATACGATTGCCAATATTCAGATGATGGCAGAAATGGCCGGACAGGGACTCCAGGCGGAGCTAGTCGGCTTTGGCTGCCGGATCTGGGTGATTCAAAACGGGGAGATCCGTTTTCCCGCTGCCAGGACCGGCTACCTTTCCGTGTTCTGTCTCGGTGACGTAGCTGAGGGGGTGACGGAGGAGGGACTCAAGTATCCGCTGGAAAATTACCGGATGGTAAAGGAGAATCCGCTGGGCGTCAGCAATGAACTGATCGGGATTCCCGGCCGGGTCAGTGTGAGAAAGGGGACGCTTTTGGTGATTTGGGAGGCGAAGCAATGCTGAAGCAGCTGCTTGCCATCTGGCTTCTTGCCATGAATCTGATCGCCTTTGCCGCGATGGGATTGGACAAGCGTAAGGCGAAAAACCGCCGGTGGCGGATTCCGGAGCGGACCTTATTTTTGTTTGCCCTGCTAGGCGGAAGCTTCGGAGGGCTGGCCGGTATGACATTCTTCCATCACAAGACAAAACAGAAAAAATTCCAGATCGGGTTTCCTGTTCTTTTTCTTTTGCAGGCGGCCTTGCTGGTTTGGCTGGAAGTTTGCGGACTTCCTATATCCGGTTCTTGAAATTTCTGGGAATTACGCGTATAATAGAGGCGAACGAGTGGAAGATTTCCTTTTATATACAGAAACGGAATTTATTTCGTAAGGAGGCGTTTTTATGAAACCAAGTGTTGTACGAGCTATCTATTTTTCTCCTACTGGCACCGCCCGGTCCGGAGCGGCCGCGATTGCAAAGGCATTGGATGAAAATGCGGAGGAGATTGATGTGACGGTTGACGGAAAAATGCCGGACCGGATTTCCTTCGCCAAGGATGAATTGATTGTGTTCGGAGCGCCGGTTTATGGGGGACGTCTTTATCACGGGGTGGTGAAGCGTTTTCAACAGTTTACCGGTCATAAAACGCCCTGTATCGTGACGGTAACTTATGGGAACCGGGATTATGACGACGCGCTGCTGGAGTTAAAGGATTTGGCGGAAGCCTTGGGATTTGTTCCGGTTGCCGCCGCGGCCCTGATCGGACAGCATACATATGGACAGATTCAGGTCGGCCGTCCGAATGAACAGGACATAGAGGAGGATCAGGCTTTCGCTGAGAAAGTGAAGGCTTTGCTGAATCAGGACACTTGGAGCGGGATTCAAGTTCCGGGGAATTATCCCTATAAGGAAGGCGGCCAGGGCGGAAAATTCCGGCCGCAGACCACCGATGCCTGCATCAAGTGCGGCGTCTGCGTGCGGGAATGTCCGGAAGGGGCCATTGATCCGGAGGATCCGGCGAAGATTGACGGTGAAAAATGTATCGCCTGCTTCCGCTGCATCAAGAAATGCCCGATTGGGGCCAAGAATCCTGACACCCCGGAATATCTGGCATTTGCGGAAGGGTTTACCAAGAGACTTGCCGCAAGGAAGGAAAACCAGTATTTCCTTTTGGAAGGAAAAGCCTAAAAGGTAAAGAAGCCTGTTACCAGGATTGCGAAGCAATCATGGGGCTGGCCGGCAGCAGTAAAAGGAGCTGCCGGAGGCAAATTGACAAATCCTAAAAAGGAGGACATCTCAATGAAGTGTCCGTTTTGCAACGCAGAGGATACCAAAGTCATCGATTCCCGGCCGGCCGACAACTCGATTCGTCGGCGCCGTCAGTGCGAGGTCTGCGGCAAACGCTTTACCACTTATGAAAAAGTGGAGACGATCCCCCTGATGATCATTAAAAAAGGCGACAGAAGGGAACCCTATGATCGTGCCAAGCTGGAAGACGGCGTCATGCGTGCCTGCCATAAGCGCCCGATTTCCGTGGATACGGTCAGCGCCATGATCGATGAGATCGAAAATGAGATCATGGGAAGGGAAGAAAAAGAGATCCCCAGCAGCGAGGTGGGCGAGATTGTCATGGAGCATTTGCGCCGGTTGGACGATGTGGCGTATGTTCGTTTTGCCTCTGTCTATAAAGAATTTAAGGACGTGGACACTTTCTTGCGGGAGATCGAGAAAGTCGCGAAGAAGAAAAACTGATGTTTTATAAATTTTATCCCAAAGAGCGGCAGGAATCGGCTTACCAGATTGACTATGCGGCGTTGGCTGCAAAGGGCTACCGCGGTATTTTGTTTGACATTGACAATACGTTGGTGCCCCATGGAGCCCCGGCCACGCCGGAGGCAGCCGTCCTGTTTGAAAAGCTCCGGGGCCTTGGATTTCGCACCTGTCTGATTTCCAATAACCATGAGCCGCGGGTGAAACCGTTTGCCGAGGCGGTGAAGTCGGAGTTTTTATGCGATGCCCATAAGCCGTCCGTCCGCGGTTATGAAGCCGCCATGACGCGCATCGGCACCAGCCGGAATAATACCCTTTTTGTCGGGGATCAATTATTTACCGATATTTACGGGGCGAACCGGACCGGACTTTATACGATCCTTGTCCATCCCATCCATCCGAAAGAGGAGATCCAGATCGTGATGAAGCGGAAGTTGGAACGGATTGTTCTGCATTTCTACCAGCGGCAGGAAAAAAATAGTTGAAAAGTCATCTGTTTTATTATACAATAAGACGGATAGATTTTTAGCATAATGAATTTATGAATTTGAAATTCCAAGGAGGAAATTAACCAATGGTTTCAGCAGGTGATTTCAGAAATGGTATTACCATCGAATACGAGGGCAATATCTATCAGATCGTTGAGTTTCAGCATGTAAAGCCCGGCAAAGGCGCCGCCTTTGTCCGCACGAAGCTGAAAAATATTGTAAACGGCGGTGTGGTGGAAAAAACCTTCCGCCCCACAGAAAAATGCGAGGAAGCCCGGATCGACCGCGTGGATATGCAGTACCTGTATTCCGATGGCGATCTGTACCACTTCATGGACGTGAACACCTATGAGCAGATTGCTCTGGGTCAGGAGCAGATCGGCGATGCTTTGAAGTTCGTGAAGGAAAATGAGATGGTGAAGATCTGTTCCCACAAGGGAGCGGTATTTTCCATTGAGCCGCCCCTGTTTGTGGAATTGAAGGTGACAGATACCGAGCCTGGATTTAAGGGGGATACGGCCACCGGCGCCACCAAGCCTGCGGTAGTGGAGACCGGCGCCACCGTCTATGTTCCGCTGTTTGTGAACCAGGACGATGTGATTAAGATCGATACGAGAACCGGAGAATATCTGTCCAGAGTATAAAGCTGGAGTGGATGGGCTGCTGCAAAGTCTGGAGATTTTGCAGCGGCTTTTTCTTTGGAGGAGCGAAATAAAAAATAAAGAAAGGGATAGAATATGGAGAGAGAGAATGCGTGGCTGAAATACAGCGGGCCGGAAGAAAAAGAGCTGATGGAGCTTGGCGAGGATTACCGGAAATTTATCTCTGAGGCCAAGACGGAGCGGGAATGCGTAAAGAAAGCCGTGGAGCTGGCCGAGGCGGCCGGATACCGAAAGCTGGAGGATCTGATCGCTTCCGGGGAAAAGCTTACCGCCGGATCCCGGATTTATGCGGACTGTATGGGTAAAACCCTCGCGCTGTTCCGGATCGGCAGCGAACCCATGGAAAACGGGATGAATATCCTGGGCGCCCATATCGATTCCCCCAGGCTGGACTTAAAACAAAATCCTCTGTATGAGGACACGGAACAGGCCCTATTCGATACCCATTACTACGGCGGTGTGAAGAAATATCAGTGGGTCGCCCTCCCGATGGCTCTGCATGGGGTTGTGGCGAGAAAAGACGGATCCGTGGTGGACGTAGTGATTGGGGAAGATTCCCAGGATCCGGTGGTTGGCATCAGCGACCTGCTGATTCACCTTTCCGGCGATCAGCTGGAGAAAAAAGCCAGAGTGGTTATTGAAGGCGAAGACTTGAATGTGCTGGTGGGAAGCCGTCCGGTGAAAGAAGACGAGGCGGAGAAGAAGGAAAAGGAGCCGGTCAAAAAAGCGATTCTTGCCATTCTCAAAGAGAAATATGGGATTGAGGAAGAAGATTTTCTGTCGGCTGAGATTGAAGTGGTTCCGGCAGGGCCGGCCAGAGATTTCGGCCTGGACCGCAGCATGATCATGGGCTACGGACAGGACGACCGGATCTGCGCCTATACGTCTCTGGCAGCCATGTTGGAGACGGCGGAGTGCAAGAAGACAGCGGTCTGCCTGCTGGTGGATAAGGAAGAGATCGGGAGTGTGGGCGCTACTGGAATGCAGTCCCGGTTCTTTGAAAATACCGTGGCGGAGATCATGAGCCTGGCCGGCCAATATTCGGATCTGGGACTTCGCCGCGCCCTGGCCCGTTCCCGGATGCTTTCCTCCGATGTCAGCGCGGCCTATGATCCCAATTACTCTTCCGTATTTGAAAAGAAGAATACTGCCTACCTGGGACGTGGTCTTGTGTTTAACAAATATACTGGTTCCCGCGGAAAATCCGGCTCCAATGATGCTTCCGCCGAGTATATGGCGTTGGTCCGCCGGATCATGGACGACAATCAGGTATCCTTTCAGACGGCGGAGCTGGGAAAAGTCGATCAGGGCGGCGGAGGAACCATCGCGTACATCACGGCAAACTATGGGATGGAAGTAATCGACAGCGGTGTGGCTGTTTTGAACATGCACGCTCCTTGGGAAATCGGCAGCAAGGCGGATATCTATGAGGCAAAGAAAGGCTATGCGGCTTTTTTGAAGGACGCATAAGGGATTGCGGTACGAAACTTTGACTGGAAAGGTAAGGAAAAATCCATGCAGAATGGTTTTATCAAAGTAGCTGCGGTTACTCCGGAAATCCGGGTGGCTGATCCGGTATTCAACCGGGAGCAGATTGTGGAGCAAATGACAAAAGCGGCGGCGAAGGGAGCGAAGATTCAAGTGTTTCCGGAGCTGGTTCTTCCCAGCTATACTTGCGGCGATTTGTTTTTGCAGGACAAACTGCTTACGGAAACCGGGGAGCAGCTGAGAATCCTGGTGGATGCCAGCAGAGACGTGGACGCCCTCGTTTTTGTGGGAACGATCTGGCCGGAAAATGGGAAGCTCTACAATGTGATGGCAGCATTTAGCCGCGGGGAGCTTTTGGGCGTAATTCCCAAAATCCATCTGCCGAATTACGGGGAATTTTACGAACACCGCCACTTTACGCCTGGAAACAGACAATGCGTGGATGTGGAATTTGCGGACCTGGATGGAAATGTCTATCTGGTTCCTTTTGGAACGGACGTCCTGTTTCAGTGCGACACCCTAAAGGCCCTGGTGGTAGGGGCTGAGGTATGTGAAGATTTGTGGGCTCCGCAGCCGCCCAGCATCCATCACGCTCTGGCCGGAGCAACCGTGATCATCAACGGATCCGCCAGCAATGAGGTGGTGGGAAAGAGCGCTTACCGCCGGAGTCTGGTGGTAGGACAGTCAGCCCGCCTGATGTGCGGTTATGTCTATGCAACCAGCGGACAGGGAGAATCTACGACGGATCTGGTTTTCAGCGGACAGAATATGATCGCAGAAAACGGAACTCTCCTGGCGGAGGCGAAACGTTTTCGGAATAGCATCACATATGGAACTTTGGATGTAGAGAAACTTGCGGGGGAGCGCCGCAGAAATACTTCGTTTGGACCGATGGATCAGGAAGGCTATGAGTGGATCGATTTTTCCCTGGACCTGGAGGAGACATCCTTGCCGAAGATTTCCAAGGCCCCGTTTGTCCCGGCCCGCGGGGAGGAGCAGGCGGAGCGTTTTGAAGAGATTCTGTCTATCCAGGCCATGGGTTTGAAAAAGAGGCTGGAGCACACCCGCTGCCGTCATGCAGTGATCGGTATCTCCGGCGGTCTGGACTCTACCCTGGCGCTTTTGGTGACGGCCAGAGCCTTCGACAGCCTGGATCTTCCGCGGGATGGGATTCTGGCGATTACCATGCCCTGTTTTGGGACAACGGACCGCACCTACCAGAATGCCTGCGTCATGTCAAAGGCTGTGGGAGCCGAGCTGCGGGAGATCCCGATCAGAGACAGCGTCCGGTCCCATTTTCAGGATATTGGGCAGGAGGAAAGCGTTCATGATGTGACATATGAAAATGCACAGGCCAGAGAGCGGACCCAGGTTTTGATGGACGTGGCCAATCAGCTGGGCGGACTGGTCGTGGGAACCGGAGATCTTTCGGAATTGGCGCTGGGATGGGCCACCTATAATGGAGACCACATGTCCATGTACGGGGTAAATGCAGGCGTGCCGAAAACCCTGGTGCGCCATCTGGTGCGTTATTCGGCGGAAACCTGCGGGGATCCGGCGTTGAGGGATGCTCTGATGGATGTGCTGGACACACCGGTCAGCCCGGAGCTGTTGCCGCCGGAGGAGGGACAGATTTCCCAGAAGACTGAGGACTTGGTAGGACCTTATGAACTCCATGATTTCTTCCTTTACTATGTGCTTCGCTATGGATTTTCTCCGGAAAAAATCTATCGCCTGGCAAAAGCGGCTTTTGCCGGAGACTACGAGGATGCGGTAATCCTGAAATGGATCAAGAATTTTTACCGTCGTTTTTTCTCACAGCAGTTCAAGCGCTCCTGCCTGCCGGACGGTCCGAAGGTCGGAGCCGTGGGACTGTCGCCGCGGGGAGATTGGCGGATGCCAAGCGATGCGTGCAGCAGGATCTGGCTGGATGAAGTGGAATCTTTGCAGGAATAGGAATGCAGCCGGGTAACAATCCGGCGGCGGGAAAGGGGGGAGTGATGAAGATGAAACTTTTGGTAATTGGAGATGAGAAAAGAGCTAGAAGGTACCTTCCGGAAAATCCGATCACGGATAAGGTAAAGATGATCGTTTGTCCGCGGGACGCCACGGAAGTGGAACTTCTCAGGGCAGGCGCGGATGCAGATTTTATTTTAGCGGACGCCATCGCGCCGGTCAGCCGCAGCCTGATTGAACGGATGCCGCGGCTGAAGATGATCCACTCGGAGGGCGTGGCTTATCATGCCATTGACCTGGAGGCGGCGAGGGAAAGAGGGATTTTTGTCTGCAACTGCCGGGGCGTCAATGCGGGAGCGGTGGCGGAGCAGGCGGTTTTGCTGATGCTGGGCCTTCTTCGAAACGTAGTCCCCGGCGACCGGGCCGTCCGGGAGGGAAAACAGATTGCAGTGAAGGAGAGGGCAATGGTGGAAGGTATCCGGGAGTTGTCGGACTGCCGGGTGGGCCTGATCGGTTTTGGGGCCACCGGGCAGGCCACGGCGCGCCTCCTTTCTGCCTTTGGCTGCCGGGTGCTTTATCACAGCACTCACCGGGCTGATCCGGATACGGAAAGGAAATGCAGAGTGATGTGGGCGAGCCGGGAGAGTGTGATTTCTGAATGTGATATCGTCAGCCTGCATGTGCCGGTGACGCCGGAGACGGAAAAAATGGTGGACGCCGGGTTCCTGGAGAAGATGCGGCCAGGCGCCTACCTGATCAACACATCCCGCGGGGAGCTGATGGATCACGAGGCGCTGAGAGACGCGTTGATGAACGGGGCCGTCGCCGGGGCCGGATTGGATACGCTGTATCCGGAGCCTGTCACGGCGGACAATCCGATTGCCTCCCTTCCGGAGGATTGTCCGGGTCGAGTGCTTTTGTCCCCGCATATCGGAGGCATCACCGGCGGAACCTTCACGAGGGCCCATCAAATGGTATGGGAGAACATAGAGCGGATAGCAAAGAGGAAGAGGCCGGAGAGAATCGTAAACGGCTTGTAAAAACCGGAGGAATCAAGATGGGTGAGGAAACGAATTTTAAACAGCGGTATCTGGACGGAGAGATCGAGTTCGAGGAAATTTACCGCTATGTAAGCCGCTGGAAATACAGCGACGACAATATGCCCCTCCGGGAGGTCCTGGGAATCAACGGGGAGGAAGAGGACGTCTGGATCGAGGAGGGCGACGAGGCGCTCCAGGAAAGATTAGACGCCGTCAAAAAGCAAAGCAAACCATAACAATAAAAAAGAATTTCCTATCAAACAAAAAATCTGCGGCGTCTCAGGAGGGACGCCGCAGGTCGTTTGGATAGGGACGCGATAGGGACGCGGGCCCATATAAAACCAGCGCAGATTGGGAAATGCAGCAGACAGACGAAAGGAGCGTGGATGAAGTTTTTTCATTTGGCGGATTTGCATATTGGAAAATCCGTGCATGATATGCCTATGCTGAAAGAACAGCGCCATGTGCTTTTACAGGTGCTTTCTTTGGCGGACGAGAGGGAAGTGGACGCGGTGATTTTAGCCGGAGACCTCTATGACCGTGCCGTGCCGTCCGCCGAAGCGGTGGAGCTGTTCGACGATTTTTTGACCGGACTGGCAGAGAGGAACCTCCCGGTTTTGGCCATTGCCGGGAACCATGATTCCCCGGAGCGGATTGCCTTTGGCGGCCGGATTTTCCGGGATAAGAAAATTTATCTGGAGGGAACGTATCAGGGAAAGCTTCCGCGGGTGGAGCTTTGGGACGATCTGGGGCGGGTCAATGTCTGGCTGATGCCTTTTCTCCGTCCGGCGTCGGTGCGCCCGTATGCGCCGGAGAAGGAAATCCGGACCTATGAGGAGGCGGTGCGGACGGTTCTCTCCCGTGAGGAGATCGATCCTTCCGAGAGAAATGTCCTGGTGGCCCATCAACTGGTGATCGGGAGCGGAGAGCCGGAGCGTTCGGATTCCGAATCCATTTCCGTGGGAGGCCAGGAATCCATTCCCTATACGGTGTTCGACCGGTTTGACTATGTGGCGTTGGGACATCTCCACGGGCCTCAGGCAGCCGGGCGGGAAGCGGTTCGTTATGGCGGCTCTCCGCTCAAGTACTCGTTTTCTGAGGTACGGCAGAATAAGGGGCTGACCGTGGTGGAACTGCGGGAGAAGGGGAATCTTCACCTTACGCACCTGCCCCTGACGCCTCTCCACGAGATGCGGGAGATCAGGGGGCCGATCGATGCGCTGACGTCCCCGGAAGTGGTGGACGGGGCCCCGGCGGAGGATTACATCCGGGCCGTGCTGACCGACGATGAGGAATTGGTGGATGCGGTGGGGCGGATGCGGAGCGTTTATCCCAATCTGCTGCGTCTGGATTTTGAAAACCGGCGGACAAAGGGCGGCGGGATCTTAAAGCAGCCGTCGGCGGAGAGCCGGAAACCGCCGGAGGAATTGTTTGCAGAATTCTATGAATGGCAGCAAAATCTGCCGCTCGACGGAGAAAAACGGGAGTTGATCCGCCGTTTGTTGGAGGAGGAGTGCCGATGAAGCCGCTGCGTTTGACAATGAGTGCTTTTGGACCTTATGCCGGAGAGGCCACTTTGGACTGGACCTCTTTTGGTGAGAAGGGGTTGGTTTTGATCGCTGGGGATACCGGAGCGGGGAAAAGTACGATTTTTGACGGCTTGGTCTACGCCCTTTACGGGGTGACCAGCGGCGGGAACCGGGAACCCCGGATGCTTCGCAGCGATTTTGCGGCGGCGGATCGGGAGACGTTTGTCCGCCTTTGTTTTTTATGCCGGGAGGAAGAATATACGGTGGAGCGCAGCCCGGAGTATTGGCGGCCGAAAGCCAGAGGGACCGGGGAGACAAAAAAAGCGGCGTCAGCCAGTCTGACACTCCCGGATGGAACCGCAATTACGGCGATCCGTTCCGTAGATGAGAAAATAGAAGAGCTGCTGGGGCTTTCCAGAGAACAGTTTACCCAGATTGGTATGATCGCCCAGGGTGACTTCCGAAAGCTGCTGACCGCCGACAGTAAAGAGCGGAGCGAGATTTTAAGGAAATTGTTTGGAACCGGGAAGTATCTGAGCTTTCAGGAACGGCTGAAACAGGAGGCGTCTGAGGCTCAAAAACGTTGTGAGGAGCTGGAGAAGAGCTTGTTCCAGTACAAAAGCGGGATCTTGTGTCCGGGAGAAGGTACGCTGCAACAGGAAATCTGCGAGCGGAAAGAAGAGAAGCATCTGCACCAGGTCCCGGAGCTCCTAAAAGGGCTGGATGAGCTGGAAGCGGCGGATAAAATGGCAGAGGAGAACTGCAAGAAACAGAAAGAAATCTGCCGGGAGCAGCTTTTGGTTTTGGATAAAAGAGAAGCGGCCAGAGGCCAGATGGAGAAGAGGCGCGCAGCACTTTATGGCAGCCGGGAAGCGCTGGCAAAGGTTGAGTCAGCGGAAAAAGAAGCGGGCGAGCGGAAAAAAACGGCGGATGCAAGACTTGGGAAGGCCAGAGAAAATCAGAAAAAAGCCGTGGATTGGGAAGGGCAAAAAAAACTGTTGGAAGCATCTCTTCCCCTTTTCCGGGAAGTTCAGGAAAAGGCGGCGGAGCTTCAAAAAAGAGAGCAGGAGGCTGAGAGACTGGCTCTCGAATGGCAGGCGGGAAAAGCAAGGATCGAAGTGTGTTACCGGGCTTTGTGGGAACTAGCTGGCAGGAAACGGAAGCTGGACGAGCAGAAATTGAAAAGCGCTCTTCGCGCCTGGGAGGATGAACGGCGCAGGCAGGAGAAGCGCTATCGCCTTTTTCTCAGCCATCAGGCCGGGATTCTGGCCGAAAGCCTGCATGACGGCGAGCCCTGCCCGGTCTGCGGATCAAAAGAACATCCCGCTCCCGCCGGGAAAGGGGAGTCGGCTCCTACGGAAGAAGAAGTGGAGAATGGCCGGCAAAGAGAAGAAGCGTTGAGAAAGCAGGCGGAGGAACTGGGGCATCTCGCAGAGCAGGACCGGTACCGGGAAGAGCTTCACCGTACAAATGCGGAGCGCCTGGGGATTGCGTTGGAAAAAGAGGCGGCCGGAGAGCTTTCCGGGACGGAACAGACATGGATAAAACAAAGAGAGAAGGAAGAAGAGGCGCAGCGGTTTCGGGAAAAACGCAGGGAAGAATTAAAAGGAATCCTGGAACGGAATCGGGCTGAACTTGCGGAGAAGAAAGCACGCCTGCCTTATGCGGATCCGGTAGTTCTAAACGATCAGATTCTGGATTTGTCCCGAAAAATTTCCTCTGTGGAGCACGCTTTGCGTCTTGCCGAACAGGAAGCAGAGCAGGCGGGGACAGACTGGAAAACGGTTTCCGTCCGGAGGGAAGAAACCCAAAAGCGAGTGAAAGAAAAAGAGCGGGAGCTTCAGGAGGCCGAGACGGCCTTCCAGCAGACGGCATCATCTACTTCGGTGGAAGTCGTTCCGCCGGAGCATTTGAAGAGACAATTTTATGAGTGGGAGCAAAAGGAGAAGGTCCTATACAGCAGGCGGGAAGTGAACCGACAGGCAGCCAGAAGCATCCGGGAGACCTGGGAGAAATATGAGAATGCAAAAACCGCCTTTGCTTTGCGCCGGGAACTATCGGATACAGCCAACGGCCAGCTAAGGGGAAAACAGAGACTGACTTTTGAGAGATATCTGCAGGCAGAATACTTCGACTGGATCCTGCAGGCGGCAAACCGGAGGCTGGATCGGATGACCGGGGGTCGGTTCGCCCTCCGGCGCAGTGAGGTTCAGGCAGGGAACGCACAGTCCGGCCTGGATCTTTTGGTGCGGGATTATTATACCGGAAAGGAGCGGGATGTAAAGACGCTATCCGGCGGGGAGTCCTTTCAGGCTTCCTTGTCCCTGGCCCTGGGACTCTCAGACGTTATTCAGGAGATGTCGGGCGGGATCCGTCTGGAAACCTTGTTCATCGATGAAGGCTTTGGCTCTTTGGACCGGAACGCTCTGGAGGCCGCCCTGCGGATTCTTCAGGAATTGACGGAGGGAGAACGTCTGATTGGAGTAATCTCCCATGTGGAAAGCCTCCAGGAGCAGATCGAAAAAAAGGTCCTGGTGAAGAAAGGGAGAAGCGGGAGCGTTCTGGTTCAATCCCTTTGATATCGAAGCGCTTCCTCCGCCGTGCGGACCAGGTATTCCATCGCCTCAGCCGGATACCGGCCTACAGCGGTCTCCCCGGTCAGCATCAGGGCCGAGGCTCCGTCGAGGACTGCGTTGAAGATGTCCAGCACTTCGGCGCGGGTGGGCACGGGACGGTTCTGCATGGAATCCAGCATCTGGGTGACCACTAGGAAGGGAACGCCGGATTTTTGGCAGCAGGCGGAGGTTTCCTTCTGGGCGCGGGGAAGTTCCCAGAGCGGAAGGCAGTTGCCGAGGTCGCCGCGGGCAATCACGATCATATCGGAATCAGAAAAAAGTTCTTTGAGATGTTGGAGGCCCTCCTGGTTTTCCAGTTTGGCAAAGATCCGGACGCCGGAAGCGCCGGCATCGGCCAAGGCGCGTTTCAGTTCCAAAAGATCCGCCTGCCCGCGGACAAAAGGGAGCATGACGCCGGTGACTCCGAATTTGGAAGCTGCGGCCAGATTTTTTCTGTCGTTCTCCGTAAGGGCCGGGAGATGGATTTCGCATGCGGCCGGATTTTTTAACGCCAGGCTTTTGCGGGAGCGGAGGATGCCGCCTCGTATAACCAGGCAGGAGACGGAGGAATCACCAGTCTGAGTGACTTTAAGAAGAAGCTTGCCATCGTCCAAGAGCAGCTCTTGATCAGGGCTCAGCAGGGACGGCAGGAAGTCCGGAACCGGAATTCCGCCCGGCCCCAGGAGAACATTGGAACCTTCGATTAAGGGGAAGGGCCGGGGGATCACGCCGGTCCGCAGCTCCGGCCCTTCCAGATCGATCAGCAGTTCCCCCTGTACCCCGGCCTCTTCCTGCGCCTTATGCCAAGCGGCGAGAAGAGAAGCCTGGCCGGGAAGGGAGCCATGGGACAGATTTAAACGTAATCCGGTCATACCGGCCGCCAGCATTTTCTTTAGTGTTTCGGGGTCCTGGCAGGAAGGACCTAATGTTCCGTAATATTCCATATCAAACCTCCGCAAGGGAATTACATTCCGGGTAAATTCCACTTCAGTGTAACATATTTTGCCTGTTTTATTCCAAATAATTTCCGGAACTTTACATTTTCCAGCGGAGATTTTATAATGAGAAGGAAATACGGCCCGGCGTGCCGGCCCGTCCGGTCTTGAACCGGAAAAAAGAAGGCATAGAGGAGAAAATACAATGATTATCTGCCGGGGAAACAGTGTGTGCGGCGGCATTGCCATGGGAAAAATACATCTTTGGAAGAAGTCCCTTCCGGTTGAAGCCACGAAAGGCAGGGATCCGGAGCAGGAGTGGCGCAGGTTTCAGGAAGCCTGCCGGACTGCGGTCCGGGAACTTGTTATTTTGGAAGAAAAGGCGGCGCGGGAAGTGGGCGAGGCGGACGCATTGGTTTTCGAGGCCCATCGAATGATGGCGGAGGATCCTGGCTTTTCCGATGCGGTCAAGGAAGTTCTGCAAAAAGAAAGCGTCAACGCTGAATATGCAGCATATTTTGCCGGAGAACAGCTGGCGGAACAACTGGAGTCTCTGGAGGATTCTTACTGGAAAGCCCGCGCGGCGGATATTCGGGATGTGGCCGGCCGTGTGGTGAGGATTTTAAAAGGGGAAGACTGCCAATGCCTTCCGGAAGGCCCCTGTATCCTGCTGGCTCAGGATTTGACTCCCAGCGAGACCATCCAGATGGAGAAACGAAGTCTTCTGGGGGTGGTCACATCCGGAGGATCGGTTCATTCCCACACGGCAATTTTGGCTAGGAGCCGAAATCTTCCTGCCCTGGTGGGAGTCGAGATGGAGCTGGATGAAAATTGGGAGGGCCTTTCCGCCGCCGTGGATGGAGAACGCGGCCTTCTCTATCTGGACCCGGATCCGGAAGTGTTGGAGGAACTGGCGCTTCGTAAGGCCGAGCTCAGCCGGAAGGAAGAGGAATTGGCGGCTTGGTTCGGTAAGAAAAGCGAGACCAAAGACGGACGGCAGGTCCGGATCTGCGCCAATATCAGCGGACTGGACGATTTGGATCTGACTGTGGTTTTGGACGCGGACGGCATCGGCCTGTTCCGGAGTGAATTTCTTTATTTAGAAGCGTCTGATTGGCCGTCCGAGGAAGCTCAGTTTGCCGTATACAAGAGCGCGGCGGAACGGATGGCTGGAAAGCGCGTGATCATTCGGACTGTAGACATCGGGGCGGACAAGCAGCCAGACTATTTTTCCATGGAACCGGAGGAAAATCCTGCGCTGGGGTGCCGGGGGATCCGTTTTTCCCTGTGTCATCCGGAGATTTTCCGGACTCAGCTGCGCGCCATTTTGCGTGCCGCCGCCTATGGGAAGATTTCAATCCTGTACCCGATGATCACTTCTCCGGAGGAGCTGGGACAGGTGCTGGCGTTCACCACACAGGTGAAAAAGGAGCTGGATACGGAACATGTGCTGACGGGGGAAGTGGAGCAGGGAATTATGATCGAGACGCCGTCGGCTGTCCTTCTTGGCGACCGGCTGGCGGAGATGGTGGATTTTTTCAGCATCGGAACCAACGACCTGACCCAGTATACCTTGGCCGCCGACCGTCAGAATTCTCTGGTTCAGGATCTGGTTCCGGCCGGACTGCCCGCGGTTTTACGCATGATTCAGATGACGGCAAGGAGTGCAGCAAACCAAGGGATTTGGGTTGGGATCTGTGGTGATCTCGCCGCCGATACCGGACTGACGGAAGACTTTCTCCGGATGGGAATAGAAGAGCTCTCCGTGGCGCCTCATTCCGTTTGGAAACTGCGGAAACGGGTCGGAGAGATTTCGCTGGATCCAATCTGAAAAACAAGGAAAATGTTTCAACAATCAAAGGTAAAGGACCGCCGTCCGGCAAAGAAAATTGCCGGAAATGGCGGTCTTTTTTCGGTAGAGCGTTTTCATTTCGCCTTATCCAGCGCGCTGTTGATGGCTTGTAACAGAGCGGAAGAGGTATATTTTTGGCTGTCCGGAAATACGACGTGATCCGTACTCTGGTTTGCCAGGATCTGGTCCGCCAGATCTTCGATGGCGGGCTGCATCAGCGGATACATTGTGGTCACGCTCTCGTTGAGATTAACGAGACGGATCGCGTTGATATGATCCGCGTCTACGGTTACCTCAACGTCGACTGTCTGGCTGCCGACCGTTAAAGCGCTGGTGTAAACGCCGGGCGTGTAAGTGCCGCTGTTTGCCGGTGAATCGTCCTTGCTCGGTGAAAACATATGTACCAAAAGGAATATTAAGAGAATACCGAGTGCTACGAAGATAACCGTATAAATGATTTCCTTCAGACGAAATACCATGATCTTTGTTTTTTTACCCATGAACTTTCCTCCCCTGGGATTTTTTGTATATTCTATTCAAGCTCTGGGACAATTATGACAACGCTCACGGGAGGGAACCGGGTAGGAACCGGCAAGGATATGAAAACTGGTCTGGTTTCGGCAGAGGGCAGGCGGTGATCCTGCGGTGATGATCCTGGGCAGCCGCTCACCGAGGCGGCTCAGAATTTCATTGGAGATGGTGCCGGCCTCCAGAGCCATCTGTTCAGCGGTGAGGGTCTCTGCTCCGGAGTTTCCGATCAGGACCACTTCATCCCCCGGAGCCGCCTCAGGGACCTCGGAAACATCCAACAGAAGCTGATCCATACAAATCCGCCCGGCCACCGGAACTTTTTTTCCGCGGATCAGGGCAAGGCCCTTTCCTGAAAGGTTCCGGGGGATCCCATCTGCGTATCCGATGGAAACGGCGGCCAATGTGATTTCTTCCTCCGCTGTGTAGGCAAGGCCATATCCGGCGGACTCGCCTGGATGGAGCGGTTTCAGGCTTTCGATCCGGGATTTGAGGGAGAGAACCGGTTTGGGATGAAAGGGGGCCAACGTACGATCTTTCTGACAGCTCAGCGCCCCATAGAGGGCGATGCCGGGCCGGGCCAGGTCAAAGGAGAGGTCCGGATAATTTAAAATGCCGTAGCTGCCTGCCAGATGACAGGCTAAGGCGTTCTTTGTACGGCGGCGGATCTGCCCGGCCACTTCTTGAAATCGTTGAATTTGCAGCCGGGTGAAGCGGATATCTTTCTTTTTGGCGCTATCGGATACGCACAGATGGGAAAACAGGCCCGTTATCTTAAGGTTCGGCAGATCCCAGAGGGAAAGGATGGCGCCGAGGTTCTCGGAACGTTCCCCCAGCCGGTGCATTCCGGTGTCGATTCCAACATGGACCAAAAGCTCTTTCCCAAAACGGCTCAGCTCCCTGGCATAGGCAGCATCCACCACGGTCTGGGTCAGACGGTAGCGGAAGAGATCGGAAAATTGTTCCGGGTAGGTGTAGCCGAGGATCAAGATTTCTCCCAGGATCCCGGCCTCCCGGAGCTGAATTCCTTCTTCGGCGGAGGCAACGCAGAAGTGGGAAATCTTTTGCCGCTGGAGGGCCAGGGAGATCGGAACAGCGCCGTGGCCGTAGGCGTTGGCCTTGACTGCGGGCATCAATTTGCAGCCGCCGGGCAGGATGGCCTGCAGCTGCGCGAGGTTTTCATTCAGATGGTCTAAATTCAGCTCAATCCAGGCGCGGTTTTTGGAATACATGGATCAGGTCCTTTCTATTGAGAATCCAGAGGACCGGCAGGGCGGTCAGAGCGGAGACAGCGCTGACAGTCAAAAAGTGGATGAAGTTGTTGGTGACGAAAAAAGCGGTGGTGCCGGTTGCCTTTGCAATCCCCCTTACGACAACGATGACCAGCGGATGGATCAGATAAATCCAAAGGGACGCGTTGCGGAAACTTTTCGGGGCATGGCCGGGAACGGACCGCAAAAGTTCAAAAAGGTAGACGGAGCAGGGAATCAGGAACAGATACATGCTGTTATGGTGTTGCAGATCAAACCGGTAGGTTAAGAAACCTTCGGCCAGCATCAAGATCAAGAAGGTGAGGAGGGCGGGAACGGTTTGCCCTACCTTGGCACGGGGAGCGCGTCCGGCCTGTTTCATACCTAAATAGAGAAAAATAGGCACATAAAAAACCCCGTTTCTGGTGTATGTGCTGATAAAGAAGACGCCCCGGAAAAACATTTGAAGCGGCGGAACCATCTCGGAAAGCCCGTAATAGCTGTCTCCCAAAAGTCCGGTCAGGTAGAGGAGAAAGACGCAGATTCCGGTTCTGTGCATTCCCAGTTTTTTTACCAGAAAACAGACCAGAAGACAGCCGGTGATCAGTGCGGGTAAATACCAAAGATGATAGAACGTTCCGTCAAAGATCAGATCTTTTAGGATTGCCCAGGGGCCGGCGGGAAGACTGCCGGCGTATAGACGCACAGGAAGATAAAGCAGGATGGCCGCGCCGTATAAAAGCAGGATCCGGCGCAGATATCGGTGCAGCCGGTTGAAATTCCCTTTGCCTGGAGCACGTAAAACTTCTTTCGCATAGGGGGCCAGGATGAAATAACCGGTGGTCATCAGAAAAAAAGGTACGGCGATCCTGGCAAGGCAATAGGAAAAAAGAAAATCCGCCGTGATGTTCCACCGTGCAAAGGGCGCCGTGTGGATGGCGACGACCAGAAAAGCCGCTGCCATGCGGAATCCATCGATACCGGCAAAATTTTGTCTACTGGTCATGGCTGTTTCTCCACAAGCTGACAACCAACCCTCCGGTGTTAGTGCCTGAGACCAGGTACGGCGCGTTTTCTGGCAACTTTGCATGGGCGTAGCCGTCCTGTTCCGGCTCGATATAGAAAATCTCAATCTGCTGGCGTCCGTTGGGGAAGACCAGCGGATGTCCGTTCCTGGTTTTTTCCCGCAGGTATTCCATATATTCTTCCAAAACCATGTTTTTTTCAGTGATCAGAACGGAGTGAGGGAATCCTACGTAGCGGAAGTGCCAGGGTTCGGCGCCGATCCCGGTGACTGTCTCTTTCCCTGGGAGATAACGCTCGATATAGCCGAAAAGCGGGGCAAGCCGCCGGAATTTCTGGCAGATGCCGGAGCGGGGAAAGGCGGGGCAGACCGGGTCGATTTCCCCCTGATTTTCCGCCAGGTCCACGGCAAGCCCGGTCTGATGTTCACTGTGACCAGGCTTCGCCACATATTTTTTTGTGAACTCCAATCCGTCTTTTTCCAAGGTTTCTTCCCAAATTCTTTTCTGCTCTTCGAAGGTCCGGTAACCGCTTGCCGCCAGAATCCGGTTTCCGCTCTGAACCCGGCGGAGCAGGTGGCCAAAAAGAGCGGCTGCGGTCTGGTTCATTTGAATCTCTGAATTCCCGGCTGCCGCCAAAACCAGTTCCTCCGGTTTCGGTTCTGAGGTGAGCGGATGCTCCGGAGTGACTAAGATTAAGCTGCCGCGGCCAAGGGCCTCCGGCCCGATTTCAACAGTTCTCATGTTCTCCCCCCATTTCCAGTAGTTTTTCAACGAGTTCATGGAACGGCAGACCGGCTGCCTCCATCATTTTCGGAAAACGGCTGTGGGCGGTGAAGCCCGGAATCGTATTGATTTCGTTGAATACCAGCGACCCATCCGGCGTTAAAAACAGGTCCACTCTCGCAAAAATACGGCAGCCGAGAGCCTGGTATAATTTTTTTGCCGTCTCTTTGATTTCTTCCGCTTTCACAGGAGCGATCCGGGCGGGAACATGAATCCGCGAAGTTTGTAGGGTGTATTTCTCAGTGTAGTCGAAGAAGCCTTCGGAAAGTTCGATTTCGTCGATCTCTCCCACGGTCAGTTCGGCGTCGCCCATGACGGCGCAGCCCACTTCAAAGCCTGCAATCGCTTCTTCCAGAAGCGCCTGGGAGTCTTGGAGCAGCGCGTTTTGAACAGCAGTTTCCAGACCGTCCGGGGAAGATACTTTGGTGATGCCGAAGGAAGATCCGGAGCGGACCGGCTTTACGAAAAGCGGATAGCCAAGCTTTTCTGCTTCCCTTTGTAATTCTTCTTTTTTTTGGGGCATTTTTACGAGGAAAGAGGCGGGAACGCGGACTCCGGCGGCAGCAGCAGCCCGATGAGCCATATCCTTATCCATGCAGAGTGCGGAGCCCAGAGTGCCACAGCCGATGATCGGTATCCCGGCCAGCTCCAAAACGCCCTGCACCGTGCCGTCCTCCCCGTTTTTTCCGTGAAGAACCGGAAAGGCCGCGTCCAGGGAGAGCGTGCGGATTTTTTCATCTTCCCATACAATCAGGCCGTGGAGCGTGCGGTCCGGCGAGAGACAGCAGGGTCGGCAGCAGGATTCCGTCTGCCAGGTATCGGAGAGCAGCCGGTCCAGCTCACCGGTGAAGAGGAACCAACGGCCCTCCCTGGTGATTCCCACCGGGACCGGTTCATATTTGGCAGGGTCAATTTGATTGAGTACTGCGTGGGCGGATTGAAGAGAGACATCATATTCGGAAGAACGCCCGCCGAATAGAACGGCGATTTTTCTGCGTGCCTTTTGGGCCTGGGGAGCGTTCGTCTGTAGATTCATGGGATTTTCCTCCTTGGGATTTTCATTTCATAGCAGAGCGTTTTTTATTTCCCAGGTGTCTTTGAGGAAACAAAAACACACCCTTGTTTCCTCTTTATTGTAGGAGACATGGGTGTGAACTGTTTTAATACTCCGTGTTGATTTTCCTAAGAAAAGGTTAAGGGAAGATTGTTGTTTTCTTTTCGCTGCGGCTGGCGGAAAACACTTCACAGATCAGCGCAGCGGCAGCGAAACCCGGAAGGCGGTCAGTTCATTTTCACTCTCTGCTGTGATCGTACCGCCGTGTAACGTGATGATTTCTTTGGCGATGGAAAGTCCCAGGCCAGCACCTCCGGTATTTGTGGTTCGGGCGTCGTCCAGACGGAAAAACTTTTCAAAAAGTGAGTCCAGTTTTTGCTGCGGAATGGTTTTTCCTTTGTTGCAGAAGGAGATTACGGCCTGCTCGCCGATGCTCTTGGCCCAGACCTCGACCGGCGTTCCCGGATAGCTGTAGGCGACCGCATTTTTCAAAATATTGTTGAACACCCGTGCTAACTTTTCCGAATCGCCGTAAAGCATCAGGTTTTCTTCCACATGAAGTTCCGCCGTGTTGCCGTGGGCGTTTAGGATCGGATAGAACTCGTCGGTCATCTGAATCAGCATGTAGGAAAGGTCGATGGTTTCTTTTTCCAGAAGAATTTGCTGTAGGTTGTACCGGGTGATCTCAAAAAATTCGTTGATCAGCTTTTCCAGACGGATGGCCTTGTCCAAGGTAATGTGAACGTACTTTGCCTTTTGTTCCGGAGGCATATCCGGGGCCTCGTCCAGAAGGCTCAGATAGCCGATGATGGAAGTCAGCGGCGTCTTCAAATCGTGGGCAAGATAGGTGATCAGATCATTTTTCCTGCTGTTTTCTTCCCGCATCACCTGCTCGTGGCGCTGCATTTCTGTTTTTAGCTGTACCATCTGATTGGCAACCTCGGCATAGCCGGCGGGAAAGATTTCTGCGGAATCAATGTCATGGTCCATATAGGAATGGATCATGGAACTGGTTCGTGAGATGGTGTGGCGGACCTGTTTGCGGGCGTGAAGCCGGCTAATCAGATACACCAGGAGAATCAGAAAAATCGTACCGGCGAAAAAGATATCTTTCAGGAAAGTCTTTAAATAGGACCAGCGTATTTCCTGGACCAGCATTAATTTACCCGTGTTGGGATCGGTCTGATCATAGGTGGCGACAAAGGTGTGGGTAAACCAATCGACAAACACACCGTTCCAGGCATTGTCCACAAAAATATAGATGAAATAGCAAAAGACAATTCCGCACAGACAGAGAAAGGTCAGGCGGACGGCCGACTTTACACTAGTTTTCAATTTTATACCCACACCCCCAGACCGTCTTGATGTACTTGGGATCCTCAAAAGAATCCTCCATCTTTTCTCTTAGATGCCGGATATGGACGGTAATCGTGTTGTTGTTTTTGTTGAAATATTCGTCTCCCCATATTTGATGAAAGAGCTCTTCCGCGCTGACGACGCTCCCTTTTTGCTGGCAGAGTATCCGAAGGATAGAGAATTCGGTGGGGGTCAGGGCCAGCGGCTTTTCATCCAAGGTGCACTCATGGGTTTTTATATTCAAGGTCAAGCCGGATACGGTCAGGACATCTTCTTCCGGTTCGGCGCTGATGTTGTATCGTTTGTACCGGCGGAGCTGGGCTTTTACCCGCGCCACCAGCTCCAACGGCCGGAAGGGTTTCGTGATGTAATCGTCCGCGCCCAGGGTCAGACCGGTGATCTTGTCGATCTCCTCCCCTTTGGCGGTCAGCATAATGACCGGGTAAGTGTATTTCTCCCGGATCTTCCGGCAAAGCTGAAACCCGTTGACCTCCGGGAGCATGATATCAAGAATCGCCATATCCAGCTTCTCGTTCTCAATACATTCTAGAGCCTCACGGGCAGTATAAAACACATAAACCGTAAAGTTTTCATTTTTCAAGTACAGGGCAACCAGATCAGCGATTTCCGGTTCATCGTCAACGATCAGTATTTTTTCGCTCATTGGGTGAGCCTCCTTGGTTTTCTGAATTCAGGACATCGGCGCGCGGAGCCTGCGGCGGCTCCGGACGATTCTATCGTATCAAAAATCGGTTTCATTATTTTAACCTTTTTACTCAAAAATCATTAAGATTTTCCTAATAATTCCCTTTTCCTGTTTGCTATGCTAAGAAAATGGCGGATATGCGATGAAACAAAAGGACATTCCCTTTCAGGTAGAGCGCTTTACAAATGAGAGGAAGTTTTTTACGGCAGGCCGGGGGTAGTCCTCGGCTTTCCACATCATATAAAGGGGCCGTTTGACCACGAGACGTTCCAGAGGGAGCAGAGCTACGTGAAACTGCTGCAGCTCTGAAATTTTGGGGATCAAAGCGATTCCGAGCCCGGAGGATACGGCGCTGGCAATCATCTTTTCCGTTTCCACTTCCAAGAATCCGGCGGGCGCTACCTGATGGCTGCGCAGCAGCTTGTCGATGAAATGGCGGGTGCCGCAATTATAATTATAAGTGACAAGGGTCTCTTTTTTTATGTCCTCCAGGCGGAAACAGGTTTGTCCGGCATATGTGCTTTCCTTGGAGACGATCAAAAAGAGTTCCTCGTCGAAGATATGAAAATAGTTGATGTCGGGACTTTCGATTTTGGCTCCAAAGGCAATGTCCAGCGCATCTTTCTTTAAATCTTCAATGGCTTTTTTCGTAGCCAGCATCTCGGAAAACAAGAAACGGATTGCCGTGCCGCCTTTTTCTTTTTGGAAGGAGCGGATGATGTTTGGAATGTAGTCATGGCTCATATTTGCGGTAAAAGAGATCCTTAACAGGTCCGCGTAAGGAGCTAAAAACTGCTGCTGTTCCTGCTTCATCTGTTCCAGCTCTCCCAGGATTTTTTTCGTATGCTTTAAAAAAGAGAGGCCGAATTCCGTGATCTCAATGTTTCTTCCCTTGCGGGAAAAGAGTGAAAGAGAGAGCTCTTTCTCCAGATCCGCGATTGAATGACTTAAGCAGGATTGGGTTGTGGAAAGTTCTTCGGCTGCTTTCGTATAGTTTTTCAGACGGGCAATCGCCTCAAAATAGTAGAGCTGCTGCAGGTTCAATCGATGACTCCTTCCGGCAATTTTATCAGATGTAAGATAACCAAAAATTTGCTTCGCGCACATTATATCACAGGAAAGCCGGAAAGTCTAACAACCTCTTGTGTGACTCCGGCAGCGGTATGGTAGATACGGTTCGAAGAATGAGGATTTCTCATAGTAGGATGAGAAAAGCACAGTGGTTTCTGGGAGTGAATGCTGTTAGAATATACGCATAAAAGGAACGGAAATGAAAGGAGAAAAGATGAAAAGATACTACTCTTTGGCACAACATACGGTGCCGCAATGGAGACCGCCGGAAATGATTTATAATGCTTATCAGCTTGGATATGATATGGTGAGTATTCGTGCAATTGCACAGGGCGTGGCCGGTGAAATGTTTTATGATCTGGGCCATGATCCACACTTGTTTTCCCTGACGAAACAGGCGATGGAGGAGACCGGGATTCCAATTCATGATATTGATCTGATTGCTATCCGGGACAATACGGAGATCTCAGCCTACGAGGCGGATCTGGAGGCGGCCGCGCGGCTGAATATAAAAGGAGTCGTGTGCAGCGTCTGGACGCCGGATACCGGTGTTTATACGGAAAAATTTGGAAGACTCTGCGATTTGGCGGCCGCCTATCATCTCACGGTAAATCTGGAGTTTGTGACTTGGGCGGAAGTGGCCGGATTAAAGGAGGCAAGAGCGCTTTTGACGGCGGTAAACCGGGACAATGCCAGAATCCTGGTGGATACGCTTCATTGGCACCGGTCGCAGGTGACTCTTGCGGATTTGCAGGAATGTCCAATGCAGTGGTTTGATTTCATCCATGTGTGCGATATTGGGCCGGAGCTGCCGGACACGAAAGAAGAGCTGGCAAGAACCGGACGCCAGGAACGCCTGTATGCCGGGGAAGGGGCTGCCCCGATCCGGAGCGTGGTAAGCCATATCAGAGAGGATGCAGTGATCGCGCTGGAAATTCCGAACAAACAGAGGCTGGATGAACTGGGCGCCTACGAATATGCCAGGCGATGTCTGGAGACGGCAAAAAGCTACTTTGCCGGGACCTGAGGAGGTGAGAAGATGAAAAGAATGAATCGTTTTGAAGGAAAAACAGTGGTTTTGACCGGCGGCGGGGATATGGGGCTTGCGGCGGCGGAACGTTTCCTGGAGGAGGGGGCCAATCTGGTGCTGGCCGACTATTCCAGGGAAGTTTTAGATTTCTGCGCCGCAGCGCTGAGACATAAAGGGGCGGAGCTTTCCCGGATGCGGACCGTGCTCTGCGATGTCCGGAGGATCGAGGACTGCCGCCGGGTGGCTGAACTGGCAAAGGAAGAGTTTGACCGGGTGGATGTGCTGGTGACCACGGCGGGGATTTTGAAACACAGCCCGGTGGAAGAGATGGCGGAAGAAGATTGGCAGAATGTCTTAGATATCAATTTGACGGGAACTTTTCACTGTGTAAAAGCCATGGTGCCTGTGATGAAGACACAGCGATACGGGAGAATCGTTTTGATTTCGTCCTTAGGCGGAAGAAAGGGCCGCCCCGGCGTGGCCGTCAATTACGCGGCCTCGAAGGCAGGGGTCGTAGGGCTGACGATGGCTTTGGCGGAGGAATTGGGCGCTTGGAACATTACAGTGAACAGCATTGCGCCGGGGCCGCTTCGGGGGAAAATGGCAGAGTCTCAGTCCCCTGAGACCAGGGCCCGTCTCAATGCCGGGATTCCCCTGGGGCGGATCGGAGAAGTCTGCGAGATTGCCAATGCCATTGCTTTTTTGGCCAGTGATGAATCCGCCTGGACAACGGGGGAAGTGCTGGACATCAACGGGGGCCTTCAATATTAGGAGGAACGCAGATGAAAATTTTAAAATGGCTGGATCGGAATTTGGAAGAAAAGTTGATGATGGTTTTATTGATGGCAATGGTGCTGATCATGGGAATCCAGGTGGTTTGCCGGTATGTATTCAACAATTCACTGTCCTGGACCGAGGAAATTACGCGGTTCCTCTTTGTCTGGACCACGTTTTTAAGTATCGGCTACTGTACGGAAAAACAAATTTCTCTTCGCATCGAACAGTTGGTAGGAATTCTGCCTGTAAAGTTACAGGCGGTGATAAAGGTTCTGGTCCTGCTGATTTCTATGGCGTTTTTTGCCTACATGATACCAAAGGCCTGGGATTACACCTGGTCGGCGATTGACAGCGGACAGAAAAGTTCGGCCACCCATATCAGTATGGCCTGGGTACAGGGGGCGACGGTGGTCGGGTTTGTTTTCGGACTGGTGCGATCGGCGGAAGAATTGATCCGAACAATAACAGCGATCAAAAAATCCCAGGATCTAAAAAGATAGGAGGTAACGAATATGCCGCCCATTGTATTGTTTCTCGTATTTTTTGCGCTGTTGCTGCTGGCGCTTCCCATATCCATGTCCATGGCCATAACCGCCGCTCTGCCGGGGGTTTTAGATTCTGGATTTTCAGCGGGAAGCGCTGTGATTCTTCGGTCTATGATCAGTGGCGTGAACAGTTTTCCGATGCTGGCCATTCCCATGTTCATGCTCTCCGGCGTCATCATGGCAAGAGGAGAAATCTCAAAAAAACTGTTTGATGTCTTTACCTATTTTGCCGGAAAATTGACGGCGGGCGTTCCCTGTATCGTAATTGTCACCTGTCTTTTTTACGGCGCGATCTCCGGTTCTTCCCCGGCTACGGTGGCGGCGGTCGGAAGTATGACGATACCGGTTATGCTGAATCTGGGTTATGAAAAAGGATTCACCGTCTCTGTCATTGCCGTCGCCGGAGGGCTGGGCTGCATTATCCCGCCCAGCATCCCCTTTGTCCTGTACTGTTCCGCAGCGGGCACCTCGGTCAGCGATTTGTTTCTGGCGGGAATTGTGCCGGGCTTTGTGATTGCCGGATGCCTGATGGTTTACTGCGTATATTATTGCCGGAAAAATGGGGAGGACAAAGATCGGATCTATGCGGCGGTGGAAGGGCTGAGAAAAAAAGGGTTTTGGAAGGTGTTTCGGGAAAGCTTTTGGGCCCTTTTGACACCGGTGATCATTCTTGGGAGTATTTATGGAGGGATCGCCTCTCCGACAGAGGCAGCCACCATCTCCGTGTTTTATGCACTGTTTGTAGGCGTATTTCTCTATCGGACGATCCCGGTTCGGGATATCCCGAAACTTTTTATGGAAGCGCTTCGCTCCATCGGGCCGATTCTGTTTGTTTTAGCGGCGGCCACTGCATTTGGGCGCGTGATCGCGCTGATGAATGTTCCTCAGATTTTCAGCGGCTGGATTACACAGACCTTCCACAGCAAATGGGTGATCGTCCTGATTATTAATCTGTTCTTGCTCCTGGTTGGGATGGTGATGGATGCGGCTCCCGCAATTTTAATTTTGACGCCGATCTTTGTCCCGATTATGGAGGCAATCGGAGTGGACCTGGTCCATTTCGGCATCATTTTGGTGGTGAACCTAGCGGTGGGCTTTGTCACTCCGCCGGTGGGAATCAATCTCTTTGTGGCCAGCGGTTTGACCGGGATGTCCGTGGTGGAAATCGCAAAGCATGCGATCCCCTTTCTCGTCTTATTCCTGATTGCCTTGATCCTGATTGTGATTTTCCCTCAATTAAGCCTGTGTTTGCTTTGAAAAGGAGAAATATATGAAAAAGAGAAGAACGTTTTTATTAGTGCTTATTTTGCTTGTTACCTTGGCTTCCTGCGGAGAAACGGTATCCCCCGGAACGGCCGACGTAAGCAGTGGCAGCGGGCAGACGGGCGGAGGGTCCGAAGGAGGGGCCGCTCAGGAATCCTACCATTTTATCTATGCAGCCGATTGTGCGGAAGATACGGTACAGGGACTGATGATCAAGCATTTTGCAGAACAATTGGAGGAACGGACGGGGGGACGAATGACGCTGCAGCTGCATTTCAGCGGTTCCATGGGAAGCGATATTGAATGCTGCGAGTCCTGTCAGAACGGTGATATTACCTTTTATAACAGCGCGGTCAGCACAACGTCGAATTTTATCGACAAGGTGACGGCCATTGATCTTCCGTTCCTGTATTCTGATGTGGAAGTGTTCCGGAAGACGATGGATGATGAGAATGTGTATTCCTATTTCGCTGGATGCTATGAGGAAAACGGTCTGCACCTTCTGGGATTTTACGATCAGGGAATGCGCCAGACGACCAGCAATGTGGAAATTCAGACAGTGGATGATCTAAAGGGGCTGAAAATCCGTGTGATGGACAACGCATTTCATGTATCCATCTGGAAAGCCTTGGGCGCAAACCCAACTCCCATGGCCATGTCGGAGGTCTACATTGGCTTGCAGCAAGGGACCATAGACGCCCAGGAAAATGGGGTGGAGGTTGTCTATGCCAACAAAGTCTATGAACAGCAAAAATACATGGTGATGACCAATCATCTTCCTTCTTCCATGGTCTTCCTGATGAACAAAGCGATATATGATTCCCTGAGCGCAGACGATCAGAATTTGATGGATGAACTGGGAGTCGAAGCCGTTCAGTATGCCAGGGCCGTTTGTGATGAGCGGCAGGAGGGAAGAAAAGAGCTGATGGCGGAAACCGGCATACAGTTTATTGACCTGGACCGGTCTGTGCTGGATGAGATGAAAAATATGTGCCAGTCTGTATACGATACGGTCCGCGCGGACTATGGGGATGAGATCGTGGACATGCTTTTGCAAGCGGTAAAGGAAGCGGAAGAGTAGGAAGTCTTCCGTGTAGACCCAGAAAATTTTGCTCCATGGCTTGTAAGGATCGGAACGTGAAGGGGGAAATTGCGGCGAGGCAGCCGCGGATAAGCCGGAAACCTTACGATCAGCACCGCATATGATATCAAAAAGGACTATGACGAATTTTATGAAGACAGAGAGATATGCCATTACATTTTTCGGGGTAGACACAGATTACTACACAGACGATTACCTGTTACATTTATGGGAGGAAGCGGCGAATCAGCAGTATAAAAATAGCAAAATCTATGTGACGGCGCTGATTGAAGTAAAGACAATGGTATGCGGTAAGACGAGAGGCTGTAATTTGGAAAATACGGCACATGTGATTTCTACGGTTCGAAACCCTGTGGAATCGGATGATAAGGATCAGTTTTTCGCCTGCTTGAAAAAAATTATTATGGATGTGAGAAGTAAACTGGGGAATCCCTGTATGTCAATCATGCAGGAAACTGTTGACTATTATTTTTTCATCCAGCGTTGAGCGAAACACACACGGACCGCAATGAAGTTACGGCTGGAGGGAAAAAGCGGAGAGGGGGCCTCAGGGGAAAGAAAAACGGGATACGAAATAGAAATATGCTGTGAAGGTCTGGCAGCCGGAACCTTCACAGCATATTTTTGTCACGGAAAGTATTGTTTTGTCTGGCGGCAAGCGGTACGTTTTTATTCTCGCAGGCAGGAGGAAGGGCGCGGCGGGTCCGCCGGCGTTTGCTATAAAACCTGGATATGAAACGCGGTTGTCTGCGGGGGAATACTGGCTGTCTGGAAATTGGCGTGGGTCACCCGAACTCTCTGTCCGGGACGAAGAGAGCGAAGGCTCACAGGATTCCCGTTCCGGCCGCTGATTACAGTCGAATCGGTTAAGATAAATCGGGTCTGACTGTTGATGTCGTTGGGATTGCCGATTGTAAGGGTGTTTTGTCTCGTGTCAACGAATGCGATCCTTCCGGTGGTGACGTTCATCGGGGGATGAACTTCTCTCCGCGCACGGATCAAAAGTGCGTTGGATTGAGGCGGAATACTCCGGGTCATTGCGGAAGAAAAGACGGCGTCGACCCACATTCCCTTTCGAATATCGCAGAAACACATGGGAATGCCGGCCGCATTCAGTACAACCGTATCTCTGTTGATATTCAACCTTAACTCCTCGATAAAGGTCATTTGATTGGATCCGGAAACAGAATAGGAGATCAGAATGAAACCGTTGGTCCTGTTCTGAACGAAGACATCTTCCACCAGGGCGTTGTCAACGCGCATGACCCCACCCAGCCGAGAGATAAAGCCCCTGCTGTTATTGTTCATATGTTACCCTCTAGTATCCGATGTTTATGTAATTAGTGTATGATAAAGATTGGGATTGTTTCTTTTGATTTTGGTATGCGGCTGCATGTATACCTTTTAAATGGCCGTCATTTTTAGCGGTCGTTTTCAAAACGGAAGATTCGGCACGTTGACAACAAAATACCACGGACGAGGCCGGCCGCCCGATTCTCAAGATGCGGCTAAGAACCAATAAGATTGCATTCCGTTCTTTTTCTTGAGTAGACGGAAAACGTAACTATTGAATTAACAACGAATTGTCAGACAACTATGTTAGTCAAATGTTAGTCAAATGCTCCAAAACGCACTAAGATTGGCCCTCAAAGCGAGAAAAATAAAAAAGCCAGAACCCACGAATTTCCGTGTTTTCTGGCGATCAGCTTCCTGCCGGATTCGAACCGGCGACCTACGCATTACGAATAGCACCTGACGCTTTTTCTACTTTGCTCTGATATGCTAGGAACCCACGTTTTTACGTGGTTCCTTCGGTATTGCCTTTTCCTAAATCGGCCCTTTTCTTGGTGTTTATTTCTACCTTTAAACACCAAATAAACACCAAATTATTGAGCTTGTTTCCTGGTCAGAAGGTGATCCAAAGTATCGCTTGCCGCCTTATCGTTCTTTTCCAACGCGTGAGCATAAATGTCCAGAGTTGTGGAGGCTTTTGCGTGTCCAAGACGGCTTGCGACCGTGACCGGGTCCATTTTCTCGCTGAGAAGAAGGGTGGCCGAGGTGTGGCGAAGCCCGTGCAACGGAATATCCGGGAGCAGGAGAGTCGTTTTCTGCTTTGGAGACAATTTATCATCATTCATAATTTTTTCGTTGTGCATGGTAATAACACTCTTGAATTTCTGGTAAGGGCTGTCCGGACACATCATTTTACCATTCCATTGTGTAAATAGATAATTTCCGTCTCCTTCCCACTTGTCGCCCAGGGATAGGCGGTATTGGATTTGCTCTTTTCGATGCTGCCGTAGCAATTTAACAACGGAATCTGGGATAGAAACCGTTCGATTGGATGTAGCAGTTTTAGGCTCCTTTATGATAACCCCTTGCTTGGTCACGGTGGCGGTTTTATTTATGTGGACGGTTTTTGCTGAAAAGTTAATGTCTTCCCAGGTCAGAGCAGCCATTTCTCCTCGCCGGAACCCTCCGTAGATTGCCAGGTGGAAGTAAACCTTATATAGCCGGTTGGAATCTTTGGAAAAGAGTATAAAGGTTGTTCGGGACTCGGTGGAACAGATCATGGCATGGGATGAATGCTGACACCTATTTAGAGATTTCAGAGCCCCTAAAAAGGTGGATCATTCTTACATATCGGACATCCAAAAAAGGAATGGATTCAGTGTCAAGAGGCAGGAGGACAAATAGACCAGTCATGATGGAGAATGTTGGTTCTTTTACCCTCCCCCGGTCATAGCTGTTCGGGAATCCGGCTTGGGACCGAGGAGGGCTCATTTCTGTTACTGACTGGTCACGCGTAAGGGGGTGTAGGCCCCCCTATTCGAAGGGGATTAGAGGCTTTATGGAGACCGGGGAGTGGTGTTACATTTTACTCGCGGGTCGTGCGTGAGCCCCTCCCCCTATAAAATAGCGGAGAAGCGAACGGTTGCAACGTTTAGAGTGAACGTTGCGTAACGCTACGAAGTAAGAAATGGCCGCTTTTTACATAGTACAAGCCTAAGAAAGTACGAGGGAAGTACGAGGAAACACAAGGCTTTTTCATTTTTACAAAACGAAACGAATACCAAACAAAACAAACGAATTAAAGGTTACAAAACCAACGAATCCAAAATTTAAAACAAACTCATAGCATCGGGCACCGCTTTATTTCCTGGTTTGAACGAGGGAACCGGCGTCCTCCTGCCCGCTGGAAAATGCTTGAACCGCGAGAGCTTGACAGAAAGGATGGTACATACATGAGATTTAATACAGGCAGATATAACGAAATAGCAAAGGAAAAGCATCTAAAGAACTCCGATGTGGCCCATATGGCCGGAATGACAGCAAAGGCGTTTTCATGGATATTGAAGAATCAATATACAGACATGGAAGTGGTTGAGGTGATTGCAGATGCTATCGGATGCGACGCCGGCGAGCTGACATTGCCGGATTATGAAGGTTACGCAGAAAATGTAATCGAATGGATTCGGGATCAGGAACGGGCTGCGGTCAGTCTGTCTCAGAAAAGAACGATAAGCAGAGTCCGGAAGCTGGCGAATGATCATCCAAGGAAATGTCAGATCGTGGCAGAGAGCAGGGACGGGAGTATTTGCGCTCATATTCCGGTAAGCTGGGTGAAGATTATTCCAGGCAGGAGCTATACAGAGGAACAGAAAGCGAAACAAGCGGAACAACTGAAAAGAAATCTCTTGAACGCCGATTGCATACGGGATAAAAACGGGTAATTTTCCATTTAAAAGCCGAAGAGGTATAAAGTATCGTCTGAGGATGAAACCGGGTAAATCAAGGGCGATTATAAAGCGGGGAGCGATCCCCCCCGGCATGTACAGCCAGGACGGGGGAAAACTCCCCACACCGACCGCCCCCATCTGTAAACAAAATATTCCCGGATCAGGTATTGATGGATTGGGCCGGTGTCCTCCTGCCGAATGGCGTACATGGAAAAGGGGTGAGAGCAAAAGTGCGCTCAGCCTGATCCGGCAAATCATCGGGGCAGGGGATGGAGTAACGAAGCGTGACTCCATGTGCTTTGTCCGTATTTCGGACGAAGTAAGCAGAACGCGACGTTAGGGAAAGCAGGATTATTCCAACCTGTACCTGAAAGTATGGGTTCAGATTGAGGGAGCGCGTAAGGTACAAAGTGAGGTTTTCGACATAAATGACGAAAACTCAAAAGGAGGATGTTTTGCTACTGCTTTTTCCCAATAAGTTGGGAAGACCTTGTCAACCAAAGAAGGGGTGTACCTAGAGGTACTCCCTGAAACAAGGATCCATCCGCTTGCCAAACCGGAACGCTGTGTTTTCACAGTAATGCAAAAAATGCGTCTCGTCCTTCATGACGAATCGGACGGCTGAAAATTCAGCCCGCCGGAAAATCCATTCCCGGATGCTCTAATTTAATAGGGCGGGATCGTCTTGCAAATCCGACCCATAACAACAGAATACTACATAGAAGGCGCAAAAAATCCTCCTGCTTTTCTTGACGATGGCAGGAGGATGGGATATAATAGACTTAACGAGAGAGCCGTTAGCTAGAGTACACCTAGCCGCCGGTAATCTTCGGCTTAAAAGTAGCGCCTTATCTTACCAGGACGAGGGCGCTACTTTTTGCGTTTCACAAGAGTAATAATGGCACACAGCATAATCACGAAAGTGAATAGGTCTGTATATGTAACCATAAGCCCCAACCCCCTTCTATAAAATCCGGCGGCCGGGCATATCGCCCCAACGACTCCCCTGGTAAGTCTATTATATTGTCATGGTGCTTTTGGACTTTCGCTCAATTTTGAGCGGAACTTGTTTTCCAATTTTGGAGCGCTGTCTATTAATCAATTACTTTTTCACCGTTAGGCAGAATAAAAGCGCCTTCATAGTGGCAATTTGCAGCAGCGGCAATTTTTTTTAATTCACCAGGTGTGAAGCCTTCCCTTTTCATCTTTTGGCTAAATGCCTGCGGGCTTGCACCATTTAGGCGTGCCAATTCAGAAACACTTATCCCCAGTTTTACACATAAAATTTTAATTTGTTCTGAGACTGCCATGAAGCAATCACCTCCTTCTTTGTATATAATTATAAATGATAACGTTTAAAAAGTCAATCTAAACCTTTTTAAAATAAATAGAAATATTTAAACAAAGCTATTGACAATTTAAACATAATCGTTTATAATAGAATCATCAAAGGAAGAGCAACCGGGAAAAGACGTAAAAGCGTCCCAGGCCGAAAGCGCCCGATACTCCCAGCCATATACCTGTGAAACGCTCAAGGGTAGGTCAGTCATAGCCAGGAAGATACTGGGAGGGTTGCAAAAAAGGAGGTATCCTGATGGGAGAAAGAGCACTGGAAAACAGAGTGAAGAAGCTGAAAGCAATCGAGGAACAGATGGCAGCTCTTGAAGAACAGGCCGAAGCCCTGAAAGAAGAGATCAAGAAGGACATGGAGGCCAAAGGGCAGGAGGAAGTAAAGGCCGGCTCCTTTGTGGTCAGGTGGAAAACCATCATTTCGAACAAGTTTGACAGTAAGGCTTTCAAGGCTGAGCATGAGACACTTTACAACCAATATGCCCGGCAGGCCAGCAGCAGGCGGTTTACAGTAGTGTAATAAAAGAGCCCTTACCAAAGTGGCCGCTCTGGTAGGGGCAAATACCCACAAACCTGTAGTTTAAAGGGCAGTTTGATTATACCATGTCGGCTGCCCTCTTGTAAAGGAGAACCGCATGGATAAAGTAAATAAACTGCGGGACATTATCGCAGAGCTTCAGAACATGCAGGAGCGGGCCTGGATCCCCATCCTGTCATTGGTGGAGGACTATTTCAATATCACGGACGAGGCGGCCATTTTAAAGTTCCATGATCGGGCGCGGGTGCAATGCGATATTGCCCACGATTATATTTTTCGGGTGGGAGAATTGGCAAGTGCAGCCTGCGGGATCCTGGCAGAAATGGAATAAAGGAGGTTGGAAAGCATGGTTGAGAACAGGAATCAGGAGGTCGAAACTCCGGATCAGGTAAGCGGCGGGCTGACCGCCGTAGCACTTGAAGCAATGCGAGAAATGGAACAGCTGACAGTAATGGAGATCAGGGAACTGCAAATAGCTTGGATTGAGGAGACAAAGCGATTAGGGCTGTCAGAATGGGCCGCTACATACGCAAATGAACTGTGTCGTCTGGCGATTGAAAGAAAGCGGAAGGCGACCGTATGAAGAAAGCTGAATTATTTCAACAACTTATGCAAAGTGCCGGGAAATTAAGCAAGGCTCGTTTAGAGCAGCTCTATGAGATAACGGAGCTATTCCGCAGGGCAGCAGATTCGCAGGATTATAAGAGAGTGACAGACGCTGAATGGGAGAAAGTCAGTTTGATCGGGTGCATCCTGTGTTTGTACGATGTAGGGCATTTAAGGGGGTTAAGAGCTATTGCCTCTCAAATGGAAAAGAAAGAGGCCTGATTCGATCATAAAATCATGTAGACAGGGCTACCCAGATATTTTTGTCTGCACTGATATGTTAAGAAATGTCAAGGTTGTACTGCCAATGGGGCCGCCCGGCGTGCGCCAATACTGCCGGGCCTGCCCTTGCGATATCGTAATTTTGAAAGCAGAAAGTGCTATGAAGCGTGAGGGAAGCATGAAAGTCAGGAGAACAGCCCCCCGGTTAAATAAAACCGGAAATCCTGGTGGCTTCCCGACCGGCTACATACCGGACAAAGGAACTGGCTCCGCGCGTGAGAGAAAATGACCTTCTGCCAATCATTTACATGGACGGAAAACTTGAAACAATTTTCAATAAACACCAAACGCCTAAAATGCCCCCGTTTCTGGGGGCTAATTTTATGCAACAAAAAACCCGAAAACCAACGTATACGCGCGATTTTCGGGCTATCAGCTTCCTGCCGGATTCGAACCGGCGACCTACGCATTACGAATGCGTCGCTCTACCAGCTGAGCCAAGGAAGCCTATCCAAAATCTTATTTCGGATTTTGGTCACGACAATCATATTACATGATTCCCCAGGATTTGTCAACCACTTTTTAAGAAAAAAGTGGTTGACAAATCCTGGCCCCAATCGTCCATATTTTTGAAAAAGAAAACATCGCCTTGCCTGTCTGATTCCGTGACCTCTTTTTTTTCGCAGCATACACTGGATTATACTCGTGATAAGGAGGAATTGTATGGAACCCGTATTAGAGCTGCGCCGGGTTGGGTATTCTTACCATAGCTTGGGCGGCGAAACGGAAACGCTCCAAAACATCAGCTTTTCCATACAGCCCGGAGAATTTGTCGCGATTGTCGGCCCCTCCGGGTGTGGAAAATCGACGCTGCTCTCCCTGATCTGCGGTCTGCTCAAGCCGGAACAGGGAGAGATTTTGATAAATGGCGCACGAATTGGATATATGCTACAGAAAGATCATTTGCTGGAATGGCGGACGGTCTACCGCAATACCGTGCTGGGGCTGGAAATGGCGCATCAGCTGAACGAAAAGAATGAGGAGCGGGTGAGAACAATGCTGGCCACCTATGGTCTGGCCGATTTTGCAGATTCTTACCCGTCCTCGCTTTCCGGCGGCATGCGGCAGAGGGCGGCCCTGATTCGGACGCTGGCGATGGAGCCGGAACTTTTGCTTCTGGATGAGCCCTTCTCGGCGCTGGATTACCAGACGAGGCTGGAGGTCGGAGATGATATCGGATCTATTATCCGGAGAGAAGGAAAGACGGCGCTGCTGGTCACCCATGACCTGTCGGAGGCCATCAGCTTAGGAAGCCGGGTGATTATCCTGTCGCACCGGCCGGCCCGAATCAAGAAAATTCTGCCGATTTCGTTCTCGGCGGAGGCAGACGGAAGCCGTCTATCTCCACTGGAGCGCCGGAATGCGCCGGAATTTTCTTCGTATTTTCAGCAGATTTGGAAGGAGGTACGGGAGCATGGATAAATTATCTGCTGCTCAGCAGCAGTTTTTGAGCGATGCCGCCCGCCACAAAAGAAACATCCGGACTGGCCGGTGGATGATTTTGATTTTGTTTCTCGTACTCTGGGAGGGAACGGTGCGTCTGGGGTGGCTGAATGACTTTATTTTCAGCAGCCCCAGCCGTCTCGTTTCAACCTTTGTGACCATGGCAGGGGATGGGAGTATCTTTCTGCACATTGGTATTACACTGGCGGAAACCTTGGTCAGTTTTTTGCTGGTGACGGTTTTAAGCCTGCTGATCGCCATGGTTTTATGGAAATGTACGCTGGCGGCCGAGATCTTAGAACCCTATTTGGTCATGCTGAACAGTTTGCCGAAGTCGGCGCTGGCCCCGGTGCTGATCGTCTGGCTTGGCAACAATATGAAGACCATCATTGTCGCTGCCATTTCCATTGCCGTATTTGGATCCATTATCACACTGTTGACCGGATTCAAAGAAGTGGACGAAGACAAGATAAAATTAATCTTATCCCTGGGCGGAACCAGCCGGGATGTGATGACGAAAGTAATGATTCCAAACTCCGTGCCGCTTTTAGTCAGCACCATGAAAGTCAATATCGGGCTCTGCCTGGTGGGCGTAATCATCGGTGAATTCCTGGCAGCCCGCGCAGGACTGGGATATCTGATTATCTACGGTTCCCAGGTGTTCAAGATGGATTATGTAATTCTATCCATCGTAATTCTCTGCATTGGTTCTGCTCTTCTGTACAAGATCATCGGGATCCTGGAACGGAAATTTTCTTAAAGACTTGCAATTCGGGGGAATGTTTGTTATACTTTTGTCACTGGCTGGCGGAATGCGGCCGGACATTGAGCGTACTGACCCTCGAAGGTTCGTCCTGAGAGAAAAGGCGGGAACAAAAGCAGAATGACAGAGGCCGTTGTTTCGGACATGGGCCTGGCTGTCTCCTTTTGGAGCGCCGGGTTTTCCCCGGACAGCGGCTTTTTCTTTTGTGAGAGGGCAGGGGGAGGGAAGAAAGATGGAAAAGAGGATCGCGCTGGTCGGGATTATGGTAGAGGATTTGTCGTCCGCGGCAAGGATCAATGAGGTTCTGCATCAGTATGGAGAGTATATTCTGGGCAGAATGGGGATTCCTCACCGGGAGAAGGGAATTTCGATCATCAGCGTAGCGGTGGAAGCGCCGGGACCGGTGATCAGCGCCTTATCCGGCAAGCTGGGGATGCTGCCCGGCGTGCAGACGAAAACCATCTATTCCAGTTCCCAGTCCGCAAAAGAGAATCAGGAAACTCACGGAGGAAGCAGCGCCGGATTGGACAAGGTCTGATTCCGGCAAAGTGATTGAAGGAGGATACGAGATGAAAAAAGTGACGGCATTTTGCCTGGCGTTGACCATGGCTGCGGGCCTTTTGGCCGGCTGTGGCACGAGCAAGGAAGGAACCACAGCGGCCACAACGGCGGAGCCCACGACTGCGGCGGCAACGGCAGCGCCTACGACGGCGGCGGAAACCACGGCGGCAGCTACGACCGCTGCACCCACGGAAGCGGCGACAGCGGCGGAAACCATTGCGCCGGAAGATGCGGTGGTGCGCATCGGTTCTTTGAAGGGACCGACCTCCATGGGCCTGGTTTCCATGATGCAGAACAATCCGGATATGTATTTTCAGATGGAGAACGCAGCGGATGCCTTAACTGCCGCGATCGCCAATAAAGAATTGGACATCGCGCTGGTTCCGGCCAATGTGGCGGCAATTCTCTACAATAAGACCACCAATATTTCCGTGATTGATGTGAACACCCTGAGCGTCCTGTATGTGGTGGCAAGCGGCGATTCGATTCAGTCGGTCTCGGATCTGAAGGGCAAGACCGTTTACCTGACCGGCAAAGGAACGACTCCGGATTATGTGCTCCAGTATCTCTTGAAAGCCAATGGGCTCAGCGCCGAGGATGTCACGCTGGAGTATAAATCCGAAGCCACCGAGGTGGTTTCCGTACTGGCCCAGGATACATCCGCCATCGGCCTGCTGCCTCAGCCTTTTGTGACGGTAGCCTGCTCGCAAAATGAAAACTTGAAGGTGGTCCTGGACTTGGGCGAGGAATGGACGGCGGCGCAGAAGGACAGCGAGACGCCGAGTTCTCTTGTCACGGGCGTTACGATTGTGCGCAATGAATTTTTGGAGGAGCACTCCGACGTAGTGATCCGTTTTATGGAAGAGCATGAGAAATCGGCTGCCTACACCAATGAACATCCTGCGGAGGCGGCCCAGATGATTGCTGATCTGGGAATTGTGGCAAAGGCTCCGATCGCGGAGAAAGCCATCCCGAAGTGCGGGATTACCTATTTGGATGGAAAAGATATGATTCAGGCGCTGGCAGGCTATCTCCAGGCGCTCTATGAGCAAAACCCCGCTTCGGTAGGCGGAGAGGTGCCCAGCACAGAAATGTATCTGACCGGCCTCCGCTAAGTATCCACTTGTCTCGGAAATGGCAGGCGGTTAGGATCCTGAGGGGGATTTTCCCCTCAGGGGCGGCATGGGATCGGATAGAAAGGAAAGCGGATGAGGAAAGGCCTGAAAAAAATTTTTATCCTGTTTTTTTGGCTGGCTGTCTGGCAGGCAGTCAGCTTTTTCATGGATAATTCCCTGGTTTTTTCCGGGCCGGTGGAGGTGGCGGAAGCACTTTCCCGTTTGGTTCCCACGGCTGCATTTTGGAAAACGATCGGCGTTTCCTTGGGAAAAATCGGCAGCGGTTTTTGCCTTGCGCTGGCTTTTGGGATACTGATCGGGGGCCTTTCCTATCGTTTTTCTTTTTTGGGGGAACTCCTGTCACCGGTGATTTCACTGATGAAAACCGTGCCGGTGGCTTCGTTTGTGATTCTGGCTTTGATTTGGATGGGATCCTCCCGGCTTTCCGTGCTGATCGTCTTTGTGGTGGCCCTGCCGGTAATCGCCTTAAATACCCAGACAGGACTAAAAAGCGTGGATCCGCAGCTTTTAGAAATGGCAGATATATTCCGTATTCGGGGAATGAAACGGTTTTGGTATCTGTACCGCCCGGCGGCGGCGCCGTTTTTCCTGAATGCCTGCCGGTTAGCGGTGGGGATGAGCTGGAAAGCAGGCGTGGCGGCGGAAGTAATCGGAGTGCCGGCGTTTTCGATTGGAGAACAGCTTTACAACGCGAAGATATATTTGGAAACGGCGGATTTATTTGCCTGGACGGCGGTTGTTTTGGCATTGAGCTATTTCTGCGAAAAGCTTTTGCTGGCGCTGGGCAGAATTCTCTTGCGGGAAGGCGGGTCTGTTCCGGATGGCGGAAAACGAAGAAAGAGCGGAAAGGGCTTATAGCACAGGAGAATGTCGATGATACAAGTGGAGCGTGTGACAAAAGCATTTGACGGAAAAACCGTTTTGCAAGAGTTTTCCGCTGAGTTTTCGGATGGCTGCTGGTGCCTGATGGGACCTTCCGGTGTTGGAAAGACAACGCTGCTGCGTTTGATCTGCGGGCTGGAAAAACCGGATTGCGGGCGGATTCTTCTGCCACCCGGCGCCCGGTTCGGCGTTGTTTTCCAGGAGAATCGGCTCTGCGAGGGGATTTCAGCGGTGAAGAATTTGCAGCTGGTCTGCGAGAGAAGAGAAGCGGAAGAACTGCTGCGGGAAATTCTTCCGGCAGACAGTCTGAGTCAGCCGGTGAGAGAGCTTTCCGGCGGGATGCGCCGCCGGATCGCGGTGGCGCGGGCTATGGCGGCGCATGCAGAGGTTCTGCTGATGGATGAGCCGTTTACCGGTCTGGATGAAAAGACGAAGGAGCAGGTGATAAGTTTTGTGCTTCGCCATCGAAATGGACGTCTGTTGATCGTCGCCACGCATCAGGAGGAAGAGGCCCGCGCATTGGGCGCCGGTATTCTTCGGATCGAGCCGCCGCCGGGAACGAAAACAGGGAAAACAGCGGAATCAAGTTCTGCATTGATATGCAGGTCGGATGAAGTTCAGCATTAGGAAAGCAGATCCGGTGAAGTCTGGAGTGATGAGAGGAGGCCTGCGTTTTCGATCTAGAACGCTTTGCCATGGGAAGGGAAAGATATATGGGAATGCTTGATTCTTATACGAAGAAAGTACGAGGAAAGAGACGGAAATCGCAGCGGTTCACTTGCTTTTTCTGTCGGAATGTGGTAGCATAGAGAAAAATTTTCCGGATAATATGAGGTGGATACCATGAGTGAGAAACTGAGAGTCGGCATTTTAGGTGCAACCGGGATGGTAGGACAGCGTTTCATCACGCTGCTGGCGGACCATCCTTGGTTTGAGATCGTATCGCTGGCGGCCAGCCCCCGTTCGGCGGGAAAGACCTACGAGGAGGCCATCGGCGGCCGTTGGAAGCTGGATCTTCCGATGCCTGAGAAAGTCAAAAAGATGGTTGTGAGAAATGTCAACGAGGTGGAGGCCGTCGCATCCGAGGTGGATATGGTCTTCAGCGCCGTAGACATGACGAAAGACGAGATCCGCGCCATCGAAGAAGCATACGCCAAAACGGAGACTCCGGTCGTTTCCAACAACAGCGCCCATCGCTGGACTCCGGACGTTCCGATGGTGGTGCCGGAAATCAACCCTGGACATTTGGACGTGATCCCTTACCAGAAAAAGCGCCTGGGAACGGAAAAAGGTTTTATCGTTGTAAAACCCAACTGCTCGATCCAGAGCTATACCCCGATGCTGCATGCTTTGATGGAATTTGTTCCGAAGGTCGTGGTAGCGACGACCTACCAGGCAATTTCCGGCGCAGGAAAGACCTTTGAGGATTGGCCGGAGATCCTGGATAATGTGATTCCGTATATCGGCGGCGAGGAGGCAAAGAGCGAGCAGGAGCCTCTGCGTCTCTGGGGCAAAATTGAGAACGGCGCGATCGTGAAGGCAGAGTCCCCGATCATCACTTCCCAGTGTCTGCGTGTGCCGGTCAGCAATGGTCACACGGCGGCGGTTTTCATGTCCTTTGAGAAAAAGCCTGCTATTGAGGAGATTTTAGATCGCTGGGCCAACTTTAAGGGGCTGCCCCAGGAGCTGAACCTGCCCAGCGCGCCGAAGCAGTTTATCCACTATTTTGAAGATTGCGACCGCCCGCAGCCGAGACTGGACCGGGATGTTGAGGGCGGCATGGCCGTATTTGCAGGACGTCTGCGCGAGGATATTGTCTATGATTACAAGTTTGTCGGCCTGTCCCACAATACGCTGCGCGGAGCGGCCGGCGGAGCAGTTCTGATTGCGGAACTCTTAAAGGCACAGGGATATATCACGAAAAAATGACAAAAAAGTTATACATTGCCGAAAAACCCAGCGTTGCGCAGGAGTTTGCCAAGGCACTGAAATTGAATATGGTCCGCGGAGACGGATATCTGGAGAGTGAGGAGGCGGTCGTCACCTGGTGTGTCGGCCACCTGATCACCATGAGCTATCCCGACGCCTACGACCCGAAGCTGAAAAGGTGGAGTCTGGAAACTCTGCCTTTTTTGCCTGAGGAATTTAAGTATGAGGTGATCGGCTCGGTCAACAAGCAGTTTCAGATTGTTAAAAAACTTCTGAACCGAAAAGACATCGACACGATCTATGTCTGTACCGATTCGGGGCGGGAAGGGGAATACATCTACCGCCTGGTGGAACAGATGGCAGGGGTCAAAGGAAAAGCGCGCAAAAGAGTTTGGATTGATTCTCAGACCGAGGAGGAGATCCTCCGCGGAATCCGGGAAGCCAAAGACCTTTCGGAATACGATAATCTGGCCTCCTCCGCCTACCTGCGGGCCAAGGAAGATTACCTGATGGGAATCAATTTCTCCCGGCTGCTGACGGTGAAATACGGCAATACGATCTCCAGCTTTATGAAAAAGGACCGGACCGTGCTTTCCGTGGGCCGGGTGATGACCTGCGTTCTGGGGATGGTGGTGCGCCGGGAGCGCGAGATCCGCAATTTCGTAAAAACCCCCTTTTACCGGGTGCTGGCCAAGCTGGATGCCGAGGGTCATTCCTTTGACGCGGAGTGGAAGGCAGTGGAGGGCAGCAGGCATTTTCAGATGCCCTACCTTTATAAAGACAATGGGTTTAAAGAGCGGGAGCGGGCGGAGCAGCTGATTGGGGAACTTTCCTTGCCGGAGCCGATAACCATGGTGCTCCAAAAGATCGAAAAGAAGACGGAAAAGAAAAATCCGCCGCTGCTGTTTAACCTGGCCGAACTGCAAAATGTTTGCTCCAAAGCCCTGAAACTGAGCCCGGATGAGACTTTGAAAATTGTCCAGGAGCTTTATGAGAAAAAATTGGTGACCTATCCCCGTACGGATGCCAGGGTGCTGTCGACGGCGATCGCCAAGGAAATCGGGAAAAATATTGCCGGCTTGAAAGCAATTCCCGGCGTCCGTGGATTTGCCGGGGAAATATTGGATCAAGGGCTTCATAAAGGGATCGGGAAATCCCGCTACACCAACGATAAACAGATCACGGATCACTATGCCATCATCCCGACCGGACAGGGAATCGGGGGGCTGGGCAAGCTGGCTCCGACGGCCGTTAAGGTCTATGAGATGGTGGTGCGGCGTTTTTTAAGCATTTTTTTCCCGCCTGCAGTTTATCTGAAATATAAGCTGGAGCTTGTGCGGAAGGACGAGCATTTCTTTGCGGGCTTCCGGGTTTTGACCGATGAAGGTTACATGAAGGTGACCGGCGTCTACAGCGCAAAGAAAAAGGAAGACAAAGAAAGCGAGGATGGCAAGGAGGGCGCGGAGGAAGAAACCGATGTCAAAAATGATCCGGAATTTCTCCGAATTCTTTCCGAGCTGAAAAAGGGAGCCGTTTTCCCGGTGGAGGAGCTGTCCGTAAAAGAAGGGGAAACCTCCCCGCCCAAGCGGTATACGTCGGGTTCCATGATTTTGGCCATGGAAAACGCGGGCCAGCTGATCGAGGACGAGGAGCTGCGCGCACAGATCAAAAGCAGTGGGATTGGAACCTCGGCGACACGGGCCGAGATATTAAAAAAATTAGTGACGATCAAATATCTGTCTCTGGCAAAAAAAACACAGATCATCACGCCGACGCTTCTCGGCGAGGTGGTGTTCGATACGGTGAATTGTTCTATTCGTTCTCTCCTGAACCCGGAGCTGACGGCCAGTTGGGAAAAGGGGCTGAACCTGGTGGCCGAGGGGACGATTACCGGGGATGAATACATGAAAAAGCTGGAGGACTTCATCCAAAGGCGGACGGCGGCGGTGCTGCAGACCAACCGGAGCTCCCAAATTTTCGGGGCTTACCAGGAGGTGGAAGATTTCTACAAGAAAAAGACGCCGGCTGCTGCGAAAAGTGAATCTTAGACGGAGAATTGTGGCGGGACGGTTTTCCCGCCTTTTCTCATTAAATGTGAAAGTCCCGGCAAGCGGCGGTGTAAATGGATAAGCTTGCAAGTTATGAAAAGCAGCGCGCGATCATAAAATTAGGATAAAGTGCCGGGAGAGGGGGCATCCCGCTCTGTTTCCTGGTATAAAACGGGATCCGTAAGGCTGAACCTCTTGTCAAGGAAATGGTTACGGAGTATAATAAAAAAAGATAGCTGATTCGGAAAAGGAGGATTCGCAATGGCAAAAGAAAAGGAAATAGCGAAAGAGGCGGAAAACGCTTCCCGTCCGGAGGCGATTGAGACGAAAAAGACGGAGCCGAAAGCCATCGGAACCAAGGCGTCCAGGGCGAAAGCGATTGGGACAAAAGACGGTACCATCAAAGCGATTGAGGATAAGAGGCCGGATAAAAAGACGCCGAATCGGGGAAAGAAACAGACAGCCGGGGCAGAGCAGGAGATTTTTGTACAGTACGGAGGCACGGAAATCGTCGTGCAGGATGTGATGGATAAGGTGAAGCAGGCATATGCTGCGGAGGGACACCGAGTTTCCAATATCCGCACCGTTCAGCTATACATCAAACCCGAAGAAAATGCCGCATATTATGTGATCAACGGGAAAGCAGAAGGGAAAAGCGTTTCTTTGTCCGACTGAATTTTCGTTTCTTTTGTCCCGTGTGGGGCGGAGACTGAATGCTTCTATTCTTACTTGCATTCTTTAAAAAAATGCGGTAAGATGAAAAAAGTTCTGATAGCAAAAGCCGGTGCGGGCGGAGCCTTCTAACTCCGCCCGTTTTTCGGTGAAGGAAGGATTTCATATGGATAAGACGAAGGATTTATTTGATTTGAGCCACACGTTGGCAAAACCGTTGTTGGAGAAGACCGAATACCCCCACGAGGCGCTCGGCAAGATTAAAGCATTTATTCTGGAACTCGGTCCGCAGCTTCCCAAGGAAGAATATACGGAGATTTCCGAGCATGTGTGGGTGGCAAAGGATGCTGAGGTAGCGCCTACCGCTTATCTGGGGGATGCGGTCATTGTCGGGAAAGGCGCTCAGGTCCGCCATTGCGCATTTGTCCGCGGCAGCGCTCTGATTGGCGCTGGGGCTGTGGTTGGAAATTCCACCGAACTGAAAAATGTGATCCTGTTTGACGAGGTGCAGGTACCCCACTATAACTATGTCGGGGATTCGATTTTAGGCTATCACGCTCATCTGGGGGCTGGTTCCATCACTTCCAATATCAAGGCGGACAAAGCCAATGTTGTGATCCACGGCGACGGCGAAGAATTCGCAACCGGCCTCAGAAAGATGGGCGCAATGCTTGGCGACTGGGCAGATATCGGCTGTAATTCCGTACTGAATCCCGGATCAGTGATTGGACGGGGGGCCAGAGTCTACCCGCTTTCTATGGTGCGCGGCGTTGTGCCGGCAAAGTCCATTTATAAAAGAGCCGGGGAGATCGTGGCGCTGAGGACGAAGGAGGAACTGCATGCCGATTAAAATACAGAATGATCTGCCGGCCAGAGGGGAGCTGGAACAGGAAAATATATTTGTCATGGACGAATCCCGCGCGATGTCCCAGGATATCCGTCCTCTTCAGATTTTAATCCTGAACCTGATGCCGATCAAACAGGACACGGAGACGCAGCTGTTCCGCGCCTTGTCCAATACGCCTCTGCAGGTGGACATCACACTGATGCACACGTCCAGCCATCAGTCCAAAAATACGTCGTCGGTTCACCTCAATAAATTCTATGTTGTCTTTGACGATGTCAAGGACAAGAAGTTTGACGGAATGATTATCACCGGCGCTCCGGTGGAGATGATTCCTTTTGAACAGGTGGATTATTGGGGAGAGCTCTGCTCCATTATGGAGTGGAGCAAAAGCCATGTGACCTCGACGATCCATGTCTGTTGGGGAGCCCAGGCCGGGCTTTACTACCATTACGGGCTGGACAAGGTCCTGCTGACGCAGAAGCTCTCCGGTATCTACAAACACCATATTTTGACCAGAGAGATGCCTCTGACCCGCGGTTTCGATGATTTCTTCAAAGTGCCCCATTCCAGAAATACCACGGTGCCGCTGGAGGAGATTCAGAAAGAGAAAGATCTGGTAATCCTGGCAAAATCCTACGAGGCCGGCGCTTATCTGATCCAGAATAAGGCGGGGAATCAAATTTTCATCATGGGCCATCCGGAGTATGACCGGATGACGCTGGATAAAGAATACCGCCGGGATATGGCAGCCGGTTTAAATCCGGAAGTGCCGGAAAACTATTATCCGGAAGGAAATCCCGAAAACAGGCCGTCGCTGACCTGGCGGATCCATGCGAATACGCTTTATACAAATTGGCTGAACTACTATGTGTATCAGACGACGCCTTATGATCTTTATGGGACGCCTTGGAACAGCTAGGTTTCAGTTTGTTGTGGTGAGATTTTGAGACACCGGTTAGGAACGTTCCGTTTCTACCATTCCATACGAAGATAAGGGCATTGATAGGAATGTCCTTATTTTTTTGTTCTTGCCATAGTTTTGAACCACATGACGCCTTTATTTCGCCCACTTGGTTGCCAGCAAAAACAGCAGGTAGAAGACACAGATTAAAAGACAGCCTGCCACCAATCCGGGCAATCCGCTTAGGGGCAGCATATGTTTGGTGATTCGGACGGCAATCGCAATGGCGGCCATGGGGCGCAGGACCCGGTAAAATGCCGAGAAGGAAAAAGGGATCATCCGATACAGGGTGAAGGTGTGCAGACCGGCCACCAGAAGCTGGGAGGCCAGCATGCCCCAGAGATAGGCCAGAATTCCGTAGCGGGGAATCAAAAGGAACACAAACGCCAGGCGGATCGAAAGCCCGGCCAGGTTCTGCACAAAGGTCGCTGCGGTTTTTCCCATCCCATTTAAGATACTGCCGGCCGTGGTGGCCAGATAGAGGAAGGGGCAGAGCCATCCAAGGATTGTGATGTAGGTGCCGGCGTCGGAGTTTTGAAACAAAAGAGAACCCATCTCGCCGCCCCAGGCTACGAAAATTCCGGTGCAGAGGATTCCAAGATAAACACTGTAACCGATGGAAAGCTCTGTGGTACGACTGATTTTATCGGTATCGCTGACGGACTGCGCTTCTGCCACCGAAGGCAGCAGCATGACCGATACCGAGTTGGTCAAAGCCGAGGGAAATAGGATAAAGGGCAAAGACATTCCGGTCAGCACCCCGTATACACTGAGGGCGTCGGCGGAAGTTAGACCGCTCATCTGCAGCCGGTTTGGAATTTGAATGGCCTCGATGCTTTGAAGTACGCCGAGAATCAGCCGGTTGGCGGCAAGAGGTGTTGCCAGCAGCAGAATGTTTCGGAGCGCTCCCGATTTGTGCAGGGAGGCGGTGGCCGAAAGATCTTCAAAGAGCAGATCTTCATGGAAGAACGTCACTCGGATTGCTAAAAAAGATACCAGGAGGGACGCCATTTCCCCGACGATCAGACCCAGGGCGGCGATGGTGACGGTCAGCTCCTTCCCCTGAGCCAGATAATAATTTGCGATCAGGCAGACGACGCCGACCCGCACCAGCTGTTCCGCCAGCTGGCTTAAGGAGGGAACCTCGGTCTTTTTTTTGCCGTAATAATATCCGTTGATTGCGGAGTGGGCGGCGGTGATAGGAAGGGAAAGCGCCAGCAGACGAAGCAAATCAGCGGTTCGGGGCTCTCCGAGAAGTGCGGCTGCCAGGAAATCCGCTTTGACATAAATCAGTCCCGCCAGTAAAACCGCGATGGCCTCGGACAAATACAGACCGGCGGAGAATTGGCTCCGTCCGTCTTTGAGATGACCGGTGGCGAGAGATTGGGCTACAAAGCGGGAGATGGCGGTCTGGATGGGCCCGCAGCAAAGGGCAAAGCAGACGCCGGTGACCGGAGCGATCAGCTGGTAAATGCCCATTCCCTCGGCGCCGATCAGGTTGGAGAGATAGATACGGTAAAAAAAGCCCAAAATGCGGGATAAAAACCCGGTGGCCGTCAGGATCAAAGTGCCTGTAATAATAGGATGTGCCTGCCGTTTCATAGATACCGCCTGGAAAGAAAATTATTATAATTTATGGCTTGACAGAGAAGATTAGAAGTGTTATCCTGTAACCATAAAACATAGTAAATTAGTGGGAATTAAAAGAGTTGGAATTTACCAAAAAGAAATTCGTCAGGAGGAAACGATGAAAATTACGACGAAGGGACGATATGGCCTGCGGGCAATTGTAGATTTGGCCGTTTACAGTGAAGACGGCCCGGTGTCCATTCACAGCATCGCAGAGCGGCAAGGCGTTTCCGACGGATATCTGGAGCAGCTGATCAGCCGGTTGAAGCGGGCCGGTCTGGTGGAGAGCGTGCGGGGAGCCACCGGGGGCTACCGGCTGGCGCGGCCGGCGTCGGAGATCTCCGTGGGGGACATCCTGAGGGCCCTGGAGGGGAGCCTCTACCCGGTGGAATGTCCGGGGATCGGCGAAGGAGAGAGCTGCGGGAATGAGACCGTATGCGTGGCCAAAGGCGTATGGAAGATCATTGGCGACAGCATTGAATCCGCGGTGGACGGAATTTCCCTGGAGACACTGAAAAATCAAAGCAAAGATTGTCTGGGCATAGAATAAAGAAACGGCAAGGCTGCCAGAGCCGGTGCCGTCAGAAAGGATGAGAAAACAATGAACTCAGTCATTTATTTGGATCATGCGGCGACAACCGCCACGAGGCCGGAAGCCCTGGAAGCCATGCTTCCCTATTTCTCCGAAAAATACGGAAATGCTTCTTCCATCTATGGAATTGGGACGGAGAGCAAGAAGGCGATCGACAGTGCACGGGAGACCGTGGCGAATGCTTTGGGCGCAAAGCCGGAGGAGATTTATTTTACGGCCGGAGGAAGCGAGTCCGACAACTGGGCGTTAAAAGCGGCTGCGGAAGCATACGGCGCCAAAGGCGGCCACATCATCACGTCGAAAATCGAGCACCATGCGATTCTCCATACCTGCGAATGGCTGGAAAAACAGGGGTATGCCGTGACTTATCTGGACGTGGATGAAAAGGGCTTGGTATCCCCGGAAGCAGTGAGAAAAGCGATCCGTCCGGACACCATTCTGATCAGCATTATGTTTGCCAACAATGAGATCGGGACGGTTCAGCCGGTCAAGGAGATCGGAGAGATTGCAAAGGAAAAGAAGATCCTGTTTCATACAGACGCCGTGCAGGCTTTCGCGCACCTTGCCATCAACGTCGACGAATACCATATCGACATGCTGAGCGCCAGCGGCCATAAGCTGGGCGGCCCTAAGGGAATCGGTTTTCTGTATATCCGAAAGGGCGTAAAAATCCGTTCCTTTATTCACGGCGGCGCCCAGGAGCGGAAGCGCCGGGCTGGCACCGAGAATGTTCCGGGCATTGTTGGTCTGGGCAAAGCGGTGGAATCCGCCATGGCGCAGAGGGAAGAGACGGAGCGGAATGTGACTGCTTTAAGGGACTATCTGATCGACCGGGTTCTTCAGGAGATTCCGTTCACCCGGCTGAACGGAGACCGCAGAAAACGCCTGCCCGGCAATGTGAATTTTAGTTTTCAGTTTGTGGAGGGCGAGTCTCTGCTGATCATGTTGGACATGGAAGGAATCTGCGCTTCCAGCGGGTCGGCATGTACCACCGGATCCCTGGATCCTTCCCATGTACTGATGGCCATCGGGCTGCCCCACGAGATTGCCCACGGATCTCTTCGTCTGACACTCGGCGAGGAAAATACAAAGGAAGAAATTGATTTCGTGATTGAAAAGTTGAAGGGAATCGTAGGACGGCTGAGAGAAATGTCGCCGCTCTATGAGGATTTTATGAGGAAGAAATAAAACGGAGGAAGCAAAATGTACAGTGAAAAGGTGATGGACCATTTCCAGAACCCGCGGAATGTGGGCGAGCTGGAAAATCCCAGCGGCGTAGGAACGGTTGGCAATGCCAAATGCGGCGATATTATGAGAATCTATCTGGATGTCGATGAAAATCAGATTATCCAGGATGTGAAATTTAAAACCTTTGGCTGCGGGGCCGCGGTGGCGACCAGCAGCATGGCCACGGAACTGGTCAAGGGAAAGACCATCTTTGAAGCGCTCCAAGTGACCAACAAAGCCGTGATGGAGGCATTGGACGGCCTGCCGCCGGTTAAGGTGCACTGTTCTTTACTGGCGGAAGAAGCGATCCATGCGGCGCTCTGGGATTACGCTGAGAAGCATCAGATCGAAATTCCAGGACTCGAAAAGCCGGTCAACGATATCAGCGAACACGAGGAAGAAGAGGAATATTGATTTGGCAGAGCGTGAAAAGATTGTAATCGGCATGTCCGGGGGCGTGGATTCCTCCGTGGCGGCATGGCTTTTAAAAGAGCAGGGCTATGACGTCATCGGTGTGACGATGGAGACTTGGGACGGAGAAGCCACAGGCGAGGAGGGCACCTGTGGCCTTTCTGCCGTTTCCGACGCCGGACGAGTGGCGGACGTGCTGGGAATCCCCCATTATACAGTTGATTTCCGGAAAGAGTTTCGGGAAAATGTGATCGAAACATTCATGAGAGAATACGAGTCCGGACGGACGCCGAATCCATGCGTGGTCTGTAACCGGAAGGTCAAATGGGAAGCGCTGCTGGAAAAGGCGGAAGAGCTGGGCGCCGGTCTGGTCGCTACGGGCCACTATGCCAGAATCCTCCGGCTGCCCAACGGAAGATATGCGCTGGAGCGGGCGGTGAACGCGGCCAAAGACCAGACTTATGCGCTCTACCGTTTGACTCAGGATCAGCTGGCCAGGACCAGGATGCCGCTGGGCGCCTACTCCAAGGACCGGGTTCGGGAGATGGCGGAGCAGGCAGGCCTTCCGGTGGCCCATAAGCCGGACAGCCAGGAGATCTGCTTTATTCCTGATCAGGATTATGCTGCGTTTATCGGCCGGCTGCGGGGAAGCCTTCCTCCGGAGGGAGATTTTGTCAATCTGGAGGGGGAAAAGCTGGGACGCCACAAAGGGATCGTTCATTATACGGTAGGGCAGAGAAAGGGTCTTGGAATCGCATTTGGTATCCCCATGTTTGTGAGGGAAATCCGGTCGGAGACCAATGAGGTGGTTCTCGGCACCGGGGACCAGGTATTTTCCCGAACGGTCTTCTGCCGGGAACTGTCCTATATGGCGGAGCCTGGATTTTCAGAGCCACGCCGGGTTTGGGCAAAGATTCGATACAGCCATAAGGGTGCGTGGGCCACGGTACGGATGCTGGGAGAAGATCTGGCCGAATGTCTTTTTGACGAGCCGGTGCGCGCCGTGACGCCGGGACAGGCCATCGTCTTTTACGACGGAGATCTTGTGCTGGGCGGCGGAACCATCATAAAAAGCAGGGATTAAAAGGAAAGGGAAAAGGCTGCAGCAGGGCTTTTAGGAGGCTCTGCAGCAGCTTTTTGTTTTTATGAGAAATAACCTGTTATGATATTCTTCGCTGATAAATCTGGATTGAAAGAGTAAATGCGGCTATGATGATCCCCACGCACCAAATGAGTGCTGTCCAAAGGCTGTCACCGAAAGGCAAGCCAAGGGTCAAGGCCCTAAAACTGTCAATGATTGGCGTCATGGGCTGTATTTCCGCAAACAATTTAAGCCCGCGATCCATAGAATCAACCGGAACAAATCCCGAACTGACAAAGGGTAAAATAAAAAGTGGAAGCATAAGTCCGCTGGACCCTTCTACCGTTTTTGAGAGTAACCCGCACATGACGGCAAGCAATGAGATTGCAATGTTCACTATAGTAAGAAGCCCAATGACAAGCAGCCAATCACGAAAATTGCCCTGGGGCCGGAAGCCAAGAAGAAAGGCTGTGCCGATAATGATAAGGGTTGAAATCGAATTTCTTACCACTCCTGCGCCTGTATGGCCGATCAGGACAGCCGTTTTTGAGATAGACAGAGTACGAAAGCGGTCTAGGATCCCTTTTGTCATATCGGTTGTCATATTCATTGCCGAATATTGTGAGGACTGACCAAGGCTTTGCAAGATAATACCCGGTACAATAAAATCAATGTAATTCATATCTCCGACATTTGCTATATTCCCAAATACAGTTCCAAACAAGAACATTAATAAAAACGGTACGATTGTCGCTACCAATAACGCTTCTGGGTTTCGCAGCGAAATGAATAGGCAGCGCTTGAACATAACCCATGAGTCAAAAATGATATTTGTTTTTCTCTCATACATGTCGATTGTCCTCCTCATTTCCATCAATTAAAGTTAAAAAAACATCTTCCAGAGAGGGCAGGTTGGGCTCCATGCCATCCACAAGAATCCCGTGTTCAGATAAAAGTTCCATAGCCTTGGCTGCATTTTCCTCGTTTTGGAAATGGAGCCGGGCCCCTCGTTTCGGCAGGATCTCTTTTAGATATTGAGGCGTGCCCTCCGCCAGTATCTCGCCTTTGTGAAGGATGCCAACGTTGTCGGCAAGAGATTCAGCCTCTTCTAAATATTGGGTGGTGAGAAACACGGTAGTCCCGTTCTTTGCTAAATTCTTTACGAAATCCCACATCGCAATCCGATTCTGTGGGTCAAGTCCTGTTGTGGGTTCGTCGAGAAAAAGCACTTGGGGATGAACCATAAGGCTCATGGCGATATCCAGCCTGCGCCGCATACCGCCGGAATAAGTTGAAACTTTTCGGTCGGCCGCATCCTCTAAATCAAAAAACGATAACCATTCGCCGGTTTTTCTTTTGACGTCCGGCAGGCGGATTAACTGTCCGATCAGATGTAAATTTTCTCTGCCGGTCAAGACATCATCGACTGCCGTAAACTGTCCAGTCAAACTAATGAGCTTTCGCACCTCTCGTTCTTGGGACACCACATCAAACCCGTGAATGGAAGCACTCCCTCCATCTGGTTTTAGCAAGGTGGATAGGATTTTGACAATCGTTGTTTTTCCCGCGCCATTGGTACCGAGAAGGGCATAGATGGTTCCGCCAGGGACAGAAAAACTGACATTTTTCAAAACTTCTTTGTTCTTGTAACTTTTCTTTAGCTCTGTTACTGAAATGGATACATGTTGTTTTGGCACAATGATACCTCCTTTTATTTTTCATACCTACCGAATGAATGTATATGACAAATATAAAATTGCCTAAAAAACAGGCAATTTATTTTTCGTCCTCTTTTGAAAAATAAGGCAAACTCTTTATCATAGCGGCTAACTCATCATCATAGAGGGGCAATCCCATTTTCTCTAATATTTCAGAGACAAACAGATACCGGCGCTGGATTTCCTCGAAGCTGCCGGGAAAAATGGAGGGGATAAACAACAAATCGATAACAATGAGAAACTCCGATAATTCTTTTGCATATTCGGTATGAATCGAACCATCCCTCTGGCCTTCTTCAATCAGCTCCAGCCAATACGGATAGAGAATACGGCGGTTCTCTTCCATCATTCTTGCCAGAACATGGGGGTTTTTTAAGAGCGGAATCGCTTGCTTTGATAATTCCACTTGTTTTTCATCCGATTGATTTAACAGAATGGCCATTTTCATTTTTTGCAGCCCATTTAGATCAGTACGCTTTTTTACCGCTTCAAAAGGATTATGATTCGAAAACATCTTTGCACTCAAAGCGTCCATAATTTCTTCTTTTGACTTAAAATGGTGATAGACAGCGCCTTTCGTTAATCCCCCTAATTCATCGACTATATTTTGAATTGTGGTATTGTCATATCCTTTTTCAAGAAATAAGCGTTCCGATACTTCTAATATTTTGTCAACGGTTACTTCCGGATATTTGTTCCTGGCCATCCCATGGATCCTCCCAATACATTCTGTGCGAATGTAATTATTATAAAGCACACAGGGCCGGGTGTCAACAACTTTCATACCAAACGTATGTAAAAAGATATGGGAGAGGTTTTGCGTGTTTTTCTCGCGTGAAAGCGAATTGGCTCATCTGCCAGTATTTCGATTCATGGAATGTCAGCTGAAATTAAGAAAATATTCCGGGTTCTGTCCTGGTATCTTTCTGGGAATTTTGTTATAATGAGCGCATGGTACAACGGATAGGAAACAAAGATTTCATTCGGTTACGAAATCGTTCATCGCAATGGACGGGAGGAATTGGGGGACACGAGTATGAAAAAGAAATTGGCAGTTCTGCTGACCGGCATCCTTTTGCTGGCGGCGGTGGGATGCGGGAACGCGGACAGCGCTGGGACAAAAACGGCGGACAGTACGAAGCAGACGGAGACGGAAGCCGGCGGCACAATTTCCGGCGCAGGTGCGGCAACCCAGCCGGTAACCACATCAGAGCCATCCGGTGAGACAACAGCCGCAGAGACGACGGCACAGACGGAAACCACGGCGGCGGAGACCACACCGGCAGAGACTACCCCTCCGGAGACCACGGCTGCGCCGGTCGTGTTCCAGGATGTGGATGAAACCGTCTATGTGACGGACCGGGTGAACCTGCGGACCGCCCCTTCCCTTGACTCGGAAATAAAAGAGGTGTTGTCCAAAAACGTTTCCCTGAAACGGACCGGCACCAGCGAGGAATGGAGCCGCGTTGTCTTAAATGGCGAGGAAGGTTTTGTGTCCGCAAAATATTTGACCACGGAAAAACCGAAGGTCAGCGAGAATCAGTCCGGAACCGGAATTTATCACGAAGGCGGCGATATCCTGGTGGTAATCGATGCCGGACACCAGAGCAAGCAGATGACGGATAAGGAGCCCAACGGCCCCGGCTCCTCCACGATGAAAGCAAAGGTGGCCAGCGGCACAGAAGGCGTGTCCACAGGAAACGAGGAATATAAGATCAACTTGAAGGTGGCCCTTCTTCTGCGGGACGAGCTGCTTTCCCGCGGCTACAGTGTTATCATGACCAGGGAAACCAACGATGTGAAGCTGAGCAATGTGGACCGCGCGCAGATCGCCAATGAGGCCGGAGCCGACGCCATGGTCCGGATTCACTGCAACAGCTCGGAAAAAAGTTCCGTCAAAGGGGCTCTTGGCATCTGCCAGTCAGCTGACAATCCTTACTGCGGCGACATCTATAAGAAGTGCCTGAAGCTGACCAAGGCGGTTTTAAACGGCCACTGTGAGGCGACCGGGCGCAAAAATACCGGTGTCTGGGAGACCGACACGATGACCGGCACCAATTGGTGCGAGGTGCCAAACACCATCATTGAGATGGGGTATATGAGCAATCCGGACGAGGACGAACGGATGGGCACGGAAGAGTTTCAGCGCCAGGCCGCTATCGGAATTGCAGACGGCCTGGACGATTATTTTGGAAGATAGGAGCAGTGAATGATCGATGTGATATCCCTGACCAGGGAGCTGGTGCAAATCGAGAGCACGGATCCCGGAACTTATGAGGAAGCCCTGGGAGAATTTTTTGATCAATGGTTTTCCCGGATTGGAATTCTTTCGGCGGCGTCGGAGGTATTGCCGGGCCGCCGGAACCGAATGGTGGAGCTTCCCGGCGAGAGCTCCGGGCCGGCGATGATCTGGATCTGTCATATGGATACGGTTCCAATCGGGGAGGGGTGGCGGATGCCGCCCCTTTCGGCGGAACTTGCGGACGGCAGGATTTACGGCCGCGGGGCCTGTGACATGAAGGCCGGACTTGCCTGCGCCATGGCAGCGTTTGCGGAAATCGCGGTTTTGAGAAAACGGCTGAGCCGTCCGCTGCGCCTGATCGCCACTGTGGATGAAGAGGATCAGATGCGCGGCGTGGAAGCTGCGGTTCAGGCCGGATGGGTGGATTCGGACAGCTGGGTGCTGGATTTGGAACCCACCGGAGGTGAAATTCAAATGGCGCATAAAGGCCGGTTCTGGTCAGAGCTTTCGGTACGGGGAGTCACCGCCCACGCCAGCCGGCCGGAAACAGGGGCCGATGCGATCCGGGGGATTGCGGAGGCAATTCACATGATTGGCCGGGAGATGGAGCATCTGCCGGTGCATTCGGAGCTGGGAGGCTCTACAGTTACTTTCGGCAGGATTGAGGGCGGGCATCAGCCCTATGTGGTGCCGGATTTTTGCCGGGTATCCATCGACATGCGGCTGTCGCCGCCCACCGGTTCCAAACAGGCGGAGGAAATTTTACGCCGGGGAATCGCGGCGGCGGAATCGGCGGTGCCCGGAGTTTCCGGCAGCTATCAAGTGACCGGAGACCGGCCCTATGTGGAGAGGAATGAGGACTCGCCCTTGCTGCACGCGCTTCGCAAAGCCTGCCGAAAGGCGGTGGGAATAGAGCCGGTGACCGGTGTTTTTCCCGGATATACCGACACGGCCGTGATTGCCGGAATGCTGGGGAATTCAAACTGTATGTCTTACGGTCCGGGAGATCTGGGGCTGGCCCACAAGCCGGACGAATCGGTGGCCTGTGAGGACATTCTCCGCTGTCACCGCGTGATGAAATGCCTGGCGGAGCAGTTGCTTCAAGATCCGGTATAGAATGGTGTACGGCAGCAGGCCAAAAAAGCTGCTGGGTCAAGGCGCCATAGGCGGTGCGGCCGGATGGGATATGACGAAAAAGTGGTTTGAGGACTATTTATAGCTTGATCCGGCCAGACTATTGAGTAGGGAGAAGAATACAGAGCAAAGGGCGAGGCTATCGCAAGGGAAAATGGATAACAAGGGTGAATGAAAGATGTTAGGAGCTGAAAAAGATTGCAATTTTGTGAAAGAAAGATTGCAAAATGGCGGTTGGAATTTGGATGGGCGCTGACCCATCCGGCGGCCAAACCAACAGAAAAAAGAAAGACGGCATGAATTTCAGCTGTCGGAAACGAAATGCTTCTTTTTCTGAAATAACTTCAGAAACGGGAGCTTTTTTTGTTCCCAAAATCCGGCGGCGGCCTTTGTGACGGAGAACCAGAAGGTCCGGATTCCCCGTTTTTCATGGACAGATGCCGCTGAGAGCGTCTGGATATGCCCTTTGCCTTTCAACTGAATTTTGATACCTATCGACAAGATCCATCAAAAAAGAGAAAACTTGGCACCTAACTTGCTACTTTATCAAGTACAGGCTTCTAAGAAAATGAAAATCCAGTGAGGAGGAGCAAGTCTATGTCACGTTACATCGTTAAACGGCTGCTGATGATGATTCCGGTCATTCTAGGCGTCACTTGGTTTGTGTTTACCCTGATGTATTTTACACCGGGCGACCCGGCTCAGATCATCCTTGGGGCGGACGCCACCGAGCAGGAAATCCAGGAAAAAAGAGAAGAGCTGGGGTTAAACGGTTCTTACCTGGAACGCTTCGGCACCTACCTGAAACAGGTCTTCGTCGACGGTGATCTGGGAACTTCCTATATCTACAATAACAGTATTGCCGACGAAATCGCCGCCCGGTTCCCTAATACCTTCAAGATCGCAGCGATCAGCGTGGTGCTTGCGGTAATCATCGGTCTGCCGCTCGGCGTGATGGCCGCGGTGAATCAGAACACCTGGAAGGATAACGGCTCGATGTTCCTTGCCCTCTTTGGAGTATCGATGCCAAGCTTCTGGTTTGCCCTGATGATGGTAATCGTGCTGAGCCTGCACTTGAAATTGCTGCCGGCCACCGGACTGGACAGCTGGAAATGCTATATCATGCCGTGCGTGTCTATCGCCATCGGCGGCGCGGCGGGCATTGCCCGTCAGACCCGCTCCAGTATGCTGGAAGTGATCCGGCAGGATTATATCACCACGGCAAGGGCGAAGGGGCAGACGGAATTTTTAGTCACATATAAGCACGCTCTCAGGAATGCGCTGATCCCCATCATTACCCAGGTCGGAAATATGCTGGGCATTCAGTTGGGCGGAGCCATCGTGGCGGAAAGTATCTTTTCCGTTCCGGGGCTTGGCACTTACATGGTATCGGCCATTAAAAACCGGGACTATCCGGTGGTGCAGGGAAGCGTCCTGGTGGTTGCCATCTGCTTTGGCCTTGTGATGCTGTTGGTGGACATTGTATTTGCGTTTGCGGATCCCAGAATTCGGTCGCAGTATCAGAAAAAGAAGAAAGTGGCAAAGGAGGCATAGTCATGAGTGCGGAAATAAAGAAGAAAAAGAAAAAAGAAAGCCGGTTTCTCAGCACCTTGTCCCGGCTGAAAAAGAATAAAATGGCCATGGCCGGACTGATCATTGTCTGTCTGATTTTGCTGATGGCGCTGTTTGCTCCCCTGATTGCTCCTTACGGATATGAGGAACAGGACCTGGCCCACATGTTTTCCTCCCCGTCCTCGGATCACTGGATGGGAACGGATAATCTGGGGCGCGATATATTCAGCCGTCTGGTTTACGGTTCCCGCCAGTCCCTGAAAATCGGCTTTCTCTCTGTGCTGATGGCTTCGGTGATCGGCATCACCCTGGGAGCCATCGCCGGTTATTACGGAGGAAAGGTGGATAACATTCTGATGCGTTTTCTGGATGTCTTCCAGTCCGTACCGGCCATGCTGATGTCCATCGCCATCGCCGCAACCCTGGGCGCCGGGATGAACAACGCGATTGTCGCCATCGGGATCGGCACGGTTCCCATCTACGCCCGAATGACAAGGGCGCAGTTCTTAAGCATCCGGGGAATGGAATATGTGGAGGCCGCCGTTGCGATCAATGCAAAAGACCCGCGGATCATTGCCAAACATATTCTGCCCAATGCACTTTCCCCGATGATCGTACAGATGACCATGGGCGTGGCCGGTGCGATTCTGACCGCCGCTTCTTTGAGCTTTATCGGTCTTGGCGCACAGCCTCCGCTTTCCGAGTGGGGAGCCATGCTATCCGCAGGGCGCAGCTATATCCGGGATTATCCTCATCTGGTCATGTTCCCCGGAATTACGATCATGATCACGGTGCTTTCGCTGAATATGCTGGGCGACGGCCTCCGGGATGCCCTGGATCCCAGATTGAAAAACTGATAGGAGGGGAATGGCGATGAGTGAGACAAAACAGACGGATAATCTCGTTTCCGTTCGGGACCTGGTGGTGGAATTTACCACCGACGGCTCCGTGGTACATGCGGTGAACGGAGTATCCTTTGACATTAACAAGGGTGAGACGCTGGGACTGGTCGGAGAGACCGGGGCCGGAAAGACGACGATTGCCAAGGCGATTTTGGGAATTCTCCCGGATCCTCCAGCAAAGGTTCGGAACGGTTCCATCACATTTGAGGGGCAGGACCTGCTTTCCCTGCCGGAAAAAGAAATGCGGAAGGTCCGGGGAAAGAGAATCTCCATGATCTTTCAGGACCCGATGACTGCTTTGAACCCGATTTTTACGGTGGGAGATCAGATTGCGGAAGCGATCCTGCTCCATGAAAAGATGTCCAAGGCGGAGTCGGAAAAAAGAGCCGTCGATATGCTGGAATTGGTGGGCATTCCCGGAGAACGCTGCAAAGAATACCCGCATCAGTTCTCCGGCGGGATGAAGCAGCGCGTCGTGATTGCGATGGCTCTGGCCTGTAATCCGGAACTGCTGTTGGCCGATGAGCCGACCACTGCCCTGGACGTGACGATTCAGGCGCAGGTTTTGGAAATGATGGCCAACCTGAAAGAAAAACTGAATACATCTGTGCTGATGATCACCCATGATTTGGGAATCGTGGCCGAAATGTGCGATAAGGTAGCTGTCATCTATGCGGGAGAGATCGTGGAAATCGGACTGGCGGAGGACATTTTTGACCGGGCCACCCATCCCTACACCAAAGGATTGTTCGGCTCCCTGCCCAGCTTAAAGAGCCATGAAAAGAGGCTGCATCCGATCACCGGAATGGTGCCGGATCCGACCAATCTGCCGGAAGGCTGCAAGTTCTCTCCCCGGTGCAAGTATGCCGACGAGGGATGCCGCTGTCAGGCGATTCCGCTTCACGACCTGGGGAACGGTCATCTGGTTCGATGCCGGAAGGAAGGGGGAGAAAAGTAATGTCTGCGTTTTTGGAAGTACAAAACCTAAAAAAATATTTCAAGACCGGGAGAGGCACCCTCCATGCGGTCGATGATGTCAGTTTCAAGATCGAAAAGGGAACCACCCTCGGCGTGGTCGGGGAATCCGGCTGCGGGAAATCTACCTTGGGCCGCACGATCCTTCATCTGCTGGACAGCACCGGCGGAAAGATTTTCTTTCAAGGAGAGGACATCACCCATGTAAACAAACAAAAACTGCGGGAACTCCGGGAGGAAATGCAGATTATCTTCCAGGATCCCTTCTCTTCTTTAAACCCCAGAATGTCGGTCAGTGAAATCATCAAGGAGCCTCTGATCTTAAAGGGCGGCATGTCCAAAGATCAGATGGACGAAGAGGTCAAAAAGCTGATGGACACGGTGGGACTGGCGGAGCGGCTGACCAACGCCTACCCCCATGAGCTGGACGGCGGAAGGAGGCAGAGAATCGGAATCGCCCGCGCTCTGGCGCTGAATCCCAGCTTTATTGTCTGTGACGAGCCGGTCTCCGCCCTCGACGTGTCGATCCAGGCACAGATTTTGAACCTGATGCAGGATTTGCAGGAAGAGAGAGGTTTAACCTATATTTTTATTACCCATGACCTCTCGGTCGTCAAGCACATTTCCGATGAAATCTGCGTGATGTATCTGGGCCAGCTGGTGGAGAAAGCGCCTTCGGAGGAATTGTTTGAAAATCCGCTCCACCCTTACACAAAGGCACTTTTATCCGCGATTCCGATCCCGGATGTCCATAACAAGAAACAGAGAATTCTGCTGAAGGGGGAGATTACCTCCCCGATCGACCCGAAACCCGGCTGCCGGTTTGCCGCCCGCTGCATCCATGCGACGGAAGCCTGCCGCAAGCCTCAGGCTTTGGAGGAGATCAATCCCGGTCACTTTGTTTCCTGCCAAAAGGTCAGGGAACTGAATGATAGTAAAATCCACAAGGAGGAGACAATATGAAAAAGTCAATAGCAATGGTTTTGGCCGGAGTGATGGCGCTTAGCATGACCGCCTGCGGCGGAGGCGGAAACACCACGACGGCAGCGGCAGGGGGCAGCGGCACGGCGGCTGGCAGCACGGCAGCCGCGGGAGGCAGCGAAGCAAGCGGGAGCGGGGAAAACAGTGACCGCGCTCTGTATGTGGAGATCAGCTCCGATCCCGGCGATCTGACCCCGTTCGGCAACAATGGCACGAACCCGGTCCGGATCAAAGGGCAGATCTATGAGAGACTTTATGAATACGGTTACAACTACGAAGTGACCCCGATTCTGGCAGAGTCCTGGGAACAGAAGGATTCGACCCATTGGGTGTTCCACCTGAAAGAGGGAGTGAAGTTCTCCAACGGAAATGATTTCACCGCCTCCGATATGCTTTTTTCCATGAATCTCTGCAAGGACGGAACCGTGATGTCCAAGAAATACGTGGAATTTGTTGATTTCGAGAACACCAAGATCATCGACGACCACACGGTTGAGGTAGCGCTTACCTCCCCGGATGCCTTCTTCTTCTCCGGCTTCTGCGGGGTTTATATGGTAGACGAAGAATCCTACAATGCCAGCGGCGACGGCCTGGCCAGCGAGCCCATCGGCACCGGCCCTTACAAATTTGTCGAGTGGACGACCGGATCCAGCGTGAAACTGACCGCCAATGAAAATTGGTGGGGCGGCGACGTAAAGATCAAGGACGTGGTGTTTAAGGTGATCACCGAGTCTTCTCAGCGTTCCATCGAGTTGGAGACCGGCGGCGTAGACCTGGTTTTGGATCTGGGAATGGCCGATTATGACCGCTTGAACGAGAGCTCGGATTACTCGGTGCTGGTGAACGACACCTTCCGTACCTCCAGTATCTATTTCAACTGTTCTGAGCATTCAGCCTGCAACAGCAAGGAACTCCGCCAGGCGATTGCTTATGCCATCGATGCGAACGGAATTCTGACCGGCGCATACTCCAACTTCGGCTCCATCGCCAAATCTTTCTGCAACGAAAAGATGCTGGACTACAACGAGGCATGGGCAGCGAATGACTACTATACCCAGAACTTAGAGAAAGCAAAAGAATTGCTGGCAGCTTCCGGATACGATGCCGCAAAGCCTCTGAGCATCATTGTTTCGGATGATCCTCTCCAGAACACGATGGCGGAGATCATCCAGGCTTATCTGAGCCAGCTTGGCATCACGGCGGAAATTACGTCCTATGAGAGCGCAGTTTATAACAACGCTATCGACGATGAAGCGGGCGGCTGGGATATTTCCTTTGTTACGCTGACCGCGCCGAGCTGCCAGATCCTCGATATCTGCAACGCCTTCTTTGCAGAGGATGGCATCAACCGTTCCTGTTTCCAGAACGCCGAGTTCAATACGCTGGTGAAAAAAGCGGTTGTGGAACCGGATGAGAAAGTCAGGGCGGAGCAGATCGACCAGCTGGTTGCGATCGTGACCGAAGATGTTCCGGCCTACATGATGGTTCAGACGGCGGATCTTTATGCTTATAACAATGATCTGGTTGGTTTCCAGGTTTGGAACCAGACCAATTTCCAAGCGAAAGATTTGTCTTTCAAATAAGGAAGATTCAGGGGCCTTGGCAATCCAGGGCCCCTAAAAAATGGCGGAAGGGGGAATTTCATGCTGCTGGAAGGCGGGATGTTTTATTTTAATCCCAAACATTTGTTTTTTGTACCGGGATCCTGCGTCGCTTATTTAAATGAATTTGCCTGTGAACTTCAGTACGAAATCTTTGAGGATCAGGGGGAACACTGGATCAGCCGGAACGATTGGACCCGGATGCTTTCCCATGTGGAGAAAATGAGATCCGAGGGAAACGCTTGTTTTACCTTGCTTCGGGATGGAATTTTGTATGGGCCGCTGGAGAAGCTGGCCGGATTTTTGCCCGGGGCTTCTTTTGCGAGGCAAGGGGATCTGCTGTGGATCTCCCTGGAAGGGGCGGGACAGGGGAAAGAATGGGAGCGGACGGCGAAAGTGACGCCGGAAGCGGAGTGGGAACGCCTTCTTGCCAGAATCCGTTTACAGCGGAAAGGAAAAGAATTTGGGGATTTCTATTTTACGTATTGGCTGGAGGGCCTGAAAAAATGGTTTCCCTACCGGTTCTATATTCCGACGGCTGCAGAGGAAGGGGGCGCCTTGCCCCTTGTGATCTGCCTGCACGGAGGAAGGGGCGGAGCCAATTCCATGAGCGATCTGGCAAAGGGGCGCCTGCAGGAGATGGCGGAACGTCATGGGATGTATTTACTCTGTCCGGACGGCGTAACCTTTGACAGTACCTATGGCTGTCTGGCCCCGCCAAGCTGTCTTGCCGAGGAGCAGATCGATGGAACCTGCCCGGAGAACCCGCTCCATTTTACGGAGGAAGAGCAGGAGAGAAAGGCGTGGGGAGAGAAGGGACTTTTATTTTTGCTGGAGCTGTTAAAGCAGCGGTATCCGATTCATCCAGAGCAAATTTTTTTGATGGGGAATTCCATGGGAGGAATGGGAACTTTTTATCTGGGCACGAAATATCCAGAACTTTTTCATGCGCTGGCGCCATCCGGGACGATGCCGGATCTTCGCTTTTTTCCCTGGGAAAAGTTGAAGGAAACACCGGTTTTGTTTCTGGCCGGCACGGAGGACGGCTGTGGATTTTCCGGGATGCGGCGGCTTTGCCGGAAGATGAAAGAAGCGGGCATCCCGATTGCGTTTCAGACCATCGGAGGCGGCGCGCATTCCGACGCCTGGGTGTCAGGGCTTTCCGATATTTTTGCGTTTTTTGAACGAAGCCAAAAATAGCAGAGGGTCTTGTACTTACTCCCGCAGGAGAATTACCATTCGAATTTAGTTGCCCTGAATGGCGGTTTCGGGTAAAATGGGAGAAAACGTCGAAGAGGAGAGCGGTATATGATTCGCTGCATGTACGTATTTCAGGATTCCAACAATGAAAAATACGCCAGAACCATTGCAAAAGAGCTGGATGTCGACCTCTACCCGGTAAACTCCACCGGTTATGGGGAGGAGGATTTTGCGGTGATTACCCGGTGGGCGGAAAATAACTACATGGACGCGATCATTGCCCACGGCCGGGATTACCGGAAGTTAGAACGGATGAGCCTGGAAATCCCGGTTTTTCCGATTTATCATTCCAGTTGGGAGAATCTGAAAATTTTGCTGGCTTTAAAGAGGCGGCTGGGAGAGCGGGCGTCTCAGCCCTTAAAAATCGGCTTGGCCTCCCACTATCCGATTCCCCAGGACCGGGAGGTGCTGACCCATATTTTCGGCTGGGACATTCACAATACCATCATCCCTCAAAATGATGATCTGGAAGAATTTTTCCGGAATCTGAAGGCCGAAGGGTACGAAGTCATTGTCTGCGGGGAAATGTATGTGCCTGCCGTGAAAAAAAGCGGAATGCTCGGTTTTTACGAGCCGAATATTATTTCTTACGCCAGCTTAAAAGAAGGCTTTGAGATGGCGGTCCGTATGGCGCAGTTTCAGGTGCAGCTAAAAAACCGGACCAGAGAGCTGAAACTGATGATGGACCATTCCTTTGAGGCGATTTTGATGCTGGCCGCCGACGGAGCCATCACGGTATACAATAAGGCGGTGGAAAATCTTCTGCTGGAAAGCACAGGGGAAATCCGCGGCCGGTATTTGACGGAAGTCTTTCCTGAAATGTCTTCCGACCTCTTGGATCAGGTATTAAGCGGCGGCAGCGATGTCTATGGCCAGATTGTTACCTTGAACAATAAAAATTGTGTGGTCAACATCACAAAGGTGAAGAAAGATAAGAATGTCGACAGCCTGCTGATCCATATCAGCGAGCTGGGCCAACTGGAAAAGATGGAGGCCCACGCCAAGGATGAACTATACAGCAAAGGGCATACCGCGAAATACCATCTGGAAGATATCCTCGGAGAATCGGAGGAGATCCGGGAAATGAAGCGGCGGGCCCTGCATTTCGCCAAGTACAATGCCAATATCCTTTTGATGGGAGAGACCGGCACCGGAAAGGAATATTTCGCCCAGGGCATCCACAATGAGAGCCTGCGAAAAAACAAGCCTTTTGTGGCGATCAACTGCGGCGCAATCCCTTTGAATCTGCTGGAAAGCGAACTGTTCGGTTATGTGGACGGCGCGTTTACCGGCGCGTCGCGAAAAGGGAAAAAGGGACTGATTGAAGTGGCGGATGGAGGCACGCTGTTTTTGGACGAGATTTCGGAGATGGATCTCTACGGTCAGACCCGTCTGCTCCGGGTGCTGGAGGAGCGGGCGGTCAGCCGGATCGGCGACGATACGATCCGCCCGGTAGATATCCGCGTGATCGCAGCGTCCAATAAAAACCTCTTAAAACGGGTAGAAGAGGGAAAGTTTCGGGAAGATTTGTATTACCGCCTGAATGTGCTGACGCTTCGGATTCCGCCTATGCGGGAACGGGGGCAGGACGTGCTGATTTTGGCGGAGAGTTTTCTCAAGCGGTTTGGGGAACGCTACAAAAAGAACCTGGTGCTGTCCGATGAGGCGAAACGGGTGCTGCTGTGGTTTCCCTGGAAAGGAAATGCCCGCCAGCTCCGCAATTTCTGCGAACAACTGGTGATCATTGCCAATAAAAGCGAGGTGGAGGGCGGATATCTCCGGAAGCTGATTGAGGATACATATCTGATGGAAGTCGAAAAGCCGAAAGAAGCAGAACAGAGGGAGCAGGAGGAAAATGACGGTGAGCCGATGATCTTCCTCCCGGACGACACGGAGCGGGAGCGGATCATCAAAGCGCTGAACCAGGCCCACGGACGGCGTCAGGGCGCGGCGGATAAGCTGGGAATCAGCAAGTCCAGTTTGTGGCGGAAGATGAAGAAGTACGGGATCAGTGAGAATTATTAGGATAGAACAGCCAGCTGGAAATGAAAGGCCGGGCTCCGCGGGGGAGTCCGGCTTTTTTTCGTATGCTCCGTGTGCAGATCACAGGCGGATGTTTCGTCCCATCACCTTTTCATAATACTGTAGAATCAGACAGGAGAGGATCAGCCGGTGCTGCAGATAACCGTCGTCCAGCGGAATTTCGATGATCTCCAGGATCTTGTTGACCTTGTTCAGTACGGTGTTCCGGTGCATGTACATCTTTTGGGCGGTTTTGTTCAGGCTCCGGTCGGAGATCAGGTAATAAAACATCACTTCCCGGAGGTTGGAATGATGCTGAAGGTCATAACGGCAGAGGCGGATGATGGCCGGGTGGACCAGATAGACGATATCTTCGTGACGGTGAGTCTGGATAAATTGCTTGGCGCACAGGTCGATAATCCCGAAAATACCGTACTCTTCCTGATGAAAGATCCGGGACGGATTCCGCTCCGGTTTCAGGGCGGCTGCGAGACGCAGCGTGTCACAGGCCATCAGGTATTCGGTTCTTAGATAAGTCTTGTGCCGGGTCGCGTTGCTGACTGCGGCGCAGGCAGAAAACTCAGCGAGAAGCGCGTTCAGCTTCTCATAAGAAAAATTGAGTTTTTCCGCAGGCCGGACCGGCTGGGAATAAAACAGGACAATGTCCCCGCGGAAAACCCCCATATTGGTATGAGGGAAAATCTCTTCCAACTGAAATTGAAGATAAGAGTAGGGCAGGAAAGCTTTCTCTGAAAACCGGATTACCAGGCAGGATAAAAAGTTTTCCAAAGGATGGGGCAGATCTTTGATTAGTTGCTCCATTTTCGTATTGTCGATGAAATCCTGTTCCATGATCTGAGAGAGGAAGCGGGTGCAGGCGGAAGGCTGGCCGGAAAGGTCCGCAGCCGGCCTCAGGGACAGAATCAGCAGGTCTGTCAGCGCTCTCTGATCCAGGCAGTCCGCCGCAGAACACCAAAGCCAGAGGGACGCTTTTCCCGGACGCACGGGCAGGGGGCGCAGAGAATAGGAAACCCCGGAGAGGACGCCTTCTTTTGCCTCCTCCGTGAAGAGAGGGGGAAGGCCCAGATCCTTTTGCTGCTCCCTGTTAACCGCATGTTTTTTTAGGAAAAGCTCTGCAGCCGGGTCGGGAAAATATATCTTCCTGCTGCCGCAGATGACCTGGTAGCGGTCGTTCAGGAGAAACAGATGGGAGTGGGTATGCTCGGAGAAACGTTCCAGAACCTCCACCGGATTGCTTCCGCCGGAGGCGAGGGAAGCCCAGAGCATGGTCCAGGAATGGTATTGGGAGAAAATTTCCTGGCAGCGAGTTTGAAGATCCCGCAGCGGCAGACGGGATAAAAGATAGCTGACAGAGGAGCATTCCGGATCTGAAATCGGTCCGGAGCCGGAGAGCAGGAGGACAACCGGGCAGCCCGGAGGATTTGCTTTCAGCAGCTCTGCGGCCTCCGAAGCTTCCCCCAGATAGATCCGGTTGGCCTTCCAGGTTTCGGATACTTGCGGAAGAGGAAACAGGCCGGAACTGTCTGCGGCCGTTTGATAAAACTGTTCTTGAATCAGATCGCGGGAGAGCTGCCCCCGCAGATAAGTGAGATCGGTCATGATGTCCTGCTTTCTATCAATCGTAACTCGTAGATAAACTGTCTTCTATTCTAACGGATTTTCAATCGGTGCGCAAGTATTGATATCACGGCAGCTCATACCGGCGGGAGAATGGACCGGTCAGAAGTGTCAAAATCCAAAATCCGAAACTATTTTGAAAAAACTTTGTCAGGATTGCACACCATGGCAGGGCGTTCCTGTGCATTGATCCCAGGAATTTTCAGATTACCTAAAACCTATTGATATATTGAGAGAAAACATATAAAATTTCCTTAGCGAGCAGCCGGAGAAGGCGCTCACAAGGTATCAGGGCATATCCAGCAATTTTTGGCAGTCCTGACGAAATCGGAATGATCTTTATAAAATTTTTAAGAGGAGGAACGGCATCGGGTTCCGGTGCAGAAAAGAAGAATGAACGAACGTGTCAAACGCATGAAGGACAGTCTGAAAATCAACAAATATCCGCTCTGTGTGGAGGTGTTCCGCCTGGCCAACGAGTCTTTGGATTCCACCGGCGGGGACCCGATGCTGCTGCGGCGGGCAAAACTCCACGCCCATATTCTGGACAATATCACCATTTTTATCGAGGAAGACGACCTACTCTGCGGTTCCGGAGCCAGCAAGCCCTTCGGACTGGAAATGCAGTATGAATACGGCGTCTGGACCAAGGATGAAGTGGAATCCTTGAAAAGTGAAATCTATACGATCAGCCCGGAGGATGAAGAGGAACTGTACCGGCTAAACGATCGTTTCGCCGGCAACTCCCTGAACCACAACCTGGTGGAGACCATGGGAAAGAGCCTGGGCGAGAACGACCGCCTGTGGCCGTTCATGAAATCCGGCTGTATCCTGCCTCCGTGGAAGGATAAGAGCGGCGGATCGGGCGGCGGATTCGCTATGTCTGGCTATGGCCTGGGGCCTGGTTTTTCCCTGGTTGCCGTGGACTTTGCCAGAGTCTTGAGAGACGGAGCCAAGGGCATCATTGCCGAGGCGAAGCAGTGTCTTTCTGACCTGCGCTACGATGCGGCGGACAGCCTGGAAAAACGGTATTTCTGGGAAGGCGTGATCATCGTCTACGAAGCCTGGGTGCGTTTTGCCAACCGGTATGCGGACCTGGCCGAGGAAATGGCTGCTGGAGAAAGCCGTCCGCAGCGGAAAGCTGAGCTTTTGGAGATGGCCCGGATCTGCCGGAAAGTGCCCTATGAACCGGCGGAGACTTTCCGCGAGGCCATGCAGTCCTACTGGTTTACCTTCCTGATGATGTGCCCTTCCCCAACGGCCACCGGCGGACGGTTCGACCAGTTTATGTATCCTTATTATAAGAAGGATAAAGAAGAAAAACGGATCACCGATGATCAGGTGCTGGAGCTTTTGGAGGTCATGCGCTGTAAGGTCATGAAGATCAATCGGGTTTCCGGCAAAGCCAACCGGGCCAAAAACGCCGGTATGGCAAAGTGGTACAACTGGACCATCGGCGGCCAGAAGCCCGACGGCAGCGACGCCACCAATGAGCTGAGCTACCTACTTTTGGAGGCGGCCAAGGATACCCACCTGCCCCACTATACGCTGACGGTCCGTGTCCACGAGAATTCTCCGAAGGAATTCCTGGTGAAAGCGTTGGAGGTTGTGAAGACGGGGCTGGGACTGCCTGCCTTTATCGGGGATAACAGCTACATGAATTTCTTCACCGGCGGCGGGCTTTCGGTGGAACAGGCCAGAGATTACTGCGCCACCGGCTGCGTGGACGGAAACGTGCAGGCCACGACGAGGACCCAGGTGGCGGTCTTCTTCATCATCCCCCAGGCCATGGACATCTGCATGCACAACGGCTACTGCCGTTTTACCAAGGAGACGGTGGGAATTGAGACCGGCGACGTGACCAAGATGGAGTCCTTTGAGGAGTTCAAGGCGGCTGTCTACCGTCAGATGGCGTATCTGATGGGCATGGCCAATGAGCGCATCAATGTGGAGCTGATCGCCGAGCGGGAGCTGTTCCCGGATGTGTTCCGATCCTCCCTGATGAAAGATGGCGTCAAAACCGGCAAGGATATGTTCAACCGAACCTTTGAGATGGAAAACGCAGCGGTTCTCGGCGCAGTTGGCGGTGTCAACACCGGAAACGCCCTGGCCGCCATCAAAAAGTTGGTCTATGAGGAGAAAAAATACACCATGGCCCAGCTGCTCACTGCTCTGGACGCCGACTGGGAAGGATTTCCGGAAATGCGCAAAGACTTCCAGGATGCGCCGAAGTATGGCAATAACATCGACTATGTGGATTCTATTGTGGCCGACGTCTATTCCTACTACGCAAGCGTTTGCCTGAGCCTGCCCTGCGCTTACGGCGGAACCCTGAGGCCCAATGCGATTTCGATTTCCGCCCACCAGCCCGGCGGCGCGGTGACCGGAGCCACGGCGGACGGGAGAAAGGGAGGAGAGATCCTGGCCGACGCATCCCTGTCGCCGGATCACGGACAGGATTTGTCCGGCCCGCTGGCCGTGTTCCAAAGCGCCATGAAGGTGAATCAGGACGCGTATCAGGGGACTTTGATGAATATGAAATTCCACCCGACGGCTTTAAAGACCGAGTCGGATCTGGAAAAACTGGCGAGTGTGGTGAAGACTTATCTGACCCACGGCGGCAAGCATGTCCAGTTCAATGTGGTAAACAAAGAAGAAATGCTGGACGCCAAGGAACATCCGGAAGAACATCCGGAGCTGGTGGTCCGGGTAGCGGGATACAGCGCTTATTTTACCCGTCTGACCGACGGAATTCAAAATGAAGTGATCAACCGTACCTGCCACGATCTGTAGGAGCCGGGAAAGAGCCCGGCCGGAAAAAGGGAGAGCTTCCACAAGCGGCTTTCCTGCAGCGGACAGTAAGCCGTTTACCGGCAAAGAGCTGTCCGCCGCAGGAAATGCGGATGGCAGCCCTCCCTTTGGGTGGTTGAATGAGTGAGGTGCTGGCAGTTTCCGCCAGTGTGAAAGAGGAGGCAGATGATGAAAACAGAGGAAAAAGAAGGGATTGTTTTTGATATTCAGCACTATTCGATCCACGACGGTCCGGGGATCCGGACCAACGTCTTTGTGAAGGGGTGTCCGCTTCGGTGCCGCTGGTGCCAGAATCCGGAATCTCAGAGCGTGAAGCCCCAGCTGATGTACCGCCTGGAGCCCTGCGTGGGCTGCGGCGCCTGCGTACCCCGCTGCCCCAGGCAGGCGATCCGCTTGGAGGAGGGAAAGGTGATCACGGACCGGACTCGCTGCAATGGCTGCGGCGCCTGCGTCTCCGTCTGCCCGGCGGAGGCAAGGGAGATCACCGGGGAGCCGATGACCGCCCAGGATGTGCTGGAAAAAGTGATCCAGGATAAACTTTTTTACGACACCTCCGGCGGGGGAGTGACGATGACCGGCGGAGAAATTTTGGCGCAGCCGGATTTTGTGGCCGCGGTTTTAAAACTCTGTAAAGAAAACGGACTTCACACCGCTATTGAGACCTGCGGCTATGGAAGCTGGGAGGAGCTTGATCAAATCCTGGACTATACGGATCTGGCTCTCTACGACGTCAAACATATGGATTCCGAAAAGCACAAAGAGGGCACCGGAGCCGGAAATGAGAGAATTCTGGAAAACCTGGCCCGGCTTTCCGGAGAGAAAAACATTCCGGTGATTGTCAGGGTCCCTCTGATCCCAGGATTCAATGATACCGAGGAGAATATGAGGCAGATGGCGGCCTTTATCAAAGAGAAGCTTCCAACCTGTCAGGAGGTCAATTTGCTTCCCTACCATAAACTGGGGGAAGGAAAGAAAGAACAGTTGGAGCGGGAAAACGCTGCGTTTATCTGCGAGCCGCCGGCCCAGGAGGACGTGGAACGTCTCCGCGCACTGCTCTGTGAGCTGGGCGTTAAGGCCACCGTCTGAAAGGTGGGGAATGATGCAGATTTGGGTACGTGAAAAATCCTTCTACCGGCAGGTGCTGCGGCTGGTCCTGCCGGTGGCGGCCCAGAGCATGATCACCATGGGGATCAACCTGATGGATACGATCATGCTGGGAAAGTTTGGAGAGATGCAGCTCTCCGCGTCGTCCCTGGCCAATCAGTTCATCAACCTGTTTCAGATCCTTTGTATGGGGATTGGCTGCGGCGCAGCGGTTCTAACCGCCCAATGCTGGGGGAAAAAGGATCTGCCTGCCCTGAAAAAGGTCGTCACGCTGATGCTGCGGCTGTGCCTTTTGGCCGCCTGCGCCTTTACCACGGCGGTCTGTCTGTTTCCCAGGCAGATTATGGGAATCTACACCTCTCAGGAAGCGGTGATTGCATACGGGGAAAAATATTTCTCCATCATGCGCTACACCTTTTTTGTCCAGGGGCTTTCCCTGACCATGACCCAGGTGCTCCGGAGCGTGCGGAACGTCCGGATTCCCATGATCAGTTCGGTGTGCTCCTTTTTTATCAATATCTTTTTTAACTGGGTCTTTATTTTTGGAAATCTGGGAGCGCCGCGGATGGAGATCGCCGGGGCTGCTCTCGGCACGCTGATTGCACGGGTGTTTGAGTGTGCGATCATTTTCGGCTATGCCGTGCTGGCGGACCGGCAGATCGGCTACCGGCTCCGGGAACTATTCCGGCCCTGCGGGGAGATGCTCTCTCCGTTTCTCCGGTACAGCGGACCGGTGGTGATCAGCGATATGCTGCTGGGATTGGGGAACAATGCGCTCTCCGTGGTGATGGGACACATCAGCGCCGAGTTTGTAGCGGCCAGCGCAATGACCAATGTGACGGTACAGCTCAGCACAGTCTTTGTTTTTGCCGTGGCCTCGGCTTCGGCCAGCATCACCGGCAATACGGTGGGAGCAGGGCAGAAGGAAAAGGCGTACCAGCAGGGCGTCACCTTCCTTGGGATCAGCACCGTGCTGGGCGTCTTTGCCTGCCTTTTGATCCTGGCCACCAGCCCTCTGGTCATCAACATGTACGAGGTGGCGGACCACACGAAGGAGATCGCATATTCCTTGATGGCCGCCATCGGGATCATTGTTTTATTCCGATGCCCGAACACTGTAATGACCAAAGGCGTGCTGCGGGGCGGCGGGGACACCAAGTTCCTGATGGCTGCGGATATCCTGTTCCTTTGGGTGTTTTCCATCCCTCTGGGAGCGATGGCAGGCCTTGTCTGGCATCTGCCGCCGTTTTGGATTTATTTCTGCTTAATGTCCGACAATATTTTAAAGTGCATCTGGTGCGTCTGGAGGCTGTTGGGAAAAAAGTGGGTGCGGGAAATCGTTTGACCTTGCCGACGGGGTTATTTTTGAGATAAAAAAAGCCATCAGCAAAAGCTGATGACTTTTTTTCACGGAGCGAGTGGGATTCGAACCCACGTGCCCAAAAAGGACAACCGCATTTCGAGTGCGGCTCGTTATGACCACTTCGATATCGCTCCCGGCGCGTCGGACTGCCAACCTGAAATATTCTATCATAAAATTAAAAAAAGTACAAGATCAAATTTCGGGGTTTTTGTAACAAATGGCAGCCAAAAAGAAGCGGACCGGACAGACGCTGCCGGCTGTATGAACTTTATGTGAAATCTCTGGCATTTTTATGGTATACCTGCTAAAATAAACAGAGATTATAACAGGGGGATTTGAAAATGAAAAAAGCGGTAGCAGTGCTTTTCGGGCTGATGCTTCTTTTGGCGGCCGCCGGCTGCGGCAAGAAAAACGGGAATTTTGATCAGATGAGCGGGCCAGAGGAGGGCGATCCGGTTGCAACTATCACGATCCAGGATATGGGAGACATCAAGATCCGCCTGTTTCCGGACCAGGCTCCGAAAGCGGTGGAGAATTTCATCGGCCTGGCGGAAAAGGGCTATTACGACGGATTGACGTTCCATCGGGTGATCGCTGATTTTATGATCCAGGGCGGAGATCCCACCGGGACCGGCAGCGGCGGGGAAAGCTATTTTGGCTCGGATTTTGAGGACGAGTTCTCCGACGATTTATTTCCGTTAGCAGGGTCACTTTGTATGGCGAACCGAGGGAGCAATACGAATGGCAGTCAGTTCTTTCTGACGACCACTTCGGAGAAGGTCGATGACGGCACCTTGAAACAGGTGGAGGAGGCCTATCAGCTTCGATATGATAAAGATCTGGATTTTGGCTCGATGACAGAGACTGCAAAAAAGAATTTTGAAGAATACGGCGGAGCATACTGGCTTTTCCGGCAGCACACGGTGTTCGGCCAGGTGTACGAAGGGCTGGACGTGCTGCACCAGGCTGAGTCCGTGGCGACCGATGAGAATGCCAAGCCTTTGAACGATCTGATCATTGAGAAAATCACGATTTCAGAATATGGAAAATGATCCGGGGCCGGCAGATCTTTGAGAAGACGGATCAATAACCTTTGGAGGTGTGACGGATATGGAACGACGGAAAGTATTGATGGTGGACGATGAGGAGCGGATGCGGAAGCTGGTCAGGGATTTCCTCGTCAAAAAGGATTTTCAGGTATTGGAGGCCGGCGACGGAGAGGAGGCCATCGACGTCTTTTTTGCGGACAAAAAAATCGATTTGGTGATTCTCGACGTCATGATGCCGAAGATGAACGGCTGGGAGGTTTTGGAGACGATCCGCAAATATTCCAAAGTCCCGGTCATTTTGCTGACGGCCAAGGCGGAGGAGCGGGACGAACTGCGGGGCTTTGAGCTTGGCGTGGACGAGTATATCACAAAGCCTTTCAGCCCGAAGATTCTGGTGGCGCGGGTGGAAGCGCTGCTGCGGCGGACTGTCGGCGATCAGGGCGATGTGCTGGATGTCGGCGGGATTCAGATCAATAAGGCCGCCCACACGGTCAGCGTCAATGGGAAAAACCTGGATCTCAGTTTTAAGGAGTTCGAGCTTCTGACTTATTTTGTGGAAAATCAAGGCATCGCGCTCTCAAGAGAGACCATATTAAATAATGTCTGGAATTACAATTATTTCGGCGACGCCCGCACCATTGACACCCATGTGAAAAAGCTTCGCAGCAAGATGGAAGAGAAAGGCGATTATATCAAGACGGTCTGGGGAATGGGATATAAATTCGAGGTAGATCAATGAAATTTTCCATTCGCTTTAAATTTACGATGATTTTGGTTGCTGTGGTCACCGGCGTGATCGCAGCAATCTGCTTTATTAATAACCGCTATCTGGAAACCTATGTCATCAATGAAAAGCAGGACCAGATTCAATCCATGCGCCAAGCCGTGGAGACGTATGTGGATAACGGGTATTCGGATGACCAAAAACAGCAGTTGGACCGGCTCAGCCGGATCAACAACATTGCGGTCCTGGTAATCCAGGAGACATCGGGATTCAGCGGACTCGGCCAGGTGCAGTATGCCAGCAGCCTGGAGCAGCAGGGCTTTAGCCTGCGTCTGGACAGCTACCTCAGAGGAAAGGGCGGGCCGGTCATCTCCGATATTTATACGCGGGGCGATAATTATGTGATTTATAAGGCCTATGACAGCCAGTTGGGGAGCAACCAGATCGACTGCATCGGCATGTACGAGGACGCAGATTACATTCTGTCAACGCCGCTGGAAAGTATCCGGGAGAGCGTTACTCTGTCTAATAAATTCCTGGCCGGCGTCGGTGCATTGGCCGTGATCGCCGGAGCTATTCTAATGTATTTTGTCACGCGGAATTTGACCAAGCCGATTTTGAAGCTGGCGGCCCTGTCGGAGCAGATGGCGGAGCTGGATTTCAGCGTCCGATATCCGGGAGGAAAGAAGGACGAGATCGGGATTTTGGGGGACAGCATGAACCACATGTCCGAAAAGCTGCAGTACACCATCGAAGAGCTGAAAAAAGCGAATGGGCAGCTGGAAAAGGACATTGAGGAAAAGGACCGGATCGACGAGCGCCGCCGGGAGTTTATCTCAAATGTCTCCCATGAGCTGAAAACGCCGATTGCTCTGATTCAGGGCTATTCCGAAGGATTAAAGGACGACGTGAACGACGACCCGGAGAGCCGGGACTTTTACTGTGACGTGATCATTGACGAGGCGAAAAAGATGAATCACATCGTCAAACGTCTGCTGAACCTGGGAGAGATTGAATCCGGCGGGATGAAGCTGACCCTGGAGGATTTCAACCTTGTGGAAGTGATCCGCGGCGTGATGCAGGCCACCTCGGTCCTGGGAAAAGACCATGACTGCGAGGTGACGCTTTCCGCTCCGGAGGAGCTTTGGGTGAGGGCCGACGAGTTTATGTTGGAGGAGGTGCTGCAAAACTATCTGAGCAACGCCTATCACTATGTATCGAACCCCGGAAAAATTCAGGTGAAAGCCGAATCCCAAAACGGCTTAGTCCGGATTTCTGTATTTAATACGGGAAACCCGATTCCGGAGGAAGACCTGCCGCATCTGTGGGAAAAGTTTTATAAGGTGGATAAGGCGAGAACGCGGAAATACGGCGGCAGCGGCATTGGGCTTTCGATCGTCAAGGCAATCGTCAACGCCCATAAAGGCCGCTGCGGAGTGGAGAATAAGGAAGACGGCGTAGAGTTTTGGTTTGAATTTTAAGTCTCTTCAAAGAGAATCTGATGGTGGCGGAGGAATCGGCGGATGACTCCGTCCCATTCTTTTTCCAGGGAGCGGTCCAGAGAGAACACCGTCAAAGACGCGCCGGTGGTGCAGCGGATCTCTCCGTTTTCATAGTGGATATTCAGAAACAGCCCGGCCACATCCTCGGCTGCATAGGAAAGCCCGCAAGAGGCAAGCGTCTTATTCGTATTCTCTTCGCTGAGCCGGAGGACAATCTTAAAACCTTTGGGCAGGGTCTGCCCCTTCACGATCTGAAAGGCCAGCGGGCGCAGCTGTCCCCAGGTCGAGCAGACCGGCTTTCCTTCCTCCGAGACGGAGTTCCCGTCAATGGCGATGGAAAATGTGGTGATAAAAGCGGCTTCCGGCACAAGAAATTGGTCGAAAACCTCCTGACGGAACAATTTATTGGTAAAATCTTTGATATCGGCGATTTGAAGTCCCAGCATTTCTTTTCCTTTCTCTGTGGGTGTTTTCGTGCATCTTTAGTATAACGGAAGAAAAGGCAAATGTAAACGGAAGATTTTGCTGGAAATATTCAGAAAACAGTGGTATGCTATATCCATCCGGGATCGCTGGGAGGGATGCTCTCAGACAGGCGGATCAGGGCCTGAAAGCCCCGGATGATTATGCTACAGAAAGGAAAGCAGGCTTATGAAAATCACATTTCTTGGGGCAACCCACGAGGTAACCGGAAGCTGCACTTATTTGGAGGTGAACGGGCACAAACTTCTTGTGGACTGCGGGATGGAGCAGGGTGTCAATGTCTTTGTCAACGAGGATATTCCTGTGCCGCCTTCGGAGATCGAATGCGTTCTTTTGACCCATGCCCATATCGATCATTCCGGCAAGCTGCCCTGGCTGTATAAATATGGATTCCGAGGAAGTGTGTATGCGACCGAGGCCACCTGCAATCTCTGCAATATCATGCTTCGCGACAGCGCCCACATCCAGGAATTTGAAGCGGAGTGGCAGAACCGGAAGGCGCAGCGCGCAGGAAAGAGCGGGTATGAGCCTTTATATACGATGGCGGACGCCGAAGGCGTGATCCGTAAGCTGCGCCCGGTGCCTTACGGGGAAAGGATTCAGGTATTGGACGGCGTGGATATTGCTTTTACCGATGTCGGTCATCTGCTGGGTTCCGGCAGTATTGAAGTGTGGATGAGGGAAGGCGATGTCGAGAAAAAGATGGTATTCAGCGGCGACATCGGAAATCATGACCGGCCGATTCTGCGGGATCCCCAGCCGACGCTGGAGGCGGACTACGTGATGATCGAGTCCACCTACGGGAACCGCTACCACGAAAAGCATGAGGAAGAGCAGGATTATGTCCGGCAGCTGGCGGACGTGATTCAGCGGACCTTAGATCGGGGCGGCAACGTGGTGATCCCTTCCTTTGCCGTGGGCAGGACCCAGGAGATCTTGTACTTTATCCGCCAGATCAAGGAAGACGGCCTGGTCCGCGGCCACGATGGATTTAAAGTCTATGTCGACAGTCCTTTGGCCAATGAAGCGACCAGCGTTTTCGTCCAGAGCGACCGGAATTATTTTGACGACAACATGCGGGCCCTCCTGGACGCAGGGAAAAACCCTCTGTTCTTCCCTGGCCTGGAAATCTCGGTGACCAGCGATGAATCAAAAGCAATCAATTTTGATATGAGCCCGAAGGTGATTCTCTCGGCCAGCGGCATGTGTGAAGCCGGCCGGATCCGCCACCATCTGAAACATAACTTGTGGCGGAAGGAATCTACGATCCTCTTTGTCGGATATCAGGCAGTGGGCACCTTGGGCCGCTCCATCTATGAAGGGACCAAGCAGGTAAAGCTGTTCGGAGAGGAGATCGGGGTCAGCGCCCAGATCGACACTCTGGCCGGCATCAGCGGACATGCGGACAAGGAAGGGCTGTTGAAATGGATCAACAGCTTTGAGAAAAAACCTTCTCTTGTCTTTGTCAACCACGGGGAAGATGAGTCCTGCAAGAGCTTTGCGGAGTGCCTGGAGAAGGAAAACGGTTTCCGTGCCGTAGCGCCTTACAGCGGCACGATCTACGATCTGGCAGCCGGCGAGTGCGTCAAGGAGACGGAAGGCGTCCTGATTCCCAAGGAAAGCAAACCCTCCGGAGACGGAATGCGGACGGAAGGCTTTTTCGGAAATCTTGCTGCTGCGGGCCGCCGCCTGACCGGGCTGATCTCCAAGTGGCGTGAGCGTCCGAACAAGGAGATCAAACGCTTTACGAAGGATGTCGAAGATCTCTGTGATAAATGGGAAAAGGAATTATGAATTTTCAGAAGGAAATGGAACAAATCATCCGTTTCCATCGGGAACATGGCGAGGCCCCGGCATTGCTGCTCCACAGCTGCTGTGGGCCTTGCAGCAGTTCCGTGCTGGAACGGCTGACCGAAGATTTTCGGGTGACCGTCTTTTATTTTAATCCGGGCATTGCGCCGGAAGCAGAGTATCAAAAGCGGGTGGAGGAACAAAAACGCCTGCTGGCCGAGATGCCGGCAAAATATCCGGTGTCTTTCCTGGAAGGAAGATACGCGCCGGAGGAATTTTACGAGATGGCGAAGGGATGGGAGCAGGAGCCGGAAGGCGGAGAGCGCTGCTTTCGCTGTTACCGGCAGCGGCTGAGGGAGACGGCGCTAAAAGCGGCGGAAGGCGGATTTGACTATTTCACGACCACTCTTTCCGTCAGTCCGATGAAGAATGCAGCGAAGCTCAATGAGATCGGAATGCTGCTGGCAAAAGAGTACGGGGTGAAATATCTAGTCTCTGACTTTAAAAAGAAGGACGGCTACCGGCGTTCCGTGGAGCTTTCGGAAAAATACAACATGTACCGCCAGGATTACTGCGGCTGCGTGTTCTCAAAACGGGAGCGGCTGGAAAAAGAGGCAAAAAGGGCTTTACAGAATGAAAACTTCGTACTAAAATAGAACAGAATATGTATGAACAACCTCAGGAGGGTATAAAATGAAAGTATTGGTTATTAACTGCGGAAGCTCTTCCCTGAAATACCAGCTGATTGACTCCGAGACGGAAGCAGTTCTTGCCAAGGGACTCTGCGAAAGAATCGGAATTGACGGACGTCTGGTTTACCAGCCTGCCGGCGGAGAGAAAGAGACCGTCGAGGCGGCGATGCCGGCTCATACCCAGGCCATCCAGATGGTTCTGGACATCCTGGTCAATCCGAAATCCGGCGTACTGAAGAGCCTGGAAGAGGTGGATGCCATCGGACACCGTGTGCTGCACGGCGGCCACAAGCTGACCCATTCCGTAAAGATCGACGACGAAGCGCTTCAGATCATCGACGAGTGCTGCGACCTGGGGCCGCTCCACAACCCGGCGAACTTGATGGGAATCCGCGCCTGCATGGAGCTGATGCCCGGAAAGCCCAATGTAGCCGTCTTTGACACCGCATTCCATCAGACGATGCCGGCCAAGGCCTATATGTACGGCATCCCTTATGAATATTATGAGAAGTACCATATCCGCAAATACGGCTTCCACGGCACTTCCCACAGCTTTGTCTCCAAAGAGGCTGTCAAGTTCCTGGGCCTTGATAAGGATAACTCCAAGGTCATCGTGGCCCACCTGGGCAACGGTTCCTCCATCAGCGCCGTAAAGAACGGCGAGTGCGTGGACACCAGCATGGGCCTGACCCCGCTGGAAGGCCTGATCATGGGCACCCGTTCCGGCGATCTGGATCCGGCTGTCCTAGAGTATATTGCGAGAAAAGAAGGCAAGGATATCTTTGAGATGCTGACCATGCTGAACAAAAAATCCGGTGTGTACGGCATGACCAAGGGCCTGTCCAGCGATTTCCGGGATCTGGACGACGCCGCAGCAAGCGGAAATGAGCTGGCTGCCAACGCGGTGGACGCGTTCTGCTATCGTGTGGCGAAATATATCGGTTCTTACGCAGCTGCGATGAACGGCGTGGACGCGATCGCTTTCACCGGCGGAATCGGCGAGAACGGCGTCGGCGAGCGTGAGAAGATTGTCGGCTACCTGGGATATCTGGGAATCACCCTGGATGCCGAGGCGAATAAGCAGAGAGGCAAGAACCTGGTGATCTCCACTCCGGATTCCAAGGTAACGGTAGCCATCGTTCCGACCAACGAGGAACTGATGATTGCCAGAGAGACGGTTGCCTTAGTATAAGACAAGCCTGACGGGAAGTGAGGTTCAGCCCCTAAACGGGCATACCGTACTTCGATCGCTTTGTGGGGACGGGCTTTGCCCGATCCGGTATGAATAAGCATAAAACCGCTGCCAAACAAGGGGAAACTTGCGTGAAGCAGCGGTTTTCTTTATTCTTTTTGATACTTTTTCGCGATATTATACGGGGCTTCTTGTATCGGGAAATAGAAATGAGAGTGACGGAATGAAACAGATCAAGAAAAATTGGCATAACCTTCCGCCGGTCGGACTGCGGATGGTAAAATCCGCCGTGTGCGTATTCCTTTGTTTTTTGTTTTGCTGGCTTCGCGGGGAGCAGAGCACGCCTTTTTACGTGGTGCTGGCCGGTCTTTGGTGTATTCAGCCGGATATTGGAAATAGTAAGGTTATGGGAGCGCGCCGCCTTCTTGGCACCCTGATTGGGGCCGTGTTCGGCATGGTGATTTTGCTGTTTGAACTGAAAGTCTGGCCGATTCACGGGGAATTGATGGGTTATTTCGTCGCCTCCGTCATGATTATCCCGATCATCTATACCACGGTCTTGATCGGAAAGACAGAAGCCGCCTATTATTCCTGCGTGGTTTTCCTGAGCGTTACCATCACCCATCTGACGGATTCCAATCCGTATCTGTTTGTCTGGAACCGCGCCTTGGATACGGCGATAGGTTTGGGCGTGGGTCTCCTGGTAAATTCCGCGCACATTCCGAGGAAGTATCAAAAGGAAACGCTGTTTGTGCTGCAATTAGAACAGGCGCTTCTGGGGGAAGACGGGCAGCTGACTCCCTACGGGAAAGTGGAACTGAATAAAATGCTGGATTACGGGGCAAGAGTAACGGTGTCTACAACCCAAACGCCTGCGACCTTGATGCCTCCGCTCCGGGAAATCCGTCTCAGTCTCCCGGTTATCGCCATGGACGGGGCCGTGCTCTACGACATCCGAAGCAAGACGTTTCTGTATTCTTATGTGATTTCACCGGCCATGACCAAAGACCTGGGAGATTTTTTAAACCGGCATGAATATCACCATTTTACCAATGTAGTGATGGAAGATATGCTGGTCATCTACTATCAGGACTTTTCATGCCCGGAGGCGGAGACGGTCTATCAGACCATGCGGACTTCGCCGTACCGGAACTATGTGCGCATGGAGGTGCCGGAAGATGCGTCGGCCGTCTATTTCCTGGTGATTGCGGATAAGAAAAAGATGGATGCTCTCGCCGCACTGCTGGAGCAGGCCGGTTATGCGGATCAACTGAAATTATCTTATAGCAGGCAGGAGGAATTTCCGGACGCCGTCTTCCTTCGGATCTACAGCCAGAATGCGTCTATTTCCCATATGAGGGAATATTTGCAGGAAGAGACCGGGGCGAAAATACTGGTGACCATCGGAACTTCCGAGGAAGATACCGTACGCGTTCCAGCGGGATTTCCGAATAAAACCGTGCGCTCTCTGAAACGATCCTTCGAACCGTTTTTTTGGAGAAAGACCAAGCCGGAAAATGAGAAAATGGATTAGGAGCCGGATCTTTCGGAACATGGGCGTTTGCATAAAATGTCTGGCAGGACGGACTTCGGCGGAAACGTGTTGGATTTTATTAACTTTCTATGAAAAATATAGATAAAATCCTTTTGATGCGGTATAATGCCGTCAGACATTCGGACGATACAAGAAGTGATTTGATTTTTTCTTCCATAAAGGAGGCTTTTATGCGTGTTATATTTATGGGAACGCCGGAATTCAGCGTTCCGGTGCTGACGGCGATGATCGAGGCCGGCCATGAGGTTGTAGCTGTGGTGACTCAGCCGGATAAACCAAAGGGCCGGGGGAAAGAATATCAGTATACGCCGGTAAAGGAAAAGGCTCTGGAATATCAGATCCCGGTGCTCCAGCCGAAAAAAGTGCGGGAGCCCGCCTTTATCGAAGAGCTCATCGCCTACCGCCCGGAGGTGATGGTGGTGGTGGCCTTCGGGCAGATTCTGACGAAGGAAGTTTTGGCGGTGCCGGAAAAGGGCTGCATCAATGTTCATGCCTCCCTGCTTCCCATGTACCGGGGCGCCGCCCCGATCCAGCAGGTGATTTTGGATGGACAAAAGGAAACCGGCGTCACCACCATGTTTATGGACGAGGGATTGGATACAGGGGATATGCTTTTAAAAACGGTTGTGCCGGTCACCGACGAGGAAACCGGCGGCAGCCTCCACGATAAACTAAGCGCGGCGGGAGCGCCGCTGCTGTTGGAAACGCTCCGCAGGCTGGAGGAAGGGACGTTAGAACGGATTCCCCAGGAAGGTGAGACCTGTTATGCCGGGATGCTGAAAAAGTCCATGGGGAAGATGGACTGGACCAGACCTGCCGAAGAATTGGAACGTTTGGTCCGGGGACTGAATCCATGGCCCAGCGCGTATACTTTTCTGGGGGGCAAGATGTTGAAAATTTGGTCCGCCCAGGTGGAGCCCGCCGGAGAGACCGGGGATCCCGGACAGGTGGTGAAGGTTCAAAAGGACGGAATCGGCGTGATGACCGGGGATGGAATTTTGATGATTCGAGAGCTGCAGCCGGAAGGCAAAAAACGGATGAGCGCGGATGCCTATCTGCGCGGATATCCGGTCAAGTCCGGCATGCGGCTGGAATAGGAGGACAGAATGTTTTATTGGTGGGATCCGACCTATATATTAGTCGTGATTGCGGCATTGATCAGCATGGCGGCATCCGCAAGGGTGAACCGGACGTATTCCCGCTATGCCGGCGTCCGAAGCACGTCCGGGATGACCGGCGCCGAGGCGGCCAGGCGAATTCTTCAATATCAGGGGATTTATGATGTCAGCGTAGAGCGGGTGGCAGGAAATCTGACCGACCATTACGATCCCAGGAGCAAGGTGCTCCGCCTGTCGGACGCGACCTTTGGCTCTTCCAGCGTGGCGGCGGTCGGCGTGGCCGCCCATGAGTGCGGTCATGCCATTCAGGACGCCCAGGGATATGCGCCGTTAAAGATCCGAGGCGCGCTGGTTCCGGTGGCGAATCTGGGGGCGACTTTGAGCTGGCCATTGGTTTTGATTGGGCTGTTAATCAGCAGAAACAGCGGGATGATTTTTATCAAAGCCGGTATTATTCTCTTTTGTGCGGTGGTTTTGTTTCAGCTTGTGACTCTGCCGGTGGAGTTCAATGCGTCCAGCCGGGGGTTGCGGCTTTTGACGGAATCCGGGATTCTCTATCAAGACGAGGCTGCTCAGACGAAAAAGGTGCTGTCCGCCGCGGCCATGACCTACGTGGCCAGCGTAGCCGCCAGCCTTTTGCAGCTGCTCCGTCTCCTTTTGATCGCAAGAAGCAGGAACCGGGACTGATATGGAAAATACAAGAGAGATTGCGTGTTCGATCGTGTCTGCCGTCCTGGAACAGGGCGGCCAAAGCCACGTCGTGCTGCGGGAGACATTAAACCGGCATCCGGAAATGCCGGGCAGGGACCGGCACTTTATCCAGTGTCTAGTGCATGGAACCGTGGAAAATTTGCTGCTTCTGGATGCGAAACTGAACCGGGTATCGAAAACCCCGGTCAATAAAATGAAGCCATGGATCCGGACGATTCTCCGCACGGGCGCGTATCAGATTCTGTTTATGGAAAAGGTCCCCGCCTCCGCCGCCTGCAATGAAGCGGTAAAGCTGGCGGAGAAACATCATTTTCATGGTTTAAAAGGTTTTGTCAACGGCGTGCTCCGGGCAGTGGCGCGGGATCCGTCTCTGCCGGAAGGAGATCTGGCGCTCCGGTACTCCACTCCGGCATGGCTGATGGAGCGGTGGCAGAAGACTTGGGGGACGGAAAAAACCAAAGCGATGATGGAAGCGTTTCTTCAGCCGGCAAAGCTGTCTGTCCGCTGGAATCTTTCCCTTGCGACCAAAGACGAGATCATACAGAGTTTAACGGGACAGAAGGCTGCCTTGGAACCGCTTCCGTTTGGGCTGCCCGGCTGCTTTCTGACGGAGTTTGAGAGAATCGACGGACTGACCGCTTTTCAGAAAGGCTGGATTCAGGTTCAGGATGTCAGCTCCATTCTCGCCGGTGAGGCGGCGGCCCCCAAGCCGGGAAGCCGAATCTTGGATCTCTGCGCCGCACCGGGAGGAAAGAGCCTGCATTTGGCCGATTTACTTCGGGGAACCGGAGAGGTGATAGCCTGCGATCTGACTGAGAAAAAGACGGCAATGATCGAGGAGAACCTCCGCCGCTGCGGCTTATTGAACCTGAGCGTCCAGGTTTCCGACGCCAGGGTATTCCGGCCGGAATGGGAGGCATCCTTTGACTTGGTGATGGCGGACCTTCCATGCTCCGGCCTGGGGACCATCGGCCATAAGCCGGAGATCAAATACCGGGTGACGCCGGAATCCATACATAGCCTTTCCGCTTTGCAGCGGGAAATTCTATCGGCGGCCGTTCGGTATCTGAAACCCGGTGGAACTTTGGTTTACAGCACCTGTACTGTGGATGCGGAAGAAAATATCGATAACTTCCGTTGGCTTTTGGAAACGTTTCCTCTGGAACCGGTTCCTTTGACGGACGTATTGCCCCAGGGGCCGGAGGACGAGAGCAGGAAGGCTGGGTACATCCAGCTTTTGCCTGGTACACATCCCTGCGACGGTTTCTTTATCTCAAAATGTAAAAGGAAAGACCAATGAAAAAAATTGATCTAAAGTCCATGGAACTTCCAGAAATAAAAACGTTATTCGGAGAGATGGGGGAAAAGCCCTTTCGCGCCGGACAGCTTTATTCATGGATCCACCAGAAAAAAGCGACGGAGTTTCAGCAGATGACCAACCTGTCGGAAGATTTGCGAAGACGGCTTGCCGAAACCTGCGAGCTTTCTGCCTTTCAGATCGCGGACCGGCAGATCTCAAAGTTGGATGGGACAAGAAAATACGCATTTCTTCTTTCGGACGGGAATATTATAGAGAGCGTGTACATGAAATACCGGCATGGAATCAGTGTCTGTATTTCTTCCCAGGCCGGCTGCCGGATGGGCTGCCGGTTTTGTGCTTCCACCCTGGACGGGCTGGCGAGAAATCTCACGGCGGGGGAGATGCTGGAACAGATTGACGCGATCGAAAGGGACGCCGGGGAACGGGTCTCCCATGTGGTGGTGATGGGAAGCGGAGAGCCCCTGGACAACAAGGAGAACCTGATTCGTTTCCTTCATCTGGTTTCGGACGAGAACGGCGGAGGAATCAGCCAGCGGAATATCACGGTTTCCACCTGCGGTCTGGTTCCGGAAATCCGGGAATTGGCCGGGGAGAAGTTTGCGATTACATTGGCGCTGTCTCTTCATGCGCCAAACGATGCCCTCCGAAGGACGATGATGCCCATTGCCAACCGGTATACGATTGCAGAAACCCTAAAAGCCTGCGATTTCTACTTTGAACAGACGGGACGCCGGATGAGCTATGAGTATAGCCTGGTGCGGGGCGTCAATGACCGGCCGGAACATGCCAGAGAGCTGACCGGCCTGCTGAAAGGGAAAAATTGCCATGTCAATCTGATCCCGGTGAACCCGATCAAAGAGAGAGAATACCGGGAAACCATGGCGCCCGACGTGGACCGCTTCAAAAAAGAACTTGAAAAAAGCGGAATAAATGTTACTATTAGAAGGAGACTGGGCGCGGACATCGACAGCGCCTGTGGTCAGCTGCGCCGCAGAATTCAGCGGGGAGAGGTGCGGAAGGAGGCTGAATGAGATGAATGTTTTTGCCGGGACCGATATCGGTTTGGTCCGGAGGGAAAATGAAGACTATGTGTTTGCTTCCGGCGAGCCGGTGGGCCCTTTGGAAAATTTATTCATGGTTGCGGACGGGATGGGCGGCCATCGCGGCGGGGAGTTTGCTTCCCGCTACGTTGTGGAACAGATCGTCCGGACGATCCGAAGCAGCAAAAAAGAAAACCCGGTTTCTGCGCTGAATGAAGCGATTCAGGAGGCAAACTACGGCCTCAGAGAAGAAGCCTCCAGAAATCCGAAATTTTGGGAAATGGGGACCACCCTGGTCGCCGCTACCATTGACGGGGCGACCATGTTTGTCGCCAATATCGGCGACAGCCGTCTATATCTGTTGGAAGACGGGATTAACCTGCGCCAGGTCACCAGAGATCATTCCTGGGTTGAGGAGATGGTTGCCGACGGGAAGATGGCGCGCGGCAGCGAAAGCTATTGGGAAAAGAAAAATATCATCACAAGGGCCGTGGGAATCGACGACACGGCGACGGCCGATTTCTTTGAAATCGATTTAAAACCCGGAGAGCGGATTCTGCTTTGTTCGGACGGATTGACGAACATGGTGGAGGACGAGGAGATAGAGAGAATCCTTTCCATGCCGGATCCATTAGAAGAACTGGGGAAGGAATTAATGGAGGAAGGCAAAAGAAATGGCGGAAGGGATAATATTTCGGTGATTTTGGTGGAACCGGAACTAGATGAGGTGAATATATGCTAAGAATAGGTATGTTTTTAGGCAACCGATATGAAATCATCAGCAAGATTGGCTCTGGAGGCATGTCGGATGTCTACAAAGCTAAGTGTCATAAGCTGAACCGTTTTGTCGCAATCAAAGTGCTGAAGCCGGAGTTCGCCAGCGATCAGAGCTTTGTGGCGAAGTTCCGGATGGAGGCCCAGTCGGCGGCCTGTCTGTCCCATCCGAACATAGTAAACATTTACGATGTGGGAGAGGAAAACGGCATCCATTATATTGTGATGGAGCTGATCGACGGCATCACGCTGAAAAAATACATTGAGCGGAAAAAGAAACTGGAGATCCGGGAATCCATCGAGGTGACCATGCAGGTGGCCAGAGGCCTGGAAGCCGCTCATCGGGAGCACATCATTCATCGGGATATCAAACCGCAGAATATCATGATCTCGCGGGAGGGCAAGGTAAAAGTGACGGATTTCGGAATCGCACGGGCCGCCTCCTCCCAGACGATCAGCTCCAACACCATGGGGAGCGTCCATTACATTTCTCCGGAGCAGGCCAGAGGCGGCTATTGCGACGAGCGGAGTGATATCTATTCCCTGGGAATTACTCTATACGAGATGCTGACCGGGCGGGTGCCTTTTGAGGGGGACTCGACGGTCGCCGTAGCTCTTCTTCATATTCAGGGGGAGATGGTTCCTCCGAGAGAATATGAACCTCTGATTCCGGTCAGTCTGGAAAAAATCATACTAAAATGTACGCAGAAAAAGCCGGAACGCCGCTACGCATCGGCGACAGAGCTGATCGAGGATCTGAAAAAATGCCTCTCCATGCCCAACGGCGATTTCGTAAAGATGGCGCCTTTAACCAACGATTCCCCGACTATGGTATTCCGGGATTCCGATATCGAGCAGATTAAGAAGGGCGCGGGCCGTGCGGATGTGGAGGAAGAACGGCGTGCGGAGAAGGCGTACCAGATGGGCGTCGAGGACGAAGGCGGCGACTATGACGACGAGGATTATGACGATGAGGACTACGACGACGAGTTCGACGAGGATGACGAGAGCGATTCCCATTTTGAAAAGATCGTTACCTATATTATGATCGGCGTCGCCGTTCTGATTGTAATCATTGTGGCCGCCATCGGCCTGCGGGCCTGCGGCGTGTTTGACTTTGGTTCGGATAATACGACGACAGAAAGCTCTGATTCCACCAAGGTGACCATGGTCAGTTTTGTAGGAAAGACCGTGGAGGAAGCGGAGAAAGAGATCAAGGAAAAGAATTTGAACCTGACGATCCGGGTTTCGGAATATGTCTCTTCCGAAGAGTTTGCAAAGGATCAGATCGTGGAACAGGATTATAAGGAAGGCGAGATTGTGGACCGTTCCACCACTGTCACGGTGAAAGTCAGCACCGGCAGCAATAAGCTGGTGATTCCGACAGATCTGGAAGGGAAGACAGAGCAGGAGGCAAGACGCGCCCTGCGTTCCGCCGGATTTACGAATGTGGCCAATACGGTGCAGGAACAAAACCATGATACCATCGCGGAGAACATGGTGATCGGCACAAGCCCGGCCGCAGGCAGCTCCGTGGATAAAGAAGCGGAGATTACACTGATTATCAGCAAAGGCCCGGCATCCCGCCCAGTGGAAGTTCCGAATCTGTACAAGATGTCAGAAGAATCGGCCAGAGCTGCGTTGGAGGAGAAAAAACTGATCCTCGGCTCCATCGAAAAGGAGTACAGCGATGATGTGGAGAAGGGCCTGGTGATGAGCCAGAGCGTCGATGCGAATTCCACCGTGGAGGAAGGCACCACGATCAACATTACGATCAGCAGAGGCAGCATGTCGGTTACCGTTCCGGATGTGCGCTGGGGTACGCTGAAGGAAGCAAAAGTGGCGCTCAATGATCTGGGACTGCAGATTGACCCGCGCTACGAATACGACGATGACAATCCCAAGGGCACTGTGATTGGTCAGGAAACCTCGCCGGGAGATTCCGTGAAGAAGGGGACAACGATTGTGGTCATTGTCAGCGACGGTCCGGAGCCGACCCAGCCGACCACCACGGAAGAAAACAATGGCGGCGGTAACGGAGGCGGAGACCAGCAGCCGGAGCCTGAACCGAATCCGGAACCGGATCCCAACGCAGGCGGAGAACCGGCGGCGTAGCCATGCAGGGAAAGATTATCAAAGGCATTGCGGGCTTTTATTACGTCCACGACGGCCGCAGCCGGATCTATGAATGCAAGGCAAAAGGAATTTTCCGAAATAAAAAGATTAAGCCTCTGGTCGGCGACGACGTGGAATTCGATGTGTTGGATGAAACCGCCGGGGAAGGGAGCATTGTCTCCATCTTCCCGCGGAAAAATGAACTGATCCGGCCGGCGGTCGCCAACATTGATCAGGCGATGCTGGTTTTTGCCGTAAAGGCGCCTGCGCCGAATTTTAACTTGCTGGATCGTTTCCTGATTGCGATGGAACAGCAAGATATTCCGGTGGTGCTCTGTTTTAACAAGACGGATCTCGGAGATGAGGAGGACGCGCGGGTCTATCGGTCCGTGTACCGGAATACCGGCTACTCCATTCATTTTCTCAGCGTGAAACAAGCGGAGGGTGTCGATGCTGTGAGAACGCTTTTGCGCGGCAAGACGACGGCCCTGGCGGGCCCTTCCGGGGTCGGAAAATCGTCGCTGATGAATTTTTTAAACCCGGATGCCGGGATGGAGACAGGCGCGGTCAGTGAGAAAATCCAGCGCGGCCGTCATACCACCAGGCATACGGAATTATTTTACCTGGAAGAGAACACCTACCTGCTGGATACTCCCGGATTCACCTCCATGAATGTGGAAGGGATTGAATGCGGCGAGTTAAAGCAGTTTTTCCCGGAATTCCTCTCACCCGCAGAGGACTGCCGGTTCCCGGACTGTGTCCATGTCGGGGAGCGGGACTGCGGGGTAAAGCGTGCGGTGGAAGATGGAAAAATCAGCCGCGAGCGGTATGAAAACTACCTCCAGATCTACCAGGATCTGAAGGATCGGAAAAAATGGTAAAAGGAGATACCAAATGGAAAAGATTCTATCCCCTTCTTTGTTGGCGGCGGATTTCTCCCGCCTGGCGGAGGAGGCGGCAAAGGTGGAGAGAGCCGGCGCGAAATATCTGCACCTGGATGTGATGGACGGCGCTTTTGTGCCCAGCATCTCCTTTGGAATGCCGGTGATTGCAAGCCTCAGAAAGCAGAGTAAGCTGGTGTTCGACGTGCATCTGATGATTGAGGACCCGGATCGGTATCTGGAAGACTTCGTTGAGGCCGGGGCGGATATTTTGACGGTTCACGCAGAGGCGTGCCGCCATCTGGACCGGACATTGCAGAAAATCCGCGATCTCGGCGTCCGCGCCGGTGTGGCCTTGAATCCGGCGACTCCTTTAAACGCTGTGGAGTGGGTAGCGGAAAAGACAGATATGATTTTGCTGATGTCGGTGAACCCTGGTTTTGGGGGACAGAAATATATCCCTTATGTGACAGAGAAGATCAAAGAGCTGCGCCGTTTCCTGACAGAGAAAAACCTTTCGGCTGATATTGAGGTGGACGGCGGGGTCGGACTTGCCAACGGGCCTTCGGTGATGGCCGCAGGAGCAAACGTGCTGGTGGCCGGTTCCGCGGTATTTGGCGGAGATGCGGAGGCCAATGTAAAAGCCTTTTTGGAATGGATGGTATGATTCGGTTAGTTGCGAGCGATGTGGACGGGACGCTGGTTCCGGATGGGACCAGCCGGATCAATCCCGATTATTTTACGGTGATTGAAGAGCTGAGGCAGCTGGGGATCCAGTTTGCGGTGGCCAGCGGCCGGCAGGAAGACAGCCTGCACCGGCTGTTTGCGCCTGTCAAAAATAGAATCTTTTTTATCAGCAACAACGGGGCGGTGCTGAGTACGGCTTCCCGCCTTTTGTTTGCCACCCCGATGCGGCAGGACTACCTTCTTCCTCTGCTGCGGCAGTGCGAGACGCTGCCGGAATGCGAGCTTTTGATTGCGACAAGCCGGGCGACCTACTGCAGGGCGGGGGCCGATGAGGAATTTCTCCGCTGGCTCCGGGAGGAGTACCGCTTCACGATCGAGGAAATCCCCGATTTGTCCGCGGTCTGCTCGGAGGCGGTCAAGCTGTCTATTTTCCATGAACCGGGGACGAGACATCCGGGTATTGATCTGGTGGAACCCTGGAAGGGAAAACTGAACGGAGTCGTATCCGGCCCGGAATGGGTGGATTTCTCCGACCCGGAAGTCCAAAAAGGAAGCGCAATCCGGCTGCTCCAGGAAAGCCTTGGGATTTCCCCGGAGGAGACCATGGTGTTCGGCGACCAGCTGAATGATATTTCGATGCTGCGCCAGGCGGCGTACAGTTACGCGGTAGGCAGCGCCAGAGATGAAGTGAAAGAAGTTGCCGCCTATGTGACGAAGCCGATGAAAGAGGACGGCGTACTGGAAATTTTGAAAACATTGGCAGAGACGAAGGGGGAAGCGGCATGGCAGTAAAACGAATCGGCGGCTTTCTCCTTGCGGCTCTGCTTTGTTGCCTTATAGCCTCCGGGTGCAGCAAAAGTGGGATTTCTCTGGGAGGCTTTCAGATTTCCGGTCTGAGTTCGGACGAGCTATTGTGCGTGGGGGAGGAGACCTGCCCTCTCTCGGAAGCAATGATTTTTGTGACAAGCCAAAAGAGCCTGTATCAGGAGTCTTTTGGAGCGGACATCTGGAATGTGGCGCTGGAGGGCGGAGATTTCGAGACCTATGCGCTGGCGCGGCTGAAGGATTATATGGGGCGCCTCTTCGCCGCATCGCAGATGGCGGAAGAACGGCATCTCGATTTGACGGAAGAAGAGCTCACGAAGATCACGGAGGCCGCCGAAGATTATTTTTCCAGCCTCAGCGAGGAAGACCGCAAGGTAACCGGCATCACGAAAGAAGCGGCGGAAGATGCTTTCCGGCGATATATTCTGGCAAACCGCTGTTATGAGACAGTCTTAAAAACTTCCGATGTGGAAGTCAGCGAGGATGAGGCCAGAGTGATGCAGATTCAGCAGATTTTCTTGTCCTCCGAAGGGTTGTCGGAGGAAGAAAAATCGGAAAAGAGGGCCGCAGCGGAAACCCTTGCCGGAGAGGCCAAAGAAAGCAAAGACTTTGCCAAATTGGCCGGGCAAAAGAATGAAGCTTCACAGATGGAACGGTCCGTGCGCCGGGGGGAACTGGGGGAGGCGGAAGCGAAAGCCATATTTTCCCTGAGCAGCGGCGAGGTCAGCGGACTTTTGGAGTCGGAGGGAGGATGGCGGATTGTCAAGTGCATTTCCTCCTATGACAAGGAGGCGACTGCAGCCCACAAGGAAGAACTGGAGCAGGAAAAGCGCCGGGAGGTGTTTGAGGCGGAGATGAAGAGCTTTCTGACCAGATCCCCGGCCGCGTTCAACGAGGCGCTCTGGGAAAAGGTCCGCATCTCCGGGGACGCACAGGACGTGGGCGGCAATTTTTATACCACCTATCAGAAATATTTCGGAGAGGGCTGAAAGACGATGGAACAATACATCATGGCATTGGATCAGGGGACGACTAGCTCCCGCTGTATCCTTTTTGACCGAAAGGGAAATATGAAAAGCGTGGCGGCGCGGGAATTCCGCCAAATCTATCCGAAGCCCGGCTGGGTGGAGCACGATCCCATGGAGATCTGGGCTTCTCAGGTCGGCGTGGCCAGCGAGGCCATGGGAAAATTGGGAGTGGGGCCTTCGGCGATCGCGGCCATCGGCATCACCAATCAGCGGGAGACCACGATCGTCTGGGACCGGGAGACCGGGGAGCCGGTGTCCAACGCGATTGTCTGGCAGTGCCGCCGGACCGCGGAAGCCATCGATGAGTTCCGGAAGACCTCCCTGGCAAAGCTGGTGCCGGAGCGCACCGGACTGATCCCCGACGCCTATTTTTCCGCCTCCAAAATCAGGTGGATCCTGGATCATGTGCCGGGAGCCAGAAAGAAGGCGGACGAAGGCCGCTTATTGTTTGGAACCGTGGATTCCTGGCTGATTTTTAAGCTGACCGGAGGAGCGGTTCATGCGACGGACCGGACCAACGCCTCCCGGACCATGCTCTATGATATCCGGAAGCTTGCCTGGGACCGGGAGCTGTTGGAGTGGTTTGATATTCCGGCGTCCATGCTGCCCGAAGTGCGGCCCTCCGGCAGCCATTTCGGCGTGACGGACCCCACGGTGCTGGGCGGCAGAATTCCCATCGCCGGCGTGGCGGGAGATCAGCAGGCGGCCTTGTTCGGCCAGTGCTGCTTTTCGCCGGGCGAAGGAAAAAATACTTATGGGACCGGATGCTTTCTTTTGATGAACACCGGCCGGAGGCCGGTGCAGTCTAAAAATGGATTGATCACAACCATTGCCGCCAGTGCGGGCGAGGAAGTCGAGTACGCATTGGAAGGCAGCGTGTTTGTCGGCGGGGCTTCAGTCCAGTGGCTGAGGGACGAACTCCAGCTCTTCCGGGAATCCGCCCAGTCGGAGGAGTTTGCGGAAGCGGTAGGGGACACGGCTGGAGCCTACGTGGTGCCTGCCTTTACCGGTCTCGGCGCGCCGTACTGGGATCCTTACGCCCGCGGCGTGGTGGTGGGAATTACGAGAGGCTTTAACCGGAATCATCTGGTGCGGGCCACGCTGGAATCCATTGCCTATCAGACCGGGGACGTTCTGGCCGCCATGGAAAAGGATGCCGGGATCTCGCTTCGGAGCCTGCAGGTGGACGGAGGAGCCAGCGCCAACCGCTTTCTGATGCAGTTTCAGGCGGATATCTTGGATACGGCGGTGGTGCGGCCGCGCTGTATCGAGACCACGGCGCTGGGCGCGGCCTATCTGGCGGGTTTGACGGTCGGCTACTGGAAGGACACGGATGAAATACGGGCCAACTGGGCGGTGGATTGCACGTTTGAACCCCAGATGGAGGAGCCGTGCCGGAAGAAGCGGCTCGCAGGATGGAAACGAGCGGTTGCCTGTGCCAGGGGCTGGACGGCGGAAGGAGATACCGATGATAGCGATCATTGATTATGATGCGGGAAATTTAAAAAGTGTGGAAAAAGCGCTGCTGTCTCTTGGAGAAGAGACGGCGGTGACAAGAGAGAAAGACGTGATCCTCTCCGCCGACAAGGTGATTTTGCCCGGCGTCGGCGCATTTGGGGACGCGATGGAGCATTTACACCGCTACGGCCTTCCGGATATCTTGCGGCAGACGGCGGCGCAGGGGACACCTCTTTTGGGGATCTGCCTGGGGATGCAGTTATTGTTTGAACGCAGCGAGGAGAGTGTGGGAGTGGAGGGGCTATCCATCCTGCCCGGTGAAATTTTGAAGATTCCTCCCTGCGAGGGCTTGAAGATTCCCCATATGGGCTGGAATTCCCTTGATGTGAAGCCGGGAGCCAAGTTATTTGCCGGACTTCCCGAGCATCCTTACGTTTATTTTGTCCACTCCTATTACCTGAAGGCGAGACAGGAGGAGATCGTGGCGGCCACTGCAGAATACGGCGTTTCCATCCACGCATCCGTGGAACGGGGCAATGTGTTCGGCTGTCAGTTCCATCCTGAAAAAAGCAGTGCGGCCGGTCTGGCGATCTTAAAGAATTTTGCCGGGCTGGGTCAGTGAGGAAAGCCATGTTTACGAAAAGAATCATTCCCTGCCTCGACGTCCATGAAGGGCGCGTGGTGAAGGGCGTTAATTTTGTCAACCTGAGGGACGCCGGAGATCCGGTGGAGATTGCGGCGGCCTACGACGCGGCCGGGGCCGACGAATTGGTGTTTTTGGACATCACGGCGTCCTCGGACGCCAGAAAAACCGTGGTGGACATGGTCCGGCGCGTGGCGGAGAACGTGTTTATTCCCTTTACCGTGGGCGGAGGAATCCGCACGGTGGAGGACTTTAAAGTCCTGCTGCGGGAAGGCGCGGATAAGATCTCGATCAATTCGTCGGCGATCAACCGCCCGGAGCTGATCTCGGAGGCGGCCGATAAATACGGCAGCCAGTGCGTGGTCGTGGCGATTGACGCGAAGAGAAGGCCGGACGGAGGGTGGAGCGTCTATAAAAACGGAGGCCGCCTTGACGTGGGGCTCGACGCGGTGGAATGGGCCGCGAAGGCGGTATCGTTAGGAGCGGGGGAGATCCTTTTGACCAGCATGGACTGCGACGGGACAAAAGCCGGCTACGACAATGAGCTGACCGCTGCCGTGGCGGCTGCCGTGCCTGTGCCGGTGATCGCCTCCGGCGGCGCCGGAACCATGGAGCATTTTTATGACGCACTGACCGTAGGAAAGGCGGATGCGGCGCTGGCGGCATCGCTGTTTCACTATAAGGAATTGGAAATCAAAGAACTGAAGAATTATCTGGCGGGACGGGGGATTCCGGTCCGCCGGTAAGTGACGGAAAGGGGCACGAGAAAATGGGTGCGATTACGAATGATTGGCTGAAGCCGTTGTCAGTTGAATTTAGAAAGCCATATTATGCGAAGTTATATCAGACCATCAAGCAGGAATATAATACCCGTGAGGTATTCCCGTCCCCGGACGATATTTTCAACGCCTTTGAGCTGACGCCGCTCTCAAAGGTAAAGGTCGTGATTTTGGGGCAGGATCCTTATCACAACGTGGGGCAGGCCCATGGGCTGTGTTTTTCAGTGAAACCGGAAGTGGAGATTCCTCCGTCCCTCGTCAATATTTACCGGGAGCTGCACGATGATCTGGGCTGCTATATCCCGAACAACGGATATCTGGTAAAATGGGCAAAGCAGGGAGTCCTGCTTCTAAACACGGTGCTGACCGTTCAGGCGCACCGCGCCAATTCCCACAGGGGAATCGGCTGGGAGGAATTTACCGACGCAGCGATCCGGGCGGTCAATGAGGAAGACCGTCCCATCGTGTTTATCCTTTGGGGACGCCCGGCCCAGATGAAGGCCGGGATGCTGAACAACCCGAAGCATCTGATCCTGAAAGCGCCTCATCCGAGCCCTCTGTCGGCTGACCGGGGGTTCTTTGGAAGCAGGCCTTTCAGTCAGACCAATGCGTTTTTGGAGGCTCACGGGGTGGAGCCGGTGGATTGGCAGATTGAAAACATTTAAAGGGGAATGGTATGGATTTTTTGGAATTGATCAAGGTAATCTTTTATGGTATCGTGGAAGGAATTACGGAATGGCTGCCGGTCAGCAGCACCGGCCATCTGATCCTGTTCGAGAGCTTCTGGCCTCTTGACGTGACGCCGGAGTTTTTGGAAATGTTCCGTGTCGTGATACAGCTCGGTGCGATTTTGGCGGTCTGCGTCGTGTTTTTTAAACGGCTGAATCCATTCTGCCGGTGCCATTCTCCGCAGCAGAAATCGGATATCTGGGATATCTGGGTCAAAGTGATCATCGGCTGTATCCCGGCCGGCATCATCGGACTGCTGCTCAATGATTTCTTTGACGAGCATTTTTATAAATGGCCGGTTGTGGCGGGAGCGCTGATTCTGTACGGCGTTGCCTTTATCCTGATCGAAAACCGTAACCGCCATCAAAAACCCCAGATCCGGAGCTTTCGGGACATGAGCTGGATCACCGCCCTGTCGATCGGTATGATCCAGGTCCTGGCTCTGGTTCCCGGCACCTCCCGCTCTGGCTCTACGATTCTTGGAGCTATGCTGCTCGGCGTGTCCCGCACCGTATCGGCAGAATACAGCTTTTTCCTGGCAATCCCGGTGATGTTCGGTGCCAGCGGCGTAAAGCTTTTGAAATACGGCCTTAACTATACCGGAGCCGAGGTGATTACGCTTCTCGTGGGCATGATCGTCGCGTTTGTCGTTTCCCTGTTTGTGATTCGTTTCCTGATGGATTTCATCAAGCGCTACAGCTTTAAGATTTTTGGATATTACCGGATTGCTTTGGGCATCCTGGTGGTGCTGATCGCAGTCATTTTTCCGGCTGCGCTTCCGCACTGAGTGAAATAACGTCATTGGGAACAACCGCCGGTTCGGAGATTAATCAGGGAAACTCTATTTTTCTTAAGGAGTTTCGTAAGAAAATTTTAAGCTTCTTTTTGAGGAATCTATGATAAGATAGGTGGGAGTACGAAGGGGGAAACGCAAAATGGCGGAGAAGAGAGAAAAAGGGGCGGAGCAAAGCGGCGGATCAAGAGCACGCACCGCACAGCTTCGCAGGCAGAAACGAAGAAAAAAACTGATCAAAGTCTGGACTTACCGGGCCATCGCTGTTCTCGTTGTGGTATTGCTGGGAGTGGGAGTTTTTTTCGGGGTGAGGGGCGTCATCCGCCTGTTTGGCGGCGGAAAGCAGAATTCTCCCTATGGTCTTCCCGATTATGTGAAGGAAGAGTATCTGACCGTAAATCCCTATTCCCGTCCGGGCCAGAAGCTTCCGGGGGGCGTGAAAGGAATCGTGATTCACTATGTGGCGAATCCGGGAACCACAGCGGAAAATAACCGTAATTATTTTGAAAATTTAAAGGACAACGGCGATACCTATGCCAGCAGCAACTTTATCGTGGGACTGGAAGGGGAGGTTCTTGCCTGTGTGCCGGTGGATGAGGTGGCCTATGCCTCCAACAACAGGAACGACGATACTCTCTCGATTGAATGCTGCCATCCGGATGAGACCGGGCAGTTTAATGATAAAACCTATGCCTCAGTGGTGAAGCTGACTGCTTATCTGTGCAACCGCTATCATCTGGATCCGCAAAGTGATGTGATCCGGCATTACGATGTCACTGGAAAAGCCTGCCCCCTTTATTATGTGGAGCATGAAGATGCCTGGCAGAGCTTTAAAGACGACGTGAAGAAAGCGATGGACCAGCTGGATGCGGATGAGACGGATTCGGAAACCACCAAAAGTGAGGATAACGGCACCGTAAGCGCCTCCACGGCGGCGGAGTAAAGGAAGGACTATGGAAGTATGAAATTCCGACTTGACAAAAAATATATCCACTGGGGCATCACTGCATTTTTGGTGATTGCCGCCAGCGTGATATTCTATCTGATTCTGTCCCAGCTGCAGTCGATGAAGGCATTTTTAGCCATGCTGATCGGCGTATTAAAGCCGGTGATCTACGGCTTGATTTTTGCATATTTAATGAATCCGATGCTGGGCTTTTTTGAAAAACGATGGTTTTTGATCTGGGGACACAAAGTGTTCCCGGAGAAGGATAAAAAAGCCCGCAGTATGGCGAGGGCGTTGGGCGTGGCAGCCAGCTTGCTGCTGGTGATTTTGATCGTCGTGGTGCTGCTTTGGATGGTGCTTCCGAAAATCTACGACAGCGTGGAAATGCTGGCCCGCAACCTCTCCACCTACTTGTCCCGCGGCCAGGAGCTGATCACCAGCACTTTCCCCAACGGGTCCGAGGCGGAGACCATTGCGCTGAATCTGTTTAATTCGATTTCCGACTATGCGACGACATGGCTGAGCGGAGAGGCGCTCGGCGATATCAGCAATATTGTGATCAGTATTTCCAGCGGAATCTACAGTGTCTTGAAGGAAATCCTGAACATGATCATCGGCCTGATCGTGGCCGTCTATGTCCTGATGAGCAAGGAAAAGTTTGGGGCACAGGTAAAGAAAATTCTTTACAGTATTTTTTCTGTGAAAAATGTGAACGCGGTTCTGCGTGACCTCCAAGATGCAAACCGGATTTTCAGCGGTTTTATCAGCGGAAAGATTCTGGACTCGGCGATCATCGGCGCGATCTGTTTTATCTGCCTGACCGTGCTGAACATGCCCTACAAGGAACTGGTCAGCGTGATTGTGGGCGTCACCAATGTCATCCCGTTTTTCGGTCCTTTTATCGGGGCGATTCCCAGCGCATTCTTGATCCTGCTGATTGATCCGGTGAAATGCCTGATTTTCCTGATCTTCATCCTGATTTTGCAGCAGTTCGACGGAAATATCCTGGGGCCAAAAATTCTCGGCGAGTCCACAGGTCTCGGCAGTTTTTGGGTAATCTGCGCGATCTTAGTCGGCGGCGGCCTCTTTGGCTTCGTGGGGATGCTGTTCGGCGTTCCGGTCTTCGCCGTGATTTACATGATGGTAAAACGGTGGGTCGAGCGTTCCCTGCAAAAGAAGGGGATCCCGCCCCAGACAGCGGAATTCAAGAATATCATCTGTATTGACTCCGAGACGGAGCAGCCGGTTTACCGGGAGAGCCTGGATAAACTGGAAGTGGAGTTGGCTGAGGCAAAGAAGAGAAGAGCCTGGAAGAAGAAAAAATAGACGCTCCGTATGAGGCCCGAAAAAGGGGCGCCGTACAAAAATAGCAGCAAAAAAAGCCGCCCGTTATGGACGGCTTTTTTGCTGCTATTAAAACATGAGATTTTTGTCAGATCCTTTAGACTGCGGCAGACATCCCCGCGGCCTGTAAAAGGACTAAAACTTTTGGAATTCTTCTACGGAAAGCACAAAGATCGTGGCCCCGCCCACTTCCATGTCCACCGGGACGGAAGAAGTGACGCCGGAGCAGAGACTTCCGGCTGACGGCGTAGTGGCAAAGACCAGCTGGCGGCGGCGTCCGGAAAATTGTTTGATGATCTCGCAGACTTTCTCGACCAAATGGTCCTCGACACCGGTTAAGAGCGTTGTATTTCCCTTCTTTAAAAATCCGCCGGTGGATGCCATCTTTGTGACGAAAAACTTCTGCCGGTTTAATTCCTCCACCAATTCAGGCGCATCTTCGTTATGGACAATTGCCATAATCATCTTCATCTTAAGCACCTCCTTTTCCGTTTTCTATATTATAATCGTTGTCCGAAAAAGATGCAATACAGTTTCGTGTTAAAATCCTATTCCACGAGGTGAAATTGAATGAGCGACAATTTTAACAGAAATTTTATCGTTGAAAAGAATAAATAGGTTCAATGAAAAAAAAGAATGAATTATCCTCGCATTTCCTCTTGGAAAATCGTTGTTAGTATAGTATAATAATCCATGCAGTGGGTGATTCCACACTGTGAAAGTCTCATTGTGAAAAACAAAATTCAAGGAGGAGTTTACAATGAAAAGAAAATTTTCCATCGCACATCTGAGCGCCCTGAAGGTTCCGCCGCAGGATATGGTTTACATGGCTGCCGCCGCAGGCTTTGATTTCGTCAGCATCCGCCCGGTTCTTCTGGGAACCCCCGGTGAGCCGAACTATGCCGTAGACCTGAATCCTGAGATGTACAAGGAATTCGATGTGGCAATGGCCGAAACCGGCATGAAGCTCAGCGATATCGAGCTGTTCCGTCTGACCGACGAAGTAGATATGGACAAGTGGAAACCTGCCTTTGAGTTTGCTCAGAAGCACGACTGCCATCATCTGATCACCAGCTGCTGGACTCAGAAGACCGAGTATGCGAAAGAGACTCTGGCGAAACTCTGCGAGATGACCAAGCCTTACGGCATCACCTGCAACTTTGAGTTCGTTACCTGGTCTGCCTGCCCGGATCTGAAGACGGCGAAAGAGTTTATCAACTACACCAAAGCCGACAACATCGGTCTGCTGGTAGATACTCTGCATTTTGACCGTTCCCGCGTATCCATGGCTGAGCTGGACGATTGCCCCCGCGATTGGTTCAACTTCATCCACCTGTGCGACGGCCCGGCTCCCCGCCCGGCGATGGATGACAATGAAGCTCTGATCCATACCGGAAGAGACGCTAGACTGTACATCGGAGAAGGCTGCGTCGATATCGCTGGCATCGTGAAGAGAATTCCGGATTCGGCTGTCTGCTCCATCGAGCTTCCTCATAACAAGAGAGTCGAAGTTTACGGTGCGCTTGAGCATTACAAACAGTGCCTGAACAGCGCAAAGGCTTACTTTGCTGCTCACGGCATCGACTAATAGACTTATTTGCTCTGCTGAGGCGGCGCACTCCGCGCCAAGGAACATGGCTGCTGACGCAGCCGTACTCCGGCGCGGGTGCGCGCTTTGTGCATACTTTTTTAAAAACATATTGACGAACGGATTGTAAAGTAGTATAATTTCAATGAACGGAATCAGGATTCCACGCTGTGAAATCCTGAAGAAGCGATTTGAGCTTATATTCAAGGAGGAAGAAACATGAGCAGAATGGTTGACATGAAGGCAGTCTATGAATCCAAAGGACTGACCCAGGAGCAGATCGACGACATCGAAGCCTGCTTCGCAAGAGCTGACAAAGCTCAGCTGGAATTCGAGAAATGGAGTCAGGAAGACATTGACAGAACGATCCGTTCCGTAGCCCAGAAGGTGGCAAACTCCAAAACCTTCCATGAGCTGGTTGAACTTGGCATCAAAGAGAGCCGTTTCGGCGATCCGATCAGCCGTGAGAATAAGAGATTTAAAATCCGTGGTATCCTGCGCGATTGCCTGAGAGAGAAATCCGTTGGCTGCGTAAAAGAGATGCCTGAGAGAAAGATCAAAATCTATGCAAAACCCGTTGGCATTATCGCCTGCGTTATCCCGGCTACCAATCCGGATCTGACCCCGGCCGGCAATGCCATTTATGCGATCAAGGCGAGAAACGCCATCATCTTCTCCCCCCATCCCCGTACGGCTGGAACCAGCTACAAGACCTGTGAGCTGATGCGTGAGGGCCTGGCCCGCGTAGGCGCTCCTAAGGATCTGGTACAGTGCCTCGGCGGCGGTCTGGGTGAGGATGGCAAGACCATCGTTAAGATCAACCGTCAGATGTCCGAAGCTCTGATGTCCAAGTGTGATCTGGTTATCGCTACCGGCGGCCAGGGCGTTGTTCGCCGTTCTTATACTTCCGGTACTCCGGCATACGGCGTAGGCGCCGGCAATGCCACCATGATCTGGGACGAGACTGCGATCAAGGATCTGCATCATGCAGCTGACAACACCATGCGTTCCAAGACTTCCGATTTCGGTTCCGGCTGTTCCGCAGACGGCAACGTTGTGATCCATGAGAGCATTTGGGACGAGGCTCTGAAAGAGCTGCAGTCCGTTGGCGGTTACCTGATGACCGAAGAAGAGCAGAAGGCCATGAGAAACGCTATGTGGGATGAGGACATTCACAGACTGTCCGACACGGTTGCTCTGTCCGCTCTGGATATGGCAAAGGCCGCTGGCTTCTCCGTACCGGAGACCACCCGCTTCCTGATTGCTTCCCACGGAACCGGTGTTTTCACCAAGGGCGAAGAGGGAATCTGGTGCCGTGAGAAACTGTCCACCGTACTGGCTGTTCACAAATACTGCGGCGAGTTCCAGAACGCGATCGACGCGATCATGGCGATCCACGAAGTAGGCGGCAAGGGCCACTCCGTTGGTATCTTCACCTTCGACGAGAGCCACATCGACAGACTGGCTTCCGTTGCCCGCGTAGGCCGTATCATGGTTCGTCAGCCTCAGTCTAAGGCAAACTCCGGTTCCATGAACAACGGCATGCCGATGACTTCTTCGATCGGCTGCGGTACTTGGGGCGGAAACGCTACGTCCGAGAACGTACATCTGCATCACTACATGAACATGACTTGGGTATCTTGGGAGTATGACACCCCCGACTGGCAGACCGATGAGGAGCTGTTCGGCGAATTCTACGATCCGGAGCTGGAGAAAGTTCAGTACTCCGCTTACAACTCCAATGATGCTGTGAAATAATAATAGTTCTGAAACCTAGCAGGGGGGATTTTCTTCCCTGCTAGGGTACCATAAAGGTTTTTTCAAATTTCAATAAATAAAAAATAACCAAAGGAGTTCACATGAAAAAGTTAGTTTCTGACCAGCTCGTTGATTATTTGGAGCGCAGAGGCGTCGATTATGTCTTCGGTCTTTGCGGACATACGGTCATCGCTATGCTGGATGCTTTCAGCCGCGCGAAGAACCTGAGATACATCAGCGTCCGCCACGAGCAGATCGCAGCCACCGCAGCCGACGGCTATGCCCGTGTTGCCCATAAGGCCGGCGTGATGATCTGCCACCTGGGGCCGGGCCTGACCAACGCCACCACCGGCGTTGCCAACGCCGCTTTTGACTCCATTCCCATGGTAGTCATCGCCGGCGATGTGCCGAGCTACTACTACGGCAAGCATCCGCACCAGGAAGTCAACATGCACTGCGACGGATCCCAGTACGACATCTACAAGCCTTTCGTAAAGAGAGCTTGGAGAGTGGACCGTCCGGAAGCCTTCCCGGAAATCATGGATAAGGCGTTCCGTCTGGCAGAGTCCGGCCGTCCGGGCCCGGTTCTGATCTCCGTGCCGATGGATATGTTCTCCCGCGAAATCGAGACCGACTGCTGGGAGCGCACATACATGGACTCTCACGAGACCATCAAGCCCGCTCTGGATCCGGCTACCGCAAAAGCGATTGCCAAGGAGCTGATCGAGGCGAAGAATCCTGTCATCCATGCAGGCGGCGGCGTACTGCTGGCGCAGGCATCCGATGAGCTGGCTGCCCTGGTGGAATTCCTGGATATCCCGGTTTCCCGTACCCTGATGGGCCAGAGCTGTATTCCGGACAACCATCCGCTGATGCTGGGCCAGACCGGATTCTGGGGCTTTGAGCTGACCCATGAGAAGACCACAAAGGCAGACCGGATCCTGATCCTGGGAAGCCGCATGGCAGAAGCCGACAGCTCTTCCTGGTACAAGGGAGTAACCTTTAACCAGAGCATCACCAAGTTCATGCAGATCGACATCGACCCCACCGAGATCGGACGGAACTATCCGGTAATGATCGGTGCTGTGGCAGATCTGAAGCATGCCCTGGCTCAGATTCTGGAAGCGGCGAAGGAGCTGAAGCCGGAAGGAATCAGCCATCCGGAGCTGCGCAAAGAGATTGCGGACTTCAAGGCGAACTTTAAGAAAGAGAATCAGGCGATCTGCGACGACGGCCGTTTCCCGATGACGCCTCAGCGAATCCTGAGAGACGTGAAGGCGCTGGTACCGGAAGACGCCCTGATCTTCACCGATGTGGGCTGGAACAAGAACGGAGTTGCTCAGCAGTATGACATTACCGTACCGGGCGCGATCAACCATCCTTCGGGACTTGCGACCATGGGATTCGGCGCAGGCGCAATCCTGGGCGCGAAGCTGGCTGCTCCGGAGCGCGTGGTACTGACGCTGACCGGCGACGGCGGATTCGGCGCTGCCAACCCTTGCGTAATCGCTACGGCGAAAGAGCAGGGAATCCCGGTGATCTGGATCGTCATGAATAACAGCGCATTCGGAACCATCGCTGGCCTGGAAGGACTGCATTACACCAATGAGAAGGAGAGCTGCCCGCAGCATCTGGGAACGGAATTCAAGATCCGCCCGGCTGACGCAGAGGGAAGCTTCCGTCAGTCTTGGGAGTCCTACAGCCCGGATTGGGCAGCGATTGCCCGTGGCTACGGGATCAAGGCGAAGAAGATCGCAAGTGCGGACGAGTTTGCTGAGGTTCTGAAGGAAGCCCTGGAGTGCAACGAGCCTTATCTGATCGACGTGCCGATGGAGAACATCGCAGTACCGACTCCTGGCGTGTGGAACATCAATGATATCTACACGAAGAAGGATACCGTAGATGTGTGCAACGGACGTCTGAAATTCGCTGACGAGATGGGCGGCAAGGCCGCTGAGGTTGTTCGTTCTCAGGCGGATTGATCTTGTGAAATCATCCCCCCTTTCCGAGTCCTTCGGGGCTCCGGCAGGGGGGATAATATAAAAATGGAGACAGAAACATATGGCATTAGATCTTGTGAAAAATGTAAGAATCTGTGAAGTCGGCATGAGAGACGGCTTGCAGAACGAGAAAGCAATTGCCTTCGATGAAAACGGCGTTCCGATGCGGGACAAAGCCGGAAATTTCGTATATAAGAATGCGGTTGACGAGAACGGACAGCCGAAGCTCAGCAAGAGCGGCAAGCCGGTCAAAGAGTCCTTTGTTCTTTCTGTAGAGAACAAGGTAGAGCTGCTGAAAAAGATGTTTGCCGCCGGCTTCAAGGTGATTGAGGTCGGTTCCTTTGTTCATCCGGTCAAGGTCCCTCAGATGGCCAACACCGACGAGGTGTTCAAAGCGATCATTGCCGAGGGCGTACCGGCGGACGTAGAACTGCGCGCCCTGATCCCCAATGCCAGAGGTGTAGACCGTGCGATTGCCTGCGGCTGTAAGAAAGTAAAACTGAACGTATCCGCCAGCAAAGGCCATAATCTGGCCAACCTGAACTGCACGCCGGCGGAGAGCGTTGCGAAATTTAAAGAGTGTGTGGAGAAGGCGGAAGCCAACGGCATCGGTATTTCCGGATCCATCTCCATGGCGTTTGGCTCCCCGTGGGATTACAACGGCGTGCCGATCGAAGATGTCAAAGAGATCGTAGAAGCCTACATGAACGTAGGAATCAAAGAGATCTCCCTGTCCGACGCCTCCGGTATGGCGTATCCGACTCAGGTCTATGATATGTGCACGGAGATGAAGAAGTGCTATCCGGAGACGGATTGGTGGCTGCATTTCCACAACACCAGAGGCCTGGCAATCTCCAACATCATTGCCGGTATGCAGGCGGGCTTCTACCAGTTCGACGCATCCTTCGCAGGTGTGGGCGGCTGCAACTTTGTTCCCAATGCCACGGGCAATGTTGCGACCGAGGACGTGGTTCACGCGCTGGATCAGATGGGCGTGAATACGGGAATTGATCTGGATCAGTGTATGGCGATCAGCCGCAGAGTCGTAGAGATGCTGCAGCATGACACCGACAGCTATATCCTGAAGGCCGGCGCCTCCAAGGATCTCCGCCTGGAACTCCCGAAGGGACAGTAAAAAGCGGTCCGAAGATAGAAGAGCCGCTGGAATCGATGATCTGACGGGCAGCCGCGAAAAATAGGCTGTCCGCAGAAAATAAATACATCACCATTGGTATGGTAGAAAGAGGTTAACGATGGCTAATACGAAATTGATTGCTCTTCTGGGTACTCCTCTGGGACAGTCCTTCTCCCCTCGCATGCAGAATGAAGCTTACGAGGCGATGGGCTTTGACGCTCATTACTTCCCGCTGGAGTGCGACAACAATCTGATCGGCAACAACATTGCCAATATCAAGAAAGACAACAGCTTTGCCGGTTTTGCCGTGACGAAGCCCAACAAGGAATTTGCAGTTCAGTTCATGGATGAGATGGATTCTCTGGCTGAGAAGATGGGTACCATCAACACGGTAGTCCGCAGCGCGGACGGCAAGCTGAAAGGCTACAACACCGATGGCTACGGCGCGACCAAGTCCCTGCAGCTGGAAGGCGTAGATTTTGAGAAGACCACTTTCTTCGTATGGGGCGCAGGCGGCACCGGAAAGTCTGTTTGCTTCACGATGGCACATATGGGCGCAAAGAAGATGTACATCTGCTCTCGTTCCGAGAAGTGTGAAGTTCTGGCAAAAGATTTGAACGAGAAATTCGGCCGTGAGGTTGCTGTTGCGATCCGTCAGGCGAACCATGATGAAGTTGTGAAAGCTGCTCAGACCTGTGACGTTCTGATGAACCTGTCCGGCCTTGGCATGAGAGGCCATGAGGGCGAGACCGTTATCGAAAAAGAGAACATCAAGCCCAACCAGATCTGCTTCGACGCAACCTATAATCCGCTGAAGACCCAGTTCCTGCTGGATGCTGAGGCACAGGGCTGCAAGATCATCAACGGCCTGGGCATGGTGATCCATCAGGGCGCTCGTCAGATCGAACTGTGGGCCGGCGTGGAGAAGGCTCCGGTAGAAAAGATGACCGAGACCATCAATGCAATCGTTGCAGAGATGAACTAATCATTTAAAGTTTAGTAAGTAATCAATGAAAATGACCCCCGCATCATTTCTACGGGGGTCGTTTTCCAATCAAATACCGGCGATTTCTGCCGGTCTGAACCGTCATACCAAGGACGGAATGGATTCCATGACAAAATCCCGGAATTTACCTGCGGCCGGGAGAAGAGGCGTTTTCCGGTACCAATACATGTAGACAGTCCGGATGGTGGAGTCAATATCGTCCAGTTCCATCATATGGATATTGAATTTGTCTATGCCATAGGTACGGGGAAGAATTGAGACCGCCATGCTGCTTTCCGTAAAGCTTGCGACCATACTGTCGGTGATCGGGGCGTCCAATACGATTTTCGGGTGGACGTGTCCTTTCTGAAACAGCTGGTCAATGGAAAGACGGGTGCCGCACTTGGGATTGTAGGCAATAAAATCCTGGCCGTTAAGCTCTTTTAAGGAGATATGGCTCCGGCTGGCCCAAGGATGGCTGCTGCTGACGGCGGCTACCAGGCGCTCCTGGTAGACCGGATAGTAGTCCAGATCCGGATGATCGGTCTTGGTTCCAAATCCGATATCGCATTCTTTCTGGAGAAGAAGGTGGATTCCGTCAAAGGTGTGATGTTCGGAAAGGGAGAAATGGACCGACCGGTTGACTGGATCCCGGTAATATTTTTGAATCAGATCCGGTATGAAGTGGTTGCTGAGCGAATTGACAAAGGTCAGGCGGATGGTTCCTTGTTCCGGGTTGGCCATCAGTTCCAGTGCGCTTCGGCCATTTTCCAGCTCATTGATGGCACGTTCCACATAAGCAAGAAAGCAACGGCCGTATTCCGTCAGACGGATATTTCGGCCGATTTTATAGAACAACGGTACTTTTAAATCCAGTTCCAATTCTGCCATCGCGTGGCTGAGGCTGGATTGGGAGACCAAAAGCTGCTCTGCAGCACGGGAATAATTCTCGTTTTGGGCAATGGCCCGAAAATAGTAAAGTTGTTGTAGATTCAATGCTCACCTCCGGGAAGTCCTATTTGCTATTGTACGTCAAAAGTCGGATTCCGTCAATATAAGGGAGCGTTAAAGAATAAGGGGGGAAGCCAATGGAAAAACAGAATTCACCAACCCGTTCTGTGGAACGGGCGCTCAATATATTGGAATGTTTTTTGCATAAAAAAGAAATGATCTTGTTGGAGATTGCGGAACGGACCGGCCTTTCCTCCAGTACTGTTCTCCGGATCTTATGCGCGCTGCAGGAACATGATTTTATCGTTAAGAATCCGCAGACGAAAAAGTATCATTTGGGAAGCAAGATCGGCTGGCTGGCGGATATGATTCCCAGCGAGTCCTATGATGGGCTGAAAAAGATTTCTTATCCGTTTATGACTGCCTTGAATGAAAAATGGAATGAAGATATTCATCTCTTTGTCCCGGATGGAAATTCCAAGCTTTGTATCGAATCGGTGGATTCGACCAGAGAACTGCGGCAGGTGGTGAAAGTAGGAAGCCGTCACGATGTGCTCCGCGGCGCGGCCGGAAAGGTGATTCTGTCCTATATGGAGCCGGAAGACCGGAAAAAGGTTTTGAACGGCCTGGAATTTGACGAGGAGATCTTTGAAGGCGTGCGTGAGATGGGCTATGCTCTCAGCATGGGAGAGCGGGAGGAAGGGCTTTGCGGCCTGGCCGCCCCGATCATAGACAAAAACGGAAAATTGGCGGCGACGATTTCTATGTCCGGCGCTACTGCCCGCTTTGAAAATCAATTGGAAGAGAAAGAAGCGGAGATCATCCGCGTGGGAAAAGATATCTCTGCCCGCTGGCAGAGCCGATAGGAGGAGACATGACTTTTTTTGAATTCAAGGATTGGGCTGCAAATCAAAAGCTGACGTTTGAATTGGAGGCATTTATTTCTTGCTTTCCGGATACGATTATCGTCAAGGATTCGGCGGGGAAAGAGGTATACACGGGAGATTACAACCGCTGGGTGGATTACAGCGATGTCGTAAAGGCGATTGAAGCAAACTCCGGCCAGGAGATTGAATAAAAAAAATAAGGGCTTGTTTTATCCTGCTTCCAGATTTGGGGCAGGGGAAAGACATAAAAGGCGGCGCGGATGCTGAAAAAGCATCCGCGCCGCCTTTTATGTCTGGCTATTTGTCAGGAAGGGGAAGACGGCTTTTCCGTCAACCGGCTGAAAACGTTTTTAGGCAGGCGGAGAATACGTCCAACATGTTGTAGCAGTCCTGCTCATAGATTTCTCCCATATTGGCGACTTGAATCATATTTTGACTGGCATAAGGGCCTTTTCCCAGATAAAATATGTAATCCCGCATCTCCATTTTTCTCAAAAATTCTGGAGCAGGTACGTGATCCGGCAGGAAGACGGAAGTAACCGTATTGGACTGATGGTCTTCCAGCAACATCCGCAGTCCCATCTGCCGGAAGCCATCCCGAATAATCGCAGAGCAACGCTGGTAGCGGGCAATACGGTTTTCCAGACCTTCTTCCAACAGGTTGGTGAGCGCCTGATTTAAGGGCCAGATCAAGTTGACGTTGGGAGTGTTGGGCGTCTGACAGGAATCCCTGGCAGCTTTGTAGTGTTTGTAAAGGTTGAGGTACACATTCTTACACTGATCGGGAGTCAGAGTTTCCAAGATGGTTTTTCTAGCGCAGATATAGGCGGAACCTGGAAATGCTCCCAGACATTTCCCCCCCACAGAGGTGGCGACGGCGATGTGGTTTTCCGCCATGTCGATTGTTTCGCCGCCGGCGGCGGATACCGCATCCACAAAGAAAAGCCGCCCGTATTTCCGGCATAGTTTTCCTACTTCTGGAACCGGATTGATCATTCCGGTGCTGGTTTCATGATAGACCATTGCGACCACTCTGGCCTCCGGATGGGTGGAGATGGCTTCTTCAATCACCGCCAGGTCCGGATAAGTTCCCCAGGGGAAGGCAACTTCCGCTTTCGGTATTTGGTACTTGTCGATAATTTCTAAAAGCCGTTCGCCAAATACTCCGTTCCGGATTAAAAGAACTTGATCTTTTTCCTGAAACAAAGAGGAAAGTACGGTCTCATTGGCCGATGTGCCGGATCCGGAGATCACCATGCTGAAATAGTTCTGGTCCGCGCCCATCAAAAAATTGATCTTCTTTTGCGTATCGGTAAACAGTTCCTCGAATTCACTGCTCCGATGGCAGATATCGTAGTGAAGCAGGGCATTTCTGACATTGCTGCGGACCATGACGGGGCCGGGGCTGAAAAGTTTTGGGATGCTCATAACAAAAACTCCTTCCTGTGTGAGATTTGTTGCAAGCATTATATAATTAATGTGGAGTTATGTCAATAATATGTGGTAAAATATTAATAAAAACAAGATAACAACACAAAAAACCACCAAATAGAAGTGCGTAGTGCAAAGAAAAACAGAAATATTGGCATCCACATTGATTGAGAATAAGCACATCAAAAAAATAAAACCAGCGATTAGGAAAAATAAAATAATATAAAATAGAGTATAGGAAAAACAGCGAAAAACCTCAAAAAACTATTTTGAAAATGTGTATAATCACATATAAAACAACAAAAACAGTCAAAATCATGTTGCGATATCAAAAAAACTATGATATAATTCCATAAACAAATGAAAGAAGTAAATAGATCGTCTTCAAGTAAGAGAGGAGGGAGAGATTTGGAGCAGGAAGTGGTTATTTCGTATGATTTCGGAACAAGCGGTGTCAAAGCGGCGGTCATCGACCGGAAGGGAAGGGTTCTTTGCACATCCGTGCGGCAATATCCATTGCAGACAAGGAAGACGGGATGGGCGGAACAAAGGCCAGAGCATTATTGGCGGGCGGTATGTGAGGCGACAAAAGCCGTGTTGGCTCAAAATACCGATGCAGTTCTTTCAGCTGCCGGTATTGTCTGCTGCTCCCAGTGGAAAGGGATTATTCTGATCGGACGCGAAGGACAAATCCTGTATCCCTGCATCACCTGGCTGGACGCCAGAGCAGGAAAACAGGCGGAAATTTTGAATCGGAAAATGAAAACCCGGGAATTTTCTGCCCAATCCTATTGGGCGAAGCTGATGTGGCTGAAAGAGAATGAAACGGAGTTCTATGAGCAGGCAGACCGGATCCTGGAGGTGAATTCATTCATCAAGTGGAAGCTGACGGGAAATTTTGCGGTGGACGCAACCAACCATTTTGCCGACTCGGAAGATCCTTCTATGAGGAAACATTATCAAGAAATCCTGGAAGCTGCCGGATTGGACAGAGAGAAAATTCCTCCGATTGTGCCCGTTGAATCGGTGGTTGGACAGGTTACGAACACCGCGGCGGAGGAGACCGGGCTGAAAGCCGGAACACCGGTATTTGCCGGGTGCGGAGATATCCCGGCGATTGCCATGGGAATCGGATGTGCGGAACCGGGTGAAAGCCACGCCTATTTTGGCACTTCCGGGTGGCTGGGAGTGGTGTCGGCGCCGGGAAAAACCGAACACGTGATGGCACGCTCCGCCCTGCTCCCCGGACGGGAAATCCTTTTAAACACCATGCAGACTGTGGGAATTTCTTTGGACTGGACGATCGGACTTTTTTATCCCCAGGAATGGGAACAAAAGGGAAAGGAGATTTATCCTCTGCTGGAAAGTGAGCTGCAGAAGGTGCCCCCCGGTTCTCAGGGGCTCTTTGCCCTTCCCTGGCTGAATGGAGAACTGCCGCCGTTCTCGGAGTTTGCCAGGGCGGGATTTATCAACGCCTCCGCAGTCCATGGCCGGGCAGATTTCGTCCATGCAATGATGGAGGGCATCTGCTGCAATATGCAGTGGCGAAAGTTGGAGTGCGAAAAAGCCTCCGGAGAGCCGGTCACAACTCTTCGGATCACCGGCGGAGGGGCCGGCGGAAATCATTGGATGCAGATGCTTGCCGATATCCTGGGGATTCCGGTCCAGGTGCCGGAAAGCCACCGGCATACCGGGGCGGTGGGGGCTGCTTTCTGCGCTTGGGTGGGACTTGGATATTACGAGGATTTCCGGGAATGCGGACGTCAGGTGGAAATTGAACGGGAATACGTTCCAAGAACCAGCCGCAAGGCTTTCTATCAAGAGCTTTGCGGCCGATATCTGGAACTTTTCCAGTATCTGGAGAAGCTTTTTCGAAATGTGAATTCCTGAAAAGCTGCTTTCACAGAGCGGCGGATGAAAGGCGGATGCCCTTACGGAGTGTCCAGGTTTTCCGGAAGGTCAGCAAGGATCAGGGAAATCCCCAATTCCTGGATTCCACGGACGTACTCTTCAGACAGATTCTTGTCGGAGACGACAATATCAATATCCTTTAGGCTGCACTCCGAGGCAAAGGCATTGACTCCGAATTTATTGCTCTGGGCCACCAAAATGACGGTTTTCGCCCGTTCCGTAATCATTCGGATGAATTCGGCATCATCGCTGCTGTAGTCGGAGATGCCGTTCTGGAAGGTAATCCCTCCTGCGCTGATGAACGCTTTATCTACATAGTATTTGCTCAGCGTGTCGCGGACGGTGTAACCGGTGATATTCAGTTCATCATGATTAAGGCGGCCGCCCAGGATATGGACATCCACCTCAGTCCGGATCAGCTCCATGATGATGGGAATGGCGTTGGTGATCACGGTGATATTCGATTTTTGCTTTAAATTTTTAGCAACCTCCAGCACAGTTGAGCCCATTCCTAAAAGGACGGAATCCCCGGTGCTCACCAGCTCGGCGGCGGCCTGGCCGATCGCGGCCCGTTCTACATAGCCCAGTGTGCCCTGGTCTGTGTAGGCAATGGAATCGGCAGAGGAGTTTTCTTCAAAGACAGCGCCTCCGTGGATTCGTTTCACCAGATTTTGGTCTTTCAAATATTCCAGATCCCGGCGCGCGGTTTCGTGGGAAACATCGAAACGCTTGACGATCTCGGTGATACTGATGATTTTATTTTGTTTTAAATATTCCAGTATTTGATTTTGGCGTTCTTTCGCAAGCATGAACAGAGGCCTCCGGATAATATTTTTGTGCGGTAAGTTCAGTATAATGGAAAAAAACGCGGGGCGCAAGTGTGAATCCGCGATTGCATCCGATCTCCGGAGAAAAAGTGAAAATTAGAGGAAGGTTGTGTGTTAGAAATGAAGATTATAATCGGTGAGTTCCGGCAGGAATCCAATTCTTTTAACCCGGTGACGGAGAAGTGGGAAGATTTTTTCCGCTGCGGGATCTATGAAGGAAAGCAGATGGAAGAGGCGTTGAAAGGAGAGCCCTGCGCGGTTAACGGCATGTTTCAGGCGGTTGAGGAGGCAGGCGGAACCTATGTGCCTGCTGTCTCGATGAACGGGGACAGCGGCGGGATTGTGGATCAGGAGGTTGTGAAGGTCTTCCTGGATAAGACATTGGCGGTGCTGGATAAGGAAATGCCGGTGGACGGGGTGTTCTTATCCCTTCACGGAGCGACTCAGACCGTGGAGTGGGAAGATGGATGCGGGGAAATCCTTTCCCGCATTCGGGAGAAAGCGGGAGAGCGCGCGGTAATCGCGGCTTCCTGTGACCTGCACGCGAATGTGACGGAGCTGATGTGGAAAAGCGCGGACTTTATCTGCGGCTATCACACATACCCCCATGTGGATTTTTATGAAACCGGGTATCGCGCTGCCAGGCTGGGAATTCAGGCTATCCAGGGAAAAAAGCTGGCGATGGTGCGCTCGGAACTTCCGATGATCGTTCCGGCCAGCAGCTATACGACGCTGCGCGGCAGTTTTGCGGAGCTGATGGAAAAGGGAGACTGGATGGTGAACCAGGGAAGGATCACGGACTATTCGATTTTTCAAATGCAGCCCTGGCTGGATGTATCCTGCGGCGGCTCTGCGATTTTAACGATTGGAGAAGAACCGAAGGAGGCGGAAGAATGCGCGCGTTGTTTGGCGGAGCAGTTGTGGGAGATCCGTCACAGCTTCCGTTCCTCTTTGCTGTCTGTGTCCGAAATCTGCCGGATCGCACAAAAAAATCAGAGCGGGAAGCCAGTGATATTGGTGGATTCTTCTGATTCCACCAATGCCGGAGCCTGCGGAGACAGCGCTGTTGTTTTGCGGGAGATCCTGGCGGAGGGCGGGAATTTGAAAACTGCTTTTTACTTGAATGATCCGGCTTTGGTGGAGGACGCGTTTCGGGCAGGAGTCGGAGCAGAGAAAGAATTCGTAGTCGGCGGCTCGGTCTCCGGAAAAAGGGGGCTTTCCGCCACGGTCACCGCTGTGGTCCGTTCCCTTCATGACGGACGCTTCCACCGGGAGGGCCCGGCCGGAAAAGGAATGTTATGCAACGTGGGAACCACGGCAGTGCTATCCGTGGGAGCAGTGGATCTGGTGGTCTGCCAGGCAATCGCTGCGCCAGGAGATCCCCAGCTCTACCGCCATTTTGGAATCGAACCGGGGGAATACCAGCTGGTCGTGGTCAAAGCCTGCACATCCTACCGGGCTTCCTATGAGGGGATGGCGGCCGGAATCTATGAAGCGGATACAGCCGGCGCGGCAGCCGTGAATCTGGATAAGCTTATGTTCCGCCGGCTGCCCAAAACCTTTTTTCCTTTTACCAACCAGGAGCTTGGACCAGTTTTGTGCAGCGTAAACTGTGATTAATTGGATGAAGGAAGAGTGGAAATGGAAGGATTGATATTGGCGGGGGAGGAAATGCTGGAGCTGAACGGATTGACGGTCCTGTTTCGGCTGACCCTTTCTCTTTCCTGTGGAGCGCTGCTGGGATTTGAGCGTTTGCGGAAGCGACGCGGAGCCGGAGTCCGCACCTATATCCTGGTCTGCATGGCTTCCGCCATGGTGATGATGACCAGCCAGTTTATTAACCAGAACCTGCCCTATTCAACGGATACGGGCCGAATGGGGGCGCAGGTGATCAGCGGGATCGGCTTTCTGGGAGCGGGAACCATCCTTTTGACGGGGCAGCATCGCATTCGGGGAATTACAACGGCGGCTGGGCTTTGGGTGTCGACCTGCATTGGGCTGGCCCTTGGCATTGGATTTTATTTTGGCGGGATCAGCCTGTGTATATTCAGTTTTTTTACAATGACGGCAATCGGGGTGTATCAGGATTGGTTTATGCGTCACAGCAAACGGATGCAGATTTATTTAGTCCTGGAAGATGTGGAAAGTATGGCAAAATTTATGTGCTATGTCAGGCAGCATGAGATGGTTATTCTGGATTTTGAGATCATGAATACCGGGGAGGCAGGGGCGATCGGGATGACTTGCCTGGTGAAGGCAGAGAGAGGGCTCAGCCATGGGGAGATGTTTTCCCGGCTGAAAGCCTGTCCGGAAATCTGGCTGATGGAGGAATTTTGAGAGGAGAAGCATACCGTATGTCCTGCGTTTTCTTTGGCGGCATAGGAGTACGGCAAAAGACCGGCAGCCCTTATGAGCGGGCGCGCCGGTCTTTTCTTTTATCTCAACAGTTCGGACATGCAGGTCCCCTCCGCGTCGGGCAACTCAGCTCCCAGAATTTTAGCAAAGGTAGGGGCTTCGTCAATGATCTCACCCCGTTCCAGACGGGCGCCGGCCCGGAAGGCGGGACCCCTGCCTAAAAATACGGGCTGCGGGCCTTTTTCCGGTTGATAGCCGTGGGTAGCCTTTCCCAGCCGGTAATCCGTCAAATCAATCGGATTTAAAACCGGTTCCTCCCAGGAATCAGCAAAAGCGCTGTATCCGTCGGTCTCCGCCAGGAAGGAGAACGGGCCGTACAAACCGTATCGTCCCTTTACCTCCTCCGCGGTTTGGATCTGTTCAAATCCCCATACGCCGTCGTCAGCCAGCTTATTCAGATATTCAAATACCTGACGGTGAAGTTCCGCGTCCTTAGGGTCTTTGAGATAGACGGAGAAAGACATTCCATTGGACTGGGCAAAGGCGCGCCAGGACCGGACGGTGCCGTCGGCGTTCCGGTCGATAAATCCGCCGCGGCAAAGTAGAACATTTGGTTTGATCCGTCTTACAAAATCCAACTGGCCATGGTCGCTGAGAAGCACAAAGTTGGTCGTCTCATAGATACCGGCGTCTTCCATGGCCGCCGTCAGTTCGCCCAGCCATTCATCCAGATAGTCCAGGCAAAGCGAATTGTGCTCGGTGAAGAGCCCGTAACGGTGCCGGGTGGTATCCATGTAACAGTTATGGATCAGCAGTAAATCCGGCTGATAGCGGCGGATCATCGAGCAGGCACATCCATTGATGAAATCGTCAAAGGTGGTATCTTTCGATAAAATTTCTTTGGTATGATGGACGGGAAAACGGTCCAGATTGTCCTTCACTGCCTTTAAAGCATCTTCACTGGCTCCTTGACGGGCAAAGCCGTCCAGGATGGATTCGCCGGGATCCGGAAAAAAATATTCGTTGATCAGATAGTCAATATTGGGGTTGTTCCCCATGACCGGCCAGTAAACAGAAGCGGTGGTGCACCCCGCCCGTTTGGCAGCGGCATAGATGTCTTCGGCCTGAATCAGATCGGAGGACAGCAGCCAGTTTACTTTTCCGTCGTTAACAGTTTGAAAGGACGTATTCGAGATAATGCCGTGTTTTCCGGGACGGCAGCCGGTGGCAATGGACACATGAGCCGGATAAGTCAGACTGGGGTAGACCGTGCGGATATGTTCCACTTCCGCACAATCTGCCATGAGACGGGAAAAATTTGGCTTGGTGCGCAGATATTCCAGATCTTCATGGACTAGCGCGTCCATCGAGTAAACGAGCAGTTTCTCCTTCATAGGTAGGTGCCCTCCTTGATATTTTTTCGCAATCCTGGAAGCTGAGACAATAGAATTATCGTAATTATAATTCTGGTGTGGGAATATGTCAATAATTATTGCAAAATACCAAATTTGGATAAGGGGAAATGTGAAGGTCGCAAAAATAGAAATTCGAATGCAGGAGGATATTACTCGGAATTTGTTCCTGACATAATCCGTCAGTACACCGGGCCTTCCGTTCCAGGCACCGTGATGGCGAGGCGGTAATAGCCGTTATCCTCCGGCTCAAAACAAAAACGTGTCAATAGCTCCCTTTGAAACGGGCAGGCCGGCTCACGGAGGCGGAGAAAACGTTTCCCGCGGCGGCGGAAGAAGTCAATCGCTTCCCCCAGCTCCTGCAAAAAATACCCTTGGGGTTTTAATTCCTCCTCCAAGGCGAGAGCGGCCACGATCCCACAGTCTGGGCGGTATGGGTCTTCCTTCAGGACCAGCATCCCGCAGACGCGGTTTAAAAGGCGGGCGAATAGGATCTGGTATGGCTCGATGGTTTCAGCTGAGGATAAAAACGCCGGATTCTGGGCGGAAAGAGCGTTTTCTTCCTTCAGACGAGACAGCCAGGCCTTTATCTTACCGGATTCGGCTTGGGGATCTGCGAGAGAGAAGGCGAGATTTGTGTCTGCACTCCTGCCGGTGTATTGAGTTCTCCGTAGGTTGGGGGGAAGATGGGAACTATCGTTGATGAAAACAACGTTCCAGGTGCCGGAATCCTCCACCTCCACCAAGGTGACGGCGGTGTTGTCGCCGCTTTTGATTCTTTCATAATAGCTGATATCCTGACCGAGCAGGGTGGTCAGCATACAGGTCAGGAGACAGGAATGGGTGACCGCAACCACGACTCCTCCCTGGTTTTCGTGGGCCATTCTTCGCAGGATCTCTATGCCCCTTTCGGCGACAGTGGGGAAAGGGTCCGCGCCGGGGATTTGATGTGTCCAAGGGGTGGCCGTCCAGATTTTCCAGAGGTCCGGATACCGGCAGGCAATCGTTCCCAGGCTGTAGCCTTCCCAGGTGCCGATGGTGTACTCCCGCAGGAGCATGCGGAGCTGGACGGGAAGTCCCTTCCTGCGGGCCAGCGGCGCAGCTGTCATTCTGGCGCGGTAGGAATCGCTGCTGTAGACAGCGGTAACGGCTATCGATTGAAAACGGTCGGCCAGAACTTCCGACTGCAATATCCCTTTTCTTGTGACGATTCCGTCAAACTGTGCATGATTCCGGCGGCAGGCGTTGCCTTCGGATTCACAATGGCGGACAAAATAGACTTGTGTTTTCATGGGACCTCCTCTCAGCAGACAAAAACATAGGAAACAAAGGCGCGTTTCCTGAATTATAGTGCGATAGGGCCAGAGGTGTCAATGGAAAATCAACTAAATAAAAAATAAATGACCGTTTGTGTGCACAATCCAACATTAATGTGGGCTGAAGTGCTTGCCAAATTGATATATGAGGAAAAAAATAAGGGATAATTCGATAATTAACAAGAAAACGGTCATAATATTGTTGCAAAAACCAACACTACGTGCTATACTAGCCGTAATAAGAGAAGCGATGAAAAGAAAGATGAATTTTTAGACAAAGGGAGGAACCGAATGAAGAATGCAGCGTTTCAATCCCGTGTGGATCCAGGCGATTCTGGACGGATGAGGCGGAAAGACAGAAAACCGCCGGCGGAGCGGAACCGCCTGAATAAAACAAAAAATGTGTGGAAAGGAAGTGTCATATGAATCAAATTCGAAAAAGAAAACCGCTGCCCTATCTGCTGTTGCTGCCGATGGTACTGCTATTTACCACCTTTACTTTTTACCCTTTTTTGAGAAGCATTTTTTTGTCTTTTTTTGTTACTGACCCCCTGGGGAACCCGGCGACCTTTGTCGGACTGAGGAATTATGAACGGGTAATGACCACCAGCGGTTTTTCCAAATCGATTCTATCTACGGTTAAATTTGCCTTGATGGTAGGAGTAGGGACTTTTTCTCTGGCTATGGTGCTGGCGCTGCTCTGCATTAAACCTCAGAAAGGAAGCCGGATTTATCAGACCATGTACTCCCTCCCCATTGCCGTTGCTTCGGTGCCGGTTTCTGCTTTGGCTTCTTACATATTGTCAAAGTACGGTATTCTCAATCAAATCCTCGGAACGGACATCGCCTGGCTGTCAACGGAAGCGACCGCTTTGGCGGCATGCGCGGCCGTCACGATATGGTCCGGGGTTGGAACCAGCTTTATTTTTCTTTTAGTGGGATTCAGAAATGTACCGGATGAATTGCTGGAATGCGCCCGGCTGGACGGGGCCGGATCCATCCGCCGAATTATCCATGTCATCCTTCCCCTGGCGTCCCCCCAAGTTTTCTTTGTGATATTTTTAAACATTGTAAATTCTTTTAAGGCATTTGCCATCATTAAGCTCCTGACGCAAAAAGGGCCGAACGACTCCACCAACATCTTGGTTTACGCGATATATTCCAACGCTTTTTTGCGCGGACGGTTTGAGACAGCCTGTGTATACTCCCTTGTACTGTGTGCAATCATTTTTGTGGTCACCAGAATACAGCTTCTCTGTGAGAAAAGGATGGTGCATTATCAATGAAAATCGAGAAGAATTCCCATATAGTAACGGCAGCGGCGCCCAAACGGAAATGGAAGGAGAGAGCCGGTTTCTTGTTTAAATTCCTTCTGGGCCTTTTCTTTATTTCCCCGTTGCTGATCGGCTTTGTGTTCAGCTTTGTACCATCCGAATATTTAAATAATTTGCCGGCCCTGCAAACGATTTTAGACAATCTGACTCTGGATAATTACCGCTTTATATTGGACTATATTCCGATCTTCCGGTTCTTAAGCAATTCGTTCATCGTGTGCGCGATTATTATCCTGGTTCAGGTGCTTTTTTCAAGCTTTGCTGCCTACGCCTTTTCCTTTTTTAAATTTCGGGGCAGTAAGTTGCTGTTTCAACTGATCCTGGTCGCCATGATGATACCGGCTGAGGTCACGGTGATCGCCAATTACCTGACGATTCAGAACTGGAATTTGATCAATACCTACATCGGGCTGTGCGCGACCAGTCTTTTAGGGGGAACTTCCATCTTTATGATGCGCCAGAGTTATATGCAGATTCCAAAGGAATTAAAGGAAGCGTCCCTGGTGGACGGCTGCGGAGACATGCGGTTTTTGTTTAAAATTGCCATGCCTTTGACGATACCGACCATTGCCTCTCTGGCGATTTTCCTGTTTATTTCCGCCTATAATATGTACTTTTGGCCTATGCTGATCGCTCAGAATACGGATATGCAGACGATCCAGATTGGGATGGCTATGCTGGTCGGAACGGAAAACGTGGAGTACGGCCATGTGTTGGCCGGGGCCATGATCAGCATTATAATCCCGATCGCCGCATTTATTATTGGCCAGGATTATTTGATCAAAGGAATGACCTCCGGCGCAGTAAAAGGATAAGAGGGGGCCGTACCGGTTCCCATCTAAATAAAATAAGAAAGTGAGGAAAAAGTATGAGAAAAAAGATCTGGACCAAGGCGGCAGCAATTTTGACGGCAGCCCTTGTCTTGACCGGCTGCGGAGGAAGCCCGGCCTCCACCACAGCAGCGGCCAATGCCACGGATGCGCCTGCGGGGACTACGGCGGCCCCTCAGACGGAAACAGGAAAACCCTCCTCCGGAACCACAGAACTGAATATGTGGAGCGTTTGGACCGGAAGCGGAGGGGAAGCTATTCAAAAAATGGCGGACGAGTTCAACGCTTCCCAGTCGGAATACAAGGTGAATGTAACCTATTCCGGCTCTTACGCGGAGACTCTGGCGAAATTCCAGGCATCCTCGGCAGGATCCCGGCCGGATATGGTGATGGTCTCCACGGAATCCGCTGCTCTATTCTTTGACAATCCGGATTACTATACGCCGATTGCCAAATATGCGGAGGAAGATTCCTATGATATGTCAGGGATATTTAACAATCTGAAGGCATCTTATACGGATACGGAAGGAAACTGGCAGTGCCTGCCCCTGGGGAACACGGTCGTTGGTTTCTTCTATAATAATGAAGTCCTTCAAAAAGCGGGAGTGGACCCGGCTTCCCTGAACAGTTATGAAGAGATCGAGGCAGCCTGCCAGAAATTGGCGGACGCCGGAGTCCAGTATCCGTTCGTGCTGGTCCAAAATTCGATCTACTACACGTTCCCTCTGACGGCGGAAGGAATCGACTATGTAGACAATAACAATGGAAAAGACGGATGTCCGACCAAATGTCTGCTGGACGAGGAACCGGCCGCTACGGCGACGGCAAAGTATTTTCAGTTTATTAAGAATCTTTCTTCCAAGAACCAGTTGGCCCCCTATGATCTGGATGCGGCCGACACCCGCCAGATGTTTGTAAACGGGGACGCCGCGATTATGATGGCCACCTGCTCCGGTCTGAACGCCATCGGCGAGCTGGCTCAGTGGAACCTGGACTTTGGTTTCCATGTGGCCCCGACCATCTCAAAGGGCGTGGAAAATAAAGGCCAGTGCACCGGCGGCGGAGTCTTATTTATCGCCAACAATGGGGACGAGAACAAGGACCGCGGAAGCTGGGAATTCATGAAAACGATGATGGAGCCGGAAAATACGGCTGCGTTTGCGATGGCCACCGGTTATCTGCCCATCAATCAGCAGGGCGCGGACACAGCGGAATATCAGAAGTTCGTGGAAGAGAAGTTCCCCACGGCAAAGGATGCCATGGCGGCGCAGATGGCAACTGGGGAGGATGTTTACAATGCGATTTTGCCAATGTTCAGCGATTTCCATCAGATTGTCATGGATTATATGGCAAAGGTGGTTAATGAGCCGGAATATACGGCGGATCAGGCTACAGCAGATATGGCGGCGGATATCAACGAGTGCATTGAGCTGTACAATTTAAGTAAGTGATTCCGGAGGCGGGAGCGGTTGAAAGGCCGTTTCCCTTCCGGACCAAAGATGGCAGGAAAGAAACCGGGAGACCGCTCTGACTTTGGGGAGCGTCTTCCGGTTTTTTGTGCCCGATGGCAGTCTATCCTTCGGTGAATTTGTTATTTCTCTCTTCTGTCAGCAAAAAATTCGCAAGTCTATCACTTGCTTTTATCAATGAATAACCAAGAATCATGAAGATAAAAAAGAAAATAAAAAATGAGCATAAAGTGATTGACAAAAAATGATTAATAATTATAATAAAAGTATGTAATGATAATAACTAGTTATATAATGAGGAAGGGAGAAAACAATGAAGAAAGTGATTTCCTGGCTGGATTACAATCTGGAAGAAGTGATCCTATTGGTTCTGCTCGGAATAATTTCTGTCACCATGATGCTGCAGATCATCATGCGCTATCTGTTCAGTTCCCCGCTTTCGTGGGTGGAAGAGCTTTGCCGGTACTGCTTTGTCTATTCCGGTATGATCAGCGCAGGATACTGCCTGCGGCGGCGTGTCGGAATCCGGGTGGACCTGGTGGTGAACTTTTTGCCGAAGGCTCTGCAGATCGTGGTAGAGTATCTGAGCCGTGTGCTGATGATCACGATGTACGGATACATGGCCTACAGCTCCATTGAGCTGATTCGCACGACGACGACTCTGAGCAGCGCGATGCAGCTTCCCATGCAGTACGTGTACCTGGCGATTCCGATCGGCCTGGGGCTGGGCGTGCTCCGCGGGATTCAGGATGTCATCCTGTACACGAAAGAGTTAATGCAGAAAGGGAAGAAGGAGGACGCAGAAGTATGTTAGGAACCGTATTTGCCGTATTTGTTGTACTGCTTTTCCTGGGAATCCCGATTGCCGGGGCGATCATGATCCCGACGATTCTGCCGTCTTTGGTTCTGCCGGCCTTTGCCGGAAACATGAAGTTCCTGCTCCGCGCCGTTGTGTCCGGGCTGGACTCCACACCGATTTTGGCGATCCCGCTCTTTATGCTTTCCGGCGCGATCATGGCAAAAGGCGGAATTTCCAAGAAGCTATTTGACATTTTCGCCATGTTCATCGGCAAGGTAACGGCCGGAATGCCCTGTGCCGTTGTCATCACCTGCCTGTTTTATGGGGCGATCTCCGGTTCCGGCCCAGCCACCGTGGCGGCTGTCGGCGCCATGTGCATCCCGGTTTTGATTGAATTGGGGTATGATAAGAAATTCGCGGCGGCTATCGTTGCGACCGCCGGAGGACTGGGCGTCATCATCCCGCCGAGTATCCCGTTCATCATGTACGGCGTGACCACCGGCGTATCGGTCGGCGAGCTCTTTATCGCCGGTATTGTCCCTGGATTTCTGATTGCCTTCTGCCTGATGTTCTACTGCTGGATTTACTGCAAGCGGAATGGGGAGGACAAGGAGAGAATCGCGGCCAATCATAAAGCGCTGAAAGACAAGGGAATGTTCAATGTCCTGAAAGAAGGCTTTTGGGCGCTGCTGACCCCGGTCATCATCCTGGGCGGCATTTACAGCGGAGCCGTGACCCCTACGGAGGCGGCCTGCGTGTCGGTGTTCTATGCGATTATCGTCAGCGTCTGGATCTACAAGACCATGCGTCTGCGCGATGTGATTACATATATGAAGGATGCGGTGAAGAGTTATGCGCCGATCTGCCTTCTGATTGCTTTCGCCATCGCATTTGGCCGGGTGCTGGTACTTTTAAAAGCTCCGGAACTGATTTCCGATTTTATCACCACTACCTTCTCAACGAAGTACGCCTTCCTAATCGTGCTGAACCTGGTCTTGCTGCTGCTGGGAATGTTTATGGATACGGCGTCGGCCATCGCGATTCTGGGCCCGATTCTTCTTCAGACCGCGGAGAGCATGGGGATCAACGGCGTCCAGTTCGGCGTAATCCTGGTGACGAACCTGGCGGTTGGCCTGGTCAGCCCTCCCATTGGCATCAACTTGTTTGTGGCGGCGCCTTTGGTCGGAGAGTCCTCATGGACGGTCGGGAAACATGCGCTTCCGTTCATTGGATTTTTCCTGATCGCCCTGCTGCTGATCACCTTCATTCCGGCGATTTCGCTGGTATTGCTGTAAACGCGTGATTCCGGCGGATTATTCCGCCGGATAACATAGATAAGAAAAGGAGAAGAAAGTATGAAAACAAAACGTATGGCTGCAATGTTTTTGGCATTTGGCATGGCTTTTTCCATGGTGAGCTGCGGAAGTTCGGGGGATACCACGACTGCGGCTGCCGGAACCACGGCGGCAGGGACGACTGCGGCTGCCACCACGGCGGCTGACGGCACCACAGCGGCGGAAGGTGCGACCACGGCAGCCGGTTCTGAGGCAGCCGGCGCAGGAAACGTGGAGATCACCAGCACCGACAAGGTGACGATCATCTGGTCCCACAATGCGCCGGAGAGCTCCAACGGACATCAGACCGCACTGAAATTTAAAGAGCTGGTGGAAGAGCGCAGCAACGGCAACATCACCGTAGAAGTGCATCCCAACGGCGAGCTGGGAACCGTTCCGGAGAACGATCAGGCGCTGCGTGACGGTACGATCCAGATGAACAGCGGAACCTCCGGCGGCTTGGTGGATATGTCTTTGTCCTACTTCGACGCCCCCAACATGGTAGCCGACGAGGCTGCTGCTATGGAGCTTTTTGGCCGCGGAACCGAGATGCGCCAGGAGACCGAGAAGCGTTATGAAGCCCTTGGCATGAAGGTTCTGTCCTTTGTACCGGTCGGCTTCCGTGTCACCAGCTCCAACAAAGAGATCCGCTCTTATGATGACCTGAAAGGCCTGAAGATCCGTACACTGGAGAACCCGGTTCCGATCGCTTACTGGCAGGCATGGGGCTGCAGCCCGACTCCGATCGCTTTCTCCGAGCTCTACATTGCCCTGCAGCAGGGCCTGGTGGAAGCCGAGGAGAACACCTACGACACCATCGTTTCCTCTAAGCTGTATGAGCAGCAGAAATACATCGTTAACACCAACCATGTGGTAATGTGGGGCGGTATGTACATGAATCTGGATTTCTGGAACAGCCTGCCGGCGGATTACCAGGCGCTGATCGAGGACATCTGTGCCAATGAGATTGACGACTATCAGTTCAACGTAGCGAAGGAAGCCAATGAAGCTGCAATCCAGACCATGAAGGACGCCGGACTGGAAATCATCGATCTGCCGGAAGCAGATCTGGTGAAGATGAGAGAAGAGGCAAAGCCTGCTTACGATATGATCCGTGAATCGGTCGGCGACGAACTGATGGATAAACTGGAAGCCGCTCTGGCGAAATAAAAATTGGGGGAGAGAAAATGAAGTTAAATCTGCACCCACATTATGAAATTTTGGCCAGTGCGGACATGAAAAAGGCGCAGGAAGTCCTGCGCCGGTATGACAAACCGGAAGGGCTGACTCTGATTGACCGGACCATTCCGGGACCAGAGGGCGCGCCGGACATTGAAATCCGGATCTTTAAGCCGGAAGCCGCTCCGGCCGGCACCCCGATGATTATGGATGTTCACGGCGGCGGCTTTATGGGCGGAGATTACCTGATGGACGGCAACCGCTGCACCCATCTGGCGATGAATATTCCGGCCATCGTGGTAGCCTTGAACTACCGCCTGTCCCCGCAGAACGTTTTCCCGGCGGCGCTGATGGACTGCCTGACCGTGTGGAACTGGATGTATGAGAACGCGGAAGAACTCGGCGGCGACAAGGACCGGATGGGACTGTTCGGCACCAGCGCCGGAGGAAATCTCTGCGCTGGCCTGGCCTTCTATATCCGGGATCACGGCGGTCCGAAGATCACATTAAACGCTCTGAATGTGCCGGCGGTGGGCCTTGGGCCCAGCCGTTCGGCCGAGCAGATGCGCTACGGTGCGCCGGTGCTCAGCGGAGATAATCTGTCCTTTGCCTTTGAGAAATATCTGGGCGGCTTTGACGGGACGATTCCCTCCTACTATGCCGTGCCGAATATGGCGGTGGATTTTTCCAACCTGCCGCCTACCGCATTGATCTTAGGAGAGTATGATCCGCTTCGGGATTTTGGTCTGGAGTATGCGGATAAGCTGATGAACGACGCCGTACCGGTGGAGCTTTACCTGATGCCCCGCGTCGGCCATGGCTTCGACGGGGTGAACGACGCCCCGATGACCCAGTGGATCCGGGACGGCCTGGTGCTGTCCTTCCAGAGAGAGTTTGGCATGCTGTAAGTTTGGCATACAAAACAGACGCCGGTCTGTGGAGAGGATCCACAGACCGGCGCTTGTACTGAAATCGGAATTACAGATGAGCATCAAAAAAATCCAGCACCTGCCGGCAGTTATCCTCCGACTTCAAATGAGGATCACTGTGCACAAATCCTTCCGGAAAGTTGGTTTGAATCCGGCCGGGTCCGGCGATTCGGCGATACGCATCTGCAAATTCATAGCTCTGGGTGACGGGTACGACGGTATCCTTTGTGCCGTGCTGTAAAAACAAGGGCGGGGCCTCCGGCGTAATGTAATAATAAGGGGAGGCAAAACGGGCCAGTTCCGGGTCTTTGGACGGATCCTTACCGAGAAAAATGGTCTCCATGCAGTGGGGCCCCTCCGTGTCGTAATCCGGCGAAAGGGCCAGTTCCCGAAATTGGGGACCGGAGATTCCCAGCCGGGTCGGCGGATAGTTGGCAGCTACCGCTTGGATCCGGCTGGAGATATCCGGGTATTCCGGCTGGGGAGCGTCAAAAAATGGATGCTTCCAGGTCAAGGCGGCCATAAGGGAAAGGTGTCCGCCGGAGGAATTGCTCCAGAGCCCAAAACGCTCCGGATCAAGCCGGAGTTCTTCCGCGTTCTGTCTCAGAAAGCGGATTGCAGCCTTTACCTCAAAGATCTGGCGTGGGAATTTCTCCTCTCCGCTGCTGGTGCAGCCGATGCTGGCGTAAGCATAGCCCCGCGAGACGGCGGCAGAGAGAGAATTTCCGAGATGATGGCTGCTGAGACCGGTAAAATACCAGCCGCCTCCGCTGACACTTAAGATCAGCGGGAGAGGGTGGGCGACGGATTCCGGGTAGTAGAGGTCCATCGGCAGAGTGCGGCCATCCCCAGTGGGAAAGGGGATGGCTTTTTTTTGATTCCGGATTCCCGACGTATCCAAAGGCGCATGGGAGTGTGGGATTGTGGTGTAGTGCTTCATTGACCGTTTCCTTTCTATACGACTCTGCTAAGTTTATCGGATCGGCTTCGTTAAGTGTCATCGGAGCCGATTATTCATAAAGATTCATGTCGGTCATCTGTTCATAATTATCGCAGAAAATCTGGATAAACGCCTTCATATAAGGGGGAAGATACGCTCCTTTTCTGGTCAGAAGACAAAACTCGTACTGCGTGTCCGGCGCTTCTAAGGAGAGGTATCGGATGTTTTTCCCTCCCCGTATGTAGCGCAGCGGGACTTCCGGGGAAAAGGTGCAGCCAAGACCGCAGGATACCGAGGCAAGGGCTGTCTCCAGGGTTCTGGCTTTCATGGAAAGATCCCAGCGGACATGGTTGGAATCAAGAAGCGTATCGGCAAATTGGCGGATACGATGCCCCCGTTCCAGCATGATAAATCCCAGGCCCTCCATCTGAGACGGGGAGATGACCGGGTATTTCCGATCCGGATCCTGCCGGGCTTCCTGGCAGAGCGGATGGCCGGCGGGAACCGCCAGCACGTATTCCTCATTGGTGATCTTGTTATAGAGAAAATCATCCTTTTGCTTCGTGATATTCACCGCGATCACGTCTAAGGAAAGGTTTTTCAGAGCTTCTTCCAGCTGATTGCTTCCATTCTCATGGAGCGCAATATCAATAGATGGAAATTTTTTCTTGTATTCCGGGATCACGGAAAAAATCGTATAAGGGCAGCGGATGCTGGGCACGCCGATGCGGATGCGTCCCATGTCCATCTGGGCGATGTCGTGGATGGTCGTCATCATTTTTTTCTGAATGGACAGAATCTGTTCCGCATGTTCCATATAACATTCTCCGGCATAGGTAAGAACCAGGCGGTTTCCGATCTTCTGGAACAGCTTGGTGCCGATCTCGGCTTCTTCCTTTTGCAGGAAACGGGTCAGGGCGGGCTGGGAGATTCCCAGTTCTACCGCTGCTTTGGAGAGGGTGCCTGCTTTGGAAATGGCGGAGACGTATTCATATTCCCGGTTATTCATGGGTGGGATCCTCCTTTCCCGCAAAGGCGTCACGGCAGAGCGCAAGCCAATTCAGATACGCGCCCTCCCGCATCAAAGCCCCCTGTAAAACCAGATAATCTCCGTGCTCCGGGGTCCCGAAAGGCGGCGTTTCCGGAAAGTGCCGGCCGGTCTCTTTTAACGCCTCCAGACGGGCTGTATGCTGTCTGATCTGGCTGTCCAGAAGGCGGAGGTACTCGGAAGAAGTCAGGGATTCCGAATAGTAGGTCCGGAGCCGGAACACGTCTTTGGGGGTGGGGTCCAGCGGCTCGTCGGACCGCAGCCAGCTCTTAAAATCCGCTTCACCGAGAGGGGTCAGGGAATAGACCTTTTTTTCCAGTTTCTCTCCCTGAATGACGGTTTCATAGGTGATCAGGCCTTCTTCAAGAAGGCGTTTTAGTTCCGGGTAAATCTGGCTGTGGCGGGCATGCCAGAAACTGGCCAGCGCATTGTCGCTGAACTCGCGTGAGATGTCGTATCCACTGATCGGTCCCCGCTTGATCAGGCCCAGCATGGCATATTTCAATGTTCGCATACATTCTCCTTCTGAAAAACATCTGCGGTGGAAGATGGATTTACGGAAGGCAGATGTTTTTTATTACTTTTAATTATAACTTCTTTTCGTTTATATGTCAAAGTGTATGAAGAATATGGATAGCGGATTGACAGAAAAAGGCGAATGAAGTAAACTAAAAGAAGATCTTGAAGGGAGATATCCATATGAACCGAAAATTTAAGCCGGGAAAACGTTTGATGAAAATGAAGAACCTGGCTATTGTAGCCTGTTTGATTGTGGTATTTGTGTTTTATTTTATCTACCGGTATTTATTTGAGGCGACTTTTCCTCAGTTTGTGGGCCTGCCGATGGTCATTTTGTTTATCCTGTTCGGCGTGCTGGTCTACAAGGGCGTTACTTATTTTTATAAGAAGTACGCGGATGGAACCTATTATATCGTCACCGACGACGCCCTGGTGGTCGGCGTTGGGAAATCGGAAAAGAAATACGCCTGGAACCGGTTTAAGAAAGCCAGCCTGAGCCTAAATGCGGTGCGGGCGGTTTGTCCAGTGGTGTTTCAGATCGGGGATGAGGAACTGAAACTGAACCAGTATATTGAAGATATCTATGAGCTGGTGGGGCGGATTTTGAGCCGGATCGAACCCTATGCGGAGATTGAAGAGGAGTTGAAGCAGAGGACCCAGACGATGAAAGGGATTTATTAATTTCACCGGAAGAGAAAGCAGGAGAGCGAGATGGCAGAGAGAAAGGCGAAAAGGACTTCGATCTTTCGGAGGAATACGATTTTTTCGAAGACATTTTTCGGGGTCCTGCTGTTTTCGGTTGGGATGATCGTCTTGTTTTACGCTGTGATGAATTGGACGATGGTGAAACACCACCGGGAGCAGCTGGGGACGGCCAGCCTGAATATGCTTCACCAGGCTTCGGAATCCATGGATCTGACCGTGGAAGTGCTGGCGCAGGAGATGACGCAGGTCTTGTGGAGCAGTGATTTTGTCGATTATATGATCAACCCGCTGATGGTCGTTCAGGAACGGGATTACCGGCTGATCCGCCAGCTGAAGAGCTGTGCCGACGGAAACGGCCTGATTAAAAAAGTGTTCTTCTATTCTCCGATTTCCAAGAAAATCTATCAGAATATCTATTCCATTGAATCAGCGGATGAATTTGAGGATTGGTATATCCTGGACAAGTATTTTGAGACGAGTCATTCGATGCAGACCAATGAGACCCGGACTCGGACCGAGCTGATGAATTATGCCGACCGGCTGTTTTTGATTCAGGATCTGGATATCGCAAGCCATATCGGCACACTGGTCTATGAGCTGGACAAAGAGGCCCTGAGCGACCGGCTGTTTGAGAACGGAGAATCGGCGATCCTGGTCTATGACAATACTTATACCAGGGCCTTTGTCCAGAACGGGGACGAATCCATCCCCTGGTCGGATCCGGACCTGTTTTTAACCTATGAGAATGCAGACGATCAAATGGCGACGCAGGTTTCCGGCTATTACCGCTATGTTTCCAATTACAATGGCTGGAACTATCTGCTTCCGATCGACAGCGCAGGCCTGAGTATTTCGTTCCAGCAGGTCGTGCTTTCCTATTTCCCGATCTTTTTAATTTCCCTTGTGGTGGGGATCGGATTTGCCTGGTATATCAGCCGGACCATCTACCGGCCGATCAACCGCCTGATGCACCTGGTCAGCCATCCGGAAGAGAAAAAAGGACGGCCCCAGGTGAATGAAGCGGATTTTCTGGAAGACGTGTATTCCCATGCCATGGCAAATTCCGCCATCTGCAGCAGATGATGTCGTCTATCGCCCCGGAGGTGCTGGAAGCCATGCTGAAAAATCTGCTGGTGGGAAAGCATCTTTCGGAAAAGCGGGTGGTGGAAATCCTGGAGGGCGTGGGGACACCTTTTTCGCTTTACAGCCGCAGCTTTGTCCTGGTCTGTCAGATTGAGGAGCCGAAAGAGCGGGAAATCGACGATACCGAAGTCAACCTCTACCTGCTGGCGATCCGGAATCTGGCAAGCCGCCTTTCCGACGATGTCTGCCGGGTCTATGATGTGCGTACCGAGAAGCTGACCGTAGCCCTGATTTTCTGCTTTGAGGAGCAGCATCCGATTGTCTCCGTAAAGCGGAAATTTGCCGAGGCGCAGAAGATTCTTCAGACCAATGTGGAGGTCCTGCCCTTTGGCCTGCTCTGCGAGCGCGGCAACATTTACCAGAACATTTTGGACATCCGCTATTCCTATCAGGAAGCCGTGGAGAAAATTCAGTATCAGCAATATTTGAAGGCAACACTGCCGAGTGAGATTCCGGAAGAAGAGAACATAGAGGAAAGCCAGGTGATTGACCGGGAATATTTCCGGGAGCGGGTGAAAAATGTTGTGAGCTTGGCGGAAAACGGGGAGTTGCCGGAAGCGGAGTCTCTTGCGGACCGGATTTTAGCGGAGATCGGCGGGCAGAATCCAGAACCGGAAAATTATAAGATGGCTGTGGAATTATATTTGGATGAGCTTTTGGAGCGGTGTATCGCCTACCCTTTAAGCGAGGAGGATCAGAAGGTTTTAAGTGAGCGGCACAGCGCTTTGGCGGCTGTGACCGGGCCAAAGGAGATTCAAAGCTATGTGGAGGGGGAGGAACGGCGGCTTCTGCGGATGATATTTAATTACAGCAGGAAGAACCAGTACAAATATATCGACCAGGCCAAGGAGTATATCGCGGATCACTATATGGACAGCAGCCTCTCCCTCAATGAGATCGGAGATCACATCGGAATCAGCGCCTCCTATCTGAGCGAACTGTTCAACGCCGTCACCCATGAGAAGTTCACCTCGTATCTGGCCTCATTCCGCGTGGAGAAGGCCAGACAGCTTCTCCATGCGACGAAGCTAACGATCAAGGAAATCGGGTTCCGCTGCGGCTTTAACTCGATCCAGAACTTTATCCGAGTATTCAAAAAGTGCACCAATCAGACGCCGGGGCAGTACAGGGACAGCCTGTAGAGAGGCGTGAACAAATTTCCGGAAGGATAACAAATCTTCGGAGATCCTGGAAATATGTAACATTTCCGAGAAAAAGTCCGTATACGCGCGGACTTTTTTTTGTTACTATTTTCTGCGTGAGCGGCAGGGAAACACTTGCCGGAAAACCGGCGGAGCCTAGGCCGCCGGACTAGTAGAGAGGAGGATTTCCAAAAGTGAAAAAATTTTGGAAATGGCTGGATGAAGATTTGGAAGAGACGATCCTGATGATCTTTCTCATTCTGATGTCACTGGCCATGATGGCGCAGATTGTTATGCGGTATTGTTTCGGTGCATCCATGTCCTGGCCGGAAGAATTCTGTCGGTTCTGTTTTGTGTTTTCGGGATTTTTCTCCATTGGATACTGTATCCGGAGAGGAAAAATGCTGAAGGTGGATATCCTGATGGAGCTCTTTCCCAAGGCTGTCCGCACCATTGTTGATTTGGCTGGACGCGCAGTCACCTTAGTATTCTTTTCTTACCTTACATATTACGCCTATTTAGCCATGATGAATTCGAAAAAAGGCGGAATGGTAAGCCCGGCGATGGAGATGCCGATGTGGCTTTTGTACGGCTCGGTGTTTGTGGGCTCGGCATTGGGAGTGATCCGTCAGATTCAGGATCTGTATCGCTTCTTTTTTGTCCATAAAGAGAAAAAGGAGGAAGAGAAGACATGTTAGGTGTTGTATTTGGAGTCTTTTTGGTCGCCATGGTCCTGGCGCTGCCGATGGGCGTTGCGATGGGAACCGCCACGGTGATTCCCCAACTGATGGACAGCAGCTTCCCCGGCGGGATGAATTACATCATTCAAGCCATGGTAGGAGGCCTGAACACCACGCCGATTCTGGCGATCCCTTTGTTTATGCTGTCGGGGGCGCTGATGACCCGCGGCGGAATCTCCAAAAAGCTGTTTGATATTTTTGCTATCTTTGCCGGAAAGAAAACCGCCGGAATTCCCTGCGCAGTGGTGGTTACCTGCCTGTTCTACGGCGCAATTTCCGGATCCGGCCCGGCTACGGCGGCGGCCGTCGGCGCAATGTGTATTCCGATTCTGGTGAACCTGGGATATGATAAGGTCTTTTCCGCTGCGATTGTTGCGACCGCAGGCGGACTGGGGGTTATTATCCCGCCCAGTATTCCTTTTATTATGTACGGACTGTTCACCAACACTTCGGTGGGAGACATGTTTATTGCAGGAATTCTTCCTGGCTGCCTGATTGCCTTAACAATCATGTTTTACTGCTGGATTTACTGCAAACGCAAGGGCGAAGACAAGGCGAGAATCGCAGAAAACTATGACGGACTGAAAAAACGTGGTTTCCTGAATGTTTTCAAGGATGGATTTTGGGCGGTCCTGACGCCGGTAATTATTTTAGGCGGAATTTACGGCGGTTTCGTCACTCCGACGGAAGCTGCCTGCGTATCCGTGTTTTACGCGCTGATCGTCTGCATTTTCTTCTATAAGACGATCAAAATCAAAGATATCCCGAAGCTTTTTAAAGACGCGATTGCTTCCTATGCCCCGATCTGCTTCTTGATCGCCCTGGCTCAGGGCTTCAGCCGGATTCTGATCTTGCTGAAGGCTCCGGAAGCGATTCAGTCTCTGATCTCCAACACCATGACCAGTTCCACCAGCCTGTTCCTGGTCATCAACGTACTGCTGCTGATTCTGGGCATGTTCATGGACGTAGGCGCCGCAGTTGTTATCATCGCTCCGATTCTGCTTCCGGTGGCAAAGACCTTTGGAATCGATGCGGTACATTTGGGAATCGTGATGGTGACCAACTTGGCAATTGGATTTGTAACCCCGCCTTTTGGCATGAACTTGTTTGTGGCGGCGCCTTTGGTCAATGTGCCGGTGGTTCAGTTGGGGAAGAAGGCCTTGCCATTTATCTGTTGTTTCATTGTCGCACTGCTGCTGATTACATTTATCCCGGCAATCAGCCTGTGCCTAGTATAAGTTGTTCTGCCTATCACTAGAAAATATCCGGTCATCCGGATATCGATAAAAGGAGGAAAAATGATATGAAGATGAAAAAATTAGTTTCGGCCGGCTTATGCGCGGCACTGGCCTTGTCCATGACGGCCTGCGGAGGCGGAAATGCCAGCACGACCGCAGCGGCCACGACGGCGGCTCCGGCTACCACTGCGGCAGCAGAGGCCACGACGGCTGCGGATGCGACGACCGCAACGGATTCCACCACAGCGGGAGCGGCTACGACGGCTGCAAGCGCAGGAGGAAATCTGGATTTGGTAGAAAAGATCGAGTGCGAGCCGATCGAACTGTCTCTGGGCTGCTCCGGTACGGTGGATGGCACGGTGATGGGAGACGCCATCAGCTCCGGGCTGGAAGAGATTAAGAAGTGGACCGACGGCAACTTTGTCATCAATTTTTATCCCAGCGGCCAGCTTGGCGGTGACGTTGAGCTGATCGAAGGCGCTCAGATGGGAAGTGTAGATATTTTTGTCGGCGCTCCGACCAGCCAGGTCGGCCTGATTCCGGAGCTGGCGGTTCTGGATATCGCCGGACTGTTCCCCGATGTGGCAAGCTGCAACACGGTTCTGGCGGATTTCCAGGATCAGTTTGAGACCTACTACAACAAAGCGGGACTGCATCTGCTGACGATTTTTGCTCCGGATTTCCGAATTCTCTCCTCCAACAAGCCGGTCACCACGGCTGCTGATCTGCAGGGACTGAACATTCGGACCCAGGAGAACAAGTACCACATGGCTTTCTGGAAAGAGCTGGGCACCAACCCGACCCCTCTGGCTTTTGGCGAGCTGTACATTGCCCTGCAGCAGGGGATGATGGATGCACAGGAGAATCCTTGGGCTTCTATCGTTGGCGCGAAACTGAACGAGGTACAGAAATATATCGTTGAAACCAATCACATTCCGTTTGTCAGCACCTATGTCATGAACCAGGCCAAGTATGAAGGCCTGAGCGACGGACAGAAACAGGCCCTGAATCAGTTCATTGCTTATGTACAGGATTACCAGGTATCCGGTACGGAAGCCGACGACGCCAGAATGAAAGAGATCTGCGAGAAGGATTTCAGCATTGAGGTTACTCCGGTTTCCGACGAGATTAAAGCGCTGTATCCGGCTGCAACTCAGGTTGTAATCGATATGATGAAAGAGTCGATCGATCCCGCTTTTGTGGATTCCTATGTAGCGGCTGCAAAAGCTGCACAGTAATCGGATTTCATACTGAACATAGTAAGAAGGAATCATCGCCGCCGTTCCCGTGAGGGGCGGCGGCGATTGTCTTTTCCCTGGAGAAATTTGACGGGAGGAGAAGGTCATGCTATGCTAAAAAGAAATCTGCAATTTTACCAGGATTGCGAAGCAATCGCAAGACCTGCCTCATCGTGCCGGGAAACATTTGCCGGAGGTAATCAACAAATTTAGACTTTGGGAGGAACCGAATGAGAGAGACAACAGTGGAAAATGGAAAGGTGCGGGGAATCCCCTGCGGGTGGCCCAGCATCACGGCTTTTTATGGCATTCCCTATGCCGCGCCGCCGGTCGGAGATCTGCGCTGGCGCGCGCCGCAGCCTGCGGCGGATTGGAACGGAGTCAGGGACTGTGCGCGGGCGTCTGCCAAATGCCCTCAGCTGGGTGTGGGAAAAGGCTCTTTTTTTGAGAAGGAATTTTATCCGTATGAGGAGGAGATGAGCGAGGACTGCCTGTATCTGAATGTCTGGACGCCCGCTCAGGAAAAAGAGGAAAAGCTGCCGGTGATCTTTTGGGTTCACGGCGGGGCTTTCATGACCGGTTACGGCCATTCCGCCCATTTTGACGGGGAGCATTTTGCGAGAAAAGGCGTGATCTTGGTTACGATCAATTATCGCCTGAATATTTTTGGCTGGATGGTCCATCCGGAGCTTTCGGCAGAGTCAGAGCACGGCGTATCCGGCAACTATGGCCTGCTGGACCAGATTTTTGCTCTGCAGTGGGTGAAACGGAATATTGCCTCCTTCGGAGGAGACCCGGAGAACATTACGATTGCCGGGCAGTCGGCAGGCGCGATGTGTGTGCAGGCATTGCTTTCGTCGCCTCTCACCGAGGGGCTGGCGGCGAAAGCGATCATGCAGAGCGGAGGCGGGATCACGCCCTGTGCGGATATGCGTTTCCCGACCTTAGCCGAGGCCGAGGCGCGGACGGATTTATCTTTGCTTGGCGTATCAAGCATCGAGGAGGCCAGAGCGCTTTCCTGGCAGGAGGTGCTGGAGCGATGGATGAAATCCATGCCTGGCCATGGGCTGACCCGGACGCCGGTGCAGGACGGGTATGTGCTCCCGCTGTCTTTGGATGAGGCGGCCCGCACCGGGAATTATCGGAAGATTCCCTGCCTGATGGGATACACGGAAAAAGAGGGAATTGCAGTGGCGCCGGGCTACGACGCGTTTGCCAGGCAGATGGAGGAAGAGTACGGGGCGGAGAAAGCCAAGGAATATCTGGCCCTTTGCCCGGAACCGGAGCATTTTTCCGAATTTATCCAGGAAAACTTCCGGGAGGAAGTACAGGCGGCAGCTCTCGCTTGGGCCGAGACTCTGGAAGAGCAGAAAAACGGGCCGGTCTATCTCTACTGTCTGGACCGCAAGCTCCCCGGTGATGAAAAGGGCGCCTTCCACGCGGCGGATCTATGGTACGTGTTCCAGACCTTTATGCGGGGCTGGAGGCCCTGGACCGGGGAGGACTATGAGTTGGCCCATGCCTGCAATTCCTATTGGGCCGGATTCGCCCGCACCGGAAAGCCCTGCGGCCCGGATCTGCCGGAATGGACGCCTTATACCAAGGAAAATCCTCTCACCATGGAGCTGGGGGAGCGAATCGGGATGATGGAAATTCCGGAAAACGACCGGGTTACTTTCCGGAAAGAATTTTTGCGCACGGGAAAATAAAGGGAGGAAGAAGCAATGGCATTATCGTGTAAACATTGGGAGATCGCCCCGGATACCTATGCGATCCAGTGTCCAGGCTATCTGCCTGGGCCCGGCCGGCTGCCGGGCTGGGGATATGTGATTTCTTATCTGATTGTGGGGGAGGAAACGGCGCTTTTGCAGGATACCGGGTATGGAAACGTGGATCTGCGCGGCTACGCCGAATCGCTTTGCCAAAAGCCTTTGATCGCGGTGAATTCCCATGTCCATCCGGATCACTCCGGGGGAAACAGCCAGTTCGATACGGTCTATGTGCTGGAAGGGGAGGTGGACTCGGAGGAGCCGGTTTATTTCCCTCAGAGCGGGGAGTTGGCCCGGTGCCAGGATGTCATTGACGAAGGGGATTACCATTTTTCCTTCTGGAAAGATGAGCAGGTCATCGATCTGGGAGGACGTGAGGTGGAAGTCCTTCGGATTGAGGGACACAGCAAGGGGTCCATGGCGCTTTTAGACCGGCGGACCCGGTTCTTATTCAGCGGGGACGCCATCTTGAAGCGGGTGCTGATGTTGGGCGGCCTGCCTCTCAGCGCGTATCGGGCGGCCTTGGTGCGCACGGATCAAAATTATGATTTCATAGACATTTATGGAAGTCATTGGTACGAGCCTTTGGGCCGGGATTATATTGGAAAGATGATTAACCTGATCGACAGTTACGACCCGGAGAAGACGGAATCCGCACCTTGGATGCCGGGATCGGACATGGTCATGTTCTGCCATGGGAACGCTTTTGAGGAGAAGGATTTCTGCGCAGTCGGTTTTCCTTCGGATGGGTGGGAGATGATGACGCGCTGATGTTCCTTTCGCGGGTTTCGATCGGACGGTTTGGAACGGAGCAGAAGGAATGGAAAGAAGGGAAAAACCGGAGCAGGGCGGAATGCGCTCTGCTCCGGTTTTTTCGTCGGTATCGGTTTAAAATATACGATTCTGGAAGAGTCGGCCATGTGGGGATGGAAGCGTTATTCGGCTAAAATTTGCCCGCAGCGCCTCTCTAAGGCCTTCTTCCAGATCAGCCGTGCAGCCATCACATCAAAAATTCCCATGCCCACCGATTTGTAAAACCGGGTTTCTCCGAGAGGCTGGGCCTGACCGGACTTTTTTTCATGGAGATAGTCCCCCATATAGCGCACATTTTCCCGGCGGAGCAGGCCGGTTTGAAGCGGCTGGCATAAATCTCCGCTTTCTTCACAGGCGAAGGGGAGATCGGTCAGCACGGACTGGGTCGTCTGCCAGATTGCGTCCGGGATCTCCTTGTGGTCCGGGAGCCAGGAACCGATGGCAACGACGCATTTTTTGCGGAATAAGGATGGGTCTTCCGGAAATACCGGCGTGGCAGACTGGGTAGCCGTGATCAATATATCACTTTTTTCTGCCACCTCACGGCTGTTGGCGCAAACTTTGATTAAAAGCTCTTTGGGGGCGGTCATCCGGCGCAGTTTTTCAATGAAATCTCCATAGTCATTCCGGTAGGCGTCATAGAGGTAACAGGAACGGATCGGGCGGACCTGGGACGCGTAGGCCAATTGGTGGAGCCCCTGGACACCGCAGCCGATCAGGCCGGCGCTATGGCTGTCCGGATCGGATAGATGCCGGATCGCCACGCCGCCGACGGCCCCGGTCCGCAGCGCGGTCAGGGTGCTGCCGTCCATGATGGCCAGCGGGGCGCCTGTGTCCCTATCGTTTAAAATCATCAGGCCGCTGAGATAAGGCAGCCCCTTGGAGGGATTCTCCGGAAACTCAGCCAGCATCTTTGTGCCGATGACGTCTTTGACAAAGCAGGGCATATAGAGCATGCGTCTGTTTTCGGATTCCGCAGTATAGCGGTCCGGCATATAGTAATGGCCGGAATGATGCTGAAGAAAGGCTTCTTCGATGGCGTCCAGCATTTCCTCATATTTTACGGCTTTTCGCATTTGACTGTCGTTTAGATACAGCATAGCGGCTCCTTTCCTTGTCTTCCTCAGCGGAATTTGCCGGGGGTGAGTGGTTCGTGTGCTTGCGCTGTTTTGGCTGGATAAAAATTGCATTAATTATTTCATATGTATGACTGATCAGTAAAGATTAGTGACAGATCAATCATAGCATCCCATCCAAACACTGTCAATAGGTACCACGGTGAAATGTGTTGACTTAGGGGGCGGGAAAGGGCGAGTTCAGCTGAAATTGCGGCATCCTCTTGAATTTTTAGCCTTTGTGTGATATTGTGATACTAATTTGTGACTGATAATTGGAGATAAGTACATGATGGAAAAAGACAGGGAGATGGAGGTCCTAAAGACAATCGGGGATCTGAGCATTCCAGCCGGGGCGATCTACCTAAGTCAAGAGCTCCAAATTCCTCAGGGGAGTATGGGCCGCATCCTATCCGGCCTGGAGTCCGCCGGGCTGATTGAAAAAGTCAGCAATAAAGGCCGCCGCCTGACGGCAAAGGGAGCGCAGTTTTTAGCGGATTATCAACGGCGGAACAGCCAGCTGGAAAGCGCCAGGAATCTGATTTTGCTGACCGAGGAGATCTCAAAGGAGCGCCTTTTGGAGATCCTGGAGGTCAGGAAGCTTCTGGAGTGTTCTGCGATTCAGGATACCTGCCGGAATATTACCGAAGCGCAGATGAAAGTGCTGGATACCTTGCTGCTAGAAAATATTTATGTGGTGAAGCATGGGGGGACGGGAAACCGGGAGGATCTTCACCTGCATCTGGCCATTGCGGAGTATTCGGGCAATCAGACGATCTACCAGATTTTAAACTTGGTGCTGACCCAGAACGATGCGTATGTCAAGTTCACCAAGGCGGCGGGGCCGGATGAGAATTATCAGATAAAGGAGCACGAAAATATCGTCGCCGCAATCCTAAAACGGGATCAAGAGCGCGCCCGGAGCGCCATGGAAAAGCACCTGGACAAGGTGATGGCAGATGTGGTTCGCGCATACGAATAATAGGAACAAGTCAAAGAGGTAAATCCGGGACGTGGCGAGACGGCGGTCCTGGCAAAGAAAGGAAAAGATTATGAATGATACGATGATTATGGAATTTAAGATTACGATTGACCGAAACCAGATTTCTACCATGGTGTGCGAGAACGGGAAGGTGACGATCATCCCTTTCGGCGGGACAGTGGATTCTGATTTGTTTAGCGGCCGGATTTTGCCGGGAGCAGCTGATATCCAGGTGACGAATGCGGCTGGAATCCGCCATATGTGCGCCCGGTATCTGTTCGAGGGAACGGATTACACAGGGAAGGCCTGCCATCTTTTCGTGGATAACAACGGCTATTTCGAGCGAAACCACACCCCGCGTCCCTTCGAGGCCCTGCCGACTTTTATGACGGACAGCGAAGTCCTGAAAGACTACCTGCACGGCGCGCATTTCCGGGCCGAGGGGTATGGGAACGAGCGGGGAGTGGATATCCGTATCTATGATATCGATAAGAAATCGGAGGAATAGAAAAGAAGCGTTTGCTAGGGAGGGGATGCCGAGACACGGTATCCCCTCCCTAGTACAAATGAGGGGAAGAAGATCCTGTAGGAAATGTTTTACGGTAACAGTGGCCGGGATAAGCTTGCCCGCAGTTTCGGCAAATGATCCGGCGCTGTGACCGTGTCCTATCTTTAGGAAAGCATCGGTATGTGTTTGATCGTTAAGCAAGGTGGGAACGATTCCGATGGTGCTTCGTTGCCCGCTGATTGAATTGCAGCGAGAAATTGAAGAGAGGAGTCATGAATCATGTCGGATCTTACCATGATGACCATGGAGCAGATTTCATCCATGGTGGAAAAAGGAGCGGTTTCGCCGGTAGAACTGGTGGAAGCCTGCCTGAAGCGCATTGAAGCATTGAATCCGGAATTAAACGCCTATGTCTATCTGGCGGCCGAGGAAGCCAGAATATCTGCCAGGAAGGCGGAGGAAGAGATTAAAAGCGGGTGTTATCGGGGGAAGCTTCACGGAATTCCGATTGCCCTGAAGGATCTGTATTATACGGAGGGCATCCCGACCACCGGCAGTTCCGAGGTGTTGAGAAATTTCGTTCCCGAATACGATGCCACCATCACGAAACGCCTGAAAGACGCCGGGGCAATCCTGATGGGAAAAACCAATACCCATGAATTTGCCTTTGGTCCGACCACGGAAGAAACCTGCTTTGGCCCCACAAAAAATCCTTGGAATCCGGCGAAGATCCCGGGAGGTTCTTCCGGCGGCTCCGGCGTGGCTGCGGCCACGGGAATGGCTTACGTGGCCATGGGAACGGATACCGGCGGATCGATTCGCATTCCGGCGGCGATGTGCGGAACCGTTGGATTTAAGCCCAGCGTGGGTCTGGCCAGCCTCTACGGGATCATTGCCCTCAGCTTTAATCTGGATCATCCGGGACCTTTGTGCCGCAGCGTGGCGGATGCCGCGATCACCATGGACGCGATTACGGGCACCGATCCCCTGGACCCTTGCCCGTATGCCGTTGCGGGGGAGCCAACCCATTTCTACGAGGGGCTTGCCGGCGCCGAAGACCTGAAAGGAAAGGTGATCGGCGTCCCGGCCAATTTCTTTTTTGATAAGACCGACTATGAGGTGGAGCGGGTGACGCGCGAGGCGATTGACCGGCTGAAGGAACTTGGAGCGGAAATCCGTGAGATTACCATTCCTGCTATTGATCTGGTCACCGACGCGTCCACCTGCATCATGTTCAGTGAAGCGGCCTACCTGCACCGGGACCGGTATCCGGCCATGAAGGAAAAATATCAGGCAGGCGTCGCGGCCCGGCTGGATCAGGGTGGAGCTTTCACAGCGGTACAGTACATTCAGTCTTTGCGAGAACGGGATGTGATCATGGAAGAGTGGGAGAAGGCTTTGCAGGAGGTGGATGCGGTGGTTGCCCCCACCTGTCCGATCGAAGCGTTTGACCGGGGGCTGACGCCGCCTTGGAACATTGTGACAAGAGGGCAGATAGAACCGGGAAAACCCATGTGCACCTACCACACCCGTCTGGCGGATATGACCGGTGCTCCTGCGCTTTCCCTGCCGGTGGGGCTGACGAAGAACAAACTGCCGGTGGGACTGATGATCATGGGCCGCCGCGGAGATGATCTGGGGGTGCTGCGGATCGGATCCGTTTATGAAAAGCATTATACTTACCCGGCTCTGGAGTTTTAAAAGAAGTTGCTGGCTGCGTGACAATCTGTTTTCATCTGCGGCGGATAGCCGGAAAAGGCATAAGAATTCTCTTGGATTTTGGGAAAAAGAATCATGTAAATATTGACATGTTTGTATGATGGTGATATAGTAAAATCATCAGAATTCATCTATGCGAAGGAGGCAGCATATGAAGTACGCAAAATTGTTCACGCCCGTGAAAATCGGCAACGTGACGATTAAAAACCGTTTTGCTATGGCACCGATGGGCCCGCTGGGTCTGGCGGATGCGGACGGTGGTTTTAATCAGCGCGGAATTGATTACTATACGGAGCGCGCCAAAGGCGGCACCGGTCTGATCATCACTGGTGTGACGTTTGTGGAGAATGAGATCGAGGAGCACGGCATGCCCAACTGTCCTTGTTCCACCCACAATCCGGTTCATTTTGTCCGGACCGCCCGCGAAATGACCGAGAGAATCCATGCTTACAATGCCAAAGTGTTTTTACAGATGTCCGGCGGCTTTGGCCGTGTGACGATCCCCACCAACCTGGGAGAGTTCCCGCCGGTTGCTCCGTCCCCGATTCAGCACCGCTGGCTGGATAAAACCTGCCGCGCTCTGACCACGGAAGAGATCCGTTCCATCGTAAAGAAATTCGGCGAAGGTGCATACAATGCGAAGCGCGCCGGCTTCGACGGCGTGCAGATCCACGCGGTACATGAGGGCTATCTGATCGACCAGTTCGCAATTGCCCTGTTCAATCAGAGAACCGATGAGTACGGCGGAAGTCTGGAAAACCGCCTCCGTTTCGCAAAAGAAATCGTAGAAGAGATCAAAGAGCGCTGCGGCAAGGACTTTGTCGTGACGCTTCGTTACAGCCCGAAGAGCTTCATCAAGGAGCTGCGCGTCGGCGGCCTGCCGGGCGAAGAGTTCGAAGAGAAGGGCCGTGACCTGGAGGAAGGCGTGGAGGCTGCCAAGCTTCTGGTTGCCTATGGCTACGACGCTCTGGACACCGACGTGGGAAGCTACGACGCGTGGTGGTGGAGTCATCCGCCGATGTACCAGGAGAAAGGCCTGTACCGTCCTTACTGCAAGCTGATGAAAGAGAACGTGGACGTTCCGGTTATCTGCGCCGGCCGTATGGACGATCCAGACATGGCTCTGGAAGCCATTGAGAACGGAACCTGCGATATGATCAGCATGGGCCGTCCGCTGCTGGCGGATCCGGATTACTGCAATAAGCTGCGCTCCGGCCGCATGGATGAAATCCGTCCCTGCATTTCCTGCCAGGAAGGCTGCATGGGCCGGATTCAGGAATATTCCATGATCAACTGTGCCGTTAACCCGCAGGCTGCGAGAGAGCGTTTCATGGCCTATACGCCGATTTTGAAGGCGAAAAAGGTGATGGTAATCGGCGGCGGCGTGGCCGGATGTGAGGCTGCTCGCGTACTGGCGACTCGCGGCCACAAGCCGGAAGTGTTCGAAGCCACCGATCATCTGGGCGGCAACCTGATCCCCGGCGGTGCTCCGGACTTTAAGGAGGACGACATTGCTCTGGCGAAATGGTTTAAGCGCCAGCTGGAGCTGCTGGAGGTTCCGGTTCATTATAATACAAAGGTTACCAAAGAGATGGTATTGGCCGGCGGATACGATGCTGTTGTATGTGCGACCGGTTCGACTCCGAAGATGTTCCCTCTGGGCGACGATGAGAAGGTATATTCCGCAGCGGATGTCCTGACCGGTGCCAAGGAAGCCGGCGACACCATGGTCGTGGTCGGCGGCGGCCTGGTTGGCTGTGAGACCGCTCTGTGGCTGGCTCAGAAGGGCAAAAAGGTTACGATCGTAGAGGCGCTGCCGAAGATCCTTGCCCTGAACGGCCCGCTCTGCCACGCCAATAGCGAGATGCTGGAGCGCCTAATTCCCTTCCACGGAATCGAGGTTGTCTGCGGCGCCCGCGTAACCGGCTACAAGGACGGTTACCTGTCCGCCACCGTAGACGGCGAAGAGAAAAAGATCCCCTGCGACGGCGTGATCCTGTCCGTCGGCTACCGCGAGAACAATTCTCTGTATCAGGAACTGGAATTCGAAGTACCCGAAATCTACCAGCTCGGCGATGCAAAGAAAGTCGCAAATATCATGTACGCAATCTGGGATGCCTTCGAAGTAGCAAACCACATCTGAGGATAGCTACGAGCCGGGCAGCGAAACAGTTGTAACCTCCCCCAGGGGAGCTTGCTCACCTGGGGGAGGTTACGGCTGTTTCGCTATGTGGCGACAGCCACACGCATGGGGCGGCTTTGCCGCCCCATGAGAGCCCGGCGGAGAAGAACAGCCAGGGAAAGCTTGCCTTCCTAGGTAGGGCCGGCGGAGAAGAACAGTCAGGGAAAGCTTGCTCTCCCAGGGGAGCTCACGGCTGTTTCGCTATGTGGCGACAGCCACACGCATGGGGCGGCTTTGCCGCCCCATGAGAGCCCGGCGGAGAAGAACAGCCAGGCGCCCAGGCGAAGCAGCACTCAAGGCGCCCAGGCCACGCGGCGCCTAGGAACGACCAAAGCAAGAAGCCTGCTAAACTTATGGAAAGAGTAGAAATACAGCCAAACACCTTTGGGAGGATCGTAGTTGGCTGTATTTTTACTTGCCATTTCATGCACAAATGTTATAAAAGAAAGAAGAGGATATGCAAAAATGAACAAGGAAGCAACAGCCGAGGAGCTGACCAAAAAGCGCTGGCTCATGGTCATCATCAGCGGCTTGATGAATATCTGCGCCGGATCTCTCTACACCTGGAGCGTTTTTTCCTCCCCGATGGCAGAGTATCTAAACCAGAGAACTGGTCTGGCTCTGACTGCCGGGAGTCTGGCGATCGTATTTACCGTAGCAAATTCTGTCGGCCCGATTACCATGATTTCGGGCGGCTTTATCAACGATAAACTGGGTCCGAAATGGGTCCTTTTCCTGGGTGGTCTCCTGTTTGGCGGCGGATTCCTGCTGTCTGGTTTCGCCGTCAACACACCGATGCTGATCGCCGGTTTCGGCGTGTGCAGCGGCCTTGCGATGGGAATGATCTACGGCTGCTCCGTCAGCAACGCGGTGAAATGGTTTCCGGACCGCAGAGGAATGATCGGTGGAATCATGACGGCAACTTACGGGCTCAGCTCCGTCATTGTCCCCCCGATTGCCAACAGTATGATCCAAAGTCTCGGTGTGACGGCGGCCTTTAAAATCCTGGGGGCTATTTTTGTCCTGGTGCTCTGTGTGGGCAGCTTTTTTATCACCCCCTGCCCTCCGAATTTTGTTCCGGCAGGCTGGACCCCTCCCGCAGTCACAAAGAGCAACCCCTCCAACGAAAAAAATTGGAGCGGCATGCTCCACACGCCGGTCTTTTATGTCATGCTGGCGATTTTGGTCTGCGGCGCTTTCTCCGGTTTGATGCTGATCTCCCAGGCCTCCAACATGGCGCAGCAGATGGTCGGAATGACCGCAGAGGCGGCTGCGATCGTGGTTTCCGTTCTGGCTCTATTCAATGTGGCGGGCCGTGTGGTATCCGGCTGGCTCTCCGACAAGATCGGGAGAATTCGTACCTTGGAGATCGCCTTCTTGATTGCGGTCGCCGGACTGGCCATGCTTTTGCTCAGCAATGGAAATGTGGCGCTGTTTTACGGAGGGATTTCCTTCGTCGGTTTTTGTTTTGGTTCTTTGATGGGGATCTATCCCGGATTTACGGCCGACCGTTTCGGACAGAAACATAACAGTGTGAACTATGGAATCATGTTTATTGGCTTTGCCTTAGCAGGCCTGTTCGGCCCGATGAGCATGAATCTGATGTACCAGAAGTCCGGAAGCTACCAGCCCGCTTTTATCGCAAGCATGGTGCTGGCGGTGATTGGGATTCTGCTGGCGCAGGTCTATAAGATGATGTCTAAGAAAAAATCGTAAGAGAAAAAGATCGATTTCCGCGAAGGAAAGAGGCTTCTTTTATTGACAGGCAGGACTCGAATTGAGAGCTGCTGTTGATAAGAGGAGCCTCTTTTTTGAATTTGCGAAACTAAACGGAGCCAACGGCGATTAAGGAATGACACATTTCTGGTTTGGTTATTTATTCACATGATATCAGTTGTTTTAAATTTACGTTTTTACTCCGAACGAATAAGACGGCGGTAGGTCAGATCAGCCCCTGACTGTACAACTCAGGAAGCGCGTCGGAGACCTGCTGCTGATAACGGCAAGAATGTTCCCGGAAAAGTTCGATGAAACGGGTCATATAAAAGGGAAGATAAGCATTTTTCCGGTAGATGCAGTTGATCCGCAGCGTTTCGGTTAACCCTTCCAGTGAAAAAATGCACAGGGATTCTTCCGGGGCGGATGCGGCATTGTACCGTAGAACATCTGGAATCATGAACGAGGGGAAAAAAGCGGCGGCCTGCTGGAGGCTGCAAAGACCAAGCTGGGTGCTGTAGTTGCTGACGCGCAGGATCGGATTGAGCCGGATGCCATGAAAATCTGCATAAGTTTCAATCATCTGATTGAGGGTGCTGATGGAATAATTTTGTACGACGGGAAGTTTTCCCAGCACACCGGCGGGAACCCCATTTTTCCGGTAATAAATTTCTTTTTCCGACAGATCCAGTCCCAGCTTTCGGATCAGCCCTTTCGAAATAATCAAAAAAACCCGGTCGTTGGTGATGGGGATGGCGTGGAATTCCTGATTGGTGGTGGCATTGACTCCGATGAATAAATCCAGGTTCCCCTTGGCCAGGAGGCGGCTTAAGGCATCGGTATCGTCGGAGTAGATGGAACAGGTGACATGGGGAAACTGCCGGTGATAGTCGGAGAAAATATCCGGCAGCATATTTTGGGCGCGGGAGCTATTGATTCCTAATTTCAGATCCCCGCGGATTCCCCCGGAAATATCTTGGATCTCTGTTCGTATGTTGTTTTCCAAAAGCTGGATTTCAAGGAGATTTTTGTGGAGCGCCAAGCCGGCCGGGGTCAGCGCCAGATGCGGCTTCCGTTCAAAAAGGGAGGCCTGATACTCCTGCTCCAGCTTGCGGATATGATCACTGAGAGCCTGCTGAGTGATATAAGCCCGTTTGGCCGCTTTGGTAAAGCTCATTTCTTCAACGGCAAGGAGAAACATCTTTTGACTGGTGTTCATGGTGACCTTCTTTCTGGTTTTGCACAAATAAATACTTGTATGTCAATCCATAAATAACTGTTTTACATTGTTCTGAAAGTGCACTAAAATATGAAATATAAAAATGATATGGAGAGAATTATAATACAAATAAGCGAAAAAGACAAGCATCTTGCTTTGTTCTTTAAAGGAAAGAACTGGAAAAGAGGAGGAGAAGAAATGGGAATGCGGGGGGATTGCAACGAAGTCACCGAGGCCTATTATACCGGGCTGATGGCTTCCGTCGGCTATCGAAAGGGTGATATCGAAAAGCCGGTCATAGGGATTGTAAATTCTTACAATGAAGTAAACCCAGGACATAAACCATTTGCGGATATCAGTAAGGCTGTCAAAGAAGGCGTGTGGGCGGCCGGAGGGACTCCGGCTGAATTCAGCGTCCCAGCTCCCTGCGATGGAATGGCACAGGGGGAGGGAATGCACTGTGTCCTGCCGCAGAGAGATTTGATTGCCGCGGCCATTGAAGGGATGGCACGGGCCCACGGCTTTGACGGACTGGTTTTTCTTTGTTCCTGTGATAAGATCGTACCGGGTATGCTGATGGCAGCTTGTGAACTGGATAAGCCGTCACTGTTTTTAACGGCAGGAGCCATGCTTCCTTATCAGGACGGGGATGGAAATACCTTCGTTACCTGCGATCTGAAAGAGGCGATCGGAAAAAAGGCGTCGGGAAAAATTACAGATGGAACCATGGACGATTGGATTTCCCATATGTGTTTTTCCAGCGGAACCTGTTCCATGTATGGAACGGCCAATACAATGGGCACCATGCTGGAAGCATTGGGGCTGGCCCCTTTTGGATCCGCAACCATGCTGTTCTGCGCGGCTGAAAAAATTTGGCAGAGCCGCGACGTCGGGGAACGGATCGTCTCTCTGACCAAGCGGGGGAAGAATTTTAAGCAGTATTTTAATGAAACGTCGATCGCCAATGGGATACGATATATTTCAGCCACCGGCGGATCCACCAACGCGGTGCTGCACATGATTGCAGTGGCAAGGACATTGGGGGTATCCCTTGGTCTCGATGATTTTGAAAAGCTCCAGTCGGAGGTTCCGGTCATCGCTAAATTTAAGCCGTCATCCCCGTACCATATGCAGGACTATCACAGGGCCGGAGGGGTTCGGGCCGTTCTGTCTACGATCCGGGAGTTCCTGGATTTGGGGATGCCGATGGGATATCAGCAGTCAACGCTTCGCGAGGTGCTTTTGGAGGTTCCCCAAAAGATAGACAGGGAGGTGATCCGGGATTTGGATCATCCCTATGAGGAAAACGGCTGTTTTTCTATCTTGTTTGGGAATCTGGCGCCCCAGGGATCCGTAGTGAAAAAAACCGGCGTCGACCCGGCGATGTTTTACCACAAAGGTCCGGCTGTTGTCTTTGAATCTGAGGAAGAGGTTCGAGACTATATGCTGAACAAAAAGGTAAAGCCAGGCTCCGTGCTGGTGATCCGCTATGAGGGCCCGAAAGGCGGACCGGGGATGCGCGAGATGTCGATTCCGGCCGCCATGTTGGTGGGAATGGGGCTGCATACTTCGGTGGCCATGGTGACGGATGGACGGTATTCCGGCGCTTCCCGCGGTCCCTGTGTCGGCCATGTGGCCCCGGAAGCATGGGAAGGCGGGCCGATTGCCCTGGTCCGAGACGGAGATATGATTGAGATTGATCTGAACCGCCACAAAATCGAACTGTGTGTTCCGGAGTATGAGCTGGAGGAAAGGAGGAAACAATTCGAAAGACCGGACAAACAGGTAAAAGGGATGCTGAAAGCTTACCGGGAGCGAGTGAGTGGAGCGGATGAGGGAGCACTTTGGCTTTTCTAAAAAATGCGAGGAGGAAATAAAGTGAAGAAAGTAATGGCAGGAATTTTAAGTTTTGCCCTGATTTGCGGGCTTACCGCTTGTGGGAGCGGAAATTCGGAGACGAACACGGCGGCGTCAGGAGGCGCGCAGACCAGCTCTCAGGCAGAAGCGGGAGATCAAACGGAGGCGGAGTATGTCTGGAAGGCCGGGTCTGTGCTGGCGGCGGATCATCCATACAGCATGGGATTGACAAAACTGGGAGAATTGCTGAAAGAAAAATCAAACGGCAGGATTCAGTTGGATGTTTATCCGGCGGGATCGCTGGGCGGGGAGACCGAGATGATTGAACAGGTCCAGATGGGAACCCTGGATTTTCTCTGCACGGCGACGGCCCCCCTGGCCAATTTTACCGATGCGCTTCTCGTCTATGATCTCCCTTATCTGTTCCGGGATACGGCTCATGTCTACGCGGTTGAGGACGGAGAGATCGGACAGCAGCTTTTGAATCAGGTAAAAGAGGACACCGGTATTTATGCTGTAAATATGTGGGAGTGCGGTTTTATGGAGCTTGCCAACAGCAAGCGGGAGGTGAAAACGCCGGAGGATCTGAAAGGAATGAACATCCGGATTATGGAAAATGCGATTTACAATTCGTATTTTACCGCTTTGGGAGCCAACCCGATTACGATGTCCCTGACGGAAGTGTTTACTTCCCTGCAAAACGGAACCATCGATGCGGTCACCAACCCCATTGTGACAATCTATACAAGCAAGTTTCACAGTGAAGCCAACCATGTATCCATGGTAAACTGCATCTATATCCCTTCGATCCTGCTGATGAACCTGGAGCTCTATCAATCTTTGCCGGAAGATCTGCAAAAGATTGTAGACGAATGCTGCAAGGAAGCGCAGGCCTATGAGCGCGGACTCTTTAATGAACTGGAAGAAACCTATCATCAGGCTATTCAGGATGAAGGCGGTGAAATTTCGGATGTGGATTTGAGCGTGTGGAGAGATGAAAAGCTTCTGGATGAGGTCTACCGCCAATTCGTTCCCAGCTTGATTCCCCAGGAAGTCGTCGACGCAATTCGGGCCGTGCAATAAGAAGCACAGGCATGGACGGACGCTTCTTGCGGCGTGAAATGCTTTGAGATGAGGAAGCCGTGCCGCTGCGGACACGGCTTCCTCTCTGGAAAAATGCCGGAGAATGTGCCCGGATCGACGGGAGCCGGATCGATTATTCCGGCTGCGCCTGCCGGGCGGGAGCATAAGCTGCGTGATGTCCGGAGGAATACAGGAAGGGAAAGGAGGAACGAAGGACTTTGTCTGATAAAAAGAAAAGAATAGAACAAGGATTGAATCGTTTTGACCGGATTGTCATTTCCGTGGAGAGTGTGGTGGCGGTGGCTGCTTTTGCAGGAATGTGCCTGATCGTCATGTATGGGATCATCTGCCGGTTTATTTTAAAAATTCCGAACCCTTACGGCGAGGAGCTAAGCCGGTATCTGATGATTTATGCGGTGTTTTTCGCGGTTGCGATCGGCGTAGTGAAAAACGAGCATATCCGTGTCGACTTTTTTGTGGACCGGCTGCCGGGAATGGCCGGAAAGCTGGTGGATGCTTTGGGCGGGCTGGTCACGGTTTTCGGCTATCTGCTGCTGACCTATCTGACGGCCCAGGTTTTTGGCTCCATGATTCAAAAAGGCCAGCTGGCTCCTAGTCTCAGGATTCCCATGTATATCCCCTATGCCGGGATGCTGGTGGGAATGGCGCTTGCTGCATTGCAGGCTGTGGAAATGTTTATCCGAAAATTTTTCCTGGGGAACAGGGGAGAGGAGGAAGAGTCATGATTGTATTTATGTTTTCTCTGTTTGTCGTCCTGCTATTGATCGGCGTGCCGATTTCTTTGACTTTGGGCTTGACGGCCGCCCTGCCGCTGTATTTCTTTTCTGATATATCCTTAAATGTCGTAGCTCAGAAAATGTTTGGCTCTGTCAACTCTTTTTCCATTATGGCGGTTCCCTTTTTTATGTTGGCAGGCAGCATTTTTGCCAAGGGAGGAGTTTCCAAACGTCTGGTTGACCTGGCCAATTCTGTTGTGGGCTGGCTGCCGGGCGGACTGGCCATCGTCACATTTTTCGCCTGTGCTCTTTTCGGAGCGATCTCAGGATCCTCCCCGGCCACTGTGGCTGCGATGGGGTCCATCCTCGTGCCCGCCATGCTGGAGGCCGGATATTCCATGCAGTTTGCACTGGCTACGATTTCAGCGGCCGGCTTTCTCGGCATCGTGATCCCGCCCAGTATCCCGATGGTGATGTACGGCGTTTCGGCCAGCGCCAATATCGGGGATCTATTTATGGCAGGTTTTTTGCCGGGAATCTTGCTTACGTTAGCGATGTCCTGCTATGCTTTTCTGTACGGAAGAAAGCATTTGCCGAAAGGAGAACCGTTCCAGATCAAAAAAGTATTGGTGGCCTTGAAAAATGCCGTGTGGGCGTTGATTATGCCGGTCATCATTTTAGGCGGAATCTACGGAGGGATTTTTACGGCGACCGAGGCGGCTGTCGTAGCCTGCTATTACGGCTTGGCCATCGGCATTTTCGTCTATAAGGAATTGGAATGGAGAAAATTAGGGGTGATTTTCCGCGATTCCATTGTCCAGGCCGGCAGCATCCTTTTGATCGTGGCCACCGCGACGGCTTTTGGCTGGGTCCTGACCAGGGAAAACATTCCGGCCACCGTGGCCAATGGGATTTTGAATCTGGCCGGCGGCAACAAGTGGATTTTCCTGATTTTGGTCAATCTGCTGCTTCTGGCGGTAGGTACATTTATGGAAACAATCCCTGCGATTTTGATCCTGACGCCGATTTTGCTTCCGGCGGCCAACACTCTGGGGATCAATACCATTGCTTTCGGAGTGATGATGATCGTCAATTTGGGAATCGGAATGGCGACTCCGCCGGTCGGCATCAACCTGTTTGTAGCAGCAGGGCTGGAAAAGAGGAAACTCTCCGATGTGGTTTGCCGGCATCTCTGGTATTATCTCTTGTTTGCGCTGCTGGTTCTGGCGGTGATTGTAATTTTTCCGGGAATCGTTCTGCTGCTGCCGCAGATGATGGCCTAAAAGGAGGATACGATGGGGTTTATTGAAGATACATTGCGGCCGGTTCCGCTGCCGAAAATCTTAAAGGCGGAGCAGGAATTCGATCGGTCCGAGATCGAGGATCTGCCGGCCTGTATCCGGGGCCAGCTGGAGCAGCTGAGCGGATTTCAGGGGATACAGGAAGGGCAGAGAATCGCTGTGACGGCCGGGAGCCGGGCGATTGACCGAATCGATATCGTGCTGCGCTGTGTGGTGGATTTGGTGAAACAAAAAGGGGCCAAACCCTTCCTCGTACCTGCCATGGGCAGTCATGGCGGGGCTACCGCAGAGGGACAGCTGAACTACCTGCGAACCTTGAATATCACGGAAGAATCCATGGGAGCGCCGATTCTTTCTTCTATGGAAGTGGATTTGATCGGGACGATCGCCGACGGCAGGCCGGTATATTTTGACCATTACGCAAACCAGGCCGACGGCGTGGTTCTGGTGAATCGGATAAAAGCCCACACTTCTTTTAAAGGTCCCTATGAGAGCGGGCTTTTAAAGATGATGGCCATTGGCCTCGGAAAACAAAAGGGGGCTCAGAATTACCATAAGACCGGATTTCGGGAGATGCCGCGGATCATCCAGGAGGTGGGCAAGGAAGTTTTAAGGAGAAAACCCATTCTGTTTGGGATCGGTTTGATTGAAAATGGCTATGGCCGCTTGACGAAAATCGCTGCGCTGAACCCGGAGGAAATCGTTGAGAAGGAAAGGGAGCTGCTGGCGTTTGCCAATAGTCAGCTGCCGAAACTGTTTTTTCGGCAGGCGGATGCTTTGCTGATCCGAGAAATCGGGAAGGATATCAGCGGAACCGGTATGGACTCCAATGTGACGGGCCGTTTTAACAACCCATATTTTCATAATGAGACGGAGATCACGAAGATCGGAATCCTGGATCTGACGGAGAAGACCAAGGGCAATGCCAACGGAGTCGGAATGGCAGATTTTATTTCCCAGAGGTGTTATGAAAAAATCAAGCTGGATCAGACCTATCCCAACGCACTGACTTCCACAACGGTTCTGACGGTAAAGATTCCGATGATTCTTAATACCGACGAGATGGTGGCACGGGCGGCGGTGAAAACCTGTAATATCATGGATTTTAAAGATGTCCGCCTGGCCTTGATTCAAAATACAAAAAACATGAAAACTCTTTATATTTCAGAAAATATGGCGGACGAGGCAGAGCGTGCCGGGGTAAAGATTTTAGGGGAGGCGCGTGAGATCCCATTTGATGAGAATGGCGCACTGGAACTGGACTTTGAATAAGCGTTTCGGAATGGAACCGGGAGGGAAAAATGGAAGTATCTTATGAAATCTTGCTGACGGGCTTTCCAGGAACGTCCGACCGGATTTCACTGGGAATCAGCACCGTTGTTTTGATCGAATGCGGCGGGACAAGGGTCCTGGTGGATACGGCGGGGTTCGGCGCCAGAGGTTTGCTTTTGTCCGCACTGTCAAGGAAAGGGATTCGGCCGGAGCAAATTGATTTTGTCCTTTTCACGCATCTTCATTTCGACCATTGTGCGAATTTTGACTTGTTCCCGCAGGCCGCTTATGTCTGCAGCCGGACGGAATGGGAGTATGCCTGGGAACAGGAGGATATCTATGTTCAAAAGCCTGTGATTCGGGCCTTGGGCGAGTGCCGGGTACGCTTGATCGAGGAAGATGGGGCTGAACCGGTTCCCGGCATCCGGGCAGTCCTTTCGCCAGGGCATACGCCGGGGGGACTAACCTATTGTTTCGGCTCCGGGCAAAGCCGGGTTGCTGTGACCGGGGATGCCATTAAAAACCGGGAAGAGCTGCGAAGCGGAGAGGTGGTCATGACCTATGACCCGGCTGTCAGCAAGGATACCATCTTCAAAATCCGCTCCCAATCGGATCTGGTGATTCCGGGCCATGACTGCCCCTTGCAGATAAAAGAGAATAACGTGATCCCCAGTGAGACGAATCAGTGGCGGATTTCTTTTCAGAAAGGATTGTCCGTAAACGGAGGAAGGGGTAACATAGGGATTACACTGGACGTTTAAATTTCACAAAAACTCCATTTGTGCGGCTCTTTTTCTTTCCAATAAAGTGTGATATACTACCTTAATATGATTTTTAGCCGGATTTCCGGCAGGAGATGTTTGGTAAGAGAATGGAGTAGAACAGATGAAGACAGCAGAATGCGCCCGGTCTTTACGCGAAGAGATTGGGAAAATTATTGTGGGAAAACAGGAAATCGTGGATCTGGTGGTTACGGCCGTGTTATCCGGCGGCCACGTACTTTTAGACGATCTTCCCGGGAGCGGAAAGACCACCCTGGTCCGGACTTTGGCGCTGGCCCTTGGCTGCGAATACAAACGGATTCAGTTTACGCCGGATCTGCTTCCCTCGGATGTCTTGGGTATGACGGTGTTTAATCAGAAAACCGGCGATTTTGAACGGAAAGTCGGTCCGATTCACACCAACCTGCTTTTGGCAGACGAGATCAACCGGGCCATTCCCCGGACCCAGTCGGCGCTGCTGGAAGCTATGGAAGAGCGCCAGATCACCATCGATGGGGAAACCTATCCCCAGCCTGACCCGTTCTTTGTCATGGCTACCCAGAATCCTGTGGAGAAGGAGAGTACCTTCCCGCTTCCGGCAGCCCAGATGGACCGGTTTTTTATGAAACTGTCCATGGGGTATCCGAGCCGGGAGGAAGAGGTGCAGATGCTCTCGGAATTGGGGGATGAGACGCCTTATCAAAAGGTAAGCGCGGCGGCATCTCCGCAGCTTTTGCAGGATTTGCGGGAAGAAATCCGCGGGGTCTATCTGAATGAAGAGGTGAAAGCTTATATCGTCGAACTGGTGCATCGAACCAGGGAGCACGGACAGTTAAAAACCGGCGCGAGTCCGCGGGCTTCCCGGTCTTTGTTTCAGGGAAGCAAAGCCTGCGCAGCAATGGACGGCCGAGACTATGTAACACCGGAAGACGTCCAAAAATTGATGCTGCCGGTGCTGTCTCACCGGGTTGTGCTGACCGGCGAGGCGCGCTACAGCGGGAGGACGCCCGAAGAAATTTTACAGGAGATCATCCGGGACACTCCGGTGCCGCCGGCGAAGGAAGCGTGGTTTGATGGAAAAGCAGAAGGAATTCGGGAGTAATTTTGTCAGCCGCGGAGCCCTCCTCTTTCTGCTGGCCCTGGTTGTGATTACCAGTTATTATCAGATGGGAGGGCTGCCGGCATTTTTGTTGCTGGTCTTTTTGCTGGCCGCCGTATCACTGGCCTGGGGTAAAGGCTCCCTAAAACATCTGGAAATTTCCATCGAAGGGAAAAGCCTGAACGGATTTCCCGGCGAGGAAATCGAATTTGTGCTGGCCGCCGCCAATGAAAAATGGCTGCCCGTCATTTGGCTGGACCTTACGCTGCCGGAGCCAAAGCGAAAATGTGTGAGCCTGGAAGGCGGATTTAAGAGAAAGTTTACCTGGTTGATGCCCCGGCAGACGCTTCGCTGGAGGTGCCGGATGCAGGCACAGAAACGGGGGATCTACCGCCTGGCGGAGGTGGAATTGACTTCCGGAGACGGGTTTGGCCTTTCCGTGGAAAACCGAAGGGAGCAGCTTACTACAGGAATTTTCTTTGTGGTTTACCCAAAAGTTGACCCGGTGGAGACATCAGGCTTTTTACAGGAATATTCGGAATTGCAGAAGGGGACTTGGGGAAGCCAGGAGGACGTGACTCTTTTAAAAAGCAGCCGTGGTTATCTGCCCGGAGACGCAGGAAAGAGAATTAACTGGAGAATTCTGGCCAGACAGTCGGAACTTGTGGTCAATGTGTACGAGACGGTTCAGCCGAGAAACGCCTGTTTTTTGTTGGATCTGGAATCCTTTGTCCGCCGGGAGATGGTGGAGGAAAACGGAGAGAAGAAGGCCGTCTTAAAGGAATTTCACGAAGAGGTCATGGAAGACATGCTCAGTTTGGCGGCGTCCTGCATGGTTGCCCTTGCAGAAAAACAAGTGTTTTGCAGTCTGGTGATCCCGGCAATCGGAAATGCCGAGGGGAAGGTCCTTTTCCCGGAGTCTCTGGACAATATGGTGCCGGAACTTCTGAGGGAACTGGCGTCCTTGGAATATGAAGGGGAGCAGAGCTTTTTGCCGGAGGAGGCGGTTTTTGCTGCGGATCATCGGTTTGGAAAGCTGTACGTCGTGGCTGAGACACCGGGGGCGCTTTCTTGCCGTTCCACTTTGGAGCGGTTGGAGGATACCCATATCCGGCTTCTGGTCAAAACCAGAGAGGGAGAGCGTCCGGGAACGGACTATCGGATCTGGGAAGAAAAAAAACTGCGGAGGGAGAGAGGATGAACCGCAAGCAAAAAATCGGAGTACAGTTGGCGATGCTTTTGGCGGACATCACCTTGATGGGAAGCGTGCTGGCTATCTATGCTCTGCGCCAGACAGACGAAATCCATTTGTATCTGCTTCCCTGGTTTGCCGTCCTGGCCGCTGCATTTTTTCTCAATTTCCTTTTCGTGCAAAAAAAGGCGCCGGTGAACCTGGTGCTTTTGATCGACGGGGTTCTGACAGTTGGTTTTGTGATATTTGGTCAGAATATATTGGTGATGAGCCAGGAATCCTTTGGCGTCAGGATTCTTCTGGGCGGCCTTTTGGCCGGGTCCTTTGTTCACGGCGCGTCAATGCCGATGGGGGAACCCAGGCAAAATCAGCTGGTATCTTATCTGGACGGATTGGTAGCATGCCTGGCAATCCTGATGGTGTTGAATAAGACCGGCAGTCTAAACGGCATCGAAGGGTTATTAGCTTTTGGCGGAGCCTCGGCGGCGGGCCTTTTACTGGCGCTGATTTCGTCCCGGATTCGTACGCCCGGAATGGAGAGGCTGGAGGGAAAGAAGGGGAAAGGAGTCGCTGCGCTTGGATTGATTCTAGCCGGAGCGGCCGCTTTGGCATTCTGGATGGGAAGTCATTTGAAAACAGTGTCTTCGGGAATCGTTTTCCTGGTGAGGAGCGCTGCCGATGGGATCTGGGCAGTTCTTGTCTGGCTTGGACATGGGCTGAATTCGTTCCTTCTTTGGCTGGCATCCCTTTTCCCTGCGGCAAATGGCGGGATGATTTTGCCCGAACCGGAGGCGGGAGCGGCAATGGAAACCGTGGAAGAAACGGCCGGGGGCGGGGGAACGCTGATTCTTATCCTTGCCGTGGTGCTTCTTGCCGTTGCTTTTTTTTGGCTGATGCGTCAGCTAAAAGGAAAACGTTTGAACGGTTTTTCCCAGGATGCTGCCGGTAGCATTGCTCTCCGGACAAAGTCGAAGAAAAAGCCCTGGGGATGGATTCGCGGGAAGTGGTCGGAATTTTGTTTTCTGCTGAAATATTGGAGAAACCGGAATACGCCCGCAGGAATTTTGACCTTCGCTGAGCGATGGGGGAAACAGGCCGGAATGCCGCGAGGAGCCGGCGAGAGCGGGCCTTCGTATCTGCGCCGTCTGGCTGTGACGAAAGAAAAAGAAGACGCGAAATGTCTGTGGGAAGCGGCTTCCGAGCTGGAAAAAGAGTTTTATGGAAGAGGCGGCAAGCTCAGTCCTTCGGTGGTTTCCGATTGCCGGAACTTGTTAAAGCAGTTCAAGAAAGACGCCTGTAAGCCATCCTCTTCTCAAGGGGTCTCTGTGTAAATACCAGCAAGCATGATTTTCAACAGCTGGTCCAGTTTATTTGCGAGAAATTCCGGCGAATAGGTTTCAATGCGCTGCCATTGGAACTGTGCGGTCAGCAGGATGCCCATCAGGACATCGACAATGATTTCAGCATCGAGATCCTTTCGGAATACCTCTTCCTCTTGTGCTTTTAGGACAAGATTCCGAATCATATCCGTCATGGTGATCCGAGCTGCATAGAGGGGGCTTTTTTCGCAGGAATTTAGGTAACTGATCCGGCGAGACAGATCAATATTGGGGAGGGAGTCCAGGATGAATTGTTCCAGCACACGGTATATTTTGTCACCGCTGTTTTTTGCGTCCTCCCAGTCATGGGAGATCAGGTGACAGATGTTTTCCAGTTCCTCTTCGGTAATTCCCAGCAGAAGACTTTCTTTGTTGGGAAAATAGTTGTAGACTGTGGCCTTTGAGACCTCAGCCATATCGGCGATCTCGTCGATCATTGTATTGTCATATCCATTTTCACTGAACAGCCGGCGAGAGGCATTCAAGATTCTCTCCCGGCATTTTAATTTATTTGTTTCTCTTCTGGACATTACTGCCGTCATTCGAATCACTCCTTCTTTATAGTTTTACTTTACTGCATAAAATGGCAGATTGCAATAAGTTTATGAGGATATATGCAGGTATAGGCCGGAAAATGGGAGCGGCATCCTGATTTGTAGCGACAGAAAAGGCTCACGATTTCTGGCTGCGTTCGATGGAAGGAACAGCGCATTCGTTTTCCTGTGCGAAGAGCTCTTTCGGAAGATGGAAACAAGGAGAACTCTTATTCCGGATCGCTCCCCTGTTTTTTATTCATCAGTATTTCCAGGTAGGATTCCTGCAGAAGGTTTTCCTTGGGGATCCTTAATTCTTCGAGGATATTCCCATTGAAGTAGAGGTCCGACTCCCGTTTGAGCCTCCCCTCTTCGAATCCCGCTGCGTGGAGCGCGCCGATGACAGTGTCTTTTGTGATTTTTTTTAAGCCGCCTTGATTTCGATTTCCAGTATGAAAGAGCCCCCTTTTTCTGGTTTGAATCCGGTAACGCCTCTAGTATAACATAAAATGGGGAACGTGCATAAAAATTTAAGAGTATATTTTATTGACAGAAGCAAAGAAAAAAGATATCGCCGGGAAGGGAAAGTAGTGTGAAAATGGTAGATAAATAAGAAAAACGGACAGTGGTACGGGAATACGGAGCGTGGATTTATCGAAGCGGGAGGAAACTTTGCCGAATGTTTGGAATTATGAAGAGCCGATGGCCTTTTATTGGGTGAATTATGGACACGGTTCCCTGGAAGCAAGCGCACCGGTTCCTGTTTCGACAAACAGTATTGGCAGTATGGGGATCGTGTGGTCCGAGCGGGAAGATTGGTCACCGATCAGCCGGAACGATTTAAAGAAGCCAGATGGTTTGGAGGAAATGGGCAGAGAAGATGTGGCCCGCTGGTATTACGAGAACTATTTGATTTATGACGGGCCTGAGATTGCGGAGATCCAGAAAACGGATTTAGGGACGATGGAAGTTTGTGCGGTGGATGGTTCTACATTTTATCTTGACATAGATAAGAACGGAAATCTGCTTCGGGATATCTACGGGCCATACCCTGGTCATTCCGGGAATCAGTGGTACAATCCTCCGGAACCGTCGGTATAAAGTCCTTGGCCGGCAGCGGACAGGGGATGACGCAGACGGTGAAACAGAAGTCATTCATGGTAAAGCAAAAGAGCGCGAACCTTCGCGCTCTTTTTTGAATCCATCATGAGAAAAGTCTCACGATCCCTCGTCCTGTTTTTTCTTCCTTTTCTTCACACATTCTGTCAGCAGGTATTCAATCTGTCCGTTGATGGAGCGGAAGTCGTCCTCCGCCCAGGCGGCCAGCTCCTGGTACAGCTTGGCGGAGAGCCGGAGAGGAACTTGTTTTTTTGTTTTTTCCTTGTCAGCTTTATCCGCCATATCGGCCCTCCTTTCAGGATCCTTGCGCAATCAGGGGGGCATCAATACAGCGAGCCGCTGTTGACGATGGGCTGCGCATCTTTGTTTCCGCAGAGAACTACCAGCAAGTTGCTGACCATTGCGGCTTTTCGCTCATCATCCAATTCCACCACATTGTTTTCGCTCAGTTTATCAAGAGCCATCTCCACCATGCCGACCGCGCCTTCCACGATCTTCTGACGGGCCGCGATCACAGCTACGGCCTGCTGGCGCTGCAGCATGGCTGCGGCGATCTCCGGCGCGTAGGCCAGATGAGTGATCCGAACCTCCATAACTTCCAGTCCGGCGTCCTTCACACGATCCTGTAATTCGATCTTCATCTGATCAGCGATTTCCTGGCTGCTCCCGCGAAGCGTCTTTTCATCTCCCAGATTCTCCTCATCGGCGATATCGTAAGGGTATTTTCTGGCTGTATTCCGGATGGTGGAGTCACACTGGATCGAGAGATAGGATTTGTAATTGTTCACATTGAACACAGCCTTGGTGGGATTAACCACCTTCCAGATCACGACTGCGCCGACTTCCACCGGATTGCCCAGGCTGTCGTTGACTTTTTGCTTATTGTTGTTCAGAGTCATGATCTTTGTTGAAATCTTTTTGCTGGTGGCTTCCCCGGAACGGACGGCGATCTGCCCGGTCGACGGCTGGGAAATCTGGGACAGGGAGGTTTTGGCCGCCGGGTTTACTCCGATACAGAAAGGATTGACGAAGTAGAATCCCGATTTCTTGATGGTTCCGTGATAGTTACCGAACAGGGACAGCACCAGGGCTTCATTGGGCTGTAGCGCTTTCAGACCGCCGAGGAAAATGCAGGCGATGAGAAGAAGCAGGCAGAAAGCTGCGATCAAAAGACCACCGGCCACATAGTTTCCGTCGTTGATCATGCGGACGCCGAAGATAATGGAGAGTACGTCGGCGGCAACAAGAATCAGTTCGATCAGAAGGGCCAGGTAACCGCTCATGGGATGTAATTCTTTTTCCTGTATTTCCTTGCTGTTTGTGTTCATAAGAGAACCCCCTTTTGTTGTAAGATGATATCAATTTGATATCATCATAGTAGCACCGATCCATTCCCCTGTCAAGCAGAAAAATAAAAACCACCCGGCTCCGAGAGAACTCAGAACCAGGCGGCACAAAACCTTTTTAATAGTGGATGACTTCCTTGGCATTCCGGATAGTCTCGATAACCGGGAGCGCCCGCTCCGAAGTGAAAAACTCATAGGTGGCGGCCGGAACCACATCGCGGATCTCTTCCAGACGGCCCTCTTTAATCGCTTTGCGTACTTTTGAGGCGCTGATCGGTTCGGTTCCGTCGGTTTTCCGGGGAACGATCACGCATTCCACTCCGCAGGCGTCCAGTTCTTCCTTCATAATCCGGTTGTATATTCCAGTCACCTGGCTGAACGGCTCCTCACCGACATAGCGGCGGTTCACGCCGAGGGCTGCGGCGATTTTCTTAAAGACATTGATATCCAGCTTGGCATGGGACTGGATGACCAGATCCTCATCCTTTAAGAAATAGGAAGGGAACGTGGCGTTTGAGATGATATAGCTTCCGGTGGGGTGGTAGATCAGATTTTTTAAATGGGAGGAGCCTGCCTTTACCAGCTCAAACCGTACGTCAAAGGGAACCAGGGAGACGTCCTCCGAGACCACAAATACGTGGACCGCGTCGTTTTCTGCCGAGGCTTTTTCCAGGAGATACTGGTGGCCCAGCGTAAACGGGTTGGCGTTCATGACCACCACCGCGATCTTTTCTCCGGGAACCGCGGTTTTTTTCAGCTCTTCCAGGTATCCGGAAAAGCCGGTGCGGCGGTTTTCCATGAAGACGACTTTTCCATCCACCCTGGCGATCTCATAAAAGCCTAAATCATTGAAAAATTTGGCCGAATCACATTTGGTATAGAGGAACAACTCCACATTCCCGCGGCTGTATTGATGATCCATCAGGTGGGTTACCACCTGGTTCAGCAGTCCTTCGCCCTGATGATTGGAGTCCACGGCCATGCAGCGCAGCGTGTTTTTAAAGCAGGAGCCGGTGGCAACCAGGTTGTAATCGTCATCGAACAGGCCGATGCTGTAATCCAGGTTTTTGTCTCTCTGGATGCCCTCCTTCTCCAGCAGAGCGTCCATCTTTCTCACATCTCTTTTATTGGTCGGGCGTATTTCACTTAACGTATATTCACTCATCGGAAGCATCCTTTCTTTCTCTTTTTTCATTTCTTATGAATAATAATCTTCCTTATTATACCGGTGAATAAGCGGATTGTAAATAGGCAGCGATGCTTTTTCACAAGTTGGGACTGCGCAGCTGACGCCATTTTTAGAACGGTACTTTTCAGAGAAACGCGAAGTCTGCTTGCAAAAGATTAGACAATCTGTTATAATCAATAAATTAAATAAGGGATTTTCAGTGCCCTGTGCCATGAGACACAGGGGTAAAAGGGAACCGGGTGCAAATCCCGGACGGTCCGGCCACTGTAAACAGGGAGCGAAACCGCAGACAGCCATTGTACCGGAAGGTATTGAGAAGGCGCGGGGGAACGATGATCTGTAAGTCAGGAAACCTGCTGAAAATGTTGGTGAATTGCTTCCGGAGAAAGCGTGAGATTCATCCAGAGATGAGTTTATTTTTGGTGTCTGCACTTCGGAAAGGGCAGGCTTTTTTATTTGCCGGAAAAGCCCTGGATGAGGCGGCGCCGAAGAATAAGCTGACCGGCAAAGCTGTAGAGATCATTGACAGCCATACTCGCTTTGGACAAAATTCACAGCGATGGATTACTGACAGGTAAAAGGCCGCCTCCCAGGGCCGGGATTGTACCAAGAGTACAAAGACAGGAGGGATGGAGATCTGGATTAGGAGGGTGAGGACGTCCGATCAAGTCGGGCGGCCTGGAAATGGAACAATGCAGCCATGGAATGCGGAAAGCGATGGAGCAAGGAAATTCCTGACGCCAGGAGTATTTTAGCAGAAAGGAGATTAGGTAGATGAAACACAAAAGCATGAAAATGATTGCTTTGCTGCTGGTTCTCTCGTTGCTGGTTTCTCCGCTGCCAAATGTCAAGATATATGCGGCAGAGCCGGATCATACGGAAGAGAACGGCAACACTCTGGATGAAAAGAAAGAGCCGGCCAAGGAGAGCAGCGCGGCTCCGGAAGAGAAGAAGGAACCGGTGAAGGAAAGCAGCGCGGCTTCGGAAGAAAAGAAGGAACCGGTGAAGGAGGAAAGCAGCGCGGCTTCGGAAGAAAAGAAAGAACCGGCGAAAGAGAGCAGCGCCGCCGAAAGCACCGAGGCCAGAAAAGAGAGCGAGGCGGAGAACTCCGCAGCCGTCTCTTCGGAAGCGAACGCTGAGACAAAAGAAAACTCCGATGTTTCCGTTCCGGAGGAAAGCAGTACGGCGGCAAATACGGAGGAGAGCAGCGCAGCAGAGACGCAGGCTGCGCCGGAAAACACCGAGACCACGGCTGCTGCGCAGACGGGAAAAGCGCCCGCAGGTGAGGTTGTTTCGGGGGAACAGGCTTCTGATGTGGTTCAGGCCGTCGAAGAGGCCGTATTGCTGGCAGCAGAGGGCGAACAGCCGGTGAAACCGACGGCGGCGATTGGCGGCGTGACGGTAGTGAAAAATGACGGTGGTTCGTATGGAATGTTCCCCATTACCGATGCGGTCTGCACCGTAAACGGAGATGTGATTGAAATCTCCTTTAAGACCGGAGCCAAAAAGACATTTGACCGGCTCTATCTGGGATATCAGTCCGACGAGGATAAATCCGGCTACTTTACCGGAAATAATACTGGAAGTACCTGCGAATTTACCATCAGGGTTCCGCTTTCTTCGGCGAACAGCTGGATCCCTGTTGCAGTGGGGCGCTCGGATACGGAGGCTTGGTCGGAAAATTATCTGTGGATGAGTATTCCCAGGGTTCTGGTAATCACCAAACAGCCGGAGGCGGTCAGCAAAAAAGCCGGGGAAACCGTGAGCCTTTCCGTGGAAGCCGAGGGAGATGGGCTGACATATCAGTGGCAGTACAGCTCCGACGGAAGCAGCTGGGCCGGCTGTGCGGACGGCAGCGCAAATTCGGCAGCGTACAGCTTTGTTATGGCGGCGGACTTGTCCGGCCAGTATCGCTGTGTGGTGAGAGACGGCATGGGGGCTGAGGCGGTTACCAATGCGGTGAAGGTAAGCACGGTCAGCGAGCAGGAAGGCTTTTTGGCCGATGATGGGATTACAGCCATATATGGCAGCGATGATGCAAAAAAGCCAGGACAAGTATATACCATGTTCAAGATTGCAGCGTCTAAGGCTGTGATCAGGGGCGATGGGATTGAAGTTACGATCTGGGTGAGCCCGGCGTCCAGCGGTAATTTCTCCTATGATGCCATCTATATCGGAAAAAAGGACGATAACCCCAAAGAGCCTATTGTTTTAGGGGAAGTGGATGCGGATAAGAATCTTCAGAAATTCCATTTTACCGTTCCTTTCAGTGCTTCAGGCGGAGAGGTGCATTTTGTGCCAAGGAGCGCCTCCAAGGGAACATGGAGCACCAGCAGTTCTCTGGCACTTAAAATTCCTGCATTAAGCGACTTTACAAAGCCTGCGGAGATCACCATCACCACCCAGCCGGAGAAGGAGATTGTGACAAACGCGGGCGCGGAGGTAGTTCTCTCCGTAGTGGCAACCGATGATGGGGGAACCGCGCTATCCTACCAGTGGCAGTACAGTGCCGACGGAACCGCATGGACGGACTGCACCGGCGACAGTGCAAAGACTTCCGAGTACCGCTTTGTCATGGCGGCGGATTTGGCCGGGCAGTACCGCTGTGTGATCACCGGCGGAGCCGGCACTACAGCCACCTCCACAGCGGCCACAGTCAGAGAGACGTCCGCCCCTGTGGTGACGGGAAGCGCAGTCAAAGTTGTAAAGGACAATGGGGCCGAGTTTGCAATGTTTAAGATCGGCGAATCCACTGTGATGGCTGAAGGAGACGAGCTGGAAATTACGATTTCTACGACGAATACATCCTTTGATAAACTCTATTTGGGCTATAAGGACGATGCCTCCAAGACTCCGGTGATCGCGGGGACCCAACTGGCCTCCGGCGGCTGGACCTTTACCTTCCGCCTGCCCATTTCCGATAAGGGAAAAGTGCTTCCGGTTTGCCTGGGATATCCGGAGGACAATGCGAAGGATTGGTATACGAATCAGCAGCTTTGGATTTATATCCCGGATGAAGTCAAGGATCTTCCGACCGAAACGGACAGTATCCAGGCGATCGCAGGCGGCACCGGCGCTGCCTACAATAATTTTACAATCGTTTCTTCCAAGGCAGTGTTAAAAGGAGATGCGGTAATCCTTACCCTACAGGTAAAAGGAAACAAATGGACCAAATTGTATCAAGGCCTTCAGGCCGATGCCAATAAGACGGCGACCTGCACCGGCTCTTACGATGACCAAGCCGACAGGACTACCTTTACCTTCCGCGTCCCGGCGGAAAAGCAGGGAATGAATATTCCTGTGACGCCCGGAAACACCAGCGGATGGTTCCAATATGCCAGAGACCTGTTCATTAATGTGCCGAACCTGGAAGGGAAGGCAAATACAACGGCGGGCGGCACTTATGAATTGTACGGATCCGCCTATCCGGTTTCCAGCTATATCAGCTTGAGCTTTGAGCGGGGGAGCAGTGTCACGATCGACGGCGGCACGGCCACGGTAACTATGGTGACTCAGGCGAAGGATTATGACAAGCTTTACATCGGCCAGGCCGGCGATGCGGATTCCTTGAAGAATGCCAAGGCAGTAAATGCGGTTCCCAGAACCGATATCGGTGATACCTATAAAAGCTTTACTTTTACCATTCCGGCCTCGGATCTGGGAAAAGAAGTCAGCTATGTGGTACATATTGAAAAGACCAATACTTGGGCAGAAAAGTCGGGCAGTTTCTATATCAACGGGATTCTGGAGAAAACGGGAGACCTGCCGGCGCCTGATCCGGATCCCACGGATCCCACTGTTCCGGCGGACGGAAGTTATAAGGTGACCGTGGATTCCAGCGCTTCGATGTTCCGGGTGGTGAACTGCGTGCTGACCGTAAAGAATGGAAAGATGAGCGCGGTGCTTACTTTAAGCGGGACCGGTTACGACTACCTGTATGTGGGAACCGCGGAAGCTGCGGCGAAGGCGGACAAATCCGCCTGGGCTCCTTTTGTAAAGGATACCGAGGGGAAATACACCTATACGATTCCCGTAGAGTCCCTGGACAAGGAAATTCCAGTGGCGGCCCACTCGATCAAAAATGACAAATGGTACGACAGAACGCTGACCTTCCGGTCTGAGGGAATGGAACCAGTTGAGCCGGTCATTGCAAACGGAATCTATACTATCGAGGTGGATTCCAGCGCTGCCATGTTCCGGGTGGTGAACTGCGTGCTGACCGTAAAGAACGGAACGATGAGCGCTGTGCTTACCCTGAGCGGGACCGGTTACGACTACCTGTATGTGGGAACCGCAAAGGATGCGGCCAACGCAGACAAATCCGCCTTCGCTCCTTTTGTGAAGGATGCCGGCGGCAAATATACCTATACCATTCCGGTGGCGGTGCTGGATCAGGAAATTCCGGTGGCGGCCCATTCGATCAAGAATGACAGATGGTACGACAGAACTTTGACCTTCCGGTCCGAGACTATGCAGAAAATCGGCGATGTCGAGGGCGGAGGAGAGCAGCCGGTTCCTCCGGTGAATCCGGATGACGGCAAGGATAACGAGAACGATAATAATCAGACGGACGTGATTCCCGACAATGACGGGAAAGCGGACAATGAGTCAAAGTATGAATCCGATACCAGCGGCTCCACCGGACGTGTGGACAGCGCGACTACCCTGGCGGACGGCGTCTATAAACCGGATAAGTTTTCCTGGTCCGGCGGCACGGGAAGAGTAAGGATCTCCTGCAATAAGATCACTGTAAAGAACGGCCAGGCCTACGCCACTCTCGTATTCAGCAGCGATTCCTACGAGTATGTGAAGGCCAACGGCAACACCTACTATACCAGCAAGGGCGGCGGGACGTCCACCGTTGTTATCCCGGTCGCCTTGAACAAAAACAACAGAATCCTTGGCATGACCTCGAAGATGACCGCAAGCCATGAGATCGAGTATACGATTTTCATTTATCTGGCGGCAGCGGAAAACGGACAGGCAGCAGGGGAAAACAGCAATGAAAAGCTGGATGAAACGGCTCCCAACATCATCGGGCTGGAATACCAGTCTGAGACAAAGCTGGACTACGCAGAGTATTTCAAGATCTACCACTATGACCAGGATATTGTCCTTCTGGAGATCGATATGACGAAGGATACGGCAAGGGATCCGGCAAAACTGGCGGGGAAAGCGGGCGAACAGGCGGATACCGCAAAAGACGCCGCCAAGGAAAAGGCGAAGACGGATGCCGGGGCGGCGGCTGCCGAGGACGGCGAGGAGCTTGTTCCCAATGAAAACGAGATTGCCGCGGAGCTTTACAAAGGAAATGTCGTAAAATACCTTCTTGTCCCGGAGAATACGGAGATACCGGTTGGCCTGGAACAGGATATGATCGTCGTAAGGATGCCGGTGGATAAGACCTATGCCGCTTCCGATGACATTCTGAAAACGATGGAAACTTTGGGTATCCTGGACAATCTTGTGGCAGTTGGCTGCGAGCAGCAGGATTGTACGATTGATTCCATCGCAGAAAAAATGACGGCAAAGGATGGAGAGCAAGAAGCAGAGGTTATTTTTGGCGGGCTTTTCGATCAGCCGGATTACAAGGCCTTGATCAAAAAAGAAGTCAATCTGGCGATTCTTCCTGCCGGCCTGCTTCCAAGAGAGGAAGAGGCGGGAGCAGAGGACGGACAGGAAACGGCAGGGACAGCGGATTCAAAGGACAGCAAAATGAGTCCGGAGGCGGCTGCAAAGCAGAATGCCGGGGAAGCTGGAGCTGCGGCCGGAGTAGAAAAACTCACGGTAGAAGAGCAGACCGAGCGTTTCGAGGAGCAGACCGGGAATCTGGCCATGTTCGGGATTCCGGTAATTCTTGACCGCTCTGCCGATGAAAAGACCGATCTTGGAAAACTGGAGTGGATTAAGGTTTACGGCGTGCTTTTCGGCTGTGAAGAAAAAACCGACCAGCTCTATGAGACGGCTGTGAAAGAAGCCGCGCAGCAGGAGAACAGATCATGAGAAAAAAGTTAAGCCAGATTACAGCGCTTTTGTTGGCTGCAGTCCTCCTTTTGGGGGGCTGCGGCCAGAAAGCGGGAAACGAAACAGAAGAAACGCCGGCTCAAGAGACGCAGGCGGCTTCTGCGGCGGAGACAACAGCCGAAACCCAGAAAGAACCGACAACAGCGGCCGGGACAACGGCGGCTGAAAAAACAGGGGCGGCCGAGAGCGGCGGCGCACCGGAAATAGCCGGCCTTACCTATGAATCGTCCATGGAACTGCTGTATGCAAAGGAATTTAACGTCTATTATTATGAAGGCGGCTATGGACTGATCGATGTCCATAACAGCGCCAGATATCTGGTGGTTCCGGAAAATCAGCCGGTGCCGGATTCCCTGGATGAGGACATCATTGTATTGCAGCAGCCTTTGGATCATATCTACCTGGCAGCTACCTCCGCCATGGCCCTTTTTGACGCCATGGATGCGCTGGATTCGATCAAGATGACGGGAACGGCGGCGTCCGGCTGGTACATCGACCATGCAGTGACGGCCATGGAGGAAGGACGGATTCAGTTTGCCGGTAAGTACAGTGAACCCGATTATGAGATGTTGGTGGACGAAGGCTGCAATCTTGCCATTGAATCTACGATGATCCTCCATGCCCCCAAGGTTCAGGAGATGATCGAGATGCTGGACATTCCGGTTTTCATCGATCGTTCCAGCTATGAAACCCATCCATTGGGGCGGACGGAGTGGATTAAGCTTTACAGCGTACTCGTGGATAAGGAAGAAGAAGCAAATGCTTTCTTTGCAGAACAGGCCAAAGTGATCGGGGAGCTGAAAGATTTTCCCAACACGGAGAAAACAGTCGTTTATTTCTATGTCAGCACGGATGGATCTGTGGTGGTGAGAAAGGCGGACGATTATATTCCCAAGATGATTGAGTTGGCGGGAGGCCGCTATAGCTTCGCCGATTTGGCGGAGGTGGAGGGCGGAAGCGCTTCGGTGCCTCTGACCATGGAAGAGTTTTATGCGACGGCGGTGAACGCGGATTACCTGATTTACAATGCCAGTATCGACACCCCCATCACGACCGTAGAGGAACTCCTGGCAAAAAGCGAGCTGTTTTCCGATTTTAAGGCCGTGAAGGAGGGAAATGTCTGGAGCACGGGAAAATCCCTCTATCAGGCCACCGGCACCGTGGGAAATTTGATCCGTGACATCCATCTGATGCTGACGGACGGTGACGAAAGCCAGATGACTTTTATTCATAAGATTCAGTGACAGGGGAAGAGGAATGAGAGAAGAAAACTCCATAGAAGCAAGGCCGGAGCTTCCCAGAGACAGGATCCGGAGGAGGAGCCGGTACGCAGCAGTTTTTGCGATTCTGACCGCCGCCTTTTGTATCATTGTTGTCTGGAACGTCAATACGGGTAATGTCCAGATTTCGGTCGGGCAAATTTTGAAAATCCTCTTTGGCGGCGCTGAGGAAGGGGTAGAGTCCAATATCATTTGGAAGATCCGGCTGCCCCGTATTTTCATGGCGGCTATTTTGGGAGGCGCTTTGTCTCTGTCCGGTTTTCTCCTGCAGACCTTTTTTGGAAATCCCATCGCAGGTCCTTTTGTTCTGGGAATCTCCTCCGGAGCAAAGATGGTTGTGGCGCTGACGATGATTTACTTCCTGAAAATAAGCAGCTCCGTGTCCTCCTATGCCTTGATTTTCGCCGCGTTTATCGGTTCGCTGATTTCCATTGGTTTTATTCTTCTGGTGTCCAAGCGGATCAAGCACATGGCGACCCTCTTGGTGGCCGGGATTATGATCGGCTACATCTGCTCTGCCGTGACGGATTTTATTGTCACCTTTGCGGAGGATTCGGACATCGTGAACCTTCATGGCTGGTCCCTGGGCAGTTTTTCCGGGATGAGCTGGAGCAATGTATCGGTATCGGTGATGATCGTGGGAATTACGCTGTTTCTCACCATTCTCATGTCAAAACCCATTGGCGCGTACCAGTTGGGAGAAGCATATGCCCAAAGCATGGGCGTCAACATTAAACGGTTCCGCATCGCTTTGATTCTGCTCTCCAGCATTCTGTCGGCCTGCGTCACGGCCTTTGCCGGACCGATTTCTTTTGTGGGCATCGCGGTGCCCTTCCTGATTAAGAGGAGCCTTAATACGGCCAGGCCGCTGGTGGTGATTCCCGCGACCTTTCTGGGAGGCGCGGTCTTTTGCATGGTATGTGATCTGATTGCCAGGATGGCCTTTGCGCCCATGGAATTAAACATCAGTACGGTTACCTCTATCTTTGGAGCGCCCATCGTGATTTTCATGATGCTGAGGCAGAAGGGGGGCAGATAGCCATGGCGGGAAGTTATTTTCAGTTGGATCACCTGGCGGTCGGATATCGGGGACGCCCCCTTATCGAGGATATCTCCCTGTCCATCGAGAAGGGGGAGATTGTGGCGCTGATCGGCCCGAACGGGGCGGGGAAATCTACGATCTTAAAGACCATCACCAGGCATTTGGCCATGATCGATGGAAATGTATCCATCAATGACCAGAAATTATCGGAGCTGTCTTACCGGAGTCTGTCCACGCAGGTGGCGGTGGTGCTGACGGAGCAGATGAAGCCGGAGCTAATGACCTGCCGGGACGTCGTGGCGACAGGCCGTTATCCCTATACGGGGAAGCTTGGAATTTTGTCCAGGGAGGACGAGGTGAAGGTGGACGAAGCCATGGAGGCCGTTCATGCAAAGGAGCTGGAAAGCCGGGAATTCAACGCAATCAGCGATGGACAGCGGCAGCGGATCCTGCTTGCCAGAGCGATCTGCCAGGAGCCGGACACCATCGTGTTGGACGAGCCCACTTCCTTTCTGGACGTCCGCTATAAGCTGGAACTTTTGTCTATCTTAAGGAAAATGGCCAAAGAGAAGCAGATTACGGTGATTCTCTCACTCCATGAGATCGATTTGGCGGAGAAGCTGGCGGACAAGGTGCTCTGTGTCAAAGGAGACCGGATTTTTCAGTACGGAGTTCCGGAGGAAATCTTTCAGGAGGAAACAATTCGGGAGCTGTACGGGATTGACAACGGTTATTTTGACCCTTGTTTCGGGAGCATCGAGCTTCCAAGGCCTCAGGGAGAGCCGGAGGTATTTGTGATTTCTTCCTGCGGAAAAGGGATCCCGGTTTATCGGAGGCTCCAGAAAGAAGACATTCCCTTTGGAGCCGGGATTTTGTACACCAATGATATTGATTATCAGCTGGCCAGGCTCCTGGCTTCGGAGGTGGTGGCGGAGAAGCCGTTTTGTGAAATCGGGGACGACGCCTATGAAAAGGCAGTGAATCTGATTCAGAGGTGCCGCCGGGTAGTGGATGCCGGAGCGGAGATCGGATCCTGCAACCGCCGTCTGAAAGAACTGCTTACGGATGCGGAGCGGCAGGGGAAATTATATCGAGTATAGGAATTAGAAATCCGTCATGAATCCGGGAGAAGGATTCATGACGGATTTTTTTGGAAAAATCTATTTTTAACGGGATCATCGGTAATTCCGAATATATGTTATCGCAGCGGACAGCTTTTATTGACAGCCCCTTTAGAAAATGATAAACTAATCTGAGATTCGCCACGATTCGAGGCGAGATAATTTGTGGGATTCAGGTGCAGCCACAGTTGGCTGTGAAAAGGGAAACAGGTGAAATTCCTGTACGAGCCCGTCGCTGTAAAAAGTGCTTCCGTCATAGGCCACCGGTTTGCCGGGAAGGCGGCGGAGGGAGAGCTTTGAGTCAGAAGACCTGCCTGAAACCTGTGCTTGACCATTCTACGCGGCCCTGGAATCGGAAAAGGAAGTGTTGCCCCCTTTCTTCTGCGCGGAGAAAGAGGGCTTTTTCTGTCCGTTCCTACAACTCTATTCTTTCGGGACAGAAAGAGGATCAAATGAAAACAGGAATTGAAGAGTACGTCGCTATTAAAAACAACAAACGCATGGCTTTTGGCTACACCACCGGTACCTGCGCAGCCGCAGCCGCCTGCGCAGCCGCGCAGCTTTTGCTTACCGGACGGCCGGTGCCGTCGGTCTCAATTTTGACCCCAAAAGGAATCCGGCTGAATCTCCCGGTGGAGGAAAGCACCTGTGAGGATGGGCGGGCTATCTGTGCGGTGAAAAAATATGCCGGAGATGACCCGGACGTCACCGACGGAGTGTTGATATACGCATATGTGGAGAAAATTGGTGGGAATGAGATCGAAATCGATGGGGGAGTGGGGGTTGGACGCGTAACCAAACCGGGATTAGACCAGCCGGTGGGGAATGCAGCCATCAACCGGGTGCCGCGCCAGATGATTCGGGAGGCAGTGGAATCGGTTCGAGAGGACTTGGAATACGAAAACGGCCTTCGGGTGGTGATCGCCATCCCGGACGGGATGCGGCTGGCGGAGAAAACCTTTAATCCCCGTTTGGGCATTGAAGGAGGGATCTCGGTTCTCGGCACCAGCGGCATTGTGGAGCCGATGAGCGAGGAAGCTCTGGTTGCCACCATCGAGGCGGAGATGCGGATGAGAGCCGCGGAAGGACGGGAGTATCTCCTGATCGCGCCGGGCAATTACGGTATGGATTTTATCCGTGAGAGCGGCGAGCTGAACCTGGAAGAAGCGGTTAAGTGCAGCAATTATGTGGGACGGACCGTGGACATTGCGGTGGAGCTGGGCGTAAGGGGGATTTTATTCGTCGGCCATATTGGTAAGTTTATTAAAGTGGCCGGGGGGATCATGAACACCCATTCCCGCGAGGCGGACAGCCGGTTGGAGATTCTGGCGGCCCACGGAGCTTTGGCAGGGGCGGACACGTCCCTCCTAAAGCGAGTGATGGCAAGCGTCACCACCGAGGATGCGCTGGATATCCTGGCGGAGGCCGGAGTGTTGGACACAGTGATGGAGACTGTTGTGGAAAAAGTCGAATTTTACCTGAGGCACCGGGCGTACGACAGGCTGGAGATTGGAGCGATTTTATTTTCCAGCCGCCGCGGGGAGCTGGGTCGTTCGCCTTCCGCGGACCGGCTTTGGGACATACTGAAAAATCAGAAGAAAAGAAGCAAAGGAGGACAGGAATGAGAGGAACCTTGTACGGAATCGGCGTGGGGCCGGGGGATCCGGAACTGCTGACCATAAAGGCGCTGCGCTTGATCCGGGAGGCGGAGGTAATCGCTGTACCGGCCAGGCAGAAGGAAGAAAGCGTTGCTTATCAGATCGTAAAAAAGGCGTATCCGGAGCTGGAAAAAAAGGATGTGCTTGCCGTTGACATGCCGATGACGAAAGACAAAGAAAAACTTCAGGCAAGCCACCGCCTGGGCGCTCAGATGGTGGAGCAGGAGTTAAACCAGGGGAAGAACGTGGCATTTTTGACGCTGGGAGATCCGACGGTCTATTCTACCTATCTTTATATCCACCGTCTGGTCGGGGCGGACGGTTTCCCGACGGAGATTGTCAGCGGAATTCCTTCCTTTTGCGCGGTGGCGGCGCGGATGAACATGGGACTGGTGGAGAAGGCGGATCTGCTCCACGTGATCCCTTCCTCCTACCCGGTGGAAGAAGCGCTGAAATTGCCGGGGACAAGGGTCTTGATGAAGGCCGGGAAAAAGATGGGCCAGGTAAAGCAACAGTTACAACAGCTGCCGTCTTCCGTTTCTATGATTGAAAACTGCGGGATGGCTGAGGAGAGAATTTACCGCAGCGCGGATGAGATACCGGAAGACGCCGGGTATTACTCCCTGATTATTGTGAAGGAACCGGAAGGAGGACAATCATGATTTCATTTGTCGGAGCAGGTTCCGGCGCGCCGGACTTGATCACGGTGCGGGGCCAAAGACTGCTTTGGGAGGCCGATGTGGTGATTTACGCCGGTTCTCTGGTGAACCAGGAATTGCTGAAGGAAACGAAAGACGGATGCGAGATCTATAACAGCGCGAAGATGACTTTGGAAGAGGTGTTTTCCGTGATGGAGCAGGCGGAAGCCGAGGGTAAGAAGACGGTCCGCCTTCACACCGGCGATCCCTGCCTTTATGGAGCGATCCGGGAGCAGATGGATCTGCTGGATCAAAAAAAGATTGCCTATGAAGTCTGCCCTGGCGTCAGCTCCTTTTGCGGCGCCGCGGCGGCTTTAGAGATGGAGTACACGCTGCCTGGAATTTCCCAGAGCGTGATCATCACCAGGATGGCCGGAAGGACGCCGGTGCCGGAGCGGGAGAGCATTGCCTCTTTTGCCGCGCACCGGGCGACGATGGTGGTCTTTTTGAGCACCGGCCTTTTGGAGGAGCTGAGCCAGGAGCTGATTGCCGGTGGCTATGAGCCGGAGACGCCGGCTGCCATCGTCTACAAGGCGACCTGGGAGGATGAGAAGACCGTGCGCTGTACGGTGGCCACTTTGGCCGAGGCGGCCAAGGAAAACCAAATCACAAAGACGGCCCTGATGGTGATCGGCGACGTGGTGGCGCAGAGCGGCTACCAGAGGTCGGAGCTTTATAATCCTGCCTTCACCACGGAGTTCCGGAAGGCCAGCCAACCCTGATCGGAGGTGCAGCCATGAAATGCGCGGTCATCAGCTTTACGTGTTCCGGAGGGCGGCTGGCAGAACGGCTGGCCGGGGAACTGAATCAGCGGGGATATCAGGCGGAGAACTGGTGCCTGCCCAAGTGGGCTGGGGAATTTCCGGAGTGTTCGGTTTGGGACAAGGGGCTTTCCGAGTGGTGCGGCCTGCGGTTCCAGGACTGCTCCGGCCTGATTTTCATCGGGGCCTGCGGGATTGCCGTGCGCCTGATTGCGCCGTTTGTCCGGACAAAGACCAAGGACCCCGCCGTGGTGGTTGCCGATGAAAAGGGCGAGTTTGCGATATCCCTCCTATCGGGTCATCTAGGCGGCGGAAATGCGCTGGCCAGGGAAGTGGCGGAGATCTTGGGAGGCCAGGCGGTGATCACGACGGCCACCGATGTCCAGGGCAAATTCTCCGTGGATGTCTGGGCCAAGGCAAACGGTTTGCTTCTCCCTTCTCTGGTTTATGCGAAGGAAATCTCGGCTGCGGTTCTGGCTGGGGAGAAGATCGGTTTTTCCTGCCCCTATCCTGTGGACGGGACGGTGCCGGAGGAACTATCTGGAGGGGAAGCAGCAAGGCTTCAAATCGAGGTGGGCGTCCGGCGGTCAAAGAGGCCGGTCTTTTTATCCCGCTCCCTGGTGATCGGGATCGGCTGCCGGAGAGGAAAAAGCAAGGCGGCCATCGCTGCTTTTGCAGAGCAAGTCCTTCGGGAGCAGAATTTGGCCCCGGAAGCGGTTCGCTGCGCGGCGACGATTGATATCAAGAAAGAGGAGGAGGGCCTGGCCGCCTACTGCAAAGAGCAGGGCTGGCCGGTCCGCTATTTCACGGCGGAGGAACTGTTGGCGGTGGAAGGCGCCTTTACCGCTTCCCCGTTTGTCAAGCAGACCACCGGCGTAGACAACGTCTGTGAACGGGCGGCAGTAAAAGCATCGCATGGACGGCTTTTGGTGAGAAAGCAGGCGTCGGACGGCGTGACCGTCGCGGTGGCGGAAGAAAACAGGAGGATTTATTTTGGGTAAAGTGATCGTGGTCGGGATCGGGCCCGGCCGGTATGAAGAGATGACAATCCGCGCAGCGGAGGCGCTGAAAACCTGCGATACCATCGTGGGCTACACGGTCTATGTCGATTTGGTCCGGGAGCATTTTTCCGATAAGGAATTTCTGACAACCCCGATGACCAAGGAAGTGGACCGCTGCGAGCTGGCGTTTGCCGAGGCGGCGAAAGGAAAAACAGTAGCGATGATTTGCAGCGGGGACGCCGGGGTTTACGGGATGAGCGGCCTGATATTGGAGATCGGCGAGCAGTATCCGGAGATTCCGGTGGAGCTGATCTCCGGCGTGACCGCGGCCATCGGGGGCGCTTCGGTGCTCGGAGCGCCGCTGATCCATGATTTTGCCGTGATCAGCCTCAGCGATCTGCTGACGCCCTGGGAAAAGATTGAAAAACGTCTGTTGGCCGCGGCGGAGGCAGATTTTGTGATCTGTCTTTATAATCCGTCCAGCAAAAAAAGACACGACTACTTGGAGCGCGCCTGCAGCCTGATTCTGCGCAGCCGGCCGGGAAGTACGGTCTGCGGCATCGTAAAGAATATCGGCCGTGACGGGGAGGAACAGACGGTTCTTACCCTGGAACAGCTCAAAACCACCTCGGTGGATATGTTTACGACCGTGTTTATCGGAAATTCCCAGACCAAGGTGGTCGGCGGCCGGATGGTGACGCCGAGAGGATACCGCTTATGAAAAAAATACTGCTGTTCGCGGGAACCAGCGAGGGACGGCGGCTTTCGGAACGGATGGAACAGGAAAAAATTCCCGCCTGTGTCTGTGTGGCGACGGAATACGGGGAAACCCTTTTGCCGGAAGGAGAGTTTGTCCGGAAAATGGCGGGCCGTCTGACCGAAGCGGAGATGGAAGCTTTGATGCGCCAGGAGGAATTTTCTCAGGTGGTGGATGCCACCCACCCTTACGCGGCGGTGGTTTCGGAAAATATCCAGGCAGCCTGCGAGGCGTGCGGCCTGCCTTATCTGCGTCTGCTCCGGGCGGAGGAGGCCGCGGATCCGGACTGCATTCCGGTGGATTCTGTGGAGGAGGCGGTGCGGTTTCTGGAAGAAACCGAGGGAAATGTGCTCGTCACCACGGGAAGCAAAGAGCTTTCCAAATATACGGCGCTGACGGGTTACCGGGAACGGTTGTTTGCGCGGGTGCTCTCCACCGAGGAGGCCGTGGCAGAATGCCGGAGGCTGGGTTTTGAGGGGAGAAATTTGATTGCCATGCAGGGCCCCTTTAGCGAGGAGCTGAACATTGCCCTGCTGAAGCAGGTTCAGGCAACATACATGGTGACAAAAGAATCCGGGAAAGCCGGCGGTTTTCCGGAAAAGCTCCGGGCGGCCAAGGCGGCCGGGGCAAAGGTCATTTTGGTGCGGCGGCCGAAAAAGGAAAGCGGGTATTCCCTGGAAGAAGTAGAAAGGATGCTGGGGATTTCTGCGGACGCCTGCCGGGAAGAAAAAGAAACGGCTCCGGCGGAGGATCACCCTCCGGTTCTTACGATTGCCGGCACCGGCATGGGCGGTCCGGGTTCCCTGACCGGGGAGGCGGAATCGGCTTTCCGGGAAGCGGATGTGATTTTCGGAGCCGGACGGCTTTTGGAATCGCTTTCTTATTTTGGAAAACCCATGGAAAAGGCTTACCGGGCGGATGCCATTAAGGCCTGCGCCAAGGCTCACCCGGAGTGGAAACGGCTTGCGGTCGGCATGTCCGGCGACGTGGGCTTTTACAGCGGGGCGAAAAAACTGTTGGAACAGCTCCCTGACTGGAAGATCCGCCTGATTCCCGGCATCTCCTCGCCGGTTTCTTTCTGCGCGAAACTTGGAATTCCCTGGGAGGATGTGAAGCTTCTCAGCCTCCACGGACGGACGGCGAACCTGCCTGCGGCGGTGCGGGAACATTTCCGCGTGTTCACTTTGGCGGGCGGAACGGAGTGCAGCGCCGCGGACATCTGCCGGACATTGCTGGAGTTTGGCCTTTCCCACGTTCGGGTGACCGTGGGGCAGGAGCTTTCCTATCCCGAAGAGCGGATTGTCTCCGGAAGCCCGGCGGAGATCGCGGCGGGGGACTGGAAGGGGTTGCAGGTGATGCTGATCGAAAACCCGGAGGCGGAGGCCTTTGTGGTGACCCACGGCCTGCCGGATGAAGCATTCCTTCGGGGGAACGCGCCGATGACCAAGGAAGAAATCCGGGAGATCTCTCTATCCAAATTGCGCCTGACGAAGCGGGCGGTGGCCTATGATGTGGGCGCCGGCACCGGATCCGTGGCCGCAGAGATGGCCCGCCAGGCGGCGGAGGGCATGGTCTATGCGGTGGAGAAAAAGGAAGAGGCGCTGGCTTTGTTGGAAGAAAACAAAAGGCGGCTTGGCGTCTGGAATCTGGTTCCGGTGGCCGGAACCGCACCGGAAGCTCTGCGGGAATTGCCGTCCCCGACCCACGCATTTATCGGAGGAAGCTCCGGAAACCTGGCGGAGATCCTGGATCTTTTGTTGGAAAAGAACCCCGGCGTGCGGGTGGTTTTAAACGCCGTGACCTTGGAGACTGCGGCAGAGATGACGGCCTGGCTGAAAAATCATCCGGTGGACGATTTGGATGTGGCGCAGGTGGCTGTGGCTAAAGCCAGGTCACTTGGGGCTTATCATTTGATGACCGGGGCGAACCCGGTGACGATTTTTTCTTTTACCGGAAAGGGGGATTAAAATTGAAGCTTCCCAGAGTCCTTTTTGGAGCCGCTTCCAGCGGGAGCGGAAAGACGTTATTGACCTGTGGAATCCTGCGGGCCCTTATGGACCGGGGATATACGGTCTCTTCGTTTAAATGCGGACCGGATTACATTGACCCGATGTTTCATACGAGAGTGATCGGGGCACGTTCCCGGAATCTGGACACTTTTTTTACCGGGGAAAAGCTGACCCGGTATCTCCTGGCCGAGAACAGCCGGGACGCGGATATCGCCGTCTTGGAAGGGGTCATGGGCTATTACGACGGAGTCGGCGGGACAACGCCCGGCGCATCCTCCTATGAGCTGGCCCGTGTGACCGGCACGCCGGTGGTGCTGATTGTAAACGGAAAAGGGATGAGTTTGTCCCTGGCGGCCCTGGTGAAAGGCTTCACCTCCTTTCGGCCGGATTCCGGAATCCGGGGCGTGATTTTCAATCAGGTTTCCCCTAAAATTTATGAAGAATTAAAGGCGGTCGTGGAGGCAGAGTGCGGCGTTCCGGTTCTGGGATACGTGCCGAATCTGAAAGATTATGCCATTGAAAGCCGCCATCTGGGCCTGGTGACGCCGGATGAGGTGGAGGGGCTTCAGGAAAAGCTTTCGGGGCTGGCCAAGATTCTGGAAAAGAGTCTGGATTTTGAGGCCCTGATTTCCCTTGCGGAACAGGCACCGGAGCTTTCTGCCTCGGAGCCGGAGCTTCCGAGACTGGAGGAACCGGTTCGTATCGGCGTTGCCAGGGATGCGGCCTTTTGCTTTTATTATGAAGACAATTTAGAGCTTCTCCGGAAGATGGGAGCGGAGCTGGTGGAATTTTCGCCCCTGAAAGATGCGGCGCTCCCGGAAAAACTGGACGGCTTGATCCTCGGCGGTGGCTATCCGGAACTTTTTGCTACCCGGCTGGAGCAAAATACGGCTATGCGGGAGCAGATCGGAAGGGCATTGGAGGGCGGAATGCCATGCGCGGCGGAGTGCGGCGGTTTTTTATATCTCCAGAATGAGTTGGAGGATATGAGAAGGTTTCCCCATGAGATGGTAGGATTCCTTCCGGGAAAAGGCTACCACACCGGACATCTCAGCCGGTTCGGGTATGTGGAGCTGACTTCCCGGCGGGAGACCGTGTTCGGTCCGGCGGGGACCAAGCTGAAAGGCCATGAATTCCACTATTTCGACAGCACTGACTGCGGGGATGCGTTTACAGCGGAAAAGCCGGTGCGGCATGCTGTCTGGGAGTGCGTGCAGGGGGGAGAAAACTTGGCGGCCGGATTCCCTCATTTTTATTATTACTCCAACCCAGAGGCAGTCTATCACTTTTTGAAAAGAGGAAGCGAATATGCTTATCGAAGAGACCATCAGTAAAATCGGACCGAGAGACAAACGGTCCGAGGATCAGTGCCGGATGCGCTGGGACAGCATTGCAAAGCCCCTGCGGAGTTTGGGGAAGCTGGAAGACGGGATCGTGCAGATCGCTGGGATCTGCGGCACCCATCAGGTCAGCCTGGATAAAAAAGGCGTGGTGATCTGCTGCGCAGACAATGGCATCGTGGAAGAAGGCGTGACACAGACCGGCCAGGAGGTCACGGCCATTGTCGCAGAAAATTTCCTGGACGGCAAGACCAGCGTTGCCATCATGGCAAAATCGGCGGGGGCGGAGCTTTTTCCGATGGATACCGGGATGGTAAAGGATACGCGGGTGGAGCGCTGTAAGACAGCTTACGGCACGAAAAACTTTACCAAGGAACCGGCCATGACAAGAGAAGCCGCCGTGGCGGCCGTCGAGGCTGGTATTGGGAAGGTAAAAGAATTGAAGGCGCAGGGCTACCGGATTTTAGCCACCGGGGAGATGGGGATCGGGAATACGACCACCAGCAGCGCCATCGCATCGGTGTTTCTTGACGCAGCGCCGGAAACTGTGACAGGAAAGGGCGCAGGACTGACCAGCGCCGGCCTGGAGAAGAAGATTCAAGTGATTAAGGATGGGATCGCCCTTCACCGGCCGGACCCGTCGGATCCCATCGATGTCTTGGCCAAGGTGGGCGGTTTCGATATTGCAGGGCTGACCGGGGTCTTCCTCGGCTGTGCGGCGGAGAGGATCCCGGTGGTGATCGATGGATTCATCTCCGGTGTGGCGGCCCTGACGGCGGTCCGGCTCTGTCCCGGCGTACAGGAATATTTGATTGCCTCCCATGTGTCCAATGAACCGGCGGGCCAGATGATTTTGGACGCCCTGGGGGTCAGCGCTTTCCTGACCTGCAATATGTGTCTCGGCGAGGGGACCGGGGCGGTGGCCCTGTTCCCGATTCTGGATATGGCCCTTGCTGTCTATGACGAGATGAGCACCTTTGATCAGATTGAGATCGAAGCTTATCAGCCTCTTTCTTGATGAGAGGTTCCAGTTCGCCGGAGGGAACGAGGAAATGATTGGAATCATTTACGGGGGAAGCGGCAGCGGAAAGTCGGCGTTTGCGGAAAACCTGGCGGTCCGGCTCTGCCGCGGCCCCCTGATTTACCTGGCCACCATGGCGGCAGGGGATGCGGAAAGTAAAAATAGAATTTTACGCCACCGGAGGCTTCGGAGCGGAAAAGGATTTCAGACCGAGGAACGGTATGTCCGCCTCGAAGACTGGAAGCTGCCAGACCGCGCCACCGTCCTGCTGGAATGCCTCTCCAACCTGACGGCCAACGAGATGTTTTTGCCGGAGGGACGCCGGAAGGAGCCGCTTGCGGCGGTCCTTGCCGGACTGTCCCATTTGGCGGAGCAGGCGGATTCCCTGATCGTGGTCTCCAACGACGTGTTCGGGGACGGCCTTCGCTACGAGGGAGAGACGGAGACTTATTTAAAGGTGATGGCAGGAGCTGGCGCCTGGCTGGCTGAGAAGGCGGACCTGGTGGTGGAGTCCGTCCATGGCGTCCCGGTTTGGTGGAAAGGAAGCGAAAAGCAAATCGCGGATGAGAGGCGGGAAGGAGGCGGTTTGATGCAGTTGGTGACCGGCGGCGCTTATCAGGGCAAACTGGATTTTGCCCGGACTCTGGCGGGAAAATCTTCCCCGGTGATCTGGAAAGGGGAAAACGGAGCGGCCGAGGATTGGCGGCAGGTGGATATTCTTTCCCATTTTCCTGCCATGATCCGGCGTCTGCTCGTCGAAGGAGCGGATGCGGAAGCAGCGGTGGAGCGGATGATCAAAGAGAATCAGGAGCTGGTCGTGGTGACCGAGGAGATCGGCTGCGGCCTGGTTCCGATGGACGCTTTCGACCGGAAATTCCGGGAAACGGCAGGCCGGCTGTCCTGCCGGCTGGCCGGACAGGCGAAGGACGTTTACCGGGTGGCCTGCGGTCTGGCACAAAAGATCAAATGATGCCGGGGCACAAGGTGCAAAGAATCCGCGGCATCATAAAAATAGGATGAAATGACGGGAGTTTGGAATGACGAGAATGGAAACGGCAGGCATCGCCCTGCTTTTGGGCTTTTTCCTGGACCTGCTTTTCGGGGATCCCCATTTTTTGTGGCATCCGGTGCGGGGGATCGGGTGGCTGATTACCAGGTGGGAACGGATTTTGCGGAGAGCGTTTCCGAAGACCCAGCAAGGGGAGATGGCCGGGGGGATTTTTTTGGTTTTGGGTGTGATTGTCTACACGCTGATCCCGCCTGCTTTTCTGCTTTGGATCGCCTACCGGGTTCACACGGTCCTCGGTATCGCGGTGGAAGCCCTGTTTTGTTATCAGCTTTTGGCGGCCCGTTCGCTGAGGGATGAGAGCATGAAGGTCTACGAAGCCCTGAAACGAAAGGGGCTGCCGGCGGGCCGGAAGGCGGTTTCCATGATTGTGGGGAGGGATACGGAAAACTTGTCTGAGGAAGGCGTGGTAAAAGCCACGGTGGAGACGGTGGCGGAGAATACCTCCGACGGGGTGATCGCGCCGCTTTTGTTCATGGCCTGCGGCGGCGCACTGGCCGGATTTTTTTACAAAGCAGTCAATACGATGGATTCCATGGTGGGTTATCAGAATGAAAAATATCTGTTTTTCGGCCGGGCGGCGGCGCGGCTGGACGACGTGTTGAATTATATTCCGGCAAGGCTTGCCGCGTTCTTGATGACGGCCGCCTGCTATTTGACCGGTCTTGACGGTTCAAACGCATGGCGCATCTACAAGCGGGACCGTTTGAACCACGCAAGCCCGAATTCAGCCCAGACCGAAGCGGTGATGGCCGGGGCCCTGGGGGTGGAACTGGCCGGGGACGCCTACTATTTTGGCGTCCTGCACAAGAAAAAGACCATTGGGGATCCGGACCGGACGATCTTGACCGCGGATATCCCCAGGGCGAACCGGCTGATGATCGCTACGTCCTGTCTGGCGATGGCAGCGGTGGCAGCGGTCAGAGGATTGTTATATTTATTTTAGAACTTTAGGAGGAACGCCATGCACGTCCATGGAGGCGATATTTACGGCAATGAGGTGGAACTGGACTTTTCCGCCAACCTAAATTTTCTTGGGATGCCGGAGGCGGTGCGGCAGGCGGCAAAGGCCGGCGTGGACGCCTCGGAGCATTATCCGGATCCTTTCTGCCGAAAGCTTCGGGAGGCGATCAGCCTTTCCGAAGGGGTCCCGGCGGAATCCGTCCTCTGCGGCAATGGAGCGGCGGATTTGATTTTCGGCCTGGCGCTGGCAAAAAAGCCGAAGAAAGCCCTGCTTTGGTCGCCGGGGTTTTATGAGTATGAGCAGGCGTTGCGGACTGTGGGCTGTGAGATCACCTTCCTGCCTTTGCGCAGGGAGGAGGACTTTCGCCCCCAGGAGGAGACACTCTCGCAAATCGAGCCGGGGATCGACCTGGTCTTTTTCTGTAATCCCCACAATCCCACGGGACAGACGGCATCCGGTTCCTTTTTGCGAAAGCTTCTGGCGCAGTGTGAGGCGGCCGGTGCGTTCTGCGTTGTGGACGAGTGTTTTCTGGACTTCGTCGACGAGGAAGAACGTGCTTCGGCCAAGGCGATGCTGGGGGATCATCCCGGACTTTTTATCCTGAAAGCGTTCACTAAACTTTATGCCATGGCAGGGCTTCGGCTCGGTTACGGCCTGTGCAGCGATGCGGATTTTCTGGCGCAGATGAAGCAGGTGATGCAGCCCTGGAATGTGTCGGTTCCGGCTCAGATGGCAGGGATTGCAGCGTTAAAGGAAACCGGGTATGTGCGCCGGTTTCAGGCTTTGCTCCGGGAGGAACGGCGGTTTTTAAAGCAGGGGCTTTCGGCTCTAGGCTTTCGGATCTATGGTTCCAAAGCGAATTTTATCTTCTTTGAGGGACCGGAGGATCTGGTGGAGTTTAGTAAAAGGAAAGGCATTTTGATCCGGGATTGCAGCAATTACCGGGGACTGCGTCCAGGCTATTACCGCATTGCGGTGCGTTCCCGGGAGGAGAACCTGCGTCTGCTGCAGGTGTTCCGGGAGAGGATGGAGCCGTGAGGCGGCAAAAGAAAGGAGCGAGCGCACATGTCTAAGTCGATTATGATTCAGGGGACCATGTCCAATGCAGGAAAAAGTTTGCTGGCAGCCGGGCTTTGCCGGATTTTCCATCAGGACGGGTACAAGGTGGCCCCTTTTAAATCCCAGAATATGGCTTTGAATTCTTTTATCACCGAGGAGGGTTTAGAGATGGGGCGGGCTCAGGTGATGCAGGCGGAGGCGGCCGGAATCCGCCCCCATGTGTACATGAACCCGATTCTGTTAAAACCCACCAACGATATGGGGTCCCAGGTGATCGTAAACGGGGAGGTCCTGGGCAACATGAGCGCCCGCGACTATTTTACCTATAAGAAAAAGCTGATCCCGGATATTAAAAAAGCGTATGAGACATTGGCGTCGGAATATGATATTATAGTGTTGGAAGGGGCCGGGAGCCCGGCGGAGATCAACCTGAAGGCGGACGACCTGGTCAATATGGGCATGGCGAAGCTGGCGAAAGCCCCGGTGCTTTTGGCAGGGGATATCGATCGCGGCGGCGTGTTCGCCCAGTTGGTAGGAACCGTATCGCTTTTGGAGCCCGACGAGCAGGCCAGGATCAAAGGACTGATCATCAATAAATTCCGCGGAGACAAGACGATCCTGGATCCGGGCATCCGGATGCTGGAAGAGCGGACGGGAATCCCGGTGGTCGGCGTCATCCCTTATATGCAGATCGATGTGGAAGACGAGGACAGTTTGTCGGAGCGCCTGGTTGGAAACGGGGCGGTGGAGGCCGTGGATATTGCGGTGATCCGGCTTCCGAGAATTGCAAACTTTACGGATTTTAATATTTTGGAGAGCCTGTCCGGCGTCTCGGTCCGCTATGTAAAGAGTGTGGATGAACTAAAAAACCCGGATATGATTTTGCTGCCCGGCACAAAGAACACCATGAGAGATCTGCTCTGGCTTCGCCAAAACGGGCTGGAAGCAGCCATTTTGAAAGCGCATCAGGCAGGAACGGTGATATTTGGTATCTGCGGAGGATTCCAGATGCTGGGCCGGTCGCTGTCCGACCCGCTGGGGGTTGAGGAAGGCGGCGAGCTCCGCGGCATCGGCCTCTTGCCGATGGATACCGTATTTGCCGGGGAGAAAACCAGAACGCGGGTCAGCGGAAGGACCGGCGAGATGCCGGGACCTTTGTCCGGCTTGTCCGGCCTTTCGGTGGAAGGCTATGAGATACACATGGGGGTCAGCACCTTTTCAGAAGAACGGCATCCGATGACCGAGCTGATTGACGCGGTGACCGGGGAGCGCAAGACGGACGGCGGCGCCCAGGAAGAAGGCGTCTACGGCACTTATGTCCATGGCTTTTTTGACCGGCAGGAGATTGCACACGCCGTAGTCCGGGGACTGGCGGCGAAAAAGGGATTGGATTTTGATGCGGCGCCGCAGATGGATTATCAGGAGTACAAGGAAACCCAGTACGATATCCTGGCGGATACCCTGCGCCGCCATCTGGATATGGACGTGGTTTATCGGATTTTGGAGGAAGGAACGGACGATGAAGATTGAGCTGGAACAGGTGCTTCCGATGGAGATCGAGCGCCGGAGCTTTGAAATCATAACGAGTGAATTGAACGGGAGGACGTTTCCTCCCCTGGAAGAGCCGGTGGTGAAACGGGTGATTCACACGACGGCGGATTTTGATTACGCAGATACGCTGACCTTTTCGAATCATCCGGTGGAGCGTGCGATGGAAGCGATCCGGAAAGGTGCGGATATTGTAAGCGATACCCAGATGGCAAAATCCGGGATCAACAAAAAGGTGCTGGCCTCTTTTGGCGGGGAAGTCCACTGTTTTATGTCCGATGAGGATGTGGCGAAGGCGGCAAAGGAGAACCATACCACGAGAGCCGTGGCCAGCATGGAGAAGGCGGCTGCTTTGGGGAAGCCCTTGATTTTTGCCATCGGCAATGCGCCGACGGCCCTGATCCGGCTCTATGAGCTGATAAAGGAAAAGAACCTGCGGCCGGAGCTGATTATCGGCGTGCCGGTGGGCTTTGTCAATGTGGTGGCCTCCAAAGAACTGATTCTGGAAACCGGGGTGCCGGCCATCGTGGCCCGCGGCCGGAAGGGCGGCAGCAATGTGGCGGCCGCCATCTGCAACGCGATTCTCTATCAGATGGATCAAAGCCGGGCGGGAGTGAACCAGAGATGAGTATACAAATGGCGGGAATCGACCATGGGCTGGCTCCGATTCCAATACGGGAGAAATTTTCATTTACCAAGAAAGCACAGGCCGAGGCTTTAAGGGAGCTGTTGGGCCGGGAGGGCGTGAACGGCTGCGTCGTTCTCTCCACCTGCAACCGGACAGAGCTTTGGATCGACGGGCCGGAGGATTGGGGAGCTCCCCTGGAACAATGGCTCTGCGAGCTCAAAGGACTGGACTGGGAAAGTTACCGCAGATATCTGGTCAGCCGTTCGGGGGTGGAGGCGGTTTCCCATCTGTTTCGTCTGACCAGCGGACTGAAATCCATGATCCTAGGGGAGGATCAGATTTTGACCCAGGTCCGGGAAGCCTGGAATCAGGCCAGGGAGGCGGAGAGCACAGATCAAGTTCTGGAAGTGCTGTTCCGGATGGCCTTGACCGTCGGAAAAAAAGTAAAGTCCAATTTGCAGATGTCCACGGCCAACACGTCGGCCATCGAACACGCCATTGGATTTTTAAAGCAAAAAGGCTATGATTTTTCCGGGAAGACCTGCATGGTCATCGGAAACGGCGAGATGGGAAAGCGCTCCGCCTTGGCTCTGGTGGAAGAGGGCGCGGATGTGACCGTGACGGTCCGCCAGTACCGCAGCGGAATCGTGGAGATTCCACAGGGCTGCAAGCGGATCAATTACGGAGAGCGAATGGCGCTCCTTCCCGCCTGCGATCTGGTGGTCAGTGCCACCAGCAGCCCGAACACCACAATCAAATATGAGGATATGGCGGCGCTTGCCCTGGAAGGCGATATGATCTTGATTGATCTGGCGGTCCCGCGGGATGTGGAACCGGAGGTTCAAGATCTGCCCCATGTGACCTTATATGACATTGATCATTTCCCGGTCTGTCCCCAGTCGAAAAAATTGCAGGACCAGCTGGCGATGGCTGAGGGTCTGCTGAAAGAGCAGCAGGAAGAGTTTGTCAACTGGTATGAATGCCGGGATGTGATCCCAAAGGTGCAGAAGGTCGGTCAGGCCTCGGCGGAGGATTTGGTCTGGCGGATGGGAAAAACCGTGAAAAAATTGGCGCTTTCCACCGAGGAGCGCTCGGTGTTGGAGGCGGGAACCGAGGAGGCGGCCGCCAAAGTGATCCGGAGGCTTTTATTTGCGCTGCGGGATGAGGGCGGCGGAGATCTGCTGCGCCAATGTCTCTCGGTGTGGGAGAAGGTTTATCATGAATAAAAAACGGTTTCCGATTTTTATTTCTCTGGAAGGAAAACACATTCTGGTGGTCGGGGGCGGAAACGTGGCGGCCCGCCGGGTGAAAAGCCTCCTTGGATTTGGTCCGGTGGTGACGGTCTGGTCCCCGGAGCTTTCCCCGGAACTGATGGACCTGGCTGTTTCCGGCCGGATCACTTGGAAGAAGGGGCTCTATCAGCCCGGCGGCCTGGCCGGTTTTTTTCTGGTTTTGGCCGCGGTCCGGGATGCTGAGGTGAACGAAGCGGTTTGCCGGGAAGCAAAGTCCTTATCGATCCCCGTGAATGTGGCTTCAAACCAGGAGCTTTGTGACTTTTTTTTCCCTGCCCTTGTGGAGACGGAGGATCTGGTGCTCGGTCTGGCCGGGGATGGGAGCGATCATAGACTAGTAAAGGAGACAGCGGCGGCGCTGAGAAAGCAGATGAAACCAATACGGGTGGGAAGCAGGGAGAGCCGTCTGGCGGTGATCCAATCGGAGCTGGTGGTGGAATATCTAAGAAAAGAGCTGCCGGAGCGCCCGGTGAAGCTCATGACCATGAAGACAACCGGCGATAAGATTCTAGACCGAAGGCTGGATCAGATCGGAGGAAAGGGACTTTTCGTCAAGGAATTGGACCGGGCGCTCATGGATGGCCGCAGCGACTTGTCGGTACATAGTTTAAAAGATATGCCCATGGAGGTGCCGGAAAATCTGCCTCTTCTCGGCTTTTCCCGGAGGGAGGATCCGAGGGATGTGCTGGTTTTGCCGGAGGGCTGCACGGAGTGGGACTGCACTCTGCCCGTGGGCTGCTCCAGCAGGCGGCGGATGGTGCAGTTAAAGAAGCTGTATCCGGAAGTGACATTTCGCACGGTGAGAGGAAATGTGATTACCCGCCTTGGCAAGCTGGATGCGGGGGAATACGGGGCTTTGATTCTGGCGGCTGCCGGGCTAAAGCGCCTGGGGCTTTCCGAGCGGATTTCCCGTTATTTTTCCGTGGAGGAAATGATTCCGGCTGCCGGGCAGGGGATTTTAGCGGTTCAGGGAAGAGCCGGGGAAGACTATTCCTATCTGGACGGATTTTTTGATCCGGAAGCGGCCTGGGCGGCCCAGGCGGAGCGGAGTTTCGTGAGGACGCTTGACGGAGGGTGCAGCTCTCCGATTGCGGCCCACGCCAGGATCGAGGACGGTGCGCTGCGGCTAAAGGGCCTCTATTACAGCGAGGAAAAGGCAGATTTTGTGACCGGAGAAATCACCGGAGCGCCGGAGGAGTGCGAGAAGCTGGGAGAGACGCTGGCAATTCAGTTAAAAGGGAAGATATAAAAACCTATTTCTGCAGCATCATCATCGGTCAGAAAAAGGTATGGTACAGGAGGAGAAACGGATGGGAAAAGAAGGAAAAGTCTGGCTGGTCGGCGCCGGACCGTCGGATTTGGGACTGCTTACCCTAAAGGGAAAGGCGGTTTTAGAAAGCGCTGAGGTTCTGGTCTACGACGCGCTGGTGGGGGCGGAGATTCTTGCCCTGGCGCCGCTGTCTGCCGAACGGATCAATGTGGGAAAGCGCGCCAGCCATCACATCCGCTCCCAGGAGGAGATCAATCAGATATTGCTGAAAAAGGCGAAAGAAGGGAAACGGGTGGTCCGCCTGAAAGGGGGGGATCCGTTCCTGTTCGGCCGGGGCGGCGAGGAGTTGGAGCTGCTTGCCGCAAATCAGATCCCTTTTGAGGTGGTGCCAGGTGTCACCTCGGCGATTTCCGTGCCGGCTTACAATGGAATTCCAGTGACCCACCGGAATGAGTGTTCATCGGTGCATATCATCACGGGACATAAGAAAAAAGGCGAGCCGCTTTCCCTGGATTTTGAAGCGCTGGTTCGTCTGAAAGGAACGCTGGTATTCCTGATGGGAGTGTCTGCCCTTCGTGAGATCTGCGAGGGGCTGCTTGCCGCGGGCATGCCGGGGGATACTCCGGCTGCGATCCTGGAAAAGGGAACCACCTCCGGACAGCGGCGGGTGGTGGCGGACTTAAATTCCCTGCCGGAGGAAGCGGGACGCGCATCCATCGGCACTCCGGCGATCATCGTGGTCGGCGGAGTCTGCCGCTACAGCGAATCCTTTGCCTGGGCGGAGAAGCGGCCGCTGTTCGGCTGCCGTGTGATTGTCACGCGGCCCAGGGAGAGTGCTTCAGAGCTTTCCAGAAGGCTGAGAGACGAGGGCGCAGAGGTTTTGGAAATCCCGGCCATTTCGACTAGCCCGATTGCAGAAAATCCGGCTTTGGACGAGGTCATGGAACATCTTGACGAGTATACCTGGCTGGCCTTTACCAGCCCCGCGGGGGTTCGGATTTTCTTTGATCGGATGAGGGATAAGGGGCAGGATATCCGGATATTAGCAGGGAAAAAGCTGGCTGCCATCGGCAGCGGCACGGCCAGGGAATGTAAGGCGCGCGGCCTGTTTCCGGATCTGGTGCCGAAGGTATATGACGGGGCAATGCTGGGCCGTCTCCTGGCGGAAACCTGCGAGGAACATGCGGCGATTCTGCTTCCCCGTGCGGCGAAGGGAAGTCCGGAAATTTTAGAAGAATTGTCAAAGAGGTCGGATTTGACCGTGAAGGATCTGCCGGTCTATGAGACACATTACGAAAAACCCGTGATTCTCGATATCAAGGAAGAACTGGAAAAGGATCCGGATACGCTGGTGATCTTTACCAGCGCGTCCACGGTGCGCGGCTTTGCCGCCGTGGCTTCCGGCGTGGACTTTTCCGGGGTGCAGGCGCTTTGTATCGGAGAAAAAACCAGAGCCCAGGCCGAGGCGCTGGGGATGAAGACTGTGACCTCCGAGGAGGCTTCCATCGAGAGCCTTGTGGAATTGACCAGACGGGTACACCGAAGCCGGAGCACAGAAATGAGTGAAGAAAACGAAGAGTAGGTCTCTGGCAGGGAAGGGATAGCAGGATAACGATTCGAAAATGATTGAAATATGATCCACAAACGATTGGCAGGCAATCAGGAATCAAATAGAAAGAAGGATACAAAGATGGAAATGATAAAAAGACCCAGAAGGCTGCGCTACGGCGAGAGCCTGCGGAAGATGGTGAGAGAGACGCGCATGGATCCGTCGTCTCTGATTTATCCGGTCTTCGTGATGGAGGGAGAGGGGAAAGAAGAAGAGATATCCTCCATGGCCGGCCAGTACCGCTATACGGTGGACCGTCTGCTATATAAGATGGAGGACATGCTGAACGCCGGTGTGGATAAGGTGATGCTGTTCGGGATCCCCGATCACAAGGATGAGGTGGGCAGCGGCGCTTACGCCGAGGACGGCATTGTCCAGAAAGGCTTCCGGGCCATCAAGGAGCGTTTCCCGGAAATGTACCTGATCGGCGACGTGTGTATGTGTGAATATACTTCCCACGGCCACTGCGGAATTCTGCACGGCCAGGACGTGGACAATGACACGACTCTCGGCTATCTGGCGAAGATCGCCCTGTCTCAGGTGCAGGCCGGAGCAGATATGGTGGCCCCGTCCGATATGATGGACGGCCGCGTCGCGGCGATCCGGGCCCTTTTGGATCAGAACGGTTATCAGAACGTACCGATCATGTCCTATGCCGTGAAATATGCGTCCGCCTTCTACGGTCCGTTCCGGGAGGCGGCGGATTCGGCCCCTGCCTTCGGCGACCGGAAATCTTATCAGATGGATTTCCACAACCGCCGCGAGGGCGTCAAGGAAGCGCTCACGGACATCGAAGAGGGAGCGGACATCATCATGGTAAAGCCTGCCATGGCCTTCGGCGATGTGATCCACGATTTAAAAGATAAGGTCCATGTTCCGATTGCGGCCTACAATGTCAGCGGCGAGTACAGCATGGTGAAGGCGGCGGCCCAGATGGGCTTTATTGATGAGACCGCCATGATGTGCGAGATTGCGGTCAGCACTTATCGGGCCGGGGCGGATATCTATCTGACCTATTTTGCCAAAGAGCTGGCCCAGTGCATGAAGGAAGGGAGAATCGGATGAGTACGAAGCGTTCGGAGAGCCTGTTTCAGGAGGCTCAAAAATACATACCCGGCGGCGTGAACAGCCCGGTCCGCGCGTTCCAGTCCATCGGGAGCGTTCCGCGGTTCATCCGTTCGGCGGACGGCGCCAGGATGACGGATGAGGACGGGCAGGAATACATTGATTACGTCTGTTCCTGGGGCCCGATGATCCTGGGGCACAATCACCCGGCGATCCGGGAGAGCGTAGTGGAAGCGGCTTCCCGCGGCTTAAGCTATGGGGCCGCCACGGAGATGGAAGTGCGGATGGCAAAACTGATCTGTGAGATGGTGCCTTCCATCGAGATGGTGCGGATGGTAAATTCCGGCACTGAGGCCGTGATGAGCGCGATTCGGGCCGCCAGAGGCTTTACGGGCCGAGACAAAATTGTGAAATTCAACGGCTGTTACCACGGCCACAGCGACGGCCTCTTGGTGAAGGCCGGCTCCGGCGTCATGACGGCGGGGGTTCCCGACAGCAGCGGAGTTCCGGACGGGTGCACCAGGGACACGCTGACCGCAGATTACAATAACCTGGAAAGCGTGAAAGAACTGTTCGAGCGCTGGGACGGCCAGATCGCGGCTGTGATCGTGGAGCCGGTCGGCGCTAATATGGGCGTTGTTCTGCCGGAGGAGGGCTTCCTTTCCGGGCTCAGAGCGCTCTGCGATGAAAACGGAAGTCTCTTGATCTTTGACGAGGTGATCACCGGGTTCCGTCTAAAGGCGGATGGAGCCCAGGGATATTTCGGTGTCCGCCCGGATCTGACCACCTTTGGAAAGATCATCGGAGCCGGAATGCCGGTGGGTGCTTACGGCGGACGGCGGGATGTTATGAGCGTGGTTTCACCGGTAGGAGCGGTTTATCAGGCAGGGACCCTGTCCGGAAACCCGGTGGCCATGGCGGCAGGGTTTACCCAGCTGACTTTGCTGAAGGACCATCCGGAATGGTACCAGGAATTGAATGCGAGGGCGGCCCGTCTGTTTGGCGGAATCGGACGTCTTTTGAAAGAGTATGAGATCCCGGCTGTTCTCAATACGGTGGGGTCCCTTGGCTGCGTGTTCTTCACCCCGGATGCCGTCATCGACTACGCTTCCGCGAAGCGTTCCGACACCAAGGCTTTTTCGGACTACGCCAATCACATGTACGACCATGGTATCTACGTAGCGCCCTCCCAGTTTGAGGCCATGTTTGTCTCCATGGCCCACGGAGACGCGGAGATCCAGGAAACGTTGGATGTGGTGGAAGAATATCTGAAAGAGAAATGATAGAAGGGTTTCCAGAAGTTGAAGAGTTAGAATTCATGGAAGGGTTTCCAGAGGTCGAAGAGTAAGGAACGAAGGAAGTTTTTTCAGAGGTCGCAGCGTAAGAACCGATGGAAAAGTTAGATTTGATAGAAGGGATATTGAGATGAAGCTCTGCATTGTTTCTGCTCCATGCAAGGTCTGATTCGGGCGAATCTGCATGGAGTGAGAAAACGGGATAAGAATTCGCCCGGCGGACTTTGCTTTTTTTGCTTGAGTCGATCAAACATAGAAAAGGAGCAAAGTCTCAATGAACCATTTTTACAAAACCATTCAAGAACTGAAAAACTTTTTGATCCTGTGGGCGACCCAGGCATTTTCTTCCCTGGGCAGTTCCATGACGAATTTTGCGCTGGTGATCTGGTCTTACCAGGAGAAAGGATCGGCGCTGACCACCGCGCTTTTATCGGTCTGCTCCTATGCGCCTTATGTGGTGATGAGCATTTTCGCCGGTGCGTTTACCGACCGGTGGAACAAAAAATGGATGATGCTAATCAGCGACAGCGTGGCGGCGCTCTGCACCGTGGCCATCTTGATTCTGCTTTCGGCCGGGAGGCTGGAAATCTGGCATTTGTACTGCCTGAATGCTTTGAACGGGCTGATGAATACCATTCAGCAGCCGGCTGCCGATGTGACCATCAGCTTGCTGACGCCGAAGAAGCATTATCAGAAAGTCAGCGGACTCCGGTCCTTCTCCAACTCGTTGGTCAGCATCCTGACGCCGGTTTTAGCTACGGCGCTGCTGTCCTTTACGAGCATCCAGGCAGTAATTTATTTTGACCTGTTCACCTTTGCCGCCGCCTTTTTATCCCTGTTGTTTTTGGTGAAAATACCGGAAGCTCCCAAAGGGGGTGCGCCGGAGGAGAGTATCTGGACATCCGCCAAGGGCGGCCTGCGCTACCTGCGGGAGCACCGCGGTGTTCTGGATCTGATCTTGTTTCTGGCGGCCATCAACCTGACTGCCTCGATTTACAATGCGGCTTTCCCCGCCATGCTGCTCTCACGGGACGGAGGAGGGGAGACGGCGCTGGGTATCGTCAACACGGTGACTGGCCTTGCCATGCTGACCGGAAGCCTGATCGCTTCGGCCCTTCCGGCGCCCAAAAGCCGGGTGCGGGTGATCTGCAATACGCTGCTGATTTCCATGAGCACGGAGAATTTTATCCTGGCCTTTGGAAGGAGCGTCCCGGTCTGGTGCCTGGGCGCGATCCTCGGATGGATCAATATCCCGGTTATGAACGCCAACATGGACGTATTGTTCCGCAGTTACATTCCGGTATCCATGCAGGGGAGAGTGTACGCGGCCCGGAACACGCTGCAATTTTTCACGATCCCGGTGGGTTACTTTCTCGGCGGGATTCTGGTGGACCAAGTGTTCGAACCATTTATGGCAAATCAGCGTCCCGGCAGGATTCTGACGGCGCTGTTCGGAACGGGAAAAGGCTCCGGGGCGGCCTTGCTGTTCTTGCTTCTCGGATTCCTCGGCATGTTTACTTGCCTGATTTTCCGCAAAGACCGCCGGATCTGGGGGCTGGAAGAAAAACGAGGGGGAGAAGGAGGAGTATCTAAAATATAGTAAAAAGCATAAGAGGCTGTCGCAAAATAGAAATTTTCTACCAGATATACCGCTTGGGATACAAAAGCCGATATCTGGTATGAAAAAACTATTTTTGCGGCAGCCTCTTTTATTTCGCGTACGAAAAGAAACTTACAGGTAGTTCACCGCCAGAATCGCCGCGCCGAGGATTGTCAGGACCACGCCGGTGGCGCGGTTTAATATGATGGCGCTGGCTTTATTGGCAAATTTGGCTGCGATCCGCGCCCAGAGCAGGGTGGAGAGAACGCAGAAGACCAGGCACCAGGGATCCGGAGCGCTGCCGATGGTGAAGTGGCTGACCGCGCCGGTTAAGGCGGTGAAGGTCATGATAAATACACTGGTTCCAACCGCGGTTTTCAGCTCATAGCCCAGCACGCTGGTCAGGATCAAGAGCATCATCATTCCGCCTCCGGCTCCGACAAAACCGCAGATCAGGCCGATAACGACGCCGCAGATCATGGATTGAAGGATCCGTTTTTTTCTGCTGACCGTTGCCATGTTTTCCTTTGTGGTCATGACCGGGCGGACAATAAATTTGATGCCGAGGAGCAGTGTCATGAAAGTGGAGAAGCCTCCCATGGTGCTGTTGGGGAGAAGACTGGCGGCCCAGCTTCCGACCAGGGTAAAGCAGAGGACAAAAGCCATCATCACAAGGCCGTTTTTGATGTCCAGATTCTTGTTTTTTCCGTAGGTATAGGCGCTGACCGCGCTGGCTAGAACGTCGCTGGCAAGAGCGATGCCGACAGCCTCATAGGCGGGAACGCCCAGAAAGGTAATCAGCATCGGACTGATCACGGCAGCGGCGCTCATACCGGCAAAACCGGTTCCTAGTCCGGCTCCGATGCCGGCGACAAAGCAGATAAACAGTTTGTAAAGCACGAAAATAACCTCCTTCTTTTATTGCGCGCCTTCCAAAGCGTCGCGCAGGTTCTCCCCAATCTTCTTTGAGAGATATTCCAAACTTTTTCGTTCCTCCGGAGTAAATCCACGGAAAAGGGCCTGGTAAAACTGTTGCTGGGCAAACCTTCCGGCCTCGACCAAGGGAGCCGCCGCAGGCAGGATCGACAGATGGATCAGCTTGCTGTTTCCCGGCTGATAAGTCCGTTCCAGATAGCCCAGACTGACCAACCGGTCGACGGAGGAAGATACATGGGACTTGGTCAGCTGACGGGTATGGATTATGTCGGCGGCCGTGTCGTAACCCGGATTGTTGGCGAGAAAGAGCAGGATATCTAGCTCCATTCGGGTGAGCTGATATTGCTTGGAAAGAGGGGTCATCCATTTGGCATACAGCCGTTTGGAAAGGGAGACGCTGTCCCAAAAATGATTTGGCATTGGAAACCTCCTTATTAATAATAGTTCGAAATAGAACAATAATGGAATTATACCCCCAAAAAGAAAAGGTGTCAATCGGGAAAACAATTTTATCCAGGCAGGCAAAACAGGGAAAAATGCTTCCCATGCAGACTAGCAAAATTGGCAGATAACCGTCAGATCAGATTTTATCCAGCCAAGTGAAACAGGAAAATGGTTGGAAACTTGCTGAAATCCGCCGCATCAAATCACGCGACGAACCGATTTCAGGACAGAAAAAAGGAGAGCCGTCATTGGCTCTCCAAAGCTTCCCATTCTTCAAACAGTTGATCCATGGTCTGTTTCAGTTCTTCCTGCTCCCGGTTTAACTTGAGACATTCAGACACATTGGTATAGACATCTTCGTGGGTCAGGAGTTCGTCGATCTCAGCGGACCGTTTTTCCAGGGAATCGATTTTTTCTTCGATCTTTTTCATGTCATTCCGGCGCTTCCGCTCCCTGGCCTGTTCTTCTTTCTGGGCCTTCCAGTCCGCGCCTGCGGTTTCTGTAGCCGCCTTAGCGGGCTCCGCCACTGTGGGAGCGGTGTAGAGGGCTGTCAGCTCCTCCTTTTTTTCCAGATAATAATCATAATTGCCCAGATAGTTGATGAAGGTTTCCCCGGTCAGTTCCAGGATCCGGGTAGCAGTCTGATTGACGAAGTACCGGTCGTGGGAGACGTAGAGGATCGTTCCCATGTAATGGGAGAGTGCCTGCTCTAAAATCTCCTTGGAGGTCATGTCCAGGTGGTTGGTCGGCTCGTCGAGGATCAGGAAATTGCAGGGAGAGAGAATCAGTTTTGCCAGAGCCATCCGGCCCCGCTCTCCGCCGGAGAGTTCGGAAACCCGTTTGAACACATCGTCCCCGGTGAACAAAAAGGCAGCCAGGGTATTCCGGATCGTCGTATTGTTCAGGTTGGGGTAGGCATTTTGGATCTCCTCAAATAGCGTGTTTTCCTCGGTTAAAAGCTGCTGTTCCTGATCATAATAGCCGATGGCAACGCGGGAGCCGAGAAGACAGCTGCCGGTGTCCGGTTTTACCAGGCCGTTGATGATCTTTAATAAAGTGGTCTTTCCGGTTCCGTTGGCGCCGATCACTGCGATTCGCTCGCCTCGCTTGATATCGAGATCCACCTCATGAAAAAGCGTATGGCTGCCGTAGGTTTTGGACAAGTTCCGCACGGTCAGCACGTCATTTCCGCTCATCTCATTGGGTTCCAGGGTGAAGAACATGGAATCTTTCAGTTCCGCCGGCTTTTCCAATCGTTCCGTCTTTGCCAAAAGTTTCTCACGGCTTTCCGCCCGCTTGATGGATTTTTCCCGGTTAAAGGAGCGCAGTTTCGCGATGACAGCTTCCTGATGCTTGATTTCCTGCTGCTGATTCAGGTACTGGCGGAGCGCCGCATCCCTCAGCATTTTCTTCTTTTCTGCGTAAGCACTGTAATTTCCGCTGAACGTGGTGACTTTACCACCTTCCACCTCGATCACCTTGGTGACGATGCGGTCCAGAAAATAGCGGTCGTGGGCAACCAAAATCACACTTCCCCCATATCCGCGCAGATAATTTTCCAGCCAGGTGACGGAGTGAATGTCCAGATGGTTGGTGGGCTCGTCGAGGAGGAGAAGATCAGGCTTCTCCAAAAGCAGGCGGCCGAGGGCGACACGAGTCTTCTGGCCGCCGGAAAGCGCGGCATATTTTTTCTGGAATTCATCTTCCGCAAAGCCCAGGCCCTTTAAGATCCCGGTGATTTCACTCTGGCAGGCGTAGCCGTCTTTTTGTTCAAATTCATGATTCAGTCGGGCATAGGTCTCCATCATCGAGGAAAGCTCTTCACCCGTTGCGGCCTTCATCTCAGTCTCCAGCCTGCGGATTTCCTGTTCCAGCGCCAAGACATCTTGTTTGGCCTGCAGAACTTCTTCAAAGATGGTCCGGTCTGTGGATAAATCTTGGTGTTGGGCCAGGTAGCCGATGGTTTTTCCCTTGGCCAGAATCACTTCCCCGGTATCCGGGGTCAGCTCCCCGATCAATATTTTTAATAAGGTCGATTTTCCGGCTCCGTTGATGCCGACAATCGCCGCTTTTTCTTTTTCTTCAATCCGAAAGCTTCCGCCGGAGAACAGCGGTTCGTCTAAAAATGCTTTGGAAAGATTGTTGCAGGATAGTACCATTTTTTAGTCCCTCCGTTGTAAAAGATTCCCGAAAGAGTTGGAAATCCCTGTACCAGTATAATATAAAGGCGTTCGGCCTGCAAGGGTTTTCGCCGGGGAAACGTAAGGATTCAGCTAAGATTGTTAAATTTTATTTGCGTTTTCCGGCCATTTCTGTTAAAATAAAAACAAGTATGTGAAAAAGACGAGATGAGGTGACGAAATGTCTTATGATTTTACGACTGCTGTGAACCGGGCTCAGGTTGGTTCCTTGAAATGGAAGAGGATGAAAGAAAAATGCAGTGAGCTTCCGAACGGCGTCATTCCTTTTTCCGTAGCGGATATGGACTTGAAAAATCCTCCGGAGGTGGTGGATGCCATCAAGGAGTTTTTAGATACTTACAATCTCGGCTATCCCGCCGAGACCGAAGAATACCGCCGGTCCGTGGTGGGCTGGATGAAAAAAAGACATGGCTGGAGTGTGGGAACAGACACGATTGTCACGACTCCGGGAGTGGTGAACGCGCTCTGGCACTGTGTCAGAACCTTTACAGAGCCAGGGGACGGCGTTTTGATTTTCACGCCGGTTTATCCGCCGTTCTATCGGGTGGTCCGCCAGAATCAAAGGGAAGTGATCGAATGTCCTTTGAAAGATCTGGGAGATCACTATGAAATTGATTTCGAGGATTTGAGAAGGAAAGCGGCGGATCCTCGCGTCAAACTGATGATTTTTTGCAACCCGCACAACCCTGGAGGCGTTGTGTGGGAGCGTGAGGTTTTGGAGCAGGTCTATGATGCCTGCCGCGCTTTTTCGTTTCCGATTGTGTCCGACGAGATTCATTCGGATCTGATTCTGCCCGGCCATTCCCACACAGTTTTCGCCACCCTTTCGGAGGAAGCGGCGGCGCGGACCATCACCTGCACCTCCCCCAGCAAAACTTTTAACCTGGCCGGACTCCAGATTTCGAATATCCTGATCACAAATCCGGAACTCAGAAAGCGGTTTGCCCTAACGGTGGATCAGTGTGAAGAGGATATGCGCGGCGCGCTCTCTTATGTGGCCTGCCAGGCTGCCTATGATCAGTGCGAGGGCTGGCTGGACGAGCTGTTGGAGCTGGTGGACCGTAACCGAAGAATATTGGAAGCGTTCCTCGAAGACCGGCTGCCGGAGATTCGGGCATACCGGATGGATGGAACTTATATGGCATGGCTGGACTGCCGGGAGCTGGGACTTTCCGGGAAAGAGCTGGAAGCAGCCATGGAGGAAGAAAACCTGTTTTTCAACCAAGGCTACGTCTTTGGAAAAGCGGGGGAAGGTTTTGTTCGGATTGTCTTGGCGTGCCCGGAAGAAAATGTCAGACAGATGCTCAAAAGATTGGAAAATGCAGTGAGAAAATGCCGGAAATAGGCGTATCACCGAGCCTTTCAGCCGGGTTTGCTATAGAACGGCATTGACAATGGTTTTCCCAACATTTATAATTAACCCCATAGAGAGAAAGGAAGGTGTCTCCTTTTGCAGCAAAAACAAATTTCAGCCGCGGTGATTAAGCGGCTGCCCAGATATTATCGCTATTTATCGGATCTTGAGGGTGAGAACGTGGAGAGAATTTCTTCCGACGAACTCAGCAAGAGGATGGGAGTGACCGCCTCTCAGATCCGTCAGGATTTGAACAATTTCGGCGGTTTCGGCCAGCAGGGCTACGGCTATAACGTGGAGTATCTGAAAACAGAGATCGGCAAGATCCTGGGTTTAGACAAGATTCACAATATGATTATCATCGGCGGGGGCAACCTTGGAAAAGCTCTGGCCGGTTATTCTAATTTTGAGACAAAGGGTTTTGTGATCAAAGGCATCTTTGACGCGAACCCGGAGCTGGTCGGAAAAAAGGTGCGTGATATCAAAATCATGTCCATGGGAGTTTTAGAAAATTTCCTGAAGGAAAACGATATCGCCATTGTAACTCTCGCGATCCCCAAGGAACATGCCGTGCAGGTGGCGCAGGATCTCTATAGCTACGGCGTCCGCGCAATCTGGAATTTCGCCCATGTGGATCTGAACCTGCCGGACGATGCCTATGTGGAAAATGTGCATCTGTCCGAGAGTCTGATGCAGCTTTCCTATCGTTTAAATTCGAAGAAGAAATAAGATGTCAGTTCGGAGGATATCATGCGTTTTTTGACAGATGGTTTGGAAATGAAGGGAATGGACCGTTATTCCATCGAAACCGTCGGGATTCCGTCAACTGTATTAATGGAGCATGCGGCAGCAGCAGCTGTCAGTGAGATGCGAGGGTGCCTGGAAGGGCAACCCTCGATTCTTATTGTATGCGGAACCGGCAACAACGGAGCGGACGGCCTGGCCATGGCAAGGCTGTTGGCGGAAGAAGGGCACCGGGTCCGCGTTGCCGTGGTCGGCAATCAGTTGAAAGCCACAGAAGAATGGCGAATCCAGGCGAAAATTTGTAAGAATTTGAAGATCCCGTCGGTGCACGAGCCGCTGACTGCGGAATATATTAAAAGTAACCGGATCCCTGTCGTGGTGGACGCTCTGTTTGGAACCGGCCTCTCCCGGCTGGTTTCCGGACCGTATGAAGAGGCGATCGCGGCCATCAATCAGTCCGGGGCCACCGTGGTGTCGGTCGATATCCCCAGCGGAATCTCAGCCGATACCGGGGCGGTGCTGGGCTGTGCGGTGAAAGCTGATCTGACGGTCACTTTCCAGTGTGAAAAGCTGGGCATGGCGCTATATCCGGGAAAAGACTACTGCGGCCAGACCGTGGTCCGGGATATTGGGATTCCCAAGATGAGCCGCGCGTTTGCAGCCCCGAAAGCGTTCACCATGGACGAAGGCGATCTGGCCTCCCTGCCGGAAAGGCCGCCCTATTCTAACAAGGGAACTTTTGGCAAGGTCCTGGTTATCGCGGGGACGAAAAACATGGCCGGGGCGGCGGTTTTAAGCGGAACGGCGGCCTACCGGAGCGGAGCAGGCCTGGTTCGCGTGATGACACCGGAGGAGAACCGGGTGGTCTTGCAGACCTCCCTGCCGGAGGCGATTCTTACCACCTATGGGGGAGGAGAGCTGCCTTTGGATCTGCTGAAAGAGGCGTGCGAATGGGCTGGGGCTATTGTGATCGGCCCAGGGCTCGGCCAAAACGACCGCACGACCAGCATCCTGCGCTATGTGCTGCAATACCGGAGGTCGCCGGTTGTTTTGGACGCGGATGCGCTGAACACCATTTCCGGACATCGCGAGATGTTTGAGGCATTGGGAGAGGACACGATTCTGACGCCCCATCTGGGAGAGATGTCCCGTCTGACCGGAGTTCCGATTTCCCATATGACCGTGGACCTGCCGGAGACGGCCCGTTCCTTTGCCGAGAAAACCGGAGCGGTGCTGGTGTTAAAAGATGCCCGTACGTTGGTGGCGGACGGAAGAAAGCGGCTGTACGTCAATACCTGCGGAAATTCCGGCATGGCGACCGGGGGCAGCGGGGACGTCCTGTCCGGCGTGATCGGAGGGCTGCTGGCCGGAGGAATGAAGCCGTTTGAGGCGGCTGCCTACGGTGTGCTGATGCACAGCCTGGCCGGAGACGCTGCGGCGGAACAATTCGGAGAAAGAGCCGTGATGGCTGGAGATATTGCACGGAGGATACGATGAGATATTGTGAACGGGTGGCTGCCAGGGTTGATTTGAAAAAAATACAGGGAAACCTGGAGCGAATTCGGAAACGCCTGCCGGAGCAGACGAAAGTCTGCGCGGTTGTAAAGGCGGATGGTTACGGCCACGGAGCGGTGGCGGTGGCGTCTTTTTTAGATGCTTATGCGGATTTTTTCGCCGTAGCTACGGTGAAGGAGGCGCTGGATCTGCGGGCGGCTGGCGTGAAGGCGCCGGTTTTAATCCTGGGATATGCGTGGCCGGAAGATTATGAAGAACTGATTCAAAACGAAATCCGGTTTACTGTTTTTAAAGAAAAGGATGCCGTCGAGTTGGCGGAACTGGGGAGACGTTTAGGGAAACCTGCCATGATTCACATCAAGGTGGATACCGGTATGCACCGGATTGGATTCCCTCTGACCGAGGATGCGGTGGAGACGGTGCGCCGGATCCGGACGCTGAATGGTGCTCTGGTGGAAGGGATTTTCACCCACTTTGCCAGGGCCGATGAGATGGAAAAAGAATATACCAGGCGGCAGTACGAAGGGTTCCAGGATTTTATCCGCCGGGTGGAGGAGGGGGCGTCCCCGATTCCGATCCATCACTGTGCCAACAGCGCGGCGTCCCTGGATTTGCCGGAGACTGCCATGGATATGGTCCGGGTCGGCATTGCCATGTATGGGCTTTATCCTTCCGGGGAAGTGGGACGGGAGGTCCTGCTGGAGCCGGCGCTGGAGCTGAAAAGTCAGGTCGTCTATGTCAAAGAAGTGGAAGCCGGGGAGGGAATCAGCTATAATCATATCCGAGTCCTGGATGAAAAACGGCGGGTCGCCACGGTTCCGGTCGGATACGGCGACGGGTATCCGCGTATGCTGTCAGACAAAGGGTTTGTGCTGATCCGCGGAAAGAAGGCACCGATTCTTGGGCGGATCTGTATGGACCAATTCATGGTGGATGTGACGGAGATTCCGGAAGCGTCGGAGGGCGATGAGGTCACTTTGATCGGCTCCGACGGCGGGGAGAAAATTTTCGTTGAGGATCTGTCGGAACTTTGCGGGCGGTTCAACTATGAGTTTGTCTGCGGATTGGAGCGCCGGATTCCTCGGATTTATCTAAAGTAAAGTCGCATTCTCCCGGTTTCACAGCAGAAACTTTGCCGAATCGGAGCGAAATAAAAAAATTGAATAAACGTGGGATACATTGGAAATACTACAGTTAATCCATCCGTGAGGAGATGGGAATTTGGAACATGGAGTGTGAACAATGTGATTATTCGACGAGGAGATGTTTTCTATGCGGACCTGCGTCCGGTCGTCGGTTCCGAACAGGGCGGCGTCCGGCCGGTTCTGATCATTCAGAACGACACGGGAAACAAGCACAGCCCGACGGTGATCTGTGCTGCCATTACCTCAAAGATGAATAAGGCGAAGCTGCCAACCCACGTAGAGCTAAATGCTTATAACTGCAATATGGTACGGGATTCCGTGGTCCTTTTGGAACAGCTGCGGACAGTGGATAAGACGCGGCTGCGCGAAAAGGTTTGTCATCTGGATTCCGATTACCTGGATAAAGTGGATCACGCCCTGCTGGTCAGCCTGGAGCTGGATACATAATCCACAGTCAGGGCTTGAAATGTACGGTATTTCATGATAAAATAACTTCAATTATTGCCGAAACATCGGCAGTCAGACAGTGTTTCTCCCTTCCGGGGAGGAAGACTGTCTGACTGCATGTCCGGCGGAACTAAAAACACAACAGGGCCCAAGGGCCGGAAGGAGAATCCATGTCTGGACATTCGAAATTTGCAAACATTAAGCATAAAAAGGAAAAGAACGATGCGGCTAAGGGCAAAGTATTTACCCGGATCGGCCGTGAAATCGCCGTCGCCGTAAAAGAGGGCGGCGCGGACCCCGACAACAACAGCAAGCTCCGCGATGTAATCGCCAAGGCGAAGGCGAACAACATGCCGAACGATACCATTGACCGCAGCATCAAAAAGGCTTCCGGGGATATGGGAAATGTCAATTATGTATCGGTTACATACGAAGGATACGGCCCCAACGGCACGGCCATTATCGTAGAAGCGCTGACGGACAACAAGAACCGGACCGCGTCCAATGTCCGCAATGCCTTCACCAAAGGCGGCGGAAACGTGGGGACCCAGGGCTGTGTCTCCTTTATGTTTGATCAGAAAGGCCAGATCATCATCGACAAGGAAGAGTGCGGCATGGACTTTGACGAGCTGATGATGACGGCTTTGGACGCTGGCGCCGAGGATCTCTCGGAGGAGGAGGACAGCTACGAAGTGCTGACTGCCCCGGATGATTTCAGCGCTGTGCGCGAGGCCCTGGAGCAGGCCGGCGTCCCGATGGTGGAAGCCGAAGTCACCATGCTGCCCCAGACCTGGGTAGAGCTCTCCGACGAGACCGACATTAAAATGATGGGCCGGATCCTAGACCTCCTGGACGAAGACGACGACGTACAAAACGTATACCATAACTGGGACGAGTAAAAATGCCCTGCTTGCAGGAGCATTTTTGCGAGGAGCAGAAGGCTTCCGGCCGTAGGCGGAAGAGGGACGAGTAAAAATGCCCTGCTTGCAGGAGCATTTTTGCGAGGAGCAGAAGGGGAGGATAACATGGAGCGCTGTTCGATTTGTCAGAAAGAGATCAACCGATATGTTGGGGCAACCTGGCTAAAGCTTGGAAAAAAAGATATAAAAATCTGCCATATCTGTAATATGAACTTGGGGATTCTCCAGTCTGCAAACGAGGCGGGGACGAATCCGGATCCTTCCGTCGTAGAATATTTTGAATCGATCAAGAATATCTCTCTTGATCCGGAGCTTTCCGCTTATTTTCGTCCTTATCTAGATAAAGAAGAGCGGGAGCGCCTGGCGCAGGAAGAGGCAGAACGAAAAGAGTTAGAACAAAAGCACAAAGAAGCAGAAGCCAATATGATCTGTACCACAGGCTTCCAGGTGGACGGGTACCGCATCCGCAAATATTGCGGACTGGTGGGAGGGGAAGCCGTTCTCGGTACGGGTTTTGTCAGTGAATTTGCTGCCTCTGTTTCGGACACGTTTGGGAAGCGCTCCGGGATGTTTGAAGAAAAGATGCGAATGGTAAAGTTAGAGGCGCAGATGGAAATGAGAAGGCAGGCGGCCCAGACAGGTGCGAATGCAATTATTGGCGTCAGCTATCAAATTGCGACCTTTGCCGCAAATATGATAGGAGTCTCTGTGAATGGAACGGCGGTTGTCATTGAGACGCTGCCGGAAGAGGTAAGATAAGTTTAGGCTTCCTGCCTGAAAGGATTATAAATAAAACAACACCCATTTCTCGATCAGGAGAGCGGGTGTTGTTTTTGAATAGCCATTAAAAATCAACATAAGAAGTATGGATCAAGCGGTTCGTCATTGCGATTGACCGCTTTTTTCACGCCAGAAAAAAGCAGGTATGACGTTACTGAAACACAGTTCTTTTGTACTTATCCGTTTTTTTGAATGAAATTAATTAGATATATATATTTAAACATGGCTGTAGAGAGAGCGAAGTAAGAAAAACAATTCAATGAAGAGAAATATATTGACAACATACAAAAGCAATGCTAATATAAAAATGGAATTCGAACATGTTCGATATATGTTTGATCTAAGCGCAGAGCAACTGCAGGAGCTTTGGGACGCTTAGGTTCAGAACAGACAGAGAGGAGTGTATGCCATATGCACGATAAATATCCGTACCTGTTCCGTCCACTTCGGATCGGCAGGCACCTTATCATGAAAAATCGAATTGAAGTGGCTCCTACCGCGATTCCTAATCCTGCTGCCGCAGAAAAATCCATGCAGAATCAGATCTATTATGAGGGAAAGGCTGCATCCGGAGCAGGTTTGGTCGTTCACGAAGGGATTACGGTAAAAAAGGAGGGGGGAGGCGGCGGAGATGGTCCGGATTTCGACGATGCAGCGATGCTGTTTGACATGATCCAGGACTCGGAATCCGTTCACCGTTATGGCGCTTTATCGTCAATTTCCATTTGTCATTTTGGATGCTGGACGGATGAAAAACATACCTGGAACGGTAAAATTTACGCTCCCAGTGAGATCATGAATCCTTATGGAATCCGAACGACGGAAATGAGCGAGGACATGATCGAGGAAATCGTAGATTGCTTTGCGCGGGCTGCCGAGATGGCGCAGTATGCCGGTCATGATATGGTTCAAATCCATGGGACTCACGGTTGGTTAATTAATCAGTTTTTGTCTCCGGCTTTGAATCACCGCAAGGACCGGTTCGGCGGATCTTTTGAAAATCGGGCCCGTTTTGCCTGCATGGTGGTGGAAGCTGTTCGGAAACGTTGTCCAAAATTGGGACTGGAATACCGCATGTGCGGGGATGAACATATGGAGGGCGGATTCGCTTTGGATGAAGCGATTGAACTGGCAAAGATGCTTGAGGATCAGGTCGACTTGATCCATGTGTCTTCTTCGACTTTTTGGGATCCCACCTGCGGGACGCTTTTTCCCAGCGCATTTGCCCCGCGCGGGTGTAATTTAGAACTGGCCGCGGCGGTGAAGCGGGCGGTTCATGTGCCGGTGGCGGTTGTGGGGCGTCTGGATCATCTGCAGCAGATGGAGCAGATTATCGCAGAAGAGCAAGCGGATGTGATTGCGGTTGGCCGGGGATTCATTGCCGATCCGAAATGGGTGGAGAAGGCATACGAAGGAAGAGAAGAGGATATCACGCCATGTCTGCGCTGTAACTACTGCCTCCCGTGCGCTTATGATCCGGCGCATTATACGCCTTTTCATGCGCATGTTCTTCGCTGTACAGTAAATCCGGAAGTTGGCCGGGAATGGCAGAAGAACCTTCATCCGGCGGGGCCGCGGAAAAAAGTTCTGGTGGCCGGCGGCGGCCCAGGAGGGATGCAGGCGGCAATTACAGCCTGTGACCGGGGACATCAAGTCATCCTTTGCGAAGAGAAAGCGGACTTGGGCGGACGGTTAAATACAATTATCGGCCCGTCTTTTAAGGAGGATTACCGAACTTATTTGGACGTATTGAAACGGCGGGTGGCGGAGCGTCCGATCGAAGTACGTTTCCATACTTCGGTTACACCTGAACTTATTGATGAGATTGGGGCGGATGTGGTGATTGCCGCGATTGGCGCTTCGCCCATGATTCTTCCGATTCCGGGAATCCAGGATCCACGGGTTGTGACGGTGGACCGGATGCGTCAGACAAAGCTGGGACACCGGGTGGTCATTATTGGAGGAGGCCCGATCGGCGCGGAGGAGGCGCTCCATCTACAGGAATTGGGGCATGACGTTACTGTAATCGAGATGCGGGATTCCCTGTGTTTCGGGGCGCCCTATCTGCATTACACCGCTGTCAATCGCAAATTTGAACAGCCGGGAGCCCCGAAAGCTGTGCTTAATAGCAGCTGCGATCGAATCACAGAGGAAGGCGTCTGGGTAAGGGGAAAGGACGGAAGAGAGGAGGTTTATCAGGCAGATACGATCCTGTTGGCGGTGGGAATGGTTCCCAAAAGGGAGGAAGCGGAAGCTCTTCGGGAACACGCGAAGTATTTTTTCAGGATTGGCGACTGCTATCGTCCGGCAACCATTGCAGAGGCAACCCGTTTAGCATATGATGTGGCTTTTGGGTTATAGCTGGAAAAAGTAAAGGAGAAGAGGCGTATGAAAAAAAATTGGAAGAAGCTGACCGCATTTCTTGGTGTTGCTGTTATTGTTTTGTCTGCGTCTGGCTGCGGGGGAGGAGCGGGAGCGGACAAGCCAGGTCCTTCCGGAACAGATGGAAAACAGGAAGAGACGGCGGCTGGAGGAAAAATACCAGTGAAGATTTCCATGACGGAAAGCACGGAATCTTTAGATTATCAGCGCTGCCTTCAGTTTACTGAAAAAGTAAATGAGGCGTGCGGGGATGCTTTTGAATTTGAAATTTACGCGAACGGTTCTCTGGGAGACTTTACGGACGTAAATGCAGAGTGCATGGAAGGTACCGTTGAAATGATTTACGGTGGCCTGAGCCCGGTGATTCATCCATTGGCAGCTGTGACGATTATTCCTTATCTGTGCGTATCTGCGGAGGATGCTTTGACTGCTTTTCGGGAGGAAGGTTTTGCCTATCGGACGACAGTACAGCTCTGTGAAGAAGAAAAGCTTACTTTTTTGGGATTTGATTTAAGCGGTATGTGCGGACTTGCTCTAAAGGGAAAAACACCTTCCAACCCGATCGGACTTGGCGGGGGAGATAAGCTCCAGATTCGGGCGACTAGTGATATGCGGCTGCGAGCATTTTTGACTGATTTAGGCTATATTCCTACCAGTGTATCTTGGTCGGAAGTGTATTCTTCTGTTCAAACAGGAGTGATTGATGGCTTTGTGGGAGCGACGGCTCTAACTGCCAGCACGCAATTCAGTGATGTGATAGATGCTTATTATGAGATTGGGTTGTTTGCTTCGGTCAACAGCATAGTGGTCAGCAATGTATTTTGGGATAAATTAACCGATGAACAGCAGGCGGCTTTCCAGAAATACGGAGGAGGTATGCTGGAGCAGAGCGTACAAGAATATCAAAATGCAACGGAAGAAGCTTATAAAAAGTTGAAAGCGGCCGGCGTTACGGTAGTGGTGCCGGAAGACGCACAACTGCAGGAATTGGCCGAGCTGTGCCGCAGTCATTGGGATACCTTGGCGGATGACTATGGGGATGCTTTCTATCAGGAAATCGTTGAGGCATATCAACTGAAATAAAAAGAAGGTACGGCTCAAAGGTACTTTCCGCCTTTGAGCCGTACCAGCTGCCTATGTAGGGTTGCGCGGAAAGGGACAAAGGATGGGAAGTGCTGAATCAGGAGGCTGGAATGGATGATAAAAATTTTATAATGACAAATCCCCGGCTGCGTTTTTTTCGCTATTTTATTACATTAAACCGGGTGCTGGTCGCACTTGCCGGTTTTGGGATGTTTGTCATGATGTGTACGACTGTAATCGCGCGGTATATTCTGAAAGTGGATTTAAACGGTCTGAATGAGTACTTGTACTTTTGCATGATCTGGCTGTTTTTCATGGGCGCCGGCGTAGGGGCATTTGAAAAAAGTCATTTGAATGCGGATGTTTTTGATGTTCTATTTCAAAACAAAAGGCTTTTGGCGGCAAATACTTTCGTGCGGAATACGCTAGAATTATTGTTGTATGTCGCTTTCTTTTATTGTTCTGTCTGCATGATTCAGAGAGGCGTGAAGATTCCTATGTATACGGAGGTTCATCATCTGCCTTATCTGATTGGGTATGCCGCCGTTTGCTACAGCGGGTTTATGATGATGGTTTATACCACCCTTCACTATTGCTTCTACATATATCATCTGGTAACGGACCGGCGGGATAGAGGGACGAAAGAGAAGGAGGCGGAACAATGACATTGTCTTGGTATGTGATAGTTTCTTTCATCATGTTATTTGTGCTTTTGATGATCGGTTTGCCGGTAGCGTTGGTTTTTTTTGGCACAACCCTTTTTCTGATTGTGGCAGGCGGATATACGATTGATTATTTATTCCCGTATAGTTATTCCATGCTGAACGGCGTTACCTTTGTGGCCTTTACCATGTTTATTATTGCAGGCGGTGTCATTGAACGGGGCGGTATCGGAGAACACCTGATCAATTTCGTCAATATGATTTTTGGGCGGATTAAAGGCGGGCTGGGAATCGTGATGACGGTAACTTGCGCAATCTTCGGCGCTATTTCCGGAAGCGCTTTTGCAGCGGAAACAGTCATCGGCTCTATTTTGCTGCCGAGAATGAAAGAAGCCGGATATCCGGAGGAATTGTCCAGTTCCCTGCTGGCGTCATGCAGTATGCTTGGCTGTTTCATTCCTCCCAGCGGGACGATGCTCTTGTATGCCTGGCTGACCGGGCAGTCCGTTCTTGCCTGCTTTTTATCAACGGTGGTACCGGGGGTTATTTTAATCGTAGCGTTCAGCGCCTGGATGTGCTATCAATGCAGAAATCTCCCAAGCATTCAGCTTGCGCCCAAATTATCGGCAAAGAAGGCTTTAGGGGTAAGTAAAAAATCATTTCCGGCGCTTCTTTTCCCGATTATTGTTTTGGGCGGAATTTACAGCGGGATTATGACGACAAGCGAGGCGGCGGCGGTCTCTGTTCTCTATGCGCTGCCGGTGGGGATCTGGGTTTACCGGAAACTGAAAATCCGGGATGTGGGAAATGTTTTTGCAAAAACGGGGATCAGTGCGGGCGTATGTACTTTGATGGTTTTTACTGTTTCCATGCTGAGCAGGATTTATTTAGTGGAGGATTTGTCCGGCGTGCTGATCCATCTGCTGAATACGCTGACCAGCAACCGCGTAGTGGTGATTTTACTTGTAGACCTGTTTATGGTGTTTTTGGGGCTCTTGATGGATGATTGTTCAGCAATGCTCTTGTGCGGGCCGATCATGCTGAAAATTGTTCAAAGTGTGGGAGTGGACCCCATTCAGTTTGCCTGTATGCTGGCTGTGAATTTTGGGATGGGATGCGTCACGCCTCCCTGTGCGCCCCTGCTCTATATGGCCTCGCGCCTGGGGAAAGTGTCGGTGACAAAGATGATGCCGTCCACCTTCTCGATCATTCTTATCATTTGGATTCCTATTATTTTGTTGGTATCTTTTGTTCCTGAACTGTCTCTTTGGCTTCCAAAGCTGATCCTTGGTTATGGAGCATAGATCCGAATGTGTTTTCTTCTCTCTTGCCGCGCTGCAGCAGTTTTACAGCGCGGTTTTTCATTCATGTAATGTCTACGTAAGCAACATGTCTGTTTATAGAAAATTCTTTCTTGCTTCTGTTTCTTTCAGGGGATAGCCAGGAAATCCGGCCGCTTTTCCAAAATCTGTTTTACAAGCGTCTTGCCGGTCTCGCAATAGATATCCACTTCATCTGCCGGAATGCGGAGAAGTCCCATGAAAGCGCGAAAAGAAAGATCCAGGATTTCTTCGCTGGGGGCTTCTTGCCCGACTGCAATCCAAAGGGCCATTTCAATACTGGGCATGATATAGTGAGAATAAATATTCGCCTGCAGAGGAGACAAATCAATTTTATATTTGTTCATGATCAGGGTAGTGGAGTTGACTTCCCCGTCGGCGGTAAAGAAAAATTTATGAAATAATTTTTCTTCGATCATTTCATGATAAAAATGGTAGAAATTGGGGGACGCCATAACGGTTTGAAACAGGCGGACGGCTGTGCAGCAGAAAACTTCAGGATTTTCTGAAATGTTGACAAGAGGATGAACCTCGTCGATCAGCTGCTGCATCTTTGTCTGCAAAAACGTAAGCGCGATATTCTGCTTATTCCCAAAATAATAGATAACCATACTGGGAGCAATGTCCATGGTCTGGGCTATTTTGCGGACTGTGGTTTTTTTATATCCTTGGGTTAAAAACAGCCGCGTGGCAGTTTGAAAAATTTCTCTTTGGCGGTCTGAAGGAAAAAATACACGAGCAGACAATGGCGGCTGTTGCTTTCCTTGAAGCATAATGAAGATCTCCTTTTTGTTTGTTGTTTTTCAAAAGAATCAGAGGGACATCATTCCGTTTGAAAACTTCTTTGGTATTTTCTTCGTTTTCGGCCGTTTTATTTTATAAGCTAACGCTGAAAAGTGCCTTTATCTTTTGGTTTTTATAAAAAGTTTTCGATAAAATAATAGCATAGAGTTGGAAAAAAGTAAATAGAACCACTTTCATAGACGGGTCAGGGCATGGCGTATTTCACGGCAGGCGATGGGGAAGGGGCGAATAAGTTTCACCGCCTGTATACAAAAGATAGTGAAAAATTTAGCCAATAGTCTTGCCACTGTCCGGGAAGAATGATATGATAAAAAACAAACTTTTTGAAGGACAAGTATCGTAGGGAGGAAATGGAATGGCGGAAGCACAGAAGCGCCGGGTGAAGGGAACGGACCCGGCTAAGATAAAAAAGAAGAGCCGTATGGAGATTGCCTATGAGGAATTAAAACAGGGAATCATGAGCAACCGGCTGAAACCAGGGGAGATGATCGGCGAGAATTATCTGACCACGGTATTCCAGATGAGCCGGACTCCAATCCGGGAGGCAATCCGACGCCTGGAAAGCGAAGGACTGGTGGAGGTAAAAGACGGAGTTGGAACCTTTGTAACCGAAATATCTTCAGAGGAGATCGCCGACGCATATGAGGTGAGAAAAGCCTTGGAAATTTTGGCGGTCAAGACGGCGATTTTTCATTTTTCGGAGGAGGAGACCGCCCATTTGGAAACCTGTTTCCGGGCCCTTTATGAGAGGGTCAGGCATGGGGGGAACGTGACAGTTGATGAATATGCAGATGCGGATTGGATGCTTCATGACCTGATTATCATGAAAAGCCATAACCGCTTTGTCAAGACCGCAATGGACGCCATCTGTATGAACCTGAAACGGTACCAATATATGTCGGTGAAAGCATTCCAGAACGTGGAGAAGAGCATGGAGGAGCATTTGGAGATTATCCAGGGGATCCGGGAACAGAATCTGGAAAAAGTGACGCAGATCTTGGATGTGCATATTGAATTTTAGACGGCAAAAGGGCGGAAGAACGGAGCACTCGAAAGGGTGCTTTTTTCTTTGAAAAGATAAGATGTATATATCTTTTTAAAAGTAATGTTTTTAGCGATACATATAGCTTCATAGTGATTAAAATGATAAAAACTTAATAATTATAAGCGCAATTCTATAATTGCTAAAAATAGTAAAATGAAATGTGCGAAAAAAATTTCCAATTATGCCGCGCAAAAAGAGAACAACAAGATTAAAAAATTCTATTGACAAACATGTATACATGTGGTAAATTACCGTTAACCGGTAATTGAGAGAAAACAAAATGGATACCGGATGGTTGACAAAATATAATCAAACCCCACATCAATATCCGAAATCCTTGTAACTTGGCGGAAAACAGAAAAAAAGCAGAGAAAAGGAGGTCCTAAAAAGTGAAGAAAAAGGGATGGAAAGCGTTTCTGAAGGCATTGGATGAAGGGCTGGAAGAGAAGATCGCGATGGTGATCATGGTGTTGATTGCGATTTTCATGGGGATGCAGGTCTGCGCCAGATACATATTCAATTCGTCTCTCTCCTGGCCGGAAGAAATATGCGTGTATATGCTGATTTGGATGGGTATGATCAGCCTCAGCTATTGTATCCGCAAAAATTCTTCGATCAAAGTGGAGATGATCATCAACTTGTTCCCTGTTAAAGTCAGAAGCATTTTTCACATTCTGGAAGATGTTATTTCCATTGTATTCTATGGCTTTTTGTGCATCCCGGCCTGGCAGCTGCTGGGAAAAGCGTTGAAGAGCGGACAGGTCAGCGCCGCGCTTCATCTGCCCATGTATCTGATCCAGATTGCACCGTTGATCGCATTCGGCCTGGCAGTGATCCGCAGCGCCCAAAACATTTATTTTAATGTCAAGGGAACGCATGGAACCGCCGAAGAAGACGAGAAATAGGAGGGAAAAGGGATGTCAATTTTTATTCTTGTTCTGTTTATTGTTCTGATCGCTATCTCGATCCCGATCGCCACTTCCATGGGAATTGTATCGGTGATTCCGGGACTTGCGGATTCTACTTTCTCCGCCAATCCGGTCTATCTGCTCCGGGCCATTATCTCCGGACTGGAAAGCGTTCCGTATCTGGCGATTCCGATGTTCATCCTTTCCGGCACGATCATGTCGAAAGGTGAAATTTCCAAAAAGCTGTTCGATTTTATTTCCTACTTCATCGGCAAAAAAAGAGCAGGCCTGCCCTGCGCGGTAATTATTACGTGTCTGTTCTTCGGCGCCCTGTCCGGTTCTGCCACGGCAACTGTAGCCGCCGTGGGAAGTATGACGATCCCGATTCTGGTGGCTCTCAATTACGATAAGACATTCTGTACCGCATTGGTCGCGGTCGCCGGCGGGCTGGGCGTTATCATTCCTCCCAGCATTCCGATGATCGTATATGCGACCGTAGCGGGCGAGTCGGTCGGCGACATGTTTATCGGAGGCATCCTGCCCGGTATCCTGATTGCCGTCTGCCTGATGGTCTACACTTATTATTACTGCCGGAAACACGGGGAGGATACGGAAAAGATCAGTGAAACCGTAGAAAAGATTCGTTCAAAAGGTTTGGGAAAAGTCTTCATGCAGAGCTTTTGGGCCCTGCTGACCCCGGTCATCATTCTTGGATCGATTTACGGCGGTCTGGCGACCCCGACGGAAGCAGCCGTTATCTCCGTATTTTACGCTCTGGTTGTCAGCCTTTTCGTCTACCGCACCATGAGCATCCGGGATATCCTGCCGGTCTTAAAAGAAAGCGTTTCCTACTGTCTGCCTGCGCTGTTTATCCTGGCCACCGCATCCGCCTTTGCCAGAGTTTTGGCCCTGCTCCAGGTTCCCCAGAGCCTGGGACTTTGGATCGGAGATACTTTTGGATCGAAGATTACGGTGCTGCTGGCCATCAACATTTTCCTGCTGTTCCTCGGAATGGTGATGGACACCACGCCTGCCATCGTGATTGTGGCCCCGATCCTGGCCCCGATCGTGACGGCGCTGGGCGTCAACGGCGTACATTTCGGCATCATTGTTGTGGTGAACCTGGCAATCGGATTTGTCACTCCTCCGATCGGCACCAATCTTTTCATCGCCAGTTCGGTCACAGGCGTAGAGGTTTTGGAAATCGCGAAGAAAGCCGTTCCATTCCTGCTGTTCTTCCTGGTTGCGCTTATGGTAGTGACCTTTGTACCTGCGTTAAGCACTTGTTTATTATAACTCAGCCAAAATGGCAAAAAAGGAGGATAAGATATGAAGAAGCTTAGAAACATGATGGCAGCAATGATGGCGGTGACCATGGCGGTTTCTCTTACGGCCTGCGGAAGCGGTTCTTCCGGAACCACCACTGCGGCGGCAGGAAGCGCTACTACTGCGGCGGAATCCGCCGGAAGCGGCAGTCAGGCCCCTTCGGCGGACGCGGAGTACAATTTCAACATCTCCGTGGATGCCAGTGACGATGAGACGATCTCGAAATATGCCCAGAAGCTGAAAGAAGAACTGGAATCCCGCAGCGGCGGCAGAATCGCGGCAACCGTATATACCAACGGAACGCTGGGAGGAGACGACGAAGCCCTCCAGAGCTGTGCGGACGGGTCTCTGGCCGTCGTTCTCAGCACCACGGCGCCCCAGGTGAATTTTATGCCGGAGCTTGCCATGTTCGACCTGCCAAACCTATTCACCGATATCACCCAGTTCCGCGCGCTCTTTGACAACGAAGAATTTGTCACGAAGCTCAATGAGATTTATACAAACGGCGGATTTAAACTGCTCGGTATAGCCGATTCCGGATTCCGAGTGATGAGCTCCAACATCAAGGTGGAGAAACTGGAAGATATGAGTGGAATCAAAATCCGTACCATGAAGAATTCCAATCACATCGCAATCTGGCAGGCCTACGGTGCGAACCCGACCCCCATGGCGTTCGGCGAGGTTTATATCGGCCTCCAGCAAAAGACCATCGATGCCCAGGAGAACCCCATTGAAGTCCTGGTCTCCTCCAAATTCTATGAGCAGCAAAAATACGTGATTCTGACCAACCATCTGCCCCATGCCTGCGTCTGCCTGATGAGCGGCGACATCTACGGAGAGCTTCCGGAAGATCTTCAGAAGGTCGTAGAAGAAGCTGGCCAGGCTGCAACGGAATACACAAGAGATCTTTCCGACAAGCAGAATTCGGAACAGCTGGAATTCCTGAAAGGACAGGGCGTGGAAGTGGTGACCCTTTCCGACGAGACGCTGGCCTCCCTGAAGGATGCCACCCAGTCGGTTTATGATATGATTAAAGATCAGATCGGGGAAGATATGATGAATCTGATGCTGAACGCAGCAGGAAAATAAGAGGAGGAAACTGTTATGTATGACCACACCAAAAATAACGAAATCTTTGAGCGTGCTTACAAGTGCATTGCCGGCGGCGTGCTGTCCAATTTCAAAAAGGAAAAGCACAGCGCTCCGATCTTTGTAAAGAGCGCCGAAGGCTGCCATATCACAGACTATGACGGAAATCTGTACTATGACTTTTCCCTTTCCGCCGGACCGGCGATTTTGGGTCACAGCAATCAGGAATATAAGGAGGCTCTGAAACGAGAAGTCGATCTTCTCTACACCAACGGTGATAGTATGATTCAGATCGAGGCGGCGGAGAAGATTCAGGAGATTATGCCTGCGGCGGAGCTGGTCCGTTTTGCCGTATCCGGCGCGGACGCTGTCTTCAATGCGGTCCGTGTTGCGAGAGCCTACACCGGGAAAAATATGTATGTAAAGTTCAAAGGCCAGTATAACGGCGGTTTGGATTATGTGCTGGGCGGCATGACGAAAGACGAGTCGGACCCGATTGCCAGCGACGCGGTGGACCCGAAAGATTATTACAGCGATATGTGCTATACGGAAGGCCGGGCGGCCCATGCCCTGGACGACTGTTTCCTGATCGAATTCAATGATCTGGAAGGGATGGGGGAGCTGTTCCGGAAACACGGGGACGAAATTGCCTGCGTAGTGATGGAGCCTTCCGCTTTAAATATGAACGGATGCGTGGGTGAGCCGGGCTACATGGAAGGTGTCCGGGAACTCTGCACCAAATATCATGTCGTGCTGATTTTTGACGAGACTTTGACCGGTTTCCGCGTGGCTCCCGGCGGCGCCGCCGAGTATTACGGCGTGGTGCCGGATATGAGCACCTTTGCGAAAGCAGTTGGCGGCGGCTTCCCGGTGGCCCTGTATACTGGAAAGAAAGAGATCATGGATGTGATCTCCGATACCAGAGTGCTGGGCGTCGGAACTTATAACGGCCACCCGCTGGCTGCCGCTGCGATCCTGGAGACGATCCGTCAGCTCTATGCCAATGATGGAGAGGCATTCCGCGTTATCCGCCGCTATACCGACATGCTGAGGGAAGGCCTTCTCAACGCTGCGAAAAAGGCCGGTGTGCCGATGATCCTCCAGGGCGTTCCGGGTGCATTGTTCCCGGTATTCACCGAAAAGGAAAAGATCATCAACCACAAGGATGCGCTGGCCAACGCCGATTTCAAGAAGCACGGCCGCTTTATGGGACTGATGAAGGAGAGGGGGATCCTGCACAACAGCCGTCTGTGTGTCTGCCCGGCCCACACCGAGGAAGATATCCGCTACTGCATCCGCATGGCGGAAGAAGCGCTGGAGATCATGGCAAAAGAGGTGTAAAAAATCCGCAGAATAGCTTTCCTCTAATATTAATATAGGAAAGAAGAGTGTCACAGGGAACGGGAAGGAGACCAAGATTGGATCAACTGATTTACAAAACCCAGGTGCCGGTCCCGGTGGAAGCCTACAATGCCATGCGCCTGGCGTTCGGGTGGACGGCCATTGATCCCGAACAGGCAAAACGTGGTTTTGAGCATTCGGATCTGCTGCTTTCCGTCTGGGACGGAGACCGGCCGGTGGGAACAGCGAGAACCCTCAGCGATCAGGGGTATATGGTGCTGATCGTGGATGTGATGGTGGATCCGGAATATCAGGGGCTCGGAATCGGGCGCAGCTTAATGCAGCGGATTCTGGACTATTACCGGGAAAACACATCAAAGGAGGAGACGCGGATGATTAATCTGATGGCCGCCTCCGGAAAAGAAGGCTTTTACCAGAAACTTGGTTTTGAAAAACGGCCCGGTCCGGCCGGAGGGGCGGGCATGGTGCTCTGGATGCTGCCGGAATAAAAGAAAAGAGGGGGACGTCTAAGGATAACAAGATTTAGACGTTCCCTTTTTTTGATCCACAACATCCAGTCAAAAGATTCAGAAAACCTTAACAAAATACTGCTTGCGGCGGCTCATTCCTTAGGGTATAATTATTTTTTAGCAAACAGATAGCATAAAGAGAAAACCTTTCAATGAAAGGGCGGTTAGAATGAGGAAACGAAACAGGTGGATCGTGCTTTCTTTCTGCTTTTTAGCGGCGCTTTTTCTTGCGTCCTGTTCCTCTGAGGAAATCGGAGAACCGACCGAGGAATGGAAGCAGTGGAAATCGCGTCAGGAAGAAAGAGTAAAGAACGGGATCCCGGAGACCGGGCTGGATGAGTCGCAGGTATTGGCCGGCGGAATCTACGTGGATGAATTGTATATTGGTGAAAAAACCGTGGCGGAAGCCAGGCAGATGTTGGAAAACTATAAAAATGACTGCGGCAGCATTGAGCTGACGGTCCGCTGGCAGGATCAGGAATTTAAGACCACCCCCAATGATCTGGGGTTTAGCTGGGATTTGGACGAGCTGTTAAAACGGGCGGTACGGCTGGGACAATTAGGCGGTCCGCTCCGCCAGTACCGGGATCAGAAAGATTTGGAACTGGGAACGCTGCGGATGGAACCGATCAAAGGACTGAATGAGGAGACGCTGGCTGCTTTTGTGGAAGATATGGCTTCCCAGAAGGATGTGGCACCTGTGAATGCGGATATTGATTTCACCGGAAAGCTGGTTGTATCGGAAAGTCAGACAGGACTTGCCACGAATCAGGAAGCAACCAAGGATGTGATCCGGGAAGCGGTAAAGGAGTCTTATGGAAACATTGCTGTCGACGCAGTGATCGAGGTGGCGCAGCCCAAATATTCGACGGAGCTTTTGCAGCAGATTGAAACGGACATTGGTTCAGCCTTCAGTACTTACAATGACACGGGAAAGCGGAAAGACCGGGATATCAATGTAGAAGTTTCCGCAAATAATATAAACGGGGTGATTGTTTTACCGGGTGAGTCCGTATCCGTCAGTGATTTGATGAAACCGAGAACAGCGGAAAACGGATACCGAACGGGAAGCCAGTATGAAAACGGCCAAGTGGTCGATGCGATTGGAGGCGGAATTTGTCAGACGTCCTCGACGCTTTACAATGCGCTGCTTCGGGCAGAATTGCAGATTGACGAGAGATATCCACATTCCATGGTGGTATCCTATTTGACCCCTGGAAAGGATGCCGCCATCGCAGACGGATATAAGGATCTCTGCTTTACCAACAATCAGGAAACACCGATTTATATTTGGGGAAATGCGGATGGATCGAAGGTATCTTTTATTATTTTCGGTAAAGAAACCCGGCCAGAGAATCGTTCCATCGATTTTGAGGTTGAGAAATTATACGAGAAGTCCTACGAGGGGGGAAATTCCCCTGAGCTGGACGTAGCCCTCTGGAAAATCGTAAAAGTCGACGGTGTAGAAACAGAACGAATCAAAATGCACACCGATCACTACGAACCCTCCATCCCGGATTCAAGTGGTGATTCATAATAACCGGCCGGAGGAAAAAATAGGAAGAACGTTTAAAAGGAATTAGGAACCGCAGTGAAAGCGGTGGAAGGGATTGAGATGATGAAAGCATGGAAGATAGCGCCCGTCGTTCTTGCAGCCTCTGTATTTTTGACGGCCTGCGGGGACCGCGGTACAGATACCACGGCGGCACAGACAGAAGGATCTGCGGTTCAGACAGAAGCGGAAGCCACCACTGCTCCCGCAGCGTCCGCGGATGCTCCGGCTGAGGCGGAATCCTTGGAGGAAAAAAGCAAAACACTGGCCATGAAAGTGGTATCCGGCGATTTTGCCGGTGTAGTGGCAGAATTCAATGATGAGCTGAAGGATACCCTCAGCGAAGAGAATTTCCGCGCGGGCTGGGAACAGATGACGGTTTCCGCCGGTCAGTTCCAGGATTATTATAAAACGGAAGCGGAAGAGAGCGACAAGATCTATCACTGTATTCTCCAGTGTGAGGATAGCGGCATCCGCCTGTCATTTAGCTATGACGAGGAGGGAAAAGTAAAAAGCGTCTGGACGGATCTCTTTGCTATCCCTCCGGAGCTTACGGAAAATGAGACGCTGAAGGAACAGGAGATCCAGATCCCGTTTACCAGCAATGGAACCGAATACCAGCTGAGCGGAGTGCTGACTCTGCCGGCCGGCGTAGAGAAGCCTCCGGTGGTGATCCTGGTGCAGGGTTCCGGACAGAGCGACTACAACGAGTCCATCAAAGGGAACAAGCCGTTCCAGGATCTGGCCTTCGGCCTGGCGGAGAAGGGAATTGCTTCGATCCGGTACAATAAACGCTACTATCAATTCCCAGGACAGGCTCCCGGAGCGTTAACCATCTCCGACGAGGTGCTGGACGACGCGGCGACAGCGATTCAGATGGCAGCCGGATTGGATTCGGTGGACGGAAGCCGGATCTATTTGATCGGTCACAGTCTCGGTGGAATGCTGGCTCCCAAAATTGCCCAGGATAATCCTCAGTTAATCGGATTGATTTCTCTTGCGGGAACCCCCCGCAATTTGGCGGATGTCGTCTATGATCAGAACGTGGACGCGCTGGATCAGATGGCGGATGTCAATGAGCTTCAAAAACAGGCAAGTTTAGCCCAGCTAAAGCAAATGGTGGAGCAGGCGAAGTCGGTCTCCGATCTGACGGACCAGACGAATCTGATCGGCCTCCCCACTTGTTATTGGGCCAGCTTGAATCAGATTGATACGGTATCGATTGTCAAAGAATTAAAGATCCCGATGCTGTTTTTGCAGGGGACGGCTGATTTCCAGGTGAAGCCTGACACGGACTTTGCCGCCTGGAAGGAGGCGCTCGACGGACATGAGAACGCACAGTTTCAGACGTATGAAGATTTGAACCATCTGTTTATGAAGACAAACGGGAAGACCGACGTCAGCGAGTACGATGTGCCGGGCCATGTGGAGCAGGCGGTGATTGACGATATCGCAGCATTCATTTTGGAGAATGCCGCGGAATGAACAGGCAGGATGAGTTAGAGGAAGGTCTTCGCGCCCTTCCTCTTTGTCAGTATGAATTTTTGCCGGCGGACCAGGTTCCGTTTTCGGGCCGGGTGCGGGAAATCTGCCGGAAGGAATGCCCCCGCTATCATAAGAGCTGGTCCTGTCCGCCTGCGGTTGGAGAGTGGGAAGCGTGCCGGATGAAAGCGCTTTACTACCGCCGTGCTTTTGTCTTTTCTACGGTGGCGGAGGGGGTCGACACGGAAAATATGGAAGCGCTGCTGGCTACCCGCAGCGGCCATGAAGACGTGGTTCGTCAGGTGCGCGCCGGATTCGAGAGGGTTTATGGCGAGTGTTTGACTCTGTCCTCCGAATCCTGCGACGTCTGTCCAATCTGCGCTTACCCGGCTCCCTGCCGGTATCCAGAACGGATGCTGCCCTGCATTGAGAGTTTTGGAATTGTGGTTCCTCTGCTGGCGGAGCAATGTGGGATGGAGTTTTCCTTCGGCGCCGGTACTGTGACCTGGTTCGGGCTGATATTTTTTGATAAAAAGGAAGAAGAGGGATGAAAAGCTGGCTGAAAAGGGAGAGCGTTCTGGTGATTGCAGCCGGGGCAGCTCTTCTTTCGATGTTGTTTGTTCCGCCGGACGAAGCCTATCTGGGATATGGGAACCGTTCGGTGTTGATTTTGCTGTTCTGCCTGATGGCGGTGGTGGCGGGATTCCGGGAGGCCGGAGTCTTGGAGTGGCTGTCCCGGAAAGCGGTGGAGACTGCGGGCGACACCAGGAGCCTCTGCCGGCTGTTGGTGCTCCTTTGCTTTTTTTCCTCCATGCTGGTGACCAATGATGTCGCGCTGCTGACCTTTGTTCCGTTTGCCGTGCTGACGCTCTCGGTGGCGAATCATACGGAACTTTTGATCTGGACCGTGGTGTTTCAGACCATTGGAGCCAATCTCGGCAGTATGCTGACGCCGGTGGGGAATCCGCAGAATCTGTTTTTGTATGCTTACTATGAGATGCAGGCGGGGGATTTCTTTCGCGTCACTTTGCCGGTTACCGCGGTCTCGTTAATCCTGCTGCTTTTGGTATCCCGCCTGGTACCGAAGGAACGGCTGGAAATCACAGAAGGCGGAGCGATTACGGTTCACAAAGGAAGAGCGGCTCTCTTTGCCGTAGGCTTTCTGGTGAGCCTTTTTGCCGTGTTTCGGGTGATCCCGGACTGGGCGGCATTCTTGGGGGTTTTGGCGCTGGTATTGTTGATTGACCGGAAGCTGCTGCTCCGGGTGGACTACTCCCTGCTGCTGACGTTTGTATTCTTTTTTCTTTTCGTTGGGAATCTGGCCAGGATCCCGGCAATTTCTGATTTTCTCAGCCGGTTCATAGAAGGGCGGGAACTCCTTTCGGGAATCCTTGCCAGCCAGGTCCTCAGCAATGTCCCGGCCGCGGCCCTGCTAGCCCCTTTTACAGAGCGAGGGACGGCATTGGTGGCGGGAACCAATCTGGGGGGCCTGGGGACGTTGATCGCGTCCATGGCAAGCCTGATTTCCTATAAAATATACGGAGCCTTTACCGCGGCGGATAAGAAAAAATATCTGCTGGTTTTTACTCTATGGAATTTGGCTTTTCTGGCGGTTTTAATTGTTTTTACCCTTGCGGCGGGCGGCGCTTTACATTTTTTCTAGGATTCGTTACAATAAAAGGGGATGCCGCGGGCGAAAAGCGGGCGGCCGAAAGGAAATTAGGATGGAACATACGAAAGCGAAAAAAATGGACATCAATCTGGCTGCGATGAGAAAGATGACGGCTTTGCTGGAACGGCTTTCGTTTTACGGATATCGGGAGCACGACCTGGAAATCTATCTGGTGCGGTTGCTGTTTTGCCTGTTTGCCAGCGATGCCGGGATTTTTCCCGAAGGGGAGTTTTATGTCTATGTGGAAGCGTCTGAGCCGGACGGGGCCAATCTTTCGGAGCGCCTGGCAACTCTTTTTCTGGCCTTGGATACACCGCGAAAGGAGAGGGAGGCTCTGCCGGAGGAAGTGCTTGCATTCCCCTATGTGGATGGGCATTTGTTCGCCGGAGCGCTTCCGGTCCTGCCATTTGACGCGGAGTTTTATGTGCTTCTCGATAGCTGCCGCGCGGTGAACTGGAGAGGGATTTCTCCGGCGATTTTCGGCGCAATGTTTCAGGAGATTATGAACCAGGAAAAACGGCGGGAGTGGGGAACCTATTACACCTCGGAGGAAAATATTGAAAAGCTGATCCGCCCACTGTTCTTGGACGAGCTCTGGGAGGAATGGGAGGCCTGCCGGGGACATCGGAAGCGGATGCAGGAATTCCATGAGAAGCTGACCAGGCTGAAATTTTTCGACCCGGCCTGCGGCTGCGGGAATTTTTTGATTCTCACGTACCGGGAGATTCGAAAACTGGAGCTGGCGGTGATTCGGGAACTCTACGATACCTCTCAGAGGGTGTTGGACGTCGGATATTATTGCAGGGTTGAGGTCAGTCAGTTTTATGGAATCGAATACGAGCCGTTCCAGGCTCAGATCGCGCGGGTCGGCCTGTGGCTGACAGATCATCAGATGAATCTGGAAGCCGCTGATTTTTTCGGCATGTATTACGCCCGGATCCCTCTGGTCCAGTCGGCCGTCATTGTCCAGGGCAACGCCCTCTCCATCGATTGGGAGTCGGTGGTTCCAGACAAAGAAAACCTGTATATCATCGGCAATCCGCCTTTTGTCGGCGCCCGTCTCATGAACCGGGAACAAAAACAGGATATGCGGCAGGTATTCTCCGGTTCCAAAGCAGCCGGAAATATGGATTATGTCACTGCATGGTATCGGAAAGCCGCCGGGTTTATGGCTGGGACAAAAGTTCGGGCCGCCTTTGTCTCCACCAACAGTATCTGCCAGGGGGAACAGGCGGGGCTTTTGTGGAATATCCTGACCTATCAATTCGAGATGGAAATCGACTTTGCCTGGAAGACCTTCGTGTGGAACAATGAGGCCAAGGGCCAGGCGAAGGTGCACTGTATTATATTGGGATTTTCCGCAGCAGGAAATCGGACGAGAAAATATTTGTACGACGGATCAAAAAGGCAGGTGGCGGCCCACATCAACGCCTATCTGGCTCCTGCGCCGGATGTGTTTTTGAAAAAAAGAAGAAAGCCTCTGGCGCCGGTGCCGGCCATGGCCTTCGGCAGTATGGCCAACGATGGGGGACATTTGCTTTTGGAGCCGGAAGAGGTGTCGGAGCTGCTTACCTCTTGCCCGGAGGCGGCAAAATGGGTGCGCCGCTTTTACGGTTCCGTCGAGTATATCGAAAATCAGGAGCGGTATTGCCTTTGGCTCAAAGGAGTGGAGCCGGAAGAGTATGAGGCAGTTTCCGAAATCCGGAAACGGGTGGAAGCGGTCCGCCGGTTCCGCGGCGTCAGCCAGCGGGGGGCCACCAGAAAGCTTGCGGAAACACCGTCCTTATTCGGCGAAATCCGGCAGCCGGAGGAAGGGCGCTATATTCTGGTTCCCAGGGTGTCGTCCCAGGGGAGGCCTTACATTCCGATGGGATATCTGCCGGCCTCAGCCATTGCCAGCGATGCGGTTTTGATTGTGCCGGAGGCATCGTCGGTCTTATTCGGCGTGCTGAATTCCGCCCTGCATATGGCCTGGGTGCGCGGCGTGGCGGGAAGGCTGAAAAGCGATTACCGGTATTCGGCGTCGATTGTCTACAATAATTTCCCTTTCCCAGAGCTGGAAGGACCGGCCGCCGCCGCTGTGGAAAAAGCCGCGGAGGAGCTGCTTTTGATTCAGGAGCAAAGAAGAGAAGCCGACGGCGTCCGGCTTTATGCCAGGGACACAATGCCGGAGGAATTTTTGCTGGCCCACCGCAGGCTGGATCTCGCGGTGGATCATCTGTACGGGGAAGAATTTTCTGAAGATCAGGAACGGCTTTCCTATCTATTTGCCCGATACCGGGAGATGACGGAGAACTCAGAGGAGGAATAGCGTTTGGGACAGATTCGTTTGGATAAGCTTTTGGCGGACGCTGGGTACGGCACCCGCAGCCAGGTGCGTCAGCTGGTGCGAAAAAAGCAGGTCACGGTGAACGGAGAGCCGGCCAAAGGGGCGGAGCAGAAAATCGATGTCGATGAAGATCAAGTGCAGTGCATGGGCCGCCCGGTTTTCTATGCGGAATATGAATATTATATGTTGAATAAGCCGGCCGGCGTGGTCTCTGCGGTGACGGATTCCAGGGACAAGACCGTGGTGGAATTGATTGAGGAGAGACAGCGGAGGGATTTATTTCCGGTTGGCCGCCTGGACAAGGACACGGAGGGCCTCCTTTTGATCACCAACGATGGGATCCTGGCCAATCGCCTGTTGGCGCCCGGGCGCCATGTGGATAAGACTTACTACGCCGAGGTGGACGGGCCGGTGACCCAGATGGATGTCCGGCTTTTTGCCGAGGGACTGGATATCGGCGAGGAGAAGCGAACCCTTCCGGCCCGTCTTGTGATCGAGGAGAGCGGCAGGGAACTCTCGAAAGTATGGCTGACCATTACCGAAGGGAAATTTCATCAGGTCAAACGGATGTTCCAGGCGGTCGGCCGCCGCGTTCTTTTTTTGAAACGCCTTTCCATGGGAACGTTAACCCTGGATCCGGAACTGAAACCGGGAGAATACCGGAAACTGACCGATCCGGAACTTTTGGAGCTGAAACGGCAAGGGCGGTAGAGGACTTCCTGTAACATGTTTTTAGGAAGTCAGGCGCGCAACAAAAAACCGGAAGCCTACCAGAGGGCGGTTTCCGGTTTTTTCTTCGAAAGGAAATTTATTTATCGTTTAATCCCGAATCAGTTTTTTCAAATCTATGTAGAACCGGGGGTAGGAGATATTGACACAGTCTTTTCTCGTAATCGTGGTCTCCCCTTCACAGTTCAGCGCCGCGATGGAAAAGCTCATGGCGATCCGGTGGTCGTTGTGGCTGTCGATGACCGCCCCGTGGAGCGGTTTTCCGCCGCGGATGATCATTCCGTCGTCGGTCTCCTCGATATCCGCGCCCATCGCGGACAGGTTATCGACGATCACGCGGATTCGGTTGGACTCTTTTACTTTCAATTCAGCGGCGTCGCGGATTACCGTGGTGCCTTTGGCAAAGCAGGCCAGCACCGCGATCATGGGCAGTTCGTCGATCAGCCTCGGAATGATTTCCCCTTCGATTGTGACACCCTGCAGCTCGGAATGGCGCACCACGATATCGGCGCAGGGTTCCCCGCTGATCTTTAAGTTTTCATAGGTCAGGTTCGCGCCCATCTGCTTGCATACCGTCAGCATACCGTCCCGCGTGTGGTTGATTCCTACGTTGCGCAGAACCACCTCGGAGCCCGGAACAATCAGCGCGGCCGCCAGGAAATAGGCGGCGGAGGAGATGTCGCCGGGGACGTCGATTTTCTGGCCGTACAGCTCTTTCACGCCCTGGACCGAAGCTGTGGTTCCGGAGGAAGACACTTTGGCGCCGAAAGCGCTGAGCATCAGTTCCGTATGGTTTCTGGAAAGAGCGGGCTCTGTCACGGAGGTTTCGCCGTCGGCGTACAGGCCGGCCAGCAGAATCGAAGATTTTACCTGGGCCGAGGCCACCGGCGAGGCGTAGTGAATGCCTGTCAGCTGACAGCCGGAGATCCGGAGAGGGACGCAGTCGTTTCCAAGAACAGACGTAATGTTTGCGCCCATCTGGGAGAGCGGCTTGATAATCCGGCGCATCGGACGGGATTTCAGGGAAGAGTCGCCTACCATGGTGGAAGTAAAGTTCTGAGCCGAGAGGATGCCGGAGATCAGCCGGGTCGTGGTGCCGCTGTTTCCGCAGTCCAAAATCTGCCTCGGAGTCTTTAAACCGCGGAGGCCGTTCCCGTGTACCAGAATCCGGTCATGGGTTCCCTCGATCTCCACGCCCATCTTGCTGAAACAGGCAATCGTGGAGAGGCAGTCTGCCCCGCGAAGGAAGTTATTGATCTCCGTGGTGCCGCTGGCAATTGCGCCCAGCATGACGCCGCGGTGGGAAATGGATTTGTCACCGGGGACCGTGATTTCCCCGTGGAGTCCTTTTTTTATGTTATATATCATTTCATGACCTCACAATCTATACCTGCCTGAATACTGGACCGGACAAAACCTGTAAAACCGTTTTTCTTGCGGGCAAGAACGCGGTCTAGTATACCGAGTATGATTTTAACACGTTAATGTGCGAGGGTCAACACTTTTTTTTCTTAATTTGCCAAGAATATTTTTGAAATCTTATTGAAATTTCCTTCTATTTTTAGTAAAATACAAAAAGGGTATTCCGAACCATCGAATACGAATAAGGAGGAGCTATATATGAATGTTTATCAGACGAAACAAATCCGTAATGTAGCTGTGCTTGGCCACGGCGGCTGTGGAAAGACGACGATGGTAGAAGCAATGGCTTATATCACCGGCGTCACCAACCGCATGGGTAAAATCTCCGATGGCAACACCATCAGCGATTTCGATAAAGAGGAAATCAAGCGTCAGTTTTCGATCAGCACCAGCGTAGTTCCCATCGAATACAACGGAATCAAGTTTAATTTCCTGGATACTCCCGGATATTTTGATTTTGTCGGAGAGGTGGAGGAAGCGATGAGCGTGGCCGGGGCCGCCGTCATCGTGGTCAATGCCAAGTCCGGCGTGGAAGTCGGCACCCAGAAAGCCTGGGAGCTCTGCAATAAATACAATCTGCCCCGCGTCATCTTTGTCACCAACATGGACGATGACAACGCCAGCTATAAAAATGTGGTCGCCCATCTGCAGGTACTTTACGGAAGCCGGATCGCTCCGTTCCACCTTCCGATTCGTGAGAATGAAAAATTTGTGGGCTTTGTCAACGTCGTGAACATGAAGGGCCGCCGGTTTACGGAGAAGAGCCAGTACACCGAGTGCGAGATCCCGGATTACTCCATGGAGAACCTGGAAAAAGTACGGGAAGCCCTGATGGAAGCCGTGGCGGAGACCAATGAAGAATATATGGACCGTTATTTCTCCGGCGAAGAGTTTACATACGATGAGATCCGTCAGGCGCTGCATCAGCATGTCCGCAGCGGTGATATGGTTCCTGTCCTGGCCGGAACCGGCATCAACGGCAACGGCTGTCTGATGCTTCTGGAGATTCTGGAAATGTACTGCCCCGGACCCAGTGAGAACTTTGTCAGCGGCGTGAATACAAAGACCGGCGATGGCTTTACCGCGGATTATAACGAAGAAAAGCCCTTCTCGGCCAAGGTCTTTAAGACCATCGTGGATCCGTTTATTGGAAAATATTCCTTAATTAAAGTGTGCTCCGGCATGTTGAAAGCCGACAGCACCGTGTACAATGTCAGCCGGGATGCCGACGAGAAGATTTCCCGTCTCTATGTGCTGCGCGGCAAGGAAGCCATCGAGGTGAAGGAACTGCACTCCGGCGACATCGGCGCGATCGCGAAGCTGGCCGTCACCGAGACCGGCGATACCCTTGCCACCAAGGAGACGCCCATCGAGTATGAGCGCCCGGATATCTCCGTGCCTTTTACCTACATGGCTTATGTGGCGAAAAATAAAGGCGATGAAGATAAGGTGGCCGGGGCTCTGTCGAAACTGATGGAGGAAGATCTCACCTTAAAGCATGTCAATGACAAGGAAAACCGTCAGCTGCTCTTATACGGCATCGGCGATCAGCAGCTGGATATTGTAGTCAGCAAGCTCTTCAACCGTTATAAAGTGGAGATCGAGCTGGTGAAACCGAAGATGGCGTTCCGCGAGACCATCCGCGGCAAGGTGAAGGTTCAGGGCAAGCATAAGAAGCAGTCCGGCGGACATGGCCAGTACGGTGATGTTACGATCGAATTCGAGCCGTCCGGAGATCTGGAGAAGCCTTACGTGTTTGAGGAGAAGATTGTCGGCGGCGTTGTGCCGAGAAACTATTTCCCCGCGGTGGAAAAAGGAATCCAGGAGATGGTTCCCAAGGGACCGCTGGCCGGATATCCGATCGTGGGCCTGAAAGCCACGCTGGTGTTTGGCTCCTACCATCCGGTGGATTCTTCCGAGATGGCCTTTAAGCTGGCAACCATTCTGGCGGTAAAGAACGCGTTTGCGGATCCGGCCTCCAAGCCAGTCCTTTTGGAGCCGATCGCATCCCTGAAGGTGAAGGTTCCGGATAAGTTTACCGGCGACGTCATGGGTGACCTGAACAAGCGCCGCGGCCGCGTGCTGGGCATGAATCCGGATCACAGCGGAAACCAGATTATCGAAGCCGACGTTCCGATGTCCGAGCTGTTCGGATACAATACGGACCTTCGCTCGATGACCGGCGGTATCGGAAACTATGCCTACGAGTTCAGCCGCTATGAGCAGGCTCCGTCGGAGATCCAGGAGAAGGAGATTGCAGCCCGTGCGGCGGCAAAGGATGCCGAATAACAGCGGCATGATCCGCACGCTTGATTGATTGCTCCGCGGAAGATAAAAAGGAATGGACCACCTGCGGCTTGAGCAGCTGCGGGATCATAAAAAGCGCAGAAAGACTGTCTGTTGGATTCAGGCGTCTTCTGCGCTTTTATTTTCGATATCCTTTGCACAGGGATGGAAGTAGGATCCTGTATCGCTAAACTGGTGCAAAATAGTATGGCTTATGGCAAAATTTAGTTGCGGATGATGGGCAGATTTTGCTGGAATTCCCTTGCAGGCAGCCCCATTCCAACTGGCACGCAATATGCTGTATATAAGAATATAGGGAAAATATATTTATGGCATTTGATAAGGCCTCACGCAAATCCCTGTAAAATTACCCTAGTGAAGGAGATGGCTTATGGAACAGGAACGTTTGATTCAAGCAATGCAGATTTTTGGTGTCCCGGAAGAGTTTTATGATGTTGCACCCTTGATGGTGCAGGAAGTGGAATGGGAGATGATCCTTGCCATGGGCAAGAAGAGCTGGCCCCAGTCCGAGCTGGAAGCGATGGTGGAGGAAAAGAAACTGGCTGCTGGAGCGCCGGATTTCATTTGGGAATGTTATCATCGTTCCATTATCGACAAAGTGCTGGGAGAAAATGAAGGAGTAGGGGCTTTTTTGGCCGGAAAAGAGCAGCCTCCGGAAGGGGAGAGATCCTATCAGATTTCAGATTTTTATAGCCGCTATCCATTCTATGCGATGTTTGAATATTACGCCTATGGAAAACTTCCGCGGGAGACGAAAAAACGCCTGAATGACTGGGATCTAGGGGTTTACATGGAGGTGAATCGGGAGATCATCGAGGCCAAAAAAAGAGGGGAGGAGCGCCCGCTGCACAACAGCGACTTCATCACTTTGGAGGAGGCGTATGCCTTTGTCGACCGGCACCAGGAGGCAATCTGCCGCTACCCTTGCAACTGTAAGACAATGATGTATTATCACAACCGCCCTCAGAATGTATGTCTGCATTTTTACTGTGGACCGAACTCCACCTTGGACCGCGGGCATGGAACGAAGATCTCGGCGGAAGAAGCCAAGGCCCTTTTAAAGGAATGCAACGAAAAGGGACTGATGCAGAGCGGCGAAGACGTGGCCATCTGCAACTGTGACAGCTATGCCTGCTATCCGATTCAGATGGGAAAGGCAATGGATACCAAGGGCATTTATCCCCGGTCGAAGTATGATATTGTTTTTCATCCGGAGAAATGCGACAACTGCGGTGAATGTCTGAAGATCTGTAATTTTGCCGCTTTCTGCAAAGATGAAAACGGTAAGATCACACACGACATGGAGAAGTGCTGGGGCTGTACGATTTGCGCGCCAAATTGTCCGCAGAAAGCGATTGAGCTGGTAGCAAAGGGATAAAACACAGCGGAAAACAGCAAAAAAAAGAAGAAACAATAAAGTCCTGGAACAGGCGAAAGGTTCCAGGACTTTGTTGTTTCGTTAAGGATGCTAATAATGGGCCGAAAACCCGCGAATTTCGGGACTTTTTTCCGGGAATGGACTTGATAGCGCCGAAAAATCGTGCTATACTAACGACGTTGTCCAGTAATGTAAAGGAGAAAAATATGAGAGCATTAGGGAAAAAATTAGGCGCCCTGGGGCTCGTCCTGCTTATGGCTGTCGGCACTGTAGCTTGCGGCGATTCCTCACAGACGCAGGCAGAGAGCACAGAGACGGCAGCCGGTACCACGATAGCAGCGCAGACGGATGCGGCCGGGACGGAAGCCGCATCCACGGCGGCGCCCACCACAGCGGCGGAACTCAATGCGGACGGAGGAAAGGCCGTGATCACGGTCGATGGAAAAGAAATTCCGTTCAGTGTCGCCAGCTATTACGTTGATCAGACAAAGAGTACTTACGAATACTATTTTTCAAGCTATAACAATGGCCAGGAGATGAACCAAAGCGAATGGTATCAGACGGTTCCGGGAAAAGAGATTACCTATGCGGAAGACCTCCAGGAAAGCTGCAAGGATTTCTTGATCAGTGGGATAGTAGTCAGCGCCCATGCAGAAGAGTACGGCGTAGCTCTCAGCGAGGCGGATGAGACGGCCATCCAGACCCAGGCAGATCAGCTGATGCAGTCGATCGATCCGGAAAAGATTGCCTCGTTTGGCTTGACCAAAGAGCATCTGGTGGACTTCCTCCGCTATAACACGCTGAGCAATCAGATTTATGGAAAGGTGACGGACACCTTCACCTGTGAAGTCAGCGACGAAGAATCCCGCACCGTTTCCTATCAGATTTTCGCCCTGTCCACGAAAGGCGCGGCGACCGGCGGAGATGATCTCCCGACGATGGAGGAGGCAAAAGAAAAGGCAAAAGCCGTTCTTTCCAAAATCCAATCCGGCGAGGATGCCGCCGAAGCGGTGAAGGAACTGGGAACCACGGTGATCGATGATACGATCTCAGTGGGACAGTTCGAAGACTCTGATGAGATTGCATCGAAGGTGCTGGCCATGAAGACCGGGGATGTGCTGGTCCATGAAGACGCCGAAGGCTTCACTCTTTACGGGGTCTACTGTGTCAGCGACGACGATGCAGAGGGCAGAGAGGCGCGGAAAGAAGAAATCCGGCTGCAGAAAGCCGACGACAGCTTTGACGGGCTGATGAAGCAATGGCAAACGGAATCCGAGATCCTGGTGGACGAAACGGTCTGGGATCAAATTAATATATTCGAATCGTAACAGGAGGAAAAAGCAATGGCAGTACCTTATAATCATAGGGAAATAGAGAAAAAGTGGAGAAAAAACTGGGAAGAACATCCGGTCAACGTTAATGACGGCAAAAAGCCGAAATATTACTGCCTGGACATGTTTCCGTATCCCTCCGGCAGCGGCCTTCATGTAGGCCACTGGAGAGGATATGTGATCAGCGATGTCTGGAGCCGTTATAAGCTGCTCCAGGGCCATTATATCATCCATCCGATGGGCTGGGACGCTTTCGGCCTGCCGGCGGAAAACTATGCGATCAAGATGGGTGTTCACCCGGCGAAATCCACGGCGGAAAACATCAAAAACATCAAGCGCCAGATCAATGAGATCGCCGCGCTCTACGATTGGGACAGGGAAGTCAACACGACGGATCCTGATTTCTATAAGTGGACCCAATGGATTTTCGTAAAGATGTTCAAAGCCGGCCTGGCCTATGAGAAGGAAATGCCGATCAACTGGTGTCCGTCCTGCAAGACCGGACTGGCCAATGAAGAGGTGGTCGGCGGCGTCTGCGAGCGCTGTGGATCTCCGGTGACCAAGATGAACCTGAAACAGTGGATGCTGAAAATTACGGCCTACGCGGATCGCCTGTTAAATGATCTGGACAAGCTGGACTGGCCGGAAAAAGTAAAGAAGATGCAGACCGACTGGATCGGAAAATCCTACGGCGCAGAGATCGATTTCGCTGTGGACGGCCGCGAGGATAAGATCCGTGTGTACACGACACGCCCGGATACCCTGTATGGCGCTACCTTCATGGTGCTGGCTCCGGAACATGCGCTGGCGGAGTCTTTGGCCACGCCGGAACAGGCGGAAGATGTTAAAAAGTATATTTTTGATGCGTCCCATAAATCTTCTGTGGACCGTCTCCAGGATAAGGAGAAAACCGGTGTGTTCACCGGCAGCTATGCCATCAATCCTCTGAACGGGGCGAAGGTTCCGATCTGGCTGTCCGATTATGTTCTGGCCGACTACGGCACCGGCGCCATCATGTGCGTACCAGCTCACGACGACCGTGACTTTGAGTTTGCCAAGAAATTTGATATCCCGATCATCCAGGTGATTGCCAAGGACGGAAAAGAGAACCCGGATCTGACCGAGGCCTACACCGAGGCCGGCATCATGATCAACTCCGGCGAGTGGAATGGAAGAAATTCCGAGGAGCTGAAAAAAGAGGCCCCTCTGATTATGGAGGAGCGCGGCATCGGAAAGAAAACTGTGAATTATAAGCTGCGTGACTGGGTGTTCAGCCGCCAGCGCTATTGGGGCGAACCGATTCCGATCGTACACTGCCCGCATTGCGGCGCGGTTCCGGTTCCGGAAGACCAGCTTCCTCTGCTCCTTCCGGATGTGGAATCCTATCAGCCCACCGGTACCGGAGAGTCGCCTTTGGCGGCCATCGAGGACTGGGTGAACACCACCTGTCCGGTGTGCGGGGCTCCGGCCAAGAGGGAAACCAACACCATGCCCCAGTGGGCCGGTTCTTCCTGGTATTTCCTCCGCTATGTAGACAATAAGAACAAGGACGCTCTGGTGGACCGGAAAATCGCAGATGAGATGCTTCCGGTGGATATGTATATCGGCGGCGTAGAGCATGCGGTTCTTCATCTGCTGTACTCCCGGTTCTACACCAAGTTCCTGTATGATATCGGCGTGGTGGGCTTTGACGAGCCTTTCCACAAGCTCTTTAATCAGGGCATGATCACCGGCAAAAACGGAATCAAGATGAGTAAATCCAAGGGAAATGTGGTCTCCCCCGACGATTTGGTGCGGGATTATGGTTGCGATTCCCTGCGGCTCTACGAGCTCTTTGTCGGACCGCCGGATCTGGATTCCGAGTGGGACGAGAGAGGGATCGACGGCGTGTACCGTTTTATCACCCGGTTCTGGAATCTGGTAATGGACAATAAGGACAAGAATACCGCGGCGACCAAGGAGATGGTGAGACTTCGTCATAAGATGGTCTACGATATCACGACCCGTCTGGAGAACTTCAGCCTGAACACGGTGGTCAGCGGTTTCATGGAATACAACAACAAGATGATCGACCTGGCGAAAAAAGAAGGCGGCATCGACAAGGAGACCATGGAGACCGCCGTCATCATGCTGTCGCCGTTTGCGCCTCATATCGCTGAGGAGCTCTGGCAGCAGCTGGGCCATACGGACAGCGTCTTCCATCAGAAGAACGGCTGGCCGGTCTGTGATGAAGAGATGATGAAGGAAGATGAGGTGGAGATCGCGGTTCAGATCAATGGAAAGACCAGAGCGGTCGTGATGATCCCGGCGGACGCTTCCAAGGAGCAGGCGATTGCAGCCGGCAAAGAGGCGGTGGCCGCCAAACTGACCGGGACGATCGTAAAAGAAATCTATGTGCCGGGCAGAATTGTAAATATTGTGCAGAAATAATTCTGTTTTGTGACCAAAGATCAGGCGGAAGCAGAGCAGACGAATCGAAAAAGACAGGATAGACGGAGAGCCGAGGCTCCCGGATACCCTGTCTTTTTCGCGCCTGCGGGGGAACTTTTAAGAGAAGCAGGCTATTTTAAATGCTGATAATAAAAGATGGCGAGCTCGGTTCGATTTCTCAATTCCAGTTTGTCGAGGAGGGCGCTCAGGTAATTCCGGACCGTACCTTCGCTCAAAAAAAGCGCATCGGCAATTTCCCGGTTGTTTTTTCCTTCCGCCACCAAGCCGATGATTTCCCGCTCTCTGGGTCCGAGTTCCCAGTTTCCTTCCGGAAACTCTGGCTTTCCGGCGATCAGGGAGGGGAGTTTGGTTACGATTTCCGTGCCGAACACATTTTGCCCGGATTCCACGGCCTTGAGAGCCGGGGCGATCGCCTCGATATCCTGTTTGATCAGATATCCCTTCGCGCCCAACTGCAGGGCTTTCCGGATGTATTCGTCATCGGAAAACGTGGTCAGAAACAGCAGTTTGGCCTGGGGATCTTCTCTTAAAATCTGTTCTCCGGCCTCCAGCCCGGTGATGCCTTTCATCTGAATGTCCATCAGGAGGATGTCCGGCGGATCCTCCCGGTACAGTTTTACCGCCTCTTCGCCGCTGGTGCCGGTGGCTGTCACAGAGATCTCCGGATCGGCCTGCAGGATGGTTTTCAGGGAGGCGCAGACAAAAGGGTCGTCGTCAATGATGATTATTTTCATAATCCCTCCTATTTTTCGGTATCGAGATAAAAAGACGGAAGCCGTGTTGTGCTTCCATCCGGAATACTCCGTGCAGCAATTCCACGCGTTCTTTCATATTGGTCAGGCCGATTCCCTGTGTGCCGGTGGAAGTGGATCCGGAACCGTTGTCCTGAATGATCAACTGATAGAAGCCGGGATGTTCCAGCAGGCGGATGGAGGCGGCCGTCGCTTTGCTGTGCCGCGCGGTATTGGACAGGGCCTCTTTTACAATGGCGGTCAGGCAATACTGAATATCTTTGGGAATCTGACCGGCGCTGTATTCTAGGGTCACGGGACAGAAAGGAAACTCCCGGATCAAGGTTTCAATCTGGGTTTTCAGATCAAAGGCTTCCTCGTGAAGCCCGTGGACGCTCTGGCGGATATTGTCCATGGCGTCGGAGAGGGTCGCCTTCACGGCGGACAGCTGGCCGGTCAGCTCCGGTTCTTTTTTATATACAACCTCCAGCGCTCCCACTTGGAGCAGCGCACGGGTCAGAAGATGGCCGACATTATCGTGGATTTCTCTGGCAATGCGGTTCCTCTCGCTGAGAGTTGCCAGCCGGACTTCATAGTCCTGCTTTTCCAGCAGTTCTCTGTTTTTTTTCTCTAATTGTAATTCGTTCTCCTTCGTCAAGTCCTGGATCTGATGAAAATGGATCCGGAGTTCTTCGGATTTTTTTGTCCTGTGATCCAGCAGGATGGCAAAAAGGGAAAGCAGAATGAGGAAAACAGTGGAGAAGGAGATGCCCGTAAGAAGGGCATAGCAGAAAGGAAGCACCCATAAAAAACGGAACAGGACAAGGCGCCGCCCCAGGCAGCAATAAATGATGACTGGAAGAAAATACAGCCAAAGCGGATCCAGGCAGAACAAAAGGCTTAGCGCAAGGCAAAGGACCGAGGCGAAATTTTCCGGAAGAATATCTTCCAGGGAACCTGCTGCGATGAGAAATAGGAATCCGGCGATGAAATGCGCCGAGACAGGGATATGCGGGAGCAGAAACAGGCTAAAAACCAAAAGAATTCCTTTATCCGTCAACCGTTCCATGCCTGATCCTCCTTTTCCAAACCTACTCTTCAGGTTATAGTTTATCATACCCAGAAGGGAGAAGGGAAGCCTTTTTTACCGGTAATCCGATTTTGTGACATTTGTCATGGAGAATTCGTGACAGACGCCACTGGCGGCAGAGGAAGACGGCTGGTAAAATGAATGTATCAAGTAAGAAATGAGGGAAAAACAATGATTCAGGTGAACAATCTGGTGAAGAGGTATGGGGAACTGATCGCGCTGGACCACTTTTCTCTGGAGGTTCAGGACGGGGAAATATTCGGCCTGCTGGGGCCCAACGGAAGTGGGAAGACAACGGCGATCCATTGTATGCTTTCTCTTTTGACGTATGATAAAGGGGATATTTCTCTTTTCGGAAAACCAATGAGCCCGCGCAGCTTTGATTTGAAGAAACGGATCGGAGTGGTGCCGCAGGAAGTAGCAGTATTTAACGAGCTGACGGTTCAGGAAAACATTGACTATTTTTGCAGCCTTTATGTATCCGAGAAGGCGGAGAGAAAGAAACTGGTGGAAGAAGCGCTCCAGTTTGTGGAGCTGACGGATTACCGGAAATTTTTGCCGCGAAAACTGTCCGGCGGCTTGCTGAGGAGGCTGAATATCGCCTGCGGCATCGCCCACCGGCCGGAGCTGATTTTTCTGGATGAGCCGACGGTGGCAGTGGACCCCCAGAGCCGGAACCGGATTCTGGAAGGGATCCGGGAGCTGAACCGCCAGGGAGCTACGGTCATCTATACTTCCCATTACATGGAAGAAGTAGAACAGCTCTGCACCAGAATCATGATTATGGATAAAGGGCGGGAACTGGCCACCGGTACCAAGGAAGAACTGAAAGCCATGATCCGCAGCGGAGAGAAGCTGACCTTGGAGGTTCCGGAACTGGCAGAGGAGCAGCTGGAAGAAATCCGTAAGCTGCCGGGAATCCTCCACGTTAATTTTGACGGAGAACATCTTGTGGCGAGAGGAGAGGGAGAAGGGAGCGCGCTGATGGCGGTTTTAGACTTGCTGCGCCAGAATAGAATTCCGGTTGGACGCGTTTTCTCCGAACCGCCGACACTGAACGATGTGTTTTTGGAAATTACCGGGAAAGAATTGAGGGATTGACTATGTTCGGATCAATTTACAGGAAGCGGGTGCTCAGCAGCCTGCGCAGCAAAGAAATGCTGATATGGACCTGGATTTTTCCGATCCTTTTAGCCACCTTGTTCTATTTTGCCTTTTCGAAACTGGACAGCGCGGAGCAGTGGAGCCAGATTCCGGTGGGGATTGTGGCGGACTCCGAATACCAGAAGAACCAGATTTTTTCTCAGGTGATCGGAAGCCTGTCCGAAGAGGGCGATTCTCAGCTGCTCCTGGCGGAGATGGTGGACACTTTGGAAGAGGGGAAATCACTTCTTCGGGAAGAAAAAGCAGAGGCGGTCATCTATCTGGAGAATGGTTCACCGAAGCTTTTGGCAAAGGAAAACAGTTGGAATGCCTCCATCTTAAAAGGGGTACTCGACCGTTACTGTCAGACCGAGGCCGCAATCTACCAACTGTTGGAACAAAACCCCGGAAATATGGAGCTTCTCTCCGAGTTCCTTTCGACAAAGGTTTTGACCAAAGAGGCGTCCTTGACCGAAAACCCTCCCACAGACACTCTGGGATATTACTTCGCGCTGCTGGCAATGGTCTGTCTCTACGGAGGATTCCAGGGCCTGGAAAGCATTTATTCGATTCAAGCCAACCTTTCTCCTCTGGGAGCGCGCCGTTCCCTGGCTCCGGTGAAAAAATTCCGGATGGTGTTCGTTGATCTTTTAGGGGGGCTGACGGTTCACATGATGGGAATGGCGGTGGCGATTTTCTATATTCTCTGTGTGCTCCGAGTGAATTTCGGAGACCGTCTCGGACTGGTTTTACTCACTTGTTTCATCGGAAGCCTGACGGGCATTGCCTTTGGCTCTTTGGTGGGTGTATCGGCCCGGCTGAAAGAAGCGGCGAAGACGGCGGTAGTGGTGGCAGCTACGTTGACCTGTTGTTTCCTGGCAGGGCTGATGGTATCCGGGATTAACTATATAATCGCGCAGAAGGTCCCGGTAATTTCCTGGATCAATCCAGCGGCCCGGATTTCTGACGCCTTCCGGGCTCTCTACTGCTACGATTCTCTCATTCCATACTTGATCGATATGGGAGTTCTGGTACTGATCACCGTAATCTTGTTTGCCGGGACGGCATTTTTCCTGAGGAGGCAGCGCTATGAAAGTATTTAATTCCTGTATCCGGATCATGAAGCGGCGGAAGGCGTCGTTTCTGGTTTACCTGATCATATTTCTTGTGCTTGTGGTTTTAATGACGACCTTTTCAGTGGAGAATTATTCCACGGATTTTTCGGCTCAAAAACCGGAATTCACACTGATTAACCGAGATGGGGAAAGCCCTCTGATCAACGGTTTCCGCGAATATTTGGAAGGGTATGGGACGGAGTTTCCTCTTCCGGATGAGGAGCAGGCGCTCCAGGATGCAGTTTTCTTTCAGGCCAGCAACTATATTGCCGTGATACCGGAAGGTTTTACCGCATCTCTGTTCGGAGAAAATCCGGTCCCGCTGCAGAAGACCACGTTTCCGGACTCGGCAAAGGGATATTATCTGGACAGCCTGGTCAATCAATATTGGAATCAGATCCGCATGATTCATACTGCGGAGCCGGAGCTTCCGGAGGATCAGCTGATCCAAAAGACAGCGGAAAGCCTGGCGGTAACGGCGAAGGCAGAGCTCTTTTCTGAAAACGAGACGCCTCCGGTTCCGGTGTACTACCAGCTTTATTGCCAGATGCAGGGATACATTTTGATTGTCCTGGTACTGCTTGGAATTTCCACCGTACTGATGGTGTTTCACCGTCCCTATATCCGCCTTCGGAATATGTGCAGCCCGATGCCGCCGGAAAAAGTGTCGGCTCAGACGATCCTTTATGGAATTGCTATCAGCGTGCTGGCCTGGCTCCTTTTGACGGTGTTTGGATTGATTCTTTGGGGGCATACGCTTTCCGGGACGGACCTTCGCCAGATATTGCTCTTGGCGGCAAACAGTTTGACCTTTACCATCACGTCGGCCGGGATCGCCGTGCTGGCCAGCTGCTTCCTCCATTCACCGAATATTCAAAATGCAGCGGCCAATTTCCTTTCCCTGGGACTTTGCTTCCTGGGAGGCGTGTTCGTTCCTCTGGAACTGTTTGGGGAGGGCATGATAAGGGTTGCCCGGTTTACGCCGACCTACTGGTACACCTTCGCTGTGGGAGAGATTTGCTCACTGACCGGTTTTTCCGCCGGCGAGCTGGGGCCGGTCTGGCAGGCGCTGGGGATTCAGCTCGGATTTGCTGCGGCCCTGTTCTGCGTGACAATGGCGGTTCAACGGCATAGAAACAGTGTGGAGGAAGGCTTTGGCCAGACTAGAACGGAATACGAAGCATAAGGAATCAAAGAATAAAAGAAAGAAGCCAGCCGGATGTTCTAGGCTGGCTTCTTCTTGAAAGGGGATAGGACTTCCACTGTCTGGTTTAGTGAAAGGATTGTTCGGTCCTCTCGATGATTTCATCCTGCAGCGCTTTGCTCAGGTTGCGGAAGTGATCGCTGTAACCGGCCACGCGGACGATTAGATCTTTGTAATCTTCCGGGTGATTTTGCGCCTGAATCAGCGTCTCGCGGTCGATGACGTTGAACTGAATGTGATGACCATCCATGTTGAAGTAGGTGCGGACCAGATTTGCCATCTGGTTCAGGCCGTCTTCACCGGCAACCACAGCAGGCGTAAACTTCTGGTTCAGCAGCGTGCCGCCGGTCTGCAGATGATCCATCTTCGAACAGGACTTGACCACAGCGGTCGGGCCTTTTACATCCGCGCCCTTTTCCGGGGAGATGCCTTCGGAAACCGGCTTATGGGCCAGACGGCCGTTGGCGCTGGCAATCATCACATCCCCGAAATATACGTGACAGGTGGTCGGCAGCATGTTGATGCGGTAAGTGCCGCCCTTCATGTTGGGACGTCCGGTTACGTTGGAGCGGTAGAACTCGAAGATGTCTCTCATGATGCTGTCCGCATAGTCGTCGTCGTTGCCGTATTTCGGCGTTTTGTTGCGGACCAGGTTCAGGATACGGCTATCTTCGGCAAAGTTGGTCTCCAGCGCGTGGAGCAGTTCTTCCATGGTAAATTTCTTTTGCTCAAATACATTGTATTTGACAGCGGCCAAGCAGTCGGTGATGGTTCCGATGCCAACGCCCTGCAGATAGTTGGTATTGTAGCGGGCTCCGCCGGCGTTGTAATCCTTGCCCTTTTTAATACAGTCGTTGGTGATGATGGACAGGAACGGCGCGGGCATATATTCCGCATAAATCTTTTCGATGATATTGCTTCCCATCAGCTTGATGTCGAGGAAATATTTCACCTGCTTCTGATACGCTTCCCAAAGCTCCTCGTAGGACTGGAAGTTCCGAGCGTCGCCGGTGTGCGGGCCAAGCTGCTTTCCGGTCATCATATCCTTGCCGTCGAAGAGCGTAAGCTCAAAGATCTTCGGCAGGTTAAAGTATCCGGTCAGGATATAAGCTTCATTTCCAAAAGCGCCGGTTTCCACACAGCCGCTGGTCCCGCCGCGTCTCGCATCCTCCAGGCTCTTACCGGCGTTCAGCAGCTCCTGTACGATGGCGTCGGTGTTGTAGAAGGCCGGCTGGCCCCATCCCTTGCGGGAGATCTCACAGGCGCGCTTCAGGAATTTCTGCGGCGTCTTGCGGCTGATCTGTACGTTGGAGCTGGGCTGAAGCAGCCGCATCTCATCCATGCAGTCCAGGATCAGATAGCTGACATCGTTGACGCCGTCCTGGCCGTCCGGGGTGATGCCGCCGGTGTTGATGTTGGCAAAGTCCGTATAGGTGCTGCTTTCCTTTAAGGTGATTCCCACCTTCGGCGGCGCAGGCTGGTTGTTGAATTTTACCCACAGGCATTCCAGAAGTTCCAGCGCCTTGGCGTCATCCAGCTGCCCGGCATCCACGTCCGCTTTGTAGAAGGGGTACACGTGCTGATCCAGACGTCCGGGGCTGTAGGCATCCCAAGGATTCAGCTCGCTGGTAACGCCCAGGTGGGTGAACCAGTACATCTGGAGAGCCTGATGGAAGGTTTCCGGTTTGTGGGCGGGCACGACGTCGCAGTTGCGGGCGATCAGGAGCAGATCCTGCTTCCACTGCGGATCGTCGGTCCTTTCCGCCAGCTCTCTGGCATACGCGGCATAACGTTTCCCAAGGATCATGATGGCGTCGCAGCAGATGCTCATGGCATTCAGCTCGGCCTTTTTATCCAGCGCTTCTTTATCGTTGAAAAAGTCCAGATTCGCCAGCGCTTCTTTGATGTCATTCTGATAGTCCAGGTAACCCTTCTGGTATATCTTGATGGATCCGACCGTATGACCCGGTCCGCGCTGCTCCATGAATTCCGTAAAGATACCGGCCTCATAGGCGGCTTTCCACTCCGGAGTCATGTTCTCCAGGATCTTATTCCGGATCGAGCGTTTCTCCCAGTAGGGGATGATCACATCTTCCTGGTACTTTAAGTCATCTTCCGACACTTTGAAGCTGATCAGCTCCCGGTCGTTCATCACGTGCAGATCCTGTAAGGTATGACAGCACAGTTCCGGGAAGGAAGGGGATCCCTGCGGGGAGTCGCCTTTCTCACCGACGATCAGTTCGCCTTCATTGATGCAGAGTGTTTTGTTGCTGAAATAATGCTTCAGCGCCAGAGCCCGCATCTCCGGAACCGAAACCGAACCTTCATACATCTTATAAGCCTCGGTCATCAGGCGGGCGCGCTCCATATCCAGATGGGCTACCGCGTCCAAGCTCTGTCTGCGCAGTTTGCGAATACGTTCATTCATTCCACGTTCTTCCATTGTCTTAACCTCCTATTTTTATATTTTGAAATCCGTTGTCGAGAAACATCTGTTTAAAGTGTTCCAGCTGCTCCTGCGGCGGCACTTTGAGCTGTTCGTCGGCGTAAGAGCGGTCTAAATTTTCATATTTGCTTTTCCCCGTGTTGTGATAGGGGAGAAGATTGAATCCAAGGGTCCGGATCTGGTTTTCTCTCAAAAAGTCAATGGTCTGCCGGATGAATTCCTCGGAGGAATTGACTCCCCGGACCAGGGGAATACGGATGTTAATTTTGGCCCCCGCCTGATTCAGAGCGATCAGGTTATCTAAAATCAGACGGTTGTTCACGCCGATATAGGTCTTATGCTTTTCCGGATCCATCAGTTTGATGTCGTAGAGAAACGTATCCACGTAAGGGAGGATCCGGGCGAAATTTTCATAAGGCGCGAACCCGCAGGTGTCGATATCGATGCTGTAACCCTTGCGGTGAAGCTTGCGGCAAAATTCCTCTATGTAGTCCATATTTTGAACCATGACTTCACCGCCGGAGAGCGTGATGCCGCCGCCGGATTCTTCGTAAAACATCTGGTCTTTTTCGGCTTCTTTGACCAGCTCATCCACGGTATAGTATTTGCCCACCAGTTCTCTGGCGTTCATAGTACATTCATCTACACAGTTTCCGCAGGCTTTACAGAGCACCCGGTTCATACTGACGTGTCCGTCCACCAGGAGATTCGCTCCGTTGGGACATGCTTTTACGCAGGCGCCGCAGTCCACGCAGCGTTCGTGGTAATACATCAGCTCGACCTCATGGCGCTGACTTTCCGGATTGTGGCACCACTGGCAGGATAGAGGGCATCCTTTAAAGAAGAAAGTGGTGCGGATACCGGGGCCGTCGTGGATCGAATATTTTTGAATGTTGAAAACATAAGGCTTTTTCAAACCCCCGCCTCCTTTACGAATAGACTGCGTTCTAGTATTAATTCTATTCTACGATAACTTGCCGGAAATTTCAAGTAAATTCCTGTAAAAACTTATAAAAACTGTTAGCATTTTACAGGCCTGCAAAAAGTGCGGTTCTGTGGACTGTAAGAAAAAATCCACTTTACTTCCCAACTTTTCGATGCTATATTAGAGATAGTTGAAAAAAGGGGTATTGCAGCATGGTTAAGAAAGAGAGCACCAAGAATAAGATTGCTCGAATTGCCTGGAAGCTGTTTCATGAAAAAGGCTATGAGAACACGACGATCGATGAAATTATCTCAGAGTCCGGAACTTCTAAGGGGAGTTTTTATCATTATTACAGCGGGAAAGACGAACTCCTGAGCGCTTTGTCTTCCATTTTTGATGCAAAATATGAAGAGCTGATTCAGACCCTGGATCCGGAGATGAACAGCTATGAGAAACTTTTATATTTGTGTATTCAGGTTCACCGGATGGTGGAAAAAGAAATCCCGATGGATCTTTTGGCGTCCATGTATGCTTCTCAGGTAGTAAAAAAGGGAGACAAGCATCTGGTGGATCAGAACCGGTATTATTATCGGATCGTGAACCAGCTGGTGGATGAGGGACAGAGGCGCGGACAGATTACGCGGGATCTGCCTTACTATGAAGTCACCCGGCTTTATGTGCTGGCGGAGCGGGCTCTGATCTACGATTATTGTATTTCAGACGGAAGCTATTCCTTGGAGGAGAATACGAAGAAAATGATGCCGCTCCTTTTTGGAGGGGTAAAAACCGCAGAGTAGCGGACGCACCGGACTTTTGTCCGAGTATGCCCGAAGAAGAGCGTCTCCGGAAATGTGCGCATGGCTGCGGCAAGCGCCGGTCTGCGCAGGCATTTCCGGAAACAGGTGGCTTTCAGCCATAGAATAAATAGGAGGTTGTTGATGGAAAAAGTTTATCAGTCCATGAAATCCGCAGGTATTTTTAATCTTGTCATGGGAATTGCCACGATTCTTTTCGGAGCGATTGCAGGCAGTTTTGCCATCGTACACGGGGCAAAGCTTCTGCGCCGGAAAAACGAGATCACTTTTTAGGTTTGTTCTTCATGGCAATCATGCGGGAAATGTTCCGGATCATATCAATTTTCGACTTTTCCTCCGGTGACATTTTCTGGGACAGCACCTGAAGAATCATGTCGGTCTCGCTGTCGCTGAAGTCCATTCCACTTTGTTCGGACGAGGAAGAAAGCCCCATCAAAAACGGCATCATGGAATTCTTGTCCTTGCCGTTTGCTTCCGACATCATTTTCATCAGATACTGCATTTTGTCGGCGCTGATATTTTTCAGGGATGGGTCGTTCTGCCAATTATTATTGTTATCATTATCACTCATTGTCCTTCACCTCTTACGCTTTTGTTTCCAATATATGCAAGGACCTACCGGGAAGATTCCCATATACTGATAGGGAAGACGGATTTTAGGAAAACCGCCTGTATACTTTATGATGAAACGAAACACAGCCGGCCGGCAGTGTTTCGTTTCCTATTTGCCGTGAAGGAGGAGCCCGTATCAAACGTTAGGAGGGAAGTATCATGAGAACAAAATTGATGATTGACGGCAATGCCGTATACGAAGTGGAAGAAGAGTGCCTGCGCCGGAAAAAACAGGCCGAGCAAAAACCTGCCCCGGCGGGCGGCAACCGGTTCCGGGAGGGAAATCAGCCGCATAGAAGGTGAAAAATAGCTGCAAAGCAGCGCAAAAGACGATTACGGCCACGGGATTCCAAATAAAGAATCCCGTGGTTTTTTATTCGACAGATAATTCCTCCGCGCAAAGGAAAAAAGAGGACGCCGATTGGCGTCCTCCTCTTTTCAATATTTGTCGGCTAAAATACAAGCGATTCTTAGAATCCGCCGCCGCAGCAGCACATAATCAGCAGGATCCAAAGGATGCTGTCGCAGCCACAGCCGCCGTTGTTACCGCAGCCATCGCCAGAATTTCCCCAGCCGCCGCCGCAGCAGCAAAGCAGAAGGATCAAAAAGATTACGTTGCTCCCGCCAAGACCACAACCAGAATTGCATCCGCCACCACAGTTCGTCGCTGTTAAATCACTCATTGTATGAAACCTCCAGGGTTTTTAATTTTTATATTGTATCCTATGAGGCGGGCTTGCCCTTGTTTCCGAAACTTTATGGGCTGTTTTTTTCACTTGTAAAGATGGGAGGATTCCTGGTATACTATACCCATCGGGCAATCTGCCGAATTCAGCTTCTATTTGGCGGATTTGTCTGATCAATAGCTGGCTGCGCCGGAAGGGGCAAAAAGAAAGGGGACGTCGGATGAACCGGAATTGGATTCGGAAAATCCAGGAAGCACTGGAACAGAAGCTAACGGAAGAGGAGCTTTTGCATTTATTTGGTCTGAGCCGCACGGAGATGCTGAAATTGCTGCGGTCGTCGCATGTCCGCCAGGAGATTCGAAATTTGGCGGAGATGCCGCAATATTCCTGCGCCTCGATCCTGGCGTTATGCCGGGAGGGAATGGAGATTCTGGCTCCGGAGCCGCCGGGCGGCTGGCTTCCGCTGCTTTATCTTCACGGAAAGCACCTGCTTTATCCGGATAATTTTCCAGAAGTTTTAAAAGCCAGCCAGATGCCGGCAGCCCGGTTTTATCTGGAGGTTTTACGGATTTTTCTGGAGGATGAGCCGGTTTCCCGCGGCTTTTCTCCGATTCTCCATTTTCATAAAGTGGAAAAAAATGAGCTGGCAACCACGGACAATCCCATCGAACACCGGACCTTTTTGGAAGTCTGCCGGAAGACATGGCTCTTTGAATTCATGCGAATTGGAGCGGAGGTGACGCCGTTCCAGACATTGGGACATATCGCAGGCGTTCATTATACAGCCATGCACGTGGCCAGGCAATTATCCGCGCTTGGCATTGAGATTGATCTGCCTTTGATTTCGGCGGCGGCCATCGGACATGATATCGGGAAATTTGGCTGTAAGGAGAAGGAAAACAGCCGCGTGCCCTATCTTCACTACTATTATACGGATCTGTTTTTCAAAATGTATCAGATGCCGGTGATCGGGCATATTGCCGCCAATCACTCCACCTGGGACCTGGAGCTGGAAAATCTGTCCGTGGAATCGCTGGTTTTGATTTATGCGGATTTCCGCGTGAAGAGCATCCGCGAAAACGGAAAAGAACAAATCGTATTTTATTCCCTGGCGGATTCTTTTGACATTATCCTGAATAAGCTGGATAATGTGGATGAAGCTAAACGGGAGCGCTACCGCCGTGTTTATGATAAGCTTGCCGATTTTGAAGAGTATATGAGATCTCTTGGCGTGTGCACGGATCTGGACCGGACGGCGGAAAAGCGGCTTCCCCAGACGGATACGGCCCTTTTGTACGGCGAGCAGATTGTCCAGGCCTATAAATGGGAGGCGATCGCCCACAACATCCGCCTGATGCACGTGTTGAATGTGGAGAAGACCTTTGCCAATATCCTGGAAGTGGCCCGAAGCGAGAAAGATTGGAAGAACATCCGTTCTTATCTGAATATATTCCAGGAATATTATACCTACACCAATCCAAAACAAAAACTTTTAATCATCTCGCTTCTCTACGAGCTTTTGATGCACCGGGAGGGGGACATCCGCTCCCAGGCGGCAAGGCTGATGGGGCAGCTGATCATTGCCTATGATACCGAGTACCGAAAAGAAATCCCGGACGGCTGGCGCGCTTTCCTTCAGGAGAGCTCCAGTCTGGAGCTGTTCCGGAAATATTTCAACATTGTGCTGGTGCCGGATCATAAGCTGACCGAACAGCACCGGCGCTGGATGATGCACCGGATGGAAGATTTGGTGGAGGTGGCGCTGCGCGCGGCTAAGCCGAGCCGGAGGCGGGCCTATTTGGAAATCGTGTTGGAGGCATACCGCGATTTTGAACGGGACGATTTTACGGCGTTTACGATGATCAACGCCGTTCAGAAGCTGCCTTTCTCTCTGTGCGGAGAGGAAGATTTCCGAATTGTGTTTGCCTTCGTGGAGCATTTTGCAGAGCGAAAGAGTACGGAGATTCAGGTGGCGGTACTCCGGCTGGCTTATTTTTGCCTGAACCGGGAGCAGGTGCGCCCCTCGGTCCGCGGCTGCTGTGAGCGTCTGTTCCGGCGTGTGCCGGCGCGCTCCGTGGTCAGTATCCAGTATCTGCGGTATCAGATTGGTAAGCTTTTAGGCCTGGAGCGGGCGGAGTTAACCATCTTGGAGGAGTTTTCGTTCCGAAAAGGGGTGATTTCTGAGACCTTTTTGGAAAACCTGAAGACGGCGACGCCTTGGATCTGCAAAGAAGTCAACATTGAGTTTCTGCTCTATCTGATTCAGAAAGGCCGAAACAATCAGCCGCTGCATTCCACGACCCATCTGGGAAACCTGCTGATGGTCAGCGACTGCGACGATGTGAGGCACAGCGCCGGCCGCGCGCTGGTGGAAATGTCTGCTTATATTTCCAGAGACCAGTGCAATGAAGTCACGGTGGAGCTGTTCCAGGGACTGGAAAACGGGGGCAGCCAGTTTTCGAAGGATATTCCGGCGTATCTGGCGGAGCTGATTTTAAGACTCCAGCCGGAGGAGGTGGAAGAACAAATTTTGGCCCTGGAGCAGATGGTGATTCAGAACAATGAACAGGTGGCCTGCGCGGCATTGGATACCTTGGGGCATCTGGTTCAGAATTACCCGGCTTACCGGGAACGGTTCCATGAGACGAAGCGAGTCTATCAAAACCGCCTGGGACGGATCTTAGGGCTACTGCTTAAGGGCATGGCCAACTACCATGAGCGGGTTGCTCAGGAAGCGGTTTATGTCCTGGGAGAATATCTGTTCGGCTCCCCGCTTTTGAGTGTGGATGAAAAAAGCCAGGTGTTCCGCTTCCTAGCCAAAAAGGCCCTACATATTGTAAAGGACCAGCCGGAAAATCTTCTGAGCTTTTTAATTCATGCGGCTGCGCTCAATCAGATTTACCGTTTCCTTTCCGACTACCTGTTTCGATATGGAAGTTTTCATATGGCGGAGAATGAAAAGGTGGCTTTTTTCCCAGGCACCTTTGATCCTTTCTCTTTGAGCCATAAGGGAATCGTGCAGGAAATCCGGGATCTGGGATATGAAGTATACCTTGCGATTGATGAATTCTCCTGGTCGAAAAAGACGCAGCCGAAACTGGTCTGCCGGAAGATTGCGGCAATGTCAGTGGCGGACGACAACGGGGTGTTTTTATTCCCGGATGACATTCCAATTAATATCGCCAATGAAGAGGATTTGAAACTGCTTCGGGAGCTGTTTCCGGGGAAGAATTTGTCCATTGTGGTCGGAAGCGATGTGGTATCCAATGCTTCTGCCTATAAGAAACCGCCAAGTGAGTTTTCGATTCACCAGTTTCCTCACATTGTGTTCCGCAGGAATATGGGGGACGAGCAGCAGCGGATCGAATATCCGGAGATTCTGGGGGGCGTGCAGCAGCTGTCCCTGCCGGTTTATCTGGAAGATATCAGTTCCACCAGAATCCGGGAGAGCATTGACCAGAACCGGGATATCTCCCAGCTGATCGATCCGGTGGTCCAAAGTTATATTTATGAGAACAGTTTGTACCTGAGAGAACCCCAGGATAAACCGGTGATCCGTTCCCAGGATTTGCGCTGCGAGGTCATCCACCGGCTGACCATTGACTTGGATCGTAAGTTAAACGGAGGGCGTCCGAGGCGAAGATCGGATAAACGGCACCCGAACGAGATGGCGGTGGTTCTCTGGGATGACGCAGGAGGCCATGAGCCCTTGGCATTCTGCCGTCTGCGGCCGATCTTGCTTCGGGAAATCATGGATGAATTCGGAGATCTGGCTTTGGCCACCAAAATCCGGGAATTTGCCAGCGGAAAACTGGTCCTGATTACGGAAATTCATTCCCTGGTGGAGAAGCGGACGTCCCTTTTGAGTCAGTGGATTTTGACAGAAGCGTTGGCGTACGCCTTGTCCGAAGAATATACGTATTGTATTTACCACGGAACCGGAGGAAAGGATAGCCGGACGGAGGAGCTTTTAAAAAGGCAGGGCTTCCGCCGGATGGAGCATATGGGAAACGATCTGGTTATGGCGGCCGCGCTCTATGCGCCGACCACTCTGACCGATAATATTGAGACCGTGTTAAAGGATCCGTTCCAGCGGAATCCCAACGTGATGGAGGTGGTGTTCCGCGCTCATCGCCGGATGCAGGAAGCCCTGACGGAATTCCGGCCGGGCCATCTGGTGCTGTCTTTCGATTCCCGTGTTATGTATCATCGGATGATTGATAAAATCACCGACGCCAACGGGGTCCCCAATGTGCCGGCGATTCCTCCGCAGCTGGGGGACAAAATGTGCGTCCCTTTCGGTAAGATGTTCCGCAACTCCGTGGCGCCGAATACGGTGACAAAGGCTCTTTATACCGAGCGTGTCTTCCATGAAAACATGGATGGCTTTACGATCCAGGAATATCCGAATTATTCGTCGCTTCAGACGCAGATTAAGACGATCCGTTCCTTCCGCCGCGATATCATTCTGGTGGACGATCTGCTCCATAAAGGATACCGTCTCCGGGAGCTGGTGCCCTTGCTGCGAAAAGCGGATCTGCATATTGACCGGATTTTGGTCGGAATTTTGACCGCGCGGGGCCGGGACTTGGCGCAGGCCAACGGACTGAATGCAGACAGTGTGTATTTTATTCCCAATGTGCATTCCTGGCTGGTGGAGTCGACGATGTATCCGTTCATCGGCGGCGATAGTGTTGCGGGGAGCAGCAGCAATCCGTCGGGTCTTCTGCCTTCAGTGAATCTGATCCTCCCCTATGTGGCGCCCATCTTTTTGATGAGGGATTCCCGGGAAGCGGCATACCGCCTGTCCCTCGTGTGCCTGGAAAATGCCAGGGATATTCTGCGGGTGCTGGAGGAAGAATATCAGCAGGAATTCGGCCGGAACCTGACGCTAAACCGTCTCAGCGAGGCCATTCTCTCCCCGACCTGCCCGGATAAGGGAAAGCATGTGTACTATGACGGAAATCTACCGGCGTCCAGTTATGTGGAAAACGATATCCGGCAGCTTGTGCGTCTGAGAAATATCACCTGGGAGGAAAAAGTATGAAACGGTTGAGCGATCTGTTCCGTCCCGGCTGCGGCGAAGATTTCTTTCAAATCGGCGGCCCGGAATACTTCCGGTTTATGGAAAAAAAGAAAAAACGCCTCCATCTGTTTGCCCTGGGAGATGTGGGGGGAACGCTTTTGATGGGGCTGAAATTGTTGGGCGGGGATTCGCTGTCTGAAATCGGCATCTATGATATCCGGGATCCGATGGCAGCCCGCTGGGAGATCGAGATGAATCAGGTCCGGGAGGGGGACGGCAGCCGCCGTTTCCCTCCGGTTCGTGTGTTGCAAAGAACGGAATTGTTTGATTGTGATGTCTTTTTGTTCTGCGCTTCCCTCGGCGTGCCTCCGGTGGGAGCGGATGTAGGGGACGTGCGGATGGCCCAGTACCAGGCCAATGCTGGGTTGATGCGGGAAATCGCAGGCGAGGCGGCGGACAGCGGATTTTCCGGGCTGTTTGCCGTGGTTTCCGACCCGGTGGATCCGCTGTGCCGGACGGCTGCCGCGGCAGGGCTGGCGGCGGAGCAGGTCAAAGGCTTTGGTCTCGGCGTCATGAATGCGCGCGCCGCTTATTTTGCAGAGCGCGATCCCCGTTTTTCCTCGTATTTGACGGAGGGCGCCATTTTTGGTCCTCATGGAGAGGATCTGGTCGTCGCCAACAGTCTTTCCTCTTATGATGATACCCTTTCAAAAGAGCTGACGTCTCTTGCGGTATCCGCCAATTTGGAAGTGCGGAAATTGGGCTATAAGCCTTATCTGGCCCCGGCGCTTTCATCCGGAGCGCTTTCGATTCTGGCGGCTGTGGAGGGGCGGGCGCAATTCAGCTCCACCTCTTTCGGCGGGGTATTCTTCGGTTCCAGGAACCGGCTGACTGAGAAGGGAATTCTGGTGGAAAATCCGTTTTTACCGGAGCCGTTGTTTGACCGGCTTATGACGGCTTATCGGAATTTAAAGGAGATGAACTGCCTATGAACCGGATCGAAATTATCTGTCCGGCGGAGCGGCCGGAAGCCGTATCTCCCCGCCTGCGGGATATATTGCGGCGCGCGCTGCGGCCGGACGGCAATTATACCTGGCGGTTTCGGGCGGAAGAGCTGGAACAGATTACCGGTTCCCGCCTTTTGTTTGTGATCTCCTTGGATGAGGCGGGCATGAATCTCGAATACACCAGGATGCTTGCCAAAATTCGCCTATGCCCCCAGCTGTTTGAAGGCGCGGTGGGCGGAGTGATCGTGGACGGCGTGCATGAAATCTATACAAAAAGCACGGCCAGGGATCTGGTCTTTGCAGCCAATCAAGCGGGCTGCGCTTTTCCTGGTAAATCCTTGGTGGAGGCCACCGGATCCCTGCAGAATTTTCGGATTCAGGCCAGGAACCGGGGGGTGGACTGGACGGAGGCCTATCGTTTGGCTGTGAAGGAGCTGGCGGAGAATATCTGTTCATACCGGGCTCCCCGGTATGACAAGCCGAACCTTTTGGTGCTCCACGCCAGCCATTTTCATACGTCCAATACCTGGACCTTTTGGGAGATGGTAAAGCCGGGGCTTGCCGGAGTTGAGGTGAAGGAGATTTCGCTGAGGAACGGAAAGATCTTTGACTGCACGGGCTGCCCTTATAAGATGTGCATGCACTTCAGTGAGAAAGGCAGCTGTTATTACGGCGGATCCATGGTGGAGGAGGTTTACCCGGCCATTCAGGAATGCAGCGGCCTTCTTTTGCTCTGTCCCAATTACAATGATGCGGTCAGCGCAAATATCGCGGCTTTTATCAACCGCCTGACTTCGCTGTTCCGAAAAAAACCTTTTTATGAAAAGTATATGTTCGGGATTGTGGTATCCGGGTACAGCGGCGGGGATATCGTGGCCAGCCAGCTGATCAGCGGCCTGAATATGAACAAGGCCTTCCTCCTGCCTCCCCGGTTTGCCGTGCTGGAGACAGCCAATGAGCCGGGCAGTATCCGCGAGATTCCGGGAATCGAAGAGAGGGCGTCGCATTTTGCGGCCCATATCTGCAAGGTCCTGGCGGGGATGGAAGCGGAACCGGATCACGGGCACTTGACAAAATAGTTTTTTTTCTATATAATATAGCAGACTACTAACTTTTCGTTAAAAACCAGGGGTTGTACTGGTTTCGACGGGGGTTTAGAAGCTCAGATAGCCATCCGCGGACCGTGACCGCGTATCAAAACGGAAAACCTAAATATAAACGCAGACGATCAGTTAGCGTACGCAGCCTAAGTGCTGCTGTCGGACTTCGGTTGCTCACATCCGGAATCACCGGCATCATGAACTGTGAGGCACTGTTTCCCCTAAGCTTTGCCGGGAAATAAGTATTGATGAAGCTACTAAAGGGAAGAGCCTGCTGCCGGGCGCTTTCTGGAGGGAATGAAAAAGCGGTGGCTGTGATGGGAGAAGTCTAAGTGGAAGGGCCTTCGGACAGGGGTTCGATTCCCCTCAGCTCCATAAAAAACCGGCGCGGATGCGCCGGTTTTTTGTTTCTTTCCAATGATATTCAGCGGGCCTCCGCCCAAAGCCGGATATCCCGTTCGACACATACGTTCAGACCACATTTTCCGGCCGGTTTCAGATCATATTTGATGTAAAGTTCTGCAAACATTTCTTTGACTGCCCGATAGTAATCCACATCCGGCGTTTTCATAGAACCCATAACCGGTTTCCCAAAGGGCATCCAGATGGACGCACTTGGAATGATTCCTCTCTCAGCCAGGTAAGTCGCGCCTTCCCGGAGGGTATCCAAAGGTTCCAGTCCAATAATAAAATTGGAAAAGGCTTTGCCTGGTCCATATTTTTCTGCGATATAGGTAAGGGCATCCAAATGCCTTTGCTTTGTTGTGAATTCCCGTTTGCCAGGAGTAATAACGGTAGCACGCTGATCGTCCCAGACCTCTAGACTGCATGCGATCCGGTCGGCTCCCAATGCAAAATATCGGTCGATTACATCCTGTTTATCCGGAGGCGTAATATAGAGGAGAATTTCTCCTTTGATGTTTTGTCTCCCAACTTGGTTATCCAAGGCAGTTAGATAGCGGGTAATATGTTCTTCTTCCGCCTTTGCCTGGAAGGTAGAACCGCCGGTTACCTGGATACTGTCTACTCCGTCGTTTTCTATCGCATATTTCACTACTTCCGCCACATCCTCGGGAGATGGGATAAACGGCATTTTTTTCTTCTTTTGGGCCAGGGCTTCGTATTGCCCTCCGGAAAAACAATACTGACAAGATTTCCCAGCTATCGCATATTCACAGGGCCAGAGGCATTGAAAGGCAACCCAGTCGCAGCCCTGGAGCACTGCATTCCCGGAAAAAGGCATGCCGGAAGACGTTTTCTGCTGATAAAATTTGGTTCCCGGCAAAAAATGCACAGGACACACTTGTTCTTTCTGATAAAAAAGAATCGGATCTTCGCCTTCCAGAGAAATCCGGAAATCTGTCGTCATGTCGTTCATATATTTGAACAGCTTCAGATTATCCCAGGAAAACATAGAAGACAGCGTGCTTAAATGAAACCCCAAATCGGTCGCCATGACAATGGTTTCATCCGGAAGTTTCAAACAGTTGCAGGTTAAAGCATTGGGATAGATTCGGTAATCCCTCCCCAATTTTTTATAAACATCTTGGTCGATTTTCAGTCCGCGGCTGATGAGCAGACACTTCAATTCCACTGAGTCTACGTCGAACTGTGCAAAACGATATCGCTCCATCTCGATTTCCTCCTTAGACAGGCGCTTCTGATATTTGGTTCTTCATTTGCCGGATTTTACCTATTGTTATAAATCATACCATAAACTATATTTTTTTTCTATCTTTTAGAGCGGAAAATAAAAAGGCTGAAATGCCAATAGCTCAAGACAGACATTTTAAAATAGTATGAACTAATAGGATAGGGCAATCACATTTGATCCGATTCCCCATGAATGAAATGAAAGAGATGTTAATTTTATAAACACTTCTTTTAATCATATCTTTTCTGTAAAAATCAAACTTGACAAACATCTTGTTATCTCACTATACTAATCCCCGTTCTGCGCTGCGGCCGGTTTCGACAGGCTTTGCCTCGCGGATGAAGAAAGGAGATCCTAAGATGAATCAGAAGAAAGATTTTCTGAACGGAATGGAAACCAATTTGATGATGATCATGATTCTCATTGCCTCCGTGCTTACGCTCGGAACCTTCCTGTTCCAGTTTTTTGCCCCCGGCCTGGTGGAAGTCACCAGGCAGCTTTCCTTTTATGCCTATGGATGGACTGTATTCCTTGGGCTGGCCCCTGCGGTCAAAAAAGGCGCATTCTTAAAGGTTGATATACTTGTGGCCAAATATCCGGAAGGGCTGCGGAAGGCGATTAACATCCTCTGCCAGCTGATCCTGTTTATTCTGATGGCTGCTTTGTGCTATTATAGCTTCCGGCTGACCGTGCGCGCTGTCGCCGGCGGCCAACAGAATGCAGCGGCTGCGATTCCTCTGGCCGTCATCTATGCGGCGCCGGTGCTTGGCTATTTTTTGGGGGCGCTGGAGTTTGTCCGGAAACGATTGGAAAGAAAGGGGGAGAGTGACAGATGATCCCGATTTTTCTGATTGTTTTCTTTGGTTTTATGCTGATTGCTGGCCTGCCGATCGCAGGCGCGATCCTCCTGTCTGCATTTATGATTCCTTTGCTGATGGGAAGCGGGGCGCCTCTGGAATTTTTGGCTATTGCAGAAAAAACGGTCACCGGCGCGGTCGCCAACAATACCGGACTGACGATCGTTTTGTTCATGGTGGCCGGAGAGTTTATGGCGAGAGGCAAGCTGACGGAGAAAATCTTCGACACCTTCTCCTATTTCTTTGGCAAGAAAAAAGGATTCATGCCGATTGTTTCCATTGTGACCTGTATGTTTTACGGGGCGATATCCGGTTCCGGCCCGGCGACGACGGCTGCTGTGGGAAGCATGTGCTATCCGGTATTGGTAGCCATGGGCTATGACAAGATTTTCAGCGCCTCCATTCTGGTTTCCGCCGGCTGCCTGGGAATGGTTATACCGCCCAGCGTCCCTCTGACCGGCGTCTCCGCGTTGACCGGAGGGATGGATCTGGTCGCCCTTTACAAGATTGCAGCCGTTGCCGGCGTGGCTGCCGGGATTCTCCTGATCGCTTACGCCTACCTTCACTGCCTGAAACATGGAAACGGAAATCAGGCGGTGATCAATCAGACCGTGAATGAACTGCGTCAGAGAAAGTTCGGCTCCCTGCTGAAGGAAAGCATCTGGGCGCTGCTGACTCCGATTTTAATTTTAGGGAGCATTTTCTCCGGGATTGCAGACACGGCGCAGGCGGCTGTGCTTTCTCTGGTCTATTCCATTTTCGTCAGTATTTTCATCTATAAAACCATCCGGCCCCAGGAGGTGCTGCCGATGTTCCGGCAGTGTATCGTCAACGCGGCGCCGCTCTGTTTTGTTCTGGCGGTTGCCAGCGTGTTTTCCGCGGCCATGTCTGCGCTGGAAATTCCGGCGAAGCTGGCGGAAACGTTCCTTTCCTCCGGAATTTCCGGAAGTGTTTTGATTTTGCTGATTTTGGCGTTCATGCTGATCCTGGGCGCTTTTATGGACGCGGGCGGGGCAATGTCGATTATTGTGCCCTTGGTTTATCCTGTGCTGGTATCCTATGGCATGGATCCTTACACCTGCTGCGTCGCCATCATTATCTGCCAGGCGGTCGGTCTCTGCTCCCCGCTTTGCGGGTTGTGTTTGTTCGTGATGAGCCCGATTGCCGGATGCACCATCGGACAGCTGGGAAAGAAGGTGATCCCGCTCAGCGGCCTGTTGGTCCTCGTCGCCGTAATCGTGGCTCTTTTGCCGGGATTGTTTGGCTGGGCTACGTCCGGGGCGATCATTCCTTGATCCGGGAGCGCTTGACGAAACGCCTCTTTCCTTGTATAATTCCCTTAGCTGTGCATGTTGCATTTTCTTGATGCGGAAAGCGAGAGAACGCGGCATCAATCTGCAAAATTAAGAAATCACTAAGATTTTCTTCCGTGAATATCCTATTCCGATTGCTATGATGTTGATATCGAATTCAGAAAGGTTGGAATTTCGGATGCGAAAGATGGGATGGAGTTATATTCTTGTCATGGCAATGTTACTTCTGATCGGCTGCGGCAGCAAAGGGCAGGCGGTGGAAGAACCTGCCACGATGGAGATCCCCAGTACGGAGGCCAGAACGGAAGAAGATCCCAGCGCTTCCTCGTCCGCAGTTGTGCAGACGACGGAGGCGGAGCCCAAGGACCCGGTTTATACCGGTTTAATCAAAGAGATCATCGTACCCTGTGAATACGATTTGGATGGAAATGGAACCGTGGAGACGATAAACTATCAGGTCACAGATCCGGATGGAAAGAGCTTTGACCTGAAAATCGGGGATGCGGAAATTGAAGGCAGCGGAGATAAGCTGACCGGAAAAATCTATGCGATGAGTATTGACGGAAGCTCTCTTCAGATTTTACTGGAAGACCGGAATTCCAATGCGGATGATTATTCTCATGTATATGTGTACCAGCAGGACGAGCTGGAGCCAGCCGGGGTGCTGAACGGGGAGGTATCCTCCTACCGCGTGCATCCGCAAGGACGGTTGGTGACGGCGATCGGAAGCAGCGAAGTCTTTCAGAGTTTTTATTTGGAGAAGGACTTCACCCTGGAAAACGGCGTTCTCGTCGAAATCGCCAGGGATTTCTACCCAATGGGAAATGAAGTGACAGCCCGAAAAGCCATCACTCTGTCCGGCAGTAAGGCAGGGGTGGCTTATACCATGACGGTGAAAGCCGGCAGCCGGCTGGTGGTCCTAGGGACGGACAACCAGCAGTGGGTCTGCCTGCAGGACATCGAGACCGGGGAAATCGGCTGGCTTCAGGTTCCGCAAGGGGAGTTCGGTCAAATCCTGGTGGACGGCAAATCCGAATCTGCCCAGGACTATTTTGACGGACTGTATTATTTCGGGTGAGCCGTCGCGCTCGCTCGAAAGACCAAATGCTTTTATGGCATTTGACCCCACGGGCAGTTGCCAAGACCAAGCCTGCTTGGTTTTGGTTCGTTGTCTTCGTGAGAGTAAACAGGAAGCGGGTGCAAAATTATGGAGAATCAGGAAAATCAGAAGGGGTTTTCTGCCTTTCTGAGACGGAAAAACATTGTATTTTCAGCAAAACGATATGGCATTGACGCATTAGGGGCAATGGCCTTTGGGCTATTTGCCTCTTTGCTGATTGGGACCATCATCAAGACCATCGGCCAGAACATCGGGGATTCCACGATTGATCTGGCAGCGGCTTCTTCCGTCGGCGCACTGGATTACTTAGCGGTAAAGCTGGTTGCGATCGGCGGATTTGCCGTTTCCGTGACCGGCGCGGCGATGGCTGTAGCCATCGGGAACGCGCTGCAGGCGCCGCCATTGGTGCTGTTTTCCCTGGTGGCGGTAGGACAGGCCACCAATGATCTCGGCGGGGCAGGCGGACCGCTGGCGGTATTGATCATTACGATCATTGCCACGGAGGTCGGCAAGATGGTGTCGAAGGAGACGAAGATCGATATTCTGGTGACACCGTTTGTGACCATCGTGGTTGGCGTTGCCGCAGCGATGTTGGTCGCGCCTGCCATCGGGAAAGGCGCCAGCGCCGTGGGATCCGCGATTGTATGGGCCACGGAATTACAGCCGTTCTTTATGGGGATCATTGTCTCCGTGCTGGTGGGGATGGCTTTGACCCTTCCGATCAGTTCCGCGGCCATCTGTGCGACTTTTGGGCTGGTGGGTCTGGCAGGCGGCGCGGCGGTGGCCGGCTGCTGTGCTCAGATGGTCGGCTTTGCCGTGATGAGCTATCGGGAAAACGGGCTGGGCGGACTGGCTGCCCAAGGGCTTGGCACTTCGATGCTTCAGATCCCGAATATCTTGAAAAATTGGAAGATCTGGATTCCGCCCACGCTGGCCTCCGCGGTGACGGGGCCTCTGGCAACCTGTGTGTTTCGTTTGAAGATGAACGGAACGCCGGTGTCGGCAGGTACGGGAACCTGCGGGCTGGTCAGTCAGATCGGGATCATCACCGGCTGGACCAATCCTTCGGACCAGGCTTTGGCCCTCGGAGAACAAGCGATTGTTCCGGGAGCCATGGAGTGGGCTGGATTGCTGCTGATTTCATTCGTGCTGCCGGCGGTTTTAACTTGGCTGTTTGCCCTGCCGCTGCGAAAGAACGGATGGATTAAGGAAAACGATTTAAAATTGGATTTAGGCTGATCCGGCGGCGGACCGCCTGCAAGAAGGGACAATATGGAAAGACAAAAGAAGCGGCGGGGCCTCGTGGTCTGGCTCCTGTGCCTGACGCTGGTGACGGCAGCCTCCGGCTGTTCTCTGGGGAAGGATTATCAGGAGACTACGGTCTACGCGATGGATACGATTCTGACATTTCAATATTATGACACCGCTGACAGCAAAGTGGGGGATTTGTTCCGGGAAGAAGTGGATCGCGTTAACCTTTTGCTGTCGGCGACGGACCCCGGCAGCGAACTCTACCGTCTGAATGCTTCGGACGGCACGGTGTTTGAAGCCAGCGAGGAACTGTCGGATGTGATTTCCCGTTGTCTGACCGTGGCGGAAGAGACGGACGGAGCCTTGAACGTCGCACTCTATCCGGTAATCCAGGCATGGGGTTTTTCCACCGGCGATTACCACGTTCCCAACGGTGAGATCTTGAAGGATCTGATGAAGAAAATTGACTGGAAAGAAATCCGTCTGAATCAGAATCAGGTGGAGATTGCCACCGGCATGGCTCTCGATATGGGAGCTGTGGGAAAAGGGTATCTGACGGACCGGTGCGTGGAGATCCTGAAAAAAGAGAATATCTCCTCGGCGCTTCTGAAACTGGGCGGAAATATCTATGCCCACGGGAAAAAACAGGATGGCAACCCTTGGAAAGTCGGGATCCAGAAACCTTTCAGCGAGGAGCTTGCCGGATACTTGACTGCGGAAGATGAGGCGGTGGTGACCTCCGGCACCTATCAGCGGTATTTCGAGAAGGACGGGAAACGGTATCATCATATTATCGACAGCGAGACCGGGTATCCGGTGGACAACGGACTGGAGTCCGTGACGATCGTATCGAAGAGCGGTTTTCAGGCGGACGCCCTGTCCACAGCCTATTTTGTCATGGGGCTGGAATCTTCCATAGAAGCCTGGAAGCAAAATCCGGAGACCGGCGTTGTCTGGATCTTGGGCGACGGAACGCTTTATTACACGGAAAACCTGAAGGGGCGCTTTACTGCCGCCGACGGGGTGGAAAGCCATATCGTCCAAAGTTAAGGACAAAAACCAGAAAGAACGAATGAAGAGGACTCCTGCGTGCATAGGGTAAAGAGAACCTGTACGCGGGAGTTTTTTTATGCTGCTTTTGATTTTGGCCGCCGGGCTTTATTTTACCTGGGTGACCGGTGGATTTCAGCTTTTTCATTTTCCCCTCTGGATGCGGAAAACCTTAGGCACTTGTTTCAAAAAGAAGGAAGGAAACGGCAAGGACGGCGCGATGAGTCCCTGGCAGGCTTTATGCACCTCTCTGGCCGCGACCATAGGAACCGGGAATATCGTAGGTGTCGCCACAGCCCTGGCGGCGGGGGGACCGGGAACTTTGTTTTGGATGTGGATTTCTGCCTTTTTCGGCATGATGACTGCTTTTGCTGAAAAAGTGCTGGGACACGTCTATCGGAAGAAGAAACCGGACGGAAGCTTTCTCGGAGGCACGATGGTGACCATTGAACGGGGGCTTTCCAGTCGGCCGATGGGCCTGATTTACGCATTTCTCTGTATCCTGGTATCCTTTGGCATGGGTAATATGGCGCAGGCCAATTCGATCGCGCAGGCATTGGAGGGGACCTGGAACATTTCCCCGATGGTGACCGCGCCGTTTCTCGCGCTTCTGATCTGGTTTTGCTGCAAAGGCGGCGGAAAGCGGATCGGAGCGATCACCGGCGTATTGGTTCCGATCATGTCGTTGTTTTACATGGGCGGGGCGTTTTTGATCATCTGGCATTTTCATGATCAGTTAGGAGACGCGCTTCATCTGGTTTTGTCGGATGCCTTTTCCTGGCGGGCGATGACGGTGGGAATCGCCCGCGGCGTGTTCTCCAATGAAGCCGGTCTGGGAAGCTCGGTGATTGCCCATGCCCAGTCTACGGTGAAAGATCCGGTGGAGCAGGGCATGTGGGGGATTTTGGAGGTGTTTTTGGACACCATCGTCATGTGTACCGTGACCGGCCTGGTGCTCTTGGTTTCCGGTGTCTGGAACGGCGGGGCGGACGGCGCGGCCATGACCCTTTCGGCTTTCTCCACGGTGTTCGGCGGCTGGGGAAAAAGCATATTGGCTGTCAGCATTTTCTTTTTCGCCTTGTCCACACTGATTGGCTGGAGTTTTTTTGGACTGGAGTGTGTATCCTATCTCTGCGGGGAAAAAGGGAAAGGAATTTATCTGGCATTGTTTTTTGGCATGACGGTGGTCGGCTGCCTGGGAGAGCTTGCGGACATCTGGCGGATTGCGGATATCTGCAATGAGCTTTTGGCGATTCCTAATTTACTTTGTCTTTTCTTGCTCAGAAAGCAGGTGATCAGCTTGACCGGAACTTATTTGAGTGATAAACTGAGGAAAAAGCATTAGGGAGGTAAGCAACATGGTTCGTCATATTGTGTCCTGGAATTTTAAAGAGGAAATTCCGGAAGAAAAAAGAGCAGAAATCCGCGAGACGCTGGCGGCGGCGTTCCCGACACTGGTGGGGAAGATTCCCGGACTCTTAAACGTCTCGGTGGGCATGCCTCCTTTGGGGAGCAGCAACTGTGATCTGGCCCTGTACTGTGAGATGGAAGAAGAGAAAGATCTGGCCGTGTACCGCGATCACCCGGAGCATCAAAAAATTGCAAAAATTGTCCGCGCCAACTGCGAGGGGAGACGCTGCGTGGATCTCGAAGCATAAAAAGAAACGTAAAATCCATTCTGCAATAGGAAAAATGAGCTTCCAGGTTTTACCGGAAAATTGAAAAGAATTTCCAGTGTATTTCTTCTTGAAAAGAACATAATAGGAATGTACCTTACAAACACAGCCGCGGAAATGACAGCGGCAAAACGATGAATTATGGAGGTGTATACTATGTCTAACAATTCTACTGGAAGACTGGAAGTTCCCGAAGCAAAGGAAGCTCTGGACCGTTTTAAAATGGAAGTAGCCGATGAGCTTGGTGTACCGCTGACCAACGGTTACAACGGAAACCTGACTTCTTACCAGAACGGCAGCGTTGGCGGCTATATGGTTAAGAAGATGATCGAGGCGCAGGAGAAACAGATGTCCGGTAAATCCGGCCGCTAATCACAGCGCATTCGTAAAATGAAGAGAAACAGCCTCTCCACCCTCCCATGAGGACGGAGAGGCTGTTTTTTGCACTTGTGATTCTGAAATTTTTTTTAAGTCCGGGCAATTTTATTGACGGCTTTTCCGGCCTATGATACACTAAATAGGCGGCTTTGCTATAGCCTGAATATTTGAAGAAAGAAGCTTGGCTTAAGTTTCAAGATCACTGTAATAGGAAAGGAATGCAAGAGCAGACGAGATGAAACTATTGACGATTACGATCCCTTGTTATAATTCAGAAGCGTATCTGAATAAATGTGTGGACAGCCTTCTGCCAGGTGGGGACCTCGTGGAGATTTTGATTGTAAATGACGGTTCCACCGATGGAACTGCTGAAATCGCTGAGGAATACGCTAAAAAATATCCTTCCGTTGTCCGCGTGATCCATCAGGAGAACAAGGGGCATGGCGGCGCTGTGAATACCGGCCTTGAGGAGGCAACCGGGATTTATTTTAAAGTTGTGGACAGCGATGACAGCGTGAACCCGGACGCGTATCAAAAGATATTGGATACCTTGGAAAATCTGGTCATGGACGGGAAATCCGTGGATATGCTGATCAGCAATTACATTTACGATAAAGTAGGCGTCCGCCGGAAAAAGGTGATGAGTTACCGCCGCGCGTTCCCTCAAAATGAGATCTTTACCTGGGACAAGGTGCGGTTCCTCCATAAGGGACAGTATATCTTGATGCACTCCGTCATCTACCGGACCCGCGTTTTGAAAGACTGCGGGCTGAAACTGCCGGAGCATACCTTTTATGTAGACAATCTGTTTGTATATGTACCGCTTCCTTATGTGAAAACTTTGTACTATATGGATGTGATCTTTTACCGCTATTTTATCGGCCGCGCCGACCAGTCGGTCAATGAGGCCAATATGATCAAGCGGATCGACCAGCAGATCCGGGTGACAAAGGAGATCATTGATTCCTATCCTTTGAGAAAACTGCCGGATAAAAAGCTGCGGAATTATATGAAGAGTTATCTGGAAATTATGATGACGGTGTCTTCCGTCTTTTTGATCTGTTCCGGCACGCCGGAAAATCTGGCGAAGAAGGAGGAGCTTTGGGAATACTTGAAGTCGAAAGACCTTCTCTTATACCGGAAAATCCGCCGCGGCATTATGGGGCAGACCATGAACCTTCCCGGCTCCACCGGAAGGAAAATTTCCATCGCCGCTTACAAGACCACCCGTCATTTTTACGGGTTTAATTAGAATACAACGATTTGCACCGTTTCGGAACAAGCAGATCGAAAATGAATGATAAGGAGCAAGCTCTATGCGAGTGATTGCAGGTACGGCCCGGCGGCTGAATCTGGTGACAGTGCCCGGCACCGATACCAGGCCGACGACCGATCGGATTAAAGAAACTCTGTTTAATATTTTACAGCCCGACATCCCTGGCTGCCGTTTTTTGGATTTGTTTTCCGGCAGCGGCGGGATCGGCATCGAAGCGCTGAGCCGCGGCGCCGCAGAGGCTGTTTTTGTGGAAAATAACCGGAGAGCGGCCGCCTGTATCCGTCAAAACCTGGCGTTTACCCAGCTTTCCGACCAGGCCCGCCTGCTGGAATCGGATGTGCTGGCGGCTCTGACCAGGCTTGAAAAGGAGAAAAAGGCGTTTCATGTAATCTTTTTGGATCCTCCCTATGGGAAAGGCTGGGAGCAGAAGGTGCTGGCCGCTCTCGGCAAATCCTGCCTGGCGGACGAGGGGACGCTCATCGTGGCGGAGGAAACGGAAGATGCTGATTTTTCCTTTGCCGGAGAACTCGGCTTTGCCGTTGTCCGGGAGAAAAATTACAAAACGAATAAGCACGTCTTCTTAAAAAGACGAGAAGGATCGTACCATGTATAATGTGAGAGAAAAAATAGGAATTTATCCTGGAAGTTTTGATCCGGTCACGCTGGGACACCTGGATATCATCGAGCGTTCCTCCAAAATGTTTGATAAATTGATCGTGGCCGTTTTGCACAACAAGAACAAAAAGGCGTTGTTTTCCGCGGAAGAACGTGTTAAAATGATACAGAGCGTGACCAGCCATCTATGTAATGTCGAGGTATCTTCCTTTGAGGGGCTATCGGTGGAATTCGCCCGCGCGAAAGGCGCTCACGTGCTGGTCCGGGGCTTGCGGGCAGTGACGGATTTTGAATATGAACTTCAGATGGCGCAGACCAACCGGGCCATGTGTCCGGAGATTGATACGATTTTTTTGACTACCGATTTGCGCTACGCGTATCTAAGCTCTAGTATTGTAAAAGAAGTCGCTTACTTTGACGGAAATATTGAAATGTTTGTGCCGGCAGCGATCCTGCCGTTGGTAAAAGAAAAATTGATGGAGGATAACCGAAAATGAGCAGAATTGAACAAATGATCGGTGAGATTGAAATGTATCTGGACAGCTGTAAGTCCCAGGCATTTTCCAATAGCAAAAGAATTGTGGTAGAAAAAGATGTCATTGACGAGATGCTGGTGGAGCTTCGCCTGCGCACTCCGGAAGAGATCAAGAAATATCAGAAAATTATCGCCAACAAGGATGCGATTCTGGCCGACGCCCAGTCCCATGCAGATGCGATTCTCGCGGAAGCTTCCCGTCAGACCGCCGAGCTGGTGAACGAACATGAGATCATGCAGCAGGCTTACGCACAGGCGGAAGAGATTGTGCAGCAGGCACAGGCACAGGCACAGAAAATTTTGGATGATGCGGTGATTGAGGCAAACAGCATCCGCGACGGTTCCGTTCAGTACACGGACAGCCAGCTGGAGCAGCTGGAGTCGATTCTGTCCCATGCGCTGGAAAACAGCCAGTCCCGTTTCCAGTCTTTTATGAACCAACTGCAGGCCAGTTATGATGTGGTGGTATCCAACCGCAAGGAGCTGGCGCCCAGTCTTCCTGCGGGCGGGACAAAATCCTCCGGTCCGGAGATCGATATTGCCCTGAACAACGAAGAGGAGGAAGCCTGATTACATAAGAACGTGTCCGAAGAGCCTGTCGTTCTGCGCCCTACGAGAGATTGGGCGGGGAAGCAGGCCTTTTTTCCGTAAAGTTTCCCATTTTAAAGCCATTGAAGACAGCAATAGCAGAGTAGTCCGGTGAGGAGGCCGAGGACGGCGCGTCCGGCTGCATAGGGCGCCAGCTTGATGCCGCTTCCTTTGAGACATCCTCCGGTCTGCCCGATGCAGGAAAGACCGCCGAAGGTGGCCAAACCAAAGCAGAGCGGCGCCGCCAGTTTGACGGGAAGCTGCATCCCGCCGAGAACGCCGGTTCCGGTCGTCATTTCACAGATTCCAAGCAGGACTGCCCGCAGAAGGCCGGGCAGCGGAAGCAGGGTAATCCAGGAGGCCAGAATGGAGAACAGCAAGATATAGCCTCCAATTTTGACCAATGTCTCACAACTGTCCAGAAAACACCGCTCAAAGCTTTCCAGGGAAAGCGGAATCATGGGTTCTTTTCTGTAATTTGCGGCGTCCGACCGGGAGAGTGCCAGGAGCGCGGCCAAAAGGGACGGTGCGAGAGCACAGAACAGGAGAGGCAGTCCCTGCGAGATTCCCAGACATTGAATTCCTATGTAGCCGGTCAGAAACATGGGGCTTGGCTGATTACAGAAGATTACCATCTTTTGTCCTTCCGAGACGGAAATCCGTCCGCTTTTTACCAAAGAGGCAGCCCAGATTGCGCCCATGGGATAACCGCACAAGAAACCCATCACAATTCCACAGGTTTTTGGAGAAAAACGGTTCATCAGTCTGCTCTCCGCCATCAGGCGGGACGCCAGTACAAAGGGGAGCAGGACCGGCAGAACTTTCTGAAACCAAAGCAGAATCCCCGATGATGCGCCGGAGATCGAAAGAGCCGGAAAGCACAGCAGGCCGAGAAAAAACAGCCCAAGAAACAAAATCGAAAAAAGACGTTTCATAAGATTCCCTTTTATGAATAAATAAAGAATGTTTTCGAGTACAATATATCCGAGAGAGGGGACAAATAGACCCTCGCATTTCCCGCGGAAGCAAAAAAGCAATGGTTCGGGAGGGGGAATGATGCGGAAAGCAAGCGTAACGCCAAAGGTGTGCTAAGAGAGATTGAGAATCCTCCGCGCTCCATATAAGGATGGGGCGTGGATTGAAACAAGAAAGGAAGAAACATGGGCAAAACGTATTTAGAGTTTTTTAAAGATCTGTGCCGGATTCCCCACGGTTCCGGAAATACGAAGGCAATCAGTGATTACTGCGTCGGCTTTGCAAAAGAAAAAGGCTTTGCGGTCCGTCAGGATGCGGCCAATAATGTTGTGATCTGGAAGGAAGCCACGTCCGGACGGGAAAAAGATCCGGGAGTTATTTTGCAGGGACATCTGGATATGGTGGCGGTGAAGGAACCAGATCTGGATTTTGACTTTGCAAAAGACGCCCTGCATTTAAAAACCGACGGAGACTATCTGTATGCGGAAGGCACCAGTCTGGGAGGGGACGACGGAATCGCCGTGGCCATGGCTTTGGCTGTGCTGGATTCTGAGGAATTGTCCCATCCCCGCTTGGAGTGTGTTTTTACCACCGACGAGGAGATCGGCATGATCGGCGCGTCGGCGCTGGATATGGGGGATATCACCGGCCGCTATATGCTGAATATGGATTCCGAGGAGGAAGGCCATGTGGTGGGCAGCTGCGCCGGAGGATGCCGGGCGGAAGTGCTTTATCCCTCAAGCAGGGAGAAAAAAATGAGTCCGGGATTTCGGGTGGAGCTGACCGGTCTGACCGGCGGGCATTCCGGCACGGAGATCGACCGGGGCCGCGGGAATGCCATCCGTCTGCTGGCGGGGGTATTGGAGGAGATGCCGGGGAGCTTTCAGCTGTCCGAGATCCGGGGAGGAGCGGCGGACAACGCGATTCCGGCCTCTGCTGCGGCTGTGCTGGCCGTTGCGCCGGATTTTGAAGAAAATGGATATTTGGAGACGAAAAAAATTCAGCTCCAGACGGCATGGGCGAAGACCGATCCTCATCTGACTTTGGAGTGGGAGCCGCTTCCGGAGTCGGAGTTTCCGGTTATGAAACGAGAGGACTCCGACCGCCTGTTAAAGCTGGTGACCTCCCTTCCGGACGGCCCGCTGCAGTACAACGAGGAGATTCCGGACATGGTGGAGGTGTCCACCAACCTCGGCGTGATCTCCACCAAAGAGGACGGCGTTCATTTTGTGATGGCGCCGCGCAGCGCGAAGACCGCAGACCGGGAAGCTTTAGAGAAAGAGATTGCCGGGATGGCAAAAGCATATGGGGCCACCGCATCGTTTCACGGGGAATATCCGGGATGGCCGTTTCAGGCGGATTCCCGGCTGCAGCAGCTGGCGGCTCAGGTATACCGGGAGCAGACAGGAAAAGAATTGGTTCTGGAGGGCATCCACGCAGGGCTGGAATGTGGTATTTTCAGCGAAAAAATCCCGGAACTGGATATCATTGCATTCGGTCCGGACCTGATGGATATCCATTCCACCAAAGAACGGCTGAGCCTTCCTTCCGCCGAGCGGATCTGGAAGTTCCTGGTCGGAATGCTGGAGAAGATTTCATAACTTACGTGAGATCGGAGGACCCGCAGGGCGCAGTTTGCCCGGATAGGCGCGGGTCTTTGAGGGTTGGGAAGCATAAAGGAGCGGATTGGTATGGAAATTCAAAAGTGGAGAGAAATTTTATCCCCCTACGAGCTGGCGGTGGATGAGCTGAGAATCAAGTTCAATTATATTATCAAACAGAACAAGGCGGCGGGGCGGTATTCTCCGATCGAGCAGGTCATCTGCCGGGTGAAAACGGTCTCCAGCATTTTGGATAAAGCAAAGCGAAAAGGCATTGACCTGGAGAACGTGGAGGAAAAGATCACGGACATCGCGGGGGTCCGGCTGATCTGCCAGTTTGTCGAGGACATTGATAAGGTGGTGAATATCATCCGGGACCGTCCGGATATGGAGGTGATGGAGGAAAACGATTACGTCCATCACAGCAAGCCCAGCGGATATCAGAGTTATCACATGGTGGTCCGGTATGAAGTCACAACCATCCACGGCCCCAAACTGGTTCCGGTGGAGATTCAGATCCGGACGATGGCGATGAACTTTTGGGCGACGATTGAGCACAGCCTCAAGTATAAATACAGCGGGAACGTACCGGAGCATATCGGCGAACGGCTGCTGGCCGCCGCCCAGGCGGTAATCAATCTGGATAAAGAAATGTCGATGATCCGGGAAGATATCGTGATGGCACAGGATCTGTTTTTCAACAAGGCCCGGATCGTATCCGAGATCAAGAATAATATACAAAACCTTTATAAATTTGAAAACCGGGACGCCATGCTGAATATACAGAATGAATTTTTTGACCTGTATCAAAACGGCACGCTGGAGGAGCTGGAAGAGTTCAACCGCCAGTTGGATCTGGTGGCGGCCCGGCAGGGAGTGCAGGAGCTGTAACATGGAATTGCCGAAAGAATATCTCGTGCGGATGCAGGAGCTGCTGGGGGAGGAATATCCGGAGTATCTGGATTCCTTCTCTAAAGCGCGGGTCACCGCTCTCAGAACCAATACACGAAAGATCTCGCCGGAGGAGTTAAAGGCGAGGATGCCTTTTTTGGAGGAATCGGTGCCGTGGGCGCCGGAAGGCTTCTATTTTTCCGGCGGAAAAACGAAAGACTCCGCCCAGGTGACGCCTGCGAAACATCCCTATTATTTCGCGGGGCTCTACTATTTGCAGGAGGCCAGCGCAATGTCGCCGGGGGCGATGCTTCCGGTGGAGCCGGGGGACCGGGTTTTGGATCTCTGCGGGGCGCCGGGGGGGAAAGCCACCCATCTGGGCGCGCGTCTTGCGGGTACGGGCGTGCTGTTCGCCAATGATATCAGCGCCTCGCGGGCGCAGGCCATGGTGAAAAATCTGGAACTGTTCGGAATAGAAAACAGCTACGTGACGGCCGAGACCCCGGAAAAACTGGCGCAGAGTTTTCCATCCTATTTCGATAAGATTTTAGTGGACGCTCCCTGCTCCGGAGAGGGGATGTTCCGCCGGGAATCCGCGATGGTGAAAGACTGGGTGCAGAAAGGTCCCTCTTATTACCAGCCGGTACAGAGAGAAATCCTGACTTCCGCCGTATCCATGTTAAGACCAGGCGGGATGCTTCTCTATTCCACCTGTACTTTTTCCCGCGAAGAGGATGAAGATAACGTAGCGTGGCTGCTCCGGACGTTTCCGGAACTGACCGTCTTGCCATTGCCGGGAAACCGCGGTTTTTCGGAGGGGTTCCTCCCCGGCACCGGCCGGATCTGGCCCCAGCGCGCCCGCGGGGAAGGCCATTTTCTGGCGCTGCTTCAAAAAGAGGGAGGCGGTAACAGGGGAAAGGCTGTGGAAGAAACGCAGGATTGGACCGGGAAACAGAGGTCCGGCAGGACCTTTGCGGAGGCGGCCCCCGACTTTGCTCCTCTCTTCGGGAGCGCATGGCAGGACAAGCCGGTCTCAGAGGAAAAGGATTCGCTTTATCTGCTTCCGGAAGGCGCCCAAAAAAGAGCCGGGATCCGTTATCTGCGCACCGGCCTGTTTTTAGGAAGCCGGAAGAACGGAAGGTTTACGCCTTCGCCGGCCCTGGCCCTGGCGCTTCAAAAGGAGGACTTTTCCAACCGGGTGGACTTTTCCGGATCGGACGGGAGGGTCATCCGCTATCTGAAGGGAGAGACCGTCGCCTGCGAAGGGGTTCCCTCTTCGGGGGAAGATGGGTGGACTCTGGTTTTGGTAGATGGATTTCCCCTAGGCTGGGCCAAGCGCAGCAAAGATACTTTGAAGAATAAATATCACCCCGGATGGAGGTGGCAATGAACATACCGATGAAAGAAATCCAGGCTGTCCTGTTTGATTTGGACGGGACCCTGGTGGACTCGATGTGGATGTGGAAAGACATTGATATCGAATACCTGGGCCGCTACGGCGTCTCGCTGCCGGATAACCTGCAAAAAGAGATTGAAGGAATGAGTTTTTCCGAGACGGCGGTCTATTTTAAAGAGACGTTCCAGCTTCCGGAATCCCTGGATGAAATAAAAGCGGAATGGAACCGGATGGCTTATGAAAAATACCGCTATCAGGTGCCGATGAAACCGTACGCAAGGGAGTTTCTGGACGAGCTTTCCCAAAGAGGAATCCCGATGGGAATCGCTACGAGTAATTCCAGAGAACTGGTGCAGGCCGTGATCGAAGGACAGCGGCTGGAGAATTATTTTAGCTCTGTGCGGACCGGCTGCGAGGTGGCCGCCGGGAAGCCGTCGCCGGACATCTATTTAAAGGTGGCAGAGGATTTGAACGCCGACCCGAAGCAGTGTCTGGTGATCGAGGACGTGCCTGCCGGGATACAGGCAGGGAAAAACGCGGGCATGTGGGTCTGTGCGATCTATGATTCCTGGTCTGCCCATATGGAGGAGGAAAAACGGCGTCTGGCCGATGATTCCATCACCGATTACAGTGAAATTCTAAAGAACATGGAGGGATTGAGATGAGCAAAACAGTCACGCTGACCTGGAGAGGACATTCTTGTTTTAAACTGGAGCAGGATGGATTTTCCATCGTTGTGGATCCTTATAAGGATGGGAAGGTGCCGGGGCTGGCCGATCTGAGAGATACGGCGAACCGGATTATCTGCAGTCATAATCATGACGACCATGGCTATGTGGATGCGATCACTTACGAGGAGACGGATAAAGAGAACCCGTTTCAGATTACCATGGTGGCCTGCCCCCACGACGATGAGGGCGGGGCAAAGCGCGGTATGAACATGATCCACGTATTTGACAACGGGGAGCTTCGGATCGCCCACTTTGGAGATATCGGCTGCCCCCTCAATGAAAAGCAGAAAGAAACCCTAGGTCGCCTGGATGTGGTGATGGTCCCGGTGGGCGGCTTTTACACGATGGAGCCCGATGGGATTGAGGCAATGCTGGAGGAGCTGAACCCTGCCGTTGTGATTCCCATGCACTATCGCACCGAGGAATATGGTTTTCCGGTGATCGGAACTTTGGAGGATTTTCTGAAATTCCGCTCGGATGTGGTGCGGTATGAGACCAACACGCTGGATCTGACTCCTGATATGAAAAAGCAGACCGCGGTTTTAAAATACTTAGGCTAAAAGGAAAGGAATAAGGATGGAAAACGAAGCAAGAGGCCGCTATGGCTACATTGACGCCCATCGGAAGAGCCAGCTGTTAAAAGCTGTAATCTGCGGCGCAATCGTGCTGCTGCTCTTAATATTAGGTGTTCTGATTTGGGGCTCTAAGAAAAACTGGCTGATGATTCCCGCTATGCTGATGGTGATTCCCACCGCCAATTTTTTCGTGGCCTTTGCGGCCTTTGCCAAGTTTCACACAGCGCCGAAGGAAAAATACGAGCTGCTGGGAAATTTTGAAAACCAGGATATGCTTCTTTCCGATTTGATTCTGGTGGATGAAAAGGGACGGAGGATGCCGGTGGAGTTTGCCGTCGTCTATAAAAACGGCGTAGTAGCTTTTTCTTCCGTCTGTGGAAAGCGGTTCCGGTCGGAGGATGCGGAGATTCCGGTCAACGACGTGTTAAAGCGCCGGGGGATCCCGATGAGGATGAAACTGTATTCCAACTGGGATGAATTTTTGGAGCGCATTGACAAGGTGGAGATGGCGGGCGACGAATCGGAGAAGAAGCGAATCGACCTGGCGAAGGAAGCGGTTATCTCCACGTCGATGTAGAGGAGAACGATGCAGGAAATCAAAATCAGCGGGAGAGAGGCCGGACAGCGTCTGGACAAATTCCTCGGAAAATATCTGAGGGAGGCCGGGAGCGGCTTCCTCCACAAAATGCTCCGCAAAAAAAATATTACACTGAACGGAAAGAAGGCGGACGGTTCGGAGCGCCTTTCGGAGGGGGACTGCCTCCGCCTGTTCCTCGCCGAAGAGACGATCCGGAAATTCCAGGGGGAGAATTCGGTCAGACGGACCAAGACTGAGCTGGATCTGGTGTATGAGGACGCACAGGTTTTATTTGTGAACAAACCGGCCGGCATGCTGTCCCAGAAAGCGGCGCCGGAGGATATTTCCCTGTGCGAGCATTTGATCTCCTACCTGCTGCAAAGCGGTCAGATCACAGAAGAGGAACTGACGCGCTTCCGTCCCGGCGTCTGCAACCGGCTGGACCGGAATACCAGCGGACTTGTGGCCGCGGGAAAGACTCTGACGGGCCTTCAGGCTTTGTCAGAGCTTTTTCGTTCCCGCCGGCTGGAAAAATATTATCTGGCTCTGGTACAGGGGACGGGGATCCGGGCCGAGCGGGTGGAAGGTTATCTGATCAAGGATGAGAAGACCAATACGGTGAGAATCAGAAAAGCAAGCCAAAGGGAGACCGGAAGCGCGGCGATGCCGGAAGGGGCGGCCCGGATCGTGACTGCTTACGAGCCTTTGGACGAGGGGAACGGGGCTACCCTGCTGAAAGTCCATCTGATCACGGGAAAAACCCATCAGATCCGGGCTCATCTGGCCTCCGTCGGCCACCCGGTGTTGGGGGACCGGAAGTATGGCGGCATGTCCCGCAATCTGCCCGTGGAGCCGAAGCGTCAGATGCTGCATGCCTTCCAGCTTACGTTCCCGAAAGAATTGCCGGAACTGCCGGAGCTTTCCCGCCAGACGCTCTGCGCTCCGCTGCCGGAAGATTTTCTGCGCTGCCTGAGAGCGCTGGGACTGGCGGAGCCTAAATAAGACGCCGGATGGGCCGGCGGGGATGAGATCACCTAGGCGGCGGGAGCCCCGGCTCAAAGCCGACGCAGAAAAAGAGGAGAGTAACGTATGGGAACTTGGGGAAGCAGGGGGCTTCGCGGCTCCACCTTGGAGGAGATGATCAATCTCACGATCGAAAAATACCGGGAAAGCCATCTGGCGCTGATCCAGAAGATTCCGACCCCGATCAAACCGATCCGGATTGATCAGGAAAGCCGCCATATTACCCTCGCTTATTTTGATCAGAAGAGCACCGTGGACTATATCGGGGTGGTCCAGGGGGTGCCGGTCTGCTTTGACGCAAAGGAGTGCCAGGAGGATACGATTCCCCTGGCCAATATCCATGAGCATCAGCTTTTGTTTATGCGGGAATTTGAGCGCCAGCAGGGAATCGCCTTTTTTATTCTGCATCTGACCCAGAGGGATGAGATTTACTACCTACCTTTGGCGGATGCCGAGCGCTTTTGGAAGCGGGCGGAGGACGGCGGCAGGAAGAGCTTTACCTACGGGGAGATCGACAAAAGCTATCGGATATCCGGAAAAAACGGCCTGGTCCATTTTCTGGAACCGCTTCAAAAAGATTTGCTGGAAAGAGATTGACATTTTCGGCGTTTTTTTGTATAATTCATCGTGCTACCGAATTAGCACAGTAAAGTGAACGAGGAAGGAAAAGCAAATGGTCCAGCTGCTTCATACCCCCGAAGGGGTCAAAGATTACTATAACGATGAATTTGCCCGCAAGGATGCCCTGCGCAGGCGGATAAAGGATACGTTCAGCCGTTACGGCTACCGTGGGATCCAGACGCCGTCTTTTGAATATTTTGATATATTTAACGCGGAGCGCGGCAGCGTATCTTCCAGGGATATGTATAAAATGATTGACCGGAATGGGGAGACTTTGGTTCTGCGGCCGGATTTTACCCCGTCCATCGCCCGCTGCGCCGCCAAGTATTATGGCGCGGAGAGCCTGCCGGTCCGGTTTTGCTATGAGGGAAATACTTTTATCAATAACTCCAGCTATCAGGGAAGATTAAAGGAGACCACCCAAGCCGGGATCGAGCTGATCGGGGATGATTCTCTGGCGGCCGACGCCGAGGTGATCGCACTGGCGGTGGACTGCATGAAAAGCGCGGGGCTTTCGGAATTTCAGGTTGAGATCGGTCAGGTGGATTTTTTTAACGGACTGCTCCAGGAGGCCGGTTTGCAGGAAGAGGTCATCGAGGTCCTGCGGGATCTGATTGGAAATAAGAACTTTTTCGGCGTGGAGGAGCGGCTGAAAGCGGAAAGTCTTCCGGAGGATCTGACCCGCGCGTTTCTGGCGCTGCCGCAGCTCTTTGGATCCGCGGATCAGGTATTTGAAAAAGCAAGGACATTGACGAAAAACCCCGTCGCCCTGGCGGCTGTGGACCGCCTGGAGCAGCTTTATGAGCTTTTGACCGCGTATGAAGTCAATGATTATATTACCTTTGACCTGGGGATGCTTGGAAACTATCAGTATTATACCGGGATTATCTTTCAGGGCTATACCTACGGCACAGGCGACTATATCGTGACCGGTGGCCGCTATGACAATCTGATGGTGCAGTTTGGAAAGGACGCCCCTTCCGTGGGCTTTGGGATTTCCGTCGATACCCTGATGTCCGCGATCCAGCGGCAGAAGATCCAAGAGGAGCTTCCCTGGGATGAGACGATGATTCTCTATGAGCCCTCCGAGCTTTCTTTGGCCATTGCGTTAGGCGGACTGTACCGGAAGAACGGCCGCAAGGTGTCCTTGACGGAAAAACGGTCTTTGGCCGGAGAATATATGGAGTATGCCGCGGAGCATCGGATCGGAAGCATTTTACTTTTGACCGGAAAGTCGGAGGCGATTACAGTGATTCAGACCAGAACCGGGGAGACCACGTCTGTGCCGGTTCCAGGGGAAATCCGGAGGGGAAATCGATGAAATATATTACTTTTGCCCTGGCGAAAGGGCGTCTGGCGAAAAAGGCCATGGATCTGCTGAAAGAAGTCGGTATCACCTGCGAAGAGATGGAAGAGCCGGACACCAGAAAACTGATTTTTACCAACGAGGAATTAAAGCTGAAATTTTTCCTGGCGAAAGCATCCGATGTGCCGACTTATGTGGAATATGGGGCGGCGGATATCGGAATCGTCGGCAGAGATACGATTTTGGAAGAAGGCAGAAAGCTCTATGAAGTCCTGGATCTGGGGATCGGCAAGTGCCGGATGTGCGTGGCCGGGCCTGCCGGGGCAGCGGAGCTTTTAAAGCATCACCAGCTGATCCGGGTCGCCACCAAATATCCGGTGATCGCCAAGGATTATTTCTACAACCGGAAGCACCAGACCGTGGAGATCATCAAACTGAACGGCTCCGTGGAGCTGGCTCCGATCGTCGGCCTGTCCGAAGTGATCGTGGATATCGTGGAGACGGGAACTACCCTGAAAGAAAACGGGCTGGAAGTTCTGGAAGAGATCTGCGATCTCTCCGCGAAAGTGGTGGTCAATCAAGTCAGTATGAAGATGGAGAACGAGAGGATTACCCAGATCATTCAGTCTTTGAAAGGAGTGCTGGCATGAGAATTGTTTCATTAAATGAGGAGACGAAAAAAGGAATTCTGACGAATCTGTTAAAGCGGAGTACAACGAGCTATGGCTCTTATATGGAGGCGGTGAACGAGATCCTCACGGCAGTCCGGGAGAAGGGCGACGAAGCTCTGTTTTCTTACACGGAGCAGTTTGACCATGTGAAGCTGACGGAAGATACCATTCGCGTCTCCGAAGAGGAGATCGAGGAAGCCTATCGCTTGGTGGATGAAAACTTCCTGCGGATCCTGCGCCGCGCTGCGGAGAATATCCGCGATTACCATCAGCGGCAGGTGAGAAATAGTTGGATTGAGACAAAAGCGGACGGCGTGCTTTTAGGTCAGAAGATTACGCCTTTATCCAGCGTGGGCGTCTATGTGCCGGGCGGAAAGGCCGCTTATCCTTCCTCGGTCTTGATGAACCTGATTCCGGCAAAGGTGGCCGGCGTGAAGCGGATTGCCATGGTGACGCCTCCGGGAAGAGACGGGAAGGTCAATCCGAAGGTGCTGGCGGCGGCCCGCGAGGGAGGCGTGACCGAAATCTATAAAGTGGGCGGCGCTCAGGCGATCGGCGCTTTGGCCTACGGCACGGCTTCGATCCCGAAGGTCAGCAAGATTACCGGCCCCGGAAACATTTATGTCGCTCTCGCGAAGCGGGCGGTATTCGGCTATGTGGGCCTGGATTCCATCGCCGGCCCCAGCGAGATCCTGGTGCTGGCCGATGAAACAGCCAATCCCCGCTATGCGGCGGCGGATCTCCTGTCCCAGGCGGAGCACGACGAGATGGCGTCTGCGATTCTCGTGACCACTTCCAGAAAGCTGGCAGAGCAGGTTTCCGCCGAAGTGGAGAAATTTTTAAAAACACTGAGCCGCCGGGAGATCATTGAAAAATCACTGGATCAGTTCGGCTATATTCTTCTGGCGGACAACTGGGACGATGCAGTGGATGCAGTCAATGAGATTGCCTCCGAGCATTTGGAAATCATGACCAGAGATCCCTTTGCGGTGATGACCCGGATTGAGAACGCCGGGGCGATTTTCCTCGGCGAATACAGCTCCGAACCCCTCGGGGATTATTTTGCCGGACCGAATCATGTGCTTCCGACCAATGGCACCGCTAAATTTTTCTCTCCGCTGGGTGTGGACGATTTTATCAAGAAATCCAGCCTGATTTCCTATTCCAGAGAAGCGCTGCAGGCAATTTCTGAAGATATTCAGGAATTTGCCAAGGCAGAACAGTTGACAGCCCATGCAAATTCGATTAAAGTAAGGTTTGAGGATACAAAAGAAGGGAAATAGGCTGTCATGCAGGAATTATTTAAAAACGAGATTATTTTAACCGAAGAACTGAATCTACAGTACGCGGAGGCTTCCTACAAGGTTTACCGTAAAAAATACCGGATCGGCATCGGGATCTTTGCACTGGTGGATCTGGTATTGGCGGGGCTCTGCCTGTTTCTCTATCGGATGACTGCTCTCGGCGCCGCCCTGGCGGTGCTGGCCGTGGCGCTGGTCATTTTGGTTTTTTACCGGGGATATCTTTCCGGCGCCAAAAAGAGTTATGACAATCTAAAAAAGAATTATAAAGGGGTTCCCCGCATGTTCGCCACCTTTTACGACGATCATTTTGAGCGGAACACCAACCGGAACACGATCACTGTGGATTATAAAGATGTCACCGGCACCCTGGAGACCAAGGACTTGATGGTGGTGGCGGTGGGCAAGCAGGGAGCGATTCAGCAGGGAATTCTGCTGGAAAAGAAAGGATTCCGCACCGGCAGTCTGGAGGCTTTTTTAAAATTTTTGTATGAAAAGTGTCCTCAGATTACGGAGAAGGATAAAAAGTCCTATCTCCAATGACGGACCCGGCGGATGAAGAAAGGAAGAGAGCCATGCGCAAAGCCGCGATTAGCCGCAATACCAAGGAAACACAGATACAGATGACCCTGAACCTGGACGGAACCGGAGTGTGTCGTTCGGAGACCGGCATCGGTTTTTTTGACCATATGCTGGACAGTTTTGCCCGCCATGGATTTTTTGACCTGACGGTTCACATCAAGGGGGATCTGCGGGTGGACACCCACCATACGGTGGAGGACACGGGAATTGTGCTGGGCACGGCCATCGCGGAAGCGGTGGGGGATAAAAAAGGAATCCGCCGCTACGGCTCCATGTTTCTTCCCATGGACGAGACTTTGGTTCTGACGGCGCTGGATCTCGGCGGACGGCCTTATTTTGTCTTTGACGCCGAACTTCCGGCGGAGCGGGTCGGGGAATTTGAGACCGAGATGGTCCGGGAATTTTTTTATGCCGTTTCCTACGCGTCCGGCATGAACCTTCACATGAAGCAGATTCACGGGGCCAACACGCACCATATCATCGAAGCGTTCTTCAAGGCCTTTGCGCGGGCGCTGGATGAGGCGACCGGACTGGATCCCCGAATCACGGATGTATTGTCAACGAAAGGAATGTTATAACATGCGGCTGTATCCTGCGATTGATATGAAAAACGGCCAGTGCGTCCGTCTGCGCCAGGGCCTTTTTGACGAAGTGAATGTATACTCGGATTCTCCGGCGGAGATGGCGGCGCTCTGGGAAAGCAAAGGGGCACGTTTCCTACACCTGGTGGATCTGGACGGAGCGCTGGCCGGCCGGCTGGTCAACGAAGCGGCGATCCGGGAGATCGTCGGCCGGGTGCACATCCCGGTCCAGCTTGGCGGCGGGGTCCGCAGTATGGATAATATTGAGGCATTGCGGAAACTCGGCGTTTTCCGGGTAATCATCGGCACCAAGGCGGTCGAGGAGCCGGAGTTCGTCCGGGAGGCGGTGAAGGTCTTCGGGGCGGAGCATATTGTGGTGGGAATCGACGCAAAAGACGGCCGGGTAGCCACCAGGGGCTGGGAGAGCGTCAGCGAGATCACCGCGATGGACCTGTGCAAGAAGATGGAAGAATATGGTGTGCGCACTGTGGTCTATACGGATATCTTAAAGGACGGTATGATGCAGGGGCCCAACGTATCCATGACAAAGGCGCTGTCCGATGGGACAACCATGGATATCATCGCTTCCGGAGGCGTCGCGGGGATGGCGGATTTAGATGCGATCCAGGAGGCCGGAATCCACGGCGCGATCCTCGGCAAAGCATTGTATGAAAAGAAGATTGATCTGGCGGAAGCAGTGGCCCGTCTGGAAGGAGACCGGTAATGAATCTGAAAACGTTGATTTTGTCCGAGGAAATCCGGGTGGAGGATTTCCGGGACGCCCAGGCCATCGTCGCTGTCGACGACTCTGCGGACGATGCGGCCCACGACGCCAACATTGACAAGCTGATCCACCTGACCAGGGAGATTCCGGTTCCCTTTTTTGCCAGGGGGAATATCAAAACGCTGGAAGATGTCAAGAAATTTCTGTATGCAGGGGCGAAGAAGGTAATTCTTTTGCCGGAACAGGAAAAGCTAAGAGCAGAGACCGCGGCCCGCTTTGGAGAAGACAAGGTGCTGGAGGACCCGGAAGCGCTGAACGATCCGGTTCCCGCCTTTTCCTGGCAGGATTTCAAGCTGGGACCGGACGGTCTGGTGCCGGTTGTAGTGCAGGATTACCGGACGGATCAGGTCCTGATGGTGGCCTATATGAATGAAGAAGCCTATAACCGCACGGTTTCCACCGGCCGGATGACTTACTGGAGCCGCAGCCGGAAGGAAATCTGGGAAAAAGGCGCGACCTCCGGCCATTATCAGTATGTAAAATCGCTGACCCTGGACTGTGATCAGGATACGATCTTAGCGAAGGTGGCTCAGATCGGGGCAGCCTGTCACACCGGCCATACGAGCTGCTTTTATCAGCCGATTTTGACCGATGAATACGAGGAGGCTAATCCCTATAAAGTTTTTGAAGATGTCTATCAGGTGATCCTGGACCGGAAACGCCATCCAAAGGAAGGATCCTACACCAATTATCTTTTCGACAAGGGGATCGATAAGATTTGCAAAAAGATCGGCGAGGAGGCCACAGAGATTGTGATAGCGGCCAAAAATCCCAATCCGGAGGAAATCAAATACGAGATTTCGGATTTCCTTTACCATGCCATGGTGCTGATGGCGGAAAAACAGGTGACCTGGCAGGATATCACGGCGGAGCTGGCGAACCGCTGAGGGACGCCTGCAGAATTTCAAAGATGTTGTATTCAAAAAGGTGTTTTGCCCCATGATGCCACGGATTTCTCCGCACTGTTTGACTTTGGCATCGTGCAAAAAGTGAATCATAGGAGAGTGTTCAAATGTTGAAGCGATTTGCCGCCTACTACAGGCCGCACTGGAAGCTGTTTACCTTTGATATGGTATGCGCTTTTCTCGCGGCGGTCTGCGACTTGTTTTACCCTTTGATTGCCAAAGATATCATCAACGACTACGTCCCAAACCAGAACATGCGTCTGCTCCTGGTTTGGGCTGCTGTTCTTCTGGGGATTTATCTCTTTAAAGCGGTACTGACCTACATTGTCCAGTATTGGGGGCATATTGTCGGCGTGCGGATCCAGGGAGATATGCGGGAGAAGATGTTCCGCCACCTGCAAAAGCTGCCCTTCGCCTTTTTTGATGAGAATAAGACCGGAACCATCATGTCGCGGATGATCAATGACCTGATGGATATTTCCGAGCTGGCGCACCACGGGCCGGAAGATCTGTTCATCTCGGTGATCCAGCTGGCCGGGGCGTTTGTGATGCTGTGTACGATCAACGTGCCTTTGACCTTGATTGTTTTTGCGGTCCTTCCTTTTATCGTGTTCTTTGCCCAGAAAACGCGGCATATGATGAAGGATGCCTTCCGGGAGACCAGAGTCGAGATGGCGGAGATCAACGCCAACATCGAGACGGCCATCGCCGGAATCCGCGTGTCCCGTTCCTACACGGCGGATGCCCATGAGACCAACAAATTTGTGAGAGCAAACCAGCGGTTCAAAGTTGCGCGGGGCCGCGCCTACCGGTCCATGGGCGTATTCTTTTCCGGCATGGGTTTTATGATGGATTTTCTGTATCTTCTGGTGCTCTTTGCCGGGGGACTGTTTTTCTTTAAAGGCTGGATCAACACCGGAGAATTTGCCGCCTACCTGCTGTATATTTCCATGTTCCTGAAACCGATTCAAAAGCTGGTCAATATTTTCGAGCAGCTTCAAAACGGGATCACCGGCTTCCAGCGGTATGAAGAGATCTTGGCTCAGGAGCCGGAGGCGGAGAGTCCGGAAGCAGAAGAGGTGGATACGCTTTACGGTGAGATCGATTTTGATCATGTGACCTTCCGCTATGAGAATTCGGACGCTTCGGAGGACCACAAGGATGTCATCCATGACCTTTCGTTCCATCTGGAACCAGGAAAGATGGTTGCTTTTGTCGGGCCGTCCGGCGGAGGAAAGACCACGGTATGTCATCTGATTCCGCGTTTCTATGAGATTCAGTCCGGATCCATCGCCATCGACGGGCGGGATATCCGGAATATTTCCCGTTTCTCTCTTAGGAAAAATATCGGCATGGTTGCTCAAGATGTCTTTATTTTTGACGGGACCATCCGGGAAAATATTGCTTATGGCGACCTGGATGCCACGGAGGAACAGATCATTGATGCGGCCAAGAAGGCGCGGATTCATGATTATATCCTGACTCTGGAAGAGGGATACGACACCCAGGTGGGCGAGCGGGGCGTCCGTCTTTCCGGAGGTCAGAAACAGCGGCTTTCCATTGCCAGAGCGTTCTTAAAAAATCCGCCGATCCTGATTCTCGACGAGGCCACTTCCGCCCTGGACAATATGACGGAAATGCAGATTCAAGAGTCGTTGGAGGAACTGAGCCAGGGGCGTACGACCCTCGTGGTCGCCCACCGCCTGTCCACGATTAAGAATGCGGATGAAATTCTGGTTTTGACAGACAAGGGAATTGAGGAGAGAGGATCCCACGAAGCGCTGCTAGAACACAATGGGCTTTATGCAAAGCTGTACCAATACACGCTGCTATAGGAAATTTGCAGCGAAGGAGGCGTTGTCTTGGGAAAAAAGACAAGAGAAGAAATCGAATCACTGGCGCAAAAAATATTGAAAACTTATTTCTGCGACTCGGATATGGAATTTATGATCTCTACGTTTGCGGATGATATCATATGGCTGGGCGGCGGGGAAAAGCAAAAGGCGGAAGGAAAAGAGCAGGTGGCGGCCCAGTTCCGGATGGGGAAAGACGGCATGATCGCCTGCGATATGTCCGAGGAGCAGTATCATACAATCGACCTTGGCGGAGGCAGCTATCTGTGCGAAGGGGTCAGCCGCCTGCGGAGCAAGCCGGAGACCGGAACATACCTGAACACCCAGCAGCGGGTCACTTTCATTTTCCGGGAAAAGGGGGATGAACTGGAAACCGTACATATCCACAATTCCGTGCCCTTTGCAGAGATCAAGGACGACGAGCTGTTTCCCGTTGAATCCGGCCGTGCGGAATTTCAGAAGCTGAAAGCTGCGCTGCTTGAAAAAAATCAGGAGTATGAGCATCAAGCCCGATTTTTGGAGCAGCTTTACCGTACGGTTCCCTGCGGGATCGTCCAATTTTCAACGGATTCCACCCACCGGCTCCTGTCCGCGAATCCCACAGCCTGGAAATCTTACGGCTATACCTCGGAGGCAGAATACCGAACGGAGGTCGAAAGTCCTCTGCAAATGGTAGAACCCCAGGATCAAGGCTGGATCCTCGATGTGATCGAGCAGCTGAAATTGAACGAAGCGCCGGCGTCTTATCACCGCCATTGCACGAAGAAAAACGGCCAGGAGGCCTGGATCAATGTGGGGATGGGACGAATTGCCGACAGCAACGGCCAGGAAGTAATCCAGGCAGTGTTCACGGATATCACAGAGCAGATGCGTCTGGAAAAGGCCCAGGAACAGGAGCGAATTTTAGAAAACCGGGCCCTGCGGACAGCGATTTATACGGCGTACCCGTTGATCATGAGCATTAACCTGTCGAAAGATATGTATAACTGTTTCTTCAATGAGCAAGAGGTCTTTTCTTTTCCAGCCGAAGGGGTCTATTCCGATCTGGTCTCTGCTTGTCTTCCCAACGTGTATCTTTCTTATCAGGAAGATTTTCGTGCGACGTTTTGCCGCGAAGAGATTCTGCGGCGCTTTGCCGAGGGAGAGCGGGAGATTTATATGGAACTCCAGGAACAAGGGGCGGACGGGGTCTACCATTGGATTGCCTGGCATTTGATCTATGTGGAAAACCCTTTCAGCGAGGAGGTTTTGGCAATCCATCTGGTCAAAGTTCTGGACGCCCAGAGGCAGGAGCAGGCAAGGCAGGAACAGCTTCTCCGGGATGCCCTGACCTCGGCGAAAGCGGCCAATCAGGCAAAATCCGATTTCCTTTCCCGCATGAGCCACGACATCCGGACTCCCATGAACGCAATTATCGGCATGAGCACAATCGGCCAATTAAAGATGGAAGACAACAAAGTGGTCAGAGACTGTTTCCAGAAGATCGACATGTCCTCCCAGTATCTGCTGTCTCTCATCAATGATATTCTGGACATGTCCGAGATTGAGACGGACAAGATGGAGATTGCCCATGAACTGTTTCAGCTGAATCATTTTGCGGAGGAAGTCAACCAGATTATTTATCCCCAGACATTGGAGAAAGAGATCCTCTATGAGATGCGTTATCAGGAACCGATGGAGAGCTGTTACATTGGGGACTCCCTGCGGATGAAACAGATTCTGATGAATTTGCTGTCCAATTCTTTGAAGTTTACCCCCTCCGGAGGGAAAATCTGTATTGACATCAAAGAAGAAAAACGGACCAATGGTTTTGCCTATCTGCAGTTTACGGTGTGGGATACGGGAATCGGCATGTCGGACGAGTTTATGGACCGGATTTTCCAGCCCTTTGAGCAGGAAGCGCCGGGGAACGCGCGGAACAATGTGGGAAGCGGCCTCGGACTGTCCATTGTCTACAACCTGGTGCAGCTGATGGGCGGCAGGATTCAGGTGGAAAGCAAGAAGCACGAGGGCAGCCGGTTTACGGTGACAATTCCGTTTCAGCTGGTATCCGATGATGAAGAACGGGAGTGGGAGAGAAAGCGGCAGAATCTCTTAAAAGGGTTCCAGGTCTTGGTCGTGGACGACCGGTTATCTGGTAAAACCGCTGGATGTAAAAGTATTGGTCGACGAGCTGATAAAGGTGATTTAATCCGGAATAATAGCGAACAAATGGGGCTGTCCTGAAAACGTTATTCAGCGATATCCCCATTTGTCTTCATTTCACACGGTTGATAACACATAGGCCGTCTTCTGTAAACCCGCCGCTGCCGGTGAAACGGAAGATAGCCGGAGGCGGTCAGGTGTCTAGGACCGCCTGTTTCATTTCTTTTACATACTCCGCCACATAGGGCACACAGCCGTCCCCGTACTGGCCGCAGAGACGGACAATGGCGCTCCCCACGATGGCCCCGTCGGAACAGGACGCCATCCGCCTGGCCTGCTCCGGCGTTGCGATTCCGAATCCGACCGCGCAGGGGATATCTTTCGTCTCCTTCACCAAACGCACCATGGAGCCGATGTCCGTCGTGATCTCGGAGCGCATCCCGGTCACGCCGAGGGAGGAGACACAGTAGACAAAGCCGTCCGCCTTTGCCGCGATTTGTGAGATCCTTTCTTTCGAGGTCGGCGCGATCATGGAAATCAGGGAAAGCCCGTATTTCCGGCAGACTCCGTCAAACTCGGTTCTTTCTTCAAAAGGGACATCCGGAAGGATCAGGCCGTCCATCCCGATCTCCGCCGCGGTTTGAAGGAAGCGCTCTGTGCCGTAGGAGAATACCACATTGGCGTAAGTCATAAAGACCATGGGGATCTGGGAGCGGGTCCGGATGCGACGCACCATGTCGAAAATCTGATCCGTGGTCACGCCGCCGGAGAGAGCCCGGAGGTTTGCCGCCTGGATCACCGGCCCTTCGGCCGTGGGATCGGAAAAAGGAATACCGAGCTCAATCAGGTCAGCCCCGGCCTGTTCCATGGCGCAGACCAGCTCTTCGGTGACTGCAAGCGAAGGGTCGCCGCAGGTGAGAAATGGGATAAATGCCTTTCCGTTTGCAAATGCCTGTTGTATTTTATTCATGAAGATCCTCCCCTCTGTACCTGGCGATTGCCGCGCAGTCCTTGTCTCCGCGCCCGGAAAGATTGATCACGATAATCTGATCCTTCCCCATCGCCGGAGCAAGTGTTTTGGCGTAGGCGACCGCGTGGGCGCTCTCAATCGCCGGAATAATGCCTTCCATCCTTGCCAGATATTCAAAGGCGCCGACGGCTTCGTCATCGGTGACCGCCACATACTCGGCCCTGCCGGTGTCGTGGAGATGGGCGTGTTCCGGGCCGATGCCCGGATAATCCAGACCGGCTGAGATGGAATACACCGGGGCGATCTGCCCGTACTCATCCTGGCAGAAGTAGGATTTCATACCGTGGAAGATTCCCAGGCGGCCGGTGGCGATGGTGGCCGCCGTCTCAAAGGTGTCTACGCCGCGCCCGGCGGCTTCACAGCCGATCAGCCGGACAGAAGAATCCGGGATAAAGTCATAAAAGGCTCCGATGGCGTTGGAGCCGCCTCCGACGCAGGCCAGAACCGCATCCGGCAGTTTTCCTTCTTTTTCCAGAAGTTGTTCTTTGATCTCTTTGCCGATCACCGCCTGGAAATCCCGGACAATGGTCGGGAAGGGGTGAGGCCCCATGCAGGAACCGAGCACATAGTGGGTGTCGCTGATCCGGTTGGTCCACTCCCGCATGGTCTCTGAGACCGCGTCTTTTAAGGTTCCGGTGCCGGAGCTGACCGGATGGACTTTGGCGCCCAGCAGGCGCATCCGGTAGACGTTTAAGGCCTGGCGCTTGGTGTCCTCCTCCCCCATAAATACTTCGCATTCCATCCCCATCAGCGCAGCGGCGGTGGCGGTGGCCACCCCGTGCTGGCCTGCGCCGGTCTCCGCGATCACACGGGTTTTTCCCATTCGCTTCGCCAAAAGTACTTGGCCCAGCACGTTGTTGATCTTATGGGCTCCGGTATGGTTCAGGTCTTCCCGCTTCAAATAAATTTTGGCTCCTCCCAGGTCTTCGGTCATCCGTCTGGCAAAATACAGGCGGGACGGGCGGCCGGCATATTCCGCTAGGAGAGTGTTTAATTCCTGATTGAAATCCGGGTCGTTCTGATACCGGTGATAAGCTTCCTCTAATTCTATTACGGCATTCATTAAGGTTTCCGGCATATATTGTCCTCCGTGGATGCCAAAACGTCCATTTGTCATATGTTGCAACTCCTCACTGCGGCTACTGCCGCCAAGATTTTTTGTCTATCTTTTTTTCCTTCGGTTTCCACTCCGCTGGAAAGATCCACGGCCCAGGGATGGATCTTTTGGATCGCCTCCGGGATGGTTTCCGGCCGCAAGCCTCCGGCCAGGAAGAAAGGGCGGCTGGTTTTATCTTTTACCAGCGACCAGTCGAAGGCGGTCCCGGTCCCTCCGTTTCCGTGGTCGAAGAGCAGGTAATCCGCCGGACTTTGAACCGCCCTTGTTACATCCTCCGGCCCGGTGATCCGGTATGCCTTTAGGATCGGAACGGAAAGGCGGGAGCGCAGCCGGAGGATATCCGGATCCGATTCCCTTCCGTGAAGCTGAACCATCTCGATGATTCCTTCCCCCACCGCCTCCGCGATCACGGGTAGCGGCGCGTCCACGAAGACGCCCACCGGTATGATCCCCGGCCGGAGCCTTTTTTTCAGTGCTTTGGCTTCGGCGAGGGAGATGCTGCGCCGGCTGAACGGCACTTCTAGGATGAAACCTACGTAATCCGGCCTGGCCTCATTTACAAAATCAATGTCTTCCGGGCGCTTCAGCCCGCAGATTTTAATTTTCGTCATCAATCGTGATTTCTCCTTGCAGTCTGGACAGAGCGGCTTTTTTGTCCGGCGACCTCATCAACGTTTCTCCGATCAGCACTCCGTTTACGCCTGCCGCCCGCAGCCGGGCGGTCTCTTCGGGAGTCCGGATTCCACTCTCGGAGACAAAGGGAATTTCCGGCGGCACCAGACTCCTGAGCCGGAAGCTGGTGGCAAGGTCCACTTTAAAGGTTTTGAGGTTCCGGTTATTGACGCCGACGATGGGAGCGCCCGCTTTGAGGGCGCGCTCTACTTCCCGTTCATCGTGGGCTTCCACCAGGGCGGAAAGCCCCAATTCTCCGGCCAGTTCCCGGTAGGCCCGAAGCTCTCCGTCATCCAGAATCGCACAGATCAAAAGCACGGCGGAGGCTCCCAGCAGCCTTGCCTGGTAAATCATGAATTCATCCACGGTAAAATCTTTCCGCAGCACCGGAAGGGAAACCGTTTCCGCAATTTCCCTCAGATATTCATCCCGCCCCTGGAACCAGTACGGTTCGGTCAGGCAGGAGATGGCGGCGGCCCCGGCGGCCTCGTATTCCTTCGCGATCTCAAGGTAGGGGAAATCCGGGTCGATCACGCCTTTGGAAGGGGACGCTTTTTTTACCTCACAGATCATGTGCAGCCCTGGTTTTTTTAAAACCTCGGTCAGACGGAAGGACAGGGGAGAGGCGCTTTGCTTTTTCTCGGCTTCCCGGCGGAGCTCGGTCAGGGAAATTCTTTTTTTCTCTTCCTGAACCCTCTCCCTGGATTTAGCCGCAATCTCTTCTAAGATATTCATTCTTTTTTGCTCTCCCTGATAAATTCATCCAGTTTTTCTTTCGCGGCGCCGGAGTCGATCAAGCCTTCTGCCATCCGGACGCCTTCCTCTATGGTCCCTGCTTTTCCGGTAATATAGAGCGCCGCTCCTGCGTTCAGGCAGACCGCGCAGCGCTTCGGGCCCCGTTCTGTTCCGTTTAGAATGGATCGGGTGATGGCTGCATTTTCCTCCGGCGTGCCGCCCGTCAGTTCCTCCTTCGCGCAGCGGGCGTATCCGAACTGTTCCGGGGTGATCGTGTAAGACTGGAACCATCCGTCTTTAATCTCACAGACTTTGGTCGGGGCGCTCATGGAGATTTCGTCCAGCTTATCCTGCCCGTAGACCACCATGCCGCGGACCACGCCAAGTTTCGCCATGACCTGGGCCAGAGGTTCCACCAGGGCTTCCTCATAGACGCCCATCAGTTCCATGTTGGCCCCCGCCGGGTTGGAAAGCGGCCCCAGGATATTAAAGACGGTGCGGATTCCCAGTTCCCGGCGGATCGGCGCCACGTATTTCATGGCAATGTGATAGTTCTGGGCGAACAGGAAACAGATGCCGCTGTGTTTTAAGAGATGGGCGCTTTTTTCCGGAGGGAGGGTGATCGTGACGCCCAGAGCTTCCAGTACATCGGCGGCCCCGCACTTGGAGGAGGCAGCCCGGTTTCCATGTTTGGCCACCGGCACGCCGCCTGCGGCGATCACTACAGCGGAGGTGGTGGAGATATTAAAAGAATTGGCGCCGTCCCCGCCGGTTCCCACGATTTCCAGCACATCCATGTCGTGGAGCAGTTTAATACAGTGAGCCCGCATCCCGGCCGCGGAGGCCGTGATCTCGTCGATGGTTTCGCCTTTCAGAGACAAAGCCGTGAGATAGGCTGACATCTGGACGTCGCTGGCCTTGCCCTCCATGATTTCATTCATGACCTGCTCGGCCTCGGAATAGGTCAGGTTTTCTTTGTTCGCCAATTTTAAGATTGCTTCCTTAATCATTGCTTCCCTCCTGAATTCTGTTCAAAAAATTTCGAATGATGGCGGCTCCGTCCGGTGTCAGAACCGACTCCGGGTGGAACTGCACGCCATAAATGTTTAATTCCTTGTTTTCCACGGCCATGATCTCGCCGTCATCGGCCCGCGCCGTAACCCGGAGATTTTCCGGCATGGTTCCCGGATCCACGGCCAGCGAGTGGTAACGGGCCGCTGGAAACGGCTGGGGGAGGCCGCGGAAGAGAACACTGTCCGGTTCTGCGTAGACCAGGGAAGATTTCCCGTGCATCAGGCATTTGGCGTAGGTGATCCGCGCGCCGAATGCTTCACAGATCGACTGTTCGCCGAGGCAGACGCCGAATATTGGAATGCGCCCCGCGAAACGGCGGATCGCGGATAGGCAGATGCCTGCCTGATCGGGTCTTCCGGGGCCGGGGGAGATCACCAGCGCAGCCGGTTTCTTTGCCTCGATCTCCTCCAGGGTCAGCGCATCGTTCCGGACCACTTCGATGTCCGGGTATTCGTTTCCGATCAGTTGGTACAGGTTATAGACAAAACTGTCGTAATTGTCGAGAAATAAAATCATATCCGTCCTCCTTCCGCTTCCTTTAGGGCTTTTATCACGGCCATGGCCTTGTTGCGGCATTCCTGAAATTCTTTTTCCGGAACGCTGTCGGCCACGATGCCTGCGCCGGACTGGACACAGACTTTCCCGTTTTTCTTATAGGCCAGCCGGATGGAGATGCAGGTGTCCATATTTCCGGTGAAATCCAGATAGCCGATGGCCCCGCCGTAGATGCCGCGCCGCCGGCCTTCCAGTTTCTCGATGATCTCGCAGGCCCGGAATTTTGGCGCGCCGGAGAGGGTTCCGGCCGGTAAAATGGCATCCACCGCGTCGGTTCCGTCTCTGCCGTCCGCAAGGATTCCACGTACCGTGGAGCCTAAGTGCATCACGTGGGAGAACCGTTCCACCGAACAGTATTTTTCAACTGCCACACTGCTGAGGCGGCTGATCTTTCCGAGATCATTCCGGCCCAGATCCACCAGCATGTTGTGTTCCGCCAGCTCCTTTTCATCCTGGAGCAGTTCCGCTTCCAGAGCCCGGTCCGCTTCCGGTGTCTCTCCGCGGGGGCGGGTACCGGCCAGCGGGAAGGTGTGAAGAACGCCGTCCTGGAGTTTGACCAGCGTCTCCGGGGAAGCTCCCGCCACTTCGATGTCGTCGCTGGAAAAGTAGAACATATACGGCGACGGGTTGGCGGTCCGCAGGACGCGGTAGGTATCGAACAGGCTTCCCTCGGCCGCCGCCTCCATCGGATTGGAGAGCACCACCTGGAAGATATCGCCTTCCCGGATATACTGTTTTGCCCGATCCACCATGGAGCAGTAAGCTTCCTCGGAAAAGTAAGTTTTTAAGTCCTCCTTCATCTGGAGGGGCCGGAAAGCAGCTTTCGCCCCGCTGTTTAGGAGCCGCTCCATCTCGGAAAGTTCCTCCTCGGCCCGGCGGTAGGAGTTTTCCAGATCGTCGGTGCTGACTCCTGCGACGAGGAGCAGCTTTTGCCGGTAGTGGTCAAAGACCAGAACCTTGTCGAAAAGCATTAAATCCACGTCCCGGAAGTCGGATGCTGCGGGCATTCCGGCCTTCAGCCCAGGCTCTGCGTACTGGATGTATTCGTAAGAAAAATATCCGACCAGGCCGCCGGTGAAGGGGGGAAGCCCTTCCAGACGGGGGCTTTTGTATTCTTCCAAGATCTCCCGGATGGCTTCTCTGGGATGGGAAGTGGTCCGAATTTCCTCTGTTTTTTCTTCCTCCTCCCGGCCTTTCCGGATGCAGAGCCGGCCATCAGTGCAGGTCAGTTCCAAAAGCGGAGAGTAGCCTAAAAAGGAGTATCTCCCCCATTTTTCGTTTTGCTCCGCGCTCTCCAAAAGGTAGCAGTGGCGGCTGGCTGCCCGCAGGGTACGCATCACCTCGATCGGTGTGAAGCGGTCAGCGTAGAGCTCCCGGCAGACCGGGATTCTTCGGTAATCTCCGGTGGAAGCGATTTTTTTTACCTGTTCCAACGTTACATTCATGCTGTCCTCCTTCCCTGCCAGGGAGAGAACCAAAAAAACCCGCCCTCGACAGAAAAAATCATTCTGTCAAGGACGGGTCCATTTCCCGCGGTGCCACCTTGATTCACGGCCTGGGCCGTGCCCTTAGCGAGATACCAACATATCTCCGGCAACTGACGTATGCCTTACGTCGCAGAATACTCGGCTTGCGCCTTTCCCTACGCCCTCAGCGGTCCATTTGACAGATTGCATTTCGGCCCGGCTCTCAGCATCCCGGACTCTCTGTGCGCGCATCCCTGTCTTTATCTCCGCATCAACGGTTTGGATGTTTGAAATTTTTCTATATCATAGCATTATCTTTTTGGGGTGTCAAGAATTTTTTTGCTTTTTGAGTTTATTTTTGTGCCGCTTCTATATCTTGCCCTTCTTTTCGGACACAAATCGGAATCAGTTTGGCTGAGAACTGTCGCCTGCCGGTAATTTCGAGAGTTTATAGCTGAATACAAACTGGACAATGGCGAGAATCACCGAGGCGATGCAAACAAAAGAGACTTTCCCGTTCCAGAGACGGCTTTGCTCAGAGGAGATATCAGCGAGGATTCAGCGGGTTCTTCGTCTTTTGGTCACAGATAGATGCGAAAAAGGGCGATTTCAGGCACGACGCCAAAACGGGCTGAGATATGGGTGGTTCCGATCCCGGTGTTTACATATAGTTTTTGGTGTCCATTCAAAGGGTACATACCGCCGCTGTATTTTGTAGACAGGGAAGTCATTGCCACTGCCCGCCGGTTGATAGCAGGTAAAAATGGAATGTTAATCTGTCCGCCGTGGCTGTGACCGCTGAAAACAATATCATGTTTCTCTTGAAGATATTCTTCTGCCGCATCCGGCTCATGTGTCAATAGGATCTGAAAATCCGAATGGCCGATTTTCTTGGGATCAGGGAGCTTTGGTTTTCCCAGCATGGAATCATCCAAGCCGGTAAACGCGATTTGCTTCCCATTATCCAGCGTCACGGTGCGATGCTCGTTTTTTAGCAGGGTAAACCCAGACTGATCCAGGATGCTTTTGTACTGCCGGGCAGCCCCTCCTCCATAATCCCGATTCCCCCAAATTGCGATTTTATCGTACTTCGCCTCGATCTTTTTCAGTTCTGCGATGATATTTTCGTCGTCATGATATTGGGCATAATGATCATATAAATCGCCGGTGAAAAGGACAATATCCGGATGGAGCTCATTGATTTTTTTCACCACTTTGTCCAAATTTTGGGCGGTAAAATCCTCTTTGATATGCAGATCTGATATTTGCACAATCTTGAATTCCTTCCTTCCCGCCTGCTTTTCATTCAACTGATATTCGTTTATACGAATCCGGTATGGTTCTATTTCAAAGGCATAAAAGAAAGCTCCTCCGAGAATTACAGTGAAGAAAATGACCAAAAGCAGCAGTTTTTTAAAAATTTTCATATATGGTATCCTTTCATTCCCTGACTGCTAGTATGAAAGTAATTTGTGAAATTCATGTTATGAAAAAATAAACCTTCTTTTACGATTTTCATAACCAATGTTTTCCTCCTTGACAAGATTGTTTCCTTCCGGTATACTGCCCATGAGGTTAGCTAAGACTAACCAATATTTGGCAAACAAACTGCATATAATACCAATTCAAGTAAAGGAGAAATATATTTATGTCTATGATTCAAAAAGAAATTGCAGATTTTTCCGTACAGGCGTTTCAGAACAACGATTTTCATACCGTGACCAAAGCAGATATTTTAGGAAAGTGGAGTGTTTTCTTCTTCTATCCCGCGGATTTTACCTTTGTGTGCCCGACGGAGCTGGAGGACCTGGCCAATCAGTATGACAAGTTCAAAGCGGCCGGCTGTGAAATCTATGCGGTTTCCTGCGATACTCATTTTGTTCACAAAGCCTGGCACGACGCTTCGGAGCGGATTCAAAAAATCCAGTATCCGATGCTGGCGGACCCGACTCACGCCCTGGCGAAAGATTTTGAAGTCTATATCGAGGCGGACGGTCTGGCCGAGCGCGGCAGCTTTATCGTCAATCCGGAAGGAAAGATCGTGGCCTATGAGGTGACCGCAGGTAATGTAGGCCGGAACGCGGACGAGCTGTTCCGCCGGGTGCAGGCCAGCCAGTTTGTCGCTGCCCACGGGGATGAGGTCTGCCCGGCCAAATGGCAGCCCGGCGCGGAGACTCTGAAACCCAGCCTGGACCTGGTGGGTCAGCTGTAATCCATGAGAGAACAGAACATGGAACATTTTTATGATGTTGTCGTGGTAGGCGGAGGCCCTGCGGGCCTCGCCGCCGCGCTCTATCTGGCAAGAGCCTGCTATCGGGTATTGGTGTTGGAAAAAGAACAGTTTGGCGGTCAAATTACCATCACCTCCGAGGTAGTCAATTACCCAGGGGTGAAAAAGGTGAGCGGGGTGGAGCTGACCGAGACGATGCGGCGTCAGGCGGAGAGCTTTGGCGCGGAATTTCTGCTGGCGGAAGCAACGCGGCTGGAACTGGACGGGGATGTGAAAATCGTACACACCAGTCGGGGAGAGCTTCGGTGCTTCGGCGTGCTTCTGGCCACCGGCGCTCATCCCAGAAAAGTCGGATTTCAGGGTGAAGCAGAATTTCAAGGGCACGGCGTTGCCTATTGCGCAACCTGTGACGGAGAGTTCTTTACCGGCAAAGATGTTTTTGTAATCGGCGGCGGCTTTGCGGCAGCGGAAGAAAGCGTGTTTTTGACAAAATATGCCCGCCATGTGACGATTTTGATCCGGAAGGATGATTTTTCCTGTGCGCCCACCGCGGCGGAGGCCGCCAAGTCGCATGAGAAAATTACGGTATTGCCCAATACGGTGGTGGAGGAAGTCGCCGGGGATTCTGTTCTTCAGGCCTTGCGCTACCGAAACAACCTGACCGGCCAGGTTACGGAATACCGGCCCCCGGAGGGAGAGACCTTCGGCGTATTTGTCTTTGCCGGGTATGAGCCTGAGACAGGGCTGGTTCGGGAGTTTTCCGTGTGCAATGATCAGGGATATGTGATGGTGGATTCTTCCCAGCGCACCAGCATTCCGGGACTATTTGCCGCCGGAGATGTCTGCGTAAAGGAACTGCGCCAGGTGGTCACTGCGGTCGGCGATGGGGCTACGGCTGCCACAGAGCTGGAGCGGTATGCCGCCGTCATGCAGAAAAAAACCGGGATCATCCCGGTTATCCCGAAACGAATCCCCCAAAAGGAAGCTCCGGCTGGGCAGAAGGTTCGGAAGGAAGAGCCCGGCGGGCTTTTCAGCGAGGATATGAAGACGCAGCTGAACGCCGTATTCGGGAAAATGGCGCGGCCTCTGATTTTGGAGCTCTCCTTGGATGATCGCCCGGTATCGGAAGAATTAAAGCTCTATATGGAAACGTTGGCGTCTATGACAGACCGGCTGACGATCCGAATGTCGAAAAGCGGCGCTGAGGACTCAAACCGTCCTCTTGTCAGGGTCCTGTTGCCGGACGGAACCGAGACCGGCATTGCCTTTCACGGCGTACCGGGAGGCCATGAGTTTACTTCTTTTGTGCTGGGCTTATACAATGCGGCGGGGCCTGGACAGGCTCTGGAGGCAGAGGCAAAGGAGGCGATTGACCGGATCAGCAGGCCGGTACACATGCAGATTTTGGTTTCCTTGTCCTGCACGATGTGTCCGGAGCTTGTGACGGCTGCCCAAAGGATTGCGGCGGAAAACCCGCTGGTCTCGGCGGAAGTATATGATCTGAATCATTTCCCGGATTTAAAGGAAAAATATCAAGTGATGAGCGTGCCCTGCCTGGTGATCAATGGGGATCAGATTTCTTTTGGGAAGAAGAATGTGCGGCAGGTGCTGGAATTGCTTGAGGGCAGCAAAGGGGGGCCGAGCTCAGAGTCTTAATGTTATCATTCGTGGATTTGCCTATGGCAAATCTTCGATGCCACTGCCGGGCAGGCCCCACGATTGCTCCGCAATCCTGGTAAATTCGCACGGCCCCCCTCTGCACTCCCCCCTCTTGGGCACGCTTCTGTGGGAGCTGGGGAAGATTGGCGCGGGAATTAATCTGTGGTTACCATTCACAGCTGCAATCCCGAGTCAAAGGGCGCGAAACGATGCTTTTTTATTGTTTCTGTGCATCGCGCAGCGTGTTACTGTTCACGGAACCGTATTTTACGGGGCCGTAATAGTAACATGAGATGAGAAATGTTCTATTGGGGATCCCTTGTGTATTGACGGGAGTTCTGATAGGATGGTTTGGGAAGGGATGATGGCGGTCGTGGAGAGGGAGTTTGGCTGGAATGGTTGAAAGGACGGTATGAGATATGACGGATCAGATAATTCGAACGATTACGGCACGTGAGATCTTGGATTCCAGAGGGAATCCTACGGTGGAAGCGGATGTGATTTTGGCGGATGGGACGATTGGAAGAGGTGCGGCTCCGAGCGGGGCTTCTACGGGGCAGTTTGAGGCATTAGAACTTCGGGACGGAGATCCAAAAAGATACGGCGGGAAAGGGGTTAAAAAGGCGGTGGAGCACGTGCGCACGGAGATCCGGGACGCGCTCGCCGGCAGAGATGCCTCGGATCTTTTTGGGATTGACCGTGCGATGTTGGCGGCGGATGGGACAAAGGATAAATCAAGGCTGGGCGCCAATGCGATCCTGGCGGTATCCATTGCTTCCGCCAGAGCGGCGGCGGCTTCGCTTCATTTGCCGCTTTACCGCTTTCTGGGCGGTGTGAATGGGAACCGGCTTCCCGTTCCGATGATGAATATTTTAAACGGCGGCGCGCATGCCGCGAATAATGTGGACGTGCAGGAATTTATGATTATGCCGGCCGGAGCAGCACATTTTCATGAGGGGCTCCGATGGTGCGCGGAAGTGTTTCATTCCCTGGCGGCCCTTTTGAAATCCAGAGGTCTTTCGACGGCAGTCGGCGATGAAGGCGGTTTCGCACCCAACCTTGCCAGTGATGAAGAGGCGATTCAGTTGATTTTGGAGGCGATTTTGCGCGCAGGGTACGAGCCGGGACGAGATTTTGTCTTGGCAATGGATGCAGCTGCCAGCGAGTGGAAGAGCGGAAAGACCGGCGAATATCTCCTGCCGAAGAGCGGGCTTGTGTTCTCTTCGGAAGGCTTGATTGCCCATTGGCAGAATCTCTGTGAGAAGTATCCGATCCGTTCCCTGGAAGACGGGCTGGACGAGGAAGACTGGGACGGCTGGCAAAAGATGACGAAGGAACTGGGTGGAAGGATCCAGCTGGTCGGAGACGATCTCTTTGTGACCAACACGGCCCGTTTAGAGAAGGGCATTCGCCAGGGCTGTGGGAACTCCATTTTGATCAAGCTGAATCAGATCGGTTCCATCTCAGAGACATTAGAGGCTATCCAGATGGCTCACCGGTCCGGTTATACGGCGGTCACATCCCACCGGTCCGGGGAGACCGAGGACACTACGATCGCAGATCTGGCGGTGGCGCTGAATACCGGTCAGATCAAAACCGGCGCGCCGAGCCGCAGTGAACGGACTGCAAAGTACAACCAACTGCTCCGCATTGAGGAGGAGCTGGGAGAAAGCGGAGTTTATCCTGGCTTTGAGGCATTTCGCGTTGGCTAAAGGAATCGGAGATGGATTGGTTGTTAAAAACTGAGAGCCCTTCATTTAGACGTTCTTTTCCTTTGAATAGAGATATGCTGTTGAAAAGTGCAGGGAAAGTGGTACATTGTGATCAGATAAACGCGTTTATTGCTGAGACGTAACAAGATGATGTAGCACGCAGCGAATCATTTGCCGGGTGCGGACTAGAACAAGGAGGGAAAACAAATGAAGCGGTATATGAGTCGGATTTGGGCGTTTAGACTTAGCCTGGTGTTACTTCTGGCAGGATCGGTTACAGTCCTGGCGTCCAGCGGTACAGCAGATCCGTCAAGGGATCCCGTACAGGCTGTTTCAAGTTTTTCGAATATGATGGAAGTTACCTTGGCGGCTAAAACAAGGATGCAAACCTCTCCTTTTTTTGTGGAGAAAGGAAATACCATCACAGTATCCGTATCTGCGAGCCCATCCAATGCGGAAATTCGTTACGGGATTCTTACACCGAGCGGGGAAGTTCGCTTTCTGACGGGAAGCGGTCAGATCTCTCATACGTTTGATGTGACGGAAAACGGGAGCTATCGTATTTTTGTAGAAAACATGTCGATGTATTCAGTAGACATTACGTTGTTTTATATGGTAAACGAATCGAAGTAGACGGGAAGGAAGACCGTTTTTCTGCTGGATTCCCTGTCAATACAAAGAGGAAGAGAACAGAACAGGATTGATTTCGCTTTTATTTAGCAGGCATCCAAGAAAAGTCATCGCAGGATAGCGTTTAGGAAGAGATCTGGATCAGGCTGTTGCAAGAAGAATTTCTACGAAGGTAAGGTTCGCCTATCGTCGGCAAACTGTAGAAAAATCTTGCAGCAGCTTGATTTTTTTATAGCTGCGAGCCGGGCGTATCGTTCTGAAAATATGTGGCGGCAGCCACAAAGCGAGAGGCCAAAGGCCTCAAGCCTCCCCCTCCGACAACGCTGCACAGCAGTTTGATTCCTCTTGCAGGTCACAGTGCCTCCTGCCGGGATCGCAATAAAAGATTCCAGTCTGAACCAGAGGACAGGAAAAGAAAACCCTTGTAAGAAAGAACAAAATGTACTAAAATAAAAAAGATTGCAGGCAAAAGTAGATCGGCATAGGGAGAAGCGGAGAAGCCATCGCTTCGCGGCAGGCATTGCGCGGAGCGTTCTGCAAAGAGATACTCTTTGTAATAGATTCAGGAGGAAGAAAATGAAAATCACACTAAAAGATGGAAGCGTTAAGGAATACGCAGAGAGCAAATCCGTGATTGATATCGCCTTTGATATCAGCGAAGGACTGGCAAGAGCAGCGTGCGCCGGAGAGATCGACGGCAAAGTAGTGGATCTGCGGACTGTCATTGATCAGGACTGCGCATTGAACATCCTGACCGCAAAGGATCCGGAGGGCCTTCGGGTCGTGCGGCACACCTGTTCCCATGTCCTGGCGGAGGCAGTCAAAAGGCTGTACCCCAATGCCAAGCTGGCCATCGGCCCAGCGATTGACAATGGGTATTATTATGATTTCGAAGCTGAGCCCTTTTCCAGGGAAGATTTGGATGCGATTGAGAAAGAGATGAAGAAAATCATCAAAAAGGGGGCCAAACTGGAGCGCTTCACGCTTCCGAGAGAGGAAGCAATCCGCATGATGGAGGAGAATGGGGAACCCTACAAGGTAGAGCTGATCCGTGACCTTCCGGAGGATGCCGAGATCTCTTTTTACGACCAGGGGGACTTTGTGGATCTCTGCGCAGGCCCGCATCTGATGAACACAAAGGGGATCAAAGCGTTTAAGCTGACCTCCTCGTCGGGCGCTTATTGGAGAGGTGATTCCAATAAAGCCATGCTCCAGAGAATTTATGGCAGCGCCTTTGCCACCAAAGAGGAGCTGAACGAATATTTAGTGTATCTGGAGGATATCAAGAAGCGCGACCACAATAAGCTGGGCCGGGAGATGGAGCTTTTTACCACCGTGGATGTGATCGGCCAGGGCCTTCCGCTTTTGATGCCCAAGGGCGCGAAGATCATTCAGACCCTCCAAAGATGGATCGAGGACGAGGAAGACAACAACTGGGGCTATATCCGCACGAAGACCCCGCTGATGGCAAAGAGCGATCTCTATAAGATTTCCGGCCATTGGGATCACTACAAGGACGGCATGTTTGTACTGGGGGATGAGGAAACGTCCAAGGAAGTATTTGCCCTCCGCCCGATGACCTGCCCGTTCCAGTATTACGTGTACAAAGCAAAACAAAGATCCTACCGCGATCTGCCTCTGCGCTACAGCGAGACTTCCACCCTGTTCCGGAACGAAGATTCCGGCGAGATGCACGGCCTGACCCGCGTGCGCCAGTTTACGATCTCGGAGGGACATCTGATTGTCCGGCCGGATCAGATGGTGGAAGAGTTTAAAGGTTGCCTGGCCTTGGCGAAGCAGTGCCTGACTACGCTGGGACTCCAGGACGACGTGACCTATCACCTGTCCAAGTGGGATCCGGAGAACCGGGAAAAGTATATCGGGGATGCGGAAGTCTGGAATCAGACCGAGGAGCATATCCGGAGTATTCTTACCGAGCTGGAGGTTCCTTTTGTGGAGGACATCGGAGAAGCTGCCTTCTATGGTCCGAAAGTGGATATCAACGCCCGAAACGTATATGGGAAGGAAGATACCATGATTACGATCCAGTGGGACGCCCTGCTTGCCGAACAGTTTGATATGTATTATATCGATCCCAATGGGGAGAAGGTCCGTCCGTATATTATCCACAGAACCTCCATCGGCTGCTATGAGAGAACTTTGGCCTGGCTGATTGAGAAATATGCCGGGATGTTCCCGACCTGGCTGTGCCCGGAACAGGTGCGTATCCTTCCGATCTCTGACAAATATCTGGACTATGCCAAATCGGTGGAGAAAGAGTTAAAGAAAAACGGCGTTCTCTGCGCCGTGGATGAAAAATCGGAGAAGATCGGCTACAAGATCCGGGAGGCGAGACTCGCAAAGATTCCCTATATGCTGGTCGTTGGCGAGAAGGAAGAAGCCGAAGGGAAGGTGGCGGTGCGAAGCCGTTATCTGGGAGACGAAGGCCAGAAAGATCTTTCGGAATTCATCGACGCGATCTGCAAGGAAATCCGGACAAAAGAGATCCGGAAGATTGAAGTACAGGAAGAAAAATAACGTACGGAATGGAAAAATAGCTGCCGCAGAAATCCTGCGGCAGCTATTTTTCCTGGTGCGCCTTGCGGCGCACGTTTCTAACGGGTGAAAGTCCCGAATCCGCCCGGTAGCTTGCAAAGAAAAAGTCAATAGTTATTTTTAAAATAGAATATATTAATAGCAAGATGAGAGCAATGCGGGACAGGAAAGCAATGGATCAAATTCTGGATATGGCTGTTGCCATTTCTTATTATGGCCATTACGCTGATTTTATTTAAGGCAGTATTTTTGTTGGGTTATGTGCCGACAGGGTCCATGGAACCGACGTTGAAAAAGACAGTTATATCGTTGGAACTCGGATTTTCTCCAAACTTGAAATAGGCGATATCATTATTTTCCATCATGACGGGAAGCTTCTGGTGAAGCGATGAGCGTAAATTCCATTCGTTAAAGTATCGCTGCGGGGTAATACCTGTTTTTTCAGTCATACTTGATAGATAGTTGCTTTATGACCGAAAAACAAGTGTGACCCCTCTTTTTAATTTGCATTTTTTTAAGTCTTGTTCTGGAATACTTTTTAAATTCCCGTTATCAATTAAGCGTAAATATTCAGCTTGTGATAAATGCAACTTTTCCCTTATTATTGCGGACACTTTTACTGGAAATAGGAATTTGCTTTCTATTTCAAGTTCCACATCTTCGCTGGGTAGAAAGACTTCTCCAATAATTGAATATTGAGGGATATCGACTTCATCAACGCCGTTTCTGTAAAGAAAATCCATATCCATTGCATACTTTTCTACAAGTGAACGGCTATTATTTTGAAAGCCCTCTAATTGTAGCAAATTCAATGATTGGGGAGAAATATGGGAATATACTTTTGCGTTCCATGAAGTATCACAATTTAAGCAATTATATATAAGCCAAATATCTAAAGATCTCCGTCTGGCATTGACGCGAAATTTTTCAAAGCAGGAAAATCTTGACTTTTTGCCACATTTTTTGCAGTGCTTTGATACTAGAGGCAAAGAAAGATATTGTATCTCCCATAAAATTTTTTTCATATCACACCTCCATCTTTGTTTAGTTCATTAAAGAATGAGGTGGAATTTCACAATTCCTTTTCATAATAGACCTCCTTTGCTTTGGTAGATAAATTGTATCATCCCATCATTTCAAACCCAACCTAATGTTCTTTTATGAAAAGAATATAAGAGAAAGGCTGATACGGTCCATAAACCATATCAGCCTTTCTCTAATCATTATTCCTTGACTGCCCAATAATCCGTTGAATACTTTTCAAAGATAGATAATATTTTTTTGCTAAAGTTTCCATATCTATCCCGGCAAGATAATCTGCATAAATATGTCTGTTTCTTTCTTGTAGTTCTTGACGGGTTGAGGTTGTTTCTCCCCAGCCCTTTTTGTTATTTTCTGCTCTGGGAATATAAAGAAATTCCCCGTCAACATACTCTTGAACTTTTAGCAGTAAATCTTGTGGCAGAACGTGTGTTGCTTTCTTATAGCTCATTTTTGCGCTCCTAAATAATTGTTGTACAGGAACAGCAAAGACCATCTGCAACACGTATTCAAATTTAATGGTTGCGATAGCCTTGCTTACGCACCAATAACGATAGGACTAAGCATACACACAAGTCTCCTTTCCATGGTATCATCTCATATTTTAATATAACATAGTAGATGGTAAAACCTCAAGTTTGTTTATTAAAAGAAAATGAGGAACGGCATTTACTATATCCTTTACAAAGAGGATAGTGAAAACACATTATTGCAATGCCGAAAACGTGATTCTATATGAAAAATGATAAAATGGAGCTGGCAGGTGATAAAAGGATAAATAAAGGACAATTCGAGAAAAAATTTAGGATTGAATAAGGGATAATAAAAAATAAAACAGCCAACCGGCGTGGCCGCTTTACTTCTTGCTGTTCAGTTCCTTCATAATGCCGAGGAGATAAGCCGTCGACTTGGGATCCAGTTTCTTTCCCTCTTCGATAAATTCCTACAGAGCCTCCGGATAAGGATTTCCTTCATCGAAGAATTCCTGCGGCGTTACGCCCAAATATTCGCAAATGAAGAAGAAGGATTGCATGGCCGGAAGGGACTTTTTGTTTTCGATGTTATTGATGTAATTGTTTGCCTGTCCCAATGACAATGACATGTCACGTGCAGATACACACTTTTGTAATCGTAGTTTTGCCAGCCGTTCCGGGACGAAATCTTCATACATTGCCTTCACCTATCATTCTCTAATAGATTACACCTCACACATATGCTTTATTCGCAAAGATAAAAGGGGTGTTTGCGTTGACCTGAAAAACAAATTTATTATAATTAGGTGAGATGAAAAAATATAACTATCAAACGGGAGATACAATGAAAGGAAAGACATGTTGTATTACTGGGCATAGGGATATGCCTGATAAAGAGATTGGCAGCATAAAGAAAGCTCAGCATCAGGAAATAAAAAAAGCAGTGAAGGACGGCTTTCCTGTAATCCTGTCTGGTTTTGCAGATGGCGTGGATCAGTATTTTGCAGAGATCGTTTTAGAGTTGCAGAAAAAAATGGGGATTTGAAACTGATTGCAGTGCTTCCATACCGGGATCGACCTCCAGAAAGAATTGCGTGAAATTCCGATAGGATTAAACTTGGACAAAAAAAGGATAAATCTTGGATATAGTCGTGTATAGTAAGAGTGGAGCTGTAGGCAAAACTATGATAGAATAAAACTTTTAAGGATTATTATATAAGCAAAACCCTAAGAGCGGGTTTACTGAATTATTAAAAGAGATACAAAGAAGAAGGAGAACTGGATATGCTTGATAAAATACCAAATATGGACGATATGACCGCTTTAATCGGACAGTCTTTATATGACGTGTGGCAAAAGCTATGCGCTGCGATTGATGAAAAGTACGATATGGACTGCATTTGGAACAGCGGCGGCAAGGCATGGACCTACGAATATAAATACCGCAGAGGCGGAAAAACACTCTGCGCCCTATACGCAAGGGAGAACTGTGTTGGCTTTATGGTAATACTGGGAAAGGATGAGCGGATGAAATTTGAAGCCGTCCGAAGTGAGTATTCGGAAAGCGTCCAGAAGGTCTACGATGACTCAAAAACCTATCACGATGGAAAATGGCTGATGTTTGAGCCGGTTGACACATCTTTGTTTGCAGATTTTATGCGGCTATTAGCCATTAAGAGAAGACCGAACAGGAGCTTGACATTTATAACAAACTGACCTATAACCAGAAAGAAGAGAAGAAAGGGATTTTACATAAGCTGCTCGGTGGGATTGGAACAAACGTGTCGGTAGGGGGGCCATTCCTGTGTGATTATGGGTGTAATATTATTACCGGCAGCAATGTGTCGATCAATATGAACTGCTCTTTTATCGACTGCAATCAGATAAAAATCGGAAATAACGTCATGATTGCTTCCAATGTGCAGATTTATACGGCAACGCATGCCGTGGAACTGGCAGAACGCCTGACACCAGACTGGACCCCGGAGAGCGGAAAGCACTATGAATGCTCCGAACCCTATGAAGGCATCCCGGATTTGATTGCCGCTCTGCGGGCAAAAGGATTTATCCTTGCATTGATAACGGGAAAGGGCGAAAGAAGCTGCCGGATTACTTTGAATGAGTTTGGGATGGAACATGATTTTGATGAAATCCTGACGGGCAGCGAAAATGAAAATATTAAGGCGCAGTCATTGAGGCTGCTACTAAAGAAATATGATTTGCTTCCTGCACAATGTGTGTATATAGGGGATGCGGTTTCAGATGTGTCAGAGGCCGAAAAGCCGGGGTCATATGCTTGTCTGCTTTGTGGGGAACAACTGCAAAGGCAGAAGAATTGAAAAGCATCAATGCCGATTATATATTTGAAACGGTAGGAGAGTTAAAAGATTACTTGCTCTCTGTGCCAGAATAAAAAATCAAAATTACGGAGGTAAAGCGGTTGAATATTAAAGGTATCGGTTCCATATTTTGTCTCATTGCCGCGCTTTTAATGTGTGCAAGATATTTGACTGCTGCGATTTTTATGAGTGGCGGATTTTGGAAGTATGATTTAAGGAAGCCTGTGAGGATAAACCCCTAACTTTAGGCTTGATCAGCCGGGCTGAGTTAGATTGATAAGAGAACTGACAAACTTGAAATTGTAGGGCTGATGAATCAGGAAAACAAGTATTTGAAGGAATGATACGAATCGTATCATACATGTGACAGAGAGATTCTGTTGTTATTTTACGTTTTTTGATAACGTTAAATTGTCGAAAAGACAGATTAACTTTTGAAAGGACGTAGAATAATGAAAAAGAACGGGAAAAAGAATTTATTATTTGGAGTGATACTCCTTGCAACATTTGTAATATGGACAGCTTTGATTCAGATTGTTGATGTGCAGCCTCTTGGGCAGAATGGAACCAATATTGGATTTGCAACATTCAACTGCTGGTTTCATCGTTTGACAGGTGTTCATATGACGCTTTATACGATTACCGACTGGATGGGGCTTGTGCCAATTGTTGTATGTCTGATTTTTGCAGGAATTGGACTGGTTCAGTGAAAAACTTCAGGAATTAAGAAAGAGCCGGGGATTGACACAAGAAGAACTGGCAGAGGCATTGTTTGTTTCCAGAACTGCTATTTCAAAATGGGAATCAAGAAGAGGATATCCAAGCATAGATTCATTGAAAGAAATATCAAGATTTTTTGCAGTGTCTATTGATGATCTGTTATCAGGAGAACAGTTGATTACAATTGCAGAAAAAGAAAATAAATCCAATCTCAATACTATATGCGATTTATTATTGGGGTTTGTTGACTTATTTTCTTTGATGCTTATTTTTCTACCGCTGTATCCAAAACCGGTCAATGGATATATCTATGCAGTAAATCTCTTTGATTATGTAGATAATGATGTTTTGATTATTACAATCTATTGGGCATTGTTTATCGGCTTAACAATCGTTGGATTTGTAAAAATACTAATGGTCTATTTCAAATTTGAAAAGGGCAAAAAGGTAGTTAATTCATTGTCCGTTGGGTTCAGTGTTTTTGCTGTTTTGTTTTTGGCGATGGCGAGAGAACCATATGCAATAGTAGTAGCATTTTTGCTATTACTTGTCAAAGGTGGTTTACTTTATAAACAAACTAAGGCAGGTTGATAAAGTAGTGTTTCTATAAATTCCAGTTTGTCAGCTTGTTAGGAGAAGCATCATGTACAGCATACATTAGCTGGAATGGCTGGGGACAAGCTAGTTAGGAGGTAACATGAAAGGTTTTAACCGAAAAAATCAATTGTTTTCCCTTTGTGGCTTGAACTGCGGGCTTTGCCCCATGTTTTTAAATAAATATTGCCCAGGCTGCGGGGGCGGCGAGGGAAATCAGTCCTGTAAAATTGCAAGATGCAGCATGGAGCATAACGGTGTGGAATACTGCTTTCAGTGCGATGAATACCCTTGTCCAAAATACGAGCATATGGATGACTTTGATTCCTTTATGACACACCAGGGCCGGAAATCTGATATGGAGAGGGCCCGGCAGTTGGGAATAGAAGCTTATAATGCGGAGCAGGTGGAAAAGACAAAAATACTGGACATTCTCCTGTCCGATTTTAATGACGGGCGCAAAAAGACACTGTTTTGTACAGCAGTATCTCTTTTGGACCTGCGAGAGCTGCAGGCGGTACTCAGGCAAATTGAGAACAGAGCTGATTTGGATACACTGACGCTCAAGGAGAAAAGCGCTTTTGCCGCAGGACTGCTTCAGGAAGCGGCAGCAAAGAACAATATTGAGTTGAAGTTGCGAAAGAAAAAGTGAGGACTTCAATACTGCAATCATTTAATAAAGTATTGAAAAGGATAGAGAATATAGATAAATGAAAGTAATAAACGCCCCTTTGCAGAAAAATAAGTGATGTTCTGCAAAGGGAATCAGATATTAATTATGGAGGTATGCTTGCAAATGGAAAAGTGGTTCACGATTGATCAGATTGATGAAGGTACATATATTATCAGCGAATACCGGCATTGGGAGGAGACGCATTGCTATCTGTTAAATGGCTCCAGTCGCAGTTTATTGATTGATACGGGTCTGGGAATCTGCAATATTATTGATGAAGTAATGAAGCTGACAAATAAGCCTGTTACGGCCGTTGCCACCCATATTCATTGGGATCATATTGGCGGCCATAAGTATTTTCCGGACTTTTATGCCCATGCGGAAGAATTGAGCTGGCTGAACGGTGAGTTTCCGCTGACAATAGAAACAATCAGAGAGATGGTGGCAGACCGCTGCGATTTACCAGACGGTTACGATACAGGCACTTATGAGTTTTTCCAAGGGACGCCAACAAAGGTACTGGAGGATGGAGAGAACATAGAATTAGGTGGACGGAATATACAGGTATTGCATACTCCGGGCCATGCTCCGGGGCATATGTGTTTCTGGGAATCAGACAGAGGTTATCTGTTTACCGGAGACTTGGTTTACAAGGACACTTTATTTGCCTATTATCCGTCAACAGACCCGGACGCATACCTTGCTTCTCTTGAAAAGATTTCGGAGCTTCCAGTCAAAAAGGTTTTTCCTGCGCATCATAGTTTGGATATTCAGCCGGAGATTTTAAGCAGAATGAGAAATGCGTTCAGGCAGTTACGAGAAGATGGTAAATTACATCACGGCAGCGGTACATTTGACTATGGAGATTGGGCAGTATGGTTATAAAGAGAAGGAAGCAGTATAATTTCATTTAGTTGTGTGCTATACAAAAGGCTTTATCAGAACTAAAGAACAGCGAAAGAGGCTTGAAAGGAGCATTTATATGAAGTATGTATGTACAGTTATATCGGTAGCGGATATCAGCGCCGCAAGAAAGTTTTATGAGGAACTGTTCGGGCTAGAGGTCTATCAGGATTACGGAAAGAATATCGCTTTTACCTGCGGTCTGGCATTACAGCAGGATTTTGACTGGCTTGTAAGTATACCCAAAGAAAAGGTATTGAAGAAATCCAACAATGCGGAGATTGTTTTTGAGGAACAGGATTTTGACGGTTTCCTGAATAAGCTGAAAGCATACTCGGACATCGAATATTTGGGAGAAGTCATTGAGCATAGTTGGGGACAGCGTGTGATCCGGTTCTACGATCTGGACGAACATCTCATAGAGGTTGGAGAGGATATGCAGATGGTAGTAAAGCGGTTCCTTGCTTCTGGAATGACTATGGAAGAAGTATCTGCGAAAATGGACGTATCCATTGAGGACTTAACAAAACTTCTGAATAGTTAATTTGCAGCGGGCATATAAACAAATTGGAATTTACGGAGGTTTCGCATGAAAAATAAGGATATTGCAAAATATTTCTATGAAGTTATTATTTCGGATAATTTACTTGATGAAATTTCTAAATATATATCGGAGGACTGCGTTCAAAGGATTGGAGAAAAAGAAATGTTCATAGGAATAGACGGAATGAAAGAACACCTATTAGCATTGAAAAAAACGTATCCTGATTACACTATGAAAATTATCCGTCAATATGAAGTGGATGATTATGTTATTTCAGAATTTATTATGAAAGGCACTCATAATGGAGAATTTCTCGGAATAACACCCACAAATAAGGTTTTGGAAATTACAGGGGTGGATATTGATAAAATTATAGATGGAAAAATCGTGGAACATGGTGGTGCTACAAATACTTTTGAAACTTTTTTTGAACACCATTTGATTAAGTCTGTATGAAATATAAATTCCAGCTTGTAGGGCTGGAAAATCCCTGTTTGTAGAAGACAATAAATACAAAGATAAATTATCATTTTCGGAGGAGGTTCTTAATGAAAATAGAAATAGGGAAAGTGTTTCCGCAGTATTTCAAGCCCTCATATCCAGAGGAATTTGAACTGTTTTCCCATTTAGAAACAACGGCGGCAATTCCTACGGTTTTATTTGCAATTACCACATGGAAAGAAAACGGAAAGCCGAATGTCTGCTTCCACGCATGGAGTTGCTTTCATGGTGATAAAACGGCTTTCTTTGCGGTTATGGGAAACCTCTATCAGCATACCCATACCTATGCAAATATCCAAAGAGAAAAATGCTTTTGTATCAATTTTCTTCCAATAAGTTATTACGATAAGCTGATAGATACAATTAACCATAATGACTATGAAGCTGATGAATTTTCAGTAGGAAATTTTTCTCTTGTAAATGCCAAGACCATTCATGCACCAATGATACAGGAGGCATTTGTAAACATAGAGTGTACTTTAAAAAGAACACAAGATTTAAGCGGTGCAGGTATTACTTCCATGATTATCGGACAGGTACAGCATATTTCCGTTGAGGAAGAATATGCACAGGGCTATGAAAAACGATATGGAAAAGACGGATTTATGATGTTAGTCCCTGCCCCACAAGACTTAAAAACAGGAGAACCTAATCAATCAGCGATTGCTACGATAAACATTGAAAAGTTTGACTGATAAATCCCAGTTTATAGAACAGAGAAAATTGTAAGTTATGAAAAGAAAATGTAAGACGGGTACGTAGCCACTATTGAATCGGAGAGGATTAAGATTATGATTACGGATTCATTTGACAACAAAACTGAGCCTATATTCACGCTGAAGGATTTTTATGGGGAGAGAAAAAAGATACTCGATATCTGCATTATCATTTTTTCCAAAGAGATTTACGAGACTGTTCTCACCACATATATTTGCACAAAGATCGCAGAAATCAATGCACCGAACGGGGCTGTTCCGATTTATAAATTCAGCTCTGAAGGAAAGGAAATTGCTTTTTATTTATCTGCAATCGGTTCTACCGGAACCTCTGAGTACTGTATCGAGTCAAACTGGCTGACTGGTGCTGAGAAGTTTATCATGTTTGGCTCGGCGGGAAGTCTCGATAAAGAAAAGACGCAGGGGAGATTCGTTATTCCGACAGAAGCCTACAGAGACGAAGGAATTTCCTATCATTATGCACCGCCAACTGATTACATCAAGATGAAAAATCACGAAAAGCTCGCTGCTATTTTTGATGAGCTGCACTTCCCATATGTGAAAGGACGGGTATGGACTACAGATGCGTTTTTGCGTGAAACAGCAGGGCAGGTTGCTAAGAGGCAAGAGGAAGGCTGCATCGCGGTAGACATGGAACTGGCAGGAGTGCAGTCTGTTTGTGATTTCTACGGTTTTGATTTATATGATTTTCTGGTGACGGGGGATGTGTTATCGGAAGATAAGTACGAGATGGAAAGATTTAATGACGCCAATCATAATTTGGACAAATTTTATATCGCTTTGGAGATAGCGAAACGAATTTAATCCGAGAATCCATTTGAAGATATAGAGGTGACTGAGGCTATGAAAGATATGATTGCATATTGCGGACTGAACTGCGAAAAATGTGACGCATACATTGCAACAATCAACAATGATCAAACATTGCGTGAAAAAACTGCAAAATTATGGGCAGAGTTAAATAATGCCCCTATTCTCCCTGAACATATTAACTGCCAGGGCTGCCGCGTTGAGGGGAGTAAAACGGTATTTTGTGACAGTCTGTGTGGTATTCGTAAGTGTGCGCTGAAGAAGGGCGTTGCAACATGTGGTGACTGCTCCGATATAGAAGAATGTAAAACTGTTGGAACAATTATCCTGAATAACCCGGAAGCTCTGAAAAATCTAAAAGAATAACCGGGTTTAGAAATAACAAAATTCAGGTTTGTCGGTAAGTAACACAACAGAGATCTGGATGGGCATCTCATAGAGGTTGGCGAGGATATGAAAATGGTGGGCAGACGTTTTTTGGATACCGGCATGACGATGGAGGAAGTATCGGAAAGAATGAATGTTCCCATCGGGGATTTAGAAAGGCTGCTGAACAGCTGAATGTGAAATAAAATCAGAAGTTGGAGGAAAATGTATCTATGGCAAATAAATATAAAGTAATTGATGAAAAAACATGGGATAGGGCAATGCACTGTATGATTTTTAGAGACAGTGTTGAACCAGCATTTTGCGTAACCTTTGAAGCAGATATTACAAGATTTAGGCGCATGGTAAAGGAGCGAGGACTTTCTTTTACATTGGCAATGGTACATGCTGTTTGCAAATGTGCAAATGAAATAGAGGCGTTTCGTTATCGGTTTGTTGACGGACAGATTGTTTTGTTTGAAAAGATAGATACTGCATTTACATATCTTAATCAGGAAACAGAATTGTTCAAGGTAGTCAATGTACCTATGATAGATGATCTGAAAGAATATTGTGAACTGGCAACAAAAGTGGCAAATGAACAGAAAGAGTATTTTACGGGACCTTTAGGAAATGATGTGTTTCAATGTTCTCCCATGCCGTGGGTAACATATACGCATATTTCCCACACTAACTCGGGTAAAAAAGATAATGCAACACCGCTTTTTGATTGGGGAAAATATTATGAGAAAGATGGAAAGCTTTTGATTCCAATTTCTGTGCAGGCACATCATTCTTTTGTAGATGGTTTGCATATCGGACAGTTTGTGGAAAAATTGCAAAAATTGTTGAACGAAGGGTGATCAGGAGTTAGGAGATGCAATAATGAAAAAGATCACAACTTTTTTTAGTGCTATGTTACTTATTATATCATTGTCTGCTTGCTCATCAGACTTTGATGGAAGCAGAACAGGAAACGACACTCAACTAATTATGGAATATACAGCATTTAATACTACCGACACTCAAGATTTGGTTGTTGAAGCCGGAGATATTATTCATGCAGAAATTGTGGTTGAGGATGGTCATTTATCATATAAAATTCAGAAAGATGACGAGGAACCTATCGCTGAAAGTGAAGGCATTTTCTTTTCGGTAGAATATGATTTTGATGTAGAAGAAAGCGGAACATATACAGTAACTGTAATAGGAGAAAACGCAAAAGGGAGTGTAAAATTCGTAGTACAGAGTGCCGAATAATAATTGGCGTAAATTAACAAATATAGGTTTGTCGGTAAGTAACACAACAGAGAGCTGGACGGGCATCTCATAGCGGTTGGTGAGGATTTAGAAAATCTGCTGTATAGCTGAGCGGGAAAGAAAGTCAGAAGTTGTGGGGCTTGAAAATTTTAAGTTGCCTTTATGCGTTCTTGATGGAAAAGGTGTATTTCAAATTGAAAGGATGGTCGGGTGCTAATGAAAAAAATCATCAACTTCATTGAAGCGAATGTGGATGGCAAAACGCTGTTTACAAAGGAATTAGTTTACGAACTTGAAAATGGTGCGTTACAGGGCGCTTACTCAGATCAAATATCTTTCTCTAATCTAAAATATTCTCAGAGCGGATTTCAGTTGGATATGTTTATTGTATCTAATGAGAAGATATGGCTCATGGGAAAGGATGGAGAACGGGAAAAATTGCGAAAAGATTTCAGTGGCGTATCCCTGTTCCGATTTGAACTGGCGGAGCGAAAAAGCACGAATAGTTTGACTGGCTGTTTTCGTTTCATTTCAGCTTCAGAGAAAAATGTGGCAGCAGAGGCTATCGTAAGTGGAATTTATGATGTGCGTCTTGAAAATGATGTGCTGAAGTTATCGGAAGATCAGGTCTTGTATCGGGATCAGCCGATACAAGAAGGGAATTTTAAGCCCGTTGCATTTCAATCGGAACATCGTTTTTATGTTAAAGCTAATAAGCTACACTATGAATACAACGGCAAGTGTTTTGATGTGGACTCAAAAACTATGCGGCGTAACGACAGCTCCGATACCTTTCCTCCGTTTATTTCAATCGAAAAGTAAGAAATGACGAATCAGTTTGACAGGAGTGCAGAGATTTGGAAATGCTAATAGATAAATAGTAAAGGGGAGTCTCGATGATAAATAAAAAAATGATAGCCTTTTGCGGTACATATTGCGGCGTGTGTGAATGGAAAGATAAAATCGGGTGTAAGGGCTGCAAAGCCAATAGAGGGATTATGTTTTGGGGTAAGTGCGATAAAGCGATATGCTGCATAGAAAAGGGGCTTGAACATTGTGGGGAATGCTCAGATATGCCCTGCCAAAAGCTCAGAGACCTGTTTGATGATCCAGAGCATGGTGATCACGGAGCAAGACTTCGCAACCTGAAAAATTGGAAAGATGGCATCTGTGCCTATGAAAAATTAGGCAATACAGCGCAGGAGAAGGCAAAAAATTTGAAAGCGATTGATAACACCAATGACTAGGAAAGAAAGACAAGATTATTTCAATGAATGAGAATTAGGGCGATGACGTTACAGTTCCACAGTGGAAATTGGTAAAAGTGATTGGAACAATCATACACTGATTTTTGGGGTAATAATTAAAATTTGTGAATTTGTGAGAGTATATACTATGTTCAATGATGGAAGAAGTAAAAAGGTTGTTTTTGTTGCACATTGCTTTTTAAATCAAAATTCCATTTCAGATGGAACGGCGATTTATCCGGCAGCAAATAAAGATGTTATTGATTTTTTCTTAAATGCAGATATTGGTATTGTCCAAATGCCCTGTCCGGAGTTTTGCTGTTTAGGACTTGATAGGGGAAATATTCATGGAGCTGATAGCCCGGTAGTGGTAGAGAATACACGCATACGTTCAGCAATGCAAAATGACGACTCGAATTTGAAACTAACAAGACTGGCTGATTATGTAGTGCAACATATCATGGAATATAAGAAATATGGATTTGAAGTTATCGGTATTATTGGGGCAAATCGTTCTCCAAATTGTGGTGTCGAAACAACATCGGACAATGATGCAGAAATCAATGGTATGGGATTGTTTATAGATAAAATATTTTGCCAGCTTTTGCGAGAAAACATATCTATTCCCATGATAGGCATAAAGGGAACGGACAACATACAAGAAAAACTTCAGCAGTTAATATGAGTTAAGGAATAAGGGCACAAGCATGATTGTTCTGTCCTTGAAAGCATATCAGAATAAGGCGAAATGAAGATTTGTATGGAGGATGCAACGAGATATATTGCGCTTTTGCGCGGTGTCAATATAAGTGGAAAAAATAAAGTTCCGATGACTGAACTAAAGAAAGCTTTTGAGGAGCTTGAGTTCGGAGCGGTTAAGACCTATCTGAACAGCGGCAATGTGATTTTTTCAAGTGATGAAGAGAATATAGGGAGCCTTACAGACCGGATTGAAACAACGATAAAAAAGTGGTTTGGTCTGGATATTCCGATTTTCGTCATATCAAAAGAGGATCTCGAAGATATTTTGCAACACGCGCCTGACTGGTGGGGTGATGAAAATAAGGAAATCTATGATAATCTGATTTTTATTATGCCTCCAGCTACATTTGCTGAAGTGCGGGACGAGATCGGAGAACCCAGGGAGGGGTTGGAAAAGATTCAGGATTATAAGGAAGCGGTATTCTGGTCTTTCAGCCGAAAGGATTATCAAAAGACAAACTGGTGGAGGGAGACGGCAAGTGCGAATATCAGCGGCAAACTGACAATCCGAACGGCAAACACCGTCAGGAAGATAAAAGGCATGTAAGGCTATTAATATGGAGAAGAGCTGGGAGAATAATATAATGGAAAGGAATTGCTATGAATGAAATCTATCAGCAAGCAAAATTATTACAGCCAGAGTTGGTAAAAATCAGAAGAGAAATACATCAAAATGCTGAGGTTGGGATACAGCTGCAATATACCAAAGCATTTGTGAAAGAGAAGCTAATTGCGTATGGATATAAACCCCAGGACATTGCCAATAGCTCAATTGTGGCAACAATCAGCGGCGAACTCCCTGGTAAAACTATGCTGCTTAGAGCAGATATGGACGGCTTAGCCATTAAGGAAGAAACTGATTTAGAATTTAAAAGTGTAAACGGTGCTATGCATGGCTGTGGTCATGATATGCATACCGCCATGCTGTTAGGTGCTGCAAAATTGCTTAAAAAGTATCAAAACCGGCTTCAAGGAAAAGTAAAATTATTATTTCAGGAGGATGAAGAAGGTTTTACCGGGGCGAAGGCTGTGATTCAGGGAGGTGTTTTGGAAAATCCAAAGGTAGATGCAGCCATGGCGCTTCATGTAAACTCTGGTACGCCGAGCAATATGGTGCTGTGTGGTCTTGGCCATTTCATGGCTGGCTGCACTTTGTTTCGCATTGAAGTAAGAGGCGTGGGCTGTCACGGAGCGATGCCTGAAAATGGGGTTGACCCAATTAATATTGCGGCACATATTTACCTGTCGTTACAGGAAATTGCAGCGAGAGAAGTGGCGGCGCAAGACCCTTGTGTATTAACGATTGGTAAATTTGCCGGTGGACAAACTCCCAATATTATTCCTGAAAAAGTCGTTTTAGAGGGAACAATCCGTTACAAAAACAAAGAAACAGGGGATAGAATTTTTGAAAGAATTCAAGAAATTTCAAAACTGTGTGCCCAATCCTTCAGAGGAAGGGCAGTTGTAACGGAATTATCCAGTGCGCCGCCTCTGATAAACAACGATGAGATGATCTATGAGTTTTGCGATTACATTAAGCAATTCATTGCCCCTCAGCAAGTCAGGATATTGCCTCAGGGAGGTATGGGCAGCGAGGACTTTGCTTCCTTTAGCTATCAGGTGCCCATTGCCTATTTATTATTAGGCGCCGGTACCAACCAGGAAAATGAAGCGTATGGTAAACCCATGCATAATCAAGGCGTTGTGTTTAATGAAGATATATTGTCCCTTGGGAGTTCGATACTCACGATATGTGCTATGAATTGGTTGAGCAAACATCGAGATGATTAAGATTTATTCCGCTCAGCGACAATCTGACAGGCAGAACGGCAAACACCGTCAGAAAAATAGTTGGAATGTGTGTGTTTATTTTCCACATCCCAACTGATTGTCACTTATTTTAAGGAATCTCTGTCAGGGACCTGTACAGATAAAGCCTCGGTAAAATGGTGTTTCTCAACCATATATGCCTGGACAGAAGTTAAAATCAGACGGTAAGAGTCGGCTAGACACTCGGCAAACTCAGCGTTGTTTCCTGAACGCAGACAGTGATATGCTTTACGGGTGATTTTATTAAGCTGTCCGATTGCATCGGCTCCCTGCGGGTAAAATGCGAAATAGAAACCCCATTCTGTGACTTGGCTGGTTTCCTGCCAAATGGTTTGCAACGGTACTAAGGTCAGTCGTTTAAAAATCATCTGAAACAGATTTGCGAGCGCTATTCCTGGCTTCTTGTTCTGGGCAGCCAATGCTTTCAGGTCATCCTCGCTAAAATGAGGTGCAGTGTAGGCTGCGACTGGGTAGGACAGCAGTACCATGAGCTGCAGCGAATAGAGATATGTTAGGGCGTCCCGCTTCGTAGTAATATCCAGAAGCGCCTGTTCGGTGTTAAGCTGGTCGGGAGTCAGAACCATCGTACCTTTGCCGTTTAAGGTTTTTGTGTAGCCTCTGCGTTCCAACAAAGTTAATGCCTTTCTGACTGTATAGGCAGACACGCCATACTGCTTGGCCAGCTCAGCTTCATAAGGTAAATAAGTTCCGGACGAATAGACGCTTGTTCCTATCTTTCGCGTCAAATCGCGGACAATGCGGGTATAGTAGTAATCCTTCCCTCTGAGGGGATTCCATTCAAATGAAACCGGCACCTGGGCAGGCGCCTGGGTAACGCTGTCTGACATCTGGGTGAAAATTCCCTTAATAATGGCGGACATGTCTTGGTAAAGTGCTTTTAAATGATGATACTGTTCAACTGGATCGCGTTCTGATAATACATCAATGATGGATTGGGGATCAAAAGCCGGCCTCTGGCCCATGATATCCTGGGAAAAACTACATTTTTCTAAAAAGTACGCAAAATTCCCCTGAAGTTCAAAGGCTGTGTGCAGATCACATAACAGAGGGTTGTGGGTGGCGCCTAAAATATCCCTCGTCAGTGCAATCAGAGCCTTCCAACTCTCAGAACAGATACCCTGCTGCACCGCTCTTTGAGCCTGCCGATAGTGGGGCATGGACTCAATTGAACATTTATGCGCAGCGAATACAAGCAGATAGGGCAATAACCGTCCATATGTTTCATACACCTGTAAGATAGAATCCCGCTGCGCTAACATCGTAGATATTCCAGGGCCTGCCAGACTGTTGGGAAGAACTACGGGAGCCTGCCGGATCCGGATGTCGATCAGTTTTTCCGCCTTTAGGGTATCTAATACCCGCGTAATGGTCGCAATTCCCACATTGTATTCTTCACATAGATTTCTGGAAGAGGGGAGTTTGCTGTCGGGCTGGAATTGCCCTGAAGCAATACGTTTTTTTAAATCTTCATATACATAAGAAAAACGAGTTTCCTGTCGTTTCATAATATAAATGCCCTTTCTCAAGCTCAAACACATATTGTTTATATTATACTACATAATTCCGAAGAGTGGCAATGGAACTTAAAACAGAGGGGTATGTAGTTGAGTTATTACAAGTATTTCTTCTTGTGTATGACAGGACATAATGATAAAATAAAAAACAAACCATTGTCAAATTAGAAAAGAATAGTGCGGCCGAATAGGCCGTAAAATTTTCCTATAACCTATTTGCAAAGGTTAGCAGAATGGTACTGAGAAAGATAATAAGATTAATAAATTCACTGGAGTGATGGTATGTTGAAAGTCGGCCCCAAATTGAAGGTTTTAATTGTAGACGATTCTGAATTGAATCGAGAGATGCTGGGCTCTATGCTTGGAAACGAATATGAGATCTTGGAAGCAGAGGATGGAGCGCAGGCCGTTGAAATATTGCGTGAACACGTAACTGAACTTTCTCTTATCCTATTGGATGTTCAGATGCCGCATGTGAATGGGCTGGATGTATTGAAACATATGAACCAGTTTCATTGGATTGATGTAATTCCGGTCATCATGATTTCCAGTGAAACTGCGCCCAAATTTATAGAACGTGCGTATGATCTTGGAGCGACGGACTATATTGCCCGACCATATAACACGATAATAGTACGCCGTCGTGTAGCCAATGTAATTTTATCTTTCGCAAAGCAGCGGCAGTTAATGGAGATCATTACCCAACAGATTAGTAAAAAAGAGAAGGATAATCGGCTGATGCTCTCCATTCTGTCTCATATCGTGGAATTCCGCAATGGAGAAAGTGGCCTTCATGTTTTACATATCAATATCATTACAGACCTTCTGATGCGGCAGTACAGGTTGAAAATCGGCAACAATAAAATCACAAATGAAGATATTTCTCTGGTCAGTATGGCTTCAGCACTGCACGATATCGGCAAGATCGCCATTCCCGAGGAGATTCTCAATAAGCCTGGCCGCCTTACAGCAGAGGAATTCCAGATTATGAAGGGCCATTCTATGGCAGGTGCAGAGATACTTATGGACCTGCCCATCGACCGGAACGAGCCTTTGCTGAAAACAGCATATGAAATCTGCCGGTGGCACCATGAGCGCTATGATGGCAGCGGCTATCCGGATGGACTGAAGGGGGATGCGATTCCGCTCTCAGCGCAGGTGGTCGCTTTGGCGGATGTTTATGATGCACTCACCAGTGAACGGTGTTACAAGTCGGCGTATTCCCATGACACAGCAATAAAAATGATTTTTGACGGACAATGCGGAGCGTTCCATCCTTTGCTGTTGGAATGTTTGCGGGACATTGGAAACACGCTTGAACAGGTGCTGAAGTCCAAAGATACATTTGAGGTTGAGAACACAATAAAAGAAACCAGCCATATTGCGGAACAGCTAAACCGCTATGGCCTGGGCGACTCCGAACATATGCTGCACCAACGGTCCTACGAGCAGCAGCATTTTCGTTTTCTATCCGATATGTCAAGCAAAGGAAGCCTGACTAAATTAAAGTTTATAGATAAGTGTATCTATCATGTTCGGGCGACTTATGTGGAGGTTGACGGTAGTCCATACTCACTTGAGCTCATTGATAAGATTACCGAGGAAACATTGCTTGGCGGACATGGAAAAGAGGACGTGATTAAGTATATTACAGCTCATAACCGTAGACTTTATGAGGATATCCTGACTGGGGCTTATAATCGGCGCTACTATGAGGAGCAGCTACGTGACATGTGTCATGTTTCTGCAGTAGCAATGCTGGATATGGATGATTTCAAGGCTGTTAATGATACATACGGCCATCCGGTTGGGGATCTGGCACTGAAGCAAATTGTCTCCGCAATAAAAAACAGCGTAAGAAAAACGGACTTGGTTATTCGATTAGGCGGCGATGAGTTAAATGTGAGGTGATTTATGAAGATGATGCTTGGCAAAATGACACATGGTAAGATGTGGTGGAGATTGCTGGCCGTTTTTTCTCTTGCAGTCATTGTGTGTATGGGGATGAAATGAAGATTCAGGTGGCAAAGGATTTCTTGAAATACATTTACGAAGACGAAGAACTGATGGATATTTCGGCAGGAAACATACCCGAGAGTAAGCGGGTGGCTGAAAAATATGCCGATGAGATCGTCATGCTGCGCCAGTTTTCTGAAAATGTCGATAACGTCATCGACTTTATGAATTCCAGTCCCAACTGGCAAGGACAGGATAATTCCGTTCGCAGTGTGTGTTGGCCCCATATCCATAAGTTATTGGCAGGCAATACGACACCGGAAGAATGTGCTGCTAACCTGAATCGGGACTGTAATGCTGCTATCGAGGTGGAGATTTCCTTGCACGATTGAAAGAAAGGACAAGCACATGAAGCTGTATAAAATTATACTATCCACTTTTTTTGTATTAACATTGATGTCGGGCTGCAGTCATCGTTCCAATGAAATCATGCTCATTGAAAACGAACCGCTTGCGGAACAGGAGCATATATTTCTTTCTGTTTATGGATATAAAGCAGATGCACATAATCTGACAGCCATTGAAAGCATATTGAACCGGTATATGGAGCAGAACCCTGAAGTTATCGTGACCTACGAAGGCGTGAAAGGGATAGACTACTGGAATGCCTTTGAAAGAAGGGTACAGGCCAATGGACTTGACGATGTATTTATGGTGGATCATGACCGGGAGATCGAATTGGCGGAACAGGGAAAGCTGGCGGATTTATCTGGGCTGCCTACGATTGAAAAGTATCAGAACATGATAAAAGAGCAGTTTATCAGGGAAGACGGATCAGCCTATTTCCTGCCGACGTGTATCTCTGCTTATGGATTGTATATCAATTACGATTTGCTGGAGAAACATGGGCAAAAAGTTCCGGAAAAATGGTCAGAGTTCATGGAGGTGTGTCAGTATTTTGCGGGTAAGGGGATCACACCTATTGTTGCAAATAACTATGCTTCCCTCAGAAACCTGATTGTCGGTGAATCGCTATACTCGGTTTATCAGAAGGATTCCGCTGCGGCAATCGAAGCATTCAATCATGCCCCGGCAGAACTGGTAAATACACTGCGTCCGGGAATTGAGATGGTTGAGGAAATGATTGACCGTAAATGGATCGACTGCGAGGAGGTTTCAGCGACAAACCAGGCTTCTGATGACCTTAGATTGTTTGCTGGCGGTGACCGGCCATTTATGATTACCGGGAACTGGGCGACTTCCAGAGTAGCCGATATGGAGCCAGGCTTTTCCTATGGCGTACATCCTTTTCCCATACTGGATGATGGCAGTGTGCTTGTAATTGAGGCGAACACCTGCATCAGCGTTAATGCCGGCAGTGAACACATAGAGGAGGTCATGGAGCTTGTTGAATGTATTACCCAACCGGATTCAATCTGGGAATACTGCGATAGCCAAAACTCCTATACACCGCTGAAAGATGACAGAGTGCCCACTGAACAAACAATTCTTCCCGCTTCTGAGTGTTTAGAAAGCGGCCGGATTGTGATTGGTTCTGATTATAGGCTGAGTCTGCCGTTGGACAATTCCCTGTCTGAAATAACAAAGCAGATGTTAAATGGCATGTCTTCAGATGAGGCTGTTGCCTTATTGAATCAACTTTTGGCACAGTAGTTCCTGGAGGAGATCGAAATGAGAATAAAACGAATCGGGGTAAATTGTCTGGTCGTAATCATTCTTAGCAGCATTCTTTTAGGCTGTTATTCTTATATAAAAAGCGTCAAGACTTCCCTGTGGATGCAGAATGCGGAACAAACTCTGGAGATTACAAGTCAGGGCGGCCACGCATTTGAGACGTATATTACAATTGAACAGGATCGGGTACATAGTTTAGCAAATAAGATGTCGGAAATCGAATCGCATGAAGACGGCAAAATATTAAATAATCTGAACCTGCTGGGCGGCGAAACATCCAATTATACCGTTGTTGATCTGGATAAGGGAATTTTCTACTCTAACCGTCTTGATGAGCGGCGTTTGCTGAGTATGGAGGAACTGGAATTCTATCGTACCTTTTCCGGTAAGGGCATCAGAGAAAACTATCTGAATCTCTACGATGGACAAAATACCATGGGAGTTTATGAATGTTTTTTGTTTGCCGACGGAGCCCACGGGTTAATGCAAAAGGGAGAGAGGGTTTCTGCGCTTTCAAAGGAATTCTCCATATCCTTTTATAATGAAAGCGGTTTTTCCTATATCACCAATCAGGATGGGGATGTTTTGATCCGTCCATACCATAAAAACAGTAACCGAACATTTTCTAATCTCTTTGATGTGATCGCGGAAGAAAATGATGAGGAAAATCTTCGGACTTTCAAGGAAAGTTTGGCAAATGGTCATTCTGGTGTCATCCAATTTTCCTTCAATGGAGCAGAGAACATTGTCACTTTTTCTCCGATAAAAGTCATGGATGGCTGGTATATCATTTCCGTGATCCCAAGCAGCGTCATCATGGAATATACCGACTACATCCTGCAGTCATCCCAGATATTTATTTTTGCGGTTTTTATCGTGTTTCTTATTGGTCTTATATTCCTGCTTTTTGAACGACAGAGCCGAAAGCGCATTGAAAAGAAAGAACAGGATATCCAATACCGTGAACAGTTATTCAGCATTCTTTCGGAATATATAGACGACGTGTTTTTGATGTTAAACAGCGAGTCTTATGTAGTAGAGTATGTGACGCCCAATGTAAACCGTGTGCTCGGTATTTCTCCGGATGCGGTGGCAGCGAGTCTTGAATCTTTAGGAAAGGCCACATACACTGAGGAAAAAACCATTTCCTATTCGGATTTGGCTTTGATGAAACCGGGTCAGGCTATCATTATGGAAAGTGAGCGGACTCATCGGAATACAGGTGAAAAACGGTGGTTTTACGAAACAGTATATCGGGTGGGTGAAGGTCAATCAGACAAATTTATCGTTGTGCTGTCAGACAGAACCAAGGAACGGCAGAACAAGTTTGCGCTGGAAACGGCATTGAACGCGGCGAATGCTGCCAATAAGGCCAAGAGCACGTTCCTAAATAATATCAGTCACGATATCCGGACGCCAATGAATGCAATCGTGGGGCTTACCGTATTGTTGAATCACGATGCCGGCGACCCGGAGCGGGTAAAAGAATATACGCGAAAGATTACGGCGTCCAGCCAGTACCTTCTGGGGCTGATCAATGATGTGCTGGATATGAGCAAGATTGAGAGTGGGAAAACCACGTTGAATGTCACGGAGATCAATCTGGCAGAACTCATAGACGAGCTGGGGACCATGATCCGGCCGCAGACAAAAGCAAAGCAGCAGGAATTTGAGCTTTTTCTGGCAGATGTAACAATGGAGCATTTAATCGGCGACAGGATGCGAATCAACCAGGTGCTGATCAATATCCTGTCCAATGCGGTCAAATATACCCCAGTCGGCGGCAGAATCCAACTAACCGTCACCCAGCTTCCTCAAAAAACAAAAGATTTTGTCCGGCTGCGGTTTGAGGTTCAGGATAACGGCATTGGCATGTCGGAAGAGTTCTTACATGTTATTTTTGAACCCTTTGCCCGTGAAATCAACAGTGTGACAAACCAAATCCAGGGAACCGGACTTGGGATGCCTATTACAAAAAATCTGGTGGAGCTGATGGGCGGAACCATTGATGTGAAGAGCAGGCAGGGCGAAGGAAGTATTTTTACTGTTGATTTGGAGCTGCGCATTCAGGAACAGAATGTGGATGAAAAGTTTTGGGAAAACCACGGGATTACCCGTGTGATGGTGGTGGATGATGATGAAAGCATCTGCATAAATGTAATTCGTGTCATGGAAGACACTGGGGTGTCTGTCCGGTATGCGCTCGGCGGGGATAATGCTATCCGGCAGATTGGAGAAGCTCATCAGGAGGGGATCCGGTTTGACCTTGTGCTCCTGGATTGGAAAATGCCCGGTATGGACGGTATCCAAACGGCAAGAAAAATCAGGGCCATGCTGCCGGAACATATTCCAATCCTCCTTCTTACGGCATACGAATGGGATGAGATTGAGGAAGAAGCTCTTGCGGCGGGCATTGATGGATTCCTGGCAAAACCGTTTTTCCTGACCAGTTTTAAGCAGGCCATTGTAACGGTTCAGGCAAAGGAGCAAAAATTGCCGGGGTCAGAGGATTCGGATCATATACTGGCAGGCATAACAATACTTGCTGCTGAAGATAATGAGCTGAACGCAGAGATATTGCTGGAACTGCTGAATATGAACAACGTAACGTGTGATCTTGTCAGCAACGGCCAGGAACTGGTGGAAGCATTCGAGAAATCCGAACCGGGTCAGTATGATTTGATTTTGACCGATATCCAGATGCCTGTCATGGATGGCTATGATGCGGCCAGAGCCATCCGTGCCGGCAGCCATACCCGTGGAAAGGTGATTCCGATAGTTGCAATGACGGCCAATGCGTTTGCAGAGGATGTCAAGGAAGCAATGGATGCCGGAATGGACGCCCATGTGGCGAAGCCGATTGACATGAAGAACCTGGAAGCGGTGATCACAGAACTTGTAAAAAAGAAACATTAGTAGGATACGGAGGTATTTATGAGTCTGAAGGAATGTTATGTAAAGCTGGGCGGAGATTATGAAGAAGTATTGGCCCGGCTATTCAGTGAAGATATGGTAAGGCGATTTTTAAAGAAGTTTTTAAGCGATGGAACCTACCGTCTCTTGTTAGAAAAGCTATCATCGGAGGATTATCCGGAAGCGTTCCGGGCGGGGGAGCGGCCGGAAAACTTGGATGTTTTAATAGCTCAAGTCTGTACCGATTATGAGCAAGCCGCTTCTGCCATTCAGATGCTTACGGGTTGTTGAGTGGTGCAGAAATAGGATATCTTCTGTTGAAGCATCCATATCGAGAAAAGGAAAGAACTGGTATATAGCGGTTGACGGGTGTATCATTACGGTCAGCGCTTATAGCTATACGATCATCACGGCGCATAGGTACAGGAACAGCAAAGATAGCAATAAAGAACTGACAGAAAGAGCGGTACAAGAATATGACTTCACGAGAAAAGAAAAATAAAGTAATTCAACAAGTTATCAAACCGGCGCTCAAAGAAGCAGGTTTTCACAGCCTTCGGGGAACACAGGCTTTTTCCATTCATAAGGAAGCCTGCACAATCGCCGTAAATATTCAAAGCTCCCAATTTAACAGCAAAGCTACCGGGTTTTCCTTTTGGCTGAATATCGTAGTAGATACGCCTGACCTTTCAGATGAACAACTGCAAGATGTTACTTTTTTCAAATCTTTTACGGAAGCTTGCTTTTTGCCGCATCAAGGCAGGTTACACCCGCTCCGTGATATACGGGGTTATGTCATTGACGGTTATAAAAACTACAAGCCGATGGATACCCCTTATGAGGAGATTCAAGCCATCATTGCAAATGATATGCAGCAGTATATCATTCCGGGGCTATCCCAGATTGACAGCATAGCAGATTATCAAGAATGCGTTGCGCTGTGGCAAGAAGAATCAAAAAGTCAGTTTGTACGTCTGATAGATTACTTTTCGGAAGCGCATATGCTGACATTACCGTTTCAAAAAGATACTTGGATTGGCACCGTAAATATGAAAGAGCTCGTTGAGAAGAAAAAGACACTATGCCTTACCACAGATGAAATCATGCAAAATAAATCAATTTATTGCAAAGTGCGTGAATTATCGACGCATCCGCAAGAGGACACATGGCCGTTGATTTGCATGACGCTCTCTGCAGAATAAGATGGTTTGAAATGTGCGGAACTTTCTTTGAGAAGGAGGAGCAAACATTGAAGAAGTTTTTATGGGGGCCTTTTCAAAATATTTGGATTACCGGCAGGCAAACCTCCCGGCGTTATTACATCTGATTGACCGTGCGGTGGATCTGCATAATTTGGCTGACATCAATGTTTTTGCCTTTTTTGCGGGAATGGTATCAAGCTACTAAATGTTTTATGTAGATATCAGTTCGGAACTTGAGCTTTTAATGCTGGTGATTGGCGTGATTGCTTTGCGCAGATCTATTAAGGAAACAGCAGGTATGATAGGAGCAGGGGCAGTTTTTGCCATTATCATGAAAGCTGATATACCGTTCCCTGTATAAGACATCGAAGAAAGCACAGAAGGAACGCACGGGCTGTTTTTGGTATAGCAGTCCTTCTTGTGGCCAGCCTTCTTGCAATAATTGTGGCAACGCTCAATCAGTCAATCAGTGATAGCCTGGATGTTCCATCTGATTGGAACTTGCTTTTAGTTAATCCTTGGAATCCCCTGCCAGAAGGCTATGAGATAACTTTAACACAGCTGCAAAACGGACTTTCCGTGGATGAGCGTTGTTACCCTGATTTGCAGGATATGATGGATGATTGCAGAGCGGCTGACCTTCAGCCTGTAATTTGTTCCGACTACCGCTCTCAGGAAACACAACAGAGGTTGTTTAACAACCAACACAACAGATTGATTGTCCAGGGCTATTCTGAAGAGAATGCCAGAACCGAGGCCGGGAAAGTTGTTGCAGTTCCCGGTACCAGTGAACATCAGCTGGGACTTGCTGTGGACATTGTGGATATTGAAAATCAGATTCTTGACGAAGATCAGGAAAAGACCGCCGTACAGAAATGGTTAATGGAAAATAGTTGGAGAAATGGCTTCATCCTGCGCTACCCAAATGACAAAAGCAATATTACCGGAATCATTTATGAGCCGTGGCATTATCGTTATGTAGGGAAAGAGGCGGCGAAAGAAATATATGATTTGGATGTCTGTCTGGAGGAATATTTGCACTGATTTCGTCACGGACTTTATAATAGATTCCCTTTGAGTATGCCATGATAGAAGGAGTCGGATACAGACTTGCAAAGCTGCACCCGACTTTTCTTGTTCTCTCTAGGCCGAGAATGCTCTGACCTGAGTCGCATTTCTATTGATTTCTTATGGTTTATCGTTGATGAACCTTACCCACAGCGTAGCAAGGGGAGCGAGATAAATACGGGTTTTGGGTTAAGTTTCATGTAGTCCTCTTGACATTATTTCGGCATACCGATATAATAATAGCAGAGAGGATGTGACAGGAATGATGATCGAGAGTTTGCTGAAAAAGCGAAACATGACAAAATACCGATTAGCCGTAGATGCGGGGATCCCTCACGCTACGCTCAACGATATATGCAGCGGTAAGACAAAGCTTGAAAAATGCTCCGCAGAAACGGTGTATAAGCTGGCAAAGGCGCTTGGTGTATCGATGGAGCTTCTGACTTCCGAAGGAATCCATCAGGCGGAAAAGGAACGCTCTTATGAATACGGGCTGCCCGGATATCTGCAGCATGATCTGGACGCATACAAGGACGGGTTGAAAAACAAATCTCCGCTGCTCGACTGCCTGTGGGGAGAACTCTATGGCAGTATCAATATTGCTGAGATTAACGACGGCGTGATTACAAAGGAACATGCCGATTATCTGAGAGCAAAATATCTTTAAGGAAATGATGACGGATGACTGAAAAAATTAATTTTACAAACTGTCGGGTGGTACCCGGCAGAGCATACAACGGAGCAAACGGAAAGAAGATTGCCGTAGAATATGACGGCACACTGTATATGCTGAAATTCCCACCCTCTGGCAAGAATAAGCCCACCGGGCTTTCCTATACCAATAGCTGTTTCAGCGAGCATATCGCAAGCAGTATCTTCAATCTGATCGGCGTAAAGGCGCATGAAACCATGCTTGGCACCTTTAAGGTTGGCGGCAAGGAGAAGATTGTCTGCGCCTGTAAGGACTTTACAGCAGACGGAAAGAGATTTTTTGATTTCTGTTCCATTAAGAATACGATTCTGGAATCAGATTCAAATGGTACGGGAACAGAGCTTGAAGATATACTTGATACGATTGGAAAGCAGCAGTACGTTTCACCGGAGGTGTTGGAACGGCACTTTTGGGATGTATTTGTTGTAGATGCCTTACTAGGAAACTTTGACCGTCATAACGGAAATTGGGGATTCCTGTTTGATGAAAAAACGGGAGAATCAAGTATAGCACCCATCTACGATTGCGGAAGCTGTCTTTTGCCGCAGGCGGATGAGAAGGTCATGAATGAAGTGCTGTCAAACGAGGATGCGCTGCATTCGAGAGTTTATCTGTATCCGACCTCTGCTATAAAGCAGAACGACAGAAAAATTAACTACCGTGACTTCCTAATGAATGCGGAATATGAAAGCTGCAGTGAGGCAGTCAAACGGATTGTTCGCCGGATTGATATGGAAGTAATTAGTGAATTCATAGATTCCACGCCATTTCTGTCGGATCTGCAAAGAGCCTTTTACAAGCACTATATAAAGGCGAGATACAATCTGATCCTTGTTCCGGCTTTTGATTTGGCAGTCAGTCTCGTACAGGAGCCGAACAAGCCGATAATGGGAATGTAACAATAGAATACTATATCAGAGGACGCTGAAAAATCGGCGTCCTTTTTACTCAAGAAAGTGATATAAGGCCAGCGTTTTGTGTAGCGCTGGCCTATTACATAAGACGGCGAGCCGGATAACCCGGATAAGCCCAAGCCCGGCGATGCGACAGGCGAGACTCCCACGTCTACGACCTATACTTATGTAACCGGCATCGAACTGATCAAGGTCGATCCCAATGGTAACCGCCTGATCGGCGCTGAGAGAAGCTGAATAAGGTCCTGGTGGAAACCGATGTGTTCACTGAGGATGCAAACGGCGAGTATTGGAAGTTAAAGGATGGTTCTTATACCATCCAGGTTCCTGTGACAGATGAAAATGCGGACGGCTACAACGCCGATAAATACGAGAGTACCAGTACAAAATATGCGAAGAGCACGACCACCACAATCAAGACGATCACTGAGGCAGTAAATGCCACCGGAACGGTCGGCGAAGACGGCGTCCTGCGCTTCGACGGTCTGGCTGCAGGCACATATACCATCACTGAGATGAAAGCCCCCGATGGCTATAATCTGCTGGCGGAGCCGATTTCGGTTACTATTACATGGACAGCCCCAGAAACGGGTGAGACGGAGTGTACATGGACCGCTACTGGCGCAAACATCGTTGCTCCCGGTATTGCGCAGCTTGAAATTGAGAACAATACCGGCACTGTGCTGCCATCCACGGGCGGTATCGGCACCACCATCTTCTATGTGATTGGCGGCATCCTGGTAATCGGCGCAGCAATCCTGCTGGTGACAAAGAAGAGATTGTCCGCAGAAAAGGATTAATCATGGAATAAAGTAAACGATAATTTTTTGCACGATTCCTCGCGGGTGGGAGGTTCGGCCTCCTGCCCCAAGGGGGCAAAATGATAACCGCAGGGGGAGTCTCATGAAGAAACATTTTTCAACGATTATTTTAATACTGATATTCTTCGTGGGCCTCTCCGTGCTGTTATACCCAACGGTCAGCAACTGGTGGAACAGCCGGGTACAGACCAAGGCCATTCTGGATTATGAAGAAGCCATTGCAGCAATGAGTGAAAAAGACTATGATAACGAGTTTGCATCAGCAGACGCCTATAATGCCGGGCTTCGGTCGCTGGCCAACCCTCTGACCGGTTACGATAAACTGAGTGGATATGAAGATATTTTGAATATCAATGGGGATGGGGTCATCGGGTACATTACCATTGAACGGATCAATGTGGAGCTGCCTATCTACCATGGGACGTCGGAGGAGATTCTGAATGTAGCGGCCGGCCATCTACGGGGTACTTCCTTCCCTGTGGGTGGAGAGGGAACCCACGCAGTGCTGTCCGCCCACCGAGGCCTGCCCAGCGCCAAGCTGTTTTCCAACTTGGATCAGCTGCAGGAGGGCGATACCTATACGATCAAGATTCTCAACCGCCTTTTGACCTACGAGGTGGATCAGATTCGCATTGTATTGCCGGAGGAAGTGGATGACCTGACCATAACAGATGGCATGGATTATTGTACGCTGCTGACCTGTACTCCTTATGGCATCAATACCCACCGCCTTCTGGTGAGGGGCCACCGGGTGGAAAACGCGAAGAGCGCGGGAACCAATGTCACCATAGACGCGCTGCAAATCGAGCCGTTCTTGATTGCACCCATGATTGCCATACCAATCTTGCTGATCCTTTTCGTGGTTCTTTTGGTAAAAGGACGGCACAGGAAATGAGGAGGAAGTGACCTATGAAGCCCAAAAAATATGTAACGGCTCTTTTTATTGTAGCTGTCCTGCTTTGCACACTCAATGTGACTGCTTTTGCACACGATGTACCAGACTTGACCAAAGAAGGGTCGATTTCGATCACGATGAAATACCAAGGCAAAGCCGTGTCCGGCGGAATGCTGACCCTTTATCGGGTGGGCGATGTTCATGAGGAGGACGGAAACTATGATTTTGTCCTGAACTCCGACTTCGCCGGGAGCGGCGTGGCTCTTTCGGATCTTTCCTCGGCGGAGCTGCCGGACACACTGACACAGTATGCAGAAAAGCAAAAGCTACCGGGAATTACACAGGATATCGGCAGTGACGGAAAGGTATCTTTCCAGAACGTTTCGCCTGGCCTGTATCTGATTGTGCAAAATAAGGCTGCGGAGGGTTACAATAAAGCGGAGTCATTTCTGGTGAGCCTCCCATATATGGAGAACGGAAGCTATGTGTACAACGTGGACGCAAGCCCCAAAGTGGAGTTGGAAAAGGAGCCGGCAAAGCCGGTGACGCCTGGCAAGCCAGATCCATCTCTGCCGCAGACGGGACAGCTCAACTGGCCAATTCCGGTGCTGGTGATTGCGGGTCTGCTTCTGTTCTCTTTCGGCTGGGCATTGCGGTTCCGAAAAAGGAGCACGGGTTATGAGGGCTAAGCTGGGGACAGGATTGATGATCTTAGGGGCAGTGCTGGTTTGTGCAGCGCTGTCTCTTTTTCTCTATAACCGCTGGGAGGACAATACCGCAGGGAACGCAGCGGATAAAATACTCTTCCAACTGCAGGATGTTTTGGAACAGGAGCCGGATATATCTGCAGAACCAGATTCTCTGCCCGATCCTTACGATACGGAAATGACGATAAAGATGATCGACGGTTATGGATATATCGGGTATCTCTCCATCCCGGAGCTGGGGTTGGAGCTGCCGGTCATGTCCGAGTGGGATTACACCAGGATGCGGATTGCACCCTGCCGGTATTCCGGTTCTGCCAAATCCGATGATCTGGTCATTGCGGGCCACAATTATACCCGGCATTTCGGAACGCTCAAAACACTGAACATTGGCAGCCTGGTGGTTTTCACGGACATGGAGGACATTCAAACAGTTTATGAAGTAGCCGTAATTGAGATACTTGGACCTGCGGATGTATTGCCTATGATGGAAAGCGAGTATGACCTGACGCTGTTTACCTGTACGGTGGGCGGAGCAGATCGTGTTACGGTACGCTGCAGTCGAATTACAGTGGAGTGATATTGATTGAAGAGATCCCATGGAAAAAATAAAAGATTGGAATTGGCAATCAATTTAGAAAGTTTACTGCCATTGGAAAGTCGATGAGTACAAGAACGATTATGCGGTTTAGCGCTGCGCATGTGATTGTGACAAGGTGACCTGTCTATAAAAGCAGTTGTATCCGATTTTGGAGATTGTCGGTCTGTCAGAACGTCGTAAGCATACGCCCCGTGAACTGTCCGGTGGCCAGCAGCAGCGTGTGGCCATCGCCCGCGCCCTGATTGCCAATCCTGAGATCCTCTTCGCAGATGAACCCACGGGAAACCTGGACAGCGAGACCGGAGCAGAGATTATGAATCTGTTGTGTGAGATCAATCAGACCATCGGCCAGACGATCATTATGGTAACGCATTCACCGGAAGCGGCAAAAAGCAGCGGCCGCGTGATTACCGTACAGGATGGTGTAATTATAAACAATTAGTTCTTTAGCCGATTTGAATTCCTTTACAGGTTTTAGCAAGTACCATTTTATACGTATGTTTACGAGGGAAAAAGGGATATCCCCCTATCGTTATATAGAATACATTAAAATGACAGAAGCAAAAAAGCTGCTGAAAGCTGGCGAAGCTTTATTAGATATCACCTATCAGCTTGGCTTTAGTAGCCAAAGTCATTTTACCAATTTTTTCAGTTGAAAATTAGACTTGACAAGCGACCATCGGTCGCTATATAATGAAGGTCGAACAAGAAACGACCGATGGTCGCTATGAGGAGGTATCATAATATGCCAAAAGGAATTATGCTTACACCAGAACAACAAGAAGAGCGCCGAGAAGAAATAATCAGTGTTGCTTTGCAGCTCATAGAGAAAAATGGATTCCAAAAAACATCAATGAGGGAAATTGCGATTTTAGCAAACATGGGAAAGTCCAGTCTGTATGATTTTTTCAAAACGAAAGACGAGATTGTTGTATATGCAGTTGAGAAAGAAATAGAAGAAACAATTAAAAAGGTTCATAGGATTATTGCCGATGAATCCTCGCCGGAACAGTGTCTTAGAAAAATCATGCTGAATCATCTTGGAGTACCAAAGCAGTATCGAACGGTGCTGATGTGGTTAAATACAGAATCTGACTATTTAGAAGAAGATTATCGAAAGCGGCTGAAAACTGCGCGTTACACATATCAGGATATTATAAAATCTGTAATTGAAAATGGAGTGGAATCAGGCGTCTTCCGTAAGACGGATGCCGATTTAGTGGCGCGTTTGTTAATTAACTCCATTATATCAATCATTTACACATCCCGACCATCAGCCAGTCCGGAGAAAATGCTTGATGAAACAATGGATATATTTCTACACGGAATTATGAAAGATGGAGGTGAATTATTATGATTTATTATACTCTACCCTTGTTGCATAAACAGGCAACCCTTGAAATGGTCGGTGGAAAAGGTATGTCTTTATCAAAACTTTTGACAGCGGGTATCCCTGTGCCGGAGGGCTTTCATGTTACGACTACTTCATACAAGATTTTTGTTGAAAAGAACCATATTCAGCCTCATATTAATAAGTTGCTGGACGGTATTGACTCTAACAATACCAGCCAGCTTGAAAATGTATCTACGCAGATAGGGATGCTTTTCCATAATGGAGAAATGCCGCAGGAAGTATCAGATGCAATTAAAACCGCATATGCCGAATTGGGAAATATAGCAGTGGCTGTCCGTTCCTCCGCAACCGCCGAGGATTTGCCCGACGCTTCTTTTGCAGGCCAGCAGGAAACCTATCTTAACATACAAGGTGAGAATGAAGTTCTTGACGCTGTAAAGAGGTGCTGGGTTTCCCTATGGACAGCTCGCGCTATTGCTTACCGCGTGAAGAATGGTATAAAGCAGGAAATTGTTGCACTTGCTGTTGTAGTACAAAAGCTTGTGTTTTCCGATGCGTCCGGCGTTATGTTTACGCTAAACCCTATCAATGGCAGACGTAGCGAAATGATTGTTAACGCCGCGTGGGGACTTGGCGAATCGGTGGTTTCTAGCTTAGTCACCCCTGATACAATCGTTGTAGATAAAAATGCTGAACGAATTGTATCGTATGAAGCAGCAAACAAAGAGATTATGACAGTCCGCACCTCAGATGGAACAGAAGAAATCCCAACTCCTGAACAGTTGAGGAAAAAACATGCTCTTACTCGCAATCAAGTTATGCGATTGACACAGCTTGGGAAAAAAATTGAGAAGTATTATGAAATGCCTATGGATGTAGAGTGGGCACTGGAAAAAGATAAGTTGTATATTGTTCAGGCCCGCCCCATTACTGTCCTGCCGCCAGAATGGACGTTACCGGAAAAGGATGTTATATATACAAAAGGCAGTCTGGCGGAACACTTGCCAAATCCTGTTACGCCCTTATTCGCCACACTTGGACTTGAAATAGTCAACCGCGCTTCGGCGCTTTTATGGATAGATATGTTTGGTAAAAGTGCGAAAAAGTTACTGCCAGAAAACGGAGCATATACGATAATTAACGGATATGTTTATCTTTCCGCTAATTCAAAGCCTTTTTTGATTGCTGTCAAATCCCTTTCACCCCGATCTTTACGCCGTGCGCTCACGAACAGTGTTGCACGCTGGGAAACAGCACGAAAAGAATTTGAGGATGTGATTAAACAATGGGAAGAAAAGCCCATGCATATGCTGAATGCTCATCAAATAATGGAGGGGATTCAGACTGTGTTTTATGGAGCGTGTATTTATTTCACGAGGATTCAGCTTACATTGCCAGCCGCTTCTATCAGCGAAACATTATTTACAAAATTTTTTCAGGGAGCGGCCCGCCGTGCTGGTATAACAGACACTTCCGTTCTCTTGCTTGGGTTTGATACGATTGCGCTGCAATCGGAAAAGAACCTGTGGGATCTTTCGGAATGGGCAAAGCAAAATAACACTTTAGGCTTCTATCTGAAAAGCAATCCTGCAACAAAGATAGCAGAAGATTTCAAGTCCTCCATTTTGCCTGCGGAAGTTTCGCAGGAGGTGTGGATAGAGTGGAAAAGCCGAATTAATGCCTATTTCAAAGAGTTTGGCTGTACTGCTTATGAATTTGATTTTGCATATGCCACACCACAGGAGATACTTACGCCAACCTTTGAATCCATAAAAGCATTTTTGGAGGAAAAAGGGGAAAATCCGTATTCGCGCCAAATCGCATTTGAAAAGCGCAGGAAACAAGCCGAAAACGAGATTTTGCAACAGATAGGCGGTCACCGTAAAAAGCTGTTTTTGAAGCTGCTCCATTGGGCACAAAATACTGCCCCCATGCGTGAAAACGCTATTTATTTGATGGGGATGGGGCACCCACTGATTCGCCGCATGTTACAAGAAATTTCTGAACGTCTCTTAACTGGCGGAGCTATTTCACATCTGGACGATATTTACTGGCTCACAAAAACAGAATTGGAAACGCTCATAACACAGCTTGATAAAAATATACCCCTATCTAATCTGAGTGAGGCAATCCCTGCTCGACAAGCGGAGCATGATACATTCCGAGGTTATGTGTCGCCTTCCCAGTTGCCGAAAAAAAACAAAAAAGCCGTATCACATGCAACTCAAATACAGAAAGATGGGAAAATTGTATTGACGGGCATAGGAACCAGCACAGGCGTTGTTACGGCTCCAGCCTGTGTACTGAACAGCCCGGCAGATTTTGAGAAATTCCAGCCGGGAAGTATCCTGATCGCCGTTACCACAACTCCTGCATGGACGCAGTTGTTTGCCTCCGCAAGTGCGATTGTAACAGACATTGGCGGCCCTCTTAGCCATTCAAGCATTGTTGCCCGTGAATATGGTATCCCCGCTGTCATGGCGACACACACAGCCACGAGAAGTATTAAGAATGGACAAATGATAACGGTGGACGGCTCGGAGGGGACGGTGACGATTGATGAATAAAAAGCCTATTTTCGCTTTAAAGCTTGCTACTTTGGTGATTGCGTTAGGATATAGCTTAATTCTTCCGGTCATGCCATTTTACATGGAAAATCTAGGTGCTGGCGGTCGTGAGCTTGGATGGCTCACTGCCGTATATGCTCTGGCACAAACAGTATGCGCACCTTTTTGGGGTGCACTGTCTGACCGAATTGGTAGAAAGCCGATTATCAGCATTGGTATTATAGGATATTCCATCAGTTTGTTCCTGTTCGGTTTGGCTTCATCCTTTTGGACACTATTTATAGCTCGCAGTTTATCGGGTATATTGTCATCTGCTACGTCCGTTGCATCTTTGGCATATGTTGGAGATTCCAGCTCGGAGGAAGAAAGAAGCAAGAATATGAGTCAACTTGGAGCTTCAATGAGCGTTGGCGTAATGATGGGACCATTATTGGGAGGCATTCTTGCAGGCTATTCGCTTGCGCTCCCATTTTTTACAGGGGCTGGCATTTCATTTATTGCCTTTCTGCTAATTCTAACACTTTTGCCAGAGTCAATTGAGCGTTCAGGACAGACGGAAAAAAGAAAACCCTTTGATTTTTCAGACCTGAAAAGTATAATTTTTGGCTCAGCAGGAATGGTTTTGATACTTATTTTCGTCGTGAATTTCTGTCAAACAGGCTTGCAAGGAATTACGGGGCTGTATGTCGTAGATAAGTTTGGATTTTCCACTAAGCAAGTTGGTGTTATTTGGATGGCTCTAGCAGGTATTTTGATTGTAGTACAAGGCTTTTTGACTGGTCCTTTAGCAAAAAAAATTGGTGAGAAGCGACTAATACTGATAGGTATGTTTTGCAAAGCCTTAGTAGCGTTTGCCATGGTATTGACAACTGGGTTTGTTAGTGTGTTGGTGGTTTTTGGCTTATTTGCGGTATCTTCTGCTATTACAGTACCCACATTAAACGCAACCCTTTCAAAAACTGACAATCAGCATAAAGGAACACTGATGGGATTTGCCAGTACCGCCGGAAATCTTAGCAAAGTTATTGCTCCTTTATTAACTGGGTATCTGTATGAAAGCAATATTGAATTACCATATATAACCACGGGAGGGATAGCCTTAATCGGAGTGGTTATCTGCTATATCTGGATAAAAAATCTAAAGAACAAATGATGGAAGAGGACGTTTATATGGAGGTTATACACAGTAACTAATCTGGTATAGAAATTCAATTGAGGCTTTTCTGCTTTATTAAAGTCTTGCTACTACTTAAACCTATAATATCCTTAATTCATTATGATAAATTCCAATTCAACAGTTTTGATACATAAGGAGCATTCCTGTTAAGTAACAAATGACAGGTTTGCAAAAAAAGAGTGACTCCCATAGAATAATGATTGTTAACTTGCCGGTTAATAAAAATCATTGTTCAAAGGAGACACCCTCAAA